>CAWIVH010000014.1:0-29120 GCA_963839475.1 uncultured Acidobacteriota bacterium | reverse complement strand
GCCCTGTTTCTCAACGCCAGGGCTGCCCGGCGCATGGCACCGCGCGTCGCCGAATTGATGCGCTGCGTACTGGGACGCGACGAATCCTGGAAAGCTACCCAGATCAGTGCACAGCAAATGACATTCCGTCGCTCCAGGGGCCATAACCCAAATCGTTCCGGCTCTGCATCCACCGCTGGCATGCGCCAGACGCGAGAGCGATCGAAGGAATAATGGTGCATATGCCCCTTCCGCAGGCGCGGCCGGTTGGATCGGGGAAATGCCGCTGCTGGATTTCAGGTGATGCAATAAAAGCCTCGCAACGTCGGCACGATGATCGCCATGATCGCTGTCGACTTGTATGACGGATCCCACTCAACAATCTGCGCAAAACAAGTTCGATTTGCTGGATCGGCCGCGTGCGGATAGAATGACCGAAAAGCCCGAGAGGTAGCCTATGATATCCTCAGTTTGCCCGGTTCTGCTCATATTTGTGACTGCAGCCGGAATTGCACCATCCGCAGCGATCGCCGATGCCGGCCCCGCGCTTCAGGTGGATGCCGCCGCAGGACTGACTCCGATCAGCCCTTACATCTACGGAATCAATTTCGCTGAGGAAGCCCTGGCCCGTGAACTGCGGCTGCCGGTCCGGCGATGGGGCGGAAACGCTACCACACGCTACAACTGGAAGACCAACATGTCCAACCGCGGCAGCGACTGGTATTTCGAAAACCTTCCGGAGAACAATGCCACCAATCTGCCTCAGAATTCGGCTGTCCACACTTTCATTGATCAGAACGTGCGAACCGGCACCGACAGCATCATCACCGTTCCTCTGATCGGCTGGACCCCGAACCTGCGCAGCTGCGGCTTCAGTGTCGCAAAGTATGGTCCCCAGCAGCAGGTGGATCCTTACTGGAAGGATTGCGGCAACGGTATTAAATCGGACGGCACCACCAAACTGACGGGGAACGATCCGCTGGACACCAGCCTGGCCATAGGCCCCGAATTTGTGCGCGAGTGGATCCAGTACCTTGCGGGTCGCTATGGAACGGCAGCCAAAGGCGGCGTCCGGTTCTACAACCTGGACAACGAACCGATGCTCTGGAACTCGACGCATCGCGATGCTCACCCTTCGCCCACCAGCTATGACGAAATGCGCGACCGGACCTATGCCTACGCCGCCGCGATCAAACAGGCAGATCCCTCCGCCCTGACTCTCGGCCCCGTGCTCTGGGGATGGGTGGCGTATTTTCGCTCCGCCCTCGATACCGCGAGCGACCAATGGTGGAACCTGCATCCCACTCCAGATCAGGGCGCCCACGGGGGCATTCCTTTTCTGGATTGGTATCTGCAGCAGATGCGCGACTATGAAGCTAAAAACGGCACCCGCATTCTGGACTACCTGGATCTTCACTTCTATCCGCAGGGAACCGGCGTTTCCGACAACAGCGCAGGAAACGCATCGACACAGGCATTGCGCCTTCGCTCCACACGCGCTCTGTGGGATCCGGACTATATCGACGAAAGTTGGATCAACGACAAGGTAAGGCTGATCCCCCGCATGCGCGACTGGGTGCAGAACAATTATCCGGGCACGAAAATCGCCCTCACGGAATACAACTGGGGTGCCATGAAGACTCTGAACGGGGCGCTGGCGCAGGCAGACGTTCTGGGCATTTTCGGCCGCGAGAAGCTCGACGTCGCGACCCTATGGGGACCCGACGCATCGGATCAGCCCTGGGCCTATGCTTTTCGCATGTACCGCAATTACGACGAGGCCGGGGCATCGTTTGGCGACATCAGCGTGCGCGCCTCGAGCTCGGATTCCGACAAGCTGTCCATTTTCGCCGCCCGCCGGATTTCCGATTCAGCCCTGACGGTCATGCTGATCAATAAGAGCAGCGCGGACCTGGCCAGCACTGTTTCCCTTTCGGGTTTTGCCCCAGCGGGTCCCGCCAGGGTTTACCGCTACAGCAGCGACAACCTGAAGGCCATTGCCCGGGTCGCGGATCAGCCGGTAACTGCCGCCGGTTTCAGCGCTACCTTCCCTGCGAGTTCGATCAGCCTCATGGTTCTTCCTGCCGCACCTGCAGCTTTGGTCACCCAGGTCTTCGCCCATGTCGTGGCGGGGCCGGGCGCTTCCACCGTATTTACGGTCACCAACACCGGCGATTCGGCCGCTTCCAGCACACTGACATTGATCGATCAGGCAGGGGCGCCACTCAGGGTCACGATGGCAGATTCCGGCTCCGGCACCTCGGTGGGATCATCGTTCCAGTTCCAGTTGCCGCCGGGCGGAATGCGGGTGCTGACCGCGACAAGCAGCGACCAGGACATCCAAAGCGGCTGGGCCAAAATTGATTCTTCAGGCGGATCGACCAACGGCGTGGCGACCTTCCAGTTCACCCAGGGCAGCACTCCGAGCACGCTCGCCGGCGTGCTCGCCTCCCAGCCGGTCGGCGCAGCGGTCATCCCGATCAACAACGATGACGCCAACGCCCGCTACGCCGGATTCGCCATCGCTAATCCCGGCGCCGCCAACGTCAACATTACCATTACGGTCCGCACCGAGGATGGCAGTTCCACCATCGCTCCGATTAGGCACGCAGAGCTGAATCCGCTCAAGCCCCAGACCCAGATTGCGCGCTTTCTCCACCAGTATGCCTCGTCCCTGGTGAATTTCAGGGGCTCGATGACTTTGAGCGCCGGGGCCGGCGAAACCTTTGCGGTCGTGGCATTGAACCAGGATCGCGGGCTGTACACCGCCGTGCCGGTCATCAACCAGAAATCGGCCTGGAACCTGGCATGGAGCGACGAATTCAACCAGGCCGACAACACTGGACCCGACCCGGCCAAATGGGTCATGGAAACGGGCAACAACAATGGATGGGGCAACGCTGAACGGGAGTATTACACCAACCGGCTGGATAATGCCTATATTCAGAACGGAGCCCTGGTCATTCAAGCGAAGAGTGAATCTTATTCCGGCTATTCCTACACGTCCGCACGCCTGAAAACCCAGGGGAAGTTTTCACACAAATACGGGAGGGTTGAAGCTCGCATCATGATCCCTGGAACCCAGGGGATCTGGCCCGCTTTCTGGATGCTGGGCGACGACATTACTACCGTCGGCTGGCCCGCATGCGGGGAAATCGACATCATGGAAAACATCGGCAAGGAGCCGTCCATCGTGCATGGAACATTACACGGTCCGGGATATTCGGGAGGGAATGGCATCGGGGCGCTCTATGCTTTGCCCGGCGGTGGCAAATTCATGGACGATTTCCATGTCTATGCGATTGAATGGGAGTCGGACCAGATCCGGTGGTATGTCGACGGCGCGCTTTACAAAACGGTCAAATCAACCGACATACCTTCGGGCACAAGGTGGGTTTTTGACCACAATTTCTTCATCCTGCTGAATGTGGCCGTCGGCGGCAGCTGGCCGGGATACCCGGATGCCACCACCATCTTCCCGCAAAAAATGCTGGTGGATTATGTCCGGGTCTACGAAAAAATCCAGTAGCCGAGAAACCAAAAAGGCGGCACATCAGCAAATGTTCCAATATGGCCGCAGCCGAAGATGCCCGCATGGTTGTTAATCCAGCGAAGACGAGGCCAGCGAGTTGGCCGCCGACCCCGCCGGAGTGATCGGGATGGGGCGCTTCGTGTTGCCCTCCTCGTCCGGGTCAACAATGGAAAACTGCAAGATCGCTCCCTGCGGACTGCCGGCGAGGCTCGATGGCGGCGTCCACACCGTTAATTCCGCCCTCCCTGGCGGCGCTCTGCGCCGTGATGATGCTCTGGATCTTTGGTCTTGTATTGCCCCGTTTCAGGAACGGACTGCCGGTCGAGCGACATAACGGGCAGGCAAAAGTGTCGGCCGAACCGCGCAGTTCCTGAAACGGAGCCGGCTACGGCAAGTCATGGATCGGGTGCCGCCATCCACGGAAGTGACGGAGATTGTCAGCCGGTTCAACATACCGCCTCATGGTTCATCTTGTCGGGGGATTGCGAAAACCTTGCATGACGACCATGAGTGAGAGCGCTTGAGCCTGCCGCGCAGTAGGGTAGCAGGGACAAAAAACGGACAGAGATCAGATTCCGGCAGTTCCGAGCACTCTCCTCGCGCAGTTTACGCGCGACCTGCAGGAGATGGCCCAAAAGACCTCGATCGTATCTCCCAAGATTGCGGAGAGTATGCGGCCCAGAAAGGGTGTATAATGAGTAGGTCAACAACGACGCTACGGAAGATCCGCAAAAGTGCGACCCGTCCCGACCGAGGCTTAGTAGGAGATTCGGACCAATAGCCTGCAACCACTAATCGCTGTCTGGTTGGAAGCCCACTACGAACAGCCAGGGAACACCTCGCGGCGTTGATACGGCCCGCCGTTTGAAGACTCGCGGGCATTGACGTCGAAACAACTTCCCGGAATAGCACGGGACCAACGGAGGCGCTCGCGAGGGCGACCCCACAAGGAGGAAGCATGATCGATCATACAACGGCCCAAAAACTCCGAAGGATTACAGCCGACCACGCAGCCGAAGTAATGACGGTTGCCACTGAAGGACACAAAACGATGGGCCGCGGAGTGGTAGTAATCCGGGTTGACCCCGATACCGAAGAATGCAAAATGATCTGGACTTCAGTGTCTAAGATTGCGGCAAGAGAGATTCTGAAGATGGCCTGGAATTTTAACCGCAATATCGAGGATCTATTGGTAATCCTGCCAGCAGGCCGCCTGGAAGGCCAAGGATACTTATCGCAAACGATTTTAAGGCAGCAGCCTCAATAAGGGCTGGTCCCGCACGCAACGCACCGGGCTATCTCCATCCCGAAAACTCTCAACGTGAGTGCGACAGCTTTGTACTGGTTTTTTGCATCGCTGCGCCGGCCCGCCATTCCATACGCCAATCCGAGAATCCCCAGGGCGGGTGCGTTGCGCCCTGAAAACTCACAAGCCTGTTGTTCCTCGGTAATCTCCTCGTCGCACAATCCCAGGTGCTGGTACGCGATGGCCAGAAACCAATGGGGAAAATACCAGCCAGGATCGAGATCAATCGCATACCGATGCTGCGTTATCGCCAGATCGCACTGTCCCCTGGCATACAACAGGTACGCAACACAGGCGTTCATTCATGCCGATACTGGATCCAGATCCTGCGCCGTGGTGTATTATCGAGTTCGCCGGAAGGTGATTCGGTCAGCTTGGCAAGGCCGAAATCGGGCACTTTCACCAGGCCATCTCTGGTCGTCATGACATTGGCCGGTTTAAGGAAGACAACGGCATTGGGAAACGATTTCCGAACCATCTCCATCTGCTGCCTGAAGTGCGGCAACCTGCTCTATAAGTATTCCAAATATGGGACGGGTGGCCTGGTCAAATGCTTCCTGGACGGCATTACAGAAGATCGAACCAAGGGCGACATGAAGTGCCCGACCTGCGGCGTTGAATTTGCCCGCTCCAAAATGATCGGCGGCAAACCCGCCCACCGAATTATCAGGGGCAAGGTGCAGGTGAAGGGCATGCGCCGAAAATAAGGCGGGCGCAGGGCGAAAACGGGGAGAGTTCGCATTACAGTCGTCATGGAATATCGGGGATTCGCGGGAGCCTGGACCTCTGCCTGATCCCTCGCCGGAGCCTCTCAGCGGCCTTGCGGCTTTTGTTTTCCTGCGGGAAGGGAAAGGCGTTCAGCCATGCGCCTGCGCGCCAATAGCAATTCCTCCACGTTGCGGGAAAACGCACTGACGTCCACTACCAGGCTCGAGACCGTTTCGTCGGCAAACTGCCCGTCACCCCTGGATTTGAGAAGCCAGAGGTACTCATAATCCTCAATCCCTTCCCGAAGTAGTTCAAAACGAATGGAGGAGACCGGGCCCGGCACCGCTTTTTGTCCGGTGTAGCGCGGAGTCCGCTCTCCTGGGTAGAGGAGGGACCCTTCGCCGTTCAGAACCGATCCTTCGCTGCACAGGAACCCGCTCAGGTAGGTCACTGGATTGATCCACGGATCCTTGGTCTGCGGCCAATAATTGAGCGCCCAGTAAAGGATCCCATTCATCCCGTACTTCCACGTGATCCATGGAACCATGACCGGATCCATGGCCGGGGCGTCGATGAAGTAGTTGGGCTGCGGATAAACCTGGTCGCACGAAATATACCAGGTAATCTCGCCTCCTCTGGCCTGCTCTTCCCGAATCGCCTTCTTCACCGCGGGGCTGTTGAGATCATTTCCATGAATGGAGAAATTGTTGGCATACCCGGAGAGCGTTCCCCAATCGGGGTGGCTGGAGACCGGCGACTTGGTCACAAGGAAAGGGATTCCGGGCGCAGCCTCGTGAACCAGGCCCGCCCATCGGCGCGTTTCTTCGAATTGCCCGGCACTGTTGGGTTCGTCGATGGGGCTGTTGAATACGAGCCTCTTCGACCAGCCGTGCTTTTGAAAGTAACCCGCGACTTGGGACAGGTAGGACCGGCTCCGCCGGTTGAAATCCTCCGAAAAGAGCGCGTGGCGGGCATCCGGACGCAGTTGCGCCGGCTCCGCCTCCAGAAGCACTCTTTTGGTTCTCAGATCGTTCATGTAGTGGCTGTAAAGAGCTTCATTGAACGAAACCTGGATAGCACCGTCCTGCGCCTCCGTGATCCCGGGCTGGAGCGGCTCGTTGAACCAGGGTTCCATGCGGCTGGCGTAGATGAACTCGTAATACTTTTGCAGCATCTGCTCGAGCTCCCCCTTGGACAGTCTTGGCTCGTAGGCCGACTGAAGCCAGCCGCGGGAGATGTTCATGTAGGTGACCAGGTGCGTTTCATCCGGGAGGACGAAATCGTAAACCTTGAGCCGGAGTGTCAGCCGGTCCACGGTTTTTCCTTCCCAGGTCACCAGGATGCTCCCGGTGTATTCTCCGGCGGAAGCATCGGCCGGAACGACCACATCGATCCAGACAGCCCGGTTTTTTACTTTGGTACGGAACTCCGACTCCATGCTGAAGGGATTCGTCAGGGGGGCAAGGGCATCCGGCCAGAAGCCGGTATCGCCCGCTTTGCCGGATTTGGCGTAGCAGAGGATCACGTGCTCGAAAAAAAGCCGGATCCGATCTCGCGGGATTTGCCCGGAAGATGACGTCAGGTCGCCGGCTTCGACGAAAAGGCCTGATAGGGCTTTGTCCTCCCTTGCCGTCGGCGCAGGTGCCGAAACGACAACCTGGAAGGGCACGTGTTCATTGCGCGCCCCCTCAATCTGAATCGTTTTTGTTTTTTTCGACCAGATGAAGTTATCTGACTGGACGGGATCTTCGGGCCTCACTTTGTGGATGCTCGGCACTGCCCAAACCTGGATGTCGGCAATGGGCGCGGACTGGGGAGCCAGGGCGGCAAGAAAGGAAAACACGAAGGGGACGATCGAGAACATAATTCCTCCTTCCGAAGTGCGGTCAGGCTGATTGTATCCCCGGCCTTGCGCCGGCACAGTCGCGCAGGAGGCCCGGTACCGCCCCCTGTCGCTTTAAACCTCCATGACATATTGAAACCGGCACTCGCTATCGCCATTCATGAGGAGCTTGGGCCGGTTCATGGTGATCTTGGGATTGTAGGCTTTCGTCGCTGCGATGTCACCGTGGCAGATCATCGAGTAACCCAGATCTGCCGCGTTGGCCTCTCGGAATGTCTTGGCCCACAGGCATTCGGTGATCCTGACATCGACTTCTTTTTCGGTGTCTTTCACAAACTCATAAGTCAGGGTATGTTGATAGATGGATCCCGGCTTTTTTATCTCTCCTGTAAGAGTCGCCAGGTCCCGTTTTGGCAGACTACGATATGCCGCTTCAATTTCACGAACAGATTCCTCTGAACTGGCCTTCCTGAGCATATCGAGGAATTTTTCTTTGCCGATCTGGTTGGACAGATTCTTCATCATCGGGATGGCATATCCATAAGTAAACTTGAAAAGCTCCTCCCAGGTCATGTCGGTTTTTTCGGTGAACTTCTTCCCGGCGATCGCCGTTTTCGGCTTTTGGGGCATGGCGGTCGCAATCCCTGCAAGGCTGGGGCAGCCCAGACATAAGGCACACGCCGGCAACGTTCTGAGCAAAAGCTCACGCCGTCCTGCTCTCGATGGATGGCTCATGGCTCCCTCTCTGGTCGTTCATGAAAATCCAGGATAAGGGCCACACGCGGGCCGGATGGAACGTTCACGCTATTCCTGATGACGACGATATGGAGATCTGAGCGGTTGGGAAATTCATGCTTGTACGGCATGATTTTCTCCGGTTTGCTGTGTGGCGTTGTTTGATGTGGTCTCAGTATAGTCCCCGAAAGGGGGAAAGTCATCTTAAGTGGAGACCCCAATGACTGATTCTAATGGGAAGCGGAGGATTGGGGACGCCGGTGACTGTCCCCGCACCGATTGATCGAGGGGCTAATCCAAATGAAGAAACCTCTCTCCGGGCCGGAAATGTGAAAAATGGCCGCAGGCCAGCTCCATCGCATCATTCCATCATTCTGCTCTGTTTTTGGGCGTCCGGACCTGCTGTCGGTGCGGAACCGGCGGCGGATTCGCTCAAGCAGCATCTGCGAAACCCGTCGCCTTCGTTGACGTCAACTTGATTCCAATGGATCACGAAGGCGCAGTGCCGCATCAAACGGCGGTAACGCAGGCCGGACGTGACCAGTGCCTTCAAACTGGCTGGTTGGTTGAAGGGAATCATGTTGCTGCTGTTCGGCGGCGGCGTTGGCCGCGCAATAAGGAATCGTTCCAGGCAAACAGCGATTGAGTTGTATCGCTTGCCCTTGCAGCCACTCCGTCGCCGGCGCTAGAGCGTGAATTTCAGCTCGGCCTGCGCCCGTCCGGGGATCCGTTCCAGCTGCACAGTGGATAGAACGAAGCCATCCTTCCTCTCGGCGTTTTGCGATGCCACCTTAATGGTCGCGGATTGGAGCTGCAGCGGGGCCGGGCTCTTGAACCGCAGGGTCAACTCCTTCCGGCCCAGGGTGCCGAGCATGCCGTCCACCTTGGTGAAATCGAGCCGCACGGTGCGCTCCGCCACGGTCAACGGCGTGCAGACGTTGTGCACGAGCTGATTGCGGAAGAAGAGGGAATCCGGCGCCAGCATGGTATCCACGCGGTCGTTGAAGGGCCGCAGGAAGCGCACCCAACCGTCCACGGTTTCTGAGTTGCGCTGGGGGTCCGGGTGCAGAACGTTGGGCCAGTGCATACCGCACGTGGGCCCACGTACGGCGCGGGCGGGCGCCACCCCAGTGGAGGTCCATCCCAGCGCATCCTCGCCGCGGTTTACCGTGATGACACCGGCGTCGAAGCCGAACAGGCCGTATTGCACCGCTTCCCGGTTGGCCATGATGCCGAACGGGGTATTTATGTATTCGATGCCCCGCTTCTTGACCACCTCGGCGGCGCTGATCTTGCTCTCGCCGACTGGGCCGAAGCCGTGGTAGAAGGCGCAGGGCACCCAGGCGGCCGGGAAGGGCCCGAGCTGGTTCTGATCGAGCAGCTCCGCATAGGCATCCAGGTGGGCCTCCACCTGATCGAGCGGGCGCATGGTGCCGTTGCGCTCGGCCCATTCGGCGCGTGTGAATTTCCCGTCCGTCCAGTACTCGTGTCCCACTCCGTGCATGATCAGCTCGAAATGGGCGCGGTTATTCCGGATGATGTCGGCGGCCTTCTCCATCCATGGCCCCACCCATTTCGAGTTGTCCCAGTTGGCGCCCATCCAGGTGGCGGTGGGAAGCTTGCGCAATATGTTTTTGCGGTCCCACTCGCACAGGATCATGGCGGCTTGGGGCCGCATGTTAAGGGCGCGGCCCAGATCCACAATGGCCTGATAGTCCTCGGGCACGTGGTTGCGCGCGAACCCGCTGCGGAAGGGTTCCTGCTGCTGGCTTCCGTTGTGCCCATTCCACCAGCCCACATCGTCGATGACTACCTGAATGGGCATAGGGATGGCGGCAGTAACGCCACCGGATTCCTGGGCGATCGCTGGACCGGCCAAGTCTGGGAGAATGCTGCCAGCCGTCAATCCGGCTGGAAGTTGCCCGGCTCTCCTCATAAAGGTGCGGCGGTTCATCATGCGCATTGTAAGATCTCCGTTAACGTAACTGGAAAAATGTCAGCATCACAGTTTTGACCGATCGATGCGGAGTGCGCCAGCCGAGTCCACAAACAAACCTCCAGATCCAGCTTATCATCTGCATATTGGGCCAAGATCATCGGATATGAGCACGCCCACAATATCATCATCTTTCGTGTGGGGCCAGGTACCGACAACGCAAATCTCTGCGCCGATGACGAAAAGTGACGATACCCAGAGCACCATCCGTATCTTGCAGATATAAACAAATCGGGACATCCGAATTGGAATCGCCCATTGGAGGATTTGATCTGGAGACAAAGATCAGAAGTCCGGATTCAGATCGCGCCGGATGCCCCACGGCCACACACACTGCAAGGGCCGCGCCGCCGGTAATAGTAGCCCAACGTCGCCACCGCAAGCGCTATACCCCAAGCTGGGAACAGCAAGGTGGAGCCGACCTGGAAGATTATTTCCCCGATGAGTTCTATACCCTTTGCCCCACCGGCCACCAACGCAGCGACCATAGGGGCTAAGCGGGACCAGATTACGACGCCACCCACCACCAGCAACACCGATACGAGTGAGGCCGGGATTACCGCCAGAGAGATGGGGACCCGCCGTCCAGCCAAGCTGGTCATCCAGCGCGGGAATACCTCACCCCAACGCTGCACCAGCCCGAGCATGAGTACCACTCCCACCAAGCCAAAGGTCGCCATGAAGAGTCCCGCGATCCAGAATCCGATTTTCATCCGAGTCTACCAAAGAGCAATTTCAGGGTGCTCTCAGGCCTGTGTCACGTAACTCCCCCGAGACGCGCCTCGCTTTTCTAAACCGTCCGGACAGCGCCATGCGCGGGGGGAGAGTTCTCCGGGAGAAGCATTTGTTCGCGATTACTGACGAGATTGCGACCTTTGACCCCGAACCCTTGAAGTCACGAATCAAGGTGCCGGAAACCGCCGCAATGCGTTTACCCATTGCCATCGGGCGCCGGTGCATAGTGTAATCTATCAGTCCGGCATTTTCGTGGTACCAAAGGAGATCTCCTATGAGCAGTGGCAAAGATATGAAGCGACGTGGGTTTCTCTCGGCTTGCAGCTTGGCTGGCACGGCGATACTTGGGGCAGGAATTGTCGCCGAGGCGCAGCCGCAGTCAGCCCCCGATCAACCACAACTCGCGCCGCCGCGGCGACGCTACAGAATAGACATCAAGATCATTGAGTGCAAGGCCGGCAAGTGCGCGCGGCACCAGGTCGGCGAGGCCTTCACCTACCCTGCAGACCGTGGAAAGATATGCGAGTGGCTGCTCGACAGCATGAATGGCGCCATTCGAGTTCTCGAGTTCGGGGGCACGTTGCCGTGGCTCTACGAGGATACGCCGTACAAGAAGGTCGTCGACCCGGAGGGCGTGACGACCGAGTTCATCCGCTGTCCGGATCCGACCGCGTCGGGCGTCGTCGCACAGATCACGCGGACGAAAGTGTAGGGCTGGTCGGGCGCGCGCTGCGGACGAGCGTTTTCCAGATCTCATACCGACCGCTGATCTGGAACCTCCCTTCTGCGCCGGAATCAATGGCCAGCCAAAGGCTATCCGGCGACCAGCGTGCCGCCCCGCATTCTGCCCTTTCGAAACAAGTAAGCCGAAAATGGCCCCCGTCCTTCGGTTCAGATCTTCATTCCCAGTATCTTGCGCACGCCGATACTGGCGATCTCCAAGGGCCCGTGACGATCCTGAAACATTTTCACGTACAGGACCTGGGTGCTATCCGGAGGAACCCTCAGCTTCGCATTCGGCTCGAGGTGAATTGCGCCCCGTGAACAACCACTCAGGCATAGTGCACATCCAATGCAGCGATTGAGGTCCGGCACAGCGGTTCCGTCGGACAACGAGATCGCCTCCATCTGACAGCGCGCCATGCAGGTTCCGCAGCCCTGGCAGACTCCGGGGTCCACGGCCGCGTGAAAGTTCGAGCTGAAGTATTCGGATGGAATCTCGAAGTGTTTCGCCGACGTCAGCACCGCGCAGCAGCATCCGCAACAGGAGCAGATGAACATTGGGGATTTGGTGTTTTCGACCTGCAGGACGAGGCCTTCCTCGTCTGCCTGCTCGAGCAGCTTTAGCACGTGCGCGCGGCTGACCATGGGCCCTGTTCCCGAATCCACCGCCCACTGCGCCGCAAGGCCGATCATAAGGCAGTTGTCGCGCAGCCTGGTTTGCTTGCAGCTTTCGCCCGTAAGGTCTTTGCCTTGGCGGCACATGCACGTAATCGCCGCAAATGGTCCTGGCGATTGCTCAACGTGCGCCCGGATCTGGTCGTACGTCGCAACTTCTCGATCCACAGGGATCCATTGGTTGACCGGCACGACTCGCAATTGAGTGACCTTCTTGGAGTGGAACGCTTCTTTAAATTTTTCCTCCAAATACTGGCGATTATCGAGCTCGAATTCCAACGACATCCGTTTGCGCTGGCGCTCATGCATCCCGACGGCGTATTGCAGCTTGGCATAGCGCAACTCTCCGGAGAGGCGTATCGACAGTATGGTCCCCTGCTCCGACATGCGTTCCAGCGTCCGTTCCAGATCCGGGAGAGTTATCTTCTTGTGCAGACGTTTGTGAATCGTAATCAAGGGCTCCGGGATCGCGCTCAATTCGAGCGCGACCTCGGCTTCCGCAGGCGTAAACAAGTGTTCCAGAATGCGAAGCTCAATTCCGGATTTCGTGGGAGGATAGCCGACCGGTGTGCGGTCGAGGTGCCGTCGCAAGCGACGATACAGAGAATCATATGCGCTTGTCCCCATATCAGTTCAACTCACCAAACCGCTTCAGCTGCAAGGGTGTGCCTCGACGAATACGGCTATTCTGAATCGCTGCTCGATCAGTCACGGGGGACTCGACTGCGCCACTGCCTTCTTCCGGCTGACTCGATTTGATTATAGGGCTAATAACGGTGGAAATGGCAAGAGATGTTCGTCATGGCAACGAAGATCAAAGCAGCGAAAATCATTCCAGCACAGGGATCCGGACACTCCCCGCCAGCACCGCGAACGGCGAATTCGCCCTCTAATTGTTGAGTACCCATCTTCGGATGTTGGGCTGTCTGTTGCATGACTTTCAGCAATTGGCTTAAAATGAGCGGAGAGTAAATGTTTCCTTTCTCTAAAGCTATCAAAGGGGGTATTCCCTGGCATCAATTCTCAATGGATTTCTTGCTGTATTGTTAGCTGCCGGTTTTCTTCAGAATCCGCTGCCTGGCATTATCGAACCCTTCACTGCAGAGCCTATTGAAGGAAGATTCAAGCCGGCCACCGCTGCCGGCATTGTGATCCGGGCAGGAGAACAGGCCAGAGGGTCCCGATTGGATAAGGCAAAAGTGACAGGTGCCGCGACCATGAGCGCGACGCCTGGCGTGGAATATCGTTTTAATTCCGAGGTGGAAAGCAGGACAGCGGGCATCCGTTGGCAGTCCATAATCGATGACGATGAATTTGCAGAACTGACAGGGTTGACCTGCTGCAATTGGGTCAGACCGGCTCAAGATGGCAGCGGAGGTCGGGTGGACGACTTGGATTTGCCTGAGAGTGGTCTCCAGGCCTCGCCGTCGGTGGCACCGCCCTCCGGAGTATCCGCGACGGACGGCACGTTGTGCGGACTGGTGCGCGTGAGTTGGGATCAGGTAACGGGAGCGACACATTATCAGGTATACCGGGCTTCAGCGGCAACCGGAACGAAGGCCGCTGTCAGCCCATGGCAGGCAGGAACAAACTTCGACGATACAACAGCCGCAGGTGGATCGGCCTACTACTACTGGGTCAAAGCTGCCACGGACAGCCTCGGCAACGGAGCCAGCGACTTTGGCGCCTTCGATAGCGGATACTCCGCTGTGGTGCCTTCCGCCCCCTCCGAGGTAGTGGCGAGCGATGGCACCGAGGTAGGGGTGGTGCAGGTAACCTGGAAGGCATCCTCAGGCGCGGCCCGGTATGAGGTTTACCGGGACGGGACAAAGATAGGCAGTACTGCCAATCTGCAATTTGATGACGTTCCCGGCGACTCAAGCGTGCACCCTTACATGGTCAAGGCATGGAATGTTTGCGGTACCGGCCCCGCAAGCAAGTCGGATGGCGGGAACGCTGGCATCATCTGTCCCCAGATCTCGCTGCTCACGGGCAAAACCCCGGGCACACTGTCCAACAATTACAGCGGCTGGGTGGGAATGAGGTTCATGGTTGGTTCGAATCCATTGCTGGTGCGCGCGCTCGGGCGCATTTATATCAATGGGAATACCCAGGCCCACGAATTACGTCTGATCCAGGCGACGACGAAGGCAACGGCAGCAAGCGTGCTATGGACGGCTTCGGGTGGGACGGACGGGCAGATCCATTATGCCCCGCTGGCTGCGCCTGTGACCCTATCCGATAAAACCGAGTATTACCTCGTAAGCAAGGAGACAGCGGGTGGTGACAGTTTTTATGGAGAAAACACAGCGGTCTCCACGACAGCTGTGGTGAGGGTTATCTCATCCATTGAGAGCGAGAACGGGAGCACATGGGCTTCCGGTGCAACATCAGGCAGGGGGAAATACGGACCCGTGAGCTTGATGTACTGCGGCCCCTCGAATCAGCTGCTCCCTCCGATTGAGGTTTCCGCTGGCGAGGGAACCTTCAGCGACAAAGTCTCCGTATCATGGAAAGCGGCCCGTGGTGCGACAAATTATCAAGTTTACCGGGCTTTATCTCCCGAGGGCACTAAGATGGAGATCAGCTCGTGGCAGCCGGAGACCAGCTATGACGACACTACGGCAACTCCGGGGGTAACCTACTATTACTGGATCAAAGCGGCGGCGGATAGCAGCGGCAGCCAGGCCAGCGACTTCAGCGCCCCCCACATTGGCAGTCGGGCTTTGCCGCCATTGACTCCTCCGGGCGGCGTAGCGGCCAGTGACGGCAGGTGGATCGACAGGGTGCGGGTGACGTGGGATGCCGTAGCAGGCGCAACCCACTACCAGGTATTCCGCGCTGAGTCGGAGGCCGGGATCAAGACAGCGATCACGCCGTGGCAGCCAATGGACGCCTACGATGATACCGCGACAGCACAGGGCTCGACTTATTATTACTGGGTCAAGGCATCGGCGGATGGAAACGGGGGACGGGCCAGTGACTTTAGCAGAGCCGACACGGGCCGCCGTGCACTGGGAGCGTTGAATCCGGTAACCGGAGTGTCCGCTACGGACGGCGCGTTCTGCGCGCTGGTGCGCGTAACGTGGAACCAGGTGGTCGGGGCCACAAATTATCAGGTATTCCGGGCTTCGTCTGCATCCGGGACAAAAACAGCCATCAGCCCGTGGCAGGCGGCGAACAGCTACGACGACACCACGGCAACGCCTGGATCCGAATACCACTATTGGGTTAAAGCAACCCTGAACGGCAGCGATGCAGGATCCAGCGAGTTTAGTTTGTCCGACACCGGATATGCCGGAATGGCACCGCAGGCACCCACTGGCGTGAAGGCAAGTGACGGCACCTTTGTTAATGCCGTTCGGATAACGTGGAATGCATCCCCTGGCGCGACCGGTTACGAGGTATATCGTGACGGGACTCTCGTGGGCAGCCCCGCGGGATCGCCCTATGATGATGTGCCAGGCGATTTCAGTACCCACACCTATGCGCTGAAGGCGAAGAACGCTTGCGGCACCAGCACCTTGAACATTTCGGATGACGGCCACGTCGCCTGCAACTGCTGCAAGCCCTCCCCGTTGCTGACAGGAGGCACCCTGGGCACGTCTCGCAATGACTATAGCGGCTGGGTGGGGATGCGGCTCATGGTCGGCTCGAATCCGCTGGTGGTGCGCGCGCTCGGCCGCATTTTTACCCATGGGAATACACAGGACCTTGAACTACGTCTGATTCATGCAGCGACGAACGCAACAGTGGCGAGCGTGCTGTGGACAGCCTCAGGCGGGATGGACGGACAGGTCCAATATCAGAGCTTATCGGCGCCGGTAGTCATGGCAGCCGACACAGAATATTACCTGGCCAGCAGGGAGACCTCGGGCCGTGACCAATCGCTCCGCTGCCTCGCGGGTGTAACCACGACGGATGCCGCGAGTGTGATTTCACCCATTTACAGCCGCAACGGCAGCACGTGGACGCCCGATGGGCCATCCGGCAACAACACCTGCAGCGGGCTGGATTTGATGTACTGTTTTTCGTCGCAGCAGTTTCTTCCTCCAACCGAGGTTTTTGCGAGCAACGGAACTTTCAGCGACAAGGTTCGCGTCACCTGGACCACCGTAAGTGGTGCAACCAACTACCAGCTCTATCGCGCCGCCTCTGCGGAGGGAACAAAGACAGCGATCACACCGTGGCAACCAGGTGTGACCTTCGACGACTCCACGGCGCCGGAGGGCTCGGCTGTCTACTACTGGGTCAAAGCGGCCTTGGATAAAAACGGCGGCCAAGCCAGCGACTTTAGCGCCGCCGCATCGGGCTGGCGCACGGCGCCCACAGCAAGTCCGCCTACCGGGGTGGCTGCATCCGACGGGTCGGTCTGCGGGCGGATCCGCGTAAGTTGGAACGTCGTGGCGGGCGCGACGCACTATCAGGTCTACAGGGCATCCTCTGAGACCGGGACGAAGACCGCGATCAGTCCGTGGCAAACCGCCATCACTTACGACGACGTTGCGGCACTCGCGACGACCAACTTTTACTGGGTTAGAGCAGCCATGGACAGCAGCGGCAGTGGCGTGAGTAGCTACAGCCCTCCCGACAGCGGCTTTGCCGGAAGAGCGCCAATGCCACCCACCGGAATTACCGCCAGTGACGGCACCTATGTGGGCTTTGTGCGAGTAGCGT
This sequence comes from uncultured Acidobacteriota bacterium, assembly GCA_963839475.1. Lineage (GTDB taxonomy): Bacteria > Acidobacteriota > UBA6911 > UBA6911 > UBA6911 > CAWIVH01. Next base: position 12,211 of record CAWIVH010000014.1, on the reverse strand, counting down.
GGAATGCATCCCAGGATGCGACCGGCTATGATGTGTATCGCGATGGGATGCTGGTGGGCGGGTCTCGGATTCCTACCTATGATGACGTGCCGGGTAACCCCGCCACACACCAATATGCGGTATCAGCCAAGAATGACTGTGGCGCCAGTGCGATCAGCTTGCCTGACAGTGGTAATGCCAGCGCTTTCCCTCCGTGTAATCCAACAACATTGCTGACAGACGCGACCCTGGGGACATTGCGCAATGATTACAGCGGGTGGATGGGGATTCGCTTATTAGTCGGTGCTATTCCACTTCAGGTGAGCGCGCTGGGGAGGATCTATATAGATGGGAACACACAAGGCCATGAGTTGCGTCTTGTCAAAGCGGCGACGGGAGCGGCGGTGGCAAGCGTGATATGGATCCCGGCTGGGGGGACTCACAACCAGATAAAGTATGCCGCGCTCCCCGTCCCGGCAACCCTGGCGGCCGACACCGAGTACTACCTGGTGAGTCAGGAGACAGCCGGCGGAGACTATTCATATGGCGATAACACCAGGATTACCACAACCACCGCAGCAGCAGTGCTCGCCTCTGCCTCCAGTGATGACGGCAGCATGTGGTGGCGCTACGGGACTTTTGGAAGCAATGGCTACGGGCCGTTGGACCTCAAATATTGCGAATCCCCGCTTGCAGGCCAGCCCCAGATCGGTCTTGCGGCGGCGGCGCCTCACCGTCCCGCCAACAATGGCGACCAGCAGTAATTGGGTGAGATTGTGCCGCATATTATAGTGACGCGCACAATCGGATAGGGGCAAGCAGAAGCTTGCCCTTTCAGTATAGAGTCGTGTCGCTACATTTTGCCGCAATCTTCAGGTGAAAATAGCAGCAAAACATGGTTGCACATTCAACGGAGAGTTGGAACTAGCGGAGGAGCAGGCATGGTCATTTTTCTAGAGACAATGCAGCTGTATCAGGCTAGAGTTTCCTCAATTATGCGCTGGATTGTTTACGGATCAATCTCGGGGTTTTTGAGTGTCGCCTTGGGTGCCTTTGGCGCCCATGCGCTGAATGGCGTGCTTAGTGAAAAGGCGCTCACCCTATTTCATACTGGGATCAACTACCAGTTTTATCACTCGCTGGCGATGATTCTTTTTGGTCAGTGGGCAAATCAAAATAAATCAATCCAATCAACTGCTGGCTGGGCCTTCGCCCTCGGTATTTTGCTATTTTGTGGCAGCCTTTATCTTTTGGCGATCACCGGTGTTCGATGGCTCGGGATGATAACCCCTCTGGGTGGAATTTCATTTCTCGTTGGATGGTTCTGTTTTGCCCGAAGCGCGTTTTCTTCGAAGGTTTGATCTTGAAAGCCTTCGTCATGGCCTTTGCGATCATTCGCATCGGCACTGGAAAACTGATTTTGCGGCACCCATCGGAGCAGGTCGATCAAGCGGATCCGGCACACACCCGGGATACCGCCCCTGGGAAACTTGAGGGCAACCTGGGGACCTGAGCGCATCTTACATGTCGCGAATCCGGGATCAGGTGACCGCCGCGTCCTCCTGGGCAGGTTCTTTTGACAAACTCCAACCATGCATCACCGATCGACGCGTCGCAACTCACGCCTGGTCGACTTCTGCGCCGTTTCTTTTGGAGCCTCTCAGGTGTATGTCATGAGTAGAATTCGCAATCAAATTCCGCTCGCTTTCAGTGATTTGCCAACATTTACATGACTTGTACTTCTAAGGCGCGAATCCAACCGCTTTCCGGCTGACTCTCTGCACCGGCAAAGTCAATTTGGCTATCGCTGGGAACCCTTGTCAGACTCCAAGAACCAGTCGTACAACTCATCACCCGGATACACGGACCAGTGAATCCAATGTCCAGCGCTTGGCTCAAACGTAAACTTGAGTCTTGGATTCTGACCTTTCAATTGCTCGATCATCCTTCGGGTCTCCTCAACGGGAACTACAAGGTCGAGGTCTCCGTGGAAAGCCCAGATCGGCAAACGTACCAAGCTTTTCAGATTTCTATCAATGAAGGTTGTCCGGCTGGTAAAGCCGGATATTGGGGCAATCGCAGCAAACAGATCCGGATACTTAGCAGCAAGGTACCATACGCCTTCTCCTCCCAAACTCACACCGGTGAGATAAACTCTGTTTTTGTCGACTCTGTACTTCGCGGTAACTTCCTGATAAAACGTCCCAAACCAATCGTCAGTCGACCATCTTAGAAGAGCCGGACATTGGGGAGCTACCACAAGGAACGGAAACTCTCGCCCCCTATAGATTTGATCCGGTACACCCGACGAATACACTTTTTTTAGATCGGTGCCTCTGTCTGATCCTCCGTGAAGGTAGATTATTATCGGCCATTGTTTTTCCGGCAAGTCATCGTAGCCTTTTGGAGTGTAGGCGAGGTACTTATATTCTACCTTTCGTGGGGTCTGGTTGATTCCATTTTTGAATTCCAAAACCAAGGGCGGATTCCCCTCCTCAGTCCAAAAGCGTGCCGTACCATGGAGCATCCCTGCCTTCCAGACGGCTTCAGTCTCTTTATGTCCATTCCTGGAGAACTCACTGCAAGTTCCATCCTGCAGGCCATGCTTGAAACGGCCGATGTACCGCAGCTTCCCATTCTCGTACCACTCTCTATATCTACCTTCCTTTGTGTTTGCACTGTAGTTGCACTGATAATCTTCTTTGATCTGTTTATTGAGAGAGCTATAGGTCGCGTCCATTTGAATCTGCCCGTTCTCAAAGAAATCTCGCACGTGATACAGATGATCCTTTTCGTCGAATCGGACGGTGCGCACAAAGACAATCGCTTTCGAATCGGAAAGACTGCGCTGGACTCGAAATGTCTCGGTGGGCTGAGCAGCTGATCTACCATGCATGACGAGAAGCGCCAGAATCATGGACGTGCATTTTCTCATAACTATAATGTTTGACCTCGCCGATGGTGCAGCGCCATGTGTGCCTGTCGGATAGTCGAAATAACCTGCAATATATTGCGATTTGCTGGAAGCCCTGGACGCCGCGGCAGGGACCCAGCTTCTGAAAGGGGCCATAGGTCAAATTCCGGGCCTGCGCTCCTCAAGTCAGGATCTTACAGCTGCACTGTGTCGCTGGGCATGACTTTTTTGACTCCCTGTATTTTGATCTGCAGACGATCGCTGCAGTCTGCCGCCTGACACGCCTGCGCTGCGACCCCGGAACACACACAGGATTTTCATGAATAGGAGGGGTGCGGCACCTTTTTACGTGCCAGGCACTGATCGGACGTGTCCTTGAAGCAGTAGACCGTCGCGCCCAGCCCGTCAAATCCACGGTCGGCGACACAGGTGATCAGCGCCTCCCAGCTCATGCTCTGGTTTGCCAGCTTCATGCGGAACGAGTAGCCCACCCGACGGCGCCAAGTCGCCCTGCAAATGCTTTCCGATTTCTCCCCCCCCCAGCGAACTTTCGCGTCGAATTCGGGGCCGGAATGGCGTATAACCGCTGCATGGCAAACTTTCGGATTTCAAGGCGTTTCTTTTTCCAGGGCTCGCTCCTCGCGGGCGCCGTCCCCGTGGGCGGTTTCGGTAGCGCCCTCTCGCTGAAGCGGGCGGGTTTCAAATCCCCCAATGATAAGCTCAATATCGCCTCGATCGGCGCTGGCGGCCGCGCCAACGCCGTCATCCAGGGCTGTTCCTCGGAAAACATCGTGGCGTTGTGCGATCCCGATTCCGGGAGCGCTGCGGCCAGCTTTGCAAAATACGAAAAAGCAGCCAGGTACACCGACTTCCGCAGGATGCTCGACAAGGAAGAGAAGAACATCGATGCGGTCATCATCGCCATCCCCGACTTCATGCACGGGATCGCGGCCATGTGGTGCATGGAACGCGGCAAGCATGTCTACGTCGAGAAACCTCTCACCAAAACCATTTGGGAAGCGCGCCAACTCAAAGAGGCCGCGGTGAAATATGGCGTCTGCACGCAGATGGGCAACCAGCACGTTTCCCAGGAAACCTGCCGCCAGACCTGTGAGATCCTATGGTCGGGCGCCATCGGCGATGTGAAAGAGGTGCACGCCTGGACCAACCGTCCCATCTGGCCTCAGGCTTCCATCGACGCCAACGGCAACAAGATTCTAATGGAACTTCCCAAACCAGAACCGGTCCCGGCGACGCTCGACTGGGACGCCTGGCTTGGCATTAAGGAGCCCCGGCCTTACAGCTCCGCGTATGTACCTTTCAAATGGCGCGGATGGAAGGAATTCGGCACGGGTCCGGTGGGCGACGAGCTGATTCATCTTCTCGGCGCGCCCAGCCTGGCGTTGAACCTGACATCCCCCTTGAGCGTAGAGTGCGTCAAGCAGGATTACAAGAACCCCTACACCTACGGCAAAAACGTGGTCGCCAAGTGGGAGTACGGCTCCCGGGGAGCCATGCCTCCTCTGACACTGTACTTCTACGACAGCGCGACCGGCGCCATGTATCGGCCTCCCGACCTTCCGGCGGATGAGCCGGTGATGCCGCCCCGGGCGAATACCTTCCCCAGGGCGGCGGAAGACGATACGGGGAGACTCCGGACGGCGGCCGAGGCCGCTGCCGCCGCTGCCGCCGCCGCCCAACGGGCTAATGCAGGCAGAGTCGGCGCAGTCGGCGGACAGGCAGCCGGACGCCCTGGCGCCGGTCAAAACCAGGGCGTCGTTTTCGTCGGCACGAAAGGATATCTCGCGGCGGGCGGGGAAGGAACCGAGGGCGGTGTTGCGTTTCTGCCGGCGTCGCGGAACAAGGATTACGAGTTGCCGCCCCACTCCATGTGGCGGTCGCCGGGCCATTACGTGGAATGGATCATGGCCTGCAAAGGGCTCCATCCGAGGACCATGTCCGACTTCGATTTCGCCGCACCGCTCACCGAGACCGTACTGCTATCGGTAGTCGCCATGGAGTTCGAGGGCAAGCTCGAATACGACGCCGAAAAGGGTCTGTTCACCAACAACAAGGAAGCCAACAAATACCTTCAGGCGCCGCATATCCGCAAGGGCTGGAGCTTTACTTAGAAAGACCGGCTGCGAAAAAGACTATGCCGTATGCGAGAAGAGATCTGGGGAAGTTTGCCCTGGCGTCCCTGCCGCTGGCCGGCGCGCTGCGAAAAACGAGTTTTGGAGAAACTGCGAATTCCGAACCATATCGCGAATATCGAGACCGCGAATAACAGTGCTCCCTCCCAGCCTGAACACACCGAAGCTCCGTGTTCTGCGTGTGACCGAGAACAGCAACGAGTAAGTCCTGTTGAGCCCGGGGCGGCGACCGCTCAGTCTGGGTCTTTATACGAAGCTTTTGATCAAATAGAACTAAACCTGGCTGGATAGCCCCAGGGCAAATCCAGGGAAGCAGGGTCTCTACCTTGCCGCCCTGTAGTCCCTCAACCGGGCCGGTTCATCAAACGGCAAGTCGACACTGATGGGATTGTGATCGGAGAGACGGGTAGCCAGTGCGTGATTAACCGACTCCATGGTTCTGGCAAAATGGGGCGCAAAGCGATAGGAACCGGAGTTATCATGAGGATTCTTCAGATAGGCCTTTACGAGTATCCAGTCCAGTTTCATCTTTCCAATTATGCCAAAGGCGCGCTCAAATTCGTACGTTGTAGCGAAGCCCTTTGTATCCCGTTGGTTCGAATTTGCAAGCGTTCTTTGTGTCCCATTGATGGTGCGATTTTCGTTCCCGCGGAAATCAAAGGCGTCGCCGTCCCGAAAGCGAAACTCCTCAAGCAGACTAAACATTTTGGCTTCCGGGTTGGGTCCCACGAGTGGGATGTTCATTGCCGTGGGATCATCCTGATTCTTGGTAGTATTCAAGCTGCCCTTCACGACATCGTAAAGCAGTCCATAGCCAGTGGCGTATTTGATTCCGGTGTTGGCCCAAAATTCGGCGCTTCCTAATCGCTGATATATCTGTTTCCTGATGCTGGTCGGACTTGAATCGCTGCCCGTTGTATTAAGGTCTCCCGCAACGATGACCGGATTGCGGATGTCCCGGAGCAGCAAAAGAAGTTCCCCCATTTGTTTGCGGCGTATTTCCGGCGACGCATTGCTTTCCAGGTGTGTCGCCGCAACGGTCAGCCTTTTCTCTTTCAGATCCGGGATATCGAGGGTAACGATTAGCGAGGTGCGCTTGCCTCGCCGAATTTGTCGGGAGATCTTCTCTAGGAATGCGGCTTCAGCTCCAATACGCTTTCCTTTTTCCAAAGGGGATAGAGCGTGCTTCTCACCGGCATACCAGTCATACCCCGCCGTCGGAAATGGCGCCAGACGCGCCTCCAAAATGGGGTAACGGGACAATACCACCGTCCCATGGAGCGCTCGCAATTTCTTTTTATCCACCTGAATCTCTGCCAGAAGCCGTTGACGCTCCTCCACATTCTGCCATTTCTCCAGCTTCTCTGTTCCCAGGCTGAGAGAGTCTACTTCAATGAATTCGACCCCGTAAGCCCAGTTCATGTCTAGAGCATCCCCCAACTCCCGGACGACCGCTCGATAGCCGGTTCGCTTGAGGCCCCAATCAACCTCGTTCAGCACGATAATATCAGCGGACTTGAGCACCTCTATGTCCTGCCGCATTTGAGCGATATCCACATTTTCTTTTTTCAACTCCGCCTGCCTGAGGAACTCCTCCGTATTCTCGAACAAGAGTTTAATGCCATCCAGTTCCAGCCCTCGTTCTATGTTCCATGTCAAAAATCGAAGGAGGGTTCCCAATTGACTCAGGTTCGGGCGATGCGGTTTGGCTCCGCGGTAATAGGCTTCGTTGCTGATAAAAGGCGTGGTTGTAATAGTATGGAGTTTGCCCCGGAGCCCGCCGCCAATTTTATTATTCTTTCCAAGAGCCACCAATTCATCGTAAGTCAACATCGTTGGCTGTTGGAGTCGTACATAATTCCCGGCTTCTTTTGAAACGGGAATTGTTTCCTTACCCCTGCGGCCTCGCACAAGGTAAAGAGTCACCAAGCCGGCTGCGATGAAAACAACAACCAGGGCTGTAACCAACGGGAGCCTTTTCATGATGCGCATTTTCAATATGGTGTGCTTGGCCAATCAATGAAGCACACCGTCAAAACCTTAAGAGCATCTTTCTGCCGTGGGGGCCCGCATCATAACCGCAAAAGTAGCAATTAGAACAAGATGTGAGTGAATCCACTGAAAGTGCAGGAAGTAACTTCGCCCATGAGCTACAAGACAACCAAAACCACAAAAACTATCCAGAGCTTGTTGCTCTTCCCTGCTTTCATCAGCCTTCTATCCGAATCATTGCCGATACCCGAAACCATTTTTTACCCCGAGGTAGTTAGTATGTCAGTTCAGTACTGCTCACAAGCGTGTTCAAGAATGCTCATGGCGGCTTTGTGCATTTGGAACCGGGGACGACGAAGAACGATGGAGTGTGAATGTTTCTACTCACCGGGAAATTGAGGGCTGCCCTCGAAGCGCAGAAAACGAAGGCCGACGCCCTGAGAAAGCCGGGATTTATCTGTCCGCGGGTGTTCCATCGAAGCGGGAGAAAGTCGAAAGGGACAAAGATTCGATACTTCCGCCGCTTTTGGAAGAGCGCATGCAAGGCTGCTGGTCTCACTGGCCGTCTGGTTCATGATTTCAGGAGAACAGCAGTCGGGTCCTAATTCGTGCAGGCATTCCTGAACCCGTGGCCATGAAGCTGACACACAACAAGTCCAGATCAATTTTTGAACGATATAACATCGTAAGTGAAGGCGACTTCAACGATGCCGCGCGACGCTTGGATATGGCGCAACAAGAGCAGTTTCAACCACAGTCAGCTCATATCGTTGGGAGAAGAAGCTGTAGATGATTGGATACGATGGTGAGCCGTGTTGGACTCGAACCAACGACCCTCTGATTAATAAGCACGATCTCTGGGTATCACAACCTCCTCACATTCAACAAATTGCTGAAACCAAAGTAGATTCAATACTCAGGATTTGCACATTTTGTGCCAATTTGGCACAGATTGGAGGCTTCTTAACACACACTTTCACACACGGTTAGAGTCAGAACGCAACTCCGTCCGCGGTGCGAAACCGGAGGATTGTGTTTGCGTCGCGCTGATGATTGCGAGAGATGCTGACCGGAATTTTGAGGCGAGCGGAAGCGATCCAATTCGATTTTGGAGAAGGCCGCGAAAATGCGGGAGGTGACGAGGCCAGCTCCGTCGACGAGCTTCACCTGGCCTGGTAAAGTACGGGCCAGATGGTAGAAGGCCATTCCGCCTTGGTGACTCATTATTACGATCGGTTTCTTGCCAATCGCGAGAACCGTCTTCTGGAGCTCAGCAAGGAAGCTGACCGGCGGCTCAACGCTGAGCTCCTTGCGCGGATGCGGGAGGAATGGAGGCTTCAGGCTGAGGCGAATGCAGAGAATCCTCCGGGAGACGCGGCATGAAACCAGGAGATGGCGTAATCTGGATCCTATCCTCCGGGCGATTGTTCCTGAGCAGGTGGAGAGTGCAGCAGGTGGACGGAGTCATCGTGCACGTGTGCCGGCAGCGCATCAAGATCAGGGTGCAACTGGCCTGGAGCGAAAGAATCGTTATCCTCGATCCCAAGGATGTGCCGCGAGCGGAGGAGGAGGAAGATAAAGCGGTACTACCGCCCGATGGACGGGCCGCATAACTATAAGATTTTCCCTGGCTCTCAACTTCATTTTTCCGTTTATCTGGGTTAATTCCGCGATCAGGCAAACAGTTTCGATCGGAAGTGGTGGAATCGGCTATGGTAGCGTGATGCGCTCAGTTTTTTTGAAGACCATCGCGAGCTGCCGTTGACGAAAGCACTCCAACCCGATAGGTCTCATAATCCTTGACGAGAGTTTTGCAGGAGCGCGCAGTGCGGGAATTCCGCATGTTGCGTGCGATGCGGCCGGCGCTGGAAACGGAATTACAGAAACTCCTATCCAGGCAGGAAGGTGGAAACACCGGATTCAGACAAGGAGCTCACTTCGAGTCACCTCGCCAGTGCTCGACCCTGCCACCCGGGAGGGCCTGAGTAGCCGGGGTCAAAACTCCGCGCTTCTGACACTAAGGTGACCGGTGTTGACAGCGCATTACGCTTCCTGCTTGGTTTCCAGCCGCCTCCAGTATCGCTGAAGGCGAAGCGTAGCTTCCCCCTGGTTACTATTGGCGCTTCCGGCTTTACTTCCCCACCTGAACGACGATCAACTTCTTCTGGTCGCGAATCAGCAGTCTGCCGTCTGACAGCGCTAAGGGAGCCCAGTTGTTTCCAGCCTCCATCAGCTCGGCGCTGGCCAGCGTTTTGAAGCCCGCAGGATCGGGTTCGATTAGATACAGCTTCTGGCTGCCGTCGGTGGCGAGGAGCAGACCGTCGACGAGGATTGCGCCGCCTCTGACGAACGCCGGGCTCTGTCCGGTCTTCCACTTGACCTCGCCGCTCATGCTCATGCTCACCATCCCATCCCTTCGTTCATTGGTGGTGAACTGTGTATAGAAATGGTCCTTATGTAGAATCGGCGGTTGCGTATGGGATCCGAAGTCCGGGTTCTTGAACAACTCGGTGACCCCATACGTTCCGTCTGCCTTTTTTGCCACCTGAATCATGGCGGATCCCGCGTTATACCCGCCGGTCAGGAGCATCCGTCCTTCGCCAGCGTCGACAGCGTGAGCGACCGGGATCCAGCACTGAAAGTTGTTGTAGGTCCACAGAATTTTCCCGGTCAACGGATCAATTCCGATGACCTTTCCGCCGCTGGCGGCGCGGCCAAATCCCTGTGCGGCGGTTATCATGACCAGTTGATCTTCCGCGCCGACCTTAACCAGGGAGGGACTAACGTACGAGGTCCCGCTGTTGAGCGGAGATGATTGCGAGGTCTCGCCGCTGAGCGGAGCTGTTTTCCATTTGATGTCACCGGTCGCTTTGTCGTATGCGACTACACCCGCTTGGGGCGCCTGCGATGCCACGATCAGCAGATCGCGGTAAATCAGCGGATTCTGAACAATTCCCCATATCGGCAATTGTCCGCCCGCTGCGGGGGGCGCGAACGGGCTGGCGGGGACGCCGCTGCCGCCGCCGAAATCCGTCCAGATGTTCTTATGCCAGGCAGGCTTTTGAGTGGCAGTGCTGATGCAGTACAGATCTCCCACCATACCGACGGTGTAGACACGATCGCTATCTACTGTCGGGGTGGTCCGGGATCCCGGAAACTCCACCTTGCCCGGAGCGGCGTAGGCGAAGTTCCAGAGTTCCTTGCCGCTGGAAAGATCGTAGAGCCTTAGAGTGTCGCCGACCTTGTCGTCGCGATCGAGCAGATAAACCTTGCCTGCGCTTACGGCGGGACCGCCGAAGCCGTTGCCGAGAGGAGCGGTCCACAGCACCTTGGGGCCTTCTTTGGGCCAGGTTCGCGGTATCCCCTTCTCGGTGGATGTGCTGTTACGGCTCGGCCCATAGTACTGTGGCCAATCCGCAGAAAACGCATAGCCGGCAATAAGCGTCGCCAAGATCATCGTTATAAGTTTTGTTCTGGTCTTCATGAATGGGGCCTCTTGTTTATGGGAAAGCTGTTTAAACCGGTATGGCATGTCCTTCCCGCGATGGGATCTGCCGTTGCCTGGCTCTTTCTATTTGCCGGTCTCATTCTTATTCTCGGTGATGGCGAACAATTGGGTTCGTGTCATCACATACAGCACGCCGTTAGCCGGCACCGGCGTGCTGTAGACCGAGTCCGCCATATCGATCACGGTGGGCTTCTTAATCTCCGCGCTCGCGGTAAAAACTGCCAGATCTCCGTCCGCATCGCCGAGGTAGACCTTGCCGTCAGCCACCAGCGGGGAACCCCAGACCGGGGATTTCAAATCATGGGTCCAATAGGGCTTGCCGGTCTTGACATCCAGACAGTGAAGAACGCCGCTGAAATCGGAGAGGAAAGCCAGTCCATCCGCAACCGCCGCTGTCGAAATAGAACGGTTGATCTTGTCGTACACCCAAACCTTGCCGGATTCGGTGATGTCGCCACGTGTTGCGGGATCAATACTGTACGCACGGCCTGGTCCGTTGCCTTTTCGGGGTCCTGGCCCACGCTGATGACCACCTTGCCTTCGCTGAACACCGGCGTGGAGACTCCGTAATTGCGCGCATCGGGTGCGGTGTTCTTTGGGTTCAGGTCAAATCTCCAGAGCTTCTCTCCCGTCCGGGCATTGAAGCCGTACAGCCATCCGTCCCCTCCCGCGAAGAACGCCTGTTGAACTCCATCTACCAGTCCGAGAGCCGGAGAGGACCATTGGCCCTGCAGGATGCCATCACCCGGAGAGTTGTCCTGCCACACGACCTTCCCGGTGTTTTTATCGACAACGAGAAAGCTGGGAGCCTTCGGAGAGGGGATTTTCTCGTCGCTCCAACCGTTTGACGTCTCCACAAAGACCAGGTCTTCCCAGATGACAGGCGACGAGTTCGCCATATTTCGTTGATAGACGTCGAGTTCCTTCATCATGTCGAGTTTCCAGACGATGTCGGCGTCGGAGGGACCCTTGTAGACCTCGTCGCTGAAAGGCCCATCGTTTTTTCCGTCCATGTACCCTTCCGTATCCAGGCAAACCAACTCTCCGCGGTTGCTTACGTAGTAGAGCCGGTGTCCTTCCACGGCGGGGGAGGAGCAGACGCCCTGTTCAGGGAAGTCGTTTGCCGGTCCAGAAGTCAGTTTGTCCGTGACGGCTTGCCACAGAAACTTCCCATCGGACTCCCGGAAGCACATGAGCACACCTTTGTCACCCTGGATTTCAGGGTTTCTGGGATTGGCATTGTTGGTACCGAGAAAGATCTTCCCGTCAGCCACGACCGGATTTCCATACGAAGTCGAACCGATCTGCACCTTCCATTTAATGTTTTTCCCGCTTTTGACATCCCAGGAATCCGGCAGGTTCTTCATGGGTGAGGTCATGTTGCGATGAACCGTGCCGCCCCACATCGGCCAATCCTGTGAAACCAGCGGAAAAGCGGTTGTACAGGACAAAATGGCAAGCAAGAAATAACGATTCATGAGGGCTGAAACTTCGAGATCGCTTTCCCCCACTTTTCTTTTCAGCATTAGTTCCCTCTTCGGAGCCCTTCTCTTCTATCCAAGATTGCTGCAGGGCGTTTCAAAAGTGGCATTTTCAAACTCCTTGGTCTTGCAAGGAAGCGCTGACGTTCCGACATGATCTGAAATGCCGCAGAATTCGCAGCGG
>CAWIVH010000013.1:0-1009714 GCA_963839475.1 uncultured Acidobacteriota bacterium | reverse complement strand
GAGGCTTGGCTCGATGAAGGATTTCAGGGTCTGGAGTGGCAGACCACTCGTAACTTTCTGCTCTTTGCCGCCCATGGTGACGAAAAAGGTCGGGGTGACGGTCACCGCTTTGCTGGTGCCCAATGCCAGGGTGCGCTCAATTGTTTTCTCGATGGCGGGATCCTTCACCGCCTGGCGGAGCTTTTCCACTTCCTCCGGCGACAGAATTCTCGCGATCACCGGTTCCACCTTCCCGCTATACGCCCATTCCGCCTGGCACTCGTAAATATAGGCGATGACCTTCAACCACTGCTCGTGCCCCAGTGACTTCGACGCGATGGCATAGCGGGCCGCCACGCGCGCGGCCGGGTGCATTTCAAGCGGGAAATCGCGGAAGAGCAACCCCACTTTCCCCCCGGCTGAATATTCCGCGATCAGCTTCGTTACCGTGTCCATGTAGAAAGTGCGGCAGGCGGGGCATTGGAAGTCGGAGAACAGCTCGATCTTCACCGGAGAATCCGGCCGCCCCATGAGGTAATCGTCGGCGGGATTGGGCTGGGCGGATTGAGTTGGATTTTGAGCCACCATCAGGACGGCAAACAGAAGCCATTGCATCGCGACATGTCTCCAAGGGAAAAGGTTCTACATCGTCCGCGAAATCCTTCGTATTTTCCCACATTTCTCATGCTGTGCAAAGCTGCATGCAAACCGCGAAGGCCTGAAGACACCCAAGAAATATATGCATACTTCGTGGTCTTTGCGCGCTTGGCGGTTCAAATCATTATTCGGGCAGGACCAGAGGAATGCCTATGAGCGCTTTGATCGAAACGGGTTGGCCCTCGAGGAGAGCAGGCCGGAAAGACCACTTGCTCAAACTCCTGAGAACAATCTCATTCAGCGCAGGATCGGGGCTGTCCTTGATCGACAACTGCTCCATTTTCCCCTGTGGATTGATGACGGCAAAGACAATCAGCATCCGCCTCAGGTACCTGCGCACCAACTCAGCCGGCAGAGGCGGCTGCTCCTTCACTGCCGGGAAAGGCAGTACCAGTCCGCCCTGGCCCGCCTTTGCACTGGATGGTTCTCCCGGATGCACCGTAGTTCCCTGGATTACCGCAAACTCCAGAGTCCATGACCTAGGCGCATCATACTCGGTGCGCCTCATATCGAGATAGACCGTGTAGATTTGCTCGTTGGAGAAAACACCGAACGACGGGAGCCCGCCGCCGCTTTTTTCCGTGGAAATGATGCTCAGGCCATAGGCGGTCTGGAGAGGTCGCGGAGCACGCGCGGGAACTGATGCCGGCGGCACAGCTCTCGAACCTGAAGCGGTCGCGGCAGGAGGAACTCCGCCCACGACGGTAATCCCTGAAAATGGTTTAATGCCCGAAACCGGGCCGTAACCGGATCCGGACCCAGGACCGGCGCCTGATCCAGAGCCTGTCGCGGGCGATGGATTTGAGCCTGGTGCGGGGATCGAAGCTGCTCCCGACCCCGGCTTTTGTCCCAAGTTCACTGCGGCCCCCGAAGCCTGAACCGGGCCGGTCCCCGAGCCGCCGCCTGAGCCGCTTCCGGCCCCGTTGCCCGTGCCGATTCCAGAAGCACTTCCGGCGCCACTACCGGCGCCATTGCCCGGCCCGATTCCCGTGCCGCTCCCCGAACCAGCCCCGGCGGAACCCGGCATGGTCCCTTTGGCCGGGCCGCTCCCGCTACCAGTCCCGGCTGAATCAGCCGCGATCGCCTTCCCCGCCCCGTTTCCGCCACCGCTCCCAGTGGCGGTTGCTTTGGCGGCTTCACCCGTCGGAAGGGGCGGCACAAGTCTCCTGGGAACGGCAGGATCTGCGGGAACTCCACCGCTAAAACCGGGTTCGGTTTCGCTGGGAGACAGATTGGGCTGGGGAGAAATTACAAATTGCCCACGGGCCTCCCCATCCGGAACCGAGAGCTCCTGGCCGCGCGGCGCGGGCATGGGACTGAGGGCGAGGATATTCCGTTTGTCGACCGCGGGCAAATCCAGGGGTACAGGGGGGCCTTCTAACGGTACTTCTGTAGCTTTGGCGAGGGGCGCCGGATGCTCAGCCTTCGTCAGTTTCGTGGGCTTGGCCGCAGGAACAGGCGCCGGCTTGGGCGGAACTGCTTTCGCAGGCTTCGTTGCCGCCGGCTTCGGCTCCGCTTTGGCGGACACCGGCTTGGAAGAAGCTGATTTGGGAGGTGGCGGCGTCACGGTCTCCATTTTCCGGGGTTCAGGCTTCAGGGGCTCCGCTTTCGCCGGCTCGGGCCGGGGAGGTTCCACCTTTACGGGTTCCGTTATGAGCATGGTCTGTTTCGGTGGATCAACTTTCCGGGGCTCCGGCTTTAGAGGCTCGGTTTTGAGCGGTTCCACCTTGGCGGGCACGGGCTTTGGCAACTCTGCCTTGGGGAGCTCCGCCTGGGCGACTTCCACTTTTGCGGCGGGCTGAATTGCCGGCTCCGGCGGCGGCATGGCTCCAGGCGCAGACTCGGCGATCGCCTGCGGCGGCAGGACCGGCGGTTCCGGCACCGGCGGTTGCCCGAGCAGGTCCTCTTCCGGAGGTGCCGTCTCCGCCGATCCGGGAATCGGCTCCATCGGCGCCAGCTGCACGAAATTCGGCAGCGAAAAAGGCGGATTAACCGTCGGCAGTTTATCGATCCCCGGCTGGAGCAGGGTTTGGATCCGGTTGGTGGGCTCAGGAAAATCCGAAACCACCGTTTTTGGTCCGGGATAGCTGAATCCTCGAACCGGCGCCCGGCCCGGCGCGGTTGGCCCGGCCGGCCCGGAACCACCGCCACCCTTGCCCGGCGGTCCCGCCTCTTCACCCGCGGCTCCCACCCCACCTCCGAAAATGTCCGGGAGATTCATCAGGTCGAGCGGGTCATCGAGGTCAATCATGACGATTTTTTCGGAGGGCTTGGGCACCGGGTCAAATCTCGGGAAGATGGGAATGAAACTCAAACCGTAAAACGATAGGACGTGGATGAGAAAGGAGTACGGAAGACCCCGGTAAGGGAAATAGGCGCGGGACAGGCTGCTCAGGGTAAGAATCGGCGGCGACGGCTTCCGCGGCGGGGCGGGCGGTTGCGAATTCAGATTCAGAGCTTGTATGCGCATCGTATCCTGGCGGCAATTTCCGGAAACAGACGGCTGCATCCGGAAATAATTACCCGTTCCGTGAAAAACCCGGGACTACTGCGAATGGCGCTTAGTCAGTATCTTTCGCGAAACTCTATATTCATTCAACCTGATCCTGGACTTCGACCTGGACCTGGTCCTCGACTTCGACGTGAATCATTCTCTCCAAAATACGCTGCCGTATCTTCAGCATCTGGCAGCAGGTCATCCGATTCTCTTGTTTCCGGGTATCGGTCTACGTCCGGGTCCACGGCCAGGTCCAGGTCCAGGTCCGGGAAGTAATGGGTATCGGACAGAAACGGGTTATCAATTAGTCTTTCAATTCACGGATCCAGACATTCCGGAAGCGGACGGGATTGCTGTGATCCTGGAACATCAAAGGACCCTTGTCGCCGTGTTTGACGTATTCGGTTACGGCGTGGGGGCCGATCCAACCGGTGCCGCCTTGGAGTTCGACTCCGTCCTGGATCAGGACTCCATTATGCAGCACCGTGAAAAGCGCCCTTTTTTGCACCTTCCCTGCCGCATCGAAAATCGGCCGATGGTACACCACATCGTAGGTCTGCCACTCGCCTGGGCGGCAGCAGGCATTGACCAGCGGCACGGCGCGGCCATACAGAGCGCCGCACTGGCCATCCGGATAGGTGCTGTTCTCGAAAGAATCAAGAACCTGGATCTCATACATACCATGCAAAAATACGCCGCTGTTGCCGCGCCCCTGGCCAGTGCCGCTGACAGTTGAGGGCGTCGCAAACTCGACGTGAAGCTGGCAGGAACCGAATTCCTGACGCGTCCGCACATACCCGGCGCCTTTGACCGATTCCATATACCCGTCCCGGACGATCCACTTCGATGGCTGCCCCTTCTCATCGGACCAGTTCGCGAGGTCTTTCCCGTCGAAGAGAATTACGGCATCGGAAGGCGGCTTTGCCGCAGGCGTCGGCGCGCCGCAAGTGCCGGGCCGAATGACCGGAGGCGCCGGGCGGCTCTCGTCATGGACCATCCACCGCCCCGTGGGAGTATCCACGTATTGAATGACTTCTTTTTGATTGGCGACCTGGGCCAGAATCACAGACAGGCATGAAACCAGGATGAATAATACGGCGCATATTGCCCGCTTCATAGTGCCTCCGATTTATGATTGGAACTTTCGCTGCAATCCTCATCTTCTCACCCCGCCTCTCCGGTTCGGGATGGGCGCCATTTTACACCTAAATGCCGGAGGGCTTGGTGATTCAATTCGCGGACATTGCCGTATCCTTGCTTGTGGAATATGAAATTTTGAATCGAGCAATTTGACAGCAGGCGGGAAAAAAAGCAGCGGATTGGTGTTATGATGGTTATGGTGAGTTCCAGATGAAGGAGGCCCGGCGAACGGCCATCCATTGGCAGAGCGGGTCTTAATTCCCTGCCCGGGGAAATGCATGGGGGTCGACGAATGCCCGGCGGGAATGGCGGAGGCGCAACATGCATGAGGGAAAGCACGTTATTCTTTGTGTTGATGATGATCCGGATGTGCTCGCGTCCTTGAAAATTGTTCTCAACGCAGGTGGGTATTCCGTGGTAACGGCTGCCGACAGCGCAACCGGCCTCGCTTCCTTTCAGGAATCGAAGCCCGACCTCGTGATCCTGGATCTGATGATGGAGGAAGTCGATGCCGGCACCAATCTGCTGAAGGAGCTGAGGGAACTAAATTCCACGGTGCCGATTTATATGCTCAGTTCCACAGGCGATTATCTTTACGGATCGCTCGATGCAAACGAACTGGGGTTGGCGGGGGTTTTCCAAAAACCCGTCAATCCGAACGTCCTGCTGGGACTGCTTCGTGCCAAGCTGAAAAGCCAATAAGAACAATTTGGTTGATCAACCTTACTTCGGACGCCTCCCACTATGGAACAGGTGAGCGGAGATCCCATTCTCCTACCGCTTGACAGGGAACTGCAGGAGCGACTGGACTGGTATATCCGTTTGCGTTGGCTTGCCGGCGCGTCCATTCTTGCCGTAAGCGCCTTGGGTGCTCCCGTGCTGGGCAAGTCTCTTCCCTTCCCATCGATCTCTTTGCTCGCGCTCGCCGTTCTTTCCTACAATCTGGTTTTTTACCTGTACCGTCATCAAATAACATCCAGGCCCGGTCTGCCGCGGCGGGCCATACATCTTCAGATCGCACTGGACTATGCCGCGCTTACTTTTCTGACCGATCTGACCGGAGGCATCACTAGCCCGATCACGGTATCCTATGTTTTTCACCTGATAATCGGGGCAATCCTGCTCTCAAGGCGCGCCTGCTATTTTTTGGCCTGCGGCGCCAGTCTTCTAACCGGGTTCCTCGCCTTGGACAGCGCTTTCAAATTTATGCCGGCCGTGCCGGGAACCAGGGTTTTTCCAGAAGCCAGCCCGATTGCAGCCCTTGGGATATGGGCAGGGCTGACGCTGTACTTCGGTGTCATAACCTACCTCATGACTTCCATTACGGGCCGCCTCCGCGAAAAAGAAAAGGCACTTTCAAGCTCCGAGCGCGCTTTGGATCGATCCTATCATGAAATGGAATCGCTCCACGATATCGGGCAAATCGTCAATTCCAGCCTCGATGTCAACGAGGTCCTGAGTCTGATCGCCGAGAGCACGACGCGTCTGTTCAACGCCAAAGCCTGCTTCCTGCGGCTTTTCGACAAAAGCGGCAAACGGCTGTATATCGGCGGGGCCTATGGTTTTAGTCAGGCCTACATCAACAAGGGTCCCGTCGACGTCGAAAAAAGCCCGGTGGACTCAGAGGTCCTGCAAGGCAAGACAATTCAGGTGTTCGAAGTGGGGGACGATTATCGTTTCCAGTATCGTGAAGAAGCGAAGCGCGAAGGGCTGCGATCCATGCTGTCCTGCCCGATCAGGGCGAAGAACCGAACCTTGGGTGTCATACGCGTCTACACCGACAAACCGCACGTATTCAGTGAACAGGAAGAGCGCCTGCTCCTGAACCTGGCGAACCTTGGGGCTGTCGCAATCCAGAATGCCCGATCCTACAGCGAGTTGGTGGCCCTCGACCAGGAACGTGTCTGGTTCGCACGCACCACTCACCATCAGCTTCGCTCCCCCTTGGCGGCGGTGCAGGGGGCTATCGAAGCGCTCCCCTTCGCCGGATCGTTGAACGAGGTCCAGGAAGACCTGCTGGCGCGTGCCCGGCGCCGGATCCAGGATTCTTTTGATACCATTCGTGATCTGCTCGATCTTGCGGCGGCACAACGGATCAGTGACAAGCCTTTGACCGATCCGGTGGTTTTCGAGGATGCTCTAAAGCGCGCGCTCGAAACCGCCCGGGAACAGGCCCGGCTCAAAGGCCTGTCCTTTGTCGAAGAATTGGAAGGCACACAAACCAAGATCCTCGCGGAACCGGCCGATCTCGACCGAATATTTTCCAACCTCCTGAACAACGCCGTCAAGTACACCTTTTCCGGCCGGGTCCGCTTCACCGTGAGGACAACCGAAGGCTGGATAGAAGCCAGGGTGGAGGATACGGGCATCGGCATTGCCGCCGAGGAGATGGATCGGGTCTTCAAAGGTTTCTATCGCAGCGCGGCCGCCAAAGCAACCGGCGAGGTCGGCACCGGCCTGGGATTGTCGATCGTCCGGCAGGTGGTCGAACGCCTGGGAGGCTCCATTTCCGTTCTGAGCGAGCCGTCCCGAGGAACGTGCTTCGTCGTCAGGTTGCCGGCTTGCGATGCGCTCGTGGCCCCCCCCGCCTGATGAAGGTACATATCAAAGCGAATTCTGCAGAATGGCATTCATTGCAGATCTGGTGATCGAATCACGATGTCCAAAGCGGGAGGACGAGCCCCCGAAGGGTAGGCGCATCAAGCCAGGCCACATCGGCAGCGCGCCAAGCCTCATAGCCGGAGCGCTGAGCCAATGCCTATTACGGGAGCGCTGAAAGCGCGGCACAGATAAGCCCAGGGTGGAAGAGCACGCGAAAGCGGGCTCTGGAACCCTGGGGTCTCGGATAGGATAGGGGGTGAGCCCTGCAAGGGAGGTACAAACGAGCTGTTCCGCCCTTGCAGGGCTTTCTTTTCTTCTTCGTTCCAACCCAGGGCTTCGGCCGCGTTGCGGCCCCGCCCTGGGCTTATCTGTGCCGCGCTTTCAGCGCTTGGCGCAATCCCGCTGGGCTTTTCTGTGCGGCGCTTTCTGCGCTAACAAATGCGGGATTGATTCATCGGATCTATGTATCAACGCCAGGGCGATTCGGACTGTTTTCCCTTCTCCTGCACTCCTCAATGAAACTCAGGATTGCCTCGAGCGCCTGATCCAGCGCCTCCTTCCCTTCCGGACTCAATCCTTCCTCAAAACGATCCAGCACAGAAGCCCGGATTCCGAGGACATATCCCTCCGCCGCCGCCCCGAAGCAGGTTTGTGCAAGGCTCAGAACCTCACCGGGGGTAATGCTGTGGGAGGCGAACCGGCTGCCGCATTGCGGTGACACGGTGCGCAGGTAGAATGGCTGTTCGGTATCGACGGCGGCGTCGGCGAAGATCACGACATCGTGATCCGCGACGATCGCAGCGTGCTCGATCACGAGCTGGTAATCACTTTCCAGGGTTAAGCCTTCGAGGCCCAGTTTTTCGAGCCGCGCGACCAAAGCCGGCCCCAGGCCGTCATCCACACGCCCGGGGTTGCCGTACCCGATGATCGCGATCCGCATTCGACTCCTATTGATTCTGGCGGAGTTCCAGTCGCCAACCTTAGACCTCTGTGCATCGGCACGCCAATGAATTTAGCCTTCGCCCCGGAAGCGACGATCCACCATGGAGCCGGTCGAATCGTATACTTCGACGGCCAGAGGCATTCCGCCCATGGCGTGGGTTGCACAGGAAAGGCAAGGATCATAGGCCCGGATGGCAACTTCGATATGATTCATCAGCCCTTCGGTGATTTCCTCTTTGCCGGAGAAATAGTCCTTGGCGACTTTGGTAACAGCGCGGTTCATGGGCTCGTTGTTGTTGGTGGTGGAAACGATGAGGTTGCACATCGTGACTTCATCGTTCCGGTTGACCCGATAGTGATGGAATAGGGTACCCCGCGGGGCTTCGATCAATCCTACGGCCTCTTCACGCCGCGGCCCCTCTGTCACCAGATCCTCGCCCTGGAGATCCGGATCATGCAAAAGATCGCGGATAACCTCGATCGAGTGCAGCAGTTCAATCATGCGGGCCCAGTGATAGCACAAGGTAATATTGTTCGGCCGCCCCTTGGTCAGGGCCATGAACTCCTTGCGGCCGGCTTCGGCTTCCGGAGTGGGGATGAAGCTGCAGGTGTTTACTCGAGCCAGAGGCCCGACGCGATACCAGCCGTTTTCCGGACCTATTTTTTTGAGGAAGGGGAATTTCATATAAGACCAGGGGCGCACCTCTTCCCCCACCACCTCGAGATATCGCTGATAATCCATCCCCTCGATAATGCTGGTTCCGTCCTTGCTGATCGCGCGCAGGACTCCGTGATAGAGATCCATGGCCCCATCGTCCTCTCGCACCAGGGAAAGATGGTTGGAGTCGAAAGAACCAAAGGGAATAAGTTCCACCAGGTGATTCATGGTGAAGTCCCGGGCTATCCCCAACGAGCTCCGCGCCCACTCGAGCATCTGATCCACCTCTCTCAACAGCGAATCTCGCTCCGCCAGTGAGAGGTTTTTGTTTATGCCTCCCGGAATAGCGCCAGTACCATGAATTTTCTTGCCCGCCGTCGCTTGGATCACCTCCTGGCCAAAACGGCGCATCATGACGCCCTGGACCGCCAGCTGCGGGTATTTCGCCGCCACGGCGATAATATTGCGGCTGGCCACCGGAGCCCCGAAGGCACTGGATGCGGTGCCGTCGGTTCCAAAAAGAAAGTCGGGGCTGGCGAGGTGGAAGAAATGCAACGCATGGCTCTGAAACATCTGCCCGTAGTGCATGAGCCGCCGCATTTTCTCCGCCGTAGGAGTCAACCGTTCCCCGCCGACAATGCGATCCATCGCTTTGGCCGCCGCCAGATGGTGGCTCACCGGACAAATGCCGCACAGACGCTGAACAATGACAGGCACCTCCCAGTAAGGCCTCCCGAGGATGAATCGTTCAAATCCCCGGAATTCGATGATATGAAGTCGGACCTGCTCCACCATGCGGGCCTCATTCATGTGGATGGTGACCTTGCCGTGCCCTTCCACCCGGGTCAGCGGGAGGATGGTGTACTTTTTGGTTTTTTGATCGGTCGGCAGCATGGATTTCATTCCTCAATCGTATTTCAGGCGTTCGTAGGCCGGCACCTCTGCCACACCCGTCAGGATGGCATGGATGCACTCCCAGATCGTGTCCGCGGAGGGCGGGCAGCCGGGTATGAAATCGTCGATTTTCACTACCTCGTGACATGGATACACGCGGTGGAGTAGAAGCGGGATTTCGGGATCGTTCGGGATGATCCCGCCCGGATTGTAAACGCCCGGCGATTTGAGATAAGCCTCTTCGAGGCATTCGCGCAAGGGGATGCAGTTGCGCATGGCCGGGATGCCGCCGTTGATGGCGCAGTCGCCCAGCGACAGGAGCACATCGCAATTCTTGCGGAATTGCTCCAGCACATGCACGTTTTCCTCGTTGCAGCATCCGCCTTCTACGATGCCGATCGCGCAGCGCCCCTGGAACTCCTTATAGTCGTTGATGGGCGAACGGTCGAATTCCACCAGTTCGGCGAGCTGCAGGATGCGCTCGTCGATATCCAGGATAGACATGTGGCATCCGAAACATCCCGCCAGGCTCACCGTGGCAATCCGCGGTTTGGCGCTCATGCTATTTTCCTCCCTGTGATTCAACGTCGGTGCCGATCGGCTGGCTGTCAAACGGCCGCTGCCCGATGGGAACCGAGTATCCGACCCGTTTTTTCATCAGGGCCCCGACCGGGCAGGAAGCGACAACTTCATCCGTGACACGCAGGTCGCTCCCCGACAGCGCTTCCCCGTTTACATGCAAACGCTTCCGGAAACCCCTGTCCACGAACTGGAATACATTCTTGTGATCCAGTTCCTGGGAAACGCGCACGCAGCGGCCGCACAGGATGCAGCGGTTGTGATCCAGGTAGACGTCGGGGTGCGAAAGATCTATTTCCCGGCTGGGATAAAGATAGTTGTAACGCGGTGCTTTAATCCCGAAGCGGTAGGCCAGCGCCTGCAACTCGCAGTGCCCGCTCTTTTCACAGAACATGCAGAAATGATTCCCCTCGACAAAAAGCAGGTCGAGAATGTTCTTCCGGTATTCCTGAAGCTCGGCGGTTTCGCATTCCACCACCGCCCCCTCGATCACGGTCTGGACACAAGCCGCCTGGATGCGGCCATTGACGCGCACCGAACAGACACGGCAACTGCCGTGAGGAATCAGGTCTTTGTACGCACACAACCGGGGAATGTAGATCCCGGCCGCCTCGGCAGCCTTGAGGATCGTCTGCCCCGGCACCGCCTGAATCTCCTTGCCGTCGAAAATGAAAGTAATCAGGCCCACAGCCACCTCCTCATCTCACACAAATTCCGATTGCCGCCCAACCCGCAGTTCGGCATCTACCACCGCTTTGGCCAAATCGAAAGTGGGCAGGAGCCCCGGTTTTCGCTCCGACACCAGCCCGGCATAGAGCTCGCTGAAATTCTCGAGTGCGCCCAGCACAGGATTCGGGGCTGCTTGCCCCAGACCGCAGCGGCTCGTCCGGACGATAAAATTGGATAGGCTGCGCATGTCTTCCAGGTCGGATGGCTCGCCGGCCCCGGTTACCACCTTGTGCACCGCTTTCTTGAGTTGGATGAGACCAACCCTGCAGGGGGTGCAGTGGCCGCAACTCTCCTCGATGAAAAAGTCGAGGTATTTTTCTGCAATGGCTAGCTTGTTGCGCGCGCGGTTGAATATCATGATGGCGCCGCCGGTGGCGAGATCGTCGTAGCAGATCTTTCCGCCGAACCGGTCGGGGCCGATCATCTGGCGGCATGGCCCGCCGATAAGCATCGAACCCGGATTGTCCGCCTCGGCCATTTCAATCAACTCAAGTGCCGTGATTCCGAAAGGCACCTCATAAACACCGGGTTTGCGGCAGTCGCCGGAAATGCTCAGCGCTTTTGTTCCCGTGGTTCGCGCCGATCCCATGGCGGCAAACCAGGCGGCTCCCTCGGTCATGATCCGCGAGGCACAGCAGAAAGACTCCACATTGTTCACGATGGTGGGGCATCCATGATAGCCCTGCTGGGGAGGAAAAGGCGGCCGGTTACGCGGATCTCCCCGGAGCCCCTCACAGGAGCTGATCAGGGCGGTTTCTTCGCCGCAGACATAGGCGCCGGCCCCCAACTGGATGCGAATGTCGAAATCAAATCCCTTGCACCCCATCAGGTCGTGGCCGAGCAGGCCTTTCTTGCGCCTTTCCTCTATGACGCTTTTCAGGAAAGGCATCAAGTAGCGGTACTCGCCCCTCAGGTAAATGATCCCGGTATCGCTACCCACCGCATGGCCGGCAATGGTCATGCCCTCGAGCACGAGTTCGGGGCACTCGGTCAGCAGAACACGGTCCTTGAAGGTTCCCGGTTCACCCTCATCAGCATTGCAGAGGATGTAGCGTTTGCTCCCGGGAGCATTGCGCGCGATTTCCCATTTCATTCCCGCGGGAAACCCGGCGCCTCCTCGTCCTCTCAACCTTGAGGCTTTGATCTCCCGGATCACGCCGGTGGGTCCAAGTTCTATAGCCCGCTTCAAGGCGCTGCCAGGTTCGAATCCGGCAAAAAGCACCGGGCCTCTCTTCCGGATATTGTTGCGAACCATCGATCGGACCAGGGGATGCGAGTTGTTGCCATCCCCCACCATCGTGACGAGCTGCTGCGGATCGAGATGCCGCCGCAAATCCCTGACAAGCTGCCGGCCCCGCTCGGGGGTCAGATTTGTCACCACCACCTCGTTAATCAGGGCCGCCGGGGCCTGGTCGCTCATGCCGATGCAGGGGGTGCGGGTCAGGGTGATGGCCCCATCCGACGTAGTTTCACCCATGGTGATCCCCAATTCCTTAGCCATGGCGTCGGCAACCTCCTCATACCCCTTCATCCAGTCCACGATGTCACTGCAGAGACGGATGATTACTTTGCCCTGGGGTTTCACCGAGAAGAAGGCGTAGAAAGTGACCACGCTTTCCACCTCCACCCGATGGGAATCAACCGCCCGGGCAATAGCCTCCATGGCTTCCGTCGAGACACAGCCGAATCGTTCCTGGACTTCGAGGACGATATCCATCATCCGGGTCCTGTCGTTGTTGTATCGCTGGCAGATTTCGCCGACAGCCTTTGCCAATGCCAATTTCACTTCAGCCTCCCGTTCGGAACGGTTCGGAAACTTTTCCCGAACCGGCTGGGATCACGCCGCCCTAACCAATTCCGGGCAGCAGCATTCAAGACCCAACAACACTGCGGCGCAATTCGCCTTGCCGCGGGGACCTGCAGGGCCCGGAAGTCCGGCAGACTCAGGGTTGCTTCGGACTTGAGGCCGGCGCAGCACTGCCGGCCGCTCAGAGGAAGAGGAACTAGAAAGGAATTTTCTACGGAACGCGGATTGGGATGCGGTAAAAGCTATGCCTGCCGAAACTGGCTTAGGAAAAATATGAAGCCGTTTTATCCAACCCGTCCAACAACCCGCGAATCGGAGCAGCTTCAACCGCATGGACGTTCAACCGGTTTCTATTCCCCCTGCATCGGAGCAGCCTAAAGTTTTGTTAATAGATCAGCTAAGACCGTGTTCTCCGTCTAATGCCTTTGACCGGGCCAGTATAGCACGCCTTTTGGCCGAAAAAACAAAATGCAAATTCGGTTCCATCGGCCGGTCTGGCTGTTGCATTTGCGGCAGTGAAAGGGCAGTATGGGGCTTGAGGATTTCATGAAGCAGCTATTGCGTAAAATCGGGGTGGTAGCCGGAACAGTGGCGATGGCCGGGATCACGGCCCCTTTGATCGTCCCTCTGCCCGCACTCGAAAACACGGTCCCCCCCGAGTCGCTGGCCGGGCCGGATTGCTCATACATGACGATCGGAGGGGTCAACCTGAGATTCCGGCGCAGCGGGAACCGAAAACCTATTTTTGTTCTGCTGCACGGTTACTTGCGTACTCTGTACAGCTGGGGGCGCGTCTTCGAGCAACTCGCAGATCTTGGCGGCGCCCTGGCCTATGACCGCCCTGGCTTCGGGCTCACATCCAGACCCATGCCAGGGGAATGGAAAGGGCTCAGCCCCTACGGAAGCAGAGCCCAGGCCGAAATGGCGATTCGCTTCATGGAAGCACTCGGGATCGAGCAGGCGACGTTGATCGGCCATGGCATGGGTGCAAGGATCGCAGCGATGATGGCAGCGTCACGACCCGCCATGGTAGAAAGGCTCATTCTGGTGGGGCCTCATCCCCCGCGCACGGGCCGCCCGGGCTGGCAGCGCCTGTTCATGGGAACCCCGCAAATGAAGCGGCTCGGGCCGGTTTTACTCCGCAGCCGGGTTGCGCGGCAGCTCGAGGAGATCGTCCAAGGATCGTGGCTGCATCCCGATGAGATACCTGCCGAAATGATCCGGGATTTTGAGTTGATTTTCCGGGCCAATGACTGGGACCGCGGATTCTGGGAACTGGCCAGGGCATCCGAGAGCGCCGACAAGGGGGGACTGCCTAAAAATCTGCCGATGCCGACCCTGATCATCGCCGGAGAGAAAGACACCATTGCGGACACGAAGAGCATTATCCGGATGACTGCCGAAATCGCCCATGCCCATCTGGCGCTGATCCAGGATGCCGGTCACGCACCGCATGAGGAATCGCCTGGGCCTTTCCTGCAGGCCGTGCGCGAATTCCTGGAGATGCCCCTCTAGAAACCGCTAAGGCCTTGCCCCATGCTGTAGTTTATTGAGAAAAGAAACTTGGACTTGCGCACGGCGGGAATCATCCCCTTGCGGCAAAGACCGCAAATCCAATCGAACCGCAAAGCCCACCAAGACCACCAAGGTTTTGTTTATAAATATGTTGGTCTTCGCGGCCTTCGCGGTTCAATCTCTCGAGCGTTCCAAGTTTCCGGAGAGGCCCCCAAGACCGCGAAGATCCTATCGATCACTGTTTGGCAGGTCCGGCGGCTGAACTGTTCGGAAGCAGGAACCGCAGGATTTTCAGCAGGAGGCTGCCGAAAGCCGCCCCGACCAGAGTTCCGGTACCTACGCCAAAAGTCAGGTGCGCATAAATATGCCGCAGATGCGACGGATCGTTGCCCTGAAAGGAAAACTCGGGCGCCGCATAGATATTCTGGGTTCCCGTCCAAACTGAAAAAATGATAGCCGCGATGATCAAAAACTGGGACCAGAGGTTCAGGAAAAAGGCCAGCACGACCACGCTGGCATAGCCGCCAAAACGGCGGGCATGGAGCACGAGGACAGCCAGAAGCATGGCAGCCGAGGTTGCAGTGGTAACGCTCGTGACGCGGATCAGCCAGAAAGGAGAATCGGCGGCCGACAGGATCATGCGAAGGATCCAAACCCCCGCGATCAGGGTGAACATCGGGACCAGCAGGCGCAGATGATCGCGCATTCCGTGTTGTCCGATCTTCATATCAATCTCCGTCCGACATCACTGGTTTTCATGAAAGATGCTTCGCTTCCGAAGCTTCCACAGCTCCCAGCACCCCTGCTTCCCTACCTGCCGCTCGTATCATGAACAGCGTTACGTCATCTTCGATTTCCTCGGGGGACCAGTCCCGGACATCGGACAGGACCCTTTGACGGATCTCATCCAGCGAGCGGGATCTCATGGCCTCCACGGTTGCCCGGAAACGTTTTTCGCCGTATTCCTTCCCGGAGCGGGCGCCCGCCTCGGTAATCCCGTCGGAGTATAAGACCAGCAGGTCACCCGGCACCATCCGCACCTCGCTCGCCTCATATTCGAAATCGGGCAGTATCCCGATGGGGATCCCGCCGGTGTGGAGCAATCGCGTTCCAGATGCGCCGATCAGGTACGGGGAATTGTGTCCGGCGTTCACGTAGCAGAGAACGCCGGTCGCCGGGTGCCACTCGCCATAAAACATGGTGGCGAAGCGGGCGGCGTCCGTGACCTGGTGCAAATGCCGGTTCAAACGGCTGCATACTTGGCGGGGATCATCTCCGCCGGAGGCGACGACGCGCAGGAACGCCTGGAGGTTGGACATCAGGATGGCGGCTGAAATCCCCTTGCCGCTGATATCGGCTATCGCGAAAATGATTCTTCCGTCTGCCAGATAAAGGACGTCGTAATAGTCGCCGCTGATCCCCGCCGCGGCGATGCATACCGCGGAGAATTCCAGTCCCCCGCGGGAAGGCAGTTCACGCGGGAAAAGCGCCTGCTGGACCGTCCGGGCGAATTCCAGTTCCGCCTCTTTGCGCGCAAGCTCATGGCGGCTCTGGCGCAGGGCACTCTGCAGCCGATAGAGCACCAGCGCCAGCACCGCGGCCGTGGTCGAACCGCCGAAGGTCAGAGCCCAGGACAGAACGACCGATTGCCGGATTTCATCGTGCCCCAGGTAGATCAACAGGCCTGCGATCAGCAGGAAACCAGTCAAATAGGCCTTATCGCGCATCGTCTTTCACATGGTCTGCAGGATCGAGACCTGGAGTCGGGGCCCATCAATATTTCAGAAGGCTCGTAACTTCGAAATTTGCCAGCTTCTCTCTTCCGTGAAGAAAATCCAGCTCAACGACAAATCCCAGACCGACCACGACACCGCCCATTTTTTCCACCATCTGTGCCACCGCTTTTGCGGTTCCACCGGTTGCGATGAGATCGTCCAGTATCAATACCCGCTGTCCGGGGGCAATGGCATCCTGATGGATTTCAAGGGAGTCCGATCCATACTCGAGATCATAAGTGACTTTGAAAGTCGCTGAAGGGAGCTTCCCCGGTTTGCGTACCGGCACAAAACCTGCCCCTAGCCCGTGGGCAACGGCGGGAGCGAAAATGAAGCCGCGGGCTTCAATTCCCAAAACAAGGTCGATCTTTTTATCGCTGTAAAGGGCAACAAGCCCGTCGATCACCTCGCGAAAGGCACCTGCATTCTTAAGGAGAGTGGTTATGTCATAAAAAAGAATGCCCTTCTTGGGCCAGTCGGGTACTTCTCGAATAACCGTCTTGAGGTGATCCATTTCTACCATCCTTCGATATGGAATGTCGAATAATTGCCTTCAGCCGGAATGTCATGTACGTCCAGCCGTTCTACGCGGGCCAGTGCCGGTCCCCGCTCAATTTCACGGATGAAATCCAGCAGACGGCGGGCATTGCCTTCCGCAACGATTTCAACGGTCCCATCATCGCAGTTCCGGACATTGCCGCCAAGACTGAATCGGGCAGCGGTGTTCCTGACATAATAGCGGAAACCTACGCCCTGGACCCTGCCGTGCACGATGATGTGAACCGCCTTCGCCGTCATGCTTCACCTTATACCACAATAGAAATAACAGAATGAATCATTGATTCCGCGGTGAAACCAGCGACGCAGCTCCCGAGCTCTTCCAGGCATTTGCGGTGAGTTTTGAATAGCCTCAAAAGATAAAAGTTGGCCTTGCGGAACATTTCTGCAATTCTAGGCGTTAAAAATCACCGTGCCTTTGGCAGGAGGAAATTCAGATGAAAAAACTGATTGGAATTCTTCTTTTGATGATCGGGGTTGCCCTTGCTGCCGAAGACAAGCTGAATCTGCCGATGGCAAACGGCCCCTTCAAACCGGAAATGGAATCTCTCAAGCAGTACCAGGCCCCCGAATGGTTTCGCGATGCCAAATTCGGCATCTGGGCACATTGGGGTCCCCAGGCTGTTCCCATGGATGGAGACTGGTATGCACGCGGGATGTACGAGCCCGGCAACAAGCACTATAAATACCATCTCGAAAATTACGGGCATCCATCCCAGTTCGGCTATAAAGACATTATCCCGCTCTGGAAGGCAGAAAAGTGGGATCCGGACAGGCTCATGCAGCTCTACCAGAAAGCCGGCGCCAAATATTTCGTCAGCATGGGGTCGCACCACGATAATTTCTTCCTCTGGAATTCGAAGCTCCACAAGTGGAATTCTGTGGAAATGGGACCGAAACGGGACGTGGTCGGTGAATGGCAGAAGGCGGCTCAGAAATACGGCCTGAAATTCGGCGTCTCCGAACATCTCGGGGCCAGCTTCACCTGGTTTCAAAGCAGTCATCGCGCCGACAAGGAAGGCCCCAAAGCCGGCGTGCCTTACGACGGCGCCGATCCAAAATGGCAGGATCTTTACCATTTTCCAGCCGACCCCGGAGACAAGGATTGGTACAGCAAAAATCCCAAATGGCACCAGCAGTGGTATGACGAGATCAAGGAACTGGTCGACAACTACCACCCGGACCTGCTTTACACCGACGGCGGCGTCCCCTTCGGCAACACGGTCGGTCTCAGCATGATCGCCCACTTCTACAACGAAAACGCCGCGCGCCACGGAGGAAAGAATGAAGCGGTTTATACCTGCAAGCAAAAATCCGATGGCCGCTGGGTCGAAGACCTGGAACGCGGCATCATGCCCAAAGTCGACCCTTACTCCTGGCAGACCGACACCTCGATCGGGGACTGGTACTACAACCGCAACTGGAAATTCCGGCCGGTGAGCTGGGTGATTCACATGCTTGTCGATAACGTCAGCAAAAACGGCAACCTACTCCTGAACGTGGTTCAGCGCCCGGACGGTTCGCTGGATCCTGAAGTGGAACAAATGCTGGGCGACCTGGCCCGCTGGAATGCGGTTCACGCGGAGGCCATTTATGCCAGCCGGCCCTGGCTGGTTTACGGCGAAGGCCAGGTAAGGACGCGGGGCGGCAGCTTCAAGGAGGACTTCAAATACAGCTCCAAGGACATCCGATTCACTACCAAAGGCAGCACACTGTACGCCATCGCTCTGGGCTGGCCTTCCGACAGCCGGCTGCTGGTGAGAACCCTCGCCCAGCCTGCGGGCAAAATCACGAATGTATCTCTGTTGGGATCGAGCGCAAAACTGGAATGGAAACAGACGTCGGAGGGGTTGCAGGTCAGTCTGCCCCCCACCAGGGTAAGCGAGTACACGGCAGCAATCAAAATCTCCGGAATGGGACTCAAACCGGCTCCAGTGGTGGAGGAGCCGATCATTGTCCAGGCCGACAATAAAGGATCCTACAGGCTCGACGCCCTCGATGCCGAACTTCACGGCGACAAGATCGGAATTGAATCCAAGAGGAATCGCGCCAACATAGGCTCCTGGAATAAGCCGGGCGAGTGGGCATCATGGAAAGTACAGGTAGAAAAGCCCGGAAGATACCAGGTCTATCTCGACCTGGCAACTCCTCATCCCGGCGGGGAGTTTATTGTTGAGATCGAGGGAAGCAAGCTCAGCGGGAAAGCGGTCCAGACAGGGGATTGGGAGAAATTCCAGAGCTGCGACGCCGGAATTGTGGCGATCCCGAAGGCCGGCTTGATGACAATAGCGGTGCGCTCCAAGGATGAATCGAGCTGGAGGGCGATTAATCTCCGCGCCGTGAGATTGATCCCCGCGGAATAAAGGCATCTCCGGCGAGAATGGCGGTACCGGCAAGGATGCCCAGGGCGGTGGGCGGCAGGCCGAGGAATCCGCCACCCGATGGGAACGCGGCGCACGCGAAGCAGACCAGAAGCGAAACGACCATCGCAAAAAACATGGCACGTGCCGTCACCTTTTCCCAGTAGAGGCCTGCGACCACGGGCAGGAAAAATGCTGCAGTCAGAAGTGTATAGAACAGCGACAATGCGGAAATCACGTTCGGGATCACGATGCCGAGGCCCGCAGCCAGCAGGCCGCAAAATACCGCTGTTGCCCTGGCTGCTTGCATCAGCCCGGTTTCCCCGGCATCGGGCCGCAGGCGTCGCTGGTAAAGGTCGCGGCTCAAGGATGTGGTCAGCATGAAGAGAACCGCGTCGGCAGCGCTGAGCTCGGCCGACAAAATGGCCCCAAGAAGCAGGCCTCCGAGCCACCACGGAAGCTCATGCATTACCAGGGTCGGAAGCGCCAGTTCGCTATTGGCCAGGTGCGGGTAACCGGCTTTGGCAATCAGGCCCATAAGCACCGGAACGATGGCAAAGAGGAACAATCCAGCTGCGTTCAATGCCACTCCGATACGCACCGATCTGGCGTCCCGAGCCCCGAATAGCTTTTGCAGAATGCCGGGAGACACCAGGAATGAGGGTGCAAGCATGCAAATGTAGTTCAGGATCGAGGGAGCACCGGCGCCGCCGAAACTCCAATAGCCCGGAGGCAGCCCGGGATCCGTCACCGCAGATTTCAACCAGGGCCAAGAATGACCGGCAAACCAAAGAAAGCACAGGGCCAGGCTGAAACCTGCCAGTTTGACCGCGAGCTGCAGCACATTGACTCTTGCCGATGCGTGAAGCCCGCCGGCGGCAAAATAGGCGGTGGTGACCAAAGCGGCGAGGGCACAGCCCAGCGGCTTGCTGGTTCCCAAGGTGACATAGAGTATCCAGGCGATCGCTATAAACTGCCCGGCAAGGATCACCAGCGAACCCATCCAGAGTAAGAGGGCCGCAAGGTCACGAACGGCACGGTTGTAGCGCAGTTCCAGGTAGTCGCCAACCGTGTACAAATTGTGCTCGCGCGCAACATGCCAGATCCGCGGTCCGACAGAAAATCCAAGAATGGCTGAACCTATCCCCGCAGAACCGACCCACCACCAGGCAGAAAGCCCTTCCCGGTAGGCAAGGCCGGAGGCCCCGACGGTCGAGCCGGCGCCGATATTCGCCGCGAGCAGGGTTGAAAATATCAGCCCAGGTCCCAGCCCCCTTCCAGCGATAAAAAACTGGCTCGAGTGTTTAACGCCGCGAGAAAGAAGGGCACCCAGGGCAAGGAGCAAAACGGCATATCCAAGCAGAACAAGGGTGGATATCGGCATAGTGGTCACGCCGGATTGTATCAGCCGCCCCGGAATTCCGCCATCCCGGCCTATGAACCTGTTTGGCAAACCATCCTCGGGATGGTGTACGATGTTGGCATCATCACTCCCTTGTGGAAACGGAGAATCCGGATGCTCAAAGAGAGCCGCACGACCCTGCGGCGCGACCTTGGACTATTGCAGGCTACCTCCTTGGCCATTACTGATATGATCGGCATCGGCCCGTTTATCACCATTCCCCTCTTCCTCTCGACGATGGGCGGGCCACAGGCAATGCTGGGATGGCTGATCGGCGCCTTGATCGCGTTTTGCGATGGTCTCGTCTGGGCCGAGCTTGGAGCCGCGCTGCCACGGGCTGGTGGCAGCTACCACTACCTGAGGGCTGCTTTCGGGCCGGCCGGAGCAGGACGCTGGTTCTCTTTCCTGATTGTCTGGCAGATCATGTTTTCGGCGCCACTTTCTGTAGCGAGCGGCAGCATCGGATTCGCAAACTATTGCCGCTTTCTGTTCCCGGGCCTGTCCCCCACCGGCATCCGCCTTCTCGCGGCAGCCATACCCCTGCTTCTGGTGGTACTGCTGTACCGCAGAATCGGCGCCCTGGGAAAACTCTCAGTCGTTCTCCTGGGCGGGGTCCTGATCGGCTGCGCATGGATCGTCGTTTCCGGTTTGCCGCATCTGAATTTACAGCGCTTGCTCGACTTCCCTCCCGGCGCCTTTAAACTGAACTGGATATTCTGGGCGGGATTGGGTCACGCCACGCTCTACGCGCTCTATGATTATTTCGGATATTACAACGTCTGCTACCTGGGAGAAGAGATCCGCCGGCCCGAATATGTGATTCCACGGGCCATCCTCATCTCTATCGCCGTTGTGGCGGCGCTATACGTCATGATGAGCGCTTCGATTCTGAGTGTGATCCCCTGGCGGCAGGCCGCTTCGAGCAACTTTATTGCATCAACCTACATTGAAGAGCTCCAGGGACCCACAGCAGCGTCTCTGATGACCGTTCTGATGCTCTGGATCGCTTTTTCCTCCGTATTCTCACTCCTGCTGGGGTATTCAAGGATTCCCTACGCCGCCGCCGAGGATGGGAACTTTTTCAAAGTGTTTGCCCGCTTGCACCCGACCGGGGCCTTCCCTCATGTATCCCTGGTGACTTTGGGTGTTATTGCCTCGGTGTTCAGCCTCGGGCATCTGCCGGATGTCATCGGCAGCCTCGTGGCAACCCGGATCATGATCCAATACCTTCCCCAGGTCATCGGACTCTTCGTGTTGCGCTATCGCCAACCCAATCTTGTGCGCCCATTCAAAATGTGGCTCTACCCGCTTCCGGGCGCGATTTCCGTTTTGGGCTGGATCTATGTTCTCAGCACGGCATCAGCCAAAGGGCTGTTCTTCGCGGCAGCAGTTTTCTTGGTGGGATCGGCGACTTTTTTCGTAAGGGCGCGGATTAAGGGAGAATGGCCCTTCGGAGCAAAACAGGCCGAGCCGGAAACCCCGTTACTTTAGCCGGCCTCGGGAGCATAGAGTAAGGAAGTCGGGTATCGCCCCCAGAGCAGGTGGCCGAGGAGGCCTCCCATAGGGAGGCAAGCGTTTGAAAAGCCCAGCGGGAGTACGGGAAGCCCATGGCAGTAGCCCAGGGTTATCCGAATCTTAATAAGTGGGCCGCGTAGCGGCCAATATGAATTTAGCCCGGCGTTTTAAGGCCGGGATAGAACATCGAGCAGGATTCCGTCGCGTAGCGATGGCTGAGATTCAACCATCGCTACGCGGCCGTAATTCGATTTTCCCGTGGCGGGAATTGATGCTGCTTGTTAAACCTACGCCGGAACGGCAGAGCCCTTTCGTGTCTCGCCGCCATAGGCGGCGGTGTTCCCGGGAGTAATAAGGGTAGGATGCAGCCCTGTTCATTCGAAATGTTTATTCATATCTGAGCGCATCCGAGGGATGGATTCGCGCCGCCATCAGGGCCGGCCAGGCACACCCCAGAAGTGTGACAAACCCGACCAGGAACGCTGCCGATGCGAAGGTCGCCGGATTCAGCGGATTTACGCCATACAGCAAACTGGTGATGAGGCGAGTCGTCGCAATCGCGGCACCGATTCCAAGGAACAAGCCCCAGGTGACCATCCGGACGCCCTGTCCAAGGACCAGTCGCATCACATCGTGCTTTTGCGCTCCCAGCGCAAATCGTATCCCGAATTCGCGGGTTCTCTGGCGCATCGAAAACGAAACAACGCCAAACGCACCGGCCACGGCCAGCGTCAGAGCCAGAACCGCAAAGGAAGTCAAAAGGAATCCAATGAAGCGTGGGCGCTGCATCAGGCCGTCAAACCTGCTTTCCTGGGTAGCGAGATTGTAGACGGGTATGGCGGCATCTGTTTGTGCAACACAGGTCCTGATCGCCCCGGACAGGTTCTCGGGCGGAACGGATGTCCGCACGGCGAAAAACATGCCCCGCTGCACGGATTGAGACTGCGGCAGGTAAATCTCGGGCTGCGAATCCACGCCGGGGCCATAATGTTTCACTCCCTGAACAACTCCGACGACAGTGCGCCAGATACCCTCGCTTGTAAGATTGACCTGATGGCCGATAGCCTCTCCCGTATTCGGCCAGAAGCGGCGGGCAAAACTCTCATCGAGAACGGCAACGCGCCTACAGTCGCGGCAATCGGTTTCGCCGATGAAACGCCCGGCCAGCAGCCGAATGCCCATGGTCTCAAAATAGCGGGAGCGAACATACCGGGGTCCAGCGTCCACGGTCCTGTCGATTTCGCCTGAAGGCCCCGGGAACCCTTTGATGGCGACGCTGACTGAATTCCATTCGTCGTATAAGGGAACATTCGACACGCCGCCCGCTGACTCAACACCGGGAAGCGCCTGGATCTTTTCAAATAGGCTCCGGTAGAACTCATCCACCTGGCCGGATTCCGGATAATCCGTGGCAGGAGGGAATACTTTGAAGGTAAGGATTTGCGTGGTTCTGAATCCCAGGTCGGCGTGAAGCAAATTCATGAAGCTTTGCAGCAGCAAACCGGCACTTACCAGGAGCATAAGGGACGCGGCAATCTGGCCCGCCGCCAAAGCCTCGCGCAATCGGGGCAACGCACGGATTTCAGTACGTTCCTTCAAGCTGTCGAACGTTTGTGCCAGCCTCGATCGAAACACCTGAATCATGGGGAGAAGGCTGATGCTCACAGAAACAAAAATGCAGGAAGCCAACGCGCACAGTAAGGTCAAACGGTCTATCCGGGCTTCTGCGATGCGCGGGATCCCGGCCGGTGCCAAAAAAATAATGGCCCTTAATGCGACCTGTGCCATCAGGAGCCCGCCGGCACCACCCATCAGGCTAAAAAGGGATCCCTCCGCCAGCAATTGCCGAAAAATATGGCCGGCGCCGGCCCCAAGCGCCAGCCGGAGCGCCATCTCCTTTTGGCGGACCGAACCTTTTGCCAGAAGCAAATTGGAGACATTGATACAGGCCAAAAGCAGGATGAGGAATGCGCCGGCCATCAGAATCGTCAACGGCCGCCGTACCGGTCCGACACTGCCTTCCAGCAGCGATCGGAGCCCAAACATCTCGACACTCGGGGAAGGATAGATGCCGGGCTGCTCATGCGTGATATCTCGCCGGACCCTGGCTAAATCCTGCTCCGCTGCTTTTGCACTAAAACCTGGCTTTAGCCGGGCCAGGGTGAAAAGCGAATGAGCCCCGCGAACTGCTTCGGTGCGGTCTCCCATGACGAGCGGTTTCCATAGGCCTGTTGTGGAAAAGGGGTAATCAAAACCCGCGGGCATGACTCCAACGATGGTATGGCTCTCTCCATTCAGCCGGATTGATTTCCCCAAGACTTTCTTGTCGCTCCCGAACCGGCTGGACCAAAGTCCATAACTCAGGACTACCACCTGGTCCTCGCCGCTTTTGTCCTCGCTGTCGGAAAAACCGCGGCCGAGCATCGGCCGAATGCCGAGCA
This sequence comes from uncultured Acidobacteriota bacterium, assembly GCA_963839475.1. Taxonomy (GTDB): domain Bacteria; phylum Acidobacteriota; class UBA6911; order UBA6911; family UBA6911; genus CAWIVH01. Next base: position 985,665 of record CAWIVH010000013.1, on the reverse strand, counting down.
GGTCGAAAAGGTTGGCCGTGACACGAGTGCAATCGAGCCGGACGGCACCCTCCGCCAGCGCCAGGTTGGCCATGCCGGGCTGATAAGCGGCAAGTCCCTCGAAGCTTTTTTGATTGTCTTTGAGGTCGAAGAATTCTGGGGCAGACAGCAATCTCGCGTTGGTTGGATCCACCAGGGATTGGTCCCAAACGGAGAATAATTGCCCAGGATCCTTATAGGGCAGCGGCCGCAGCAAAACGGCACGGATCACGCCAAAAAGCGCGCTATTCGCACCAATTCCAAGGGAAAGAATAAGAACAACCAATACCGCGAAACCGGGATTTCGCTGCAATTGGCGGGCGCCGAAACGGACATCACGGACGAAACCATCCCAGGCTATCCAGCGGCCATATTCGTAGAAACGTTCTTGTGCCCGGGTTACATTCCCGAAGGAACGCAGCGCAGCCATCCGGGCATCTTCGGGTGCAATCCCCTGCTCCATCAGATGCGCAGCTTCTAATTGAACATGGGACTCAATCTCCTCATCGAAGTCGCTTTGCGCCCGCTTTCGCTGCAGCATGGCCTTAGCCTTCCTCGGCACCATGTCCCAAAACCCGCCCTATGGCCGTGGCGAGGCGCCGCCATTTGGCTGTCTCATGGATGAGCTGCTTGCGTCCCGCCGGGGTGAGGGCATAGAAGCGCGCCTTGCGATTATTGGCCGATGTCCCCCACTCGGCTGCGACCCAGCCGCGATCTTCCAGGCGTTGCAGCGCGGGATATAGCGCGCCGTGCTCAACCAGCAACTCATCATTGGAGGACTGCTGGATGGCACGCGCTATCCCCTGGCCATGCTGCGGTCCGAAGATCAGCGTACGCAGGATGAGAAGGTCCAGAGTGCCCTGCAGTAATTCCAGACGTCTTTTTTCTTCTCGGGTCGACATATTACCCAAGTTATTCTCGCTTGGGTAAGATGTCAACCCAAATGCGAAGGTGGCGCTTCAGGGCTCTGTGCTTCCCTTCCGACGGATACAAATCCTTCCATCGCATTCAACCCCTCATTTTCCTGCCGCCTGCGACGCCGGGCCGGCCTGTTCCCGGAACTGCTTCTCGAGCTTTGTCCACAGCTCCGCAAGTGCCTTCACACGATCCGGATGCTTATCCGCCAGGTCCACAGATTCACTCCGGTCCTTTTTCAGGTTGTAGAGTTCCCAAGGCCCTTCCGGCCCCTTGGATCCCCCTTTGGAAGCGAGTTTCCAGTCGCCCACACGGATCGCCTTGTTCTGGAGGTGGTGGAAATAGATGGAGTCGTGGGCCACGGTGCCGTCCTTCGAAAACACCGGCACGAGGCTCCGGCCGGGGAGTGGAGGGGGAGAAGGCCTTTGGGAAACAGATTCGGTCCTGATCTCCGCCAATTCCAGCAATGTCGGGAGCAAATCGATGAAATGCCCGGGGTTGTGGCGCAACTGGCCGCGCGCCTTGAGTCCTGCCGGCCAGTGCACAATCAGCGGAGAGGAGATTCCGCCCTCGTGCACCCAGCTCTTGTGCAGTCGGAACGGAGTATTTGAAGCGCTGGACCATCCCGGTCCGAGGCAGAGGTAGGTTTTGACCGAACCCGGATCCGCTCCTTGGTCGTGGCCGTCGCCCCGGATGATCTGCTCAGCGCTGGCACCGTTGTCCGAAACGAAGAAGATCACGGTATCGTCGAAGGCGCCCATGAAACGCAGCTGATCCAGCACGCGACCGATCTCACGGTCCATACGATCGACCATGGCAGCGTGGATCGCCATCTTCGTCGCCTGGAAACGCTTCTGTTCCTCGTTCAGTTCATTCCAGGCAACAGCGCGACCGACCTCACCCGAACCAATCTGTCCGCGCAGCGCCTCCCCGGGCAGATTCCAGTCGGGGACGATTCCGGCCTCCAGCTTGGCGAGATCGCAGTGGGTCAATCCCATTTGGCGTTGGCGCTTCCAGCGGCGAACGCGTGCCGCGTCCCAGCCGTCGAGGAACCTCTCGCGGTAATTGTCGATATCCTCCTTGAGCGCGTGGAGCGGGAAATGCGGGGATGTGAAGCAGAGGTAGAGGAAAAAGGGGGTGTTGGCGTGCTGCGACTGGTGTTCGCGCAGGAATTGAATCCCGTAATCCGCGATCGCGGAAGTGAGATAGAACCTGGCATCGTCGGGTACCGGCGGCAGCCGCCGGTCATCCAGAGTCGCCTGCCTGGGCGCGAAGTACCGATCGTGATCCTCGATACAATAGGAACGGTCGAAGCCGCCGTCGGCCACCGGATGCGGCGCGTTGGTAAGGTGCCATTTCCCGGAATGGTAGCAGCGATAACCCGCAGGCTTCAGGTAGTGCGGCGACACCCGCGCCCACGGGGGCAATTTCCCGCCAGGTGGATCCATGTTCACCTGCTGGGGATAATAGCCGGTCAGGAGCGCGGTGCGGGAAGGCCAGCACCGCCCGGTTGAATAGAACTGAGAGAAGCGCAGACCTCCCATAGCCAATTTGTCCAGGTTCGGTGTGGAAATATCTCCGCCGTAGCAGCCGGCGTCGGCGTAGCCCATGTCATCAGCAACAATGAGAAGGAAGTTGGGTCTGCGCAAGCCTTTCGGCATGACCGTGCCTGATCCGGAACATTCCAGGGTCATGGCAGCGCAGGCACCTGCCGTTCCTAAAAACCGGCGCCTGGTCATCATAAGACCGGGTGTGCTCCAGCCATTTTTCATCGGATTCTTCCCTCCCTCGTTGCCCTCGGCAGCCTGAAATGCATTCATTGTCCATGGAGCGGCACCGTTTGTATATTGTGGAATTGATTTCTGAAATGAAATGCGAAGAACTGCTATAGAATTGCACAAGCTCCGTTCGCCTTGCAGCCTCAAAAAGAGCACCTGGAGATGCGAAGAGCTTATGAAAACGCGTCATCCGCGATCTCTAAACTTTCCATTTCTAGCGATCTCAATCTGCCTCGCTTCATGGATCTATCCACAGGCTCAGGTACTGGTTGGTTACACCGTTGTGAGGGCCGATGCAGGAACCGCCCTTCCAGTCGGTTGCGCACTGTTCTCCTATGCCGACAAGGACGGCATCCTGGTCAGCCAAGCCGGCGTTGCCGCGACACAACCTATGCTCGCAGGACGCATTTTCGTGGATGAATCCGGAACGCAGACCGGAATCGCTCTCGCAAACGTTACCACCCAGGTTGCGTCCATCGGTCTCATTCTGCGAGATTCTTCAGGCAACGAAGTTGCGCGCAAGTCGGTCACGATGGAAGCGGCGCTACACATGGCAACGTTCATTTTTCAGGAGTTCCCCGGACTTCCTGCCGGATTCACTGGAAGTCTGACCTTCGAAAGCGATCAGAGGCTTGCGGCTATCACTCTCAGACAGAGCCAAAACCGCCGCGGCGATCCCCTTTATACCACCCTGCCTGTTGTCGACCTGGCGTCGCCTGCAAACCGGAATCCTGCGGTGTTCCCGCAGATTGCCGCGGGTGATGGCTATGTCACGCAGCTCCTGCTCATCAACCCCGGCGGTACAAATCTCACGGGGAGGATCGGGTTCACAGACAACTCAGGTGCGCCGCTGTCTCTGAATCGGGGGGACGAACTCATAAGTGAGTTCAGTTACCAGATCCCGCCTCATGGCACCTATCGCGCAGAACTCGATCGCTCGTCAGGGCTGGTCGTTGGTTATGCCGTCGTCACACCCGAAAATGAATCGGCTACTCCCTCCGGCAGTGCCGTTTTCCAATTCAAATCAGGAGCGTCCGTGGTTACAGAAGCAGGCGTTGGCGCCAGCCCGGCTTCTTCCTTGGCGCGGATTTTCATCGACAATGTCGCAAGCTATACCGGCGTCGCAATCGCCAGTCCGGGCGGCCAACCTGTCGAACTCTTCTTCAACCTGCTCGATTCTGCCGGGTTTTCAATCCAGACCGTGGAACGAACCCTTCCACCGGGCGGCCACATGGCCGTATTCGCTCACGAACTGTTTCCCGGCCTTGCTGATACTTTTACGGGATTGATGGAAATCCGCAGCCGGACACCGGTGAGTCACATAACCCTGAAGCTCACCATTAACAAGAGAAGCGAACAGGTTCTTACGACTCTACCCGTGGCCGACCTTGCCCGCCCGCCCACGAATACCACGATTATTTTTCCCCAGATCGCCATCGGCGCCGGCTTTTCCACACGGCTTATTTTCATGAACTCCTCCTCGACCAGCTCCGCGCATGGCACGATTTCTTTTCTGCGGTCTGATGGAACCGGAATGACAATCCCGATGGCCGGCATCTCCGGGAATCAGTTCAACTACCAAATCCCGACCGGCGGCGGCCGGCAATATTTGCCCGGAAACAGCGCCGCGGCCGCGAGAGTCTTTCTTCTCGATCCGGCTACCAATGCACCGGCCAGCGAGGTAGTGGTCAACGAAGGAAACACGATACATGCGCGAGTGTTGGTGATCGATATCGCCGGCGCGCCCAGAGATGATTTCGATGTCACCTATGCGAGTATCAGTTCCGATATCGCAACCATCAACGCTAACGGAATCATCCAAGGCAAAGCGGCGGGATTTTCCACCTTGACCTTATCGGTTGGGAAAATTGTCACGACCGGGACCATTACGGTTGTGAAGGTGGACTCAGGAACGAGCGGATATGAGATCCAGGGAATTGTTCAGGATATGGCAGGCCGCTTGTACCTTGCGGCGATCCGGGATCAAACGATCCTGTTGGCACAAGATCTGAAAAAGGTGCCAACCATATATGCGGGTAAGAGTCAGCAGGCGGGTCTGAAGAATGATGTACGATCAGAATCACTATTCCGAAATCCCGCTGATCTGTCGTTCAACCAGGCTGAGAGTATTCTCTACGTGAGCGACTCGTTGAATCATGTCGTACGACGAGTGCAACCCGGACCGACTGGAAAAGTGGACACCCTTGCCGGCAGCGGTTTGGTCGGAAGCCGGGACGGGACCCTGAAAGATGCGGCATTCAACAAGCCGGGAGGAGTGGCATTAGATACTCGTGGCTATTTATGGGTTACAGATTCCGGAAATCACACTATACGAAGAATCGACCTCGCGGGTGGCACAGTTGAAACAATAGCCGGGAAAGCAGGGATTGCTGGGAATGCCGACGGTTCTAAAGAGCAAGCACGCTTTAATGCGCCCGCCGGAATTGCTGTGGTAACTGAGACTATTGCACAGCAACTGGACCGGGAAAGCAAGGGCCTGCCGCCGCCGGGAACCAGTGTGATCGTCGCAGATTCGGGGAATGGATCGATCAGGCGAGTAAAGGAGAACGGAGCAGTCGAGACTATTCGCACGAATCTCATCAGTGTTTCTGGTGTGGAGGGTGAAGCCAGGACGGGGGCAACCAGTTCCCTGGCGTCGCCCATCTTCAGCGAACCGAACGGCGTAGCGGTGGATCCGTCGGGGAACATTTTCGTCAGTGAGACGAGGGTTGGCAGGTTAAGACTGATCCTGCAAAGTGGTGATGTAGTGCCCGCCGTACAGGATGGGACCTTGCCGAACCCGAGCGGCATCGCCATTGCACAGGATGGAAAACTGTTTGTCTCCGGCGGCCTTTTATCGGCACAACAGATCAAATACGGTACGCCTGAAATTTCGAGTATCGCGCCCGGGAAGGCCGTAACAACCGGAGGAATCCAAGTAACCATCAGGGGCAAGAATTTTTCCCGCGAATCGGTTGTCATCGTGGCGGGAGTTGTCATGCCTTCTCGCGAGGTTCTGGATTCGGAGACGATCCGTTTGGTGACACCACCCCTGCCCAGTGGATTGGGGACGCTGACAGTTCAGAATCGGGGAGGGTTGGCCCAGAGGTCATTCTTGATAGAGCCGGTTCCGCTGAATTCGATGCCACCTGGCTACATAACCACGATTGCAGGCGGCACGACTTTCATTGGAGATGGGGGTGCACCAACCCTTGCACTTCTTAACAATCCATCCTCTATTGCAGTGGATGCTTCGGGCAACGTGTTTGTCGCCGATACGGCAAATCATCGTGTGCGGAAGATCTCCTCCGGATCACGAATCATCACCTCGGTCGCCGGAACAGGAACCGAGGGTTTTTCAGGTGACGGCCTTCCGGCGATTGCGGCTAACCTCAATCGGCCTAATGGCGTGGCTGTGGATTCTAGGGGAAATTTATTTGTCGCTGACACGGAAAATTGCAGGATTCGAAAGGTGTCCTTGGGAAGTGGAATTATTTCCACGGCGGCCGGAAACGGACAATTCGGGTTTTCGGGAGACAACGGTCCGGCAAATCAGGCTGGATTGTATCGGCCCTATGGAGTGGCCATAAACTCTACAGGTGACTTGTATATCGCGGACTATTGGAACAACCGAGTCCGGAAGGTTTCTGCCACAAGCGGGATTATTACAACGGTTGCCGGTAACGGCAAGTTCGAATATTCAGGGGACGGCGGACTCGCCATTGAAGCCGGCCTCGGCAGGCCGAAGGGTGTAGCTGTTGATTCAATGGATAACCTATATGTCGCGGATACCGAGAATTTCCGGATACGCAAGGTAAACGTTCAGAATGGAATCATAAATACTTTTGCTGGAACAGGTACGGCCGGATTCTCCGGAGACAATGGTCCCGCACTGTCGTCAAAGCTCTCCTGGCCGTATGGTATGTCGTTTGATACTTCCGGGAACCTGTATTTTACGGATTCAGGCAACCAGCGCATTCGAAAAATCGCAACCGCAACAGGACTGATTTCAACCGTGGCCGGGGATGGCGGCAAAGGATATTCCGGTGATGATGGTCCTGCACTTGCCGCGAAATTCCGTAACCCCTATGGAGTGGGTGTGGCTTCTGACGGCACGATCTTTGTAGCAGATTCGGAAAATCGGCGAATTCGCTGCGTCACTTTAGCAACCGGGATAATTGCCACTATTGCCGGAACGGGAGAAACGCAAATTCCGAACGAAGGCGGGCCGGCAGCCTCGGCGAAACTGCGCGATCCTCAGGGAGTAGCTGTCGACTCCAAAGACAATGTCTTCATATCCGATTCCAATTGCCGTGTTTGGAGAGTCGCTGTTGGAACCGGAATCATGATCGCGACTGCTGGAACCGGTGAACAAGGCTATTCGGGAGATGGCGGTCCCGCCACATCGGCAATGATTTCGATCCCCTATGGACTCGCCATTGATTCGGCGGACAACCTGTTTCTGGCGGACCATTGGAACATGCGCATTCGCAAAGTCGCTGCTGGAACAGGAATCATATCCACAATTGCTGGAGGCGGTTCGATATCCAATGACGGCATCCCTGCGTCAAATGCGGCGATAGGTTACCCCAATGGAATCGCTTTTGATTCTGCGGGTAACCTATACATTGCCCCATCGGATCCGATAATCAGGAAAGTAGCCGCGCCCGGCGGAATCATCAGCACAGTAGCCGGAACCAGCGCCTATGGATTCTCAGGCGATGGAGGTCCGGCGATATTGGCGACAATAAAGGAACCTTATGGGGTCTCGGCAGATGGGTTAGGCAATCTCTATATAGCTGATTTCTTCAACCGTCGTGTCCGAAAAGTAGCAGCATCAACGAGTGTGATCACCACTGTTGCCGGCGGCGGCACCGGATCCGGCGGCGGAATTCCTGCAACTCAGGCCGCACTCGGCCAACTTTCAGCAGTGGCAGTGGATAACACAGGAAATTTGTTCATTGCCGAAACATCTGGTGCCAAAATTTATAAGGTAGCAGCGAACACCGGAATAATTACCACCGTTGCCGGAACAGGGGTGTGGGGCTTCTCAGGTGATGGCGGGCCGGCAGGAGCAGCAAAGCTGATGTGGCCCAGTGCCCTGGCAATAGACACTCACGGCAATCTCTTTGTCGCTGATCAAGCCAATCACAGAATCCGGGCTATACGCGGCCCTATCCCCTGATTGATCAGTAATATCATTTGCCAACTCCATGACTTGATTTGAAAACAAATCGCCGCCGGTGGAGCATTCTATATGCAGGTATCCACCGGGAGCGCAGGGGACCTCCAAGCGGATCGGTTCTAAGGTGAATGCAAATCGGGAGGGAGGTGGTCGGGGGGAGAGGATTCGAATTCTCCGCCCAAGGATTTACCTGTTTTCGCACAGGTTCACCAATGCCGCAAAACCCGCAAATCCATCCGGCTTCCATCCATCCCTGAACCCTGCCGGATATTCACAGGCAGGCCCGGATCCGGACCAGTCATTACACACGCACTACACTTGGCGTTCCCATGAAAAGTCAGGATAAGCTGCCCCATCCGCGGCGAGGTTTCTGGATCCGACCGCCGTCACCCGCCGTGCGTGCCCTTCCTTAGTTCCCGACAAAAGGCTATCGGTCGCCTAAAACGTCTGCGCCTCAACTTGAGACGCTTATACACCAGAATCCCGCAACTGCCGCGGCTTTTGGAAACACCCCTGCCTATTTCAGTTTCAAAAACCATCCAAAGCCGCATGCACTTGGCGGAAGGCTCGGCGACTTTACAGAGTCCAATCTAATCCAGTGACCTCTCGCTCTCAGCCTCCGGTGTGGATTCTCACGACCTTTCACCCACTAGATTCTCATGAGCTTTCCCCCACCCCTTTCAGCTCGATATTGTCTTAACTGTTTTTTGCACCGATAGCAATCATCTGATCCCTATTTCCGGATTCGGAGCCTTCGGTCTTATAATCGTTAGATAAAAATAAAATCATCGTCAGCCTGTCTCGTGTATGCCGGCAGAATCTGAGTTTGCCGAGTCAACGGCCGGTCGTCTGCCACTGATATCCTTGTCCTTTTCAATCCGTGCCGCATGCAGCTTTGCCAGTTTCTCCACCTGCAGATTCATATACTCCCGGTAACCTGCGGGGAATGGCAATTCCATAACCTCCTCAAGGATCGGATCGAAGGAATGGAGACTCGCGATCGGTGCCGAGGGTCCATGAGTCGTTATCTTGGGGGAACCTTGACTTTCGGCAGGTCTGACCCCAATCCACAATCCAACATTTCCCTTGACAAACAAACGATAATCAAAGTAAGTGTAGTGCCACAGGGTGGTACTAGTGGGGTCCATCACGCAGTTTGGCCAGCAGTTTATTCCAGATCAGGATGCAGGCGATCAAGCCCAGGCACCACGCTCTCTGCGGGACCGAGAATAATTGAATTGAGCGATATCTTGTTCGAACCAATCCCCTTTAGACGTTGGGGACGCCGCTCGGCGATGGCGCCACATTCGGACGGATATCAAAACACCTCGGCTGCGAGTGTGGACACCAACGGTCGATTTGTTTAGCCACCCTTGCACAGGAATGCGGCAGCCCCTTCCTTTCAAGGGGAATGGGCCGCCAAGACCACTTTTACTCCAGCAGGCACATAGCGCCTGCCAAACGAAAGGTGACATATGAACATAAAAATGTTGTTCACTCTCGCTCTAGCCATGGCGGGAGTGGTCCAGGGTGCTGAGCGCAACTCTCAGACAAGCAATGATGTACCCTTCTACGCACGGCTTGAGCGCGGTCTCATACACACCGATGGTGAATGGGCTGCGATCGCATTCTATCGGCCGCCTTCGTGCGTCCGGGTCGACTTCAACCTGCTGGATTTCTTCGATGCTCCTGCGGCTTTCGGATGCAACGCAACACCGGAACCCTACCTGGTTGGCTTCGGGATTTATAGGGGCGGCCCTTTTGACCCCCCCATTCAATCACGACTGCAACTCGTTCGGGGCCAGACTATGCCGGTTTGGTTTGTTAAGTGGTCGGATCTGGAAGATGCGATCGCAGACAATAATCTGACGATTGGCGAGCTGGAGGGTTTGGGCTCACTGTTGAAAGGTGAAGCGGCGTTTTACACCGAAACACTCCATCCCTCCCAAGCAGCCCAACAGACTATGACAGACATTGTCGCCTTTGGTTACCTGGATGACGGAGGGACGTTTATTTACCAGGCAACGGAAACCCACGGCACCCTGAGGCACGTAAAGATCGACTTCAACTGACAGTGACACCAGCATCGACATCGGCCGGCGCTGGCACTCGAAACTGGGCTACAAATCACCCATGGATTACGAAGCAGGTGCGGTGAAATCAGGAGTGTGCGAGACTTCTGAGTGCCGGGGAAGGGATCGGCTGATCCCTTCCCCCACATCCCCATCCCCGTAATAATTTAATGATTCTGCCCCTAATTTCTCTGTCGCAGAGTAAGGGTGCAGTTCAGTGGGACGTCACTGATATTGATACAGGGAGGAGGGATGTCCGCTTTTCATTGCCGTTTTTTCAACGACACGGAAATGATCACTGCAGCATTCCTGGCGACGATACGGCGTTATGCGTAATCAGGATGGGCTCAGTTCATCGCCCCCAGTTCGCAGCGGTTGCCGGAATTAGAAGTAGGCCGGATGAGATGGGTTCGGCTGATCTCCTGATAGCCCTGCGGGGAAAGCTGCACAATGATCAACTCGCCTCGGTCATTATTGATAAAGTAGCGGTTACCCTGGCGTAAGAAATGGCCGCACGTCCAGCGCGCCTTCTCCTTCATCGCCTCCAGCGTTTCCGAAACGCGCGCTCCAGTCTTCAGATTCAGGCAACGAAGTCGCCCATAGCTGCATATGCCATAGATTTAATCCCATCGATGACCGGCGTGATGATCACAGCATGCAATCCGTCGGTATCGATCTCGCTGTTGCTTTTGCCCTTCCAGAGAAACCTGACCCCTGCTCCCACGAGGTCGAGAAACATCGAGCTGTAGTAAAAAGAAGAAACCAGCAGGGGCGATCCGCTGAGGACCAGGGTGGCCAGGGTCATGCCCATGTTGATGGAAAAAGGCTGCTGCCAGAGGACCTTTCCCATTGCGGGATCGAGTGAAGCCACCGCAATGAGGTGCCAGATGATTGATTGCCGGATTCCTCCCACCTGCAAAATCACGGGCTGGCAGTAACCCTGCTCCGAATCAGAGGGCAGTGCCCGTCAGATTTCCCTCCCGATCATTTTATCGAAAGCCATTACTTTGGCATCCGATGAATGGGCGGAATAAGCTGCCTCATCCTGGCGAGGCTTGTGGATCCGACTGCCGTTGCCAGCCCTGCGTTGCCTTCGACGGATTCTGATCAGATGCAATATGTCGCCTATTACTTCTGCGCCTCAATTCGAGACGCCTTATGCAACGAAACCGCGCAGCCAGACGCAGCTTTGGGGCGCAGTGCCGGCCTTCCATGCGCATCCGCGAATGCAATTCGTGGTATGAATGATTATCATTCATATCATGAAACCTCTGCCGCGACTCGTCTCTGCATCCCTCATCCGGAGCGCCCGTGTGATGCCCGTGGTGGTGCGAGCTATCTTACGTTGTGGCCTATGACGCGGCGGGAAAAGCTCGGGCTTGGCCGGGCCGGGATCTGGGATGAGCTGCTCGCAGCCAGGGACCGCAATTGGCTCGACCTGGTTGCTTCGCAGAAGATTCCGCAGGAGGATTGGCGACCAGCAGTGAGAAAAGGGGGCTATCCAATCCCGGCGCTGGAAATCAAAGACAGCCCCGGTCAAGCCATTTGGTTCGATGGCTATACCCGCACATATCTCGAGCGCGATCTGCAGGAAATATCCGCTGTTGCCTCGTTACCCGATCTGAGGCGGCTGATGCGATTCGTGTGTTTGCGGTTCGGGCAGCTCATGAATCAAGCGGATCTCGGCAGAGAGGAGGTGGTCGGGACGAGAGGATTCGAACTCCCCGCCCAAGGGTTCACTTGCTTTCGCACAGGTTCACCAATGCCACAAAACCCGCAAATTCCATCCGGCTTCCATCCATCCCTGAACCCTGCCGGACATTCACAGGCAGGCCCGGATCCGGACCAGTCATTAGATACGTACTGCGCGGGCTTAGCGCAGCCCACCGCGGTTGTTTCCGAAAAGTCAGCTGCATCGTGCCCGGATCATGTGCAGGAACGTTTGATTCAGGGCTGCCGGAAATTCATCAAGATCGATCCCGATGAAGTCCCGGTATAGCGTGGTTTCCGAGAAGACCAGGTAATCGCGGATGGTGGAAATCACCATGACCAGGGCCATGCGCAACGCGCGCTCCGGATTCGGATCGGCGATCTCATCCCTCCATCGATGGAGGAATCCGGCCATGCGATCCAAAGCGCTGATGAGCCGTCTCCCGGCCTGCTGAAAACGCTGATTCGGGTGTAATCTGACCTGGAGGATAATCGATTTCAGCATTCCCCTTTTTGCATAGTGGGTCCCGCACAGGAATTCGATGAGTTCCTTGCTCGCTTGCGCAAGCGTGCAGCCTTTCCAGTCCCGGCAATTCAGGTAGTGGTCGATCGCTTCCTCGGCCTCCTCGGCGAACCGCTCGTCCAGATGGTGCAGAAGGGCGAGTTTGTCGGGGAAACGCGAGTAAAAAACCCCGATCGATGAATGGGCTCTCTTCACAATTTCAGCAACCGTGATCTCGGAGTAATCCTTGCTCTCCATGATCTCCTCGGCGGCATCGAGGATGCGCCGCAGCGATCGGTCGCTTCTTTGCTGCCGCGGTACTCGCACCCACGGCAGTTTCTGCAGTGTTCGCTTTGGGGACATCGGACCATCTCCTCAGTAATTGAAACCGATCAGGTGCCATTGCCCGAGAGTCCAGAGGAAAAACAGGGTCACGGCGGTGAACAGGCTCATATAGACGCGGCCAAACACCGTCCCCTCGTTCGTCTTCCAGGCTCGCGCCGAGTAGAGGAACAGGACGGGTGTAAGCACCGCGATCACGAGCGGTACGGCCAGAAGCCGGGTCACCCATGACCATGGGTACTCGTTACGCATGATCTGCCAGTAATTTTCAAGCTGCATGAAAAGGCCAACGAAGCCGGCGAGGAAAAAAACCGTGAGGAAACTCACCACGGCGGCAAGGGTCCTTCCGGACGGGAATTGACGCGTCCAGGACGAGCGGAACCTGCCGGGCCACACCAGGGCGCCTGCGGGCCAGAGAACGCCCATGGGCATCGAAGCCATTACGAAAATCACTGCAAGGTACAAAAGCGCCGTTGGGTTCTCCAGGCGCCCGAGTCGCTCATATACTCCGCTGCCGGCATACAGGTAACGGATCTCCTGGTCTTCGTCGCGTCCGAATGCAACGTAGTTCCCGCCCCTGTCCTGGAAAACCAGGGGCTCGACTGCCGCGTATTCTCCCCCGAACACGGAGATGCGGTCGCTTGCGCCAGCCTTGACCACCGCGTAGTTCTGGAGCATGGATCCCAGACGCAAGCCGTTGGTCGCGAACCCGGCAACCTGGTCATAATAGCCCAAGAACTCGGAGACCTTGACAGTCTGCGGGGCTGGCTTCGCCGGCGCGGGTTTTCCGTCCGGCGGGAAAAGACGATCCATCAATTTCGTGGTCAAGATGGCTTTCGTGCCAAGGTCGTCGCTCGTGCAGGATACGAAAAACCCGATCCCGGACTCCGGCAGCAGGCAGAGGCGACTTGTGTAGCCGGGCATGCCGCCGTCGTGAAAGATGATCCTTTGGCCATTGATGAACAGCTCAGAAAAACCATAGGCGCGGCCGCGCAGCTTCTCGTGATGAATGAAATGCCTTGAATGCATTTCCCGGGTGGCGTTTTCGCCCAGGATCCGAATTTCGCCTAACCTGCCGGTCTGCAGGTGAGCCATCATGAACCGGCTGATGTCACGGCCGGTGGTGAAAAGCCCGGCGGCGGGAACCGTTTCGACATAATCGAGCGTGTACGGGACATTCGCGCCGTCTTTAAATAGATAGCCCACGGCAAGATCCTTCATCAGCTCGGGTGCCGGCCGCTGCCGGAATGTACTTCGATCCATGCCGAGAGGATTGAAAATGTTCTGAGCCACGTAGCCCGGGAACGAAATCCCTGAAACCTCTTCGACGATAAGTCCGGCCAGGGAAAAACCATGATCGTTGTAGCTGAAGAACCTTCCCGGCGGCAGTACCCGGGGCGGCATGCGCTCCGTCAGGTACTCGGCCAGCGGTTGCCAGTCGGACTCCACCAGGCGGTGCTGCCGGTGAATATATTCCGCAAATCCTGCCGTGTGGGTCAGCAGATGTCCCAGAGTCACCGGCTGCGGAAACAGGTCTTTGAGCTGAAAATGTTTGAGGTAGGAATTGACGTTTTCATCGAGATTGAGAAGGTTCCGCTCGACCAACTGCATTACCGCAGTCGCGGTGAAAAGCTTGGATATGGAACCGGCTCGGAAAATCGTGGTGTCCGGATTGAAGGGGATCCTCCTGTCGAGGTCTGCATAGCCGTACCCTTTGGAGAAAAGGACCTGGCCATCCCTGACCATCACTACAACGGCCCCGGCAATGTGTCGTTGGGTCATGCGCTCGGCGAAAAACGGGTCGAGCAGCGCCTGGATTTCGCCGGCCTGGGCACCGGCGGCTTGTGCCGGAACCGGAGGTTTCGAATCCTGGCCGTAAGAAATCTGAATAGGGATTATCGCGAAAAAAAAGCAGCCCCGCAGCAAGCTCGGCAAAAGGGATGATATTTTCATCTTCGTCCTCCTCGATTCCTAGAACCGCCCTGCAAAATAGAATACGAATTCTATTTTTGAGAAGTTCCACGTTTTCACCAGGACTGCGGCAGGGGCAAGAGTTGGCGCTGAGCTGCCATGCTGTTTATTATTCGGAGAACCGCGGGTATCGACAATCCGCCGCACAACCTTTTGATTTTTCCTGCAATCGCTCACCACAGGCAGCGGGTAATTGATTTAAACGGATGAATTCCGCTCGGAATATGGAATCAAACATATAGATATGGACTATGTGACTCGTGGAATTTGAGTGGGATCTTTCCAGAGAAATCGAAAATCTTCAAAAGCACGGCCTTACGTTTGTCGAAGCGGTGGAGACATTCTCCGATCCGATTAGGTTTCAGTTGACGGACGCGTAACACTCCGCGGCGGAGGCAAGGTTCTTCTGGGTGGGCAAGTCAGCGTCTGGGAAAATACTCACCACTCGCCTTGCCAGGCGCGTAGATTTTATTCGGATTTTCGAGTCTGCATCGTGGCGAAAATTCGGAAGGTTTTATAATGAAGGAACCCAAACTGAGTGAGCTTGAAACCGACCCCAAGGGCATCGAGCAGATTCGTCGCAAAATAGCGGCAGCCCGAAATTACAATAAATATAAACAAAACCAGCCTGGACATACTGCGGACCAAAGCTACCGTAACAGGCGTGCCGTATCAAGTGCTCTTGAATCAATTCTTCAGTAAGGCGCTGCAAAACGATGAGCAGACTGAATCGCGGCTCGACCGCCTTGAAAAGGAGGTCACCCTATTGAAGCGTAAGATCGTCGCGTAGCCTTCATTCCAAATGCCTGTGATGCCCAATTTGAGAGAAATTGTGGCTGCCGGGATGCCTGTGATAGGCGTTGAAACCGCCACTAAACAATCCTGCGCGCCGAGCATGATAGCTGCGTACCGGCCGTGTGCTCGTCCGTCAGAGGGTTGCCTGGCATCATAATCGCCAACCTATCGGCAATCTCGAAACTTGATCTGATATTCATCGCCGCTGCGCTCCATTTATTTTCTTCTTGCGCCTGGAGTCAGAATTACATTTTGACCACAGCGCATCATCCTGTTCGGTTCTCTATGCGTGCGGAAAGAACCAAGGGCGGATTCCGACTGGACATCCTGGTCATTGTTCTCATGCTTGCCAGGACCCAAAAAGATTGGCGTGCGCGCCAATTGAAATTCTCAGCCGCGCTCAATAATTTTTCAAACAAGTTTTCACTTTCCAAGGAGACAATTTATGAAGCAAAGCGCTGAGTACACTGCAAAAGGCACGTTTCACGAAATGAAAGGCAAAATCAAAGAAAAGGTCTTACAACTGATGAACATGCCTTATTTGGCAGACTAAGGTAAGGCCTAAAATATAGGCGGAAAGATCAAAAAGAAGGAGGCACTATGCACACAAGACCCACGTTAGCGAGGCGCTCCCTCGCCAGGCTCCTGCTCACTATGATCGTCTGCGGCCTGATCACCGCGTTCCCTCCTTCATGTCCGCTCATTCACCACCACCGGCTGGAAAGTCGTCGCGTGGAACAACCTCGGCATGCACTGCATGGACGCCGACTTCAGCGTCTTCGCCATCCTGCCCCCCTACAACACGATCCAGGCGCAGGTCATCGACCCGTCCGGCCAGCTGGTCGAACGACCTCGTCGGCGCGATCCACTGGTGACCTACGAGGGCGTGGCCGATCCGAGCGGCTCGATCAACACGACGTCGATCGGCAAGACGAACTTCTGGTACGTTCGTCGCGGTCGCTCTTCGGCGCCTCCCTGCCCGTCGACCTGGGCCTGCTGGACCACAACATGCCGGGCGCCGCCAACACGCCGCAGCCATGACCTTCGACGCCGGCATTCAACTGGTTCATCGCCGAGGGGATCCCGATCACGCCGTACGACGACGCGGGCGCGAAGAACCCCTACCCGCTGATGCGGGTCAGCGCGCGTGGACGCGTCGGGGACGATGCTGGCGTCCACGCGACATCGTCCTGCCGGTCTCCGACGAGATGGACTGCTCGGCGTGCCACGCTTCGGGAGCGGGCGCGGCCGCGCGGCCCGCCGCCGGGTGGGTGAACGCTCGCTGACCCGCAGCGCGACTACCGCCTGAACATCCTGCGCCTGCACGACGACCGCCAGGCTGGCGCAGCCTGCCTACGCGGCGGCGCTCGCGACGAAGGGCTACAGCGCCGCGGGCCTGTACGCGACCGCGACCGGCGGCACGCCGATCCTCTGCGCGGCGTGCCACGCTGTCCGAGGCGCTGGCGGGCAGCGGCGTCCCCGGGATTCCCGCCGCTCACGAGCGTCGATTCACACGCTGCACGCCCGGCGTGATCGATCCCGACCAACGGCCTCGACGCTCGGATGCGACGCGCCAACCGCATCGCGCCTGCTACCGCTGCCACCCCGGGTCGGAGACGCGCTGCCTGCGCGGCGTCATGGGCAACGCCGTGGCCGCCGACGGCACGATGGCGATCCAGTGCCAGAGCTGCCACGGCCCGATGAGCGACGGTCGGGCGCGCCCACGCGCACCGGCTGGCTCGAGGAGCCGACCTGCCAGAACTGCCACACCGGGAACGGCGACGGTCAACAGCGGCGCAGATCCGCTTCACGTCGGCGTTCGACTCGACCGGCGTAGCCGCGCGTCGCCGTCGACGCGACGTTCGCCACCAGCCGCCAACGCGCCCGCGGCCGGGCCTCTCGCTCTACCGGTTCTCGGCGGGGCACGGCGGCCTGCAGTGCGCGGCCTGCCACGGCTCGACGCACGCCGAGTACCCGACCTCGCACGCCAACGACAACCTCCAGAGCGTCGCGCTCGCAGGGGCACGTCGGGCACGATCGGCGAGTGCACGGCCTGCCACGCGACGACGCCGGCCACGACGAACGGCGGGCCGCACGGCATGCACCCGGTCGGCGCCGGCCTGGGTGTCGAGCACCACGGCGACGTTGCGGAGGCGAACTCGACGCAGTGCCAGGCCTGCCACGGCGCCGACTACCGCGGCACCGTGCTGTCCCGCTCGTTCGCCAGCGCGCACGCTCTCGACGACGCTACGGCACCAAGCCGCTGTTCCGCGGCGCGCAGGTCGGCTGCTACACGTGCCACAACGGCCCGGCGAGCGAGCACGGCCAACCCGAACCGGCCGCCGGTGGCGAGCAACCTGTCGGCTTCGACGATCGGCGAACGCGCCGGTCGCCATCCGCCTGGCCGCCACCGACCCGGACGGCAACGCGCTGACGCTACGCGGGTCGTCTCGCAGCCGGCGAACGGCACGGTCGGGCCTGTCTGGGCACGACCGCGACCTACTTCCCGTCCGCCGGGTTCGCCGGAACGGACAGCCTTCACCTACGCCGCTGGGACGGGGCGATCGACTCGAACCTGGCGACGGTCGTCGTGACCGTCGGACCGGGTTCGGGGTGTTCGCTGACCTCGATGGCGACGGTACCGTCGACAGCCGCGGTTGGTGCCAGCGTGCCGTTCTCGACCACCGTGACAGCCCAGGGCTGCGCCTGCAGCATCGCCTACGTCTGGAACTTCGGCGACGGCAGCGCGCCTGCGACGACCGCCAACACGACGCACACCTACGGGTCCGCCGGGACCTTCTTGTGGACGATGACCGCGTCGGCCGACGGCCAGACGACCTCTAAGACCGGGAGTATCGTCATCACGGCAGGATGCTCGCTCTCCTCGATCGCAACCGTGCCTGCTACGGCGACGGTTGGCGTCAGCGTGCAATTCTCGCTGACCGTGACGGCCCAGGGTTGCAGCGGCACTATCGCCTACGACTGGAACTTCGGCGACGGCACTGCGCACGGCACGATCCGGGCTCCTACGCACACCTATTCGACTGCCGGGACATATTCCTGGGCCGTGACGGCGTCGGTAGGAGACCAGACAACCTCACAGAGCGGGAGCATCATCGTGTCGTCGACGTCCACGCCGGCGCCGACGGTGACCGCCGTCCGGCAACAGGCGAACCCACTGAGGATCCGAATCGACGGTACCAACTTCGTCAATAGCCTGAATGTGTACATCCGTATTGACACTGTGCCGTGGCCTTCGGTGGAGTTCGTCAGTTCCAGGCGCATCGTTCTTGGTGGTACCGCGCTGGCGGCCAAGTTCCCGCTGGGCACGGCCGTCAACATCCTGATCGTCAACCCCGATGGCCAGCAGGTGGCGACGACCTTTACGCGCCGGTAGCCGCAGGCGGGGTTAGACCCGCAATCGGAGTCGGGACCCGGCCGGCGCAGTGCGCTCGGCCGGGTTCTCTTTCGTCAGTCGCCGGGCGAGACGATCGCGACGGGTTGCGTAGGAGCGGCTGTGTCTGGCGCCGATCGAAAAGCCAAAGCGCGGTCATGCAGCTTGATTTCGGTAGAACCGGCAACGCGCACTGCCTCCAAAACACGCGCTGTGGCGGCGCAATCTCACATTTGGTTTTCAGTTGTTACACACGCACTATACACGGCCATCCCGATGGATAGGCGGTATAATCTGCTTCATCCGCGGCGAGGCTTCTGGATCCGACCGCTGTGCGTGCCCTTGCTCAGCATACACCGGAACCGCGCATCCGCACGCGGGTTTTGGCCCACCCCTGCCTTATTGCAGAGGTCCAGTCGAGGTCTGCCCGCGCGCTCGCGAAATCTCGCGCTACGGTCGCGATACTCGGACCAGGCAGCGAAATTCTGAGCCCTCCGAATCCGAGCTTATAGGTCGCTCGAACTATGCCGCCGAACTAGGATCTCCGGCTTCGTGGCGAGCTTCCGACGGCTCACTTGGGCTTCGAAGTAACGGGCTTCGAAGTAACCACGCCTTTCCGCAAAGGCCGTCACAAGGGCGATTTCGCCACCGCGTCGAGAGAGATGTCGGCCAGGATCACCGACTGATCCGGGGTCAGGAACCTCTCGAAGGCGGTCTACGTCTCGAGCTTGAGCGCCTTGATCTGCAAATCGAGGGCCGTCAACGTGATGACGGCCCGACCAGTGACGAGGTTGCTATCGATACGAAATCATGCTGCGATGAAATGGAGACCGCATCTGTTGGTTCTTTGTTTCAGAAAGGGAGCCGATGTAGAAAATGACCACGACCCGGAAGGCCGCCGCGAACCGAAGGGAATCCCTCGCCTCAGCCGACCACTTGATAGAATTGTGCGAAAATCTCCGAATTACAATGCGGTTTGCTTCCACGATAGCAGTGTGCGGAAATAGTATGTTACAGGAGCCGAGGGCATTTCCGGCAAAACTATCACCACCATGTCGCTCTTTCTTCAGCCGCGCGGCGCTGGACCAGGACAAACAGGTCCGTCTTTTCATGGTCGCCCAATCCAACCCGAAGTACCGGTGGACATACTTCCTGCTGGTCCTCTGCCATTATTGCGGCATGCACCCCTGCGAGAGCTTAGAGCTGAGGTGGCGCGACATCAACTGGCAGAAGAAATTCCTGACGATCATGCGATCGAATACCCCGGCTGGCTGGCGATACCCCTCGCTTAACGAGACCTGCCTTGGGGCGCTCCAGATGCTGCTCGATCAGGCAACTCTTCTCAGAATCGCCGAACCAGAGCACTATGTCTTTCCATACCATCCTCGCGGCCGGTTCCGGAAAAACCAGCCGCCACTGGATCCTACGCGTCCCATGACGAAATATGCGCGGCAATGGAACGAGATCCTGAAGGAAGCGGGGCTGGAGGGGTCGTGGTTCTACGATGGTCGCCGCAGGGCATTCTCTCAGATGCAGGAGGCCGGACTGCCGGTCGCGACATCCGCGCCCAGGTCGGGCATATCTCGGCCCAGGTCGTAAAGCGCTATTCCCATATCCGCCGCCAGGAGCTCAACCGCGCCGCCAGGAGCTCAACCGCGCCGCAGCGGCGCTAGAACCGAAGTCCCTGATAAAGGCACTCCTCATCACTTCGGAAATCGACGAAGGAGCAATGGTCCAATAGTAAACCAATCAATGGCAGCCAAATCCTCAACACCTTGCGGCCATCGCTCCGTGGCATCTGAGGCAACAGCATTGCAGGACCACTGACTCACTCGCATAGTACATTCGGGTCCGTTCGGTTCACACCGACCGTGAACTGTCCGATTAATCTTTGAGAATTATTATCATATATGATAAATAAGTTTTCCGATAAAGCTGACCATAAGGGAATATCTCTCAGCCGATGGCATAAGCTACTTCCGCAAATGGCTTCACGGCCTTGATATACGGGTCCAAGCTCGCATTCAGGCGAGGATTTTCCGCTTTGAAGTGGGCAACCTCGGTGATCACAAATCCGTTGGTGAAGGCGTGTAGGAAGCCCGCGTTATGTTTGGCCATGGGTACCGGATTTATTTCGGGAAAGAAGGCCTTTCCATAATTCTGCTTCTCCTGGGCGGCGACAAACCATCCCAGACAGGAGATGTCCGAAAGGCGCGGCAACTTTGGAAAGAACACCTGGAGGCAACGCAATATGGCAAGACGCACTAAGGATTGGAACAAGGGGCTGGCCGAGGATCTTCGAAACCGAAAATTCGCCCGGGAATTTCTCATGGCCGCAATTGAAGAGGGCATTCCGCTGCAGGATGCGCTCGGTAAGGTCGTGCGCGCTACGGGAGTCAAGGAATTCGCCGCAAAGATCGGCATGGAAAGTCCGAATCTCTTGCGAGCCATCCATCCGCGCCATAACCCCACCCAGGCAACGATCAACCGCATCCTGAGTCCCCTCGGGCTCAAGCTGAGTCTGTCGCCGATCGAAAAGCCAAAGCGCCGTCATGCGGCTTTATTTCTGTTGGAAATGCCCCGAAAATGTCGCGATTCGCAGTTGGTTTTCAGTTACTACACACGCCACTACACACGGATGGCCGCCTTTTGGCCGTCCGTGCCTGCAAACGATTGACTCTAAAGGATTGAATTTATAGGAAGTGGTCGGGGCGAGAGGATTCGAATTCTCCGCCCGCCGGTTCGCCCGTATTCCGCGAATGTTCACCAGTGTCCTGTAAACAAAGGGCTTGAGCCCGCTTCCCTGCCCTTTTTGCACCTCGCTGAACGTCGGCAACCTGACCTGAACTTCGATCAGTTACTACACACGCACTACACACGGTCTTCCCATGGATAAGCGGGATAAGCTGCCGAATTTCGCCGCCGGCTGGCCGGTGTGCCCGCCGCGCGCGCCTGGATCAGCTGCTGATAAGATGAAATATGTTGCCTACGACGTCTGCGCCTCAACTCGAGTCAAATTATGCACCGGAACCGCGCATCCGCATGCGGCTTTTAGGCACACCCCTGCTTATTGCAGCCGAATGGCTTTTCGGAACATTACCCCGGAGGTCAACGCTGCGCTTCGAGATAGTGGAATCCGGGAGGGTCTTCTTCTCTGCAATGCGATGCATATTACCGCAAGCGTATTTCTAAACGACGATGAACCGGGCCTTCACGAAGACTACGCCCGTTGGCTGGAGCAACTCGCCCCGTTTGACTCCGGCACACAGCGCTATCACCATAACCGCACCGGCGAAGACAATGGCGACGCTCACCACAAGCGGCAGATCATGGGAAGTGAGGTCGTCGCCGCCGTCACAAACGGGGCCTTGGATTTTGGACCGTAGGAACAGATATTCTACGGGGAATTCAACGGGCGGCGAAAGAAGCGGATCATGATTAAAATCATTGGAGAATAGGCGGAAAAGCACAAGGGCGAAATTTCAAATAGAGCCCCGGTCCGCATCCGTAACGCAGCTCGTTCCGAAGGGCCTGGACCGCCTGAAAGCCGCTGACTCACGTATGGGCGAATAAGTCAGCGGCTCAGGCGTAATCGAAAGGTTAACCCTTACGGCTTGGGAGCGACCTTGCAGAGCTTCCCGGTAATTTCCGCATTCCATATTCCGGCATCCGATGGGTCAGGCGAATCTCCTATAAAGATCCCGTTAATGGAAATGTTGCCGGTTGCGTTGACAAACCGTCCGGTTGTAGGGACGAATTCCGACGCGGGATCGTACCAGGGGTCCCCGATGTCATAAGTCTTGAGGTCCGGCACAATTTTAGCAGTGGCGGAATAATGGCCCCAGACATTTTCACCTATCGGCGGATAATAGAAATGGGGCGATACCAGCGGCGTGGTTTGAAATACCGCGTTCGTATAATCGGTCACGAAACTCCCGTCGGATCCGAGATCGAACACCGCCCTGCTGTTGTATTCATGCCCGGTCTGACCGTGCTGTTCTGTATCCTTAGGCCTGTCGGGCGGCATATAAAAGAGGGTGCCCCGCACCGGTGCGGCATCGAGGAATCCTCGAACCGTGCCGGACCAGCCGATGCCCGGGAAGGGGCGGAAAAAGTTCAAATCGGCCTGCAGGAGCAGCCGCAGGGTCTGACAGTCGTTGTTTTTGTCCTGAGCCGGGGCCGGGATCAGGAACAGAAAACTGACACAAACGGTTAGAACCAATAATTTCATCAGCTTGTGCATATTAAACCTCTCCCTATATCTTCTGGTTTTAAAATAGACCCATTGCGCCCGACTCGAGAAATTCGGCGCAGAATATTTAGATCAGTGCGACCCATTGTCGCGCGATCAGTAGTTTGCGATACGGAGAGTTAGTCGAGGGGTGTCATCAAAGTCTTAAAAAATACAAAAAAAATATATAAAAATTTCCTAATATTCCATCCGGGTCCTTTCATGAGACCTGCCAGAATCCGTATCTTCAGGAATTCCGTTCATAGTAGAATTCTTTTCATTACACTTGTTTAGCGTCAGCTATCTGAGAAGGTTCACTGAGATGCTCGATCAGGTGAAAGCTCCCGAGCCGGCAAACGCGAAAAAGTACCTGTTTGGACCGTATGTTCTCGACCTGTCCTTAATGGCTCTGTCAAAGGATGGAAATCAAATCCCTCTAACCCCGAAGGTTTACGAGATTCTGGTCTTGCTGGTGCAGAACCGCCATCGGATCGTGGGCAAAGACGAACTCATGAGTGCGATCTGGCCCGACAGCTTTGTAGAGGAGTCGAATCTAACACAGAATCTCTCGGTGCTCCGGCGCACGCTTAGGAATGGGGACGGAGAGACGGATTATCTCGAGACCCTTCCCAAGAGGGGATACAGGTTTATCGCTCCGGTGGTGGAATTGAGCGTAGACCAGCTTCAAAACGGAATTATCAAACCGGGTTCCGCCGATCCACAAAAAAGGATCAGGATCCTGATCGCGTCCGTTGCCGCGCTGCTGATTATTGCGGCGCCGATCCCATGGATTTCCCGGAGAGCACATCCATCCGTATCGGCCGACAAACGAATCCGGCCCT
Source organism: uncultured Acidobacteriota bacterium (assembly GCA_963839475.1). Classification (GTDB taxonomy): domain Bacteria; phylum Acidobacteriota; class UBA6911; order UBA6911; family UBA6911; genus CAWIVH01. Next base: position 961,910 of record CAWIVH010000013.1, on the reverse strand, counting down.
TCGCCGTGGATGAACCTGCCCAAATGTATCCGGCATGGTCGCCGGATGGCAGCCGGATCGCTTTCATCGGGGAGCGGGACGGGAATCGCAGGCTTTGGGTGAAGGGGGTACGGGAGTCCAACGCCAGACCGATAACCGGTTTGGACCTCATGCTTACGGAAAGGCAGTTTCCTTTCTGGAGCCCGGATTCGAATTTCATTTACTTTTTCTTGAATAGGATAAATCGACCGACCTCTTTATTCAGGGTATCGGCCGCAGGCGGTGAACCTGTCTTCATTCAGGAGGCAACTTCCACTGCCACGATTTCACCGGACGGCAGAACATTGGTGACCCTGGGCGTCGACGGTTCGGGTTGGAGGGTTTGGACCGCGAGCCCCCCGGAGGCTCCGCGCAGGCCGTACCAGCCTGAGCCCTTCGTATCGCGCGATTATTACAATCGCCCAACGCTTGCGTTTGCCCCCGACGGCCGGCATATCTTTCTCTCCTTGGTTCTACCTGCCGGGGGCATACAGTTTTGGCTGCTGCCATGGCCGGAGGGGACTCCCAAACGAATTTTCCAGCATTTGCGGATTGCGCCTCTCCCCCGCTTTGCCTGGATGCCCGATTCGCGCCATGTTGCTTTTTTTGCCGGTTCGCCGGAGGAACTCAATTTTGGCGACACTAGAACCGGAAAAATCTGGGTGGCGGCTGCCGTTGATCGATCGCCCGGCTACCCCAGTCTCTCGCCCGATGGGACCTCGATCGTTTATGAGGCAGGGCTTTCCCATACCGATGTGATTGCGGTGCCTTTGAACGGCGATCCCATGGAACCGGTTCTCAACAGTTCCGTTTCGGAGGAGATGCCCTCCTGTTCCTCCTCGACGGACCAGGTAGCGTATCTGTCAAATCGTACCGGCCCTTATCGGATTTTCATCCGCGATCTGGGGACTGGTGCGGATCGACCTTTGTTATCGGATGGAAGACCTGTCCCGAGCATAACTGCGGCCCCTGTTTTTTCACCCGACGGCCGTTGGATTGCCTTTCGCGGATTTTCGTCCCCTTCTCAGTCCGGGATTTTCATCGCGCCGGTTTCAGGAGAGGAGCTGCCAAAGATAGTGGTTCAGGCGCCAATCCTGTTCGCCCCCGCGTGGTCGCCTGATGGGAAATGGCTGTCTTTTGTCATGGATGTTGGCGGCATAAACCATCTGGCAAAAGTACGATCAGACGGATCCGGCAATCCGGTGGACTTGCTCGAACAGATGAGGGGGGCGGGTTTGGAAATGATCTTACCCGAATGGTCTCCCGCAGGGGATTGGATTGCGTGCGGCGATTCCCGAAACCAACTCATACTCGTAAGGCCCGATGGAAGTTCCAGCCGCAAAATAGGAGAACCCGGGGCTGTGGCCTGGGCGCGGGATGGTAAGGCGCTTTACCAGGTCCGCTATCGTGACCGGGCTCTGGTCAGAATCGAGATCGACACGGCAGCAACGCGTGTTTTGCGGGATCTTGGACCGGAAATGCCGTTCAATCATGCCGAGCCCGCCCGGAGGCTGTCGCTGACCCGGGACGGTACAAAAGTGGTATACAGCGTGCTCCGGCCGCGGGAAGAGATCTGGATTTTCGAAGGTCTCAAGCCTGCCGTGTCCTGGCTGGCCCGAGTCTGGCCGTTCTAGTGTTATGGATAAGCGGGATAAGCTGCCTTCTCCGCGGCGAGGATTCATCATCCGACCGCCGTCGAACGCTCGCTATGGTGATGGCGAAGGATTCAGTTGATGGCACGCGGGCTGGTTGTGAATGAGACGATGCGCATGCGGGCGCCGCAGGCGCAGGTCAGAGGGTCGGCTTCGGGAGTTTTTCTAATCAAGCGAGTCCAGGTGCTGCGGACTTCTATGCCGAATTCGGCATTATTCCAGTCCTCGTCTGAGAGCCGCCGCGACCGGCGTTGTCCCCTGGCGCACTTGGTTGTTACCGATGGGCGAGGAGGTTGCGGGTGATCCAGAGTTCCGAGTTTGGCCAGCCCGATGTAAACGTGATGCGACGCCCGTCAGGATGCATACGGACCTCGCGCAAGCCGTCCATGACAAGACCACAAGGCCAGGGAGCTCCTCCTGTCACCGAGATCGCCCACAGTTCCCGCTGACCTCGCTTGCCCGCATCGCTTGTCGGGTCCCTGCTGGAGAAAAGAACCGTCCTGCCATCCTGCAACCAGCCTGCCGGCTGCAGACTGCTTGCGGAGCGGAAGAGTTCCAGCGGGACGCCGCCGCTTGATGGGATGATGCAAAGCAGGCCACCCCCTTTCCCAATAAGAGTGAACTCAATCGAGCGTTCGTCGGGCGAGAGTCTGATACCGTCCATGCCGGCTGTATAACCGGTGGGAAAACGAAACAAAAGCGCTTCGCTTTTAGAGTTGACATCCCGCTTAAACAGGCCCTGATTGATAACGATGAAGTACATCTGACTTCCATCGCGGGTCCAGGCAACATCGGCCGCGATCCTGTGGCTCGACACCAAAGCACCGGTCTGGACATCCATAATTTGCATCTTGGGATCCCCAAAGCGCAAATCGGAGCGAAATGCGATCGAACGGCCGTCGGGAGACCACCGCGGTGCGGGCCTATCTGCCAGCCGCAATTCGAATTCTCTCTGTGATCCAGTCGCCAACGACTGGACAACCAGGACACGCGCATTCGGCCCGAACATCTGCCTGATCGAAAAGTAGGCCAGCGATTGGCCGTCGGGCGACCAGTCGGGCGAGGCATTGGAGCCGAGAAACGTGCATGCAGGGTTCGTTGCGAGACCCAGTACCTTGCCGTTGATCGGGTCGATGTTGGCCACGTAGACATCCATGACTCCGGTCTTCAGCCAGTAAAAGAGGTCCCCTTGCCTTGTCAGACCGATGGGGGAAAAATGTCCCATGTCTTTCTTCACGATCACCGGATTGCCGACCGCGCTGCCGCCCGAAACCTGCACCTTGCATAAGCCAAAAGTCCCAGTCCGATTGCTCGCAAAAACAATGCTGTTTTCGCCCGGAACCCATAGAGGATGCGAATCGTCCCATGGTCCCGTCAGGAGTGGACTATCCTGGCTGCCATCGGCAGCGAGGATGTGAAGTTCACTCTCGTTTGGCGAGCCGTCTTTGGGGCGATCATAGACGACATAACGGCCGTCGGGAGAAAAACTGGCGAAGGGCTGCCGGGGCACGGGCTTCAATAAACGGAGCGAACCATCGGCGACTGATAGAAGGCCAATCGTGTGACTTTGGTTTTTTCCATTCAGGCAGCCCAGGATCAAGGTCCCATCTTGAGACCATTGCAGGGGCTCCAATCTCCCCATCTCATCGTTGTCGAAGAGAAGCCGCGATTCGCCGCCATCGATCCCGACCGTCCGGAGCTGCTGGCGGTCTCGAATCCACCAGCTGTAAGCAACCTGCCGGCTATCCGCCGAGAAGACGGATTCCGCCGCGGAATCCATAGATTCGTTCGGGCTCTGGTGCGTGAGCAGCCGCTTCTCGCCGCTGCTGAAGTCGTAGAGAGCAAGGTTGTCTCCGGTCGACTCCACATAGGTGTAGTATTTGCCATCGGGAGAGGGTGCACCTGCTTCAAGAAGGATGTCGGGGAGTTCGATCTGATGCGAACTAATTCCGGTAGGCCCCGGCACCGCCAGGCCCGAGTTCGTGCCTTTGGCACCCGATTTATGGGAACCTCCTCCACGCCAGACGCCGGGAAAACAAATCAGGAGAATGGCTGTCAATGCAAAGGCGCCAAGCGCAAGCCAATACGTGCGCAGCACCTTCCATCCTTGTGCGCGCCAGGGCATCGGTCTCAGTGCCTCCAGCGCTGCCGCCATGGATTCTGCGCGGTCATGGCGGCCTCCCGGATCAGGATCCAGGGCTCGTTCGAGCACCCGCGCAAACTTCTCGGAAATGCCGGGATATGCAGTCCGGACGTCTGGCCTGGCCGCCTGCCCGTGGGCCTGGCGCAAATCACCGATCGTCGCGCCGCGGACCGGGTATGAATCCGTCAGCAGGTGATAAAGCAGAATCCCGACACTGTAGATGTCACTTTGTATCGTGGCCTCGTGTCCGGCAAAAATCTCCGGCGCCAGATAGAGCGGCGTCCCGGCAACATCGCGCACAGCGCTCGGATCTTCTTCCAGTCCGCGGCCTGTGCCGAAGTCCATCAGCACCAGCCGGCCGGTGTCGGCTCGCATGACATTCTGCGCCTTGATGTCACGGTGGAGCAGCGCTGCGTCGTGGACAGCGGCGAGCGCGCGGCACAAGTCGACGCCGATCTGGACCACCTCCGCCTCTTCGAAGACATGCCCGTCGCGGAGCATTTGCTCGAGCGTGCTGCCATGGACGAACTCCATCCAGAGGCCGACACGGCCGTCAAGCCGGTCGGCGTCATAAATGGCAGCGACGTTCGGATGCTGGATGCGGGCCAGCAGGCGGCCTTCGTTGATGACAGAAGATTCCAGGGTTTCTTGAGGCCCGTTGGATGGATATAGCAGCTTGAGTGCGACCTCCCGGTCCAACCGGGTGTTCCAGGCGCGATAGACCTCCCCGAAGGATCCTCGTCCGATGAATTCCAATATCTCAAGGTGGCCCCATTGCTCGAGGGGATCGAGAGGCTTGGGTGGAGAAGCGACGCCTGGGCCTGCGGCAGTGACCTCTGCCGGATGGCTGCGGTGGATTTCGGCAATTGCCGCCACCACCTTCAGTTGGCAGATCACTGCCCGTTCTGCCTCACTGGCCGTAAATTCCACGGATGGCAAGTCGACGAGAGTGCCATCCACGATGGCGCTGGCCAGCTCTTCCAGACGCTCATCGTTTGCTTGCACGCCCCATCTCCTCTGCCAGACGAACCAGCGCCCGCTGAACCGCCTTGCGGGCCGCCTCCGGCGTGGGTTTATCCAGGATTGCAGCGAGTTCCTCGTAGCTATGGCCCAATTCCACACGGGCGATGATCGTTTCACGCTCCTCGGACTTCAGCCGTGCGAGGGCCTGCTCATAACGCTCGATCGCCTCCAGGCCGATCGTTTCATCCAAGGGTGAAGGGCCTGCATCCGCGTATTTGTCTTCGAGATCCACTTGCTCCGGCTTTCTTCCGGCCCGGCGAATCTCGTCGCGGATGCGATTCATCACCGCCTGACGCAAGTAGGCCTGAAACGCTCCCTCGCGTTGAGGCTCAAATGTTCCCATCCTATTAAACGTTTGCAGCAGGGTTTCTTGGACAATATCTTGGGTGTCAATAAGGTCGCGGGCCCATCGGGGGAGGCGGCCGCCTGCCCATCGCCTTAGGCGCGGAAGATAGCGAGCGTATAGATGCTCCAGCGCACCGCGATCACCGGCTTTGAAGCGGTCGATTAAGTGAAAGGTCGATTCGGCTCCGCTCGCAGATTCGGTGATGCTCCCCAACCGTTTGCCGGAGTGAACGTCCCCTTTTTGCATTTCGGCTCCACGGTGCGAATCACCGATAGCATACCAAACTGGCGCCATTACCTCCCTTGGCTGCCCAGTAAGTCCAATTCACCGGAATCCAGGCTAAAAGCTGTAGGCCAGCCTGAACTGGATGCGCCTGGGTCCGGAGGTACCCACGACCCTGCCGAAATTGGCATTGGCGGTATTGGTCGTGTTCGCCGACCTGGCGATAAACTGCGCATGGTTGAAGGCATTGGCGGCATCGACGCGCACCTCGAACCGGTTCCGCTCCTTCACCCGGAATTCCTTGCACAGGCTCAAGTCGACATTGGCTGTTCCCGGCCCGCTGAAGACATTCCGTCCCAGGTTTCCAACGCGCGCGTCCTCGGGCGTTGCCGGATTCACAATCCTGAAAACCGTAGGGTCGAAGAGAAAGTTGCCAGTCATTGTGCGGCCGTTGGGAAGCTTGAAGGTGCGGACCTCGCGGGGATCGAAACTCCGAAACGGACCGACAATGTCGGGCATATTCGGGGACAGGCCTCCCCGGAGGGTGGAATCATAAGGGTTGCGTATCTCCAGCGGGATACCTGAGCGAAGTTGCAGATCACCACTCAACCGCCAACCCGAAAAGGCCTGTCTCAATAACCACGGGCGTTGTGGGCCGGGAAGGTCCACTACCCAGTAACCGACGAAGTTGTGCCGCCGGTCGAAGTTGGATCTCCCCCATGCGGTGGCTGCACGGTCACCCCCTTTGCCCAACCCTATGCTGCCTGAATCATCCAGGGTCTTGGACCAGTGGTAATGGAATTCGAGCAGCAAACGGGATGAGTACCGGCGGGACACGGTCGCCTGCAAGCCGTGATAAATAGACGTCCCGTCGCTCGAATAGCCCGTCACGGAGTCAAGATCCTTGTAAGTGCGCCGCGAGGCCGCATTGTTGACGTTAGCGCTGGCGGTCACCAGGGCGGGATTGGCCTGGAACAGGCGCAGCAAATGCAGTGCGCGGTTTCCCAGGTATGCGATCTCCACGGTCAGCCCTCCGGCGAGCTGCCGCTGCAACGACAGGCTCCACTGGTACTGGTAGGGGTACCTGAATCCGGGTTCCACGTAGGGAACGTCGGACAGCGGCAGGTTGAATTGCCGCTGCTCCAGGCTGCCAGCGAATGGGTCGCTGTCCGTGCCCCACGGATTGCGCATGTTGCCGCCGGAAGCATTCAGAATTGAACGGTCACGCGTGATACGGGTGCTCCAGGGGGGGAAATATTGCATGATAAAACCTACGTTGGCGACACCGGTGGTATCGTAAATCCCATAACCGGCCCGCAATGATGTCCGGCCCGGTCCGCCAAAGAGGTGCTTTGCAAGGCGGCCCTGGAATCCCGGGGACCAGGCAATTCCCAGACGTGGCGCCAGACTGGTCGCGTCGGCGGGCATCAATTCGTTCCCCAAATTGTGCCCGCTCGGCGGATCAGTATCGCCGCTGAAAAGAATCCCGGCCGGCGCGTTCGGAAAAATCGTTGAGCGGCTCCCCGGTCTGAAGACGGCATTGTGATTGTCCAGTTCTTTGAGTGCGCCGTTCCACTCATACCGCAAGCCGAGGTTCAGCGTCAGCGTTCGACGCAGCCGGATGTCATCCTGGGCGTACACCGCTGCGAACATGCGGCTGAAGTGTGCCCGGCAATCGCTCGCCTGGAAATACGAATAAGGGATGCCCATCAGCAGGTCGGCCAGATCGTTCCCGGTGCCGGAGGTGTTGTAGCGGGAAAACTCGAAGGCCGGGTAGCCGCAGCTGGAGAACTCTCTGTCCGGGGCCCAGCGCATGTCGCCGCCAATCTTCAAATTGTGAGAATGGAGCAGCGTCGAGAAATCGTCCTTCCACTGAACATTGGTGGCCTCCTGCTTGTATGCATAGCCTTGAGCGCTGAAGCTGTTGCTGTTCGTGGATATGTACGGAAAACCCCTTGGGCCCTCGGAAATGTTATGGATGTTATATCCCTCCAGTGTCAGATTGACATCCCGGAATTTTCCATAACTTGCGCTGACTGGATGCCATACCGAGTGCCCGAAGGTGAAAGAGTTGGTCATTTGCGTGGAGAAATTATGGACGTGTTGGACCGAGAGATTGTGTCCGCGATCCAGGCCGTCACTGTTCGCACCGATGGTGGCGGTGTTTTGGCTGGTGCTCCGATTGCGGTAAAGGAAGAGACTGGCGCCGAGGGTATCCGAAGGCCCAAGGCGGTGGTCCAGCCGGGCTGTAAACTGGTATCCGGCTGGGCGGTCTTCAGAGACGGTGACCATCTGGCCGCCGCTCGGGTCGCGCGGGATGAACTCATCGATATAAAAACGAGACTGCGGGAGGATGCGGTCTGCCGGGAGGCGTCCCCCCGGAAAAGGCTTGCCCGTTGCCGGATCCACCGGCCAGAGGTTTTGCGGTAACCCGCTGAAGTCGCCGCTGCGCTCGGCGTCGCTGGGAAACACGTTGGCGCTGGCCTGCCGGAAGAGGGAGCGCGTCCACTCTGTATCGAAAAACCAGAAGGTCCGGGTTTGTCCCTGGTACAACCGCGGAATCACCAGGGGCCCGGAGAGCTGAAAGCCGGCAGCGCTCGTGGAGTAGGCCGGGAGGTTGCTGGCGGCAAAAAAATCCCGTGCCGACAGAGTTGGGTCCAGGCGGATGGCCCGCGCCTGGCCGTGAACCTGGTTTGTCCCGCTGCGCGTGCGCCAGCTCACCTGAGCCGGATTCCCGCCGTCCTGCGCCCCGAAGTTTTGAGAAAGCAGAGATAACTCTTCAAGGGCATCGGGATTCGGCCCGATGGTTAAGGAGCCGCCGGCGCTGCGCCAACTGTTGTCGATGCCATCGAAATAATAACCCACCGAGCCAGAGCCGTTAACCCCTAGCCTGCTTCCGAACGCATCGCAGGTGCCCTCGAAACCATTGGGACTGGTTCCCGGGAACAGCAACGCCAGGCTCTGCAGTACGCTCCGGGATGTGGTTCCGGTCAGGATCGGCATTTCCTGGATGGCTGTCTGCGGCAGTGTATCGCGAATGGCCGGGTCGAGGGTGTTGATCTGGGAGGGGCGTCCTGTTACGGTGATAAACGTTTCTGGCCCTCCGACCTGCAATGCTAAAGGTATATCCAGCTGTTGATTCGATTCCAGGGTGATTTCTTCCACCCTGGCGGCGGCGAATCCCGGCGCTTCGACCGTCAAACGGTAGTTGCCGGAGGATAGGAAGTTGAATGCAAAAAGACCCCGTTGGTCCGCAACGATTCGCAGCGCGACGCCGCGGTCTTTGCTCAACAGTGTTACGGACGCTGCAGGAACGGTGGCCCCACTGGTGTCTTCCACCCGCCCCATGATGGCTGATTGGCCGGGTGACTGGGCTGACGCGGCATCCCCCGCGGCCAGGCAGAAGAGGATAATGAGCCCACCGCGCGCAAGCGATGCGGCTTTCATAAAACCTCCCCTTTGAGTTTTCTATTTCTCTTAAAGAGACATAAGGCTGACCCTACCCCTAGAAACGCACACACGATTGGCTGTTTGTGCACGCCTGAAATGGGCATGCACGCTGATGCACAGGTTATGCAGGCGCCGCGTTATTTACTCATAGGGCTCGTCTGGTACCCCTTGAGCAGGCCGCTGAAAAACGCGCGAGTATGAACGGTCTTCTGCAATCCGAATGAGTTCAAGAATCTCCGCATGATGTTGCTGACGGAATCACAAATCGAGGGTCGATCCGTTCTTGAGCACTCAGAAGCAGCGCAGACGCTCCATTTTCATGAGTTCCCCCGACGGACAGGAAGGACTAGCTGCCTTTCGCACCGATTCCCTTGTGGGTGACCTCGCTCAGCCCCATTTTCCGGCTGCTGATTAGTGTCGATAATACGTCGAATCGGGAGCTCGAGCCCTACCTGCAATGCATTTTACAGCCGAACTGAGTTGCCGAATCAGATTTTTTTAACGCAACTACTAATCAGTTCATAAGTACGTCGACATTGCACTCAAAGCTGAAGAAAGGCACGGCAATACTTTAGGAAGTGAGGCGCCGGAAGTACCGCATTGGACTCGAAGTGGGACTAAGGCCTTTTGGAGCGGCAACGGCAAGCCTGAGTTCCTGCTGGTGCATACCCCGTTCCAGCTTTTCCCTCACGGCGGATATCGACGAGTATTCGCGCCTCCCTTGTCCGGACTCCAATCCGTATTCGTTATAGAAAAACAGATGTGCCAGGTTGTTGATTGCCAGACTCCGAATGAGATCGAGATCGAGAAGGGCGCAGGCGGAGTCTGGCACGCGTTCATCAATTAGTTGTTAAAGAAAAGGTGCTGGCCGCCAGCAGCGGTAAGAGTGCGCGGAGAAAAGGAGTGAACCATGAATAGAAATAGATTTGTCGGAAGCACTTTGGCTGTCGTTGGGATCGCATTGCTGTTCATCGTTGCCTCGTTCGCGGCGCAGAAAGGGAAACCAGCCCCACCGCCACCCTATGTCTCTGCCAGCGTGCAGTTCATGAATAGGACCACCGTGGATGCCAATGGCAATACGATACCCTTGGACAATATCATGAGCGACACATTAGCTCCCTTTGTCGACGGGGCGAAGGGGATTTCCTGTTACATGTACACCACTGTCAACCCTGGAACCGGCACGACTGGCGATATGATTCTCAAAATAACCGCGCCCGCTCAAAGGAAACTGTGGTACAGGTTTTCCCCAATCGGTGGCAGCGGGCCGAGTGGGATCATTGGGTCAAACACCGAATACATCAATATCCGTGGGGTGTATCCGGTTATCTACGGCCATCCCCAGGCCAGTTCAGCGCAAATGGGATCCGGATTTCTTTTCCTCGGTGCATATGCCATACCCGCTCACAATCCTGGCCAGTATTCCACGCCGGTGTTGATCGAGCGCTTGAACGATAAGCAATGGCAGGTGACCGCAGATCCAGAAGTTGGATCCGAAGACTGGATCGACCCACATGTAACAACGGGAACACATAATCCTGCGGACATCGCCCAGCGCATTTCAGACAGCAGCTGGTACAGCTATCACATGCCATTTCAAGTGATTATCACCATCAATAATTAATGCGGTGAAGCATTGGAGACGGCATGCGGGGATATGCGGGCAGGGAACGCGGGCGCCCCGCCCGCAAGCCTTGCGGGATTGGGCGTCATGTCTTGAGATACGGCCAGCCGGAAGCCGCCATAGGACTTGTCCGGTTCACCTGCAAGGCGGCAGGAAGCGAAGGAAAATGCAGCCAGTGGGTCGCCCCAGCCCAATGACGGCATTGCCGGGCTGTATGTCACTGCGCAGAACACCTATGCGGCGGACGATATTCCACCACATCCGTCTCGATTGGCGGTTCGGTGCAGAACTCTAAAGAAAAGTATCAAACTGCTCAGGGAGCATGTCGCAATCGCGGAGGATTTTGCTCATCAGACCAGGCCGATTGTCTCCCCAGCATGCACGGGAACAACAGTGACCCGACCATCCGGATGCTGCAGGAACTGGTGGCTTCCTTTCGCGCGCAGCACCTCGAATCCCGCCTCCGCAAGGGCACGAACGGCTTCTTTTCCGGTAAGCCTCCGGAGGGCGGCTCATGACGCCACGCGGATCGTCTGTACGCCCACGAAATCCAGGGGCTCCAAGCTGTCTCCCTGGGTTTCGAGGCACACCTCGACAGCCTCCCGGATTCTGGTCATCAATTCGTCCAGAGAGTTTGCCTGTGAATGGCAGCCGCGCAAGGCGGGCACCGTACCGACATAGTAGCCCTCGGCGTCACGCTCGATGATCACGCTGAATTCTCTCGTCATCCTCTTAACCTGCGGTGCTCATATTACCGTAATATCCATCGCCGCGGTCAGGATTTCACCCCTGCGGTACTTACTTTGTCGATCGGTCGCGGACCATCGGATTCACACAGCAGGTTTTCTGTTACTACTCACGCCACTACACACCGAGGGCGTTTTTTTGCCTTCGTCGGCCAAAAGTCATTGATTATAAAAGGATGAATTTCGAGAGGAGGTGGTCGGGGCGAGAGGATTCGAACCTCCGACCTTACGGTCCCGAACCGTACGCGCTACCAAACTGCGCCACGCCCCGTCCAAAGTCAGCGTGAAATGCTAGCGCACTTCGCTCACTTGATCAACCCTAAACGCGGATTTCGTCGCTCCGGAGCAACCTGAGGCACCTCCTCCTGGAGCGACTGGATCGCCGCATAATCCGTCTGATCGCGCTGCAGCGGCGTCACCGAAATGCAGTTTTCCATGATGGCATGATAATCCAGCGGCAGATCCGCCCTGAGCGAGACTTCGCTCGAGCCGGGACGCTCAGGAACATCGGCCCCTTCTTCCATAATAGTGTTAAAGTGAGGGTAGCGATGGCCGCAGCCTTGCCGGGTGACTTTCACGCCCCTGATTTCCCCGGGGGGGAAATTGATGTTGAGAATGGAACCCGGCCTCGGCCCGCGAATCAGAATCGACTTGATGAATGAACGGATAAATCGGGCGCCTTCGCGAAAACGGATCGGCCTCTCGTCATAGGCCTGCGATACCGCGATGGAGGCGATACCGTGCCGCGCGGCTTCCCGCGCCGCGGCCACCGTTCCCGAATACATGATGTCATCGCCGAGATTTGCCCCATGATTGATTCCTGATACCACCAGGTCGGGGAGCGCGGGTATTAAATGGGTGAGGGCATAAATGACACAGTCTGCTGGAGTTCCATTCAGAGTGAATCGCCTGGGATCGATTCGCGTGACCTCCAGGCGAGTGTGAAGCGTCAGTCCGTGGCTGACTGCGCTTCGTTCCCGGTCGGGGGCGACCACATAAATTTCAGCAATGCCGCGAAGAAATTCCTCAAGCGAATTGAGGCCTTCCGCAGAAATCCCGTCGTCATTGGTTAATAGGATCAGGGCCACGGCAAGAAAAGGAATTGGTCGGGACGAGTGGATTTGAACCACCGACCACACGCACCCCAAGCGTGTGCGCTACCAGGCTGCGCTACGTCCCGACCGGTGATAAGGAACGTTATCACCCGCGATCCAGCAAAGTCAATATGTTCTGAAGCTCTTCCCGCACCTTGCCGAGAGGTTCACCACCTCCGGACCGCGCGGCCTTGGATGATTTCGACCTGACTGGCGTTGAAGCCGCGCGTGCGGCGACCCGCGGGCCCGGAACAGCATTTCCCAGCTTCTTTCTGGCCCCGGCTATGGTAAAGCCTTCATCGTACAGGAGAGTGCGGATTTTCAACAAAAGCTCGATATCTTTGGGCCGGTAGGTCCGCTGACCTGACTTGCTTTTGGGGGGAGCAAGCGCCGGGAATTCCTTTTCCCAATAGCGCAGCACATAGGCCTCAACACCCACAATGCGGCACACATCCCCAATTTTGTAATAGAGTTTATTTGGAACAAAATCCATGGCCGTTAAACCGATTTAAGGCGTTTGGACGGTTTGAACGCGATGGCTTTTCTGCCGGTGATGATGATGGATTCACCGGTTTTGGGATTGATTCCCTTCCGGTCTTTCCGCTGAACCACCCTGAAACAGCCAAACCCGCTGATCAGCACCTTCTCTCTTCTGACCAATCCGTCTTTGATCAGATGGAGTATCAGGTCAACGATCCGGCGCGCATCTGCAATGGAAAGGCCGCCATGAACATCATAGATAGCTTTGCTTATATCATCTTTGTTCACTATCGGCCTGTTGGATAAATTTTCAGCTTGGGAAATCCAAACTGAAGCACCCACCCCCAGTAATACTAGATGCGGCGACCGGGAGTGTCAACCCTGCCCGGGACAGAGGTTTCAGGGCGACCGGAACCATCCTTTCATCATGCGCTCATCAATTTCAGCGGCTCGAAGATTCATGCGATCGAAGAGTAAGCTTGTCAGCCTTTATTCATTCGCGGCTTGCGTGTTCGTTGCCGAATGCGGATGGGGGTCGCATAAAACCCGAATTTTTCGCGCAACTGGTTTTGAATATACCTCTCCGTGGAAAAATGCAGAGGATCTTTCCCCGACGTAAAGATCACGAATGTCGGAGGGCGGGTTTCCGCCTGGGTGATGTAGCGAATCTCGAGCCGGTGTGTCGGATGGTCCTGCTGGAAATCCGCAGCCAGGTCCGGCACGAAAAGGTGATTCAGGGCGCCGGTCGTGATACGAATGGTGCGACCCTCATGGGCCTTCCGGATGAGCTCGTAGAGTTTTGTCACACGCTGGCCCGTAAGGGCGGAAATGGTCACCAGAGGGGCAAACTGGAGGTATTTCATTCTCCGGTGCACCGATTCGGTGAATTTCTCTATGGTAAATGTGTCGCGCTCGACTTTGTCCCACTTGTTGGCGACGATGATGACGGAGCAGCCTGCCTCTTCGGCATACCCGCCGATAGCCGCATCCAGCTTCGTGACCCCTTCTTCGGCATCAAGCAGGAGGAGGGCCACATCCGCTTCCTCGAGATGCTTTCGCGCCATGATGACGCTGATTTTTTCCATCTTCTGGTCGGTTTTCCCTTTTCGCCGGATGCCGGCCGTATCGATGATTCGGTACCGGACCCCGTCCCTCACGATCGCGGTATCTACGGCGTCACGAGTGGTTCCTGGCATGTCGCTGACGATCGCACGTTCGACCCCCAGAAGCCGGTTCACCAAGGAAGATTTTCCTACATTCGGGCGTCCCACCACCGCCACAGAGATCTCATCGGGAGCCCCGTTTTCCGCAACCGATATGTCCGGCTCTTCGCCGGCTATGACGGCGTCGAGCAAATCGCCGATGCCGATGTTATGCTCGGCGGAGACCGGGAAGAGTTCTGGGAAGCCAAACGCATGGAAAGCAGCAGCCTGCGATTCGAGGCTCTCGGCATCGATCTTGTTGACGACGACCCAGACCGGCCTTCCGGTTTTGCGCAGATAGGGAAGCAGCTGTTCGTCGAGCGGCGCAGGCCCTGAGCGGCCGTCCACAACGAACAGCACATAGCGGGATTCGGCGATTGCCTTCTCCGCCTGCTTGAAAATCTTGGCGGGAATAGTCTCCTGTTCTCCCACGACCATCCCGCCCGTGTCTATGACTTCGATTTTACGGCCGCGCCAATCCGCCGTCCCGTACAACCGGTCTCGGGTGATTCCGGGCTCATCGCCGACTATGGCGCGCCGGGTGCCGCAGATGCGGTTGAACAGGGTCGACTTGCCCACGTTGGGGCGGCCCACGATAGCTATGCGTATCATGGTCTGATGCCGCCGCGTGCGGGAAAATAATACCCGTCCGTATCCACCCACGCACGGTCCCCTGTGCACAGCCAGCCATCCACCAGCACCCTGGCAGTCGCAACGGGATCCCGGAAATACTCTTTCATGACATTGGGCCCGCGCACCAGAATCTCACCTTTCTCTCCAGCTGGAAGGTCCTTGCCGGCCCGATCCACTATCCGGCATTCCTGTCCCGGGAGAACGAGCCCAAGAGCTCCTGGCTTTCGCAGACCCGTATAGGGATTCGAACAGACCAGGCAGGTTGCCTCCAAGGCCCCATACGCCTCCACGATAAGGGCGTCGTGATGCTCCTCAAACTGGCGAAGCACTTCCAGATCGATGGGGCCGGAGAAACTGATGGCAAGGCGCAAAGCCGAAAGATCACTGTCAGCGAATTCGTGTGAAGATGCCAGGCGGCTTAGCAGCTCGGGCACCCCCGCGAGTACGGTAATCCGTTTCTCCTGAATATCCCTAAGAAGCCCGCCAGCGCCCGGCTGGCGTAATATGCAGGATGCCCCTGAGAGCCACGGAACGATCAGCAGGAGGGTTTCAGCGACTGTCGTACTCAAGGGCAGACCGCACAGGAAGCGGTCCGTTTCGTCGATTCGGAAAGGCTGCAGGACCTGGAGGCAATTGCTGACAATATTCCGGTGCGACAGGACTACTCCCTTGTGGCTGCCTGCCATCCCGGGAGCATAGGATATTAATGCAGCCGAGTCCGGGTCCAGGTCCGGCCAAAAGCCGAGCACCGATCCCCCTTCGAGATTATTGAAGGGGGGCTGGGCAAAGGAAGCCTCGTCCACCGCAATCCAGTGGCGAATCTGAGGCGTCCGGTCTTTCAGAAAATCAAACCGTTTTTCCGTAACAATGGCGGTTGCACCGCAGTGCCAGAGTATCGAGGCTATTTCTTCTTCGGATGCATCCGGATCGATCGGGACAGGAACCATCCCCACTTTGGGCGTACCCAGAAGAAAAAAGACCAGCTCGGGGGAATTGGAAAGAAGAAGCGCCACCCTGTCTCCCGGGCGGATTCCGATGCGGCTCAAACCCGTCGCAACGCGATCCGTCCGGTCATCCACGTCTGAGAAAGAAAATCGCGAGGAGCCGTGCTCCAGGAAAACCTTTCTCTCGTAGCGGTGCGCCTGCGCGGTCAAGACATCCCGCAACGTATTCTGTTCGATCGCCAACTTCACCTCCATAATAGGCCGGCCAAAGAATACCGAAAGTCGATATGAATGTCGATTGGGACGACGATTCCGATGCCAACGGCGAAAAAAGGACAAGTTCTTCTTTTCAATGAACAAAACAGATGAGGCAGGGGCCTTGCGGTCATTTACGGAACCACCAGGGGGAACCGGTCGCCGCACAGCGATATCTCTATGGGCAGACTCTCCACGACTTCCCCATCTGCCTGCACCTGAATTCCCGGCGGGCCGTCGATGCTCACAGTCTCCGCTTGAAGTCGTTCGACAAAGCTGAACCGTGCCGTCTCCCTGCCGAGTTTTGCCGACAAGGCCAGGCCGGCATAGGCGAGCCTCGAGGCCTTTTTCATAATGAACAGGTCGAGCTTGCCATCCGCCATGTCAGCCGACGGGGTCAAAACCAGGCCGCCACCGTATTTGCTTGCGTTGGCGACTACGCAGGTCACGGCGTGATAATCTCGTCCGCCGGCATTTACGTGGAATCCCGTAAAACGATAATTCTGCAATCCCTGGAGCACAGCGAGGTAATAGGCCAGGATGCCGATCCTGTGTTTGACGGCCGGCCGGACGCGCGCGGCAACATGAGCGTCAAATCCAATCCCAGCCATGAGCAGAAACCGGTGAGTGGCAGTTCCCCGCAGTCTGGGAAGATCGATCCTCAAAACCCGACGCTGCAGAGCAATCTCCAGAGCATGCACGGGGTCCAGAGGCAGGCCGATCTCGCGCGCAAGAACATTGGCGGTGCCCGCTGGAAGCAGCGCAACGGGAAAGGGCGGGTCGGGAAGTTGGGTGGCCACTTCTTTCATGGTACCGTCCCCGCCACACACGGCTAGAAGATCGGGCGGATCCGCCAGCAAACCGCTTGCCAACCGGCCGGCATCCCCGGGTCCCCGGGTGGGGAGGAGTTCGATGTCCCATCCGGGGAATCTTCCCAAAGCCAGGTGTTTATGGAGTCTTCCGTAATGCCGGCCGCTTCCTGCAGCCGGGTTGGCAATGATGGCTGCTTTCATGAAAATCCCGCCGGAGCTGGTTCATTCGGACCAGGATCTGCGAATTCCCAACTGCTTCAGCTTGTATTGCAGCGTCTGCCGGTGAATCTGCATTTCCGCAGCCGCCTGGCTGATATTACCTCCGTGTCGTTCGAGCACCGCGAGCAGATATTCCCGTTCGAAAACCATCCGCGCTTCCTCATAGGGCAGGCTGCCCCAATCACCTTTGGGGCGCGCGAGGGGCTCCTGCGGCTTCCCGGACAAGTACTCCGAGGGCAAATCAGCCGCCTCAATCGCCCCCTTGAAGCTCAGGACCACCGATCGCTCCACCAGGTTGCGCAACTCACGCACATTTCCCGGCCAGGGATAGGCGCAGAGATAAGCGAGGGCCTCTTTCGAAAATCCGTTCCAGCCCATTTTGTATTTTTCGGCGAACATCTTTCCAAAATAGTCCAGGAGCGGTTCGATGTCTTCAGGCCGTTCACGCAACGGCGGCAGATCAATCTGAACAACCTTGATCCGGTAATAGAGGTCCTCGCGGAATTCCCCTGCCGTGATCGCCTTTCCCAGGTCCCGGTGTGTCGCACATACAACGCGGACATCGACCGAAACGGTTTCATGGGATCCAAGCGGTTCAAAAGAGCGCTCCTCCAGCACCCGGAGGATCTTGGCCTGAGTCGCGGGAGCCATGTCTCCAATCTCATCCAGAAACAGAGTCCCTCCGTCAGCAGCCTCAAACTTGCCGTGCCGCCTTGTGATGGCGCCTGTGAACGCACCCCGTTCGTGCCCGAACAGCTCACTTTCAATCAGGGAATCGGGAAGAGCAGCGCAGTTCAGGGCGACGAATGGCATGGCCGACCGGGAACTTCGGCGATGAATCTCACGAGCTACCAATTCCTTGCCGGTGCCGCTCTCCCCGTGCACGAGTACCGATATATCCGTCGGCGAGACTCTCCCGATCAGTTCGAACATATTATGAAGGGCTTCGCTGCGGCCGACAATCGTTCCGAATTTGCCTTCCTTGTCCAGTTCTTCACGCAGAGCCCGATTTTCCTCCGTGAGTTCCTTTCTCTCCCTTGCGTTGCGCACAAGCAATCGCAACTCATCAATCTCAAACGGTTTCGAGAGGTAGTCGTAGGCCCCGGCGCGAATGGCCTCGATAGCCAGCCTCTCGGAGCCATGCGCCGTCACTATGATTACGGAACAATTCCTGTTTCCCGAAACGGTCTCCTTGAGGAGTTCGATTCCGGAGCCATCGGGCAGATTGACGTCGAGGAGGACCAGATCGGGCGACTCTTTTTCCAGCGTATATCGGGCTGATCGCAAATCCGGAGCTTCCAGGATCAGAACGTCACGAGCCTGCAATGCCTTCCGGATCCCATAACGTGCAGCCTCTTCATCGTCTACCACCAGGATCTTATATTTCACGATCGCTCCTCAGCCATTGAATTGCAGGACTATGCTTCTTGATCAGGAGCCGGCCCCACGCCCTTCAGGGCCGCGGACCGGCAGGTGTATCAATATCCTGGTCCCATGGCCTTCACGTGCGGGGCTTTCCAGTATTATGCGCCCCCCCAGTTGTTCTACATCCCTTTTTACGATCGCCAGCCCAAGCCCGGTGCCACGCTGTTTTGTGGTGAAAAAGGGAGCAAAAACCTTTTCCTGGATTTCAGAAGGAACCCCCGGACCGTCATCCTCTACGACCAAAAGAACGAATCGCTCCGACACATCCTCCAGCATTCCTTCCCACGCCTGCAGCAGAATCCTGGAACCGGACCCGCATGCCTGAATGGCATTCAACACCAGGTTGAGCAGTATCTCCCGGAACAATGTTTGGGTGCCCTGCACCGCCGGGAGATCGGAGGGAATTTCTGTCTCGATCACCAGGTTTGCTTTTTGAATGTCGCGCTCCAGGAATTGAAACACCGATTCCACCACTTCATGGAGTTCAACCGCTTCATCCGCTTGCACGCCGGGCCGAGCGAAGCTGAGCAACTGCATGACGCCTCCGTTCAGCCGGTCCATTTCGTTCACAATCAATTCGAGATCGCGCGTGTACTGAGGATGAAGCGACGCATCTTCCTGCATCACCTGCACAATTGTTTTGATCGCACTCAGCGGATTCTTAATTTCATGGGCAATTCTGGCCGTCATTTCCCCGAGTTGAACCATCTGCGCCTGCCGGGAGAGAAGGTTTTGAAGCGCCAGTTTCCCCTGCAGAAGGCTCGAGTTTTCCAGCACGATGGAAACCTGGTCGCATACCGCCTGCAGCCAGTTCTCTATCTCGGGCTTCAATTGACGTTGCGGATGGCTGTCGAGGAGCAATACGCCTTGTCGGATCTGACTTTGTCCCAAGGGAAAAACATACGTGGCGTTCACGGTCTCAAGGATGGGCAGGAGATGGAGTTCTTTCGCTGCAGCTTCACCAATGAAAGCCAACCTGGTTCCCTCCAGCACCCCGGACAAACGTGAAAGCACATCGCGAATCCGGACACTTTCTGAGGAGAATCGCTCGGGGCCCTCAGGACGGAGGAGTATTTCCACCCGTCTGAAGCCGAATTCATGACGGATTTCCTGCTCCATAAAGGATACACGTTCAGCGGGATCGAGCAGCGCCAGGGCTCGGAAGGCGAGACGTGAGGCAAATTCCTGGTGACTTTCCTTAGCGGCAGAGACCGCTCCCAAGCCCCACTTCCGGAAAAACCCTATTTTCGAGAACAGCCAGGTTGTCAAGGGCTCTCGACGATTTGGAATTTAAAGATATATCTGGATTCCGAAGGGCCGACGATGATCACGTCATTGTTTTGCAGGGGCTTCCATCCCCCGACCTTTTTCTCCCCTACCAACTCCCCTTCCAACAACGTGCCACAATGACTTCCGCGGTCCACGATAATGAAAGTGCCCCCTTGCCGGTCAATCAGGAAATGTTCCCTGGAAACACACAGAACGGGTCCCGACTCATGGAGATATAAATCGTTGTTCGGAACGGAGTCCGCTTGCCTTCTGGGATCATTCGATGGCCTTGCGCCCGGAATGGTACGGCTTTCCCTGCCCACCCTGAATGGGAATCGGTTGATTTTAAGGATGTTACCTCCGAGCGAGGATCTAGACTCAGGCGTCAGCGCTTTCAGGAAAACCGAGATATCGTCCAACGGGGCCTCCATCTCCATCAGCAGGATCGAACCGATCCCAGAATGACATTAGCCCAGGGGTGTGGGGCAATTCAATCAGATTTAGCGGCAAGAGATCTCCAGGCAATTGCGGCAGATATTGTAGATCAGAAGGAATGCCATCCGATCACGACATGACAGGTGGCTGATCGGAAAATAGTGAAAGACAACCGGGTGGAAACGGCGGATGCGAGGCACGGCTCATGGCAAACTGATTCGATCCAATTGGGATTGAAGTTCATTGCGCACCGGTTCGAACCGGTCACGATCCGCTCCCGACAACGGCGGATTGGGCGGGAAAATCACCTTCATGGGATTGATGAAATTGCCGTGACTGAGGATCCTGAAATCGAGGTGGGGCCCCGTGGAGAGGCCGCTTGAACCCACATAACCTATGGTGTCCCCCTGCCCGACCCGCGCTCCCGTCCGTACCGCAATCTTCGACAGGTGCAGATACATGGTTTCAATTCCGCCGGCGTGACGCAATTTCACCATTCGTCCGCTGTCGCCCTGTGCACCCGCGGCCACAACGACACCGGCTCCCACGGCCTGCACGGGCGTGCCTATCGAGGCAGCGTAATCCACCCCCATGTGGGGGCGAAGAATCTTCAGGATAGGGTGAAAACGGGAGCGGGCAAACCGGGATGAGACCCTGGCGAATTTAAGCGGCGATTTTAAAAAGGAGCGTTTCAGCGCATCCCCGGCCGGCGAAAAATAGGATTGCGTGCCGCTGGTATCGGTGAACCTGAATCCTCGATAGGTCTTCCCTTGATTCTGGATTTCAGCAGCTACGATCGAGCCATATTTCACAAAGCGATCGCGATCATACTTTTTTTCGACCAGGAGGCGAAACGAATCCCCTTTTTTGATGTCGGCATAAAAATCGATGTCGTACATGAAGATGTCCGCCAGCTGGAGGGCGAGCATCTCCTGCTCCCGTCGGGAGTTCATGGATCCAATGAGGGAATCCTCGATCACCCCGGATACGGGCTCGACACGGGTTTCATAGACGAAATCCTTCACAACGGGCACAAATCCGTCCTGATGACGATAAACCGTCAGATATCGCTGGTCGTCGATGGCGTAGCGAAAATCGTTGAAATCGCCGTCGGATCGAAAATAGAGCCAATAGGATCGATTGGCCGCAACACGTGCAAGGTTGAACACCGGACGCGCTTCTTTCACCAGTCGGAAAACGAGCTCCGCAGGCAATCCCTGACCGGTCAGCGCTTCGGTAATAGTCTGATTTTTTCGAAAGGTGCCAGAGATCTCCTTGAGGGCAGGAGGCGGAGCGGCAACCTCGGCGGAGCGCGCCGGCGGATAAGTGCGCGGCATTCCATAGGGCTGACTGCGCTGAAGCAGGAGATAGGATGCCAGCACCATCAGGAAACCAAGACCGGCCACAAGCGCAACGGAGCGCGGCGCCGGGCCGTTGATTCCTCGGGCATCTCTGTCCAACATGCCGCGTTTTGACAAACCGCCATTCTCCTGGCAATGGCCATGCCGGCATTGCTGCCGAGGCACCGGCGATAGGGGACCTGCCGCAATCCATGCGGGATTTATACAGATGTAGCAGAAAAGCGCCGCTGCAAGCGTCTTTCCACGATGGGAGGCACAAGTCCATGAACCGAGCCGCCCAACAGCGATATCTCTTTGACCAACCGCGAGCTTAAATAGGAATAAGCTTCGGCAGGCATCATGAATACAGTCTCCACGCGTGACGACAGCCGTCGATTCATCAGTGCCATTTGAAGCTCGTATTCGTAATCAGAGACGGCGCGAATGCCGCGGACGATCACCGAGGCACCGATATCCTCGGCAAAATCGACCAAAAGCCCATCAAAAGATGTTACCGAGACATTCTTG
The DNA here is from genome assembly GCA_963839475.1 of uncultured Acidobacteriota bacterium. GTDB lineage: Bacteria > Acidobacteriota > UBA6911 > UBA6911 > UBA6911 > CAWIVH01. The sequence continues at coordinate 940,050 of CAWIVH010000013.1, read as the reverse complement.
AACTTGCGGACTACCGCCTCCAGCATTTCCACGCGTTCGTCCAGCGAAAAGTACGGATTTTTATCGGCATTGCGAAGTATGGCCACTACAACATTTTCAAACAGCGCGGAGCTGCGCAGAATAAGGTCAAGGTGGCCGTTGGTCACAGGATCGAAGGTTCCGGGATAGACCGCGGTAATTTTCATACGAAGGATGCTACCTGCAACAGTTGGCAAATCCGCACCAACTCAGCTCGAAGCCGGATTGCTGATATCTGGCTCCATGTCGATGTCTTCCGCTGACCACCGTGCAATGGCATGTGCGGTTATCCAAACCGGCAGCCGATCGGACGGATGCGCCATTATATGAGCCGGTCCCTGGTAATTCAAGAAACGGATTCAGACACGACGACCTGTCGGCACTGCCGCGCTTGAGGCCTTCCCTGATCCTTGACACGCGCGACCAAAAAACTCCACGGCGCCGTGATATTCAAGCTGATTTATCCGGAAGAACGTGGCTTCCGGAGAACTCCTCAACTTTTCTGCCTGCGCCCCCATGATCCGAAAAATCGAGGATTTCAAGGACCTCGAACAAATGATCGCATAGCCGCTGGATTTCGCTGCCGGGCGATCCGGCGTCGGGCGGCGCGGGAAGTGTTGCGAGTATTTGCATCACCCGCTCCCAATCCTCCGGGGATGATTGTCCTGCCGGCCATCTGCAGCGCAGGGGCTTGAGGATGGAGCGCAGACCCGATTCGATCCGCTGGTAGCGGGCCCGGACGGCAGCTGTCGTGCTCTTGTTTTCTCTCGCCATCGCCACAGCCATGCGGGTGCGCGCGCGCTCCAGGCCGCACAAAATGGTCCGCCGGACGGGATCCTGGTCTCCTTCCGAGAAAAAAACGATCGCCACCAACCCTCCGCCGGATTTGCCTGAAATGAACCACCTCCGGCCGAAACTTTATTGCTGGCGGGAGGCATTCATTCCTATTAACCGGCGCACGCGGAATTGAGCCAAAAAATCATGCGGAACGAATTGAACGAAGGCAGTGCCATGGACGGGCTCCTAGAATCGGTCGTCAAAAATCATGGCGCCATGTGGTACCGGTTCGTTTTGAAAGTGCTTGGAAATCCGGCGGATGCCGAAGATGTGCTCCAGGAAGGCATACGGCGCGTCCTGGGATCAAAAAAGCCTTTTTCGACGATGGACGAAGTGCGGATGTACCTTTCCCGCGTTATCAGCAACACAGCATTCGAATTGTATCGGTCCAATAAAAAGATGCGCGAGCTTCAAATTCCTTTCTCCCAAGGACTAGCAGCGGCTGCGGGCGGGGACCCGCGATCCATTCTGGAGGAACGTGAACAGCTGCATGAGCTCGAAATCCTGCTTGGATTGCTGGAGGATGCCCTGCGGTTTCTGCCGGTAAAGGAATATGAGGCACTCCTGGCAACCGATTTGGACCCGGGCGGTTGTTCCATTCGGGATGCAAGCGCCCAAAGCGGCATCCCCTATTCCACGTTGCGCCACCGCCGTAATGAAGGATTGCGCCATTTGCGCCGTTTTTTCGGCCGGATCCTCCATCGCAAGAAACCCGTGCTTAGGATCATATGAAGAAAACGGCGGGCTGCAAACCGGCCACTACACGTCGCCGGTTTCGTTTGGAACCTGATCCGATCCAGGAGGAACTCCAGCCTGGTTATTTCGGAAGATGCTCAGGGCATGCTCGCCTTGTCGAACCAAGCGAGACCGATGATAGTCTTCTCCCGCATCGGGCAGGATCGCTTTTGCGTGATGCTCGATAATGACCCAGGCGGATTCCCTTGCCAGACGACGGGCGAAAACAATCTGCACCAGATCGCCGTATGGCTCCCACGCGTATGGCGGATCCATAAAGATGAAATCATAGGTCTGGCTCAGTCTGGCCAGGCGCCGCAATCCATGGAAGGCATCATCCTGGATCAACCTGTATCCTGATTGGATGCCGCAAAGCTCCAGGTTCCGGCGTATAAGGCGGCAGGCCTCCGGATCACGCTCGAGGAAATCAACCTGGCACGCGCCTCGGCTGATCGCTTCCAGCCCAATGGAGCCGCTGCCGGCGAAAACATCCAGCCAAAGCGAACCCTCCGTGTCCCTGCCGAGAATGTTGAACAGGGATTCCTTCAATCGATCCGAGGTGGGACGGATTTCAAGGGCTTTCGGCCCGGATAATCTGCGTCCACGAAACCGGCCGGATATTATTCTCATGTCTCCATCCAATCTTTTCAGGCGGAATCCTGCCTTAGCCCACAAGCGCCAGGCCATAGCGGCCCTGCCATTTTTCCCGAATCAGCTCCGCGGCCTTTCTCGACTCAGCATCCTGATTCTGCCTGAGCCGTTTCACGAATCGCTCCGCCTCGATCCTTGCCAGTTCGAGCGCCTTTCGGTCCCGGATTATGTTTGCATAAAGAAATGCGGGCACCCCCGACTGCCGCGTGCCTATGAATTCTCCGGGCCCTCGCAATTCCAGGTCCACTTCTGCAATCCGGAAACCATCGTTGGTTTCACAAAGGATTTCGAGTCTGCGTCTGGCCTCCGGGCTCCCGCGGTCATTACCGACAAGGATGCATCGAGACTTAGCTTGACCTCTGCCTACCCTGCCGCGCAACTGGTGAAGTTGGGCCAATCCAAACCTCTCGGCGTGCTCGACCACCATGAGAGAGGCATTGGGAACATCGACGCCAACTTCGATTACAGTCGTGGAAACCAGAATATGGATCGTTCCGGCGGCGAATGAGGCCATTGCCGCCTCCTTTTCACCGCTTTTCATTCTTCCATGCAGGAGTCCGATTTTGAATTGAGGAAAGATTTCCTGCTGCAAATGCTCGGCCATCTCGGTTGCAGCGCGGAGATCGGTTTTTTCGGATTCTTCAACGAGAGGATAAACGACATAAACCTGATGGCCCGCCGAAACAGCCTGAAGCATGTCCTTGTAGGCCTTGTGCCTCTCGCTTTCCTGGTAAAGGACAGTTTCAATCGGTTTTCGGCCGGGCGGCATCTCATCAATGACCGATACGTCCAGGTCGCCATAAAGGGTGAGGGACAGGGAGCGCGGGATGGGGGTGGCGGTCATCACCAGAACGTCGGGCTGGATGCCCTTTCGCCGGAGTATCCCCCGCTGGACAACGCCGAACCTGTGCTGCTCATCCACGATAGCCAGAGCCAGCGACTTGAACTCAACCCCTTCCTGGATGAGCGCATGCGTCCCTATGGCAATTCGAGTCTCTCCGCTGGCAAGCCGCGCGAGAATTTCTTTTTTTTTCCGGGTCTTCAGATTGCCGGTCAGCAGATCGATGGGGTAACCGAGCGGTGCGAGGAGTCGCTTCAGGTAAAGAAAATGTTGTTCGGCCAGGATTTCGGTTGGAGCCATCAAGGCGGCCTGAAAGCCGTTCTCGGCAGCGATAATTGCAGCCTGGGCAGCGACAATTGTCTTGCCGGAGCCAACATCCCCCTGAAGGAGCCGGTTCATCGGGCGCATCGACCGCATGTCGTCCGCAATTTCTCTTAATACGCGTTTCTGTGCGGCAGTGGGATGAAAAGGCAGAATGCGCTTGATAGCCCGCCGCTCCCTATCTCCGAGTTCGAATCGGTGGGCTTTGAGCAGAGTAATCCGGCGTTCCCGGACCCATTGAATCCCCACCTGGAGCTGGAAAAGTTCCTCGAAAACCATCCTTTTGTGGGCGGGGGATAATCCCAGATTCAGGACCTCCAGTTCATGGTTTCTCTCTTCGATAGATGCGCCTTGCAGCTCGGGAAAATGGATGCGACGGAGTGTCTCGGCCTTGGCGGCCAGGCGCAACTGCCTCCGCAAGTAGGGCGGGATCGGGTCAGGCATCTCTGCGGGCAGAGCATGGACTGCTCGAAACATAACCTGCCTGAGAATACGAGTGTTCAAACCGGCGAGCTTACGGTAAATCGGGACTACACGGCCGGAATGAACGGAATCGCCTGCCTCGTCCTCGAGGATTTCGCATTCGGGATTGAGGATGCTGAGGGATCCACCGGCATACGAATCCCTCTTGACCTGGCCGTAAATGACCAGCTTCATCCCGGGTCGATAGACGTTTCGAAGATAGGGCTGGTTAAAAAACTTCAGCGGGATGGCTCCACCGCTGTCCTTGACGAGAATGGTAATAATGGACATTCCGCGGCGCGATGAAATCCCGTCGTTGGCCGTGCAGATCTCGGCCCGGATCAGGGCCCACTCCCCGTCCACGAGTGAGCGAATCGGCTTGAAACGGGTTCGATCCTCGTAGCGGAAGGGGGGGTGGTCCAACAGATCCGAAAGAGAGCATACGCCTTCCGCAGCTAGTTTTTCAGCGCGTTTCGGACCAATACCTTTCACGAACTGGACCGGCGTATCCAGCATTAAGGGTTTATGACTTTTTGAGGGAGACTCCACGGGCATTCCTGCATTATATGCGTGCGGATTGCTTTGATCTAAACCCTTTGTTATAAATGAAAATGATGACATTCCCTAAAAGTCTTCGCGCACTGTCGATGCTGCTGATCCCGTCTTTATTTCTAAGTGCCTGCGGCGGGAGATCGATAAGCAAAAATGCAGCCAGGCAGCTCATTGCAGAGTCGCCGCTCGGGCTGACAGGCCAGGAAGCTGTATACATCGATTCCGTCAACCAAACCGGCGGCCGCGACGTTCTCGTTGAAGCCAGGCTGAACGCCGCGTTTCGCTTCGAAAAGATCAACGGCCGCTGGGTCATGCGCGAGGTACGCCTCGCCGGTCGTCCATGGGAGAAGGTTGAGGACCTCGTACGGTGCATCGACACTGCCAAGGCCGAGGAAACGCGCCGGGCGCTGACCCGGATCGCCGATGCGGCCGAGTTGTACCGGCAGAAAAAGGGTTCGTTTCCCGAGTTCAAGGATTTTGTCGGCCTAACGGACCAGCTGACACCGGAGTTCCTGAATCCGCTGATCCGTCTCGACGCCTGGGAACAGCCTCTGGTCGCAATCATTTCCGGCCAGGCAGAGCTCCGGCTGATCTCCTCGGGCCCCGACAGGAAACTGGGAACCTCGGACGACATCGAAGTGAGGCGTACCTTCCCCCGCTGAGGGAAGTATCCCGTGAAAACCGGCTTGGGGCAGGGTGGATAACCTGCGCCGATTCGCGCCGACCCATCCCAGGCTGAATTCAAACGTTGGAGAGAAGATGACCGAGCTTTTCTTTTTTGATTCTCAGGTAATCCCGGGTCGAGGAACTGGGGGATATTTCCAGGGGTAATCGCTCCACCACAGAAATTCCTTCCGCTTGGAGTCCCTGGACTTTTTCCGGGTTGTTGGACAAAAGCCTCACCTGGAAAACGCCAAGATGCTTGAGAATTTCGGCCGGCAGTTTGTAATCGCGCTGATCCGCCTCGAATCCCAGAGTGACGTTGGCGGCAACTGTATCAAGCCCCTGGTCCTGAAGTTCGTAAGCGTGGAGTTTGTTCACAAGGCCGATCCCGCGGCCTTCCTGCTGCTGGTAGATGAGGATACCGGCTCCGGCTTCCGAAATAAGACGGAGGGCCTCATGAAGCTGGTCCCCGCAATCGCAGCGGGTCGAAGCGAAAACGTCACCGGTAAGGCATTGGGAATGAATGCGGGCAATCGGGGGATGTTCAGGCGGGAGAGAGCCTGTAACCAACGCAACGGCTTCCTCCCCAGTCCCCGGGTCACGGAAGCCGTAGACGGTAAACACGCCAAACGCGGTGGGCAATTTGGCGCGCGGCACTTTCCCAAAATCCATGGACTTCAGTCAGGCGGTTCAACGGCAGCGTTACTGCCGCGCGCCTATTCCTTCTTGGACTCTTTATCTTTGGCTGCGGCTTTTTCGGAATCCTCGGAGGATTCCTTTGCGGCTTTCTTAGCCTTTTTGTCGCCCTTGTCGCCGGCCGGCTTATAATCGCTGCCGATCAGTTCGATAATAGCCAGTTGAGCGCCGTCGCCATCACGGAAGCCCAAACGGATTATCCGGGTATATCCACCTTTGCGCTGCGCAAAACGCGGGGCCAGGGTGGCAAACAGCTTGCCCACGACAGCAGGATCCTTGATGAATGCGAGGGCCTGACGCCGGGCATGAAGGGACTCGCGCTTGCCGAGGGTTATCATCTTTTCGGCGATGGGTCGCAGTTCCTTGGCCCGGGGCAATGTTGTCCGGACCCGCTCCTTGTCGAGCAGTGACGTCACCATGTTGCGGAACATGCTGATCCGGTGAGGGGTCTTTCTTCCCAGTTTCCTGCCAGCTACACGATGTCTCATGAATTGATCTCCGTTCTGCTGCGGCGCCTTGGGGCCTAATCCATTTTGGGCGGCGCAACGGGCCTGCCGTCCTCACCGAGTTTCATGCCGAAGGACAGGTTCATCTCCGACAGGATTTCCTTGATTTCGTTGAGAGACTTGCGCCCGAAATTCTTGGTCTTGAGCATCTCGGCCTCGGTTTTCTGAACCAGTTCGCCGATGGTCTTGATGTCCGCGTTCTTGAGGCAGTTGTAGGAGCGCACGGAGAGCTCGAGTTCCTCGACGGACCGCTTGAGGTTTTCGTAGATTTTCTCGGTTTCCTTGTCTTCCTTGGGCTCTTCTACATCGGCAGTTTCTTCAAAGTTGATGTAGATGGCCATGTGGCTCTTTATGATCGACGCAGCCTGGGCAATGGCGTCTTCCGGTGTAATGCAGCCGTTGGTCCAGACATCGAGCACAAGCCGGTCATAATCGGTTGTCTGCCCTAGTCGCGCAGCCTCGACGGTGTAGTTCACACGCTTGATCGGCGAATGCACGCTGTCGAGCGGGATGTATCCTACTTCCATGCCGTCTTCATAATTCTCGTCGGCCTGAACATAGCCGCGGCTTTTCTTCACCCGCATTTCAATCTTGAGCGATCCGCCTTCGCCGACCGTCGCGATGTGAACGGCAGGGTCTAATATCTCGATATCGGGATCCGGCGTGATATTTCCTGCTTTCACTTCCCCCGGCTGAGTCACATCGATATAGATCGTTTTGGCATGATCCACGTGCAGCTTCAAGGGGATCTGCTTCAGGTTCATGATGATGTTCGTGGCATCTTCGGTAACATTCGGGATCGGGGTGAACTCATGGAGGACCCCTTCAATTTTGACCGCGGTAATAGCGGCTCCCTCGATGGATGACAGCAGTACCCGTCGCAACGCGTTCCCGATCGTGGTGCCGAAGCCCCGCTCAAACGGCTGCGCATAAAAATGGCCGTATTTGGGTGTGAGTGTTTCACGATCGCAAATCAGTCTTTTCGGCTTTTGAAAACCCATGGTCATAAAGCTTCTCCCAGTTCTTTACCCCGCAACGAATTCCCGGATCCGGAACACGGCCCTGCGGATTCGGGCATGCACGGCCCAGGTGGCCGGCCGGCGGGTCAAGGATTCGTCCACATTCCCAGACCTGCCTGAATCCCTCGCCCGCTTACTATTTTGAGTAAAGCTCGACGATCAGCTGCTCGTCGATCGGCATCTGGATATCGTCTCGCTTGGGAAGGGAAAGAACTACGCCCTTCAGGTTTTCAGCGTCCAGTTCCAGCCAGGCCGGAACTCCTCCGCGACCGCCGATGGTGGCGACGGAATCGAGAATCTGCTGGACCTTCTTGGTCTTTTCTCGCAGGGTGACGACATCTCCGGCGTTGATCTCGTAAGACGCTATATTCACTTTTTTGCCATTAACCAGGACATGGCCATGGGTGACCAGCTGCCGCCCTTGATCGCGGGAGCCCGCAAAACCGAGCCGGGTCACTACATTGTCCAACCTGCGTTCCAGGCTCAAGAGGAGGGTTTCGCCCGTAATTCCCTTCTTTTTGTCCGCCTTGGTGAAATAGTTGGAGAACTGCTTCTCCAGGACACGATAAATGCGTTTGACCTTCTGCTTTTCCCGCAGCTGGACGCCGTAGCCGACAGTCTTCGGGCGATGGTCGCGCCCATGCTGTCCCGGAGGGAAGTTGCGCTTTTCGATGGCGCAGGTGTCCTTGAAGCAGCGGTCGCCCTTCAGGAAGAGCTTCGTACCTTCCCTTCGGCAGAGCCGACATTTCGCTTCGCGATATCTAGCCAAATCTTTTCTCCTAATTGAGACAAAACTGCGATTTTCCTGGGGCTAACCCGGGTATTCGAAACGCGTCTCCGGCACCGACCACCTGGAGTTCGCGACCCGCTCCCCGACCGGCAAAACTGAATGATGTTAAACTCTTCTCCGCTTCGGCGGACGGCACCCGTTGTGAGGAATCGGCGTGATGTCCCGTATCGATTTGACTTCGATGCCTGCGGCCTGGAGTGCCCGCACGGCCGATTCGCGCCCTGCCCCGGGGCCTTTGAGCTGGACCTGGACAGAGCGCAGTCCATACTCTTTAGCCGCGTTCGCGGCGATAGTAGCCGCCTGCTGTGCTGCAAACGGGGTGCCCTTGCGTGATCCCTTGAATCCGACGGCACCGGCGCTCGACTGGGCCAGGAGATTCCCTTCCATATCGGTGATGCTGATCAGCGTGTTGTTGAATGACGCGAGCACGTGAACTATCCCGGATGGGATCATCAGCTTCTCGCGTTTCTTTCCGGTTTTCTTCTTTCCGGTTTTTTTCGGTTTATCTGCCATTCCTGACTCCTGATTGACGCCTTGCCGGGCACCTTCCGGGGTCACCCGGTTTGGTCCCGGATACGGTGCTCGACCCGACTACTTTTTGCCGACGATGCGCCGCGGACCCTTGCGTGTGCGTGCGTTCGTATGGGTTCTTTGTCCGCGCACAGGCAGACCGCGCCGATGTCGCAAGCCGCGATAACAGCCGATTTCCATCAACCGCTTGATGTCCAGCGAAGTGGCCTTGCGCAGGTCCCCTTCCACCATCCCATCCCTCTGGATGATATTGCGGATTTTCACGACCTCTTCCTCGGTGAGATTTTTCACCTTGGTATTGATGTCGATCTTGGCTTCTTCACAAATTTTTGTGGATCGGCTTTTGCCGATGCCGAAGATATAGGTTAGGCCGATCTGAACCCTCTTGTTCAGCGGCAGGTCGACGCCCGCGATTCTAGCCAATGTAAACCTCCAACTTTTGATTGCAAATTGCACATTGCAAATTGCGAATTGCAGCCAATAGGGAAATCAAAATGCGCAATCCGCAATTTGCAATTCGCAATTAATTAGCCCTGGCGCTGCTTGTGCTTTGGATTCGAGCACAAGATTCGGACGACGCCCTTCCGCCGAACCACCTTGCATTTGGTACACATTTTTTTGACTGACGCCCTAACCTTCATTTTACGACTCCTGCTCGCCCGGCGAACTCCCGCGCCGCAAATCGCGCCTGATAATGATGGGTTGCAGCGGTCGACGCGGCCACCCCGAATCCCGCTCACCAGCCGATACCGGCTATTTGTAGCGGTAGACAATCCTCCCACGGGTCAGGTCGTAGGGAGACAACTCGACCAGGATTTTGTCGCCCGGGAGGATGCGGATAAAATTCTTTCTCATTTTGCCGGAAATATGCGCCAGAACCATATGCTTGTTTTCCAGTTCGACCCGGAACATTGCGTTGGGCAGCGTTTCAACAACCGTTCCAACGACCTCTATGGCATCTTCTTTAGGCATATTTCTCTAGCAGCCAAAATTACTGTCAATACCTGCTTTGCATTCTTAACTGTTCATCCTGATCTGGCCAAGAATGGATTCCAAAACCGCTTCCGCAGGTCGATCTCCATCCACCTCAAAATACCTTCCCTGTTCCCGGTAATGTTCAATCAGCGGCCTGGTTTGGCGGTGATAAACATCCAAACGCTCTTTCATGACTTCGGCGGTATCATCCTTGCGCTGAATCAGCGCCGTGCCGCACTCGTCACACCTCAGGTCTCCACCGGCCGACACTACCGAAGCCCCGAAAACCTTGTTGCACCCGGGGCAGCTTCGTCGCCCCGAGATGCGAGCAACGAGCACATCGTCAGGGACGCTGATCCCGACAACAAGGGTTTTCAATTCCGCGGCGTCAAAGGACCCTTCAAGGAATTCCGCCTGCTTCAAGGTCCGGGGGTAGCCATCCAGGATGAAACCCCGGGAGCAGTCCTCCCGACCAACGCGCTCCCTCACAATCGCATCGACCAGCGAATCCGGCACCAGAGTCCCGGCATCCATATAGCCACGGGCCTGGACGCCCAATTCCGTTCGGTTCCGGACAGCCTCCCGCAGGATATCGCCCGTGGAAATCGACGGGAAGCCCAAGGACGCTGCCACCTTACGGGCCTGCGTTCCTTTCCCAGCAGCTGGCGGGCCAAATAGTATAACAGCTAGCCGACTCATAGTCTACCTAATTGCAGATTGTGAAACCCGCAGCCTGTACTCCCTTTGCAATCCGCAATCACAATCAGCCGCGGCGTCCGCGGATGCGGCCGCGCTTCAGGAAGCCGTCATAATGCCGCATGATCAACTGTGATTCGATCTGCTGCACGGTGTCCATGGCCACACCGACGACGATCAGCAGCGACGTGCCGCCAAAGTAAAAGTTCACTCCCAGCCCGGTGGTTACCCAACTCATGCTGATCGAATTTAAAAAGTCGTCGATCGCCGGCCCGATCAATGGGATCGGCTGGATTTTGAATCCCGTCATGAGAAATTCGGGGAGGAGGCATACCAGAACCAGGTAAATAGCGCCCGCCGCGGTCAATCGGCTCAGAATGCGATCGATAAACTCCGCAGTCCTCTTTCCGGGCCGGATGCCGGGGATGTATCCGCCGTATTTACGGATATTGTCGGCCACTTCCATCGGATTGAAAATGATGCTGACATAGAAGAAGCAAAAGAAAATGATTCCGGCAATGTAGAGCAGGTTATACAGCGGCATTCCCTGGGCCAGCTGAGCCGAAAGACTCTTCATGAAGGTATTGGGCATTACGGCCCCAAGGGTCGATGGGATCGATACGATCGAGGCGGCGAAAATCACTGGAATCACTCCACCCGAATTGACCCGCAGGGGGAGGTGTGTCGACTGCCCGCCGTAGATCTTCCGCCCGACAACCCGCTTGGCATACTGGACAGGGATTTTTCGTTGGCCGCGTTCCACGAATACAACGGCGGCCACGGTAATCACCATGACAATCAGCAGCAACAGCACTTGGAAAAGGCTCCAGGTCCTCTGCTCAACGTTGATGATGATCTCGTGGATCGCCCGGGGCAGACCGACGACAATACCTGCAAAAATGATCAGACTGATGCCGTTCCCGATGCCGCGTTCGGTTATCTGCTCGCCGACCCACATAATGAAAGCTGTGCCGGTCGTCAAGGTGATCATGACCATGAAGCGGAAATGCCATCCGGGATGAAGCACGATCGACGGGCCGGTTCCCCCGCCCGACCGCTCCAGCGCCATTGCGGTCATGAAGGCCTGAAAGAGGGTCAGGCCTACGGTGAGGTAGCGTGTGTACTGCGTAATCTTCCGGCGGCCCAGCTCACCTTCTTTGGACAATTTCTCCAGGTAGGGAACCACGACCGTGGCCAGCTGCAGGATGATCGACGCCGTGATGTAAGGCATGATGCCGAGCGCGAAAATGCTGAAGCGGCGAAGGTTTCCGCCCGAGAAAATATCGAGAAAGCCGAAGATGGTCCCCGACTGGGCCTGAAACAATGCCTCGAGAGCGGTGCCGTTGATGCCTGGCGTCGGGATGAACGCCCCGACCCGATACACCGCCAGCAGGCCCAGCATGAACAGGACTCGATTTCGCAGGTCCGGAATGCTGAAAATGTTTTTAATGGAGCTTAATATCGGGCTTCGTTCTTCTGGCATCTTTGTTTACCAATCTTTCCTGTCGCTACAGGCAAAGTCTAGCTCGCAATGACTTCCACTACACCGCCGGCTTTCTGGATTTTCTCTGCCGCGCTCTTGCTGAACTTGTGAGCCGACACGGTTAATGCGTGCGGAAGCTCGCCGTTGCCCAGGATCTTGAGACCATCCTTGAGGCTTTTCATTATTCCCTTCGCCTTCAGAATCGCGGGATCCACTCTGGTACCCGCCTCGAAGCAGGCCAGGTCCGCCACATTCACCACAGCGTATTCCTTGCGGAAAATGTTGGTGAAACCGCGCTTGGGAAGGCGGCGGTAGAGAGGCATCTGGCCACCTTCAAACCCCGGGCGGACGCTGGTGCCGGAACGGGAGAGCTGGCCCTTGTAACCCCGGGTTGAGGTTTTTCCATGGCCGCTGCCTATTCCGCGCCCGACGCGCTTGCTTTTGCGATTGGCGCCTTTGGCCGGCTGAAGATTGTTGAGGGATATTTCCATGATCTTTTTTCCTATTTCGAATCCAGGATTTTCACCAGATGCGGCACCTGGGCGACCATGCCTCGCACGGCCTGGGTGTCCACACGCGTCACGACCTGGTTCAGGCGCTTGAATCCCAGGCTCTTGATGATCAGCTTATGCTTCGGGGGAGTTCCAATGCAGCTGCGGACACACTGAATCCGCAGGGTGGCTCCCGATCCGGTCTTATCGCTCTTCGTTTCTGCCATAACTTTATCTTCCCCTGGCCTGACCTATAATTCCTCGACCTGTCTGCCGCGCAGCTTGGCGACTTCCTCAGGCACTTTCAAGCGAAGCAGGCCGTCGAAGGTCGCTTTGACGACGTTGTGCGGATTGGTGCTGCCCAGCGACTTGGTCAGAATGTTGGAGATGCCGGCCGACTCGACCACGGCCCTTACCGGACCGCCCGCGATAACCCCGGTTCCCTCGGATGCCGGTTTGAGCATCACCCTTCCGGCGCCATAACGCCCCACGACGGCATGGGGGATGGTTCGTCCCTGCAAAGGTACGCGGATGAGGTTCTTTCGCGCCTGCTCCACACCCTTGCGGATGGCCTGCGGCACTTCCTTGGCTTTGCCCATTCCATAGCCGACCCGGCCGTTCTGATCACCGACCACCACAAGCGCGCTGAAACTGAGGTTCTTTCCGCCCTTGACTACCTTGGTGACACGATTGATGGAAACAACCTGGTCTTTGAGTTCTTGTGCTCCTGCGTCGAATTTATCCAAGATGCCTCCTAAAACTTCAATCCGTGCTCACGCGCCGATTCAGCCAGCGATTTAATGCGGCCATGGTAGAGATAACCACCACGGTCGAACACCACGCTCTCGATCCCTTTGGCCTTGGCGTGTTCGGCAATCGCCTTGCCGACCAGCTTGGCCGCCGCGATGCTGCCGTGACTCTTGGTTTGCTCGCGGATATCCTTGTCCCGGGTCGAAGCGGCCGCCAGAGTTCTGCCCTGGCTGTCGTCAACAATCTGTGCATAAATATGGCTTAGGCTGCGGTACACGCACAGCCGGGGACGGCTGCCGGTGCCGGCCACTTTGCGCCGGATCCGCTGGTGGACCCTTTCCCGCTCATTTGCGCGGTTTAACGGAGTAATCATTATGCCCCCTTCTTTCCGACTTTGAGCCGCACTACCTCTCCGGTGTAGCGGACTCCCTTGCCTTTATACGCATCCGGGCGCCGCAGCAATCGAATATCGGCGGCAACCTGGCCGACCAGCTGACGATCGGCCCCCGTTATGATCAGGGTCGCCACGTAATTCTGGATCGTTCGCTGCTGCTTCTCGACCTTGATGGAAATCCCTTCGGGGATCGGGAACTCGATCGGGTGGGAGTAGCCGAGGCTGAATGTTACAGCTCTGGGTTTGGCGTCGACTTTGTAACCGATACCTACAACGTCGAGCTGCCGCGAAAATCCTTCGCTGACCCCTTTGATTGCATTCGCGGCCAGGGCTCTCGCCAGGCCATGATAGGCGGGGTACGGCTTCTCCTCCGAATCGCGGAACGCAGTCAGCTGGTTCCCCTGCATTTCGAAACGAATCCCCTGAGGAATGGGGCTGGTCAGCCTGGTTTTCTTGGCTTCAACCTCGAGTTCGCGGTCCCCAATTACGACCTTCACTCCGGCGGGAACCGATATTGGCTTTTTTCCTATACGAGACATAACAAGGCACCTTTTACGTTACAATCACTCGGGGATCTCTAGCTGATCGCGCACAGAACTTCGCCGCCCAATCCCTTTTCCAACGCCTGCTTTCCTGTCAGCAGCCCCTGGGATGTTGAAACGATGCAGATCCCGATTCCACCCAAAACCTGGGGGATGGAGGATTTGCGCGTGTAAACCCGGCATCCCGGGCGGCTGACGCGGTCCATGCTTGTGATCACAGGCTTCTTTCCGGCGGTATACCGGAGATAGATCCGGATCACACCCTGATGAGTTTCCCGGCTCAAAACAAAATTGTCGATGTAACCCTCTTCCTTCAGGATGCGCACCAGTTCGAGCTTCAACTTCGAAGACGGGACATCGACAGTCTCGTGCCGGGCTTGCGTGGCGTTTCGAATCCGAGTCAGCAGATCGGATACAGGATCGGTCATGCTCATGAAATCAACTCCTCTGCCGCATCCGGCTGGCTGTTTGCCCGGCGCCCGCCCCGGCGGCTATTCGCTATGTTCCACGGGACGAGGGCCAGATTCAGTCAGCGAATCCGGCTGGATCTTTATCTCTTCCTACCAGCTCGATTTGGTTACTCCGGGGATCTCACCCGCCAGGGCGAGATTACGGAAACAGATACGGCAGAGCTGGAACTTTCTGTAATAGCCGCGTGGACGACCGCAGCGCCGGCAGCGGTTGTATGCGCGAACCGCAAATTTCGGTTTGCGTCTAGATTTGGCTATCATGGATGTTTTTGCCACGGTTACTCCTTTTCAATTCACCTGGTAAATCCTCAAGCGCCGGCACGGCACCGGACCGGGCGGCCGCGTCCCAAGGTCGACCGCGCTATTGCTGGCCCTTTTTCGCGAATGGCATTCCCATCAGCCTCAACAATTCGAAGGCTTCATCGTCGGATCGGGCGGTGGTGACGAAGGTGATGTTCATGCCGCGCGCTTTATCAGCCTTTCCGTAATCGATTTCGGGGAAGATGAGCTGATCGCGAAGACCGACGGTATAGTTCCCCCTCCCGTCAAAGGAACGGGTGGAGACGCCGCGGAAATCCCTGACGCGGGGAAGGGCCACGTTCACCAGACGGTCAAAAAACTCGTACATCCGGTCACCGCGAAGCGTTACCGTAACCCCGATCGGCATCCCCTGACGGAGTTTGAACGCGGCAATCGACTTCCTCGCCTTCGTGACGACGGGGCGCTGCCCCGTGATCGCGGCAAGTTCATCCGCGGCTACATCGAGCACCTTGGCATTGGCGATGGCCTCGCCCAGCCCCATGTTCACGTTGATTTTCACAAGCTTGGGAACCGCCATGACGTTTTTGTAATCAAAATGCTTGATCAGGGCCGGCAAAGCTTCCGACTTGTAAAATTCCCTCAATCTACTCATGATCTAACCTTTCAATTCCCGCCTGGAGCCTATTCATCCAAAAGTTCGTCACAGTTCTTGCAGACTCTGGCCTTGCGGCCATCCGGCAGGGCGGAAAACCCGACGCGCGCGTGCTTGTTGCAGCGCTTGCAGACCACCATGAGATTCGACAGGTGGATCGACGATTCCTTCGGCAGGATTCCCCCTTTAACATTTTTCTGGGGATTCGGCCGGGTGTGCTTCTGGATGAAATTAATCCCCTCGACGATGGCCCGGCCGGTGGTCGGGAAGACCCGCAGCACCTTGCCGGTCTTACCCCGGTCTTTTCCCGCCAGCACGAAAACCAAATCGTTTTTCTTGATATGCGCTTTTGCCATGGATCTCTGTCCTCGTTCGATCGCCGCTAGATGACTTCAGGAGCCAGGGAAACGATCTTCAGGAAATTGCGGTCCCTCAATTCGCGGCTCACCGGGCCGAAGACGCGGGTCCCGATGGGCTCCTTGTCGTCGTTGATCAGAACCGCCGCGTTGTCATCAAATCGGATATAAGAACCGTCCTTGCGCCGGTATTCCTTGCGGCAGCGCACGACGACGGCTTTCACCACCTGCCCCTTTTTCACGGTACCATCGGGCGACGCTTCCTTCACGTTGGCGGTGATGATGTCGCCGAGCGAAGCCACGTGTCCGATCTGGTTGCCAAGCGGCAGAATACAGGAGATGCGCCGCGCACCCGAATTGTCGGCAACCTCCAGGATTGTTCGCATCTGAATCATGATGACTCCCTACCTCAATCGCACATTAGCGGGTTTATTTTGCCTGGGTCAGGATCTCGACGACCCGCCAGCGCTTGCGCGCACTCAGAGGGCGTGTCTCGACGATTCGGACACGGTCCCCGACCTTGCAGGTGCTGTTTTCGTCATGAGCCAGAAACCGGGAGGTCTTGCGCAGGGTCTTCTTGTACAGCTTGTGCTGCACCAGCCTGTCGACTGCCACGGTCACGGTCTTTTGCATCGCGGTGCTGGTCACAATTCCGACCTGGCTTTTACGGATTCCGCGCTTCGTCTGCTCAGTTGTCATATGCACTTGCCTCGTCTCCTACTTCTTTTCCTGCTGCACCAGTTCCATTTCGCGCAGCACGGTCTGGATGCGCGCGATGTCCCGGCGCACACCTCTCAGCCGCGGCGCGCTTTCCAACTGGCCGGTTGCAGTCTGGAACCGGAGCTTGAAGAGCTGCTCCCGGAGTTCCGCTTCCTCATGCTGAAGGTCTTCCTTCGACATGTCTCTCATCTTGGAAGCTTTCATGCCTCCTCCTTCCCGAAGCGCTTCACGAACTTGGTCTTGACGCTCAGCTTATGGGCAGCCAGCCGCATCGCCTCCTGAGCCAGTTCCTCCGTCACGCCTTCCATTTCATAGAGGATTTTTCCCGGCCGCACGACGGCAACCCAGCCTTCCGGAGCACCTTTGCCTTTGCCCATACGGGTTTCAGCCGGCTTCTTGGTGATGGGCTTGTCCGGGAAAACGCGGATCCAAATCTTCCCGCCGCGCTTGATGAAGCGGGTGATCGCCACACGTCCGGCTTCAATCTGACGATCGGTGACCCAGCCGACTTCCATGGCTTTCAGACCATATTCGCCAAATGTCACGTCGGAACCGCGCCAGGCCTTGCCCCGCCGCTTGCCCTTCTGCTGCTTACGATACTTTACTTTCTTCGGCATCAACATGAACGACTACTCCCGCCGCGGACCTACCGGGTCCTCTCCGGCCGCTGCATTTCAAATACTTCACCTTTGTAAATCCAAACCTTGACCCCGATCCGCCCATATGTGGTGTTGGCTTCGGCGAAGCCATAATCGATATCTCCGCGGATCGTGTGCAGCGGCAGCTGACCGGTCAGGTACCACTCCGTACGAGCGATTTCAGCTCCGTTGAGCCGGCCGGAAACGCGCACCTTGATTCCCTTCGCCCCGAACCGCTGAGCGCTGTCCACGGCTCGCCGCATGGCTCGTCGAAAGGCAATCCGCTTTTCGAGTTGCTGGGCAATACCCTCGGAAACCAGCTGCGAATCCAGCTCCGGTTTGTTGACTTCCGTAATCTTGAGATTGATGTCGCGCCCCGTGAGCGTCTGCAGGTCCTTTTTCAGCTTTTCGATTTCAGTTCCCTTTTTCCCGACGATGATCCCGGGACGCGAAGTGAAAATGATAATCGTCAGCTTGTTGGCTGCCCTTTCGACCTCTATCCGCGAAATGCCGGCGTGGCCGAATTTCTTCTTGAGCATGACCTTGAGATGAAGGTCTTCATGCAACAATGCTCCATAGTCCTTCCGGGCGAACCAGCGCGAACGCCAAGTGCGGTTGATGCCCAGTCTGAAACCATAAGGATGTACTTTCTGACCCAAGGCGTGCCTCCCCTACTCTTCTGTTTCGGTGCTATCGCTGCCCGTGATGGATATAAATATGTGCTTGTACCGACGCTGCTGCCGGTAGGCCCTTCCCATCGGGGCCGGCCGCACGCGGCGGCGCCACTTCGTTGGACCGGTGTTCACCACCGCATCGGCGACCGTAAACTGGTCGACATCGGCCGTTGCGTTCTTTTCCCGGGCGTTGGCAACTGCTGAAAGCAGCACTTTTTCGATCGATTTCGTCGCCCGCTTCTTGGTAAAGCGCAGGATGGCCAGCGCTTCCTGGACATTCTTGCCGCGAATCAGGTCGATGACCAGTCGCGCTTTCTGCGGCGATCCTTTGATGAATTTTCCCTTTGCTGAAGCTTCCATAATTTCCTCAGTTCGCAGTGGGCGGTGCGCTTCGAACCGTTGCATTTTGCGCCACGCTTATCCGTGCTCCGAATCTGTGTTCCGAACCGGCCGCCGCAGCGGCCCGTCCGGCTGAATCGAGCCTAAGCCGGCTTCACCGCCGTCGTCTTCTCCGCAGCCTTGGTGGTGTGCCCTTTGAAAATCCGAGTCGGGGCAAACTCACCCAGCTTGTGACTGACCATGTTTTCCGAGATATAAATCGGAATGAATTTCTTGCCGTTGTGTACTGCAACGGTATGACCCACCATTTCGGGTGTGATCGTCGAACGCCGGGACCAGGTCTTGATCACGGTCCGGGCCGTTGTGCTCCCGATGGCGCGAACCTTCCTCAGAAGGTGATCATCGATGAACGGCCCTTTCTTTACGGATCTGGACATGAAAGGCTCTCCTTACTTCGTGCCGCGGCGCTTGATAATGAAACGATTCGTCCGCTTGTTGTTTCTCGTCTTGTATCCTTTGGTCGGCTGCCCCCAAGGACTGACCGGGTGCCTTCCGCCGGAGGTCTTTCCTTCACCGCCGCCATGGGGGTGATCAATCGGATTCATGACCACTCCGCGCACCGTGGGGCGTATGCCCAGCCAGCGAGTCCGGCCGGCTTTGCCGATCGACACATTTTCATGGTCGAGGTTGCCGACCTGCCCGATGGTGGCGTAGCAGTCCAGGTGGACCATGCGGGTTTCCCCGGATGGCATCTTGATCTGGGCATAGCCGTTTTCTTTTGCCAGAAGCTGAGCTGCGGTTCCGGCGGACCGGGCCATCTGGCCGCCCTTCCCTTTCTTCAGCTCGATGTTATGCACCATGGAACCCAGCGGGACGTTCTTGAGCGGGAGGGCGTTTCCCACCAGGATGTCAGCCCCCTCTCCGGCTATCACGGTTGCGCCGGCAGCGAGACCGTTCGGTGCGAGGATGTAACGCTTTTCCCCGTCGGCGTACGAAAGCAGGGCGATTCGCGCCGAGCGGTTCGGATCGTACTCGATGGAGAGCACCCTGGCCGGGATCTCGCGCTTGTCTCTCCGGAAATCGATGGTGCGATATAGCCTCCGATGGCCGCCACCCCGGTGCCGGATCGTAAGGTGACCCTTGTTATTGCGGCCGGAAATGCGCTTTTTATACCGTGTAAGGCTCTTCAGGGGACGATCGGTGGACAAGTCCTTGTTATCAAGGGTCGTCTTGAACCGGATCGCCGGCGAAGTGGGCCTGTAAGTTTTTATCGCCATGAGTCCATTAGCTCCTGCGCTAAACTAAACTACTTCGGAGAACTCGATCATCTTTTCGCCCTTCTTCAGGGTTACATAGGCCTTTTTCCAATCAGGCCGGCGGCCGGTAAAACGGCCCTGACGACGGTTCTTGCCATGAAAAGTTGCCGTTCGGACGCTGTCCACTTTCACCTTGAAAATTTTCTGGACGGCGTCCTTGATCTCCTGCTTGTTGGCATCACGGGCGACTTTGAACGTCAAGGTGCTGAGATTCTCTTTGACGTAGGTGCTTTTTTCCGTGATGACGGGCAGTTTCAAAACTTGGTATATGCGGGTCATCGACTCAGTACCTCCTGGACCTGGAGGATCGCCTCCTTGGAAAAGATCAACTTGCTGCTGTTGACGACGTCGTAAATATTGACCCCAGTTCCCGGCACTACCTTGACATCGGGAAGATTGCGGGAGGAACGCTCAAGATTATCGTTTTCCCCCAGGCTCACGACCAGGACCCTGCCGCCGGCGCCCAGAGTTTTCAGGATCTTCTGAAATTCACGGGTTTTGTGATTCTCCAGCGTGAATCCTTCGACCACGGAAAGGGCGCTGCTGCTGAATTTGGCGGAAAGAGCGGAGCGAAGAGCGCCGCGCAGCTTTTTGCGCGGAAAATTGTAGGTATAGGTGCGCGGCCTGGGCCCATGGACCGTACCGCCATGCCGCCAAAGGGGGCTGCGAACGCTTCCGATACGGGCACGCCCGGTTCCCTTCTGGCGCCAGAGCTTCTTGCCGCTGCCGCTTACTTCAGCGCGCGTCTTGGTCGATGCCGTTCCGGCGCGCAGGGAATCCGAATAGTGCTTGACCGCTTCCCAGATGAGCGGCTCGTTCAATTCCGCCTGGAACACCTGGTCCTTCAGCTCCAGCTTCCCGACCACCTCATTTGCGAGGTTTTTAACTTCAATCTCTGCCATCACCGAACCTCACTCACGAAACTCAAATCCCGTGACACTTTACCGACGCGCCGCAGGAACCGGCGCATCCGGCGATCAAGCCTTCTCGATTACCACGTAGCCGCCGTTCCGACCTGGGACCGCCCCCTTGACGATAAGGAGGTTTTCGTCCCCGTTGATCCGGATCACGTTCAGGTTCCGCACCGTTACCGTCGCATTTCCCATGTGTCCCGCAGCGCGCATCCCCGGAAGCACGCGACTGGGAAACGCCGATGCACCGATAGAACCCGGAGCCCGGTGAAACATGGACCCATGTGTCGCCGCGCCGCCTGCAAAATGGTGTCGCTTGATCAGGCCGGCAAAACCACGGCCTTTGCTGGTGCCCGACACTTTGACTTTGTCCGTGACCTGGAAAACCTGAGCTACCTGGACATGGTCACCGACGTTGAGCGCCGCGTCGCCGTTTTCCTCGCGGAATTCGCGCAGAATGCGGCAGGGAGGAACGTTCGCCTTTTTGAAGTGCCCTGCCAGCGGCTTGGTCACCCGCGCAGGGCGGACAAACTCCACCAGGCCCAGCTGCACGGCGTCGTAACCGTCCTTTTCCTTAACTCTCTTCTGGACCACCACGCACGGCCCGACCTTGATGACGGTGGCAGGAACTAGGGTGCCGTCCGCTTCAAAGACCTGCGTCATCCCGACTTTGATACCAATCAGTCCTTCAACCATGTGGGTTCCCTCAACGCGTCGACCGGCCTGGTTCATTTCCTGCGTTGCCGCACCGGTTTTCCGGGCAGGCTACGCGACGGATTATGTGCCGGGCGCCGTATTCCCTGTTACTTATGTTCCGTCCCGAAAGCCTTGATCTCGACGTCGATTGCCGCCGGCAGATCGAGCTTCATCAGAGCATCGACGGTCTGGGGCGTCGGTTCGAGAATGTCCACAAGGCGCTTGTGCGTCCGAATCTCGAACTGCTCACGCGACTTCTTGTCGACATGAGGCGACCGGAGCACGCAGAACTTGTTTTTCACGGTCGGCAACGGGATCGGCCCCGAAACGCGCGAACCGGTTCGCTTCGCGATTTCGACGATCTCCGAGGTCGACTGATCCAGCACCCTGTAGTCGTAAGCTTTCAACCTGATTCGAATTTTTTCGTTAAGCATATGGTCTCTGAGTTACTCGATGATCTCGCCGATAGATCCGGCGCCTACCGTCCTGCCGCCCTCGCGGATCGCAAACCGCAAACCCTTTTCCATCGCGATCGGCGTGATCAGCTTGATCGTCAGGTTTACGTTGTCGCCAGGCATCACCATCTCCGTCCCCGCCGGCAGCTCCGCCACTCCCGTCACGTCCGTCGTCCGGAAGTAAAACTGCGGCCGGTACCCATTGAAGAACGGTGTGTGCCGCCCGCCTTCTTCCTTGCTCAATATGTACACCGCCGCCTTGAAGTGCGTGTGCGGAGTGATGCTCCCAGGCGCCGCAATCACCTGCCCGCGCTCCACTTCCTTCTTGTCCGTCCCACGCAGCAGCAGACCTACGTTGTCTCCTGCCATCCCTTCATCCAGCAGCTTCTTGAACATCTCCACGCCCGTGCACACCCGCTTCACCGTGTCCCGGATCCCTACAATCTCAATCTCTTCCCCTACCTTCACTTTCCCGCGCTCAATCCTGCCCGTCGCCACCGTCCCACGTCCCGAAATCGTGAAAATGTCTTCCACCGGCATCAAAAACGGCAAGTCCACCTGACGCTTCGGTATCGGTATATAACTGTCCACCGCATCCATCAGCGCCATGATCTGCTTCTCCGCCTCCGGATCCCCTTCCAGCGCCTTCAACGCGCTCCCTCGCACCACCGGTACCTCGTCCCCAGGAAATTCATAGAACGACAGCAGCTCCCGCATCTCCAGTTCCACCAGGTCCAGCAGCTCCGGATCGTCCACCATGTCGCACTTGTTCATGAATACCACGATGTACGGCACCCCTACCTGCCGCGCCAGCAGCAAGTGCTCCCGCGTCTGCGGCATCGGCCCGTCCGCCGCCGATACCACCAGGATCGCTCCGTCCATCTGCGCCGCTCCCGTGATCATGTTCTTGATGTAGTCCGCGTGACCCGGGCAGTCCACGTGCGCGTAGTGCCGCTTCGAAGTCGAATACTCCACGTGCGCCGTCGCAATCGTGATCCCCCGCTCCTTCTCTTCCGGCGCGTTGTCGATCGAATCAAAACTCCTCACCGTGATCTTCGGGTCGAACTTGTGCAGTACCTGTGTGATCGCCGACGTCAACGTCGTCTTCCCGTGGTCGATGTGTCCGATCGTCCCTACGTTTACGTGCGGCTTGCTCCGATCAAATTTTTCCTTCGCCATGTTAGCCTCCAAACAGCAGCCGCTTATCCGGCCGCTCTTCCGCGCACTCTGGTGATCACTTCTTCACTGACTGACTTCGGCGCTTCCTCGTAATGAGAAAAGTGCATCGAGTATGTCGCCCTGCCCTGGGTCATCGACCTCAGGTCCGTCGAATATCCAAACATTTCCGACAAGGGCACCTTGCATTGAATGATGGTCGACCCCAGCCTTGAATCGGTTGATTCCACCCGCCCTCGCCGCGCATGCAGGTCCCCGGTGACCGCCCCCATGAACTCCTCTGGCACCACAACTTCCACGCGCATCATCGGCTCGAGCAACACCGGTTTGGCCCGCTTTACCGCTTCTTTCAGCGCCATGGAACCGGCGATCTTGAAGGCGATGTCCGATGAATCGACTTCGTGGTACGAACCGTCGAGCAGGGTTACTTTGATGTCCACAAGCTCGTACCCTGCGAGAGTTCCTGATTCCAGCGCTTCAGCCACCCCCCGCTCCACCGCCCCGATGTATTCCCTCGGGATGGCGCCGCCGACGATTTCATCGACGAACTCGAACCCGCCTGCAGGCGGCAGCGGCTCTATGGCAATTTTCACATGCCCGTATTGCCCTCGTCCTCCCGTCTGACGGATGAATCTACCTTCCGATTCGGCCTTCTGGCGGATCGTCTCCCGGTAAGCCACCTGCGGCCGCCCTACGTTGGCCGCAACCCCGAATTCGCGAATCATCCGATCGACCAGGATTTCGATGTGAAGCTCGCCCATTCCCGAGATGATCGTCTGCCCCGTATCGCGATCGGTGTGGACTTTGAAAGTGGGGTCCTCCCGGATCAGCTTCTCCAGCGCCATCCCCAACTTTTCCTGATCAGCTTTGGTTTTCGGCTCGATCGCCACCGACAGCACGGGTGCGGGGAATTCGATGGCCTCCAGCACCAGAGGGTCGTCTTTATCGCAGATCGTGTCCCCCGTGCTCACGTTCCGCAAGCCGACCGCAGCCGCAATATCGCCGCAGTAAACCTCTTTGATCTCCTCCCGCTTGTTGGCGTGCATTTTGAGGAGACGTCCGACCCGCTCGGATTTATCCTTGGTGGAGTTGTAGACCGATACGCCGGACTTGAGCTGGCCGGAATAAACCCGGAAAAATGCCAGCTGACCTACGAAGGGGTCGGTCATGATCTTGAAAACGAGGGCGGAGAAAGGCTCCGAATCGGAGGCATTTCGAACCGGCGGATTCTCACCTTCGGCGGCGATCCCTTTGACAGGAGGAATGTCCAGCGGGGAAGGCAGGTAGTTCACCACGGCGTCGAGCAATTGCTGGATCCCCTTGTTCTTGAAAGCCGCTCCGCACAGGACCGGCACGAACCGAAGCGCCACGGTGCCTTTGCGCAGAGCCTGGAGGATCTCTTCGCGATCAGGCTCGCCACCATTCACAAATTTTTCAAAGATCCGGTCATCGACCTCGGCAATGGTTTCGAGCATTTTCTCGCGGTAAGCGATTGCGTCGGCTCGAAACTCTTCGGGAATCTCCTCAACGCTGAAGTCCGCTCCCAGCGTTTCGGTATCAAAAACCACCGCTTTAAGATCGACCAGGTCGATCACTCCGCGGAACTTGTCTTCCGTGCCGAGCGGAAGCTGAACCGCGACCGGTGTTGCTCTAAGCTTGCTCCGGATCATATCCAGGACGCGGGGAAAATCCGCGCCCGGCCGATCCATTTTGTTCACAAAACCTATCCGCGGCACCCGGTACTTGTCGGCCTGCCGCCAAACCGTTTCCGACTGGGGTTCTACCCCCTCAACCGCGCCAAAAAGCGCCACAGCCCCGTCGAGAACCCTCAGGCTGCGTTCGACCTCCGCCGTAAAATCCACATGGCCCGGAGTGTCGATAATGTTGATCCGGTTCTCACCCCAGTAGCAGGTGGTGGCCGCCGATGTTATCGTGATGCCCCGCTCCTGCTCCTGCTCCATCCAGTCCATCGTGGCAGTGCCTTCGTGGACCTCACCCAGTTTATGGGTGATTCCGGTGTAATACAGGATCCGCTCAGTGGCCGTCGTTTTCCCGGCATCTATGTGCGCCATGATCCCGATGTTCCGGGTTCTCTCGAGCGGAACTGAGCGTGGCAATCGCGATCCTTATCACCACCGGTAGTGAGCGAATGCCTTGTTAGCCTCCGCCATACGGTGCGTATCTTCCTTCTTTTTGATGGCGCCACCGCGGTTATTCGAGGCATCCAGGATCTCTGCCGCCAGCTTTTCCCTCATCGTCTTCTCTCCGCGGGATCTCGCATTGGAGATGATCCAGCGGATGGCGAGTGACGTGCGCCGGTCCTGAGGCACTTCGATGGGAACCTGGTAGGTCGCGCCGCCGACACGGCGGGACTTCACTTCCAGCACCGGCTTCACGGTGTCCAGAGCCTTCTTGAATACCTTGACGGGATCCTCTTTGGCCCTGTCCTTTATGATGTCGAGGGCGCCGTAAAAATTCCCCTCGGACACGCTTTTCTTTCCTTCCACCATCATGCAATTGATGAACTTGGTGATCAGCGTGCTGCTGTAAAGCGGATCCGGCAAAGTTTCCCGCTTCGGAACCTCTCTTCGCCTCGGCATACTCTTGATTTCCCCCGATGCTTCCTTGATTCGTTACCGCTTCCGGCGGGACGCCTTCCCGCAAACTCTCTTCGCCGGCACTGCGAGCACCGACTGAAGATTCACACCGGGCATTGCCCGCTGCCTTCCAACGAATGATGTGAAGGAGTGACTAGCTTTTGGGCCGCTTGGCACCGTACTTGGAGCGGGAGTTCTTCCGGTCGGCAACCCCGACCGAATCCAAAGTGCCCCGCACCACATGGTAGCGAACCCCAGGGAGGTCCTTGACACGTCCACCGCGTATCAAAACGATGGAGTGCTCCTGCAGATTGTGCCCGATTCCGGGAATGTAGGTCGTTACTTCGATCCCGTTCGTCAAACGCACACGTGCAACCTTGCGCAGCGCCGAATTCGGCTTCTTCGGCGTCGAGGTGTACACTCGGGTGCAAACCCCGCGCCTCTGCGGACTTCCCTGTAAAGCTGGACTCTTCGTTTTGTAACGAATCTTCTTTCGGCCAGAACGAACCAGCTGGTTAAAAGTCGGCAAACTCTGTTCTCCTTGCCTGTCTATCCGCAGGCGACCCGGCAACATGGATCGCCGCTACAATGATTAAACCAGTGAAAAACCGTTCGAATATAGCAAATACACCACATCCTGTCAAGCAAATAGGCCAGAAAAAACAGCCATTTGCAGCAGGGGGAAGTGAATTTACGGGAACCCGGAATAATTGTCAAGCTTTCCGGAAGAAGCACTCGACTTTTTTGGCTGCATGAAGATATTTTCGCTCATTTTTCTCTTTATCCCTTAGGTAATACGAGCCCGGAAAATCGGCAAATCCCGGGTGCAACCGATATTCCGGCAGGGAGATGAAACCATGGGCGGATTAAATAAGGTTATTCTGATTGGCCGGCTGGGCAAAGATCCGGAAGAAAGGAAAACAGCCGGTGGGACCACAGTATCCAATTTCAGCATCGCTACCGATCAATTTCGCAATGGCGGCGAGGGGAAGGAAAAGCTCACAGAGTGGCATCGTGTGGTAGCCTTCGGCAAAACCGCGGAACACTGCAACTCCTACCTCAAGAAGGGGAGATTGGTCTGTGTCGAAGGCTCCCTGCAGACCAGGTCGTGGGAAAAGCCCCCGGGAGAAAAGCACTATGTGACGGAGGTAGTGGCCTCCAGAATCACATTCCTGGATTCGCGGGACTCGACTCGCGCGATTGGAGAAGAGAGCCTCGAGGAAAGCGCCGTCGCGGAATGCTTCTGACGTCAGGAGCCCCGGGTTCCGAAACACGCGAAATGGGCGCGGTACAACCCAGGCGTCCTGGCGTGCGCCTTCCATACTGGAGTTTTGTCCTCGATCGCGGGTATCGGCGTCCCGCACAATATGCCTATGAATAAGAGTGGGAATCGGCGTTGAATGAATGGGTGCCCTTTCGCCTTGAAGCAGGAGGCGCCATGCTATACTTCTGATTCATGGCAACCCTACAGGAACCCAAAGGGGATAAACGAAAACTTCCCCTGGGATTTAAGCTCTTTTTCTTTGTTTTAATTATTGATTTTCCTTGGAGCGGGCTCCGTCCTGGGCCTTCTCGTGGGGTATCAATACAACCTGCCGAAGATCCAAAGCCTGGAAGACTTCCGGCCGGACGTCATTACAGACCTGTACTCCGCCGATAGCAAAGTCATCGGGGAATTCGCCGTGGAAAGGCGAATCATAGTCTCGTTTGAGGAAATCCCCCCCTACCTCCAATTGGCCTTGCTTGCCGCCGAGGACGATCAGTTCTATAACCACCGAGGCGTCAATTACCTCGGGATTCTGCGGGCAGCCTATAAAGATGTGTTGGCTCTGAAAAAATCGGAGGGCGCCAGCACCATCACCCAGCAGCTGGCCCGACTGCTCTTGCGCGCGCCGGAGCGCACTTTTGACCGCAAGATCAAAGAACTGCTGGTGACCTGGAAAATTGAAAAACAATATTCCAAGCGGCAGATCTTCACGCTCTACTGCAACCAGCACTACATGGGGCACGGGGCATACGGCGTCGCGGCAGCCGCCGAGACTTATTTTGGCAAAGCGCTCAAAGAGCTGACGCTCGAGGAATGCGCGATGATTGCCGGCTTGCCGCGCAACCCGAGCATCTACTCCCCGCGTCTTCATCCCGATACGGCGCTTTCCCGCCGGAATTACATATTGGACCGCATGGTCGCGGAAAAAATGATCCCACCGACGATGGCCGCTGAAGCCAAAGCCAAGCCAATGGCGCTCAAAGCGCGCACTCGAGACACCGATGTAGCCCCTTATTTCGTGGAATGGGTGCGGCAGTCGCTGGCGGATAAATACCCGACGGATGTCATCTGGCGTAAAGGGCTGAGGGTTTATACCACGCTCGACGTCGCGATGCAGACAGCAGCGAACAAATCGCTCCGCGAAGGCCTGAGGCTTTACGACAAACGGCACGGATGGAGGGGGCCAGTCGGCAACGTGCTGAACACACCGGGCACGGACCTGGGGACCTACGAACACCCGGACTGGCGCATCGCACCGAGACCCGGGGACATCGTTGTGGGGTTGGTGCAAAGCGCGGATGGCAAAGACGTGAGCGTGCGGATAGGCCGCTACCGAGCGCGGGTCGGTCCGAAAGAAATAGCTTGGACCCGATCGGAATCTGCCTCCAGGATTCTCAAGCCGGGAGACCTCGCCCGTTTTGAGATCCTGGCACTCGATGAAGGCCAGAAGACTGCCACCGTGCTTCTGGACCAGAAACCCGAGGTGGAGGGGGCCATGATCGTTATCCAGAATTCCACCGGCGAAATCCGCGCCATGGTTGGAGGATACGATTTTGAGTCGAGTGAATTCAACCGCGCCACTCAGGCGATGCGCCAGGTGGGATCGACCTTTAAACCCTTCGTATACACCACGGCGCTTGAAAAAGGAATGGATACCGAAAGCACCGTTGTGGACTCACCGATAAGCTTCACTGATAGCCTCGGGCGGACCTGGCGGCCGGCGAATTATGACCTGAAATTCAAAGGCACCATTACGCTCAGGCAGGCGCTGACCGAATCCCGGAACGTGCCTACAGTCAAACTGGCCTCCCTGCTGGGCATAAAAAATGTGTTGATCACCGCGCGCCGTTTCGGCTTGGGTGGTCCGATGGAGCCCTATCTCCCGCTCGCCATCGGCGCCTGTGAAGCCACTCCGCTGGAAATGGCATCGGCCTTTACGGTTTTTCCCAATCTCGGAATGCAGCCGAAGCCCTATTTCATCCGCCGGATTGACGATTACGACCATATCAAGAAAGAGGAGACTCTTCCCCAGACTCACAAAGTCCTCGAACCGGAGATAGCGGAGAAAATGCTGGGCTTGCTACAAAATGTGGTGCAGCACGGTACCGCCACCGCGGCCAAATCGCTGAACCGGCCGCTCGGAGGCAAAACCGGTACCACGAATGACTTTACGGACGCATGGTTCGTCGGTTTCACTCCCTCCATCACGGCTGCAGTCTGGGTCGGATACGATACGAAGAAGACCCTGGGGGAAAAAGAATCCGGCGCATTGGCCGCTTTGCCAATCTGGATTCACTTCATGGAGCAGACTTTGAAAGATCATCCAGTGGAGGAGTTCCCGCGGGTGGAATCCACGGACCAATTGCTGACCGAAGGATCGGAACCTGCCGCCATGCCGCGCAAAAAGATCTTTGTCGAAGATCTCCCCGGGCCCGGGAGTGCGGTTAAACGCCCCTGAACCGGGATTTCCCGCGGCACCCAAACTCGGATTCGGGAGTTGAAGGAACTCTTAACGGTCGCGGTCCACCACATAATCCGGGATGGCCATCAAAGCCTCCCGCGCCTCGCAGTCGCGGAAGGAGCGCAGATAATTTTTCGCGATGGCTGCGTAGTCATGGGCTTTTTTCATGACCCGGTCGGCGGTCTGGTATTCCCGGACCAACTCCAGGATCTGCTCGCGTTGAATCGTATTAAAGCCGTTCTCCCGCAATACGGTCTGCACCATTTCACGGCAGCGGGCATCTCCATCCTGCATCAAATATATAAGAGGCAACGTAAGTTTCCCGTCCTTCAAATCGCTGCCGACCGGCTTGCCGAGTTTGTTCTCACTGGAGGTCAAATCCAGAACATCATCGGCCATCTGGAAGGCGATACCGATATTGAGTCCGTAGAGACGCAGAAACTCCTGCTGCTCTTCGCTGACCCCGCCGAGGACTCCTCCCAGCTGAGAACAGGCTGCAAACAGGTAGGCGGTTTTCCGCATGGAAATGTCGAGATGCTGCTCCTCGGTAATGTCCGCATTGCCGTTCATCCCGAGTTGAATCAGTTCCCCTTCGACCATTTTGCGGGCAACATCGATGAGAATGTCGAGGATTTTGAACTGCCGCTCGGCCAGGGCGAGGGTGAATGAGGTCATGTAAAGCCAATCACCCATCAACACCGTAATTTCGTTCCCCCAGCAGGCGTTGATCGACGCCCGTCCGCGACGAACCTTAGCGTCGTCAATAATGTCGTCGTGCACGAGAGTCGCGGCATGAATGAGCTCGACCACAGCCCCGATCCTGTAGCCCGCTGCCCCTTCATACCCGCATAGTTGGGAGGAAAGAAGCAGTATGGCCGGACGAATTCGCTTGCCGCCGCTGTCTTGAATATAGTGTGACACGCGGTCGATCAATTGAATATTGGACCTGGATTGAAGGCTGAGCTCCTCCTCCGTCCGTGCGAGGCCTTTTTCGACCAGCCTGTAAATGTCTAATGGATTCAATTCATGCTCTTCAGTATAAGAGGCGTCTGCGCCCCTGATTATCCTGCTCAAAGCTGATTATGATATCACAGCCCAGCCAAACGTCGAAAATTAGCGGAGGAAATCCTGCAGAGATCCTCGTGTGCGATGCCCAGCGTGTGAGCCAGGCTGCGGGCAACATCCTGCACCCAGGAAGGCTCGTTCCTCTTGCCGCGATGGGGAACGGGAGCGAGATAGGGGCTGTCCGTCTCGAGGAGAATCCTTTCCAGGGGTGTTGCCACCGCGGCTTCGCGAATCCCACGAGCGTTTTTGAAGGACACCATGCCGGAAAAGGAGATATGGAATCCCAGCTCTGCAGCCTCATGAGCCATGACGGCGGTTCCCGTAAAGCTGTGGAGGATCCCTCCCGGATTTTCCCCCCTCCATTCCTCCTGCACGATCCCGATCAAATCCTCCCAGGCGTCCCGGCAATGTATAGCCACGGGCAACCCGCAATTTCTTGCCATTTGAATCTGCCTTCGAAAAACCTCACGCTGAGCATCCCGGGGAGAGAAATCATAGTAATAGTCGAGCCCGATCTCACCCCAGAGAATGACCTTGGGATGATGAACAAGCTTTTCAATCTCCCGGTATAGCGTCTCGGTTGCATGTGCGGCGTCATGGGGGTGAATTCCGATTCCCGCATAAATGAACGGATGTCGATTGGCCATCTCCAGGGTCCGCTCAACCGAAGAGTCGCCGGGCTTGGCGGTTCCAATGGTCACCAGGTATTCCAGGCCGGCGTCCTGCGCCCGCCGGATGACCTCTTCCCTGTCGTCATCAAACTGGTGCATGTCCAAGTGGGAGTGGCTGTCGACAATCATGCGCGGTACTTTGGCCCCGCTACTTCAGGAGAGTCCCGTTGGGGACCTCTTCAGTGAATGTTGCCAGTACCGGTCTCCCGCCGATCGAAGCAGCCACGACCATCCCATTCGACTCGACCCCCATCAGTTTGACGGGTTTGAGGTTCGCCACGATGACAACCTTCCGGTTGAGCAGGCTGGCCGCATCATAAGCCTCTGCGATGCCGCCGACAACCTGGCGAATCTCAGTGCCCAAGTCCACCTTCATCTTCATGAGCTTCCGGGATCCCTCGATCTTTTCGGCTTCGATGATTTGCCCCACTCTCATCTGTATTTTGGCAAAATCTTCAATGCCAATGCGAGAATCCTCCGGCAATGGCTGTGTTGCCGGAATTTCGGAACTCACCGGACCGGCTTTTTCTTCGGACATGGAATACCCTTCTCCTGAGGCTGCAATGAGCTCTCACCTTCATCGGCAGGAGCCGCAATTGCGGGATATACTGAGGACCGGGAAGCAGATGGTCCTTTATAACACGTGACAATTCAAGATCCAATTTCCGCCCCACCCGCTGCGGCTTTTCTGTAGGCCTTCTCGGCGGTTGCGAGAACCTCCCGCAGCGGGACCTGGTTTTCGAGAGCCAGCCGCCGGCAGTCCTCATATTCAGGGGCAACTCCCACTATTTTTCCGTCGCGAGACACAACCTTTACGCCTACTTTTCCAAACTCGGTCTGAACGGAAACGATTTCGCGTGCAAGCGTCTTCCGTTCGGCGAAAATATAGCGCAAACCGATGGTGGTTGTTTCGGCAAAAATGAGCTGGCTCATCGCCTCCACGAGCGCGGCGCCGCAAACCACGGTAACCAGGATGGCGGGCCGATTCTTCTTCATGGTGATGGGGGTGGCATAGACATCCAGGGCCCCGGCTGCCAGCGCCTTTTCCTGGAAATAGCCGTAAACCTGGGGTGACATATCATCGATCGCCGTTTCGATGACTGCAACCTGGGGATCAGCGGAATGGGTCGGATCGGGCTGAACTAATTCACCTCGCGTAATCCGGAATACATTGGCGCTACCGGGGGTTTCGCGCGAGCCGGCGCCGAAACCGGAGGCCTGGACCCTCATAAGCGGCCGGGGTCCGAAAACATCCACCAGTTCCGCCAGCAATGCGGCACCTGTCGGGGTTGTAAGTTCCCCCGGGATCTCATCAGAATACGTGGGGATGCCGTGCAGCAATTCCTGCGTCGCCGGACCTGGTACCGGATAGGTGCCGTGCTGGCATTTTAGTGTTCCATGGCCTACATTGACCGGGCCTGAAATTATTCTGGCAGGGATGAAATTTTCCATGGCAATCATGGTTCCCACAATGTCCACGATGGAATCCACCGCTCCGACCTCGTGGAAGTGGACCTTTTCCGGAGCTTGATTGTGAACTCGTCCTTCGGCGGCTGCCAAGCGCCGGAAAGCCGAGATCGACTTTTCCTTAACCCAGGTCGAAAGCCCGCTGCGACCGATCAGATCCTCGATGTCGCGCAAAGTGCGATGAGGATGGTGGTGTTGGCTATGGCCGTGGTGGCCGTGCTCATGCGCTCCAGTTCCCTCCCCGTCGACGTGAACATCAATTTTTGAGGAGTGAATACCAGCGCGCATGACTTTGTGCTGTGACAGGTGATAACCCGGCAGTGGAAGCAGCCGGAGGTTTTCCTGGAGTTGGGTGTAGCTTGCCCCAAGGTCAATCAGGGCGCCAAGCATCATGTCGCCGCTAACGCCTGAAAAAGGCTCAAAGTACAGGATGTTTTGGTTCATCAGTTCTTTTGGCACGGATCATTCCTTCCCTGTCGACCATGACAAATATTCTGCGAGAGCCACACCCGGGCCGGTCATGTGGCCTGGAAAGAGGGTCCCCGGCCAGAGCTGCCTGCAAGCATGAGGCATTAAGGGTATACCCATGGCACCGCCAGAATCTTTGTGAAAGTTGAGTTTAGGGACGGCACCCGGGGAAGTCAAGGCACCCTGGAGGGATGGCGGAAGGTTGATTTAGCCTTTTCGATGGGGTATGTTTGGTCCATCAACCACTCTCATCCGAAGGTTCAAATCCATAATGTTATCTGCGCTGATTCAAAATATCGAAAAAATCCTCCTCGAGAAAATACAGGAGCGTTACTGTGTCCAATACGATCGGCTGAGCTTTACGCTTCCGCCCAAAATAGAACTTGGAGAATTGGCGTGTCCCGTGGCTTTCGACCTCGCCCGAAAAGCCAGGAAATCGCCCCGAGATATCGCACAGCAACTCGCGGACGATACGCGTTCGATTCCGGGACTATGGAAGGTTGATGTGGCCGGGGGCGGCTATCTCAACTTTCATTTCGACCGGGCACAGATGGCTTCAACTCTTGCCGAAAGCATCCAAAAAGAGCGTTTTGGCCGGATTTGTCCGCCCGATTTCCAGGGCAAGGTGATTGTGGAGCATACCAATATCAATCCGAACAAAGCCGCCCATATCGGCCACCTTCGCAACGCGGCTCTGGGAGACACTTTTGTACGTTGCCTTCGCTTCCTCGGCCATGAGGTTGAAGTTCAAAACTATCTCGACAATACGGGCGTGCAAGTTGCCGATGTCGTCGTCGGGCTGGAAAGAATGGAAGGCAAGAGCCTGGAGGAGGTTTCCTCCGTCAAGGGCAAGTTCGACTATTATTGCTGGGATGTTTACGCCGGGGTTGCCAAGTTTTACGCCGCTGACGAAGAGAACAAAACCTGGCGCAGCAAGACGCTGCAAGCGATCGAGAACGGGGGAAACGACACTGCAAAACTTGCGGAGCATGTGGCGATGCGAATTGCCAGAGCGCACCTGGCAACCATGGAACGCATCAACGTTCGCTATGATTTGCTGCCCCGGGAAAGCGAAATCCTCCACCTTCACTTTTGGGAAAAAGCCTTCCAGATGTTGAAAGAGCGCGGGGCGATCTATTTTGTCTCCGAAGGAAAAAACCGCGGATGCTGGGTGATGAGCACTGCGGAAGGAGCGGCCTCTGATGCAGCTCGCGAAGAATTGGAGGATGATGAGAAGATCATAGTACGCTCCGACGGAACCGTGACCTACGTAGGCAAAGATATAGCCTACCAGCTTTGGAAATTCGGGCTGCTTGGGCTCGATTTCCATTATCGGCCGTTTGCGGATGGTTCCGGCAGAAGTTTGTGGATTACGGATACCAACCCGGCCCAGGGCGTGAAACCGCCATCCTTCGGAGGCGCCAGCCGGGTTTACAACGTAATTGACAGCCGGCAGGCATACCTGCAAGGGGTAGTGCTTCAGGGGCTGCAGGCGCTCGGATATACCGAACAAGCATCCAACTCGATTCATTTTTCCTACGAAATGGTTGCGCTCACGCCGGCTACTTGTCAGGAGCTTGGATTCACCCTCTCCGAAGAGGAAAAGAAACGGCCATTTATCGAGGTCGCCGGGCGCAAAGGCCTTGGAGTCAAAGCCGACGATCTGCTCGATACGCTTTTGGAGAAAGCCAGAGCCGAGGTCGAGAAGCGGCACGTGCTGCCCCCGGAAGAAACCGTCCGCATCGCGCAGATAATCTCTGTTGCCGCCCTCCGTTATTTCCTGGAACGTTATGCTCGAAACACCCTGATCGCTTTCGATTTCAGGGAGGCCTTGAGTTTTGACGGGGAAACCGGTCCCTATGTCCAATACGCCTCGGTCCGGGCCGACAATATCTTCCGCAAATTCGAGGAATCGGGCGGGGAACCGAGCCGCCTGAAAGGAATCAACCGGCAAGCATTGGCGGCATTCCTGGAGGAAACCGACGACATCTGGGAACTCGTGTACATCGCATCGAGATTGCCTGAAGTGGTGCGCCAGGTCGCCCAATCACTGGAAGTCAGCCAATTGGCTAAATTCGCATTTGCGCTAGCCCAGAAATTCAATTTGTTCTATCATCGGTATCATATCCTTTCAGAACCGGACGAACAACGCAGGGATCTCCTGCTTTTTGTGGTTGACCTCGTGCGCAAGCAACTTTCGAAAGCACTCGACCTGCTAGGCTGCGAAGTCCCATCCAAAATGTAGGCAACATGAACGAATTGGTGCTGATCCTTTGGTCATTTATTTCCATGCTTACCCAGGCTGCCGTTCCCGCCGCCGGAGATCAATTAGACTGTCTCACACGGATGGACAGGGACAAACTTGCCAGGGAATCAAAGCTGGATAACCGCATCCGTATTTATGATGAAGCTTCATCCAGGTGTGAAAAAATGATCGCGGGAATGATTCAGCAGGAGGCCTTCCAGTCAACGCCGGAAAAGCTGAAACTCTGGAGCGCCTTGTTGGATTCAGCACTTCAGGACATCGAATCTTCGCCCGGGCGCAAAGACAAATCGAAGGCGCTGATTCGATTTGAGATTCATCTGAGGCGCTCCATCAGCGCCATGCAGGAATTGAAACTCAAAGCTTTGGTCGAACAGCAGGATGCATTCGAAGGCTGGATCAACGGATCAGAGCTTGTTCGTAAAAAACTCGTTGGATTTCTGTTCCCGGGCAGTTAGCGGCCAATGGCGATGCCGGTTCGAGACCGGATTTCTGGAACCTGTTATTGCGGCCGGGAAGATCCTTAAATCCGGATTCGGCTCTTGTTCCATGGAGTTGGGATCATGAATGCGCGAATTTACCGGCCATGGTTACTCCTGATGGCAATCTGGGTTCCTATGCCGCATGCTGAACCCCGGATCCTGCAAAAGGAATACCTTACCCCTCTGGAGATTGAAAAAATCCAGGATGCGCAGGAAATCGACAAAAGGGTGAAGCTTTACCTGGATGCAGCGGCTCTGCGTCTTAAGACTGCAGAGGAAAGACTGAACGGGAAAGAATCCGTTGCCGGCGATCCGATGGAGTTTTTCAGCCCTGAAGACATGGTCGAAGGGTACTATCGATGCATACGAAGCGTGATGCTCAACCTGGACGGAGCCGCGCAGAATCCCAAGACAGAGCCTGCCGGCTTCAGCAAAGCGCTGAAGAGTCTCCAGCAATCGACCGAAAGCGCGAAAAAAAGCCTGCAAATTCTGAAATCGATGGCGGAAGAAAAAAAGAAGGAGGAGCTCTGGAACTGGGTGAATCGGGCTCTGGATGTTACTGAAGGGGCCCACGATGGCGCAGTATCGGCACTGGCTAAGGAACCCCCGACCGGAAAGGAAGGCAAAGGTCCTCCCAAGAAAAAAGGCCCGCCTACTTTGCAGCCCCCGGAAAGATAGCCAGAGACGAGCCAGTCCGCAGTTCCGCTGGACACACATGGGTCAACGGGAAAAAAAGCCTTTGGCTTTGCGGCGGAATTGGGCGATCTCCTGTATTCCGATAAGTATGTTGACAATACCCAAGCCCAGCACGCCTCCTTTGAAAAAGGAGTTGGTAATGATGGGACGGAATTTGGGATAGAGATAGAGAATGTAGTTGTTATCCCAGACGGATGTCCAGGGCAGGAAGAGGAGGAATATTCCGACTTCGAGTGAATACAGGATATAGATTACGTGCCAGATCCAGGGGGCGCCACCCCGCCAGCGGGACCCATGGCTCCCATCTGATCCCGGCTGTGTGGAGCCCGGTTGTGTTGGCCACGCGGGGGTACTAGGAGGCATGGGAAGAGGACCCGCTTCTCAGTTCATCGATCTTCTGCGCCACATCGCGAAAGGCCGGATCGACGCCATAGACAAATTCGAACATACTTAACGCTTTTGCATTATCTCCGCTTAGCGAAAGAGCGATCCCCATCTCATAGCGGAGCGCCACGATCTCATGTTCAGAAATATCCGGGACGCTGAGACCGGCGTCGCACCAGCGCATTGCGGAGTGCGGCATCCGCTTCTCCAGGAAACAGGTGCTGAGCATTCCGCAGCAACGAATGATCTCCCGCGGGTGCTCCGCGGGATCCAGCGCTTTTGCGGCACCCTGAAACTCCCTTATGGCGTCGTCGACCAGGCCCATCTCACGGTAGGCGGTCCCAAGGCTGAAAAGCGTTTCGAAGTCTTCCCATGCAACTTCCCGGTCTGTCTCCGCAGTCACTTCTGCCAGTAGCTCCTCAAAGGCTGACTTTGGCTGGGGCACCGACTCCGATAGTGATCCTTGCAAGTGCGAAGGTTCAAGCCCCGGGGTTTCAGCCGCTTTAGCCTTCTCCACTCCCTCACCCCGGTCAGCGACAACCCTATCCGGCGCCGCTCCGGGCTTTGCCGCCTCGGGCGGGCCAAGCGCAATTGCTTCAGGTGAGGCCTTCGCTGACGCTGTTGGCGGGCCTAGAGCAATAACCCCGGAGGGCGCTACGTCTGTTTCGGGTGCCTGCGCTCTGTCAGCCGTGACTTCGTATGGCGATTCAGTCAGTTCGAATTCGAGAGGCAGGGTATCGCGGTCCGCGGGAAGCGAACCGGACTTCGCTTCGGATGGGAAAGTAAACTCCGGCACAACCTCGCCTTCGACCTGTGTTTTGAACTCGGGCTGCGGAGTTAGTGGGGCACCATCGGCCAGTTGTGAGAGTCGCGAGGCCAGTTCCGGAATTTTTCCGTGTTCCTTGACGATCTCCTCCAACCGGGTTTTTGCCTCATCCAGGAAACCGAGATTGAGATAAAAATCGACCTCCTGGAGCTGCTCCGTGAGGGAACTTCCTTTGGCTTGCGGCAGGTCGGCAGGAGTGTATTCTTCGACAATGTCCTCGGCGGTCGACGCCATTCCCTCAGATCCCATGCCGGCCTCTTCTTCCTCGGTTCCATGGAAGAATATGTCCGAAATATCGCCGGTGAGATCCACCTCCTCGACGGCGCTTTCCCGAAAGGAATCGTGAGCTCCTGTTCCCCCACCGGCAGCCGAAAGGTCTTCAGCCGAAGCATCCCACTCTTTCGAACGCCTGGCGGAAATTCCAGGATCGAGCAGCTCGGCTTCCGACCGCAATCTGGCTGCATCGCCATCTTCCCCGGCATTTTTATGAACCAGGGCAAGCGTCATGCAGCAATCTGCCGCGGCCGCTGGATCGGTATCACGGAGCAGGGACACCATGCGGGTCAGCGCTTCGCGATTTGCAGGATCCTTTTCATGCATGGAGCGCAGCAGCTCCAGAGCGCGATCCGTCATCCCGTAATTTATCAGGAGATCAATTTCAACGAGGGTCGGCACCTCGCTCCCGGCTGCCGGCGCTGCAAGCCCTTTGCCGGCCGGGCCCCTGCCCTGCTTCGCGGATTCTTCAGTTTCTCCGATCAGCCCAGGTTCTGGTGGAGTGTATCTTTCGCCGGGATAGGCACGCAAAAAAGCTTCCCGGTGCATTTCCTGATGCTTCTTGCTGCCAAAATTGACCTGGAGAATCGACTCCAGGCACACAAGCGCCTCTTTTGGCTCTCCGCTGTCGAGATAGACCTGCGCCAGGTTGTCCAGCATTTCAAGACGCCGCGCATGGTCATTCACCGACGAAAATAGCTTTTCAAGCCGACGTAGAGTCGGGATGTTGGAAGGGTGGACGCTCAAAGTTGTCTGATGGGCCTTGACCACCTGCTCAAATGACCGGCGAGCGATAAAGCTTTCGATATACGGGTCGAGGCACGCGCCAGCGCCATCGGGATCATCGGCAGCAAGACGTGCTTTGTGAATTTCCAGCACTAGCGGCAGACGCGTTTCATCCTGTTCAATGACTCGCCGGAAGACCTCCGCTGCACCATCTGCATTCCCAGCGGAAAGTTGGGCGCGGCCGCTCATTTCGAGAATTTCGAGGTTGTTCGGGTCGCGCTCGAGTGCTTTCCCGAGTTGAGCTACAGCCTGGTCAGGTACTCCCGCGGCGACGGCTGCGTCGCAATATCCGCGGAGCACAGCAGCATCGAGCGGATGGATCTCAAGGGCACGGCCGAAGCTGGCCAGAGCCGCCTGCAGGCTGCCGGCTTTGACCTGCGCACGCGCCGCTGCTGCCAGATTTTCGTAGGCTTTTTCCCGGTTCCCCTCGGCGATACGTATCTCTGCCAGTTTGAGCTGCACCGTGCTGTTCCCCGGCTCGATTTCCACGATTTTTTCGTACGACTCAGTCGCTTCTCGGGCGCGGCCCTCGCGAGTCGCAATTTCCGCAGCCTTCAAATAGTGGATTCGCGCATCGGCGTTCAATCCCTGCTGCGAATAAAGCGTCGCCATGGTTCGGCATATCACCAGATTTTGGGGGTCCGAGTTGAGGATTTTTTTATAAACGGCGAGGGCTTTGAGCAGGAAATTATTGCGGGAGTAATTTTCGGCTACCTGCAGGAAGTACTGGTTGGCATCCGTGACCTTTCCCTGCCGGAGATAGAGATCCCCGATGGTGTTCAATATCATCACATCATTCGGGTCCAGTTTGGTGATCTTCTGGTATTCGGCTATGGCTTGGGGAATCTTGCCCTGAATGACGTATTTTTCTGCCTCGCGGAGTATCTTGGCCTTGTTGTCACTTGCCATGACGACCTCCGGCTTCAGGTGTAAAGGCTGTTCCGCTGAAAGTCAACCGATGGATTGGAGCCGGGCCGTGCCGGGTAAGAGCTTCCAGATGTTCCCTGGTTCCGTAGCCTTTGTTGCGGGCAAATCCGTACTGCGGGAAGCGTTCATCCATCCGAGTCATCCAGGCATCCCGATGGACCTTGGCTACAATCGAAGCTGCTCCAATGGAATAAGAAAGCGAATCGCCGTGAATGATCCCGATACAGTGAGGCTCAATACCAGGAAGCCAAAAGCCGTCGACCAGCACGGCATCGGGTTTAGAGCGGAGATTTTCCAGCGCAAGCCGCATCGCGATGTGCGTGGCCTGAAGTATGTTGATCCTGTCGATTTCAGATTCCGCCACCGAACCAATCCCCACTGCAAGAGCTTCCGCCCGGATCCTCTGTGCCAGGCGCTCACGCCGCCTGGGGGTCAGAATCTTGGAGTCACGAATATCACTATAATCGCCATCCTGGCTCAACACAACCGCGGCGGCAACCACTGGCCCTGCCAGTGCCCCCCGGCCCACCTCGTCCACGCCGGCTACGGCTTTGAAACCGTGCCCGTGGAGGATGCGCTCAAAGTAATCGTGACTCCACATGCAGGATCACTGTCTGGCGGACTCCGCGGTGCCTGTCGTAACGCGATCGAGTTTGCCAGTATCCTTCAATCTGGCCGCCTTGCCCCGGCGTCCGCGCAAATAATAAAGCCTGGCTCTTCGCACCTTCCCGCTCTTGACGACTTCCAGCCTGTCAATGATCGGTGTATGAAGGGGGAAAATCCGCTCAACCCCATACCCTGAAGACACTTTTCGAACAGTGAAGGTGGAAGAAATCCCGTTGCGCTTGATGGCTATTACCACGCCTTCAAAAACCTGGATCCGGAACTTGTCCCCTTCCTTGATCTTCACATGAACACGAACCGTGTCACCTGGCCGAAACGCCGGGAGATCTGTCCTCATTTGTAATTTATCGACTGCTTGAAGCAAATTCATAAGCCACTCCTGGAAAAAACTTGATCCTGCGCTCCAGCCCATTCAACCGGACATCCCGCATCAGGACCTTGAATAATTTCGGCCAGTGCTCCTGCTATTTCTGCGCTAATTCAGGCCGTTTCTGCAGAGTTTTCTGCATGGCGGCCTCGGAACGCCATTGGGCTATTTTTGCATGGTCACCGGACAGCAGCACCTCCGGCACCCCTAATCCGCGGAACATCGCCGGCCGCGTATACTGCGGATAGTCCAAAATTCCGCGCGAAAAACTCTCATTCCGCGTTGACTCTTCGTTTCCCAAGGCGCCGGGCAACAGACGGGTCATGGTGTCGATGAGAACCATGGCCGCGACTTCCCCGCCGCTCAAAACAAAATCTCCAATGGAGATTTCCAGATCCACCAGAGTATCCACGACCCTCTGGTCGATCCCTTCGTATCTGCCGCAAATAAAGATCAGGTGTTCGTTGCGCACCAACTCCGCAGCCATTGGCTGGGACCAGGTTTTTCCTTGCGGAGTCAACAAAACCACAAGGCCTTTGTCGAACGCGCTCTCCGCCCGGCAATGTTCCACTGCGGCAAATAACGGCTCAGGCATGAATACCATGCCTTCACCACCCCCATACGGGCGATCATCCACCTGCCGGTGCTTGTCCGCGGCAAAATCCCGGAGGTTTATTACCCGGATATCTGCAACCCCCGATTGTCGAGCTCGCCGGATGATACCGGTATCCAATACCCCGGTAAAGATATCGGGAAAAATAGTTATAATATCAAATCTCATCGGTTCAGGTCCACCAGTCCTTCGGGAAGATCGACCAAGATGCGCCTTTCCCTGATCGAGATCTCCCGGAAATAGGACCCGGCGGCAGGTATCAAAATCTCCCCATGCCTGCTCCGGATGGCAAACAGGGTATTGCCGTCGAGCTTCATGACCTCCGCAATGGGCCCGAGCTCAACTCCGTTCACCGTAGTAACTGTGCAACCTATTAGATCGTGGTCAAAATACGTATTCTCGGGGAGCTCAATTGCATCGCCGCATGGGACCAAAACCCAGGCTCCAGCCAATTTCTCTGCATCCGAGATGGAATCGGATCCGCCTAACTTCAGAACGAGCCGGTTCTTGTGGAACCAGAACTGTTCGATGGACCGCACTTCAAGTCTGCCACCGGGGTATTCTACAGACACTTCGCTAAGCGATCCGAAGCGATCAGGAAAATCCGTATACAAGTCGGCCAGGACCTCACCGCGGTTCCCGCGAGGCCTGGCGATTCGGGCGATGGCAATATATGTAGGCTGACCGGTCTGCTCCACTATTCCAAGATTTCCAGGACGAACCGCTTCCGCAGTTTCATCCCGGCGGCCCCCAGAAGAGTACGAATGCAGCGCGCCGTCCGGCCCTGTTTACCGATCACCTTGCCCAGATCGGTTGGCGCTACCCGTAATTCCAGGACAGTTGTTTGCTCCCCTTCGATTTCTGTAACCACAACCTGCTCGGGATTATCCACAAGAGCCTTCGCGATCATTTCCACTAGATCCTTCATAACCGCCTCCATAGAAGATCGCAATTACT
This sequence comes from uncultured Acidobacteriota bacterium, assembly GCA_963839475.1. Classification (GTDB taxonomy): domain Bacteria; phylum Acidobacteriota; class UBA6911; order UBA6911; family UBA6911; genus CAWIVH01. The sequence goes on along the minus strand of CAWIVH010000013.1, from coordinate 898,239 downwards.
GTCGAGACAACGCGGGGCCAGTTTGTGCCAAGCAGTAAGGGACAGGAGGAACTAGCTGACCGGAGCTGCCGGCTTCGCCTTCTTTATTAGGCTGTTAACTGTATCCGAAGGCTGAGCACCGTTAGCAATCCAATGTTGAAGCCGTTCCAGGTTCAACTCTACTGATGGAGGATTGGTGCCGGGATTATAATGTCCCACAATCTCCACAAACCTGCCATCTCGAGCCTGTCTTCGCTCAGAAACCACCACGCGATAGAAGGGTTTTTTCTTTGCACCCATCCGAGTCAATCGAATCCTTAACAACACTCCTCCTCAATTAAAAGCCTTAAGTTATTGCGATTTTGACACATGTCTTCTGTCGATGCAACCCTGAGCCGACAAAAACGCATATGATCCCTGGAAAGGGACATAAAATCCAGCAAAAAATCCTTCCCGGGCAGATTTCAGGGTGTTTTTTTGCATAGGGCAGGCCCTTGACATGCTGCAGACTCTCCGTTCGCGACCGAGAACGCGGTCAGCCGAGACGAATCAGACGTGGGCCCGCCGTTGGAATCCCAATTTTCAGCCGGGAAAGCGCATCCCTTTCATCATCCTTGGGATTATACCCTTACTAAGGCTTTTCATCATCTTGCGGGTTTCGATATATTGCTTGAGCAACCGGTTGATTTCCGATACCGGGCGGCCACTCCCCAATGCTATTCGCTTGCGACGGCTTCCGGTAAGGATGTGATGATGAGTTCTTTCCTGAGGTGTCATTGAATTGATGATGGCTTCAATATGAATGAGCTCTTTTTCATCAACCTTGAGCTTGTTCATGCCGCGCATCGGGCCCATATTCGGCAGCATTCCTAAAATCTGCTCCATCGGCCCCATTTTGCGTATCTGGCGCATCTGGTCGCGGAAATCATCGAGAGTGAATTCGTCTTTCCGGATCTTTTCAGCCAATTCCAAGGCTTCTTCTTTGTCAACCGTCTCCTCGGCTTTTTCGATCAATGAAAGAACATCGCCCATTCCGAGGATTCGCCCAGCCAGCCGGTCAGGGTAGAAGGGCTCAAGCGCTTCGGCCTTTTCTCCAGTTCCTACAAATTTGATGGATTGCCCCGTAACGCTGCGAATCGAAAGCGCAGCGCCGCCTCGCGCATCGCCATCCATCTTGGTGAGGAGGACCCCTGTCAGGTTCAGACGCTCATGGAACTCCTTCGCGCTCCGCACCGCATCCTGACCCGTCATGGCATCGGCTACCAGCAGGATCTCGGTTGGCTGGGAGGATCGGCGGATCTGCTCCAGCTCCTTCATCATCTCATCGTCGATATGCAGGCGTCCCGCCGTATCAATCAACACGACGTCGTACCCGCTGTTCCGGGCATGGCGAAGCCCCTTCTCGGTACGCGAAACCGGATCCTCATTGCCCGGGTCGTCAAAATAACCCAGTCGGTTGTCTGCGCACAGGACGCGCAGCTGTTCAATAGCGGCCGGACGATAAACGTCAACCGAAAACAGCAGGGGTGAGTGATTGTTTTTGGACAGCCAAAGACCCAGCTTCGCCGTTGAAGTGGTTTTGCCGGATCCTTGAAGACCGACCATTAAATATGTCGTCGGCGGTTGTTTGGAATACTGAAGCTCGGTCTGGGATCCGCCGAGCAACTCAATCAGCTCATCGCGGACGACCTTGATGACGTGCTGGCCGGGGGTGAGAGAATCCATAACCTCCTGGCCCAGAGCACGCTGTTTCACGCGCTCCACAAAATCCTTCGCAATCTTGAAATTGACGTCGGCATCGAGCAGCGCATTCCGGATTTCCCTGGCCGTTTCTTCTATGTGGCGCTCGGATACCCGTCCGTGCCCGCGAAGGTCTTTCAATATCTTCTGGAGCTTATCTGACAGTCTTTCCAGCATAAATAGTTCCGGATCCCACCCAATTCGACTGGCGATCAGCCAGTCCCTACCCTAAAATGTTTTCGGCAGACCTGAACGCGTGACTGGTCCCAATTTGATAAACTTAAAGCGTACTGGCCAACGGATTTTCAGTCAAGGGATTTGGCCATAGCCCCGCGGGCAAATGTGCGATTTCCAAGTTTTCCTGGCAGGTTGCAGAATGCGACAGGGACAAAATGTTCAAAAATAAAGCTTGTCCGGAATGCACGGCCCCGATGCTTCCGCCCGGCTGCCATTCATAATCGTTACAGAATCACGGCAAACAGGGCATAAACACAAGTTTTGTCAGGAGGTTCGCATCGCGCCCCAAGGCGATCCGTGGGCAAGCCTGTCGTCGCGATCCGGAAAATCCGGGTAGGAAAAAACATGCGGCATCTGATCGTCGGCACAGCCGGACACATCGACCACGGCAAGAGCGCCCTGGTCAAAGCTCTTACGGGCACTGATCCGGACCGTCTCAAGGAAGAAAAACTCCGCGGGATCACAATTGACCTTGGTTTTGCCCATCTCTCCCTGGACGGCCTGAACCTCGGTTTTGTCGACGTTCCGGGGCACGAAAAGTTCGTCAAAAATATGCTGGCAGGTGTGGGGGGGATCGATTTCGTTCTTCTGGTGGTGGCAGGTGATGAATCCATAATGCCGCAAACGCGCGAGCATTTTGACATCTGTCGACTTCTCGGTGTGCGGGCTGGAATTGCAGTGATAACCAAATGCGATCTAGTAGAGCCCGATTTCATCGACCTCGTCAGGGCTGAAATCAGCGAACTCGTCAAAGATTCATTCCTGGCCGGGGCTCCCGTAATTGCTGTCAGCGCCAAGACCGGAGAAGGAATCGACCTGCTCAAGAAGGCTATGGCGGACCTCGCCGGGCGGATTCCCGGCCGACCCACGAACCGCATGTTACGCCTGCCTGTGGACCGGGCTTTTTCCATGCGTGGCTTTGGGACCGTGGTGACGGGAACCTTGACTTCGGGTTCCGTGCGCAAGGACGATGAGGTCGAGCTCCTTCCGGCAGGTATCCAGGCCAAAGTGAGGGGAATCCAGGTCCACGGCACCCCGAGTGAAATAGCCGTGGCCGGGCAGCGAACGGCCGTCAACCTACAGGGGATCGACCTCTCTATGGTGGGGCGGGGAATGGTCCTGACCCTGCCAAAATGTTTCCGAGCCACCCAATTATTGGATGCGAAGTTGAACCTGCTGGCCACTTCGCGGCCGATCAAAAACCTTACCAAAGTCAGATTTCACCAGGGTACTTCAGAGGTGCTGGCCCGGCTCGCGTTGCTCGGAATGGAGGAACTCCCTCCGGGAGGGGCCGCTTTCGCCCAGCTGCGCCTGGATTCTCCGGTATTCTGCCTGCATGGCGACGCCTATATTTTGCGTCAGTTCTCTCCCGCGATCACCATCGGAGGCGGCATCGTCCTGGACCCCCATCCATCCAAGCATAAGACCACCGACCGCGAAGTGCTTGAAGTCCTGCGGCGAATGGAACAACCCGCTCTGGCTGAGAGAGTGCTTGCTTTTGTCGACGGAGGCGCCGAACGCGGGATGAGTCTGAGCGAACTGGTATCGAGGGTGGGGATTGCATCCTCCGAAATCAAAGAGGTTTGCCGGAGCCTGGCTTCTGCCGGACGGTTGATTTTGACGCCCGACCCTGCCCCATTCCTGATACCGCCCGCCATCGCCGCCGAGATCGAGAAGCAAACGATTGAACTCGTAACAGACCACCATCGGCAGCACCCCCTTGTCAAAGGAATCTCGAAGGAGGAACTGAGGAAAAGGCTGTACGACGATTTTCCGGTAGACGTGTTCCGGCATTTCCTGGAAAAGCTGGTCCAAAAGCGCAAGATTTCACTTGAAGACGAGTTTGTCTGCCAGCACGGCCGTGAGGTAAAACTGAGCGAAGAGAGACAGATTCTGCATGACAAGATTGAATTTGCGTTTCGAAGCGCAGCCTTTCAGCCGCCCGCCTGGGATGAAGTTGCCTCGAGGATTATCGCCGATCCGGAGGAACTCAAGCGCGTCTACCATTGGATGCTCAAGGAAAAGATTCTCATCAGGATTTCCGAGGACTTGACTTACCACAGTGCCACACTCATGGAGCTGAAAGAAAAAATAAGAGCCTCGGTCCAGCCGGGTTCAAAGTTTGGTGTTGCGGAATTCAAGGACCTCTTCGGGCTTACGCGCAAACATGCCATTCCCTTGCTCGAATACCTGGACCGCGAGAGGGTGACCCGGCGGTTAGGGAACGACCGTGTCCTGCTCTAAACGCTCTACTGCACCGATGAACGACTCATGCCCCCCGGGCAAAAACAGCAGCCTATTTTGAGCGCGAATGAACCGGTTCCGGAATTCGGTTTGAAGTTCGGCACCTCGATCAAGTCCAAGCCTGGAACCGGCGAATTGCTTCGATTGACATGGAAGGACGCGTCGAGTACTCTTTGATTTGGTTTAAATACTCAGGAGGTTTAAATGCCGAATCTCGGTATGGGGGAGTTGCTGGTAATTTTGGTCATCGTAATTCTTATCTTCGGCGTCAATAAGATCCCCCAGTTGGGCAAGGGGCTCGGCGAGGGGATCAAGAACTTCAAATCCGCTTTGAAGGCCGGGCAAGAAGAAACCGACCACAAAACGGAAAACAAACAATAATAAAGGTTTACCTGCCCTTTTCTTCCGCATTAATCCCGCCGCAGCGGAGCTTGACTCTGCGGAGGATCTTAACTCCGCAGCGCCAATCTTCGTTGATGCCGATTTTCCAGATATCGACTTCCGGATTAAAGAATTCCAAAAGCTTTTCCGTGCTGTCGTGAAACTCGAACAAGGGAGCCACCATGTAGATGCGCGGGGGCTCCCGCCTCAGGCGGAGGCCGGAAAAATAACCGCGCTTTTCGAAATCGCCATTCAAATTGTGTTGAACAACCCTCCCCCAATAATCGAGGGCCTGGATAGGCAGTCCCGGATCGATGCCGACCTTGAGCTCAAATACAATGAGCCGTCCCTGAATATCCATTCCCAGTATGTCCACCCGTCCGGCCTCTCTTCCCAGGTAGACTGGAATTTGGGAATAAACGGCCTCAGGCATCAATTCCGGAAAGAGTATGGATCCCGCCTCGAGAATCAGGCTTTCGAGCCAGCGCTCTGCCTGCAATCGGTACCAGGGATGATAAATATCCGGGCTGTCCGGCCGCCGGTAATACAAGATCTCATCGACCAAAAGCTTTAGTTGGTGGAAATTATCGTCGGTCAGCTCCACTTTTTCGGTGCCAATACCAAAGTAAATAATCTCCCGGTTTTCTCCGGCTGCACGTGCAAATTCCAGGCCCAAAAGACGCAGCGAATCGAAATCGTTGAAACGGGGATACCTGGTGATGGATGCCGGAGCCAGATCCATGACGCGCTGGATTTGAGGGCTCCACCGAAACGGCCCGAGCACCGGCCAGCGGAAATCCTTTTCCTCGACCGGCGTCCGAGGTATTTGGCTGCAACCAACCCTCAGGACATCATCGTCCCCCAGATCGTATTCCAGAACATCGAGGGACAGGCTTTCAGAGTTCAAAAGACTAGCCCGATGGCAGGCTGAATCCGCACTCCCGGAGGGAAGCATGAGAATGGCCGGATTGCACCGGAGCAACATCCTGCTGCCAGCCAATGCAATCATCCACAAAAGCAGCTGACAGAGGGCTGCGCCGGCCAGGTTTGGCTGGTCCGGATACGGCAAGACAAGAATTGGCACCCATCGATTCCCATGGCTGATCACTATCCGATAAAAGGCCCCGGATAGACTGAGGCGGCGGTCAGAACGCAGCGCAAACCACTGAACACCGAACTGCGGAAACTGATTCTGGACCCAGGCCTCAATGCCCGCCCGGAGCCTCATTTCCTGACCTGGCCAGCTCAAATCGGCGGCGGACTCCTCCAGCTGGATCAGCAGCCTTCGATGAGGGCCTGCGGCCGGGTTCTGGATCGATACCTCCGCCATACTCTGCCGCCTGCGAATGGAGGCAATACGGAAAAACTCCAGGCGATCTGACGTCCTGAAGTTCAGAACGATCTCCTTTCCCCGGACGCGCCATTTCGCCCGAATCGATTGCCATGTCCCGATCTCCCTGCCGTCGAGCGTAACGGGAGCCGTGGCATTGAATCTGTCGATCCATCGCAAAAGGTGCTGGGAGCGTCTGAGGTAGGAAGCGGTCGACGGCTTCATTGGATTTCTGGCTCTCAAACCCGAAAGGATACGGGCCGACGATTCAGTCGCAGGCTGCCGTCATCGTTGTTTCCAGGGCGAGCGCGATATTTCAAAAGAAATCGATTTTCTTCTGAAGCGGTTCGGTATTCGGTTGGAGGGGGTCAGGAATGCGAGAGAAAAATACTCAAGGCTGCAAGTCAACATTCCGCCGGAGCCAGCTCAAATATTCGGCGTCGCCGGCGGCCAGGGAGACGGCTATGATTTCCGGCACCTGGTAGGGATGGATGCTCTTAATGGCCATTCGAATTTCCTCGAATCGCTCGGCCGTGGACTTGATCAGAACAAGCGTTTCCTCCTCATCGCAGATTTTTCCTTCCCATCTGTAAATGGAGCGAACACCGGGGAGGATATTCGCACAGGCGGCGAGGCGATTCTCCACCAGATGGGTCCCAATCCGTCGCGCCAGGTCGGGCGAATCAGCCGTGCAGAAAATCAATATTTCATTCATGAATTTGATTGCGTCCCCCGCTGCGCTGTAAGTATCATGTGGAAAGTTGGAAGTTGTCAACAATTCCTGAACCGGAAATTCGATGGCCCGTCGTACGCGAACCTCTTTTGCACGCGAAGCCTATTACGTAGCGTGTGTGGTCATATTCATTGCCAGCGCCATCTTCACCATATGGGGTCCGGGCGGTTTCCAGGACATGAAAAAAGCGGAGCGGCAGCTGATGTCGCGCCGCCAGAGGGTGACGGACCTTCAGAATTCCAATGCCGGAAGGCTGCGGAAAATCCAGGATCTCAAGGGAAACAAGAACGAAATGGAGCGGTTGGCGCGGGATAAGGGCTACGCGCGTGCGGGGGAAATCATTCAAAACCTTCCGCCAGCCAAGCCTGAGGCATCCGCCACACCTCAGCCCGAAAAGCACCGTTAACGTTAATTCTTAATCACACACCCGCCCGCTCTAGCGATCCCAGACCACTCTGCCGCGCACAATGGTTACCGCCGGCCCGCCTTTCAGCTTCCATCCCTCAAAAGGAGTGTTGCGGCTTCGCGAAAGAAAATCGGCGCTGCGCACCTCGCATTCGAGTTCGGGATCCAGCACCGTGATATCGGCCCACGCGCCCTTGGCCAGCGTGCCGCGCTCAACCTTCAAAATCCGGGAGGGGTTGACAGACATCAGCTGAACCATTCGGTCGAAATCGATGATGCCCGGGCGGACAAAGCGGTCGAGGATCAGGCTCACCGCAGTCTCCAGACCCACGACGCCAAAAGGAGCCCGGTCGTATTCGAGCATTTTGTCATTCGCATTGTGCGGCGCATGATCCGTGGCGATGGCATCGATAATGCCTGAGGACAGGGCTTGAACCAGCGCGTCCACATCTTCCTGGGATCTGAGCGGGGGATTCATTTTGGTATTGGTGTCGTAAGAGGTCACGCAGGAATCGGTCAGAAGAAGGTGGTGCGGGCTGACTTCACAGGTCACAGGGAGCCCTTCATCCTTGGCGCGAGCAACCGCCGCGAGCGAATGCCGGGTGGACAGGTGGGCTATGTGCACTCGGGCGCCCGTCTGGCGGGCTAAAATAGCATCGCGCACAACCTGAATCTCTTCTGCCGCCGGGTTGATGCCTTTCATCCCCAGCAGGGTCGAGTAGTACCCCTCGTGCATGGAACCGCCTGCCGCAAGATCCTTGTCTTCGCAGTGATCTATTACGGGCAGATCGAAGAGGCGAGAATACTCCATGGCCCGACGCATGATCTGGCTGTTTTGCACCGGGTGCCCGTCGTCACTGATTCCCACGATTCCCGCGCGGTGCATTTCGCCGATCTCCGCCAGGGATTCGCCGAGGCTTCCTTTGGTAATCGCTCCGATGGGATAGACGGCGATTTTCGAAAAATCCCGTGCTCGTTCCTTGATAAAAGCCGTTACGGCCTCGCAATCGTTCACGGGCCGGGTGTTCGGCATGCATGCAACGCCGGTAAAACCTCCGCGCGCCGCTGCCGCGGTTCCGGATTCTATGGTCTCGGAGTCTTCCCGGCCGGGTTCCCGCAGATGGACGTGCATATCGATAAAGCCCGGCGCAACAACCAGGCCCCGCGCGTCAATCTCCTTCCTTCCCTTTTTCCTTAGGCGTGGCGCAATTTCGGCAACTCGGCCTTCCTCTATGGCCAGATCGGCGATCTTGTTCAGTTTCTGGGACGGATCCACGATACGTCCCTGACGCAGAATAAGTTGCATAGTTTTATCGAGACTGCTTTCTGGGTTTAAGCCCGGCATTTCCGGAGAGAAGATACAACACCGCCATTCTGGCGGCGACTCCGTTTGTCACTTGGTTCAGGATGACGGAATAAGGTGCATCGGCCACATCCGAATCTATTTCCACACCGCGATTCATCGGTCCGGGATGCATGACGATTGTGTCCTTTTTGGCCAGCCGCATCCGCTCCCGGGTCAGCCCGTAAAAGTTATAGTATTCCCGCGTGGAGGGGAAAAACGCCTCGTTTTGACGCTCGTGTTGCACCCGGAGCATCATCACCACATCGGCAGCTTCCAAAGCCTCTTCGAGATGCCCTGTGATTCTGGCTCCCAGCTTATGGTAATCGCATGGGATGAGGGTGGGTGGCCCGCAAACCCAGACCTCGGCCCCCATTTTGTGAAAAAGAATGGTGTCGGATCGCGCCACGCGGCTGTGGGCAATGTCACCGACGAGAGCGATTTTCAATCCTTCAATCCGCCTCTTGAATTGTCGAATGGTGAGAGCATCCAGCAAAGCTTGGGTGGGGTGCTCATGCATTCCGTCGCCTGCGTTGACAATGGAAGATCGGCAAACCCGTCCCAACAGATGGGGTGCACCCGCCGAGGCATGGCGAACCACGATTATGTCGGGAGACATCGCCTCGAGGTTTTGGGCGGTATCCACGAGGGTTTCACCTTTTGATACGCTGCTGGTCGAGGCGGCGAAGTTCAGAATATCGGCACTGAGCCGCTTTTCAGCCAATTCAAAGGAGGAGCGCGTGCGGGTCGAGGGTTCGAAGAAGAGATTTATGACGGTTTTGCCGCGGAGCGTGGGTACTTTTTTGACCGGCCGGTCGGCAATCTGCCCTAAAGCATCGGCCGTGTCGAGGATCAGCTGGATCTCCTCAACAGAGAGCTGCTCAATCCCCAGCAGATCTTTTTGACTGAGAGAGGCCATGGCACCTGTGCCGCATGACTAAGGCTTTTTGACAAGTACTACCCGTTCTTCATTATCCTCATCCATCAACCTTACTTCGACAATTTCATCTTCGGCCGTCTGGATGTATTTGCCTATGTAGTCCGCCTGGATGGGAAGCTCCCGGTACCCGCGATCAATCAGCACCGCCAACTGCACCCTGCGAGGGCGGCCGAGATCAACCAAACCGTCCAGGGCCGAGCGGACTGTTCTGCCGGTATACAGGACATCATCAACCAGCACGAGACTCAGATTGTTGATGTCGAACTCGATGGAGGTTTCCCGGAGCATCGGGCGGCTGCCAATAGTGGTCAGATCGTCCCGGTAAAGGGTAATGTCAAGAACGCCGTTGAGAACCGGGCGCTTGAGGGTCGACTGGATTTTCTCGCAAAGGCGGAGACCCAGGGGAACACCGCGGCGCCGGATCCCAATGATGGCGAAATCCTCTCGGGGACTGAGTTTTTCGATGATCTCCGCCGCAATCCTTGCCAAGGCAAGATCGATTTCGGCGGCGCTCATGAGCAGTCTGCCTTCGGTTTTTTTGGGCATTGGGATGGATCCTGATTTCAGATTTGATACAGGTCAAGGCGCGGCGATCATAGCACACGGAAAAATGCGTTGCAAACAACCTGTTCCCTTTTATACTGGCGCCAAATGCTAGATAAAAAAGTAAAGGTCAGAACTGTACAAAACCTGGGTTCAGCGAACTATCTCATCACTCTTGGAGCCCCTGAACAGGCCCGTCTGGCGCAGCCAGGACAATTCGTAATGCTCAAATGCAGCGGCGATGTGGAGAGTCTCCCCCTTCTCCGCCGCCCTTTCAGCATTTTTAACACGCATCCGAGCCATCGCACGGGGAGACCGGGAGGCCTCGACCTTCTGGTCAAGGATGTCGGACCCGGTTCCCACAAGCTGGCCCTGTTGCGTGCCGGGGACGAGGTGCACGTGTTGGGGCCCCAGGGCCGTCCATTCCAGGTTACATCGGAAATGAAGCATCGCGTGCGAACCGCTTTTCTCGTAGCCGGCGGGGTCGGGATTGCCGCTCTGTATCTCCTGGCCAGGAAGCTGCAATCCTTTGGGATACAACCTGTGCTTTTTTACGGCGGACGAACCTCCGAAGAACTCGTGCTGCGGGAAAATTTTGAAGCCCTCGGGATCGAAACCTGCTACACCACAGAAGATGGTTCCAGGGGAGAGCGCGGCTTTGTGACCGGACCGCTCGCCTCCCGGTTGAAGAGCCGGACAGCCTCATCCACACGAATCTATTCCTGCGGTCCCTGGGCCATGATGAAAGCGGTGCACGACCTGGCCGCCGGCCACCGTATCCCATGCGAAGTCAGTCTCGAAGCGCGCATGGGGTGCTCCCTCGGCGCATGCATGGGATGCGTCATCGGGGCTCGAGATGAATCGGGCGAATCCCAGTATTTGCGTGTGTGCCTCGAGGGACCGGTCATGGACAGTTACAGGGTGGATTGGAACACGACCCCTTTTTGACATAATCCAGCGGAACAAAATGACCAAGCCAAAAGTAGAAAAGCTCCTGTCGAAACCTCCGGACCTGTCGGTGGAGATTGCCGGAACCCGTTTTAAAAATCCAGTCATGACCGCCAGTGGGACCTTCGCCTATGGCCTTGAATTCGCGCATTTGATGGACCTGAATTCCATCGGAGGCATCGTGGTCAAGGGACTTTCCATGAAGCCGATCAAAGGGAATCCCCCTCCCCGCATTTTTGAAACCGCATCCGGGATGCTGAACGCAATAGGCTGGCAGAACATTGGCGCCATCGAATTTGTGTCGAAAAAACTTCCCGGGTTGATGAAGTACGACACACGCGTCATTGTCAATGTAGTCGGATTCGAGTTGGATGAGTACCTGGAGGTCACGCGCTTTTTGAACGATTGCCCGGGAATCGCAGCGCTCGAACTCAACATCTCCTGTCCCAATGTCACAAAGGGCGGATTCCACTTCAACAAGGATCCTCGCGACGCGCACAAAATCACCGCCGAAACCAAGAAAGCTTCACCGCGCCTTCCTCTCTGGGTGAAGCTTTCCCCGAATGTCACCGACATTACGGAATTTGCCAGGGCCTGTGAAGATGCCGGAGCTGACGCCTTGTCGGTCATCAACACGTTTGTTGGAATGGCGATTGATGTTGAAAAACGAAAGCCGCGGCTTCGATTTAACACCGGCGGACTGTCGGGGCCGGCGATTAAACCCCTGGCGCTTCGCATGGTCTGGCAAACATGCCAGGCGGTGAACATTCCGGTCATCGGGGTCGGAGGCATCGCGACCACCGACGATGCCCTTGAATTCCTGATCGCCGGCGCGCGCGCGGTCCAGGTCGGGACTGCCAATTTTTACAACCCCGCGGCTTCGGAGCAGATTGCCCGGGGATTGGCGGAGTACTGCCGCAGTCATCAGATTGGGAATATCAACGAATTGATCGGGAGCCTTCGCTCATGAATAATGCACGTCACCGGTTGATAGTCGCACTGGACCTGCCGCAACGCCAGGCGGCTCTCGAAGCAGTCGATAGACTTTCGGGCCACGTGGGGGTATTCAAGATCGGGCTGGAGATTTTCGTTCGGGAGGGTCCATCCTTCGTGGAAGAAATCCTGGCTCGAGGCGAAAATGTCTTCCTCGACCTGAAGCTGCACGATATCCCGAACACGGTCGCAGGTGCCGTGAAATCGGCCTGCCGCCTTGGGGTCCAGATGTTGACCTTGCACGCAGCGGGCGGACGCAAGATGCTCGAGGCTGCCAGGGAAGCTGCTGAAGCTTTTCAACCAAGGCCGCTCCTCCTGGCGGTGACTGCGCTCACAAGTTTATCCCAGGAGGATCTCCCTGCCATTGGCGTCGCGGGCACGCCAGCAGGGTGGGTCGATAAGCTCGCCCAGCTCGCAATGGAGTCCGGCATCCCGGGGTTGGTCGCTTCCCCGCTCGAACTGCCGGCCCTGCGGACTCGCTGCCAAAACCGCCTGAAATTGGTCATCCCGGGAATCCGTCCAGGAGGGACGGCGACACAGGACCAGTCCAGAACCTCCAGTCCGGGGGATGCCATTCGGGCCGGAGCGGATTACCTGGTGGTCGGCCGTCCCGTGTTGCAGGCCGCGGACCCGGCAACTGCAGCCGACCAGATTGTCGAAGAAATATCATTGGCCTTGATTTGAATTTTGAGGTCGCCGCCTCCAAAGCGATCATCGGCAGTCCCGTGAAATAACCCGGGATGACCCGCGTAAGTTTATTTGGGAGCCGGACGTCGCGACCTGAAATCAAAACCTTGATTCTGGATAGGGGGAAAGAATGAAAAAACGAGTGGCGTTTTTGAGCTTATGGGTTCTGGTCATATCCACCCTGGCAGTTGCAGCGGACCTAAGCGGCACCTGGATTTTGGATAAATCCAAAAGCGACCCGATCCGCATGGGCGGCCGCCGCGGCGGAGATCCCGGGGCTGCGCCCCCGGCGGACATCAGTATCACCCTTGAGATTAAACAGACCACCGGCGAAGTGGTCATCAAACGGCTCGTGACCGGCGGAGGAAACGAACGCCCGCCCGTAGAACAGAAATTCACCCTCGATGGCAAAGAAAACAAAAATCCTGCCGGTATGGGACGGGGAGAGTTTACGGCTAAAGCGAAATGGGAGAGCGGCAAACTTACCGTCGATGGTAAACAGATGATGCAGACCCCCAATGGGGAAATGGAAATGATCCTCAAGGATGAGTATGCGGTTTCGGACGACGGCAAGATCCTGACCTACACCAGCACCCGCACGGGCCGTCAAGGTGAGCCGCGCACAACCAAACAAGTGTTCAACAAGCAATAAGCTGTGATGTGCTTGCAGATCCCGAGACCTCGAAGTCGGCGACGTGCATTTCTCAGGGAGTCTTTTAGCAGATCGAATGATCGTCGCCTTCCTCGAGGTCTGGGCGGCCCGGCATGGAATTTGCGCCTTTTAGACTGCCTTTAAGATAAAGGCTGCAATATCGTCGTGCTGTTTCGCACCGCGTGTGAATTTCTTGAGTTCATTCATGACGCCTTTGAGGATTTCCCTGGCGTGATATGAAGCTTTTTTGACGAGGATTTCTTCAATCCGCTCCCGGCCAAACTCCTGTTCTGCCATATTGCGTGCTTCCACGATGCCGTCCGTGTAGAAACAGATCAGGTCCCCGGAATCCAGCCGGGTCACCCCCGAGTCGTATCGGGCCTTATCGAACAAGGCGAGAGGCATGCCCCCTTTTTCCAAAAGGTCCTTCGATTTGTCCGCCCGGATCAGGATCGGTGGAAAATGACCGCCGTTGGACCAGCGGCAGACACGGGTCGGGATATCGATGACGCCGTAGAACAGGCTGATGTAGGTTCGCTTCTTGGTGTCGCGGAACAAGCGGCGGTTCACATGATACAGAACTTGAGACGGCGCGGAGTGCAGCCGGGCAGCGAAGCGCACGGCACTGCGTGCGGCTGCCATCGTCATGGCCGCCGCCACTCCTTTTCCCGACACGTCGCCGATTGTCAATCCCAACTGGCTTTCATCGAGCCAGATAAAATCGTAATAGTCCCCTCCAAGGCTCTCCGCAGGCCTGTAAATCGCAGCCGTTTCCAATCCCGGCAGGTCGGGCATGGAATCTGGCAGCATGCTGGCCTGCAAATCGCGCGCGAGGGTGAAATCCGCCTCGAGCTTTTGCTCTTTGTCCAGCAGCTGCTCAAAAAGCTGCGCGTTGTCTATGCAGACCGAAATCTGGCTCCCCAAGGTTTCGAGAATTTGAATCAGCTCGGGTTTGAAATAGTCAGGATCGCAGCTTTCAACCACAAGCCCCCCCAGGAGACGGTCGCGATGCACAAGCGGCACAGCGACTTCCGACTGGGTCCAGCGGCCATCGGATGTTTTTGCACTGATTGCGCGTGGATCCCGGGGCAGGTCTGTGGAAATCAGGGTGGCGCGCTCGTGCACCGCATGACCTAGGAGGCCTGTCCCCGGCGGGAGGGATTTCCAGCGCTCGACGGTCTCCGGGGCGTAGCCGACGGCAACCTTCAGGTCCATTGTCTCGAGCGCGGGGTTGTAGATGAATATCCCAAGGATCTCGTATTTGATCACTCGTCTCATCTGCGCCGCGATCCTGTCCAGTAGATCATCCAGGGTGCGGATCGCCGTCATCTCCTTCCCAACCTCATTGAGAAACTGCATCGCGAGGAGATTCTCAAGCAACTCGTCCTGGAGCTGTATTTCCAGCGAAATATCCCGCACGATGCATGAAACAGCATCAATCTTGGACCCGGGGCCGAAAATGGGGGACATGGTCATTTCCAGGGTGTTGGTTCCCCCCGAAACCGATTTCATGACCAGGCGCAAGCCCCTTGTGACCTGCCCGCCGAGCGCTTTCTGGAATGGGAGTGCCAGCAATGATTCTGCGCCCTGAATCATCGAATTCAGATTCAGTCGATCTTCAGGCCGGTCTGCAAGCTCCAATATCACCCGGGCAGCATCATTCACCAGGCGCAGGGTACCGTCGGTGTTAAGAATGACGACGGCATCTCCCGCGCCGTGGACAAAGGAAACAAGGCTATCGGCAGATTCATGATGGTGGGACAAGAAATATCTCGCGAAGATTGAAGATACTGAACCTTATGGATTCGAAGCCGGCTGCATTACAGCCTTGCGAGCAGCGCCTTCTTCTTTTCCTCAAACTGGGCTTCGCTAATGAGCTGGCGGTCCTTGAGCGAGGCCAGTTCTTCGATCAATCGCGGGATGTTTTCCTGCGACTGCGGGGAAGACTGCTTATCCGCCATGGATTTATAGAGCTCCCTCTGGCGCACCAGACTGTTTTTGAAATTCAACGGGTCTGGGATAAAACTGAAAACCGTTGTTCCCTGCTCGCTTGCCGTCTCCAACCCGACATTCCCGTAATTGAAAATCCTCCCGAACAGATTCTGCTCGTGAAACGTATTGTTCACTTTATCAAGGGAGGCATCAAAGGAACTGATCGAGAAGATCCCTTCCTGCTTTACAACCCTGTGGTCCGTCAGAACATATTCCCTGCTGCGACGCACAAGAATTTCCCATCCCAGAAACGCCAGCGGAAAAACCTGAAATGCGAGAAAAATCGGTTTGTTCAACCCATAGCTGATTCCCGCAAAGACGGCCAGAGTGGCAATATTCAGGAGGATGGGCTTCAGCAGCACCAGCCAATGCTGGTGGGCAAGTATTACAAGTTGTTCTCCTGGAAGGAGTTGTTCTTTTGTAAAGGACATTTTGCTTTTGCTCCGTCCGAGAAACGCAGCTCTCGACGGCCTGGATTGGCCCAAAATTCATTATCGCGGTGGCAAGCAACGGGTTCCCACCTGTTAATTCCCGCTTTCCTCAATCATTTGAATTATATATGGAGACGGAATCCTCCGTGGTTAAAAATATATCAAAAAAGGGGCTAATCCTTATCGTGAGGCTTCCGATATGAAGGGCGTAACGAACAATTAAGAAGCAATGCCGGAAACGTAAATTTCCTCTTTTCGGTCTTATGCGCGGGCGCTTAGTCTCAGGCGGAGAAGCGCTCGGTTTCGGTAAACACGGGTGAGGGGACCACCTGTCTTTAAGCTGCCCGCGCACCATCCTTCTTCAGGCCCTTTTCCAGCCGGCGGAATCACGACCGGGGAACGCAGTCGGGAGGGGTTTTCCTAATTCCTGGCGCCAGCCTCAGAAGCAGCCAGGAATACGTCGTTGTAGCTCCCGCCACGAACATAATGATGACATTGGCTTCGGGGGAAGAGTTGTACCTGGTATCGCGGTAGAGGGCGCAAATGCCGCCCATCACAAAGCTCAGGATCGCCAGAAATCCTTCAATCCAGCGGGTGGGGGCCGTTGAAGGGCGCACTCGTTCCCAGGCCAGCGAAACAAGGTAGGACGATGAGGCCGCCGCAATGGCCGGCAGCAGCCAAAGGTCCAGGTCCAATATCATCCGTCCCTCCAACCGTGATGCAATGATCTGTATTCTCTGCCGGTAACAAAACCGGACAACAAGCATCCATTAAATTCTAGCACTCGAAGGGTACACCTTTTCAAGACCCCGAAACCCGGCAGCCCCGCCTTTTGATTTGGCGCTGCGATGATCCCGGTGTAGGATTGGCCACTGCCTCGACAAGGAAGCGAAGGATCCTATCGGTGGTGATATAATCGGACTAAATCAGAGGAGTCCCTATGGATCAGCTTAAAAAGAGCCTTCTTGAACTTGTCATTCAGACCTCCACCAATCTGCCGCCGGATGTCCGGGCTGCGATGGCCGCAGCGATGGCGAATGAAATCCCGGGCACGCGCGCATCGTCCGCGCTGGATGTCATTGCGACCAACATTGATATGGCAGCAGATGATTGCGGCCCAATATGCCAGGACACCGGCATGCCGACATTCATCATCCACACACCGGTCGGCACGAACCAGCTTTTCATGAAGGCCATGATTCTGGAAGCGGTAGCCGAAGCCACGAAGCTGGGAAAACTGCGGCCCAATTCCGTGGATTCCATCACCGGCAAAAACAGCGGCAACAACCTCGGGCCGGGCACTCCGGTTATGCACTGGAATCAATGGGAATCCTATGATGAGATCGAAGTCAAACTGATCCTTAAGGGCGGCGGATGCGAGAACACCAACAATCAATACTCGGTGCCGTGCGAACTCCCTCACTTGGGCCGGGCTGACCGTAATCTGGATGGTGTGAGGAAATGCATCCTTCACGCAGTCTGGCAGGCCCAGGGAAAAGGCTGCGCCGCGGGAGCGATCGGCGTCTGCATAGGCGGCGACCGGACTTCAGGCTATGAACATGCCAAAGAACAGCTGTTTCGGACTCTTGACGACACGAATCCCAATCCCCAGACTCGCGGACCTCGAAGACTACATCATGAATGCCGCCAATATCCTCGGCATCGGAAGCATGGGATTCGGAGGGGCCGTCACCCTGATCGGGTGCAAAATCGGCACGTTGAACCGTTTGCCCGCCAGCTTCTTCGTATCCGTAGCCTACGACTGCTGGGCTTTCCGTCGGCTTGGCGTCGTCCTGGATGCCAAAACCGGCGCCATAAGCGCTGGCTCTACCGTGACGACAAAAAACCGGTCGACCAGATGGCGAAGGGAGGAGAGCCCCCCAGGACCGGCAGCGAAATCAAGCTCAGCACTCCACTGTCCGAAAAGGATGTCCGCCAGCTTAACGTCGGGGATATCGTCCTCATCAGTGGTGACATGTTTACCGGCCGCGACCAGGTCCACGCGCACCTTATGAAACACCAGTCGCTGGTCGACCTGAACGGGGCTGCGCTCTATCACTGCGGTCCTGTCGTGCTGAAAGAGGGAGAGGGGTGGAAAATGACCGCGGCGGGCCCGACGACCTCCATACGGGAAGAACCCTACCAGGCGGAAGTCATCCGGCGTTTCGGAATCAGGGCCGTCATCGGCAAAGGCGGAATGGGGGCGAAAACCCTGGCCGGGCTGAAAGAACACGGCGCCGTTTACCTGAATGCCATCGGCGGGGCGGCACAGTACTACGCCCGCTGCATCAAGAGAGTGAAGGATGTACACCTCATGGAATTCGGCATTCCCGAGGCCATGTGGCATATCGAAGTGGAAGACTTCCCCGCCATCGTCACGATGGATTCGCACGGGAACTCACTCCATGCCGACGTCGAAAAGGCATCCGCCGCCGTCCTGGCCAAACTGGCGAACCCGGTTTTCTAGCAATTGGACGCAGGGACAAACAGAAATCGCAAATCAGGCCGAATATTAAACCAGAGGAGAATCACCATGTCCGAGTGGAACCGCAGAGATTTCATTAAATCATCGGCTCTTGCCGGAACCGCTGCCGCAGGCATCGCATCCGGCGGCAGCGCGGTCTCAGCGCCGATACCGGCAGCTGCTCCGCTTAAAATCGGGATCGTCACCTACAACATCGCCAAAGACTGGGATATCCCAACCATCATTAAGAATTGCACGGAAACCAAGTTCGACGGCGTCGAACTGCGCACCCAACATGCTCACGGGGTGGAGATTTCGCTCCCCCCGGCGCAGCGCGCTGAAGTGAAAAAGCGATTTGCCGATTCCCCTGTGCGGATCGCCCAGTTGGGAAGCATTTATGAATTCCACTCCACCAATGCCGAGGAAGTCCGGAAAAATATCGAAGGCTGCAAACAGTATATTCAGCTGGCCGTCGATGTGGGTTCGCCCGCGGTAAAGGTCCGGCCCAACGGGCTGCAGGTCAAAGCCGGGATACCGGCGGAAAAAACCCTCGAGCAGATCGGGAAATCATTGGCCGAGGTCGGCCGTGCGGGGGCGGATGCCGGTATTGAAGTCCGCGTTGAAGTTCACGGCAGCGAAACCCAGCGGATTCCGAACTACGTGAAAATCATGGAGTATGCAAATCACCCGATGGTTACCGTAAATTGGAACTGCAACCCAACCGACCTCGAAGGGGGATCGCTGGAAGAAAACTTCGCCAAGCTCTCAAAGAAAGTAAAGCACGTTCACATGCGCGACTTGTTCGTGGAGGATTATCCCTGGCGAAAACTGATCAACCTGCTTTCGGGAATGCAGTTTTCAGGCTACTGCTGTGCGGAGATCCCGGAGAGCGCCGATCCCCTCCGGGTCATGCGCTACTTCCGTGGCATGTTTCTGGCATACCAAGGGCTTTGATCGACATTCACCCGGCATTAAATGCCCAACCGGCTTCGGCGCAGCAACTCGGCATTGTCGCAGGGGCGCCGGACCTTGTAGCCCTTCAGGGGCAGGATATGTTCGTGAACGGCATCCATCATATCTGATGGGAACGGGAAGAATGCGTCCTCGACCTCATCCGCAGGCGTGATCCAGTTGCGTGCCCCGACCACAACGGGAGGGGCGTCCAACTCATCGAATGCGAACTGGGCAATTTTCGCGGCCATGGTCTGAAGCACGCTGCCCCTTTCGCATGCATCGGATGTGAGCATGATCTTGCGTGTTTTCCTCACGGATTCCAGAACAATGGCATAGTCGAAGGGAACGATCGTCCTGGCGTCGATGATTTCGCAACTAAGTCCGTATTTTTCCTCCAGTTCCCTCGCGGCATCCAGGGCCCGGTACAAAGTCGCGCCAATGGTCAGGATGGTCAGATCCTTCCCGACCTTTTTGACGGCTGGCTCGCCAAAGGGGATTTCGTACCTGCCGGTGGGCACCCCACCGGGCACAAATTCTTCCGGCATATCGTACAGGCGCTGGCTTTCAAAAAAAACCACGGGATCCGTTCCCGCCAGGGCCGTGTACATCAGACCTTTGGCATCATAAGGCGTGGAGGGAAAAACAACCTTCAGACCGGGGATGTGAGCGCACATGGCGCTCCAGTCCTGGCTGTGCTGAGCGCCGTATTTGGAGCCGACGGAAACCCTCAGCACCACCGGCATTCTGAGGAGCCCGCCCGACATCGACTGCCATTTCGCCAGCTGGTTGAAAATCTCGTCCCCCGCCCGGCCCATGAAATCACAATACATGAGTTCGACGAGGGCTCGCCCTCCCTCCAGCGCATATCCGACGGCGGTGCCGACGATTGCCCCCTCGGATATGGAAGAGTTGAACAGACGATGATAGGGCAGCGCTTCCGTCAATCCTCGGTACACGGCAAAAGCTCCGCCCCAGTCGCGATTTTCTTCCCCATAGGCTACAAGGGTCGGATCGGCATAAAAGCCGTCGAGGATCGCTTCAAATAGGGCATCCCTGAGCGCCAGGCATCGGCCCTTGGGAAGCCTCTGCCCCTGATCGTCGAAGGCTGACCGGCTTCGCTTGGATAACTGCAGGACACGGGGATTCTGGTCTTTCGGCATCAGAACTTCGGGTTTCCCATCCGCCAGTGTTTCTGCGTGGCTGTTGGACAGCATGACCCGTTCAAGCAGGTTTCCCGCCGGGAGCAGGTCAGCGCGCGGCGAAATCGTCAGGTCGGCGGCTTTTAGGAAGGCCTTGTGGACGAGCCTCTCACTCAGCGCTACCGTCTCCTCTATCTCGGTCCGGGCGGCAATTCCGGCCGCAACCAATTCATGGGCAAAGGTCCGGAGAGGATCCACAGACTGCCAGGCCTCGATCTCCGCCTTCTCGCGATAAGAACTCGCATCGGACGGCGAGTGCCCGCTGAACCTGTAGGTGACGGTATCGAGCAAAACTGGCCCGTCGCCCCGCTGCAGGATCTGCATTTTCCGCTCCATGGCGTCGATGACCGCCATTACGTTGAATCCATCGATCCGCTCAGCATGCATTTGCTCGGGATTCATCCCCGCACCGAGGCGCGCCAGGAGCCCGAATCCCATGGTCTCCCCAACCGGCTGACCTCCCATTCCATAAAAGTTATTCACGAAATTAACTATCAGCGGCAGGCCCCCCCGATGAGATGCATCCCATAGGGTCTTAAACTGGTCCATGGTGGAGAAACACAGGCCTTCCCAAACCGGCCCGCAACCGGCGGAAGCGTCGCCGATGTTGGCAATCACAATTCCCGCCTTGCGGTTGATGCGCTTGAAAAGCGCGGCGCCGACTGCGATATCTCCCGATCCCCCAACAATGGCGTTGTTGGGATAGATCCCAAAGGGGGAGAAAAACGCATGCATGGATCCTCCCAGGCCCTTGTTGAATCCCGGCTCCCGGCCGAATATCTCAGCCAGTGCCCCATAGAGGAGATAGTCTATCGACAGGTCGCGCACAGAGCCCTCGGCGTCCGGCTCCACCACCCGCAGGCATTGGCCATCAAAATATTCCGCCATGATGGTAAGGAGTTCCTCCTCCGGCAACTGCCGGATCGCGGACAACCCTTTTGCCAGAATCTCCCCATGGCTGCGGTGGCTGCCGTAGATATGATCCTCGATCCCCAATCGATACGCCTGCCCCACGGCCGCGGCTTCCTGGCCGATAGACAAGTGCGCCGGCCCCTTGTGGTTGTATTCGACACCCTGGTACTTGCCATGAAGCTTCACTTCGTTCAACATGGATTCGAAGGCACGGATGATCGCCATGTCGCGGTAAATATTCAGCAGATCAGAATGCGAAAAGCGACCAAGTTCGTCGGCCAGCGAACGGCTGTACCGATTGACCGGTATCGGGTTGAAGTTAATCCAGCCCGCGCTTCTTTGCTCTTCGGGGTGGATGATCAGATTCTTCGGCATGCGAAATCTCCTTGATTCTACGAGCGGGATGGTGGCAAGGGTTGCGGTCGGATCCGTGGCCCTTCCCCCTCCGATTCCTCACCGGAGGCCGATATGGCGCCAGCAGCAGGACGGTTCATGGGGTCGACGGCTCCTTCTCCAGGGTAATAAACCTGTATTCCAAGGCTCTGCAGATATTCCGACCATTCGGGAAGCGGCTTTTGGTCCGTGACGATGCGGGAGATCTCTGAAACCTCGCAAATTTTGAAAAGTGAAGGGGTTAAGAACTTTGAGTGATCCACCAGAAGAACGGTCTCCCTGGCGTTCCTGATCACCTGCCGGTACAAAAGGGCACTTTCGATGTCACACGCGGAAACGCCGAAATCCATACTCAACCCGTCCGCCCCGATAAAGGCCAGATACCCACGCAGCTGTTCGATTGTCGCTCCGGCCAGCGGCCCAACAGAGTCCATCCGGTCCGGCCGGTAATGGCCTCCAATGGTGAGGACCTTCAGCTCGGGCACTCCTCCCAATTCAATGGCCAGCCGGGCTGAATTGACGATTACCAGCAATCCCCGCCGCCGCCGTAAATGAGGGCACATTTCAAAACAGGTAGTTCCCGAATCCAGGCAAATCTGCTCGTTATCTGCAACGAGATCAGCCGCGAGCCGCCCTATGATCCGCTTGGCTTCCACATTCCTGATGGCTTTTGAGCGGACAGAAAAATCGGATGGACGCGGAAGTGTCGCTCCGCCATACGCCAGTTCCACCTGCCCTTGTTCGGATAAAGCCCGCAGGTCACGCCGGATCGTGGCTTCCGAAACTCCCAGCTTTGCCGCCAGGCCTTTAACCTCCACATGTCCGCAGTTGAGAATGTCCACTAAAATCTGGTCATGACGCTGTTTCCCTGTGAGGCTCATTTTTCATTCCTCATCCAATCAATCAGCAATTATGCAATATTTAATCATAAATGAGCAACATTAATCAGCAATTTGTGATTGTTTTAATCGCATTAATGCTTGACCTGCAATTCACAAGCATGTAGTCTCGAAGCTGACGTATTCTATCGAATTAAAAAAACGGGGGATTTTCGATGGTCAAAATCACCATGCCCCAGGCTGGGCAAACGATGGAAGAAGGCCAAATCCTGAGTTGGCGCAAGCGCGAAGGGGAGGAAGTCTCCAAGGGAGAAATCCTCTTTGAAATCGAGACGGACAAAGCGACCGTCGAGGTGGAATCAAGCGACAACGGCGTCCTGAAGAAAATCCTTTGTCCTGAAGGTGCCATCGTACCCATTCATGCTCCGGTTGCAGTTCTCGGCGCTGAGATCGAGGATATTGAGGTTGAATTGCGTAGCGTGCGAGCCGAGTTGAAAGGGATGCTCAAGGGCAACGATTCGATGATTCATTCCCTCGGCTTGGAAGATATCGAGAATGGCGGCATTTCCCGATCTTCAACGGATCAGGAAACCCTGGCCTCCCCGCCGGCAGAAAAATCCTTCACCGCCGTCTCCGCGCCTCCAGACGGATTCAGAGCATCTCCCGCGGCGAAGAAGACCGCGCTCGAAAAGGGTGTTCGAATCGAAGACCTTCCATTGGGAAGCGGGCCGGGCGGCCGGATTCTTAGCGGGGATGTTGAGCGTTTTGCGGCAAATACCGCGGAACGGATCGGCCCGGTGCGGCGTCCCCTCACAGGCATGAGGAGAGCCATCGCAAGGAACCTCCTGCTCAGCAAGCAGTCCATTCCTCATTTTTACATGCGGCTCACGATTGACGCCGGCCGGCTCTGGGAATGTTACCGCAACGAAAAGGCAAAATATCCCTGCAGCCTCAATGACCTGATCGTTTTCCATTGTGCCCGCGTACTCCGGGAATTTCCCGCATTCCGGAGCAGGATCGAGGGGGAGGAGATCGTAGAATACCCGACCGGGGGAATTGGAATTGCGGTCGGCACGGACGATGGTCTGCGTGTGCCGGTGATCGCAAATGCAGGAATTCTCCCGCTGAGAGACCTGGCTGCGGAATCCCGGCGGATTATCGAAGCAGCTCAAAAAGGGAAGCTGGAAGGAGTCGGCCCGGGACTGCTCACGATTTCCAACCTGGGAATGTTCGGAGTGGAGGAATTTTCGGCGATCATCAATCCTCCTGAAGCATCGATTCTGGCGGTGGCGGCCATTCGGGAGGCGGTTCTGGTGAAAGATGGCGCAATTCGGGCTGGACGATGCATGACCATAACACTCAGCGCAGATCATCGGGTCGTTGACGGCCTGATGGCGGCAAAATTCCTGGCGCGACTGAAGGACTGCCTGGAGTCGCCGGAGAATGGTCTCGAATAGACTACCCGGACCGGGGACGACAATCTCACGCAGCCGCTGTTTTGCCGGTGCCCCCCTTGGTTGGACGGACGAACCGGAAAATGCAAAAACCGCTTGGCTTCGAAGAATATGCATCCAAATCGAAAAATCTTTGAAATTCTGAGCAGTCTCGGCACCCTGGAGGAAATGGAACGCCTGGCGGGAACCGGTTTCGGCCTCGATGCAGGCTGGAAATTCAACACCCATATTCATCTCCCTCCCAATTTTTCCGCTTTTCAAAGCGTGCCACAGGCGTTGGATCTCGCCGCATCCCAGAACATCAGGGTTTTGGGAACGAGCAACTATTATGACTTCGGAATCTACCAGGAATTCGCCGATGGGGGCTCCACGCGCGGAATCTTCCCGCTGTTCGGGCTTGAAATAATTGCGATTGTGGAGGAACTCCAGCAAGCACGCATTCTTGTAAATGATCCGGGCAATCCGGGAAGAATGTATTTATGCGGAAAAGGAGTTTTCGATTTCTCCCCGATGAATCTGGCGGCCTCGGGTCTTATGGGCCGGGTGAGGCGGAATGATGAAGCCCGAATGATCGAAATGATAGAGCGCCTGGAGCGCGTTTTCGCGGGTGCAGGCTGCGCCACCGGATTGAATGAAGACCGGATCCTGGAAAGAATCATCCACAAGTATCAGGTGCCGCGCGAGACCGTGGGGCTGCAGGAACGCCATATTGCACAGGCCTTTCAGGAGGCCCTTTTCGAGCAATCGGCGCCCAGCGATCGCCCTGAGCTTCTCCGCCAGATTTTGGGTGTGCCTTCACGCTGCGCCCCGGATGATTCATTGCGGGTTCAGAACGAGATCCGGAGCCATTTGATGAAAGTCGGCAAGCCGGCCTACGTTCCGGAAGAATTCCTTGGCTTGGATCAAGCCTACCGGCTAATCCTGGAATTGGGCGGCATCCCCTGCTATCCCACGCTCGCCGATGGTGCGTCTCCCATCTGCCCCTATGAAGACCCCGCTGATAAGCTTGTAGGGCAGCTGAAATCGAGGGAGATCCATTGCGCTGAATTCATTCCCATCCGGAACAAGCCGGAGGTCTTGCAGCACTACGTCCGAACCATGCGGATGGCGGGAATCGTCGTTACCTGCGGCACCGAACACAACACACCGGATCTGATCCCTCTGGAACCTTCATGTATCGCCGGAGCGCCTATTGTGGATGATGTACAGGAGATTTTCAGGGAGGGAGCCTGTGTCGTCGCCGCTCACCAATATCTCGGATTCCATGAAAAGCAAGGTTACGTAGATCGCAATGGACGGCTGAACTCATCGTTTGGGGGCCGCGAGGAGCGGATCGAGTACTTTCATCGGCTTGGCGCAGCCGTTATCGCGCGCTATCATGAAGCCTGCTTTCGGTGAGGATTGCGCCTTGAAAATGGACATGAAAAGGGTTCGACCGGACTTTCGCATCGACGAATCCCCCGTCGAACAGTTGGTGAAGCTGTCACGTTATGTTGGATCGGATATAGAGCTGGTCATCGCGGGTGGCGGTAACACTTCGGTCAAATCAGGCGGCACGCTTTTCATTAAGGGGAGCGGCACGGCACTCTCATCCATTACCGCCGAGGACTTTGTCGCCATGTCGCGCATTCAGTTGATTGACCTGCTGGAACGGGATCTCGGAACGGATCCGATGGCGCGCGAGGAGAGCTTCAAGGAAGCGATTCTTGCCGCCCGCTTTCAACCGGGGAAAAATCAGCGCCCGTCGGTGGAATCGGTGCTTCACGCGCTTATTCCGCGTCGGTTCGTGGTCCACTCTCACTCTACCGCGGTCAATATCATTACGTGCACGGTCGAAGGAGAAAGACTGGCAAGTTCCCTGCTCGGCGAGGAAGCCCTGTGGATCCCTTATGTAGATCCGGGCTTTGTTCTGGCGAAATCATTGAACCGCCGCCTCGCCGAATATCGCGAGGAAACCGGCCGCGACTGCCCGCCTGCAATTCTCATGCAGAACCACGGGTTGATAATCTGCGGAGACACGCCGCAGGAGGTTCTTGACCAGTCGGAAAACCTGGTTGGCCTTATTAAAAACCACCTGGAAAAGATTGAGCCGGGGCAAGCCTTCGGGGCCCCATCCCGGCTTCCCGATGAAGAATCCCGCAGGCAAATCAACATGCTAGGTCCTCTGCTGCGAGGCCTGCTCGCAGACGCAGGGCACCTGAAAGTGGTTGTTTTTGACGACTCCGAAGAAAGTCTTTCCCTTGCATGCGGGCCGGCAGGCAGGGACTCTGCGATGGGCGGGCCCCTAACCCCCGACCAGATTGTCTACTGCAACTCCTTTCCGCTCTGGTTTGAGCCGATCCAAGGTGAATCCTCCTTCGAGTTGCAGCAGCGTTTGAAGGCGGAAATCGGCCACCATATGGAAATAACCGGATTCCCGCCGTTTGTGGTTTTGGTACAGGGACTGGGTCTCTTTGCGATTGGGAATGATCTGGCGCAGGCAGAAACGGTCAGGTTGTGCTACATCGACGCCATCAAGGTGATGGCCGGCGCTCAATGCCTTGGAGGAATCCGCCCGCTGCCCGAGCGCGAACGGGCATTCATCGAAAACTGGGAGGTGGAGTCCTACCGAAGGAAGGTAGCCGCGGCCGCCCGCGGTGCCGGCAGGGCAGCCGGCAAGGTCGCCGTGGTTACCGGCGCCGCCCAGGGATTCGGGTTGGAAATGGCATGCGATTTGGCAGCCGAGGGGGCGCATGTCGCTCTTGCGGATTTGAACGCCCTGGGCGTATCCAAGCAGGCGGAGGCCATCAACGACCGTTGCGGGCAGCAGCGTGCCCTGGCGCTGTCTCTTGACGTCACGGACAGCTCCAGTGTAGCGGAAATGATTCACCAGTTAGTCCGCCGTTTTGGCGGATTCGATCTGTTCGTATCGAACGCGGGAGTTCTGCGTGCCGGGAGTGTGCTGACCCAGCCCGAGACCGATTTTGATTTGGTCACTCGGGTGAACTACCGCGGGTACTTTATCTGTGTCCAGCAAGCCGCTCCAATCCTGGCGATTCAGCACTCCGCCAAATCCGATTACTGGAGCGACATCATACAAATCAACTCAAAATCGGGATTGACGGGATCTAACCGGAATGGCGCCTACTCCGGCAGCAAATTCGGCGGCATTGGTCTGACCCAGTCGTTTGCACTGGAATTGGTGGAGCAGGGTATAAAGGTCAATGCCATCTGTCCGGGCAACTTTTTCGACGGACCATTATGGTCCGATCCATCGAATGGCCTTTTCGTTCAATACCTCCGCTCCGGCAAGGTGCCGGGCGCAACCACGATTGAGCAGGTGAGAAAGCACTATGAGGCCAAAATACCTATGCGACGTGGCTGCACCACCGCCGACGTCATGAAGGCCGTCTATTACCTCATCTCCCAGCAGTATGAAACCGGCCAGGCATTGCCTGTGACCGGAGGCCAGATCATGCTTAGCTGATGGCGGTCCGGCAGGACTGCTGTCATCATGCCGGTACAGGAGAGGAACAACCCGGGATATCGTTTAGTGGGGATGGAGACCATGCCAAAAGCTGATTTACCACGTACCCAGCATGCCGTTCAACTTGTCGGTCCTGGGATTTTGCGCCACAATCCGGAAAAAGAGGTTTTCCAGCCCGGGCCGCACCAGGTCCTTGCGAAGGTTGAAGCCGTAGGGCTGTGCTTTTCCGACCTCAAACTTCTCAAGCAGTTTTCAGAACATGTCCGGAAAAGCCCGGTTGTGCAAGGATTGACACAATCCATCCTCGATGAGATTCCCAGTTACGTCCCGGGAGACAAGCCGACGGTGCCGGGGCATGAGGTGGTCTGCCGCATCGTTTCAACGGGATCCGGGGTCAAACATCACAGGGTAGGCGAACGTTGTCTTGTTCAAACCGACTATCGGGAACTGCGTACGCCTGAGTCGAACGCCGCATTCGGCTACAATTTCGAAGGCGGGCTGCAAGAATACGTGCTCCTGGACGAGCGGGTTGTCATGGACCCTGCTTCCGGCGAGCGGTTTCTCATCGAGGTTGACGAGAGACTCAGCGCTTCCGCCGTTGCATTGGTGGAACCCTGGGCCTGTGTGGAAAATTCCTACGTAAGTCCCGAGCGCCGCACCCTGAAAGCCGGAGGTCGCCTGCTTATCGTCGCCGAACCGGGTCACTCGGTCCTGGGAATCCCTGAGCTGGTCCGCGTAGCTGCACCTGGCGAAATTGTCGTGTTCGGCTCGGCTGAACAACAAGGCCTGTTGCTCAGCAACGGTCTTGAGTTCACTTCGACCCCCGATCCCGGTTCGCTCCGGGATGAATCTTTCGATGACATCGCTTATTTCGGCGCCGATGCCCGGCGCATCGAAACGCTGAACCGGAAGCTGGCCGCTCAGGGCCTGATCAATATTGTCCTTGGAGGGCGGCGGATTGGCGAGCCGGTTTCGGTCGGCATCGGCCGCATCCATTACGGAATGACCCGCTGGACAGGCACTGCGGGCCACAGTGCCGCCGAATCCTACACCACGATCCCTGAGACAGGGGAAATCCGGCCGGGCGAAAAAATTGCAGTCATAGGCGCAGCCGGGCCCATGGGGCAGATGCATGTCATAAGGAATCTGAGTCTCGGCATCCCTGGAGTTTCAGTTGTGGGAACGGATATCGACGACTCGCGACTTGGAACACTTGGGAAAAAAGCCGGGGCATTGTCGGAGAAAAATCGGGTTCCACTGGAGCTGATCAACACCACGCGCGAATCGCTGTCAGGACGATTTTCTTATTATGCCATTTTGGTACCCGCCCCCCAGTTGGTCGCCGACGCCATCCGTGATAGCTTGGATGGTTGCCTGATCAACATTTTCGCGGGAATTCCGGCTCCAGTGCACCAGTTGCTCGATCTGGATACCTACATTAGAAACTATTGCTACATGATCGGAACCAGTGGATCCGTGATCCGGGATATGAAGCTGGTGCTCGAGAAAGTCCGGGGCAACCGACTGGATACCAATTGTTCCGTCGATGCTGTATCCGGGATGGCAGGGGCCGTGGAGGCGATCTCAGCCGTCGAAAACCGGAGCCTGGCGGGGAAAATAATAGTCTACCCTTCCCTTCATGGCATGGGATTAATACCGCTGGAAGAACTGCATCGTTACTATCCTTCAGTCAGCCAGCATCTGGATAATGGACAATGGACCGCGGCGGCAGAAGCGGAACTTCTCCTCGCCGCCGCGGACTGAAGCCACTCTGCCGTGCGGTCTACTTTTCATCCAGTTTCCGGCCCGAGTTCAGGCTGCCGGCATTCAGGATCGCGTTGAACACCATAGAATAGCTTCCCTGGGTTTCTCCCCGCCAAATGGGATTCGGGGAAAAAAGCACAACATGGCCCTTCTCCAGCGGGACATCGATAACCGCCGGACGCTGTGCAATCTCCGAACCTCCCTCCAGCAAGCCTGAAACCAGCAGGTCACGGCTGTCGGCATAGCGCAGTACCACACGCGGCCGGCTTTGAGGTGGGATCAGGTAAATGGGATTTCGGCGCTGTTCATCGGTGAGCGGCTGCGCCTGCCAGGGATCCGCCTGGGGTTCCTCGGGCTCCTCGGCAACAGCCCGATTTTGTGGTATGTCGGGGTCGTCCACGGTCCCTCGCCCGGTCGGCCTCTCACGGTCCTCGGGTGAGCGGCGACGGCCCGAGCGGCCGCCGACCAAATTGCTAACACCGAAGATAGGCCCGTCCGAACACATCACCGCGAGATTATCGCCATAGCCATACATCACGGGACTCGCGGCATCGACCACTTTCGAACGCAGGACGGTGCCAACGGATCGAAAGCGCTGCGGCCGCGTCACGGATACGCCCTGGGCCAGGCCGTACGAAACGGCGAATTCCGCAGTATCCATCGTTCCGATCAAAAGTCCTCCGCGCCGAACAAATGCCTGCAAATTCGCAACTCCCTGCCACCCCAGGCCGGGGCGGATATCATCGGTCGAATCGGGAACACCGAGGTTGGGAGTTTCGGCGGTCTTCTTCCACGGCAGCGGATTGCCAAACATCGGCAACCCGGACACAATGGACTGAGCGCCGCCGCGGCCGACGGGAGGGAATAGAATCGCATCGTATTTCGCATTAAGGTCGCCGTCCGCCGCCACGTCCTGGGTGCTGATATAGGTATAGGGAATGGACGCCTCGTCGAAAGCAATTCTCCACCAGCCTTCGTTTTGAGTGCTCTGCCAGGTGTGCAGCAGCGCGATCCTCGCCTGCATCGCCGGATGCGTTTTAACCGTGGGCAAGGATGAAAGGGCAACCGCCTTCAGCCCGAGCGCGGAGGTCTCTTTCTGAAGTTCCGGAGCATCGATTCCGCGAACGATGAAAGATCCCCTGTTGAATTTCTTGCCGCCACTTTCAAAGGGCTCTTCGGCAATTTCGATCGATGCGTTTTTGATTCTGTACCGCAGAGTCATGAGAGCAATCTCGGCATTGTGGTTTATGGCGAAAATCGTTCCCGAACCCTCCACTCCTCCGGGCGCGCGAATTTCACCGGCAGCCGGCTCCATCGGTGTATCCAGAATCTTGGGATCTGTAACTCGGAGAACCTGTACATTCCCCAGTTCCCCGAACGTCCAGCCGGTATCGTCGAAAGGATTTTTCTGAGGATCGTTCGGACTCCAGTACTGGTAATCCAAAAGCATGTCAGCAATCCGGCTGTAGGGCTGGTCCATGCGGACCAGGTAGCTGCCCGCGGGGAACTGGCGCTTTTCGGGTGCGGCTTCCTCTTTTTTGGAATCTGCAGTTTTGGAATTGTCCGCCGGTTCCGCTTTGCGGTCGGCGACAGCAGAATCGCCCGCGGGGCGACGCGGCTTTTTCTTGGCCGGAAGCGTAACGCTAAAAGGCGCTGTCGCGCGGGAGATTTCGCATCCCTGCACCTGCAGGATTCTGAGCAGCTCCGCTTGCGCTCCCGGACGGGGATCGTCGCCGGAAAACACATAGGCGGCAGGGCCGGACGTCCTGGGTTTGTCGATGGAATTCTTGCTTTTCTGGTAGAAATTGCGCAGGAAAAGCCTTGAATTGGCTGAAAAATAGGACAGTCCCGCGAGCAGGGCCGTCTGCTGGTAATTGTTGTTGTTGCGCTGCGACCATTTGGCCTTGGGCAGAGGGGGATTCTGGCGATACCAGGTGCGCGAGTACTCCTGCTGCGACAGGGTTCGCTCCACCGTGTCGGCACCGGCATTGCCGAAGGTTTCATAGAGCCGGCTGATACCGTTGTGGGATGCGGCGATAAACATCAGGTAGCCCGGCGTCCAGGTGTCAAAAGACCCGTGGGCAAAAACTCCCGGCATGCCGAATTTGGTCATCGCCGAAACATTGCTCCAGCCCAGCATTTGCCACTCGTCGGTCAGGATGGGATCAAGCCATGCATTGTAGGGCCCATCCCCAACCGTATCATCGTAAAGATAGGGAACAGACTCGTGCAGATCGTGCAGCACCTGAGCCTTCCATCCTGTAAATGTTTTCAGGATGTTCCGGGTCAATTTCAGCCGTAGCGCCATGGCATCGCGGTTATTGTCGTGGACAACATATTTGCCCCAGTAGACCAGCGGGGTCCAGTTGAGCTTAGGGTTCGCAACATGCCACCGATAGATATCGGTTTGGCGATCCCAGCCGTCTACCTCGGCAATTGGCGTAATCAACGTAATGACGCCGTTGCGGATGTTTCTTATATAAGGGCTTTCATCGACCGCAAGCCTGTAGGCCATTTCCATCAGTGCCGTCACGGCACCCGTCTCCGTCGAATGGAGAGCGCCGGTAATATAATAAATCGGCACCGAGGACTCGATAATGCGTTCAGCTTCTGCGTCATTCATCTTAATGGTGCGGGGATCGGCCAATTTCGCCAGGCGCGCCCGGTTTTCGTCAAGACGAGCCAGGTTGGCCTCAGAGCTGACAGCTGCCGCTACCATCTCGCGCCCCTCCTCGGTGGTTCCAATCGAGAAAACCCGGACTCTGGAGCTGGCTTTTTCCAGCATCCGCAGATATCGATAGACATCGGCGGAGTATGGCATTTTCCCCGGAGCGCCGGCGATATCTCCCAGAACCGCCGCAGGAGTCGGAACATTTTTCCCGGCCGGCAGATAGTCCACAAGAGGGGACAGGAAGAAGGCTTCAGTGGTGTATTCTTTGATTTTCCTGGTGTATTCCTCATCGACAGCCTGGCCCGGATCCCTCCCGGGTTTGGCCTCTTCCGCCGCTTGAAGCGAACCTAGGATGAAAAGCATCCAGCAAATCAGGATCCGAACAGACCGCAAGGTTGTCATAGATTTTGCACACCTATAATGGGGTGATGGCAGCCGCTATTGGGCAAGACCGGTGGGAATCCGAAGAGTTGTATTCAGTTGGATTTGTTTTCTGCAGCAGGAGTCTCATCCGCCCACAAATCCTGCAGCCTACGTGCGCCCAGAAAGCGTTTGGCGTACCATGAGCCGCTCAAGCTGCTGATGATTACTTGTTTCGCCCGTCGTGCCGCGTGAAGGATCTGGTTGTCACCGATGTAAACGCCGACGTGAGAAGGAACTTTGCCCCCTGATGTGAAGAAAACAAGATCTCCAACTTCCAGTTTGTCTTTGTCGATCTTTTCTCCGACTTTGTATTGCTCACGGGACGACCGCGGCAGGCTGATCTGGAATCTTTCGTACAGAGATTTTACGAAACCCGAGCAATCGAATCCGCTTTCCTCGGAATTACCGCTGCGCCGGTAAGGGACGCCCAGAAACCCGAGCCCCGTGCTCGCGAGCTGGATCCGCAGGGGCTGATCATCCGCTTCGTTCGGGCTCGCCGGCTGGGCACTGGCCGGCGAAGTCGCGACCTGGCCGTCTGCATTCCGTCCAGAGGAATCCGGCGGATCCACGGTGGGATCCTGATCGTCATCCGCCCTTTTCATGGCAACCTGGCTTGACGGCGCCGCCTTGTACCAAGCGGGCATCTGGGCAGGCAGTTTAGGCTTGGGCCGAGTTCCCGCCAGGCTGAGCTGCTGCCCGACCTGCAAGCGATTGCTTTTCATGCCGTTTGCGCTCATCAGGACCTCAACCGTGGTGCGATTTGCCCGAGCGATGGAGTACAGGGAATCGCCATTTTTAACGGTGTAGATTCGGGATGAAGACGCAGATTTGCGCGCCGCGGAGGCTGGAGAGCGTTTCTTTTGGATGGTGGATGGAGTTTTGGTCGTCTTTGCCGCGGTTTGGGAGAATGCCGGTGTCCCGATCACCAAAAAACCGGCAAGCACAAATCCAAGGCAAGAATAGAATGGCCTCTTCATCAATCAGAACTCCGATAATTTCGGTTCGCCGCGATGCAAAAAGCGCCAGGGGGTGCGGCTATGAATTGAATCCGATCCGGAGTTGCTTCCGCCAGGTGGTACTCCGGAAATAGTCGGAGCACACGAGGCGATCAGGACCGTGCGCCTATCATACTTATTTTAGAGCGAATAGCAACCGTAAGTTTTATAAGGAGGATTTGAAACGCAGGCGGGGGAATTCGGACTCCCCCGCCCTTCGGATTCGATCAAAGTCTGGGCAGTTGCCAAGGTGCCCGGTATTCGCGCGAAACCAGTTTCTGTGCTTCGGCGTCTCCGATAACCATCTCCTTCTCGACATCCCATTGAACCAGCTTGCCCAGGCGCTGAGCCATGTTGGCGAGATGACAGGCGATCATGGAATTGTGCCCAATTTCAACATCGGAATTCGGCCGCTTGCGAGATCTCATGCACTCGATGAAATTCTGGCAGTGTGTTGCGTGATAGTCGGTATTCGGAGCGTTGTATCGCGGAACACCCGCTGTTTTGAAGGTGCGCCTTTTGCCGATGGAATCGGTTTCGGCATAGACTTCCCAACCTGCACGGTCGACCACCAGCAGGCCGCTGTTTCCATGGAACGCCACACCATGCTCCCGGGCTTCCGGGCCGCGCCCGATACCGATGGCATGTTCCCATACCATGTTGAAATCGGGGAACGCCCACGTCACCTGTTGCGTGTCGGGCGTCTCCATGGCATCGGCGGGAAAACCGAATTTCCCGCCGGCGGACATCGCTGAACTGGGGGCCTTGATCCCCATAGCCCAATTGGCGATATCAATCATATGGGCGCCCCAGTCCGTCATCAGGCCGCCCGAATAATCCCAGTACCAGCGGAAGGTGAAGTGGAAACGGTTTTTATTGAATGGCCGTTTCGGCGCGGGCCCGAGCCACAGATCGTAATCCACGTTGGCCGGTGGAACCGAGTCCGGCACAACAGGAGTTTCTCCTTTCCAGTCCAGGTAGGCCCAGGCGCGAACCTGGCGGATCTTGCCGAGTTTTCCGCTCTTCACGTAGTCGACGGCCTCGGTGTAATGCGGGGCGCTTCGTTGCTGGGTTCCCATCTGAACCACGCGATCGTATTTTCTGGCGGCCTGAACCATGGCGCGGCCTTCCGCGATGGCAACCGAGAGCGGCTTTTCCACGTAAACATCCTTGCCGGCCTGGCATGCCAGGATTGTCGGCAGGGCGTGCCAGTGATCCGGGGTTCCGATCACGACCGCGTCCAGATCCTTCAACTCGAGCACCTTCCTGAAATCGCGGCTGGAAAAGCCCGGTTTGGCAGCCGGTAGGTCTTCGACGATTTTCGATGCCTTCGCCATCTGTTCATCGTCCACGTCGCAGAGGGCAAAGCACTCGACATTCTTGATCTTGATCATTTTGGTCAGGTCGGCGCGCCCCTGTCCGCCGCATCCGATAAGTCCGATGCGGATTCGATCATTGGCGCCGACGATGCGCGCATAAGATCCTGCTTGCATCGCGGCCGCTCCGGCCATAACAGTTCCTGCTGCGGCACTGCCTGCCATCGACGCCTTGATAAATTCCCTGCGGCTCTTCGGTTTCATCAATGTACCTCTGTTGCGGATTGATATCTTTGGAAAACTGGAGATCAAATCACAGAGACGGGCCGGTTTGCAAGGCAAATTTCGATGCTGCCGATTCAACGCAGGCAGGGCCTCAGACAGTTTCCTGATTCAACATCTGCTCTTTCAATTGCCACAATGCGAGAGTCAGCCCGACTTTGTATTCATGAGGATTATGAAGGCGTCGATGGCTCTCATGCAGGTGAGAAAGTTGCTCCTTTCGCCGCGTCCGGATCATCTCCAGCGAAGGGAATTCATAGACTATCTCACCGTTGCGCACGATTTGCTGAAGCAGATCCACCCTCTGACCACAGTTTAGCTTTTTGCGGCGCAAGGGATTGACCGGATCGATGATGAGGACCGCTTCGGTTTTCATCTCCTCCGTTTCCCTACCGACGGCGTCCGCTTCCATCAGGCCGTCGTCTGCGAAAAAGCGCATAACTTTTTTGACTCCCGGGTTGGTCATTTTCTCAGGATTGCTGCTGAGTTTGATTTTGGGAAAACCGTTATGCTCCACCATTTTGTAGACACCGCCGAGGGCGCCTCCCCCCTCGCCCGCGCCCGTAACCAGCTTGGTGCCGACACCCCAAACATCGATCCGGCCGCCTTCGGCAAGAATTTCGGCGATGATATATTCGTCCAACTCGTTCGACACGATGATGCGCACGAAAGGAAGTCCGGCGGCATCGAGCATTTCTCTGGCTCTCTTGCTCAGAAAGGCAAGATCGCCGCTGTCGATCCGGATGCCTGCCAATCGATGACCCCGGCTCAGAAGTTCAAGGCCGATTTGAATCGCATTCGGCACACCGCTTTTCAAAACGTCATAGGTATCGACAAGCAGGACGCAGTCGTCCGGGAACGCATGCGCATAGGCGCGGAAAGCGGCTAGTTCTGTGGGGAAGGCCTGAACCCAGCTGTGGGCGTGCGTGCCTTTAGGCGGAATGCCCATCAAGGCGGCACCAAGGACATTGGAGGTGGCATCTGCGCCGCCAATGTAAGCAGAACGGCAGGCGCTGATGGCCCCGTCCGGCCCTTGAGCCCGACGCAGGCCGAATTCCACAAGGGTCCCATGGCCGGAGGCCTCCCACATCCGCGCCGCTTTGGTGGCGATCAATGTTTGAAAATTGATATGGCAAAGCAGGATGGTTTCCATGAGCTGGCACTCCAGCAGGTTCCCCTGCACAAGCAGGAGTGGCTCATTGGGAAATACGATCGTCCCTTCGGGAATTCCGTGGATGGTTCCACGAAAACGGTAGCCCGAGAGAAATTCCAGAAAGGCATTCGAAAACACCTGCAAACCGACGGCAGATCGCAGGGAGCGGAGGTATCGGATATCTTCCTCAGAGAACCTCACCGAAACAGCCGCGCGGACTGCATCCTCGAGTCCGGCCGCGACGGCATATCCGCCGCGAAAGGGATTGTGCCGGAAGTAAAGGTCGAAGGTTGCTGTGTCGTTCCCTTTTCCCTCGTCCAGGTAAGCAGCCGCCATGGTAAGTTCGTACAAATCGGTCAAAAGGGCACGAGTCGGCACCACCAAGTCCTCCTTTGGGTCAGAACAATTCATGGCGCATCGCAATCGGGATGCGGCGGCCGGAACCGAATGCTCGATTGGTGACCTTGATCCCGGGAGCCGCCTGGCGGCGCTTGTATTCGCTCCTCTGAATCATGCGAAGCACTTCGATGACCACGGCTTGATCGTATCCGCAGGCGATGATTTCCTCCGCGCTCATCTGCCCTTCCACGCGCATTTTGAGAATTTCGTCCAATACTTCGTATGCAGGAAGGCTGTCTTGATCTGTTTGATTGGGACGGAGCTCTGCGCTGGGCGCTCTGTCCATAGTTCGGAATGGTATCACCTCGTGTTTCTGGTTGATATGCCGGGCGAGCCGATAAATCCGGGTCTTGGGGACATCGGAAATAACGGCGAGGCCGCCGCACATATCCCCATAAAGCGTGCAATACCCCACAGCCAATTCCGATTTATTGCCCGTGCTGAGCACCAAGTGCCCGAACTTGTTGGAAAGCGCCATCAGGAAGTTCCCGCGTATCCGCGCCTGCAAGTTCTCCTCGGTCGTGTCTTCGTCGAGTCCGGCAAATACTCCTGACAGGGATTTTCGGTATTCCTCGAAGGTCGGTTGAATCGGAAGCACTTCAAAGCGGATTCCGAGATTGGATGCCAGCATCCGGGCATCCGCGAGACTTTCGCCTGCCGAAAAAACAGAGGGCATGGCCACTCCAAGGACATTTTCCGGCCCCAGAGCCTCGGCGGCGATGCAAGCGGTCACCGCAGAATCGATGCCGCCGCTCAATCCCAAAACCGCAGACCGGAAGCCGCATTTCCCGGCGTAATCTCTGGTACCCAGCACGAGCGCACTGAAGAGATTCTCGACCGCATCGGCCTCGACATACGACTCTTCCGACCGCGAATCGGGATCTGCAATCAGGAAATCCTCTGAAAAACTGCGTGCCTGCGCGATCAGATTTCCATCCGATCCCAGGACCATGCTGTTCCCGTCGAAAACCAGGTCGTCGTTACCCCCGACAAGGTTGATGTAGACCAGCGGGAGCCGAAGCCTATGCACGTGATCAAGCAACATCCGGTAGCGGAACTGGGGCTTTTCCATCTCAAAGGGGGAGGCAGAAATATTGATCAGCAGATCCACACCCTTTCCGGCCTGCTCCAGAATCGGATCGGTCGGATAAAGGGGCCGCGGCCAGAAATCCTGTGAATTCCAAGCATCCTCGCAGATCGACAAACCCAGATTCCGCCCCATGAAAGAAACCCGATGGATTTCCTTGGAGCGCTCGAAGTAGCGGTCTTCATCGAATACGTCGTAGGAGGGGAGGAGGGTTTTGCGCGCGACTGAAAGGATCCGGCCTCCGCCCAAGAGGGCAGCAGCATTGTAAAAGTCTTTGCCTTCTCCGCTGGTGTTGCGTTCCACGAATCCGAGCACGACCCCCATTTCATCCGTTCGATAAGCAATATCCTCCAGCGCACGAACGTTGGACTCCACGAATCCATGCAATCCCAGCAAATCCCTCGGAGGGTAGCCTGTGAGGCAAAGTTCCGGAAACACAACCAGATCCGCACCTTCGCCGCGGGCGCGGCTCATCTCCTTCAGAATCCGGTCTCTGTTGCCGCGAATATCCCCGACCGTGGTATTGATTTGAGCCAGAGCAAGCTTCATAAGTTATCCCCAGGCTAAAATATCACAATCGAAAGCGTATCCAAACACGCGGCGACAGTCGAGGTGGGGAGTGCCCGAGTTATTTCGATAGGGCCGGCGCGGAACCCGGCGCTGTTTTGATTTTGATTTGGGAATCGCATCGATGGAGTATTATTCATCCATCGGTCGGGACAGTCGCAGCCAAGCTACAAAACACGCACCCAAGATGATCCAAGGGAGTTTTTGATGAGAAGGTCTACTGCATGCTGCATCTTTACCCTGCTTTGCACGGCTGTTTCGATCGCCGGCAAGGAGGATACAATCGCCCTCAAGGCAAAAAACCTGCACTTTTCCTCCCTCGTTTTTGACACTCATGTCGACACAACGAGCAAGCTTCAGACAAACTGGAAATTCCAGGAAGAGCACAAAGAAGGAAACGTGGACTTGCCGAGGATGAAAAAAGGAGGACTCAACGCGCTCTTCCTGTCCATCTACATGGCTGGAACCATCACCGGACCGAAGGCCGTCAACGACGCACTGGAGAAGATCGCGGCGGTGCGCGAATTAACGGGCCGGTTTCCGGGCGATTTGTCCCTTTGCACCAGTGCAGCCGAGGTCGTCGAAGCCAGGCGCCGAGGCAAAATCGCGGTGTTAATGGGAATGGAAGGCGGCCATATGATCAACAACAGCCTGCCGATCTTGCGCATGTATGCCGCGCTCGGAGTCCGCTACCTTACCCTCACCCACTCCGTCAATACCGACTGGGCCGACTCTTCGGGTGATCAGCCAAAACACAACGGACTCACCGCCTTCGGTCGAAGCGTGATTTCGGAACTGAATCGCCTGGGCGTGCTTGTGGACATTTCTCATGTCTCGGACAAAACCTTCTGGGACGCCATGGAAGTCAGCCGCGCCCCCATGATCGCATCCCATTCCTCCTGTCGATCCTTATGCCCCCATCCACGCAACATGACCGACGATATGATTAAAGCTCTGGCGGCAAAAGGAGGAATCATTCAGATCAATTATCATGTCGAATTCCTCGATCCAGCCGCCATGGAATACTTCAAAAAGGCGGAACCCCTTTTCCGCCAGCTCATGGAAAAACAGGAGGATAAGGAAGACATGGCCAAGATCCAGGCGGAGGTCACAAGCCGCCTGGGGCCTCCCCCCCAGGTTTCCTGGACTCGCATCATCGACCATCTGGATCATGCGGTGCGGTTGGTGGGCGCAGATCATGTCGGATTGGGCTCCGATTTTGACGGTGCCGTGATGCCCGAAGGGATGACAGATGCGTCCATGCTCCCAAAAATCACTGAGGCCCTGCTTCGCAAGGGATATAAGGAAACCGATATCAGAAAAATTTTAGGTGAGAATACGCTTCGGCTTATTAGAGAAGTGGAACATACCGCCAGGATGCCGATCGATCGCCGCTAACAAAAAGCTCGGTGGTGAAGAGGAGCCACAATAATTGTTGAGCAGCTACGGGTCCCGCCTGTTGTACCAAAGCGGCGGCAGGCCGCCAAAACATAATACACCTCCGGAGCGATAATGGAATTTTATCTATTTTCAGTTTGCATCGGCATCGGGGGGAAAATGCTTGTGCCAAAGGGTCGCTGATTCGAAGGCATAAGCACTGCGCAATACGACTTCTTCCTGCCATTTGCGCCCGATCAGCTGGAGCCCAACCGGCAAACCTTCCTGTGAGAAACCGCATGGAAGGGTGATTGCCGGCTGTCCGGTGAGGTTCGCGGGACGAGTCAGTCGCAGCAAAGCCATCCTTACATCCTCACGCGCGCGGGCGCCGACCGAAACCTCGGTTTCCTGCAGGCGCGGCGCAACTACAGCCACGGCCGGTGCCAGCATTATATCGATGGATTCAAAAATGTCGTCAAACTGCCGGATATAGGCCTTCCTTCTTTCCAGGGCCTGGAGGTATTCAACGGCAGAAAGAGATTTGCCGGCTTCCATGCGCGCACGAATCGCAGGATCGTAATCGCCGGGTCGCTGATGCAGCCATTTGATGTGGTAGGCCAAGGCCTCGGCAAGCGTAATAGTTCCAGCCAGATCAGCAGTTTCCCGCATTCCTTCAAGTTCCACTTCATGAATTCGGGCGCCCTGCTCCTCGAAAACCTGGATCGCCGCCTGCACATTTCTGCGAACGTCCGCCTGCACGCGGTCGAAGAAAAACTGTTTAGGGACGCCAAGCCTCAGGCCGCGGATCCCGTCCTTCAGACTTCTGGAATACTTGCGAATTGCCTGTTGATTGCCTCGCGCGTCTGAATCTACAAGGGCCTCCAGCACAAAGGCGGAATCCTCGACCGACCGGGTGATGGGACCGAGGTGGTCCAGGCTGGGTGAGAGCGGCACCACCCCATCGAGTGGAACCAGGCCCCAGGTTGGTTTGAAACCAACGCAGCCACAAACGGCAGAAGGGATTCGGATGGAACCGCCGGTATCGCTTCCGATGGAGGCTAGCACGAGCCCGGCGCTCACCGACACGGCGCTTCCCCCGCTCGAACCTCCGGACATGCGCCCGGGATTCCATGGATTGCAGACCGGCCCATAATGAATGTTGATATTGGTGGCACCATAGGCGAATTCGTGAAGATTGGTTTTACCCAGAAGCACGGCTCCGGATTCATAGAGCCGGTCCACGACGACAGCATTGGTATCGGGGACGAATGACCGGAGGATTCGGGAACCTGCAGTGGTGGGAATCCCGCGGGTATAGATAATATCTTTCAAGCTGATGGGAATTCCGTGAAGCGGTCCGCGATACTTACCCCTGAGTATCTCCTTTTCAGCGGCCCGCGCCTGTGCCATAGCCTGATCCGCAGTTATGGTGATGAATGCGTTGAGTGCGGGTTGGAGCTTTTCTGCACGGGCAATCAGCCATTCGGTCAATTCGACTGGGGATATTTTGCGCCTGCGGATGAGGGGTGCGATTCCAGCAATGGTCAGGTTTACATCGTTAGATAGAATCATCATGCTCCATTATAATTCGGCTAAGCCTTTCCCCGTGAGACAGAATCGAAATAAACCGAGAATCGGCCGATGAGCTAGCCATAACCACGAAGACCTCCAAGACCTCCAAGAGATTCTCATTTCTCTTCGGGGTCCCGGAGGTCTGGTTGGCACAAGGAACGAGGGAGCTGCCAAGCTCACATCTCCAGGTCAGGGAATGGCTAAAGTCTTTCGAGATGAGGGTCTTCCTCCAGCACCGGCCTGGACTCCACACGGGAGAGCATCAGGGTTGCGATCAGGGCCAGCAGGAACATGCCTCCGATCAGGATCATGAAATACTTGCGGAGCTGCGGAAGAGGGCCTTTGACATCGGCCACATGTCCGCTTGTCACCACAATCCAGTTCAGATGAGGATACATTTCGCTAAAGCTTCGTCTGGTCATCCCATAAACTGAAGGTGATGGAGTCGAAGCCAGGAAGTACCTCTTCTCCTTCTCCCGCGCAGTGAGTATTTCCAGGGTCGCCGGATAGGTCGTCTGCTGCAAACTGCTGTATCCCGGTGCCGAGATAACATCACCCTTGGCATGGATGAGAGCTACGCTTCGTCCAGACCCGGCTTGAATGGAACCCACCAGGGCATGGATCCCCTGCATGTCTAACACTACGTTGATGACACCGATCACCCCTCGATCGTTGTCTAGAAGCGGCTGGGCGATATTCATGAGGTAGGTTTTGGAAACGGGATCGTAATGGACATCACCGATATAGACAGATCCTCTGCGCCCGTCCCCGTAAGTTTCCTTCCACCAGTCATCGTGCGCGTGGTAATAGCCCGCCGATTGCGACGTCGCCGCGGCCAGGCGCCCAAAGAAATCAGTCACTATGATTTCTCGAAACGCGGGATTAATGACGGAATAACGGCGCAGAAAAGCGGAAGCCGGATTGTCGAGAATCGATTTTACCTGTGCCGACTGCCGGTCCAGTTTTAGCCAGGACTCCGCCATTTTGGGAATGGATTTGCGTACTTCTTCCAGGTTACCTTTCAAATCAGCATTCCCGGCGGCAATAGCCGCACGGAGCGACGGCGATTCAGCGATTCCGGCAACTATGATGATCTGATTCTGAAGGTAGGAATTGATCAGACTGAAGGCCGTATCGGCTGCGTCGCTCAGGTTCGTGCCCACCATATCAATGTAGGTATCCTCGTAGCTGCCGAAGAGGAACCAGGTGATGATCAGCATTGGCACGACGCCGATCAGGAGCAGGATCGAAAATGTACGATAGTCAAATTTCGGCTTGGAGTTTTCGTTGGAATCCGTCATAGCTCCTCCCGCATTGAGGTGTCTTGGAGGAGGTCCTAGGGCCATCCGGGGAGACTGATGAACACCTGGGTGGCCGATACACCCTCCCCGAAAATTCTCCTTACGGCCCTATCATACATCAGTAACACGTTCGAATGCTATCAGCATGGCGAATTCTATAATGAGCGCAGCAGGACAAGGCGCCACCTTCCTAAAAACCCGGTTTGATTCCGGGGGCCGGCCCTTTTCGCCGACATTCTAAGATGCCTGGAAATGCTCGCCGCTTAAAAAAAGACGTTTCGGATCCATTCTCCGGCAATTATGATTCAGAAATTCCGGAACAGAGAGGTTCCATCTGTGGCCGATAGAGGGTTGAGTCATTTCGCAGCGTTCCAGCATTTGCAGGATACAATCATCCAATGCCGGCTCTGCCCCCGCCTGGTGCAGTGGCGTGAGCGCATGGCCGCGGAAAAGGTTCGCCGTTTCAGCGACGAGATCTACTGGGGCCGTCCGATTCCGGCACTTGGGAATCCGGATGCCAGACTGGTCATTGTCGGCCTGGCTCCCGCGGCTCACGGTGGCAATCGCACGGGGCGAATGTTCACCGGCGACCGGAGCGGAGACTGGCTGTTTGAAGCCCTGCACAGATTCGGCTTTGCCAACCAGCCCGAATCAAAGGGGCGAAATGACGGGCTCGAGTTAAGTGATTGCATTATTATTGCGGCCGTTCGCTGTGCTCCGCCTGTCAACAAACCCTCCCCTGAAGAGATGCGAACCTGCCGGGCTTTCCTGCGATCAGAGCTGGAGCTGCTCGATAGGAAGCGCGTGATTCTGGCGTTGGGACAGATTGCATTCCATGCATTCCTGAAGTCATGGCGTGAAACCGGGCACAGCCAGCCCGATAAACGCATGACGTTCAGGCATGGCGGAGAATGGTGTTTCACCGATGGGCTTACCCTGATATCCAGTTATCATCCCAGCCAGCAAAATACTCTCACGGGGCGCTTGACCCGCCCGATGTTTCATCAAGTATTCCAAAGGGCTCGCGATCTGGTGGACCATTCGTTATAGGAACCAATGCCCTGGCTTCGCGCGAAAAACAGATGGTCAACCAGCTATTCATGCCGCTGCGGCCAGACAATCTGAAGACCGCCGAGGAACAGAAAAAATGGCATGGATTGATAATCAGGGAAAATGTGGCAGAATGTAGGATTGTCCAATTTTTCAGGCTTCCGGAAGAAATCCCGGAGTCGCTGTTATCGTTGATCAAAAATCGAAACTCCGAAAGGCAATACATCATGAAGAGAAATCTGGTGATGGGTAGTATCGCACTTTTGTTTGTATCCGGATGTTTTTCGGTTCAGGCACAAGCGGCTGACAACGTGCTTGTCGGCAAATGGAAGGTGCTTTCTCAGACATCCAACGGTCAGCTCGAAATCGTTTTTGAGTTCAAGCAGGAAGCGGACAAAATTGTGGGAAGCGCCACGGCCGCTCAGGGCGGCGGCGTCTTTTCCAGCGTCAAACTGGAAACCTCCAAATTCACGGCCGATCTGGTTATAGGCGGCCAAACCTACAAACTGCTGGCTTCCCTCGAAGGCGAGAAGATGAACGGGACCTGGGCCCAGGACGGTGGCGATGCCAAGGGGACCTGGACTGCGGCGAAGGAAGGCGCCCCCGCGGCAACTGCTTCTGCAGGCGGCATCTCGGGAGAATGGAACTCGATCGCGGTTACACCAAACGGCGATATGGCTGCGACTCTGGCCTTGACGCAGGATGGAGAAAAGGTCTCCGGGGAAATCCGCTCGGAAATGGGCTCCCTGCCCATTGCTGCGGCTTCATTCAAGGGAGACAAGCTGCAGTTTGATCTCGACCTGGGCGGAAATGTCTATCGCATTCAGGCAGCTTTGAAAGATGGAAAATTCACGGGAAGCTGGGCGCCCGCGGGGAGCACCGAAGGCGGCCCTTGGAGTGCGACGCGCAAAAGCGGAACCGCCCCCGCTGCGGCAGCTTCGAAAGCAGCAGCGGGATCTGTTCTGGGGACATGGAATGTCATCGCCTCCACACCTGACGGCGAGATGCGCTTTGTGGCTGAATTCAAACAGGCGAACGATGTTCTGACCGGCTCTTTCACCACTCCGGACGGCGCGATCGCCCTTCAAAAACCTGCCTTCGCGGATGGGAAGCTTTCCTTCAGCCTGGACTACATGGGTGGTACGTACCGCGTTGAAGCCAATCTGGTGGATGACAAGCTGACCGGCAAATGGGCGGATGTCGGCGGGGGCGCATCGGGTGGGCTGACCGCAGAACGCAAAAAGTAAATCCGATCAACGCAAGTCAACGCCCGCCGCCAGATCTGGAGGCACGTGAAAACGCATGGGCGGGCGTTGGCTCGCCCAGACTTCCAATCCCGCCTCCTGCTGATCCCCTCGGGGCAAGCTTCCCCTTACCTTGGCGTTCAGGCCATGCAGTGATAGTTTAG
The DNA here is from genome assembly GCA_963839475.1 of uncultured Acidobacteriota bacterium. Taxonomy (GTDB): domain Bacteria; phylum Acidobacteriota; class UBA6911; order UBA6911; family UBA6911; genus CAWIVH01. The sequence goes on along the minus strand of CAWIVH010000013.1, from coordinate 853,616 downwards.
TCCTCGCCATGACCGCAACGGATCAGAAGGTTCCCGCGACCCTGAATTCAAGACATGTGCTGGCAGAAGACCTGGCCGTGCTTCGTTTCGAACTGCCCATCGACTTCCAATTCACCTCTGGACAGCATGCAACCCTTTGGCTGACGCATAAAGGGAGGACGACGCACTACGCTTACTCTATAGCATCCTCCTCGAACGATAAGCGCATCGTGGAGTTTTACCTGAAGCGCCCCTTACATGGGCGGGTGAAGCCTTGGCTATGGGACGACGAGGTTGTCCGGGCACTCCAGGAAAAGGATCCGGAAACGCAGGCAGCCGTCAGTGGCCCCTCGGGGCGCTTTGTGCTGGATCTTGAAGATAGACGCGATCTTCTTTTTGTCGCTTCGGGAACAGGCCTCGCGCCATTTATCAGCATGATCCGGACATGGAATGAAGATTCACGGACCGGGAGAATGTCTCCCCTGCGGCGTTCCATCTATCTGATCCATGGAGTCCGCCACTCGAGCCATTTCGGATTTCGAGATGAGTTGAATGACGCAGCTGCTGCATCCGCGGCCTCGCCCAGCCGCTCCTTTGCGCTTGTCTATCTTCAAACCGTAAGCCGCCCGAAAATGGATCCGGAATGGACGGGGCTGACCGGAAGGGCAGAAAGCCTCCTCGACTTTTCGGCAGCGGCTATTCGGAACAGCATCGACGGCCGTCAAAACCAGGTCCGAGACTTACTGCGTGCCGTGTTGCACCCCGCGAATCTTGCGGTATACGTCTGCGGCTATCCCGGCACCATCGAGAATGTGGAAAGGCTCCTGGCGCCGTTGGGATTCAGGCCCGGGACGGACATAAAGCGGGAGAAATACGATCGCCGCTGAACGAACCTCATTCCCGCCGACGGCAGCCGAGAGTCAATTCCTCACAGCAGCGGCCTTCCTTGCGAGTCCCAAGGCGCGGGTCTGGGCGGGGGGCGAGTACTGCAGAATCGCCCCCAGCTCCAGAAGCCGAGCCGTTAGGGCCTGGGTATCAATATCCTGCACCGCCAGCCCTCCCTCTCGAGCCATTTTGGCGGCAACGCCGGCAGCCTGGCCGATAATCATGTATTGCGGCTCCATCCTGAGAGAGGAATAGGCCACGTGGCTGGCGGAAAAGGCAACCGGCACCAGGAGATTGATTGCTTCGCTTTTTTTCGGAAGCATTACGCGGTAGGGAATCTGATAGGGCTGAACCGCCACCTGCATATCCCCTTCATTGCGCGCGAAACCGCCCCCGTCAACGATTCGCTGCACATTATGGGAGTCGCTGTTATAGGACCCCATTCCTATCGGATCGGGCTTGGTCAATTCGGTTTGGAGATCCTTCTGTGCCACCACATAGCCGCCAACCATGCGGCGCGCCTCCCGTATGTAGAGCTGGAACGGCCAGTGCCCCGTATCGGTAAACTCGTCGCGGCAGAGCCCCCATTGATTCATCTCCATGCGAAGCGCCTGCGGCACCTGGGGGTCATTGGCCAGAAAATAGAAGAAACCCGCCTGATAATTTTTGTGATCGTTCCAGATACGGGTCTTCTTTTCGTAGTCGGCTTCCGGAAAATCCCAGCTCCCGCCGAGGTAGTCGGTCGAAAAAGCCCCTCGATTATTAACATCGGCTTTGCGGTTGGGGATGCGATCGATTTTGATGAGACTGTTCAGGCCAGGCACCTTTCCCTCGTTTTTGGTCCTGGCCTTTAGCAGGTGCGCCAAAAGCGTGTAGCGGCCCGGGTCGTACCCCTCGGGTTTGGGAAAGGGCACCTGGTTGGCAGCCTCATCCGAGAAACATGTCCGGAAATTGTAGGCCTGGACTTTCCTGTCGGCGGTCCCGGGCAAGGATAGAGTCTCCGCCTGGATTTCGGGCAGCAGCTTGCCAGAGGAATCTTTCGCGGGCACATCAACCGTAAACTGGTGATAGGGCGTCGTGTCTCGCACGCCGGCCAGTGACTCGCCGTACTGACTCTCTCCTTCTCGTCCCCAGGTATAAGTAACGCCGCTTTGCGCCATCAGCTCCCCTTCATAGGAGCAATCCGCAAAATGGTCAGCCTCGAACACCGTTCCGTTTTCGGTAATGATCCCTTTTAATCGGGGACCATCTTTGAGGACACCTACCCTGGCACGAATCCGGTGGCGCTCGAAAAACTTCACCTTCGCTTCAGCGAGCATCTGCCGGAAGACGATCTCGGCGACATGAGGCTCGTGATACCAGCTCATTTCCTGGCCATGGCGCTGGAGATCGTAGTGACGGCCGATCCGGTAATAAAACTCGAGAGCTATGCCGCCGATCACTTCCCTCTTGCCGATGTCGGTAAAGCCTAGTCCCCCTGAAACCATCCCGCCCAGATGATATCCCGGCTCGAGAATCGCCACTTTGAGCCCTTCACGCGCAGCGCTCACGGCGGTCATGATCCCGCCGGCGGTCCCGCCGTATACCACGAAGTCGAACTTCCGGGCATCGGTCTGAGGGGCCAAAAACAAAAGAATCGTCATCAGGGGAATTTTCATGGGATGGCACCTTGAGCCGGCGAAAAAGCTACTTCGTCAGCTGACGGAAATAGTCCAGAAAAATCCCCGCGGTTTTATCCAGGTTCTCCATGGATCCGCCGCCATCCAGAACCTCGCACATCTCGTAGGCCACGTATCCGTTGTAGCCGATTTCTTTGAGGGCCTCAAAAAACGAACGATAGTCGATAAAGCCTTTGCCGAAGGGCACAGCACGGACCACATCGTCTTGTTTAACATAATTGGTGAGTGTCAAGTCGTAACGGTACCGCGGGTGTTTCACGTAGTCCGCTACCGTTGTATAGGCAACGTAGGGTCCCATTTTCCGCACCGCATCGGACAGTTCCTTCCCGCTGATCCCTTGCAGCGCGGGCGACCAGGCATCGAATGCAGCTTTGACATTTGGCTCATTCACCTCGCGGATCAGCCAGTGCGTGGAATCCGGATGGATGGCTATATCATGATGATTCTGAACCACCAGGGTAATTCCATATTCCGCCGCCCGCTTGGCTGATAGTTTTAAGCCCTGGACTACAATCCCCCACTGTACATCGAAGGGCACGCCGGGACGCTCATATCCGGTGAAGACTCGCACCATGGGCACTTCCAGATCGCGTGCCAGCCGGCAGAGCTCGCTGACGTAAAGGGCACCGATCTCGGCGCTTGGAATTCCGGGCTTTTCGCATCCGGCCGTAAAATCGGGATACCCCCCGAGGCAGACCAGCTTGATATTCAATTCCTGCAGCCGAGCCTTCAGCTTCCGGCGGGCTTCGGCGTCATAATCCAGGGGTGAAAGATGAGGACGTTTTCCGACCACTTCGACATGGCCGAATCCGAGCTCCTTCGCTTTGATCAGGAACTGGTCAAGGGTCAATTGGGTCTGGCCACGCCAGACTCCGGCATAGCTCACTGAATGCAAAACGGGGGTAAAGGAGTATTTTTTAGCCGGAGTTTGCCCCCGCGATACGCCCGCGGATAAAACCAACAGAGCGCCGATCATCACCAGGATCCGAAATGAATTGCCTTTCCAGTTCATACGCTTCCTTTCAAAATTACAGAGATTCCAGATATGTCGGCCTATTTGAAAGCTTCGGGCCGGATTTGTCAATTTGCGAATGAATGTGAACCGGGGATCCGGCGGCAGCGGAGGGGTGGCTGCCATTCGATTGTTTTGTCAGGACTCACATTCATCCCCACCCTTAGCAAAATATTGCATTCAGGAGGAAAAGACTGCATCATAAGGGGTTTTTTCAGGGGGAGCAATGATCGTTGCGGTCGATGAAGCGATTCCATACGCGGAATCCGCATTTGCCGGTACTGCAGAAATCCGGACCTTTCCCGGTCGAAAGGTCAGCGCGGCAGACCTGAAGGATGCAGAGGCGCTTGTTGTCCGCTCCATAACGCAAGTGGATCGCTCGCTGCTGGACGGAACCTGCGTGCGCTTTGTCGGGACTGCGACCATCGGCATGGACCACCTGGATGAACCCTATCTCCGATCCCGCGGAATACACGTCACGAATGCTGCCGGCAGCAATGCCAATTCCGTATCGGAATACATTACCGCCGCACTCCTGGTCACGGCGGAGCGCAAGGGGTGGGAGCTTCGCCGCAAATCAATCGCGATCGTCGGTGTCGGGCATGTGGGCACAAGGGTCGAAATCAAGGCCCGCGCGCTGGGAATGGACGTGGTGCTCTGCGACCCTCCCTTGCTGGAATCGACGGGAGACAGGAAATACCGGTTTTTGAAGGATGTTCTGGATGCCGATATCGTAACCCTTCACACTCCCTTGACCTGCGAAGGCCCATATCCAACCTATCACATGATGGACGAGAGGGTGATCGGGAGGCTCCAGCCGCACCAACTCCTGATCAACTCCGCCCGGGGTCCGGTTGTGGCTGGCCCCGCGCTGAAAGAGGCTCTTTTGCGAAAGGCCATCGCCGGAGCAGTTCTGGACGTTTGGGAAGGCGAACCCCGAATCGATTATTCCCTTCTCGATCTGGTTGAACTCGGGAGCCCGCACATCGCAGGGTACTCGCTCGACGGAAAAGTGCGCGGAACGGAAATGGTGCTCGACGAACTCTGCCGCTATTTCAATTTAAAGCGGCATTGGAATACCTCGAGTGTTTACCCTGAAAACAGGATTCTGAGGCCCGGATCGGGTTTGTCCGGCCAGGACGCCATCCGGTCGGTCGTTTTGCAGGTTTACAATATATTGAAAGACGACGGCGATCTGAGGGCGTTGAAAGGAATGGAGCAGGAAGAGGCTCGCGCGGGATTCGACCGCCTGCGCAACGAATATTACCTGCATCCGGAATTCCGGCATTTCAGTGTCGATCTTGATCCGGAACAAAACGGACTGGCGGATACACTTCAAGCCTTGGGCTTCAAGGTGGTGCCTTGTCCACCTTCGGCCGGAGTCCGATGAAATGGCACTAAACGAGATAGGGAGCCTGCTGCAAAAAACACTTGCATACTTCTTCCTGATCCCTGTGATTTGCGGGTCGATTTATGCGTTCCTGTGCCTGTTGGCATCCTTGCGCTTTCGTGCCATGCGGCTGAAGCCGGCCAGAAAAAACCTTTCAGCCTGGCCGCCGGTGACAATTCTCAAACCGGTCCATGGCCTGGAAAAAAATCTGCGCGAAAACTTGCGCAGCACCTGCATCCAGGATTACCCGGAATTCCAGGTTGTGGTTTCCGTCCAGAAACCGGATGACCCGGCAATCCCCCTGCTCAAAGAAATACAGAAGGAATTCGGAGCCGGCCTGGTCACCGTCGCAGTCGAAAATAAATGCATCGGCACCAACGGCAAGATCAACAATATGATCGGAGGCCTGCTTCACGCCAGGCATGACGTTCTCGTCATCAGCGACAGCGATGTCCGCCTTCGCCCGGATTACCTTAAGACCATTGTTGCACCTCTCGCTGACCCAAAGATCGGATGCGTCTGCACTTTGTATCGGGTCGTGTGCGCCGACAAATGGTATGAAAAGTTGGAACTCCTGAGCCTCAATTCCGACCTGATGACCCACATGATTTTTGCGTTGGTGACTGGCGTGAGCAAATTCTGCCTCGGTGCTTCAGCAGCCCTGCGGCGGGCCACTCTGGATGAGATCGGAGGTTTCGAGGGGCTTGCCGACTACCTGGTCGAGGATTACGAGATGGGCTGCCGCATTCTGAATACGGGCAAGAATGTATTGGTGCTTCCATACCTCGTCGAAACCATGGTGGATCTGAAGCATCCTGGCTTGTGGTGGTCGCATCAGGTCTATTGGGACCAGAACAACCGTGCTGCGCGTCCGGTTGCTTATTTTGCAGCGGCGATCGTTCGATCCGTACCCTTCGCTTTTTTGCACTTTCTCGTCAGTCCAGGACTCTTCAGCCTGCAGGTTCTTGCCGGGGCCTCGCTCATTCGACTTACGACCGCCGCCGTGATTCTTCGTTGGGGTCTGGATGACCGCGAGGGATTCAGAAGCCTCTGGCTGCTTCCCTTCCGGGATTTGAGCGCCCTGGTTTCGCTGAGCTTGGCTTATGTCAAAAAGACGACCATATGGCGCGGCTCCGAATTCAAGCTTACCAGCGACGGCAGGCTGGTTTCAGTCGAGGCAAAGCCTTGAGAAGGCTGATCGTTACGGGCGACGATTTTGGACTCGCCGTTCCCGTGAACAATGCGGTTTTTCGAGCTCATAGAGAGGGAATTCTAACCGCGGCCAGCCTCATGATGAACGCACCTGCCACCGCGGATGCGGTCGTGCGATCCAAGGAAATGAAGTCGCTGCGGATTGGGCTTCACTTAGTGATTGTGGAGGGCAGACCTGTCCTGGCCCCTTCGGTCGTACCGGGACTGGTAGACAAAAATGGTGAGTTTTCCACGCAGCGCGCCCTGGCGGGTTTCCGGTACTTTTTCCTGCCCTCGGTGAGAGGGCAGCTCGAGCGGGAAATCCGGGCCCAGTTTGAAGCCTTCGCCCGTACGGGAATGGACATGGACCATGTGAATGCCCATAACCATATGCACCTGCATCCGACGGTTCTATCCTTGATGCTCCGTATCGGCCGGGACCACGGGCTCAGGGCGGTAAGAGTCCCCTACGAGCCCCCTATCCCGTCCTGGAAGGCTTCCGGAAGGGCGCTGGGCGGAAAAATCGCCTGGTGGATATTTCTCTGGCCCTGGATGAGGTTGATGAAAACCAGGCTTCGCAAAGAAGGCATCGTCTATAACGACGCTGTTTTCGGAATGTCCGACAGCGGCGCGATGACCGAGGACATGGTTCTGGCGTTTCTCAGGCACTTGCCGGCCGGTACCAGCGAGATCTATTTTCACCCGGCAACAGAGCGCTGCCCAGAAATCGATCGGTACATGCCGGACTACCGGCACCAGGATGAGTTTCAGGCCCTGGTCAGCCCTGCGGTACGCAGCGAAATCCGGAAACTCGGGATTCAACGAATTTCATTCAGTGACTTGAATTGAGGAGGAACGGATGCTGCGTGTGCTGATAGCGATGACGGTGGCCGCGGGATCCGCCGCGATAGGACAGATTCTGGTGCGGAGGGGAATGCAGCAGGTCGGCAGCCTGGAGAATTACGCGCCTCTGGCGCTGATTTCGTACTTCTGGCAATCACTGTGCAACCCGTATGTGATTTTCGGAACGTTTTTCAACGCGGTGTTCTACTTCCTTTTTCTCGCCGCACTCTCTTGGACCGATGTCACGATCGCGCTTCCCATGACCGCCATCGAATACGTTTTTGCGGCCTTTCTTGCCTTGATGATCCTGAAGGAAAATATCACTCCCGTTCGATGGGGCGGTATTGCATTGGTGGTAATTGGCGTTATACTCATCGCCCGTGGCGGTGGTGAGACATAATCAAGCAGTCACAATCTGCCCGGCCCGGGCGAATGTCATAGCAGGATTTTATTACTTTAACAGGTCCGGGAAGGTGGGCGGGCATAACCCATAACTATAAGGACTTATTCATGACAGACAGCAAAAGCCAGACAACAGTGCAAGAAACTATGCGGCGCGTCCCCGCTGCTAAAATTCAATTCCTCCCTGAAGATCGCGCCTGGATCGCGGACCGGATCCAGGAAGTCCTTTCGACAGGGCAATTGACTCTCGGCAAATTCGGAGCCGAGTTTGAGAAGCAGTTTGCGCTTTACTGCGGCGTACAGCATGCAGTGGCGGTAAATAGCGGCACAAGCTCTCTTGAAATCATCCTCCGAGCCTTGCAGGCTGAAGGCAAAGATGTCCTTGTGCCCACCAATACCTTTTTTGCTACGGCCGCGGCGGTTGTCCATGCAGGCGCGAATCCTGTCCTGGTGGATATGGACCCGGAATCCTTCGCAGTCCTGCCCGAGCAGATGGAGAAGTGCCTGACGCCGAAAACCGCCGGCATTATCGTGGTCCACATCGGAGGCATTGTATCGAAGCATATGCCGGCGCTTGTTGACCTGGCCCAACGAAAAGGGCTCTGGCTGGTGGAGGACGCCGCCCACGCCCACGGTTCTTCCCTGGCCGGCACTTGCGCCGGGGCATTCGGCATCGCAGCGTCCTTCAGTTTTTATCCCACCAAGGTCATGACCTCAGCCGAGGGCGGCATGATCACCACATCCGATGCGAATATCGCAGAGGAAGCGCGGCGCTATCGCGACCAAGGGAAAAAGAGCTTCACCGAAAATCTTCATGTGCGCATGGGATACAACTGGCGCATGTCTGAACCGCACGCCATCATCGGATTGAAACACCTCGAACGCCTGCCTGCCATGATTGAAGACCGGCAGAAGATCGCCAGGATTTATGATGACGCTCTCAAGAGTTTCAAAAATCTCTATACCCTTCCCATTCCGGAGGGCGGCTCCTGCAACTACTACAAATACATAGCCGTCGTGAAAAAACTGGACGACAGGAAAGCGCTGAAAGCCATGGTGCGCGAACGGTACGGCGTAGGCCTAGCTGGCGAGGTTTACGAGGAGCCTCTTCATAAACAGCCGATTTTCGAGAAATACTACAATTCCCCGCTGCCGATATCCGAGGATCTTTGTGCGCGGCACATCTGTCTGCCCGTGTTTTCCGGAATGGAAGAAGCGGACGCGCATCACGTCATCCAAGCATTGAAAGAAGTGATTGGCTAAAGGAGATCATACATGCAGAAAGCTGTTGTAACGGGTGGAGCCGGCTTCATCGGCTCTCACGTCGTGGATGCGCTGAAAGATGCAGGCCTGGAGGTCACCATCCTTGACTATCATGCGACCCCGCACCGGCAGGATGTCGGTTACGAAAACGTGGACCTTCTGGACTTCGCATCGGTCCTATCGGCAACCAAAGGTGCCGACCACATCTTTCATCTTGCGGCGGTATCGAATGTCAACTATGCGCACAAGTACCCTATATACACCACGGAGCTGAATGTCGTCGGAACTGCGAACGTGCTCGAAGCATCTCGTGTGCACGGCGGCCCGCGAGTCTATATGGCCTCCACGGTCTGGGTGTATAACGGCACTCCGGGCAACGCCGTGCTCGACGAATCATCGCCTTTCTACCTGAACGGGGCGGGCCACATTTATTCATCCAGCAAAATGGCGGGCGAGATGATCTGCCATAATTACGCGCAGCTGTACAAGGTGCCATTTACCATCCTCAGATACGGGATACCTTACGGCCCGCGTATGCGAGAAGAGCTCCTGATCCCGATCTTCCTCAAAAAGGCCCTGAACGGCGAACCGCTCACTATCTCGGGCAAGGGACAGCAGTTCCGTAATTTTGTCTATGTCCGGGACATGGCGGATGCCCATATCCTGTCCATGGCCGAAAAAGCCATCAACCAGACCTATAACCTGGAAGGCCGGCAGAAGGTCACCGTCCTGGATGTGGCCGAGGGGATCCGCAAAAACCTTGGCGACCAGGTGAAAATTGAATTTGTTCCCGAGCGCCCCGGTGACTTTGGAGGCAAGGAAATTTCAGCCGACAAGGCGGAAAATGAGCTCGGCTGGAAGGCGACAGTGCCCTTCGATGAAGGCCTCCGCCGGACAGTGCAGTGGTTTCGCGAAAAGTGGAATAAGTAGTTCCGCAGCAGAAGAAGCGCTTTGTCGTTTGTGGAATTCTGGAGCCGGCCTTCCACCCGGATTTAGGCGGAAGGCCGGCATCTGAGCACAGTTCCTTTCTTTCCGTCTTTGCGCCTTGGCGACCTTTGTGGCGCCACCGCAAGCGCATCATCCCTCAGGCAGCCCGCATTTTCTTCCGGATCAGCCACTGCAGCACGACAATGGAAGCGCAGCTTCCGGCCGTCAGCCAGAATCCGGCGCCGACTCCATGATCTTGGGCGATGCGGCCCGCCAGCCACGGGGCAGTCATCCCGCCGCAGAGAGCCATGGCAAATAGAACACCGAAAACCGTTCCCGAAAACTGCGGGTAGGCGGTCCCGGCCTGCGCTAGCGTTGTTGGGAATATTGCGGCAAATCCAAACCCAACGGCCCCGACGAACAGAACGGCAGCAGGGAGGCTGAAAGTGAATATCAGCCCTGAACTACCGACCAGCGCGATGAAGGCGCTCGCCAGTACGACGTTCCCCGGGCTCAGTTTTCCCGCGATTCGGGATGCAGCGACGCGCCCCAACATCAGCGCGAGCCAATAGCCGGCCAGGATCAAGGATGCTGTTCCACCGGGCAGATGGAATCGCTCACCAAGATACGTCGATATCCACCCCCCCATCGTGAATTCATTCCCACTTTGGAAAAGCAGCAGGAAACCGAAGAGGTAAAGTATCGGGCTGCGCAAGACGGCGCTGAGTTCGGAGGCTTTAAAACCTCCTTCATGCTTTTCGACCGGATACCTGACCGTGAAGAAGAGGACCAGTGGAACGACAGTCAGAGCCGCAAGGCCCGTGAGGATGAAACTCAAACCGAGCCGGTCCAGAAGGCCGGCGACGGCGAAAGGCGTGAAAAGAGCCCCGCAACCGAAATAGATCCCGAGGCGGTTGAGCGCGCTCGTCCTTCGCCGGGAACTGATATCGCTGAGGAGGGCGTTAAGCCCGCCGTTGAGGCCGCCGCCGCCCAATCCCAGGAGGATCAGCGAACCGGTGATCTGTTCATAGCTGTGCGACAGAGCCATGGAGGCGAAGGCCGCGCCTGCCAGAATAGTGCTCGTGATCAGAAACGCTTTGAAACCGAACCGGTCACAAACAGGCCCGAAAATCATCGAACTGACCAGCATCATGAAGTTCATGATGAGGAATAACCGGCCAGCGTCCGCTTTTTCGAAACCTATGGCGACGAAAAGCGCAGGAAGAATCGACCCCAGGGCCGACATCACGGTGCCGAGAACAAAAGCGCCAGCCAGGATGGCTAATTCCAGGCCGCGATACGAATGTTGATCCTCATTTGGAACCACTGCAGCCTCCAGCCTTGCACTCGGTTTGACCGGCTATCCTCGGGAATAATAAAACTTCGTGAAGGACTGGTAGACACCCTCCATATGGCCTTTCGGCACGCCGGGAACATTGGGGGACACGAAAGTCGGCGGCACGCCTCCTTTCTTTGCCAGGCAAGCTGCCGTCTCCGCCACAAGCGCCATCGAAATAGCAACCGCGGCGAGCGTCGATCCTGCTGCTACGCGTTCCAGCTGGCCCACATCGACCAGCGCGTCTTCCGGCGGAACGCAGTTGTCGATTGCCACGTGGGCGGTATCGGCAAGTTTTTTGCCCGAAGAATGAGTCGCCTTGGCCGCGTTTGCGTTCTGGTGGGAGGAAACCGTGATGACAGTCAGTCCCTTTTCCCTGGCCTCGAGGGCCACTTCGATGGGAGCAGCGTTCAGCCCTCCATGCGAAAAAACCAGCATGCAGTCACGAGGCTCCAGGTCATAGCTTTGAAGGAATATTTTCGCGTACCCTTCCCTGCGCTCGAGCCAGAGCAACTCTCTGGCTCCACCCGGCCCGATTACATTGTTCCACATAAGACGCGGGTCATAGAGCGGGTAAAACCCGACGAAACTTCCATAGCGGGGGAAGATATCCATGACTGGAATGACGCTGTGGCCGCTGCCGAAAATATAAATCCGTCCGGCATTGGCAATCGATTCCGCCATGGCAGCCCCGGCTCGGGCGATGGCGACGGCCTGCCCGGTGCGAATCTGATCGATAATTTCCTGCGCTCGTGCAAAATAGACTTCCGCTGACATTCTTTCCTCCATTATTCTTAGCTGTTGTCAAGAGCGATGCGCGCGGCACCGCAGAGTCCGGCCCCTTCACCCAACGAGGAGAGTTCAATGCGGACCCTCTCGGCAGCAAAGGGCTGTGCCCAGCGCATCGCTTGTTTCTGCACCAGGTCGAGAAGCCATTTCCCGCTTTGAAACAACCCTCCTCCCAGCACTACAATTTCCGGATTGAGGGTGCTGATAATATTAGCTATTCCCATACCGATGTAGGATGCCCCCTCCTCGACGAGCCCCAGCGCTGAAGCATCCCCGGCCTTTGCCGCTTCGATCAGCACCTGGGCAGTCCCGACCGTCCCCCCTTCTCTTGCCCAGTCTCGGGCAGCCTTGCGGCCGAGGGAATTGCCGGACGCTTCGGCTTCGAAGCAGCCCATTCTGGCATAGTCGTCACGAAATTGAGGATTCAGAGCCATCCATCCGACTGCTCCCGCCAGATCATCACGCCCATGTATCAGCCTGCCATCGGCGACAATCCCTGCCCCTATTCCTGTACCGACCGCGAGAAAAACCACATCGCGGCAGCCGCGCGCCGCACCAAGCCAAGTCTCCCCCATAACGTACCCGCTGCGATCCGAGTCGAGCACAATGGGCAGCGGCAGTGCGGCCGCCAGGAGGCTCTCCAAAGCAATATGGTCCCAGCCCGCGATGTTGGGAGCCCAAACCGTGCGCGATCTCCGATCAACCCACCCGGGGACGACGATGCCAACCGCACAAGCGGAGTGGTCTTTGGGGCAGGATGAAATGGCTTCTTCCGCAAGACCGGCAAGCTGCTCCACAGAGGCCTCAGGCGTCGTCTGTGCAGTCGGGACTACCCTATAAAACAGGCGCGTTCCATCCTGCCGAAAAAGTCCGCAGGCGGTCTTGGTGCCGCCGACATCCAGGGCCACAACCGCGCGCGCCTCCGACATGATGCCTCCCTTTCTTCCCAGGCCACGGGATCCCGCCAGGTTTTTTTCCTTTGGTGGAGCGAACCGGGACTATCACTGCTAAAATGATCGCGTTCATTGTGGCATCATTTCCAAGCGCCGGTACAAAAAAATATGAGGCAGGCGGGGAAAAGAATCCTGGGATTTGCCCTCCGGCACTGGCCTCTGACTGTGATCGTACTGGCCGGGGCTTTGCTGTTTATGAATCCGCGAATCGTGGAACGCAGGTTCGTCTACTATCCCACCCGGGAAATCCACGCCAATCCGTCACAGATCGGTCTTCCCTTTCAGGACGTCTACTTTGACACAGACGATGGCGTCCGCTTGAACGGTTGGTTTGTGCCTTCGGAAGGCTCCAACGTCACCCTGCTCGTATTCCATGGAAACGCCGGAAATCTTGAGCACCGCATTCCCTGGATCGGGATGCTCCACGCTCTGCCGGCCAACATTTGGATCATCGACTACCGTGGATACGGGAGGAGTAGCGGCTCACCGCACGAGAAGGGATTGTACCTCGATGCCGAAGCCTCCTATCGGTGGTGGGATCAACAATATGGGAGCAAGGGCGGGAAGCTGGTGGTCGTGGGGGAATCCCTGGGAGGCGCCGTGGCCGTCGACCTGGCGTCACGACGGCGAGTGGATGGCCTTATTCTTCAATCGACATTCACCTCCATGCGCGACATGGCGAAGACCTTGCTCCCGATAGGACTCCTGCAGCCGCTCTTTGGGTTCCATTTTGATTCGGCCGCCAAGATCCCGAATCTTGCCTGCCCGAAGCTGCTGATTCATGGAGATATCGACGAAATCGTGCCGCTGCGATTGGGCAGGAAGCTGTTCGAATTGGCATCGGAACCCAAGGAATACTGGGAGGTTTCCGGAGCGGGTCACAATGATCTCCCCTGGGCCGCCGGCCCGGAATACAACAGCAGATTGTCGAAGTTTCTGAACCGCTTTCGATAACGCCGCAGGAGAGGCTTAACCCGCGGGATCATAGGAAAGATTGGGAGCCAGCCAGCGCTCCACCTCGCGAAGGTCCATCCCTTTGCGCCTTGAATAATCGATCGCCTGGTCCCGGCCGATTTTTCCGACAGCAAAATAGCGAGCTTCCGGGTGGGCGAAATAAAGGCCGCTGATCGAACTGGCTGGCCACATGGCGAAGTTCTCCGTGAGAGTCACGCCGGTGCGCTCTTCAGCTTGAAGCAGATCAAACAGGGTTCGCTTTTCACTGTGATCGGGGCAGGCAGGGTAGCCCGGCGCCGGTCGGATTCCGCGGTACCGTTCGTGAATCAGGTCCTCGAGACTCAGGGCTTCGGCCCTCCCATATCCCCACTCTTCACGAACACGGCGATGGAGGAGCTCGGCAAAGGCCTCCGCCAGCCGGTCCGCGAGAGCTTTGGCCATGATGGAATTGTAGTCGTCATGGTCTTTTTCAAATTCCCGGCAGAGCGACTCGAGCCCAAGCCCTGCCGTGAGCACGAAAGCGCCTAAATGATCTTCAAATCCGGACTGGCGCGAAGCAATGAAATCGGCCAAGGCAAGGTTGGGTTGTCCTTCCGGCTTCTCTGTCTGCTGCCTCAGAGTTCGAAAGACAGCGACTATTGACGATCTATCTTCGGCATACACTTCGATGTCGTCGCCGACACTATTTGCAGGAAAGAATCCATACACAGCACGCGCCCCCAGTAGCCGGTTGCTGATGATCCGGTCCAGAAGCCGCCGGGCATCCTCCCAGAGTTCCTTTGCGCGAGGCCCTGTCCCCGGATCGTCCAGCAACCGAGGGAACTGCCCTCGCAGTTCCCAGGCATGAAAAAATGGAGTCCAATCGATGAACGAACTTATCTGTTCGATCGGGAAATCTTCGAGTGTGCGAATACCCAGAAAATTCGGGCAGGGGATGTCCTTGCCGTCCCATTCAATCCGCGCTGCCCGCTCACGCGCTGCTGCAAGCGGGAGCTGAGCCCTCAGCGGGGTTTTGCCCCTGTGGGATTCGCGGATCGCTTCCTGTTCCAATCTGTTGGCCTCGGCGAAGTCAGCCTTCTGGCCGGGGTTGATCAAAGCCCCGGCCACTGGAACGGCACGCGATGCATCCAACACATGCACTACCGGCTGGGAATAGGCCGGGGCGATTTTGACCGCGGTGTGCGCTTTGCTGGTTGTTGCTCCTCCGATGAGCAGGGGAATCGCAAAACCGCCTCGATTCAACTCGGCGGCCACATGCACCATTTCATCGAGGGAAGGGGTAATGAGACCGCTGAGGCCGATCAGGTCGACTCCCCGCTCACGCGCCGATTTCAGGATTTTCTCGCATGAAACCATGACACCGAGATCGATCACCTCGTAATTGTTGCAGGCAAGCACCACGGCGACGATATTTTTCCCGATATCATGCACGTCGCCCTTGACGGTTGCGAGCAACACCTTCCCCTGCTTACCAACCGGGGAACCGCCATCGCCTTCCGATTCCATAAAGGGTAGCAGACAAGCGACCGCCTTTTTCATGACCCGAGCACTCTTAACAACTTGCGGCAGAAACATTTTGCCCGAGCCGAAAAGCTCACCCACGTGATTCATGCCTGCCATGAGCGGCCCTTCAATCACCGCCAGCGCACGGCTATATTTCAAGCGCGCCTCTTCGATGTCGGCTTCTATGTGGTCGGTCCATCCTTTGACCAGGGCATGGGACAACCGCTCTTCAATCGAAGCCTGCCTCCAGGCGTCCTCACGGACTTCGGCTTTGCCCTCCCTCTTCACGGATTCAGCATAGCGTATGAGTCTCTCCGTGGCGTCAGGACGACGATTCAGAAGCACATCTTCGACCAGCACGAGCAGATCCGAGGGGATTTCTTCATAAACCGCAAGCTGCCCGGCGTTCACAATCCCCATATCAAGGCCGGCTTGTATGGCATGGTACAGGAACGCCGAGTGCATGGCTTCTCGTACCGGATTGTTACCGCGGAAGGAAAAGGAAATGTTGCTGATGCCCCCGCTCACTTTGCAGTGCGGCAGAGCGCGCTTGATCTCCCTGGTTGCCCCGATAAAAGCCAAGGAGTAGTTGTTGTGCTCCTCCATCCCCGTTCCGACAGTCAGCACGTTAGGATCGAAGATTATGTCTTGAGCGGGAAAACCTAACTCTTCGGTTAATATTTTGTAGGCGCGGGTGCATACGGCTAACTTGTGCTCGACAGTAACCGCCTGTCCCCCTTCGTCGAACGCCATGACCACCACAGCGGCGCCGTACTTCCGCGCCAGGCGGGCGTGTTCTTTGAAAGCAGCCTCGCCTTCCTTCAGGCTTAGAGAATTTACTATTCCCTTGCCTTGAAGACATTTCAATCCGGCCTCGATCACGGACCATTTAGAACTGTCGATCATGACCGGGACTCTGGCCACATCGGGCTCAGCGGCGATCAAGTTGAGGAATGTGGTCATCGCCTTTTCGGATTCCAGCATTCCTTCATCCATGCAGACATCAATAATCTGAGCTCCACCCTCCACTTGCTGCCGCGCGACCGCAACCGCCTCCTCATATTGACCGGTCAAAATCAGCCGCGCGAATCGCGGTGAACCGGTGACATTCGTGCGCTCCCCGATGTTGACGAAGTTGGTTTCCGGCCTCAGCGTAAGCGATTCAAGCCCGCTGAGCCGCGTGTAGGGTTCTGGCCGGGCAGGCACCCGCGGCCTGCAGGAACTGACGGCTTCCGCTATGGCGCGAATGTGGTCCGGCGTTGTTCCGCAGCAGCCTCCTGCCACATTCAGCCAACCGTTGGCCGCAAATTCGCCAATCAAGGCTGCCATCTCCTGTGGACTCTGCTCGTAGGCACCGAATTCGTTGGGCAGCCCGGCATTGGGGTAGCAGCTCAAATAGACCGGCACCAAGGAGGAGAGCTCCTCGATATAGGGCCGCATGTCACGGGCGCCGAGGGCGCAGTTGATTCCGACGCTCAAAAGCGGAAAATGGGAAACGGAATTCCAAAAAGCCTCCGGCGTTTGTCCGGATAGCGTCCTCCCGCTGGCGTCGGTGATGGTGACCGATAGCATGACGGGCAGTCTGAATCCTTTTTTTTCAAAGCAGCTTTCGATGGCAAAAAGCGCAGCTTTTGCATTCAAGGTGTCGAAGACCGTCTCGACCAGCAGAAGATCTACGCCGCCGTCAATCAGGCCGAAGGCCTGCTCGGAATAGGCCCGGACCAGGTCGTCAAAGCTTACGGCCCGGAAGGCAGGATTGTTGACGTCCGGCGACATGGAAGCCGTCTTATTGGTCGGCCCGAGCGCCCCGGCAATGAAACGCGAAGGCCCTGGTGAGTGAGCCTGGAAATCGTTCACCACCGACCGGGCAAGCTGGGCGGATGATAAATTCAGCTCGTATACCAGGTCTTCCATCCCGTAATCAGCCAGCGAGATCGAAGTGGCATTGAAGGTGTTGGTTTCGATGATATCCGCGCCGGCATCGAGATATTGGCGGTGGATCTCAGCGATGATTTGGGGCTGCGTGAGCGAAAGCAGGTCATTGTTGCCGCGCAGATCGCGCGAAGTACCGGCAAATCGACGTCCTCGATATCCGCTTTCATCGAGGCGGTAGCGCTGGATCATGGTCCCCATGGCGCCGTCAAGAACTAAAATGCGCTCCGCGATGAGATCGGCAATCCGGTTCTCTGTGCGCTTAGCTTCTATCATGGCTCACAATCTCCTGGCCCATCGTCACGGGGCTGAATGGCGGCTGCTTTGGTCGAGTTCGATCCCGGCCGGATTCGAGGCCATATCCGCTGAGGCGCTTGGATCGCCGCCCGAATAGCATAACCCACCACAAGGGCTGCTGCAGCTGCCAGTATATCGCCGGGCTTGCTCTGAGATAAAAGCCAGATGCATAGAATCACGGCAAGCAGGGGGACGGCCCTGCCGCCCCACAACCGGAATCGTTCCGGATCTTCCCGATGCCTGGCGCGCAGTCTCGGGACGGCGAGGCAAGTCAGAGCATACGGAATAACGCGGGCAACGGCACTGATTCGCACCAGTCCCACAAATGTTCCGCTCAGGGCCAGCAACAAGCGTCAGTGCCCCATAAACAAGAATCGAAACATGAGGGGTGCGGTACCGCGGGTGCAGGTTAGCCAAGGGTCCCGGCAAGGACTGGTCTTCCGCAAGCGCGAAGGTGAGGCGCGGCGAGATCAGCACCATGGCGCTTAGATTTCCCAGGATTGAAACAACGGCGGTTGCGGCAATCAGGCTACCGCCCATCGGCCCCCAGAATTGAACGGCAGCATCGGCCATGGCCGTCTGCGATCGTGCGAGCCCTGGGAGGTGGCCCAGGCAGACGACCTGGATTCCCGTATAAAGGAAGCAGGCGCAGCACAACGCGGCAAGCATGGCAAACGGAAGGTGCCTGCGCGGCTGCAATGCCTCGCCCGCGGGAATGGCGGCATATTCGAATCCTGTGAAGGCAAATACATAAAGCAGGACTGCCTGGCCGAAATCAGGGCTCGGAGGCGCTTCCACTCGGCCCAGCCAATCGGGTTTCAGCGTGAATAGTCCGACTGCGACGAATGCGAGGAGGGGCACCATCTTTGCGGCAGCCAGAAGATCTCCCACGATCGCACCGTGGCGCACACCCCGGACATTGACGGCGCAAAAAGTCGCCGTTACCAGCACCATGACCGCAGCCCTCGGCAGCATCTGCCTGGCGGCAGGCTCAAAGTACCCTAAGTAGGATACCAGCAGATTGATGTTCGCGGCGAAGGCGGAGACGCGGGCGAGGTACATCATCCAGCCGCCGGCGAAACCCAGGGAGTTTCCAAATGCTTCCCGGGCATAAAGGTAAGGGCCACCCGTTCCGGTGAATGTGCTGGAGGCTTCGGCAAAGCACAGAACGATAAGCATGACGATGCCGCCGCACAAAAGGCAGGCAAGAACGCTCGAGGAACCCGCCAACTGGGCTACACTGGCCGGGAGTCCGAAAATCGCGGACCCGATGAGGCCATTGATCGCCAAAGCCGTCAGATCCCACCGCCCGGCGGCACGGATCAACTGCTTCTCGCCTGCCACCGCTCAGACCTCGAAGGCGCCCGGCTTCAGCACCTGTTCTGGCGGCTCATCCAGCCCTTCGGGAAGGCATTCGGAGCAAGGACAGATTTTGCGGAGAAAATCGAAAGTGTAGATTCCTGTGGAGTGGTTGTCACTCCACTCGAAGTGAAGCGCGTAATTGCCAACCGCCGACACCCCTGTTCGCTCCAGGCTCGCAGGAATCGTCCCGTGCTGGATACGGCGCACTCCGGTGAATTCCTCAACGCAGGAAGCGCAAGGGCACTTCTCGCGCAAATACCACGAGGGATATGAGCTCATATGACCGTCCGACCAGCTAATGTCGGTCTGTCTCGGGCTGACACGCTTTACCACGGATGGCATCAAAGGACGCACGCGGACACTCCTCAATTTGCCGGCACGGAATTATGCGGCGATGCAACCGTCCACCAGCCGGCGCCCTGATCAAGAAACGCCGGAAGAGGCAGACCGCATGGATTCCGGACCAGGCCTTGGTTTGTTCGACTGGAATATAACTATAGCCTACCGCAATCCCCAGGTGGAGCCTTTGTTTCGGCGCAGCAGGCCGAACCGGGCATCCTTCAGATTTTGCCCCCCGTGCTGTCTTGCGCTCGTGGTATTTTATTTTGGCTATGAAAAACATTAAACAGATCCTGGCTCTGATAATGCTTTATATGCCCATTCCGGCTTTCCCTCAGGCCCCCGGCCAGTCGCCGGTCCATTGGGCGGCCGCAGCTCCGGCAAAACCGGTGAAACCCGGCGAAATCATTGAAATCAAGGTGGAGGCGCGGATTGACGGCGATTGGCACCTCTATTCCACCACGACTCCTCCAGGAGGTCCAAATCCCACCAGGATCGCGCTCATTTCGGGAGATCCCTTCCAATCCGTGGGCTCTGTTCGCCAGTCTCCGCCGCATTCTCAATTTGACCCGAATTTCGGAATAGAAACTGAATATTTCGCGGAAGCAGCTAATTTCTGGCTTAAGCTGAGCGTATCACCCAACGCCAAACCCGGCGAGTATGAGGCCAGGATTCAGGCGATATACCAGGTCTGCAATGACACCATGTGCCTCCCGCCCACCAAGGTTCCAATCCCTGTCAAGATCAAGATCGAAGCGAAGGGAGAGAAGGCTCCGGCCTCATCCGTCACGGCTGCGGCCACAAAAGAACCGGAGGGAAAAAGTCCTATAAAGCCGGAGACCGCAGCCGCTGAAACAGGCCCTCAAACCGAACCCAAACCAGATGCTGCACGAGCGACAACCGTTTCGGCCTCTCCGGCGCCCGCCGCTCCGGTCGCGCCCGCCGGAACCCAGGCTGAGGTGCAGCAGGCACGTTCCAGCGGTTTTTGGCCTTATTTGTGGCTGGCGATGACGATGGGCGCCATCTCGCTTGCGACTCCTTGTGTATTCCCCATGATTCCGATCACGGTGTCATACTTCACCAAAGGTGCGGAGAATCGGAAGGGATCCGGGATCAGCCACGCCCTCGTATATTGCGGCGGGATCATTTTCACCTTCACCGGCCTCGGGCTGGGACTGGCGGCTCTGCTGGGAGCGACCGGTATCAACCAGTTTGCTGCCAACCCCTGGGTCAATATACTTATCACCGCGATCTTTGTCGGCTTCGCACTCAACCTGTTTGGACTTTACCAGATCGGCGTGCCTTCGAGCGTCCTCACCCAATTAACCCGGAAGAGTGAAGGCAGCGGGTATATTCCCACGCTGCTCATGGGATTGACGTTCACCCTAACCAGCTTCACATGCACGGTGCCTTTTGTCGGAACTGTGCTGGTTGCCACATCCCAGGGTGACTGGCTCTGGCCGGCCTTAGGCATGCTGGGCTTCTCGACGGTATTCGCCTTGCCCTTTTTCGTACTCGCCCTGGTCCCCCATATGCTGACGGCACTGCCGAAAAGCGGCGGATGGCTGAACAGCGTGAAAGTAACCATGGGATTCCTAGAGATCGCCGCGGCGATGAAATTTGTATCGAATGTGGATCTCGTTTGGAATTGGCGGATCTTCACCCGTGAGGTCGTGCTCTCGATCTGGCTTGCGATCGCAGTGCTGGCAGCCGTTTATCTCCTCGGAAAGTTCAGCCTGCCGCACGATTCGCCGGTCCAAAGCATCGGGGTCGCACGCATGCTCTGGTCGATGGCATTTCTCGCATTGGGATTTTACCTGTTCACGGGCTTGATCGGAGGAAGTCTTGGAGAGCTGGATGCCTTCCTTCCTCCCCGGACTGCCGGCGCAAGCACCCTGACGGGAGCCGGACTTCGCGGGCAGGAACTAACCTGGAATACCACCTTGGACGCCGCGCTGACGCAGGCAAAGCAACAGAAAAAGCTCGTTTTTGTCGACTTTACGGGCTATACCTGCACCAACTGCCGGTGGATGGAGGCGAACATATTCACCCTTCCTGCAGTTCATTCAGAACTGGAAAAATATGTCCGGTTGCAGCTTTACACCGACGGCGAGGGGAAACAGTACGAGGAGAACCAGAGGTATCAAAAGGAACAGTTTGGTACGGTGGCCCTTCCCCTGTATGCGATATTGGATTCAGAAGGCAGGAAAATTGCCACATTCCCGGGAATGACGCGGAAGCCGGAGGAGTTCCTTCGATTCTTGAAAAGCACTTCCGGCGCGCTTTAATCCAGGCAGGTTGAAAGCGAAGCCCTTCCCCCTTGCAAATTGGACATCGAGGCAGGCAATGGCCGATGCAGAGTTTTCGTGCGAAGAAACTGCCGAAGAATTGCGCAAAAGATATCGCTACCGGCAGCTGATCCTTTCAGGCAAACTGAAGCTCCCACACCAACGCGCCGCCCAACTCCTGGGGCCGGACTGTCTGTACCATTTGTATTCCCTCGACGAGAAAGGCGGGAAAAGCCGCTCGCGAATCAAACCAGCGAAGGTGAAAATCAAAAAATGAAGGTCCGGACTCGAGGGTCGCTCAGCGTAAAAGGAAAATAATGATCATCAGCATGACGACCACAAATTGACCCCGCTTGATCCGGGAAGGATAGTTTTTCTTCCACCCGTTCCATTTTCTCGCCAGCCAGAGCATGAACAAAATGATCGCGGCACTGACCAGAAAACACATCAAATAACCCATCTCCAGCCCTAAGATCGGCCCGAGATGCCTCCCTCGGAGGAACGCGAAGATGACCCAGAGATGAACCCCATAGACGAGAAGCGATTCCTGGCCGGCCAGACGGATGGAAGAGGGGGCGAAACGCCTATATTTCTCGAGGGCATACCACGAACTGCAAAAAATCAGAACGCAGCCGAGCCGGATCAGGACGTAGAGGGGGCTCGTGGTGAAGTAATTGCCCTGGCCCGGTAGGGACCATGGAATGCGGGTTCCCATCAGGCCCGCTAGAATCATGACTCCGCCCGCCAATGCGGTTTTCACCATGAAGGGCCGGTCGCATCCGCCTTCCCAGGCCCGCGTAAAC
Organism: uncultured Acidobacteriota bacterium; assembly: GCA_963839475.1. GTDB lineage: Bacteria > Acidobacteriota > UBA6911 > UBA6911 > UBA6911 > CAWIVH01. The sequence continues at coordinate 831,489 of CAWIVH010000013.1, read as the reverse complement.
CTTTGGCTGACGAAAACTCCACAGAAAATGAACGACATCCAGGGGAAGAGAGGAAATAGCGAAATTCCGTGTGGGTTTAGAAACAGTGCCAGTGCCAAAGGAAGCTGCGGAGTAAAATCATGGGACCACACGAGGGGCGTGAACATGGCCACACCAATCGCCAGGACCATCGCACTCCAAGCGGTAATGGCGGGCTTTCTCAGGATAAATATCAGCAGGTGGATAATCAGCAGGGAAACCCCGATGCATTGCAGGATGTCAACCTGAAGTGTGGTTTTCCAGATCGCCGGATCCTGCTCGCCTAAGTACCGGCTCAATGCAAAATGCTGAAGATGGCTGTAATAGGCCACCAGCAAAATAAAACCCAACCGTCTCATCTGTTTCCAGAATTGGATATTGAATCCAAGCCAGTTCGACCATTGTTTCCGACCCTGAAGCATTAACGAAAAACCCGAGGCGAACAGAAAGGTCGGCGCGACGAGACCGTTGAAGAAGGTGAGCCAGAAGAAAAACCAGGTGTGCCTTAACGACATAGGCAGGTAGGCATTGATCACGTGCGTCTCGATCATGACCACGAGCGCGAAACCGCGGAGCAGATCGATAAACCCAAACCGACCTGCCGTGCGATCGGCCGCCACTGCGGCAGCTTCCGGCTTTTTCTCCTCTGATACTTCTTTAAGTTGGCCGCCCATTAACGCGCACCTCGACGCCGCCGGCATTTTCCACTATATGGATTTCCGGGTAAAATTTGCCGGCTAGTCTGTATTAGATTCTTGCGAGCGACAAGCTAAAACTGCGGGCTAATGTCTGCGGCCACGGGCAAGCTCCGGGTTTCTCGGAAATGGAAAAACCCGGACTCCCGGGCCATCGTCCAGCCCCACCGAGCCCGTGTTATAATCGCCTTATGCCACTGAAGATTGGATTGATCCAGATGTCATGCCGCCCCGATCCGCGGGAGAACCTGGAAAAAGCCTGCAGTCAGGTCCGCCAAGCCGCCTCGCTTGGGGCTGAGATCGTTTGCCTGCCTGAATTGTTCCTTTCGCTTTATTTCTGTCAAACGGAAGATCATGCGTGTTTTGACTTGGCGGAATCCGTGCCCGGGCCGACGACGAACGAAATGTCCTCTCTCGCCGCGGAACTCGGAGTCGTCCTGGTTGTGCCGATTTTCGAACGACGCGCTCCCGGAGTATTTCACAACTCCGCCGCAATTATCGACGCGGATGGCAGTTGGCTCGGCACCTATCGAAAAATGCACATTCCGGATGACCCTCTTTATTATGAAAAGTTCTATTTTTCACCGGGCGACCTCGGGTTCAAAACCTGGAACACAAGCAAAGGGAGAATTGGGGTACTCATCTGCTGGGACCAGTGGTACCCGGAGGCGGCGCGTCTGACCGCGCTGAGCGGCGCGACAGTTCTGTTTTATCCAACGGCCATAGGCTGGCATCCGGCGGAGAAAGCGATGCATGGAGCCACACAGCACGCGGCCTGGCAAACAATCCAGCAAAGCCACGCAATTGCCAATGGGGTATTTGTCGCCGCGGTGAATCGGACCGGACATGAAGGAGCCGCCGACGGGGGAATCGATTTCTGGGGAGCCAGCTTTGTCGCGGGTCCTGACGGAGCCATTCTCCAGGCAGCATCCCATGAACGCGAGGAGATTCTCGTGGTCCATTGCGACCTATCCATGGTTGAGACGGCCCGGATTCATTGGCCGTTTCTGCGTGACCGGAGAGTTGACGCCTACGGAACCATCATCCAAAGATACCTGGATTGAAAAATGGCATCCCTCTCGGATTTCAGCAAGGATGAGTTCCCTTCGCTGCCGGGCCGGGTTCGCCGCCGCGGGCAGGCAGGACGGTTGCTACAGGCAGCCATTCCCGAAAGGGCATTCCGCCGGAGTTATCCGCGATTTTTCTTCATTTGATCATTCAGCAAGGCTGGAAAATGCTTCAATTGTCGGAAAATGTCCCGCTCGCCCCACACACAAGCCTTGGAGTTGGAGGGAACGCCCGCTATTTTTTGGATGCATTGGATGAGCATGATTTGGCAGAGGGATTGAACTTCGCCGAAACCAGAGGCTGCCCAACCTTCATTCTAGGCAGGGGAAGCAATCTTGTCATCTCGGATGCCGGATTTGACGGATTGGTTATTCGGATGCGGCTGCGTGGGATCCGGGACCAAACCATCTCAAAAACCGCCCTTATTTCCGTCGCCGCCGGTGAGGAATGGGACGCTTTCGTTCAGTATGCCGTCGAGAGGAATTTGGGCGGCGTGGAAGCATTGAGCGGCATTCCGGGGTCGGTCGGTGCGACTCCGATTCAAAATGTCGGCGCCTATGGGCAGGAGGTAAGCGAAGCCGTTGAAACGGTGAAAGTGCTCGATCGAAAAACCATGATCTGCAGGCACCTCACGTGCGCGGAATGCGGTTTTTCTTACCGGGAAAGCATCTTTAATGGAAGCGAGCTTAACCGATACATCATCCTCGAGGTGAGCTTCCGGCTGCTGCAGGATGCTGCGCCCTGCCTTAGATACGAAGATATCCGGCGCCGCTTGTCGGAACGAGATCGGCCTACACTCCTCGACGTCCGCAAGGCGGTCCTCGAAATCCGGGGAGAGAAAGCAATGTTGCTCAAGGAGGGTGATCCTGACTGCCGAAGTGCGGGATCTTTCTTTAAAAATCCCGTTTTGGATGCCGCCTCCATCGCCGCGATCGAAGAAGCAGCGCGCACCAAAGGCAGCCTGACATGGGGGGAATCCATACCTTGCCACAAGACAGCTTCAGGTGATATCAAGATCCCGGCAGCCTGGCTTATCGAACGGGCCGGATTCTTTAAGGGGTATACGAGGGGGCAAGTCGCCATATCTTCCAGGCACTCTCTGGCGTTGACCAATCGCGGCAATGCCACCGCAGTTGAGATCATAAATCTTATGAGAGAGATTCAATCCGGGGTTTTTGCTATCTTTAAAATCCGGTTGAGGCCGGAGCCGGTCTTTGTGGGGTTCGAACAGGAAAAATTCGAATAATTGAATCGGCGGACGACTATAAGCAGCGAATCAAATGAAACGGGGGAGGGCTGCATGAGCAAAGGTTGGCTGGCGGGATTGGGGTGTCTGGGAGTTTTAGTTCTAGGTACGATCATCGCTCTGCTTTCTGTGCGCACGATGTATAACAATATGGTCGCTCAGGATCAGGGAGTGACTGCTTCGTGGGCACAGGTTCAAAATGTGTACCAGAGGCGGGCAGACTTGATACCGAATCTTGTTGCCACGGTCAAAGGATACGCGGGCCATGAAAGGGAGACTCTGGAAGCAGTTACGGCTTCCCGCGCCCAGGTCGGCTCGATCCAGATGACCAAAGACATCCTGAACAACCCGGCGGAATTCCAGAAGTTTCAACAGGCCCAGAGCGGACTGACCAGCGCGTTGTCACGGCTCATGGTGGTAGTAGAAAAATACCCTGATCTCAAGGCAAATCAGAACTTCCTTGAGCTTCAGAGCCAGCTGGAAGGGACTGAAAACCGGATTACAGTGGAAAGGAAGCGATTCAACGAGGCCGCGCAATCCTACAATATCATGGTCAAGCAATTCCCGGGTGTTCTTGTGGCCCGTGCCTTCAATTTTCAGGAAAAACAGTATTTCCAGGCAGCCCCGGGCAGCGAAAAGGTACCCGTGGTTGATTTCGGCAAGTAGGAACCTTTCATGCGACGCAATTTCCTCGCTCTAGCCCTGCTGGCGGCCGTAATTCCTGCCGCCTTCGGGCTGGAGGTGCCCAAGCTTCAGTCACGAGTAACCGACACTGCCGGAATCCTTTCGCAGGAACAGGTGGCTGACCTCGAAAACAAGCTAAGGAATCTGGAAGAAACGGATTCCACGCAGCTTGCTATTCTGATCATTCCCAGCCTGGAAAATGAGGCCCTGGAGGACTACTCGGAACGGGTAGCCACCGCATGGAAACTCGGTCAGAAAGGGCGCGACAATGGCGCGCTGATGCTGATTGCCATGAAGGAAAGGAAAATTCGGATCGAAGTCGGGTACGGGCTGGAGGCCAAGCTCACCGATGCATTGAGCCGGCGCATTATCCAGAATGAACTCGCCCCCCATTTCCGCGAGCACGATTATTACGGCGGAATCGATGCCGCCGCTGCCGGCATAATCCAGGTAGTACGGGGAACCTACCAGGCTTCAAAGCCGGCACGACAGCCAAGTCGGAGCGGTTCGGCCCGGAGATCCTTCGATTGGTTGATTTTTCTCCTTTTTCCCCTCCTGGCCATTCTAGGCACAACCGGGAAATGGGGCGGAGGCCTTCTCGGAGCGGGGGCCGGTATGTATTTTGCCCATTCCCTTTTCGGGATCCTATGGATGGGCCTGCTGATCGGAGGAGGGGTGGGGGCCGTTCTTGGCGGAATCGTTGGCGCAGCTGTGCGTGCCGGCACTCGGTCCTCGGGCACGCGATCTGGCGGGTTTGGCGGACCTTTTATTTCGGGAGGGGGAGGTAGTTCCTGGGGTGGAGGAGGTGGATTTTCCGGCGGCGGATTTTCCGGTGGTGGCGGAGGCTTCGGCGGTGGAGGATCTTCCGGGAGTTGGTGACAGGATCCTTGTATAAAAAGGATCTATTCGGTGTCGTGACTCATTAACTAAAGCACTCTTCCAGAAGCGGAATCTATGGCATCTTCTCTGTTGACCGAGACGGATAAAACGGCTATCGCTGAATCCATCAAGCGGGCCGAGGAAAAGACTTCCGGCGAGATAGTTTTCGCCCTTGCAGACGCGTCGGCGCGCTATGACCACGCGACGCTTCAAGGTTCCCTGGCTTTCATGTTCGTGGCAACCGCGATCTATCTGGCGATTCCGATTGAACACACCATCGGGCTGGTTTTGTGGACTCAACTGGTATCGTTCGCAGTATGTCTTGCCCTCCTGCCACAGATGCCCTGGCGGCGCCATTTTATCCGCAAAGTCGAATTGGACGCTCGGGTTAAGGACGCGGCCTTCAGCGAATTTTATGCCAGCGGGCTCTACCGCACCAAAGACTCGAACGGGATCCTGATTTATCTTTCGGTTTTCGAGCGCCGGGTGTACGTCCTGGGCGATCGCGGCATACACGCCAAAATGGGCGACCAGCATTGGGACGAGGTTCGCAACCGGATCATAGAGGGTATTCGAGCCGGAAAGCCTAGAGAAGGGATTTGTTCGGCTGTCGAAATCTGCGGCGGTGCTCTGTCACAGCATTTTGCCCGTATGCCCGACGATGTCGACGAACTGTCCAACATGGTCATTGAACGCCGTGTTCGCCCCGACGCACCCTGACAATGTTCCCTCCTCAGAGTCTTCCGTCAAGCATTCCAGTCGGTGTGGGGACGTTTATTCAAAAAGAGATAATGATAAAGGAGGTAGGAATAGCTGCGCGCTCGCATTCCTTTCTTGCGATAAAAGGCCTGCAATTCACGATGAAGCGACGGAAGGTTGTAGAAAGGAACAGCCGGGAAATAGTGGTGTTCGAGATGGTAATTGGACCACAGATAGGCGATATCCCAAAAAATGCTGGGCCGCATTAAGGTGCTCCAGCGGGCCGGATCTGACGGCCGGATGTCATAGTGCTGGCCCAGCCGGTTAATCGCAAAAGCCACCGGGAAAACAAAAAGGACGGGGACCAGATAAACTTTGCCCAGGATTTCGCCGCCTCCAGCATGCCATGCGAAAAAGGCCGCTGTCAGGTGCACGGAAATCGCAGCTGCTCTCTCCTTGATTATCAGCGATCTCACCGTTACGGGGTATGACGCAGTCTCGCGCGCGGCGGCACGGAAATAAATGAAGAAGAGGGCGGGGGAAAAGTAAAGCGCTTTGAACCAGCGACGATTCAATTTTGGGGAGAGATAGTGGCGTTTGGGATCCCCCTCCTCAGAACCAAGTTCCTCATGATGTGACAAGTGCCAGCGAGTAAACTGCGTCGGTGAGATTCCGCTGGGCAAAGCATAAAGAAACTCGAGGAGCCGGGACCATCCGGGCCGAGGCATTCGGAAAACCAGGCCGTGAATAACTTCATGCAGCAGAATAGTAAAATTAAAAAGGGTCCAGCCCGTGATGACGGAGAACGGGATCCAGGCAGCCGAGCCTCGGAAATGGAGCGTGCCGAGAATCCCGACAGCGAGCAGCAGCGCCTGGCAGAGGAACACTGCAAAATGCCGTGAAGGCCTTCGCGCATGAAGCCGCCTGAGCCATTCTCGATCGAGACTCGAGGAAAGCTCCTTTTTGAGCTTACTTGTATGCCTGGCGTAGTAGTTGGTTTTCAATCTGCACCCGGGAACCCTGTTGATCAGGCTGCATTCTATCAGAGAATCAAAACTAACCTTGGATCTCGAAGAATAATATTGTGAAATGACAAATCGGTTGGTGCACCCATTGCTTTGTGATAAAGGTTAGCGTCTGTTTTCGGAGGAATTGATGATGGCAAGAAGTGTACCCGAGCAAACACCGGCGAACAGCGCTGAAATCCGTGGGGTGAGCCTGTTGGGGAAAACAGCTGGCAGCCTAAAGTGGATCGGCGGCGCAGCTGCGGTTCTGGCCCTCCTGCTCTTCCAGACAGGCTGCCTGTTTGGCGGCAAAAAGAAGGCGGCCGTGTCGCAGGTGGTGCCTGCGGGTCCAACCAGAGTCGTGGCTCTCCCGCTCAACATACCGGCAGACAATCAGGACCTCCGCTGGATGGCGTTGGCGGCCCCTATCGTGTCCGCCAAAACCATGGAGAATTCCCCCGACCTTGAGACGGCTCCGTTCTGGGAGGGATTGCCCGCCGCCGTCGAAGCCCTCGGACAATCCCGTGAAATTACTCCGGAAATAGCCGCGTATATTACTACCCGCGTGGGGGCAAAATGGTCTTCGGTAGGTGAGATGAACCCGGGGAAAAACGGAGTGGCCCTTTTGCTGGATTTTATTCCTGGCAAATCGAGTCTCGTCGGCTACCGCTATCAGAAGGAAGCCAAACCTGAGGATTTGGCCCCGCACTACTACGAGGCGGTCAGCCAATTCCTGCGGTATCTGGTCGCTCGCCCTTTGCCAAAACAAGCCGGGGGAATACCGGACCAGGCGATGCTAAAGCAATTGGCCGAGGCTCTCGATCGGGAATATGGCTGGTTTGTGGCAGCCGATCCCGGCAAGTCGGATGCGCTGGTCGCACAGCTGGTAAAGACGGATGCCAAACTTGCCAGGCTTCTCTTCAACCCGGTAATCTACCCCGTGTTGGGCGCCCCGACTCCAAAGCCTAAAGCGCCGGACGTCAAACCGATGATTGCGCCGCCTCCTGCCGCATCACCCCGGCCACCGCAATTGCCGGCACCCGCAGAGCCAGTGCCGCAGCCGGCTCCCGAGCCGGCCGAGAAAGTTCCCGAAGCCCCCGCTCCCACTCCGTCTCCGCCGAAGGAACCCGCGGTCGACGGCTCAAGGCCACTTAAGGTTGATGAAACCGCAAACGCAGTCCCTTTCGTCCCAATACCCCGCCCCCGATCCACGAACCGCCCCGCAGAAATCACATCGTTCCAGGCGATCCTCAGTAAATCCCCCGTAAGGGAAGTTCCAATCCGCGAGGAGCAGCAAAGTGCGGGGGCGGCCGCGACTCATCCGGTTTCTGCTCAGCCAGCCACGGTGCTACCTTCCGTTGCGCCGGCGCCTGCAGTACAACCGCCCTCTGCACCCACAACCGCAGCTCAACCGAACGCTTCGCCGCCATCTTCGATTCAACCCAGGTCGGCAGCTGCAGCAACCACGGCACCCAAACCGGCTGGGAAACCACCCGTGGCGGAGGAAAAGGGATACAAGGTCCAGGTGTTTGCCTCGCCCAATTTTGAGGAATCCAACACGCGGGCAAAAGCGCTGCAAAAACTGGGATATAAGGCTGTGATTGAAGAAGTGGATTTAAATGAGAAGGGGATCTGGTACCGATTGCGGCTGGTAGGATTCCCAAGCCGGCTTGAAGCCCGAAAGGCCGGCGAGAAGCTGAAGGCGGCCCGCACTATTTCCCAGTTTTGGATCGTTCCCTGAACCGGCTCCGCGGATCGCCATCGCAGATCCGCTCCAAGGAATATAATAATCCCGCTAAGGGCCTGAACATTTCACCTTGGATCAACCGGTTAAATTTCAGCCCATTTTCCTTCCCCTTCCCAAACCCTGATCGAAAAAGGAAACTCGAGAACCGGGTCAAGCTTGCCTTTCAACATTTCACAGATATTCTCGACGGATGGATACGCGAGGAAGTCATTCAATGACCGGTGATCGTAAATCGCCAGCGTTTTCCGCAGCCGGGCCTTCAAATCGGCGAAATCCATGATCATGCCGGAATCATGGCGTCCCTCGATGACCAATTCGATCCTGTAGGTATGGCCATGGATTTGACCGCATTTGGGATGCCCGGGCAAAAAATGCGCGCAATCCATATGCTCGACAATGCCTAGTTTCATACCCCGCCTCCCTATCCTGCCCAGATTATGGAATTCGTATGGTACCATTGACCTGTGAAGGCAGCCAGGCAAGGCATTTGAAATCTCAATCCGGTTGACACATCCCTGGCGCTTTGTTAAATTTTTTCCTTGTTTAGCGAATGGTTGCTCCGAAGTACTTTTGGCTTCTCTACTTCCCGCCTTGGCCGAAACCAGTTCGATACCGGGATTCATGGGAATGAGCCTGGAGGAAGAAGTTCTGCGAAAGTGGCGGAATTGGCAGACGCGCTGGACTTAGGATCCAGTCCCGCAAGGGGTGGGGGTTCAACTCCCCCCTTTCGCACCAGGACACCCTTACGGAAACCCATAGATTCCAAGGATATTGGCCGGGAAGAAATACGGGTTAGAGTGCAGTGCTCAGGGCTTTAGGCCCAATCGATCCAAATTAAAAACGGGTAAATCAAGTTGAACTTCCAAATCGTCGAAATCAGCGGCTGCAAAAGAGAGCTCGTGGGAGAAGTTCCCGTAGAGCGGTTGGAACAGGACATAGAGATCCTGGCGAAGAAGTTCGCCCAGCGGGCTAAGGTTCCGGGATTTCGGCCCGGGAAGGTGCCGCTCAGCATCGTCCGTCAGCGCTACGCCGCTGATATCCGAAGTGAAGCCACACATGACATCATCCAGGAAAGCTGGCATAAAGTTATAAAAGAAAATAACTTGAGCCCACTGGCGGAGCCAGCCATCAAGGATCTCAAAAATGAGCCCGGCGAACCGCTCCGCTTCACACTTTCCTTTGAAATTTTGCCTCCGCTGGAAGTCAAAGATTATCAGGGGGTAGATATCGCGGTTGAGATAAAACCGATTGAGGACAAAGACGTCGACGAATCCCTGGAGTCCCTCAGAAACCAGTTCGCCCACTTTATTCCCGTTGAAGGGGAAATTCAGGACGGACATATGGTGGTGATGGATGTCGAAGGCACGTTCGAAGGCGTTGCGAAAAAGCTAAACGAGGAAGGTGTCAGCTTTGTCGTAGGAAGCCCTGAAGCCAACGAAACCTTTTCGGCGAATGTCCGGGGTGCGAAAGCTGGAGAAGAGCGGTCATTTGACGTAACCTACCCGGAAGATTATCACCGGAAACGGTTTGCCGGCAAGCTGGTTCATTATCGTGTAACCATCAAAGATGTGAAGCAAAAACAGCTCGCCGAATTGAATGATGATTTTGCTAAGGACCTTGGCGTCGAAACTCTGGCCAAACTTCGGGACCGTTTGCGCGATGATTTGATAACGAAGGGCGAGCGAAATGCCGAAAAGAAAGCCAGGGAGACTCTGATTGATGAAGTCGTAAAGCGCAATCCGTGTGATGCGCCTGATTGCCTGGTTGAAGAAGAGCTTGAAAACCATGCCAGGAGAATGGCCGCCACACTTGCCCGACAGGGCATCGATATCAATAAGACCTCCGTCAACTGGGGAAAAGTCCTGGAAGAAGAGCGTCCTGCTGCAGTCCAGGCGGTCAAGCGCATGATTGTGCTGGATAAGGTGGCGGTGCAGGAAAAGCTGGAAGCGGCAGAAGATGAGATAGAAGCCGAATTTCAAAAACTGGCTGAAGGCAGCGGAAAATCGGCGTCGGCGCTGCGCGCCCAGTTTGAAAAAGACCATCGCATGGAAGGTTTTAAGGAGCATTTACGCCGAAATAAGGCGCTTGATTTCATGTTTCGCAATGCTACTATTAGCCGGGGGTAACTAGCTTTGGCACTGATTCCCATGGTGGTCGAACAGACCAATAGAGGTGAGCGCGCTTACGACATCTACTCGCGCCTCCTGAAGGACAATATTATTTTTCTTGGCACTCCTATCGACGATGCCGTGGCAAACCTGGTGACCGCACAGTTGTTGTTCCTGGAAGCTGAGGACCCGGAGAAAGACATCTCGTTGTACATCAATTCTCCCGGAGGATCCATCTCAGCGGGCATGGCGATCTATGACACCATGCAATTCATCCGACCGGATGTCACCACGATTTGCGTCGGCCAGGCGGCGAGCATGGGGGCTCTCCTGCTGGCGGCGGGCGCTCCCGGCAAGCGTTTTGCTCTACCGAACTCCAGGATACTGATCCATCAGCCCTCCATGAGCGGCCTTGCTGGTCAGGCAACCGACATCGACATACACGCCAGGGAAATCCTGCGACTGCGTGAGTCTATGAACCGGATTCTGGCAAAGCACTGCGGACAGGTATTTGAAAAGATCGAAAAGGATGTAGAGCGTGATTACATCATGACCGCGGAACAGGCCAAAGAATACGGTGTAGTGGATCAGGTGATCTTCAGAAAAGAATAGGATGGCTTTTCTGCACGTTGGAGGACCCTCTTGAGAAAAGACGACGAACGCGACGATGTTCTACGATGTTCGTTTTGCTCTAAAAGCCAGAACGACGTCAAAAAGCTCATCGCCGGTCCGACCGTTTACATCTGCGACGAGTGTGTAGATGTCTGCAACGAAATCATCGCGGACGACGTCGTAACCTCTCCTATCGGGGAAAAGCTTCCCAAACCTCAGGAAATCAAGGAATTCCTTGATCTGTACGTCATTGGCCAGGAGATCACCAAAAAGAAGCTGGCGGTAGCCGTCTACAATCATTACAAACGGCTTGAAATCAGCAAAAAGCGCGGCGATCTCGAGCTCCAGAAGAGCAACGTCCTGCTGATCGGTCCCACCGGGACCGGAAAGACTCTTCTGGCCCAGACTCTGGCGAAAATGCTTTCGGTTCCATTTGCCATCGTGGATGCCACGACCCTCACCGAGGCAGGCTATGTCGGAGAGGATGTTGAGAACATTATCCTCAAGCTGCTTCAAAATGCCGGCGGCGACAGGGAAAAATGCCAGCAGGGGATCGTATACATCGACGAAATCGACAAGATTGCGCGCAAAGACGAGAATCCATCCATTACCAGGGACGTATCGGGCGAGGGAGTTCAGCAGGCGCTCTTGAAGATTCTCGAAGGAACGGTAGCCAATGTTCCTCCCCAGGGAGGTCGCAAACACCCCCACCAGGAATTCATTCAAATCGACACCACCAACATCCTCTTTCTCTGCGGCGGCGCCTTCGTGGGGCTGGATAAGATCATCGAACGGCGTGTAGGCCGAAAGAGCCTCGGATTCCTCTCCAACAATAAAAAGGAAAAATCCGGGGCGCGTCCAGCACCGGCGAATATCCTGGAACGGGTTGAACCTCGCGATTTGATCAAATACGGATTGATCCCGGAGTTTGTGGGGCGTCTCCCGGTCGTCGGTTCCCTATCGGACCTCGACCAGGCAGCCTTGGTTGAAATACTGACCAAACCCAAAAATGCATTAGTACGCCAGTACCAGAAGCTGTTCGAATTCGAAAACGTCAAACTCAGATTTACGGACGAAGCCGTTAACTCCGTGGCCAACCTGGCCCTGGAGCGCAAAATGGGCGCCCGAGGCCTCAAAATTATCCTTGAAGACCTCATGTTGGATGTCATGTACCAGCTACCATCGCAGAAAAAGGTCAAGGAATTCGTCGTAACTCGCGAAATGGTTGAAAATAAAGATATTGTATTCGCACTTTTAGAAAAAGCCGGTTAATCCCCGCATGATACAAGACGAATCAAACCGCCGAACTGAACGATTGCCCATGATCCCGATCCGGGATGTCGTGGTTTTTCCGCACATGATGATTCCGTTCGTCATTGGAAGACCCTCTTCCGTGCGAGCCCTGGAATTTGCCCTCGAAGGCTCCAAACGCGTTCTGCTCGCGACTCAGATGGACGCCTCGGTGGATGAACCCAAAGCCAAAGATATCTACAGTGTAGGAACGGTGGCGAACATCGTTCAGAGCGTGAAGTTGTCCGATGGAAACATTAAGGTCCTGGTCGAAGGACTCCAACGGGTTCGCGCCTTTAAGGTATCGCACGAGCCGGGATTCTTTGTCTCCGATGTCGAACTCCTTGAAGAATCGTCGGTGGCGAGCGCCCGCACCAACATGCTCGTCAAACGGCTCCAATCGGTTTTTGAGCAGTTTTCGAAGCTAAGCCATCACGTCAATTATGACGCGATATTGAACTCGATGAAAACCTTCGAGCCCTCCAAGCTTGCGGACAATATTTGCGCAAATCTGCCCATCAGCATCGAAGAAAAACAGCAGCTGCTTGAAACGATCGACCTGGCCGAACGGATCGAGAAAATCAACGAGATCATCGAAATAGAAATTGAGAAGATCAAGGTCGATCGCAACATTCAGGGGCGCGTCAAGCGCCAGATGGAAAGAGCTCAGAAAGAATACTATCTCAATGAAAAGATGAAGGCGATCCAGAAAGAACTGGGCCGCAAAGACGAAAAAAACGAGATCGACGAGCTCAAAAAGCAGGTTGATTCGGCAAAAATGCCGAAAGATGCCCATGAAAAGGCCATGAAGGAGATCCAGCGGCTGGAGATGATGCCGCCGATGTCCGCCGAATCAACAGTGTCCCGCACCTACCTGGACTGGCTGCTCGCAATGCCGTGGAACAAGAAATCCCGAGAAATCCGCGACATGAAATATGCGATGCAGGTGCTCGAAGAGGATCACTATGGCCTTGATAAAATCAAGGACCGGATCCTGGAGTTCCTGGCGGTGCGCAGCCTGGTCAAGAAGCCCCAGGGAACAATTCTTTGTTTTGTCGGCCCCCCGGGAGTGGGCAAAACCTCCCTGGGAAAATCGATCGCGAGGGCGACCGGAAGGCAGTTTGTGCGATTGTCACTGGGCGGAGTCCGCGACGAGGCGGAAATCCGGGGCCACAGGCGAACCTACATCGGGGCACTTCCCGGCCAGATCATTCAGTACCTGAAAAAAGCGGGGACGAAAAATCCGGTTTTCATGCTCGACGAGGTGGACAAAATGAGCATGGATTTCCGCGGGGATCCGTCAGCCGCGCTGCTCGAAGTTCTGGACCCGGAACAGAATCACATGTTCGTCGACCACTATTTGGACACGGAATTCGACCTGTCTATGGTGATGTTCATCGCCACAGCGAACGTCCTGCACACTATTCCACGCCCGCTGCAGGACCGGATGGAGGTCATTCAGCTCTCCGGATACACCGAACTCGAAAAGTTGGAGATCGGAAAGCGCTTCCTCGCAAAGAAACAGGTGGAAGCTAACGGCCTCAAACCGGAACAGATCCAGATCACCGACGAGGGCATCCTGTCGCTGATCCGCAGCTACACCCGCGAATCCGGCGTCCGCAACCTCGAACGGGAAATCGCCAACGTATGCCGGAAAACCGCGAAGAAGATCGTGGTAAATGAAGAAAACCAGTGCAAGATCACGGCGGACGTGGTAGAGAAACTCCTGGGAAAACCGAAGTTCAGGCAGCAGGGGGTGCTGGAGATCAATCAGGTCGGGCTTGCCACAGGTTTGGCCTGGACTGAAGTCGGGGGTGAGGTGCTGATGACCGAAGCCACGCTCGTCGAGGGCCGAGGCCAGCTCACGATGACGGGCAAACTTGGCGAAGTAATGCAGGAATCGGCCCGCGCAGCCATGACCTTTGTGCGGAGCCGCGCCGCAAAATACGGGATAGGACGAGACTTCTATCGCAAAATGGACCTGCACATCCACATCCCGGAAGGAGCCATCCCAAAAGACGGGCCCTCCGCCGGAATCACCATGGCCACGACCTTGGTATCGGCGCTGACCAGAATACCCGTTCGTAATGACGTGGCGATGACTGGAGAAATAACCTTGCGAGGCAAGGTGCTGCCGATAGGTGGAGTGAAAGAAAAACTGCTCGCCGCTCACCGCGCCGGCATCAAGTGCGTCATTTTGCCCAAGGAAAACGAAAAGGACCTGCAGGACATCCCGAAGGATATCCTGGAAACCATGCAGGTGAAGCTGGTCGAAACCATGGATGAAGTGCTCCAGGTCGCCCTGGAAAGAGAGCCGACCCCGCAGGGTCAGGTTCCCGAAATTCCCGACCTCAAGGGCAACCGGCCGAACGAAAATATAGCTCATTGATCTTGCCCGCCGCACCTGATCGGCGCCTCCGATGCGGGAGAAGACGCCCCAACGCAGTTGCGGGGGAAGGTACCCGGCGCGTTATCAATAACAATTGGCCGTTCAGCCGTCGTGCATTCAGATTGTACACACTCCGGTCTGAAGCGTTGTGGTTAACTTCGAGCACATGCAGGCTGAAATAGTTACAACAGCATTTTCCAGCAAGGATATTCCGCCCCCCGGCATTCCCGAGGTGGTATTGGCGGGAAGGTCCAATGTTGGTAAATCCAGCTTGATCAACAAGTTGGCAGGGAAGAAAGGGTTGGCCCGGACAAGTTCAACACCGGGCAAGACCCAAAGCATCAATTTTTACCGATTCAATCGCGCCTTTTTCGTCGTCGACCTGCCGGGATTCGGCTACGCGAAGGTTGGAAAAAGCGCGAGTGCAGAGTGGAAGCGTTTAATTGAAGCATACTTTCGGGACCGTTCTGTAATTTCCATGGTTCTCCATCTTGTGGATGCAAGATTGCAGCCCACAAAGCTGGACCTGGAGCTGTCGGAATGGCTAGACTTCCTGGAGGTTCCGCGACTGGTAGTCGCCACGAAGGCCGACAAACTGTCGGGCAACGAAAAGGTGAACCAGAAGCGTAAAATCTCCAGCGCATTTGGCGGCAAACCGGTGATCCTGGCCTCCGCGGTAACTGGCATCGGATGTAACGAAATCTGGATACGGATGATAGAGAGCGTTAGCTCGGCATCATCCGTCGAATGAATTCCCCGAGAGTCAAACCGTTAACCTACCGCAACTCTCCCTCATGGAGGGTAGTTACTTATGTCCGAACCGACGCAACGTCGAAGAGAGAGCAGAGAAAAACAGGAAAGCAAGGAAAGCCGGGGCGAGAACGGCCGCGAAAGCAGCCGCGCCAGCGCCCGAGAGGCCAACCGGGAGGCTGCGCGCGAAAGTGCGCGCGAAGCCAGCCCGGAACCCGTCCGCGAAGTGCCGCGTGAAACCAGCCGCGAGGCTGGACGGGAAAATGGCCATCTGAACATCCGGGATCTGAAAGAGATGAACATCTCCACCCTGACTCAGGTGGCGAAAGATCTCAACGTTCCCGGCTATACGGGGATGCGCAAGCAGGAGCTGATTTTCCAGATATTGAAGGCGCAAACCGAACAGAGCGGGCTGATCTTTTCAGAGGGTGTGCTCGAATGCCTCCCCGAGGGATTCGGATTCCTCCGGGCTCCCGATTACAATTACCTGCCGGGACCGGATGATATTTATGTTTCGCCCTCTCAGATCCGAAAATTCGATCTCCGAACGGGAGATACTGTTTCCGGACAGATCCGGCCGCCCAAAGACGGTGAAAGATACTTCGCCCTGATCAAGGTGGAGGCCGTCAATTTCGAGCATCCCGACGCCGCCAAAGACAAAATCTTTTTTGACAACCTCACGCCCCTTTATCCGCATGAGGCTTTCCGGCTCGAAACCGCTCCCGATAACCTGTCGGGGCGCGTCATGGATATGCTGGCCCCAATCGGCAAGGGCCAGCGCGGGCTGATCGTATCTCCGCCGCGCACCGGCAAAACCATGCTTCTGCAGAGCATTGCGAACTCCATCGCAAGGAACCATCCCGAAGTGGTACTGATCGTTCTGCTGATCGATGAACGGCCGGAAGAGGTAACCGACATGCAGCGCTCCGTCAAAGGTGAAGTCATCAGCTCCACTTTCGACGAACCGGCGGCGCGCCATGTGCAGGTTGCTGAAATGGTCCTGGAAAAAGCCAAACGATTTGTCGAGCATAAGCGGGACGTCGTGATTCTGCTCGACAGCATTACCAGGCTGGCCCGGGCTTACAACACCATAGTGCCCCCAAGCGGAAAGGTGCTTTCGGGTGGTGTTGACAGCAACGCACTCCAGCGGCCAAAACGATTCTTTGGCGCCGCAAGGAATATCGAGGAAGGGGGAAGCCTGACCATCATCGCTACCGCCCTGATCGATACGGGGAGCCGGATGGATGACGTCATTTTCGAGGAATTCAAAGGAACCGGCAACATGGAGCTCCATCTGGACCGCAAGCTGGTCGACCGCCGCGTCTTCCCGGCAATCGACATCAACAAATCGGGCACGCGGAAGGAGGAACTCCTGCTTCCCAGCTCCGATCTCAACCGGATCTGGATTCTCCGGAAGGTCCTCAATCCGCTCTCGGTCACCGAGAGCATGGAACTGCTGCTGGAGAAGCTGTCCAAGACCAAGACGAACGGAGAGTTTCTCTCATCGCTTTCCGGAGGCTAACGCCTAATGGCTTCTCTCGCTGAATCCGCGGAAGTATCTCATCAGCTTCCGCGGATTCAGCGTTTGCCCCGCACTTTTGAGTAACACTCCTGCGCCCGGTCAAATTCTTCGGCGAGCCCTCCAGCCGCCAGCCTCTCACGGAACTGGTGAAGGCAGCGGATCATTTCATCCAAGGCCGAATCGATATTATCCGAATTGGTGTCCAGAATTCCCCGCCAGACGTCAAATCCACTTCCTGCCAGCCTCAGCATGTCTCTAAGCCCGGATCCGGATATTTCCAGATCTTCCATCCGCGTGAGGGTCGCCAGTGCTGTTGACACCAATTGGGGCAAATGGCTGACCCGGGCAATCGCCCGGTCATGATCTTCAGGAGGCATCAGCACGGGCCTCGCGCCAATACGCTGCACGATCACCTTCAGCCGCTCCAAACCCTGACTCTCACCGCCGGGCGCCGGACATATCACATAAGGAGCATTCTTAAAGAGATCGGGCAGGCAGTTCTCAACTCCGGCAACTTCCCTGCCGGCAATGGGGTGACCGCCGATAAACTCCACGGTCGGGGGAAAATTCTCCCATGCGGCGCGGCATATCGCTCTTTTGGTGCTGCCTGCGTCCGTGACCAGGGTCCCGGGAGAAAAGCAACAGGCACACTTCTGCAGCGAGCCAATGATGTTTTCCACCGGCGTGGCGAAAATCACCAAGTCAAATTCAGGGAATGCCGCCGGGGGATCCAGGCTGAAATCGTGAATGGCTCCCATCCGGACGGCCAGCTTCAACCTCGCTTCATCGCGCCCTACTCCCGTGATTCTAGCGTCCGGCAGTACCCGGGAGAGTGCCTGGCCGAGGGAGCCGCCAATCAATCCCACGCCGACGATTCCAATGTGAGTGAACAGTGTATCCATTATTGGGTCCCGGTTTCAGGATTGGTTGCCGGTCAGCCATTTGCAATATTCGGCAATCCGGCCGGCTAGGTCTGCGGTATTTCCTTCCTTTTCTATTTGGGCGACTATGGCGCTTCCGACAACCGCACCTTCGGCAACACGCCAGACGGCCTGAACCTGTTCTGGACGGGAAATCCCGAAACCAACCGCGACCGGAAGGCTGGAGTGTTCTCGTATGAGCTGAAGGGTCGGCTGAATGGATTCCGACAGCTCCTGTTGCGCACCCGTTACGCCTGTGCGCGAGACCAGGTAGATGAATCCGCTCGCATTCCGGGTGATACTGGCAATCCGCTCGGCGCTGCTCGTAGGAGCCACAAGAAAAATGGGATCCAGCTGATGAGAGTCAAGCTCGATGCGGTAGGCCGAGCTTTCCTCAGGGGTCATGTCTGTCACAAGGACACCGTCCACGCCGGCATTTCCAGCTTCCTCAGCGAACCGCGCGACACCGTACCGGAAGATCGGATTGAAATAGCTGAACAAAACGATGGGCGCGTGCGTTTCCCGCCTTATGCGAACGACGGCTTGAAGATAATCCGACATCGAATAGCGATGCCGCAAGGCACGTTCCGAGGCACGTTGGATGGTGGGTCCGTCAGCCAGGGGATCGGAAAAGGGAATGCCCAGTTCGACAATATGGCTCCCGGATTTCACCAGCTCAGGCACCAGCCGGATCGTAGCTTCCAGATCCGGATCGCCTGCAGTTATGAATGGAATGAAGGCTTTGCGCCCGGATTCTTTCAACCGGGCGAACGTTCGCGTGATTGCCCTTTGCATAATCCTTTCCCCGATGGTTACCCTACCTGCCGATTCCCCATGCATTCGAATTCGAGCATTTCCATCTTTCGATATCACGGCTCAAAGCCACGAGGAAAGATATCAGAATCCGGCCGCCGTCCCGGTCCATTCTGCAACCTGACTGACATCCTTGTCGCCTCGCCCGGACAAGTTGATGATCACGATCGCATCTTGCGCCAATTGCGGCCCGAGGCGGATTGCTCCCGCAACCGCATGGGCGCTTTCAAGTGCCGGAATGATGCCTTCCAGACGGCTGAGAAGCATGAAGCTCTGCAAGGCTTCCTCATCGGACACCGACATATAGGAAATCCGGCCGGTATCATGAAAATACGCATGTTCGGGCCCGATGCTCGGGTAATCCAGACCGGCCGATACGGAATGGGTTCCTGCGATCTGTCCATTATCGTCCTGCAGGACATAGCTCATGGTCCCCTGAAGAACTCCCGGACTCCCCCCTTCGAATCGTGCGGCGTGCTCCCCGAGGAGTTTGCCCCGGCCGCCGGCTTCCACCCCGACCATTCGTACTTCGCTGTCCCCCAAAAATGAGTGGAACAGACCCATTGAATTGCTGCCTCCCCCGACACAGGCCATCAGCAAATCAGGAAGCCTCCCCTCAAACGCCTGGATTTGCGCTCGCGCTTCCCGGCCGATGACTGCCTGAAAATCCCGGACCATGGCCGGATAGGGATGAGCGCCCAAGACGGATCCCAGGAGGTAGTGGGTATGCCGGACATTGGTAACCCAGTCCCGCATCGCCTCATTGATGGCATCCTTGAGCGTCCTGCTGCCGGAATCGACTGGTGCCACCTCGGCACCCATGAGCTTCATCCGGAAAACATTCAGCGCCTGGCGCCGCATGTCTTCGGTGCCCATGTAAACGACACATTCCATGCCGAAGAGCGCGCAGACGGTTGCAGTTGCCACCCCATGCTGGCCGGCGCCGGTTTCGGCGATGATTCTGTTCTTCCCCATCCTACGAGCCAGCAGGACCTGCCCCAGCGCGTTATTGATTTTATGGGCACCCGTATGATTGAGGTCCTCGCGTTTGAGGTAAAAACGCCCTCGGCCGATATGCGCGGATAATCGTCGTGCCGGAGTAAGCGCTGTGGGCCTGCCGGAATAATTCCGGAACAGATCCTCCAGTTCATTGTGAAATTGAGGATCAGCCATGGCTTCACTGTATGCAGCTTCTAGTTCCTGCAGAGGCCCCATAAGGGTCTCAGGCACAAACCGGCCACCGTAAGGACCGAAATGGCCCGCGGCGTCCGGCAGGGATTGGATTTCCGCTGCAGATGAATCATTGGGCATGGCGCACCTCACTCATGAATTTCTGGAGCTTGACGGGATCTTTGCTTCCCGGCGAGCACTCTACGCCGCTGCAGACATCGACTGCATAAGGGCGGATCAAACGGATTGCCTCAGCGACATTTCCGGCATTTAGCCCCCCGGCAAGTATAAGGGGCTTCAGGCGAGGGACATCTTGGATCAGATTCCAGTCGAATGGTTCTCCTGTTCCGCCGTAACTGGCACCTCTTCGCGAATCCAGCAAAAAAGCCTGCACATCATAATCCCCATAAGGTGGCGCCTTCGGCTCCCTGCCCGGTGAAAATGCCTTGATCAGAGGCCAACGGTGGATCGAACGGCAATAATCCGGCGTCTCATCCCCGTGGAGTTGAACCACGCTGACGCCGGCAGCCACCGCAACCCTGCCTAATTCATCCGGATCGATCACGTTTACGAATACACCCACGGTGGGGATCAAGGGGGGAAGCTTTCGGATGATGGAACAGATTTGTACCGGAGAGATATACCGCTTGCTTCCGGGATACAATATGAATCCAAGGGCATCCGCGCCTGCTTCGATCGCAAGGGAGGCATCTTCGTAAGAGGTGATCCCGCAGACCTTCACTTTCATGATGCTTTTCGCTCTCGACCCTTGTCGATTAGCTTTTCCAGTTCTGCTCCTGGGGATCCGGCCCGCATCAATGTCTCCCCAACCAAAAATCCGCGAAATCCGGCATCACTCAACTCCCGGATGTCTTCACAGTTGCGAATGCCGCTTTCTGATACCGCCAAAACGTCGCGCGGGATCTTCGGCCCGAGATGCCGACTGACCTCGAGAGATACTTGAAGCGTTCGCAGATCGCGATTGTTCACTCCAATCAATGTGGCTCCCGAAGACAACGCTCGCTCCAATTCCGGCTCGCTGTGAACTTCCACAAGGGTTTCCATTCCCAGACGTTCCGCCTCCCCGCGCAGGCCCTTCAAAGCATGGACATCATGCAGAGCTGCAATCAGAAGCACGGCGTCAGCCCCGGCGTGACGCGACTCCAGGATCTGGTACCGATCCAGGATGAAATCCTTGCGCAACAGCGGGATTCGGGAAATCCAGCGGAGTTTTGGAACCGTTTCCAATCTCCCTCCAAAGAAACGGCCTTCCGTAACGACCGATATCGCCGCCGCGCCGGCCTCTTGATAAGCAGAGAAGATCGCAAGAGGATCAAAATCCTGCCGGATTTCTCCCGCTGAAGGAGATGCCTTTTTTAATTCGGCAATGATGGCCGGGGACTTTTTCAGGAGAGCCCTTTTGAGCGAACGAGGATACGGAGCGCGCTCCAGGGATAATTCGATCGATTCGGCGGACCATTTAAGCGAGGCCCCGGTAATCTCATGAATTTTGTTGCTCACAATCGGCTCCAGGCTGGTCCCAACCAGATTTGAAGGAAGCCGGTACTCCATTCGTGCCGTAGCCATAGTTATTCGTTCCTTTCCAGGAAGTTTTTCAACAAATGCATCCCGGCAGTAGTCATGATCGATTCCGGGTGGAACTGAACCCCTTCGACCGGCAATGAGCGATGTCGCAATCCCATGATAATGCCGTCGTCGGTCCGGGCCGAGATCTCCAGGCATTTCGGCAGCCCGTCCTCCCGGACCATGAGGGAGTGATACCGGGTGGCTTGGAACGGGTTATCCAGCCCCCTGAAAATAGTTCGGCCGTCGTGGCGGATGTAACTTGTCTTCCCGTGCATCAAAGTCGGAGCCGACACCACCCGCCCGCCAAAGACTGCTCCAATTGCCTGGTGCCCGAGGCAGACTCCGAGAATCGGCAACTTCCCCGCCAATTGCCGGATCGCGTCCATAATAATGCCGGAATCTTCAGGCCGGCCCGGACCGGGAGAAATTACCAGCATTTCCGGTCGAAGCTGCTCGATCTGCTCCACGGTGATCGTATCGTTGCGGAAAACCTTGAGTTCTCTTCCCAACACCCCGAGATATTGCACCAGGTTGTAGGTAAAAGAATCGTAATTGTCTATAACCAGAATCATGTCAGGCAAGCTTTCCTTGAGGCACCGGCGCGACCCGCGTCGACTGAAATCGCCGGGGGACCGTTACCGGAGCCCTTCATGGGCGAACTTTACGGCACGGATTAATGCCCGGGCCTTATTCATCGATTCTTCCCGCTCACTTTCAGGGATGGAATCCGCCACAATTCCGCCTCCAGCCTGTATGTAGGCAACCCCATCTTTGATGACCAGAGTCCGGAGAGCGATGCAGGTATCCAGATCACCCGAAAAATCGACATAACCGACCGCACCGCCGTAGACTCCTCGCCGGCACGGCTCCAGGTCTTCAATGATCTCCATGGCGCGCACCTTGGGAGCCCCGGAGACCGTTCCGGCAGGAAGGCATGACTCCAGGGCATGAAACCCGTCCAGACCATCCAGCAATTCACCCTCGACACTGCTCACAAGGTGCATGACGTGACTATACCGCTCGATGCGCATAAGGTCGGTCACTTTCACGCTGCCGAATTTGCACACCCTCCCCAGGTCATTTCTACCCAAGTCCACCAGCATGATGTGTTCGGCCTTTTCCTTTTCATCAGCGGCGAGTTCCGCAGCCAGTCTTGAATCCTCTTCGGCAGTTTTGCCCCGCGGGCGAGTTCCGGCAATAGGGCCGTATTCCACCTTGCCGTCCCGGACCTTGACCAGCATTTCAGGGGAAGCCCCCACCAGATGCAGGTTGTCCATACGAAGAAAAAACAAATAGGGCGACGGATTGATGAACCGCAGAGCCCTATAAACATCAAAAGGATCGCAACTCAGCTTCATCGCAAATCTCTGCGAGAGCACCACCTGGAATATGTCCCCCGCCTCGATGTGCCGCTTGGCCTGGCCGACGTTGGCGTAGTATTCGGATTCGGTGGTATTGGACAGCGGTTCGGGAATGGAGGCGCTGGCCAACGGAGGAGGCAGTGACAGCGGCGCGCTTAATCGCTTTTCAATCTGCTCAATGCGCAACACCGCATCACCGTATTTGGCCTCGAGGCGCTGCGAACCCCGCTCGGAAAATATGTTGGCGATGATATGAATGCGATGGCGAATGTGGTCGAAGGCAAGTATGGTCGAAAAATACATCAGCTGGAAATCATCGAGTCGCAGATCATCGAATGACTTTTGGGGCAGCTTTTCAAACTGCCGCACCAAATCATAAGAGAAATAGCCGACGCCGCCGCCCAGGAATGGCGGCAATCCGGAAACCGGGACCGGATGAAAATCGGCTGCGATTTTGCGCAGAACGTCAAAGGCTCGGCCCTCCCTGCAGGTCACCTCTCCCATTTCTTCCACTTGAATGGAGGTCCCTGAGCCCCGCACCATGACAAAGGGGTCCCAACCGATAAAAGAATAGCGAGCCAGCCGTTCTCCCCCCTCCACGCTCTCGAGGAGGAAAACCCGTCTCCTCCCTTGGGCGACGCGCAGGAAAGCTGCCGCGGGAGTGAGAAGATCCCCCAGGATCTCTTTGTGAACGGGAATTACGTTCCCCAGTTTGGCGTATTCCTCAACTTCCGCCAGCGATGGTGCGATCATTTTTATTCATCCATAAAAAAAGCCGTGAACGCCTCGAGTCGTTCACGGCTTCTTCTCACCCCAAGCAGATGCGGTTCAGAGTCCGGGCAGCGAACGTACTCGGGTGCCTGAAGCACCCATACGCCAATACCAGCAATAACCCTGATTTCCGTATGCCATATTAGGCCCGACTGCAAAACTACTGTATGTCTACCATATGCGCCCTCTCCCGCGCAATCCCTTATTTAAATTCGAGTTCCATACTCCTATGAGTGCGAAACCAGCCATCGTGCCCGCCCGCGTGGATACGATCTCCAATTACAGGCATGAGCGTGTCACTTTGACTACAGATCCCCGGATTCCCTTGGTAATAACTTCTCAGAAAAATGAATTAAACTATTCATTATGTTTTATTTAAATGAATAATCAGTCATAGTTGGAGCTGTGGCCCTGAATTTGCAGAATACCCTTCTTTTGGACATCTCAACGTCTCATCGTGGCATCAATGACGCAGGCAAAACTCAGGATCGGAAGGGATCATGCTGAAGTACCAAAGAACGCTGAAAAGCAGCCTGGCTCTGGAAGGAATCGGCCTTCATACCGGGTATGCAGTTCATTTGAGTTTAGTGCCCGCTCCTGAGAATACAGGTATCCTTTTTCGCCGGACGGACCTCAAAAACTTCACGATTGAAGCCACGAGGACGAATGTTGCCAGGGTCAGCTACGCCACAACCCTGATGAAGAAAGGGGTCATGATTTCGACGGTGGAGCACCTGCTCTCAGCACTTTACGGCCTCGGAGTCGATAACTTATACATTGACCTCGACTCGATGGAAGTGCCGATTATGGACGGCAGCGGCAGGCGCTTTCTCGAAGAGATCAAACGTGTGGGAATCGATGAGCAAGGCGAAGCGCGCAAATATATCGTCATTGACGAACCGATCGAGGTCCGGGATGGCGAAAAGTTCGCCGGTGTTTATCCTGACCGGGTTCCGAAGGCGACCTATATCATCGAATTTGAACACAAGGCAATCGGCCGCCAGGAAATACATTTTGAGCTGACGCCGGAGTGCTATGAGAAGGAAATCGGGCCTGCGCGCACTTTTGGGTTTATCGCAGACGTGGAGTACCTGAAACGCAGCGGATTGATCCGGGGCGGTTCGCTGGAAAACGCCGTCGTTCTGGATCATTCCGGCATCATCAACAATCACCTGCGCTACCCGGATGAGTTTGTCCGCCACAAGCTCCTGGACCTGCTGGGCGATATTTCGCTTGCGGGTTATCCCATCATCGGTCATCTGCGTGCTGAAAAAGCGGGGCATGCCATGCATACAGCGCTGGCGGACAAGATAGCACGCCTTAAAGACCGCTGTAGAGTATGTACCGCGGAGACCTTGGGAAATTAACGGCGGAGAACCGCGCGCACCGGTGAACCATCCAATCCGGAAAACTTGAGCGGCAGACAGATCAGCTCATAATCTCCCGGCGGGACATGATCCAGCCTTATTCCCTCTAGAATGGCTACTCCGTGCGATAGCAGGATTTTGTGCGAGCGCATGTTCTCGCTCTCGAAAGCATCGATAGAGGGTGAATCAGTACCCACGAGGAAGAGGCCGAGGCTCGCCAGGTATTCCGCGCCATCCTCGCGCAACCAGGTGAATCCGGCTCCGATCGGGCTCTCCGGCAATCCGGGAGGACGAGAGTGGAAAAGAATTCTTTGGACTCCCGCGAGATCGAACATTCGAAGATCCGACTCAGTAATAAAGGGCCGGCCCGCAATTTCTAAGACTTTGGCGGGCCCCATGTAATGCCGTATCGCAATGCTCGAGATATCCGCCCCTTCCTCCAGGAAATGATACGGGGCATCCACATGAGTGCCGGTGTGAAGGCTCATCGTGACCGAGCTGACATTGCATGGGTCGCCCAGGCTGATCTGCATTTTCCGAGTGCATCGGAATGGCTGATCGCCGGGCCAGACGTGTAATCCCTCGCGGATTGGTTGGGATATATCAAAATATTCCATGCCTATCTCCGGGGCCTCGCCCTCAAATTGAAAATATCGATCCATTGCGGTGGAAGACCACCGGCGGGGGTGTGGAGGTGTCCTCCCTATTTTTGGGGCTCAGGTTTGGAGAAGAAACTGTCCGGTAAAGAATTATTGAACGTAATCTTTACCGCGTACTGCGCGGAGGCTTTGACGCCGTTAGCGTATACATCGACTCGGAGCGGCGTGTTGACTCCCTGGACCACGTGCCATTGGCTGAACTCCTGGACCTCCCTCACCCTGATTCCTCGCTTGTTAATCGTTCGCGATTCGATTTTGGCAGGAAGTTTGCTGCCGCGATCGAAATAAATGGTGACTTCATCATTTTCCGGATCCAAAATCTTGACCAGTTCGAACCGGACTTCGTCTCCATCGCCGGGCCCGAGGTAAAAAAGCTTGTTTGCCGGATCCTTGTAGCGAAAGCGGAAAATCGTGTCCAGGCTATGTTTGACCGAGTTTCTGAAATCCTTCATCTCATCAGGGGTGGCCGCCCGTGTTTCTTTTTGCCCTTCCTGGATCCACCCCTCATTTTTCTCCAAGTTAAAAACGGTGATGTCGCGCATTTTTTTCTTGTTGCCAAGCTCGAAACGGCTCTTGTCCGGCAACTTTGTGTAATCGTTGTATTTAATCAATCCGCTCTGGTCGCCTTCCCGGTTGAACCCAAAGTAGTTGCCCTCGGAAACCATATCCGTGACATTGGTGAAAGCCTCGCCCCCCAGCGCTTTGATGGCATCCTGAAACAGCTTTTTGATCCTTTCTTCATCCTGGGCAGGGGCGGAAATGGTCATAAAAAGTAAACAGCCTAAGGCCAAAAAACATCGTGAATGCTTCATAAATGATCCTGTATTTGGAGTGTCCGAGACCAGCCAACTCCGGATGGATGCAAAACGATCTAAGCTACCGAGCGTGATGGCGAATCCAGAGATCAAGAGCCGGCCACCGATTTGAGCCATATTCTCTGCCTGGAATTCGAGAGCCGTTCTATCGCTCGCCTAACAACCGTCGTTTTGCTACAATTTCAGTTTATTTATGCCTGATAAAAAACCTGCGCGTCGACATTCCAAGTCTCTGCCTAATTTAGCCAAAAAGCATCGGCTGCTCAAGATCCTCGTAATTATATTCCTGGTGCCGGTGATCGTGGTTGGTGGTTTCCTGATCCGGTATTTCTACATTTTTAACGGTCTGATCGAAGAGAAGCTCGGCAAAAAGGGGACGATTTCGGAAACCGAGATTTATGCCGCTCCCTTTGTCGTATTCCCAGGCAAAAAGTTGCCGCGCCAGGAGCTTATAGCGAAAGTTCGCCGGTTGGGGTATGTGGAGAAGGATGAAGCGGGAAGGGCGCCAGCATCCACCTACCAGGTGGATAAAAAGGGCCAGGTGATAATTTATAACGAAAACTCCCTCCCTTTCGATTCCGGCAAGTCCGTAACCATATCATGGTCGAGGGACGCGATCCGTTCAATCATGGATCCGGCCCGGCGCGCCGAAATGCCGAGTTTTTCCCTCAAGCCTGAGTTATTGAGCAACGCGATAACCAAGTCGCGGGAAAAGCGCCGATTCGTTTCCTACAAGGAACTGCCACAGGTTGTCATCAACGCAATTCTGGCCTCTGAAGACCGTCGGTTTTTCAGCCATGGCGGCATCGATCCCTTCCGGATCATCGGTGCCTTGATCGTGGACATCCGCAAAGGCGACCGGGCTCAGGGCGCAAGCACACTCACCCAGCAATTTGTCAAAAACTATTTCCTGACGCCGGAAAAGACGTGGAAGCGGAAACTGACAGATGCTTACATGTCGATCCTGCTTGAAAAGCGGCTTTCCAAGGAACAGATATTCGAACTTTATTGCAATGAAGTCTATTTGGGGCAGAGGGGCTCCTTTGGCATCGT
The DNA here is from genome assembly GCA_963839475.1 of uncultured Acidobacteriota bacterium. Classification (GTDB taxonomy): domain Bacteria; phylum Acidobacteriota; class UBA6911; order UBA6911; family UBA6911; genus CAWIVH01. The sequence continues at coordinate 804,262 of CAWIVH010000013.1, read as the reverse complement.
TGGAATCGGAGAAGCCGCAGAAGCCTTTTTTGACAAGAATGTGAAGGATCTCACCCTCGGTGAGTCTGCCATGATTGCGGGGATCATCACTGCCCCGAACCGCCTAACGCCCTTGCGATACCCTGACCGAGCCAACCAGCGGCGCGACCTTGTCCTCGATCTCATGGCCGAGTACGAAATGATCAGCCCCAAAGAACGCGACGCCGCGAAAGCCAAGCCCCTGGAGGTCAAACCGACCTCCATTATGAATTATTCCGACGCTCCTTATTTTGTCGACTATGTTCAGGATCAGTTGATCGAAAAGTTGGGAGACGTGGATCTGGCTCGTGCCAAATACAAGGTTTACACCTCCCTCAACGAAGAGCTGCAGCAGGCAGCATTCGAATCGGTACGCGAGGGGATGGTGTCGCTCGACGCCTATTTTGCCAAGCCCAAATATGGCCTGGCTCCCGGCACCGTCCAAGCAAGCCTGATCGCCGTTGACCCGAAGACAGGTCAGGTGTTGGCCATGATTGGCGGCAGGAACTATGGCGTCAGTCAATTCAATCGCATCACTCAGGCCAAGAGGCAGCCCGGCAGCATTTTCAAGCCATTTGTTTATGCCGCAGCTCTTGAAACCGCTTTTTACAGCTCAACCCCGCTCACTGCGGTGTCCACCGTATTGGACGAACCGACCCAGTTCAATTTCGAGGATCTGGTTTACGAACCCAGGAATTTTAAAGACGAATATTTCGGGCAGGTAACCATGCGGCAGGCCATAACCAAGTCGCTAAATATTGCGACCATCAAATTTGCCGAGATGGTGGGGTACGACAAAGTGGTCAGCCTGGCCACGAGGTTGAAGTTGAATGCCCAGATAAAGGCGTATCCAGCCATGGCCATCGGTGCCTTTGAGGTTACACCGCTCGAGATGGTCCGGGCTTATACGGCGTTTGCCAACGGGGGCCTGCTCACCGATCTGAGCCCGATCCACTCCATCGTGGGGGCCGACCACAGCAATGCTTACCAATCGGAGGCCAAATCGGAACAGGTGCTTACGCCTCAATTGGCTTTTATGGTCACATCGCTGCTCGAATCGGTTATCAATAGCGGGACCGGAGCCGGCGCGCGCGCACGGGGATTCACCTTGCCAGCTGCAGGCAAAACCGGCACCTCCCGGGATGGTTGGTTTGCCGGTTACACCCCTGACCTTTTGTGTATCGTCTGGGTTGGGTTTGACGACAATCGCGAACTCAACCTGTCGGGTTCGCAGGCAGCCTTGCCTATTTGGACTGATTTCATGAAACGGGCAGCCACCCGGCTTCCCTTGAGAGGAGAGGGTTTCTCCGTTCCGGAAAATGTGGTCAAAGTGGAAATCGATCCGACAACCGGTCAATTGGCCACGGAGCGCTGCCTGGAGCGCCAGGAAGAGTTTTTCATCAAAGACACACAGCCGGCGGTTCACTGCGTCGGCAACAGTTACGAACAGATGCTCAGTGGCGGCCCTTCGAGCATTTATTCGACTCCCAACCGCGATACCAGCGCGCCGCCCGAGGTCAGGCCATCGCCTGTGGATACTAAAAAGAAATCCGGCGGCTAGCTGTACCTTTCTTCCGGGGACCCGGAGTAAAATGAACCTGTACCCTGTGGCGGGCTCTATCTATGCTGCGTATTTGCGACCTTGTTGCGATTCAGAGTGGCTTCTATCCTGCAGATCCGGACCATGCCCCAGAAACCGCCATCAACACTTCCTTTGTCCCAACCCTGGAAACACGGGAGGTTTTTCGCAGGATCTTCGGGCGCTTGAGCGCCTTCCCTGCCCGCCAGCCGGGGGTTTTCATCTTCACCGGCAACCCCGGTGTGGGAAAAACCTGCATTCTGCGGCAGATGCAATCCATGCTGTCGGTCCCTTCAGACCCCTCATGGAGCAGGCTGATAGGAACTTTGCCTGAGCTGTCCCGCCCGAAACAGAAAATCAACTCTCTGAGAATCTGTGTCCCTGCAGACCCGACGCTCAATCTGTTTGATTCTTTGGCGGGAGATTTGGTCACGGCGTGCGGAAAAGATGCACAGCGCACCCCAGAACCGGGCCTCCGGCTTTCGGATTACTCATCTGTATTGATGAAGACAGCTCCACTATTGGCCGCACAATCTATGGCGCTTGTCGCGATTGACGGTATCTCGCTTCGATTCGAGGGCAGCAATCAAGACGCCATTGAAAGGGATGTCAAGGCTTATCGAAGCCTTTGCGAGCATCTGGCTGAAGCTGGAATCCTCGTTATCCTGGTGGCTGATGAGAAGCATATCCGGCAGGACCGGTTCAAAAGAACACAGGCCCCGCTCGAGAGCCTTGCTCGAAAGTGCGATTTTGTCTGGCTGAGCCGCAGCAACATCGCCGAAATCGTCGGCTCCAAAATCGCGCGTAAGACCGCCGATCAAAAGTCGGAAATACAAAAACTGCTCGGGGATTTTCGCAGAAAACTGACCCTGATGGAGCGGAGAGATGCTGGATTCCTTGAACTGTACCCCATCCACCCGGCGGCTTTCGACGCGATGTTCGCGCTCAGGACGCGTCTGCGAGCCTTTTCCCCGCTGGAGTTCTGCCGGCAGGCCATAGAAGCAGCCCTTGACCGCCCGGCTGGAGAGCTGATCACGATCGCCGATTTGTTCCGGCAGGTTCTGCCCGCTTTGCGAGGGCAGCCGGATATGGAAACGATGCTGGCCATTTATGATGAACTCTCCGCGACGCTGATTCCTCAAATGAGCGCAACGGCACAGTCCGATGCGCGTGCTTTACTGGGCGCAGTCACGCTGGCAGGCATCTGTCCGGGACAACCGTCGAACGTTCGTCACCTGGCCAACGCGCTCCTTCTCGCCAGGCACGATGAAAACTGGAATCCTTATGCGACGGTCGCAGACCTCCTGTTTGAAATGGAGCACAAGGGTTACCCCCATCTCAGAGGAGAAGGTGAGAGGCTCGAACGGAGCTACTATTTCCAAATGACGGCACCCGAAGACCAGAGGGCCGCAAGACAATCTTCGAACCTTTCGATTTATGAGGCTTCCCAGATCCCGATCGCAGCAATGATGTTCGACTGGATGGGCAGCCAGGTTGCCTCCTGGCGGGCCGATTCCAGCTCCACGCCGGCGGCGCAATCGCAATCCCTGATAATTCCGGCTCCTGGATTCGAAGCGGGGTTGCCCGGCCTGGTTCATTTTAAAAGCATTATTGATCCGCCTTGGGGAAATTCCGACCTCGATGCCTTCGACCGATCGCCATTCCCTTGGGTCCTGCTTATATTGAGTCCATTTGAGAGATTTTATGAGCTTGAGAGCAAGATGAGGCGATGGCCCGAATCATGCCCGAAGATATTTATCTGGAAACCTCGACGGCTCGATCCGCAGGAAGGAGGCTTGCTGCGATCGCTATCCGTTAATTACCAGAATCAGAAAGAAACCGGCTCTCCAGAGGCCAGAGCGAGCGCAAGGGAAATCATGGCCTCCCTGTATTTGAACCAAGGCAGCCTTATTTGCAGACATGGTTGTGTCCCATTCGCAGACGAGGCTGCAAAGGAGTGCCTGTCGACGGCTTTGGCCAGGCACCTCGGCCCGATGTATGAGGGGATCGATACAACATCGCCGCATCTGCAGGAGGAGTCCCGGGAGAGGCTTCGGGCAGACCAGGAGAAGGACATGCTCTTCTGGGCGTCCCGCCTTGCAGGATCGGACGAAATGATGCATTTGGATGTCAACGCAGCCTCCGAAAAGCTCCGAGAATGGATTCGAATTGTCCTCGATCCTGAGGTGGGCCTGCTTTCCGCCAAACTGCATCCAATGCCGGTATCGCTTCTAACTGAACGTTTTTGCGATGAAGTCCGGTTGAGTGAAGGCACCATGGAAAGAATCGAACCGGTGCTGCAGCGCTTCAGCCAGGGGGACTTGCCCCTGCCGGAGGCCATTGCGCAACTGCGCCGGCACTTCAGGGATGATATCGGCCTGCTGCAAAACTGGCGCGACAGGATGAGAAGGCTCGCGTCCATGGCTCGAGGACTGCCAGCCTTCGAGCACGCACGCGAATATATTCAGGGAGTTTTTCCTGTGCCGCTGACCGGGTTAGAAACCCTGCGCCGCACTTTGCTCAAAGCACTGGATGAACCAGACAAACTGCTGGACCCCGGCGAACGGGAGGAATTTGAGAGCAGGTTCGAGGAGTTTAAAAAGGGATACATCGACTGGTACACCTCGTTTCACCTGAGTAGTTCCCAGGCCTCCGGAAGTGAAGAGGAAAAGGCACCTGCGCCCGATCCGGTAGCGATGCGCAATCTGGAGCTCCTCTCCCGCCTTCATCACTCGGACCAAAGCCATATTCGGAAGGTGAGAATGATCGCGCGATGGATCCGGCGGCAGCGTTGCCCTTTGCCTGTCCGGGAAATCCTGCAAAGATCCCCTCGATGCCTTTGCGGCTTCAATCCGATGACAAGCACACCGGTGGAAGAAGTTTTGGGTCGCATCGAAGCAGTGGCACAGGAAGGGATCCACTATTTCCGAACCAGCCTCCGCTCCTGCAGCTCCGTCATCCTTCAGAGTCTGAAGCCGCTCCGAGCTGACGAGGAACAATCCCGCCAGGTGTCGGTGCTATTAAGTGGCAGCGCCATGATTCCGCTGGACGAGAGAGGCATCTCCCTGCTCAACCTGATCATCGATCAGAACGTTGAGGTGTTCCGACCCGCATTCCGTATCTCCCCCGGAAACAAGGGCTAATCCAACAGAAACTTTTCTCCCCATGATTCGTTTGGACACTGAGGCCGGGTATTACAGCTGCCGGCATAAACCAACCGGCGATTCAGCGGGGGGTGGTTGCGAAATCTTCCTCTGCACTTTGGCTCACAACTCATTGTGGTCGCCATTCCCAGGGCCGGGAGCGCTGAATTATCGCGAAACGAGGTAATTCCCCAGGGCGAGAGCATCCATTTTGGTAGTGGCAAAGCAGTTGAGTGCTTCTCGCGGGGTGCAGACAATCGGCTCATTCTCATTGAAGGAAGTGTTGAGCAGCAAGGGAATACCGGTGCGCCGCCGAAACGCCTCAATCAGGTTCCAGAAGCGGGGATTCAGGTCCCTGGATACCGATTGAACGCGACCCGTATGATCCACATGCTCCGTGGCCGGAATTACCGGGCGCTTTTCGGGGCGGACCTTGAAAACCAGGAGCATGAAGGGGGAAGGAAACGAGTCTTCAAAATATTCGTCCAGGTACTCCTCCAGGATCGCGGGAGCAAAGGGCCGGAAGCTTTCCCTGTGTTTGATCCTCCGGTTCAGCACATCCTTGATTTCCGCGGTACGCGGATCGGCCAGGATGCTGCGGTTGCCGAGTGCCCGGGGTCCGAATTCCATCCTGCCCTGAAACCAGCCGACAATTTTGCCACCCGCCAGGAGTTCAGCCGCGCGCTCTTCGATATCGTCGCATTTTTCGTAGGAAACCCCGAAGCTGCGCAGCGCGTGCTCGATTTCGCTGTCGAAATAATCCGGACCGAGACAGGCATCGGTCATTTGGAAGGTTCTGGGGTTCCCCAGAAGCGAGTTCCAGATATAGAAGGCAACCCCCAAAGCCGTCCCGCTGTCACCCGCTGCGGGCTGGATAAAAATCTCCCTGAAGGGTGTATTTTGCCGGATTTGTCCCAGCGCAACACTGTTGTAGCTCACCCCGCCCGCCAGGCACAGCCTCGGGGTTGCAACGATCTCGTGAAGCCGGTTGAGCAGCCGGAAAAGGTGCACTTCGAGGCATTTCTGAAGCGAGGCTGCCAGGTCGCGATGAATCTGTCCGATTTCCTCCCGGGGATCACGCGGAGGCCCGAAGATCTCGGTCAGATAATCGGAAAATACGCGGCCGATGTGGGGACTACCTTCATCCCAACTCATTTCGACACCGTGAACATGATGAGTAAAGTAGTCGAGGTTCAATCGGAATGCGCCCTGGCTGTCGGGCTGCACGATCTTCATCATGGCTTCGAGATACCGTGGCTCCCCATAGGGTGCAAGCCCCATCACCTTTCCCTCATCGCCATAATTGGGGAAACCCAGGTATTGGGTCAAAGCCGTATAGAAAAGCCCGAGTGAATGGGGAAAGAGAACCGTTTCCAGCTTTTCCAGGGTGCGTCCGGATCCGCGCCCCAGCATAGTGCTGCAATAATCGCCAAAGCCGTCTATCGAGAGAATGGCTGCGTCCTCGAAAGGAGATACCAGAAAGGCGCTTGCCATGTGGGCCATGTGGTGTTCAACATTGTGAAACTCGGGATTCAGCTGAGACTCAGGAACCGCGAGGGTCTCGGCTAAAACGGTCTTGAGATTGCGGATCTTTTCCACGCTGCGCAGGCGATCGAGCCCTTGCCGGCTGAACATCAGCCTGTTATAGAGCACGAAGGTGAGATCATTGACCAGGTGAGCGTTGGGAACCCGGGAAATTCCCACGTGCCCTACCTCGGTGATGGAAATGCCTGCGCGCTCAAGACAGTGCCGGATGGCAAGGGTCGGGAATCCGGCAGAGTGTTTGGTACGATTGAAACGCTCCTCTTCAACCGCCGCAACAATATCCCCATCCTTCAACAGCACGGCGGCGGCGTCCGCGTGGTAGGCGTTGATTCCCAAAATGTAAGCCGGGTTCCCCATGTCTCCTGTTCCTAGTTTGAGCCGACGCATTCTACCAGAGTTGTTCCTCGAAAAAGGCGAGATTCTGATCTCCGCCCGCAAAAAGAGGCAGGTCGTGCCCCGGGGCTACAATTCTTCGCCCTATTCAAGCAAGCGTTTCACCGCAGGAAGAAGTCAGGCATAGAACTCCGCAATCGACCGGACTACATGATGCCGCTGATCTTCCCGCAGTTCCGGATAGACAGGAAGCGCCAGGGATTCTCTGGCAGCCCGGCTGGAGCATGGGAAATCCGTTGCTTGGTACCCCAGCCCCCTGAAGCATTCCTGTTCGTGCAGAGGCAGGGGGTAATAAATCTCAGTGCCGATCCCTCGCTCTTTCAGGAAATGCTGCAACTCATCGCGCCTGGGGCAGCGGATCACATATTGATGGAAAATATGGTCGCGATCGGGTCCGGCTTTGGGAGTCGAAATGACATGCAGCAGACCAGCAGCCTCGAAATCCTTTTCGTAGGCTGCGGCATTGCCTTGACGCCCGCGTGTCCACGCCTCGAGATGGCGCAGCTTGACCTCCAGGACCGCAGCTTGAAGCTCGTCCAGCCGGCTGTTATAGCCTATGATCTTGTGAAAATATTTGGGATCCATGCCGTGGGTCCGCAGCAGCACGATCCGCTTGGCCAATTCGGCATCCCGGGATACAACCATTCCCCCATCCCCTGCGCCACCCAGGTTTTTTGAAGGGAAAAAACTGAAACACCCGTAGTCTCCCAGCGCACCGGCACGCCGTCCTTTGTACCTGGAGCCGATGGCCTGGCAGGCGTCCTCGACTATCGGCAAGCCGCAGCCATCGGCTGCTGCCTTGATTTCGTCCATGTCTGCGCACTGCCCGTAAAGATGCACCGGGAGGACCGCTTTGACCACAGTCCCGGTAGGCTTGTGAACCAACCGCCGTCCGGTTTCAACGAATTCGCACTCGCGGGACAGCAGCTCCGACAAACGAGTAGGATCCATGAGATAACTCTCGGGATGGATATCCACGAATATCGGACGTGCTCCCAGATTCCAGACGGTGCCGGCCGTTGCGAAAAAGGTGTACGGCACAGTGATGACAGAGTCACCCGGGCCAACCCCAAGAGCCTTGAGGGCCAACAATATGGCGTCCGTCCCGGATGCGACCGCCACAGCGGCAGGGACACCGCAATAAGCTGCGATGCCCGCTTCCAACCGGGCTACAGCCGGTCCAAGAATAAATCGCTGGCTTTCGAAGACTTCGTTCACTGCCGCCTGGATTTCGTCACGAATTGTTGCGTACTGAGCTTTCAAATCGAGCAAAGGAACTATCATAAGGGCCCCTGAATGAATTGGGTGCTGACCAACAAAAACCAGGAGGGATTGTACCGCCGGGAGCGTCGAGACACCACTGTCAAAGCTGGGCGAGGACCTCGCTGCCCCGGCTTCGATATCTTTGAGTATCACATCTGTAAATTCTTGTTTTTCAGGCAAGATTCATTGAATCGTGAAAACGGTGGTGAAAGCAACAAGTTCACAGTTCTCAGCATCAGTTCGCAGTTCCTCATGCGATTGCGAACTGATACTGAAAACTGAGAACTGAGAACTCTCTATCTAATTTGGTTGCGGCCAAATGCTGCGTCACGAACTTTGCAGTCCGATTCAGCAGGCCAGCCTGCGAACCCGGGCCGCCAGTTTCAGGGCTTCACACGGGCCAAGGCCTTGAAATATTCATCCACAAGCTTCCGGTAGGAATTCGGCACCTCGTTTTCCTCGGTGAAAAAATACCTCTCACGTTGAGACAAGCGGGAAAGATCCCGGTTGAGGTCCTGCTCGAGGCTTCGCAAAAGGTCGATCGCAGATTTGAGGCGCGCAACCTGTTCGGCTTCGATACTCCCGGACTGGTTGAGATTTTTGATATCGCCGATGACACGGTCGAGGTTTTGCGTCAGGGTGGGATTCTGATCCAGCAAGCGGCGAAGTTCCTGGGCATCCGAAAGCCTTTCCTGCGCCTCGCGCCGGAGTTGTCGCAAGCCGTCATTTTCAGGGCGGCCGACGCCGGTCGGGGGTCCCAGGTTATCCCTGCTTTGCCCGGATGGATCCCGATTGCCGGCGTTCGCGGGTACTTGTCCTCCCCGTCCTGCTTCGCCGGCGCCTCGTTCGGCACCCCGCTGCTGTTCGTCCTGATTCTGACCTCTGCTGCTACCCGGCTCTCCTGTCCCCTCCTGCGATGCGGTCTGCCCCTGCGCCGACTGCGCACGCTGCGAGCCTCGCCCCTGCGCCTGTTCGCGGCCCTGCTCGTTCCCGGAACCCGGCTTCCCTTTCTGCTCGTTCTGCATTCGCCGCCGCAGAGACTCAAGCCCTTCAGCAAGTTCGCGGGTTTTACCCGCGGCTTTTTCGAGCTTGCCCTCGCGCGTTTGCCCAATTCCTGCCCGGGCTGACTCCAGTTGCTTGGACAATTCCTCCAGGCTGGCACGGATGTTGTCCTCACGTCCTTTCATGAAGTCAAAGTAGCCGTTTTCCAGCAATTGGTTCCCGGAGGTGATTCTCTCCTGAAGCTTCTTTTCTCGAATCAATGAAGCCGCGTCGGCCAGTTTGCTCTCCGCTTCGCGTTCCCCCTTCCTTGCCGATGCGGCAAGGCCATCTATCTGCCGGCCCAGGGCGCCCACGCCCTCCGCCAAAGCCGCCTTTTTGTCGACGAGGTCCTTTCGCCGCTGCTGGAAGCCGGGGGTGGCCGCCTGGGCCTTATCCTGAGTCAGCTTCTGGATGCCGTCCTGGATGCCTTCCTGCTCCTTGACGAGGCGTTTGGATTCTTCCATCGCCTGTTCAATCCCACGGCTCAATCCGGCCTGCTGGGAACGAGAGAGGGCCTGCCGTGCGTCCTCGAGCTGCTGAAGGGCTCGTGCCCCCCCCGAACTGGCTTCCTGCGCATTCTTGCGCTCCTGCTGCTCCATGGCGCGCTTCATCTCCTGGATGGCTTTTTCCAGCTGGCTGCTGACCCGATTGAGCTCGGGCGAGCTGCGCTCCCGCGAAAGCCGTTGCAGCTGGCGCTGGAGTTTTTCGGCTTCATCCATCAGCTGTCGCTGTCCCTGGCCGGCACTTGAGCCGCCCTGGGATGAGCCCGCGCGCGCACCCGGAGAGCGCATCTGCTCATTGAGCTGCTGTTGCCTCCTGGCCAGTTCCTTGAGGCGCTCAAGGGCCTCGTCCGTCTTTTGATCCTTCGCCTGTTCTTCGCCGCGACGCACCGTCTCATACTGATTCTTGAGCTTGTTCAGCTCCAGTTCGAAAAGGTCGGCAAGGTCTTCGGCGTTGGTCTGATTTCCCGATCCGCCCCCCATTTGGGAGGAGAAAGAAACCTGGATTTCCCTGAAAAGGCTTTCAGCCCGCATCAGATTCTGCAGCGCCTTCTGCTCCTTGGGCAGCGCTTCGACCGGTTTCTGCGCTCCCAGATCGACAGCCGCACCCTGCATTTCGAGGGTGGCCGCTTTCAGATATTCGGATAGTTTCGCGAAATCCTGATTGATATCCACCGCTCCACGCCGGCGGAGCCTTTCCAGAAGGCCTTGAGCCTGCACCTGAAGACGTCCTTGCACCAGCGCAAGCGCCTTGAGACCCTCCAGGTATTCGTTCGGATCCATGCGCGCTTTGTCCCGAATCAGTTTAAAGGTCGCGCTGACGATCTCTTTCTGCTGTTTGCTGAGGGCCTCTTCGCCGCCCCCGCCCTGCTGCCCGCCACCACCCCCCTGCTGGTTTTGAGTGTATTTCTGATCGAAAGGCCGGATCTGAATAAAATAAATATCGGAGCTCGAAGTCGAAGGACCGGTCACATTGTTGTTGTCAACCGCCTTGGCGTAATAGGAAACCACGTCTCCGGGCTGGAGCTTGAATTCCTCCAGGAAAAAAGTATGAGTTGCCGTCAATTCGTTCTCACCCGCCTTGCCGCGGGCCAGGATCACGGATTTCTCCTCGGTCCCATTGACCGAGTAACGAAGCTCCAGGCGCTCGATTCCTATGTCATCCTCGGCCTTCAACTCGGCGAAAACCTCCTCAACGGACGTGGCGCGAACATCACGCATCGGCTTCGAAATCGCAACTTTCGGAGGGGCATCTTCCAGGGCTTGTATTTCATATTCCGGTGAACCTGCGGCCTTTTTCCCACCGGCTTCCACCTGGACCACGTACGAGCCCGACCGCTGCAGGCGGAGCGACCCGGAGAATCTGCCGTCCGATTCACGCTTTAACTCGAGGCTTGATCGATCATCCATCAGCAGGCGCGCGGATACCACAGGCCGGCTGACCTTTATCGTGATCTCCACGTTCGTCCCTTTGAGCGCCGAAATATCGCCTTCATTTTCGACGACCTGGGGCGGCATGCCCGTGTAGGCGGGAAAGGAATATCGCAGATCTATGCGTTCTACATTGGGGAGATCGGAGAGAGCCACATGATAAGTCGGCGAGCGGACTCCCCTGGACTCGACGTAGTATTGAAGCGGGCGCTGGAGATCCACAAGGAGGTATAAAAAACCGCTCCCTCGTATTTCAGGCTCCATCGCCTGCGGCGTCCAGGCGGCCGTGTCTGCCGCAAGTGTATAGAGCTTGACGTCCGGGGAATCGAAACCGGCAAGCTGCGCTTTGATTTGAAGGTCGGATCCCCGTGCGAGTTCCACATTTCCGGGTAGGACCATGATCAATCGTCCGCCGGAGCTGGAAGCTTCAGTCCAAGGTACGTACAAGCGATCAAAGCCATATTGAAAAAAGGATGGTCCCCAGGTAAGCAGGGACACAAGAATCAAAGCGGCGCCCGCGCCCAGCGATCCGAATACAAGGAGGCGCCTGCGCCCGGCAAAGACTGAGAGATCCAGCCGGGAGGTTTTTTCCAGGGCATCCTTGATGAGCAGATCCGTTATCCCCGAATGTCGTGATTCATCGCTGCCGAATTCCACGGCGGTCACGAGGCGGTCCTGAAGCTGGGGGTACTTCTCCTCGACAAAACGGGCGATTTGAAGGTCGGTAACCCGGCGGCTCATCGGCAGAATCAGAAAACGCAGCAGGGAATAAATGATCGAAGCCCCGGCACAAAACCGCGCGAACCAGACGGCACCGGGTCTGAACCCGAAAATATCAGCTCCCCATACCCCCAACACAAGCAGGGCGATGGCACATGCCAGCGTTAGAGATACGCCTTTGACCAGCATTTGCAGGCGCCACCTTCGGCGCACGAGATGAACACGCTTTAGAATCTGCTGGTATGCCTTCATGGAAACCTCGATTCAGTTCTCTGCTTTCAATACGGCCTGGCTGGAAAGGAAAAACTCCCCCAGGAAAAACAACAATCCTGAAAGTAGCAGGTACCGCCAAATATGCTGCCTGCGATCCTGTTCCTCCGGAGAGACCTTTTCTTCATCAGCCGTCACGGGCGCAATCCGATCATTCTTTGAGATCCAGGCGGCAAGCATCTCCTCGGCATCGCCCGGCGTCAAATCCGATTCACGAGGCAAAGGATTCACCGCAACCGGCACACTGAGACCGGGAGACCTGATCTCATAAAAGCCTGCATGATCCACCTGCAGGACATCGGATCCCGGGCTCAGCGTCACCCGATTCCTGAGCGGATCCAGAGCAACAAACGCCTGATTGAATTCATTCACCTGATGGCCGGCCCTGAGCCCCGCTTCAAGCAGCATTTTCCTCGGCGAAATCGTTTCTCCCACCAGCGAATATCGTCTCTCTTCGCCCACGTTGTCCAGATAATGAAGCATCTGGATCCAAAATGGTGCGTACACCGGCTTCAGCGGCAGGTTGTTCGCCGAGTCATCGGCTGAAGAAGCAAAAATCAAGATCCGTCCCTTGTCCCTCGCGATCGATACCAGCGCAGGATCGCCATTGTCGAAGCGAGCCAGAACTTCCGCTGAAGTTGAAATCGTGGCGTGCCGGAAAAATCGAGCGCTCGAGAAATTTCCCGAATGCGGCTCCGAAAAAGGGCGGAATACCGGGTGATCCATGCTAAGGTTTGTCAGAAGAGAATAATCCTCACCGCGGCGCGCATTGCGGGCGGCGGCATCCCCCGCCGCAGGATCCACTTTCACGGGCAGCCATGATCCAAAGCTGCGGTTGAAATCGGAAGCCCGTTCATCGTCAGCCACCACAACTACCAGGCCGCCTCCATTGCTTATGTATTCCTGGAGCTTCTTTTGCAGTGCGGAGCTCCCCCCGGATGCGTTGTTCCAGACGAGCAAGCTGCCGGGAGCCAGCGGACCCGATTCCAGTCTGGACAACGGCATCGACGTCAGCTGGTACGCCGAAGCCGAGGAAACATTTAGCGCGCGGGAAAGAAAGAAGGCCGGAGCACGCCCCGGGGATCTGGCGGGGTCCTCTACCGAGATCACCTGCGTTTTGCCGCGTGCAACAAGAGTCGTGGCGAACCGGTTGTCGGCGGTCAGGCGGGGATCATCTACTTCAATGACCAATTGATGTATTCCTCCGCTCAGACCCGGGAGCAGGAACTCCAAAGGCAGGATCTCGCCCCGGGGTATATCTGCACGGCGTTCCATGATCCCCCGCCCGTCCAAGGACAAGGTGACTTTGCTTCCCTTCCGGTCCTCGTTGCCGAAGTTGATCACAGAGAACCGTACTTTCATGCCCCCTTCCGATCCTTCGGCAACTTCAGTGATCTGGACATCACCGATGGCAAGGTTGCTGAACTCTTTGGATCCCACATTCACCGGATCAATTTCGCTTCCGGGTGCCAGGCTCAATTCCTCCTCGCCCGCCTGCCAGCCATTTTTCTGGAAATCGGATATCAGATGAATGACGCGGCGTCCTGCTCCGGAATCCAAGGCGGTCTTTTCGGCCGCCTTCAGCGCAGGGATATAGCGGGTTGACCTGTCGGTCGGTTCGATCCGTTTTTCGATTTCTTCCTTGAGCAAAGCCTTGTCCCGTGCAGGCGGCATGCGAACCAAGGTGCGATCCGAAAACTCCAGAAGCGCTATCCGGTCGTCTCCCGACACCTGGTTGATGATGGCGGCCGCGGCCTCGCGTGCCCTCGCCCACCTGCCGGAATAGGACATGCTCAACGAGTTGTCGAGAAGCAGAACATGAGTCGTGCCGGCCCTTGCAGCCGCCGCCGAAGCTGCGGGCAGGTCGCGGTAAGGGCGGGTAAAAGCGAGCGCAATAAGGGCCAAGGCCAGCACCCGAAGCAGAAGCAGCAAAAGATCGCGAAACTTCTGATACCGAATGGTTTTTTTACTCACGCGGCGCAGGAACATCAAAGTGGGGAATTCGATTCTGCGCGCCCTTTCCCGTTTGATCAAATGAAGGATCAAAGGGATAGCGACGCCGAGCATTCCCAGAAAAAACCAAGGATTTACGAAATTCATAGCTTTAGTAAAGCTGCTCCCGCCGCAGCAAATAAGAGAACAAAGCGTGGTCCAGCGGCTGCGATGTATCGATCATGGCATAATCGATACGGTCGCGACGGCATTCCCGCTCCAGGTACTCCATTTGATTTTTTAATATCCTGCGATATTCCTGGCGCACGAAATCAGGAATCACGTGCATCTCGGCGCGCGATTCGAGATCGACAAACTGCGCGCCGGCATCGTAGTTAAACTGCAATTCCGCTGGGTCCAGGAGCTGGAAAACAATCACATCGTTCCCGCGATACGACAATTGGCGCACGGCCTCCATCACCTTTTCCGCTTCGTCGTGCAGGTCCGAAATCAGAATGACGATGCCCCGCCGGCGCAATCTCTCGGCTGCGCTGACGAGGGGATCGACAAAATTACTCCTGGCCCCGGGCTGCGTGGCTTCAATGGCGTGCAGCACATTGTTCAAGTGCCCGATGCTGCCTCGCGGCGGAACATAGTCGCGCACCTCGTTATCAAAGGTGACGAAACCGACACTGTCGCGCTGCTTGAAGGCAAAATAAACCAGCGAAGCCGCCAGATATTGGCCATAAACCAGTTTGGAAATGCCTTGAGACCCAAAATCCATGGATCTGCTGCAATCCAGCATGACCTGCACGCTGGTATTCGTTTCGCCTTCGTATTCCTTGACAAAAAAACGGTCCAGCCGGCCGAATACCTTCCAGTCAATTTTCCGGATGTCGTCCCCCGGACGATAAGCCCTGTATTCGGCAAAGTTCACGCTGAAACCGAGATGGGGAGACCGGTGGAGGCCTGAAATGAAGCCTTCCACCACGGTCCGGGCGATGAGCTCCAGGCTCGAGATCCGCGTCAGGGCCACGGGGTCGATAAAACGCGTGGGCTGCGGCAAAACTGGGTGAGATCCGGAAGTCATTCAATTCACCTGTCCCCGTTGCACAGAGCGCCACAGATCATGGCACATCCGCTGGTCCCAACCTGCTTCCCAAAGCGACGATATTTCGCCGCTCTTCGTTGAATATTCCGCCAACTGGGCAACACCTTTCGGCACCATCCAGGCGCAGCCCCTTAGAGCCCCGACCTCGGCACCGGAACAGAGTCGAGCAGGCGCCGGATAATTTCTTCCGTGGTTATTTTCTGGGATTCCGCGTGAAAATTTACCAGGATGCGATGACGAAGGACGGGGTATGCCAGTGCCTGAATGTCTTCGATCGAAACGTTGAATCGTCCTCTGAGCAAGGCCCTGGCTTTTCCCCCGAGCACCAGGTATTGAGATGCCCGCAAGCTCGCACCCCAATTGACCCAATCGTTGATAAATGCGTGGCCGCCATTCTTTTGTGGACGGCTCGCGCGGACGATGGAAACGGCATAGCGCGAAACAGACTCGGGAACCGGAACACGGCGGACCAGGTGCTGGAAGTCGAGAATATCCTGTCCGGTCACGGTTCGGGAGATCTCAACCTCACGGCCGGTGGTGGTGGAATGAACCACCTGCAGTTCTTCCTCCTCGGACAGGTATTCGATGATGATGTTGAACATAAACCTGTCCAGCTGGGCTTCAGGCAGCGGGTAAGTCCCTTCCAACTCAATCGGATTTTGCGTGGCCAGGACGAAAAACGGCCGGTCCATGGGATAGGTCACACCCTGGACGGTCACCTGCAATTCCTCCATGGCCTCCAGCAATGCGGCTTGTGTCTTGGGCGGGGTACGGTTTATTTCATCCGCCAGCAGAATGTTTGCGAAAACGGGTCCCTTGACGAACACCAGTTCGCGCTTTCCGGTCGAAACGTCCTCCTGAATGATGTCGGTTCCCGTGATGTCGGCCGGCATCAGATCGGGCGTGAACTGAATCCGTTTGAACTTCAGGTCAAGCACCTGCGAAAGGGTCTTGATCAGAAGGGTTTTTGCGAGACCGGGCACACCCGTAATCATGGAGTGAGCGCCCACCATCATTGAAATCATGACCTGCTCGACCACCGCATCCTGGGCGATAATCACCTTGCGCAGCTGTTGGAGGATTTCTCCGTATCCGGCCTTCAGTTTCTCGACCAGAGCCGCGTCGTTTTGAACAGGCTGCCCGCCAGTATCCATTGGTAAATTCCCTTTCCTAGTGTGTGAGTGCGTACATGATGTAATTGACGCCATATTTGTAGGCTTCATTGCTCTGATCGATCGGCATCATCGGATTGTCGGACCATTCCCAGTATTCGCTGATATCGTTGTTAAAGTTGGCGATCAGCATAAGGCGGCCGCGATCGTCGCTTATCCCCAGATACTGCGGCGCAAGATAGCGCGCGTACGGAGGTTCCGGAAAAACCTTGGTGATGTCGTAGAAGCAGGTCCAGATCGGATGCGTGCGCGGCACCTCGGTCAGGGACCGGTCCGGGAATACCTTTTTGAGCTGCCGTCTGAAATTGTCCAAATCCCTGTCCCCGCGGAAGTCATCAACGATAAGGAATCCGCCACGGAGCAGGTATTCGGCCATGTTATAGGCTTCCTTGTCGGTAAGGTCGAGAAATCCCACCTCGCACATATAGGCAATCGGGTAGTTAAATGCGCCCTCGCTGTCGAAGGAAACCACATGGCCCCCGGGATTGACATCCAGCTTGGTAACCTCGCTCATGATCTTCATCAAATGCTCTTCCCCCCTCGGCCAGTCATGGCTCCAGGGAGGCCCGCCTCCCATCCTCCTGCCCCCTCCCATCCAACCGAAACTGGGGGTAGTGAACCGGATGCGGCCCATGGTGAAGACGCTTTCCTTGCGCGGCAATTCTTCCTGGGCGAGCGCCCACCAGCAACCCGCAGCCATGAGACTCAGGCATCCCAGAGCCGCGGCCTTGAGGAGAGAAGCAGATGACATCCGAACTGGGAATGCAGAATGCTTCATGGCTGCACCCCGCTAATCTGGAGGAGCAACTGTTGCGCCTTCTCGAAAGATGGGGCGATTTCGAGAGACTTCAGGACCGCACGCCTGGCCTCCTGTTTCCGACCCAGTCCCACGTAGGCTTTTGCCAGGTTGTACTGCGCTTCCGCCGGGTCCGGAGGATGAAGTGCCACCAGGACCTGGCACGCAGAGACTGCCTTGGACCAATCGCCGGCTTCCCCCGCCGCAGCAGCCAACTGAGAGAAAACTCCCGGCTCGTATGGATCAATGTAGACGGACAGGTCAAGCAGACGCACGACTTCAGCCCAGTTTTTCCTCCTGCTATAAATCTCCGCCGATTTGCGCAGGGGCGCGATTTCCTTCTCATCATATTGAACCCAGGCAGCCATAAGGTCGAGGGCTTCGGACTCCCGTCCCGCTTCGAGATAATAGCTGCTGAGGATGCCGTAAGCATTCCCCGGGCCGACATATTCGGGAAACAACTTCAAGGCGGTCTTGAGATGCTTTTCGGCGCCCGTGAAGTCTTTGTCTTTCGCCAGCAAGTTTCCCATCTGGAGGTTTGCGAAAAAATCGTCCGGCTTTTTTTCCAGCTTCGAGGTCAACTCTTTCTTGTCGGCGACGTGAGGTTCTTCGCTGGCGCTCCGTTTCGCCGAGTCGAAGCATGCCAGCCTGTCTTTCAGCTTCGCCGCGACAAATGCCGCATACTCGCTCTCAAGCGTCGCAGGCTCCCAGCCCAGCGCTGTGCGGAAAACCTCGTCCGTAGATCGGTTTTCAGCGAACAACCGGAGAGTGGCAGGGATTTTGTCGAACCCGAACCTGCTTTCGATCAGCTCGCAAAACAATGAAGCCTGGAAGTAAGAAAGTTCGATCTGTTCGGGAAACTTGGGGCGCATCATCCCGGCATTGAGTTCCCCGACTTTTAGGAGCCGGCCTTCCCTATAAGCCTGCACGAAAGATGGCGTCAACTCATCTCCCCAACCGGGGCGCGCCCTGCGCTCTTCGTAAACCGAGAGACCCTCCGAATACCAGCGCGGTATATTGTGCTTGGTCATTTGCAGGGTGATGACATGTGCCAGTTCGTGCCAGAGCGTGGAGCCCCAATTGAATTCCCCCGTCTTCCTGGCGCGCGGCGAGTCGATAGCCACCACCTGCCCAAAGCACACGCCGAGTGCACCTAGGCCTGGAAGTCCCAGGGTGCGAACCGCGAACCCGGCATGATCCGGGAAAATCTCAACCTGGATGGGAGTCTCGGGTTTGAAGCCGTAGCGCCGGGTGAGCCGGTCGTAGGCTTCCTCGGAGAGTCGCGGAGCATAGGCGGCAAGGCTGGGCTCATCATCCTTCGCCATCAGATAAACAAAATGTTCGCTTTTGACGCGGGCAAATTTGTCCATCTGGTCCAACAGATCGAGAGTGTTGAATGCCCAGATGTTGTGCTTATCGCGCTCAAATGCCTGCTGAAGAGCCTCCCGCCCGCCGGCAAGATCGCCTATACGAAGCAGGTTGATGCCCAAAGCCCCATAGGCCGCACTCAAATCCGGATTGATGCGAATGGCCTTCCGGTTCTGTTCGACGGATTCCCGATACTTCCGGTGCATCACATAGTTTTCCGCCAGGGTAAAATAGAGATCGCCGAAGGAGGGATTGATCTTCAATATCCTGGCTTCTGTGGCGGCGAACGCGGATTCATCGCCTAAGAATTTGTGGCACGAGGCTTCAAGGGCCAAGGCTTCAAGGCTCGATGGATTCACCTTGAGGGCGCGCTTCACTTCCTCCAGAGCCGAACGGTAGTTTTCCTCTTCCATCTCGAGTTTCGCCAGGAGGCAAATGGCCGGCACCAGATGCGGGTTGATCTCGAGCGCCGAACGGGCGAATTTTTCGACCTCGGCGTTGCTCTCGTACTGTTTGGCGAGGGCCAGGCCCAAAAGGGCCCTGGGATAGGTCTTGTTGATCTTCAGGCAATCGCGGAAAACGCCAATGGCATCGGTGGCATTGAATTTTTCCAGGAAGAGGAACCCAAAATCAGCCAGACCCTCGAGCGGGACCTCGCCGGCAGCCTTGGGGTCGGTTGCATCGATGAAGAAATCCTTGGCGTCCTGAAAATATCCGCGCTTCCAGGCGGCATTTGCCACCCATGCCAATGGCTCACGGCCGCGAATCCGGCCCTGCCGGTACTCTTGGATAAGGCGGTCCCACAATGGCTCTGCAGCAGTCCGGCGCCCCAGCATGTCATAAAACGTTGCGAGTTCCTTTCGGATTTCGAGGATTCCGGGATCCTTCTTCGCTTCCGCAAGTTCCTGAGCGCGGAGCCATCGCTTTTCAGCCTCCGGATAGTCTCCGGTTTCCGCTGCGATCCGGCCCGCTTCGAGCTGCAGCATCGCGGAATTTTCATACCGGGCGAGCATTTCTGTGGAGCGCTTTCGGGCTTCCTCATACCCTCCAGTCTCTCTCAAGGTGCGCAGCAGGCCGACCTGGCCGGCCTCGATGCCGGGCATGAGCGCCAATGCGGCTTCAAACAACTTTTTGGCAGACTGGTAATCACCAGCTCGAAACGCCTGTTTTCCTCGGACAACATCCTCCTCCGGCGTTTGAAATCGGGCAGAACATTGAGTCAGGACCATCCCGGCCAAAACCACGGCGAGGAAGCCGGGCGCACGTCCAGCCCGGATTTTTGCAGGGCTCATAGTTTTATTTATTCCGCAGTTTTGCATTTACCACGGCCAGCTTCAGTAGAAGCTCCTCCAATTGCTTTTCATAATCGGCTTCCGGCATATCGCTCTTCGCATACTTGAGAGCTTCGATTTTCTTCTCCAGCTCCCGGGCTTCAAGCGCGAGGCGGGCGCGTTCAGGATCCTGCCCCGCGCGAGTCAAAAGGGATTCCGCCGGGTTCAAAGAGGTCGTCCGGGCCAGAAAACCGTCCCCGTTCTCAGGGCCGGGGTCGGGATGCGGCTGTCCATCGCCGTTGTCTTCGAGCACCGGATGCTCCGTCTGCAGGCTGCCCTCCTTGGTATAGTACGCTTCGACCTTCTTCGAAGCGTATTGAAACGCTTCCAGAAGAGTCACACGACCGTTTTTATCAACATCGGCATTGTTATCTTTGAGCGCTTCGATGAAATAGCCGCCGAAATGGGTTCGGTTTTTCTCGTTCCCGCTCTTTGTGGCTGAAATTATGATCTTACCTTTTCCGGATAGGGCTGCAATGGCGGCCCCGCCTGCAGTTGTATTGTTGACAATAATGTAAGTCTGGGAGGGGATCGCGTACAGGGCAGCGGCCAGTTCCCTGACCGGCGGATCGGGTCCGACAAGGTTCATCTTGTAGAAAATGCCGTCATAGCTGCCATGCCCCAGCAGGAAAACAAAAAGGACATCTTCGCGCCGGGCCCGGCCGGCGTATTCGCGGCAGACCGCTTCCAGCTGCTTCCAACTCGATTCCGCCTGGACCGAAGACGGATCCTTGGAGGGATCGTCGAATAGAACCGTTACCTGATCCTTGGGAAAATGGAGGCTTTCGAGAAGTATCCCGCGCAGCTCTTTCAGCTGATTCAAATACTCGGCTTGAAGCTCTTGATCACCGCTGATCCCCGCCACCAGAATCGCCCAACGCCCGTCCCGCTCGGCTGGATGGGCAATCGAGGAAACCAATACTGCGGTCATCAGCACGACAGCCACCCGACGGGCGAAGGTTGCCGCTGTTATTCCGGATTGCAGGATCGCCGGAGCTATCACGCCAGCCCCTTTCTTTTACGCAGAGTCCATTCGAGGCCTGCGGAGCCCAGCAGCAGGAGGAAGAGGAACGGCATATCCCAGAGTTCCTTTTCCTCCAGGCGCGCCACTCCGTTGTCGATATATCCAACGTCCCCGGCGAGGGCTTGCACCTCACCGGGCCTGTAATATTTTCCGCCCGTGTCGCTTGCCAGCCGTTTGAGCAGGCTCTCGTTCAAAACCGCGTTGTGGAACTCATCGGAGGAGTCTGAAACGCGAAAAAAGCCTTTTGAAGAACCAAGACTTTTGCTCCCCAGATTTGCTTCTACGGATACCTCGTAGATTCCCTCTTCGCGCGGCTTGTAGGACCCCGTATAGAATCCCTCCTTGCCCTGATCCCACTTCAGAGGAATCTCGGCCATATTGCCGGATGGAGATTTCACCTGTCCGATCGCTTGGGCGTTATTCAGCCGGAGGAAAGTGCTGTCACTTACGTCCGCCTGCAGGGTTACCGCCTCTTCGGGGGCGTAGGAATGCTTATCGGTTTCAATCGTCACTGGATCCGCCGCTTCGCTTACCAGCCAGCGCAGGAGTTGCTTCCAAAAAAGCTCGTGGAAGTTGTCCTTGGAATCCATATCCATTCGCCATCGCCACGTCGAGGCCGTGGTAAGCGCCATCGATTTGCCGCGACCGAACCTCTGGAAGGCGAGCAGCACGGGATTTTGTCCGCGGGGATTGACCAAGGCCGACTGTAATAGGACCGTCCCGCCCGGTTTTGCACCTGCCGTGGGATTCATCCCGAACAGCGGCGGAGCGGCTTCCCACCTCTTACGATTTTCAGCCTGGCCGGAGGCCATTCTGGTGATCGGGTGATCCGCTCCGAACGCGGTCAATCGCGCCTTGAATTCCGCTTCCTGAAATCCCGTCTGGCTATCCTGCAGGATAACCGGAAGCATATCCTCGAGCGGGGTATTGATGTAGCCGCCCTGCGCGAACGAATTCCTGCCGCCGAGCATGAGGAAACCGCCACCCCGCTGGCTTACGAAATCGGAAATCATCCGCAGCTGGTCGAAAGTAAAGAAACTTGCTTCAACCGTCCCAAGGATTATCGCCTTATAGCGGAATAATTCCGACTTGTCGGTAGGAAATCCCTTTTCCAGCATCGCGGGATTCTCGACGCCCTGGCGCAGAAACTTTCCGTCGGCTTGCCGCAGAAGGGTTACGAGATGCAAATTCTTGTCGGCATCAGCGGCGCGCCGGACAAATCCGTAAATCCAGCGAGGCTCCCCCTCGACATAGAGCACGGGCGGCTGCTCATCCATCACCTGCACCAGGATGGTTTGCTCGTTGTTTTCCGGCACGATCTCACCCTGGATCGGATCGAGACGGACCGAGAATATCTTGGCGCCGGCCGAATCGCAGGTGAAGTTTACCCGGTGGTTGCGCACCTCTCCGTCGCCTCCCAGGGTTATCTCCTGGGTCTGGAGTGTCCGGTCCCTCTCCTTCACTACGAGTTTTGCGCGGCGGCCGGCAAATCCGCTGGACCGGACCGAAACGTCAGCCTCAATCATGGAGTCCTTTAGAGCCCGCCTCGGCGCTGTTACCCGGAGTATCTCGAGATCCTGGGGAAACTCAGTCATGCCGATACCAACGGGGTAAACCGGAATATTCCTGGCACGAAGACGGTTGGCCGTGGCTGTCATATCCGAAGCATGATTATCGGCCCCATCCGTGAGCAGGACGATACCTGAAACCGGCACGCTGTTGAGTTCGCCGGCGATTTGATCCAGGACATGGTCGAGGCTGGTCACGTTTCCATGTTTCGAGGCGTCCTCAAAACTCGCTGTCCGCTCCGCGGTGCTGGAAAAACGGAAGAAGCGCAGTTTGAATTTTCCGGATAGGGCTGCAACCAGAGGATTGCCCGCAGGATTGAGTATTCGTTTCACTTCGTCCAGTCTGGACGTTCCCCCAGTACCGTCGCGGATTTCCATGCTTTTGCTTGAATCGTATGCCACGGCGAGGAAACTCTGCTGCGGCAGGACCGAGTGCAGCACCAGAGTGGGTTGCAGAGAAATAAGCAGCAGAACGAGAAGAAAGGCGGCCCTGAGCCCTGACAGAGCGAGCCGCCGCATGAATGGCACAATACCGGCCGTCCGCCGGTAAATCACATAAGGGACACCCAGGGCCAAAACTGCCAAGACGAGCGTCGCGTACCAGGGCCAGGGGGGGTGAAGCACGATGCTGCCCTTCTGGAAGAGCAGAGGCCGGTACTTGAAGAAAAACTCGAAAAGGGCGAGCATAGGCGTCCGATTCAATGACTCATGGCGTAAATGATGGAATTAATGCCAATTTGATAGGCATAGGTCGAATACTTAGCAGGGTAACCCGGCAGATCCGCCCACTCCCAGGCATCCCCGAGATCGGTGTTCCAATTAATCACGACCATGAGGCGGCCCCGGGAATCGAAAATCCCACGGCAGTGCGGCACATAACCATCATCCTCAAAAGTAGTCGTCTTGTACAATGCATTTCCGACATTCGGAGTCTGAATTATCTGGGAGATATCGTAATACGAATGGAAAATCGGGTGGTCCATCGGGATCTCTACAATCTTCTTGCCGGGAAGAACACGATCTATGTTGCCCTGAAAGTTCTCCCACTCCCGGCTTCCCCAAAAATCATCACAGAAGAGAAAACCACCGCGTTCAAGATACTCCCTGAGCCCGGAGATCTCTTCGTCGGTAAGATTCCAGTGGCCCGACTCTACGGAATAAATGAAGGGATAGCGGAATATCTCTTTGTCGGTCACGGAAATGGCCTTCCCCTGGTCAGCCACTTTGATGTTCGTTAACCGTTTTATCCCGAGAATAAACTGCCGGTCGGCTTTCGGCCAGTCGGTATACCAGTTTTTGTAATAGCCCCACGAGCGCAGTCCCGTATAAACCAGGCGGACAAAAGTGAACTGGGGATCTGAGCCGACGGTGGATAGCTGCTTTTGGCCCGATTGGCTTAAGAAACCCGGGGTCCTGCCCGATTGGCCGTACGCTGCGGCCAGCACCACAGCGGCTGCAACAGCGAACACAGCCAGTTTTCCCGAGCGAGTTAGTTTTGTCCGATATTTCAATTGAGATCCAGCACCCAGGCCCCGAGCCCTGCCCTATATGCTCGTGATTATATCAGAGGCTACGCGGCATGACCACCATACGCCTTTTGATATAGACGCTGGAGATCCCGGACCGATCCATTTAATTTGGGATGAGTAATCAGGGGTTGATTTTTTGAACGGTGGCCAGCTTATCAAGGCCCTCTTTCAGAACCGAGGCGGGACCGCGCACGAGAAGCACCACTCCGCCGGGAAACATCCATTCTTTGGCGGCATCACGGACAGCATCAACTCCCGCTCGACGGACCAGGTCTGCAAAGGATGCAGCATAATTCGTGCCAAGGCGATAGAGCTCGGAATCCATGGTCGAGCGGCAAATGCCGTCGGGCGTCGCCAGGGATGCATTAAAGTCGGTGATCCAGTCGTTTTGCACATGAGCCAGTTCTTCGGCAGTAGCCGGCTGGGTTTTCAGGAGCTCCGCCGAATCCAATATCTTGGTGATCTCCTCCAGCGCCTGATCGGCAGCGGCTTGCCCTTGAATATAAAAGAGGCCCGGCAATCGCCTTCCCTCGACTCCTACCGTCAGCAGCGAGGTTGGAAGCATTTTGTTCAACCTCTCTTGCAGGATCCTCGCGGCCAAAACCCCGGGGTAGTAAGTAGGATCGTCCCGGCGCGGCCAAAGGCTGCTTAATACAAACTGGGCCGCGGTCGAGGTCGGATCATCCTGGAAAAAGATGTTGCGGGCCGCCGGTTCGCGAGGGGGAAGAAAAGTGAACGGCACTTCGTCCTTTTTCACCCAGACACCCCAAATCCGTGTTGCCTTTTGTAGTACCTGGGCAGGCTGAACCCCGCCCGCAACCACGAGGGAAGCCGAGCCAGGAGAAAAGAAACGGCGATAAAAAAGCCTGATATCACCCAGGGTGAGGTTTTGCAGCGATTGCTTGCTGCCTCGCAGCGATCTGCCGTAGGTCGTTCCCCGGAAAAGAACGCTTTCAATCTGGCTTCGAATCCGCTGACGCGGATCGGTCGATTTTTCAAGTTCCTGCAGCATTTCGGCTTTGGCCTTGGCAAAATCCTCCTCCACAAAAACCGCTTCGCCGACTATTTGATAAAGCAGAAGCAAGGCGCGCTCGTATCTGGCCGCAGGCGCACGCAGCATGAACTCCATGCCATCCCAATCACACACAACTTCATAGGAAGCACCAAGATAGGCTATCTCATCCTCGATGTCCTTCGTAGTTCGGTCCTGCGTCGCCTTGCCCAGCATCCTGGTAAGGAGATTCGCCAATCCCCCTTTGTCTGCAGGGTCATAGGCCGAACCATAGCGCAGTACCAGCCCTATGGTCATTCCTTCGCCGAGATGCTGCCCCGAAGCAACGATCACCTGAAGGTCATTGAGCAGCCGCTTGGTTGCGACCTCCGGCAGAACCACCTGGTTTTGCGCAGAGGCGTCCAGCGTTGCCATGGATACAGAAACCAGCAGGGTGAAAACGGCAGCCAGGCGAAAACGATTTCTCATATGGTTTATCCTAAAGGTCCGAAGGCTATCATATTTTCTCATGGAGCGACAAGGCGTCCGGCATGCGCGGTGGTTTCGGGAGACCCAGGATTCTGTTCCATTTTTAGGGAATCCGGACATTTGCTACAATACGCGGACTGGCCTGGTGAGGTTCGCAGGTCCGGCGTCTGGTTGGCAGCGAAGTGGAGATGATGAACAATCAAGGGAATGTTTTCTTAGAGAATTTCGGCGTGACTTTCTCCCGGCTGGATTCCGTGCTGTCGGAAGCTCTGGCCTCGGGGGGAAGCTATGCCGACCTGTACCTCGAATACCGGGTGAAGGACTTCCTGTCGCTCGAAGAAGGGATTCTCAAACACGCTGTCAGAAATATTTCTCAGGGGATTGGCATTCGTGTTATTGCCGGGGACAAAACAGGGTACGCCTACGCCGAAGGATTCGAATTGGATGAAATGATCCAGGCTGCCAGGACGGCGAACGTGATTGCGCGTAGTACGACCCGCCACTACAACCCACCTCAGCCAATTCGGAGAGAGCGCATCGGCAACCTCTATCCGGTAATACAACCCCTGGTGGACGCGGAGTTGAACGACAAGCTCCGTCTGATGAAAGCAGCCGACCAATCGGCCCGCGCCCATGATTCCCGGATCGTGGAAGCCCGTGTGGCACTTGCCAACGAGCGGAAGCACGTCCTGATTTTTGGCGCCAATCTGGAGCCGGTCTGTGATGTGCAGCCGCTGACTGTCTTCCAGGTTTCGTGCATTGCCTCGGGTCGCGGCGAGCGGCAGATCGGGATCAGAGGCGGCGGCGGGCGAGTCGGCATGGAATTCTTCGAAGCGAATCCACCCGCTCACTTCGCGAGCAATGCGGCTCGTCAGGCAGTCCTGCTGCTGGAAGCAAAGGAAGCGCCGGCAGGCCCCATGCCCGTCGTCCTGGGATCGGGTTGGCCGGGCATTCTCCTGCACGAAGCCGTGGGGCACGGCCTGGAGGCTGACTTCACCCGAAAGAACCTTTCAGCCTTTGCCGGCAGGATCGGCGAAAAAGTGGCCTCGGAAGCCTGCACCGTCGTCGACGATGGAACTTTGCCTTCCAGAAGAGGGTCTTTAAACGTCGATGACGAAGGAACTGCGACTTCGAGAACGGTCCTTATCGAAAAGGGGATCCTGAAAGGCTTCATGCAGGATTCCCTGAGCGCACAACTTACGGGAGCCCAACGGACGGGAAACGGCCGGCGCGAAAGCTATGCTCACATGCCTATGCCCCGCATGACCAACACTTTCATGCTGCCCGGAGCCCATCATCCGGAGGATATCATCAGGTCCGTTCAAAGGGGCTTGTATGCCGTTAATTTCGGCGGCGGTCAGGTAGACATCACCAACGGGAAATTCGTCTTTTCCGCTTCCGAGGCCTACCTGATTGAAAACGGAAGAATTACGACTCCGATCAAGGGAGCGACTCTCATCGGCAATGGGCCGGACATACTGACGCGGGTTTCCATGGTCGCGGACGATCTTGCGCTCGATGAAGGCATAGGGACCTGCGGCAAAGAAGGCCAGAGCGTACCGGTCGGGGTAGGAATGCCCACGATCAAAGTAGACGAAATCACCGTGGGCGGAACCCAACGTTAAGGCCGGGTCTATGCAAAGCATCCAACCAGACAGATCGGAACTGGCCAGCGAGATCCTGGAGCTCGCCCGACAGGCCGGCAGCACCGCCGCCGAGGTCCTCATCCGGGAGGGTATAGAATTTTCGACCGTTGTCAGAATGAGATCGGTTGAAAAACTGCAGGAAGCCAAATCCAGAAAGCTCGGGATCCGCCTGTTTCATGGACGGAGAGCGGCCGTGGGAGCAGCATCCGACTTTTCCCTGAAAACATTGCGGCAAATGGTCCGTGATACCCTCGAAATGGCCAGGCAGGCGGGCGAAGACGAAGCCGCCGGGCTACCCGAGCCCGGCACAGACTGTGCAACGGGTACTACTCCAAGGCAGCATGGCGCTCCGGGGGTTTGGCTCCAGGCCGAGAAAAAGATCGAGCTTGCGAGGCGCTGTGAAAATGCCGCGCTTGATTTCGATCCGCGAATTGTCAATTCTGAAGGAGCGGTTTTCTCCGATTTCCTTATTCGCAGAACTTATGGAAGTACAGCGGGCCCGCTTTGCCAATTTTCCAGCAGTGCCTGTTCCCTCTCCGTGACGCCACTCGCCGAGGCGGCGGGGAAGAAACAGAGGGATTACTGGCTCACGACACACCCGGAAATCACACGGTTGCAGGCGCCGGAACTGGTAGGAAGAGAGGCAGCGCGGCGCGCCTTGAGGAGGCTTGGAGCTCGAAAAGTTCAGACCTGTGATGTGCCAGTGGTCTTTGAGCCGCTCGCAGCCGGAAGGCTCCTGCAGCACATGGCCGACGCCCTCTCGGGCACAGCCATTCTCCGGAAGGCGTCGTTCCTCATGGGAAAAAAAGGGATGAAAATCGGATCCCACCTTCTGACCGTGTGGGACGATCCA
Source organism: uncultured Acidobacteriota bacterium (assembly GCA_963839475.1). Lineage (GTDB taxonomy): Bacteria > Acidobacteriota > UBA6911 > UBA6911 > UBA6911 > CAWIVH01. The sequence continues at coordinate 776,549 of CAWIVH010000013.1, read as the reverse complement.
CTGTTGCCGGATGGCCTGGCCTCGCGCCCATTTGACTCCGAAGGCGTCCCCTCACAAAAAATCGCGGTCGTGCGCGACGGGGTTCTGGAGAACTTCCTTCTCGATGTGTACTCAGCCCGAAAACTCGGAATGAAAACAACCGGGCATTCGAATCGGGAGCCGGATGGAAGCCCGTCCGTGGGACCGTCCAATTTTTTCCTTCAGCCTGGAAATGCAAGCCCGGCCGATATTATCGGCAGTATTAAGCAAGGGCTCTGCGTGTCGGAGTTGATCGGATTCGGGGTTAATCTGGTATCGGGAGACTATAGCCAGGGAGCCGCCGGATTCTGGATCGAAGACGGCGAGTTGGCCTTTCCGGTGGAAGAGATCACCATCGCAGGCAATCTCGGCGACATGTTGACAAGAATCGAGGCGGTCGGCAATGATCTGGAGATACTGGGAGAGGTGTTCTCTCCTACATTGTTGATCGGTAAAATGGTGGTCAGCGGCGACTGACCCAGCCGCCTCCGCTCCTCAGTCCCCTTTTCCGAAACATCGGGTGATTCTCATGGTCGAGTTTAAGTCCGAAACTCAGAAATCATTCAGTCCGGCTACGATCATCCTAACGGTGGTGGTGTTGGCGGCGGCGGCGACAGGCATCTTCTTTGTCGCCAGGCACCAGAAAGCCGAACAGCCGGTCCAGCCCGCCGGCCCGGTTGTCATTCCCGGAATGCTTCGCCCCGGGGACACCAATTTTGAATACTACAAGAACAAGATAGGTATCCAGAACGTAAAGGCCAGCCTCGGAATAACCTTCAGCAAGGCTCGGGTTGCATTTGTAAATGGCGTGATTGCAAATGAAGGCGACCGCAAACTGGAAGCACTCGAATTGAAAATCACACTCTACGACCTTTACGACAAGGTTTCCAAGGAACGCATTGCTACGCCGCTGAGGCCTGGAATAGGCCTTAGCAACAAGCCCATGGAACCTCTGGAAAAGCGGACTTTCGCTGTTGGTATTGAATCGGTGGAGCAATTATGGAATCCCAAAAGGCTTGAAATAGAAATCACAGGCCTGAAATACCAATAACCCTATTCGCCCCCGCCTCCCAGGTGCCATCATGAGCCATAAAATCCTGATCTGCGTCTTCCTGATTTTCAGCCTGGGCTTCGCCATCACGGGCTGCGGCCGGCATAAGCTGACATCTGACGAAATCAATCGGAATCGCGCCTTTTCAGAGATTCTGCAACGGGAAGACAGCCGGACACTCGGTCATGACGATTTTCTACCCAGGATGTTAAGGCAGTCGCCTTACCCGGAGGTCCGGCTTTGGGCTGCCACGGCAATGGGCAGAATCGGCGACCCGGCGGCCCTGCCCTGGCTCTATGAAGCTTTTGCTTCCCCCCTGGCCGAGGTTCGGGCCGCGGCCGCATTCGCCGTGGGTGAGATCGAGGACCGTGCAACTCTGGCCCAGGATGGTTTGCCTGCAGATCCCGCGGCCATCGCTCGATTGACAGAACTGATCAATGATTCCTCTCTGGAAGTCCGCATCCGGGCTACCGAGGCGATCGGGAAGGCCGGATCCCCCCCGGACGCGGAAGTGATCCATCACCTGCTCGCATCCGCGGGGAGTGACCCTCATCCCCGTACCATCGCTTTCTACAACGCCGCCATCACGGCGCTGATGCGCCTGAAAAGCCCGTCATCCCTTCCGCTGTTGGAAAGCCTGGCGATCTCCAGCGAACCCGAAATTCAGTGGCGCGCGGTCAATGCCCTGGTGCGGACAGGTACCAAAGGCGCTCTCCCTGTGTTTTTGCGACTGATAAACAGTCCCTATCCTGAAGTTCAGGCCTATGCCGCCCAGGGAATCGGAATCTGCGAGGATGCATCAGCTGCAAAGGCACTTTTTCCGCTTGTATCACTGGAGAAAAGCGGAACCGACAAGAAGAATCCGCTGGCCGTTCGGTTCCACGCCGTTCGCAGCCTTGGAATGCTCAAGCCGGTGGGAGCTTCCAGGGAAATCGAATCGGCTGTGGCTGCCGCCCTCTCGGCTTGGAGCGATCCTGATAACGTCAATTTCGCTATCGCAGCCGCGGCAGCTCTGGGCAACATCGGAAGCATGGAAAGTGAGAGGATTCTGCGGCGTCTTCTTGAGAAGGGGGGACCTGCCGCCGGCGGCGCTGCCATTGCCCTCGCCAAAGTCAGCCGGCAATCACCCGATAGATTCTTTGCCGCTGTCAACCTGGAGCGGTTTGCAGAACCCGCTGGCTTGCGTTCTTATATTCAAGCCCTGGGGGAACTGGGCGGCAGCGAGGCAGTGGCAGCCTTGCGCGGGCTATTGTCACAAAACATTGAGGCACCGAATGGATCTGCGGGTTATCTGGCCCTTCCCACAACAATCGCCGCTCTGGCAAGGGCCCACGATCCGGACTTCCCGGCCATCCTTCGAACCTTTCTGACCTCACACGACGGAGTAGTTTTGCGGGCCGCATTGGAAGCATATCAGCCGGATCCCAAGGATAAACGCCCCTGGGAAACTCTGCTTCAGGCCTATGCCGGGATCGCCAAAACGGATGATGCTGAAACCAAGGTTTCCCTGTTGATCCGGCTCGAATCCTGGCTGCAGGAGCCGGATGTGATTTCGGCGCTGAGGGGAATTCTGCAGGACCGGAACCGCAACGCGTGCATCGCCGCCGCCAGGCTCCTGCGAAAAAGCGGCGATCAGGAAGCATCTAATCTGCAATGCCGCTCTGAAGCCCGGCTGCCGACGACCGTTTACAGCACCATCGCCGGGGCGCGCAAAGACCGGTCGGTTGCCATCATTGAAACCAGCCGCGGCCGGATTGAAATCGACTTGTTTCGCGAGGAAGCGCCGATCACGGTCGCAAATTTCGAAAGCCTTGCCCTGAAGCACTATTTCGACAATCTCCAGTTTATGCGAGTGGTCCCTTTTTTCGTCGTGCAGACCGGGGATCCCAGGAACGATCAGGAAGGGGGACCCGGCTACTCGATCCGGTGCGAAATCAACCGGAGGCCTTACGAGCGCGGGAGCATCGGGATGGCGCTGGCCGGAAAGGATACCGGAGGCAGCCAGTTCTTTATCGCGATATCCCCGCAACCTCACCTGGATGGCGGATATACCTGCTTTGGCCGAGTGATCAGCGGGATGCAAATTGTGGACAGCCTGGTGCCTGGGGACCGCATCCTAAGGATCACCATCGAAGAGGACATTTCAAGTTTGGACTACCGCCGTTACTAATTGAGTTTCAAAGACAGCTGATATCGAATAAAATCGGCCCTGAAGGATATTCTATCTGTCCCGTACCATTGCCGGGAGAGTTTCGTTATGTCCGTCGGGGCCATCTACCTGCTTTGCTTCATGATTGGACTGGGCTACGCCGTATTCGTGGGCCTTGCCGGGCACCTATTCGGCGGCCACGATATTTCAGGCCACATGGATGTCGGAACCGACCTTCCTTTGAGCCCTTTGAGCCCAACCGTGCTTTCAACCTTTTTAACCGGGTTTGGCGGCGGCGGCATGCTGGCGCATTCCTACATGGGCCTTTCCACCGGCAAAGGCGTTCTCGTGGCCTTGTTCACAGGAATGATGTTGAGCGGTGGGACCTTCGCCGCCCTGGCGGTCCTCTTCCGGAACACTCAGGCAGGGAGCGAGTTCACCCTGGATGATCTGACGGGCAAGGTTGTGCAGGTGATTACTCCCATCCCTGAGCACGGGATGGGAGAAATAGCCCTGGTCATCAAGGGGACCCGCATCAATGGCCCGGCTCGCTCTGTGGACGGACATGAAATTGGGCGGAATTCAGCCGTTACCGTGGTGCGTGTGGTCGGGAATGTCTACCACGTCAAAATCGCCGAAGAGCAGAGGTGACCCGTGGAATTCAATGTCGCGATGGTGATGGTCGGGCTCGCATTCGCTTTCATTCTTGCCATTTATGCGGTCGCCCGCCGCTATAAAAAAGTAGGCCCGAACCAGGTCATGATTATTTCGGGGCGAAAGTACAAGATCAAAAACCAGGATGGGACAGTCGAGGAAGTCGGATTTAGAATCCGTAGGGGTGGAGGGGCTTTCATTATGCCCCTGGTCGAAAAAGTCGACCTGCTGAGCCTGGAAATCATCACCCTGGATATAACGACCCCGGAGGTCTATACCAAGCCGGGCGTCCCAATTATCGTCGATGGCGTGGCTCAGGTCAAAGTCGGAGGCGACGAACAATCCATCCGCACCTCCGCGGAACAGTTTCTCGGCAAAACCCCCGAACAGATCAAAGACATCGCTCTGCAAACCGTGGAAGGGCATCTCCGAGCCATCATCGGCACGATGACCGTGGATGACATTTACAAAAACAGGGATCAATTTGCCTCCTCGGTGCAGGAGGTAGCGGTTTCCGATCTCGCCAACATGGGTTTGATGATCGTTTCATTCACCATGAAAGATATACGGGACAACCACGGCTACCTTGAAGCCCTGGGCAAACCCCGTACGGCTGAGGTGAAGAGGGATGCGATCATCGCTCAAGCAGAAGCGGATCGGGATGCCAACATCAAATCTGCTCAGGCGAGGCAGGCTGGTGAAATAGCAAAATACCTGGCCGATACGCATATCGCCGAAGCCCAGAAAAACTACCTGTTGCAGAAAGCGGCTTACGACGCATCGACAAACGAAGCCAAAGCGCAGGCCGACCTTGCCTATGACCTGCAGCGCTACAAGACCAATCAGTCCCTGAAGCGCGAGGAAATTCAGGTGGCCGTCGTCGAAAAAGAACAGCAGGTTATCGTGCAGGAGCGCGAAATATTGCGGCGCGAAAAGGAACTCGAAGCCAGCGTCAAGCGACTTGCCGATGCCGAACGCTACCGTGTCCAGACCGAAGCGGAGGCCACGAGATTCAAATTGGAGGCGGAAGCTCGGGGACAGGCCGAGGCTCAGAAGGTCAAAGGCCTGGCCCAGGCTGAAGTCGTCAAAGCCACCGGAACCGCCGAATCCGAAGTTATTGGGCTCAAAGGGACAGCCGAAGCCGCAGCCATGGCTAAAAAGGCTGCTTCCTGGAAGGAATACAATCAAGCGGCCGTTGTCCAGATGGTCCTGCAGGCGCTGCCCGAGATCGCCCGCGCGGTGGCCGAACCCCTCTCCAAAACCGGCTCCATCACGATCGTCAATTCCGGCAATGATGGTGGAGGGGCATCCAAGATTACCCAGGATATAGCCTCGATCATGGCTCAGCTCCCGCCCATTGTGCAGAATCTTTCCGGCCTGGACCTTAAAAAGCTGGTGGACCTTGTCCCCCAGCTGAAAGCGGATTCCGTGAAGAAGGAAACGGACCGCTAGATGAATAAACGCGACGCCAGGATGGCTCTGACTGTGCTCACGGCCATCAACTTTCTGAATTATATTGATCGCTACGTTCTTGCCTCGGTATTCGAACCGATCAAACGGGAACTCCATTTCAGCGACATGCAACTGGGGATGCTTTCCTCTGCATTCATGATCGCGTACTCGATTACATCTCCGGCCTTCGGCAGGATGGGCGATCTCTACGTCCGTAAATACCTCATTGCCGCCGGAGTGACACTCTGGAGCTTCGCTACCGCTGGAGCCGGCCTGGCCCGGAACTTCTGGCAAATGTTTCTGCCGCGATCCCTGGTCGGAATCGGAGAGGCGAGTTATGCCACTGTTGCGCCGGGCATAATCACTGATTTTTATGAAGAGGAAAGACGGGGGAGATCCCTGGCCGTGTTCTATGCCGCGATCCCTGCCGGAAGTGCCCTCGGATTTGTGCTGGGAGGCGAACTTGCCACCGCCTTCGGCTGGCGGGCTGCATTTTTTGCGGTAGGGCTTCCAGGACTTCTTTTTGCGCTTTTGGCGCTCGCAATCCGCGAACCTCAACGCGGAGCCAGCGACAAATCCGGTCAGCCTGCCGGACTTCCTCCGCCGTCGCTGGCCGCAACCTACAGGATGCTTGCCGGGAATCAAACCTATGTCGTCGTGACCGCGGGATTTGTTGCCTACACCTTCGCCCTCGGCGGTCTTGCGATGTGGGCGCCGACCTTTTTTGAGAGACAGCACGGCATGAGCACAGCCAAAGCCAACGACGTTTTCGGCGGAATGACCGTGGTCGCCGGATTCCTCGGGACTTTTGCCGGCGGGTTCCTGGGAGACTACCTGCTCCGGTACACCCGACATTCCTATCTTTTGATATCCGGGTTGTGCATGTTCGCAGGCGCGCCGGCGGCCGCCCTGGGTCTGTCCGCCAGCGATCCGTATGTTTTCCTGCCCGCAATATTCATGGCGGAATTCTTCCTTTTCCTCAACACGGGACCGCTTAATGCCGTGGTCCTGGGCTGCGTATCGGCGCAGATCCGCGCCACCGCGATGGCGGTCAACATTTTTTTCATTCACGTCCTGGGTGACGCTATTTCGCCTTCCATCATAGGCGCCGTGTCGGACCGCTTCGGCCTTCAAGTGGGAGTTATGATCACGCCGGCCATGATGGTTCTCAGCGGGGCGATATTGCTTGCTGCGATCCGAACGGTGCCTCGTGGAGGCGTCACAGGTTGCCAGCCTGGTGCCCTGATCTAAAAACGGAAGGAAAATGATCGACCAAGGCAAAAACACCTGGGATGTGCGGCTGCTGCGCGGCTTCCTTTATTCGATCATGCGCCTGCTTTTCAGGATCGAGCACCGGGGGATGGAGCACATACCGGCGGACGGACCTCTGATTGTCGTGGCGAATCACACGACCTACCTCGATCCGTTCCTTATATCGGTCAGGGTTTATCGGGCTCTGAGATTCATGGCCTGGGATAAGATTTTTTCATTTTCTCTGTCTCGCAGGTTGTTCCACTGGCTGGGGGCTTTCCCTGTCAGCCTGGAGAATCCGGAAGCCAGTGCCTACAAGAACTCAGTGAAAATCCTGCGCAACGGCGAAGCCCTCATGATTTTCCCTGAAGGCGGCCGCTCGCCGGACGGGCTCCTCACGCCCTTCAAGGAAGGAGCGGGGCGCCTGGCCATCAGGTTCGGAGTCCCCATTCTTCCCGTCGTCATTCACGGCGCAATCAAAGTCTGGGGACCCGGCATGCCATTTCCATTGCCGCGCAAAATAGTTGTCGAATTTCTCCCGCTTATTCGGCCGGAAAACTTCGAACCGAGCGCCAGGGAATTGATGGACAAAATCGCGGGAATCATCGCAGCCCGCCTGCCTTAAGCCAAAAGCGACGGGGCGGGGAAAAAGTGTGCCGGAAGGCGGCGAATGAATCCGTGGTCAATGATGCTTGAGCCAAAGAAAGGGACAGATCCCTTTTTCCTTTTCGAATTCGACTTCACGGCCACAGCAGGGCATGATGCCGGGGGCTCCCAGCCAGCAGGCTTCGTGATTCAAATCGGAGCAGTCCATGTCGAAAGAACGGCAGATCTGCTCGATTTTTCGCTCGTCCCGGGGAAGTCGGGAAATATGCCGGTCGTAAAATTCCATAAGATGCTCATAAATTAACATCCGGACGATTCACTTTAAAGCGACAAAGCCCCATGTCCCACATTTGTTGGGCGCAGTCGCGATTTTCTGCTAAATTCATGCGCATGTTTACGAAGGACAAAGTCGAAAAAATACACTTGATAGGCGTTTGCGGGACGGGCATGGCTTCGCTCGCAGGAATGCTGAAGGACCAGGGCTACGAGGTTTCCGGCTCAGATGAAGGGGTGTACCCTCCCATGAGCGAATTTCTGGAACAAAAAGGGATCCGTGTGGCACAAGGCTACTCCATAGCCAACCTTCGGCCGGAGCCGGATCTCGTCGTAGTCGGGAACGCCCTTTCGCGCGGCAACCCGGAAATCGAATACGTGTTGAACTTCGGACTCCGGTACACTTCATTGCCGGAAGCTCTCAAGGATTTCTTTCTGCGCGGGAAAATCCCGGTCGTCGTGACGGGCACCCACGGAAAGACAACCACGACATCCATGATTTCCTGGGGGCTGCATTCCGCGGGATTGGACCCAGGCTTCTTCATCGGAGGGATCGCGGAGAATTTCCGGTCGAGCTACTCTCTCGGAAAGGGGAAGTGCTTTGTCGTCGAGGGAGATGAGTACGACTCGGCGTATTTCGATAAGGGTCCCAAATTCATGCATTACCTCCCAAAGGTCGCCGTGGTAGGGAACCTCGAGTATGACCATGCGGACATTTACCCCAGCCTGGATGCGATCAAGCTCCAATTCGCCCGATTTGTGAATCTGATTCCGGAGCGCGGTTTCCTTGCCGTCGGGGCCGAAAATCCTGGGGCGCTCGAAGTCAGCCGGAAGGCGTTTTGCCGGAAGGAGACCTTCGGTCTCTCCGAGGATTTCGATTGGGGGATCCGTAACCTCACTTTTGAAGGCGGGCGCCAGTCTTTCGACGTGCTTTACCGCCGCAAACTCTACCGCCGCATCCGCCTCGCAGTATACGGCAACTACAATGTTCGAAATGCGCTGGCCGCGATTGCCGTTTTGAACCACCTGGGAGTCTCGGAGGATGATGTGCGCGGCGGCCTTGAAAGCTTTCTCGGCGTCAAGCGAAGGTTGCAGCTGCGCGCGGAAGCGGCGGGCATCAAAGTTTTCGAAGACTTCGCGCACCACCCCACCGCCGTCAGGGAAACTCTCCAGGCCATTCGCGACTCATTTCGGCCTCAGCGGCTGTGGGCCATTTACGAGCCCAGGTCCGCGACAAGCCGAAGGAAGATTTTCCAGCACGAGATTGCCGAGGCTCTGGCAGCGGCTGATTGCATTGTGCTTCCCGCGCTGTATCGACCGGAAAAGGTCCCGGAAGGAGAACGGCTGGATATCACGCTGGTCATCGAGGAACTCCGGAGGGTGGGCCGTGCCGCCTGGAATCTGGCGGATGTGGAAGGTATAATTCAGCTGGTTTGCGCGGAAGCTCGCGCCGGCGATTACATTGTTATCCTGTCCAATGGCGGGTTTGGAGGCATTTACGAAAAACTTCCGGCTGCACTCGCAAAATAACACACCTGGTTTCGATTCCCCCGGCCATGGCAGCAGTCCCCGAACCAAGCGGCGAAGGGTTGCAGTGTTGTGTTTTTGTATGCTCCTCTTGGCGGCGCTTGCGGGCGGACTTATCGCCTTCCCGCAGCAGCAGCCGCCTCCCCCGAAACCGGAAGACCCGCAGAAAAAGGACCAGGAAGGCTTCAAGATCGGTGTCGAAGTGAACATGGTCACCGTACCGGTTACCGCCCGGAAGACCGGCGGCGGATTCGTCCGCGGACTGACGCAGAAGAACTTCCGCGTAACAGAAGACGGAGAAGACCAGGAAATCCTGCTGTTCGCCCAGGAAGCTGTTTCCACACGCATCGCGATCGTTCTCGACATCAGCGGAAGCGTCCTGCCCGAATGGGGAACCATTAAATATGCCACCCGCAAGTTTGTCGACAACTTGAAGACCGACGATCTTTTCTCCCTGGTGACCTTCAACACCGAGATCCGGTTGAAAATGGACTGGGGAAGGAAGACCGACAGACTGGATGCTGTCCTGGGCTCCATATATTGCAAAGACAACACCAAGCTTTGGGACGCGATTTATGTGGTCTGCAACGACGTGTATCGCGGCGTGAAGGAAAAAAAGGCCATGATCATCATGAGCGACGGATTGGATAACGATAGCGCCGTCACTTATGCAGAAGCCCTCGAAGCCGCGATCCGGTCCGAAGCTGCGATTTATGTGGTCAGCAAAACCCAGGCAGTGCGCGAGAGCATTATGTATCGCATGGCCAACCAGGGGATCTACGATCGATTGCCTCAGGAAGTGTTTGTCCAGGCCGACCTCGCCTTGCGAAAGCTCGCTTACGAAACTGGTGGACGAGTTCTTTATCCCAACACCTTCGGCCAGCTCGACAATATTTATGCGGAGGTGGATGAAGAGCTTCGGAACCAGTACCTGATAGGCTACATATCCTCGAATCCCGTGAAAGACGGGCAATATCGCCGTATTCAGGTAGGAGTCAACCAGCCGGATGTCTCCATCTCGGCCAGGCCGGGCTACTATGCCCCGAATGACATTGCGAGTCGCAATCCTTCGTCGCTCACCCCCCGGAGAAAATAACACACCGCCGGTAAGGGGCAACTTGGCACTTGACAGCAAATCCCTGCGGAACTAACTTGTCTTAAGTTTCGCCTCTTTTCCCTCAAACTTAACGGCTCGAATCTAGCGGCCTGTCCTACCGCAGCCGCCGGCATTCGGCCACCTACGCTAAGTTTGAGGAGGAAGAGGTGCCCAAGCCAAAAGCTGCCTCCGATGGCCAACCGCAAAATATCAGGACCGACAGCCCAACCGATCCGCCGGAGCCGGAAACGGCCGCGGTAGAGATCCAATATCCCATTCAGGAACACGAGCTCGAAAACGTTCGACTGACCTTGAGCAGGCTGAGCCAAACCCGGATCCACAATCGGGAGGATGCTGAAGACATCGTGCAGGAAACGCTCCTGACCCTTGCCCGCAAAGCCCCGCAAACCAACCTCGAGAAAAACCTGCAAGCGTTCGGAGTCGGAATACTCCGCAATAAAGTCGGCAACTACTACAAAAAGTGCCGCAGGGAGCACGAATCCAGAGGTATTCCGGATCGGACCTGGAAAAGCAAGCTTGAAGCCGCGCAATCCTGCACTCCCGAAGCTTTGCTGATTCACAAGGAGTTCCGTCATATTGCGGAAAATCTTCTGGCAGAGTTTCCGGCAATCGATCGGATGGCCTTGGAATACTACTTCGCCGGTTTCAAGACGGGCGAGATCGCGCTTCAAATGCAGCCCGAAAGGTACCAGAATGTCCTCAACCGACTACACCGGGGCCGAAAGCGCCTCGCGGGAAAATTGAAAAAACTCGGCTATCGGAGGGCATCGATCTCCTAGCCCTCATTTCCCGGCGGGATTGGCTGCGATGTGATGACGATGAACCAAAGGTACAGGACCGGGTACTCCGGCATTCCTCTGCCTTGCCCGACGGTACGTGGCTTTCGGCTATCGCACTTCCACATCCCCAAGGTCATACCAGCCGTCGGGTTGCTTCCCTTGAATGGCTAGCCGGATAGCCGGCTTGCCGGTTCTCGGATCCAACAGTCCGACTCGAAGCCGATAGGGGCCGGGACTGAGCGATTCCGGCACATAAAGCGTGCCCTCGAATAAAGCATCCCCCGGAAGCCACTCGCGTATATCTGCGGAAGTGGCAATTTCCGCATGGGCATCCCTGGACCAAAACTGGAGGGCCAGCGTATACGGATAATAAACGGGTGAAATGCCGGCATTCAGCCACCACATGTTGACCGGCATCATCCGGCCAGCCTCAACGATCTGAAGGGTATTCCATTTTGCGCAGAAGAAAGCGATATCCGATTTTCTTTTGGAATTCTTCGAAAGGGGCTTTCCAAGCCGATGGAATCGCGGTGGACTTGATATTTATCGTGCTGGCATGCCAGCGCAAGGCCTGTTCCAGAATGTATTCCAGATCGTATTTGCCTTCAAACCAGGAGCCGGGTGTGCCGCAGGTTTCGAGTGATACAGGAGCGTGTTTCCAGACCTCGGCTATTCCGGTTCTGACCACCTGTTGGGGATACATATCGAGCATGTGGGCGAAGTTTCGTCCCGGCCGCCCCATATCTCCCCAGCAGTCCAATCGCCAGCCGGCTCCCCGCCGTGTACCGTAAGCCAGCGCGGATGGCTCGTCAAAATTCATAAGCAGCCGTGTCCGTTTGAAGGACTCAAAATAAAGGTCAGCCAGGTCTTCCTGCACTTTGCGGGAGGGCAAATGCGGCCCCCAACCCTCGCCCCAGTAGCCAACGGTGGAGATATCAACGGTATCGAGGCAGGGATGCCCGTCATAGCGCCGGCCGAACTCCCGGATCAAGGCGGACCAGTGCTTGAAATAGAGCGGATCGTCGGCATCCGGCGACCATATCTTTCCGTCGGAATCGCTGTCTTTGTTGGCTCGTCGCGCGCCCGATTTCCGGTACCATTCGGGCAATGGGTCTTTCTGATCGTAGGGCATGAGCCGCACCGTCAGCTGCTGATGGTGCTTCCTCGCCTCGTTAAGAGCGCTGTCCATGATCTCCCAGCGATACTTCCCCGGCTCAGGCTCGAATTGATGCCAGAACCATCGCAAATAGGCAATGGAGGTGTCCGGAAAATCGGGAGGCGAAGCTGCGTCCGCGACCGGCGATTCAGGACCGACTTCCGACCAACGCAGCCCCGGGTAGATGGCCTGGCGGTTGAATCGCTGAAAGGTGGTTATTCCCATGCCTGGATTCACAAGAACATCCTGAATGGGCAAGGGTCGAACGATTTTCATCGTAGACTGGGCCGTGAGATCCGCCGTCAGGACGGAAAGAACCGCCAGCCAATTGAGTGCCAGAAACAAATAAGCCCAGACATTGTTCAGATGCAGCATGATCCGACCTCCTCCGAACATCAATATAGACGCAAACCCGATCGATTCGATTGGAAATTAGACCGCCGGCGCACGTCCGCTTCTCAAAACGTGCCATGATGCCCTTAATTCAGCGCACTACGTGACGAGACGTTCTCCCTGGCGGAAGGGCCGGCCGGTTTTTTCGGTTGCGCCGATCCAGGAATACAGCGAGAGCGGGCAGAAGAAAGCTGCCGCCGGGCAGTAGGAAAATGCCGAGCGATGGAATCGAGTGGGCCAGGTGCTTCAGGTGGCTCCGCAGAGCCGCCTTGTCTTCCTGCGACCAGGCACCGCCGTTTCTCGGCTTCATCAAAAGGCACATGAATCCCTGGACATGCGTCACCTCCGCCAGAACGATCAACTTCAGATTTGCAAGATATGACACCATCTACAGGAGGCCCCCGGCCCCGAGAAATCGCCGCGCCCTGGCCTTTCTCTTCTGGAAGAGCGAGAGCTGCTTTTGGAACTCCAGATTCCATCGGCCAACCTGGCGGTTTTCCGTGTCCGCATTCGATCAAGTTTCAAGTACAACCGGATCTTCCGGATTATAGGCGAATTCCGCATATAGAAGGGAAAAAAGCGGGGTTCGAGCTTTGACTCCAACTTATGGCACGACACCCTCCTATGACAAATGAAGAAGCAAATCAAAGCCGGCTCATCGGAGCCCCCGTGAAAAAAAACATTCCAGGAAGAAACCGTGCGGATTTTGGAGTGTATTCAATGCACTTGCGCGCTCGATCGGTCGAAGCTAGGATGCACTTTCAGGAAAGGACAGGAGCATGAAGCTGACTCGAAGAGTTGCCATGATCACTGGCGCGGCCGCGGGAATCGGTGAAGCTACGGCCCGGCTTTTCGCCAAAGAGGGAGCTCGACTAGTGCTTGTGGATACCGACGGAGAAAGTCTGGCCCGGCTCGTAGAAGATCTCGAGCTCCAGGAAGCTATCGTCCTGGAGGTTGCCGGCGACGTCTCCGATCCATCGCTTTGCCGATCGACGGTCGAGCGCACGATGTCCAATTTCGGCCGGCTGGACGTGCTTTTCAATTGCGCCGGCATCGTCCTGAACGGTTCCCTGGTGGAATGTTCCGAGCAGGATTGGGACCGCACGATGGCGGTGAACCTGAAATCAATGTACCTCTTCGCAAAACACGCCGTTCCAGTCATGCAAAAACAGGGTGGAGGCTCCATCATCAACATGGCATCGATTGCCGGTCCTGCCGGGGTTGCCAACCGGGGTGCTTATTCTGTTTCGAAGGCAGGAGTAGTCGGGCTGACGAAAAGCCTCGCCATCGATTTCATCGGGGACGGCATCCGCGTCAATTGCATCTGCCCGGGCACGGTCGACACCCCGTCACTCAGGAAACGCGTTGCCGCGAGCGCTGACCCCGAGACCGCATTAAGGAGTTTTATCGCACGCCAGCCTATGGGCCGGCTGGGCCGCCCCGAAGAGGTTGCGGCCATGGCGCTCTTTCTGGCCTCCGACGAATCCCGCTATATGACAGGGCAGTCCATAATTATGGACGGGGGCTGGAAACTTTAGGTTTGGCGGGAGTGTCCGACGGTTGCGCCGCAATCAGGATTTCAATTTTGGCCGCCGTTTTGAGGCCTTCGACCATTTTCTGGACTTCGGCATTGGTCTTTTCATTGCGCAAATATTCCGTGAGCGACTCCCGTACATCCTCGATGTCGGCAATCCCCTCTTTCTTTTTGTCGGTCACCTTGATTATGTGATATCCGGCCCTCGTCCGCACAGGGTCGCTCACGCCCCCTACCGGGAGGGAGAAAGCCACCTTCTCGTACTCAGGATCCAGATTCCCCTTGCTGACCAGGCCGAGGTCCCCTCCTTTGGACGCAGATTCATCCATGGAATTTTCCTTGGCCAGCTTGGCGAAATCCTCATTCTTCTTTACGCGGGCCAGAATCGCCTGAGCTCTTTGTTCCGCCACCCGGTCCTGTTCCGCAGATGCACCTTCCGGGACCACGAAGAGAATGTGGCTTGTGCGCACCAGTTCAGGGTGGCTGAAATCGTTCTTATGTTCATTGTAGTACTGCGCGACCTCTGCCGGCGTCACAGTTATCTTTTTCCCAACCGTCTCGCGGATGAAGTGTTCCACCGTAAGGGAGCGGGACAGCTCTTTCATATAGGTCTGCCGGTCGAGGCCACGGCTGGCCAATGCGGCATTGAATTCCCCGTCGCTGCCGAGGCTCTTCATCGCTTTTGAAAATTCCGCCTGAACCTCGGCGTCAGTGGCTTTCATTCCCGAGGCAACCGCCTTCTGGTAAACCAATTCGGAAGCAACAAGCGACCCGACAGCCTGACCGATGAGCTCCTGCTGATAATCCGCCTTGAGGTTTTTCCACTCCGGATTTCCGATAGGCGCAAGTTGCGCGCGAATGGACATTTCGGCATCCCGACCCAAAATGGGGCGCCCGTTGACCCGGGCAATGACGGGAGGAAAGAGGGCTCCGGGGACGGCCGCGGGAATCTCAACCTCGTCATCCGAATCGGCCGGCGGCTGAACCGGTTTGGCTGCAGGCGGTTTGGCGGGTGTCTGAGGTTTGGCCGCAGGCGCAGTCTGGGCCGCCGCGGCCGGCCCCAAAAGGTTAACAATGGCCAGGCATACTATGAATGATGCAATTCGGATGGTCTTCATGACTTTGCCGCCACTCCTATTTCCAGGGTTGAAAAGGAGAGAGATTAGCACGCTCTTCCACCTCAAGATAATAGCAAATTTCCCATATCAAGATTTGGATTGAAAATATTAAGGACTTGGGATATTCGTGAGCACCTATTTTAGCGGGGGCAAGACGTGGGATTTAACTGGTTCGACGCTCTGGTGGTAGTAGCTTATTTAATCGCCATCACCCTTTTTGGCGTGCATTTCCGCAAAAAGCAGCAGTCGATTCACACCTATTTCCTGGGGGGAAAAAACATTCCCACCTGGGCTCTGTCATTATCCATAGTGGCGACCGAGACCAGTACGCTCACCATCATCGGAACCCCCGGGATAGCCTTCGGTGGCAACCTTTCCTTCCTTCAGCTGGTGATGGGATATCTGGTGGGAAGGGTTTTCATAAGCCTCGTCCTCATCCCGGCGTACTTCAAAGGCGAGATGTACACGGCGTACGAACTCATGCAGCGCAGGTTCGGAACCCGCATCAAGCACGCCACGGCGAGCATGTTCCTGATTACCAGGGCCCTGGCGGAAGGGGTGCGAGTCCTGGCCATCGCGACGGTGGTCAGCATCGTGCTCGGCACCGGGGATATATGGTCCATTCTAATAATATCGGGGCTGACCCTTATTTATACGTTTGAGGGCGGCTTGACCGCCGTGATATGGACCGATGTGGTACAGCTTTTCATCTATATCGGCGGAACCCTGGTCGCGTTCTTTGTCATCCTTGGCCTGATTCCGGGCGGTTGGTCGGGGGTCATGGCCAACGCGGGTCACAAATTTGTGTTATGGAATTTTTCAACCGATTACCATATCCCCTATACATTCTGGGCAGGAATTCTAGGTGGCGCCTTCCTGAACACGGCGAGCCACGGGGTTGACCAATTGATCGTGCAGCGCCTGCTGGCGGCCCGTAACGAGAGGGAAAGCAAGATCTCGCTACTCTCGAGCGGCCTGGTCGTGTTCTTCCAGTTTGCCCTTTTTCTAGTGATAGGCATCATGCTCTTCAGCTTTTACCGCTACCATCCGGAGGAAACCATCCCGGCGCTGCAGGATCGGATTTTCCCAACCTTCGTGGTTACGCACCTGCCGCACGGGGTCTCGGGATTGATGATTGCGGCAATCCTCGCAGCAGCGATGTCCAATCTCAGCAGCGCGCTGAATTCGCTCGCATCAACTACAGTCGTGGATTTCTACCGCCCTTTTATCCGGCGCAACGCGAGTGAAGCCGAAGAGTTGCGCATCTCCCGCTGGATGACGGTGATGTGGGGAATCATCCTGGTAGGGCTTGCCGTGATCTCCCGTGGCATCAAGTCGGTTCTGGAAGCGGGGCTGACCATTGCTTCCATAACTTACGGAAGCATGGTGGGCGTATTCCTCCTTGGAGTCCTTACGAAGAAGGCCAATGAAAAGGGGTCCATCCTGGGGATGGCAGCGGGACTCATTTCCATGCTGGGGATCTGGTATTTCACGCGGATAGCATTCACCTGGTACGTCCTGATCGGCACCGTTATCACGTTCACGGTCGGGTATACGGTCAGCCTGGCAACGAAAAACAAAGCCGGTGAGAACCCAAGCTGATCCTATCCATTCACCAGCGCCCCGGAATGCTCAGAGTGAGTTGATCCCATCACCGAAAACAAAAAAGCGACTACTTCCAGTCACGTACCACCCCCAGAGGTGGCGGCCTGAGGAGGCCTCCCCGTGGGAGGCAAGCGTCTGAAAAGCTCCGCGGGGGTGCGGGAAGCCCACGGCGGTAGCTCAGGGCTATCCGGATCTTAATGAGTGGGCCGCGTAGCGGCCAAGATGAATTTAGCCCGGACTTTTAAGGCCGGGATAGGACATCGAGCAGGATGAAGTTCAGGCGCCTCATCAGCCATGAAGTAGCAGCCGGCCGACCTCTCGGAGCAGGCGCGCGCGCTCCGAGTCCGAGAGCAGGCCAAATTCCCTGCCGAGGTTGGACATGGTGCCCAACCCCAGAAAAGCCCATGCCAGTAATCCGGCGTCGCTCTCAGCAAGCGGCGAAAGCATGTTCCGGTGCGCGATGATTTGCTGTCGGATAAATTCCTGAAAGCGGCCGTACATGCGTTGGATCGCTTTTCGCACATCGGGATCGTCCGATTCGCTCAGCGCCGCGAATACGATCCTGTAAAAACCGAATTCTCCGTGATGCTCGGCTTCATAATCCAGCAGCTTTTCCGCAGGGGTGGCGTCTGCCGCGTCCTTCCCCAGCGTGTTCTTCCAGATTTCCGCCGAGAGGTCGAAAACAAAATCAATGGAGGCTATGAACATCGCCTTTTTGTCCGGCCACAAGCGGTATAGGACATTCTCCCGCACCCTGCAGCGACGAGCGAGTTCCGCAGTCGTCGTCCTGCGATATCCCAGTTGGGCGAAGGTGCGAGCCACTTCGCGGATCAGTTTCGTCCGTCGCTCTGCACTATGACTCGGTCTCGGCATCCATCATCCAATCTTGCTTGTGAGCGAAGGCTTATGCTCACGTCCTGGCCCGGCGATGGTCAAGCCGGGACTGGGTGCATCATGCGAAACGAATTCGCCCGAGGCTACTCATCAGCAGGAGCGCGAAGTGTCCCCCGGATGAAATGACTTCGCGTCACCTTTACGACTTGGGGCGCCAGCACGATTACGCCGATCAAGTTGGGATAGATCTGCAAACCGTTCATGGTGTCGGCATAATCCCAAACAGTTCGAACCTCGATCACCGCCCCGACAAAAATAAGCCCGCAATAAATCCAGGCGTAGGCTCGAATCATGCGAGAATGAAAAATGTAGCGGAAGCAGACTTCGCCATAATAGGACCAGCCCACCAGGTTGGAGTAGCCGAACAAAAATGAGCTGATCGCGACCATCCAGCCCCCAACGACGGGGATTCTGGTTTTAAAGGAAGCCGCCACGAGGGCGGTGCTGGTCAGTCCGCCGCTCCATTGCCCGGTGATAAGCACAACCAGGGCGGTCATGGTGCAGGTGATGAAAGTAATGACGAACACATCCAGAGTGGCGATCAGCCCCTGCCTCACGGGGTTGGTGGTGCGGGCGGCACCATAAGCCATCCCGGCAGTGCCGAGCCCGGCTTCGTTCGCGTAGAGCCCGCGCGCCGCTCCATGACGGGCAGCCAGCAGCACCCCGGCGCCGGCAAATCCGCCGAAAGCCGCGGAGGGCGTAAAGGCATGGCGGAAAATGAGAGCGATCGTTTCAGGAATCAGGGTTGCGTTGCAGAAAATCACGTAAAGACAGCCGCCGACATAGAGAAAGATCTTGAGTGGCACCAGTTTTTCCGAGAGCCGGGCGATGCTCTTGATGCCGCCGATGATCACCAGCCAGGCGGCGATCGCAATCCCGAGCCCGGATGCGGCTTTGGGAATGTGAAATTCCGTCTGCAGGACCAGGGCCATGGAATTGGTCTGAGCCAGGGGACCCGTCGTCATGGCCGACATGCCTGCCAGGAAAGCAAACAGCCACGCCAGGAAAGGCGATTTCATCCCTTTCTCGAGATAGAACATCGGACCGCCCGCAATGCCTCCATCCGGCAGCTTTTGACGGTATTGAAGTCCCAGCACCGCTTCGCTGTATTTCGTGGCCATGGCAAGCAACCCGCTCGCCCACATCCAGAAGACAGCTCCCGGCCCGCCGGTCGCCACAGCCACCGCAACCCCGGCAATGTTGCCGTTCCCGATCGCGCCCGCCAACATGGTCATGAGCGATTGCCAGGGCGAAATCTCCCCGGCGGCCTTTTCATCTCCGGAGGTAGCGAACTTCCATGCCAGTTTGAAATTCCGCAGGTGGAATAGCCTGAGGCGTATGGAAAGGTAGAGTCCGGTACCCATCAGCACCAGAATGGTGAAAGGTCCCCACACCAGCCTGGATGCCGTCGCCCAGAAATCCGACATTTTAGCTCCGGCGCACTACTTAGCGGTGCGCAAAAAGGCTGATTCCACGATAGCTCGTTCGTGCCCAGCCGGGGTCGGTCGTTGCAGAGGCCCGGAACGCACCGCAAGGATCTTTCCCGCTTCCATCCAGGCACACCAGAAATCGGCGGCCGGTCGTTCCAGCCTCCGGAATCAGGCTGGTTGCGCGAAATTCCTTGAGATTCGGCAGATAGTACTCCAGAAGCTCAAAACCTTGGGGAACTGACACCTTGTCTCCCGGACGCAGATTCTCCTGCAAAAACCGTGAGGCCCCCACCCAGTCGATCGTCTCCTTTTTCCAGTGGCCTCGAGCTATGAAAATCGAAATCGCCAGGAGAACTACGGCAAAGGACATGGCCGCCGAACTCAGCTGTATGGGAAGTCCATCCAGAATCGTGAGGCGCTCCCCGACATAGGAAAGCCCGTAGCCGGCCAAAAGCAACAGTGGCGGTGTCGCATGTACTATCTGACCGATGGCAAAAGGCAACCCCACGGCCACATCGAGGACCAATACCATAACCAGGGACAGCACAAACCAAGCCGACAGCAGGAGCAGGCAGCGGGATTTCCCATGGCGAAGCAGAGCCTTTACCCCGGTTGCGGCTCCCAGTGCCAGTATCGCAGTGACCGGGTAACTGTTATCACCCAATTCCTTCAAAAGGCGCAAGACAAGCTTGGGGTTCAAGATTTCGAATGTTGAGGCCAAACCAGGCCGGCTCCAGATGAGCAGCATCCAGGGAACAAAAAGAGCCGTCGCAGCACCGGCGGCGAGAGCGTATTGCGCAACCTGCGACCAACCGACCCGGGGAAGGTCGGAATTCTCCAACTTCCCTTCCACGGCAGTGCGGGCCTGTTTTTTTTGCAGTGCCATCAATAGCAAAATGGTCATGCCCTGCGCAAACAAAACCGCGAATCCCAGAAAACTGGTGTAGAGAAGCAACAAAAGCGATCCCGGGAGCATCAACCTCCCGGACCAATGCCGCGGAGGCGAGGTCCAATCTCTCAGGAGCAAGTCATACGACAGCAGAGTCAGCAGGCCAAACAAGGCGAAGGGCTCGGCGACCTGGCTGTAGTGGTAGTGGAGCGGAAATACCGCCATGAGCGCTGTGGAATACAGAGCGACCCGCTCACCGAAAAGCCGGCGCGCAATCCGGTAAAAAAAGTAGAGGGATGCCGCTCCAAAAACCGCTGCATGGATCCTGAGTGAGAGGGCTGATTCACCCGGGAGAAAAGTGAGCGCTTTTTGGAAGAGGGAATCAAGTGGCCCGGGCAAATGGATCCCGCCCCGGAAACGATGAATCATGCTGGCCAGGGAGTCTGAACGGCAAACCAGCGCCTGCATCAGCTCTTCGGTTCCAAGCTGGCGCTTGCCGAGATAGAGCAGGCGGAAGACGAACCCCGCCCCGATAATTGCAACCAGAATTTTTTTCATTTTTTGCGATGGATTTTGCGAATATCAGCTTTCGGTGATCTCGACCGTTTGAATGCGAACACCAGGTTCACGAGCCCGGCCCGGATCGCGCGGAGGAATCGATATTAAAACGTCAAGACCACTCGTGACCTTGCCGAAGACGGCGTGTTTCCCGTCCAGCCAGGGAGTCGCCACATGGGTGATAAAAAACTGAGAACCATTGGTGTTGGGCCCGGCATTCGCCATGCTCAGCACCCCTGGCCCGTCATGCTTGAGATCCTTGTGGAATTCGTCCTTGAAACGGTACCCGGGCCCGCCGGAACCGCTGCCTGTCGGGTCCCCGCCCTGGACCATGAAATCGGGTATTACCCTGTGGAACGTGACGCCGTCGTAGAATCCTTCTCTTGCCAAAAAAACAAAATTATTGACGGTCTGAGGCACTTTGTCGGCATAAAGCTCGAGGACCATGTCTCCGAGGTCGGTCTTAATGCTCGCGGTGTATTTTTTAGTAGAATCAAGAATCATCGCGGGTGCAGTCTTCCATTGCTTTGGCATCCATCATTCCTTTCCTGTGTAGAAGATCTGAACTTGATTAGGAACCAATTATACATGGGGCAGAGCGATTGCTCTATAGGACCGGAGAACAGTCACTTGAAATCCGATGCCCATCGGATGGCCCCTGGCCCAAGGTTTTTCGCACCTTTGGTTTCGAACTTGATGGCCTTTGGGGTCGGCCCCATTTAATATTAAGCCGAAAGGAAGCGGGGAATGACAATTCTGGAGCCGGGGCTGGCCCCCTCTGTGATGACCATCGCGCAGTCGCGAATCCGTGAACTGGCGGATATCGCCATGTCCATGAGCGGAGTGCTGCGGCTGTATTTCGGCGAATCCAACCTACAGACACCTCGATATATCAAGGAGGCTGCAATCCGTGCGCTGGAGGAAGGCTACACCTTTTACACTGCGAATGCCGGTTTGCCCAGCCTTCGACGCGCCATAGCGGACAAATACGACGAAATCCATGGGGTGCAACTGGACCCCGCCCGCCAGATCGTGGTTACCGCCTCAGGGGTTCAGGCTCTGAATCTTTCGATTCGCTGCATCCTCGATCCCGGGGACGAGGCCATTGTGCTGACGCCTGCCTGGCCGAATGGAGCCGCCAACGTGGCCATGTGCGGAGCTAAGGCGGTCATGATTCCACACCCGTTCAAAGGCAGCAGATTTGAAATAGACTTCGAAGCTATTGAGGCCGCCGTTAGCCCAAGAACCCGGATGCTGATCTACACCTCACCCTCGAATCCGCTCGGTTGGGTGGCGACCCGCGCCGATCAGGAAAGGCTGCTTGCGCTCTCCCGCCGGCATAAGCTTTGGCTGTTGGCCGACGAGGTGTACGACAGGCTCTATTATGAAGGGCCCGTTGCACCCTCCATCCTGCGGCAGGCGAATCCACAGGACGGCGTCGTCGTGGTGCAGTCTTTTTCAAAATCGTATTGCATGACCGGCTGGCGCCTGGGATGGCTTATTTCGCGCCCCGACCTCACCGAAAAAGCCACCCAGTTGAATGAGTTCATCGTGTCCCATGCACCCTCCATGGCCCAGAAAGCCGCAGAGACGGCATTGCGTGACGGCGAGGAAGAGCTGAAGGAAATGGTCGAAAGGCTCAAGGATAATCGGGATCTGGTGCGAGGGGCTTTGCTGCAAATGCCCGGCGTCACGACGGCACAAGCCGAGGGAGCTTTTTATCTTTTCCCGCGGATCGAAGGGGTCGCGGATTCCTTCGAGTTCTGCCGGGCATTGCTGCTCGAAGAAAAAGTAGGACTGGCCCCCGGAGCGGCTTTCGGCCCCGGAGGAGAGGGATCTGTCCGGATCTGCTTTGCCGCGGACTGCAGCGTTCTGGACCCGGCGCTGGAAAGGCTTGGTGCATTCCTGAAGAGAAACGCGGGCCGGTACTGAAGCAGATTTGCCCAATTTAAATGATCCTTACAGGTTTACTTTATGTGGGTCCGGCATTCATCCTGGGTTCTTCAGCTATGTTAGGACATAAAAACTAGCATACCCCTCTGGCCTTGTCGAAGGAACAGAAGGCAGGTGAGATCGGCGGAAATCAGCCAGCCATAATCAGTCTCGAAAGGAGCCCTCTAATATGCATTCATTCAATCGCCGCCAGTTTATTCGACAAAGCATTGCCGCAAGCGTTGCCGTTGCTTTCCCTCCCACGATGTGGCCGGCTGAGCGCCGCAGGGCCAATGACATCATCGAACTGGGGCCACAGAAGATTAAAGTGTCCCGCATGGCGATCGGCACTGGCACCTTCGGCGGCGGACAGAGTTCCAATCAGATGCGGAAACTCGGCGCCGATGGCATGGCGGACTTGTGCTGGGACGCGTTCGACAAGGGTGTCTTCTTCTGGGACACCGCCGACAGTTACGGCAGCCACGCGGCGGTCAAGGTGGGCCTCAAGAATATCCCGCGCGAGAAAGTCGTCATCATGACAAAGACCACTGCCCGCTCGGCCGAGGCAATGAAGGCCGACCTAGACCGGTTCCGTCGAGAGATGGGCACGGATTATATCGATATCGTCCTGCTCCACTCCCGCATAAGCGCGAAGTGGGTGGATTTGGACAAAGGGCCGATGAATGTGCTTTCCGAAGCAAAGGAACAGAGGCTCGTCCGTTCCGTCGGCATCAGTTGCCATTCGATGGAAGCCATGAAGCTGGCGGCTACCAGTCCTTGGCTGGATATCTGCCTCACTCGGCTGAACCAGTTCGGCATCCGGATGGATGGTGACACGGATGAAGTGCTACCACTGATCGCCGACATGAGGGTAGCCGGAAAGGGGCTTATTGCAATGAAGGTACTCGGCGAGGGTCAGTTGCGGAACCGGGTGGACGACGCGCTCCGGTTCGCGGTAACGAAGGATGCCGTTCACTGCTTCACGATCGGGTGCGAAAGCCGCGCGGAATTCAAACATAACTTCGACCGCATTCCCAAGGTGTCGCAACCGGCCTGAGCTGTTTGGGCGGATGGAAGTGCTTGGAGAACCTTGGATGCCTTTGAGTCTGAGAGGTTGTTTTTTCAGCAAACCTCAAGGATGCAAGATCTCCAATAATTGCGAGGCGGTAGGAGCGCCTGCCGTAAGCCCGAGCTTTGGCGTATAACTTTTGCTCCTCTGCTCTTTTGGGGAAATGGGCTTCGTTACGAAGGAGAACCTCTTCTTGTCGGCTTCGCAAGAAATTGCAGAAAAGCGTCTCCAATCGGCTCTTGGAATGCTGTTGGTCGGGTTGGTAATCATTACGTATTACCCTATTATCCATGCCGGATACATTTGGGATGATGATCAGTACGTCTCTGAAAACGCTAATTTGCGAGATTGGCAAGGCCTAAAGCGAATTTGGCTCTCCCCCAGTTCTTCTCCACAATATTACCCTTTGGTTTTTACCGGATTTTGGCTGGAACGACAAGTATGGGGTCCGAATCCGCAAGTCAATCACATCATTAATGTCCTCATCCATATCGCGAACGCGCTGATTCTTTGGTCGTTGCTGAAAAAACTCGACGTGAAACCGGCGTTTTTTATTTCATTAGTATTCGCTCTTCATCCGGTTCATCTGGAATCGGTAGCATGGATAACCGAAAGAAAAAATACACTTTCCGGTTTCTTCTTTCTTTCTGCTCTTTTCGCTTATATTCATTGGTCCCGTTTGTGGGAGCATTCACCATCAAAACGCCACCGTTATTTTAATGTCTACTATTTTCTTAGCCTTGCTCTTTTTCTCTGTGCTCTCCTTAGCAAAACGGTAACTGCGATATTGCCTGCGCTTCTCCTAATTCTGCTTTGGTGGCGTTGCGGGAAGGTTGGATGGAAACAGATAGCACCATTGCTGCCAATGTTCGTGCTGGGTGGGATACTTGGCATGATGACTGCATGGATAGAAGTCTATCATGTGGGAGCGTTAGGGGAGGAATGGACTCTTTCGATCGTGGAACGCTTCATGCTTGCGGGCCGTGTGATGTGGTTTTATATCGGGAAGATTCTATGGCCTCATCCATTGATCTTTATATATCCCCGATGGGAGATTTCCAGCCTAAACTTCTGGCAATATTTGTTCCCCTTAGCAATGGCAGCGTTGTTTCTAATGTTATGGTATGCCAGAGCGCGTATATCCAAGGCACCTTTAGCTGTAATGGCGGCATTTGTATGTTTGCTCTTTCCTGTGCTGGGATTCTTTAACGTATATCCCATGCGCTTTTCTTATGTGGCGGATCATTTTCAATATTTGGCAAGCATTGCCATCATTTCAGGAACGATTATTGCGGCGAATTGGAGGCTTGGACAAACAAGGCTAGCAAAAGTGCGCCTGTTCCTCGCTTCTGTTGTCATTGTCAGCCTAATTGGGATTGGTCGGGCGGAGATTGTCAAATATCAAAATGAAGAAATGTTATGGTTGGACACAATTTCTAAGAATCAAGATTGCTGGCTTGCGCACAATAATCTAGGAAATTTGTTTATCAAACAAGGACGCTTACAGGAAGCTCGCAAAGAATTCAGTGCGGTTTTGCGCAGTAAACCCAATCTGGCAGTTGCCTACAATAATATGGGCATTGCTTATTTCCGAGAAGGGAATTTCGCAAAGGCGTTGGAACAGCATAGGCGCGCAGTTGAGCTCAAGCAGGATTACGCTGAAGCTCTCAACAACCTCGGCGTCGACTATGTGAACTTGCAGCGCATCGAGGAAGGGATTGCCGCTTATCGACGAGCGCTAACTGTCGACCCTGAATATGCGATGGCTCACTATAACTTGGCGAACGCTCTTGGGCGCGTACAGAAGCATGGGGAAGCTGAGAAACATTACCTCGAAGCCATTCGCATTCGGAGCGACATGCAATGGGCTTATTATTATTTGGGTTTGAGTTTATTGAAACAGCGCCGTTTGAGCGAATCATCCGGCTATTTGGAAACCGCATTTCGCCTGATGCCGGATTATGCTGAAGGATACTATCAAGCCGGCACTGTTTGCTTACAGCAAGGACAAGATGCCCAGGCCCTTCAATATTTTGCCAATGCTATAAAGGCCAAACCTAATTATGCGGAAGCTTATTGCAATATGGGTTCGGCATTGATGCAACAAAGCAATCTGGAAGATGCCATCCGTTACTATCGGAAAGCGATTCAACTTAAGCCGGACTATGCTATTGCCCATAATAATTTAGGTTTCGCTCTGGAAAAACACGGCAATGTTGATGAAGCAATCGCCCTCTATTCTGAGGCCTTGCGATTGGCTCCCGGCAACGATCAGGCAAAATCAAACTTGGAAAGGGCTGCCAAATTACGCAAGCGTCGATGACGGAGAGACACGTGTCATCGATAGTCTGAATCTAGATTTTTCTGAGCTGCTTCCGAGATAGATGGCCTCAACGTCATCCGCGCTGCCAGCGAGGACTGAACCAAGGGAAACGTCGTCTCAAGAGCCATATCCGGGAACACAGCTCCGGGTTAAAATACAGCTTCAGCCGAGGCTCAGACGTCTCGGGCAGTCAGATTCTGGCTATAATTTAGATAGCATTGGTATTGAAGCAACCTGACTCTCTCAAGGCAAGCCCAGCTGATCGAATATAAACGACCATTTGTCGGCATCCCTTTCGATGGCCGCTTTGATCATGTCCGCACCTCCATGGCCCGAATGGGCTTCCACCCGCAGGAGCACCGGTCCTCGAGCCGGCACCGCCTGCATCGCCGCAGCAAACTTTCGCGCGTGCATCGGATCCACGCGGTCATCGCTGTCGGCGGCGAGAAGCAGCAGCGCCGGATAAGATACTCCTTCCCGCACATGATGATAGGGCGAGTAATCCAGCAGGGTGCGGAATTGCGCGGGATCCTCCGCCGATCCGTATTCGTGGATCCAGGTCCTTCCCGAACCAAAGAGGTGATAGCGAACCATGTCCAGCAGCGGCACTGCACAGATGACCGCGCGGAAAAGCCCGGGATTCTGCGTCATGGCCGCACCCACCAGCAGACCCCCGTTGGAGCCGCCTTCGATGGCCAGGGATTCTGGCCGGGTGTATCCCTGGCCAACAAGGAAATTCGCAGCCGCCGCAAAATCGTCAAAGACATTCTGTTTTTTGTCGAGCATGCCCGCCCGGTGCCAATCCTCGCCGTATTCGCCGCCCCCGCGCAGGTTGACCTCCGCGTAGAGCCCGCCATGTTCGAGCCAGGGGTAAACCGATGGCCGGAATGAAGGAGTCAACGAAACCTGAAAACCGCCGTACCCGTAAAGCAGGGTGGGAACGCGACCGGTTTTTTGAAGGTCCTTGCGATGCACCAGGAACATCGAGATCCGGGTGCCATCCTTGGAGGAAAACCAGACCTGCTCCACCGCGTAGCGCGATGGATCGACTGGAAGCTGCAGCTTGCTCCAGATCCTGGATTCGCCTGTTTTTACACTCGTGACATAGATTTCCCGAGGAGTCGTGTAGGAAAGGTAGCTGTAATAGGCTTCGTCCTCATCCTCGTTCCCGGTCAGCCCGACGGCTGTGCCTACCCCCGGCAGAAGAACCTCGCGCACCAGCTTGCCATCGAGTTCATGCACTTCAAGGCGGCTGGTCGCGTCTTTTATATAGTTCAGCGCAAGCCGCTCCCCTACGATACTCAAACCGTCCAGCGTGGCATCCTTCCGCTCCGGCACTATCTCAATCCACTGGTCGCGCGACGGCCTGGCTGGGTCGACACGGAAAGCACGATACCGGCCGGCGCCTTCATTGGTCCTGACATAGAACCAATCACGCCAGGGATCAACGCTGTACATGAAGTTTCGGCCAACTACCAGCGGAGTCCAACCCGCCTGCCCAGCACGAAGATCGCGGAACCAAACATCGTTCGAGGTCCAGCCATGCTGGATCTGGAGGATCAACCAGCGGCCATCGCGGGAAATGCCCGCGCCAATGAAGGACGTGGGATCTCCGGTTTTCCCGTGAATCACAGCATCCCTGGCCGGATTCTCGCCGAGGCGGTGCAGCCGCACTTCGGCCCAGCCCGGCCTTTCGGACGCCTGAATGGCCGGATCGACGGGAAGCCAGGTGTAATAGAAACTCTTACCATCAGGATGCCACGAGGCATACGCATATTTTGCGCCTTCGATCACATCGACATCCGATTTTCGTCCCGAAGCCACATCCATTACATACAAGGTGGCCTCATCCGAATTGTTGCGTCGAACGGTATAGGCAACAGTCCTGCCATCTTCGGTGACCGAGAAATCACCCAGCGAAACACTGCCATCCTCAGACCAGGCATTAGGATCGAACAAAATCCGTTCCTCCCCATCCTTTCCTTCCTTCCAATACACAATGCTTTTCTCTTTGGTGGCGTGCCTCCGGCTGTAAAAATAGCGGCTGCCCCGATGAGTGGGCGGGAAAAGCTCGTCGGCGTAATAAAGCTGCTGCAGCCGGCGGGCTATGGCCGCACGCCCAGGCAGGGCTCCCAAATAGGCGCGTGCCATTTGATCCTGATTTTTAAGCCAGGATCTCACTTCCGGACTTTTTTCGTCCTCCAACCAGCGGTAAGGATCACGGACCTCCACTCCGTGGATATTTTCCTTTACCTCCTCCTTGCGCGAGGCCGGGTACTCCGGTCGTTTGCCGGCGGGAGATTTGGTTCCCTGGAGATTGCAGCCAGCCAGAAGGATCAGCCATACCGCGGAATACAAAATCACATCACTCTTTGTCATGATCAAATTCCTTGAAAAGGATCGACGCCTCGGTTTCTGCCACCTGATGTTACAATGTTCCGCATTACTTGGAAAAGGAGTAGTCGATCATGAACCGTTTATCAAGACGTGATTACCTGGCAATGGTGGGAGCGGGAGCCGGAGTCTCGGCGCTGGGAGTGCCTGAAATCGTGAGCCAGACGAATATTACTGCCCCCCAGGACTCTGCTGACCGGGCTCGCAGAATGAAATGGTGGCACGAGGCGAAATTCGGCATGTTCATCCATTGGGGACTGTATTCGGTTCTCGGCCGGCACGAATGGGTCATGGAAAACGAAGGCATCCCCGTTGCTGAATACGAACAGTTGACCAAACAGTTCCTGCCCAAGCCGACTCCAGCCAAGGATTGGGCCAAGCTGGCGCGCAAGGCTGGAATGAAATACATGGTGATGACTACGAAGCACCACGAGGGCTTCTGCCTTTTCGACTCCAAGCTTACGCCCTATTGCGCTCCCAAGCAGGCCTGCGGGCGAGATTTGGTCCGCGAATTTGTCGACGCTGCAAGGGGGGAAGGTCTGAGGGTCGGGTTTTACCACTCCCTCATGGACTGGCACCACCCCGATGGCGCCCTCTGCGCGACGGATGAAGCCGCACGCAAACGTTTCATCGAATATATCCGCGGCCAGATCAAGGAGCTGCTCACCAATTACGGCAAGATCGACATCCTCTGGTACGACGTTGCCTGGCCGCTCGATGCCGCCGGCTGGGAATCCGAACGAATGAATCAAATGGTCTTCTCCCTCCAGCCCGATATCATCGTCAACAATCGGAACAAACTGCCCGGAGATTTTTCCACTCCCGAACAGCGTATTCAGGCGGAACAGGGCGACCGTGCGTGGGAAGCGTGCATGACCATGAATGACAGCTGGGGCTATAACAAGGGCGACGACGCCTGGAAAAGCCCCAAACAGGTGGTGCGCAACCTGGTCACCTGCGCCCGGGATGGCGGGAACTTTCTGTTCAACATCGGGCCGACAGGAGACGGATCCATACCGAAGGAATCTGTGCAGATCCTGACCAAGGTCGGAGAGTGGATGGATAAAAACTGGTCTTCCATTTATGGTGCGGAGAAATGCCAGGTGCGCCGTTCAAATCTCGCGAATTTTACCCGCAAAGGCGACACGTTGTACGCCCACATTCATTTCTGGCCGGGCGATACCTTCGCCATCGGAGGCTTGAAAAGCAAGGTGAAGTCGGCCCACATGCTGACTTCAAATAAAAAGGTGGCTTTTGACCAGGATACATTCCGGGTTCGATTCACCGGCCTGCCCCCATCGCCGCCCGATGACCCGGTCACCGTGCTGGCAATCGAGTGTGAAAACGAGCCTACCCAGGACACCGATTTTGTTCGAAAGGAACGGCCCCGGGAGAAGGTCTAGCTGCAAATATGGGTAACAACGTTTTTTAACCACGAAGAACTCCAAGACCGCAAGTAATTTTAAATCAATTATTTGTGGTCTTCGTGTTCTTTGTGGTTAGAATAATGCACCTCAATCGGCACCGGCGCGCAGCCGCGCGCCTCCGCATTAAATCTTCGCTCATTTTAGCTTCCCCGCATTAAGTCTTCATGAAGCACCTGCTGACACGCGCCTCCAACCAAGAGGTGCATCGGACAACCGTATATATGGCTGCGGGGAAATTCATGGAAAAAAATGAAAGCCGGGAGCGAGATTTGTTTTTGGAAACCATGGGGGCAATCGAAGGCGGGCCAATGGTTACCCTTTTCGATGTTCTAAAAGAGCGGGGACTCGATCTGCCCTCACCCGACAATCTGGACGATGACCAGCTCACGAAAACTCTCTGGAATCTGATCTGGAACATGGCGGTCGTCGGGAGCTATCTGCATTTCACGGATCACCTCAGCGATCGCGAACTGTACACGCGCCTATGGAACGATATCCTGCGAGAACCAACCCCGATCCTGCCCGAGCATTCTCACTATACAGAACATATCGATCTATCATCAGGAGATAGTGATGAAGATCTCATGTTGTACTTGAAGTATTATGCCGATGAATCCGAGCGTGCTTCCTGGGCTTCCAGATGGCCCGATCTGGCCATCCCGGAGCCCGCACCGCTGCCTTATGACCGGGACCGGGACCTTCCCCAGCCCGTTTATGGGAAACGTCCGGACGCGGGCTGATCCGTCAAATGTCGATGGCAGCGACTTCGTGAAGGTGGATGGCAGGGACTGCAAACTCGATGCCTCCGGCGACCTGCGTTACCTTCGGCGACATGCCTTGAACCAGGAATTGGACCTTGCGCGGTTTCAGGCCGCTGGGCAGGCGCACCCTGACGTGTTGCTCGCCCACCGGCAGGATCTCGCGGAAAGGCCCTTTCATCATCATGGGATTTGTGAGATTGACCATGTGAATCGTAATGGACTTCTCCTGGCGCCAGATCGTCACATCAAGCACGCCGGGGCCGGAAATTTCAACCGGACGGGGCTCATTGGCAGCCCAATCTGCGGCATTGGCTAGCAGCTTCCCATGGTCGGGGCACAAAATCTCCCAGAAGGTGCGATCGGCATCCCATGGGAAGTAAACCACTCTTCCCCGGCCTTCTTTCTTCAGGAAAACTCCAGGTATATCCGTCCTGGGCTGGCGCGGATAAACCTCCTCCATGGGCAGATCGGGATACGACGGTACAAGAGTCAGCGGCGAGTAGAGCGGCTTCGACAATGGCTCTGCGACGACGCGATGGACACCGTTTACAATCCGCCCTGCGTTCTCCAGCCCTGCCAGCAGATTGTGAAACTTTCCCGTAACAGGATCTTTTTCGACGTTCAGATAGGAGTTCTGCATCGGTCCTTCGGTCCTTCCGGAATAGCGCACTCCCAACAGATCGCCCAGGCCGAAATCCCTGCGTGCCGCTCCCCATTCATCAAAAAGCGATGTCTCATAGGTAGCCACTACCCCACCGCCGCGTCTCACGTAAGCGCTGATCTGGGCGCACTGAGAATCGGACAGGGCGGCAATGTTGGGAAAAACCAAAACCTTGAAGCGGTCCACGTTGGCTTCATCGAGCATCCGGTCATGGACCATTTCGAATGGAATCCTGGCTTCGATCAGCGCATGGTAATACCCGAGGGTGTGGTCCTCCACTTTGGCCGCGGCGCGGGAACCGCCGTAGAAAGCCGCCGTCTGCTGGGAATAAACCATCGCAACCCTTGCCATGGAAGCGGTGTTTCGCAAGTATCGCTCGGACCGGAAGTGCCAGTCGTAGATTTCCTCGACCGGTTTCAGCCAGCGATGATCGCGCAAGGTTCCGGAAAACTTGGTGAACCAGGGCCGCAGCCCGTTGGCGATCCCGTCGACTGCCCAGATCTTGATTTCGGCTTCGCTCTGCACCGAATCTTTCCAGCGATAGGGCTCTTCGAGTCCGACGCTGAAAATGCCGCCCACCGGCTTTCTGCCCATGGTGGAGCGGAATTCCTTGCCGCATTTCCCGTTGCCCCAGGGAGCGGCGACGGCACGGCGCGCCTGCCTGTCGGCAAAGAGAATCTCCGCGGTTTCGCCGATCTTTTTCATGTCGAGGTCGCTGGTAGCCCCACCCCCTGAATTCGGAATAAAACGGGCCGCGGGATTGATCTTGCGGACCTCGGCATCCCATCGGGCCCAGAGTTCGAAAAGCCTTTTCTGTCGCCAGAGAATATAGTTTTTTCGGGATGCGTCCGCGGGGTCTGCGGTCCGGGGCAGGTCCAGCCCGCAGGCCTCCCTGAAGTTTTTCCGGCAATGTTCGCAATAACACATGCCGGACCCGCTCCACCGGTTGCTGAAGATGCCGTCGACTTTGTACAGACGCACGATTTCGCGCGTCACCTCGGTCATGAACTCGAAATTGTAGGGGCCGAGGGCGCAGGTAACCCACAGTTCGGGCATGGCCCAATGCCTGCGGGGCTTACCTTCCGCATCGACGGCAATCCAATCGGGATGAGCGTCGAAAACGTCCTGGTGCGCCGCATGGGGATCGGTGCGGGCAATGACGTTCATCCCGAGTTTCCGGCACCCCGACAGAAGGGCCCCGAAAGGATCGGAATCTTTCATCCAGGCGCTCCGATGATGAAGAGGGATGGCCGTGGGATAATACGCTACGCACCCCCCGGCACTCAGGCAGGCCGCGTCGGCGTGTATGCGTTTGAAATAGTCCAGCCAGAAGGCGGGATCGAACTGGCCAGGATCATTTTCGACCAGCGTCAGTTGAGCCCACCTCATCGGGCGGTCAAACCAGCCCGCCGCGACTGGAACCTGCGCCTCGCCGATGCCGTTGCCGGCAGCCACTGCGCCTGCGAGCAACGTACCCTTGAGAAAACCCCTTCTCGAGACATCATCATTCCACATAGCTCATCCTCAAAACGGTGGGAAAAGAGATCCGCCTTCACGAACCAGGGTCTCCAGCAACGGCGGCGGCTGCCAGCGGGGGCCGAACTTGGTACAGAATTCGCGGATCCGGCTGGAGACCTCAACCAGACCCAGGGTCTCGGCAAACCACATGGGTCCGCCGCGATGGGAGGGAAAACCAAAGCCGTGGACCCAAAGGACATCGATGTCGGATGCTCGCAGTGCGGCCCGATCCTGCAATGCCGTGATCCCGCCGTGAATCAGTGAAAAAACCATCCGCTCCACTATCTCGGAATGGGTGACTGCTCCCCTGGCGGTATCGCGGAATTCGGCATTCGCTTTGCTGACGGAAAGATCGATCCCGAATTGGAATAAGGCCGATTGAATGTCACCCGGCAGGGCGCCTTCCCTGAGCAGCGATTCGTGCTCCTGCTGCCATCGATCCGAAAGCCGCCTGGAAAGGTAGCCTGCGCCGCCTCGTGTGAGGATGCCGATCTTTCCTGCTTTTTTGGCGAGAGCCATGGCGGTGGACAATGCTTCAGGCAGGGTTGAGGAACAACTGGCGATTTCGATCGCGCGCGCGGACAGGGGAAGGGTGAAAAAATGAAAGCCGAGCGTATGATAAGGATGCGGGGTCGCAGCGGCCAGCCTTTCCAGGTCGCATCCCGTTGTTGCCGAAGCCAGTATGGCCTCCGGCCAGCAGATCCGCCCGAGCTCATGAAAAACCTGGATTTTGACTTCAGGGTCTTCCGTGACCGCTTCGAGAACAAAATCAGCCTCGGCAATCCCTTCATAGGAGAGGGTGGGCCGGATCAGCGCCATCCGCTGGTCGGCAATCGAGGAGCGCGGTTCCTCCTGCTGATTCAACCCGTCCAAGAGTTTCCTGATATCGTTGAGAGCGGAATCCAGCGCCGGCTGATGGACATCCTTCAGGATCACCGGAAATCCAGCCGAAGTCAGAAGGGCTGCCGCCTCACGTCCCAAGCGGCCTGCCCCGATGATCGCGATCTTCGCAATATCACGCGGCCTGGTTCCCTTCCCTGCCCCCGGAATCCTCCCGGCTTCCCTTTCGGCAAAAAAGATGTGGATCAAAGCTTTGGATTGCTCCGAAATAAGACACTCATCAAAGAGCTCCGCTTCCCTCCGTATCCCTTCCTCAAACGGCATAACCAGGGATGCCTCAATCGCATCGATGGCTTTCAATGGCGCCAGGCGGCCGCGAAATTCCTTCCGCACTTTTTCCCGCTGTTTGGAGAGGATTTCAGCGCCTTCGGCCATGTCGGTTTGTGAAACAACCATTTCCCGCGTTCGCCGGGGAGAGCCGCTGCCGGAAGCCATCTCGCTGGCAAATTGCACGGCACAGGCTCGAAGGTCTCCCTCCGCCAGCCGGTCGATGATGCCAAGCTTCAAGGCTTCGGAAGCGGTAACCGGCTCGCCGGTCGTGCACATCGACAAAGCCGCCCGAAGTCCGGCGAGTCGTGGGAGGCGCTGCGTCCCTCCGGCACCAGGGATCAGACCCAGCTTCACCTCCGGCTGCCCGATCCTGGCCGCCGGATCGGCAATTCGATAATGACAGGCCATCGCAGTCTCGAGGCCCCCACCCAGAGCGGTCCCGTGAATGGCGCAGATCACCGGCCGGGAGGAGTTTTCAAGCGAGTTCATCAAAGATTCCAGGCCCACTTTCCGATCCTGGCTCCCGGAAGCCATCCTGACGAACTCCTTGATATCGGCGCCGGCGATGAACGTCCGGCCGCCGCCTATGAGAACGATGGCACGGATTTTCGGGTCGTTCCCAAGGAGCGACATCGCACCTTCAATCGCTGCCGCGACTTCAGGACTCAAGGCATTCACCGGTGGATTTTGAACAGTGATGATTCCGATGCCGGATTCCCGCGCTACTGCGATCCATTCGCTCATGGCATAAGGCTCCCTTTAGACGATTTTGCAGCCCAGCTCAACGGTCCAATAATTCTCCGGCGGCCACGAATGGCGCCTGGATAAAAGCACCTCTTTCCACCTTCGGCACCGCAAGATCAAAAGCCGTGAAGCCCCGAAATGGCGAGTCAGGAACAGTGCCGTCCAAATAAATCAGCCTGGCAGCGGACGAATTTGGAATCAGTCCTCATCAAGACTGTAGGCCCGCAGGGCCGGAAGCAAACAGCCGGGCTCGATCCCGCAGAGCGGGAGGGCAAGTCCCGCGCGCGGGACGCGGCCCACGGTTAGGGCCGAGCGTGGATAGAGCCCCGGAAGGGGCGACAGGCCATCTGCCGCCCTTCCAGGGCTAGATTATGATGTGATTCCAAACCGTGGGCAGCGCCCCTTTCAGGGGCTCGCCCACGGCTATTCGCTTCCGGCCCTACGGGCCTTGTCCACACTTGCTCACTTCCGGACCTACGGGCCCTGTTTACGCCTATTCGCTTCCGGCCCTACGGGCCTTGTCTAATCCTATTCGCCTTGACCCCTCGGGGGTCTCCCATTTTGGACCGTGCATTCATGCCGCCCGCAAGCCGCAGATTACCTGGGAATGATCCACGGAACCACGAAAGCATAGAAGGTCACGATCAAGCCTACCAACGAGGCGAGCACGATGCTGTGGCGGAAAACCGCTTTGAAGATCGCGGCTTCGTTTCCGACCTGCCGCGTCGCTGTCGCCGACACGACGATCGACTGGGCATCGATCATTTTGCCCATGACGCCGCCGCTCGAATTTGCGGATGCCATCAGGATCGGGCTTAATCCAAGCTGTTCCGCTGTAACCTTCTGCAGGTTCCCGAACAGCGCGTTGGAACCGGCGTCGGTCCCGGTCAATGCAACTCCCAGCCAGCCCAGGAGTGTACCGAAGAACGGGAAGGCCATCCCCGTCCGGGTCAGGCTCAATCCCAACACCGTATCCATCCCTGAATAACGGGTCACGTACGCAAGACCGACCATGAAGCTGATGGCAAGCAGCGAAGGTATGAGCTGCACAAAAGTGGCCCCCAACATCCGAACGATTCGTGCGGGCGACATGCCGAGCAAGAGTCCGGCAATCACCGCGCCGGCAAAAACGGCCGTTCCGGGGAGTGCGATGACATTGAGATCCGCGATCGCCGCTTCCGGTGCGGGTGCCGGCACCACGGGCGGAACCCGGAGAACCAGGTTGTGCAGATAAGGCATTGGCTGTTTCCATGAGGAAAAGCTCAAGACCCTGTTAACCGCCGGCAGACCGGCCAGGAAGATAAAGATCGACGCGAGAATAAATGGAGACCAGGCTTTCAGGACGGCAGAGGTGGAGTGCCGGCGTACGATCATTTCCGGGTCTCGATCCGCGCCTTTCATGCCTCCCATTTCACCGGGGAACTGCTCCATAAGGGTCTTCGGCTTCCAAGCTTTCAAAAATGCCACCATGATCAACAATGAAAAAATCGCCGATACGACATCAACGAGACCATTCTCCTGAAAATTGGACCAGTAAAACTGCATAGCCGCAAAGGACAGCCCCGAAACTGCCAGGGCGGGCCAGACTTCCCGGGTCGCCCGCCAGGGAACCATGCTGCGCACCAGCCAGAGAGGCAATATTGCGGAAAGAGGAGGCAGGATCCGGCCGGTCATGGCGCCGAGCGAGGCCTCGGGAAGCCCGGTAACTCCAGCCAGAACCCGGATCGGATTCCCCACCCCGCCCCAGGCAACAGGCGCGGTGTTGGCGAGCAGGCACAGGGTTGCCGCCTGGAATGGCGGGAATCCCAGCCCGATAAGAAACGCTCCGGCAATCGCCACCGGGGCGCCGCCTCCGCCGGTCCCCTCCAGAAACGCGCCGAAGCAAAACGCGATCAGAATCAGCTGAAGGCGCTTGTCGGAGGAAAGGGCTGCGATCGATTCCTTCATGATCTGAAACTGCCCGGTCTCCACGGAAATGTTGTAAAGGAAAATAGAGGCAATGATGATCCAGGCGATGCGTAGAAAACCGAAAATGAATCCCAGCAGGCAAGAAGCCGCCGCCATCGAACCCGGCATGCCGAAAACCAACAGGGCAAGCGCGATCGCCATAGCCATCCCGCTGAGGGCAGATACCCAGACCCGCTTTTTCAGGACAATCAGGACAAAAAAGAGCGTCAGCACCGGCAGTGCCGACACCGCCGTCGAAACCGGCCAGTACACGAGGGGATTGTAATTCTGGAGCCAAGTATTCAAGTTTACACCTCCGACTGCCGAATGCTTTCCACAGGGCAACTCGCAATTGCCTGTTCCGGAGAAATGGGCTGAATATAGCGCGGCGCTTCTTGAGCTTTTGCAGACCTCAATTATGGGCCGGGCTTTCAGCCCTCTCTATCGTTCTTGGTTGAACCCCAGGGCTTCGTCTCCCGCACCGCGGGATCTTCGACGTGGCCGGTATGTTGCCGGGCCTTCGGCCCTCTCATTTTTTATAGATGCAAACAATTCATGAATTAGTGAGGGCTGAAAGGCCCGATCCATAATTCATCAAATCCCGATTCTGCAACTGACTGTTTAGGGCCGGATCACCGTGCCGTCGCGTTGCCGGGTTGTGCCCCAGCTGTGGTCAAAAGTGTTTCCCGCCGGGAAAGGAAATTTCGCCGCCAGCTTTTCGTCGATATCAACCCCGAAACCCGGCGCTTCGGTGACGTACATGCTTCCCTCGCGGATCTCCGGGCATCCGGGGAACACTTCCCTTGTCTGCGGCGGGAATATGTAGCCCTCGTGGATTCCGAAATTGTAGCTCGACAACTCGAGCGCCAGCCCGGCTGCGTGACCGACCGGGGAGCAATCACCCGGACCGTGCCATGCAGTTTTGACCCCGAAAAATTCCGACAGGGCGGCGATCTTTCTGGCCGGACTCAGCCCGCCGATCTGTGAAATGTGAATCCTGATGTAATCGATCAGCCGGTTCGAGATGAGCGGAGCGTATTCATGCACCGTGTTGAAAAGTTCGCCCATGGCCAGCGGGATGCTGGTCTGCTGCCGGAGCAGGCGAAAATGATCATTCTCCTCGGGCGGAAGAGGATCCTCCACAAGGAACAGCCTGAACTTCTCGAGGTCCCGGCAGAGCTGAATCGCCTGGCTGGGAGAGATCCGTTCATGAACATCGTGCAGCAGTTCGACTTCCTCTCCCAGCTTGGTCCGGAGGTGGTCGAACAGCTTCGGGGCCAGCCTGACATAGGCAGCCGGATCCCAGATGGCGCGCGGATTTGTCGGACCCACGGCCTCAGGTTCGGCCGCGCTATCCGCGCCGGGCTTGCGCGTCCCGGGAGCGCCATAGGTGGTCGATCCAGGAACGGCGACCTGGGCGCGGACGTGGCGGAAGCCCCGCTCCATTGCCTTGCGGACACTATCCTCCACCTCCTGGAAATCCCGGCCGGAAGCGTGAAAGTAGAGCGCCGCGCCCATCCGGCATTTCCCGCCGAGCAGCTGGTACACAGGCATGCCGGCGCGCTTGCCCTTGATATCCCAAAGGGCCATGTCGATCCCGCTCATGGCGTTGAAGAGAACCGGCCCGTTCCTCCAGTAAGAGCTGACGTAGGAGGACTGCCAGATGTCTTCGATCTCGTCGACGTTGCGTCCGAGCAGGAATTGCTTCAAATACTGGTCGATGGCGGTTGCCACCACCATGGCACGCTGGGTGAAGGTCGCGCAGCCCAGTCCATAGAGCCCCGGCTCTGACGTCAGCACCTTCACGACAATCAGCCGGATTCCGTTTGGCGCGGTCAGGATGGTTTTGATATCGGTGATTTTAAGCGGCGGCAGGCCCCGCAGGCTTTTCGGCTTTTCCTGGGCGTGAAGATGCGATAGCGGGCCATCGACTGAAAGCAGGCCCGCACTCCCCGCCGCCGCGCCGGCGGTCATCAGGCCCAGAATCTCCCTTCTATTCATATCAGCTCCCCTGGAACGGCCCGGGCGATGCTCGATGCCGTGTTTTGGCATTGACGAATGAATGAATACGGTCGACGATTGTACCCCAGGGCGGTTTTGAATGATTCAAAGTAAATGCAGAATCTCACATTTGAACGGAGACTCTTTTATGAAGCGTTTTCTGATATTGGCACTCTTGAGCGTGACCGGCACCCAGGCGTCGGCGCAGGTCTTCACCCTGAACCGCGACGCGATGATCCGATACACGGCCAAGAATCCCTACGAGCGATTCGAGGACGGCCGTCCCAAGGCGCCGGATGCCGTGCTGGCCAAGATAAAGGAATTGTCGGCTGAAGATATTTTCGGGGTGCTGTCCGGGGCCCGCTTCACCAACCAGTTCGAAGGCGGATGGAAACTGCTGCACCCGGAAAGAAAATTGATCGGCCGCGCCGTCACCGCCCAGTTCATGCCTTTCCGGCCCGATCTCTCGGAAGTCCTGGAAGCCGACGCCAAAGCCAGAGGATTGGGCGCCAATGCCAACCAGCGGGTGATCGACTCGCTTCAGCCCGGCGATGTCATCGTGGTCGACCTGTTCGGCAAAATCGAAAACGGGACCTATGTGGGCGATAACCTGGCGACAGCCATCTTCGCTTCCACGGGGAACGGCTTCGTCGTCGACGGTGCGGTCCGCGACCTGGAAGGCATCTTTCCTTTGGATATGGCAGCGTATGTTCGAGGTTACCATCCGTCCGCCATCGGAAATGTGGTTTTGACGGGACTCAACGTCCCTATCCGCATCGGCAACGCCACGGTCATGCCGGGCGACATCGTTTTCGGCGACAAAGAGGGAGTGTACTTCATCCCGCCTCAATTCGCGGAAGAGATCCTGAAGCGGGCGGAAACCACCAAAATCCACGACGAATGGACCAAGATGAAATTGCTTTCAGGCAAATACAAATCGAGCGATATCTATCCATCCCCTAAAGACCCGGCTTTGAAGCAGGAGTACGAAGAGTATCTGAAGAAAAAGCTGGGAAAATAGCGGGCCTGAGTGGTAATGCGTGTCAATCCAAATAGAGCCATGCCTGACAGGTCGACGTCATTCGGCCGCGTAGCGGCCCGCATGATTTTAGGCCGGCCTTTCAAGGCCGGCATTAAAGCCAAAAGGATGGAGCGCGTCGCGTGGCGACGGTTGAATAGAACCCATACAATGAGCTTTCAGGAAGAGCATGTGAAGTTTCTCCAAGAACATGGCATCCATTACAATGAACGTTATGTCTGGGGTTGAGTCATGCGTCGCTACGCGACGCTCCTTGACGTGCCGGCCATAATGCCGGCCTTGAAAGGCCGGCCTAAATTCAAATGGCCGCTACGCGGCCAACACATACTATGAATTCCACTCTTGGCTGCTGGGATATGAAACATTTACTGCCGGACGGCAATCGATAAACGGGAGATTATCCATGCAAGGTCACATAATCGGAACCCTATGGTTTAAGGCGCTCCTCGCAGTGCCGGCGCTCCTGATGACGGTTTCCAAACTGTCGGGACAGGACAAATCAGAATTGCAGAAGTACCTGCCGCGCCTGGAAAAAAACCTCAAGGGAAACATCATGCCGTTCTGGCTGAACAAAAGCCTGGACCACAAAAACGGCGGATACTGGATCGATTTCGATGCCAAGGGAGACCTGAAGCCCCAGCGGACCAAAATGATTGTCACCCAGGCGCGCCAGGTCTGGTTATT
Organism: uncultured Acidobacteriota bacterium; assembly: GCA_963839475.1. Classification (GTDB taxonomy): domain Bacteria; phylum Acidobacteriota; class UBA6911; order UBA6911; family UBA6911; genus CAWIVH01. Next base: position 736,425 of record CAWIVH010000013.1, on the reverse strand, counting down.
CTCCCGGCTGGCGAGATCAGGGTATTGCGGAAATGATTGCCTGGAAGCCGCCGGACTTGGTTTTCGATTTTTGCGTGACCGGATGTGGGATCCTAAAAACGGCGGGTTCTGGTGGGAAGTCGATGAAACCGGCACTCAGCGCCTCAGGACGATGAAACACCTTTATGGCCAGGCGTTCGCCCTCTATGCCCTCTCGGAATATTCGATGGCGGCTAAAAACGCAGACTCCCTGAAAATGGCTCGGGACCTCTTCGACCTGCTCGAGAGCCGGGCGCACGACAAAAAATACGGCGGGTATGAAGAGTTTTTTACGGAGGATTGGAAGCCGGCGCCGCCGGAAACTGATTCCTACATGGGAGGCAAAAGCGGGGTGAAACTGATGAACACCCATCTTCACCTCCTGGAAGCGATGACCACTTTCTATCGCGCTTCCAATCTCCCGGCGGCTCGCGAACGGCTGCTCGAATTGATCGCCATCCAAACGAGTTCGGTCGTGCGCAAAGACCTGGGAGCCTGTACCGACAAGTACAACAGCGACTGGACCCCGAGGCTGGAGGGGAATTTATCGCGAGTTTCATACGGCCACGACCTCGAAAATGTCTGGCTGGTCATGGATGCATGCGCGGCCGCGGGAATCTCCACCTACCCCTACCTGGATCTGTATCGCAGCCTCTGGAATTACGCCTTGAAGTATGGATTCGACGAGGCCACGGGCGCCTTCTGCGACAGCGGCCCTTTCAACCGGCCCGCGGACGACCGCTCCAAGGTCTGGTGGGTTCAATGCGAAGCCGCCGTCAGTGCGCTCTATATGTACCGCATTACGAAGGACCCGAAATACCTGGGCATATTCAACAGGGTGTTCGGATTTATCGAGCAGCGCCTGACCGACTGGAAAACCGGGGAGTGGCACGAGCGGGTAACCGCCGAGGGGAACAGCATCGGCGACAAAGCGTCACCCTGGAAGGCCGGGTATCACAACGGCCGCGCCATGATCGAAAGCCTAGAGCTTATCAAGGACCTCACGAAATAATCAGTCCGCAATCCGCAATCCTTTCAGGGCTGATCATAGCTGCCCAGTTTGCGCACCCACACATTGCGGAAGCGCACCGGGTTGGTGTGGTTTTGCAGCCTGAGCGGCTCTTCCGAGCCGTGCGGAACATATTTCGCAACCGCCCTGTGCGCCGTGACACCGAGGAATTCCATCCGGTTGTGCAGCAGAATCCCGTTTAGAAATACCGTGGCGGTAGCTGGTTTCACGAGTTTCCCGTCGGCGAATCGGGGAGCTTCGAAAACGATGTCGTAAACATTCCACTCCCCGGGAGGACGGACGGCGTTGACCAGCGGCGGGTACTGGCCGTACATGGCCCCTGCCTGGCCGTCCGCGTAGGTCACATTGTTATAGGAATCGAGCACCTGGATCTCGTAGCGGCTCATGATTTCGATGCCGCTGTTGCCGCGCCCCTGGCTGGCGCCCTGAATTTCCTTAGGCGAGGCCCATTCCACGTGAATCTGGCAATCGCCGAATTTTTCCTTGCTGACAATGCCCGACATTCCCGGCACGACCTCCATATAGCCGTTTTCGACCTTCCAGGCCGCGGGTTTGGTGCTGCCTGCGGGACCGGCTGCCACCCACTGGGACAGGTCTTTGCCGTCAAACAGCACGATGGCATCGGACGGCGGCTGACCGGGCTGGGCAGCGGTGCTGAAGGTTCCGGGTGTTACTACAGGCGGATGCGGCCGGCTGATATCGTGCACACGCCATTTGCCGTCGGGCAGGAAGGGAGTATCCGTATACCCGGTGGGGTACTTTTCAGCCGCTTTCGCCTGAGGCGTTTCGGCTTTCTTCTCCTGCGCCGTACCGGCAGGCATGCCGGGGAGCATTCCGGCAACTGCGCAGAATAGAAGGATCAAACCTGAAATTTCGAAAATGAATCGACCCGTTCGTTTCATGGGATACTCCCAAAAAGAAGTTAGAGTGCGCACCCTTCGTCCTGGCTGGTGTCAAGGTTGGATTATTCACAAATCCGCGCTCAAAAAAAGCATATTCCGATAGTCGATGCGGTACCATGATTGCGATTTAAACAAAATGAAATGGAGTGTGAAACATTGGTTTAACCACTAAGGCGCAAAGACCTCGAAGTCCTCACTGAGTTACCTTTCCGGGGGCGGCCTTTGAGGTCTTCGAGGCCTTGGCGGTGAATACAACTTGGCTTCTTGATTTGCAGGCAGCAATCCAATCTCCCGAGGAGATCCGTTGGCAGACGCTGAAAATAAACCGAAGAAGAAGATCCGGCTGACAAGCATGCGCCGGGCTTTTCGCGAACTGGTATGGCCCAGGCGCGGTATCCTCTTCCTGGGATTCCTGCTGATTCTGCTGAATCGACTTTCGAGCCTGGTGCTGCCTGGGGTGACCAAGTACCTCATCGACGACGTCATCCAGAAGCGCAATACCGCGCTGCTGACACCCATCGCTCTCGCAGCCGGCGGCGCCACCCTGATACAGGCGCTGACAGCCTTTGCTCTTGCCCAGACGCTCAGCAAGACCGCCCAGAAACTGATCACGGACCTCCGGATCCAAGTGCAGCAGCATATCGGTCGGCTGCCGGTCAGCTACTACGACGCCAACAAAGCCGGGGCGCTGGTATCACGCATCATGTCGGACGTGGAAGGGGTGAGAAACCTGGTAGGGACAGGTCTCGTAGAGCTAGCAGGAGGGCTGCTCACCGCTGCCGTCGCCTTCATCCTGCTGCTGAAAATAAACGCGACCCTGACCCTTGCAGTCCTCGGTTTCCTGGCCTTGTTCAGTTTCCTCGTAACCCGTGCTTTTACAAAAATCCGACCGATCTTCCGGGAAAGGAGCGTGATTTATTCCGAGGTATCCGGAAGGCTGACCGAGTCGCTCAACGGCGTGAGGATCGTCAAAGGATTCCATGCGGAGAGCCGCGAGGCAGAAACCTTTGCGCGAGGAGCTCTGCGGCTGTTCGAAAACATCCGTCGCACCCTGACAGCCACCTCGGCCATGAGCATGGCGGGGACGTTTCTTATGGGCTTCGTCAGCGTCACGGTGATGATTGTCGGTGGCCGGCTGATATTGAGCGGTGCCATGACGACCGGCGAGTTTTTCGCTTACACCCTCTACCTCGCCCTGATGATAGCGCCAGTCTTCGGCGTGGTGAATATCGGAAGCCAGCTGACCGAAGCCTTCGCCGGCCTGGACCGGATGCACGAGGTCATGGCAGAAAGCCCGGAAGACACGGATCCCCGGAGAATCGAGACCTTGACTGAAATCCGGGGTCACGTCCGCTTTGAAAATGTCAGCTTTGCCTATGAGCAGGGGAAGCCGGTTCTGGAGGAAATCAATCTTGAAGCGGCTCCCGGCACCGTCACAGCGTTGGTTGGGTCATCGGGTTCCGGCAAGAGCACCCTTATCAGCCTGGCCGCAGCTTTTGTCAAACCGGAAAGCGGCCGGATCCTTGTGGATGGAATCGACCTCTCCTCCCTCCGCCTCGATGCCTACCGTTCGCACCTTGGGGTGGTTCTGCAGGATAACTTCCTTTTCGACGGCACCATCCGGGAAAACATCCTGTTCGGGCGCCCCGACGCCTCCGAAGAATCGATGATCCGGGCAGCCCGGATCGCCCGCGTCGACGAATTCGCCGATAAGCTCGAGAAATCGTATGACACGGTCATCGGAGAGCGAGGGGTGAAACTATCCGGCGGGCAGCGCCAGCGCGTGGCGATCGCGCGCGCCATTCTTGCCGATCCCCGGATCCTGATTCTCGACGAAGCCACCTCGAGCCTGGACACCGAAAGTGAAGCGCTGATCCAGCAGGGCCTTGCAGCCCTGATGCAAGGCCGAACCACATTTGTGATCGCCCATAGGCTTTCCACCATAAGGTCGGCCACCCAGATCCTTGTCCTCGAACAAGGCAGGATCGCAGAGCGTGGAACCCACGGCGAGTTGATCGGGTTGAAAGGCCGCTATTACGATCTTTACACGCGTCAGGCCGGGCTTGAAGGCAACCGGTTCGTGAATCCCGGGGAAACCGAACCGGAGGAACCGCGAGAATCTCCACCGCCTGCCCAGGCGGACTCGGAGATCAGCCCTCTCCAGGTATTCCGGCGGTCGTGACTAGGTTTTTAGCAATTCTCTCCCGAAATCTTTGTGGCAAAGGTTGGGCATTTCGGGCCTGTAACGCCCGCTTGGGGTCGGCATCGGAATCGGGGTCGCAGTCGGAATCGGGGGTCGGATTTCCATCGACAGCGATCCCGACTGCGACCCCGATTCCGATGCCGACTCCGGAAAAAGACAAGTATCTAATTTCCATAAACCGCGCAGACGCGGCAACTGCTTACTGGAAAACCCCCAGAACATGAGCAACTCTTCCTTGCCCTCTCCCGCACGATGAGAGAGAATATATTGAAGACGCAGCATCCATCCTCGTCCTTCGGGAGGTACGCCATGTCAACGACAGGAACGTTTCGCAGTTTTGTCCTGTTACTCGCCCTTTCCTTCATCCCCTATTCCTTTGCCCAGCAGGGAGGAGGCACAGGCACAGGTGGCGGCACTGGCGGCGGGGGCACAGGGGGTGGAAGCACAGGGGGAGGGGGAGGTAGCACCGGCGGAGGCACGGGGGGAGGAAAGACCACGATTCCCGGTTCCACCAATCCCGTTACAACTCAGAACCCGACTCCAACTCTACAGCAACAGAAACAATTGTTGCCCTTGATCAGCGGAAGCGTGGTAACCGACGACGGCTCGCCTTTGCCCCCCAATATTGTGATCGAAAGGGTCTGCGGCGGCCAGCCGCACCGTGAAACTTACCTCAATACCGGCGGTTTTTTCTCCTACCAGATCGGCGTGGACAACCCCGCGATGATGGATGCAAGCTCCGGACATATGGGAAGTTCCTGGGATCCCATGGCCACCAATGAGAATTCCATGGGCGGCATGACGATTGGTAACAATAACCTTTGGATTGGCTGCGAGTTGAGGGCATCCGCAACCGGGTACCGCTCCACTACCGTGACTTTGAACCGGGGACAGATGACGGGGCAATTCCTCGAAGTTGGCACCATCATCATCTACCCGATCTCCAGAATCCAGGGGACCACCGTAAGCGCCATAAGCCTGCGCGCTCCTAAAGATGCCAAGAAGGCTTTAGAGCGAGCTGACAAGGCCTACCGCAAGCAGAAATACGAAGAGGCGATCGCAGGCTATACGAGCGCAGTCGGGATCTATCCCAATTACGCTAGCGCCTGGGTGGCCATGGGACAGGCGCACCTCCACCTGAAGCAGCAGGGAGAAGCAAAAGCTGCTTTCGCAAAAGCCATAGAAGCCGACAGCAAATTTGTGATTCCTTACATCGAATTGGCGAAGCTGGCAAACCGTGAGCAGAATTGGAGAGAGATGGCCGATTTGACCGAAAAAGCCAATGCGCTGGATCCCATGGACTTTCCCGAGGCGTTTGTCATGAACGCACTCGCCAATCTCTACCTGAATAATCACGAGGCCGCGGAACAAAGCGCGCGCAGAGCGCAGCGGCTGGACACGTCACATCGGTTTCCCATGGGCAACCTCATCCTGGCAAACCTGCTTGGACAAAAAAAGGATAGCGCGGGCGAAATGGAGCAACTGCGCACGTATCTAAAATACGCCCCGTCCAATGCCAACACCGATCGCGTCCGGGGTCGCATCCAGGAGCTGGAAAGCATCGGAGCGCCGACCGCCAGCAAGCAGCAGAATCCAGAGTAGGCTGTTGGATTCAGCTGATTCTTAAATGAGCTCCTGGGTTTTCAAGGCTCGGAGTTATCCGGGCCATTTCAGCTGCATGGTTGAATCGAAATTCCGCGAACATCCGCGATAAAAATGCCTGGCCAGCCATTTCCTCATGAAACCCTAATCGACTCCTGTCCCGCTCTTTTCGTTATATGGCTCGAAGAACACATCGATGCAATATCGTGCGAAAATGGAGGGTTTTATGAAGAAGTTCGCAATGGCAATTATCATGGGTGGGCTCCTGTTGATTGTGGCGGCGCCGGCGTGCGCCCAGGCGCTCGAACGGCAGTCCATAACCATGCCGTTTGATTTTTACATCGGAAATCAGCAGTTTGCAGCGGGCCAATACTGGATCGAATTGCGGGCCGTGCTGCCCCTGGCGCCGCAGCATTCCTCGTTCGTGGTCCACAGGGCCGATGGATCGATCATCGCCATCCTCTCGACCATCCCGGGATCGGACGTGAAAGCCGACGGTCACTTGCACTTTGCCAATTACGGCGGGAAGTCCTTCCTGGCCAGGATTGAAACCAGGGGAAGATCAGCAAGCCTGAAACCGGCGAGCATCCAAAAGGAACTGATGGCCCAGAACGGTGTATTGCAGGACAGGGTTGTCACTTCGAATTGATCCCGCGGGCAATCATTGCCTTGGCCAATAAAACCACTGCGCCCGGTTGCGCAGCCCTTTTGGCGTGGGGCAATATCAAGCAGTGAATATCCCCTGGACCCAAAATGCGCCCCAAAGCGGCGACAATCCGTCGCATTCCAAAGCGCCTTACGCACGAGATTGGGGAGCCGCAAGGCGGATTTCAACCGGCAGCCTGATGACCGTCGATGATTGGGTCCAAGCTGGTCCAATTTGAGCCCCAGCAGGTCTCTCGGCCTCCTCTTCCCCGCAGCAAATCCAATTTTATGGATCAAACATTCAACCGAATGGATTTTCAGGCTAAGTCCCATTAAAACCAAGCACATAGTCGATAAAGGCAGAGGGGAATAATGATTGCCTTTGAATGGCTTGCAGCCACTCAGCATTTCAGGCATCCGAAGGGACGCCTTGGGTCAACAAATTGCTTCATCTTCCTGCTTAGTATTTTACGTAAACAACTAAGGAGGAAGTAGAATGAAGCTTGGGAATCTTTGGACAGCTGTTCAAGGGAGGCGTTTTTTAGCCCTGGCCATGACAGTGTTGTTGGCGGCCGGACTTGCATTGGCTCAGACAGAGACTGGATCCGTATCCGGAACAATTACGGATTCATCAGGCGCCGTGGTTCCCGGCGCAAAGGTAACTGTTAAGGCCGTAACTACGAATGCGACGCGGTCGACCGTAGCAAATGCAAGCGGCATTTACACCATCACCAACCTGCCGCCTGCGGAGTATTCCATCTCGGTTGAAGCGTCGGGATTTTCGACAACGCAGCGCAACGTCAAGATTGACGTAGGCGGACGAGCAGGCGCCGATTTTCAGCTCTCCGTCGGCGCGGTTGTCCAGACGATCGAAGTGGCGGCGACCGCCATGGTGGTGAATACCGAGAACCAGACTTTGGGCGGGATAGTTGAAACGCAGCAAATCGTCGACCTGCCGACTCTGACCCGCAATCCCTATGACCTGGTGGGAACGGTGGGAAATGTGTCGGGCGACACTCCCGATGGTCGTGGAGCAGGATACGCAATCAATGGCCAGCGTTCAGCTTCGACCAATATAATGCTTGATGGCGCTGCTAATAATGATGAATTCACCTCCACCGTCGGCCAGCCGGTTCCACTCGACGCGGTCCAGGAATTCAGCGTTCTCACCAACAATTTCACGGCTGAGTTCGGGCGTGCAAGCGGTGGGATTGTGAATGTCGCGACCAAGAGCGGCACCAACCAGTTCCATGGAACGGCTTATGAGTTCAACCGGACCTCGGCACTGGCGTCCAACGATTTCAACAGCAACGCCAACCAGCAGGATAAGCCGGTATTTGTGCGAAATCAGTTTGGCTACTCCCTGGGCGGCCCGGTGATCAAGGACAAATTATTCTTTTTTTCCAGTACGGAGTGGACCCGGGTACGAAGCTCGGCCAACAATACCGCCTATATCCCAACCTCCGAATTGCTGGCTTTAACTGCACTGAATACGCAGAATTTCTTCAAGACCTACGGCGCCGTCGCTTCCGGTGTAAACGTCCTCGGCAAGGTCAGCAAGGCGGACCTTTTGAGCCAGGGAGTCGATCTTTGCAAGGGACTGGCGGCCGACAGCAAGTGCGCTGCGATCCCATCATCGACGCCACTGTTCCAGCGGGTCAATTATGTCGTTCCCAGTGATTCGGGCGGAGGCGCGCCGCAGAACACATATAATACTGTCAACCGTGTCGACTACAACCTGAGCGACAAAACCCAGTTGTACTTCCGGTATGCGCTTTTTAGTGAAAATGATTTCCCGGGGACCGTGAGCGAAAGCCCCTACGACGGCTACAACACACCGAACACCCAGTTCAACAACAGCGCGGTTTTCTCGCTGACCCGGACTTTCTCGCCAACCCTGATCAGCCAGTCCAAACTCAATTTCAACCGGTTCAACAACCAGCAGCCCTTCTCCGACAAGTGGGGAGCGGTCCCGACTCTGTATATGTACAGCAGCGGCGCGGCCAACCTGCCCGGCGGACCCATTGCCTTTCCCGGATACGGCCCTTATACCCCGGGAAGCGGTATCCCTTTCGGCGGCCCTCAGAACTTCCTCCAGATCTACCAGGATTTTTCCTGGGTCAAGGGCAGGCACCAGTTCCGTTTTGGCGGCAGCTACAACTACCTGCGTGACAACCGTACTTTCGGTGCCTATGAGACGGCCGGCGAATACCTTGGCACCTCGCTGCCGAGGTCTTTCGAAAACCTCCTGCAAGGGCAACTCTATCAAATGCAGGTAGCAGTAGATCCACAGGGCAAATACCCCTGCGGCGCGACCGTAACTACGGATTGCACTCTGATCCTGCCGGTCGGCATGCCAAACTTCAGCCGCAGCAACCGTTACAACGACTGGTCGCTCTACGCGCAGGATGCCTGGAGGGTCTCGAACCGCTTGACCCTCAACCTTGGCGTGCGCTGGGAGGTCTTTGGGACCCAGCACAATAAGGATCCCAAGCTGGATGCCAACTGGTATCCGGGAAGCGGATCCGATATTTATAAGCAGACCGCCAGCGGATCGGTTCAGCTTGCCCCCAACAGCCCCATCGGCAAGCTGTGGAACACCTCCTATGGGAATGTCGCCCCCAGGATCGGGGTTGCCTATGACCTCTTCGGCGACGGCAAGACCAGCCTTCGCGGCGGATACGGGATCGGATACGAACGCAACTTCGGCAACGTGACCTTTAACGTCATCCAGAATCCGCCGAATTACGCCACCGTCTCCATAACTTCCGGCGTTGATTTTCCCTCAATCCCAATCAGCACATCAAATCTGGGAATTCTCTCCGGCAACACGGGCACCAAGCCGCTTCCCAAGGTAACCCTGCGCGGAGTCGATCCCAACATAAAGACCGCCTATGCCCACCTGTTCAGCGCTGCGATTGAGCACAGGTTCGGCGAGCGCATGCTGGGCGCGGTGGAATACTCTGGTTCGGTGGGTGAAAACCAGTACGGCATCACCAACACCAACCGAATCGGGTATGGTAATTTTTACGGCGGCACGCCGTGCACGCCCGGAACAGATGGCGATCCCGGAACCTGCACCGCGCGTATGATAAACACGCAATACTCGAATATCAACTTCCGCACCAACGGCGGGTCCTCCAACTACAACGCCATGAATTTGCGCTATGAAATCCATGGCAAATGGGGATTGAACCTGCGTACCAATTACACCTATGCACACGGCATGGATGATTTGAGCGACACATTCAGCTCGGGTGTATACAATCTTGGCTGGCTCGTGCCGGACAAACCCAGCATCGACCGCGGCGACTCCTACTACGACATACGCCACCGTTTTGTGATTTCCGGAATCTGGGATTTCGGATATAAAAATGCGAAAGGCTGGCAGAAGCAGGTACTTGACGGCTGGACGCTGGCGCCCATCGTTGGCTTTCGGACCGGCACCCCGTTTGCCATCTACGACTGCAGCCTTGCTTGGAATTCGTGCCCTTACGGCTTCACCAAAAAGCCAGTGCCCGTTTCCGGCGATGGTTTGACACCGACGTCGACGCCGAACACCTACAATTACCTGAACATGTCCAATTACTTCGACTCGAGCTGGTATGATCCTAAGACCGGGATCTCCGATGTCGGGACCTTCCCCTCGACCATGTCGGGCCGCAACCGCTATCGCGGTCCGGGATCGCGAAGCTTCGACCTGGGGATGTACAAGAGGTTCTACCTGACCGAGCGCTACTCTCTGCAACTGCGCGCGGAAGCGTACAATGTCTTCAATCACCCGAATCTGAACAATCCCGGGTCCCAGGACGTATCAGCCGGCGCCTACGTAACTACCGGCTACTCCGGACGTCGTTTCTTCCAGATGGCCCTGAAGTTCATCTTCTAGTCATCCCTGGTTTTTTCGATCCAAAAAGCGCGGCGGGTAAAAACCGCCGCGTTTTTTTTGCTTGCAATGATTTGCGCTCAGCCGGATCATGGATATAAAGAATTCCTAAGATTAAAAACGGGAAAGTGAGGGAGTCATGTTTGCGACCAAGCTGCGTTTCAGGATTGCGCGAATCATTCCATTGTTGATTGCGGCACTGGCCCTGCTGGCCTTTGCGATGGGCGCACAGCCGGAAGATCTGACCGTCCATCACCCGCGAGTCAAAAAGGTCATCGAGGTGCAGGAAACGGTTACTCCTACCCTGATGGCCATGGAGGATGTCATCGGAACAGCGGTGGCGCAGGATGACGACGGCGAGATAACCATGGTCATCTACGTCAACCTGGAAGGCAAAAACCCTGCGAAAGCCTACAAAGACCTTCCCCGCGAGATCGCCGGCGTAAGGGCGAGACCTGAGATTACAGAGCCTTTCAGGGCGATGGTGGGTAAGCCGGGGGCGCCGCGTATCCCACAAGGCAATACAGACACCTCCCATCCAGCTTGGCACTTCTGGAAGCTGGAGATATGACTTAGCTAACGGATATTGTTGCGGCGGAACGCTCGGTTCCTTGGTTCAAATAGGCGGCAAACAGTACATACTCAGCAACTATCATGTTTTGGAGGCTGATATTGTTTCCGGCGGCAACAGCAGGAAAGCGACTAAAGACGATCCCGTAGTTCAACCCGGTCTAATAGACGTCGGCTGCAATGCTGCCAGTGCTCAAAATGTAGCAACTTTGTCTGGAATAAAATCCCTTCCAGGCAGCAATGTTGATTGCGCAATCGCACAGGTGATTCCTGGGATGGTAAGAACAGATGGCTCGATTTTGGAAATCGGAACAATCTCTGCGACCACTGCCGCCGCTTTTATAGGGCAAACGGTAAAGAAAAGCGGGCGTACTACTGGATTGACTCGGAGTAAGGTCTCGGGACTTAACGCAACCGTATCGGTTGCCTACGAAAATGAGTGTGCCGGTGGATATGCCTTCACAAAAACCTTTACCGGCCAGATTGTCATCAGCAATGGCGGCAGCAAGTTCCTAAATTCCGGCGATTCCGGATCCCTTATGGTTCAAGATGTAACCACAAATCCAAAAGCCGTAGGACTTCTTTTTGCCGGCAGCAGCTCCTCTGCCATTGCCAATCCAATCGGGGAAGTGCTGACCTTCCTGGGAGACAAAATGGGCGGCACCGCAACCATGGTTGGCAACTAACAGCGCACCGATAGGGGTATTGCTGGCAGCCCACGTATGTGGATTATGCTATGTAGGACGACCTTGATCGCTGTAGATATGTTGATCCAAACATGATCCCTAAAGCGGCGCCGGGGGCGCCGCACTCCAAAGCGCCTCCGGCGCCATATCGGGAGCCGCGCAGCGGCTTTGGACTGTGGCGCCCCCGGCGCCGCTTTTCGTCGAATGCCCTTCAATCGTGCGCAAAGACTTATGACGCACTGTATAACACCAAGCCGATTTGGATTTTGCTATTAGCGCACTGATAAAGGTTTGGCCATCACTATGCGTCCCCTCGGGACAGGCATTTTCAGTCCCGGTTCTTCTCAAATTGGACAGAACTGCGAGGCCGCGTGGCGATCCATAAACTTGCGGCGCTGTGGATCATAGGCGTTATGCCATTGATGCCTCACTTCGCCTGCACGAGGTCACCCGTGAATCACCCACGACAAGAAGAGACCACGCCTCGACGCGACATCAACGATGTTCTGAGGGACCACGACCGGGAGCTGCTTGCCATTCCTGGCGTCGTCGGCGTCTACGTCGGACTGCTCGAGGACGAGAAGACCACCTGCTTGAAGGTGATGGTCGTCAAGAAATCCCCGGAGGTGGAACAAAAGATTCCCAAGCAGCTCGAGGGTTACCCTGTCGTGCTGGATGAAACCGGCGTCATCCGCCCGCTCGATAAAACCACCAAGGCCACAAAGCCCGCGAAGCCATAGAATATCTTCTTAGCGGTCTTGGAGGTCTTTGCGGTTCGTGGCTTGGGTAGCTGAATTGAATCGAAGCTCCTGACCGTGAAGACCCTGTAGTCGGAATACCGGTGCAGATTGCGATAGTGCTTCCCTTTCCAGCTCAGGGTCACCAATACTTTTTGCGGCACCCAGAACGATTCGGGAATGTCTCTGAATCGAACCTCGCTGAAGCTGAGTTCCGTACTGTGGCTGGCAAGCTTCACGCTTTCAAGCGGTGCCAGCAGGTCCGCCCGGAGTTTCCTGATCTGATAGGTTTGCGGGTCGATCCAGACCAGCCCCTGGTAGAGCATCGGAGCCGGCGGCGAATTTCCGCTGGCCCGGAATGCACCGATGGCATATCGGGCTGCCGGCTTCTGGGCAAAGGCCAGGACATGGGAGTGAGGCGCGGAGGTCTGTTTCCCCAGGTAGCGATACATGGAATCAGGCTGCCGCACCGGGTGAAAAAGCACCAGGGTGCCCACATACCCGGAGGTCAGGCAATACTCCTTCACTTTTTTATACTTCACATGCTTAGTTTGGTTTTCCCCGCGTTCCTCCTCCAGTCCCAGTCCGGCATCAATGGCGCAGACCCGCACCATGTAATCGTAGATCTGCCTCAGGGAATCCTGCACTTCGCCCTTCGCGGTTAATCGCTCGAGAAGCACATCTTCTTTGGAAGTCGTATTGGGATAATTATGAAAAAAAGACTCGACCCGTTCTCCGACTTTTGCCAATATCGCAGCCGTCCCGCTCTGATCGGGACTGAAGGCTACGCCGCCCAGATCCTCGGGGTAAAATTGAAGCAGCTGATCCTTGTCGAGGTGGATGACGGCCAAGGGAGCGCTGGGGGAAGTTCTCTTCGGGACATTCGCTTTTTTTTCTGCCGATCCGGCAGCAGCGATGGTTCCCGCCAGACAGCGGACAAGCACCAGGAGCGTGAAAAAACTAGGATGCGTGCGACGGATCATCTCCAGCTCATTCAAATCAAACAGAAACAATACCTGCCTTGATTGACGCCTGTACCAGGACAGCCTTCCAATCTTAAGCGGTCGGCGGTCCCAGGTTGGAATTAGATCATACGATCCCCGGGCGGGCATAGGAAATTTGTAAGGATGATGACGAAAGAGCGGGCTTGTTGCTGCTGAATTTCTTGCTCTAACCGAAAAAAAAGGGCCGGTTTCCCGGCCCCTTTTTTAAGGAGAAAAACAGTCGGCTAGAAGCTGTAGCGAACTGTCAAACGGAGGCTGCGGGCATTCTGGAAGCCGCTCGCCAGGCCGTAACGGCTGGCCAGAGTCAGAGGAGCCTGGATCTTGGTGGTCGTGCCGGGAACGTTGCCGGCAAAAGTGCCCGTGCCATTCAGTGCATCTATGTAGTTGTAGCCGTTCATCACCTTTCCGAAATCAACGCCGAGGTCGCCCTGCATTCTGTTGGCGCGGGCGGGGTTGATCAGGTTAGTGGGAATAGCGAATTCATAGTACACCGTTTCAGCGCGCTGGTTGAAAAGGTTAAAGATATTGGCCTCGAAGATGAGGCGTGAATTTTCGCGCGCCTTGCTCATCGGGATTTCGTGAGTGAGGTTAACATCGGTCTGGAATAGGGCCGGTGTCCGTTTGTTGCTTTCGACGCTGCCTTTCGAAATGGAGCCGTCCGAGTTCCGGATCAGGTTCACCCAATTGCCGCGGCCTTCCGCCCACTGGCAGGCGGACGAGGTGCCGACAACCGGCAAACAGGTGCTGAGCGGCGTTCCCTGGTACATCAGCTGGTTGAAGCCGAACAGCGACGTACCGCCCATCCACTTCTGGCGATAGTAGCCGTAGACCTTGCCGGTATTCGGCCGGTCGGTCGCCAAAGGCCCGTCATCGATCTTCCCGCTGGGCAGGTAGGTCATGGTCGGGATGTCGAAGGCGCGATGGTTATTGGGCGAGTGACGTCCGCCGCCGCCATCGGTGGGATCGGTGTTGGTCAAACCGGCGTAGTTACCTCTGAGCTTGCTGTAGGTGTAAGAAGCCGATCCGAACCACTTCCCCGTGGGCCTTCTGGTAAGTTTGAATTCCACTCCGTCGTACTTGCGGATGGCAGGCACCGGGGCCGGGCATTCCGCGCAGAAAGGCACCGTGGTCTGATAATCGTTGCCGGAGTCGTCGGGTATTACGACCGGGCGATGCAGGATGTCGGCGAACTTGGAACCAGGGTTGCCGATGTAGAAGCCCAGGTTATCGGTGATCGCCATGTCTTCGATCGCCATGTCGAGGGCTTTGTGCGAATAACGGGTCTCCAGGCTCCAGTTCGGATTGATCGCCCAATCCACGCCGCCGACATATTCATGCTGGGACATGGGTTTCATGTCCGGCTGAATAGCCGGATCGCGGGGATCGGCTTTCGTGGCGCGGTAGTCCACGTTTTCGATGAAGCGTCCAACGGTCACGCCCGGCGCCGGACCGGTGGCAGGGCAACCGCCGCCAATCGGGTAGGTCGGGGTGATCTTGGTGTAGTCGGTGCTGTCCATGGCATAAACGCAATTATGCCAGTAGTCGCTGCCGAACGATCCGCGGGCAAGCCCCATCTTCATGATGTCGTAGAACTTACCGTAGCTGCCGTAGATCTTGACCTTGCCATTCTTAAAAAGATCGTAGGCGCCGCCGATCCGGGGAGCAATTTTGTCGCCCCAGCCGAATTTGAGCGTCGGGAACCGCGCCGGATCGTAGGGAGGCTGGGTTTCCTTGTCAAACCGGAGTCCCAGGTTCAGCGTCAGGCCCTTGCCGAAATTCCAGGCATCCTGGATGTAGATCCCATGCGCGGTCTGAGCGCTGACCCCCGTATTGACTACGCCGTTGCCGACGATGAAGTAGCCATACCGGCCCTGGCACGAGGAAACGCCGTAATCCTTCAGGTTCTGCGCTTTGATGGCGTCGCAGACCGCAGTGCCGGTTTGCACCGCATACTCCTGCGCCCAGGTCATGGTCACAAATCCACCCTGATAAGTGCGCAGCACGTCGTTGGTTTGTCCCGACCAGGCGTACCCGCCTTTTACCGTGTGGGTGCCGGAGAGGAAGCGGAAGAAGTACGAGGCATCCGAATTCCAGCTCTTGCGTTTGTAGGCGTCAAACACCGTAGCGAAGTTGCTGCGGGATGTTCGCATAGCCGCTGGTGTTATAAGATGAAACTGGGAATGGTCTGACCCGCCAGGTCTTTGCTCGCAGCGTTTACCGTGGAGCTGTACTGGTAGCGGGTGCCGATGTGGCGTTCCCCGCTGCGTGCTATTCGAGAAGAAATAGCCATAGCGGGCATTGATCACCAGCTTGGATGTCGGGGTCCAGTCGCCGCCAAAGCTGTAGGTCGACTGCGGGGAGATCGTCGCCGCATCGGAACGGAAGGTGTTGGGATCGGTAGTGGAACCGGTATTACGCTGTCCATAAGCACTGTCCTGCCCACCCAGGGTTCCTGTTTGCCGTCCGTAGCCATAGTTCCAGGCTGCAAACACGCGCAAACGGTCGTAAACTCCATAGTCCAGCCTGTTATAAGCATTATACGTTGAGGTGGTCTGTGTCAGCTCTCGCGGGCCTGGATTGCTGCCGGTAAATAGGGTGGTCCGCCGTCTGGTTTGGAGCTGCGGTATAAAGCTGCTGAACAGCCACAGTTTGTCCTTCAGAATCGGTCCGCCGACCTCATAGCCCGGCTCCAGTTGGTACCATTGTATCCGGCTTGGCATAGTAGTATTCGGGGGTGGCATCCGTCCGGGTCGTCGTGTTGAGTGAAGGCAGATTCGGATTGGTCCGGAGGGCACGATCACCGTTATTGGCGTTGAGCGCCTGGTTCTGATAATAGGTTACCAGGGACCCGCTCCAGGAGTTGGAACCCTGCTTGGGAACGGCATTGACAACGCCTCCGAGCGCCCCGCCGAATTCGGCTTCGAAGCTGCTCGATTTGACCTGAACTTCCTTGATGAAGTCCATCTGGAAGCTTTTACCCGAGCCGCCGTTCTGGATGTTGGTGGTGTTCACGCCGTCGACCATGAAGACGTTTTCTCCGTCGCTGGCGCCGTCCACCTGGTAGCCGCCCTGCAGAGGTTCATTTCGCGATCCGGGAGCCATCTGGATCATCGATTCGAAGGAACGCCCCTTCGGCAAAGCATCCATCATTTCCTGGGTAACCGAGATCGCGACCTTGCTCTGGGTCGTATCCACGATGGGCGCGGCTCCCGAGACTACAACGGTCTCAGCCACGGCACCCACCGCCAGCTGTATGTCGATATTGGGCAGGCGGCCGACCGCGAGTTCAATTCCGGTCTGTTTATGAGTACGGAATCCCGTGGCAGTCACCGAAAGGGTATAGTCGCCGGGGGGAAGGGCTGCAAACCGGTAATTGCCCCCGGTGTCTGTCGTGGTTTTCCTGGTTCCGATCAAAGCCGGGCTGGAAATCTCCAGCGTGGCTCCGGCGACTACTGCGCCGGAAGGATCCTTGACCACTCCCTGGAACCCTGCCGTGGTTTCCTGTGAGAACGCTAACGGCAGAATCAGGAGAATAGCCAAAGACGACAGGAACAGCAGGCGAGTCATTTTTTCATTCATATTGCTCAACTCCTCCTCCGTCTTTCTTGTTAAACACTCCCTCATGGCGCAACTCATCTCGGGGAAACGCCATGAATCATTGAACTTCCGGAAGGATACACACGCTTCCACGAACCCACAGGTTCATCCAAGCCGCCTTTTAAAAAACGCGGCATCTTCCAGCACAAGGGTTCCGGCAATCGTGTTTTCATTCCGGCAATTGCTTGAATTCAAAAACTCGCCCGGCTTGGGAAAGCCAGGTACGCAAGCCTCGGCGGACAGCCGAAGCTGCCACCGGCAATCTAACGCATCAGCGCTAAAAAACCGGCTACTCCAACAAACAAAAGATATTGCAGATTTGAGTGCCGATGCCGATTTTTATGTTCTTTCGCTGCACTTTTAATAAGATGCCAGCAGAGTGATGTTTGACCCTCTTTTCCCATTCAAAAGGAGCAAGACAAGCGGATGGCAGATCACTCCTCAAAGATGTGCTACATTAATGCAATATCCTGACCTCTGTCAATATGAATCCCGGCTGAGTTTGTAAGATTATTATCAACTTTGCTTTAGGGTGAATGGGGTTCTCCCGGATTCAAAGCCGATTGTCCAATTTTGTGGATTTAATTCAACGTATTGAATCCAATTCGTAAGAATCCACCTTCACAGTCCTGTACGTGCCATCTCCAAAAATCATGTGCGTCCGGAATTTATCCCGGGCATGTTACTTTGAAATCTGAAGTGCCGGTAAACCACTAAAACCAATTATTATAACGGTTTCAGACGATCGTAGGTTTACCGCTTGGTAGTGGCAGGCCGGGATGACTCCCGCCCCCACATGATCTCTGGGGAGATTTAAGGAACCAGAGAACAGACTCACCTTTCTATCCGGCAAGCACTATCTGCGGCGCGGTGGGAGATTGAAGTAATGACGGTACCGGTCCGGAATCCTCGATGGCCGGACTTGAGCATCGGTGACCACATGCGTTGTCTCGCCGGTTGCCAGTAGGTCCCCGCGTTCCTTGTGAAGCACATCGTAGCCGAATTTTATGATCCGCTCCGAAGCGGAAGCGACCCGTGTCCGGATGATGATTTCATCTTCGAAGCGCGCAGGCGACTTGTAACGGCACGAAGCTTCAGCCACCGTCATGAAGCGCCCGTCCTGTTCTTCCATGTCGCGATACTGGAAGCCCTTCTGACGGCACCAGGCTACGCGGCCAACCTCGAACCAGACCAGGTAGTTGGCGTAGTAGACGATCCCCATCTGGTCGGTTTCGGCGTAGCGGACGTTGACCATGGCATCCACGTAATCAGCTTCAGTCGCGTTTGTCATGTAGATGAGACTATCCAAGAATCAGAATCAATGCAACAAATCCGGAAAAGGCGGGGACGATCGCTAGGCAAAAAAAGATTGACGAATGACGAATGACGAATGACAAATGATTTATCATTCGTCATTCGTCATTCGTCATTCGTCATTTGTTTTATATAGAAGGCCGTGAGGACCTCGAAGCCCTTATCCCGGTTCCATTCCTGGGGGGTGCTGTTGTATTGTGGTCCCGTTCAGATCGCGGAGGTTGCGAATGTCGGGATGGCCTCGAATACCTGCAGGGGTTTTCATCGGAGTAATGCTTCTCATGACCAGCACGGCGGAAAGCAAGCCAGAGACCGGATTTCTGAACCGGACAGCTCAGGTTGGCAAAAACATTTATAAGTATCAGGTTTATGTGCCTGCCGATTGGAACAAAAGCAAAAAGTGGCCTGTTATCCTTTTCCTCCACGGAGCGGGAGAACGGGGTGAAGACGGAATGGCCCAGACCCAGGTCGGCATCGCCGGGGCGATCCGCACGCATGTGGACCGATTTCCCTGCATTGTGGTCATGCCGCAGTGCCGCAAAAATCTGTGGTGGCCCGAACCAACCATGATGGCGCAGGCATTAAAAGCGCTCGATCAAACCATGAAGGAATTCAAAGGGGATCCCGACCGAGTGTACCTCAGCGGCCTTTCCATGGGAGGGTACGGAACCTGGGCACTGGCTCAATCCAACCCGGGCCGGTTTGCGGCCCTGGTTCCCATCTGCGGCGGCGTGAAAATGCCGCCTCGCGTCCCCGCACCGAAGGACACTCCGCCGCCCGATCCCGGCGGCGATCCCTACGCGGCCATCGCGGTCAAAGTCGGGAAGACCCCGGTGTGGATTTTCCATGGCGGGGCCGACAATGTTGTGCCGCCTGAGGAATCGAGGAAAATGAACGAAGCGTTGAAAAAAGCCGGGGGTAATGTGCAATTCACGGAGTATCCCGGGGTCGGGCACAATTCCTGGGATCGCGCCTACAGCGAGAAGGAGTTGATGCCGTGGCTCCTCTCTCAGAAATTACATCGCTAGTGGAGTGCTCTGCAAACTCAAACAGGAGATAGGAAATATGAAAAAGCCAGAAACCGATGCCGCCGCGCGGAGGGATTTCTTGAAGGTCGGGGTTGCCGGAGCCGTCGGCATGACCATCGGAACTCAAGTTTCGGGGGCCGTCCAGGCTCCCCAAGGAGGCAAGCCTGCGCCCCCCTACAACGAGCGCACCCATTTGGCCATGCCGATGCGCAATCTCGGCAAAACCGGCTACCGGGTCGGGATATTCTCGCTGGGAGGCCAGGCAACCATCGAACAGCCCAACAAGGAAGCCGAATCCATCGAGATCGTAAACCGTGCGATCGACCTTGGGGTTAATTACATCGACACGGCCGCGGCCTACGGCGGCAAGGAGCAATGGAGCCAGAAATATATCGGGAAGGTCATCAAGCACCGTCGCAACGAGGTCTTCCTGGCGAGCAAAACCCACGACCGCACCTATGACGGTTCCATGAAATACCTCGAGTCCAGCCTGCAGCAGCTCAACACCGATCATCTCGACCTCTGGCAGCTGCACAACATCACGACGACCGAGCAGCTGGATCAGATTTTCTCCAGCAACGGCGCCATTAAAGCGCTGGAAAAGGCCCGCGACCAGAAAATGGTGCGCTTCCTCGGCATAACCGGCCACGCCGATCCCTTCGTGCTCGCGGACGGCCTGAAGCGCTACAAATTCGACAATATCCTGATGGCGGTCAACGCCGCCGACCGCCTGCACCTCAGCTTTATCGAAAACCTCCTGCCGCTGGCGCTGGAGCAGGACCTGGGAATCGTGGGGATGAAGATTCCGGCCCGCGGCCGGATCCTGGCCAAATGGACACCACCGCCGGCCGATCAGCAGCCGGCCTTCGGCAAGGCGACGCGAAGCGGCACGCTCACGATGAAAGAGGCGTTGGAATACGTATTCACCCTGCCCGTGAGCACCGTCATCGTTGGCTGCGACAACGTTGCACAGCTGGAAGAGAATGTCCGGATCGCCAAGGAATTCACTCCGTTGAATGACAAGAAACTGACCACCCTTACGGCCAGGACCGAGGAGATCAAGCAGCAGGCGCTCTTTTTCCGTAAATGGGCGTGAGGGGGGAAATTGCGAATTGCGGATTGCGGATTGCGAATTGCGGATTGCGAATTGAATCGGCAGCAGCATCTCTATCGATGGCATTTCCAGCCCTTATGGCGCAAATATAAGCCTTGCGATAAGCACTCTCAAGGGCGCTGACAAAAAAGGGAGCGGCTGAGCAGCTTTATCCAAATTATTCCGCGCCTCAAAGCTCAGCATCACATGCGGTCAGGGTGAATCCCGGCCCATTTTGGGGGATATTACGAGCCTGGCAATCCGACTCTGCCGCAATACAGCATTCCCGCAAGGGCCGGCATATCGCGACCGGGAGCCAGGCCCGCAAGGGCTGGCATAACGCGACTGTGGGCGAGGCCCGCAAGGGCCGGCAAATCGCGAGCGGGAGCCAGGCCCGCAAGGGCCGGCATATCGCGACCGGGAGCCAGGCCCGCAAGGGCCGGCATATCGCGACCGGGAGCCAGGCCCGCAAGGGCTGGCATAACGCGACCGTGGGCGAGGCCCGCAAGGGCCGGCATATCGCGACCGGGAGCCAGGCCCGCAAGGGCCGGCATAATGCGAACACGCGCGAGGCCCGCAAGGGCCGTCATATCGCGACCGGGAGCCAGGCCCGCAAGGGCTGGCATAACGCGACCGTGGGCGAGGCCCGCAAGGGCCGGAAGCGAATAGCCGTGGGCGAGCCCCTGAAAGGGGCGCTGCCCACGGTTCTGAATCACATCATCATCTAGCCCTGGAAGGGCGACAGGCTATCTGCCGCCCTTCCAGGGCTAGATCCACGCATTTCCCTAACCGTGGGCCGCGTCCCGCTTCGCGGGCCTTGCCCACGGCTATTCGCTTCCGGCCCTGCGGGCCTGCATTCTATTACAGGACAAATTCCAAATTCCTTCGCCAGGAAGCACACTTATTTGGGTTGCTCGGTCTCATGCCTGTGTAACCTACGACTGCCCTCTTGCCTGTGCGATGGCGTGTCCCTAGGGTTCGAGGAATTCGTAGATCACCTTGCCGTCCAGAATGGTCATCACGACCCTGGTCTTGAATAAATCCATGGGATTCACTTTCTGCGGATCCTGGCTTAATACCACAAGGTCGGCAAGTTTGCCTTTGGCAATCATTCCCTTCTCCTTTTCCTCGAATGATGCGTACGCCCCGCCTTCCGTGTAAGCCCGCAGGGCGGTCTCAACGCTGACGCGCTGCGCGGGAATCCAGCCCCCGGCCGGTTCGCCCTCTATCGTGCGCCGGTTGACGGCGTTGTGAAGGCCCCGTATCGGATCAACGCTGATGGTTGCCGGCCAGTCGCTGGAAAACACCAGCCGCGCTCCTGCCTTTTCCAGGCAATGCCAGGCGAAAGCCCTTGTGGCACGCTCCGGCCCGACCGCGGGTTCCCATACGCCATTCGTTCCCGGGTCGGCATGGATCGGCTCCATGGAGGCCAGAACTCCCAGTCGTCCGAACCTTGGGATATCGGCAGCTGAAACCGTTTCGATATGCTCAATCCGGTGCCGGGCATCACGTCTGCCATTCGCTTTTTGCGCCGCTTCATAAGCATCGAGCGCCATCCGGACTGCCCGATCCCCGATGGCATGAATCAGCACCTGAAGGCGGTACCGATCCGCCAGCCCCACCAGACGGTTGAGCTTCTCCTGGGTCATCGACGCGCTTCCGGAGGTTGAAGGATCGTCGCTGTATGGCTGCAACATGGCAGCGGTATGCGATTCGATCACGCCGTCGAGCATGATCTTGACGGAGCCGACCCGGAGGAAAGATCCGGCAAGCCGGTCGCGGATCGCCGCTATTTTGGCCATTTCCGATTCGCCGGTAGAGGCGTCCACCGCCATCGCCATGGACGCGCGGCTCGTCAGGCTTCCGGAAGCCAGCAGGGATTCGTAGAGTTCAAGTTCAGGCGGATCGGTGGAGGCGTCCTGAAAGCTGGTGATGCCCAGTGAGCGGGCCAATTTGAGCCCTTCTTTCAAGGCCGCCAACTGCTGATCGCGGGTAGGCTCCGGAATCGCCCGGGAAATCAGGCGTTGGGCCCCTTCCTTCAGAGAGCCAGCAGGCTTGCCAGTTTCAGGATCCAGCACAAGCTCGCCGTACCCTTCTACTTTGGATTGAGCTGTGACACCGGCGACCTCAAAGGCTTTGCTGTTGCCCCATCCGGTATGGCCATCATACGCACGCAGGAAAACCGGCCGATCGTTCACCGCCGCATCCAGGTCGGCCCGGGTAGGAAGTCGCTTCTCGGGGAAAATGGTGTATTCCCATCCCCTGCCGGTAATCCATTTTGCATCGGGATATTTCCGGGCAAAAGCCCGGACCCGGTCCTGGACTTCTGCGAGCGTACGAGCCCCTGTCAATTCAACCTGAAACAGTCCCATCGAACCGGAAAGGAAATGGGTGTGGGCGTCGTTGATGCCGGGCATGACGAACTTGCCGCCCAGGTCCACGACCCGGGTATTTTTATCGGCGAGTCCCAGAATTTCGGCGGCCTTACCGGCTGCATAAATGCGGTTTCCCTTTATAGCAACCGCCTCCGCCGACGGGTGCGCGACATCAGCCGTCCAGACACGGGCGTTATGCAGGACCAGGTCCGGAGCATCCGGGCCCGGCACAGGCCCGGCCAGGGGTAGAACCGGCAAAAACAGAAGCAGTGCCATCAATAGTATCATGGTGGAATCTTCCCGCGAATTGACTTTGGAAACGGTATTCGATTAATCTTCACCCAACAAATCACAAATATAGCAGATCAAGCCAAATCGGCATCCGGGAACTGCCCTACGATGAAATCGCTGGCCTGCGGGGATATCATCACCCAATCCGAAAACATGGAAGCGGTGATCAACCGAGTCAATACCATCGCGGCCTCAGACAGTTCCATCCTCCTTATTGGTGAAACCGGCGTCGGCAAGGAACTTATTGCGGATCACATCCACCGGACCAGCCCGAGGAGCGGCAAACCTTTTGTCAAAATCGCGCTCTCGGCGATGCCCCACGACCTCCTGGAAAGCGAATTGTTCGGGCATGAGCGGGGCGCCTTCACCGGGGCGGTTGCGGAGAAAAAAGGGCTGTTTGAGCTTGCGCAGGGAGGGACCCTTTTCCTGGATGATATTGACGACGTGCCCCAATCGATCCAGCCCAAGCTTCTGCGTGTCCTGGAATCCCGCGAGGTCATGCGGGTCGGCGGCACTTTGAAGGCGCCCGTGGATGTCCGGCTGATCACCGCGTCCAAGGTGGACCTGCGTGAGCTTGTCGAACGTGGCCTGTTCCGCGCCGATCTTTTCTATCGGATCAATGTTTTCCCCGTAAAGATTCCGCCGTTGCGGGACCGTCGCGATGATGTCGTGCCCATCCTGCAGCACTTCCTGGAGCGTTTTGCGCCCGGCAAAGGCTTCTCCTTCGCGCCCGATGCCCTTCGCGCGCTGATTCAATACCAATGGCCGGGTAACATCCGGGAGTTGAGGAACATCTCGCAGAGGATCGCGCTGTTCGGGACGCCCGTAGTCGAAGCGGCGGACCTTCCGCCTGAGATACTTGCGGTCCATCCCATCGAGCAGCTGGTGAAGGCCTGCCAGCGCTGCCTGGTTGAGGATTCCCTTTCCTATTCTGATGTCGTCTCCTGCCTTGAAACCAATCTCCTTCGCCAGGCGCTCAAGGAGACCGGCGGCAACCGCTCCCAATCGGCAAAAATGCTGGGCCTCAGCCTTTCCACCCTCCGCGACAAACTGAAGAAACTGGGGCTCGATCAGGAATTCTAAACCGCGAAGCACTCCAAGACTCTAAATCGAACTCCGGGCCTTCGTGGCTTCGTGGTTTATTAATGATTCTAATCTTTTATATCAAAATTTCTTCTACTGACGGATTTCCGCCACCGGTCGGCGGATTTCCGCAGTCTGGCGTGTTTCCGACGGCTGTTTTTCCCGCCAAAAGCGGCTCGCGCAAATTGGCACGGCGCGTGCATTCTTCCTCAGATAAATATTGAATCCCCAAAGCAGGTTCCAAAGATGTCAGCCGAAACTGGACCATTTCAGTCACTCTCCTTGAAGGGAGAGGTCATCGAAATTCTGGAGAATGAAGGGCATCTGGTGGCAAAGGTCCGGGTAGGGAGCCGCGGGATGCTGGACATTGATTCCGAGCGGCTCCGGGGCGCGCACTTGGGCGATCAGTTGAGGATTGATGCCCTGATCGTCGTCGAAGGTGTGCGGCCCGAATGGCTGTCGGCCGAAGAACTTGATGCGCATGTGATTGTGGGACCAGCTCCTGAATAGAGGCAGGATCGAATCCCTTTGAATCTTTTCAACGAACTGAAGGAGGTTTGAATGAGCGGCAAGCCATTAACTATTTGGGAACACGCCCAGGAAAAGGGCTACTCCCGCCGCGACTTCCTGCAGTTCTGTGGCTGGATTTCCGCCGCCGCGGGGATCGAAGCCACGGGACTGGCCGAAGTTGTCAAAGCACTGGATACGAAACCGCGCATCCCGGTTGTCTGGTTCCACTTCCAGGAGTGCACCTGCTGCAGCGAATCGTTCATACGATCCTCGCACCCGATCGTGTCGGACATCATCCTCGACAAGATCTCGCTCGACTACACCGAAACGCTGCAGGCCGCCGCGGGGAAACAGGCCGAGGAGGCACTGCATCAGACCATGACCAAGTACCGGGGCGAATACCTGATGCTGGTGGAAGGATCGATCCCCACGGAGGAGGACGGGATTTACTGCTGCATCGCCGGGCGCACGGCGCTGGACATCGCCCTCGAGGCCGCCACAGGAGCGAAGGCGCTCGTTGCCTGGGGCAGCTGCGCCTCCAACGGCTGCATCCAGGCATCCAGGCCGAATCCAACGGGCGCCACGCCGATCCATAAAATCATCTCCGGCAAGCCGATCATCAAGGTTCCCGGCTGCCCTCCCATTGCCGAGGTCATGGCCGGCACCATTGTCCATCTCCTGGCATTCGACCGCATCCCGCAACTGGACGGTTTGGGCAGGCCCAAAGCCTTTTATTCACGCCGTGTGCACGACACCTGCTACCGGCGGCCCAACTACGACGCGGGTCTGTTCGTGGACTCTTTCGACGACGAAAACGCGAAGCGGGGATACTGCCTCTACAAGATCGGCTGCCGCGGCCCGGTAACCTACAACTCCTGCGGCGTTATCCGCTGGAACAACGGGGTGAGCTACCCGATCCAATCGGGGCACGGCTGCATTGGCTGCAGCGAAGCCAATTTCTGGGACAATGGCCCCTTCTACCAGCACCTGGCCTCCTTCCCGGGCTTCGGAATCGAAACCACGGCGGACACGGTCGGGCTCGCATTGGGCGCGGTCACGGCTGTCGGGATTGCCGCGCATGCCGTATCCACCAATATCCGGAAGCGCAAAATCATCCAGGAAGGCATCCTGAGCAGCGAGCCTCCCGTGGACGAAAGAAAGGGAGGTGAATAATGGCCAACCGAATCGTGATCGATCCCGTCACCCGGATCGAAGGGCATCTCAGAATCGAAATTGAAGTCAAGGACGGCAGGATTGTCGACGCCTACAGCGCCGGCACCATGGTGAGAGGCTTTGAAAGAATTCTCAAGGGCCGGGACCCCAGGGATGCCTGGGCTTTCACCGAACGCGCCTGTGGGGTTTGCACCACCGTGCACGCCTTGGCGTCGGTCCGGACGGTAGAGGATGCGCTGGGCATACAGGTCCCCCCCAATGCCGAACTGGTCCGCAACCTGATGTTCTGCACGCAATATATGCAGGACCATGTGGTTCACTTCTACCACCTGCACGCGCTGGACTGGGTCGACGTGGTCAGCGCCCTGAAGGCGGACCCGAAAAAAACCTCCGAGATCGCACAGAGCATCTCCAATTGGCCCAAGAGCTCGCCGAAATATTTCGGCGACATCCAGAAACGCCTGACAACCTTTGTTAACAGCGGACAGCTGGGCATCTTTGCCAACGGCTACTGGGGGCATGCAGCCTACAAGCTTCCGGCCGAGGTCAACCTGCTCGGAGTGGCCCACTATCTCGAAGCGCTCGAATGGCAGAAGGAAATCGTCAAGATTCACACCATCTTCGGAGGCAAAAACCCGCACCCGAACTACCTGGTCGGCGGGGCACCCTGCGCCGTCAACATCGA
This sequence comes from uncultured Acidobacteriota bacterium, assembly GCA_963839475.1. GTDB lineage: Bacteria > Acidobacteriota > UBA6911 > UBA6911 > UBA6911 > CAWIVH01. Next base: position 709,993 of record CAWIVH010000013.1, on the reverse strand, counting down.
GGATGCGAATGCTCTCAACGCGGAACGACTCGCTTACGTCGGGACACTCCTGGACGACGCCCAGACATTCATTGAACAGGTCTACCTGCCGGATCTGATGGCGGTCGCCTCCTTCTACAAAGATTGGGGAGCGATCGGCGGCGGGCTATCCAACTACCTGGCCTACGGCGATCTGCCGACCAACGGCTATGCCGACATTGCGAAATTCAAGTTCCCGCGCGGCGTCATTATGAACCGCAATCTGAATGAGGTCCTCCCGGTCGACGGCAAGGATCCCGACCAGGTTCGGGAATTCATCTCGCACTCCTGGTACGAATATTCCGATGGAAGCGAAGCCACCAAGCACCCCTGGCAAGGCGAGACCAACCTGAAATACACGGGGCCCAAACCGCCCTATCAATTCCTCGACGTTTCGCAGAAGTACAGCTGGCTGAAAACTCCCCGATGGAAGGGGCATCCGATGGAGGTCGGCCCCCTGGCCCGCGTGCTCGTCGCCTATGCCTCGGGCAGTGCCGAGGTCAAGGAACTCGTCGGTGCGGCGCTTAAGCAGCTCGACGTTCCGGTCACGGCGCTCTTTTCCACTCTGGGCCGGACCGCAGCCCGCGGCCTGGAGACCAAACTCATCGCCGGCTGGTCCAAAGAATTCTACGGCCAGCTTCTGGCCAACATCAAAAACGGCGACAGCCGCATGTTCAACGGTGACAACTGGGATCCTGGGCGCTGGCCGGCCGAAGCCAAAGGCGTGGGAATGACCGAAGCTCCGCGCGGCGCGCTGGCCCACTGGATCGTGATCAAGGACAAGAAGATCGACAACTACCAGCTGGTGGTTCCAAGCACATGGAATGCATCGCCACGAGACGCCAAAGGTCAAATGTCGGCGTACGAATCGGCCCTGATCGGGACGCCGATCAAAGACCCGGAAAAACCGCTGGAAGTCCTGAGGACCATACATTCCTTCGACCCGTGTATCGCCTGCGCGGTGCATCTCTACGACGAAAAGGGAAAGTATATTCATCAGATGAACACCTACTAGGAGGCCGCCATGGAAAAAGTGATTATCCAGAGAGTCTACGTCTGGCAATGGGCGGTGCGCTTCTATCATTGGATCAACTTCGTGTGCGTAGCGGTTCTATGCGCGACGGGATGGATGATTGGAAGACCCTACAGCCCTATGGGGGGGCAGGAGGCCTCCTTCAGCTACTGGTTCGGCACCGTTCGGTTTCTCCATTTCCTGGCGGCATTCCTGTTTTTCTTCAACTTCGTTTTCCGCATCTACTGGGGTTTTGTCGGCAATGAGTACGCCCGCTGGCAGAATTTCATCCCGGTAAGAAAAAAACAGCTGCAGGAGGTTATCGATGTGCTGAAGGTCGACATCCTGCAAGCGAAGGTCCAACCGATGGAATCGATCGGGCACAATGCCCTGGCGGGATGGACCTACTTCTTCTCGTTTCTGGCGTTCGTGTTCCAATGCGTTACCGGGTTCGGTCTTTATCACGCCATGAGCAACGCCAGCCTGCCGCACTATTTTGCCTGGATTGTACCCTTGATGGGAGGCGACTTTGCGGTAAGGCAGTGGCATCACGTCATGATGTGGTTTTTCGTGATCTTCGCCATGGTCCATGTCTATCTGGTTTTCTACCACGATTACGTGGAAGGACGCGGCGTAACCTCTTCCATGATCGGCGGGTGGAAATTCATCGAGCGGCATCCTGAACGCTGAAACCGGTTCAGGCCAGGCGTGCAGCGCGGGATAGGTTGGCGGCATCCTCGCAGCCAATCTTAATGAAATCCTGCGCTGCACCCTCTTTTTGAAGTAAAATCCGATTATGACCGGCACAATTCTCATATTGGGGGTGGGCAACTGGCTCTTGGGGGACGAAGGAGTCGGAGTCCATGCGGTGCAGGCGCTGCAGGCGGAATCCTTACCCGAACATGTAACCCTGGTCGACGGCGGGACGGGTGGCTTTCACCTCCTCTCGTATTTTGAGCAATATGACCGGATCATTATGATCGACGCCACCATGGATGAACGCCCCGCGGGAACCGTCAGCACCCTGCAGCCCCGATTCGCCTCGGATTTTCCTCGTTCTTTGAGTGCCCACGACATCGGGCTGCGTGACCTGATTGAAGCCGCCGCTCTTCTCCGCCCGCTGCCTCCCATTGATTTGATCACCGTGTCGATTGCAGCCGTGCAACCGATGATAGTGGACCTTTCCCCCGAAATAGCCGCAGCACTGCCCGCAGTAACTGCCGAAGTGAAAAAGGTTCTCGCGAACTACTGAACCGCGAAGGCCAGCAAATCCCCAGGGGATTTCCCGCAACTTTCTCAGACGGCTTCGCGGTTCAAATCCTTTGGCCTCGTGCTATTCTTATCCTGTTTTTCTCGGGGGATTCGTGCACGAACTGGGCATCGCTCAAAGTATCCTGGATCTGGTGCAGCAGTATGTGCCGGTCTCCCAAGCCGCGGGAATCCGGGCCGTCAAAGTGCGGGTCGGCGCCCTGGCCGGGATTGTACCCGAATCGCTGGATTTCTCATTCCAGGCGATTACAGGAGGCACTCCCTGGGAGACGGCCCGGTTGGATATCGAAAGTGTCGGGACCCTCGCCCGCTGTGAGTCCTGCGCGCATGAATTTGAAGTCGAGGACCTGGTGTTCCTTTGCCCCGCCTGCGACGGGACATCCATTCGCGTCGTGGCAGGACAGGAATTGCAGGTGGTGGAGATCGAAATGGAAGACGAACAGGCTGAGGCGTTATGAGCATTATTACCATCGAACGCAAGGTGCTCGAAAAAAACGATGAGATCGCCGCACAAAACCGGGCTTTGTTCCGGAGGCACGGGCTGTTTACTTTCAACATCGTCAGTTCCCCCGGCGCGGGAAAAACCAGCATCCTGGAGCGTTCGCTCGAACAGCTCGGGAAGGATCTGAAGATCGCCGTGATTGAAGGCGATGTGCAAACTGATTTTGACGCCCAGCGCGTGGCGCGCTATTCCGTTCCGGTGGTTCAAATCGTCACCAACGGCGGCTGTCATCTCGAGGCGCGCCTCGTGCAGGATGCTCTCGGCAGCCTGAACCTGGCGGATCTCGACCTTCTCATCATCGAGAACGTGGGAAATCTGGTCTGCCCTGCCAATTACGATCTTGGAGAAGATCTAAAGGTGGTGGTGCTCAGCACGACAGAAGGGGACGACAAGCCGCTCAAATACCCTGCGATGGTCCGCAATGCCTCCGTGCTCCTGATCAACAAGATCGACCTCCTGCCCTATGTCAACTGCAAGATTGAGGAACTCCGGGGAAACGCTCTTAAAATCAATCCGGGATTGAAGGTCTTCGAGACTTCCTGCACAACCGGAGCCGGCATCGCCCCGTGGTGCGACTGGCTGCGGGAACGCACTGCGCACCTCTCATGACCCGCCGTCTGCATATGGTTTTGCGCGGAGCCGTGCAAGGGATCGGATTCCGTCCCTTTGTCTACCGCCTGGCGACAGAAATGGCGCTGGCCGGATTCGTGAACAATTCGCCGCAGGGAGTTTTCATAGAGGTCGAGGGAGAACCCGGGGCCCTCGAGCGATTCCTTTTTCGTCTCCAGCGGGAGAAACCCGCTCGATCCTTTATTCAAAGCCTCGAATATACCTTCCTTGATCCGGTCCCATACTCGGGATTCGAGGTCCGGCCGAGCAGCATCGGCGGAGACCGGAATGCTCTCATTTTACCGGATATAGCCACATGTCCCGATTGCCTTCGAGAAATTCTGGATCCCTCGGACCGCCGTTACCGCTATCCTTTCACCAACTGCACCAACTGCGGACCCCGGTACTCCATTATCCTTGCGCTGCCGTATGACCGGGCGAATACGACGATGGGCGGTTTTGAGATGTGCCCCACGTGCCGACAGGAGTACGAAAATCCGGGCGACCGGCGCTTTCACGCTCAGCCAATCGCCTGCCCGGTCTGCGGCCCTCAATTGGAGCTATGGGAACCTTCCGGATCCGTGGCAGCCACTAGGGATGAGGCACTTTCGAAGGCCGCCGAGAGAATCCGGGCCGGGGAGATTGTCGCCATCAAGGGACTGGGGGGGTTCCAGCTGATTGTGGATGCCCGCAATCCCGAAGCCGTTGCGAGGCTGCGCCGCCGGAAACATCGCGAGGAAAAACCCTTCGCCCTGCTCTACCCTTCCCTCGAAGCGGTTCGCGCGGCGTGCGAGGTGGAACCGCTGGAGGAGCGCCTGCTGCTCTCACCCGAATGCCCGATCACGCTGCTGCGCAGGAAAGAAGGCCCACCGGGAGATTGCCGGCCGGCTTGCGACCTTGTGGCCCCGCACAATCCCTACCTGGGCGTAATGCTGCCCTGTACACCTTTGCACCACCTGCTGGTGCTGGATCTGGGATTTCCGGTGGTGGCTACGAGCGGAAACCTTTCCGAAGAGCCGATCTGCACCGATGAAAACCAGGCGCTGGTGCGCCTGAGAGGCATCGCGGATGCTTTTCTCGTCCATAACCGGCCGATTGCCCGGCATGTCGATGATTCGATTGCCCGCGTAATGCTGGGACGTGAACTGATCCTGCGCCGCGCCAGAGGTTATGCTCCCCTTCCTGTTGCGCTCGAAGAAAATGTCCAGGGAATCCTCGCTGTCGGCGGACATCTCAAAAACACGGTGGCGCTCGCGGTTGGAAAGAATGCCTTTGTCAGTCAGCATATCGGAGATCTCGAAAACCGGGAATCGCTCGACGCCTTCGAAAAGACCATCACCGGTTTCAAGGTGCTGTTCGGGGTTCAGCCCTCTCACGTGGCGGCAGACCTTCACCCCGATTACGCCTCTACCCGGTATGCACAGAATCTCCGCCTGGAGATGACTGAGGTGCAGCACCATTATGCTCATATTCTCGCCTGCATGGCCGAAAACCGCATCGACGGGCCCGCCCTGGGAGTTTCATGGGATGGCACGGGGCTGGGAACGGATCAGACCATCTGGGGAGGCGAATTCCTCGCCATCGATGAGGATTCGTTTCGCCGCATCGGATCTTTTCGCCCCTTCATGCTGCCCGGCGGAAACCAGGCCGTGCGAGAGCCCCGTCGAACGGCAGCGGGTGTTCTCTACGAAATCATGGGAGATTCCCTTTTTGAAGATGGTGTATCAAACCCCGCCGCAGCCTTCGACCAGGCGAGTCAAAACGTGATTCGGCAGATGCTGCAAAAAAAGGTAAACTGCCCCGTAACGTCGAGCGCAGGCCGGCTTTTCGATGCCGTTGCTTCTATGATCGGTTTACGCCAAAAGGTAAGATTTGAAGGCCAGGCGGCCATGGAGCTCGAATTTTCCCTCCTGGCCGGGAAGGACGATCCGATTTATCCCTTCGCCCTGAACGGCAAGGAGTGGAGCATCGCTGACTCCGGTTCGGGAGCGGTCGATTTTGTATTTGATTGGGAAGTTACGATTCGGGCCATTCTGAAAGACGTCCATGAGGGAATAGCCCAGGGCACGATATCCTGGAAGTTTCACAATACTCTCGTGGAAGTCATTGTCAGCGCCGCTTCGCGCGCTGGTCTCGAAAAGGTGGTTTTAAGCGGCGGCTGTTTTCAGAACCGCTATCTGACGGAGCAGGCGGTAAAGCGGTTGGAGAGATCCGGATTCAAAGTCTACTGGCATCAACGCATTCCCCCGAACGACGGCGGCATCGCCCTGGGCCAGGTTATCGCGGCATTCAGGGCATTGCGAGTCGCGGGGCAGCGATAGAACAGAGGAAATTTTATGTGTCTGGCAGTTCCCGGAAAGCTGATATCGATTGAAGGCGAGGACCCGCTGATTCGCACGGGCAGGGTCGACTTCAGTGGCATCGTGAAGCAGATCCACCTGGCTTACGTCCCTGAGGCCAAGATCGGGGATTATGTTCTGGTCCACGTCGGTTTTGCGATCAGCATCGTAGATGAGGAAGAAGCGATGCAGGTTTTTCAATACCTCAAGGAAATGGGCGATCTGGCCGAACTCGAGGAAGAGGAAAAACCATGAAATTCGTCGACGAATACCGGGACGGGGAAGCAGCGCGACAGCTCTCGCGCGCGCTCAAACGTCTGACCACACGCCCCTGGACGCTCATGGAGGTGTGCGGCGGCCAGACTCATTCCATCGTCAAATTCGGCGTAGATGAGCTCCTGCCCCCGGGACTTACCCTCGTCCACGGACCAGGCTGTCCTGTTTGTGTTACCCCGCTGGAATTGATTGAAAAAGCCATCACCATCGCGTCGCGTCCGGAGGTCATTTTTTGCTCCTTCGGCGACATGCTGCGCGTTCCGGGCAGTTCGCGCGATCTGCTCACAGTAAAGGCCCAGGGAGGCGACGTACGTATCGTTTATTCACCGCTTGATGCTCTCAAAATTGCGCGCGACAATCCCGCGAAAGAGGTGGTCTTTTTTGCCGTTGGTTTCGAAACCACGGCGCCGGCCAACGCGATGTCGGTTTATCAGGCCGCGGCCGCCGGGATCGAGAATTATTCCATCCTCGTATCCCACGTTCTCGTGCCGCCCGCCATGGAGGCGGTCATTGCCTCGGCCGATAATCGCGTCCAGGGTTTTCTGGCTGCCGGACATGTCTGCACCGTGATGGGCTTCACGGAGTACGAGCCGATTGCGCAAAAATACAGGGTTCCCATCGTGGTGACAGGATTTGAACCTGTGGATCTGCTGCAGGGGATCTACATGTGCGTGCTGCAGCTGGAGCAGGGCCGCTTCGAGGTGGAAAATCAATATAGCCGCTCCGTTCGCCGCGAGGGAAATATCGCCGCCATGAACCTTATCCGCGATGTTTTTCAGGTGGTCCCCCGCAAGTGGCGCGGGATCGGGGAAATCCCGGCGAGCGGATTGGGATTGCAGGAAAAATATTCCCGATTCGACGCTGAACTGAAATTCAATGTGGCGGGTCAGACAGTGGATGAGCCTGCGGAATGTATCAGCGGATTGGTCCTCCAGGGAATTAAGAAACCCAGTGAATGCTCTGCGTTCGGCGCACGATGTACACCCGAGCATCCTTTGGGAGCGACCATGGTCTCTTCCGAGGGAGCGTGCGCGGCCTATTATCGCTATCGCCGGGTCCAACCGGCCGGGAACTGAATCATGTCCGATCCAACCAAAGCCGGAGTACCATCCTTTGCCTGCCCGATTCCCATCGAGCAGTACCCGACGATCCTTCTCGCCCATGGGGGCGGTGGAAAGCTGACCCATCAGCTGATCGAGAAGATGTTCCTTCCTCTTTTTGATAACGCGATCCTCGATACGAGGCACGACGGAGCCCTGTTAGCCTTCGGAAAGCAAAAGCTGGCCTTTACGACTGATTCCTACGTCGTCCGCCCGATATTCTTCCCCGGGGGCGACATCGGTTCCCTGGCGGTCAACGGGACGGTCAACGATCTGGCGATGTGCGGAGCGCGGCCGCTCTACCTGAGCGCGGGATTCATCCTCGAAGAGGGGCTGCCGATGGAAACTCTCTGGCGGATCGTTCACTCTATGAAAGATGCCGCTCATGCCGCGGGAATTCAGCTGGTCACCGGCGATACGAAGGTGGTCGACCGGGGCAAAGGGGACGGGATCTACATCAACACCGCGGGAATCGGGATCGTGGAAAAGGACCTCGTGATATCGCCTTCCGCTGTTCGGGCGGGAGACCGGCTGTTATTGAGCGGGGATATCGGAAGGCATGGGATCGCCATCATGGCGGCAAGGGAAGGCTTGGAGTTCGAAAGCCGGATCGAAAGCGACTGCGCCGCCCTGTCGGGGTTGGTTCAGGAGCTGATATCCGCAGGGATCGAGATTCACTGCATGCGCGACCTTACACGCGGCGGACTGGCAAGCGCGCTCGTGGAAATCGCCGAGGCTTCCGGCTTGCACCTCCAGATTGAGGAAACGGCTATTCCGGTGCGGGAAGATGTCCGCGGCGCCTGTGAAATCCTGGGATTCGACCCGATGTACGTCGCGAACGAGGGACGATTCCTCGCCTTTGTGGCGGAACCGGATGCCGTCAGGGCACTTGCGATCCTGCGAAATCATCCTCTGGGAGAAGGCGCGAGCCTGATCGGATGGGCCGGTACTCATCCAGCCAGGCTCGTAACGATGAAAAGCAGCATCGGAGCTTCCCGCATCGTCGACATGATCAGCGGCGAACAGCTACCCCGCATATGTTGATCGCCGCAATCAATATTTTTCCGCCAAGCCCTCGAAGACCCCGAAGATACCGTGGAAAGGAGTACGCCCGGGGGCGAAAGTTTCTGTTTGCTAGCTTCGCGGTCTTAGAGATCTTTGCGGTTAGCTTTTTTGGGCGTCTCTAAGTCGGAGGTGTTGTAGGCTGATGGAAGTGCCTCCGGCTCCCAGTAATAACATAATCAGGGCCTGGACCATAGTCCGGTAGGCTATCTTCCCGCCGCCAAAAATCGAAGAATAGAAGAACCACCCGCCCAGCAGGACCAGCATGATATAAACGCCAATCATGATTCTTCCCGCGGTGCGGACGTTCGCGGGAGTTTCGGTGGCGAAGAACCGGTTGTAGAGCAGCAGGCCGGCGACGGCGAAGACATCAAGGGCGGCGAATATCAGCCAGAACTTGGTCAGTTCCGGACCGGCGCCCGGCTTTCCGATCCATGGTTTGAGCATCGCTTCATACATCGCTCCGCCGACCGTGGAACCCACAAGACTGCCGATCACACCGTAGAGAAAAGCATAGCCCATATAAACGGCCTTCCGGTCCGCCGGCGCGACCAGCCCCACATAACTGTAATATTTCGGGTGGGCGGTCATTTCTCCCACGGAAAAAACGGCGATTCCCAGGATAAAAACCCAGGCATTATAGGCAAATGCGAGACACAGGAAGCCGAGCGCCCCGATAGCCAGGCCGCCGATCATCGTCGGCAGGGCTTTCATGTCCTTTACAAGCCGGCTGACTACCACCTGCAGCAGGATGATCGTCCCGGCGTTGATCACGGTCACGTGCTCGGCGTCGAAAGCGAGCGGAATCCCGAGTGAGGCAAACAGCGCATTCACGGGTGCTTTGTCGACAAAATCCCGCAGGTACCAGAGCACGGATCCGAAATTCTGGAAATAGAGGATCCAGAATCCCGAGTAAATAAAGATCATGAGCATGAAGCGGGCGTCTCCCAGCACCATGGCGGCGGAGGCCAGGACATCCCGAAGCTTCTTGGTGTTTTCAGGCTTCGGCGGATCCTGGAAAGCAAAGATAGTGGGCAGAAGCATCAGCGCGCAATACAGGGCGGAAGCCGTAAAAACGTATCTCCAGGAAAATCCTTTCAGGTAGCTGACGACCAGCGGCGCAAGAAAGGCGCCCAGGTTGATCATCCAGTAGTAGATCCCGAAACCGAAGCCTGAATTCTGCTCGTTGGTCGATCGGGCAATGGCTCCGGAAATGATCGGCTTGAAGAGCCCGGCGCCGGTAGCCATGACCAGGAGGCTCAAGAAAACAGCCCCATAAGCGGACATGTGGCCGGTAAGAAAATATCCGGCCGTCAAAAGCGAAAATGCGACCATCAGCATTCGCCGGTAGCCATAGCGGTCCGCAAGCGCTCCTCCGAGGATGGGAACGATGTAGGTGAAGGCATAAATCAGCCCCTGGAGAAAACCTATGCTTTCTTCGGAAAATCCAAGCCCGCCTTTGTCCACAGAATCGCTCAGATAAATCGCGAGAACCGAATTCATGCCGTAATAGGCGGCCCGCTCAAAAAGTTCCATAACGTTTGAGATCCAAAACACCTTCGGAAAGGAACCGAGCAGGCTTGCAGGTTTATTTCCAGACATGGATTACATCCTCAGAGGAAAATGGAATTCAACGGGTTGCGAGGATACCACAAAATTTCGTGATAGTGGCATGGCCTGGCAGCAGGGACAGGAAAATCGGGGCAAAGCGCCATTGTTTAAGCGTGAAAGCAAAGTAGAACCTCCGTTGAACCCGGAAAATGGCGCCCATCCTCAATATTGCCGAGAATTCTTTCACCCCGTCTGTGCCTGTGCTAAAACATCATCCGACTGCTTCGGCGGCGAAGCTGGAAAGGAGAAGCGCCATGCTGATTGTTCATGTCGATGTACAGGTCAAGACGGAATGCATCGATGCTTTCAGGGAAGCGACCGTGGAGAATGCCTCGCAGAGTATCCTGGAGCCGGGAATCGCCCGGTTTGACGTTGTCGAGGATTCCAGTGATCCGGGGCACTTCGTGCTAGTGGAGGCATACAAAACTGCCGACGCTCCCGCGCAGCACAAAGAAACCTCCCATTACCTGAAATGGCGTGACGCCGTGGCTCCGATGATGGCCAGGCCGCGTACGAGCGTCAAGTACGTCAACATTTTCCCCACCGACGAGGGGTGGTGATCGCTCATGAGATTCGACTTCGCTACCGCAACGCGCATTCAATTCGGATCGGGGACCATTGCCGAGGTCGCTCCTGCGGCGCGGGCGATGGGAAGCAAGGCTCTGGTTGCATTTTCGCGATCCGGCCCGTGCACCGATCTTCTGGTGGAGCAGTTGGAAGCCGCAGGCCGCGGAACCACCATGCTCCAGGTTTCCTGCGAACCTTCAACGGGCAGTGTTCAGGCCGGCGTCCTGGCAGCCCGGCAGTCGGGCTGTGACATGGTTATCTCGATCGGGGGAGGAAGCGCGATCGATTCCGGGAAAGCCATTGCAGCTATGATGACCAACCCGGGGGATCTGCTGGATTACCTGGAAGTGATCGGGCTGGGGAAGCCTCTCCTTCGCCCTTCCGCACCATTCATTGCGATACCGACCACCGCAGGCACGGGCTCCGAGGTCACACGCAATGCCGTTCTGAGCTCTCCGGAGCACGCTGTCAAAGCCAGCTTGCGCAGCCCCCTGATGCTGCCCCGTTTGGCTGTGGTGGATCCGGAGCTCACCTATGACCTGCCGCCGGCCGTAACGGCGAGCACCGGTATGGACGCGCTGACGCAGCTCATCGAACCTTACGTTTCGGTTCGCGCCAATCCGATCACCGACGCACTATCCCGTGAAGGGATTCTTAAAATCGCCCGATCCCTCCGGACTGCTTTCCGCAACGGGCGGAGCGCAGACGCACGTTCGGCGATGTCTTTTGCGAGCCTGCTGGGCGGCATATGCCTGGCCAACGCCGGCCTGGGCGTTGTTCACGGATTCGCCGCCCCGATCGGAGGCCTGTTCGATGCACCCCACGGCGCGGTATGCGCTGCCCTGCTTTCCCACGGGATGTCCGCGAACATAATGGCGCTGAGAAAAAGGGCGGCGGGCAGTGAATTCCTGGGCCGATATGACACGGTCGCCAAAATCCTGACAGGAAGCATGAAAGCCTCAGCGGAAGACGGGCCCGCCTGGGTAGCAGATCTCAGCCGCGACCTCTGTATCCCACCTTTGAGTGCATACGGAATCGACGCGAGCCATGTGGATGGCCTGGTCGAAAAAGCGGCCAAAAGCAGCAGCATGAAAGGAAATCCGATTCCCCTGCTCAAAGAAGAATTATGTGAGGCTCTAGCGCTGGCAATTTGAATCTACTCCTCCTTCGCGGCCTTCGAGTCCTCTGCGGTTCCAGCATCCGGGAATCATGGCGGGCTGCTATAATCCTCCCTTAACTCCACCATACGGAGACACAAAACATGGAGAGCACAAACAGGGCGCTGGAATTCCGGGAGAAACTGGCAAAGCGGGCCATGATTGCCGACGGCGCTATGGGCACCATGCTCTATACCAAAGGGGTGTTCATTAATCGGTGCTTTGACGAGCTGAACCTCTCGGCGCCCGACATGGTAAAAGAGGTCCATGCGGAGTATGTCAAAGCCGGAGCGGAAATCCTCGAATCGAACACCTTCGGCGCGAACCGGGTGCGGCTGGGGGCTTTCGGCCTCGCTGAAAAGCTGAACGAGATCAACCAGGCGGGAGTTCGCATCGCTCGTGAAGCGGCGAGTCAGCAGGCTTTCGTAGCGGGAGCCATGGGGCCGCTGGGAGCCCTTATCGAACCGCTGGGATCCATTTCCTTTGCGGCCGCCCGTTCCATTTTCCGGGAACAGGCCGGAGCCTTGATCGGTGCCGGCATCGACCTCCTGATCCTGGAGACTTTCAGCGATCTCTTCGAGCTCCGCGAAGCGATATATGCCGCCCGTGAAGCGGCCGGGGAGACGCTCACCATTGTCGCCCAGGTGACCATCGATGACGACGGCAATCTTCGCGACGGAACAGCTCCGGAAATCTATACGCAACGCCTGAATGAATGGCCCGCCGATATCATCGGCTGCAACTGCTCGGCAGGCCCGCGGGCTACGCTCGAAACCATAGAAAAAATGGCGCCGTTGTCCAATAAACCACTCAGCGCCATGCCGAATGCCGGTCATCCGTCCAGGGTCGAAGGGCGCAACATTTACCTCTGTTCCCCGGAATACATGGCCCAGTACGCGAGGCGTTTTTTGTGGGCGGGTGTGAAGATTTTCGGCGGTTGCTGCGGAACCACTCCCAATCACATTAAATTGGTCCGCGCCGAAGCGCGATCGCTTCAACCTGCGAAAAGCCGCTTCGCGATTTTGCCGGAAGAACATCCCGTTGAAGCGCAGGCCCTGCCCAAGATTCCCCTCGAGCAGAAGTCCAAGCTCGGGGCAAAGCTTGCTGCCGGAAGGTTCGTCAGCTTTGTCGAAATCCTGCCGCCCCGCGGCGTTGACGCGGTGCGTGAAGTCGAAGCCTCCCGCGGTTGTGCGACCGCCGGGATCGACTGCATCAATGTCCCTGACGGCCCGCGCGCCAGCGCCAGGATGAGCGCCCAGGTCACATGCCAGATCATCCAGCAACAGGCCGGGATCGAGGCCGTGCTCCACTTCTGCTGCCGGGACCGCAACATACTGGGAATCCAATCCGAGCTCCTCGGGGCGCATGCCGTCGGGATCCGGAACCTGATCTGTATTACCGGTGATCCCCCGCGGATGGGCTCCTATCCTGATGCGACGGCGGTCTTCGATGTGGACTCCATCGGCCTCGTCAATATCGCCAACAACCTGAATCGGGGACTGGACATCGGCGGGAATCCCATCGGATCGCAAACCGCGCTGGTAATCGGGGTGGGAGCCAATCCCGGCGCCTTGAACCTTGAGGATGAGATTAAGCGCATGGAATGGAAGATTCAGGGCGGAGCCGAATACATCGTCACTCAGCCTGTATTCGACATCGATCTGTTGAAGCGGTTCCTCGACCGGATTCAGAATCAGGGAATTCCCGTTATCGCCGGGATCTGGCCCCTGACCAGCTACCGCAATGCCGAATTCATGGTCAACGAGCTCCGTGTCCCGGTCCCTGATAAATTCCTGGAAAGAATGCGGCGGGTTGAAAATGCCGAGGATTCGCGACGGGAGGGAGTGGAAATCGCCCGCGAAATGGTTCGGCTTGTCCGGCCGCTGGTGCAAGGGGTGCAACTCAGCGCCCCGTTCGGCCGCTATCAGATGGCACTGGATGTCGCAGAGGCAATCGGCTCGCAGTAAATAAAGGGAAAGTGTGGGAAAGAAGGAAGATCCGATTCTTCGGTCGCTGCAGCAGGGCCTGCAACATCACCAGCAGGGTAATCTCCGGCAAGCCGAAGTCTGTTACAATCGCGCCTTACGTTCGGACCCGGCAAATCCGAATGCTCTGCACCTGCTTGGGGTCCTGGCGTTGCAGTCGGGGAAGTATAAGACTGCTGCCGGCCTGATCAAACGGGCTATATCCGGATATCCGGATCATCCCGAATTCCACAATAATCTGGGGAATGCGCTGGGCAAACTGAATCAGGCCCAGGATGCCATTCAATGCTATCGGAATGCCCTACGACTGGATCCGGGATTCTCAGAAGCCTACTGCAATCTCGGGCTCGCCCTCGTCGAAATCGAAAAATGGGACGAAGGCCTGGCCTTTCTGAAACAAGCACTGGACATCGCTCCCTCCAACCCCGCACTGCATTTCAATATCGGCATGGTGTTACGTGATAGAAACGACCTGCCCGCTGCGGAAGCCTATATCAGAGAGGCTCTGAGGCTGAATCCCGGCTATGCGGAAGCGCATAACGGCCTGGGATCTGTGTTGAAACTGGGCGGGCGGAAAGCCGAGGCGATGGCCTGCTATCAAGAGGCGATCCGGCTCAATCCCAATCTGGCTGAAGCGCACTGCAATAAGGGGGTCGAGCTCAAAGAAGATGAAAAACTGGACGAGGCCTTCGAATGTTTCCGGGAAGCATTACGCCTGAATCCGGACTTATATGATGCCCATCTCAACCTTGGCGCCTTATTTCAGGCGCAGGGGAACATGGAAACGGCCATTCAGCACTATGACCATGCCATCCGGATCCGGCCCGAGGCGTTCCCTTCAAGATGGTTGCGCTGCCTTAGCCGTATCAAAATTATCTACGATAGCCCGGAAGATGTCGCCGACTGCAGAGAACAGTACCGGAATGAGCTGCTCGAGCTTCCCAAATGGCTTTCGCTTAATAGCATGAAGGACATCCACGCAGCAGCCAAATTGGTGGGGAATGCGCAGACCTTCTTCCTGGCCTACCAGGGAGAAAGCGATCGTGAGTTCCAGTGCCGTTATGGCGAGATGGTTCATCGCATCCAAACCGCAGGGTTTCCGGAATACCGGGAACGCCCGGAAATGCCGCCGCTTGCCCACGGCGAATCAGTCAGGGTAGGCATCGTTTCAGGCTATTTCCGCTACCACTCCAATTGGAAAATCCCTATCAAGGGTTGGGTGGAACAGCTGGACCGGACCAGGTTCGCCCTCTATGGCTATCATACCGGAAAAATGAAGGATGCTGAAACCGAGCGCGCACGGAGGTGTTTCGAGCGCTTTTATGAGGGTCTGGATACGGTCGAGGAATGGGCTGCGCTGATCCGAAGAGAACGCCTGCACCTGCTGATCTTCCCGGAACTCGGAATGGATACGATGGCCCTGCGGCTGGCGGCGCTATGGCTGGCGCCCATTCAATGCACATCCTGGGGACACCCGGAAACCTCCGGGCTTCCCACGATCGACTATTACCTGAGCAGCGATTTGATGGAACCGGAAAACGGCCAGGACCATTACAGCGAGCGCCTGGTTCGGCTGCCCAATCTCTCGATTTACTATACCCCTCCCGATCTGGCTGCCGCTCCCGGCAGCCGAAGCCTCTTCGGATTGCGCGATTCTTCGCCGGTTTTCTTCTGTGCGCAATCTCTGTTCAAATACCTTCCCCGATACGATGATCTTTTCGCGAGGATTGCCCTGGAAACGGGAGATTGCCAGTTTGCCTTCATTTCCTTTGGAAAATCGGAAGAAGTAACGCGGCGATTCCGCGCACGGGTTGAGAAGGCTTTCCGGCAGCGGGGCATGGATCCGGAACGGCATATGGTTTTGCTGCCGCAACTCACGCCCCCGCAGTATAAATCGATGAATTACCTCAGCGATGTATTCCTGGACAGCGCCGGTTGGTCCGGCTGCAACTCGACCTTGGAAGCGATCGAGTCGCACCTTCCGGTGGTAACGCTTCCGGGAAACCTCATGCGCGGCAGGCACAGCAGCGCGATTTTGAGCTTGCTGGGCGCGACTGAAACCATTGCGCGATCCGAAGATGAGTTTGTGGCTTTGGCTGCACGGCTTGCCCGGGATAGCGAATGGCGCGGTGAAATCTCCAGGAAATACGCCCGAGAAAAGCATCGGCTGTATCGCGACATGGAAAGTATCCGTGGCCTGCAGGACTTTATCGACCGAACCGTCCGAACTCACGCGGTGCCGGCCGGGATGGAGGGATGCGCGTCAGTTCCCGGAAGCTGAAGACTCCATTCGCCAGGTTGCCTTTTTATCCCTTCGAGGATACCATTCGGGGGACATTCAGCCCCTAACGCGGGCGGAGGCAGGTTTTAGATTCCCGACATGAGCGAATTCGCCAACATCATAAGCGTCATCATCCCGGTTTACCGGTCCGAGCTATCCCTTCCGATTCTGGTTCCGCGTTTGATACAGACCATCGAAGGTATGAACAAAGTCCCGGAGATTATCCTGGTCGACGACGCCAGCCCGGATAACAGTTGGGACGTGCTCAAGAAGTTGAAATCGGAATACGGCAAGGGCCTGAAAATTGTCCGGCTGCTGACCAACCGGGGCCAGCACAACGCCATCCTCTGCGGGCTTTCTCTCGCCACAGGAGACCAGATTGTTACGATGGACGATGATCTGCAGAATCCGCCCGAAGAGATTCCCCGCCTGACGGAAGCGCTCGAGCGCGGCTATGATCTGGTCATAGGCGCGTATGACTCGAAAAAACACGCGGCATTCCGAAATATCGGAGGTCACCTGGTCGACTGGATGATCCGGCGGATATTCAAGCTTCCGTCTGACTTTCAACTCACCAGCTTTCGGGCTGCGAAAAAGATTGTCGTCTCCAGAGTGGTACAAATGAGCGCGGTCTTCCCCTACGTCACATGCATGCTCCTGTCGAATGCAGCCAATTACGCGAACGTCCCTACACGGCATGATTCGCGGAAGTTCGGCAAGTCCAATTACCGGCTGAAGCAAAGCCTTTATCTGGTCGCCAACCTGGTTTTGAGCTATTCATCCTACCCGCTCTATTTCGTCGGATTTTTCTGCCTGATTGCCTTCGCCCTGTCCATACTTCTCGGTCTTCGTACCATATACAACACCCTGGTGCACGGCGTGGCGGTGCCCGGCTGGGCCAGCACGATCGTGATTGTGACTTTTTTCAACGGTTTAACCCTCCTCTGCCTCGCCATCTTCGGCCTCTATCTGCTGCGGCTGCATCAGCAAATCACGCGCACCCGCGTGAGCTACACCATCAGCGAGATTTATGAATAAATCATTGCTCGTCCTGGCGGCATCCCGCTACCAACTGGACGTCATTCGCAAGGCCAGGGCGCTTGGGCACCGTGTGATCACGCTCGACAACTGTCCTTCCAACCCCGGTCATGCCGAAGCGGACAGCTGCTGGAACATCGACACAACCGACATGAACGCAGCGTTGGACGTCGCTCTCAGGGAAAATGTCGATGGCATTGTCTCCCCTTGCACCGACGTCGCCGCTCCGACCGCGGCTTTCATAGCCAATCGGATGGGATTGCCCGGGCCACCCTTTGAAAGCGTCAAGGTAGCCTGCAGTAAAGTACGCTTCCGCGAATTCCTGTCCCGGAACGGGATGCCGGCGCCGGAGGCAATGCGTATCGATGCAGATTTCCGCCCGGCGGAGGATATTTTTAAAAAAAGCCGGTGGATCATGAAGCCCGACCAATGCTCGGGAAGCAAAGGGATTTTCGTGATTGAGTCGCAGGGCGACTACCGGCGCCGGCTTCCCGAAACCCTTGAATTCAGCCCTCAGGGCGTGGGAATTCTGGAAAGGTTCATCGAAGGATTTCAGGGCACTTGCGAAGGGGTGCTTCGGAACGGGCGAATCGAACAGATATTTCTACTGGACCGGATGACCGCCGAACCGCCTTATGTCGCAACCAGGGGCCATTGCTTCCCTACCACGCTGCCGGTCCTATCGAGAGAGCGGCTGCTCCATCAATTGCACCGTGTGTGGAGCCTCATGGGAATCTCCGACGGCCCTTTCGATTGTGATTTTGTGGCTTCGGAACAAGAGGTCTACATCCTCGAACTCAGCCCGCGCCTCGGAGGCAATTGCATATCGAAGCTGCTTCAGGCGGCAACGGGCTTCGACATCGTGGAATACGCGATTCGTTACGCCCTCGGGGAAAATCCCAAGACGCCGGCCGTCCTGCATCTTAGGCCGACGGCCGCGGTAATACTGGGTGTGCAGCGGGGCGGTCGCCTGGCCTTCGACCGCGAAGAGGCGGAATGCCTGAAGAGGGAGCCATGGGTTCTGCAGCTCAGCCTGGATGTCGCGTTCGGCGCGACAGTTTTTCCATTCATCAATGGCAGAAACCGGATTGGAGAAGCCTTGATTGCGGGCAGCGCGAGAAATGAGTTGGAGCTGCGCGTTTTAGAACTTTATCAGCGGCTGAGCCTGATCGTTGAGGATTGACCATAATGGAAATTTCATATTCCGGGCCTTCGCCTCCAACGGCTTTCGGCAGCCTTCCAGCCGCTGCCGGGATATTGGAGAAGAAGTCGAGAACCGCTCATGATCCCAAGAACAAAGGTTAACTACAGCTATCGGGAGATTCTCAAGGCCCTCTTCGTCTCCGAGAGAAGCCGGCAATACCGCAGCAGACTGATTTCGCTGCTGCAGGAATATACCGGTGAAAAAAACATTTTGCTGACCCCGTCGGGCCGTGCAGGCTTGTATTACATTCTCAAGGCGATCGCCCGGCCGCGCGTGGTTATTCCCGCCTACACCTGCAATGCCGTAGTGGAGGCGGCTCAACTGGCCGGCAAGGAAGTCCAGCGTGTCGACATCGAACCGGGGGGATTCAATATCTGTGCCGATGATCTGGACAAGGTGCTCGACAACCAGACGATATTTGTGGCGACCCACCAGTTCGGCTTTCCGTCCGATATGGAGGCTATTCAATCAATCTGCCGCGAAAAAGCGGCATTTCTTCTCGAGGATGTCGCTGCGGCCCTGGGAACCCGTGTCAATGGGCCGCTGGCGGGGAGTTTCGGCGATGCGGCCTTTTATTCGTTCGACTCGACCAAGCTGATCAACGTTCCAATGAAAGGCGGCTTTTTAAGTGTGAAGGACCCGGTCCTCTTTGAATCGATTTGCCGGATATATCGCAAGGAAATCCTTCGCATGCCTTTCTGGCATAAATGGAAACTGCTGACGCAAGCCGCATTGCTGCTCGCGATCGAGAATCCCGCCGCGTACCGCCTTTTTCATTGGGTTATTTTTGAAATGCAGGGAAAGGTGACCGCGGAAACGGCCGAGGTAAACCGGAAACTGACCCCCTTCTATCAGTTCGACATGACCGACTGGCAGTCGATGATCGCAATCCCTCAGATCCAAAAAATCGACTGGATCATCAAAACGAGGCAGGCCATTTATAGTGAACTATGCCGGCGACTTGAGGGGTGCAAACAGTTTGAGCTGCCGCCAGTGGATCAGCAGGGGAAATATGCCTGCATTCGGTTCCCCATCCGAACCAAGAGCGACAAATTTGAATATTATCGAAGAGCTTTCGAGCATGGAATCGATTGCGCGTTCAGCTTCACTTATCTCGCATGCCCGCCGGAATTCAGAAACGCTCAGAACCTGGCAGCAAGGGTTCTGGACCTGCCTTTTTATGTAAAACTGCGGCGGCACGAAATCGAGCGCATGGTCCACATGCTCCGAAAAATAGAAACCGAGGTCGATCATGAGAGTTAGCCGGCTCATAGATATGTTCAAGAACCGGATGCAACGGGAAACCCTGTATTGCACGGCCGAATACTGGGACTCGAAAGCGGTGGAGCACCAGGGAGATTCGGTCTCCATGTGGCCCAATAATCACCTGAACCGGTATTATCAGAAGGAGCAATTCGATCTGGTTCGAAGGCTACTGCCCGATGTCAAAGGCCGCGCCATCCTGGATATCGGCTGCGGCACGGGTCGCAATTCCCGCTATTTTGCCAGCCGTGGTGCAACCGTACTGGGAATCGACTTTTCGGGCCGAGCCATTGAAATCGCCAGGGAATTATCGCAAGGGGACAATCCCACTTACCGCCAGCAATCGATTTTTGACCTTGCCGAGCGGGAAGATTATGACATAGCCGTTTCATGGGGAACCGTCGCCATTGCATGCAGGAATAAAAGCGAGTTGTTGGACGCAATGAAAAATATATGGAGGGCACTCAGGCCGGGCGGGACGTTGCTCCTTTGCGAGCCAGTGCATCTCGGATTCCTGCACAGGGTTCTAAACATGAACCTGCAGGATTTTATCGCCGTCATGCGGGATGCGGGATTCGAATCCCTGCGGGTTGAAAATCTCCACTTCTGGCCCATGCGAATCGCCCTCGCCTATGTGAGTTGGCCTGCCTTCATAACATCGGTGGGCTATAGGCTGGGGCAGGGGATCATGAAAATGGTCCGCAACCAGGCTTGGGGGGATTACAAGGCGATTCTGGCGAAAAAGGTGTGATGTTGCCGGAATTGGAAATCTGCTTGAGAAATCCGACTTCCCCAAAGCATCCCCATGAAGCTGGGTCCCGGGCTACTGGAGATCAATAAGCTCCAACCCGATTACCGGGCATCGGTTTGCAGTAACCGGATCCAGGCGTTTCCTGTTGCGGATGATGAGCGATATCATCATTGGGGAGGAAAATCGGATCCTGCCGGGTTCAAAGGAATAATAGCGGTTATCCTGTATCTCACTTAAAGATCCGGTATCAACCTGAGTGCCGTTGATAAGAAGCGTAAATTCGAAATCCTCGAAATTCCAAGGAACTGACAATTCAAAATCTCCCTGCGTAACAGCATAGGTTGAAATAAAAAAACGCAGATGATGATTTGGCCGATTTTGAAGCGGAAAGGTTTTGCGCACGGCGAGAATGCGATCGGCTGCGACACCCGATCCCGGCCGGTAACCGAGCATGAGCTGTTTGTGATTGTTGACCATGAACCGCGGAGGAATCTGGGAATATTGGCTCGATAGCAGGGGCAATTGGCCTTCCGGAATCTGTTCAAATCCGGACTGGTCTCTCAGGGTCAGAGAGCTTCCTGAAATTAGTCTGGAGGCCCCCCAAAACACAGCCAGCAGGATCAGCAGAACAATCCCTCCCCGCATGCACATCTGGAGGCAGGCTTTTAAATGGAATTGAATGTGGGTTTTGGTCCTCGCCACCCGATGCCAAATATCTTCGATGGAATGGGCTGACATGCAGGCAAAGGGGAAAATAAGGAACAGGTCATATCGCCCCTGCCCTTCCGCCAAGAGCAGAAACATTAAATAATAGGTCAGGGAGAATGAAATCCAGAGCATTTCCATCAGACGGAACGGAAGCCTGGCTAGAACCACCAGCCGCCAAATAACAAGCAGTAGCAGCAAAAATTGGAGCATGGAGGCAGCCGCGGCCTGCTCCCCCACATGGCGGTTGTTCAGGCGCTTTACCTGGCCGGATGAATGATCCCAAGGATCAGGTTGAGGCCAGGTAGCCCATGCGAGGATGTAATCGTCGACCCGACCCAGGATCCGGTTCTTGCGCTCGAGGTGCCGCAGATACTGAAGCGGGTTGATGGTAATGTCCTGAAGCACCTTGCGGAGCGCAAAAATCTGCCTCACCTCGGGAGGTATCAAGGGACACTGCCGATCCTGCCAGTTGTTGGTCTGCGACCATTCCGTTATTCCCGTGACATCTATAGCTGAAATGAAACAGGTCACGCTCTTTTCTTCAGCATATCCTGAAAAATCCCATCGTGACCAGAATGCACGGATCCCGACCTGGTAGATTGCCAGCGGCAGCATGAGTAAGAGCAGGAATTGAATCCGTACGCGTTGCCATGGTTGTAGAGTTCCGGGATCGGCAGGGCTGGACATTTCCCGAAACCATGATCCGTGGTGCTCGCAGTCCTCGGCTCTGGCAAGGATGAGAATGGAACGGACGGCTATGTACAAAATCCACGCTACCATTGCACCATAGTGGTAGGAGCGTGAAACATCCAGGAAGAAAAGTGTCACACCCAAACAAACGGAAAGAAAGGTAAGCGCCTTCCAATTCAAGACCATCGGCCTGAGTCTGACGTGAATCAGCCCGGCCAAATAGAAGAACACCGAAAGCCAGAAAATCCCCGGCACATCGTGCGACGCCAAAGTCGCTGCGTACCACAAATCCGGCTGCCAAATAAAAAGGGACAAAGCTATGGCAGCCTTCTGCAGGCCAAGGATCATCTCTGCCGATTTGAAAAAAAACCAGCTGGCAAGAGTAAGCAACCCAACATTGACAAGCTTGATCGCGAGCAGCGAAGTGCCGAACAATGCGACAATCGGATAGGTGTAAAACGCGGCTCGCTTCCAATACACAGGCATGCAGTAGTCGGAATCAGCGGGATTCCCGGTCCGGACAAAATCCTCGGCGCAGCGCAGGTAATAGCCGAAATCGTTGTTCTGATAGGAATCAAAATAAAGAACCCAGGCAATCCGGCCTAATGAGGCGATCACTATCAACGCGAGGGGAATCCTGGACATCCAAGGGCGATGTTCGCCTTTTAGAAAAACGATAACTGTGAGCAGAACGAAGGTTGCCGGAACGAAGATGAATAGGCCGGATAACAGGGCAGATTTTGAATGACCATGAATCTGGGCAACTTGATCGATAAGACTGTCAGCGAGCAATATTACCGCGAGGAGCTGCAAGGCGCCCGAAAAATAGCTCGAGTGGTTCCGCCAGACACCCATGGTTCTGCGGGCGATATTAATCATTGAGTTCACACTTACAAACGCTTTCAGACAAAAGGCGAACGCGGAACCTGATTTTGCGGCAATGAGATTACTATCAGTCTATGTCGCAGACAAAGATTTTCGACGGGATCAATCTGATCGACGCCATGGTTTAGAAAATGATAAAGATCAGTTGGGTCTCCGGGGCCTTCCATCAAAGCCGGCGATCGAGGAATTTCGCATGAAGGTGAGACGGTGATATAACCAGCGGCGGAGATTGCACCGATACCTCATCTATGGCACTCTCGATCGCCGAAGGGATTTTTCGTGAACGGTTTACTGCTAGACAACCATATGTTGATCGGAGTGATCCTGTCGCTGCTGGCGAGCTGGCTCTATTCAAACCGATGCACTCCGAACGGCCGGGCAAGCAGACTCTTAGTCGCAGCCGCCTGGTTTGTGGGAATTTCGATCCTGTTTTTAAATTCCTTTGTGCGTCCAGTCTATGATGACGAAGTCTATTATTTGGCGCAATCGGCAGCAGGGCTTCGAGGCGAGGTTCGTGGATGCCTTCCCATGAGGCTTTGGATCTATTTTCCTTTGCTCTGGCTGAACCTGTCGCCCGGAACATTGATTGTTCTTGCGCGAATAGTAACCGTCGGAGCGGCTCTTTGCTCGGCCATCATTTTCATCAAGACCGCAGACTATTTCGATCTTCCAACTGGCAATCGCCAAGTCATGGGAGCCCTTCTGCTTTTGGCACTGGGTTATTTGCCGATGGGCACCCTGGTGCCGGAATATCCGGCCTTCATTTTTCTCATGATTGGAATATTCTGCCTGATCAAGGGACTGGGGCATGACGGAATCTCGCACGGCTTCCTGTTATCCGGCTTTTTTGCCGGTTTGGCAGGATTAATCAGCCTGCGAACCACTCCGTTAGGTCTCGCCATCTGCGCGGCCGCCTACCTGTGCCAGGCCAAACCCAGGTCATTCCGGCCCCTGGTGCATACCATGGCCGGAGGAGTCTTGGCTCTTATCCCGACGCTGGCGTATATAATCACCTATGACTCTTTCTCCTCCATCATCTACTGGAACTATACCTTCTTCCGAAATATAGGCACGATTCGTTTCGACACTCCCGCCCATCTCCCGGAAATCCTGGCCTTCGCAGCCATGGCCGGTTTGTTTGTCAACTGCGAGGTCAGAGATTCATCTCCGCGAAGAAAGGCATTGACGCTTCTCTGGTGCGCTGCCACCGTATCTGCCATTTTAAATCCGCAAAAAATGGAGCACACCCTGGCCTTATGGATCGCCCTCAGTATTCTCATGGCGGCGATAGCCTTCCACGAAATAGCATTGCGCCTCGGCCGCACGAGGGGTAGGAAGGTTTCGATATTTCTAACGTGCTTGCTATTCTGGTCACTGTTCATTCCTAACTTTCCCGCCAACTTTGATCCTTCGGAATTGGCGATGGCATCCCGCCAGATGCATTCGGGGCTCGAATTGTTGGATTGGCTCGATCGGACGGCGAAGGGAGACTATGTTGCCTGCGTTCCGCCGTTCCACCCGATCGCGGCTCGGAATGCCTGGAGCTTATGGAATGTCATTTACTACTGCTACATTTTCGACGCTGCGACTAATCGTGAAATCAGCCCAGGTTTGGTGAACATGCTCGAATCAGGAAAAGCCGCAATCATTGAGTGGGATCCCTGGCCCGAAGAATCGAATTGCGGGAACATTCTAAAATATCTGGTAACTCGGGATTTCCTGTCGCGTGAACAAGCAGGTACGCTGGCCAAACAGTTGCGCGACCGCTATGAACTGGTCCAGTGGGATAAACCCATTGTTGAAAGCTTCGGCACCGGGAAATTCCTGGTGCGCAAAGGCATACCGCTAAACGGGCCGGTCTCTCGACTTGATCCTGCGATGATCTCTTTCGAATGACGGCTCGTGAGCGTGTTTATTTGGCCCAGGTTGAACGCCCTTCCTCTTTTTCTATGTGGATCCGGGTTTCACAGGTTTTCTCAAAACCTGAAAACGATGCATTATGGATCGGACTTTCAGCCCTTTCTGTTGATCTGGTTTGAACCCAAGGGCTTTGCCCCGTAAGCGCTAACTTGATCCCAGGGCAGGGGCCGCGTAGCGGCCCCATGACTTTAGCCGGGCCTTTTAAGGCCCGGATTAACGCGCAATAGGGGATCCGTCGTGCAGCGACGATTGAACTCAACTGCTGCGGTCTGGTCAGTTCTGAGACACCTTGTTCAGCCCGGACATAGTCTCTTCTCATTCAAGCAACCTACCAAATCGCGATTACCGCGGGTGCAGAAATAATGCAAAATCGTACTTTTGAGGAATTGTCCAGGATGGATCCCGGCCCCCATGATGGTAGTCCGTACCATTATGGACTGTTAGCGGATGGTCAACACGGCTCCTTGAGAGTAGGCGTTGAATTCCGGTGCATACATGGACTGCAACGTTGCGGGACCAACTTTGAATGCCCCCGCCATGTTGGCACGCAAACGATATTTGAAGGCATATTCTCCCTGCGGCAGCCACTCAAAAAAGAAATTTGCGGCGGCATCCCTGGTCTCCTGGTACCAGCTGATCCCCATGTCCCACCGGTACCGGGAAATTGCATTTTCAGGCTCGAGTCCCGCAGCCCGCGGATCCCTCAAATGAACGAACTCACACGCGTGCTTGGCCCGGATCGATAGTTGGACTTCCACCTCGTCTCCCGGAGCTAAAACGGCCCCCTCCGCCAATGGCTTCAACACGAATCCGCTCCCGCTGTTTTCCCGTTTGAAATATGTCCGGCTGACCGACAGGAAATCCCCGCTGGGATTTTCCGGCAGCCGCTCGGTTGAAAAATGCCAGGTGGCCGACGCGAACATAAAACCCGGTCCCTCTTTTTCAATCCCGATCGTCGCGTCACGGGCATCGAGCTTGTCTCCGGGTATGACAGTCTGGTTTTTCTTGCCGGTATATTTGTCCGGTTCAAAAACGTAGCGCGACTCCTGGCGGCCCGCCCGGACCGTCGCGGTTTCCCGGGAACCCAAGCCTCCCTCCTTGTTCAGGTAATGGATCAGAGAATAAATCACTTCCGCCGTGGCGCGGGTTGACTTCCAGTGATTGAGCTTCTTGTTGAGGAAAATCCATTGAACCAGCCCATCCTTTTTAGGATTGTCCGGGGTTATCTCCATCAAGGTACGCAGCGCCATGGCATGAGTTTCGATGGTGTCGTTATACCAGAGCCAGGAGCGGTCCTCCTGCGCCCAGAAGGTCCCTTCATCCGCCGTCGATTTTGCTGAATCCATAACGCTGGCGAAAACCAGCGCGGCATCCTGCGGGCGGCCCGCCCGTCTCAACGTCAGGGCCAGCTCGCACTTGAGATACGGAGAGTGCTGCCGCCAGTGCTTAAAGCAAAAATCCAGGATTGCTTTCCGTTCGGCGGTTGTGAGCGCATCTCCCATCCAGGAGGGATCGGGATAGCACGAAGCCACATAATTGAGGAAGGTCAGGAATTCCCAGCAGCAGTTTTCTTTCAGGATTTTTCTTGCGAATTCCTCACGGTAATGCAGCGCGAGGTACTGCCATCCGCGCTGAACCATATCACGGGGAACCTCCACACCAAACTCGCTGGCTTTAGCAAATCCGTACATGATGTAAAGCGTCATGTACGGGGACGGAGGACCGCCCGGCCACCAAGGGAATCCGCCCGAAGCGGTTTGTGCCTTTCGAAGCTTGGCCAGGGCTGAGGCTTTTTCGGCTGCTGCAATCCTGGGGTCCAAGACATTTGTGAGCCCGAGACCCGCGTCGGTGCCGCCTTGGGAATCGACCAGCCATGGAGTTTCCTCCAGAGCCATCTTGCGGTTCGGATCGGCGCTGTCCCAGGTCTCGAGCGGAGTCTGCCGCGCGGCGAACTCCTTTGCCATGCGGCTCACGGCCGGGTATTTTCCATACAGGCTCGAAAGAATCCCGCTCGAAACAAACCTGTTGAGGGTCTGCTCGGTGCACTCATAAGGAAAGTTGATGAGATAGGGAAGCGAGGACAGCACCGAATAGAACAGCTGGGCGTCCAGCGTCACCACCAGCTGATCGCTCACTCGTGTCGGATCGTCATTCCGCTTGAGGTCCTCAAATGTCATTTCCTTTCGCCCGGAATTTTTAAGAGTGACGAACCTCGACTGTATGAGATGCATACGTCCGGGCAGAATCGGAAGCGAGCGCAATTCTCCGTCGCTTTGATCACCCGCGGAAGCAACAATTTTGAATGCTACCAATCCCACTTTCGCTGGAGATTTCAAAGGAAATGAAAGATTCGTGCCCCCACCGGCGACGACCACAAAAGGCTGTTTTGCCCGTTCCGCCGTCAAGCCGAAGCTGTCGAGAACGCTTTTGCCACTGCCGGGGTCGATGACATCGAATACCAACTGGCCGCGGAATTCACTATCGGATGCGTTGTTCACAAGCACCTTCAAGGAAGCACTGTCGCCCTCTCTCAGGAACCGGGGGAGGTAGGGACGCACCATGAGCTCCTTCACGCTGCGGGCTTCTTTGGTCAGCGATCCTCCGGACAGATCCCGGGTTACGGCGTGAACCCAGACATTCCATGCGGTCACCGAATCAGGCACCTGGAACTCAATCGACGCAGAGCCATCCTCCCCGGTCAAAAGCTGCGGGATCCAGAAAGCGGTCTCGCTAAAGTCACTTCGCATCTGGGTGTCCGGTTGGGCTGTGCCCTGGGGCTCTGCCGGCGGCGGAGCGCTGACCGATTTCGATTCGGCATTCATCTCTTTTCGCGATTCGGCAGCCTCCATCTTGTCCATCATAGGAGCAGAGGCAGGGGCAGCCGACATCACGCCTCCTACGACACCGCCGACCATCCGCGCGCGCTGAGGCATGCCGCGGCGGCCGGGTCCCCCGATTCCATATCCGTCGAGAAACTTGAGCCGATCCTCGCGGAGGCTGGGATAATCCGGCAGGCGGAAGAGATCGCCCGCCACCCATTGGCCGCTCCCATGGCCAAGGCTGCTGGTTAGCCGGCCGAAATAAGCCCGGCCCGGATAAAGAGAGAGGATGCCCGGCGGGTTGTGAGCGCCGAAAATATCGAGGCTCTTGTCATACATGTAAGCCAGCAATTCCGCCGTCCCGGATTCGACTCCGGCGCCTTGAGGCCCTTTCACTGTCACGCGCCATGTCTCCCTGGTTCCCGGACGCAGCTTGTCGCGGAAAGTAGAGAATTGAATTTTGAGCTCCTTGTCTTCCCACGGCACCCAGACCGACTGATCCAGCTGAATGAGCTGAAAATCCCGCAATACGATCATCCGGACGCAGAACCCGCCTCGATCTTCCGCGGTTATCGGAATCTCGATCAGCGAATCTTCTCGCCCGGCAACCCTGGTTTTCCGGTCCACCAGCTTTCCGCCGCGCCAGATCTCGAAAAAGTATTCCTGGCCGCCCAGGCCGGAGGTGACGAGGAAGCGCGCTTTCGAACCGACGGCGAGGGATGATTTTTCCGTCAGCAACAGAGCCGGAAGAGTTAGATTCGCGCGCTGTCCCGCAACGATAAACTCCCGGGCGGTTCGGAAAGATGCGCCAAAATCGTCGGGTGTGGAGTAGTGGATCCTGTAGGCGCCGGCGGCAAGTTTTGGCAAGCTGATCTTCGCGCGGCCGTTGGTTGGGTGGGTCACGGTACCCCGCGCCACCTCCGCCCCATCCGCCCAGGAGCGCATTTCGGATTGCGGCGAATAGGAGGGTTGCCAGCGGGGCCGCATTTTATCCCCGGGAGTCTGGTAGTCATCGGCACCAGCGGCGTTCCGGATTGGCAGGTCGGCAGGCGGAACTGCTTCAGCCGGCTGCGACAAAGCTACCAGCCGCCAGCTCCCGGATCCGGCCCTTGGCTGTCCATTCAAATCGGTTCGTGAGATCTCAATGTTATTTTCCGCCGCCTGGAGATGAAATCCATTCTCGATGACGATGCTTGCCTCAATCGAAACAAATCCCAGCCGGAGGCTCTTGGAAGCCGATCTGGTTTCACCCCCTTCATCGGTCAGATCGGCAGCAATGGTGTAGCGATAGGTAATATCTTTGGAACCCGACCGACGTTCGTCGGCCTCAGGAGTAAAGGGTATTGAAAACTTGCCTTCCGGCCCCAGGGCTGTAGATCCGGCAGCGACGGTCTGGCTGCCGCCATGGCTGGCGGAGCCTCTCCAGCCCCATTCCCACCACCATGGGTAAATCGCCTCACGGGTCACCCTCCATTTCACGGCTCCATTCACCACAGGAAGCCCGAAATAATACTTTGCGCTCCCGGAAATCCGCACGGGCCGGTTCAAACGCAGGGGCTGCTCGGCATCGTCGAGCGAAACCTCAAAGGTGGGCCGCTTGTATTCCTCCACCTTGACCGATGCGCTTCCGTTAGGAGAACTGACTATCCTCCAGCCCCCGAGCAGTCGGCCCGAAGGTATATGGAACTCTCCGGCGGCCGTACCGAAGGAATTCGTCGATACCACCGTGGAATCGACTTTCTGACCGTTGGGGTCCATCAGGGTCACAGTGACCGAGGTAGAAGCGGCAGCCCGATATCGAGCTTGTTCGCGAAGCCCGGTGAAAACCAGCACCTTCCACAGAATCTTTTGCAGCGGACGATATACGCTCCGGTCGGTGTAAATCAGCGCCGAAGTTGAGACGGGAGCCGGGGCCTGCGGGTACAGATAAAGGCCTTCGGCATTCAACGCGAGATGCTCTCCTTTTCGTGCAAAAAGAAAGTAGGATCCCCCATTTGGAGTTCCGGATAATTGAAACCTGGCAATCCCGCTTTCATCGGTCATGCGCTCCATTGTCTTTTGGGGCTGTTTCTGCCAGTCCCGGCGATATAGGCCGACAGCGACACCCGCCACGGCTTTACCCGATTCCCCCGCGGATAAACGTACCTCCACCTCGCCTTGCGCCGTGATGTTGGAGGCCAAAACGAGATCGCTGAGAATCATGTTCAGCCCCAGGATGCGGTTGCCCGCCCCCGTGCCGAAATCAGGTTTGACCGACGCCGCGATGATATAAAAACCGGGAGCCAGCCGTGGAGGCGTCACAAAAGTGCGATGCGATTCAAAATCCGGAGTGGGCGGCAGATCCGATTTCCATTCCGTGACCGGCTTTTGAGATTTCATCCAATCGGTCAGCTCCCTCTGATCCGGGAGCAGGTTGTAGTCCATGGATGTCCTTATCCGGTTTTCCAGGTTCATCGGATAAGCTCTAAAATAAAGCCCCGGCAGATTCTTATGAGTGATTTCGATCGATCGTTTTTGGAAACCGTCGCTCGTCATGGCGGTTAGGCTGAAATCGGGAGCTTCAATCGATTGGACGATATGGGCGCATCGTTTGCCTCCAATCGACTGGGGATATGCCTTCCAGCCCTGCTCTGCAACCGAACGCGCGCGAACTAGCTTGCTTGAGCCGTCCCCTCCGCGGATGAATTCAGCGAGGAGGGCTTTGCCCATGGCTGACCAGGCCAGCTTCTGGAATCCCGGCAAAAGGTTTTCCAAGCTCCGGATGATGAGGGCCCGGTCTTCCGCTTCGGTAAACGAAGCATGCAGCTGCCGATAGCGCGCCAACCGCGCCTCCAACGCAGCCTCCCTTCGCCCTGCGCCGGCGTGCCAGGATTCGAGATCCAAAAGTATGATGTCGATCTTGGAAAGGGGATGGACCGCAGCATCCGTCAACCCGGAATCCGTTCCAGCCGGCTTTCGACCACTTTCCAGGAGCTCTTTGAGATTGAGCCGGTAGATTTCATTGGCGGCTTCGGGCCGCCAGAATTGGGTATTCGCAAGCAATTCTGCGTAAAGATAGGAAACCGTATCTCGAAGGGATGGACGGATTCCTTCCGGGTAATCGTTCTTCTCGAGATAGAGCGGCCATCGCTCCTGCTTTTCGCTCCCGAGCAGAGTTCGCTGCTTCCAGACTTCGAAGAACGCCTTTTGTGCTTCGTCAAAAATCTGGTCTTTGGTCCAGGTTTTCAGGTCAACCGTGGCGGATGATTCTACTTTTTCCCTGCGCGAAATCTCCCAGGAATACAGATTGTAATAATTGACCAAAGACTGGGCGTAAAAGAGGTTCAATAGGGTGCGGCTGAGGGTACCATCCGGCCAGGTCTGCTCCTTGAGAAATCGGACGGCTGTTTCGTTGCCGTGGAGGCCCGTCCGGAGCTGCACCTCCTGGATCAGAGCCCTGGTCCAATCCGCTTCGTTTCCCTGTTTCCGGGCCGACAGCCGGATCCTCTCAACCGCAGTCAAAGCCTCTTCGAATTTCTGTTCGGAAATCAGGCGCTCAATCTCGCGCCACGGCGTGTCCGAGGGCGGGGGCGTGCCTCCTGTCGACGGTCTATTAGGGTTTTGACGCATATCGCCCTGCGAGCCGGAAAGATGAAAAGTGAGTAACAATCCGAAACATGCTATCGCAAGTACGGGAATGAACGACCTGTAATGTTTTCGCATCTGAGCCCCCATGGGAAAGGCGGCGCCGGCCGGGTATCGCCGGTCCCTGCGGGACCATATGTCGGCGCATCCGCTTCTGATACTCAAGACGCGGCGGCCGCCTGCGCTTGCAGACTTTTTTCGCCGGCGTCAGGAGTCGGCTCCACAGCATTTCTTGGTCTTTTTTCCGCTGCCGCAGGGGCAAGGATCATTGCGCCCGGTTTTACGCTTCCCTTCCGACCTCAGGTCCTGCTTTCTCACCCAAGCCATGATGTTCGCGGGCGGGCGCTCGTGGCGAAGTTCCTCGGCCATAAACTTCATATAGGGATCGATATGCCGGAAAAAAAGTTTATATCCCTCGCAAAGGTAATTGAGACCCGCTTCACCCTCGGGCGTACGCAGGAACCTGTGCTTGGGGCATTCGCCATTGCACGCAAACCGGACGTCACATTCGCGGCAATAGCGCGGAAGCGAGCTTACCTTATACCGCCCGAACTGAAGTTGCTGGTCGGACTGCACCAGCGAAAGGAGAGGATTTTCCATAATATTGCCCAGCCGGTTCTCAGGATAGACATAATGGTCGCAGGAATAGAGGTCCCCGTTATGTTCCAGAGCCATGGCCTGACCGCATTCCCGCCGGAAAACGCAAAGGCTCGGCTCCATTCCCACCCACGCTTCGAGCGCCACATCGAAAAGCTGCACATAATATCGGCCGACATCCTGACGAACCCAAGCATCAAAAATCGCGCACAGAAACTTTCCGAATTGGAGAGGCTCCACCGACCATTCGGATACTGAGGCAGGCATTCCGGAAGCCGGGCCTATCAAGGACAGGCCGTCAGGTCCCTGCCGTTCGGCAATTCTCTCCACAATCGGAATAAACTGCATGAATCCGCTCCCCACCTCCTTTAGAAAGCGATATACCTCCAGAGGGTGATTCGAGTTGTGGCGCTGGATCACGGTAAGGGTATTAAATTCGACCCCATGGGACCGCAAAAGTTCCAGACCCTGCATCGTTTTGCGGAACGACGGAGCACCCCCTTTGTCAACCCGGTATCGATCATGCAGTTTTTCCGGGCCGTCGATGGAAATTCCGACCAGAAAACGGTTTTCGCCGAGGAACTCGCACCATTCATCATTCAGCAGAACGCCATTGGTCTGGAATCCGTTTTCCACCTGCTTGCCGCCGGCATACCTCGTCTGGAGATCGACCACCCGGCGGAAAAAATCCACTCCCAGGAGGGTGGGTTCACCGCCCTGCCACGCGAAATTGATGACGGGGACTGTTTGCGATTCAATATATTCGCGGATGAAGTGTTCGAGGACCTCGCCTTTCAGGGACCAGGCGTCGATCCCGGTCTTGTTGGGATAGAGATTTTCCTTTTCGAGGTAAAAACAATATTTGCAGTCCAGATTGCAGATGGGACCGACCGGTTTGGCGAGAATGTGGAAAGCGGTTTCAGGGGGCTGTGGTCCAGAATTCATGGCATTTGAATATCAGATCGCCTCACCATTTAAAAGTGCATCCGCCGCTCTACTGGCGGAGAAAATCGATCGCGTTCTGAAAAATCTGAAGGCCGAGCCCCTGCGGCGGCTGTGAGCCGGACAGTTTTTGGCTGTCCCAATGAGGGTGATTCTCCGGATAGAGATAGGCCTCGGGATGAGGCATGAGTCCGAAGATTCTACCGGTCGGGTCGCAGAGCCCCGCAATGGAATGGACCGACCCGTTCGGATTATGCGGGAATCGGGTTGCAGCGGCGCCGGTGGCAGGATCAACGTAGCGGCACGCGACGCAGCCCTCCGCCTCAAGCCTGTCGATCAGATCCCGGTCCAGCGAGAAAATCTTGCCTTCTCCGTGGCGGACAGGCAGGGGCATGGTTCCGAGGCCGCGCGTGAAGACGCAGCGAGATTGCGGTTCGAACCGGAGCGTGGCCCAATAATTCTGGAAAAAGCCGCAATCATTCTGCATGAGTGCCAGTTTTTGATCGAGGTACTGGCGATCCAGGCCGGGCAGCAGTCCCAATTTCACCATGATCTGGAACCCGTTGCATACCCCAAGGATCAGCCTTCCTTTTTCGATAAAGGCCGCTATTTCCCCGCTCATCCGGTGGCGAAACCGGAGGGCCATGACATGACCTCCGGTCATATGATCACCGTAGGAGAATCCCCCGATGAACATCAGCGCGGCATAATCCAGCAACCGGGTCGGAGTCTCGAGAAGATCGTTGAAATGGACCAGGTTAGGGCTGCCACCGGCAAGCTCCCAGGCGTACTTCGATTCGGCTTCACAGTTGAGCCCGTAGCCGGTGACGATCAGAACCGGGATCTTAGATGCCATAGAGCGTTCCCTTAAATTTGCGGCGCAGATCCACGAAATTCGAGCGGATCAGGTTTCGCCCGCTGCAGCCTCGGATTCGCAGTTCCGGCTCCTCGTGCGTTTGGCCGATCCTGGCCAGCGCCAGTCCGCTGAATAGACTCTCCAGTTCCGCGGCATCCTGCGGCGTGCAGGTAATGATAAAACGGCTGTTGGATTCGGAAAACAGCCTGGCATCGTCGTCAAGATTCCCGCAACACGGCAAGAGGGCCAGGTCAGCTTCCGCACCCAGGTTGCCGCCAATGGCCGCGAGCGCCAACGCCACAGCCAGCCCCCCGAGAGTCGGGGTATGGGAGGAGCGGATCACACCGCGCCGGTGGGCGGCTTCCATGGCCCTGTAGAGTGGCAAAGCCGTTCCCGGATCCACCTTCGGGACCTCGCCGCCATAGTTCAGCGGGGTGCCCTGTTCCCGAGCCAGAATGCGATGGTACTCGGATGCGCCCAGTTCATCCTTTGTCAGCCCGGCCACATAAATGAAATCGCCCGCACTTTTGAAGTGCATCGATACGGCTTTCCTCACATCCTCCATCTTCGCCAGGGTGGAGAAAAGAACCGTCGGTGGAATGGAAATTTTCCGACCGCCCCGGACGGAATCATTCTTCATGCTGTCTTTGCCCGAAATCGGCGGAACCCGGTATGCTGTCGTGATGTCATACAGGGCCTGGTTCGCGCGCACCAGCTGCGCCATTTTATAGGCGCCATCGGGCGTTTTCTCAGACTCAACCGGATCCGGCCAGCAGAAATTATCGAGACCGGCGATACCCCCGAGATTTCCACCGACACTGATAATCCTGCGCACAGCTTCGTCAATGACGCTGGCCATCATGTGGTAGGTATCGAGATCGGAGAAAAATGGATTGATCCCTTCAGCCAGGATGATCCCTTCGCAGGTGCCGTGCTCGATCCGCATCACCGTGGCGTCGCTGGGGACGTCGGAGTGGACACCCACGAAGGGTTTGAGAACGCTCAGTCCTTTTACCTCTCCGTCATACATGCGGGATTTGAATTCTTTGGAGCATACATTCAGTGCAGCGAGGATCTGCTTCAGATACCGGTTCCGGCTGCCCTTCCGGGGTCTGGCTGGGACCGCTACGCATGGAGGGATCCAACGAGCCTGGAGAGTCATGGGAGGACAGCCATCATGCAGAAAACCCAGGTCCAGGCTGGCCACAAGCCGATCGCCGTGCCGGACCACCAGGGTCCCTGAATCGGTAAATTTTCCCAGCGCCGTGGCCTCCACTTCGCGCCGGGCCGCCAGGGCCAGCAGCGCATCGAGGCTTTCCGGCGGCACCGCCAGCGACATCCTCTCCTGAGCCTCGGACAGAAAAATCTCCCAGGGCTGCAACCCTTCGTATTTGAGAGGGGCGCGGGACAGATCCAGGTCCGCACCTCCGCTTAGCCGGCTCATCTCCCCTATGGAAGAACTCAACCCGCCGGCACCGTTGTCGGTGATGGCGCGATAGAGGCCCCGGTCGCGCGCTTCAATCAGGAACTCGTACAAATTGCGCTGGGTGATGGGATCCCCGATCTGCACTGCCTGGGCGGGCGATTCTTTCCTCAATTCTTCAGAGGAAAAAGTAGCTCCGTGGATGCCGTCTTTGCCTATCCGGCCGCCGGCCATTACGATGATGTCGCCGGGGAAAATTTCTTTTCTTTCCGAAGGCCGCCCTTGAAGCTGGACGGGTATCCTCCCGACAGTCCCGCAGTACACGAGAGGTTTTCCGATATATCGCTCATCGAATCGTTCAAATCCGCGAGCCCAGGGAATTCCACTCTGATTGCCGCCGTCGATTACCCCCTGGTGCACGCCATCGCGGATGCGGCGTGGGTGCATAAGCCCTTCAGGCAGATCGCCCTCATAGAACGGGGACCCGAGGCAATAGCCCCAGACGTTGGCCACCATCTCGCAGCCCATTCCTGTCCCCATGGGATCACGATTTACGC
Source organism: uncultured Acidobacteriota bacterium (assembly GCA_963839475.1). Taxonomy (GTDB): domain Bacteria; phylum Acidobacteriota; class UBA6911; order UBA6911; family UBA6911; genus CAWIVH01. Next base: position 674,928 of record CAWIVH010000013.1, on the reverse strand, counting down.
CGACGATGCCGGTTATGGCGCCGCCATAAGGATCGAGAGCCGAAGGACTGTTATGCGTTTCGACCTTATAGGCGATGTTATAGCGCTCGTTGAACCGGATAATTCCGGCATTGTCGCTGAAGACGGAGACAAGCCAGTCGAGCTCCTTGGCTATTTCCTCCGTAGCAGCACGAATGCAGCTTTTAAAAAGGGATTCGATGCGCTGCTCGCGGCCGCTTTCATCGCAGTAAATAACCGTCCCGGCGAAGATTTTGTGTTTGCAGTGCTCCGACCAGGTCTGGGCAATACATTCGAGCTCGACATCCGTGGGTTCGGGCGGCAGGCCAACAGCGGCGCGGCTATTCGCGATCGCAGCAGAGCCGAAGTGATCCCGGATGGCGCGCATTTCCTCGAGACTCAGCGAAAGAATCCCTTCTCGGCTGATCCGAATGAGTTCGGCATCGGAAACCGAGAGATTGTACGTTCCAACGGTGATTTCAGCCTTGTCATGAATCGATGGCACCGTGGTGTCTTCCGGCGCCTGTTGCCATTCGTCGCGGTTGAAAACCTTTATGGTCTGGATAAGCGGATTGGCGAGGAGATTTCGAGCGAGGAGCCATGTGCCTTCACGATTCAACTCCGGTGCCGAAAGGAAATACTGAATGGACGTGTACACCGTTTCATTGTGAGCCAGGAGGCGGTCGAGCACGTCCCGCGCCGCACAGCGGGCGGTCTGACCGACATTATCGGTGACGCCGGGCTTGAACCCGACCTCGACCATCCAGTCGAACAAAGGGGGAGCCAGGCGCCCCACGGCTGATCGGGCAACGGTCGAATCCGTAAAGGCGTCCCGGATTCTTCGCAGCTCAGCCCGTTCCAGCGGCATATCCAGTTTATAGACATCCCGGGTACGGCAGGCCCGCACCGGAAGGTGCAGAAACTGCCGGGCTTTTGCCACAATGGAACGGCCGCGGGCATCGCGCACCCCTCGTCTCAGACCAATTTCAATTCGATGCGCCATCTCCGCCACCGCCTGAAATTAAAAAAGGAGCATATGGGGATTTGCAGGAAATATCAACTGGTGGATCGGATGCATAAGCCGAAATTACGCCCTGAACCACAAAGGGCCGTGAAGGCTCCGAAATGACGTCATGGCAGCCAATTCCAAATCCAACTACTTCCCCGCCGCCAGGTTTTTGAGTTGATCCTCGGTGAGCAGCGGAATGCCTAAATCTCGAGCCTTTTCCAGCTTGGACCCCGCTTCCTCCCCGACCAGGAGGTAGCTTGTTTTTGCCGATACAGATGAGACGACCTTGCCTCCATGGTTCTCTATGAATTCCGCTGCTTCCTTCCGGCTCATCCCGGGAAGCGTTCCCGTAATTACAAAAGTCTTTCCTGTGAGTGGACCTTCGATTTTCGCAGCGGTCGCGGCGGAGCGGAATTGCAGTCCAGCCTGCCGGAGGGCCTCAACAAGGGCCCGGTTGTCCTTATCCTGGAACCATTCGAGGACGCTGCGGGCTATTTCGGGGCCGATTCCCTGGATGGATGAAATGTCCTCCTCCGATGCTGCCTGCAGGGCTTCAATATCAGGAAAGCCGCCAGCAAGCAGCTCCGCGATGCTCTCCCCCACGTGCCTGATTCCCAGTGAGAACAACACCCTGGAATAGGGGCGCGATTTGCTGTTTTCGATGGAAGTCATAAGGTTGCGGATCGACTTTTCCTTGAAACCGGGAAGCTTTTCCAGGTCTGCGGCCACCAGGCGATACAATCCTGCAGCATCCTCGATCAGCCGGAGGTCCATCATTTTTTCAAGGGTTTGAGGCCCGAGGCCACGGATATCCATGGCCCCTTGCGAAACAAAGTGCTTGAGGGCTTCGATTCTCTGCGCCGGGCACTGGCGGTTCGGGCAGTAAGCCATGGCATCGCCTTCCTTGCGCAGGACAAGGGTGCCACAGGCCGGACAATTTTCGGGATATCGGAATTCCGGCTCTGCGCCGGTGCGTTTTTCGCGGACCGGTGAAACTACCTGGGGTATGACGTCGCCAGCCCGCTTGATCACGACAGTGTCGCCCTCCCGGATATCCTTGCGACGGATGTCGTCTTCGTTGTGCAGCGTCGCTGTCCGGATCGTAACACCTGCCAGTTGCACAGGCTCAAGCACTGCGTAAGGGTTGAGGGTTCCGGTGCGCCCGACATTGATCTCAATTTTCAGCAGACGCGTGGTGGCAAGGCGGCCCGGGAATTTATAGGCTACAGCCCAGCGGGGGTCGCGGCTGACGACACCAAGGCGTTCCTGATAGTCGAGACGGTTCACTTTGACCACGACACCATCTATTTCATAGTCGATGGAATCGCGCTTCACCTGCCATTCATCGCAGAATTTCGCGACCGCCTCGATGCTAGGCTGGTGACGGAAATTTAGATTCACCGGGAAACCCCATCGACCGAGCTGCTGCAGCACCTCATTTTGGGTCTGGAACTCCATCCCCTGAATATGCCCTAGAGAGTAGGCAAAAAATGACAGGGGGCGCTCTGCGCTGATTCGCGGATCGAGCTGTCGCAAGGCTCCTGCGGCGGCGTTTCGCGGGTTGGCAAAGAGGTTTTCACCGGCATTTTCGCGCTCTTCATTGATCCGGTTGAACGCCGAGATCGGAAGGTAGGCTTCTCCCCGGACTTCGACAAGATACGGGACTCCCGCGTCGGGAAGCATCCGCAGCGGAATTACTTTGATGGTCTTCAGATTGGCGGTGACGTCCTCTCCCACCAGACCGTTGCCGCGGGTAGCTCCCTGCACCAGCACCCCTTTTTCATAGGTGAGGGTGACCGCAATACCGTCGATCTTCAGCTCAGTGACAAAATCGATATCGGAGGTTTCCAGCAGGTTGGTGATGCGTTTGTAAAACGCCTGCAGTTCCGCAGCATTGAAGGCGTTGGCCAGGCTCAGCATGGGCCGCCGGTGATCCACCTTGCGGAATTTATCCAGCGGCTCGCCGCCGATGCGGCGGCTCGGGGAATCGGGAGAGGCCAGCTCAGGGAACTCGCGCTCCAGGTCAAGCAGCTCGCGGAACAGCCGGTCGTATTCCTGGTCGCTGATTACCGGATCATCGAGTACGTGGTACCTGTACCCGTGGTACTCCAATTCCCTGCGCAAATCAGCCACCCGGGCTGCTACCTGATCCGCGTTCCTGTCCACGGGAAGAATATATCATTGATCCGGGTGAGGAGAGTCGTCCCACTGTAAATTTTACAGGGTCAAACGGTTTGCGCAGCCGCCAACTCCAGAGGAGGGGCTTCCTTGCCCCTCCTCCGCGCGATTCGTCTGGCAAGTTCCATGCGTCCCCGGGCAACCCGGCTTTTGATGGTGCCTTCCGGCGAATCGGCAATATCCGATATTTCGCGATAGCTCAATCCCTCGATGTCCCGCAGAATCACCGCCGTGCGAATTTCGGGAGCAAGGCTGTCCAAAGCCCGGGCAACGATCCCGGAAGCCTCGGATTGTTCCAACTCCCGATACGGACCAAGTTGCTGGTCATCGCTCAAATCGAGCGCATCCAGCGCATCGCCGCCGTAAGTGGAATGATAACGCCTTTCCCGCCTGTGATGATCCACCAGCAGGTTATGGGTAAGACGAAATAACCAAGTCCGAAGGCTGCCGGACTCGGGCCTGAACGAACCCAGGGAAAGGTATACCCGGAGAAAAATCTCCTGGGTCAACTCGTCGGCAACATCACGCCGCCGCGTGAACCTGTAGCTAAAATTCCGTATCGATGACTCGTAGGAGGATACCAGGGATTCCCACGCTTCCTGGTCCCCCCCGAGACAACGCAAGACGAGAAGCTTTTCCCTGGTTACCCCTCCAGGCGCCCCAGTCTGATGCTCTGATCTTGCTTGAACTTCCATGTTTCCCATCCATTTAGAAAAGTAATGACTTGCCTGCTGCTATGTTAGACGCCGGAGCAGGTACGAAAGTCTTAAGGATTGAATTAGGGATTGCTTAGGGTTTTGTGGGGGGAAGGAAGCAATTCAGTAACAAGTTCTAGTGATTATTCGAGATAAGGTGTTTCTTAAAGGCAATCCTGTGGGTTGGGGGATTCCTCCCGGACTGGTTATTTCCCCTGCGAAATCCGCATGACCCAGGCCGAAATCCGATCCACTACAGCTTTGTGCACTTTACCTGGCCGGCCGTATTCAGCCCCGGAGGGGTCTCCGGACACCTCCATGAAAAGATGGTTGAGTTCGGGAAAGTACTCGAACTCGTGATTTTTGATTCCTGAGGAAGTCAGCGCATTTTTGATCAATTCAAAATCCTGGCGTCGGACCTGCACATCCTTGCCACCCTGGAGGGCCAGGACCGGCACTTTTAGCTCGGAAAAAGCCCTGGGGACGTTCAGTTTGAAGATTTCCCGCCAATACCTGGCCGGGGCAAAGAAAACCATTTCATTGTCGGCCGCTTCTCCGGACCGGACACGGGCAAAGGCCTTTTTGAGCTCTTCGCTCGACTCAGAGACCTGGGCATCGGGCGTTCCCGCCCTCCGGCTCTGAAAAGCGGTTTGCTCGATGATCAGTTCATCCAAAGAGCGCGCTGCCCCAGCCAGCAGAATGGCACCGCGCAGCCGGCTGAACCGCCCGGCAATGTAGGGAACCATGGTCGCCCCGAGGCTGTGCCCGAGCAGGAAGATTTTCTCGGGATCGATTTCCTGCCGGGTCAGGCAATATTCCAGGGCCGCCACCGCGTCATCGGTGACCTCCTGGTCGAGAGTGAAGGTTTTCAGATCAATCTGGTTTTTAAAGGCGAAGGTTCGCTTATCGTATCGGAGAGTCGCGATTCCGGCTGATCCCATGGCGTACGCGATATCCCGGAAGGGCTTGTTGGGACCGATGGTTTCATCGCGGTCATTTGGACCCGACCCATGGACCAATACCAGTATCGGGAAACGGCCGGAGTTCTTTGGAGGCAAGAATAGCGTGCCCGGCACGCGCAGGGACCCGCTTTGGAATGTCACCTGTTCTTCGAACCCCTGCTCAGGTTTCAATGCCTCCCCCTGGGAGCCTTGCAGGCTGAATCCGTTGCGGATGTACTCGACATTCTGCAGCGGGACCGTCACCCGCATCAGACGATTGGAATCCTTTTCGGCCCAGAACTCCTCCAGGACATTGGCCAATTCGAGAGTGTATTTCCGTAGGCGCACCGGTTTGCCATCGAGGATTCCAGCATCATCCAGCGGCCCCTCCAGTTTGCCGTTAATGGAGGCAAGTCTTTGGGGCACGAGCAGTTGCCATTCGCCGAACCCGGGCCTGGAGTTCTTAATGGCATTCAAAAAGACCTGGAAATGAGCAACAATCAGGTTATCGAACACCAGAGGAAATCCGTGTGCGGGCACACTCTGGGCTTTGCTCGCCTCCCCTATGGAAGCGCGCATTTGGAGGAGATCCGCCTCACGCCAGGCTTCGATGACTTGCTTACGCCCCCCCACGGAAGCTTCCAGCCGGTAGCGCACCAGGTTCCAATTTTTATCCAGCGACTGGGACTGCGCCATTTCGATTTGACCACCCGATTGGCTAAACCGGGTAATACCGGTCAGACGGTACCCTTCCTCGGTTTTTTCAATCTTAAATTCTTCGCTTCCGGCATCGCTCCCGCGCATCCGAATCTTGAATTTTTCTGACGGATCCTGCGCTGGGGAATAGCAGACAAAGAATAGAATGGCTATCAGAATTGAAGCGGACCGATCGGCCCAGATTGGGTACCGCAGCTTTGCCGGCTTCAGCATCGCCCTGGTGGGTATGGATGACATGAACACCTCCAAGACATTTATACGACAACTGGAGGATTCGCGTATTATTCTCTTTTTGGCAATACCGTATGGTGATCAGGCCGGGGCGAAAAAGCTTTCCGGGCCCATCGCTGCACATGGCTGAATACCGGGGATATCGGCATGTCCATCATTCGATCCTTTTCATTTCGATTCATCGCCCCTATGGCCATACTGGCCGCTTCCCTGCCATGGGCGCAGGTCACCCGACAGACGAGTGAACTGGCTTCCGGCTTTAAAGAACCGCCGAGGCAATACGGAATCCGTTGCTGGTGGTGGTGGCTCAACGGGAATGTCACCCGACAAGCCATCACCCGTGACCTGGAGGAAATGAAAGCCAAGGGATTCAGCGGTGCCTGTATCGTGGACGCCGGAGGAGCCGAACAGCGCGGGAATAACCAGGTCCCCGAGGGCCCGATGTTCGGATCGGCCGAATGGCGAGCACTCTTCCGCCACGCGCTGAATGAGGCCGCGAGGCTCAATCTGACCTTAAGCCTGAATATTCAGAGTGGCTGGAATCTTGGGGGGCCCGATATCGCGCCCGAAGAGGCGGCCAAACACCTCACCTGGAGCAAAACCAGCGCTCACGGGCCTGGCCCGGTTGATGTAATCCTGCCTGATCCGCCTGCCCGCGACCACTTCTATCGAGACATCGCTGTATACGCACTACCATCCAAACCGGATTCAAAACGGCCTCCCATTCGCAACCTCGAAGACAAAGCTGCGTTCAAGGAAGTGTCAGGTTCCGTAGCAGACACGCGGCATCTGTTGACGGACGTGCCCGGCCAACCTGGCGAAGAGGATGCCCGTCTGACTGCCTCAGTTCCCTTGGCTCAAAAAATCGAGCCGGGTGGGGCTTTTCATTGGCAAGCACCTGCCGGGGACTGGACCATCTTGAGGATGGGGTACACGACGAGCCCAGCGCACGTCTCCACTTCCAGCGGAAAATGGCAAGGGCGTGTACTCGATTACCTGAGCGAGCACCATTTCATGCGGTATTGGCTGGATCATGTCGAACCGCTGATGCAGGACGCCGAAGCTTTCACCGGTCCAACCCTGCGCTATCTTCAAACGGACAGCTGGGAACTCGGGGGGCTTAACTGGACGGAGGGCCTGGAGGCTGATTTCAGATCCAGGCGGGGCTACGACCTCATGCCCTTTCTGCCCATCATCGCAGGTTACATCATCGAAAACCGGGATATCAGCAACCGTTTCCTTGCCGATTGGAGAAAGACCCTCAGCGACCTGATAGCCGAGAAACACTATGCGGTGTTCGCCCGGGAGGCACGGCAGCACAACCTCGGGATCCAGCCTGAATCCGCAGGGCCGCACCTCGGACCGTTCGACGGCCTGAAAAACTATCAGTACAGCGAACTCATGATGAGCGAGTTCTGGATCCCTTCACCCCACCGGCCCACACCGGAGCGGCGTTTTTTTGTCAAGCAGGCAGCCAGCGCGGCACACATCTATAATCGAACCCTCGTGGGTGCAGAGGCATTTACTTCCATTGGGCCGCACTGGAACGATGTTCCCTGGGCAGCCCACAAGCCGAGCTTTGATCATGAAATCTGTGCGGGGCTGAATCTGGCGTTTGTTCATACCTTTACCTGTTCGCCTCCGGAAATGGGCAAGCCGGGACAGGAATACTTCGCGGGCACTCACTTCAATCCGAATATCACCTGGTGGGATCTTTCCGGGGAGTTTATCCGGTACCTCTCGCGTGTCCAGTACATGTCGCAGCGCGGCACGGTCATCGCCGATGCCCTCTATTATGTCGGCGATCATATCCCCATTGTTTCAGGCCTGAAAGAAGCGGATCCAGCCCGAGTCATGCCCGGCTACGATTATGATCTCATCAATGAAGATGTGCTCCTGCGCGGTCTCGAAGCCAAAGACGGCCGTTTGACGCTTCCGCACGGAATCGGTTATCGAATCCTGGTGCTGCCGGACCACCGGGTTCTTTCCCTTGCCGCATTAAGGAAGGTGCGCCAGCTGGTTCAAGGCGGCGCAACGGTTCTGGGCGCCAAGCCAGTGAAAACGGTGAGTCTTACGGGCTTCCCAGACTGCGACCGGGAATTCACACGGTTGGCCGGGGAAATCTGGGGAGCTGAAGTTGAAAAAACGGGAGAGCATCGATTCGGCAAGGGGCGCACGGTGTGGGGCCTCACCGGAAGGGAATTTTTCCTGCGTGAAGGATTGCCGCAAGATTGTGAATTCCAGGGATCCGCGAAACCCGGTGATTTCGACTTTATCCATCGCCGGTTGGGCAATGCCGAATACTATTTCATTTCCAATCAGTCTCCTGAAAAGCAGAGCATCCGAGCTGTTTTTCGAGTTGAGGGGAAGCAGCCCGAGCTATGGGAACCGCTTACCGGGCAAATCCGGGACGCGTCATCCTTCATCCAGGCGCAGGGTAGGACCTTCGTTCCTCTCGAATTCCAACCCTTTGAATCCATTTTTGTCCTTTTTCAGAGGTCCATCCCGACATCTGCAAGCGGCATCGGAAATTCGAACAGCAAAATCTTCGCCCCCGTCATGGAAATCACGGGACCGTGGAGTGTCCAATTTGACACGAGCTGGGGCGGTCCGCCTCTGGCCCAATTCGAACGACTCGCAAGCTGGACCAGCCGTCCTGAACCGGCGATCCGTTTTTATTCGGGAAAGGCAATGTATGCGTGCAGATTTGATTTGCCCGATAATCGGGGATCCGGAGGCAAATTTTTCCTGGAGCTTGGCGATGTAAAAGACGTCGGGATGGCTCGGATCAGACTGAATGGCCAGGAAATTGGGATAACCTGGACGCCCCCATTTCGGATAGAGGTCACAAATGCCATCATCGCCAAGGACAATTCGCTCCAGGTGGAAATCGCCAACTCTTGGCGCAACCGGCTGGTTGGAGACCGGGATCTTCCGGAAGGAAAACGTCTCACGAAAACCAACATCACCATCCTGAAGGAATGGGAACTCCTGGAGTCCGGTCTAATCGGCCCCGTCAGAATTCTTTCTGCCCACTGAATCAGGATCATAAAACGGTTTCGAAAGCCAATCAGAAACAGAATGTGGACGAAAAGCCAGGCCGACATGCCGGCGTTCCCGAGATCCGCAGCCATCCGAAATCGGCAATGCCAGAGCTTATCCCAACGATGAATTGGGTTCATTTCAGTTTGTCAAACGCTTCCGCGGGAAGCCTGGGCAGCAAGTGGAACGATGGTTTGTGGGTTGTAGTGCATCAAAGCGCCGATGCGCTCGATGCTCAGGTCCGCGACCGGGAAGGCGGTCTGGATTCTAGGATCCAGCGCATAGTGTCCCTGCCGAACGAAGACGGTCGTCACGCGCCAGCCCCACTTTATCTTGATCGCGGCGAGAATGCGCAGCTTGTCATCTACCACCACGTAATAGTCCGCCGGAAAGCGTTGCGCAACGTCGTCAAGTTCCTGTTCCTTGTGCACGTAGATCAGCACATTGCCATTCACCGCCTCGGACAATCCGGATCGCTCGACCTTGCGCGGCTGAAAAACCGCATCCCCATCTGTCAGAATGACTGTCGGGCCCCATTGCTTCAGGTGCTCGATGACATCGAGCGAGTTCGGGAACAGGCGATTGGCAAACGGGTAGTCGATCAGAAAACGCGAAACGGTGAGGAGGCGCGGATCGTGCGGGTTTTCACTGCGATATCGTTGCAGCGCGCCGAGATAATCGGCGTAACCGAGCTCACTCCTTAATCGCTCGAAGATGCTCCAATAACATTGCGATCTTTCCTGGCCGACTTCCTTTTCCAAATGACACTTGAGGTCTGCCGTAATGCGATCATTATCCAGCAATGTGTTGTCCACATCGAACAGGAAGACGATTTTTCCGGAAACAGGACTTTCGGATGTTCCCAATTTTTTTCGCTTAAGGCGCGAATCGCTCAAGTGATTGTCCTCCAGGCGCGCCCATCGCGCGCAAGCAGTTGCTCTGCCACCTTTGGCCCCCAGCTGCCGGCAGCGTGGATGGGGAAATCGCCTGGGCTTGATTCCGCACGTACCCCAGCACCGGGAGCTGCCACGCCGGCTCTATCTGATCGGAGCACATGAACAAGGTGGGGATCCATGTTCATCACCTCCCAAAGCAACGTTTCGTAAGGGTCCGGCGCGTGGATTGGTACAGCTGACGCCGGGGGGCAGGATTGCCCGGCCCCGCCAGAGTTAAGGGAGCACGGCGACTCATCAATTATCCCCTTCGCTTGCAGAAATTGAAGCCTTCGTCACCTTCGACTAATCCATAGTTTAGTTTCCATCACTAGACTGTGATGAGCAATCTTGACCATACGCGTGAGCGGTCTTGAACGGACGCCGCCACGTCCCCAAGGTATAGATGATGTTTTCGGGCTATCCGCGGGGTTTGGCGTGCGGCGGGAGACGAACAACACGTTCGTTGAAGTGAACAGAGGCCTTGGGAAAAACAGCGCGATGCATGGGATTTGACCGGGACAGAATCATAGCTTCGATGCACCAGTGCCCGTGCATCGGCAAGTCTATAAATGGGCTCAGAGGGAAAACCACATGGCCAGCAACACCTATCACGAATCGCTCGATCTCCTGACCGAGGACACGCGCAACATGCACCGTGCGATCGTCAGCCTGATGGAGGAAATGGAGGCGATCGACTGGTATCAGCAACGCGCTGACGCGTGTTCCGATCCGCAGTTGAAGGACGTGCTGTTGCATAACAAGGACGAGGAGATCGAGCACGCCGCGATGCTTATGGAGTGGATCCGCCGTCACAGCGGCCACTTCAATGACATGATGAGTAAATACTTGTTCACCGAGCAGCCGATCACCGGAATTGAAAAGGGCGCAGAGACCCACGGGCTTACCCCCGTGGCCACCGAGACACTAGGCATCGGCAGTATGAAAGGAAAGTGAGTCATGGATCTACTGAAGCGCGGTGTTGCTCTCACATCGCGGCGGCGACTTTCAGCTCAGCGTGGGACAGGATTTGTCCATCGGATACCAGGGTCATGATAAGGACAAGGTCTACCTTTACCTGACCGAATCGTTCACCTTCCGGGTCCTGGAGCGCACAGCAGCCGTGTACCTCAAACCAAAACGCCACAAGAAATAGGTGGGATTTTGCATCGGGCATCGAATCGATAGGTAGAGGAACCAAAGCCGATTTCGGCGATTGGAGGCAAGATGATAACACGACTATCCGTTGCGTTGATGCTGATGTCCTGTGGCCTAGGGCTGTTCAGCGTTTTTTCACGGATCTGCATCGCTCAAGCCCGGTCGTCCAAGGAAGTGTTTACAGGCACTGTCATGGGAATGGGACCTGGAGGAAATATGGTCTCGCGAGGATTTACTCTCACGATCGAAGGATACACTTCGGATGAGGACGCGCAGAAATTCGAGCGCATTTTAAAGTCGCAGGGTGAGGATGCCCTGCTTAAGAACATCTCCAAGGAAAAGAAGGGCATGTTCGCAATCGACGGTCAACTCAGCCATGACATCAACACCGTGCGTGTCCATCAGAACCCGACCGGCCGCACCTACACTATCGTCTTTGAACGCTGGCTCAGTTTTTTCGAGCTTCGATACGGCACCCGATCCCAGGATTATCCTTTCACGTACATCGAATTGTTCCTGGACGAGACCAAGGGAATGGGCGGAACACTTTTCCCAGCGGCGAAGATTCGATTTAACAAAAAGAACGTGATCGAGATCGAAAACTTCGGCATCTACCCGGCACAGCTTATGGGGGTCAGGAGGCAGGAATGAATCATCGTCGAAAGTTTTTGACCGGAACGCTTGTCACGACGGGTTCAGTCCCCCCCACCCACTCCCTTACTGCCTCCTTCCGTCATGACGCATACATCGAGTGCCGGGTCAAACATGAGCGCGGCTCACGCCAGCTCGTTTCGGGGTATTTATGAAGCCAGACTCTGGCGACATGTTCACTTTTAGTCATAAATAAATTCTCGCACGACGAAGTCACCAGGCCTCCTGGGCGCGGGGACGAAGGAGCGCATTCGATGAAAAACTCAATCCGTGATCCTCGCATGACACCAAGGCGCAAAGTCCGATCCTTCTGGAGGTAAGAATGAGCACGATAACAACAAAAGACGATGTGCAGCTTTATTATAAAGACTGGGGCACCGGACGGCCTGTGGTGTTCAGTCATGGCTGGCCCCTCAATGCGGATAGCTGGGAGGCTCAGATGGTATACATTGCCTCCAAAGGCTATCGCTGCATTGCCCACGACCGTCGCGGTCATGGGCGGTCGAGCCAGCCCTGGAATGGCAACCACATGGACACTTACGCCGACGACCTTTCGGAACTGATTGAATCGCTTGATCTGAAGGAGGCCGTCCTCATCGGTTTCTCCGCGGGTGGTGGTGAAGTTGCCCGCTACATCAGCCGGCACGGCTCAAAACGTCTGGCCAAAGCTGCGCTAATCTCCGCCGTCCCGCCGCTGATGCTGAAAACGGCGGCCAATCCCGGCGGATTGCCGATTGAGAAGTTCGAGGCGATCCGCCTCAGCTCCATCAACGACCGTTCACAGTTCTACAAGGATCTCGCCAGCGGACCGTTCTTCGGGGCCAACCGGCCTGGCGCCAGGGTCTCACAGGGCATGATCGACTCGTTCTGGCTCCAGGGGATGCAAGCCGGCGCCAAAAATACTTTCGACTGCATCAAAGCGTTCTCCGAAACGGATTTCACCGAGGACCTTAAAATGTTCGACCTGCCGACTCTCATCGTTCACGGCGACGACGACCAGATCGTTCCGATTGGCGCCTCCGCTCTCCGCTCGTCGAAGCTGGTCAAGAACGCGACTCTGAGGATCTATGCAGGGGCGCCCCACGGCCTCCCATACACTCACAAAGATCAGCTCAATGCTGACCTGCTTGCATTCCTTAGGACTTGACCGATTGACGAATGCCTGACAACATCGCCTGTTGTTCACCGCCAGCGCTCGTCAAGCCGGCGGACTTCACCACCACCATGTACTCCGGGCTGTATAGTTTGCCGGTTTATTGCTGAGGAATCTACGGTCACGCTTCAGTGCTTGCCCACCCCTAGCTGCCCGCCGCATTGCACAAAATCGCAGTCCCATTCCAAAACCTGGATAGCCGCGATATCACCGGATGCTTAACCGACATGAAACGGCGCCCAATGTGAAGCGTCCAGCTACCTTCATAGCGGTGGTGATGATATGATCGACGTGGTATTGGATAGGAAAAAAACGGGGATATTAGATGGAGCAAATCAATAACAATATTGACGAGGAATTGCGCGTCGGGGCGCAGTACCTGGCGCAGCGCCTGATGCCAGCCGCCGGCGCCATACCTCACCTTCCCGGGATCGACATATTCGGCAAGACCATTCCCCTTAACGGCATCGTGGGTGGAGATCTGATCAGCTATGTCAATTTTCAGGAGCGCTATGACATCGACGCCCGGATCCGGCGCGCTCTTACGCTGGCCCAGGGCAACATTGCCCAGGCACTTCAACGGCTGAAGCGCAAAGGGGGAGTTCTGGTCGCGGATGTCGCCGGGCACAGATTTACGGATGCCGCGCGGGCATTGATGCTGCAGCAGGCGTTTCAGACGGCCGCCCTTTACGAGATGGATTTGAATGGCGAACTTACCCTTCGGCTTTTTGAACAGATAAATACTCGGTTCTGCAAATCGGCAACCCTGCGCAACCTCGCCGCGGGACCCGATGCCGGGAGTTTTATCACCCTTATCTACGGCGAAATCTCCTCGACGGGCAGATTCCGATTTGTGTGCGCAGGCCATCCTCCTCCGCTGGTTTTTTCACGCGAATTTGACCGTTTTGTGGAGATAAGCTCCGACCGGTTGGTAAGTTACCCACCTATCGGCCTCCAGTTGAGCGAAGACCAGATTGATGCCCGGCAATACCAGAGAGTCCTGGGGTACAAAAAGCGATATACAGCGAATGACCTCAATCTCATGGGACAGGGGGATGTGCTCCTGCTGTACACCGACGGTTTGCTCGATCCTTTATGCGGCTTTACACAAGAAATGTTGGAGCGGGCGATTTCGAAATCGGTCAACCTGGGTGCCGAAGGAATCTGCGAATCCATTCTGGAGGAGCACCGAAATCAAGCGCAACAGAATGACGATGTCAGCCTGGTGGTTATCAAATACCGTTAATTCTATCTGTCCAGCAACCATGGGCTCCGGTTTCTCCAAAGACGTAGAGAGTCCCCGGCCCTATGAACTGAAAGGAAACAAAATGAGATTGATCGCAGTCGCCGTGCTGCTTTTCACTGCCGTCGCCGCAATGGCCCAGGCGCCCACAACCACAATTCAAGCGATCCCCGCGCCTCCCGATGTCGCAGCCCCGCCGGACAACGCGCCTCAGACTGTTACAGGCCTTGTTACCAAGGTGCTTACGCCCGGAACCGGCAAAGAGCGGCCATCCTCTGCGGATGTTGTGACCGTCCACTATACGGGATGGACCACCGACGGCAAGATGTTCGACAGCTCCATCAGCAGGGGCCGACCTTCCACTTTTCCCCTCGATAAGGTGATCTCGGGATGGTCCGAAGCCGTTCAACTTATGGTTACGGGAGAGAAACGGCGCGCCTGGATTCCAGAAAGACTCGCCTACCAGGGTAAAGAGGGCAAGCCGAAAGGGATGTTGGTTTTCGACATCGAGCTGATTTCTTTCTCCCCTTCCCCGACCAAAGCGCCGTCCGACGTCTCGGGTCCGCCGAGGGACGCCTCGCGAACGGTCAGCGGCCTGGCCTATAAATCTCTTCAGCCCGGAACCGGGACCGCGCACCCCAAATCGACCAGCACTGTGACGGTCCATTACACGGGATGGACCACCGATGGAAAGATGTTCGACAGCTCGGTCGTGCGGGGACAGCCGGCAACGTTTGGCCTGGGGAAAGTAATTCCGGGCTGGACCGAAGGACTCCAGTACATGGTAGAGGGGCAGAAAATGAGGTTTTGGATACCCGAAAATCTGGCTTACAAGGGTATGCAGCCACCCTACGGCATGCTGGTATTCGACGTGGAATTGATCAAGATACAATAGATACGTGGCGCCAGGTTTGGCCACAACCAGATCCGGATGCTGCGGAGTGTAAGGACCTGCAGCCGCTCGCTCCGCAGCATCGTCCTACTCAGGGTCGAGGACACATTGTCGTGCGGGCTGCAAAATCTGGAGAAATCTTTTCAAAAAGCAAGAAGTGTCGGTTGTTACACACAAGGAGGAAACCATGGGAACAAGGGGACGCCAAATTATCGGAATGGATGTGGATGAGTTGCTGGACTTGCTCAACCGAGCCTATGCGAGCGAATGGCTCGCCTACTACCAGTATTGGCTGGGAGCCAAGCTGATCAAAGGCCCTATGAAGGACGCCGTCGCGGCTGAACTTACTCTCCATGCCACGGAGGAGCTCAACCACGCTGTCCTGCTCGCCGGGCGCATCATTCAGCTTGGCGGCACTCCGGTCACCGATCCACGCCAATGGTTCGATTTAAGCCCTTGCGCATACGACGCGCCCGATGATCCTTATGTAGCGGTGCTTCTCGAAGAAAACATTGCCGGCGAGCAGTGCGCCATCTCCGCATATAAGAATCTCATGGACATCACCAAGGATAAAGATATGGTGACCTACAATCTTGCTCTGACCATCCTCGAGCAGGAAGTGGAGCACGAGGAAGACCTGCAGAGCCTGAAGGAAGATCTCGACTTAATGGTTTCGAGGGGCAGCAAGTAGGACCGCATAAAGCCAGGAAAAGAAAATGAGATACAGAAGCCCGGTCATTCTAGCGTTTTTCGCTTTGTTGATGTCGCTGATAGACTGCCTTACTCCCGGATCGGCAGCAGATTCAGCCTACCAGAAACCCCCTCAAGCCATTCTGGATGTGCTCAATGCCAGGCAGGCACCAGCTGTTCTGCTCAGCCCGGCGCGCGATACCATGCTTTTGGCGGATATCGACAGGGTTCCTACCATCGCGGACCTGGCGGAACCTATGTTGAGGCTTGCCGGGGAACGCATCAATCCCAACACCAATGGGCCGCATGGAGCGCGACCGCTGACCGGGCTTACTATTTTGGGCATCTCCGACGGATCGAATCGCAAAGTGGCGTTGCCACCCCATTCCAAATTGCTCCTGCCATTCGGGCGAGGCGGGATGGGAGAGAGCAGCTGGAGCGCCGATGGAAAGCGCCTTGCCCTTTCCAACGTCACGCCCGGCGGAATCGAGCTCTGGATTCTCGACGTGGCCACGGCAAGCCTCAGAAAGGTTCCTGGTTTGATGCTCAACTCGGCATTCGGACAGGCAATCCAGTGGATGCCGGACAATCAGAGCCTTCTCGTCCAGTTGATCCCCGCGGGACGCGGCAAGCCCCCGACCGCAGGCGCGGTTCCGACTGGCCCGACCATTCAGGAAAATCTGGGCGGGAAAGCCCCCGTGTGGACCTTCGAGGATCTGCTGAAAAATGCTCATGACGAAGCCCTTTTCGATTTTTATTGCACGGCCCAACTGGCAGTCATAGATCTTTCCTCGGATAAGATCAACCTGGTAGGAAAGCCGGCGATCTTCCCGATGGTCGACCCATCTCCTGACGGCAGGCTGATCCTTGTCTCCCGCATCACTAAACCGTATTCCTATCTCGTCACGGCCGACGCATTCCCGAATGAAATCGAAGTGTGGAATCGCTCCGGCGCCCTGGTCTACAAAGTTGCGAGCATCCCACTTCAGGAGCAGGTTCCAACGGACGGAGTCAGCACCGGTCCGAGATCCGTCCGCTGGAGGGCAAGCGAACCTGCGACGCTGACATGGGCAGAAGCTCTCGACGGCGGCAATCCGCGAACCAAGGTGCCATATCGCGACCGGGTGGTCATGTTGCGGGCTCCTTTCAAGGAATCTCCGGCTGAAATCGCAAAGACCGAATTCCGCTTTGGCGGGATTTCCTGGGGCGAAAAAAACGGAATAGGACTTCTCAACGAATTCGACCGGCCGACGCGGCGAGCCCGGATGTGGCAGATCCAGGCCGACAGGCCGGGCGAAGCCCCGCGGAAGATCTGGGATCGCAATTCGCAGGATCGCTACAATGATCCCGGTTCATTCGTGACCCGCACTCTGATCAACGGCCAGAGGGTTCTGCTGCAAAACGGAGATACGCTTTACCTTCGAGGGCAAGGCGCATCTCCCAAAGGATCGCTGCCATTCCTGGATGAATTCAACCTGCAAACGCTTCAGTCCAAGCGTTTGTTTCGCTGCACTGAGGGAAGCTACGAAGAGGTGATGGAGCTTCTGGCCGACGACGCCTCCAGGTTTCTGACGCGGTATGAAACCCCGGATGAACCCTCCAACGTTTTTCTGCGCATTCGGGATTCCGGAGACAAAAAGGCGCTGACGCAATTCAAGGATCCGAGTCCTCAGCTGCGCAAAATCCGCAAACAGCTCGTCACCTACAAACGGGCCGACGGGGTTCAGCTTTCCTTTACGCTCTACCTGCCCCCTGACTATCGAGAAGGGGAGCGTCTCCCGACGGTCATCTGGGCCTACCCCCTGGAATTCACGGATGCAGCTTCAGCCGGCCAGGTGTCCGGATCGCCGTGGCGGTTCACATCCATTACGGGACCCTCACATCTTTTCTTCCTTCTCCAGGGCTACGCCGTGCTTGACGGGGCTTCGATGCCTGTAGTCGGCGACGCCGAGACGGTAAACAACACCTATATCGAACAGATCGTCAGCTCTGCCAAAGCCGCCATTGAGAAAGCTGCCGAGATGGGAATCACGGACCCGAAGCGGGTCGGCATTGGAGGACACAGCTATGGGGCCTTCATGACAGCCAACCTGCTGTCGCATTGCGACTTGTTCCGGGCGGGAATAGCGCGGAGCGGCGCTTACAACCGAACCCTGACGCCGTTTGGGTTCCAGTCAGAGAGAAGGACCATCTGGGAAGCAGCCGACATCTACATGAAGATGTCGCCATTCATGTCATGCCCATAAAATCAACACCCCGATTCTTCTTATCCACGGGGAGGCCGACAACAATTCGGGCACGTTCCCGATTCAGTCGGAGCGCTATTACCACGCCCTCAAAGGGAACGGCAAAGTGGTGCGCTACGTGACCTTGCCCCTCGAATCCCATGGCTACTCCGCCCGGGAGTCGGTCGAGCACACACTGTATGAAATGATATCCTGGTTCGACAAGCACGTGAAAGCTGCGCCGCGTTTGGAGTAGGCTGCACCTCACCGGAAATCCGTCGTGGCAACTCCGGACTGACTACCACTCTCGTGCTTTGAACTGGGCATTCCGGGCATCTAAAGCCCGAAAAAGGGCATTGCGGACTGTATCATAATCGGCCGCAACCTCGAGGGGCGGGTTGGCGAAGCGCCCGGCGATCCCCTGAAGCGATGCCGTGTGGTAGCTGGTTTTGAAGCCGGTGAACTTGAGCCCATGAGCTGTCGAAACCACGACCACGCGTGCGTTGCGGGGAAGTTCGCCTTTCTTGATCCACTTCTTCAAGGCAGCGAGAGCCACTCCCGTGTGTGGACAATTATAAAGCCCGGTCAGGTCGCCTTCTGCAGCGGCTTCGGCTAATTCTTCCTCGGAAGCCTGCTCGACCGCCCCGTTAAACTCCTTCAGAATTTTGATTGCTTTCCTGATGCTTACGGGATTGCCGATCTGGATCGCGCTCGCCAGAGTGGACCGAGCCTGCATCGGCTCCACCTGATGGAAACCGGTCAGGTAGCTCCGGTAGAGAGGGTTGGCGTTTTCCGCCTGGGCGCAGAGAATCCTGGGGAGCCGATCAATCAGGCCGACATCACGCATGATGAGAAAACCCTTTCCCAGGGCTGTCACGTTACCCAGATTTCCGCCTGGAATCACCACGAGATCGGGCACCTCCCAATCGAACTGCTCGCAAATTTCAAAGCTGATCGTTTTCTGACCTTCGACCCGCAATGAGTTCATGGAATTTGCCAGGTAGATGTTATTCCGGCTGGTGATTTCGCGCACGATTCTCATGCAGCCGTCAAAATCGGTATCGATCGCCAGGGTAATAGCCCCATTCGCCAGGGGCTGGACAAGTTGGGCACTGGAAACCTTGTTCCGGGGCAGGAAGACGATGGCGGGAATTCCCGCGGCGGCGCAATATGCGGCGAGCGCTGCCGAAGTATCGCCGGTTGAAGCACAAGCCACGGCGGGCACATCTCTGCCTTCGGATCGCATCTGTTTGACCATGCTCACCAGCACCGTCATTCCCAGGTCCTTGAACGATCCTGTATGGCTGTTGCCGCATAACTTGATCCAGAGGTCGGTTAATCCCCACTGCTTGCCCAGCTGTTCGGCCCAGAACAGGTTGCTGCCACCCTCGCAGGTTGAAACGATATTGGCGTCATCGATGTTCGGGCAGACAAATTCTTTTTTGCCCCAGACTCCTGAACCATATGGCCAGACCGTACGCATGTAACGGCTATCGAAGATATCCCGCCAGTCCGAGGCGCTGGTCATGCGCAACGGATCGACATCATGCACCACCTCCAGCAGGTCGTTGCACTGAGGACACTGATAAATGATCTCGCTGAGCGTGTGATCTCCCGGGCACCCGCTGATGCAGCGGAAAACGGCCTGATATTTCGCCTCTGGATTCGGGGTTTTGAGCGCTATCGACATTGGCGTCCCTCCAAAAAACTCCGCGATTGAAGCAACCGCCTGGAATGTGCTCGCGCTTCCTACTTGATCGGCAACGGAGGCGGAGGTGGAATTTTGACCGGGCGGTTCTTCATTTCCTGGAGAATGACCTCGATGGCCTTGTTCAACTGGTCGTCAACCCCGGCGAACTCACGGGCGGGATCATTGTCGAGAACAATGTCGGGATCCACTCCGTGCCCTTCCATGATCCATTCTTTACCGGCGATATCGTAGCGCGAAAATTCGGGACGGTTCAGATACCCGCCGTCCAGGATCGGCAAAGAACCACGTATGCCGACCACGCCGCCCCATGTGCGCTTCCCGATCAATTTGCCCAGCTGGTAATACCTGAACCTGTAGGGAAATATGTCGCCATCAGAGGCTGAAAATTCATCGATGAGGCATACCTTCGGCCCCGGTATCATGCCGCCCGGATCTAATCCCGGGGTCCCGTTGCGAGCGATATCCACCATGGCCGCTTCGCGCCGCAGTCTTTCGATCAGCAGGGCTGAGACGTTTCCTCCTCCGTTGCCGCGCACGTCGATGATCAGGGCTTCCTTGCGGAACTGGGGATAAAACAGTTTCACGAACTCGTTCAGCCCCGGGACTCCCATGTCCGGCACATGGATATAGCCCACTTTGCCGCCGGTGGCTTTATTCACCTTTTCAATATTGGTTTGCACCATGTCGAAATAATGCAGCTGGTGCTCATCGCTTATCGGCAGGACCGTTGTCTCCCGGCTGCCTTCTTCCTTGGGTTCGGAGTTCAGCTTCAGCCTGACCTGCTGATTGACTTTATTCACAAGGGATTCGTAGATGTCTTTCATCCGGTTGGTAGGCTTTCCATCTACAGCCAGGATATAGTCCCCTTCCCGCGCATCTACGCCGATTTCGGTCAATGGCGAACGAAGGCTGCGATTCCAATTTTGACCGTTGTAGATTTTGGCAATACGGAAATATCTGGAATCCGGATCGGGCACGATTCTGGCGCCGAGCAAGCCGGTCTTTATTCGCTCCTTGCGCGGCGTGTCGCCCCCGCCGACATAGGCGTGGCCCGCGTTTAATTCGCCGATCATTTCACCGATAACATAGGTAAGATCGGCGCGATGACGAACATGCTGGACCAGGGGCTCATAAGCGGCCCGGACCTTTTGCCAGTCCACGCCGTGCATGTTGGCGGCATAGAAAAAGTCGCGCATCTGCCGCCAACACTCGGCGTATATCTGCTTCCATTCGGCTTCTCGGTCCAGTTTCACCTTCATGTCGGAAAGGTTCAGGCGGTCGCGCGCATCGAGCCGCCCCGTCGGAAGATCGGCAATGGCATAACCTCCGGATTGGGATACCAGAATTTTTTTGCCGTCGGCCGATAGCTCGAAACCGTTGAAATCACCGATTTCGGTTTCCTTCTGCTTGTCGATTTCAAAGAGCATCAGTTTGGGGCGGTCGTCGCGGGAGCGATTGCGCATGTAATAAAGCTTTTCTCCCGTCGAGGCGAGGTTTCGGTAGTTACCTGCCTCGACCGGCAGTTCGGCAATCCGATCCTTGATCCCCTCCAGATCGACCTTCAGGTTAGTGTCAGGCGCCGCGTCCTTCTTTTTTTCGGATTCCCGCTCTTCTTTTTTCTCCGCAGGCCTGGCCGTTTCCTTGATCTTGACCTCATCGCTTTTGGGCTCGAATGGGGACCGGGTGGTCTTGGAAAGCGTCAGAAGGTAGATCTTGGACATATCGAGATAAGCGTAGTTGAACTCGGTTTGCCCATATATCGGAGTGAAGGTGCGGCTGGAAACGAAGTACAGGTATTTGCCGTCCGCGCTGAAAGCCGGCTCGCTCGAGGCATACCACCCGTCGGTCACCTCGGAACGGGTTTTTGATTCGAGCGAGTACAGGTAAACCACCGGCATCCTCGATTCTTCCTGCTGGGCATAAGAAATCCATTTGCTGTCCGGCGACCAGCAGAAATCGCTGATTTCCCAAGCCTTTGCTTCCGCTGCAAGCGTCACTTCCCCGCTTTCGATGTCCACATACTGCAAGCGCAGCTTTTTATCCGACCAGAGCAACTTCCGGCTGTCTGGAGACCATAACAGCGAGAATTTATACGTGTCCGCGTTCCGGGTGACTTGTTTCCCGGGCGCCGAACCGTCCTGCGGCATGATGTAGATTTCGTCCTCACCCGTGGCATCGGAAATGTACGCGATCCATTTGCCATCTGGCGACCACTTGGATGCGCGGTCATGAACTCCTGGAGTTGCCGTTAGGTTGCGCGTATTCCCATTTTTGGCTGGCACGGTGAAAATATCGCCGCGCGCACCGAAAAGCGCCCGGCTGCCGTCGGGTGCAATTTCATAGTTTGTTATGCTTCGGCTGACATCGATCCAGCCACCCCGCCCGATTGCCAGATCTTCCCGGATATAAACAGGAATTTTATCGGCCTTTTCATTTTTTAGATCGAAACGGTAAATAAACCCGCCGCATTCAAAGACTATGGCGTCGTCGCCAAGCGAAGGAAACTTGATGTCATAATCTTTGAACTCAGTTAGCTTTTTTATCCTTCGCGTCTTCAGGTCGTAAACGTACAGGTTCAATCGCTTGTTTTCATCCCGGTCCGAAAGGAAATAGATGCGCTCGCCGCTCCACATCGGGAAGATGTCCTGCGCCGGATTGTCGGTTATGTTGACAGTTTTTTGGGATTCAAAATCATAGATCCATATATCGTCGGCCTGTCCGCCGCGATATCGCTTCCAGGTTCGGAATTCGCGAAAAACCCGGTTGTACGCCAGCTTTTTCAGATCCGGAGAGAAGGAACAGAAACCGCCGCGGGGAAGAGGCAGGGATTCCGAGGGTCCGCCATCGGACGAGACCAGAAGCAGGTCTCCCTTGAAATCGTTCCATTGGTCTTTCCGAGAGCGAAAAACAATCTGATTGGATCCCTTCCAGCCCATGACGATATTGTTCGGTCCCATGCGGTCCGAGACATCGTCACGATCGAGTGTAGCCGTGTGCGTCAAGCGCCGCGGCTCTCCACCCTCCGCGGGCATGAGATAAACCTCGGTATTACCGTCGTATTGCCCGGTAAAGGCTATCGATTTGCCGTCGGGTGAAAACCGGGCAAACATTTCATACCCGGTATCGCTGGTGAGCCTTCGGGCGGTTCCGCCCTTCGCCGGCACTGTATACAAGTCGCCGGCATAGCTGAACACCACCTGGTTCCCGTGAATCGCAGGAAACCGCAGAAGACGAGCTTCTGTTTGAGCCTGCAAAACGGAAATCATGAAAAAGCTCATCAAAAGAACGATGAAAAGGCATCGGAACTTCATGACTCTTTCCCGCATAAAAAGTGTTGGCTCAGTTCGCGGGGGCGACACCCCGCATGGACAGCAACCCTATCCCAGTTTTTTCTCCACCGTCCGGTAGAAATCCATTGTGGCTTTGATGATTTCGACCGGGCCTGGCTTGAAATCAAAGACCTCGAGCGAAACCCAGCCGGCATATTTCAAAGCGGCTAATGTCTTAAAAACCGGCATGAAATTGAGTGTCCCGGTCCCGGGATAGCGTCCGTCCATTTCATTGACATGAACATGGCGTATGTAAGGGAAATAGCGTTTCACCAGGGCCTCGGACGGCTCTTTTTCATCGGGGGTGTTGTGAAAGTCAAACATGGTTTGTATCGAGGGTTGGTTGATCTCCTTCACCATGGCAACCGCCTGGCTGAGCGTATTGACCACATTAGTATCCTTGCTGGGTAATGCCTCAATCAGGATGGTAACGCCCCTTGCTTTTGCCCGGGGGGCAACCGAGGCCAAGCCATTTTTAAAATTCGCGTTTGCCTCCGCGAGAGTATTACCCTCTGTCCCGCGCTGTTTCGGCGAGCCGAAAACCATGATTCCGCCATCGCCTAAATCCGCGCAGAAATCGACAAGCTTGGCTACATAGCTCCACGAACGGTCGCGAATTGCTTTGTCGGAGGTCGTGACATGCAGTCCCTTGGGTGTTACCAAAAGCCAGTGCAGTCCGGCAAATCGCAGGCCTTCGGACTTGATGATACGATTCAACTCCCGCCGGCGTTCCGCGCTGATCTCATCGACGCTGTCCGCCAGAGTAAAAGGTGAGATCTCAATGCCCTGATAACCGGCTTCGGCAATTGCGCGGCAGGTCTTCGCGAAGTCGGTCTTTTCGAACATTTCATTGCAGATGGAATACTTGAATTTAAGCCCGGCGCCTAATGCATTTTGCATCTGGCATACCCAGGATGATCCGAGTGCGGCGCCCAAAAAGCTTGCACCGGAGGTCAGCATTCTTCGTCGGTTCATGGGGCTCCTTTCGCCCGGCTGATGGGAATCTCCCGTGCGGGAATAAACCTAAAATCACGCCATTTGCGCATCCAAGATCATGTACTTGGAATGGGGCAATTGGCAAGCCTCAAAGATTCGCAGCGCCCGGAATGAGTCTTATGGACTCGGGAACATGACTTCGCCTAGAATCAAATCGAAAACATTGGTTTTTTTTAACAGTCTCATCATCATACAGCCATCACGAGGAAAAAATATGGCTTCTGGACGAAAGCGCTTGGGAGACGTCCTTATCGAGAGCGGGGTGCTTTACCCACACCAACTCGAGAAGGCTCTGGAAAAACAGTCCTCCAGCGCCGCGGGACCGGGTAAAGGGCCCAGGAAACGACTGGGCAAGATTCTGATTGAAATGGGGTTTTTGACGGAAACACACATAGCTCAGGCACTCGCAACCCAGTTGGGAATTACCATGGTAAGTCTCAAAGACCGTGTCATTCCGGAAAACGCCCTCAAACTGGTGCCGCGCGAAATCGCCGAGCAGGAGGTCCTGATTCCCTATGCGCTCGTAGAAGGCAAAAAACTGACCGTCGTCATGAGCGATCCACTGGCGTGGACGACGATCGACGATCTGCGCTTCAGAACCGGCCTGGAAATTGAAAGCTTGCTGTCGACTGAATCCGAGATCTTCATGGCGATAGAGAAGAATTACAAGGTCGAAGAAGCCACTGAGACCCTGCTGAAGTTGGGACCAGAGTTTGAGGATGTCCAGTTCCTGGATGAGACCGAGGAGGGAGTGGAGGAAAGCGCCGCGCAAACGGCCGCTGCGTTATCCCAAGCCGCTCCAATCATCCGGTTGGTGACCATGACCATCGTGGATGCCATCACAAAGCGCGCGAGCGATATTCACGTGGAACCGCAGGAACACCATGTCCATATCCGTTATCGGATTGACGGCGACCTGCGGGACATATTCAAGCTGCCGAGGCGCGTGTTGTCCTCCGTGGTATCCAGGTTAAAGATCCTTGCCAAAATGGATATTGCCAACCGCATGACCCCTCAGGACGGAGGGACCAAACTCGTCCACGAGGGTAAAGAGTACGATCTCCGGATTTCAACCTTGCCCGCAGTTTATGGTGAAAAGGTCGTGTTGCGAATCCTCGACCGGTCCTCGGGGCTTGTTCCGCTTGAAAAGCTGGGAGTCTCTCCTAAAATCACGAACCAGCTAAAGGAGACTGCCAGCAAATCCCAGGGAATGATCCTGGTCACCGGCCCCACGGGATCCGGAAAAACAACCACTCTCTACGCTCTTCTGCAATGGCTGCAGAATCCTGCGCTAAACATAGTCACGGTTGAAGATCCGGTGGAATACAAACTCGCCGGTATCACCCAGGTTGCCATCAATGAAAGAGCGGGTCTCGGGTTCCCAGCGTTTCTGAAATCGGCAATGCGCCAGGATCCTGATGTAATCCTCGTCGGGGAAATCCGCGACATCGAGACGGCCGAAATGGCCATCCGCGCCGCCCTCACGGGACACCTGGTTTTATCAACGCTTCACACGAACGACAGCGTCGCTACAGTGTACCGGTTGATTGACTTGGGTGTGCAATCTTTCCTCATCAGCACATCGCTCGCAGGGATCCTAGCGCAAAGGTTAGTCCGCAAAATCTGCCCTTCGTGCAAGGAGGAAATCTCGATCCCTCCCGAAAGCCTGCCTAAATCCGTTAAACCACTGCAGACCTACTATCAAGGAAAGGGCTGCAGCTCATGTCAGTTCTCAGGATACATGGGACAGGTTGGCGTTTATGAATTTCTATCCGTTTCCACTAAGATCCGGCGGATGATCGCGAAAGAAACCCAGGAAACGGAGCTTCGTCACCAGGCGACCGAGGAAGGATTGATCTCGATGTTTGACAACGCCTGGCAGAAGGTGGCAGAGGGAGTTACGACGGTGTCCGAGGTCTTCGGAAGGGTGCCGCTTTATGCCGCGGAGTCCGAAACTCCGGTCGTGCTCCCGACCGGAGGCAAGAGTGCCTATGTGCAGGCGGCAAAATCGCACAACATCGTTGTCTGGAGTCCCGATCCGGAAGATGCCGCCCGTTTGAAGTCCGTTCTACCGGGTGATGCTTACCAGGTCATCGCCGTTCCTAAAGGCACAGATCCGTATGAATCGGTTGCCAGGAACCATCCTGACCTGATCCTGCTGGATGCCACACCTCCGGAGACGGAAGCCCTGGGCCTGATCGAGAAAATAAAAGAAAACCTTTCGACAGCAACCATTCCCATCATCGCAGTCACGGATGGGAAAAACAAACAGCTTGTGATTGCGAGGGAAATCGCCTGCCTTCAACTTGGAGCGAACGATTTTCTACGCCGGCCGTTGAATGACCTGGTTCTGCGATCCAAGGTCGAAAAGGCTCTCAACATGAATTATTAGCGCCCGGGCATGGGAACACTAAAATCCTTACGGCGTCTGGGCCGCCTTTCTTGCACCCCTGGGCTTTCGGATACCGCTGGTTTTACGTTTGGACGCAGGTGCGGGTCTTTTGCGCCGTTTCGGCTTCTCTTCCCCGGGTGTTTCCGCGGCCGATACTATTACGGGCGGCTGTACTTCCTCAGATTCCAATACTTCCACTATCTGCGCGGCGGATTCCGGCGGAACTTCCTGCTCGATTGCCGGCTCAACCGGATCTTCTGTCCTTGCCATTTCGAGTTCGCGTGGCTCTGCGACATAAACGGAAGCGGGGGGAGCCTGAGTTTCGAGTTCCTCGGGCAGAGCTCCGGGGACTTCGCGAACCTCCTGAGGGTAACGTTCTCCAGGGAAAATCCGCAGGATTCCCTGCCGGTTTCGTTCCACTCTAAAGAAATTCTCTCTTTGGCCCTGTCGGATCAGGTCGTGAAGGGTCACGAATCCATACCGGCGCTCGTCAAAAGTGGCATCCAGAGCACGCAGGTACTGTTTGAGGCCCCGAAGATAGAAGGGCCACCGCGGACGTGTTTTCGCTCTGCCCATGAGCTCGACGAGAGCGGCAATTCCCTCCCCCCCCAGGGCAGGGGACGAAACCTGTGCCGGTTCCGGCTCCGGGATTTCCATCGGAGGGGCGGGCATATCGGCAACCGGCGCGGGAATCGGTTCAGAAGGCAATGGCTCAGGCGCTGTCTCCCCTTCATCGCCGTCCTTCAATTCCACGATCAGGCTCCTGTCCACCTGCTTCAGATTTACGAAATTACCGTCTGCCAGCTTCTGGATGAAGTCGCGGAAGGTGGCAGCTCCGTAATCACGCTCTGAAAAAGTAGGATCGAGCTGAAGCAGGGTGCTTTTCAGCAGGCCCAACTGAGGGGAAACCTCGCGCTCGACCAGGATCTTCAGGGCGCGCCGGATTGCACCCATGGCATCAGCCAATTGCGCCCTGGGTGTCTGAGGCACTTTTCCCGCCGATCGCCTCACGGAGGGCTGCAGTCCAATCAGATTTTCATAGGCGATGAATTCGTGGCAGTTTTTCTGGAGGATAATGCTCGTAAAGGCGCGACCGCCTACAATGAAGACTTTTTTGTCGTACTGTTTGAGCTTTTCCACCAGGGCGATAAAGTCGCTGTCTCCTCCGACGATCACGAATGCGTTGATATGGTCGCGGGTAAAAGCCATTTCGAGCGCATCGAGGGCGAGGTTGATATCGGCCCCGTTCTTATCACCGCCAGGAGTTAGATTGCGCTGCACCATCTGAACGGCATGTTCGGTCAGGGTTCTGCTGTAATCATCGGCTCTTTTCCAGTTGCCGTATGCGACCTTTGTGACGACCTCGCCGCGCTCTTTGACCGCTTCGAGGACGGCGTGTACATCAAAACGCCGTGAGAGAGTGGTACGGATGCCTATTTCAATATTGTCAAAATCGATGAACACCGCGATTTTCAATCGTTCTTCGCTCAAGATTACCACCTTTGCATTTATATATAATTATTCTAGCTTCAGTAGGAACTCTGTACAATCATCTTTGTCCGGTACCGGATTTATTCAGTCCCATTCGCCCTTTTCAGGGCCGATCGGAATAACGCCGGAGCAACGACAATTAGGTGGCGCTTGCAGGAGATTCCATTGACCGACATCCTCGAAGCTGAAAACCTCAAGCGCCATTATGTCATGGGCACGACGGTAGTCCGAGCACTGGATGGGGTATCGCTTGTCATCCGGCAAGGGGAATTCCTCGGATTATTGGGCACCTCGGGCTCCGGAAAATCGACTCTTTTGAATCTCATTGCCGGGCTCGACCGCCCCACCGAAGGCACTCTTCGCATATTTGGCAGCAATCTGGCTGAAATGTCACGTGAGGATCTCAGCGCACATCGCCGCAAAAATGTCGGCATGATTTTCCAGTCTTTCAATCTTATCTCGACCCTCTCGGCCCTGGATAACGTGGCATTGGCGATGTTGTTTGCCGGAACGCCGCGGCCAGCAAGAGAAGAACAGGCCAGAGCCTTGCTGGAAACCGTGGGGTTGGCGGACAGGAGTCACCACCGGCCATCCGAATTGTCGGGCGGAGAGCAACAGAGGGTTTGTATTGCAAGAGCCCTGGCCAACGGACCGGCGATGTTGCTTGCGGACGAACCCACAGGCAACCTCGACAGCCGGACTGCCAGGGATATCCTGGACCTGTTGCTGCGTCTCCACCACGACCAGGGGAAAACGGTCCTGATGGTTACCCACGACGCTGGGCTCGCCGAACGGTGCGCCAAGCGCCGGATCATCATGTCCGACGGCAGAATCCTGAGAGAAGAGCCGGCATGAATCCAGGAGACAATATCCAGCTCGCCATACGGAATCTGCGCCAATCCAGGTTGCGCACGATTCTGACCTGTATGGGGGTGGCCATCGGGGTCGGCGCACTGACCTGCATGATTTCCCTTGGTGTCGGCATGCAGGAGCAGTTGGTGGGCCGCTTCCTTCGATCGGGGGTATTCGATTCCATCACTGTCTTTCCCACCGGGTCCCAATTCGGCCGCAATCTTCGCCGGATGACAAAAAAAAGCGGCGATTCAAAAAATGCAGGTCCCGAGAAACCCAAGCCGGTCCTGGATGAAGCCGCCCTGAAGAGACTGGCGGCCCTGGAAAACGTCAAAGAAGTATATCCGAACCTCCGGATCCCGGTGGAAGTCAGGTTGGAGGATCGATCGGAGTTTTTTACAGCCGCAGGCGTACCGATGTCTGCCGGAAAGGAAGGCAACTTTCAGAAGTTCACCTTCGGCTCTTTTTTTTCGGCCCCCGACAGGTATGAATGCATTCTCAGCCTGGAAACAGCCGGCAAAATAAGCGACAAGCCGCCGGCGGAACTCGTCGGGGCAGAGCTCACTGTCAGTTTTGCAGCGGCAGGCGGCGCAGGCGTCCAAGCCGACTTCCCCGCTCTGAACATACAGCGTATGGAAAAGCGCTTCCGGGTGGTCGGAATCATCGAGCGGGAGGCAGGACCAAACTTTGGAGGCGGCCTGTTCTCTTCGATCATAATTCCGCTGGAGAAGGCTCAGGAAATGGGAAACTTCGATCTGAGCGATCCCCAGGCACTGCTCCGGCAGTTGTCCGACAAGCAAAGCTACATGTCGGTCACCGTAAAGGTGCGACAACCCAAGGATGTGGAGGACGTCGAGAAAAAAATCAGCGAGCTCGGATTCAACGCATTTTCCATAAACGATGCCCTCCAGGGAGCCAAAAAGGCTTTTATCCTCCTCGACCTCTTGCTGGGGCTGACAGGATCCGTAGCCCTGGCGGTCGCTTCGCTCGGAATAGTCAACACCATGGTCATGTCCATCCTGGAGCGGATACGCGAAATCGGAATCATGAAAGCTATCGGGGGGAGCGACGCGGATATCCGGAAAATATTCCTCGTCGAAGCGGGATTGATTGGTGTGATGGGTGGCATTTGCGGGATTGTGCTGGGCTGGGCAGGCGGGCGCGCGATCAATTTCGGCGCCAACCTCTACATCAAGAGCCAGGGAGGTAGCCCGGAAAATATGTTTTTGCTCCCCTGGTGGCTGGTTACCGGGGGAGTCCTCTTCTCGATCTTCATCAGCCTGGCTGCCGGCAGCTACCCCGCGGCCCGCGCTGCCCGCCTGGATCCAATCCAGGCCTTGCGTCATGACTGATCCTATTTCAGCGCCTGCGCAAAATCCTCGACCAGGTCCTCCGAATCCTCCAACCCTACCGACACTCGGATGAGACCTTCAGCGATGCCCAGACGCAGCCGGTCGGCTGGAGACAATCCCGCGTGCGAAGTAGTCGCAGGACGGGTCAGCAGGGTCTCAATCCCGCCCAGACTGGGGGCAATCATGGTAAGACGCGTGCCTCGCATGAACCTCTCCGCAGCGTCAACCCCGCCCTTGACTTCAAAGCTGAACATGCCGCTGAATCCGTCAAAAAGCTCCTGTGCTCTTCGGTGGCGCGGATGGCTTTCCAATCCTGGGTAATTCACTGCCGCCACAGCCGGATGGCGCTCCAGGAAGGAGGCCAGCCGCAGTGCAGTGCTGTTCTGCGCTCCGACTCGAAGCGTGAGGGTCTTTAATCCACGATGCAGCAAAAAGGCGGCGTGAGGATCCAGGGTGCCACCCAGGAGGTTAAGTTTGAGGGTAATTTTATTAATCCACTCAGATTTTCCGATTACGGCGCCGGCAACGATATCCGAATGCCCATTCAGGTATTTTGTGGCGCTGTGCAGCGAAATGTCGAATCCATGCTCGGAAGGCCTGAAATTCACCGGGCTGGGAAAGGTATTGTCGATCATGGACACCAGGCCGTTTTCCCGGCAGAAACGGACAATGCCGTCAAGATCGGCTACCTGCATGAGCGGATTTGTCATCGATTCGCAGTAAAAAGCCTTGGTGTTCGGGCGCAGCTTCTTTTTCCAGGCATCGGGGTCTTCAGCCGGAACGAAATCGTACGTCAGCCCGAAGGAAGAAAAATCCCTGGTCAGGAAATCGAAAGTCCCGCCGTAGAGACAATCCTGGGCCAGCAGGTGATCACCGGCAGACAGGACTGTGAGCAAGGTCGTGGAAATCGCCGCCATTCCGCTGGCGGTAACGAGAGCCGCCTCCCCATTTTCGACCGCAGCCAGTTTCCTATGTAGAGCCAGATGGTTCGGAGTGTTGTTCAGGCGGAGGTACCGCACCGCGTCGTAGCTCTTTTCGCCCGTATATTGAAAGGTGGCGCTTTGGAAAATAGGCATGATGACGGCACCCTCAATCCGGGGATCGGGTTCACCGGCATGCACGAGCTTCGTCGACATCTTCTTATAGGTCCGTTCCATTATTTCCTCCAGGAATTGGAAACATACCACGAACCGGAAATTGACCGCAAAGGCCTCCAGAAGCGCCAGATCAATAGGGCTTTGGAGTCGCAAGGCATTGATCGTACAATCTGGCCCTGGAGGAAGATTGATGACCTACAGCAAAGTTCCCTACCTCGAGTGGGCCCATCTGAAACCGACGGTTGAATTCAACCTTTCCGGCAGTTCCGTCGGGATCACCGAACCCGGACAGGTGAATTTTTGTTTCGAAGGGATTCCGTTCAGCGGTCCGAATCAATACGGCTACCGTCCGCTGCTGAATGCAATTGCGGCACGTTACGGAATGGATCCCGGGAACATCGCCACCGCTTCCGGCACATCGATGGCCAATTTCCTGGTCTGCGCAACCCTCATCCAGAGCGGCGACGAAGTTATTGTCGAGAGGCCCTGCTATGGACCGATGCTCAATCTACCTCACGCCCTCGGCGCCCGGGTAAAGCGAATCGAACGCAGATTCGAAAACGCTTTCCAAATCGATGTGGCCGAATTGCGCCGGTTGGCCAACCGCAAAACCCGGCTGATACTCCTAACCGACCTGCACAACCCCAGTGGGGTGAAAATCCCGCGCTCGACCTTGGAGGAAATCGACGAAATTGCACGGGGATGCCGGGCCCATGTGCTGGTAGATGAAGTGTACCTCGATCTCTGCGGGGAAGAACGGCCGCCGAGCGCGGCGGCAATCTCAAAACGATACATTTCCACGAACAGCCTGACGAAAGTTTACGGTCTGGACGGCCTCCGCAGCGGATGGATTTTGGCAGAGGAGAAACTCATTCAGCGCATTTGGCGCGTGCGAGACTACGTGGATGCGAACGGCGCTTTTCCGGCTGAATGGATAGCCGCACGGATCTTTGCCAAGCTCGACCCGATATTGGATAAGAGCCGCCGGATGGTTCGGGAAAACTTCCCACTGGTCCGGAAGTTTATCGAAGCACAGCCGGACCTGAGTTGGGTCCCGCCCGATGGAGGGGTCATTTGTTTTCCCCGCTATAAAAAGCCGAGGGAACTTCCCCGCCTTCTCGATCGCCTTCTCGGCGAGTTCGATACTCTCGTGGTTCCCGGCCGCTTCTTCGAGTCACCGGCACACGTACGACTGGGTTTTGGGAGCCCCCGGGCAACCTTGAGGTCGGGGTTGGAAAATTTCGGGAAAGTCCTCAACGCAGCTCTCAGGGATTGAAGTTGTCATTTACCGGCAACATTGTGTAGATCCAGTTTGCCCTCATGGGAGGCATAAAGCATGAGCTTTGAAAAGCCACCGCACGCACGCCTCCTGGCGAGCTGGATGGCCGCCGTATGCTTCCTCGGCGGTTTGGCAATCGATTCTTCCTGCCAGGATCTGCAACCAGGCATTCACTACGAACATCGCAAAACCTCAGAGCCCTGGTCGATTCACATCCTTATTGCCGATCCGGCATTATGCCGCATAGCACCCACCCGGGCTTTAAATGACGGGGTGGGAAGGGAAACGGTTTCTTCCATCGCATCGCGGAAGGGAGCCCTTGCCGCCATCAACAGCGGCTTCTTCAGAATCGGGGGAAGGTATGATGGCGAGCCCGAAGGCATCCTTAAAATCGGCAGCCAGTGGTTTTCGGATCCCGGCGCACCGCGAGGGGCTGCCGGGTGGCGTGACGGACGGCCCGAACTTATGATCGGGCGTCTGGCCATGCGTTTGTCGATTGCGGTTGCGGGAAAAACCTATCCGGTCGATGGCATCAACCGTCCGCGAGCAGTGGCCGAGGCGATCCTATATACCTGGAGCTTCCACCGCAGCACCCTGACCGATCCCGGAGGACAGGAGTGGTTGATCTCCGGGAACCGAATCATGGGCGTCCTGGGGCAGGGTGATGCTCCGATTCCCTTCGATGGATTTGTCTATTCGATTGGCCCGCAGTCTGCGCTTGGAAAACTTACCCTCAAAAAAAATCAGCATGTCCAAGTCTCGATGCAGCTCGATCCGCTTGGAGCCCGATCGCCGGAAGAAATCCGACACTGGCAGGAAATGGATTATCTGGTCGGCGGAGCCGGCGTGCTTATCACGGATGGAAATCCGGCCACAACGTGGAGTGAAGAAAAAATACGCCCCGGTTTCGACATCGAGCGACATCCCCGGACGGCGTTGGGGATTCGTGCGGATGGCAAATGGGTATTGGTGGTCGTCGACGGCAGGCAGCCCGGATTAAGCGTGGGGATGACCCTTGGCGAACTGGCAGGAGAAATGAAGCGGCTCGGGTGCACCTCGGCCCTAAATCTGGACGGCGGCGGATCCTCCACCTTGGTGTTCGGCCAGAAGGTAATGAATTCGCCATCCGACGCAGGCAAGGAAAGACCGGTTTCGGATGCGATCCTGGTTCTGCCCCTTACTACTGGAATTGTGCCGGGACGCTCGCCAACTGCGAAACATCCTCGGTAAAAAACAGCTCGAAGCCCAAGAGTCCATAGTCCGAAGTCACTTCCACATGGCCGCTCCCCAGAGCTAACGAATCCGTGAAGAATCCTGCACCAGCTGCCGGATGACTCAGCAGCTTGGATACCTTCTGCTGAGGCCCGAGGAGATCGGTGCGCGAGGCCTTGAGTGTTCCGGCTCCATCAAAAACAGAGATCGTATAGCTGACCGGAACGGAAAACGGATTCAGCAGTGCGATGCCTGTCTGATACGACCCTCCCGATGCCGCGGCAACCTGGTGCGCAACATGCGAAAAAATCAACTTCCCCCTTGGTATGGCGGATGCCGGAACTGAAGCCGAGGATCTCACCTTCCCATCGCTGTAGCGAAATGATGTGAACCCCGCTATTCCGCCCACATCACTCCGGGCAACAATGTAGCCCGTGACCAGGCTGCCGGATGTCATCCCGAAAAGGCTGTCAACCGAGTTCAGTAACTGGCCTCCAGCCGGAATCGTAGTAATCACAGTATTGCCAATCCGGGTGCCATCGCTTTGGTAGGCATCCAGGGCAATTGCGGTGTCCGCGCCCGTGGGGTTGACGATCCCGATTTGAGTCATGAAACCGCCGTTCACGGCAAAATGGGGGAAGAACAGCCGACCGTCCGAGCCGCGCGTCACTCCCTTTAGGGCCGATACTTCCTCCGTGTCTCCGAAGATTTCCAGGCCGGAAACTGGCCGATCCGATTGCACGCGGACAAATCCGCTCGAAAGCGTCGCGGTTTCGAAGGTAAGGAGCGCGAGGCCCTGGGGTGCTACCTGCATCGACACCGGATTTCCTACCGCCGTTCCACCCTGGGAATAAAGGGTTGCTGTGATATTGGCGACGTTGACCCCGGGATTGAAAACCGTGTATTTCGCCTTGCCGGTGGAATCGAACAAATGCCGCATGAAAATGAGATCCGTGGCTGAATTGTCCGACACGTCGATTCCATCAGCAAAGCGCTTGAATTGCCTGTCGAAAAGCAGGAAAAATCCCGTCAATTTCATTGAAGAGGCTGCAATGACACCTCCTGTGAGAGACGCTGTGTCCGGAAAACTAAACATCTGGAATCCCAGGATCGGCACCTGCTCACCGGGCTGCAGGATGCGGGAAGCGGGATTTGAATTTCCTGAAAGTAGGGAACCATCCGTTCCTGCAGCTATCGCAACGGTTTGAACCTGCTTGGGATTGCCGTTTAACAAGGCAACGCCGGTCGTGAAGTCATCACCCAGCGTGCTCTGAACGCCATTGGCGAGAAGCGGGAAAAACAATGGATACGCGGAGCCGTATTCGATGGCCCCCATATCGACTTTGCCCTCGCCAGGCCTGGTGCTGATCGATGCCGTGCGCAGCTGACGGTTATAATCCAGAAGCGGCAGCCCGGCCGCAACATTTGTGCCGGCGTCCAAAGCCGGCGAATCAGGCGCGAGAGAATAATCGTCCCCGCTCGCGTTGGTGAATTTAGGATCCCCCTTGATATTTCCGTTCGCCGACAGGCTGCCGTCGCCGATCAGGCTGTACTGAATATTGGCCGCGTTAATCCCGCTCAGATCGCCCGCCGTGTTGGAAGAGATGATGCTATTGGCGATCACGATCGATGTCCCGGTTTCATTGGTAATTCCACGCCCGATATTGCCATAGATCGTGTTGTTGATAACCTGGGTGTTCGACGTGCCGGCCACTTGTATCCCATCACCGGCGGATGTGTCCGTGGATTTGACTATAATATTGTTCTTCAGCGAGGCTGTGGTTGTTCCAGCGCAGCGAATGCCGCGTCCGTTCCCTTTCAGGAAATTTGACTCGACCACAAGGTTATATCCGGGATTGAAATAGAGACCATATCTATTGTTGCTAATTGTATTCCCGGTGATCCAGGCTCTGGTCCCATAACTCTGGTTAGTAAAACTAATCAATCCCGCCCGCTCATTCG
The DNA here is from genome assembly GCA_963839475.1 of uncultured Acidobacteriota bacterium. GTDB lineage: Bacteria > Acidobacteriota > UBA6911 > UBA6911 > UBA6911 > CAWIVH01. The sequence goes on along the minus strand of CAWIVH010000013.1, from coordinate 639,501 downwards.
AGGTGATAGTGTTATTGCGCAAAGTCAGCACGCCATCGGTGAGGTAAATCCCGTCGCCATAGGTGCCGGTCGCTCCCGAAAAGGTACTGCCTTCAATCGTTCCAGTGCATCCGTCAAGATTGGCTCTGGGATAGGAACCGTTGGAAAAAGTGGAGTTGAGAACCTGCAAGTCGGATTGCAGAGCGTGGAGGCCGCTGCCGCCGGAGGTATTGACCGTCGTGTCCATCACCGTAAGGAATGCGTAATATGCGGCGATCCCCTCCGCCGTGTTCTCGGTAATGGTTGATTTGGTCACATTCAATTGCCCGCCTTCGGCGAAGATAGCCGTCGCGGCGGTACCGCTGTTATCGCTGAAGGTGCAGTGATCGACGGTGAGGGAAAGGGGCTTGGTCGCCGAGGCTTCGTAGGCATAGAGGCCGACTGCTCCCCCCGAGAATTTCAATCCCTGCAGTAGTACGTTCTGGAGGCCCACAACGGAGAGGTTGAAGTCAGCGCTCGTGCTGAGGGGGGCAATCACAGGTGTCGTCCCCGGTGCCGCCCGGATAACCAGCCCATGCAACGGCAATCCATCGTGGTTGGTGGTAAGGGTAAAGGCCCCCGCATAAGTTCCGCTATCTTTAATTTCGATGATGTTCCCTGGTTGGGCTGAGGAGATGGCATCGGCGAGGTTGGAAAAAGATCCGGAGCCATCTTTTTGTACCGGGAGAACGCGCGAGGAATCCAATTGGTAGACCCCGCCCCAATACGCAATCCGATAGGTCGAACCGGTACGCACGCTCACAGCCTTTACAAATCCCTGGAAAGCCCCAGGATTCGGGACCGTGGGGGTAAAGGTCAAGTCAATAGAAACAGTTCCTCCGGGCTGTATCGGCCCTATACTCGTGCTGCTGAGATTGAGGCCTGAAACAGCCGACAAAGGATCCAGGGAAAGCGAAAACTGATCCGTGGATGAATTCAGATTGGAGATTGTGAAAGACCGGAAAACAGACAAGCCCGGTTGAAAGGGAGTCACCCCAAAGCTCAGGGTTGCGGGTGAAAATAATGCCGTGGCTGAGGCGGCAGCCCCTATGTCCAACAATCCCGCTCCACCTTCCATGATATTCGGCTGGTTGACACCGTCAATCGTGAGATTCCGGCTGGCGGTATTGACCAGCGCGGACTTAATATTTGCGGGGCTATACGAGGGATGCAACTGCTTGATGACCGCCGCCGCGCCCGCGACCATGGGTGACGAAAAACTGGTTCCGTCTGCCAAGGCAAAATGGCTAGAGTTATACAGTACTCCATTGGGATTGTTGGTTTGAGCGGCAGAGTATACATTTTCTCCCACTGCTACAATGTCGGGCTTCAAATCAATGTCGGCACCAGGTCCCCTGGCACTGAAATCCGAAATGATTCCGGCGGTGGTTGGAATTGAAACCGCGGTAGTGGAATCACCTATTTCAACCTGGACGGAGGTGGGATTGGCCGCTATATAGCTTTTGAGAGCTAGCCCATCCGCGTTCGAGATCATCACCCCGGGGATGGTGGTCCCGGCGAGATTCGCCCATCGCAAAAGGAGGCTCGTTCGGAAGATTATCGTAAACCACAACGGCACTCGCCCCAGCACTCTGGGCCGTGGTGACTTTTTCCCGGAAGGTGCAGTTGCCTCGTTGAATCAAGAGGATTTTCCCGCTGGCGCTCCCGGAAGGATAAGTAGCAGAAGGGCATCCCTGGCCGTCTCCGCTGAGAAGGGCAGCGTCGGCGATCGGCTCGGCCGGCCTGGTCGAACTGATGCTCGGCCCCGTGCCATTCACATACGCGATGGCCGCAAGAGACGAAGGGACCGGACTTGGGGCTGTAACCCGGAGTTGATAGCCAAAAGTCCTCGCGTTGGTGACGGCCCCGACGGTTATCGCTGCCGTGGCAGTAGCAGGGTTACTGATTGTATTCATTTCGGGCCCGTCGTTGCCCGCGGACGCTGCGACCGTTACGCCGGAGGAAATGGCATTATTGATGGCGGTAACTTCCGGATCTTCGCTAGATGGAATCCTATCGGGGCTGCCAAAACTCAGGTTCAAAACATCCATCCCGTCCTGAACGGCATCGTTGATGGCCGCGATTACCGCAGCTGAATTAGTGCTGTCATTGATTCCCGGAGTTCCGAATATCTTGTAGCTCCCGAGAAAGGCCCCGGGCGCCATACCCGAAATGGTCGCCCGGGGGGCAGTCACCCGCTTTCCCGCAGCGCAGCCTCCGACAAATGATCCGTGCCCCACTTCATCCACGGCGCTCCGGATCGTTTGATAGTTTGCCAGCAGGGAGACATAATTCCTGGCGACGATGACCTTACTGTTGGTATAGGCCGATTCTCCTTTGGGATAGCCTGACGGCACCGCAAGGGTGTCGTCGATGAACATCGGATTGGTAATATCAATCCCGGTATCAATGATGCCAATCTTTACTCCCTTGCCGGCCCCATCCTGCCCTCCGGCAGCAGCCCAGGCCGCAGGCGCCCGATTCACGGTTGCGGCCGCATCCAGCGTCATTTTGAAGGTTCGGGAGAGATGAACCTTCTTTACGCCGGGCAACCGTGAAAGGCTGGAAAAATCAGAGGGGGCGGCTCGGACAAACATCGCGTTGAGCACATGATCTACAGTTCCCTGGACCTCAAGATCTTGAAATGCCTGCAGGCGGGCTTTCATCTGCGTGTGTATTTCAGCGATCCGGCTTTTTTGGCGCAGCGCAGCACTGGAATGTAAATCCATTCTTCTGAGTTCTGCCGCCGGGCCGGCCTGGGCTGCCTGGGCGCTTGCAGTCGAAGCGACACCGCGGGCCAAGGTGCCGATCACGGATGGCTCTTCAAGCTCCAGGATAAGCTGAACCTTGGAACCATCCGAAACGGATCGGAGCGGCATGTGTCGCCTGGGTAATCGCTGCATCTCTTCATCGAGTGACTGGATCCGGCCGAGAAGCGGCCCAGCCAGGGCGACCAGGAATCCAAGCATGAAAATCCATCCGAAACGCCGCGAGAATCCTTTTTTCATCAACATCCCTGCGTTTACCTCAAAAGGAGATCACCAATCTCTGTCCTTGCTTAAGGACCTTCTAAAAAAAACTGCCGCTTTGCCGCATCATGCTTCTCTTCGAAAGCTTAAGGTTATCATCCGACCTGAAGCATCTCCATACTGAAGCGCCGTTGCCGGCGATTACCTGTGCTTTCGAACTTTAAGATGCCCTTTCCGAACGGGTTAAGAGGTTCACACTCTTGAGGTTGCTTAGATGCCGGAGGGTCAGAAAGGGTTCAGGATGCTCTGGTAAGGAAAAGCTCGCAGGAATATCATGCAATCATGCGCCGGCACTCCCGACCGGTTTCCGAATGTGGAGCGGAGGCCAGGGCATAGAGCCTGCAGACGAGAGCGGACAAAAAGCCATGAAAGTTTTGATTACAGGATCTTCGGGATTCATCGGCCAGTCGCTCATGCGGGCTTTGAAGGATACAAGTCACGAGCCGCTGGCCATGGTGCGCAGGCAGTTTGCCGGGGGGCCAGGGGAAATAGTGTGGGATCCCGCTTCCCGGCACATCGATCTCAAGGCCATGGAAGGTATCGATGCCGTCGTTCACCTCGCGGGCGAGAACATCGCTGGCGGCCGGTGGACGGAAGAGAGAAAGAGGAAAATCAGAGAAAGCCGGGTCGCGGGAACCACCCTCCTGGCCACTGCGATTTCGAATCTGGCGAAGCCTCCCAAGGTTTTTCTATGTGCATCGGCCATCGGCTACTACGGTAACAGGGCTGAAGAAATAGTCACGGAAGATTCCCTGGCAGGCCAGGGCTTTCTGGCGGAGGTTTGCCGCGAATGGGAAGACGCTGCCCGAACGGCAAACCCAAAAGGGATCCGGATCATCCTCCTCCGCATCGGTATTGTGTTGAGCCGTGAAGGTGGAGCCCTGTCAAAAATGATTTTGCCGTTTAAATTGGGCCTGGGGGGGAAGACCGGCACGGGGCGGCAGTATATGAGCTGGATCACCCTCAGCGATCTGACACGTGCGATTCTTTTTGCCCTGGAATGTCAAACGCTTTCCGGGCCGGTCAATCTGGTTGCACCCATGCCCGTAACCAATGAGGAGTTTGCCCGGACGCTGTCGGAAGTGCTCCATCGCCCATGCTTTTTCCCTTTGCCGGCATGGGCCGCCCGTGCGGCGCTTGGCGAAATGGCCGACGCGCTGCTGCTCAGCGGGGCACGGGTGGTGCCGGCGCGGCTAAAGGCAGCCGGATTCATCTTCCGGCATGAAGAATTGCGGCCTGCGCTTAACGCTATTCTCCTGTAGGCATATCTTCAAAACCTATCGAGCGGGAAGGGGCGCCAGAGCGTCGATGATCGCATTCACATCATAGACACAGCCACCCCAGGTTCCGCCTCCCGCCTCCTGCAATGCCGCCCAAAGGCGCGTATCGTCAGGCAAATCCGGGTCGGCCTTTAGATCAGGGCGAAACTTGCGTCCGGCAAGAACACGACTTCCCTCTTCAGGCCCGAATACCGCCTCTTTGCGGCCCACGAGATCGACGAAACCTTCCAGTCGATTGCGGTCGAGGGAGATTCGGATGATATCTTCGTCCAGCAGCTTTCCGATCGGTCCTCCCGCGAGTGCTTCAGGCCCGATATGGCCGATGCATGCCCCGGTTGAGAGTCCGGAAAATCGCGCATCCGTCAAGACCGCCACTTCCTTTCCCCAGGGAAGGTGCTTCAACGCGGATGTGATCTGGTAAATCTCTTCCATACCCGCGCCCAGTGGACCTCGACAGATCAAAACCATGATATCCCCGGGGAGGATTCTGCCTTCCCCAGGGCTCTTGATCGCTTCCATCGCCGCACACTCACTGATAAACACTCTGGCCGGGCCGGTCTTGTGGTAGTTCCCTTTCGCATCCAATACCGAGGGATCGATGGCCGTGCTTTTGATGACCGATCCCTGTGGCGCGAGATTCCCCCTGGGGAACATGACCGTACTGGCGATCCCGCGCGCCGAGGCGGTTTCCGGCGACATAATGACATCGTCCGCCGATATGCCATCGCGCTCGGACAGGAGGGTCCTCAGTTTGCGCCTGCGCTCGCTTTTTTCCCACCAGTCCAGTGTGCGCCCCAGGGTTTCACCGCTGGCCGTCAGACAGGTTTCATCCAGCAAGCCGGATCGACGGAGTTGAAGCATCACCTCAGGAACTCCCCCGGCCAGGAATACCTGCACCGTAGGATGGTTGCGCGGGCCGTTGGGCAGTGCATCCACCAGCCTCGGAATCCTGCGATTGGCGGATATCCAGTCCTCGAGAGCGGGGCGGCGCAGGCCGGCGGCATGAGCGATTGCGGGAATATGCAGGAGAAGATTGGTGGAGCCCCCGAACGCGGCGTGAACAGCGATGGCATTGCGCAAAGAGGCCTCCGTGAGGATATCCTGAAGCACCAGCCCTCTCCCGGCTTGCAGGGTAAGAGCCCGAGCCGATCGCCGTGCCATATCAAGCCATATCTCCTGGCCTGAAGGGCTGAGAGCCGAATGAGGCAACGCCAGTCCCAGCGCCTCTCCAACCACTTGGGAGGTTGCGGCTGTCCCAAGAAATTGACAGCCACCTCCTGGAGAACCGCAGGCCCTGCAACCTAGTTCCGCTGCCTCATCCAGCGAAAGCAACCCGTGCGCAAAGCGCACGCCGATGGTTTGGACTGTGCCGGCATCTTCTGCATTCTCGGCCGGAAGGGTTACCCCACCGGGCACCAACACACATGGGAGATGACCGCAACCGGCAAGCGCCATCATCATCGCCGGAAGACCCTTGTCACACGTGGCAACTCCGAGGACGCCGCGGCGCGTCGGCAAGGAACGAATCAAGCGTCGGAGAACGATAGCGGCATCATTCCGGTATGCCAGGCTGTCCATCATGCCGCGCGTGCCCTGTGTGCGGCCGTCGCACGGATCGGTGCAAAAGCCGGCAAAGGGTATGAATCCTCTGCTTTTCAATTCCTCGGCAGCAGCGGACATCAAGAGCCCGACTTCCCAATGTCCCGTGTGATAGCCCAGGGCAACCGGGGATCCGTCCGGATTGCGGATGCCACCCTGGGTGCTCAAGATGAGAAACTCCGATGTCCCCAATCCCGACGCCTCCCACCCCATGCCGGCATTTTGCGTCCAGCCAAACAGGTTCCCGCTTGGTCCGAAACGCAGCATCTGCTCGGTAAGCGGAAGACTCCCGGCCGGGCCGCCGGCGCGCGTCACAATTTCAAAATCAGGGCATCTTTGCGGCAGTATTTCCTCAAGAGTGGCAGCACGCTCGCGATTCGTCACGATATTCCTCCCATACCATTACCGGAGCCCATCATACCGAATTCCTTGGTCGGCGCCCAATCGCTTTACAGGAACCTGCTGCTCCACTACCATTACGGCGATTGGCTGGCCAACAATGACAAAACCCATGCAGAATTTGTCGCCGGATCCCCGGTTGCAGATCCATTTCGATCCTTCAGAATTGCGCCGATTCAGACGGACATTTTTCCGCCGGAACACGGCAGAAGTAGCCCGCAGCCTGATAGGAGCCTGGATCCTGCGCCGGCACGAAGGAAGCTGGTACGGCGCGCGAATCGTGGAAACCGAGGCCTATCTGGGTAGAAGGGATGCGGCCGCACACTCTTACGGCGGCAGGCGGACTGCCAGGGTCGAACCGATGTATATGGATGGCGGTCATCTTTATGTTTATTTCATCTATGGTATGCATTACTGCGCCAACGTCGTAACCCGGCGCGAAGGGGTGCCTGAGGCAGTCCTGTTGCGTGCAGCTGAGGGGCTGCCTCCTGCTCCCGTTCAGTTACTCTCGGGCCCAGGCCGCCTCTGCGCAGCACTTGGCATAACTTCCGCAGCATCCGGGTCGGACTTATTGGGAAATCAGGATATTTTCATCGCCAAAAATCGCACTCCGGTTTCCGGGGTTGTCGTTACCCGCCGCATCGGCATTGACTATGCGGGAGAAGCCCGGGACTGGCCCCTCCGCTTCTATGACGATACATCGAGAGCAGTATCGGGTCCATCCGGTTTGAGGCCCACATTCAGCAGGGCCGGGTTCAGCAAGATTGTATCCGGCCTCGCCCGTTGAGGAAACCTTCACATGAAACTCTCCAAACGTGTGACAATCTGCCTGGCAGTTCTGATCCTCGGCCCCGTGGCGCCCTGCTTCCATGGAAAGTGCCAGGAACAAACAAAAGAGGAAATCGCGACATACTATTGGGGATTTTTCGTGCGCGGCCCCAATCAGGAAAAGCTCCCTGAAGATGAGGGACAGAAAATGCAGAAAGCACATATCGCCAATCTGGAAAAACTGCATTCCGAAGGAAAGCTCCTGATGGCCGGGCCGCTGGGAAATGCAGGAAATATGCGCGGAATTGTCGTCATGGACCTGAAAACCGCCGAGGAAGTGCAGGCCTGTTTCAAAGACGATCCTTACGTTAAAGCCGGCCGGCTCGAAATGCAGGCCTACAAATGGTTCACGACGAAGGGCGCCATCAAAGAAGCAGATCAGCCGATTAAAATGGCGGAATACCGGCTGGGGCTACTCAAGAAGGGGGCAGCCTGGAGTCCGGAATCCAACCCTGAAATCGAAAAGCTTCAGGATGGGCACATGAACAATATCCGAAAAATGGGATCGGCCGGAATTCTCGCATTGGCTGGACCCCTTTCCGAGGCCGGCGAGTTGCGCGGCATTTTCGTTTTCCGCATCAAGGACGACAAAAAGATCCAGGAAATGGCCAGTGCAGATCCGTCCCTACAAGCCGGACGGCTGAAGATGGAACTCTACCAACTATTCATGGCCGAGGGAGTCCTGGGCCGATAGTTTGTATCCGGGGGAACGCATGATTGAAGCTGTTATTTTCGATATGGACGGGGTCCTTACGGATTCTGAGCCTTTGATCAATGCCGCTGCGGTCGCTATGTTCAGGGAAAACGGAGTGCAAGTCCGGCCTGAGGACTTCATCCCGTTTGTGGGAACGGGCGAAAACCGGTACATCGGGGGCGTGGCGGAAAAGTATGGGATTTCTCTCGACATCCCGAGCGCCAAAAAACGGACCTACGAGATTTACCTGGAACTGGTGCCTCAGAAGCTGGCGGCTTTTGACGGCGCCGTCGACCTGGTACAGGCCTGCTTGCGGGCCGGCCTCAAGATCGCCGTTGCCTCCAGTGCGGACGAAATCAAGATCCATGCCAATCTGTGCAAGATCGGCCTTCCTCCCGAAATCTGGAATGCCATAGTCACGGGCGAAGACGTAGATCGACGCAAGCCTGAGCCGGATATTTTCCTCCTGGCTGCCCGGCGGCTTCACATTGTTCCGGATTCATGCGTCGTCGTGGAAGATGCGTTGAATGGGATCCAGGCAGCCAAGTCCGCGGGCATGAAATGCGTGGCTGTCGCTCAGACCTTCCCGGCAGCGGCTCTTGGTGGGGCCGACGTGGTTTTTGGCTCCATGGCGGATTTGGCCATTAGCGACCTCCTGTCTCTCGGCTGAGGCTACACCCATCGAGAACAGGACCCAGCTTTCATTTCAGCATCGGCGGCTCGCGGGCGATTGCGGACGAAATGGCGCCGCCAAATCGCCGTAAAACATTGACACTATCCGCAAAATCGAACTAACCTGAAAGGCGGGGAACAGCCGCTGGATGGGTTCTTATCATCTTGATTCAGAGTACTGTTCAAGAATTGCTCCAATATTGATTGGCTTCAGCCTGGCAATTTCTTGGTAGCGATGGCGACATGGATAGCAGCTGCTCCGGCTTTGGCCGGCAGCTATCTGCTGGGATGTTTGACAACCGGTTACTATCTTGTCCGCTGGACCTGCGGTGCCGATATTCGAACCGAGGGGAGCGGGAGCACTGGTGCTACTAATGTCGCGAGAAAACTGGGCAAAGCCGGATTCCTGACGACCTTCTCTCTAGACCTGGCTAAAGGGGCACTGGCTGCATATCTTGCCAAATCCTACGAACTGGAGGATCCGGTCCGACTATCCTGTGGATTGGCGGTCATTGCGGGACACATCTGGCCGATTCAACTCAGGTTCCGGGGCGGCAAAGGAGCGGCTACGCTGCTCGGAGTACTACTGATTTTTGACATCGGCAGTGTTGGGATCATGGCGTCGGCGTGTCTGGGATCATTCGTGCTTCTCCGCCGCTTTACGCTGAGCGGGGTGATAGCCATGGCTGTTACCCCGCTTCTGGCTGCCCTGCTCCTTACTCCCTCGCGGCGCGCATTAAACGTGCTCCTGCTGGTTCTCCCCGTGCTTTTCACCCACAGGCAGAACTTGCGCGAGGACGTGGGCTGGATCAGGAACCTATTCTCGGAAAAGACGCCGGAAGGCGGGCAGAATGGCAGGAAAGCACCAGGAAAGGGCGAGAACGGAAGCAGTTCCGGATAAATGGCGAGAAGGCTTGAAGCACAAAAAGGCATAAGCCGGCACATCGGTTGAGTCGCACGCCAAAAATCATTGCATCCACGGCGAAAAACCTCTATCTTCATCCGGTTCTCCTGTAAGGAATTGGCATTGAATCACCGTTTCAGCTGTATTCGACCGGCATTCCTCTTCCTGGTTTTCTGGCTTACCGGCATGATTATTCCGGCTGCGGCACAACTGCGCCCCGCTGCAAACAAAAATCCCATTCGACAGCATGAATTCAATCTTCCACGGATGGGAACTCAGTTCTCTATTTTGATTTATCATTCCGACGCGCAGGAAGCCCAAAAAGCGGCGATGGCCGCTTTCGATCGTATCGAAGAATTGGAAGACATTTTCAGTGATTATAGGGAACGAAGCGAGGTCAACCGCCTGTGTCAGGTCGCCGTGGGACAACCCTGGAATATCAGCCCGGAACTTTTCCATGTACTGGCCGCATCGCAGCGGGTCTCACAGCTCTCGGGTGGGGCTTTTGACGTAACCATCGGACCTGTGGTCCAGCTTTGGCGGACAGCCCGGCGCGCCAAGAAACTCCCCGATCCTGAGGAAATCAGGCGAGCGATGCGGTTGGTCGGATATGAAAACATTGTCCTGAATTCCGACGCCCAGACAGCCATGCTCAAGCTGGCGAACATGAAGATCGATTTCGGAGGAATCGCCAAGGGTTACGCATCCGACCAAGCGTTGCTGGTGCTCAAATCGAGGGGGATGGCGAGCGCACTCGTCGCGGGCGGCGGAGACATGGCAATCGGCGCTCCTCCTCCGGGAAAGTCAGGCTGGAAAATCCTAATCAAAAATCCCGAGCCGGGCGCTGGGAAGGAGCCCGACTATGTCACCCTGCATGATGTTGGTGTGGGAACTTCGGGTGATACTTTTCAATTTCTTGAGATCAACGGGAAGCGATATTCGCATATAATCAACCCGGCCTCTGGCGCGGGGCTTACGGAATCAGCCAGCGCGACCATCATCGCGCCGAACGGCATGATCGCCGATGCACTTGCCACGGCGGCGTGCGTCATGCCGGCCGACAAGGCCCTGAAAATGGTGGAAGCCTCGCCCGGAGCCTCTGCCGCAATGGTTCGACGGGGCCCACAGGGGCTCGCCCGGTTCAGCACGGCGGGTTTTCCCTGGACGGCAAATTTCGGAGCGGGAAAGGTCCAGAAGACAGCAGCGAAATAGCACGCCACGGGGGAAAAGGACGCGGCGATTCCAGCTTTTATAAGGAACGAGTTCAGCGGCGCTCTCTACGATTCGGAGAACGGCTGTTCTCCTCATTCATCCGAGATAAGGCAATGACCTCTGACATGGAAAGAACACCCAGGAAACGGCGCACTCTACTGTTGATCTTTATCGGTATGATACTCGGTGTGGTATTCGTATTCGCCGGGAAAGCCGGCGTTGATTACACGTCGACCGATACCTTCTGCGATCAGGTCTGCCACGTCCATCCGCATGCAACCCAATCGTGGATAAAATCAACTCATTATATGACAAAGAGCGGGGTGAAGACGCACTGCATCCAGTGTCATCTCCCGGCAGGAGGAATTGAATTCTATACGGAGAAGGCCCGCCTGGGGGCGCAGGATATTTACGGCAAGCTTTTCAAGGATGTCTCCAAGATCGATTGGCTGGCCAAGCGCAGCATTGATGCTGCCAAGGAATTCACCTACGATTCGGCTTGCGTCGAGTGCCATAGCATCCTGTTCAGCGCCAAGCTTTCGAAAAAGGGAGTCGACGGCCACCTTCATTACCAACGCGCGATGGACAAAATGCGCTGCATCAGCTGCCACCTGAATGTGGGCCATTTCGTCGAGAAAAAGGCCGGCGAAGGCGAAGAAGGCATGGATGTCCTGGACAAAATGGACCTTACCGCCTTCCCGCTGAATCCTGACGGTTTCAAGAACTATACACAACCGCTCCCGGGTAGTGATGTGAGATTCGAGATGGTCGCAGTCCCCGGCGGCGAATTCGAAATGGGAAGCAGCGCCTCGGAACCCTACAGGCGGCCTGATGAAGGTCCCGTGCGCAAAGTGAAGTTGAGCCCGTATTGGATGGGGCGAACCGAGGTGCGCTGGAAAGAATGGGAAGTTTTCTATGCCCAGCGCGGAACCCCGGGGCACGAGGGGACTCCTGAGGAAAAATTCGCAGCCACGGGGCCGACACCGCCGTATGGATCCCCAGACCAGGGTTGGGGAAAGGGCTCCCAGCCGGCAATTACCATGTCCCACCATGCGGCAATGGTTTATTGCGAATGGCTGACTTCGGTCACGGGCAAGCGATTCCGGCTGCCTACAGAGGCTGAGTGGGAATATGCCTGCAGGGGGGGAAGCAAGACCCCTTATTTCTTCCCCGGCGACCCATCCAGTTTTACGAGCCAATCTTGGTGGAACCGAATCCTGGGCCCAAGCCTGAAACCTATCGCCGAATATGCATGGTATGTTAAAACGGCCGGAAATCGCACCCACCCCCCTACGAGCGTCAAAGCCAATCCATTCGGGTTGTTTAACATGATCGGAAACGTCAAGGAATTCTGCCTCGACTGGTATGATGCGAAAACCTACTCCGAATATCCCGCCGAAGGAGTAGAGGACCCGAGAGGACCCGAGACCGGGAAGGAACGCGTTGTCCGCGGCGGTAGCTTTAAATCCGATGCCGCCGACCTCCGCGCCGCCGCACGAGATCGCACAAAAACGGATGCTTGGCTTACGACCGACCCCCAGTCGCCCAAGAGCATCTGGTGGTATTCCGATTCCAACGATGCAGGTTTCCGGGTGGTGAGGGAACTGGACAGCGACAAGCCATTCCTCCCCAAGGCAAAACCCAAAGCAGCGGAGGAAGCTGAGGCCGAGAAGAATTAATCCGGCTGATTGATTTTAACTGAAAAATGATAGACTGCCCGATTCTATGATCTCATTCCGCCGCAAGGTGGGGTAAAGTAGGATGGTCAGGCATAATCCCTAACTGAGGAGGCTTCAAATGACAGAGTCTGATTTTTCCCGCCGCGACTTTTTGGGTGCGGCAGCAGTAGCCGCTGGCGCAGGCATGATCCTCGCTGGATGCGGCAAATCTGAAACCAAGGTTAATTTTGTGGACGTCGCTCCCGACGGACAGCCGCTGAAGGCCGGTCTGATCGGTTGCGGGGGACGCGGAACGGGCGCAGCGCAGCAGTTCATCAAGGCTGGCCCGAATCTGTCGATTGTGGCCCTGGCGGACACTTTCGAGGACCAGTTGGCCAAGGCGCGGAAGACGCTGGAAGGCAAAAACAAGCAAAAAATCGAAGACAGCCGTTGTTATGTCGGCTTCGACGCCTACAAAAAGCTAATCGAATCCGACATCGATGTGGTTCTGCTGGCGACTCCTCCTCATTTCCGGCCGATGCATTTTGAAGCCGCCGTTGAAGCCAAGAAGCACATCTTCATGGAGAAGCCTGTTGCCGTAGATCCGGTCGGCGCACGATCGATCATGGCTTCGGCAGAAAAGGCGAAGTCTTACAACCTGTCGGTTGTGACTGGCACCCAACGTCGGCACCAGCGCCAGTATGTGGCTACCCAGGCCCAGGTGGCCGCCGGCATGATCGGCAAGGTCACCGGCGCCCGCTGCAGCTGGCTGCAGGGGCAACTTTGGTTCAAAGAGAAAAAGGAAGGCTGGAGCGACATGGAAGCCATGCTTCGCGACTGGGTCAACTGGACCTGGCTCTCGGGCGACCACATCGTCGAGCAACACGTACACAACATCGACGTGATCAACTGGTTCGCGGGGAGTTTCCCGATCAAGGCTGTTGGCTTCGGGGGACGGATGCGGCGCGTCACGGGCGACCAGTACGATTTTTTCACCGTTGAGTATACTTATTCGGCAGGCCAGGATAAGGACGGAAAAGAACTCGAAGGCGGCATGAGGAATGCCAGCTATTGCCGCCAGATTGATGGCTGCAAAAACGACATCTCCGAATATGTCTGGGGAACCCAGGGATCCACGAACTGCAAAGACAAGATCTTTGACCTGAAAGGCAACGTAATCTGGCAGTACACCGAGGTTTCGAAAGACCCGGAAAAGAAGCTGGAGCCCGGTGAGTCCGCGTTCAACGCCTACGAACAGGAGCACGTCGACCTGGTCACAGCCATCCGCACCAACAAACCACTCAACGAGGCGGAAGCGACGGCCAAGTCAACGCTCGCCGCAATCATGGGCCGGATGTCGGCTTACACTGGCAAAGAAGTCACCCTCGAACAGGCCATGAGTTCCGACTTGAAACTGGGTCCCAAGGAATATGTGTTGGGGCCGTCGGAAATCAAAGCGGAAGTTGCGGTACCCGGCATCAGCAAGGCAGCCAAACCGGCTGAAGACTAAATCCCGAAGCAGGGCAGGCACTCAGCGCCCGCTTGCACCAATTCAAGGGGCGGCTGGTGGGATCGTTTGAATCCCGCCGCCGCCCGTTTTCTTATGGAACTACCTCGGTTTTTTACCCGCAGACTTGCTGTTGCCTTGGCCGCCTACCTGATTCTGGCTCTGGTGGCCACGTTTTGCCTGGATGGGATAATTCGATCAGCCCTCTACTGTTTTTTCGCCCTTCTCGCCTGGCGCACGATCATGGCCGCCAAAAACGATACCGATGAAGGCTGATTTGGGAGCGAGATGAAATTCCGCTCCATGAGCCGGCTCTGCGACGCTGGCGTCATCTCTGCAACACCATATACGCACCCAAGTAATCCACTTCTCGCACGCCACCGTTACTCGCTCTCCGGGGGCGGATCTGTGATTTTGCCGTCGAAGAGATGAATGGTGCGGTCGGCGTGACGCGCATAGCGAGGATCGTGGGTCACCATGCAGATGGTGGCACCCTGCTTGTGCAGATCTGTCATCAATTCCATCACGGCTTCGCCGTTCTTTGAGTCGAGGTTTCCCGTGGGCTCGTCAGCCAGCAGGATCAGTGGATTCCCCCCAAGAGCGCGCGCTACGGCAACTCTCTGCTGCTGCCCTCCGGAAAGCTGGCTTGGCAGATGTTTGGCCCGGTGAGCCATATTGACCTTTTCGAGCGCTTCGGTTACCCGCTGCTTGCGTTCTGAAGCTTTCATTCCGCGATAGGTCAGAGGCAGCTCCACATTTTCGTAAACCGTCAGGTCTCCGATGAGGTTGAAGCTCTGGAATACAAATCCGATCTCACGATTCCGGATTCGGGCCCTTTCGGCGTGATTCAGGTTGCCGACCGGCTTCCCGTTGAGCAGATACGAGCCCTCCGACGGCGAATCGAGCAACCCGAGTATCGACAATAAAGTCGACTTGCCACATCCGGAAGGTCCCGAGATCGAAAGATATTCACCCGGCTGGATATCCAGGGTTATTCCCGAAAGCGCGTGGGTCTCGACTTCATCGGTCAGAAAAATCTTGCTTACATTCTCGAGGTGTATCAGGCCATGATTGTTCTCTGTCATCGTTTCTCCCTTGTTATTGAACCGGCTTTGCCCTCCCCATATTCAATTTAGACGGATCCGGCTGTATTGATCATGGGCGGACATATCGGAAAGGATCACCTGGTCGCCTGGCTTCAGCCCCTCCCTTATTTCGATGGTGTTCACAGACGTTCTTCCCAGCTTGACCGTTACACGTACGGCGCTTTTCCCGTCGGGCTCGAGCTTAAATAATCCGATCTGGCTGTCAGGCTGGCCCTGCACCGGGCGGCCGACAAAGACAACATCCAGCAAGTTTTCCAGGATGATGTTGCCGTCGACGCTCAAATCCGGGACGGCGCCCTTGGGCAAGTCCCCTTCGAGAGCGACGTCGACGGTGCGGTTTCCGTTCTGGACCGACGGGTCAATTCTGATCACTCTCCCGGGAATGACACCGTTCCGGGTGTCAATTGAGGAGGACTGCCCGACCTGAATATCTTTGGCCTGGGTCTCAGTGATCTTCAGCTCCGCCTTGAGCCTTCTGGGATCAGCGACCCTGGCCAGGTTGGTCCCGGGAGCTACGCGCTGACCTTCCTCCACGGGCAAAAGCTGAAGCACTCCCGAAACTCCGGCACGAACCTTGAGCTGGCTCAATTGACTCTTCTTGAGTTCGTACACAGCCTGAAGCTGCTCCACTTTGGCCATGTGGACTGCCAATTGCGCAGTAATGGACTCCTTATTGATCTCGAGGCGTTTCTTCTCTATTTTCAGCCTGTTTGCCAGCTGTTCGGCAGTAACCTTCTCGAGCCGGACCGTGAGCTCCGGTACAAGGCCAACCTTCATGAGCTCGTCATCGGCGGCGTGACGCAGCACAGCCTGGTTGTATTCGGATTCCACCCTGGCGGCATCCGCCTCCTGATTCAGGTGGGAGCTTTCCAGCTTCACCTTCAAATCAGTGAGAGCCGTCTTGGATGCTTTCCAGTCCCACTCGGCGTTGAGCGTTTCCTGTTCAAGTTGCTGGTTGCTGAGTTCAAGGATGATAGTATCGGGATTCACGCGGGCACCGGGCTGCAGCAGCTTCCTCTCAACCCGGCCTTCGGTGACGGCTGGGACCCAGCGGATTTCCTCAGGCACAAGCGTTCCCAAGCCGTGCACCTGGCGGAGCATCGGCCCGCGCTGCACGGTATCGATCCAAACCGTTGCACGGTCCACACTCGGGTCGGCTGGCTTCAGTCGGGCGACATACCAACTGATCCCCGCGATTGCTCCCAGGATAATGATGAAGTAACAGATGCGCTTGATCAGCCGTTTCCGAGCTTGAGATTTGCGCGGTATATCCATTCCATAACTCCCGCAGCGGGTCTGGGAACAATAACTTTATGAGGCAAACATTCTAACCTCATCTGGATATACGGAAAGGGAATATTACAAGTTCACGCGGATGTTGAGGATTTGTAAATGGTGCCGAAGGGGGGACTCGAACCCCCACGGGTTTCCCCACCACCCCCTCAAGATGGCGTGTCTGCCAGTTCCACCACTTCGGCATTGGAGAGGCGCTTTCGCAGCGGCAGGGCCTGATTCAGGCCGAGGGACTACCGGCTGCCGAGCCTATTTTTTCGTTTCAGGAGCCTTTTCCGGCGCTTTGGCGCCCGACGGATTTGCGGGCGCCGGGGCAGGAGCGGTCTGGGCACCTGCGGGCTGCTGCTTCGCCTTCGTCTCCGCTTCTTCCTGCATTTTCTTGATCTGATCAGGAGTTGGGGCAGCAGGCGCGGCCTGAGCGGGAGCCGGAGCTTTCTGGGCGGGCGCGGCTTTACCCGAGGTCGTTTCCAGAATAGATTTGGAGTCCTGCTTCTCTCCCATCAGGGATAAAGAAAGACATGTGACCATAAACAGCACTGCAGCAACGGTCGTCAATTTGGAAAGGAATGACGCCGGCCCGCGGCTTCCGAATGCAGTCTGGGTTGCACCGCCCCCAAATGCACCCGCAAGATCCGCGCCTTTCCCGGACTGGAGGAGCACAACCAGTATCAGGATCAGGCAAACTATGACATGCAGCGCCGTTACTAGATAATAGACAATCATGGCTAAATTCGACCTGCCTTCCGGCGGCGACTAGGAGTCGAAGCGGATGATTCCCAGAAAACTCTCAGCTTCCAGGCAAGCACCGCCTACCAAAGCGCCGTCAATATCCGGCTTCCTCATCAAATCCGCGATGTTATCGGGTTTGACGCTGCCGCCGTACAATATACGAACCTGCTGTGCCGCCTCGCTACCATACTTTTGATTGAGCCAATCGCGGATGGCACCGTGAACTTCCTGAGCAATTTCAGGTGAGGCAGTACGTCCGGTACCAATCGCCCAGACCGGTTCGTAGGCCAGAATAATACGCAAGAGGTTCTGCACTGTCAAGCCGTCGAGTCCACCCTCAAGTTGCTGTGTGATGACCTTTTTATAGTCGCCGGCTTCCCTTTCTGCCAAAGTTTCCCCGATACAGATGATCGGCTGCAGCGCGGTTTTCAGCAGGGCTTTAGCCCTGCGGTTCACCGTTTCATCGGTTTCGCCGAAAAACTGGCGGCGCTCGGAATGTCCGACGATCACCATGCCGCAACCGATTTCGTCCAGCATCGGAATGCTTATCTCCCCGGTGAATGCTCCTTTGGGTTCCCAGTGGACATTCTGGGCAGCCAGGATGATTCTAGATCCCTTTAGTTCTTCAGCTACCGCCTGGAGAGCAGTATAAGGGGGTGCCATCACCACCTGGCAATGAGTCACATCACCTGCCTTTTGACGAATGGCGCGCGCGAGCAGCCGCGCCTCGGAAGTCGACTTGTTCATTTTCCAGTTGCCGGCAATTACGGGTGTCCTCATGATGCCAAACCCTCCGCATATGAATTATCCAGCTTCATTTCATGAAAAGATCGCATAGTCTACAGGAAAAGGCTCTAAATGTGATGGCTTTTTTTCAAACGCGAAGGTCCCCGGATCCTCGAAACCAATCACGGGATCAGCCTTTGACAACCCCCACCGGCTTCAGGCGGGCCACTTTTCGGCTGATGCCGGCCATATCGATGGCATCCACGACTGAGTGGATGTTTTTGTAGGCCTCCGGCATCTCCTCTGCCACCGTGCGGCGGCCGGTTGCCATGAGGGTTACACCACGATCCTTCATCTCCTTAAACAAATCCCTGCCCTGAGCATGCTTCAATGCCTGGGTGCGGCTTTGCACCCTCCCCGCCCCGTGGCAGCTGCTTCCGAAGGTTTCTTCCATCGCCCGTTCCGTCCCAACCAGCACGTAGGAACCGGTCCCCATATCGCCGGGAATCAAGACAGGCTGCCCGACCGCCCGGTAGGCTTCGGGAATCGACAAGGAGCCTGGAGGGAAAGCCCGGGTTGCGCCTTTGCGGTGAACACACAATCTCATTTTTTTGCCGGCGACTTCGTGCTCCTCGAATTTGGCAATATTATGACAAACGTCGTAGACCAGCCTGAAACCCAAAGTACGGGGCGAAATATCGAGTGTTGCGAGGAGAGCCCTCTCTGCCAGAGCCATGATCACCTGGCGGTTGGCCCATGCGTAATTGGCGGCGGCCGACATGGCGGCCAGATAGCGGACGGCCTCGCCGGAACTCAGGGGGGCGCAGGCCAATTGACGGTCCGGCAATTGTATGCCGTACTTGCGCATGGCCGATCCCATGACCTGCAGATAGTCATCGCAAACCTGATATCCCAGACCGCGGGATCCGCAATGGATGAAAAGGGCTAGATTTCCCTCGTGCAACCCGAAGGCAGCAGCGATTTCGGGCAGAAAAAGCTCTTCGACAACATCGACTTCGAGAAAGTGGTTTCCGCTCCCCAAGGTGCCGATTTGGGTCGATCCCCGCTCTTTCGCCCTGTCGCTGACCTCCGCAGCATCGGCGCCCTCAAGGCAACCCTCTTCCTCGGTGAAATCGAGATCTTCCCGCGATCCGAAACCGTTTTCCACCGCCCAGAGCGCGCCTTTATCCAGCACCCGCCTCATTTGCTGCTGGGTCAAGCGGCTCACCGCCCCAGAGGATCCCAGACCGGCTGGGACAGCCTTGTACAAACCCGTTACGATTTCCGGGATTCGCGCTTTGATTTCGCTATAGACCAGACCGGTCGCGATCAGTCGAACCCCTCAATTGATGTCGTAACCGACCCCTCCCGGAGAAATCACTCCGTCTTCCGGGCGGGTGGCAGCCACTCCGCCTATGGGGAAACCATATCCCCAATGGATATCAGGCATGGCAATGGAATACTTCACGATTCCGGGCAGATGGGCGACGTTGCGCACTTGGTTCAGGCTTTCGTCGTTCCGGCCATCGGCCAACAGCTGCCTGGTGGCATAAATGCGGCCCGGCACCCTCATTTCACCTGTTTTGGGAATCTCCCACAAATAATCATGCAGTCTGTGCAATTCCATAGTAGCCGCCTAAATATCGATAATAATGTTTGCCAGCCAGAAACCGTTTACCTCCCGAACCTGAAGCTGATGGTAGGTCACGGCTTTGATTTCCTGGTATTCCAACGCCTGATCGGTATTGAAGGGAATTCCCCGGATTTTGCCGGCCGCCGAATTCCCGGCCACTGTCATTCCCGAAATCTCGATCCAATATACCCTTTTCAATTGAAACAAATAGAGTATCTCCTGCAGCCAGCGCACGAGCAATTCTTCCAGCCCTTCGGCGTTCAGGCATATCTCTTCCTCGACCCGATCAGCAGAATCGGGGGGCGGCCCGACCCATGCCATTAAACCCTGCACCGCGGTATGAAAAAGATCGGGCAGGGATTCAGCGGAGAGGGCGATTCCGACATCAGCGGCGTGGTCGAAGAATCGGTAGGTTCCCACGTCATTTAGGATAGCACTTTGCAGCGCTGGAGGCATCGCTTCCTTGCCCTCTGGACAACAGTTCACGGAAATGCTGCGGGACAGGGGAATCCGAAGCCGAGCCACAGGGTGGTCGCTGGCAGCAGAAGCCAGTCCGTGCCTCCTGCGGAAATCGAAATTGTCAGCGGAAAAATTGTGGATTTTTTTGATCTTACCGTATGATTTGCCCTGGCGGTTGAATTCGCGGCGGTTCAAGATCTGCAGGAAGGGCTAATGACCTGGAAAAAGCCAAAACTCATCTTTGCCGGATGGCTGATTCTGTTCGTCGCAATTCGAGCCGCAAGCGCCACGGAAAGGGGTCCCTTCCAGGTTCAAACCCAGTCACCGTCCGATAGGGTGCGGACGGAAATGAACTACCGAGAGGGCAAGGTCATCCTCCTCTCCGATTTCCAGGAGCGGATTACCCGAACCCGGTACCGGGCACGCGGGCATGTTGAAATCAGCTACGAAGGCATGCTGATCACCGCTGATCAGGCCGAATACGATGAGGAAACGCGCGAAGGTTTTACGGTCGGGGACACTCGCTTCAGCCATGACAAACAGTGGCTAAGATGTTCCAGGGCGGAGTTCAATTTTGCCACCCAAACCGGCACTTTTTATGATGCCATGGGGTATACCGATCAGGAGTTCCTCATCAAGGGCAAAACCATCGTAAAAACCGGCAGCGATACCTACAAGGTCGAAGGCAGTTTTATAACCGCCTGCCCGGGCGCCCGGCCGAAGTGGGCCTTCAATTCTGCGAAGACAACACTAAAGGTGGATCGCACCGCCCGAATGCGTCACATGGTATTCCGAATCAAAAACGTACCCGTGCTCTATCTCCCTTATATGATCGTGCCGCTGGAAAGGAAGGAGCGTAGCAGCGGCTTTATTCCGTTCCATACCGGCAACTCCACCTCCAAAGGCAGGGATTTCACACTGGGATATTTTCAGACCCTTGGGCAAAGCGCTGACGTCACGGTATACGGGGACTATTTCACGCAGAGAGGTCTGGCAGTGGGTGGCATATTCCGAGCGCGCCCGAATCCCGAAACACGCCTCTTCGTTCAAGCGTATGGCATCAACGACCGGCTGAACCAGGGAGGAAGCCATGTCATTGTGGACGGCGAAAGTCAGCTCCAATATGGTTTTCGCGCCGTTGCCCGGGTCAACCTGACCAGCAACTTCCAGTTCCGACAGGCCTTTTCCGATACATTCCGTGCCGCCACCGTTCCGCTGGACAACTCATCACTATACCTCACCAAAAACCAGGATCACTATTCGACCAACATCTCGTTTCAGCGGGACGAAGTCCTCTTCCCCGGCCGCACACTCATTCTGCGTCGATTCCCCTCGGTGGAATTCTCCGCCATCGAGCGCCCCATCGCTCACACGCCTCTGGTTTTTTCCCTCCAGAGTTCTCTCGCCGGCTTTTCGCGCACCGACAGCATCATGACCACACCGCAACTGTTGCAAAGGCTGGATTTCCACCCCCAGGTCTCGATGCGACTGCCAGCCCTGGCAGGGTTTTCGCTGATCCCGCGTGCCGGACTGAGAGAAACCTATTACAGCGGCCGAAGATCGGCTGACCCAGACACCCAGTATATTCCACAGAGTCTGAACCGGCGCTACGGGGAATTTGAGCTGGAGCTGCGGACCCCCACCCTGGAAAAGAAATTCGACACGTCCTGGCTGGGAAAATTCACTCATGTGGTCGAGCCGGTTGCCATGTACCGCCGAATTCACGGCATCAGCCAGTTGGGCGAAACACTGCGTTTCGACGATCTTGACGCCATCGCCGACACCAATGAAATCACCTACGGGCTGTTGAACCGGATTTTCCGAAGCCGGGAAGTCAAACCGGGGGTCTACCAGCAATATGAGTTTCTCTCGCTGGGCTTGTACCAGAAATACTTCTTCGATCCGACCTTCGGAGGTGCGTTCAAGGCGGGGTATGCCAACATTTTCTATCCCCTGAATACCCTCACCGGATTCTCGCTCACGGGAATTCAGCGCAGTCTCGCCCCTGCGAGCATGGTAGCCCGGGTGTCGCCAACACCGGGGATTTCCTATGACGCCCGAGCTGATTTCGACATGCACCTGCAGCGACTCCGGGATGCCAGCGTATCCATGTTCTGGCAAAAGGATAAGCTCTTCGCATCAGGAACCTATTTCAAAACACAGGCCCTGGAGCCCGTTACCTTCGACAGCCATCATATCCAGGGGCAGGTGGGCTATGGCTCCGTGCTGAAGGGGTTATCGGCAAGCTTTACTTTCAGTTATAATATCCTCACCGATAAACTGCTGAACAGCCAATCGCGTCTCAATTATATGTGGGATTGTTGTGGACTGTCGTTCGAGTTCCAGCAGTTTGATCTCGGATCGCGGACTGAAAGCCGTATGAGTTTCTCTTTCACCCTCAAAGGGATCGGGAGCTTCGGCAACATCAAGCGACCGGAAAGCCTGTTTTGAATGCAGCTGAGCATCCAGAGTGCATATTTGTCGATGGGTTCGAACCTGGGCAAAAGGAGGGCGAATCTTGAATCCGGGCTGTCATCCTTGGCAAGGGCGGGGATCAAGCCCGTCAGAGTCTCCTCTATGTACGAGACTGAGCCTGTAGGCTGTACCGACCCGTCATGGTTTTTAAATCTGGCTGTCGAAGCGGAGACAGCCCTGCTTCCGTTGGAGTTGCTCCGGCGCTGCCTTGAAATCGAAGCCGCCCATGGCAGGATTCGATCCTTCCATGGGGCTCCCCGGACTTTGGATATCGACATTCTGCTGGTCGACAACTGGATTCTCAACGATTCGGAACTCACCATTCCCCACCCAAGAATGGCAGAACGGAGGTTCGTTTTGGAGCCGCTGTTCGAGCTTGCACCCGAACTCATTCATCCGGTGGTGCAGAAGCCCATTTCCTCGCTGCTGCGCGCATGCAGAGATACTGCTTCTGTGCGCCGCTACAATCCCGGAGCTACAGAGTAATGTCCCGATATATAGCCATCGAAGGCCCCATCGGCGTCGGTAAAACCACCCTGGTCCAGTCCTTCTCAAAGATCCCCGGAGGACAGGTCGTCCTCGACGAGTTCGAGAATCCTTTCCTTGAGGATTTCTATCGGGACCGGCCGAACGCCGCCTTTCGCACCCAGATGTATTTCCTGATATCGAGGTTCACCCAGCAAAAAGAGCTCATCACATCGATGGCAGCCAAACCGCTTCTGATCTGTGACTACCTGTTTGCCCGGGACAAAATATTCGCGTACCTTAATCTGGACGATCAGGAGATCCTGATCTACGACAAATACTTCGCCGCCTTGAGCCGGGATCTGCCGGTACCCGAGCTCGTGGTTTATCTCAAAGCGCCCAAAGCCGTTCTCCTGGATCGTGTGCGCCGGCGAAACGTAGGATTCGAAGCCAAGATTTCGGAGCAGTACCTGGATTCCCTGATCGAAGCGTACGATCACTTTTTTTACCACTACAAAGAAGCCCCGCTCCTCATCGTCGATACTTCGGAAATCGACTTCGTGGAAAATGAGGAGGATCTAAAAGCCCTGCAGCGACGTATCACTGAAGGAGGAGTTCGCGGCATTCAGTATTACCACCCCGTGCGGAAGCGGCGGAAATAGCGAAATTCCGTTGCAACCCCGCCCGAATCCGTTATCATGGTCTTCCCATGGAGATCGTCAATCGCGTTTCGCGCATGTCCGCGATCAGTGCCAAGATCCTGGCCTCGGACATGAAGATCGGGCTGGTTTCCACAATGGGAGCCATCCACCCTGGCCACCTCAGCCTGATCCGGACAGCTCGCAAGATGACGGATGTCGTCGTCGTTTCTATCTTCGTCAACCGCCTCCAATTCCTCACGGAAGAGGAATACCAGCAATACCCAAGGGATATCACCAAAGACGTGGACCTGCTCCGCCGCGAAAATGTTGATTACATTTTCACCCCCCCTGAAGAAGAGATGTATCCCGTCAGCTTTTCGACCTATGTAAACGTCGAAAACTTTGGGCAAAAACTACCCGGCCTCTACCGTGCCACCTATTTTCGTGGCATGACTACCAGCATCCAGAAAATGATCAATATTGTGAAGCCTAGTTTCATTTTCTTTGGCCACAAGGACGGGCTGCAAGGAGCCATTCTGCGGAAGATGATCCAGGATTTGAACATGAGCACCGAGGTTGTAGTCACCCCCGTCGTCCGCGACGCCTCAGGGTTGGCATACGCGGCGCGCAACTATTTCCTGACAGAGTCGGAGCGCGTGGCGGCCTCAGTAATTCATCGAAGCATCCAGGCCGCTGAAAACCTGATCGAATCCGGTGAAATCCAGTGCAAGAGGATCCTTAAGGAAATGAATGATGTGCTCGCCAGTGAGCCTCAGGCAACCCCGGAATACACGGTCGTGGCCAACCCGGAGAACCTGGAGCCGCTGATACGGATTTCGGGGTCCGCCCTGATAGCCGTCGGCGCCAGGATCGGAAACACCTCGCTCAATGATTCGCTCCTGATCGACCGACCCGGAAGGTAGGATCGGGAAATAAATACTGCATTCTTGTCGCTATTCGTTGCACTCAGACGGGTTTATGTTATCTTTGGCTCTGGAGGTTCGGCATCTTGCAACTAAGATTTAAAAAGATAGTGCTGTTTCTCGCTCTCGCCCTTTGCCTGACGCCGGTAATCGTTCGGACCGCCCAGGCCGGAACCCTTGAAAACATCCAGAGCAAGATCGCCCAGGCGCTGCGGAGACCGGGAATCCGGTCCACCAACTGGGGCATAGAAGTTGCGGATGCCAACAAACAGGTTCTTGTCGCCGTCAACCAGGATAAGCAGTTCCTTCCGGCCTCGGTTTTGAAGGTCCTGACCACGGCGACCGCGCTGCACAAGCTGGGCCCGGATTTCCGCTTCAGAACCACAGTCTTAACCAATGGGGAGGTGCACCCGGATGGCAACCTCCTGGGCGACCTTTTTCTGGTCGGGCGTGGCGACCCCAATCTGGTTGATCCCAGCGGTGAAATTCTGGAGAAGTCTGCTTTCGCAGAGTTGGCAGAAAAGCTACAAGCTTTAGGCATTCAAAGAATTACCGGAAACATTATAGGCGACGACAGCTATTTTGTGTCCAACAGTCACGGCAAAGGGTGGACCGAAGAAGATCTACGATCGACTTATGGTGCTCCGATAAGCGCCCTCAGCATCAACAACAACGTGTACTGGGTTCACGCTACCCCCGCCAAATCCAAGCAATTGGTCTCCGTATGGGTAGATCCGCCATCCACGTATTTCAGGGTTCGTAATCTCGCCGTCACGGGCGCTGCAAGTGCCAAGCGAACCATTGGCGCCAGAGTGATACCCGGAACTCGAAACCTCGTTGTCTCGGGCACCCTCCCGCTTGGACAATCCTTCAGCCGCTATCTCCTCCTGGAAAAGCCCGCGGAAGCCGCAGCAGCCCAACTCCGGGACGAACTTGTCAAGAGGGGTGTTCATATCAGCGGGAGTTTGGGTGCTCTCCATCATGGGGAAATGGCCCAGGAGCTTCGCCACAGCTGGAAACCCCTGGCGGAGCACCTCTCGCCACCGCTGGTAAGGAGTGTGGAGATTATCAACAAGAAAAGCCAGAACCTGCACGCTGAAATGTTGTTGCGCACACTCGGGGCGGAATTCAGGGGAATAGGCACCGACGAGGCAGGGGTGGAAGTGCTCAAGGAATTCATAGTTTCATCTGGGATCGACACCCGCGGGATCAACCTGAAAGATGGCTGCGGACTTTCACGAGAAAACCTCGTAACGCCGCATTTCCAGACTTCTCTTTTGCTGGCATTAGCCGGAAGACCCCACTTTGATCTCTTTCTGAATACGCTCGCCGTCAGCGGCACAGACGGAACACTGAAGCACCGCTTTGCGGCCGAGCCGGTGCGGGGGGTAATTCACGCCAAGACCGGCTCTTTGAACGGGGTCTCGGCGCTTTCCGGATACATGACCACGAAATCGGGCAAAAGCCTCGCATTCAGCATTTTCGCTAACAATGCCGCCACCTCGATCAAACGAATACAGAAAACGATTGACGAAATCTGTGCCCTGTTTGTGAATCTATACTGATGAGCCTCCGTGTACTCTTCTTTGCTTCTCTTGCCGACATCGTCGGGAGGCGCAGTGTCGAGCTGGATTCCGAGCACTATCCTGATGTAGGCTCGGTCTTTTCAGAATTTGAAAAGGACCATCCCAGCCTTTCGGCATACCGGAACCTGGTGCTTTACGCCGTAAACTCCGAATTCGCCCGCGCAGATTCTGCCGTCAAGGATGGCGATGAAATCGCCTTTCTCCCCCCGGTCAGCGGAGGTTGAAATGTATTCGCTGGTACGCGAGACCATTGATGCAGTCACCTTGCGCCATGCCGTGGCAGGGGACGAAGATGGCGCTGTGGTTCTGTTCGAGGGTATTGTCCGTGACCGCTCGCGGGGAAAAGCAGTCCTTCGGCTCGAGTATCAGGCTTATGAATCGATGGCCAGGAAAAAACTTGAGGAAGTGGGCACACTCACCCGCAGCAAGTTCGATATTCGCGAGATCGCGATCATTCACCGCCTGGGAGTCCTGGAGGTCGGGGATTGCAGCGTAGCCATTGCCGTAGCTTCGGAGCACCGGGCGCCGGCGTTCGATGCCTGCCGCTTCGCCATCGACACGCTCAAGAAAATCGTCCCGATCTGGAAGAAAGAGTACTATTCAGACGGAGAAACCTGGATCGAAGGGGGAAATTAAAACGTGGCATTTTGGCCCGGCACCGATGACACTATTTGCTAGAGTTCGTGGCGGTGTTCCAGGGCTTTGGACATCGTGACCTCATCCGCAAATTCCAAGTCGCTGCCAACGGGAACCCCCAGGGCGATGCGGCTGACCTTCACACCTATCGGTTTCAAGAGGCGGGCTATATAAATTGCCGTGGCCTCCCCCTCGACATTCGGATTCGTAGCCACGATTATCTCGCGAACAGCTCCTTCCCTCAACCGCTCCAACAGGTTTTTGAGCCTCAGGTCTTCGGGCCCGATGCCATTGATTGGGGATAGCACCCCGTGCAGGACATGGTATTGCCCGTGATATTCCCGTGTCTTTTCGATTGCCAGGATATCGTTCGGCTCTTCCACAATACAGATGGTTTCAGCCGATCGGGACGGGTTGGTGCAGTATCCGCAGGGGTCGCGGTCAGCGAAATTGTTGCATCTTGAGCAGTATCCGATCTTGTCTTTGACTTCGAGGATGGCTTGGCTAAGCCGCTCCGCATCTGCTCGCGAGCGGCGCAAAATGAAATAGGCGAGCCGCTGGGCCGATTTGGATCCGATCCCGGGTAGCTTGCAGAGCTCGTCGACCAATCGGGCAATCGGCTCGGCGTAGTCGCTCATTCTTCGATATCCTCGGCTTTGACCGGTCCGGGAAATCGGTCGAGAAAGGATTGCACAACGGGCTGCCGCCTGGCCCGTTCAAGGGGATCTCGTTGCACCGGCGGGGTTGTCGGCGGTGAAGCCGAAGCCGGCAGAGCCACTTCCGGATGCCGGGCATTGCCGATCTGAATGCCCACCGGCCGTCCAAGCACGCGCGCGGCGGCCTGACCGATGATCGCCATGTTATCCCTGATTTGCCGCCTGAGGAATTCGGTGCTGTCCCCCGGATCCAAAATCACCTGGTCGCCCTGGGTTTCGGCGCCGGCCAGCGAGTGTAACGCCGATTCGAGGGATTCCTTGCCGGTGGCCGATGCAATGCTCAAGAGCAATTCCCGGCCTTCAGCGGGCGGAGATGGCTTCGATGACCTGACGGGAGTTTCCGCAGGCGGAGAAACGGCTTGCCCAACGGGGGCCGGCTGAATGGGACGCTCCGGCTGCGGAAGCGCAACCGGGCGGCGCGCCGCCAATTCCGGCCGTCCGCCCTGGGCACCCATGGAAGGCGGTTTGCCCCCCGGAGGAGCGG
The DNA here is from genome assembly GCA_963839475.1 of uncultured Acidobacteriota bacterium. Classification (GTDB taxonomy): domain Bacteria; phylum Acidobacteriota; class UBA6911; order UBA6911; family UBA6911; genus CAWIVH01. The sequence goes on along the minus strand of CAWIVH010000013.1, from coordinate 611,829 downwards.
GAGCCTCGGCACCCGAGAGTGAGCGGAACTCGGCTATTAATTCTTCCAGAGAACGCATCCTGGACACATGGGATAGTTCGATCAGCCCCATTTCCAGTTCAAATCTGGGTTGAGCGGCATATTTCAGGTCGTTTTCCACCTTGAGGAATGCTTCGAAAAGCCTGAGCAGATCCTCGCGTGAGAACAACTCTCCCTGGGAGCGCAAATCGGGGACAAGGCTTTCGGGAACACCCAGAAGCACCGGGTCCGAAACCCCCGCTTTCAAGACCATCAGGTTTCGCATGTGGGCCAGCAGCTTTTGGCAGAAATTCTGCAGGTCCTGTCCGGTTTCGACGAGTTCGCCGACAATTTTGAGGAGGGCTTCGACGTCACCGGAAAAAACCGCGCGCACTGTGCCTGCCAGTATCTTCGGTTCGATCAGGCCCAGAAGCATCGTGGCGTCTTCATCCCGGACCTTGTTGCCGCTGAAGGCAATCACGCGGTCCAGCGCCGACATGGCGTCGCGCATACTTCCGCCGCTCGAGAACGCCACCTGCTCGAGAGCGGCATCGCTGATTTCGATCCCCTCCTCCCGGGCGATCAGCCGAAGTCGTGCCAGGATCAGGGGGAACCGGATCAGCTTGAAGCTGTATTGCTGACATCGGGACAGAATCGTCGCCGGAATCTTGTGGTATTCCGTCGTGGCCATGATGAAAACAACATGAGGCGGCGGCTCCTCGAGAGTTTTGAGCAGCGCATTGAAAGCCGCATTGCTGAGCATGTGGACTTCATCGATGATGAAGATCTTGTTGCGGTCCCGTGCTGGACTATATTGCACCTGCTCTATCAGGCCGCGCACGTTATCGACGCCGGTGTTGCTGGCCGCGTCGATTTCGATGACGTCCATGCAGTTTCCGGCAGCTATCTCCGTGCAGGCCACACAGTGGCCGCAAGGCTCTCCAGGCTGGCCGGAATGACAGTTCAAGGCTTTGGCCAGGATCCGGGCCGTGGTGGTTTTCCCGCTTCCGCGGGGACCGGAAAAAAGGAAGGCGTGAGCGACTCTCCCCGACTGGAGAGCATTCATCAGCGTCCTCGAGACATGCTCCTGCCCGACAATCTCATGGAAATTTTGAGGGCGCCATTTACGAGCGAGGACCTGATATTGCATAGGAAAATGGGTCGGGCCCCGGGAGACCTGCGGCACATATAACGATCCTCTTAATGCTGCTTCCTTCCGGACCTGACATGGTTCGAGGGTTATATTGCACAGGGCCCGAGGCCCGTCAATTCGCGGACTATTTTCCGCACCAACATTTTACGGCATCCTTCTCGGAGAGACAAGATCGTTTACATCTGCAATTTGAATTCGGGGCCCCGGAAGGATTAGTTATTGCCGGATTCCTCTCCGGTCTCAAGGTTGCCATCCGTTTCCTGAAACAACCCGTGGTCGGTCTTCTCCCAATAGTGCGGCCGTCGAAGAAGCTGAATGAAGCCTTTCCAGCCTGCGGCCGAAATAAGAACCCAATAAAACGGGCTGATCAGAGCCACAAGGAAAAAACCAAGTCCAAGTTTGCGCCTTAAGCTGCCGAGCACGTTGAAGAAAATAAAAAGAAAATTGGCCAGGAAAAGCAGGGCTGCGGTCGACAGCAGGAAAGCCGCGAGCACCTGTGCGAAATTCCCGCCGGCAGCGATCCTCCCCAGGGCGATCGAGGAAATCCCATGGAGAGGCTGGCTTATCACCTGCCAGGGTTCACCGCCTTGAACGATCCCGCGAAACGCCAGGGCAAAATAAATCCCAGCCATAATCCACATGGCCGGATTAATCAGGTTGACCAGCGAGAATCCTCCCACCGATAGCAGAAAACTCACCGAGCCCATCGGACCAATATCCCGCAGCGTGCGCAGCGGCTTGCGCGTGTGTACAAGGTGCGTCTGCAGGTACCCTTTGACCCAGCGTGAGCGCTGCCGAACCCAGTTGCTTAACTTGGAATTCGCCTCCTCCCAGGTCGTGGTATCCAACATCGCCGTCCGATATCCCATCCGGTGAAGACGAATCCCCAGGTCGCAGTCCTCCGCAACGTTGAAGGGATCCCACCCACCGATCTCCTCCAGAACACGGCGCCGCAAGTGATTCGAGGTACCGCCCAGCGGGATCGGGAAATCGAGCCGATAGAGACCGGGAAGGTACAAATCGAACCAGGCGGCATACTCGATGGTAAACCAACGGGTCAACAGATTCTGACGCGGATTGTAATAGCTCAGCTTGGCCTGAAGGCAAATGACGCGCTCAGGCACCTTACGGAATGCCAGGACGGATTTTTTCAACTGGCTGGGATCCGGCCGATCTTCCGCATCGTAAATTACCAGGAATTCACCTTCCGCCGCCTTCAGCCCCCAATTGCAGGCTTTAGGCTTGGTCCGAGGGAGTGTGTCCGGTACATCAATGAGCCTGAAGTGATCCGGAAGCTTTACTCGTGCCAAGGCACTGTGTGTCAGTTCGTCGTCCTGCTCCAGTAAGAGCAACACTTCCAGCTTTTCCCTGGGATAGTCCAGTTTGTCCAGAGAGCGGACAATTTTGGCGGCAACCTCCGGCTCGCGATAAAGCGGAACCAACACGGTATACATGGGCCATTCGCCCTCATTTGCCGCCGCAATTTCGGCCTTTGTGATTACAATCTCCGGACGGCCGAAAAGCGCCAGCACAACCGTCAGGACGCGAAAAAGGATAATGGCGAAATAGAGGAGGTAAAAAAGATAGAGAAATCGCGATGAAAGTACCGAGTCGGCAATGATGCAGCCGGCAAGAATGAAGAGAACCGCAGTGTAGAAGATCTTTTCGCCTCGTGTCAGCGTAACATCCGCAGCCTGATCCGGATGCTTCTCCAGGAAACGGGCGGTTGTCTGATCACGATAGCGGACATCACTGAGAATGTTTTGTGATTTCATCGTCAGGCCGATTGAGAAGCATCGATTATAACAGATGCCCCGCGGTCATCATTGGAATGATATACCCAAGCAAAAAAAAGTGGTTCCCGACCCTCCATTCATGGCACCTTAGAGTGGGTTCACCCTGGAACGCGCTATTTGATGGGAAGAGGAATTTGATTTTTTGTCTCAGAGCCGGTCAGGCAGTAAGAATTATCGCCTGTCCAGAGCTGACCGGCCAATCCTGGCATTGTGATTCATGCATAGCGCAAGGATTGTATTGGAAGCGGATCTGCACCGGCACTTGCACGCAGATTCCTTATCCGCGTCCCCACAAGAAAAGCTCTTTTGCGGAGCCTGATTAGATGATCTGCCGATTTTTTAGCCTCTTGGCCGGATTGGTTTTGTTGCAGACGCAATGGCCCTGTCTCATGGCTGCCGAACCCGCCAATCCGGAGATTTCCCCTGAAGCCCGAAAAATCCTATCCTATATATCTGAATTGAAGGGCAGGTACGACCGCCGACTGATGCTGGGTCAATCACCGGGCTTGGAGGCCGGTTCGGCGCAGCGACTTTTCGACACGCTGCGACGAAGCTCCGATCGCGAAGCCGGGCAGATAGCAATCCTGGATTTTGATTACGGAGTCGGTGAAAACTCACAGTCTGTGGAGCCTTCCGCAATCCGATCTGCCCAGAATCGCCATGCCATTGCATTCTCCAAAATCGGTGGGCTCGTGAGTCTGGCTTACCGACCAACCGCTTCGTGGATCCAGGGAGCGGGATTGCCGGCAGGCAGCGCCAACCTGCGGGAACTGACTGATCCGCGATCATCATCCCATTCTGCCTGGATCCGGGAGCTTGACTCGGTGGCCGCATCGCTCGCGGAACTCCGGGATGCCGGCGTCGCCATTCTCTGGCGCCCGATGCCGGATATGAATGGCGCTGCCTCCTGGTGGGGCCACAAAGAAAGTGAACCGTTCGACAAGGAGGGCTTTGCCGGGCTGTGGCGGCAGATGTTTGATTACCTCACAAAAACGAAAAAGCTCAACAACCTGATCTGGGTCTATTGTGCCTCGTCGGACGATCACAGCAAAATGTCGGCCTCGGCCTATTTCCCCGGAACAGATTATTGCGATATTACGGCGATGACAAGCCGATCTCCCGATGCAGTCTGGGACGGATATAACGAGATGATCCACTTGGGAAAGCCGTTTGGCATGGCAGGCTTTTTCCCATCCTCCGGGGGAAATGGCGTCCCGGATTCCGGCAAATTCATCGGGCGCGCGCGCCTATGGTATCCGCTGACCACCTTCCTGCTCGCAAGAATTGACATCCTGAATCTTATGACACCCCAATCCGCCAGAAGCCAGGCAGATGATTCATGGATTCTGCGCCGGGATTATCTCGACTGGAAAACGCCGGGCGCGTTGCGCTGGAAGCAGACCGGTAATCTGGCGATTCAGGGCGTCGAAATCCTCACAAAGGAACCGGCAGCCTGGAAGCGGCTGGATGTCCGGATCGACTTGACGGCATCCTATGACTCTCCTTTCGATCCCGGACAAATCGAAATCGAAGGACAGTTCACAACCCCAACCGGGAGAATCGTGACCATACCTGCCTTCATGGATCAGCCTTTTGAGCGGCGCATCTGGGGCGGTGGGCGGTTCAGCGAGGAAGTCATGACAGAAGGTGGGCCCCCGGAGTGGAGGATCCGATTCATGCCTTCCGAACCCGGCAAATACCGGTTCACGGTAAGGGCGCGGGATGGGTCCGGTTCTGTTACATCACCGGTTTCAAGCTTTGAGGCGGGACCGGGATCCGGGCGGGGTTACATCAGGGTGTCAACCAAAGATCCGCATTATTTCGAATTCGATAACGGTGAGCCGTTTTTTGCCATTGGCTTGAACATGGTCGAGCACCCGCTTTCGGAATACTACCGGTATATACCCCGGTTGGCCGAAAATGGCGGCAATTTTTCGCGCCTGTGGATCGGATACGATTATTTCGCACTCGAGCATGGAACCATGGGCTTTTACCGCCTGGATAACGCCTGGAGGCTGGACCAGGTGATGGAGCTCTCTGAAAAATGGGGCATCTACCAAAAGCTCTGTATTGACTGGATCCGCTATATAACACCACGCGGCGAAGCGAGGAGGGGATTTGACCACGAGGATTACGCCTATAGCATAAGCAACGGGGGTCCATGCCAGAATATGAAGGATTTTTTCACCCTTCCAGAAGCCAAGCGCCGCTTTAAAAACCGGCTGCGCTATCTTGTGGCTCGCTGGGGATACAGCCCGAATGTAATGGCATGGGAGCTCTGGAATGAAATCGATCTTGTGGACCCTAAAGCCCTCGATCCTTCCATCATTGTTCCCTGGAACCAGGAAATGTGCCGCTACCTCAAATCGATCGATCCCTGGCAGCATCTGACGACCAACAGCCTGGCGGGAAAGGACACCTCGAAATCCTACTGGCCGCTGGAGGAAAACCAATTCGCTCAGCGCCATGGCTACTCGACACCACGTCCCGATGCCGTGCTCGCGAGTGCCGACATGGCCGGAAACGTCATTCAATGGCTGAACGACGTCTCGGGATTCCAAAAACCTTACTTGATGGCCGAATTCGGGCTGCAGCGAGATCGCATCGATGTTCGCGGAGTGTGCGACAGGGACCAGGAAGGGATTCACATGCATGCCGGCCTATGGTCCGCTCTCGCCCATGGATCGGCAGGAACCGGCCAGCTGTGGTGGTGGGGGCAATACGTTGATCCTAAAAACCTGTATGTTCAATTCCGGGCGGTCGCCAGTTTTGTCCGTGGAATCCCCTGGAATACGGCCGGTTTTGAGCGCATGGAGCCGGAAACCCCTAATGAAAGCCTGCGGGCGATTGGTTTGCGCGGGAAGCAAATCTCGATTCTATGGCTGCAGAATACGGCTCACACCTGGTGGAATGTGGTGAATGGAACCGTCATTTCCCCGGTTGAACCGGTTGAACTCATCCTGCCGGGGATTCCGCCCGGACGCTACTCAATCGAGTATTGGGATACCTATTCGGGCAAAATGACTAGGAAGGAAACCGCATCGGCCACCGCCGGCAGTCTGAAGATTATGACACCACGATTGGAAACCGATATTGCCCTGAAAATCGTGACGCAATAGGACAACCGGACCGGTCAGTAACCGAGATGCCATTGAGCTTTACCCAGGAGGAATTGTGCCCCGTCGTATCCCTAAACCTCAGCTAATCCTGTTTTTGTTTTCCATGCTTTCCATTTCCTATCTGTGGCCCGCCCCGGCAGCGGCCGCCAAGAAGCCGATCAGCTACGATTGCTATGACGGTTGGCGATCGATTCAGGGGACACGCATCTCCCGCGATGGCCAGTGGCTGGTCTACTCGCTGGTGCCCCAGGAAGGGGACGGAGAACTTGTGGCCCGGAACCTGCGTACCGGTTTGGAATATCGGAAACCGCGCGGCAAAGACGCCACCATCACCGCCGACGGGCTCTATATCGTTTATGCTGTCGCACCTCTCTTTGAGGAAGTCCAAAAAGCAAAAAAAGCCAAGAAAAAACCGGAAGAGATGCCGAAAAACGGGATGGGGATTCTCAGGCTCTCCGATGGCGAGGTATTTACAGCGGAAAAAGTGAAAAGCTTCAAGGTGCCTGAGGAAAGCGGTTCTTTCGTCGCTTATCTCATGGAACCGCCTTCGAAAAAAGCGGATCCAAAATCATCGGATGATAAGAAGGAAGGCGAGGGCAAAGAAGAGGACAAGGACAAGAAAAAGGAAAAAAAGAAGGACCCGGGTTCCGATCTGGCAGTTCGAGTCCTTGCTACCGGCAGTCAAACCATCCTGGCTGAAACCGTGGAATACGCCTGGACCAAGAGCGGAAACCTCCTGGCATATTCCGTATCCTCGAAAACTCCGGAAGGCGACGGAATTTTCCTGAGAAAAAGTTCGGACGGCAGTACAAGAGCCCTGCTATCCGGCCAGGGAAACTATAAGGGCTTGGCTTTCGAAGAGAAAGGAACACGCCTGGCATTTGTCAGCGACAGGGATGAATACAAGTCCGAAACCTCCCGGTTTAAGCTCTATCTCTGGGAAGAGACCGAGGGATCTGCATCGGAAGTGGCCCTGGGATTGCCGGCATCCACCTCAGTCAGTGAAAACGGCAAAATCGAGTTTGCCAAAGATGGTTCCAAGCTCTTTTTCGGAACCTCTGCTCCGCCGAAGCCTGAACCGAAGGATGCCCCCGAGCCGATCAAGGTCGATATCTGGAACTATCGGGATGCGGACCTGCAAACCCGGCAAAAAGCCCGAGTGGAAGAAGACAAGAAACGCACCTACCTCGCGGTTTATCATCTGAGAGACAAGCGCTTCGCGCAGCTCGCCGATGCTGAAATGCCTCAAGCTTCATGGGTGGAAGGTGGAAACCGGGCGCTTGGCATATCCGACCGTCCCTATCGTCCCTTGGTTTCGTGGGACGGTGAATACAACGATTACTACGTTGTCGACCTGGCCGACGGCGGCCGGCGCAAGGTGATCGATAGGTCAAGGTTTGCTGCGACGCTTTCGCCCGGCGGCCAATATATCCTGCATTTCAATCATAATCTCGGCCGCTATTTTGCAGTCCGGACAGCTGACGGCAAGAGCTTCGATCTCACGGGAAATCTTCGAGTCTCATTTCAGGATGAAACTGCGGACACTCCGGAGCCGGCTCGACCCTACGGAGTCGCCGGATGGACGGATGGCGATAGATCGGTGCTCCTTTATGATCGCTACGATATCTGGGAGATACAGCCCGACGGGAGCAGCGCTCAGATGGTTACCCGCGGCCTCGGAAGGCAGAACAAGATCGTCTTCCGCTATGAACGACTCGATCCGGAAGAAAAGGTGATACCGGCATCCAAACCGCTTCTGCTCCAGGCGACCCATGACCTGACCAAGGCAACCGGTTATTACAGAACAAAGCTGCCCCTGACAGGCGAGCCGACAAAGCTTGTCATGCTGGACAAAGCCTTCGGAGGACTGCTCAAAGCCAAGAACTCGGACGCCGTCGTATTTCACCTATCGCGGTTTAATGAGTTTCCCGACCTCTGGATATCCGACACCGGCTTCGGCGAGATGAAGAAAGTAACTGACGGCAATCCGCAGCAGGCGGACTACAATTGGGGGCGCGCCGAGCTAATTGATTATCGCAACGCCGATGGAAAGAATCTGCGAGCCATCCTCATCAAACCGGACGACTTCGACCCGGCAAAGAAATATCCTTTAATAGTCTATATTTACGAGGAGCTGACCAACGGACTGCATCGGTACTTTCCGCCGGCGCCGGGGACATCGATCAATCCGGCCCGCTATGTCAGCAACGGCTATATAGTGCTTCAACCGGATATTGTCTATGACATCGGTTACCCTGGCGAAAGTGCCATGAAATGCGTCCTCCCGGCCATCCAGAAAGTGGTGGACCAGGGGTATGTGGATCCTGAACGAATAGGAATCCAGGGCCACAGCTGGGGCGGCTACCAGATTTCCTACATGATCACCCGAACCAACCTCTTTCGTGCCGTCGAAGCCGGAGCCTCGGTAGTGAACATGATTAGCGCTTACGGCGGAATTCGCTGGGGAACAGGCCTTTCCCGAGCTTTTCAGTATGAAAAATCCCAGAGCAGAATCGGCGGGCCGCCATGGCTCCGACCGCTGATGTTCATCGAGAATTCACCCATTTTCTGGGTGGAAAAAGTGAACACACCCTACCTGACCATCGCCAATGACGAAGATGACGCCGTCCCCTGGTACCAGGGAATCGAGTTTTTCACCGCGTTGCGCCACCTGGGAAAAGAAGCTTACATGTTCAATTACAACGGGGAAAAACACGGGCTGAGGGAGCGGGAAAACCAGAAACACTGGACCATCCACATGGATGAATTTTTTGACCATCATCTGAAAGGGGCGCCGATGCCGGCGTGGATGGAAAAGGGTGTTCCGTATCTTGATCGTGGCCAAAGAGATATCCGGAGTTACTACACTCCACCAAGCTCCAAAGGCAAATAAAGACAAGCAATAGAAAGATTATTATAGATTTCAGAAACGATACTAAAACAATTTGATTTGATGAGCGTAATATTAGATATTGCGCCGTTTGGGCGAAGTGTGTGCTGTTAAACCGTAAATCGAAGACAGGAATCATGATACCTAGAATGAAAAAACTGGCCGGCAAATGCCTGATCTGGTCGATCGCCGGGGGGGTTGCGTTATTGGGAATGCAAGGGTGCAAGAAAGCCGAGCAACAGGCCCAGCGCCCTACCAAGAAACAGCAGGCGCTAAAGGTTGAAACCACAACCGTTCAAAAGATCGCGATCGACAGGCGGGTCGAGCTTTCCGGGACCTTGATATCCCCTGACCAGGCTCGGGTAAGCAGTGAAGTCGCAGGCGTAGTCACAGCCGTCCTGGTGGAACTGGGCCAGGAAGTCAAGCCCGGCCAGGTGCTTGCGAAGCTGGAGCCGCGCGAACTTGATCTTGCTTTGCAGCGGGCACAGAGTTTGCTGCGGCAGACCGAGGCGCAACTTGGAATCGACGGGGTGAAAGTCAAGGAGCCTCCTCCCGACGAACAGATTTCGATGGTGAGGACCGCCAAGGCGAATCTGGATGATGCCCGCGCCCAGCTGGCAAGAGCCCAGAGACTGATGAAGCAGCGCCTCTTACCCCAGGCCGACATGGATACCGCTGAAACACGGGTGAAGGTCACGGAAGCAGCCTATCAGACCGCGGTCGAAACCGTTCAGGCGCTCAAAGCCAGCCTGCAGGACCGTCGGGCGGCCGTAGAACTGGCCCAGAAGAAGCTCAACGACGCCGTCATCAAGGCCCCGGTAGGCGGTTCGATAAGTGAAAGATTGGTGCACCCCGGGGAATATATTCAGGCGAACACGCCGGTCGTAGGACTAGTCCAGGTCAATCCCCTGAAGCTGAAAACAGCGGTTCAGGAAAGATACGCCAGCCTGATCCAGCCCAACCAGAGCGTTCAATTCCGGGTTGAGACTTTCCCCAACGAAACCTTCAACGGCAAGGTCGCCTTCGTCAGCCCTGCCGTCGACCAGGCAACCAGGACGTTCGTGGTGGAAGTCCTGGTGGACAATTCGCAGCGCCGGCTAAAACCCGGATTCTTCGCCCAGGGTTCGATTTTCCTGCGCAAGGATGACAATGTCATGGCGGTTCCAGAGCAAGCAATCTCCACGCTCGCCGGCGTCTCCACCGTTTTTATCATTGAAGACAAAAAAGTCCTCCAGCGCGTGGTAAGCCTGGGAGCCAAATATGGAACTTTCTTCGAGCTCCTGGATGGATTGTCGGGAGTGGAGACTCTGGCAGCCACGAACCTCAGCCAGCTCGCAAACGGCACATTGGTTGAAACTGGATCTTCGAAGAGTGCCACGCCCGATGGGAAAGAGGCTGAAGGCAAACCCGCAGGAAGAGAAAAGGGAGGCCGGTCCATATGAAATTAGCAGATGTAAGCATCCGACGCCCGGTCTTCGCTTTCATGATGACTGCCGCTCTGGTAGTCCTGGGCATGTTTTCGTACCGGGATCTCGGCCTCGACCTCATGCCGAAGACTGACTTCCCTGTCGTCTTTATCAACACCATACTGCCCGGGGCCAGCTCCGAGGAGGTCGAAACCCAGATAACCAAACCGATCGAAGAGGTCGTCAACACAATCAGCGGAGTCGATGAACTCCGCGCCAGTTCGGACCAGGGCTTTTCAAGGGTTTTCATCACCTTTGTCCTGGAAAAAGAGATAGAAACCGCAGTCCAGGATGTCCGCGACAAGGTCGCGACGATCGTCAACCGCTTTCCGCGCAATACCCTGCCTCCGGTAATCCAGAAAATGGACCCAGATGCCGCTCCGATCCTGACCCTGGCCATTTCCGGACAGCGCTCCCCGACCGAATTGACCGAAATCGTCGATAAAAAAATCAAACAGGTCCTGGAGACCGTGCAGAACGTCGGCGACGTCACGTTCACAGGTGAAAGGCGACGCGAAATACAGCTGCTCCTGAACGCTGACCGTCTGAATGCTTATGGTCTGACTGTAGACCAGGTCCGCTCGGCCGTCGAAAGGCAGAATGTCGAAATTCCGGGAGGATCATTCATCTCAGGCCCAGCGGAGATAGCTCTCCGCACCATGGGCCGGATCACCAATGTTCGCGATTTCAACCGGATCATCATCGCATACCGCGATGGCTCGACGATCACCTTCGGGGATATCGGCCGGGTGGTAGACACCTTCGAAGAACCTCGCAGCATTGCCCGCCAGGATGGGAAAACAGCGATTTCGCTGATGATCCGCAAGCAATCCGGGACAAACACCGTGAAAGTGGTCGATGACGTCATGGCGAGGCTGGACCGCGTTCGGCCTAATCTGCCGCAAGACATCACCATCTTCACCACCCAGGACCAATCGCGCTTTATCCGCCGGTCGTTTGAGGACATTCAGCATCACTTGATCCTGGGCGGCATCCTGGCCAGCCTCGTGGTATTCCTCTTTATCCGGAACTTCCGCAGCACCATCATCGCCGCGGTGGCGATCCCGGCGTCCATCATCGGCACCTTTACGGTTATGAAGGCTTTCGGCTTCACGATGAACAACATGACCATGCTCGCCTTATCTCTGGCGACAGGTATCGTCATCGACGACGCCATCGTTGTTCTGGAGAATATCTTCCGCTTCGTGGAAGAAAAGGGCATCCACCCGCGCGAAGCTGCAGGAAAAGCCACCGGAGAAATCGGCCTGGCCGTCATGGCAACGACCTTATCTTTGACTGTAATCTTCGTTCCGGTTGCGTTCATGTCGGGACAGGTAGGCCGCTATTTCTACAGCTTCGGGATCGTATCGGCTTCGGCCTTCCTGATTTCCATGTTCGTTTCCTTCACCCTCACACCGGCCCTTTGCGCCACCTGGCTCCGGCCGACGGATGTCGGTGGCGGCCACAAAACCTCCAAATCGCGCGGATTTTACGCTCTTATAGACCGCATTTATGGCCATATGCTGGGATGGAGCCTTCGTCACCGGTTCGTCATGATACTCATCGCCATTGGCGTAACTGCCTCGGCCTCCATGCTCTTCCCCAGAGTCGGCAAAGAACTGGTTCCGGACGACGACCAGAGCGAATTTAGCGTAAGGGTCAGCCTGCCCAAAGGCACAAGCCTGGCCAGGACCGATGAATATGTTACGGATATCGAGCGTGATCTTCGCGCCCTGCCTGAAGTGCAGACCGTATATGCGAGCGTCCGACCGGCAGGCGCCGAGATCTACCTTGCCATGACCCCGCTGGAAAGCCGCAAGCTTTCGCAGCAGGATCTCATGCGGATGGCGCGCACGAGGCTCCAGCGTTACTCGGCAGCGCGCATCCGGGTCTCCGGCGGCACCGATCTTTCCGGCGCCTCATCCGCCGGCGGCCGAGGGGGCGGCAGGGGAGGCAACTCCCTATACCTCCTGATCCAGGGGCCGGACATCGACCAACTCCAGATCTACACGAGCGAACTGGTCAAGAAAATAAAAACAATACCCGGGGTAGTGGACGCGGATACCGCTTATGAACCGACCCAGCCAGAACTGCGCGTAAAAATCGACCGTGCCCGCGCAGCCGACCTCAGCGTCAATATCGATTCGCTCGCATCGAGCCTCAGGTTGCTTGTGGGCGGCGACGAAGTATCGAAATACAAGGAGGGGGACGATCAGTTCTCGGTGAAGCTGAGGCTGGATGAACAATTCCGAAACGACCCGACTACCATGGGAAGCCTGCTCGTCCCGGGAGGCGGCAATCGCGTGGTTAAAGTAAGCGATATAGCACAGTTAAATCTGGAAGCCGGCCCAGCGTCCATCGATCGTTTTAATCGACAGCGCCAGATCTCCGTTATGGCGAACCTCGACAAAGTTCCCCTGGGTGAGGTCGTCGATGCTGTCATGCCCAAAATCCAGGAACTGAACATGAAGCCCGGCTACGGTGCGGTTTTCGGCGGAACTGCGAAGACGCTCAACGAAGCCTCCAACGACTTCGTGCTGGCCATACTTCTGGCCGTGGCCTTCATCTACATGGTGCTGGCTTCACAGTTCAACAGTTTTATCCACCCCTTGACGATCATGACCGCCCTGCCGCTCAGCCTGCCGGCTGGCCTGCTGGCCCTCATGGCCTTCGGCATGACGCTGAACGTCTACAGTGCTATCGGCATGATCATGCTCTTCGGGATCGTGAAGAAAAACTCGATCCTGCAGGTGGACTACACCAATACTCTGCGGGAACAGGGACTGGAGCGGCACGAAGCCCTCATGGTGGCTAACCATGTCCGTCTCCGGCCTATCCTGATGACCACCATCGCCATCATTGCCGGAATGCTGCCGATCGCCTTCGGCAAAGGCGCCGGCGCCGGATCGCGCGCCTCCATGGCTGTAACCATTATCGGCGGGCAGATGCTGTGCCTCCTGCTCACCCTCCTGATTACGCCGGTTGTCTACTCGTACTTTGACGATTTGCGCGAATGGAGCCCATCGCGAATGTTCAGCTGGATGCGCCGGAAGCCGGAGACCCCGGAACCAACGGAGCAAGCCTCCTAATTTCTTGGTAAAAAGGGCGCCGACCTCCTTCCCGGCGCCCTTCCCCATTCCAATTATGACAAATGTTTTACCGACGGGGTCTCCCCAAAGTCGGATAATTTTTGTGAGAGTAAAGGAGATCTTATGATTTACGAGAGGCACCCCAAGGGGTTGGGAGCACGAATCCTCCTGACTTCAGTTTTTGGACCCTACGCCCAGGATGACGACTACGGCAGCCGGTCGATCAATCCGATGGAGCTTTATCACAACCAGGTCACACGCGAGCAAGGCCCATTCTCCTTGCGCATGTTTCATCGTTCCTGGGGCCTGATGATGATCCAGCAGAACATCGGGGCGCCTTCGAAATTTCTCGATTTCCCATCCCTCGACCAGTTTGTCCAGGAAATCAGCGACAATGACTACGACATCGTCGGCATCGGCTCCATCATCCCCAATGTGGGGAAAGTTCGCAAAATGTGCGAACTGATCCGCGACCTGCAGCCGCGCTGCACCATCGTGGTGGGGGGCCATGTGGCCAACCTCCCCGACGCAGCCGCGCAATTCGACGCCGATCACATTGTTCGGGGGGACGGAATCTCCTGGTTCCGACGTTACCTGGGTCAGGACGAGTGCGCTCCCATCAATCATCCGGAAATTCTCTCGGGATTCGGCGCCCGCACCATGGGGGTTCCGCTTTCCACGAAACCCGAAGACACAGCCGCGGTCCTCATCCCATCGGTCGGATGCCCGGTGGGCTGCAATTTCTGCTGCACCTCCGCCATGTTCGGAGGGAAGGGAAAATTCATCAATTTCTATGAAACCGGCGAAGACCTGTTCAAAATCATGTCACGGCTTGAAGAACGTCTGAAAGTGCAATCGTTCTTCGTCATGGACGAGAATTTCTTGCTCCACCGCAAACGGGCGCTGGAACTTCTCAGCCTGATGCGGCGCCACAACAAGGCCTGGTCGATGGATGTGTTTTCTTCCGCCCGGACTCTTCAGTCCTATCACATCGACGAACTGGTCGGACTTGGGCTCTCCTGGGTTTGGATGGGGCTGGAAGGGGAAGACAGCTCCTATGCCAAGCTGCGCGATGTCGACACCCATGAGCTCGTGAAAAAACTCCAGAGCCACGGAATCCGCGTGCTGGGTTCCAGCATCATCGGCTTGGAAAACCACACGCCCGAAAATATCGATCGCGTGATCGATTACGCCATTTCGCACAATACCGATTTTCATCAGTTCATGCTTTATACTCCGATGCCCGGAACTCCTCTTCACCAGGAGCACCAAAGCAAGGGCACCTTGTTGCCGGATATCGATAACGCAGACATCCACGGCCAGTTCGCCTTCAACTTCCGTCATCCGCACATTTCGCGAGAGCAGTCGGGAGAATTTCTCCGCCGCGCTTTCCAGCGCGATTACGAGGTCAACGGACCGAGCGTTCTCCGCATCGCCCGTACGCTGCTGCAGGGTTATTCGAAATTTAAAAATTCACCCGAAGAGCGCATCGCCCGCCGGTTCCGCCATGAAGGCGGAATCCTGCCGCTGGGCTATTCCAGCGCGCTTTGGGCGGCCGAGCGTTATTTCCGAGCCTCCAACCGGTTGCTCACCTCCAAGATCCGCCAGTTGCGGGCGGATGTTGCCAAAGAATTCGGTTTGCGGTCCCGAATCGTGGCGCCTCTTGCCGGCCCGGTGGTCTATCGGCTGTTACGCCGGGAGGAAAAAAGACTTGCCAGCGGCTGGACCTATCAGCCGCCAAGCTTTGTCGAAACGAGGAACTTCGAACTCGAACCGGGCAATGTCGGTGCCGGAAGCTGGCAGCCGCTGCCGCAACCGGAAGCGTAACCAAAATTGCGGACTGCGAATTGCGAATTGCGGATTGGAATGCGCCTGCATACCCGTTGTTCTAACGGCAACCCCATTCTGAGCTCAGCTCTACAAATCCGCAGAACATTCAATTCGCAATCCGCAATGAGCAATTCTCAATTTCATTCGAGGGCTTTAAGTATTTCCTCGGGCCTGAATATTCCCTTTTGTGTAATTATGCCGGTAATGTAGCGCGCCGGTGTCACATCAAAAGCCAAGTTCAAGGCCTTTGCTCCACGCGGTGCCAGTCTCACCCGGCCGAACTTGCCGTCATCGAGCAATCCGCTGCAGTAAAGCACTTCCTCTTCGCTTCGTTCCTCAATCGGTATGGCCGATCCGGACGGGCAGTTGGGGTCCAGAGTTGAAGTGGGCGCCGCCACATAAAACGGAATGCCCAATTCATGAGCGATCACGGCTTTTTCATACGTACCTATTTTGTTGGCTACATCTCCGTTGGCGGCAATCCGGTCGGAGCCCACTATCACGATATCGATCTTCCCCTGCTGCATCAGGAAACCGGAGGCGTTATCGGGAATCACCCTGTGATCTACTCCCTCGTTTCCCAATTCATAGGAGGTCAGTCTCGACCCCTGGTTCCAGGGCCGGGTTTCGTCCACATAAACAAAAATGCTTTTGCCTTGCCGCTGCGCTGCATAAATGGGAGCGAGCGCAGATCCCCAGTCGGCGAAAGCCAGCCACCCTGCATTGCAGTGCGTAAGAACCCTGGCGTCATCGCTCAGCAAACCGGCTCCATACAGGCCGATTGCCTCGCCGCTGGCCACATCTTCATCGGCAATAGCCTGCGCCGTTTCCATCGCCCGAAACCTGGCCTCTGCAACTGAAGAAGCGCTCTGTACAGAATCCTGCACCCGTTGAATGGCATAGAAAAGGTTCTGCGCGGTCGGCCGGGTGCTGCTGAGCACAGCAGCACCTTGCTGAACATGATCCATAAACCCTTCGCCATCGGGCGCAGCCATCACCGCCTGGGCCATGCCGAACCCTCCCGCGACACCAATGGCACCAGCCCCGCGGATCGTCATATCGCGAATGGCCTCCGCGGTGTCACGGTAGGACGAAAGATCCACAATTTCGAAGAAATGCGGCAGTATTTTTTGGTTGATCATTCGAACCATGCCGCCTTCCATCCAGACCGTCCGGTAATGTTTTCCTTCGATTTTCATGAAAGGCCCCCGTAATATTTCAGATCGACAGATAATGTACTACGGCGTTTGACCATCTTCAAAGCCGGTGATACTCTCACCCTGTTCTAAACATCGGATATCGCAGGATCAAATATCGGCTCAACCACCAAGACCTCAATGTCGAACATACGGGAAATAAATCCGGTTATTAAAACTCTGACCTTTCCTGGCGTCCTGGCTTTCGCGCTCTTCATTCTTTATGTGGCGCTTCATGGACTCAATCCGGAATGGGCAGATTCAAGGATACGCGCCTATTTGCTCGCCTGCCTGGTAGCAGCCATCGGCGTGGTTCTGGTGCGAGCGGCGGAATACCTGCTGTTCGACATCATGTTCAAGCGGCGAAAGGGGCGCGAAGCGCCGCAGCTGCTGCGCATGGTAGCTTCTATCGTGGGCTATGCTGCCCTGTTCACTTTGATTTACTCCGGCGTTCTCGGCCGCAGCATGAGCGGCTTCCTCGCAACCTCGGCTGTCCTCAGCGTCATCCTCGGTCTTGCCCTGCAGGACACACTCGGCAACTTTTTCGCCGGCCTGTCGCTGCATATCGAGGGACCGTATCACCTGGGAGATTCCCTCCGCATTGGTGATGTGGTCGGAAAAGTCGAGGCTGTAACCTGGCGAATGACTGCGGTGCGGACCAACAACAACAGTATTGTCATTTTTCCGAACAGCCGCGTCGCGCGAGAACCCATTGAAATCTACACGCTGAATTCACAAAACCGCCGCATTCTTCGGATAAGTGCTTCCTACAGCCACCCGCCTGAAATGGTTATTCGGCTGGTCCGCCAGGCCGTGGGCGAGGTGCCGAGGGTGTCTCCGGACAGAACCCCGGTCGTGAGGGTGGCAGACTTCGGTGATTCCGCCATCGTATATGAAATATTGTATTGGCTTACCGATTATATGTGGGCGCATGAAGTGGAAGCAGCTATCCGGGAAAGGATCTGGTATCTGTTCCGCCGGCATGGCCTCGAAATCCCGTTCCCCATCCGGCATATCGTGCAGGACAGTCCGGACATGAAGCGTGCCGAAGAAAAGGACTTTTCCAGCCTGCTGGCTTCATGCACGATTCTCAAACCCCTATCCCCTATCGAATTTGCAGAAGTCGCCCGAGCCGTCAAAAGACATGTCTATGCACCAGGGGAAACGCTTCTGAGGAAAGGAGAGCAGGGTGATTCGATGTTTATCGTGACCCGCGGCCAGGCCGAAGTCCTGGTGCCCGGGAGTGGCGGCCAGCTCATGAAGGTGGCCGAACTCGGGATCGGGGAAGCCATAGGAGAAATGTCTCTTCTCACCGGCGAACCCCGAACTGCGGACGTGCGCGCGATGGAGGAACTCGAGGTCCTCGAAATCGGGAAAAAGGTCATTGAGCGCCTGCTGAGCGGAAACCAGCAACTCGCGATAGCCTTCAGCGAAGGGATCGCAGAGCGGCAGGCTCAACTCACAAAGATGTCTCTGTCGGTAAACGAGGAAGAGCGGCAAGTGCAAACGAAGAATATCCTGCAACGCATTGTGCGTTTTTTCAGCCTTCAGTGAAGGCTTAGGGCCATGGAAAAGGGAAATCAGAAAGCAGGCGGGATCTCCTGCATACGGTGTCGGCACTATCAAGTAACTTGGGATCCGGCCCGACCGTATGGCTGCATCGCACACGGGTTCAAGTCGAAGAAAAACCCGGCCCTGGTGGTATTCGAGTCTTCGGGACTGGAGTGTCAGCTCTTTCTGACGAAAGCCCCACGCGAGAGAAGGTAAGCCGTCGGGGATAAACGACCGCAAATCGAACCACAAATCCCCCCAAGACCTAAAAGGATAATGCCTGTTTTGCTTTGCGGGCTCCGCGGTTCATCCGGTCCGGTGGGCCAAGTTTCGGGAGAGTCATCCTGAGCCGAGGCAATTCACTCGTCGAGCCTGGACGATAGAATATCCTCCAGCCGCTTCGGGTCGCGTCGCAGGTGAATCGTCTTTCCGCGACCGACATAAACCAATCCTTTTTTTGCTCCTTTGGGTTTTTTGACATCTTTGATGTATGCAACGTGCACATCGGCCCGCCCGGCGTTTTTCAGCTTGGAATAATGCACCGCCAGTTCGCAGGCTGCCAGGAGTGACGCCGGCGGCGGGTCGACCCGACCTTCGGTCCTCAGCACTACATGGCTCCCAGGATACCCTTCAAGATGGAGGAAAAGATCGTTTCCGCGTGCCAGGCGTGTCGTGAGGTAGTCGTTGCCCTCGTCGTTTTTCCCCACCCAGACTTCCAGCCCGTCAGAGGTGCGGTATCGTTTCGGCTGCAGTCTTGAAGGCAGCTCCGTTTTATCTCTGGGCGCCAGTCTGACTGCGGGAATCGGCTTTGGCTTGGGAAAATGACGGCCGAGCAGCCGCCTGACCTGTGTCACTGAAGCCAGGTTTTCCAGCTCCGGCAGACCCGCGGGACCCTCAACAAGAATGGCCCGCAGTTTTTCTCTTAGCCCGGAGACAGCGGCGAGAGCCTCCTGGACGGACCTCAGCTGCTCTTCAATGGCGCCGGCGCCTCGTTGCTCCTTTTGATAGCGCTTGAAATAGGCCTCGAGATTCTCCGCGGGAGAAAGGGATTCGTCGAGGGGGATCACCACCTTTTCACCGGTTTCGAAATCCTCCGCCTCCACCGCCGGCGCTCCGGGCCTGATGAGATGAAGCACTCCCTTCAGCAACTCTCCCCTTTTCCTGTGAGCCTCCGCCTGCTTTGCCTCCCCCAAATCTTCCAGCAAATTTGCGGCCTTGCGGGAAAGAAAAATATCCTCTCGGGACAGCGCGCCCTCAATCCGGCGGGCCAGAAGGTCGAGGGTGTGGGCCTTCTCGAGCCCCTGGTAATGCAGTTCGATGACTGCAGGGTAGTCGCTGTCCGGGACCGACTCCCAACGGTCGACTCCTTCGCTGCGCACACCCCCCTCGGGCACAGACCAGCGGGCACCAAGACTCAACTCGCGGCGTGTATCTTCCAAGGGACGCATGCTATGCACTACGAGTCCTGAAGGATTCACGAGGTAGACGTTGCTTCGCGGTCCCAGGATGGAGAGTATCAATTCGAAAGTCCCCTCCTGTGAAAGCAGCCGGATCGTCAGCTGCCGGTCGGCAGCGGACGTTTCAATCCCGCCAAAGGCGGCACGTGACAGGCGGGCGCGCAGATATTGGGAGAAGGATGAAGCGACCTCGGCCGGTCTGGGCATCTCCGGGAGCACTCCGATCCGTGAAAAGTCGGGCTTGGGACAGATCAAAACAACGCAATCGTGCTCCCGTCCGCGAAAATGCAGAGCCAACCGGCCGTCTTCGGTCTCAAGCTGGCGATGGAGGGAAGTCCCGGCCAGTCTCTTTTCGAGAATCGCAGCTGCCCTTTTCAGTTCTTTCAGGCTTAGCATATTTTTAATACGGATGAGAACGTGGATTTCTGTCGAACCGCAAGGAATGCGAGGAAAAAATCCATATCCTGAATTGAGTTTTATTCATTTAAGAATTGAGCTGCCCGGTTGCCTTCATGGCATCTTTCACCGATTGCTTGCGCCAGTACAGGTAGGCCGGCAAGCCCAGCACCACAAGCCCGAGCCCGGCCAGGGACTCCACCGGCCTCTGCCACAGGGTACTGATCACCAGTGTACCGGTGCTGAGGACAAACATAGCCGGGACGAATGGATATCCCCAAACCCTATAAGGCCGCGGTCGGCCGGGTTGGATCTTTCGCAGCTTGAAAATTGTCATACCCCCGGCAACATTGAAAACCAGGGAAGTAAAGACGACATAGGTATAAAGCTGCTCGTAGGTCCCTGAAAGAGTCAATAATGCCGACCAGCCACAGGTGATGAGAATAGCAACATGAGGTGTGCGGAAGCGCCGGTGCACGCCGGCGGCTGACGCAAAAAACATCCCGTCGGCCGCCATCGCATAGCAGACACGGGAAACGGGAATGATCCCGGAGGCATTGCATCCGAATGTCGAAATAACGATTCCTGCAACCACCAGTCCGGTTCCTTGGGACCCCAGCAATGCCGCGATGGCCTTCTCCCCGATTCTCACGACTCCGCTCATCTCATCGACTCGAAGCGCGAAAAAGTAACCGAGGTTGACGGCAAGGTAAAGCAGCGTAAGAACTACGGAACCCAGGATCAGCGCCCGCGGCAGGTTTTTTCCCGGCTCCTTGATCTCCTCCGACGCGAAACAGACATAGTCCCAACCGGCATAGGCCCACAATACGGCGATCATGGCGACACCGAAGGAAAGCCCCGGTTGCGGCACCTGAGATAGATCCGGCCGAAAGCTGGGGGTCACTGGGCGAAGGAACACGGCACATACCGGGATAGCGGCGAGCGCCGCAATCTTTATCGCAGTGAGCACCGACTGGACCGCGTTTCCCAGAGCCACGCCGAAATAGTTGATAGCGCCGAGGATCGCGATCGAAGCGGCCGCGGCAACCTGCCCGCTCGAGACGCTGAAGGTGCCCCAGGGCACCGGCAGCGATAAAAGCACGTTCGAGGTGGATAGTACCGGGAAAAAATAACTGAAATATTCGGCAAAGCCGACTGCAACCGCGGCGATGCTCCCGGTAAGCATCACCAGCAAACCAGCCCAGCCGAAAAGAAATCCCCAAACCGGACCGTAGGCTTCTCTGAGAAAAACATACCAGCCGCCTGAATCCGGGTACATGGCGCCAAGTTCAGCACAAGTCAACCCCCCAGCAAGAGTCAGGATTCCACCGAAGGCCCATGCCGAAAGCACCAGGAAGGGAGATGGCATGTAGCCGGACATGATGCCGGTGGTCAAGAATACCGCCGACCCGAGCACATTCCCGATGACCAGCATCGTGGCGCCCCACAACCCGATCGCCCGCACCAACCGAACCGGTTCAGCGGAAGAAGGAAGTCCCTCCCGGATCATGCCGCACCTGCCTCGAAGGATGATGAGCCGCTATTCATTCCGGGGCCACAGGGCGATGCTGGAACCCACCCACGAGAAGGTCTTGTTGAAATCGACGCCGATCATCAGGCCGCGGGAAAGCCGGCAGAGGTTTTGAGCCAACACCGGCTCGGAGCAATCGTCGGGTTTAAGAAACATGAGGCGGATTTCCACCTTGACCCCGTCCCCTTCTGCAGAAATCAGCGCCGGTTCATAGCTGATCTTCTCCTGCAGGCACCAGCCCGGCTTTTCCGATTCGGGAATCCGATCGAGGTCATCGACGGAGGGCTCCACCTTCACGCCGCCGCCGGCAAAAGAGAACAGAGGCTTGAGCACGAACCGGCGGCTGAGATCATCGGGCACCTTCTCCAGATCCGAAAGGAAAATGGCTTTAGGCACTGCCGGATGATTGAGAAACGGCAAGGAATATTTGGACCAGGCCCAGAACCAGTTCGGGTGGGGAGACCATTCCACCTGCAGATCTTCGGTGTAGTCAAACGGCAGCGTCACCTTTTTCCTGATGAGTTCGTCGAAAACAACACGGTTGTAGATTCTGTGCACGGGAATGAGCTTCCCGGCGCTGCCGGATCGCCGCCAGAGGCGCCGGCCCTCCCGAATCAGGCGGGTCGGACAGACGGCATCCACGCCGAACAGCTGGCGAGTCGCGGAAAAATCCGGCCAGGTTTTCTGTGTTGGAGGATCCAAATCCATGAGGATGACATGTTCGGGATCGTGTCCCCCCAGGATGGTCGCTTTCGCAAGGTTCAGAAACTGCTCCCTGTTCATGCCGGAAAACCAGCAGGACCAATCCTCGTCGAATCCGTCCAGCTTCCGCAGTGCCTCGCACCAGGAATCCCTTTGAACTACCTGCATGGCGGTAAGGGACGGGAAGCCCTGCAACTCAATCAGACGAGGGCCGAGGCTGCCATCAGGCTCCCGGACAATGGCGAAATCGACCTGGGTGAACGATGGAAGCGAAGTCATTCCCGGCGTATCCCAGCGCGCCGGAATAGCACTCTTCATTTTTTGGAGGCATTCGGGAAGAGACAGCTGAGCCATGATTTCGCGGGCCGCCTGCTCAAGACGGGTGCGCAGAACTGCAGGGAGGAATACCGGCGTTTCCGCCAGCCGAAACTCGAATCGTGCGTTCAGCCGCCGCTCGAGATCATCTCGATAAAAATCATACAGATCGGCCGTGAATTGCCGGTTGAAGTCGTTTCGAAATCTGCTGTCCATTCTATTTCCCGATTCCCGTCGTGAATCCCTATGTCCCCATGGATCAGAAATAAAGCTCCGCTTCCCGGTCCAGGGTACCCGATGGGTAACGCAGAACCTGGTCTTCGTGCAGGTCGGACCCGCATCCCAGCTCCTCTGCCCGGCGCCTCACCTGCCGATAAATCATAAAGCGCAATGGCGCCAGCAGCGAATATTGGGACGTCATCATCACGGCCTGTTCGATCGGACGAGTCAAGGTCGCCGCTTTAAGCGTTTGCGCTCGTTCCTGGTACCATTCGGCGCTCACTTCCCCACTCGCCAGTTTGGCGTTGAGCAATTGGAGCTGGCGGCGTCGGTCGCGGACCTCGGGATGATGATTCACCGCAAGGATTCGAGGCATGATGCCGCCAGAATCCCGGGCGAATTCAATCATCGTCAATGCATCACCGGCATTACCTCCGGGAGCCGATGCCTCATAGGCTATCGGGATCATTCCCTTGGGAAAGCAGGGCACCGAGGGAATCAGGTCATAGAGCCGGCTGTCCAGAACCTTGAAGCGCCGCTTGTCAGGCAGCTGCGAAGAAAAGCGGGAAAACCAAGGATGCGCCAGAGCCTCTTCGGTCAGGATATTCTCGACGATGCCGCTGCTCTTGCCGCCCTTCGCATCGTCACGCAACAACGGGCGGGCGATTCCAGCCCAGCGGCACATGACGCCGAAGGTGTGACAAACCGCCAGGAGCACGGCCTCCGGGCTCTCCCGGATGGCTTCGAACAAGTGGAATAGCGGCTCCTCCCAGGAAGGATCCTCCCGGATCCCCTGGGTGCCAGGCGAAGTGCCGTCATTCTCCCGCGGATCGAGATGTCCCGGCCCGCCCGTCCCGATGTAGATTTGAAAACGTCCGCCGGGCGGTTCCGGAATCACCAACCCCTGCCTTACATCGTGGGAAAGGATTCGCAGGGAAAGCCCCGCCATTTCAAGCAGGGGACTCACATCCGATGCGATTTCAGCTACCGCACGCACCAGGGAATCATGCCCGAGGTTCGGCCAGTTGTGATGCATATCCAGGATTGCGATGTCGAGGATGCGGTCATCGGCTGCGGGCGCGGAATCCGGCTGACGCAAATGAACCACCGAGAAGATCTTGTGCAAATCATCTCGCGCCCCCTGCATTGGCCCTCTGCCGGGATCTTCCGCGAATCCTGTTACGCGGAGCATACCCATATCCGGCATTGAATTTTGATATTATCCGCCATCATCCCCGTGAATCCTGAATACCCCAGCACCTTAGCCGCCAGGGCTTTTCGAAACCAACCCTCGCCTTTCAGCTCCCATTCATTGGGATTCGGTTCCAGCCCGGACGAAATACGCTAAACCGGCACACCCACGGCTGTTTCCTCGACGATGTAGTCCACCACCGCGGGCAGGCTCTTGGTCTGCTCATAGACGCGCAGCTGACGCGCTGCTCCTGGGCGGTTCTGGACGATATTCCCAACATAATAGGCTTCTTCCCTGGATCCGAGTTCATCAAGCACATCATCGACCGTTTCCAGCAGTTCAACCATGAGTGCTTCGGTCGGCACCTCGCTCCTCTTGCCGAAATCTATCAGCCGCCCGTCCAGGCCCCAGCGCGCGGCGCGAGTCTTATTCTCATTGATAAGGGAGCGCCGGTAAAGCCGCCAACCCATGTTGCCCGAATAAAGTTTCCAGAGCTTATAGGTCAGCGCCTGAAACAGCGCGGCGATACAAATGGTCTCATCCACCCGCATCGGGATATCGCAAATGCGATATTCCAGTGTTGGGAAGAAGGGGTGGGGCCTTACGTCCCACCAGATCTTCTTGCCATTGTCGATGCAGCCCGTTTCCACCAGAAGCTGTACGAAATCGTTATATTGGGCCCAGGAGCCGAAATAGTCGGGAATGCCGGTCCGGGGAAAACGCTCAAAAACTTTGGAACGGTAGCTGTGCCAGCCTGTGTTGCGTCCGCACCAGAACGGCGAGTTAACCGAGAGAGCCAGCACATGAGGCAGGAAATAGCGCACCGCATTCATGATCTGGATGCGCGTCTCATTGTCTTCGACCGCAATGTGAACGTGCAGGCCGAAAACCAGGTTGCCGCGGGCCACCATTTGGAGGTCGTGGATCAGCTGTTGATAGCGGACATTCGGGGTGATCGGCACATTCGACCAGTGGGTGAAAGGGTGAGTCCCGGCAGCCGCGATTTTGACCCCGTTCTCCCGTCCCAGCCGGAGAATCTCTGACCGCAATCGAGTAACCTCTTTGCGCGCTTCCTGGATGTTGGCACAGATCGGCGTCCCCACTTCGATCACCGACTGGTGCATTTCCCGTTTGATCTGATCCTTCAGGCGGGATTCTCCGGCCGCGAACATTTCCGCGACGTGCGCCTTCAACTCGCGCGTTTCCGGATCGATCATCTGGAACTCTTCTTCGATTCCGATGGTGAATGAGGGCCGTTCTGGCATGGAAGATCCTCCCGGGTGCTAGAGATTGCCGCGAAATTCCGGCCATGTTCCAGTAGCGACAAAGGGACGCGGATGAAGCACGCGATCGATGAGGACGTCGCACATGTTTGAAACGACCCACTCGAAATTCTCTTTGCCAACCGAATGGAGATCGGCATCGGGCGCGCAATTCATGAAGTCGATAGCATAGGGCACCCCGTCGCGAACGGCAAATTCCACCGTATTCATGTCGTACCCGAGCCCGATGCAGAGAGCCAGGGCATCGCGCTCAATGCGTGATTTCAGGTCGAGATTGATCGGTGGCGGAGCGAGGACATAACGCAGATGGTGCGGCTGAGCCGGGTCGTACCTCATGATGCGCACGCGGGCCCGGCCAATCACGTAACAGCGGTAATACTCGGTAAACTCAATGGCTTCTTGAGCCATCATGCACAGGTCCCTTGTCTGGTCATAGGCCGCGAAAAACGATTCCGCGTTGACGCAGCGGTAAACATCCTTCCAGCCGCCCCCGTAAGCAGGCTTGAGAAAAATAGGGAATCCCAAATATGCGAAAACCTCTTCCCAATCGACGAATTTCATATTGCGATAAGATTTGGACGTCGTGTTGGGAGGGTGCTGCTTGTGGGGCAGAAGCACGGTCCGAGGCACCGCCACTCCCAGTGAAGCGGCCATAAGGTTATCGAAGTACTTGTCGTCGGCGGACCACCAGAAGGGATTGTTGATCACCTGGGCACCCAGGTAGATGGCGGTTTTCAGAAAAGTGCGGTAGAAAGGCACCTCATGGCTGATACGGTCGAGGATGAGGTGGTACTCACAGCTCCCTAAATCCTTTAAATAGGATATCGCGACAGGTTCCGCGATCACACCTTCGGCTGAACGGGCATTGATCGCGTCGATCAGGGCCCAGGGAAAAGTATCCTCCATGCCGAAAAGCAGACCTATTTTTCTAACCATGAGCAGCTCCTCTCCTCTTTGGGAAATTATCCGGATGATGTCCGCATCGTATATAATTGTTCTCCGTTAATCAATAAGGGTCGTGATCGGCGAAAAGGAGACAAATGCACCGCGAATATCAGCAGTGGAACAGCCCGAACCTGGGTCGAAAAATGGAATTCCTGTGGTTCGGACACGCCGGACGACCGCTCCTCATGTTTCCCACGTCCATGGGCCGATTTTATCAAAATGAGGACTTCGAGCTCACTGCGGCGCTTGCCGCCAAAGTCGATTCCGGGGAAGCTCAGCTTATTTGTGTCGACTCGATTGACGAGGAAAGCTGGTACAACAAATCGGCACACCCCGCCGAGCGCGCTAAAAGGCACGATCGTTACGACGCTTATATCCGCCGGGAAATAATCCCGTACATTCAGCATCGCACCGGCCGGGACGATCTGGCGGTGTTCGGCGCCAGCTTTGGGGCCTATCATGCCGCCAACATCGCCGGCCGCCATCCCGACGCCGTGAAGAAGGCCATATTGTTTTCAGGGATCTACGATGTCCATCGGTTCGTGGACGGCTACTGGGACGACCTATGCTACTTCCATTGCCCGGCAGCTTATATTGCCAATATGGACGGCAGCTGGATCGAACGGCTCTCCCGTGTGGAATGGGTGATCGCCACCGGCGAGTATGATTCCCTCATCCAGGACAACCGCGGATTTGCGGATCTTCTGGCATCCAAGGGGATTCCGCGGCATGCCGAATTCTGGCCTGGAGTTTTTGGACACGACTGGCCCTTCTGGAAGGACAACTTGCGCAGGTTCATCCCTTGACAAAAGTCAATCCGGAAGAGAGCAGCGAACGGCAAAGAGATTCCGCAATCGCATCTCCATGCTCTCCGTCGATCGGCTCCATCCAAAAATCCAGGCGCCTGATTTCGATATGTTTGCTGATAGTGCTTGGCGCCTGCTTTTTTTTTCCGGCGCGACAGGCAGTCCATGCCGTGCAGCTCATGCTCGCTCTCAAGGCGCTCTCTTCGGGTGATATGGCCAGCGGTCTCCCTGTACTCCAGGAGAAAATCGCTCTCCCAAAGGGCAGCGGCACGATGGAAGGAATCAGCTACCGCCCTGCGGGAGAAGCCCCTGAGCGTGCCATCCTGATGGTCCCCGGCATCAGCGAACTGGGGTGCTACCACCCGCGTCTCATGGCATTGTGCCGTTCGCTGGCTGATAAAGGCTTCCTGGTCATTACTCCCGACATCCGCGAATTTCGTGAATTCGAAATGCCTCCCGAAGCCATCGACCAGATTGTTTTCTGGTTTGGTCAGATCCCCGGACTGCCGGGCGCCGGCCGAGTCAAGAGCATCGGCATGGGGGGGATATCCTTCTCCGGCACCCTGTCTCTCATTGCCTCCACCCGACCCGGAATCCTTGGTCGGCCGGCATGGGTCCTTGCCATCGGCCCTTACGACGATCCGCTGCGCTGCAGCCGCGATTGGTTCGCCCCGGGTCCCATTACAGTCTCCCCAGGTTACTTTCCAACGCGATTTTACGCCAAATGGATCCTCATGTTGGCGGCGCTGGACATGCTGTCCGATCCTATGGAAAGGGAGCTAATGCGGGCAACTCTGAAAAATCTTTTGCTGCAAAAGGAAATCACGACGCCACAGACCCTCTCTGCCGAGGGCAGGCGCTGGCGGCGCATGGCATTGCTGCGGGAAGACGAGTCGGACCCGGAACTTGCCGGTAAGATCCAGGAGTTTCTGGCCCCTCGCCTCTACAGCCGGATCACCCCATTTGAGGCTGCGGCTGAAATCCGCTGCCCGGTGTTTCTGGTGCACGGTGCCTTTGACGACTTGATTCCGCCCGAAGAAAGCCGCAGGCTTAAAGATCGGATCAAGCAGGCGAGAGCCTACTTGCTGATCAGCCCGTTCCTGACCCACACCCATCCCATGGACAAGCCTCTCTCGTGGTCTGAAAAGGCTTCGGGAATCGCCTCAATCTTCTCTTTTTTTTATAGCTTTTCGGGCGCCGCCTTCTGAAATTCAGGCGGTATACACCTTGCCCAGGAACTCAACGGCGCGAGTCCACGCTTTCTCGGAGTGCCCGGTGTCGGGATTCACATACCATGATTCGGCCCATTGCCGCTTATGATTGATCTCCCACTGTAACACCTGGTCCTTGGCATAGATTTTGCGTGTGGGCATGCATTCAACGGGATGGTGATCCTGCTTGGGATCTTCAGAGCGGAGCACGATGAGCCGGGCATCCTTGACCTCGGTATTGCATTCCGCATCGG
Source organism: uncultured Acidobacteriota bacterium (assembly GCA_963839475.1). Classification (GTDB taxonomy): domain Bacteria; phylum Acidobacteriota; class UBA6911; order UBA6911; family UBA6911; genus CAWIVH01. The sequence continues at coordinate 583,431 of CAWIVH010000013.1, read as the reverse complement.
AATAGAACGGGAGCCCGGCATGGAGCACCCGGTACGGACGCGCCGGCATGGCACGGACTGCATCCGGGTTTGGGTCGAATACCGGCTCAGGCGGCTTGCTGCTGAAGAGGGCTTTCAAAATCGACATGGGATCTCCCTGCGGTATCGAATAAAAGTGTGAATTTTAGGCCTGCCCGCAAATCATTGTCAATTGCGGTGGTGCAAAAATCAGCACGATGGCAAAAAAGAGTCGGAGAAGCAGCGGCCAAATTCCCCTGGGGAAATGTAGTGCGCCAGCGAAAAACCGGGGGTAAGGAGGAGAGCATGGCCAGCTGCCGGAAACTCGCGGACTCGCGCGAGGGGGATCCGAGCCCTCATGAATTCTGCGGCCCTCCACGATGGCACGATCTTGTCCCGCCGGGCAGCCAGTATGAGTGTGGGCACCCTGATCTCGCACAGGCGCTGGCGCAGGTCGACGTCACGCACGAGGTTAAGCCTGCAGCAGTAGGAATCCATATCGATCATTTGAACCACCCGATGGTAATGGCCGCGAAGTACCGGAGGGACCCCTTCCATCCTGAGGATCCCTTCCGCAACCAGGGTCTTGAGCTGCTGGATTCCTTTCCAGCGAAGAAAGCCGGACAACCTGCAACCGAGACGGATCCTGATTCGCCAGCTGTAGCGGCTGAAAGTGTTGATCAGCACCAGGCTTTGGACGCGCTCCGGATAGGCCAATACAAAGTTCATCGCCACCGGGCCGCCGAACGATTCTCCCGTAACAACGATAGAGCCGGGAGGCTCGGACCCCGTTGCTTCGGCAATCTCTTCGACCAGGTCCCCGAAGCCGAACGGCGGGCGGTGACGGTAGGCAAATGGCAAAGGGCGGTAATGCTCAGACAAGGCGGCGAGGTGCGGTTCGAAAAACCGTCCGGTCCCATCCAACCCCGGCAACAATAGGAGCAACGGCTTGAGACTCATGCCGATATATTATCCAAAAACACAGAGGCACGGAGAACACTGAGAAGTAATATTTTCTAAATCTCTTTGCACTTCGTGCCCCTGTGTTTTCAGTTGAGACCAGGGTTTTGGGGTAGGAAAAGGCATGGCGGTACTTTAAAATAAATGATTTTCACTTGAAGCGGAGAAAGATGCCCAGAGTATACGCAGTAATTATGGCTGGCGGACGCGGTGAGCGTTTCTGGCCGCTCAGTACCGAGGCTGTTCCCAAACCCTTCATTCCTTTGCTTGGGGAAACCACCCTTCTCCAGGATACCGTTGCGCGGCTGCACCCGCTCATTCCCGCCGATCAGGTATTTCTTTCGATCGGGGAAGCGCACGAATCCATGGCACGAAAACAGCTTCCCCAGCTTCCCGCGGATAACTTCATCGTTGAACCGGTAGGCCGGGATACTTCTGCCTGCCTCGGATATTGCGCCCTTCACCTCGAAAAGCGTGATCCCGACGGAATCATGCTGGCTATCCCCGCGGACCATTTCATCGCCGATTCGGCCGCCTACCAGAAAGGACTGAATAAAGGGATCGAGAACCTGGCGGGAGCAACAGCAGTCGTGTTCGGCATGCCCCCCACCAGGCCCGACACTGGCTACGGCTACATTCAGGCTGAAAAGCCGGCGATGCCGGCCGAAGCCTGGCCGGTCATGCGCTTCGTGGAAAAGCCGGATGCGGCTACGGCGAAACAGTACCTTCAGGCCGGCAATTTTTTCTGGAATAGCGGTATGTTCCTTTGGGAAAACCGTACTCTGCTCCGCCTTTTTCAAAAGCTCATGCCGGAAACCTGGAAAGGACTGGACCTTCTCCGGCCGCTGATCGGCAGACCGGAGGCGGCCGGAGAACGCCTCAGGATCTTTTCCCGGCTGCAGCGCATCTCGATCGATTACGGCATTCTGGAAAGAACCTCGGGGCTGCGGCTGATCCCCTCCTCTTTTGCCTGGGACGACATTGGCAACTGGGCTTCGCTTTCGCGGGCTCTGCCCGGCGACGCCGCAAGCAACTGCGCGCGGGGGGGGCATTTCGCCCTCGACTCGAGCGGATGCATTACTTATTCCGATTCGGGCACCATCGCTGCTTTCGGAATCAAAGACCTGGTCATCGTGCAGGCCAACGGCAAAGTGCTGGTTTGCCCGAAAGACCGGGCGGGAGAACTGAAGAAATTGTTAGCCGCGATGGCGGATAATCGTCCTCAATAAAATCAACCGGACCTGATAGGAGCACAGCGTAATGTCCCAAAAAGTCAACAAGGTGGTGCTGGCCTACAGTGGAGGTCTCGACACTTCCATCATCATTCCCTGGCTGAAAGAAAACTATGGTGCTGAGGTGATTGCGTTTGCCGCCGATATCGGGCAGGGAGAGGAACTCTCCGGGCTCGAAGAGAAAGCCATCAAAACCGGCGCCTCCAAATGCATCATCGAGGACCTGCGAGACGAGTTCATCCGCGAATTCGCGCTTCCGACACTGCGCGCCGGGGCCATTTACGAACGGAAGTACCTTCTTGGCACATCGTTTGCCCGACCGCTGATTGCCCGCCGCCTGGTGGAAATCGCCGAAGATGAGAAGGCCGAAGCCGTCTCGCACGGTTGCACCGGCAAGGGAAACGACCAGGTCCGATTCGAACTCGCGTTCAAAGCTCTGAATCCCAGGTTGCGCATCATTGCTCCCTGGCGGGAGTGGGATATCAAGTCGCGCGAACAGGAAATCGATTACGCACAGGACCGAAAAATTCCAATCACCGCCAGCCGGGAGAAGATCTACAGCGAAGACCGGAACCTCTGGCACCTCTCCCATGAGGGCGGAATCCTGGAGGATCCCTGGAACGAGCCGGACGAAAAGATGTACGTCCTCACCGTGTCCCCTGAGAAAGCGCCGGACAAGCCGCAATATGTCGAGATCGAATTCGAAAGCGGCTGGCCGATCGCGGTCGACCAGCAGAGGCTAGGCCCAGCCCAGCTGCTCCAGACCCTGAACCGGATCGGCGGAGCCCATGGCGTCGGGCGCACCGATCTGGTGGAAAACCGGCTGGTCGGGATGAAATCGCGCGGAGTGTACGAGACTCCCGGCGGCTCCATGCTGCTCGCAGCGCACCGGGAATTGGAGAGCCTTACCCTGGACCGGACCACGCTGCACTACAAAGACATCCTGGCAGGGAAATATGCCGAGCTGGTTTACAACGGCCAGTGGTTTACCCCGTTGCGCGACGCCATGGACGCTTTCGTCGACTCAACCCAGACGCGCGTCACTGGCACGGTGCGCCTGAAATTGTACAAGGGCAACATTATCGCGGCAGGAAGGAAATCACCATTTTCCCTTTACCGGGAGGACCTGGCCACATTCGGCGAAGAGGCTGTGTACAACCAGAAAGAGGCCGAAGGTTTTATCAACCTGTTCGGACTGCCCAGCAAAGTAGAGGCTTTGCTGGATCTTGCCGGCGTCCGCAAGACCAGCTACCGGATCAGGAAGAAACCCAGCGTATACTGAACAGGCCCCAACCCGAAAGGAAAGCAGGAGAAATATTGTGAAAACAGCAGCATTGGCGGTTCTGGCACTCGTGGTGGTGGCCGGAGGAATCTGGTATTTCGCGGGCAAGCGAATGCAATATGTTCCGCCCGACGCAGGCATCCCAACTTACCCAGGGGCTAAAAACATCAATTCCGACAGTTTTTCAGCGCGGCTGAAACCCACTGATCGCGCCCGGCTGATTAAGGCCGTCATCTACGAATCCGACGATTCTTCAGCCAAGGTGATCGCTTTCTACAAGGAACAGCTCAAAGGCAAAAGTGAGGTTTTCGAAAAGAGCACACGGGGAATCCCCTGGGCCGTGATCAGGACTGAGGTGAACGGCAAGCCGCGAATCGTCAAAATCACCAATAACGAAGATACGAACAAAACCGAAATCGCGATCGGGCTTTTCGAGGAACCGAAAATCCCCGAGACAATGCCCGGCGCCATGCCGGGAACAATGCCGGGGAAAATGCCGGAAAACACGCCAGGGAAAATGCCTGAAAAGAAATAAACATACGGAGGCACGGAGGACACAGATGATTTATCGGCTTAAATCCCTGTGGCCTCTGTGCCTGCTTGCATGATTTGATAGGGCGTCATGCCAAACATAGAGTCTATTTCGTTTCGCGCTATCGCAGGGCATACCCGTCTGTTCCTGGATTATCTTGACTCATCCCCCGCCGCACTTCAGTTCTTCTCATTGCCGCCGGTCCTGGGGGCCGTGGAATGGTTTGCACGGAATGAAATTCAAGATTTTGCCTACACCCGGTCCGTCATGACACCCATTCTGCGCCGGCAGAATCGGGCTTTCGGAGCGGGAGACAAAAGCTTCCGAAATATCGACGCGCTGGCGTCACCGGGTTGCGCCGCGATTGTTACGGGCCAGCAGGCCGGCATTTTTGGCGGACCGCTTTATACGATCTATAAGGCCCTCACCGCCGTGCAGATCGCCGAGGAATTGAACGCCCGTGGTTGCGCCGCTGTCCCAGTCTTCTGGATCGAGTGCGATGACCACGACATTGCCGAGGTGACACACACCACGGTCCTGAACCGGGATTATGCGCCCGCAAGGCTGGATTACCTCGATCTGCTTTATGGCGACTCCCGTGATGTCGCGCTTCCCGTGTCGTCCCGTATTCTACCCAAAACCATCCTGCAAGCCCTGGCTGAGTTCGAGGCTCTCTTGCCGGCAGGTAAAGGCGCGGAGTTCATCGGCCACCTGGTATCTGCCTATGCTCCGGGGAATGGATTCGCTCTTGCCTTCGGCAGGCTGATGGCTTCTCTCATGAAAGACCGTGGGCTGGTTTTCTTTGATTCCAGCGACGCAGAAGCCAAGCGGATAGCCACGCCGATTTTTCAGGCCGCGGCCGAAGCAGCCAGGCCGATCCTGGCCGAATTGCATACAAGGGGGCATGAGATCGAGGCGGCACACTACCATACCCAGGTCACCGTAGCATCCGATGCCTCCCTCCTTTTCTATCGCGACGAATCCGGAAGGCACGCCCTGCAACTCCGGGAAACGGATTTCCGCATCAAGAATTCCGGCCGAGTTATAAAACGGGATGATTTGCTCATTGCCATCCTTTCATCCCCGGGACATTTCAGCCCCAACGTACTGCTCCGGCCTCTGGTCCAGGACTCGATTTTCCCCACGGCGGCCTATGTTGCCGGTCCGGGGGAGATCGCCTATTTTGCCCAGGCCGGCGCGATTTACCGGCAATTGGGCAGACCCATGCCGGTCATCTGGCCAAGGGCAAGTTTCACCCTGATTGAACCGGAAATCGGCACCGCGATGGATCAGGCCGGCATCGGATTCGAAGATGCCATTCAGGGCGAGCAGCATGTAGCCGCAAAACTGCTTGAATCAGCCAGGCAGAACATCCCGGGATCCCGTCTGCAGCAGCTTCGGGATGAGATTCAGAGCAAATTCGAGGAAGTCCGCCCAGCCCTGGCGGCGACAGAAGCTTCGTTGGGCCCAGCCCTTGACACGGCTCAGCGTAAAATCCTGCAGAATATTGAAAGCCTGCGATCGCGCTTCATCCGCCGCGAGACGCAAACCGATCATTCCCTTACCCTGTCCGCCGACGGGATCGTAAACAGCTGCCGCCCGAACGGTGTGCTGCAGGAAAGGGAGCTCGGCGTTTTTCCCTTCCTCGCGAGGCACGGCGCCGGCCTTTTCGATACCATAGCATCCCATTTAGATCTGTCCGAATTTTCCCACAGGATCATCCGACTGTAACCGGAGGGGGAAACCATGAGACTCCGACCTGCCTGGATTGCCATGCTGATCCTTGCCGCTTCCATTGCCCGGATGCCGGCCGAGCAGCATCGAATCTACCCATTGCCCGAAGAACGAGGCGCTGCCGGAATTCTCCAGGCACTGGGCCGCCTCCCTGTTTATGGCCATGTGCTTTACATCACTGCGCACCCGGATGACGAGAACGCGGGAACCCTTGCCTGGCTTGCGCGCAGCGCGCACCTTCGCACTGCCGTCTTCGTCCTGACACGCGGCGACGGGGGCCAGAACCTGCTGGGAGATGAAAAATACGAAGCGATGGGACTCCTTCGCACAGGAGAGATGCTCGAAGCCTGCCGGCTCTACGGTGCCGAGGCCTATTTCTCAACCGCCTACGAGTTCGGTTTCTCGCGCAGCGCCGATGAAACCATGGGTAAGTGGGGCCGCGAAACTACCCTGGAAGAAATCGTCCGATTCATCCGCCGCTTCCGGCCTGCCGTGATTTTTTCCGCTTTTCGCAACGACGGCAGCGGCGGTCACGGCCATCATCAGACTGCGGGAATCCTCAGCCGCGAAGCCTTCCGTGCGGCGGCAGACCCCGCGCGCTTCCCTGAACATATGAAGCAGGGCCTGCTCCCATGGCAGGCCAAATCGTTCTACACCGGCTCAATGGGAGGATCCGGCAGCGGTGCCCTGGCGATACCGTCGGGCGACTTCGACATGGTACTCGGTCGAACCTACCGCATGATTGGCGCCGAAGGATACAGCAAGCACCGATCGCAGGGAAATGGCGCCAGGATTTCCACCAGTCTGCGCGGCAGCGACAGGTTCCAGCTCGAAGATGCTGTTCCGGGAGTCGACGCCGGCACCGAGCAGAAACCTTTCGGCGAGATCGACTTCACTATCCCGGCCATTCTTGAACTCGCCGGAAAGGAAAAGCAGAAGGTCGAATTCCTCAGAGACGACCTGGGAAACGTCCAGCTCGAAGCACAGGACGCCGCCCGCAGCTTTAGACCGTTCCAGCCCTGGAATGGAACCGCCCCGATCTTGCGCGCCCTGGGAATCATCAGAAACGATATCGCCGAAATTAGAAACGGCAGCATTGTCCGAGCCTGTCAAAGGACACCTGCTCGACGCTCTGGAAGAAAAAAAGGCGGACTTTGAAAAAGCCCTCAATTCTCTTCTGGGGATTGAGTTGATCGCCCGAACCGACTCTTCCACCGCCGTCCCGGGATCCGAGATTTCAATCACGGTCACTCTTATCAATCACGGGGGAATGGACATCCAGCTTACCGAAGCAAGCCTGAATTCCCGTGGAGGGGTGCGACATGTTCCGGAAGAAGGCAGCACTTCCGGGACGGTCAAGGCGGGAAGCAGCGCATCCATGCGGGCCAAGTTTCCGGTGCCGGCAAATATGACGTTGACTGAACCCTTCTGGTACCGGCAAAAACCGGATGACAATCGTTACAAGACCAGGCCTACCCCCGATCCCTTCGCTCCATTCGAACCCCCTGCGGTTGAGGCGATAGCGACCTTCCGCTTCCGCGACGCGGAGGTGAAGCTAACCGCTCCCGTGACCGCCATAAGTGCCGACCCGCTGCGCGGGGCGGATGAGTTGGATCTTCAGATCGTCCCCGCCGTTTCCCTATCCCTCCGGCCCGGACTCATTATTGTTCCAACAACATCTTCGCAGCAGAAGCGGGTTCTGGAGGTCCTGGTCGCACACAACCAGGATAAAAATGAAGGCTCCGTCCGGCTTGCTATCCCGAGCGGCTGGAAGGTCGAACCCAGGGAAGCCCGGTTCGCGGGAGGCCGTAAAGGGGACCAAACCAGGGTCAAGTTCGATCTCACCCTGCCGGGATCGCAACCCCCCGGATCCTACCAGGTCGAAGCCATTGCATCGGCAGGTGGAAAGGAATACCGCCAGGGCTATCGCGTGATCTCCTATCCCGAAAACTGGACACGCAATCTCTACTCCCCATCACGCGCGGAAGTCAGGGTATTTGACGTCAAGGTGGCATCGGGCCTCAGCGTCGGTTATATCCCCGGCGCCGGAGATGAAATTCCGGAGAGTCTCGCCCAGCTGGGCATAAAAGTGGATACCCTTTCAGCATCAGACCTCGCTTCGGGGGACCTTGGACGATACGGAGCCATTGTCACGGGAATACGAGCCTACAATGTAAACGAAGATCTGAGGAACCACAAAAACCGGCTCCTGAAGTATGTCGAGCAAGGGGGCAACCTGATCGTCCAGTATGTCAGGCCTGCCGGTCGCGCCTCAGGTGGAGCAGCGGCTTTCGCTTTCGGTCCTTATCCTATGAGCAATTCCGACGACGCGCGGATCACAGTCGAAGAGTCTCCTTTGAGAATCCTGGAACCGGGCCACCCGGCCTTCAATTCGCCCAACAAGATTGTCCCGGCCGATTTTGACGGATGGGTACAGGAGCGAGGGCTTTACTTCATGGCGAATTGGGATCCCAGGTATACGGCGTTGTTGTCGGGAAACGACCCTGGGTACCCGGAGCTCAAGGGAGGAATGCTTGTGGCGCGGGTTGGCAAAGGCTATTACGTTTATACTGCCTACGCTTGGTTTCGTCAGCTTCCGGCCGGGGTGCCGGGCGCCTATCGCATCTTCGCCAACCTCATATCCTTGGGTAAATAGGAAACAACTCGGAGGCTCGAGGGCGCGGAGATTTTGGTGTTTTAAGACCTTTATTCTCTGTGTCCTCTTTGCCTCTGCGTTGAATTTCAGAAACAGAGGAGGGCTTTGATGGCGTTGTCGGCCTTCCTGTCCACGAGATCGAATGCCTCTTTGGCCCTCTCTGCCGCGAAGCGATGGGTGATCATCACTTCCGCCGCATCCCGGCGGCTCTTGAGGATCGCAAGCGCCTTCTCGACGCACCGATTTTGCCGCCGGATGTTCACGATCGTGATCTCCCTCCGCCTTGCGAGATGCGGATCGTAAGTTATCCTGCCGGATTTCTCGGGGATCCCGATTAGGACTAATGTGCCCCCGGGCCGCAGCATCAAGGTAGCATCATCGATCGATTCCTGGGTCCCCGCACAATCGAACGCCGCATCCACTCCCCCTTCGGAGGCATCATATACGGCTTCACCTGCGCCACACGAACCCGGGTCGAAGACCTGGTGAGCTCCTAGCTTGAGAGCTGCCTGACGCCTTGCTTTGACGGGCTCGGAAACCAATATACTTTCTTGAGTCCATTCCGGTGGTCCCCACCAATACGGAGAGCCCGATGGGGCCGGCACCAACTATGGCGATCCGGCTTCCCCTGGAAATCCGCGACCTCTCGACCGAGTAAACCCCGACGCACAACGGTTCCAGGAGAACGGCCTCATCCAGCCCCATCCAGTCGGGCAGCGGAAATAGGCATTCCTCCGGCAGTAAAATCTCTTCACTCATGCACCCGGCGCTCTCCTGGGGATTGCCGAGGAATCGAAGGTTTCGGCAGGTGTTTTCCCTGACGGCAAGGCACTGATCACACTTATGGCAGGGCATCGCGGGCTCAATATATACGGGAGTGCCGCCCTCATGGCCCTTCCTCTCTGCGATCTCGCCGCTTCCTTCGTGTCCGAGGACGAAGGGAAATCGAACCACCTGGTCGCCGATGCGGCCAGTCAGATAATAATGAAGATCGGAGCCGCAGATTCCTACATAGCGCATCCGGACCCTGACACGCCCGGGCTCGGCTGCGGGCGCAGCAGTTTCACGATACTCGAACTCGCCTGGAGCGGTCAAAAACAGCGCTTTCACGATTCCTCCCGCCGGGGGCTACTGCCCGTAATAGGCTTTGGGGCCATGTTTGCGCATGAAGTGTTTGTCGAGCAGAATCTGCGAAATGGGCGCCGCGCCGGGATGAATCGATAGGGTCAGCCAAGCGATGCGGGCGATCTCTTCGACCATGACTGCTGCTTTGACTGCCGATTCGGGTGTCGGACCCCAGCAGAATGGCCCGTGGCCATGGACCAGGACAGCCGGAACGGATGCGGGATCGAGCGCGGAAAAACGCCGCGCTATCACATGGCCGGTATTGGCTTCATAATCCGACTGGATTTCCGCCGGTTGCATCGGATCCGTGATTGGAACCGGGCCGTGGACATAGTCCGCGTGGGTGGTTCCAAAACAGGGGATTTCTCTTCCCGCCTGCGCCCACGCTGTGCAATGCCGGGCATGCGTATGGACAATCCCGCCGATGGAGGCAAAAGACCGATATAAAACCAGGTGGGTCGGCAGGTCAGAGGACGGATTCAGATCCCCTTCAACCCTCCGGCCGTCAAGCCCGACAATGACCAGATCCTCGGCGCGCAGCGCAGCATAATTCACGCCGCTCGGTTTGATAACGATCCATCCCTTCTCCCGGTCTATCCCGCTGGCATTGCCGAAGGTGGAAAAGACAAGGCCTTGCTCGACCAGGTCGAGATTGGCTTTTAGGACCTTTTGACGCAAAGATTCAAGCAACATAGAAATAAAAACACAGAGGCACGGAGTTTCATTCCATCCTATCGGGATTCCGCTGCGATTTTGCGCAAAGAGGGGAGAATATCCCCCATGGCCGCAGCCGCCGCATTTCCCGTGCCGAGGGCGAAATAAGCCTTCTGAAAAAGGGTGAATAACTTTTCGTAGACCGCCGCCTGACCCGGATCCGGTTCGACCACGCGGTACTTCGGACAAAGTGCGTTCTGCGCTTCTTCCACTGACTTGAAAGCGCCGGCCGCCAGGAAGGCGAAGATCGCCGAGCCCAGGCTGGTCACCTCCTGCTCCGGAACCAGCACGGGCTTGTTGAAAACGCTTGCAAACACACGATTCAAAACCTCGTTTTTCTGAGGGATGCCGCCGCCATTGATCACGCGCCGTATAGGTACGCCGTACGATCCCATGCGCTCGAGGATCACGCGCGTGTGAAACGCTGTCCCTTCGATCGCCGCGAAAAGCTCATCCTGGGCTGTGTGGGTGAGGTTCCAGCCGAAAGTCACTCCCCCAAGATCCGGATTGACCAGCACGGTGCGGTCGCCGTTGTCCCAGGTCATGCGGAGCAGTCCTGTTTGGCCCGCCCCGTACTGCTCCAGGCCCTTCGAGAGGGCAGCGACGGAGGTGCCGGCCCGACGCGCTATCGATTCGAAGATGTCGCCGGTTGCCGACAGCCCGGCTTCGATCCCGAAATAGCCGGGGTGGATCGAACCCTGGACGACACCGCAAACGCCAGGGATCAGATCGACCTCGCGCGCGATGGCCATAATGCACGTGGAGGTCCCGACAACGTTGACCACATCCCCTTCGCGCACACCGGCACCGATCGCGTCCCAGTGCGCGTCAAACGCTCCAACCGGAATTGGGATGCCCTCCGGCAATCCCAGCTTCGCCCCCCATTCCGCCGACAGGTGGCCGGCGATCTTGTCGGAGGTTTCATAGCGGCCTCCAAGTTTCGCTCTGATCCCCTTGAACAACGGATCGACTTTGACCAGGAATTCTTCAGGGGGAAGCCCTCCCAACGCTGCGTTCCACATCCATTTGTGGCCCATCGCACAGATGCTGCGTGGCACCGCGGCAGGATCATCGATCCCGCAGAGGACGGAGGCAACCATGTCGCAATGCTCGATCGCTGTGGACATTCCTCCGATTTTCTCTCCGTTATGCCGCAGCCAGTGCAGCAGCTTGGCAAAACCCCATTCGGAGGAATAAACGCCGCCGATCCAGTCGATGGCTGCGAGACTTTCCTGCCGTGCCATCGCCGTGATCTGGGCCGCTTCCAGCTTGGCGCGGTGATCGCACCAGAGGTAATAATCGTCGAGTGGCACCAGCCCCGGCCCCACCGGCACGACCGTGGAGCCGGTCGTATCCAGCGCAATGGCGGCGACATCCGCACCCGGCACACCGGAATGGTGGAGGGCCGAGTGCATGGCGGATACCAGCGCGTCCATCTGGTCTCTGTGGCGTTGCGTGGCATGGTCCGGGTCCTCCTTCTTCCGGAAGAGAGGATATTCAGCCGTCGCCGAACCGAGTCTCCCGCGCGCGCTGTCGAAGAGGGATACCCGAACGCTCAAAGTACCGAAATCGACACCAGCTACAATCGCCATGATGCTAAGCTCCAACTGAAAACACGGACACACACAGAACCCAGAGAATGACAATTCCATGAATCAAAAGTCCCTGTGTCCTCCGCGCCTCTGTGTTTTTATTTATGATAGTAACAATCCCAGCCCAGGTAACGCCGGAAGGCTTCGTCAAGAGCGCCTGCCACTGAGGAAAACGACGTGGCGACATGGTGCTCGAAGCCATTCTCACAGATGTGCCGCAATAGTTCCTGCATCTTCGGGATCTCCGCCACAGCATAACCACCGAAAGTCGTAATCGGGTCCGTGGTGAACCGCCCCTCCCCAACATAGGCAGCGATCTTGCCTTCCGTGTCTCGCGTCGAAAGCCGCGCGTAACTCATGGTCCCCGCCTTCACTCGGCCGACGCACGTGCCATAGGTCCCTTCCTTCCCCAGGGTGCCGGCGATGATTTCCTGATAATCCATTTTGACCTCTTCAAAAAAGTGCTTCGGAAGGTTGCTGCAGTGGAAGCAAACGCACTTATTGGGATCGTCGCCGTAGTTATTGTTCCAATCCATAAGAGCGCTCGGGGTTCCGGACGCCAGCTGCAGAGCGTACATGCCGAGCAAACCGGCCACATCAAGCTCGCATGCGCTCGGCATCAGGTTATTGCTCATCATGCTCATTACGGTGCAGGGAACGACGCCGAAATACTCTTCGATGGCAGTCCAGCATTGGATGGTGCTCACCTGGACTTCGACTTCCTTCATCCAGGCTTCCGTTACCGCGGTCAGCTTGGCCATCTTCATCAGTGCCACTTCCGGCACACCCTCTGTCGGAATATATCCGCGTATCGCAGCCAGTTTCGACTGTGCGGACGGATCATCGTCCTTCATCCGCTGGATTCGCCCCAGGATTTCCGACAGGTCGAGGGTCTCAACCGAAATCCCGTTCGCCTCCAGAATCTTTTCACTGAAGCGAACAGTGTTGAAGGCCGCAGGCCTGGCACCAATGGCCCCGACCCGGACCTTTCGCAGGCCGTTGACCACACGGCAGACCGCCGCGAACCATTCGAGGTCGCTGGCAAACTCCTGTGAGTTTGGCGCCTCGGTGTGAAGCGACGTGATGGAGTACGGAATGCGGTACTGCTTCAGGTTGTTGCAGGCCGACATCTTCCCGCAGAAACTGTCACGCCGGTCACGGATCGTCATGTTGGAAGAGCTGTCGGGTGTCGCCTGGATCAGCACCGGCACATTCAGGTTGGCCATGCGCAGGGCCTCGGCAATGGCGCGTTCATCGCCGAAGTTGGGCAACGACACGATCACGCCGTCGATTTCACGCCGGCGTGCGTCAAAAAGTTCCGCGCACTTCTTGGCCTCGGCACGCGTTTCGATGGCGCCGTACTTGGTCTCCTCCGGCGAAGCCACAACCACGTTCATCCCTGCGGCTTCAAGGACCCGGATCATTTCGGTGCGCCCGTCGCGGGCCAGGTGATCGGGGAAAAATCCGCGATTGCCGATAATAAGCCCCATGGTCATTTTCTTCTGCATAACGCACTCCTCCCTTTTGAACCGTCCGATGTTATCACAGGAAATCGCGTGGACACAGAAGCTGAATCTATTAAACCGCAAAGACCGGGTAAACCCGATGGTCTTCTATACCCCCCCTTTGTGGTCATAGCGTCCATGGGGCAAAAACAAAACTTTGTGTCCTGATATTTGATTTAATATAAATGATCCGAACTTGGCGCCGCGGAATTTATGAACATCCAGACAGCAGGGATCGCCTGATGAAGAAACCTTTTCAAAAGATATGCACAGAGTCACAGAGTACACCGGGGAAAAATGTTGTTCTTAAGGTCTGTGCTCTCTGTGCCTCTGTGTTTTTTTTCTGCTCCTGCTCCAAATCCCTGCCTCCCGTGGAGTTGAGGGTGGACGGAAGATTTACCGCGGAGCTATGGGCGTCGGAGCCCTTGCTGGATGGACCCGTGGGACTCCAGTTCGACAGCCAGGGAAGGGCGTTCGTATTCGAATCCCCGGTATATCCCGTAGAATCGTCAGCCTCTCTCCGGGTAAAACAGCTCGAGGACACCAACGGTGACGGCAAACCCGATCGTACCCTGGCTGTCACCGAGAACAGAACTCTTCCGCCGGCTGACCGCACCGTGGCACCCGACGGCACCAGTTTCAGCACCGCTGCGTTGTCGCACATCCAATCCGGCGGCCGTACTATTTCCGATCACGGTGAAAGCGCTCCCATTTTCCCGATCACGGAAAATCCTCAATACCCTGTGCTCGCACCGGCCGACCGGACCTGTTCCTCCACCGGCATCGCGTTTTATTCCAACAGCGGAATCCCTGGATTTGAAAGAGCCCTGTTCGTTGCCGAACCGGTGCACAATCTGGTGCACTGCGACCTGATTCAGGGCACGGCTCCGGCGCTAATTGCCCGCCGAGCGCAGGATGAAGCAGAGTTCCTGGCCTCGAGCGACCCCATGTTCCGTCCTGTAAACATTACAATCGGAGCCGGGAACGCCATTTACGTTGTGGACTACTCCGCCGCACTGCAGTCCCCATCCCGCGTATTGGAAGTGGGGGTCAAGCCCGACTTCCCGCTGTTCCGCACAGCCGGCAAGGGGAGAATCTACAGAATTCAGCCGAAAGCCGCGCCAACCGCGCCTACGGTGCCCTCCGGGAGTTCGTTACCTCAGCCGGCGGTTTCGGCCCCGGCGGGTCCGATGGCATCTGCGCCGCTTCCAGCCTCTGTTGCGGAACTCGAGTCGATCATCGTGGACCCGACAGCACTCGACACGGTTCAAGCCGCTGCCGTGCGAGCCTTGGGAAACCAGCCCGGGGACAAGCCCGCGGCTTTCCTGATTTCCCGCTGGCGGAACATGACGTCGCTCCCCAGAGCGGAGGCCGTAGAGGCCATTTTCAAAGCGCCTGGCCGCATCCGCCTGTTCCTGGATCAGCTGGAAAAGGAACTGATCCCGCTCTGGTGCCTCGACGACGAGCATCGCGTCAGGCTGCTGAAGGACCCGGACCGGGAGCTTTCCACCAGGACACGCAGGCTGCTGGAAACGCACGATCCCGATGGGAATCCTGTGGTAAAGAAATATGAAGCAGCTCTGGAGAAACGGGGAACCCGGGAGGCGGGCGAACTTGTCTACAAACGGCTTTGCGGGCGATGCCATACCTATCGTGGCGGGAACAATTACGGACCGGATTTATGGGCCGTTTCAAGCTATCCCCCGCGGAGGATCCTGATCAACATCCTCCTCCCGAGCGAATCCATGGTGCCGGGGCGCGAAATGTATATGATCGATCTGAAAGGCGGGGGGAACGTCGACGGAATCATAGGGTCGCAAAATGAAACATCGGTTTTTATGCTGCACGACGAATCACGCCAGGAAACGATCCTCCATCAGGATATCCAGCACGTACTGCTGTCGGACGCTTCGGCCATGCCGGTGGACCTAGCCTCACAGATCACCATGCAAGATATGTCAGACCTGATCCGCTTCTTGACAACCCGGTAGGAGATTGCGGATTAGCCAATAAGGGAAATTTTGGCAAAAACGAAGAATTCCGCTTCATAGCTTCAGCATTATCCGTTAAAGGTCAGGTGTTTCAATCGAAGAAATTCGCAATCCGCAATCCACCATTCGCAATTACGACGCGCGTAGCGCGTCGATAATCGGCTGTTTAGCGGCAGATCGGGCGGGGAAAAAGCCACCCAGGACGCCCAGCATGCCGGACAGCGCCAGTGCGCTCACCACCAGCGGGAAGGTGATGCGGAAATTGTAGGTCACTTCACTGAAGGTTACGAAATTGGCCGATCCGGTAGAAATGCCGTTGACCGGCAGCGCCAGGACGCTCCCGATTCCACCGCCGATCAGCGCCAGGAAAACCGCTTCGATGAGGAAAGACGCCAGGATGCTGCCGCGGGAAAAGCCGACGGCGCGCAATGTCCCGATCTCTCTCGTGCGGCTGGAAACCGCCGCATACATGGTATTGGTCGCGGCAAAGCAGGCTCCGATCCCCATAAAAACCGCCATGAGCGTGGCCAGAAACTTGATGCCTGCACCTGCCAGAGTCTGCTTGTCGTAGTACTCCCGCTCCGATAGCCCCTCCAGTTGCATCCTGCGGTCATCGGCTATCTGCTTGATCAGATCGCGCCGCGTCCTGGAATCTCCCACCCTCATCAGCACCGATGAATAGCCGCGTCGATCGAACTCTGTGATCAATTCCTCGTTGGAAGCCCAGATCTCGCTGTCGAAGGAACGTCCCCCGGAGTCGAAATGCCCGACGATGGTCCAGCTTCCTTTGCCGAAGCGGAGAAGCTTGCCGACCTCGAGGTTGCCGAAGCGGCTGGCCAGGCTTCGCGAAACGATCATTTCACGAAAACCAGGATTGAACAGCCTTCCTTGGATCACGGTGAGTTCAGGGCGGAGCGGAAAGGCCTGTGGCCCGACTCCGCGCACAATCACATTGGACATGCCGCCGCCATCCTTGCGCCCCAGGTTCAAAAGAACGATCACTTCGGCCGAAAGGAGCGGCTGGCCGTCAGGCCCCTGCTCGATCCCGGGAAGGTAGCGCAGGATTTGGAACTCGGACTTGGTAACGGCAGAGTTCCCCTCCACCTGGGAGCTTTTGCGCAAGATCAGCAGATTCCGCGGATCGCCGGAGGAGGTGAAGGTCTTGTCGATGCCGTTGCCCAACGCCATCAATGCGATGAAGACCGCCACGACCAGGCCGATCGAAAGTACCGTCATGGTCGTGGATACCTTTCGGACAAACAGGTTTCGCAAATTATATTTCAGTGGTATCGACAACGCGATTCTCCCGGATCAACCCAAGCGGCGCAAACCGTTGGAAACTGTCGTGCGCGACACGTTGTACGAGGGGAAGGCGCCCGAGACGAGGCCCACGACCAGCGCAATCGTCATGCCGAGGGCCACGGTCTGCCACTCCACGTTGAAGTCCCGGAGGAATCCCATGCTTGCCTTTGACAGGTCGACAAAGTTGAAAAGCAGCTTCCCGCCGAAAACCCCCAGGAAACCGCCCATTATGGCAATCAGGAGTGATTCCCCCATCAGGATCCCGATGAGTGACTCGTTCTGAAAACCCAGCGACTTCAGGATGGCGATTTCATGGGAGCGTTCGCGTATGCTCATGG
Organism: uncultured Acidobacteriota bacterium; assembly: GCA_963839475.1. GTDB lineage: Bacteria > Acidobacteriota > UBA6911 > UBA6911 > UBA6911 > CAWIVH01. The sequence goes on along the minus strand of CAWIVH010000013.1, from coordinate 566,471 downwards.
CCATCGTGTTGCCGGTGATGAGCAGGATCATGAAAACCACCACGCTTGAGATCGAAAGCACCAGGCCTTTCACATTTCCTATCATCGCTGCAAAGCTGGCTTCAAAGGCGCGCTCCGTTTCCGTCAGCGTCTCGGCATCGGTGTTTCGAAACATCCCGTCCACGGCTGAAATTACGGCCGGGACGTTCTCGCTCGAATCGACCAGAATGTACCAGACCCCCACCTTCCCGGGCTTACCGAGCGATTCCTCGAAGTAGTCGCGATGAAAATAGAAGGCATTCTCGTCGCTGATGCTGGTGTAGATCCCTACCAGAATAAACTCGAGGTCCACCGGGTAGATCGAACCCAGAAGGGTGATCTTGTCGCCCACCTTCCAGCCATAGCGGTCAGCGAGCTTCCTCCCGGCCAGAGCTGCTGTGCGCTGCGTCATCCAAGCCTGGCGCGAGGAAGCGTCCAGCGTAATTTCCGGGTACATGTCGAAGATCTTGTCGTGATCGAGGGCGAAGTTGGCGAAGAAATTCTTCGGCTCGCGATAGACGCCGCCAAACCAATCGATCGCCATCACAAGCTGGACATGAGGCACCTTCTCAATCTTCTGGCGATAGGACTCCGGCATCTGCTCCTGCAGCGAAGTCAGGCGGCGTGTCGCCACCCGTCGCACCGACTCCGGAGCGGGATTGGTTTTTCCGAGCTCGATGACCAGCTGTCGCAGGAATGTCACCAGCAGGAGGGAGAAAGCAATACTCAAGATCGTGAGGCCGGTCCTCTTCTTGTTGCGGATTACGTTTTTCCAGATGAGACGCCAGTACTTCATAGACTCCCGTGCAAACAAGAAAACTCTGTATTCCCGGTGCCTCCGCGCTGCTGTCCTTATGCGGCCGGAAGTTCCCCCTCTTTCAACAGCAGACCCTTGTCCAGGTATCGGATGTGCGAGGCATGGTGCGCCGCACGCGGGTCGTGTGTCACCATCACGATGGTCTTGCCGAACTCTTTGTTCAGCCTCGCCAGCAGGTTCATGATCTCCTCGGCCGACCGGGCATCCAGGTCGCCAGTCGGTTCATCGGCAAGGATAAGCGAGGGATCGGTAGCGATCGCCCGCGCGATCGCCACCCGCTGCTCCTGGCCTCCTGAGAGCTGCCGCGGATAATGCTTGACCCGATCCGCCAATCCGACGAGCCGGAGGGCGGTTTCCACCTGGTCGCGCCGCCGATCCCTTGTCAAATTGGTCAGGAGCAGCGGCAGTTCGACATTTTCGAAGGCGGTGAGAACCGGGATCAGATTGAACGATTGAAAAATGAAGCCGATGTGATGGTTGCGCCACTCCGTTAGTTCACGTTCGGACTTGCGCGCGATGTCGGTCCCGTCGATCACCACCTCACCGGAAGAGGCGCGGTCGATGCCGGCGATGATATTCAGGAGTGTGGTCTTCCCCGATCCGGAGGGACCCATCAAAGCAAGGAAATCCCCGCTCTGGATGTCGATCGAGCACTTTTCCAGTGCAACCACCATTTCGCCGTCACGTTTGAAGACCTTGTTCAGATCGCGAATTTGAACCAACCTATCGGACATGAATCACCGCAATAAGACAACGCAGAGGGACGAAGAGCACAGAGGATGTGTTGTCATTCAATTTATATCCTCTGCGTTCTCTGCGCCTCTGGGTTTTTATTTTTTGAGAACGACTTTTTCGCCGTCGATCAAACCGTCGAGACCTTTGAGGATCAGCTGTTCCCCTCCGACCAGGCCAGACGAGATCTCCACCTGGCCCCAGAGCTCTTTGCCGGGCTTCACCGCCGTCTTGACCGCTTTCCCCTCTTTCAGCAAATAGACGGAGTCGCCACTGATAAGAGCGGATTTGGGGATCAGGATCCGGCCTTCCTGCGGGGTGGTCGCCGCTTTCACCTCTTCCAGGAAATTGACCTTCGCATTAGTCTCGGGCCGCAGGTAAGAATCGGGATTATCGATCGCCACCTTCACCTGGATGGTAGCCTTCTGCCGGTTGGCTTCCGGCGCGATCTCGCGGACTTTCGCCTTGTACTTGCGATCAGGGTAGGAATCGGGGGACACCGAACACTCCTGACCGATGTGGATCCGCGGTATATCCGCCTCGTTGATATCGAGTTCGATTTCCAGCTCACGCAGGTTGGCGATGCTGACCAGAGCCGATTTCGCCCCGCGCCCGCTGACGAATCCCGTGGTGACCATTTCTCCTTTTTCGATCAGTCGTTCCAGGACTGTTCCCGGAACCGGCGCCCGGATGATGGTGTTCTCCAGCTGGGTTTCCCACCATCGGACGCTGGCCTCGGCTTCAGCCAACTGAGCTTTCGCCAGATCAATCTGCTCCTTGCGCGGCCCAAGGCGGGCCAGGGCCAGATTTTCCCTGGCTACTTTCGCCTGGGCAACGGCGACATCGTATGCGTTCTGGGCATCATCAAGCGCCTGTTTCGCAAAAACACCGCTCTTCAGCAAACTCTGGGCCCGCTCCAGGTTTGACTGGGTGGTCCGGACATTGGCTGCCGCCTGTTCCAGGGTGGCCTGCGCCCGCTGTACCTCTTCGGGCCTTGAACCATTGACCGCTTCATTCAGGCGTGCCTGTGCAGCCATCCGGTTGGCCAGGCTCTGCGCGTGCTGGGCACGGTATTCGACGTCGTCCAGTCGGGCAAGCACCTGGCCGGCTTGAACCTGGTCTCCCTTGTCGACGAAGAGCGCTTCAACCCTTCCGCTGATCTTGGAGGAAACCTCGACCCTGCGGCGCGGGATGATATAGCCCCCGGCTGTCAGGATGACGTTGCCACCCGCCGAAGGAGCCTGACGGACGACCATCGCGGTTTCAACCTCGCGTGTTTTAGCGCCAAGCCCGGTAATCTTGGAGGTATCAGGGATGAAAGCCACCCCACCTGCAACCAGGAGAGCAACGACAATCAGGACGCCGACAATTACCCATTTCCGGCCTCCCCGATCGCCGGTTTTCTGAGAGCGATCGATTTTAAGAGATCTCAAATCATTGCTGAGTTTGTCTGTCATAGGATGCAGAATTCTACCAAATGAATGTAACAACACTAAGATCTCAGTTTGATTTTTAACCCAAAAGACGAGGGAAGCCGATGAAGATCCGGCGAATGGCGGTTATTCGGAGGCAGGCGGTTCCGTAAGCGGACGGATGGGAGTTCTCTAGCTTGCAGTAACCAATTTCAGATAAAGATCTTCCAAAGAGGATGTCCCGGGCCGGTACGCACCGTCGAAAACTATTTTTCCATGATCGAGCACAATCAGGCGGTCGCAAACCTCCTCCGCCAGAGTCAGCAGGTGGGTCGAGAGAACTACGGCGCGGCCGTCACGGCGACGCCCCGCGATGATCTCCTTCAGCTTGCGGATAGCCACAGGGTCGAGAGCCTCGGTCGGCTCATCCAATAACCAGTAGAAAGGATCGTTCAGGAGCGAAGCCACCAGGGAGATTTTACGGCGCATCCCGCGCGAATAGGTAACCAGCAGGTGATCGGCGTTACGACTGAGTTCGAAGAGGCGCAAGTATTCAGTCGATCGGTCCTGGATCATCCCGGCGGGTATCCGGTAAAGACTCCCCATGAAGTACAGGAGTTCGCGCCCGGTCAGGTAATCGAAAAGGAACGGCTCATCGGCAAAATAGCCGAGCCTGGGCTTGAAATCCGGCGGGCGCTCAATAAAGCCCGTGGTCGGCTCCAGCAACGTCGTGATCAAACGGAGAGTGGTCGTCTTTCCGGCGCCATTGTGGCCTAGAAGGCCCAGAACCTCTCCGGGCCGGATGGTAAACGTAACGCCCTCCAGGGCAGTGATGGAGCCGAACCGCTTCCCCACATTTCGAAGGTGGATCATGAGACAACCCCCTGCCGGCTATTTCAGTTTCAAACGCGCGCCGTGGAAAAACAGCCCCGACACCACGGTCAAAAATACCAGGTAAACCGTCGCTGCCGCTTTCATGCCGTTGACGAGCAGGCTTAACAAAACCAGTGCCAGCAGAAAATAAACCATCACTCCCCACTTCCCCATTCCGACCGGGTTGGCACGAGCCTCCGCCACGGGGAAGAATGTTCCGAGCGCCAGCGCCAGCATCGTCAGGACCGGAACACCGAAGACAGTTGCCATGGCAAATAAGAGCGGCTCATTGGGGATGTTTCCGCCGCGAAGAAAAGCGAACAGCGGGAGCGCCAGAATCGTCACAATAATGACATTCAATCCCGCCTGGAACCGCCATTTGATCCCGAGGAGCGTCCCCGCATGAGGAAGTGCCAGGCGATAGAAATCCAGCATCTTGAATTCCAGGGTCACGGTCCGGGCACTGATGAACAGCGGCGTCAAGTAGAGCAGGCTCCCTGCCAGCAGCATCCTGCGCCCCGACGGCAGGCTGCCGGTGGAGGCCGAGTTCCACTGCGCCCAAAGACCGGCCGGGATGCAAAGGAAAGAAAGGATGAGAGGAATGCGATACGCAGGGTTGCGGGTCAGGTCTTTCACGTCTTTCTGGAAAACAGCCCGGGCAGGTTTGCGCGAAAACACCCGCCCTGAACGGCCATGAAAGCCTCTCCTTCGGCAGGCTGCGGGATCCGCAATCCCGGGCCAGCAGGCCACCACCGAGCGATACATCATCGGCCCCGAAGAAAGAATCGCTAGCAAAGCCCCCCACGCCACCCCAAGAGGAATAGCAGGCCCGGAAGCGGCATCCATCCATAAGCCGGGCGTAAACAGGGCATGGGCGGCAAATAAACCGGCGCCTACGCAGGCGGCAAAGAACGGGATAAAGCCGTAATGCCGCGAAATCCCGCGCCGGTCGGCCCAAACGTGCAGCAGCACTGAGAAGCGGAGGCAAAAAATCGGAAGCCAGATACAGCATGCCAGCCATAATGCGATCCAAACCAACTGCTGAAGAGCTGAATCAATAAAACGGTGAATGAAGGCAAGCGGCAATAAAAACCAGGAGATAAGGAATGGACCGGACCATACAAGTGCGGCTGCCAGACGATACCGGACCTGCACCGCAGCGCTGACGGGACTCACCTGGATCACCGGCTGATCGGGAGCAAATCCAACCTCACGCAAAACCTCCGGTGAGGCACTGACAAGGAAAAGCAAACCTCCGTTCAATAGGCTCAGGAGAACGATATTCGTAGAAGTGGTTCCGGCTGCCGTGATCGTCCCACCGATGGAGTCGATGAGAATGCAGTAGAGCCGCCAGCACCAGCAGGGGAGAACCGCATAGGAACATGCCAGGGTCAGGAATGCCAGTCGTCGGCGCATCGAACCGGAGTTCCTCAAGGCGCGGCGGAATTCATGCCGTAACCGGCAGCGGAGCAGGGCTTCGAGATCGGCTTGCATCGCAGGTCCTCCGTGCTCCGGTGCGGCCCGGAGCATGCAGGGTTTTCGGCCACTGTCAGAAACAGTTGTCGTATTTGAGGGCCTTGGTAATGCCTGTGGCTGCCGTGACGCATCCGCCCACATTCCATGAAAGACAGAGAATGATGCCGGCGCCGGTCGCGAAGCCGTCCCAGGTGCAGGGATCCTTCCAGAAGTCGAGGGCGCCTTCGATCCGGCTCAGCATCCCGTCATTCAAGGCGATCGCGTGATGCCGTATGTTTCCCTGGAAAGCTCCAAGGAAGAGGATCGCCGCCAAAAAATACACAGTCCCGCGCATAATCATCGATTCACTCACAATCACCTCCAAGTTTGAAATTCCATTACGTGATGGCCAGACATACGGCGAAGACTTCCAGGGAAACCGAGGTGCCCAGGGCTACCCCGGCGGGAAGGGTCGTTCCGGCGCCGGCAGCACTGATGATAGCCATGGTCCCAAGAGCCAGGCCTCCCGCGGCAGCCCCGCAAATCAGGCCGCCCCAGAAGCCTGCGCCTTCGGCAAGCATAAGCTGGCTGGAGTTCATGGGAATGCCGGAACCGCCGGGCTCATCACTTAAAGGGGCCGCGGATAGAGCCAGCATCAGAGGTAAAAAGAAAAGCAGCTTCATAGCTTACTCCTTTCGGGTTGAGGAGGCTGCAAACCAGCGATTGCCGCGGCCGGCAGCCTCCGATGGTTGGGTAAAGAGGAGGGTTTCCCCTCCCCAGGTCGAGATCAGCCGGCGCTCGGTGACTTTAAGCCTCCCGCGCGCCGGATCGAGTAGAATCAAGTCCCCTGCCGGCGTCCGTGACTCGAGGACTACAAAGTGGCCGCGACGCAGGAAGAGAAGTGCCGGCAAGGGAATGGCGGCCAATTCCGAGGAATCAAGCTGCCATCCGGCGCAGGCCAGGCCGTGTCGTTCGGCAGCGGCCTTGAGGTCGAGCATGCGGAGTCCGGTGGGAGCGGGTTGCAGTTCGGACAAAAGCGAGGTATAGGAGACAGGCAACCCATGGTGGCGGAAGATCATCCAGAGTGAAGCGGCGCCGCAGTCGGAGGGGCCCTGCTGGAAAGTGACTCCTTCGGAGCCGAGGTACTCCACCCCCGACACAGCTCCCATGACCGCAATCACAGCGGCACAGAGAACCGCAAACGCAGAGACGCAAAGGATACAAAGGACCGCAGAGGCATTTTTCTTTGCAGTCTTTCGCGTACTCGGCGCCTTTCCGTTGGCATTTTTATGCTTATCCAATAAGTTCATTTACCACCCTGCGGATACCATCTTTGAACCGTACTTCGTTGAATTGGATCAGTAGCCCGAGTTGGAAACCAGCCACGCGCACATAGGAAAGCAGTTGTGGGAGCTGAAGTGGGGCGAGGATACGTCCCTTGTATTTTACGGGGATTGATACTTGCTGAGCAGCCCTAGTCCCGCGGGAGTCCATCTCCGAAACCAGGCAATATTCATAGACGGATTCCAGCAGGCCAGGACCAAGTTGCCCACGCACTTCAATCGCTGGTCCACTTATCTGCCTCGAGAGGTTATGCATCGAAATCTCCTCATCACCTAAAAGTAACGATTGGTCAGGGGGAGGGTGAGGGCGAGGAAGGCAAGCTGGAAGAGCAACACAAAAGCCCACACCGGCAGCACAATCATCCACCCTCTCTTCCTTCCGCCCCCCGTGGCAGCCGCCACTCCGGTCGCCAGCAGAGCCAGGTACCAGATCTCAAATAGGTTGATGTTCCCCAGAGCCGACGCCCACGGCATCCCCGCCCCGGGAAAAAGCAGGTTCAATCCAAGCGCCACATCCAATCCGCCGGGCCCTGCGCGAGCAGCCGACCCGCGCAGGAGCAAGACGAGTACATGCAGCCGCATCGCGCACCAGAATCGGCGTGTATGAAAACGCCACAACCCCTATGGCAGCATCGAGCTCCAACGGTGCCGACCAGAGCCCAGCCACAAGCCAGATCAGCAGTGCAAACGTGATCCAGCGCACAAGCAACAGCAACGGAACGATCACAATTCCCAAAAGGTTCGCGCTCCGCATCCTTTCCACCGACTCCGCTGCGCGCTCTGCCGGAGCCCCGGCGGCCTCCAGTCGGGCCTCCGCCCACTCGAACTGCATCGGCGCCTGGATCCTGGAAATGGCAAGGAACATGAAAGCAAACACGATGAACGGCACCGTCCAGCTGGCTCCACTTACCCGGTGGTCGAATGCCCGTTCTGGGGAATGTGAAGCCTCCACCAGGCAGACAAGCCGTTGCCAGATCCATCTCATGGCTGATTCTCCATCGCCAGGCGCTGCAGCATATTGCGAATCTCCTTTAAGGATCGCTGCCCGACGGCAGCCTCGCGCACACGCCCCCCGGGATCCAGAGCATAAATTACCGGCACGATCATGCGGCGGGCGCGGCGCACAAACGCCCCCGAGGGATCCATCAGGAGCTCGAAGGGAACATCGACCTGCGGCGGGAGACGATCCAGAGCCAGCAGGACGAACCGGATAGTCGGAAATGAAGGGGCCAGGCTTTTCAGAATCCTGATTTCCGCCGAACAGGCAGCACAGGTGGATTGGTAGAGCACCAGTAGGGTCGGACTGCCCCGCCAGCCGGCGGTATGGACGACGCGGCGGTCCAGGGTCAGGAGTTCGGTCTCGGGGAGAGCCGAGCCAGTCTCGAGCCCGCGGGCCCCCTGGGACCAGTTATGGATGAGTATTAGGGCGAGGACCGGAGCAGCAACGCATAGGCCAAGCAGAAATGCTACGGGCGTCTTTCGAGTCATAACACCCGTGAAGTTTCATGCCCCGGAAAAATATTTCAGAAAAAACACAGAGGCACAGAGGATCCGGAGATTCATTACCCCTATTCTCTGGATTCTTTGTGTCTCTGTGTTTTTATTTGGGTCGGGTTTCAATCCAATGCAGGAGGTCCCGAAGCGACCCGGAAACTGCAGACTCGGGAGCTTCGATCGTCCGCGCGCCCTGCTCTGACTCGACGGTCAGGCGGTAATGAAACCTATCAGGCCCGGGCCCGGGATTTCTCAGTTCGGCCGGCAATTCGAAAAAATGGGATTTTCGAAGGAGCCGCTCCAGCTGCGCCGCATCCGCTGGGGCAAGCTTGTCCGAGTCGATGTCCCTCTCCACACGAATACCCGCGAACCCTCCCGTCCTTTCCATTTTGATGCGCATGCCGAGCTCCTCAGCTGAGTAAAAGGGCGAGATCCTCTTGTTTCAGGTCGCGGATCAGGCTGTTATCGGCGTTAATAATCGCATCGGCCAGCTCGCGCTTGCTCTTCTGGAGTTCCAGCACTTTTTCTTCCACAGTATCTCGAGCAATCAGCCGGTAGGCGAAAACCGAACGGGTCTGGCCGATGCGGTGCGTCCGGTCGATGGCCTGCATCTCGACGGCCGGATTCCACCAGGGATCGAGCAGGAACACATATTCAGCCGCCGTAAGGTTCAAGCCCAACCCACCGGCTTTCAGGCTGATCAGGAAAAGCGGGATCCGCTCGTCGTTCTGGAATTGATCCACAACCGCCGCACGGTCGCGTGTCTGCCCGTCCAGGTAAACATAGGGCGTTCCGGCCTGATCCAGGCGGTCGCGCACGATCGCAAGCATGGACGTGAACTGGGAGAAAACCAGGACTTTATGCTCTTCCTGGATGACCTCCTCCAACTGGGGCAGCAGGGCTTCGAGCTTGGCGCTGGTTTCGCCGGTGCGCGACTTGTCGACCAACCCGGGGTGAATAGCTGCCTGGCGCAGGCGTAGCAGAGCTTCGAGGATCTGGAACTTGGAACGCGATATCCCTTCCCGGTCAACCCGGTTGAGAAGAATGTGGCGATAATGGTCGCGCAGTTCGTCGTAGAGCGTCCGCTGAGGCTTATCGAGCTCGCAGTAAAGGGTTTGCTCAACCTTGGCCGGCAGGTCGGTCGCGACCTGAGATTTGGTCCGGCGGAGGATGAAGGAGCGCAAACCGCGTGCCAGGAGGTCTCGCGTCTGCGCGTCGGGATTGCGCAGCGCCCCTTTCGCCAGCTTGAAGAGAGCGGAGGACCCGAGCATCCCGGGATTCAGGAACTCGAAGATGCTCCACAATTCGCCCAGGTGGTTCTCGACCGGAGTGCCGCTCAATGCCAGGCGGTGATTGCCTTTGAGAAGCCTGGCCGCCTTGGCGGAGGCGCTGTCGGCGTTCTTGATCGCCTGGGCTTCGTCCAGGATCACATAGTCGAAATGAAGCGCCTTCAGGCTACTCGCATCGCGGCGCAGGGTTCCGTAGGTGGTCAGCACGAGGTCATAGCCGCTGAAATTGTGGTTCTGCTTGGCCCGGCCGCCCCCGGTGTGATCGAGCACCTTGAGCTGCGGTGTGAAACGGGCGGCTTCCTCTTTCCAATTGAAGATCAGGGACCGGGGAACCACGGCAATCGAAGGAGGGCGAGTCGTGCCACCGTTCGGCCCCGCCGCTTCGGCACGTCGCGTCTCGAGCAGGGCCAGCACCTGGACGGTTTTCCCCAGCCCCATGTCGTCGGCCAGGCATCCGCCGAAACCGAATTCCCGCAAAAAGTGAAGCCAACCGAGTCCTTCGCGCTGATATTCGCGCAGCGTTCCGCAGAAACCGGGAGCCGGATCAGCCGGCGCAACGCCCTCGAACTGCCGCAGCTTCCTGCGAGCGCTTTCGAAAACCTCGTCGCAGGAAACATCGGGCTCGGCTGCCAGAAGAGCATCCAGCAGTCCGGCCTGCCCTCGCGAAAACCTCAGGTGATCCTTTTTCTTTTCGGCCAGTCCAGTAAGTAGGCCGTATTTATCGAGCCATTCCTCGGGCAGGATGCCGAAACTGCCATCGTCCAACACAACCAGCCGGTCCTGCTTTTCGACCGCCGCAAGCAGCGCCGGAAGCGGTGCGGCCTTGTCATCGAATTCCACCGAGCCGCGAACCTCGAACCAATCGATCCCCGAGGTCACTTCGATTTTGAAGCTGCCGGCATGACGGACCAGCTTGCCTTCGGCTTCGACCCTCCAACCAGCCGCAGTCAGTTCGAGCACGGCCGAAGGCATCAGGCGCCGGGCAACCTGCCAGCCGTCACCGTAGTAATACGGCGATTTGCGGAACCCCGCCGCCAGAAGCTGCCTTTCGGCGGCGCTTTCGGCTTCGCGGTTGCGCAGGATGCGCCGCCGGCGCTCCGGCTCTGCAATGGCCGCAGCCGTGTCAGACTCGAGGATTTCGTAGCCCTCATAAATAAAAGACAGGGCCGCTGAAAGGATGTCACCTTCATAGGTGCCTCGGGATTTGCGGATCTTGAGCCTGGGCTGGGGCTGCGTCACTACTTCAGTGATGCTCAATTCGGCCGGTAGATCGATCTTTGGCAAAGCAGGAAAATCGAGCAGTTCCTTTACCAGGCCAGCGGCTTGTGCCGCCGGAATGGTGAGGGCTTTTTCCTTTCTCAGGATACCTATCCAGCCAAAAGCACCCTTGTAGTTCAAGGGGCCAATGAAGCCATTCAGGATCACCAGCCCCTCGCGGAACAGAATCGTCGGCTCTTCCAGACTGATCCGGTGGCCATTGCGCACGAGGTAGCCCGAAAGCAGGTACTTCGATGAAGATTCGCCGGGTAACAGCTCCAGGTTGAATTCCCAGGGATCACCGGGATCCCATTGCAGCGGGATATAGCTCTTTTCATTATCAGGGGGCGAGAAAAAGCAACGCCCGGTCCCGCACATCATCGGCAGCAGGAACTTGAGCACCGCCATTGAAGGATAGAACTTCGAAGATCGGGCTTCAGGATAGGCATAGGACGGAATGCCGACGATGGATCGGAGCAATTCGCGGTCTGTCGGATCCGGTATTAGGGAGACGACCGTGTGGTCCAGGGTCATCACCTTCGGCTTGCCCAACTCGCCGTTTTTCTTCAGGTCGCGGCTTTCAATGGCAATGGTTACATCCGAAGGCCCATTCCAGGAATTCAGGCGGAGAACGTAATGAAGCTGCCTTCCTTCCGGCCATTCGATCACTTTCTCCTGCCGCGGGACCTCGAGCCGGAGTGAGTTGATGATCTCCTTCCAGCGGCGGTGCCGCGATTCCCCTATTTCCGCCCGCGGGCGATAGCGATCATAAGGATCCTCGACTTCGGCTTCCTCCTCATCGAAATCCGGATCCAAATCATCAAAGTCATCCTCGTCTTCAGAGTGTTCATCGAAATCGTCATCGCCATCCATCGGGATCAAATCCGGCGGATTCCTATGGGGCCAATCCGGGAGTTGCCTGGCGGCGTCGGCGGCAAGAAGCGTCGCCCAGATATGCTTGCATATCTCCATTCGATCCAGGAAATAGGGACAGCTGCATTCGAAATTGACTGTCTTCTCCACTCCGAGGAAAACCTCGACGGCGTAATCCACGCTGCCACTTACGATGGCTTGGATAAGGCCAGGCGCCGGATCCGCCAGTTTCACTTTGCGCGCGAAATAATAGCTCTCCCCGCGGGCGATAATCCGTTTAGGCACAAGTCCGGCTAGAACCTCGATCAATTTCATGGCGCCGAAAAGCATAGCACATCAGCGCGAAACTGAGCGGACCATTCAAGGTTTCGGGGAATAGCTCAACAGCTCGCGAATTTCCTCCTCTGTCAGCACGCGGGAAAGGAATGGGGCATGCAGCATTTTGCGGGGCCGCTGCTCCAATGCACGCCGCAAAGCTGCATAGGGGTCGGGTTCCGGTTGAACAGGTTCCACTGGGACTGTCTCTTGTTGTCTTTGCCTCAAGCAACACCTCCGGTTGTCGGTTCCTGGGGGTGTATCGGAGAAGTTTCTGAAGTGAAGCCAATATTTCGAAAAAAAACACAGAGACACAGAGAGCACAGAAATTCTTTGTGTTATAAAACGTTACTCAGTGGGTTTTCATGTATTTTGGAAGGAGGTATATCATGACCCGCCAGTGCATCGTTCCGCCGTACATGCTGCGCTCCATCCTGGAAAAAGGGACCCCGTCCCAGCAGGCACGTGCCTGGGCAACCCTGACTGATTCGGAACAAGTTCGCGGCCAGCGCCGGGTGTTGAGCGGCGCCGGTGCCCTTGCCGCCCGGGCTGCCGGGACCAGGCGGCGCACCATCTTCGACGCGCGGCACAGCTACATCCTCCCCGGCCGGCTGGTCAGGAGTGAGGGTTCCCCAAAAAGCAAGGACGCCGCGATCAATGAGGCGTACGACGGCTCCGGCGCCACCTATGATTTTTTCCAGAGGGTTTTCCAGCGCAACTCGATCGACGGGATGGGGATGCGCCTCGACTCGACGGTGCACTACGGCACAGGTTATGACAACGCCTTCTGGAACGGGGAACAGATGGTTTACGGAGACGGGGACGGCCAGATCTTCCGCTCCTTCACCAGCTCGCTCGATGTCATCGCCCACGAACTTACGCACGGTGTCACCCAGTTCGAGGCAAACCTCGCCTATCAGGGGCAATCCGGGGCCCTCAACGAATCGATGTCGGACGTGTTCGGGGTCCTGGTCAAACAATACCAATTGGACCAGACGGCCCAACAGGCCGACTGGCTCATCGGGGCCGACCTGCTCATGCCCTCAGTAAAAGGAAAAGCCATCCGCTCCATGAAGGAGCCCGGGACCGCTTACGACGACCCCATCCTGGGAAAAGATCCGCAGCCCGGCCACATGGGAGCCTATGTTAAAACAGTCGAAGATAACGGGGGAGTGCATATCAACTCGGGCATCCCCAACCGGGCTTTTTACGAAACCGCAATCCGGCTCAAGGGCAGAGCCTGGTTAAAAGCGGGGCCGGTCTGGTACCTCGCTCTGACGCGCTATCTGCGTGCGAACGCAAGCTTCCGCGACGCCGTCAACGCTACAGTGAAGGCGGCAGGTGAAATTCATGGGTCAAACAGCGCCGAACAGAAGGCCGTGCGGGAGGGATGGGCGGCGGTCGGGCTCTAATCCGTGCTCAGGAGGATCGTGATATTCGGCATCAGGGTTACGGCGCTGCCGGCGACGATCCGGCCGGTTTTCCGCATGATGGAATGGCGCTATTCCACCTGAATTCCCCCGGGCCTTGAAATCCAGCCATCCATCTGGGCGGTCTTCGCGGTTTTTGAGATTATGCTATTATTTGCGCCGCTATGATAAAGGGCATCCTTTTTGATCTCGACGGTGTCATCGTCAACACACTCCATTACCACTACCTCGCCTGGCAGCACATGTTCGGCCGGTACGGCGGGACGGTCAGCGAACACACGGTGCTGCTGCACGAAGGCCGCGCCTCGCGTGAAATCATGCCAATCCTCATGGCGGAAGCTGGTGTTAGCATCCCGGAAAGCGAATGGCCACACTTCATCGAGGTCAAAAGGGCTTATTACCGCTCGATCGTTCAGGTGAGCCACTATGAAGGGGCCATCGAGGTCATCGACCAGCTGAAGGGCCGCGGCTTCAAAGCAGCGCTCGTCACAGCCTGCGCCCTGAAAAACATGCAGCACTCCCTGAACCAGGAACAGCAGTCCCACTTCGACTTCATCATCACCGGCGACGAGGTCCCGCGGGCAAAGCCGTTCCCCGATCCCTACCTGACGGCGGCCCGGCACCTCGGCCTGGATCCGACCGAATGCCTGGTGGTGGAAAATGCTCCGCTGGGAATCGAATCGGCCAAGAACGCCGGCATGACCTGCGTCGCAGTCGAAACAACCCTCGGGCGCGAATACCTGAGTGCAGCGGACCTGATCATCGAAAAGATCACCGATCTTCCTACGGTTCCGGCCCTAAACCGGGATGCCGCTTTGCGCTGATTTCCGCTGAATCGAAACAGGCAAATCCAAGCTCATCCGCGAAAATCCCCGTCCAAAAACCTTCAGCTGATCTGCTATAGTAGCGCCCATGCTCAGACCCGTGGACGAATTCGAAGGCCCCAAATTCTTCACCGCTCCCTGCTTCCGCGATGAGCGCGGATATCTGCTCCAGAGCTACACCCGCTCCGGGCTTGCTTCCCGCGGCATTGAGGCCTCTTTCTGCCAGGCGATCCAGAGCCGGTCACAGCGCGGCGTGGTACGTGGGCTGCATTTCCAGTGGGATCCGCCGCAGGGCAAGCTCCTGCGCTGCGTCACGGGCCGGCTTGTGGACGTCGGAGTCGACATCCGCCGACAATCGCCGACGATGGGAGACTACCTGCTCGTGGAGATGTCGGCTGAAGGCCACGAGGTTCTCTGGCTGCCAGCCGGTTTCGCACATGGATTCATGGCGCTGGAAGATGAAACCATTATGTTGTACGAATGCACCGCCGAGTGGTCACCTAAAGCCGAGGGCGGGATTCTTTGGAACGATCCCGCGCTCGCCATAGCATGGCCGGAAATTCCGCCCATCATCTCTCCCAAAGACCAGGACACGCCGACTTTGGAACAGTGGCTAAAGGATCCGAGATCCTTCGCGTTCTAGCTTTCTCGGAGCACCGTTCGCTCCTTGAGGTTCCATGTTTTCAGTAACACCAGCGGAGCCAATGTTCCCATGAATGAGTTGACTTTGATTGGGGGCTAAACCTATGATCGGGTGTTATTTGGCATCTACCTGTCTGCCGGATTTCACTTTCATAGGCTGTCAGCGAAAAGGCGAATATATACGTTTTATTTTCAATGATTTACAATATTTATTGTCTTCCGGGAAGGCAGAGCAGTTCCATTTTACAGAGGCTTGCCAGCGATGCGGCCCAAATCCTTGCGCCTATTCACTCATTCTTTTGCATCAAGCCCTGAAAACTAATCCTAATTACTTAGTATAATCATGCTCCGGTTTATGGAAGAATCCCAAATCAAATATCCCAAGAAGAGCTGGTTAATAGTCACTGCCGCCAATAAATCCCAGGCTCATGGATACCAGATCCAGCTTCAGTCCAGGCCGCTTGACTCCCTGCAGTGGCTCGTCATTCCCGATCCGGGCGACGTTCGCGTAGGCTCCGGAGGATCGACTCTCTGGGTGCTGCACCAGCTATCGAGGATCCTCCGCAAGAGGAAGCCCGGCGCCCGGCATCTCCGAGACCTTTTCGCCGGCGAGCGCATCCTGATCCTCCATTCAGGAGGCGACAGTCGCCGGCTTCTCTCCTATGCCGCTCAAGGCAAGCTCTTTATCCCCCTCCCCTGCTCCACAAAGGACGGCCGTCCGGCCGCCTTATTCGACCTCATCCTGGAAAACCTGCTCGCTCTCCCTTTTCCCGGTGCAGGCCATGTCCTGATTGCCTCAGGCGACGTCCTGCTGACCTTCGATCCCGGAGATGTCCATTTCGACCAACCGGGAGTTGTAGGGGTGGCCTATCCCGGCCCGATAGAGCGAGGTGCCCGTCATGGCGTCTATGTATCGGGCCGCAACGGCACGGTCAGAGATTTCCTTCAGAAACCTGACGAGGAAAAAGCCCGTGCCAGGGGGGCGGTTGATGTCGCAGGACGTGTCCTGATCGATACGGGACTTATCAGCCTGGACTCTGCCACCGTGGAGCGCTGGCTCTCATGCCCGGATTTTATTGAGTCGCTTGCGTCAGGGACGAGCGGCTCGATTGACCTTTACGAGCAGGTTCTGATGGCTCTTCTGCCGGAAGAAAAAAACTCGTCCACCGGACTTTCCCCGAGACTGTTTAAGGCGATTCACGGCGTTCCGTTTCACGTGAACGTCCTGCCGTTCTGCGACTTTTTCCATGTGGGGAGCACGCACGAACTGATCTCGAACGTCGGGGTTTTGAACCGCACGGCAAGGAAGCATGGTTTCGCCAATTTCGACCGCTCGTATGTTGCCGGACGCGCCTCGATGGAAGGTGCGTTTGTCTATAACTGTGTGTTGACCTCGAAGCAGATCGCCGCCGGCGAAGGGGTTTACCTGGAGGCGGTTCACACCGATCAGCCGGTGGACCTTCCCGGCCCCAACGTTGTGGTCAATTGGCCCCTGGAAGCGCAAGAGTCTTTAAGGCTGGCTCCCGGGCAATGTCTCGTCAGTCTTCCGATCGGCAAGGATCAGTGGGCCACCCTACGTTACGGTATGGACGACGATTTCAAGAGCGATCCTTCCCGCTGGGATGAAAAGCTCTTTTCAGTGAGCTCCAACCCATCGGTATCTCCCGGCTCGCGGTTGAAGCGCTTCAGTCTGAGTCAACTGATGACAATGGTCAACCACGAAAGGCTGCTGGCACACCGCGCCGAGATCCAGCGCCTCGCTGAGTTGAAAGACCTGTCCCGGCAATTGGTTCGCGATCCCTGGTACTCTTCTTCAAAACTGCTTTCTCTCATCCGCACCCGATCCGAAGCCCGGGAAGCTCTGAAAGCAATTCAATCGATCCTGGGCACCGACGCTCTGACGCAGACAAGATTGTACCAATACGCCTCGCTGGTAGAATCTCACTTCGGCTCGCGCCGCAAAGCCGCCGTCTGGGAAAAAAGCGCTTTCGAAGCAGTGTCTCGTTCCGTGGCGCAGAACATCGAAATTCCAACAGAGCCCCGGCCGGCGGCGATTCTCCCTGACCAGGTTGTCTGGGTAACGTCCCCCGTTCGTATCGACTTTGCCGGGGGATGGTCCGACACTCCTCCGATTTGTACCGAAATCGGCGGAACCGTATTGAACGCTGCGATCACATTGAACGGCCAGTACCCCGTGCAGGTCATGGCGAAGCTGACGGAAAAACATGTCATACGCCTGACCAGCCTTGACCTCGGGGAGAGGATCGAGATAGCTCGCACCCCGGCAGTTGAAGAATACCGCGATCCTTCGAAATGGTATGCGCTTCCCAAGGCTGCGCTCATGCTTGGCGGCGCTGTTCCAAGCAGTCCTAAGGTGACCTTGAGTTCCTGGCTGCGGCAAATCGGAGGCGGCCTGGATATCACCCTGTTCTCCGCGTTGCCCAAGGGATCAGGTCTGGGCACCAGCTCGATGCTGGGCGCCTCGGTCCTGGCATGTCTTGCCCGTGTTTTGGGAGAGGAGCTGCCACAGGAATCATTGATTTCCAGGACCAGCCTGCTCGAGCAGATCATGACGACCGCCGGCGGCTGGCAGGACCAGGTCGGTGGCATTGTCCCGGGGGTGAAGCTCATCCGGACGGATCCCGGGCCAAGTCAGGCGCCGCGTATTCATTGGGCGCCCTTTGAGATGTCCCCCGGCTCCGAAATGGCTTCAAGGCTATTGCTGTATTACACGGGGCAGAAGCGGATGGCGAAGAACATTCTGCAGAAAGTAGTGGGCCGGTGGCTTGCCCGCGATGCTGAAGCGATTGAGATTGTGCACGAGTTAAAGGAATTGGCAGAAACGATGGAGCGCAGTTTGGGAGCTGCGGATGTCGATGCTTTTGGCCGAGGCGTAGGTCGGTATTGGGAGTTGAAGAAACGTTTGGATCCCGGGGCGAGCAACCCTGCGATCGATTCCCTGCTTGCACCCATCGACCGCTTTCTTACCGGCAATTTGTTGCCCGGTGCCGGCGGAGGCGGTTTTATTTTCATGGTTGCACGTGATACAGCCTCAACCAGTAAGATTCGCGAAATTCTGGATTCCAATCGACCGAATCCGCTCGCCCGTTTCTTTGATTTCAGCATCGATTCCAAGGGGCTCGCTTTGACCACCCTATAGGCTCCGCTATCTTGGCCCGGAATAAAAAAGATATAACCCCGGGTCATTTGCATCATCGCGATCGCATGAAAAGTTACAATCATTGCCTTGATGCCATCGAATAATGAGTGTGAACACGCGCCTATTGAAAACGGAGCTCATTCCCGATCTGGCTGAGCCAAAACCATATGAAAAAACGGATTGCACTTATTACTGGCATCACCGGGCAGGATGGGTCGTATCTGGCCGAATTCTTGCTTGAAAAAGGGTACCAGGTACACGGCATCATCCGACGCGTCGCACTCGAGGACCCGGAACATCGCCTCTGGCGGATTCGACATATCCTTCAGGAAATCGAGGTTCACTCCGCCTCCCTCGAGAGCTTCGCCAGCGTCCACCGGGTCCTCAGGACCGTCAAACCCGACGAGTGCTACCACCTCGCCGCCCAAAGCTTTGTGAGCATTTCCTTCGAGGACGAGTTCTCAACCCTCAACACCAACATCAACGGCACCCATTACGTGCTCGCGGCCCTCCACGACATCGCACCCTCTTGCCGGTTCTACTTCGCGGGCTCGAGTGAGATGTTCGGCAGGGCTGAAGAAGTTCCGCAGTCCGAACGCACCCGCTTCCACCCCCGCTCAGCCTATGGGATTTCCAAGGTCGCAGGCTTCGAACTGACACGCAATTACCGTGAGGCCTATTCTCTCCACGCCTCCAGCGGCATCCTCTTTAACCACGAATCGCCGCGGCGCGGCTATGAATTCGTAACCCGGAAAATCAGTTCCCACGCAGCCAGGATCAAGCTGGGACGCGCCCAAAAGCTGCCCCTGGGAAACCTGGAGGCAAAAAGGGACTGGGGCCACGCCGCTGAATATGTCCGGGCTATGTGGCTGATGCTGCAGCAGCCGGAGCCGGGGGATTATGTCGTCTCTACCGGCGAAACTCACTCCGTGAGAGAGTTTGTCGAGGTCGCGTTCGCACACCTGGGGCTCGATTACAGGCACTATGTCACATCGGAAGAGAGATTCTTCCGGCCGGCTGAAGTCGATCTGCTCCAGGGTGACAGCAGCTTGGCAAGGCGGGTCCTGGGATGGAAAAACGATATCGCTTTCGAACAGCTCGTGAGGGAGATGGTGGATGAGGACATGCGCATACAGTCCGGGGCGCATTAACCGCCAAGGCAAAGGCGCAAAGGACGCAGAGGACCGCAGAGAAGCGGCGGGGAATATGGTATACCTTAGGCATGCAAGGAAAAGGTTTACAGCTGCTGCGGATCGGCGGAATCCAGATCGTCATCGATTACTCGTGGTTCGTCATATTCTTCCTCGTCATCTATTCCATGGCGGAGAGCTATTTCCCTTCCACCCAGAAGCACTTCTCCCCGCCCCAGTACTGGATCATGGGCCTGGTCACCGCCACCATGCTCTTCGCTTCCGTGCTGCTACATGAGCTCGCCCACTCTTTCGTCGCCGTGCGGCACGGCATCAAGGTAGAAGCGATCCGCCTCTTCATCTTCGGCGGCGTCGCCCAGGTTTCCCGTGAACCGCTCACCGGGCGCCACGAATTCCTCATTGCCCTCGCCGGCCCGGCCACCAGCATGGCTCTTGCCGTCTTCTTCGGCATGGTCTACAGCTTCCTCCTCATCACTCACGGCCCCGGGGCCGTCACCGCCGTCTCCTCCTACCTTTGCCTCTCGAATATCCTTCTCGCGCTTTTCAACCTCATCCCGGGATTTCCCCTGGACGGCGGACGCATCCTGCGCGCCATACTTTGGGACCGTTGGGACGACATTGGCCGTGCTACCAAGGTAGTCAGCCAGATGGGGAGCGCTGTGGCGATGCTCCTGATCATCGTCGGGGCGGTTCAGTTTCTTTTCACTCAAAGCCTGATATCGGGGCTATGGTTCATTTTCATCGGGCTGTTCATGAAACAATCGGCCGCCGGGAGCTACCATGCCGTGGTCCTCAAACAGGCGCTCTCGGGCGTCCGGATCCGGCAAATCATGACGGAGGACATCGTCGGGGTCGACTGGCTCACTTCGGTCGCCGAACTGGTGAGGGATTACATTTACAAACACCAGTTCACCAACTTCCCGGTTTTCGAGCGCGGGGAATTCCTCGGAATGGTCAGTCTCGACGACGTCAAGGAAGTCCCTAAAGAGCTGTGGCCCTTCAAGCAAGTAAGGGACATCATGCTTCCGGCCGAACATGTCCCCAGCCTGAAACCCGACGAGGACGCAACTGAAGCGCTCGCGCGCATGGTGAGTGATGATCTTGGGAGGATGCCGGTCATCGAAAATGGGAAACTGGTGGGGATAGTGTCGAGAAGGGATATAATGAATCTGTTCAAGATCAAAACCGATCTGGGAGTCAACTAAATGCAAACGCAGAGCCTCAACGGACACCGAGCGCCGCAGAGGAGATAAAATACAAGTTTTTGCCTACCTCTGCGTTCTTTGCGTCTTTGCGTTGGCAGTTAGGAGGGCAAATGATAAGGTCCATGCTGCTGCCGCTCGCTGAAGAAGCCTGGTTTCAGGCTGCCACCGATTACGCCTTTTGGCTCGCCCGCAAAGACGGCAGCCACATCCAGGCCCTCGCGGTTATCGACGTCAAAACCTTCGAAATCCCGGTCCTGGGCGCTCCGGACGGCTTCATGCCCTCCGTCGTCACCCCGCCCATCGCCGAAAGCCAGTCCCTCCTCAAAGAGATGAATACCCAGGCCCGCGAGCAACTCAACCGCTTCGCAGCGGAATGCACCGGCCGGGGAATCGCCTGCTCCACCGATACGCGCACCGGTATCCCGGGAGACCTGATTGCCCGTGCCGCCGTAGCCCACGATATCGTAATCATGGCCCGCGGCGGCTATACCCGTGCCGCACTTCCCGACCAGAAACTTGACCCGCTCGTTCCCCAGGTTATCCGCGGGTCGATCCGGCCGGTGCTGGTCGCAGGGACCAGGCAGCTTGACGGCGACACGCTCAACCTGCTTATTGCTTTCGACGGAAGCGTCCATGCCGGAAGAGCTCTCGCCGCAGCCGCCGACATGGGGGCCAGACCCGGGGTGAACTCCATTCTCATGACCGTGGCAGCGTCCGAGGAATTGGGCCAGGAAACCATCGCCCCGGCAGAAGCTTACCTTCACCATCACGGGGTCAAGCCGCAGAAGCAGGTAGTGGTCAGGGCCAGGGCATCCGACATCATCTGCGAGCTGGTGTCAAAGTACAAAGCCGATATGTTGATAATGGGAGCCTATGGGCATACGCCGATGAGGGAGATGCTGTTCGGGTCCACGACGGAAAAAGTGCTTGCCCATTGCGGTGCGACGGTAATGCTGCAGTCCTAACTGCAATCGCGGAGGCGCGTAGAAGGCGGAGGGCCGCAAAGATGGATGAAGGGGAACGAAATACGCTGTTGAGAATCGCACGGGAAGCGCTGGAATGCCGCCTTTCGGGCAAGCCGGCGCCCACCCTGGCCCCTTCCCTGCCCGGACTGCTGCGGCCTTGCGGAGCTTTCGTCAGCCTCCACCACGGCAAGGAACTCCGCGGCTGCATCGGGCTCATCGTCTCTGACCAGGAACTCTTCCGCACTGTCCGGCAATGCGCGGTCAGCGCCGCCACCACCGACGGGCGCTTTACGCCAGTTGCCTTGGAGGAACTGCCGGATCTGCAAATCGAGATCTCCGTGCTGACGCCGTTCCGGACGATTGAAAGTCCGGAAGAAGTCGAGGTCGGAAGGCACGGGCTGTTCATCTCCCGCGGCATGTACCGCGGGCTCCTGCTGCCCCAGGTGGCCATGGAATGGAAGTGGGACAGGGAGACCTTTCTCGACCAGACTTGCCGCAAGGCAGGGCTGAAACCCGGCGACTGGAAAGAAAAAGGCGTCCGTATCCAGGTGTTCGAAGCTGAAGTATTTCACGAATAAAAACGCAGAGGCGCAGTAAACCCAGAGGGCCGCGGAGAAATCTTATATTAGGTCTTTGCGATCCTCTGCGTCTTCTGCGTCTCTGCGTTTTTCTTTATTGATTTTATTGAGTTTGCGAAGGCGGCGCAGCTCGCGACGCTCCGCTGCCCACTGCCGCCGCCTCTCCATGATCTTCAGCCGCCGCGTCTCCCGGTGCTTCACCGAATCGTCCAGCTTCCGCCAGAACTCCCGGAAATATTGCACCATCGATACCAGCGCAAAGAACACCACCGACCAGAGCAGGATGTGCGCAACCTGGTTCACCCACCCGCCCAGCCTCTGCCCCAAAATCAAGCCCACCACCGCTGCCACCTGGGCCACCATCTTTCCTTTGCCCAGAGTCGAGACGTCGATGCTGAATCCCTCGCTCGCCGCAATGCTACGCAGCCCGCTGACGGCAAACTCCCGGCCGACGATGATTACCACCATCCAGGCCGGGGCCAGGCGCAATTGCACCAGCGAAATCAGCGCGGATGAGATCAGCAGCTTGTCGGCAATCGGATCGAGGAGCCGTCCCAGAGTCGTCACCTGGTGGCGCCGTCGTGCGAAATAACCGTCCAGCAGGTCGGTCAGCGCCGCAGCCAGGAACAGGCCGGAACCCCACCAGGCCCAGTCATGGATCTGCTTCGTTAGAAGCACTACCACCACAAATGGAACCAGGAAGATGCGGCCAAGGGTCAATGAATTCGGTAGGTTCACATCCCTAATGTATCACAATCGCTCCCATTGCAATTGAGGATCATTCCATTGCGGATTGCGGATTGAAGGAGGAGCTCATCTGGGCAATCGGCAATTCCAAGTTCCCATACTGTGATTGTGATGCTATCGGAATACCCCTCGCCGGGCTTCGATCGGAGCAAGACAATGGATTGATAATCCGCAATCCGCAATCCGCAATTCGCATTTATGATAGGATCAAAGCATTCAGCATAATCTACAACCGGAGAAGCGTTATGCACATCAGGAAGGCGGTGATAACGGCGGCGGGGAGAAACCAGCGGACGCTGCCAATCCAGACGCTCATCGACCGCGACGGCACCGAAAAACCCCTCCTCCGCATTCTTATCGAGGAAGCCCTCTCCGCAGGCATCGAGGAAATTGCGGTCGTCGTCGCCCCGGGCGACGAACAGCCCTATGCCAAGGCCGCAGGCGATCAGGCTCCGCACTTGACCTTCATCTCCCAAGACGCCCCGCTCGGTTATGGTCACGCGATCCATTGCGCCCACCGGTTCGCTTCCAGCGAACCTTTCCTTCACCTGGTCGGTGACCATCTCTATATCTCCCGCTCGGAAAAATCCTGCGCCAGGATCCTGGTGGAGACCGCCGCGGCCGAGCATTGCTCGGTCTCGGGCGTCATGGCAACCCGGGAGTCGCTCCTGCCATACTTCGGCACCATTGGCGGGAGGCGCCTGTCCGGCCGCAAAGACCTCTACCTGGTCGAAACCGTAATCGAGAAACCGGCGCCAACCGAAGCCGAGCTCCGCCTGATCGTCCCCGGCTTGCGCGCCGGTCACTACCTATGCTTCTTCGGGATGCACGTGCTGACTCCCGCGGTAATGGAGATCCTCGGCAGCCTGCTCTCCGGGGACCCTTCCGGCGTGACGCTCTCGAGCGCCCTTGCCGTCCTGGCTCCAAAGGAAAAATACCTGGCACTCGAAGAGCCGGCGTGGCGCTATGACGTCGGCGTCAAATACGGCCTGCTCACAGCCCAGGTCGCCCTGGCGCTAAACGGCTGCGACCGCACTGAGGTCATGGCCCGCCTGCTCGAGCTGCTGGCGCAGCGAGAGCTCGGACCGGCCGGGAGGTGACGATGAGCCATCCGCTGGTCGAAATCATCACCTCCGCCGACCCTGCTGTGCGCAACCGCCCGCTTGATGCGGCCTGCCGGATTTATTCCCTTCAGGAACTCCAGGAAGGCTGCGCAGCGCTCGAATCGTTCCGCTCCGGGAGCGACAACCTGTACGAAAGGGTTCGCGCCCTCTTCTTTCTCTACGCTATCCATCGCTTCCACATGCCGGAAAAAGCCGGACGCGGCGGCCGAAGCCTGATCCCCTACGAGGGCACGGTCCACCTGCTCGAGCGCCGCTTCGAAGAAGCGATAGGATGCTTTCTTGTGACCCAGGAGCGCGATGGGCCGGGTGACGCAATTTCAAGTGCGCTGGCGGAATCATACCGGCGTCTGGGATTCCAGACCCTGGCCGACCAAGTGCGCCGCTCGGTGCGTTCCGTGCGCGGCAACCAGTGGATGTTCCGCACGGGACACCCGGCCGACCAGCCGCTTCGGGTGCGTTGCGAGCTGCTCCAGCCCTCCACCGAAGGGCTTTTCCCCGTGCTCGTTGAGGCCACTCCGGTGCGGATGGACCTATCGCACAGCGCCTGGAGTGACATCTTTTTCCTGGGGATGGATTTTCCCGAAGGGGCGCGCGTCCTCAACGTCTCGATCGATCTCGCCGTCCACGGCCGTGACCCGGAGCCGCGCCCCCCGGTCGAAGCCTATTTCCGCGTAATCGACGAGCCGGTGTTGAGACTAGCCAGCGTCGACCTGGGGACCTCTGTCGAGATCAGTGAAATCACGGAAATCTTCGACTACGCGCGGGATTACCTGGGATTGCTGAAAGCTGCCGTCATCGCCTCGGGGATCGTACCTCCGGGTATCGAAGGCTCGGGGGAGCGGCTGCCCGATCTCCTGGCGCGCCTGGCCGGCCCCGGCCGCGGCATCGAGCTCGTCAGTCGTGTTAACGGCATCCCCAAAGGATCGCGCCTCGCCGTTTCGACCAACCTGCTCGCCGCCCTGATCGCCGTCTGCATGCGCGCGACCGGACAGGCACGGTCGCTCACCGGCGGGATCGAGGAGCATGAGCGCCGGATCGTGGCCGCGCGCGCCATCCTGGGCGAATGGCTCGCCGGCTCAGGCGGCGGCTGGCAGGATTCTGGAGGCATCTGGCCCGACATGAAGCTGATCTGCGGCGTGGCGGCAGGCCCGGAGGATCCAGAGACCGGTATCAGCCGCGGCAGGCTCTTGCCGTCGCACCACATCCTAACGACGGAAGAAGCATCCGTGGAAACGCGGCGCCGGCTGCAGGACTCGCTCGTGATGGTCCACGGCGGCATGGCGCAGAATGTCGGCCCGATCCTGGAGATGGTAACGGAAAAATATCTGCTCCGTTCGGAGGCGGAGTGGGCTGCGCGCGGCCAGGCGATTTCCATCCTGGACGAGATTCTCGCTCACCTGCGCTCCGGCTCCATCCCTGGAATCGGCGAGGCCACCACCCGGAACTTCTTCGGACCGATCCAGACCATCATCCCACGCGCTTCCACGCTCTACACTGAAACCCTGATCGAACGGGTGCGCGAAACCTTCGGGCGCGCATTCCAGGGCTTCTGGATGCTGGGGGGCGCCTCCGGCGGCGGCATGGGATTCATTTTCGACCCCGCCCGCCGCGACGAAGCGAAGACACAGGTTGGGGAAATCATGCTTGCTGCCAAACGCCGGCTTGAACACGCCCTCCCCTTTGCCATCGATCCTGTTGTGTATGACTTTGCCATAAACTCGCGCGGCACCCACGCCTCACTGCTCTCCGGGGCCGATGCTTTGATGCCGCCGGGCTACTACCCGATCACCGTGCCTGCCCTGCTCCGGCGCGACCACCTGAGTCTGAGCGCCGGAAGGCGCGCCGAATTGAGCCGCTTCGGCGCCGTCTGCCGCACCCGGCCGGAAATGAGCGGCATGGTTCAATCCCTCTTCGATCTCGTTCTGCCACGCTCGGGGCGCGAGGAAGGGGACGACCACTCGCTCGAAACCACCTTGGAATCGCTCGGATTCGACCGGCTCGAGCATGAACAGATCCGGACCGACCTGCGCAACGGACGGATCGGCCTGGCGCAGAACCGGCTCCCGGCGCGGACCGAGATCCGGGACGTTGAACCGGGTGATGTCGCTGATTTCGAATCGCTGGCTGGCCGCGAAGAACTGGAGCGTCGAGGCCGCAATCTCTTCGCCCGCGGGACGGTGGGAATCGTTACCCTGGCCGCCGGCGTTGGGAGCCGCTGGACCGAGGGGGCCGGCGTGGTCAAAGCCATCAATCCCTTCTGCAAGCTCGCGGGGCGGCACCGCACCTTTATCGAAATCCACCTGGCCAAAAGCCGGCGCAGCAGCCGTGAATA
The DNA here is from genome assembly GCA_963839475.1 of uncultured Acidobacteriota bacterium. Taxonomy (GTDB): domain Bacteria; phylum Acidobacteriota; class UBA6911; order UBA6911; family UBA6911; genus CAWIVH01. Next base: position 540,435 of record CAWIVH010000013.1, on the reverse strand, counting down.
CGGCTACGCGCTGCCGCACGTCATAACCACCAGCTACCTCACTCACGACCCGATCCGGCAGTTCCTCGAACACGAGGAAAATTACGGTTACGCCGGGCCGCTCATGCTTTCGCCCGGGCGCAACGTGGGCCTGCGGCTGATTCCCATGGCTCGTGACCTGCGCTTCGCCTGGGAAGAGATGCCGCAGCAGCGCCTCGACGAGCAGGCGCAGAAGGTGCGCGAGAGCCTGCACGCCGCACTCATCGGCTGGGCCCACCAGGCCGGAGAAGGTTCCGACTACACCGACAACCTACCGCAGCAGTGCCTGCATCCCGTGGGACATTGGTACGAAATCCCGAACCTGCTTAAGAACGGGGTGCTGAGAGCAATGCTTGAACGGCAGCCATCGCTCCAGGTCCTTCTGGTGCACAACATCGACACTGTTGGGATGCATGCCGACCCGGCCCTGCTCGCGATGCACCTCGATTCAGGGATGGCTATGACCGTCGAGGTGATCCGTCGGCGCATCGAGGACCGTGGAGGCGGGCTTGCCCGCGCCGACGGCCGGTTGCGCCTGATTGAAGGCCTGGCTATGCCGAGGGAGGACGATGAGTACAAGCTGTCGTTCTACAACTCGAACACGATGTGGATTTCCATAGAACCCCTCCTGGAAATCTTCGGGCTGGAAAGGGGCGACCTCGGAAATGAGAAAAAAGTCGCGGAAGCTGTGAGGGCGCTGGCCGGGCGGATGCCCACCTATGTCACCCTGAAAGATGTCAAGAAACGGTGGGGGCAGGGACAGGAGGATATCCTGCCGGTGGCGCAATTCGAGAAGCTGTGGGGGGATATGACGGCGCTGCCGGAGCTGAAATGCCGGTATGTGGAGGTGCCACGGAGAAGAGGGCAGCAACTGAAGGAGGTCGCGCAACTGGATGGATGGTTGCGAGACGGTTCCGCGGCGTACGTCGAATCCCTCTGCGATTTCTAAAAAAACAAAACCGAAGCGCCGGGGACACAGAGAATGATTTTTAGAAAACCAAAAAATCTCAATGTCTTATGCGCCTCTGTGTTGTTTTTTAGAGGATGGAGTAGTCGGTGATGATGGTCTTGTCACCGATTACGGTTCCGGGCCTTAGCCTCGCCCCTTCCCCGATATGGCACTGCCTCCCCACAATCGCGCGCTCGAGGCGCGCGTGCGGCTTGATCCGCGTGCCGCTCCAGATCACTGAATCCTTGATCAGCACCCCCTCTTCCACCCGGCAATCTTCGCCCAGCACCGAGTTTTCGATCACGACGCCTGGCTTGATCACGCAGCCCCCGTCCAGGATCGAGAAGTGGTCGATGGTCACCTGCTTCTTGTTCCAATCGTTCGGCGGGCAGGCTTTTTGCGGGAAAGCCGGCATCTTCATCCGCCCGGAAATGATGCCGTAATGGGCCTCCAGGTACTTTGCCGGGCTTCCGATGTCCTGCCAGTAGCCGTGGGCCTGATAGGCGTAGAATCTGGCCCCCTGCGACAGCATCTGTGGGAAGATATCTCGCTCGAAGCTGGCTGATCCCTCCTTGGGTATGCGGTCGAGCACCGACTTCTCCAGCACGTAAATTCCGGCATTGATCAGGTCGCCGGTGATTTCGTCTTCCGGGGGCTTCTCCGTGAAGGCCGTGACCCTCCCGTCGTGGGCCGCTTCAACCTGGCCATACCCGGTAGGATTCATTACCCGGGCCATAACGATGGTCGCCTCGGCCTGCTTCGCCTTGTGGAAACTGAGGACGGCCTGGAGGTCGGTATCGGTCAGGACGTCGCCGTTAAATACAATGGTGGTGTCGTCGATCAGGTTTTCGGCAGCCTTGAACGCACCGGCAGTGCCGCGCGGGAGATCTTCATGCGTATAACGCATGATGACGCCGTATCTCATTCCGTCACCGAAGATATCCTCAATTTTCCGGGGTTGATAGGAAAGGCTCAGGATGATTTCGGTGATGCCGGCGCGCTTGATATGGTCTATTTGGAAGAAAAGAAAGGGGATATTGGCGAGGGGGACTATCGGTTTGGGGATGTGAAGGGCCAGCGGGCGCAGGCGCGCACCTTTCCCGCCCGCCAGTATCAGTGCTTTGATCATTTTCCCACCTCCTTGCCCCAACTTGAAATTATAGCATAAGTGCCAAAGGACGACGCACGGGCGCAAAGGGCATAAAGAATCGCAAATGGGTGTTCACAAAACTTCTTTGTGGCCCTCTGTGTCCCCTGTATCTCCACGTTGTCCTTGATTGAAGTGTTCCAGGATGCGGGCAGCGGCTTTGGGTCCAACATAGGGCACAAGCTCCTCGTATTTCGCCTGCTTCACTCTCTCCAGGCTTCCGAACGCCCGCAACAGCACTTTCTTCCTGACCTCCCCTATCCCCGGCACATCCATTAACTCCGAGTCGAAGTCCCTCAATTCTCTTCTCTTCCGGTGGTAACTTACCGCGAAGCGGTGCGCCTCGTCCCTCATCGTCTGGACCAGGTGCAGCACAGGCGATTCTTTTGCCAGCCGGACCGGCCGGCCTTCCTTCCCCTTAACAAACAAAATCTCCTCTTTTTTAGCGATGGCCGCCACCGGCTGGTTCTCCAGCCCGAGGTCGTCGAGCGCCTGAACGGCCGCCGAAAGTTGGCCCAACCCTCCGTCAATCAGTACCAGGTCGGGCAGTTTGCCTTCGTCCTCCTCGAGCACATTCTCGTAATGGCGGTGGACCGCCTCGCGCATCGATGCGAAATCGTCCGGCCCTTTGACGCTTTCGATCTTGAACTTCCGATAGCCGGAGCGCCGCATCTCGCCGTTTTCGCACAACACCATGCTGGCGACCGTGTCACTCCCTTGGACATGAGAGATGTCAAAGGTCTCGATCCGGCGAGGGACCGACTCGAGTTCGAGAGCATCCTGCAAGGGGCGAAGGAGCTCTTCCCCTCTGGGTTTGATCAGGCGGAAGCGCGTGCCGAAACAGAGTTCGGCGTTACGCATAGCCAGGTCGAGGAGTTCGGATTTCAGCCCGCGCAGCGGGGTGCGGACGTGTACGCGGCTCCCCTTCCGCTCGGAGAGCCAGTCTTCAAGCACTTCAGGGTTCTCGATGTCGACGGGAAGGTAAATTTCTTTCGGAGTAAAGGTGTCCTGCAGGTAGTACTGCTGGAGCGTGGAGGCGAAAAACTCGGCAGGGTTGAAGGCTATAAGGTCCTCCCAGTAGAACTCGCGCCTCCCAACCATGCGACCGCCGCGCATGGCGAAGACAGCCAGTGCAACGCAGGGTCCCTCCCGGTAGTAACCAAACAGATCGCTGTCACCCTGCCCGTCGAGAATCATCTTCTGGCGGTCGGAGATGTCATGCACCATGGCGATCCAGTCGCGATAGAGCGCCGCCGATTCGTAGCGGAGCTCCTCGGCAGCTTCCGTCATCCGGCGTTCGAGTTCCCGAATCAGCTCCTCGCTGCGGCCGGAAAGGAGCAGCTTCACATCCTCCACGGCGCGGGAGTAAGCCTCCCGGGTGCAAAGGCCGGCGACGCAAGGGCCAAGGCAGCGTTTCATCTGATAGTCGAGGCAGGGGCGGGGAAGGGTGCCATCGATTTCCAGGTTGCAGGTACGCAGTTGGAAGTACTTGTGAACCAGCTTGATGGTGCGCCGCGCGTAGGCGGCAGGAAGGAAGGGGCCGAAATAGAGGGCGCCGTCGCGGCGGATCCGGCGGGTGATGAAAATCCTGGGGAAGGGTTCATTCACGGTGAGCTTGAGATAGGGAAAGCTTTTATCGTCCTTCAGATTGACGTTGTAGCGGGGCTGATGCTTCTTGACCAGCGTGGCCTCGAGGATCAAAGCCTCCACCTCTGTATCGGTGACTATGGTGTCGAGGTCGGCGACCTCAGAAACGAGGCGGTCGGTTTTGAGGTCGAGGGGGCGGTTTTCCTGGAAGTAAGAGCGAACGCGCTGGCGCAGGGAGAGAGCCTTGCCGATGTAAATGATTTTTCCTTCGGCGTTCTTGTAGAGGTAGACGCCGGGTCCGATGGGCAGATTCTGCAGCTTCTCTTCCAGCACAGGTCACACTCAAACGCCAAAGCAAGGCGGTTAGAACGCCGAAGGCCGCAAAGACGAATAATTCCTATATCTTTGCGGCCTTCGAGGTTCTCTGAGTCTCTGCGTTTGCCTTCATCACTCTATCAGCGGGCGAGGACGAGCGGAGGCACCGCCACAAGGAAATCCGATGTCGTCGACCCGAATACGCTAAACAATACGACCGGCAGGTCGCTCGTGACCTGGATCGTTCCCCCATTCTGCTGCATGTTCTGCAGGTCGAAGAATTGCCCGATCGTCTTCGAGATCCGGCTAAGGCTTTCGACATGCACGTTGGCGTGCTGGATAAGCTGCCCGTCAGGGGCAAAGACTTCCACAAGCAGGTTGGTCATCCCGCGATTAGGATTGAAAATGGCCAGGCCGGTATAAAGCCCTTTGGCCGGGCTCCCGAACAAGCCCTCGGCGATATGACCAATTGCGAACTTGGTCCCGGTCGGAACCTCGAGCGCCGCCGTGGTCAGGTAGCGGCCGTTGCGCGCATCGCCATAGAGCAGATCAAGGGCCAGCCCCGGCTTATCGGCAACCACCTGGAGGGTACCCTGGTAGAGGGTTGGGTCCACAAGCGGATCGGGGAATTTCAGGAGCTCGTTGGCGCCGCCTTCCACGACATCCTGGGGCAGAACCACGATCTGGGTCGGTTTCGCCCCGGGGGGAACCAGTTTGCCGTTAATGTCGGTTACCTGGGCCGTCACGGTAATAGGAGAGGTGGTTGTATTCGCCATTCCAAGATTCGAAAAAATCGGCGTATCCAGAATGCCGGAACCCCCGCTCGCAAACTGGGCCGCAGTATAGATCGTATTGACGCTGGTGCGGTCGAAGGCTGGAATAGCCGTAAGTGAGTCGCCGACGCGAACCCAGACCATCCCTTTGAGGGGCTGGTCCGAGGTAACCTCCAAATACCCCTTATCGAGCGGGAAATAAGCCGTAGGAGCAAAATCCTTGACGCGCTGCCGGATGCGGCTGTGGGCCGCGAGCGTCTTGTCATAGTTGGCGATCAGTTGGCCCGGTCCCGAGAGAGTTTTGTAATACAACCGCACGTTCATGTGCGCCACATTCTCAGTCGGATTGAGAAGTACGATCTCGGTGGAGGTCGTTTTGCCGTACTTGCTCATGTCTTCCGTGATCCTTTCGAATCCCAGGAACTTCGAGGTTTTCGAATCGGCGATGAAGCCGTCCAGTTGGGTCTGTACGATATCGCCCGACAGGTAAAGAATGGTGACGTTGGAGCCGAGGGTGTTGACCTCAATATAGCCGGAAAGGGTCAGGTTCGGATTGAAACCGAAAATCTGGTCGGCGACCGCTGGGATCTGCTGGTTCGGTTTCAGAGCGATGAGCCGGGGATTGCTTGTTCCCGGGATGATGGCGCCGCTGTTGTCGCGGGCTGTCAGTGATACGCTGGTCGTGACTGCTCCGAAGTTCGCCAGCGCCACGCCGGAATAGTCGGTGGCGTTCTGAGAGAGATCGGGAATGTAGAGCGTCGTCGGATTGAGGGCCACCAGGCTGACTAAGTTCGAACCGACATCGACCGATGCCAGGCTCTGCCCATTGGAATTAATGAACAAACGGAGAGGCTGCTTCGCAACGGCAATGCGGTAGCTCAGGAGCTTCGCCTCGACATTGAACATCAGGACTTCCGAGGTCGCCAGGGACGGCACAAAAAGCGAGTGACTATCCGTGCTGAATACGACGTTCGAATCGGATGAGAACTCCAGTCCCGGCACCGATATTTCATCGAAGAGGAGCAGTTCAGGAAGGCGCAAAATTGAAATCGATTTGGAGCCGGCGTGGATGACTGCCATGAAGGTGCCGTTCGGCGATGTCACCAATTTAGTCGGGCCGAAGGCTTTGTTGGCCGTCGCGTTCGCTCCTTTGCTCTCGATATAGGACAGGGAATAGGATTTGAGGTTGTAAATGGCTATCCGGCTCGAATTGTAGGATGCGGCATACACCCACTGGCCCGTAGAGTCGAAAGCAACATTATTGAAGGATTCGGCGCTGAAGCCAGGAAGGTTGGCAAAATCCGCTACGGCGCTTTTGAAGGTGTCGAGGATGTAGAGGCTCTCGGTGTCATCGGGATTCCGCCCGCTGCACAGCACGGCTACGAGGTAGGAGGTGGGGTTGGGGTGGCTGACCATGGTAGTCGGATTGATTCCGACCGAAATCACGTGATCGAGCACGCCGTTCCACATGACGAAGGACGCGACTCCGTCGCGCGCCGGGTCGGCAATGAAAAAGTTGGTATTATCCCTGCCAATGATGATGTTGCAGCGTCCGGTAAACGAAGAATTGGGATAACTTGTCTCCACCCGGACCTTCATCGCCGTGGGATCGATAATGTAGATCTTCTGATTCGCAGGGTTGGCGACCACTATATTCAGCCCATCGGAGGCGACGGCCAGCGGCCCGACACCGGGCGGCAACTGGATCGAGCCGAGGATTTCACCCGTCGAGGGGCGGAATTTCTGGACCAGACCCGAACCCGGGTTCGACACAAACCCGGTGTTGCTCGCCGAGTGGTACGCTACGGTGCTGGAATAATCGAATTTGCCCGGGGCGCCCGCGATCTCGGCAAGTTTCACTTGCGCGGAGGCGAGCGAAAGTCCGCAGGTCAAGACCAGCGCCGCAAGGAATGTCCTTTTCATTTTCATAGTGCCTCTTTCTGATGCAAAATCACCGCGTTGCTCAGGAATGAACCGGTTTCAGGGGTTCGAAACAGCGCCGGCAGCGGGCTTCGTAGATGTCCGCCGCCCCGACCACTACCCGTTCTTCGCTTTGAATCAGACGTTGCGTGCGGTTGGCAGGATTGCCGCAGCGCACACAGATCGCCAGCGTTTTGGTAATGTATTCCGCAATCGCCAGGAGCTGGGGCATCGGGTCGAAGGGGCGCCCCATATAGTCCTGGTCGAGCCCCGCAACGATGACACGCTTCCCCATGTCGGCAAGGCGATTGCATACGGAGACTATTTCTTTATCGAAAAACTGGACTTCATCGATGCCGATCACCTCCGTGCGAATGTCGATAAAGTCCATGATCTCTTTGGAGTCGGTAACGACCTGGGAAGCGATCTTCTGCTCACTGTGCGAAACGATGTGGTCCTCGGCGTAGCGCGTGTCGATGCGCGGCTTGAAAATCTGCACGCGCTGGCGGGCAATCTGCGCCCGGCGCAGACGCCGTATGAGTTCCTCGCTCTTGCCGCTGAACATGCTGCCGCAGATCACTTCGATCCACCCGAGATTGCCCCGAATCTGTGCTTCCATAGCCCCGCCAGAATGGACTCAAAGGTTCTGAGACTCGAAACTCTTATCTTTGAGTCTCAGAGCGCTCGAGTCTTTGTATTGTGATTTTATATGTTCCTTGAGGCCGTTGAAATTGTCAAAAATGATAGTGCTGCACCCCAGGATCCAACCGCTCACTTTCTTCACTGGCATCGGCGTGACCATGTAAACCGGAATGCCATTCCGGTGCGCAAAGGTCAATTCGCCCGGGGTCCCGCCGCCCATCATGCAATATTCGTCAAAATAGCAAATGACCAGATCCGCCCGCGCGATTATGTCGAGGTCGAATTGGATGATTTTCCGCACCGCCGTGAGAAAACGCGGCAGGTCGGTCGTCTTCCAGGCGCGGAGATGGTGCTGTTCCTCTTCGGTCAGGGATTTCCGCTCGTCCTCGGCCGGGTCATATACCTGGAAACCGAGTTCCCGGAGTAGCGGCGTAACCTCACGTCTCCACCCCTTGCCGTGGTCGGGAGCATATTCAATTGCGCCTGCGAGGTATGCGAGCATATTTCGGGGTGCAGGAGCCGCGGCCGCGGGCTCTATTTTGGCTCCAAATGGGCTTTAACAGCGGCGTTTACCTTTTTGCCGTCGACCAGCTTCCCGGTGGCATTCAACCGCGCCATCGCCAGCTTCATGACTGCGCCCATATCTTTGACCGACGAGGCGCCGCTCACCTTGATGGCGTCATCGACCGCCGCCGTGATTTCGTCGTCGCCCACGCCGGACGGAAGATAAGCTTCGATTACGGGGATCTCAGCCGCCTCCTTATCGGCCAGGTCGGGCCGCCCCCCTTTTTGGAACTGCTCAATCGAATCCTTCCGCTGTTTGATGAGCGTCGACAGCACCTGGATGACCGCAGCATCTTCCAGCTCGGCGCGGACATCGGTTTCCTTGAGCTTGATCGCGGTTTTCATCATACGAAGAACCGCAAGCCTGGGGGCGTCCTGGGATTTCATGGCCGACGTCAGGTCGGCGTTGATCTGGTCACGCAGTTTCACGGGCCCTCCTCCTATGAAGTCGGCTCATTATGAGCGTCTTTGGGACGAAGTCAAGGCAGTGATTTCGCTCAGGATTGCCAGCATCTCGTCGTGAATCAAGCCGTTCGAAGCGACAATGCGCTGCCGGTAAATGGAACAGGGATTCCCCTCGAAATCGGTGACCCGCCCGCCGGCTTCGTGGACAATCAGCACCCCCGCTGCCATATCCCAGGGATGCAGTTCGATTTCCCAAAACCCGTCGAAACGACCGGCAGCGAGATAGCCGAAATCGAGAGCTGCGGAGCCGATACGCCGCACCGCCTGGGAACGGAGCATGAAGCCGTTGAAATAATCAAGATTGTTGTCGGGATTGGTCCGGACATCATACGGGAATCCGGTCACGAGCAGGCTCGTGTCCACCTTGGTCGCACCTGAGACGTGCAGCCTCTCACCGTTGAGGAATGCGCCGGCGCCCCGGCGCGCAGTAAACTTCTCCTCCATGTTCGGATTGTAAACGATGCCCCATTCGATTTCGCCGTTCAGCTCGAATCCGATGGAAACGCAAAAGGCGGGATACCCGTGGGCAAAATTAGTGGTGCCGTCCAAGGGGTCGATGATCCATGTGCAGGGGGCACGTTTGGTTTGATTGTGGTTCTCTTCAGCCAGAATCGCGTGATCGGGAAAGGCCTCCAGTATATGGGAAACAATCAGCTTTTCGGCAGCGAAATCGGCTTCGGTCACGAGGTTGGTCTCACCCTTGTGGTGGATCTTGAAGCCGGTCTTGAGCTTGTCCATCAATACTTTGCCGGCGGCAAGAGCTGCTGCAGTCCCTACTTCCACTACTTTATTTAGATCCACCATAACTCCCCTGTATCAATTGCGAACGGCAAATTGCAAATTGCGAATTTAAAAACACACCCATGGTTCCAGAGCATAATTGGCACTTGAGTTGCGTGTCATCGATACATGAAAGATCAAAACCTTGAGGAGTTACAAATTGGCGACTGATTCCGCACATTGTGCTTTTCAATCCGCAATCCGCAATCGCAATCGTTTACTTGTCATCAATCCTTATCAGTTCGGTTCCCTTCGGCGCTTTAAACTCAAATAGCTTCTTGTCCAACTTCGGATTAGCCTCAAGGTTGGTGAGCAGGAACTCCGATGTATTCCCGCTCGATTCACGAATGAGGATACGCCGCAGGTCGAAACTCCTGGCGTCGTATTCGACCACGATCGCGGTATATTCGGACTGTGCAGCGCGAGGGGTTAGACGCAGTATGGCCGAGTCCTGGTACTTCGGACGGGTTGTCCGATCCCACGCGGCGGTGAACGATTTCAGGATCTGAGCCTGGCCCAGGAGGAGCTGAAGCGGGGTGTTGCGCAATTCTTCGGGATTCACGGCCCGGACCGTCACCTGGCGGTCGGCGGGCGCATAAAGCCAGGTTTCGCGGCCATCCGCAATGAAGAGCCGCGTTTCGGGCTGCTGGTACTCCCACCGCATCAGCGCGGGGCGCTTCATGTAGACCTTGCCCGTCTCCGACTGCTCGATCCCTGGGCCCGTGTAATTCTGGCGGAAATCGGCGGATAGCGTCTCAACCTTCGCGTATCTCTGCTGCAATCCCATCACCGCACCCTCCACGGTTATATCTGCGGAGGCAAACGCAAGTGCGCAAAGGACGCAGAGTGCAGCAGGGAACAAATATAAAGATCTCTGCGATTCTTTGCGTCCTCTCCGCCTCTGCGTTTTCATCTATTCCGCCTGTTTTTCATCCGGGTTTTTGATGGTGTCGAGGAGCAGGAGGGCGATGCCGGTGGAGATGGCGGTATCAGCCACGTTAAACGTCGGCCAGTAGAAAGATTCCCGCACGTGGAATTCTATGAAATCCACCACAAAACCGTGTACGATCCGGTCGATGAAGTTACCCAGTATCCCGCCCAGCGTCACCGCGAGGGCCGTTCGGAGCAGTGTTCGGTTCGAGGGCATTTTCGCCCCATACACCACGATCACAATCACAGCGATCAACGCCATGAGCGCAAGGAGATAAGGTTTCCAAGGCGACCGGAAATCTGCAAACATGCCGAATGCAACACCGGTGTTGTGAACCCTGGCGATCCGCAGATAGCCAGGTATTACCTCCACGGCTTCAAACAAGCTGAACCTGGACTGAATCAGCCATTTCGTGGCATGGTCGAGCCCCAGGACGAGAAGTGCCAGGATTAGGTATCTTCCTCGCATCAGGACACGGCCCCCGCCGCGAGCGGATCCTTCACAACCGGGGCGCAGCGTTCACAGACTGTGGGGAATTCCTCATCCTTGCCCACCTCGAGCGAGTAGTTCCAGCAGCGTTCGCATTTTGCGCCGTCCGCAGAGACCACCTCCACCTGCAGATCACCCTCAGAAAGCTCCGTGATCTCGACCTGCGAGACGATGAAGACGAACGCAAGGTCCGAATGATGACGGCGGAGCAGCGCCAGGGTTTCTCCCGAAGCTCCAAGCTTCACCTTGGCTTCCAGCGGATCACCGATGCGGCCGGCCTGCCGGATCTCCTCCAGCGCTTTGAGTACGGTTTCGCGGATGGTGAGCAGCTTGTCCCATTCGGCGATGAGCTCATCGCTGTCATGCGCCGGGTTGTATTTCGGGAAAAGCAGCGTATGGACCGACTCGGCGCGCCGGGGCCCTTTGCGGCCGACCTCCATAGCTCCGAACACCTCCTCGGCGGTAAATGGGAGAATGGGGGCGATCAAACGGGTCAGGGAGTCAAGAATATGCCAGAGTGCCGTCTGGGCAGAGCGCCGCGAATGGGAGTGAGTTCCATGCGTGTAGAGCCGGTCTTTGAGGATGCTGAGGTAAAAGGAAGACATATCAACCGTGCAGAAGTTATAGAGCGCATTGTAGGCGACGTGGAACTGGAAGTCCTCATACGCTTTCCAGCATCGCTGCACGAGGCGTTCGGTACGCGCCAGGGCCCAGCGGTCAACTTCGAGCATCTCGTCATAGGGAATGGAATCGGTGTCCGGATCGAAGTGGGATCTGGCCGGGTCGAGTTGATTGGCCAGATTTCCCAGCATAAAGCGACAGGTGTTCCGGATCTTGCGATAGGCTTCGCCCAGCCGGTCGAGCAGTTCCCCGAAAATTCGGATATCTTCGACATAGGTGACCGACCCCGCCAGCAGCCGGGCGATTTCGGCGCCTCGCTCCTGGACCAGATCGTTGGGGTCGATCCCGATCCCTTTCGATTTGGACATCGCTCGACCGAGCTCGTCCAGGGTCCAGCCGTGCGTGATCGAGGCGCGATACGGGGCCTCGCCGCGCAGGGCGACACCGATCAGGAGCGAGCTCTGGAACCAGCCGCGATACTGGTCGCCGCCCTCGATATAGAGGTCTGCCGGCCAGGGCATATCGGGGCGGTGCCCCAGCGCCGCCAGGTGGGTGCTGCCTGAATCGAACCAGACGTCGAGAATATTGTATTCCTGTCGGAAATCGCCTCCGCCGCACTTTCGGCACCGGGTCCCTTCAGGCAGGAGTTCTGCCGGCGGGTGGGCATACCAGGCGTCGGCACCTTCCTTTTCGAAGAGTCCGGCGACGTGGTGTACGATGTCGCGGTCCAGCAGGATCTCATCGCATTCCTTGCAATAGAAAGCAATGATGGGGACTCCCCAATCGCGCTGGCGCGAGATGCACCAGTCGGGACGGTCCTTGACCATGTTGCTGATCCGCTCCTCTCCCCAAGCAGGAATCCAGCGCACCCGTTTGATGGCCTCCAGCACCTGCTCACGGTAGCCGTCATGATCCAGACGGATGAACCATTGCGGGGTCGCGCGGAATAGGATCGGGTTGTGGCAGCGCCAGCAGTGCGGGTAGGTGTGCGCAAATGGCTCGTGATGCAACAGCGAGCCGTTGGAACGCATATACTCGACTATTTTCGGATTGGCATCGAAGACGTGCTGCCCGGCGAAATGATCCACGCTCTTCACAAAACAACCCTTGTCGTCGACCGGGCAGAGGACTTCAAGGCCATAGAGCTGTCCGGTGACATAGTCGTCGTGCCCGTGGCCGGGGGCCGTGTGCACACAACCGGTGCCGGCTTCGAGAGTAACGTAATCCGCAAGAACCATGACGGAATCACGCTCGATGAACGGATGCCGCGCCAAGAGCTTTTCCAGAGAAGCTCCCTTGAAACGGGCCACCTCGTTGACATCGCTCCAGCCGCATTTGGCGGCCACGGTTTCGAGCAGGCCGGTCGCAACCACGTATCCTTTGCCCGCGACGACGACGGCAGAGTACTCGAATTCGGGGTGAACAGCGATCGCTAGGTTGGCAGGAAGCGTCCAGGGGGTCGTGGTCCAGATCACGATCGACCATTCCCGCCCCTTGAGCTCAGGGTAGAGCTCCCCCAGCGTGGATTTCATCGGGAAGGCCACATAGACGGACGGGCTGGTGTGGTCCTCATACTCAACCTCGGCCTCGGCCAAGGCGGTACCACAGCTGTAGCACCAGTGGACTGGCTTGAGGCCCTTGTATACCAAGCCTTTGCCGACGCAATCGCCGAACGCACGGGCAATCTCGGCCTCGAAGAAATAACCCATGGTCTGGTAGGGCTTTTCCCACTGGCCGAAAATCTCGAGCCGCTTGAATCCCTTGCGCTGCACGTCAATCCAGTGCTCGGCGTACTTGCGGCATTCGCGACGAACCTGAACCTTGGTCATGGAGGCTTTTTTGGGGCCCAGCTTCTCTTCCACCTTGATTTCGATCGGAAGGCCGTGGCAATCCCACCCGGGAAGGTACGGAGCGTTAAAGCCCATCATATTCCTGGATTTGACGATGATATCCTTCAGGATCTTATTGATCGCGGTACCCATGTGGATGGCGCCGTTGGCATAGGGGGGGCCGTCGTGCAAAACGTAGTTCGGGCAGCCCGCGCGCGCTTTGCGGATCTGGCCATAAACGTCGATCTTGTCCCAATGGCGAAGCATCTCGGGCTCGCGCTGGGGGAGGTTCGCTTTCATGGCAAAGTTGGTCTTGGGCAAGTTGATCGTATTCTTGATCTCAGTCACGGCGTCTCCATCTCCAGGACAAAACATTTATGATACCAAAAAAACAAACACAGAAACGCTTTGAATTGCGGATTGCGGATTTAAAACATGTTCATGAGAGGCACCTAAGTTACCTATCTTGGCAATCTGGAAGGCCAGGATCTTCTGAAGTCACGAATAACAAATGGAATCAACCCATTTGTGCTGTTCCATCTGCAATCGGCAATTCGCAATCCGCAATCAGGATCTGTGTGCCGACATGGGAGCATTTATGTTAGGATCGCAAGCCTGAGGAGCAGCGAAAGGAGACAAGAATGGCCGATTTGAAGCAAAGTGAACCCAAAGGCGAGAAGCACAAGCCTTACGTTCCCGCAAACATAAGCATGACGGAATTTACGATAAAAGCGGTCCTTTACGGCCTGGTGATGTCGGTGGTCCTGGGAGCTGCCAATGCCTATCTCGGCCTAAAGGCCGGGATGACTATCGCCGCCACCTACCCCGCAGCCGTTCTAAGCATGGCGTTGCTCCGCATCAGCCTGCCGGCCCTCGGCCTGAAAAAGGGGTCAATTCTCGAGGAAAACATCGCACGAACCGTCGGCTCCATCGGCGAGTCGGTGGCCGCCGGCGCCATATTCACCATTCCGGCATTCATAATCTCAGGTGTATGGGACGACCTCGAGGGTCACTATTTCCAGGCGACAGGGATCATGATCGTCGGCAGCCTGATGGGTATCCTGTTCGTCACGCTGCTCCGGCGCGTGATGGTTGAAGACAAAGATCTTCCCTACCCGGAATCGGTAGCCGCGGGCGAAATTCACAAAGCGGGCAGGTCCGGCGGTACGGGAGCCGTCTATTTGTTGCTGGCGGCCGGTGTCGGCGCGCTTATCCAGAGCCTAAAACAGCTTGCGGTTTTCGCCTCGACCTGGGAAAAGTTCATACCGTTCAAGCGGGCCGGCGTCATGCTGGGCCGCAGCGGCGACACATTGCCCGGAAGCGGCGGAATCGTGCTCTCCTCCCCCGGGGTTAGCCCCTCATTCCTGGGTGTCGGCTATATCATCGGTCTCAGGCTGGCTTCTCTGAATTTCTCCGGCGGCCTGCTGGCATGGGGATTATTCGTGCCCCTGCTGCTCTACTTCCTTGGTCCGACAATCAACCTGCAGGCAACAGGCGGGGACACTGAGGCCTCCTGGTTGGCGCAGGCAACCATTATCTGGCGCTATGTCGTCCGCCCGATCGCGATCGGCGGCATGCTGATGAGCGCGGCCTTTACTCTCTGGCGCATGCGCAAGAACCTGATCGGCGGGATCAAACGTTCCATCGGCGATGTGAAGAAAGCGGCTTCCGAGAGTGCGGCGGTCGACCGCGTCGACCAGGATTTCAACCTTAAAGGCGTATTGCTCGGAATCATCGCGGCTTCAGCGGCAACCTTCGCCCTCTACCATTACTTTGCAGGCAACATGGTGACCGCCCTGGTAGCTACTATCGTCATGGTAATTGCGGGATTTTTCTTCGCAGCCGTTTCGGGCTACCTGGTCGGGATGATCGGTTCGAGCAACAACCCGATTAGTGGTCTGACACTCTCCACCGTAATCATCGCCGCGCTCCTCATGGTCGCACTCGGACAGACAGGCCGGACCGGCGTAATCGCAGTGCTCGCGGTTGCCGGCGTCATTTGCGTGTCAGCTGCCGTCGCCGGTGAGATGCTCCAGGACCTCAAGGTGGGACATATCCTGGGAGGCACCCCCTGGAAAATGCAGCTGGGAGACATCATCGGTACCGTCGTCGCTTCGGCGGTCATGTTCTTCCCGATTCTGATTCTCCATCAAGGAGACATCAACTCCGGCGGCACGGGCCTTGGGGGACGGAATCTTGCCGCGCCGCAGGCCAGCCTCATGGCCCTGGTCTCCCAAGGAATCGTCGGCGGCCAGATGGCCTGGCCGCTGATCATCGTCGGGATTCTTATGGCAATCGCTTTCATTCTCGTCCAGGTCAAGAGCCCGATGCTCGTCTGCGTCGGCATGTACCTCCCACTCGATACAACCTTCGCCATTTTCATCGGCGGCGTAATCCGGAGTATCGTGGACAAAATGGCCGACAAGCAGCAACTCAACGCGGCACAGAAAGTCAGGGTGGAAAACAACGGCGTACTCCTGGCTGCGGGGCTGATTGCCGGAGAAGCCCTGGTCGGGCTGGTTTTCGCTGCCCTGGCCTTCTGGGAGGTCAAGGTTTTCCAGATGTTCGAGCAGCCGTCTTTCGCAGGAAGCCTCTTGGTCTTTGCAGTGGTTGGATTCATACTGGTTGGAATACCGCTGAAGAATGCGGGAAGCCCGGATGAACCGGCACCGCCAAGCGCAATGACCTAAATATCGCGGATTGCGGATTGCGGGTTGCGGATGGATGATGGGTTTAGGATGGAAACAGGTATGATCTGAAAAGAAACCTGAACCGGGCTCCGAAGACGCAGCACTTATCAAGGAGACGTTTATTTATGTCAAAGGCCATCAAAGGACTGAAACCCGAAGGGGTTTGGAAGTATTTCGCTGAAATTTCGCAAATCCCCCGGGGATCCAAAAACGAAGCAGCGATCATTAAGTATGTTCTCGCAACAGCAGCAAAACTGGGGCTGGAAGCCCAGGCCGATAAGGTCGGGAACGTGGTGGTGCGCAAAGACGGATCTCAGGGGCGCGAGAATCACCCGCGGATCTGTCTCCAGGGCCACCTCGACATGGTCTGCGAAAAAAACAAGGAAAAGGTTCACGATTTTCTCAAAGATCCGATCGAACTCGTCGTGAAGGGGAACGTCCTGATGGCCAATGGGACAACCCTTGGTGCGGATAACGGCATCGCCGTTGCCACTTGCCTGGCCTTGATGGCGGCCAAAGATCTCGAACATCCGCCCCTCGAATTCCTCTTTACCATCGACGAGGAAACCGGCCTGACCGGGGCAAACAACCTGGAACCCGGATTCCTGGTCAGCAAGACCCTGCTCAATCTCGACTCGGAGGAAGAGGGCGCCCTTTATGTAGGGTGCTCGGGCGGTCGCGACGCGCGCGGTATTTGGAAGGTCGAGCTCCAGGATGCGCCCGCCGGTAGCATAGCGGCGGAAATCCGTGTGAGGGGCCTCAAGGGCGGCCACTCCGGGCTGGAAATCGATAAGGGGCGCGGCAACGCCATCAAGATCCTTGGGCGTGTCCTGTCGCGGGTGGCGGCACTGGGAGGGCGGCTGTCTTCCATCAGCGGCGGGAACAAGCACAACGCCATACCGCGTGAGGCTGACGCGCTGGTCTTTGTACCCAAGAAGAACCTGGAGGCGGTCGAGGAACTGGTGGCCGGATGCGAACGGGTGATGAAAGCTGAAATCGCCACCGTCGATCCGGGGCTGAGCATTGCCATCGAAGCGTTTCCGAAAAAGAAAGCGCGGGTCCTGAAGACCTCACTTCAGAAAAAGGTCCTCCAAACCATTACAGCCTTGCCCCATGGTGTCATCAAGATGAGTGCCGACATCCCCGGGCTGGTGGAAACCTCCACCAATGTCGCGGTGATTCAGACCGGAAAGAAGGAGATCACTTTTGTTACCAGCCAGCGCAGTCCGGTGGCTTCTGAGGTCGATGAGATTTCGGAAATGGTGCAGACGGTTTTCCTACTCGGCGGTGCCACCGTGCTCGCCGGTGACGGATACCCGGGCTGGAAACCGAATCTTGAATCGGAAATTCTGAAAATTGCAAAAGCGACGCACGTCCAGGAGTTCGGCAGAGAGCCGTCGGTAAAGGCAATCCACGCCGGTCTCGAATGCGGGATCATCGGCGAGAAATATCCGGGAATGGATATGGTTTCGTTCGGCCCAACGCTGGAAGGAGTCCACTCGCCGGATGAGAAGATCTACATCGACACCGTTGAGCGTTTCTGGCAGTACCTCCTCGCCATCCTGAAAAACCTCTGAAAACCAACGCGGAGGCCCGGAGGACACAGAGATCTTTTGCTTAGCTGGCTCTGTGTTCTCTGTGCCTTTGTGTTTTCCTTTTGAGCGCCACTATGTCAGTTCGACCTCCTGCCCCGAAGCTCTTCCGCTGGACGGTGCTGGTCTTCATCAGCCTCGCCATGTTTGGGAACTATTACGTCTACGACAGCATCAGCCCTCTTGCGGATGTTCTCAAAGCCCAGCTGCATTTCAGCGACTCTGATATCGGCCTGCTGAACGCGATCTATTCAATCCCGAACATTTTTATGGTCCTGATCGGCGGGGTGATCATCGACCTGATCGGCACCAAAAAAGCGACGGCGGTCTTCGCACTGCTCTGTGTGATCGGCGCTATTATGACCGCCGCATCGGGCGTGCTCTGGGTGATGGCAGGGGGCAGGCTTGTGTTCGGCCTCGGGGCCGAATCCCTGATCGTCTCGGTCACGACGGCAATTGCAAAATGGTTCAAGGGTAAAGAATTGAGTTTCGCCTTCGGCGTCAACCTGACCATCGCCCGGCTGGGCTCCTTCGCGGCACTCAACTCGCCTTCCTGGGGTGCGCAGTTCTACACGGACTGGCAGCGCCCGCTTATCATCAGCGCGGCGTTTGGACTGATGTGCCTCGTCGGCGCCGCGCTTTACTGGACCCTCGAAGCGAAGGCCGAGAGCCGCTACGAACTTGGCGCCGAGAGCACCGACAAGGTTGAATGGAAGGATATCTGGAAATTCGGGACCTCGTACTGGTACATCGTCGCACTCTGTATCACCTTCTATTCGGCTATCTTCCCGTTCCAGACCTTTGCCGTGAAGTTTTTCATCGAGGCTCACGGGGTTTCCCGGGAACTCGGCGGGTTCCTTTCCAGCATGCTGACGGCCTTTGCCATGATCTGCACGCCGCTCTTCGGGTTGATGGTCGACAGGATCGGCAAGCGATCGCTCTTTATGATGTTCGGCTCACTGCTGCTGGTTCCGGTCTACCTCATCATGGCCTATTCCCGGATGACGCTGTACGTGCCTATGGCAATGATGGGGATTGCCTTTTCACTTATCCCGGCGGTAATGTGGCCTTCAGTGGCGTACATCGTCGACCAGAGAAAACTCGGAACCGCCTATGGGCTGATGACCCTGATCCAAAATATCGGGCTTGCAGGTTTTAACCTCTTGATCGGATGGGCTAACGACGTATCTTCTGCCAGCGCTCAGAATCCGGCAGGATACCGGCTGGGAATGTGGATTTTCTCGAGCCTGGGGTTCTTCGGGCTGCTTTTCGCGTTCCTGCTTCTCAGGAGCGAAACCGGACCAGGCGCCCACGGCCTCGAAACCATAACCGCCAAATAATTGCGGATCGCGGATTGCGAATTGAAGAACGGGTCTGATTATCCGCCTGCGATGGGGCGCATCGATGCAAAAAACTAAACATTGGCGCCAATTGCCAAGACCTCAACATGAGAAGGTGATTTGTCACTCCAAGGATAATTTGCATTCCGCAATCTGCAATTCGCAATGAAAAGGAGGAACTATGGATCGCGATCTTTACTCTGCATGTCGAATTGCCCTGGTAGATTGCATGGGGCTCCAACCCGGCGAAAAGGTGGCAGTGGTCACAGACCAGCCCTGCAGGAGTATCGGCCGGGCCCTCTTCGAAACCGCCAGAGACTTGGGTAACGAGACCCTCTTGTGCGAGATCATTCCGCGCAAGCTCAATGGCGAAGAACCCCCGCCCGCAATCGCGGAGCTCATGAAACAAATGGACATCGTGCTTTGCCCGACGAGCAAATCCTTGACTCATACCAATGCGCGCCGCGCCGCAAAGGAGCTGGGGGTGCGCGTCGCAACCCTTCCCGGCATCACTGAGGATGTTTTCATCCGCTGTATGAACGCCGACTACAACCGGATTGCAGAGCTGACCAACCGGCTCTGTGCACTCCTGGACGAAACTTCGGTGGTCCGTGTCACCAGTCCCGCAGGCACCCACATCACCATGCCAAAGCTCGGACGCAAGGCCATTGCAAGTCACGGCATATTTCGCGGCAAGGGGGAAGGTGGCAATCTGCCCACCGGCGAAGCTTACCTGGCTCCGCTGGAGGGATTGTCGCAGGGTGTCGTGGTTGCGGACGGATCGTTCGCCGGCATCGGGAAGCTAAAAGAACCGATCCGCATTGAAGTTAAGGACGGCTATGCTACAACCATCACAGGCGGCGAGCAGGCCCTCCAGCTCGAGAAAATCCTTGAGGCCAACGCGCCGCTTTCACGCAACCTGGCAGAGTTCGGTATCGGCACCAATGAAAGCGCAATTGTGAGCGGCATCATCCTGGAAGATGAGAAAATCCTCGGAACCATTCATATCGCATTCGGAGACAATGTCTCCATGGGTGGCAAAGTGAATGTTCGCAGCCACCTGGACGGCATCGTCATGTCTCCGTCGGTCTGGTTTGATGACCGCCAGATCATGTCTTCCGGTCAACTCCTCCTCTAAAAATACAAACACGGAGGAACAAAGGACAAAGAGATTACTAAGAATAGCTATTCTTTTAATCTCCGTGTCTCCGTGTCCGATTTTTGACAATCTCACACTCAGGTTTTATATACATAGGGCGCTAAGGGAGGCGGAATGAGATTGGACAGATTTACAGTCAAGGGGCAGGAAGCGCTGATGCAGGCGCAGCAGTTCGCGGAAAAGCACGACCACCCTCAATTCGAGGCCGAGCACCTGCTGGAGGCGCTACTGGCGCAGGAAGACGGCATCGTCCCGTCGATCATGAAAAAACTGGGGATAGCGCCCGACCTGCTCCGTTCCAGCCTCCACAAGCACCTGGCCTCGCTGCCGCGCTCGCATGGCTCTCAGGTCTCGATCTCGCGCAGTCTCGACGCCGTGATGCGCCAGGCCCAGAGCGAAGCTGATCAGTTCAAAGATGAATATGTTTCGACGGAGCACCTTCTGCTGGCCCTGGCTGGTAGCGAAGGCGCTGCCGGAAAGCTTTTGCACGCTCAGGGCGCGAGCCGCGAAGCGATCTTGCAGGTACTGCAGTCCATAAGGGGAACGGCTCGTGTGACCGATCCGAACGCGGAAGATAAGTATCAGGCCCTGAAGCGATATGCGCGCGACCTGACCGACCTGGCCCGGCGCGGCAAACTTGATCCGGTAATCGGACGCGACGATGAAATCCGCAGGGTGGTCCAGGTACTGTCGCGGCGCACCAAAAACAACCCGGTCCTGATCGGCGAGCCAGGAGTGGGAAAAACAGCGATCGTCGAAGGTCTGGCGCAGCGTATCGTGGCGGGAGACGTCCCTGAATCGTTGAAGAAGAAGCAGATGGTGTCGCTCGACCTGGGGGCCATGCTCGCCGGCGCCAAATACCGCGGCGAATTTGAGGACAGGCTGAAGGCGGTGCTGCGGGAGATCGAGGAAGCCGCCGGTTCGGTCGTACTTTTCATTGATGAGTTGCACACCCTGGTTGGAGCCGGGGCGGCTGAAGGGGCGATTGACGCTTCCAACATGCTCAAGCCGGCGCTGGCGCGGGGCGAGCTGCGTTGTATCGGCGCAACTACCCTGAATGAATACAAGAAGTACATCGAGAAGGACGCCGCACTCGAGAGGCGCTTCCAGCCGGTCCTGGTTGGCGAACCGGATGTGGAGGACACGATCGCGATCCTGCGCGGATTGAAGGAAAAATACGAGGTGCATCACGGAGTCCGGATCACCGATTCGGCGCTCGTGGCAGCGGCGACGCTTTCGCATCGCTATATTGCCGACCGCTTTCTGCCGGATAAGGCCGTCGACCTGATGGACGAGGCCGCCTCGCGCCTGAGGATCGAAATCGACAGCATGCCGGCTGAAATCGACGAGGTCGAGCGGCGGATCATGCAGCTCGAAATCGAGCGGCAAGCCCTGGGAAAAGAGAAGGACAAAGCCTCGCGGGAGCGGCTCGACGGCCTCGGCGCTGAACTCGCGGATCTGCGTGAACGCAGCGCACAGATGAAGCTGCACTGGCAGCAGGAGAGGGAGATCATAGCTTCCATCCAGGGCCTGAAAGAAAAAATCGAACAGAAAAAAGCTGAGGAACAACAGGCAGAGCGGATGGGGGACCTGGGAACAGCGGCGGAGCTTCGCTACGGCACCCTGGTCCAGCTCGAGAAGGATCTGGCTGTACGCAACGATCTCCTGGCAAATCTGCAAAAGGACAAAAAGTTCCTGAAAGAGGAGGTCGACTCAGAAGACATTGCCGAAGTCGTGGCCAAGTGGACCGGGATTCCTGTAAGCAGGATGCTTGAAGGCGAAATGGAAAAGCTGGTCCGGATGGAAGACCGCCTGCGTGAACGGGTGCTGGGGCAGGATCCCGCGCTCGAGGCCGTTTCGAACGCGATACGGCGCGCACGGGCCGGACTGCAGGACCCGAAGCGGCCCATGGGCTCTTTTATCTTCCTGGGCCCTACCGGTGTCGGTAAAACTGAGCTGGTAAGGGCCCTGACCGAGTTCTTGTTCGATGATGAAAGGGCGATGATTCGCGTCGATATGTCGGAATACATGGAAAAGCACTCGGTAGCGCGATTGATCGGAGCCCCCCCGGGGTACGTAGGATACGAGGAAGGCGGCTATTTAACGGAAGCCGTCCGCCGCAGGCCGTACTCGGTGGTGCTGTTCGATGAAATTGAAAAAGCGCATCCGGATGTCTTTAATGTCTTTCTCCAGATCCTGGACGACGGCCGTCTGACTGATGGAAAAGGGCGCACCGTGAGCTTCAAGAACACAGTGATCATCATGACTTCAAACATCGGCAGCCATTACCTGATTGAGCCGGGAGTCGATCTGGATGAAGCGATGCCGCGGGTGATGGAAGCGCTGAGGAACACCTTCCGCCCGGAATTTCTGAACCGCCTCGACGACATTATTGCTTTCCGCCGGCTCAGCCCGGACTTGTTGAAGGGGATCGTGCAGCTGCAAATGAAAGCCCTCGGCAGGCTCCTCGAACAAAAGGATCTTCACCTGGAACCGACTGAGAAGGCGGTGGAACAGCTTGCCGCGGAAGGATTTGATCCGGTTTATGGCGCCCGCCCCCTGAAAAGGCTCATTCAGAAAAAAATTCAGGACAAGCTCGCGCTGGCGCTGCTGGACGGGAGGATCAAGGTGGGAGACAAGGTCGTTGTTGATTACGATGAAAAGAGGAAGGATTGGTATTTCATCACCCATGGCTGATCAAACCACCAAGGATCCAGAGGTGAACAGAATGATTTTTGAGGTCCGGGAGGTCTTATCGATTGAATTTGGTATCATTAGCAGCGGAGGAAATGAAAGAAGTGGCTAATAACATTAAAACCGTACTTCTGCTGGGCCTTTTGACCGGCCTGATAGTTTTTATAGGTTCCCTGTGGGGCCAGGGTGGCCTGACGATTGCTCTGTTCGTGTCGATCGCCATGAATTTTGCAGGATATTTCTTTTCGGACAAAATCGCACTTTCGATGTATTCGGCGCAGCCTGTAACGGCGCAGCAGGCCCCGAGGCTCTTCTCCACGGTCGAGTTTCTCGCCAGCCGGGCAGGCATCCCCATGCCGCGCCTTTATGTGATTCCGGAACAGGCGCCCAACGCCTTTGCCACCGGGCGCAACCCGGAGCACGCTTCGGTGGCGGTAACCGAAGGGGCCTTGAAGCTCCTGACCGAAGAAGAACTTCGGGGGGTGCTGGCCCACGAACTGGCGCATGTGAAAAACCGTGACATACTTATTTCCAGCGTTGCAGCCACGATGGCGGGCATGATCATGTGGGCAGCTAACATGGCGCGCTTCGCGGCCTTCTTCGGCGGCGGTCGCGACCGCGACGACGAGGGAGGCGGTGCCTTGGGTGGGATCCTGACTATAATTCTGGCACCGATCGCTGCCATGCTGATCCAGATGTGGATTTCGCGAACGCGGGAGTATGAGGCCGATGCAGGAGGAGCCGAGATTGCAGGCACCCCGCATGGGCTGGCATCCGCCCTGAAGCGATTGGAAAACTATTCGAAGCAGATCCCCATGGATGCGTCGCCCAGCACGGCCCATATGTTCATCGTGCATCCGTTTTCCGGGTCTTCCCTGCTGAACCTGTTCAGCACCCATCCGCCGACGGAAAAGCGCATCGCGCGCCTCCTCGGACGGGAATAACTCTTAATCTGAATCAAGCGGAAATCAAACATGACTTATAGCGACGAAGATACTTTTGTGCCTGCAAAAGACAAGAACCAAACAGAATCCCCGATTTTCCGGGTCATTGACAAAAGGCATTTTCTCGATCTGGACAAGATCGATTCATCCGCGGCCGTCGAGGAAAAACCCCGCTATCCGACCATGGTGGAGGAGTTGATGGGAAGGCTGGCAGAGACCGAAAAGCGCTTCGAGGAAAAGAAAGCCCAGATGCAGGAAGAGATTGCCCGGACCCGCATGCGCCTGGAAGTGGATTTTCAAAGGCGCGTCGATGCGGAAAAACAGGCCATCCTGCTGCCCTTCCTGGAAGTGCTGGACAATCTTGAACGGGCATTGGCGGCCGCCGCCAAGGGAGGAACCCAGGACTCCCTGCGCCAGGGCGTGGAGATGATCGCCAGTCTGTTCCGCCAGAAGCTCCTGACTCTGGGAATTCAGCCGCTTGAAGTCGCTGGCCTGCCATTTGACCCAAATGTGGGCCAGGCGATCGGGATGGTGCAGGTAGATGAACCTGAGCGCGACGGCATCGTGGTGGAAGAGGTCCAACGGGGGTACCGGATGGGCGATCAACTGTTGCGCCCGGCTCAAGTCCGGGTGGGATATCACTCATGAGGAGATTTGCATATTGCGGGTTTCTAATTGCGAAATGTGACTTATAAATTGCGGATTGCGAATTGCGAATTGCGGATTGAAAAACGAACCGCAATGGGGCACATCAGGTAGAAGTGCCATTAAGGCGCATAATTTTGGCAGGTCCTCGCCCGAGAGGCTGATCAGTCCAATCCGCAATCAGTAATCCGCAATCTGCAATCTGTTCTGCAGCCTGTTTTGTACAGCCTCCGCTCCCATCCCGCTTATCCTGTGAAGTAGATGTAAGCGCCCATGATGCAACAGAGGATGAAGGCAGAAGCTGTGACATCGCGCCAGTCCCATCCGGCGCGGGTATGGGTGCGATCCTCGTCGGTGATCGTCCCGAAGGTCAGGCTCTTGATTCGGTTGTAATCCGGCACCGCGGTCATGTAACTGACAACCACCATTACTACAGCCGACACAATCGTGATAAGCACGCTCCAATACTGGAAGTAGGTGTTATTCACCACCCAGAGGAAAGACCCCGGAGCATAGCCGTTCTCGAATCCTGCAATCCCGAGCGTCACCGGAGTGTCGACCAGCATGCGGAAAATCCCCATGACAAATCCGACCAGCATAGCCCACAGGCATCCCTGCGAATTCAATCGCTTGAAAAAAACACCGAAGAAGAACACCACGAATATCGGCGGCGCGAGATAGCCCTGGACGGCCTGCAAATAGTTGTACAAGCCGGAAGCGCCTTTGATGACCGGGATCCATGCGAGAGCTATCAGCACCATGATCCCTGTGGCGATTCGCCCTGTGCGCACCAATTCGTGCTGGGTTGCTTTGGGCTTCCATTTTTCATACAAATCGACGGTAAACAAGGTCGAGCAGGCATTGAACACTCCGGCCAGCGATCCCATGAGCGCTGAGAGGAGGCCCGCCACAACAATTCCGCGCAACCCCGGGGGAAGCAAGTACTGGACCATCAGGGGGAACGCTCCCTGCGCCTCCTTGGTCAGGTGGCCGTTGGCTCCGATCAAGATGTTTTGCAGTTCGGGGATCTTGCCGCTCTTGGCAAGCGCGAAACAGACAAGCCCGGGAATGATGAAAAGGTAGACCGGGAAAAGTTTCAGGAATGCGGCGAATATGCTGCCTCGCCGCGCCTCGGTTTGATTAGGAGCTCCCAGGGCGCGTTGCACGATGTACTGATCGGTGCACCAGTACCAGAGGCCGATGATCGGCGCACAAAACAGCATACCCAACCAGGGGTAATGGCCATTGAAATACCAGGCCTGCTTGACCACGTTGCCAAGAGCGTCTTTTTGGAGCACCGGCGCCCAGGTTCCCTCGACGCCCGGCGGGATCAGCGGTTTCCAAAGGTTGAACATATCCGAGCCGCACCAGTACCGGAGTTCACTCCATCCGCCGAGTTTGAAGAGGCCGTATACGGTCAGGAGTCCTGAACCGATAATAAGCACCAGCACTTGGACCGCGTCGTTATAGGCAACGGCACGCATACCGCCAAGAATGGTGTAGAGGCCGGTGAGCACGATTACGAGCACCGAGCCTATCCAGAAACTATCGAGCTCGACTCCCAGGATGTTGATGCGCATTTCGGGCAAAAGGGTTCCAAACACGACACCGCCGGCGAAAATACCGACCGCAATTTTGGAGACGATGAATGTGATCAGCGAGACTATCGAGAGCACATAGCGCGATCCGATCGAAAAGCGTCGCTCGAGGAATTCAGGCATCGTGAAAACCAGGGATCGGGCATAGAAGGGCACGAAGACCCAGGCCAGGACAAGAAGGCACCAGGCGTGAAGCTCGTAGTGGGCCATCGCCACACCGTCGGTCACTCCCGACCCGGCCAAGCCGACCACATGCTCCGAGCCGATATTCGAAGCGAAGATCGAAGCGCCTACGATCCACCAGCCGAGATTCCGTCCAGCAAGGAAATAGTCGGCAGCCGTATCTTTCCCCTTGCTCACCACCCACCAGACAACGCAAAGCAGGATGCTGAAGTAAAGGCCAATCATGGCCCAGTCGAGACCAGTAATGTGAGACTGAATGGGAGTGCCTTGGAGCAGCGGCTGGAAGGAATAAAGCGCGTGGTTCATAGGCGGTTGGATCCTTATGCAATCACGTCTCGATCTTGTTTTTGGTATGCGTGGCGGTGGTCGCCCTTCCTCCTGTCGGAGAAAAAGTGATTCTACATTGGAATCGACGAAAATCTTCCAAAAAATCAAATGACGAATGGATCGCCCTGCGCTAAGGCTTCAGTCGAGATTTTGCCATAGTCATTTGCCGAGTGGTTGTCCGAACTTTTTCATTCGCTGTGGCGAGCTGCAAGCTCACGATGACATCATGGTAAATGGTTTATGATAGGCTTGACGGCAGGAGGTCGGATGGCAAGAAAGCATTTATGCTGGGCCGCGGCAGTGGCCGCAATTCTGGCGGGCTTTGCCGTTTACTTCACGTCGTCGGAGAAGATTCGGGAATATCTGGTGCTGGAGTTTGCCGATGGATGGAAAGGAAACATCCTCGCGGGAAAGAAAGCGTTTGCAGACCACCAATGCAACAACTGCCACACCGTATTGGGATCGGGCTCCAGTTTTGCCCCTGATCTGTCCACAGCCTATGTGCGCCTGGGCAGAGAGACGATCCGGATGAGAATCCATGAGACCGGCTCAAACTCCGCAACGCAGGGACATGCCAACGAATCCGAGGACGCGCCCAAAATCGAAGCCTATCTGCACTTTGCTTCTTCGGCTGGTGCCGGCGACGACAGGGCCCGGAGTCCGCGTTCTTGGTGGGAGATGACAATGAGGCAGATCCCCGCGCAGATGCCTCTCGCCCCGGGAGCCGCGCTGCTCCAGCAGGAAAGCTGCATGGACTGCCACTTAGTGGCTGGAATGGGCGGCAACAAGGGCCCCCGCCTCGACATGGTCGGTGCGAAGCGTGAAGCCCGCTGGATTGCCGATTACCTCGCAAACCCTCAGAAATTCAGGCCCGACACGGAAATGCCTGACTTCAAGCAGCTCACGCCGGAACAACGGGATGCCGTCGCCGGCTTCGTTGCAGCATTGTCCCGCGGGCATCGCCGCTGATCCGCTGCTACTTTTTCAGCTGCAGTCTTTGTGCCGACATTTGCGCTCTGACTCCCAGTTCCATTGCCAGAAAGCAATGGGTCTGGGACATCGATGTCTCGGTCCGATTGAGAACGTCGTCGACCAGTTGGGTGCCGTAGGGCAGCGGCTCTTTGCTATAGTCGAAACGACGAGTCGTTTTTTGATCGACCAGGAAAAGGTGGCTGCCTCCCGGCTGACCGGCGATATCCACGTTCTTGCGTATCTCGATATAGCCCTCCGTGCCCAGGATGGTCAGGCGACCATCGCCCCAGGTATTGAGTCCGTCCGGTGTAAACCAATCAACTCGGATATATCCGGAACCGCCGTTGCCGCGCAGCAGGACGTCGCCGAAATCCTCGAGCCCGGGATATTGCGGATGATGCACGTTGCCGACCTGGGCAGCTACAATGTCTGCCTGTGTGGAACCGGTGAAAAAGAGAAACTGATCGAACTGGTGGGATGCTATGTCGCAGAGAATCCCGCCGTATTTTTCGCGTTCGAAGAACCAGGGCGGCCGGGTGGCAGGATTCATCCGGTGTGGTCCCAGGCCGATGGTTTGGATGACGCCCCCGATGGCCCCCGCCTTGACCAGTTCACCGGCCTTCACGGTGGCCGCGTTTTCAAGTCTCTCGCTGAAGAGAACGGAATAGATGCGGCGGGTTTCCGCCTGGACCTTGCGTACCTCGGCGACTTGCGCCATGGTTGTGGCCCCAGGCTTGTCGACCATGAAATCTTTGCCGTGCCGCATCACCTCGACCCCGAGCGGGGCGCGCTCATTCGGGATGGAAGCGCTGACGACCAGATGGATCGATTTGTCTTCCAGGATTT
The DNA here is from genome assembly GCA_963839475.1 of uncultured Acidobacteriota bacterium. Classification (GTDB taxonomy): domain Bacteria; phylum Acidobacteriota; class UBA6911; order UBA6911; family UBA6911; genus CAWIVH01. The sequence goes on along the minus strand of CAWIVH010000013.1, from coordinate 512,415 downwards.
CTTTTTCGCTGCGTGCCGCTTTGGCGGAGGGATAGCGTTTGACAAATGCTTGAGCCAGGTCAGGCTCCTTGGCATAAAACGAAACCAGCTCGCCGCCTCCCCGGAGGACCGAGTCGACCTGCCCGTTGATGTGGCCGTGGTTCAGTCCGATAGCCGCAAAGCGGATGCGCGGCTTGCCCTGAAATCCCGGGACGGCCGGTTCGACAGACTCACTCGCCATGGCAGTGCGTGCTGCTGAAGATGATGCGAGAACAACGCCCGCGGCAGAAGCGACGGAGGACCGGAGGAATTCCCTGCGGTCAGGGGTTTCATTCTTCATGATGTTGCCACCTCCAGACAATCGGATTGCATGGAAAGCACCGTTTGTGCCGGTACTCTATTTGTCATTGACGGAAATCAACTCCACTTCCACTATCAGCGTTGCGTTCGGACCGATCATGCTTCCGTAGCCGATTTCGCGATAGGCAAGGGAAGAAGGTATGAAAAGCTGCCAGATGGAACCTGCCGGCATAAGTTGAAGCGCCTCGCTCCAGCCCTTGATCACTCCCTTCACCGGAACCGTGATCGGCTGATTGCGTTTATAGGAATTATCATATTCAGTCCCGTCCAACAGAGTTCCTTTATAGTGAAAGGTAACGGTGTCATCGGCGACCGGCTTTTTGCCGCTACCGGCTTTGATTATTTTATATTGAACGCCGCTTGCGAGGGTGACCACTCCCTCTTTCTTTTTGTTTTCAGCCAGAAATGTCTCGCCCTCCTTCAGGTTTTTTTCGGAGCTGGCCTTCAGGTTTTTCTTCTGTTCTTCCAGCATGGCCTGCTGTTTCTTCATTGCCTCCTTCTGCAGTTCGACAATGATCGCCTGGGCCTCGGCCTCGGTCAGGAGAGTTTTGGCCCCGGCGAGCGCTTCCCTGAGTCCGCGGGCGAAGAGGGTTGCATCGATGTCAACGGATTGCCTCTTGAGCTGGTTGCCTAGGTCCATGCCAAGTGCGTAGCTCAGCCGGTCCCTGCGGCTCTGAAGAGGCGTATTGTCCTGCGAAAACGCGGTCTCAAATCCGAAGATCAAAACGAGCAGAATCAGGCTTCGAATGGTCATGGATGCTCCTCTTTTTCACGGAAATTTCGATCTGACCCCCAAGTATAGCAGACGGACGACCGCCAGCCGGTTCTGCCCGGATCCGGTCCGACTCATTCGGGATCCGTCCTTCCCCGGACTGCATGCCGGGTTCATGGAAGCGCCGCCAACTCCACGCGCAGGCCCGGCAGCGACGGGTCATCCTCCGTTGCACGGATAAATTCCTCCCTCGCCCGCTGCCGGTCACCCAATCCGAGGTGGCCCATTCCCGCGGTGAAGTGTCTCAGGGCGGCACGGCGCGGTTGCGCCTCACTGCCTGTCTCCTCCCCGCTCCGGACAAGGCTGAAAAAGATCTCGCGCGCCTTTTCCTCCGCACCCAATTTACGCAGGCAGAGGCCCTGGTAATAAGTTCCAGCCTCCGGCCGCGGAGCACCTGCCTGTTGCCGGCGTCCTTGAGCCGCCGGCGGATTGGCTCCGAGCTGCAGGTTCCTGCTGGCGGCATCCAGGTCTCCGGTCCCCGCCAAGGCGCTGGCTGTCCACCAGGCGATTTCGGAACTCCGCAATGCCAAGGAAACATTTTCGGAAGGAAGGTTCGCCGGAATGCTCGATGCGGCCCTGAAATCTTCGATGGCATCCCTGTACTTTTTATCCTCGAGCCGCTGCCGCCCGCGCAGGATGTGGGCGTTGACCCACTGCTCCGCAACATTGATGTTCGCTCCTTCAGCCACGGCAAACTGGCGCTTCGAGAGAATGGAGATGACCTCATCGAATTTGCCCGCTGCTACCAGGAGGGCCAAGCCGCGGTTCAAAGCGTCATCCCTGGCTGAGACCACCGCCTGGTTCTGCTCGAACACTTTTAGCCTCTTCTCGAGCGGCTGCCGCGTCCGCTCGAAAAGCTCGTCCAGTTCGGCAAAATGGAGAGCGTATTTGCGCTGGCAGGCCACAGCAGCCTCCATTTCAACCAGAGCGCCATTTAGGTCAGGCCCTGATTTGCGATGCATGGAAGCGACAGCAAGATTGCGATGGACGATCGCGAACGAAGGGTCGATTGCCGCCGAAGCCGCCCATTGCCTGGCCGCTTCCTCCGGCTGCCAGTCGTACAGCAGATTGCCCAGATAGTAAGGTGCCCGCGCGTCGGCCGGGTTGGATTGAATCGCACTCTTCAGAACATCTATCGCCTCGGTTTGGAACGGAAACACGTAGTCAGGAGGCGCTTTTGCCGCCAACTGGTATTGCATTTGGGCAGCCTCTGAACGCCCCATTTTTGAGGAAAAATAGCCAAGGTAATAGAGAATCATCGGATGGATCCGTGCTTGGTCCGCGGCCGAGGCAACGGCTTGGGCGAGAACCTCGCTGCCATCGTTCCATAACCCGGCATTCTGGTATTCGGCCGCCATTTCCTGGGCAGTCGCAGGGTGCTCGGCCATCGTAGCTGTCAACGGCTTCAGGTCCACCGCTGCCCGACCGGCGAGCCAGCGTTCGGCGAGGGTTCGGGGATCCAGGGGATCGAGCTTCCCTGCGACATCTCCAAGCAGGGTCAGAGCCTCTTTGGCCCGGCCGGTGTGGCGAAGCATCGCCGCCTTCAGGTGAATGGCACGGATATTGAGGGCATTCGCCTCCAGGGAGCGATTGACAAGATCGAGGGCTTGAACCCTATTGCCCTTCGAAGATGCAATTTCGGCCAATGAAAAATAACCGGCAGAACGCCATGCCTGGCTCCAGGTCGATTTGAAAAAGAAGTCGAATGCCTCCTCGAGCTTACCCTGGGATTTCAGCACCAATCCGAGATAGTAAAACGCCTCGCCGTCCTTAGGGCTGGTATAGCTGGAGGTGAGTCGGGATACCGCCCGGCGGAGCAACTTTTCCGCTTCGGCAAATCGCGCTTTTTTGTAGCTGTGGATGCCGAGTGCCGTGTTGACGCGAGCATCGCCGGGATCGCGGCGCAGTGCCTCCTCCCAATAGGGATCGGGATCAAGGTTGGGATCGTGGAACTGATCGATTCGCAACCCGGTGAGATAAAGCTCCTCGAGGGTCGGGATCGATTCCGGGCTGGCCGGCGCGGCAACAGGAACCGGCAGAGGCGACGGGGGTACCGGCACGGGCGAATAATCGACCAGTTCGCGGCCGTCTGCGGCGAGTGCGGCCCGCAGGTCTTTAGGGTCGATTCCCTGCGGCAGCGCTACCTGCTTCCGGTAGGGTCTGCCGGGATCGATGGCGGTGGTCTCTTTGAGCAAGATCTTATCCCCGGCCGAGAGAGTCATGGTTGCAGCAGCGTAAGCCGATGTGGTGCAGAATCCCAGGGTAGCAGAGCCGCCGGCAGTCTCGAGGTTTACAGCTGCATCCAGGTTGGCCTTTTTGACTCCGCCGATTTCACGGAAGGGATACCAATACATCGAAAATGACTTGAGCTCGAACGGCTGAAGCCAGCTGTAATCGGGCTGATTGTCGGAGTAGGCGCCGGTCATCAGTTCGATATAGGGGCCATCCTGGTCGGTAAGTATTTTTTCCCAACTCTGTCCGCGCGGTCCTGTGCCCCAGGTCCAGAGCTTTTTCCCCGGCGCGATGTGATGATCCGCGACGCTCATGATGCCTGCGCGTTTCCCGTGGTCGTATCCGGCAAAGAAATCGTCTTGGTAATTCCAAGCGAAAAACGAGTTCGAGCTGACATTGTTTTTGTACCAGCTGACATCGACGCCGGCGGAGAAATCTGCGCCGGCGAAACGAGTGGTGGAAAAGGGCCACGCGGTGAATTCGCGTTTCGCATGAAAGGTGGCGTATTGCGTACCGGGAGGAAACAGCACCTGGTAATCGTTATTTGCGTGAACCGCGACGTTGGCAAAGCACAGCATGGTGTTCACCACCGGGGTGCGGTTCGCGATCCGCAGTTTTGCTTCGATGTAGGCTTTGCCGGGGTGAAGCGTATAACCAACGGCCCAGCGCATCCGGTGTCGGATCTCGAGCTCGCCCACCCAGACAGTGCGGCTGCCGTCGGGATCGGCTTCGACACTATGCTGGACCGGGATAAAGGTCGATGCACGATGATGGTGCGGGATATTCCATTCGATCCCGCCGGAAATCCAGGCGCCGATGAGGCCAATCAGTGCCGGCTTGATGACATGCTGGCGATAAATAAAGTTGTAATTGTTGGTCTTGTCGATTCCTTCGAACAGGCGTCCCCCAATTTCGGGCAAGATGCCGATGCGGAGATATTCATTCTCGAGGTAAATGATCTTATAGGTCTTGTCCGTCTTTCGTCCGGTAAGGGTATCGTAGAAAGGGTAGGGGTAGATGCGGCCTTCAGCACCCTGGGAGTTGCGGCCGAAATAAAACATCGGATTAGGATCGGGGTCTCCAGCCAGGTAGGTCGGGAGGACGATGCTGGTCTCCTCGACTTTGATCGGGGTGGATGTGATTGCACGCTGGTTTTGCGGCGAAGCGGATTGCAGCAGCGACATTGCGGCGATCGACAGGACGGCCCAACGGATTCGATTCATGACGGGGATCCTCCCGGCCGGATTTCGCGGCCGTATCGCCTATTTCACCACGAAGGCCGCAACGACCGCAAGGAAACGCAGAGCCGTTCTACGATTGCAGCCAGCCGCATGCTATTCTTCCCTTCAAACATTCCAACGGGAGGTAGGTCGGATATGGCTAAGTATGAATCAATTCCTGCAGGATTCCCCTGCTGGCTCGAACTCGGAACAACAGACCAGGCAGCGGCCAAAACCTTTTACACTTCGCTGTTCGGCTGGACGGTGACAGATTACCCGATGGGCCCGGATGAGGCTTATTCGATGTTCAGCCTCAACGGAGCCAACGTCGCCGCAGCATTTCAGCTTACTCCGCAAATGAAAGCGGACGGAGTGCCGCCTCACTGGGCCATCTATTTCGCGGTGGACAACGCCGATGAATCCACAGCGCTCGCCAAGAGTCTCGGTGCGGAGATTATCGTTGAGCCGATGGATGTCATGGACGTTGGCCGCATGTCGGTTTTGAGCGACCCTACGGGAGCCGTCTTCTGTCTGTGGCAGGCGAAGGATCACAAGGGTTTCGGCGTTGCGAACGAGGTGAATTCCCTTCTCTGGACGGAGCTGGCGACTCGAGACATGGCCGGGTCCAGCGAGTTTTATTCCAAGCTGTTCAGCTGGAAAACCAAAGCCCACCCGACCTCCCCCGGCGATTATCTGATCTGCAGCAATGCCGGCATGGATTTCGGCGGAATTATGAAGATGTCCGAGGAATGGGGAGAGGCGCCTCCGCACTGGACCTGCTATTACTGGGTAGAACAGTGCGACCGGAGCGTGGCCCGGCTCAAGGAGCTTGGAGGGGCAGTCATTGTAGGCCCCTTCCACATTCAGGGAGTGGGGTGGATCGCAGTCTGCGCCGACCCTCAGGGAGCCAAATTCTGCCTCATTCAACCGGAACCCATGGAGTAGGACCGCTTCACCCAACGCCCCGGGAACGTGAGCTGTGATACCTCACGACACGAAGCGCGGTCCTGAGGATGTCGCTTCTTTCAGGGGATGGTGGGTACTATAATTTCTGTGGGCGGGTCAGAATAGACCCACAGGAGCGGAGGAAACGGATGACGCAGAATATCAGCACTTTATTTGCTGCAGGCTGCGCGATGATTTTCTCGCTGGCTTTTGGAATGGCTCGAAACGGCGAAGAGGTCACCGTCGACAAAATTCTCGCCACAGGCCCTGAATGGCAGGAAAAGTTCGATAAGTTCCAGCCGGAAAGTGACATGATCGACGCGTTCAAGTCCAAGCTCGACGCGGGCATGAGGATCGATGTCTATCTGGGTCTCTGGTGCAAGGATTCGCGCAACAATGTCCCTGCGTTTATCAAGATCATGAAGCTGGCCGCCGGCTCCTCCCAGGTTCGCTATTTCGACCTGGCCAGGAAGGAAAATAAGGAGACCCGGTTTTTTGTCGAGGAATTGCAGGTGGATAAAGTCCCTACCTTCATCGTTTTCAGGGAAGGCAGGGAAATCGGGCGGATCATCGAGAATCCGAAGGTTGGGATGATGGAAGACCTGATGGAGATCGTTTTCCATCCCGCGCCGTAGCGCAACCTTACTTTAAAATCGCAAAAGGCGCCAAGGCCTCGACGGAAGCAGGAAACATTATGCAGTCCGATCACGACCCTGGCGCCCTTTGCGATAACGGCATCAAATCATCGAGTGGTGTTCCTGCCCTTCCGGGCAAAGTAACCTTTGCGAGTGCGCACGACAATATCGGAGCGCCCCGTCACATCGACCCTTATTTCCCGCCAGCCCCCATCTTCTTCGCGATTGTTGGAGTTATACGCCAGCTGATATTGCACACGCAAATCCTCGGCGATCTCGGTGTAAACGCCTGAGAGTTCCTCGATCCTGCGCGGGGAATACATGCGTCCGCCGGTCTGCTCTGCAATATCATTCAGCTGGTTCCGAGCAATTTCGTAGACTTCCCGCGGGTCGCCCCTGCCGCCAGGCATTCCGCCGGGGCCCCCACCCGGCCGGGGCTGAGGCACGGGTTGCGGGATGGGGATCGGCAACGGAATGGAGCCGGGGTAGGAACCAGGGTATCCGGTTCTCCCCCCTCCAGGATAGCCCGTTCGCCCGCCGCCGGGGTATCCTCCGATGATAGGGGGAAACCTGCTTTGTCCTCTAGTCATCCCAGGCACCATCCCCTCGGTATCGAGAAAAATGGTGTAGATGATCGTGTCACTTTCCTGCACCTGGCGGTACAGCTCGTTAAACGTAGTGTGAGAACCTTCCACTGTGCGTCCTTCAAGTTGGTTGTCCACGCCATCGGTGAACACCACAATAGCCTTCCGTCCCTCGACACCTTTCATGTAGCGGCCGATACAGGTCAGCAAGGCATCGTAGAATGCGGTGCCGCCGCCCGAATGGATCCGTTGTATCGCGCGTTCGGCAAGGCTGCGGTCATTCGTGAAGTTTTCGACCAGTTGCACGCTGGAATTGAAGGTTGCGATCGCAACGCGGTCGGTGGGCTTGATCTGCCTCGTAAAGTCAATCGCGGCTTTTTTCATCAGATTGAGATAGGACTGGGTACTGCCGCTTACATCCATCAGGAGGAGCAGATCGAAGGGTGCCTCAGTGGGGAGGAAGTGGCTGATCTCCTGCTTGACGCCGTCTTCATATACCCGAAAATCTTCTTTCAGCAATCCCGGCACGCTGCGGTTGGAGTTGCGTTCGCGGGCAGACAGGTTGAGAAAGACGCTGTCGACATCCACTTTGAGCGCAAACCCGCCATCCATGACCACCGGTGCCTGCTGAGCGGCAGCGGGAGCTTCTTGGGTAAGGGCGGGATTGGAAGCCTTTTGGGGTGAGGTCGCATCCTGCTTTCGCGTCTGCGGGGCAGGCTCCGGCGGGGAGGGCTGGGGTTCCCTGCGCACCGGCGGTGGCGTCGTAGCTGCCGCAGGAGGCGGGGGCGCCGGCAGGGGCGCCGCTTCAGCGGTCCTGGATGTTGGGCGCGGCAACTCCGGCCGGACCTGGGTCTGTGAGGCCGGCGCGGGAGTGGAAGGCCAAGGGCTCGGGGCTGTATAAGCCATGCCGGGACGCAGCCGCACCACGACGTTCCCGCTTGCACTTTCAGCCGAAAGGACTGGTCCGCCTGATCCGATCTGTTTCTCGAGCGTGGAGTTCTGCACCATCGGATCCATGTCCCAGGAAATTCTCCCGCCGGCTCGCAGTGCAGCACGGAGTTGAAGCTGATCGGTAAGTTCGAGCTTAATGATCCCCGAAGCGGTCTTAACCTGGAGATCCGACTGAGGCTGAATGCTGATGCGGCAAGTGATTTCTCCGCCTGCCGAGATCAACGCCGCAGCACGCGGCAGATCCTCGGCTGTGATGCGTCCGCCCGAAACCTCGATACGAACCGATCCCTCGACACCAGCGGCATCCACATCAGGATTGGCCCCGGAAACCGTCAGGTTGAGGAAGCGTGGAGCCAGGATATCCAGATGGACGGCCTCTCCAGCGGTTCCGGAAAATGTCGTTTTCAGAGAAACGGTGCCATTCGCATTCAAAAGGGAAACCTCAGGGGCAGGCTTCCCGGCATCATTGCCGGCAACTCTTTGAATCCGGATTTCCAGCATCGATGCATCCGACGGGCGTATCCGCACGCGCCCGCTATCGTTCTGAATTGCCAGCGTATCCCCCGGTTTAACCGGTATCAACCTGCTTTCAATGGTTTGCGGGCGGGCTGTTTGCGGACCCCAGCACAGCAAGATGGCCAGCACCGGATAAATCAGTTTCTGTCGCACGTTTCCCCCGAGTCAATGATTGGATGCAAATAGCGTAGCAGGGGTTCACACAAAGTCAAAACCTGCCGCGGCTGAGCTCCTCAAACAGCTTCATGCGGTCGGCATAAGCAGGCGGCAGCGGTTCGAAAACATGACATAGCCCGGTCTTTACGGATAGGGCCCGCGCCGCCCCTTCAACAAACGGCTCAATATCGTGCGTCGCTACCACCACAGCCGCTCCCCGGGCCAGCAAGCGGTCGATCCAGGCAAGGATTTCGGAGCGGATCATCCGGTCCATCGCCTCCAGCGGTTCATCAAGCACCGCAATTCTGGGCTCCCCCACCCAAGCCGCCGCGAGGACGGCACGGCGCCGCTGTCCCATGGAAAGCTCGCGTATGGATCGTCGTGAAATCCGGTCCAGGCCGGCCTTTTCCAAAGCTTCCCTGCCCTTTTCCAAAGGAACGCGGCGAAGCCGGCATACCAGATTGATAACATCAAAAATAGTTGCGTACGGAGTCAGGTCCGGTTGTTCGGAAACGTATACCAGGTTCCTTCGCGACTGAATCTCATCCTTCCAAAGATCCAGGCCTTCGAGGGCAGCGGTTCCACGTTCGGGCCGTTCAATCCCCGCCATGATTTTGAGCAGCGTGCTTTTGCCGGCTCCATTGGGTCCCAGCAGGAGCGTGAGGCCGGAAGAGATCACGCATTGCGCGCCTTGAAGCACCGGTTCGGCCTGGCGATATCCGAAGTGAACATCTGTCAGGCTTATCATTGGTCACTCCAGGATAGGGGATCCCCGGCACTGAGATGGTGGTATTCTTGCCAACTGGTTACTTTCCGCCTTCGCTCCAGGTCTCGCGCGGCGAAGAATGCCGGGACTGCCGCCGGCAGGGCCAGAAATGCGGACCAAGGGAGCAGCGCCGCCACGGCGGAGAGCAAAAACCCCTCGGCATAAAAAGAGCCGTAGCTGTTTTTTTTCCCAGGCGGCCGCCTCATCTGTCCGGCGGCGCGCAGTGCAAGGAGAGGAATCAGGAGCAAGACCAAGGCCGCGGCCCGCGGATCCGAGTAGGCAACCATGGCAATCAGCGGAAGGGCGTGGATCGACACGAAGGCGGCATCGGTGGCAATCCTTTGCGCGGATGAACGGGGGAAGGAGCGGGCCAGCGGCCACACAGGTCGTCGCATCGAAAGGCTCCCGGAAACAAATCCGATATATCCCAGGCAAGCCATTCCGCCGGCAAATCGCCAGGATCCGGAAGAGAGGCTGCCCGTGAGCTCGTTGTTAGAGACAAAAAGTCCGCCGGCGCCAAGGATGATCAACCCGAGGGCATACGCGGCGGGGATGCGCCATCCCAGAGCGCGCCAGGCGATTTTGGCGTCGAAATGCGACCCGGCGGCAGCCCAATCATGCCTGCTTCGCTTCTCCTTGAGCGGACCGGATGAAAGATCCGCTGCCAGGAGCAGGGGAATGGCGGCCGCCATTTCCAGCCATGTCCCGGTCATCGCCAAGCCTGCGGTTAGAAAAGCCAGGGGTGTTGAGATCCACCCTCGCCGAGCCGGCGTTGCTGCAACCGCCGCCGAAGCCATGACTATGACCCAGCGCGCGGATGCCAAACCCACGGGGGTATTTTTGCCGATGGCGACCCATCCGAGAATCAGGAGGGCAACCGCCAACGGCATTTGGGCAACCAGGAGGCCAAGGGTCATTCCGCGACGGTTGCCAATGCCACTGAGGGAAAGATGCCGGATCCAGCCGTTGAGGCCGTGAGCCAGGCGCGGCGAGGCCCAGTAGGGCAACGCAAATGCGATCGCCGCGACCATCAAGGATTGAGTGAAGGACGGATGAGACGCGAAGGCGGTTCGCGCCAGGAAGACAACGAAGGCGGCAGGATACATCTGAAGCATGATCGCGATAAGCAGCGCGGAAAACAGGGGCAGGAAAGAACGCACCGCAACGCGAACCCCTACCCTGAAGTGAAAAAGCAGCAGTGCTTTCATATTCGTTCCGGGGACATAATACTTATCTTACGCATGGATGGGAAAGATAAGTATTATCCGCCGGAACCTGAAGTCGGGTCGTGAGGGGCCGATAAGTCTCCTGCGGTGCGTCTGTCGCGGAGGGAACGAACATGGGAAAAATCCGGCCAGGTGACTCGAAAACCGGTGCGACACGGCTCAGGTGCCTGGCCTATGCGGTCCTGGGAATGACGGTCGTCGCCGTATTCATTCTCAGTGAAATTCGCGGCCTCCACGCGGTCTACCTTAAATTAAACGGCCGGGCATCCCACTGCTCCTGGCTGCGCACCCTGCTCTACGAACAGGACCGCGAGCGCGAATCGGATATTGCCGGTGCCATGAACAACAGAGTATATCTTGCGGGCCAGGACGCTGTGCGGAATATTGGGCTTTTCGACACCGGGGGCAGAGCGTTCTGGATCAAGCGGCAGGGGCAGCAGGCGGATGGGAAAGCGCTCTTGAGTTACCTGTTAACGGAACACCTCTGGATGAAGCAAATCAATCCGGAAAATTCGGTGCTCAAGGGCGATATCGTTCTCGACTGTGGAGCCCATGTGGGTACTTTTGTGGACCAGGCTCTTGACCAGGGAGCTGAAAAGGTTGTAGCCATCGAGCCTGAGCCCGTCAATGCATTGTGTTTGAGGAGGAATTTCGCCTCCGAAATAGAACGTGGCCGCGTTGTCGTGGTGGAAAAGGGTGTGTGGAGTTCCCCCGGCTCGATCGAGCTTCACGTATCGGACCAGAACTCGGGAATGAATAGCGTGATCGACGCCACGGGAAGCAGCGTCGTACGGATGCCGGTTACAACCATTGATCTTTTAGTCCGCGAGTTGGGCTTGGCGAGGGTGGATTACATCAAGATGGACATCGAGGGATCGGAGCGGGAGGCCTTGCGCGGCGGGACGGAGACACTCCGTCGCTGGCATCCCAGGTTGATGCTCGAAATGTACCACCGGCCCGATGATCTCATCGTTCTCCCCGGCATACTCTATTCGGCCTTCCCGGGGTATCGCAGCGACTGCGGGCCCTGCGAGCTCAACTCTGAAAATCAGCTCCGTCCCCATGTTATGTACTATCGATAGAATGTCGAAGGTAGAGATTGCTGCGCACCGACGGTCCAGCCACCACTTGACGCTGGCAGGAGTGGGTTTGAAATGTACCTTGGAGCGGCATTTGAGACAGCATTGCAGATGAACGCATCCGATTTTGAATCAGGGGCCTGAGGAGCCCGGCCAGGACAGGCATCATATAGACACTGCGGGCAATTCTATGTTACCGTTTGACCTTGCTTGGCTCCTTCCATCAAACAGCGTGCGCCCATAGCTCAGTTGGATAGAGCACCTGCCTTCTAAGCAGGGGGTCGCAGGTTCGAATCCTGCTGGGCGTACCAATTCTTTCAACAACCTACAGCCTATGAAATTCATATTAGTTCGGATTGTGACGTTGATTGTGGCCTAGGCCCCCTCCCGAGTCCCTAAGTTTACGGATGTGGGCACCGCATCAAGCCGGAGCATTTCTCGATCGCTAGTGCAAGCGCACCATGCTTTCGAAGAACGAGCCCATGAAGAAGATTGCCCGCATAATATTGATCGCGGGATTTCTCGACCAGAATCACCTTCTTCCAGCGATCCGACTTTGGAGGCTCTGCAGGCCCTCGCTCCCATCCGCGCACCGTTTCGCAATCCCGTCGCGGAACATAGAGGTGAACTCCCAGAAATTTTTCACGGGCGGCGCGGGCCCAGCCGATGGCCGCCCTAACAGGATGATGAAAAACTACAACTAAAGCGCGTTTCGTGCATCTTCATATGTGAACCTCCCTGAAGCAAATCCCAAGGAGACATTGGATGCGCGGAACCGACGAACAGCAAGAATGGATGTTCAGTTATATCTCGGCCGAAAAGAGGGTTCCCAAGGATCATCCCCTTCGAGCTATCCGGACCATGGTCGATGTTGTGCTGAAGGACCTTTCGCCTCGTTTCGAGGCGCTCTACTCCAAAATTGGACGGCCGTCGATTGCGCCGGAGAAGCTTCTGCGAACACTGCTGCTTCAGGTGTTGTATTCGGTTCGCAGTGAGCGTCTTCTGATGGAACAGCTCGATTACAATCTGTTGTATCGCTGGTTTGTCGGCATGAGCATGGACGACGCAATCTGGGATGCAACGGTTTTCAGCAAAAACCGCGATCGGTTGTTGGAGGGGAACATCGCTCGGGCTTTTTTTGAAAGAGTCCTTTGCCATGCTCGCGCTCAGCATCTTCTTTCCGACGAACATTTCACGGTCGACGGAACCCTTATCGAAGCGTGGGCCGGGCAGAAAAGCTTCAAAAAGAAAGACGCCAGCTCGGGCAAATCTCCGGATGACCCCGGCAATCCGACTGTGGATTTCAAAGGGGAGAAGAGATCCAACGAGACACATCGGTCGACGACGGACCCGGATGCGAGACTCTACAAAAAAACCAAAGGCACCGAATCGAAGCTTGCTTACCTTGGTCATGTAATGATGGAAAATCGGAACGGCCTGGCCGTGAATGCCCGAATCAGCAGGGCGAACGGAACAGCCGAACGGCAGGCTGCGATTGATATGCTGGAAGAAATGCCTTCTGAAAGCCGTGTTACAGTCGGCGCGGACAAAGCCTACGACACCAAGGAATTTGTACGCGAATTGCGGAAGCGGAACGTAACCCCTCATGTGGCACAGAACACCAAGAACCGAAAAAGCGCAATTGATAACAGGACAATCCAACATGCCGGTTACGCGGTCAGCCAAAGAAAGCGGAAGCGAGTCGAAGAGATCTTCGGCTGGATGAAGACGGTAGCGATGCTGCGTAAGACTCGCCATCGAGGAATCGAACGCGTTTCCTGGATGTTTACATTTGGGGTTGCGGTTTATAACCTGGTACGAATGCGAAATATGATGTCTGCTCCGGCTTGAAGCGGGGCGCTCCGCCCGGCTTTGCGGCCGGGTAGGGCAAAACACGCCGGCTTTTCCGGTTCCAATAGCCTTGAAGTCGCAATTTTTCTCAAACATTTAGCAATATCAAGCGTGATCGAAGGCAAAGTCTGTCCGAATCACGCGATTTTCATCACCCTGCTAAGGGCGAAGATCTCCTCAGGCAGTGCATCAATAATGTCGTTTCATGATTTGGGCTCGATAGGGCCCCAATAGCTGTTCTTTGGATGTTGTCTGCGTCTTCTTTCCTTATCAAGAGCGATACTAAATGCTTTTTGCCAGGATTTGAATCAGCAGTTCAGCACAGTTGCCGACCCTGAAATACCTCTGCCATTGTCAAAATAGAGAAAGAATAAATGGACTTTTCGCATTTAATCGTCATAACCTGTCTGGGGTTCCTCGCTGAACCTCCTATCTTATTGAATGCGAGTCAAATAATGTTGCGCAAAATAATTGAATGAAACATACAGTATTTGCATTTTTGACTACAGTCTTGGTTCTCGGCTACTTTTCTACACCTTGTCGAGCATTGAACGCGAGAAATAGCGATGCAAAAGGTGAATCGGCGCCAGAATCCGCCATTCTCTTGATCGAAGCCTACCATCCTGACGGGACAGCAGTCACGAACACGGAGTTGATAAACTCCATCACTACCTACTGGGCATCAGACAAATGGGCAATCTATAGGAATTATGGCATCTTTAGGATCGGAACACCTCCTGTCTCGAAACAAATCGGTTCACCCTATCCATTCCCGATAAACTACAATGGTCGTGACTATAACGCGTTTAATGTACCTCCCAATCAACCGCTCTATTTTACATGTTTATGGAAGGCAAACGGCGTTGGATCTGTTTACATGAGGGCCGACAATGAAGGAAGAGGATATGTCCTTTCGAATTCGGAAGCTCATGTTCTTCAGCTTCCGTATGAATTCGCTTTATCTGAATACCAGACGGCAAATCAGATTTTTTCAGAATCCACTAATTCTGGCATGCATTTTTCATCAGGGCTGACAGAAGCTATATCAAGGGCTTTCACCTTCCTGAAAAATGCACAATTGGCATCAAGTCCTTCAGATAGGGCCATCGCATCCTATAAAGCTCTGGCGGAGATTATGCCTGTCAAGGAGCGTTTGGTAATGGAAGTTAACGATGTCTCTATCGCAAGAATGGGGCATCGAGGTGATTTCATTCTAAACTATGAAGGCTTCGGAGATTGGACAGACAATAGCTGGGTTCCAAACTATCGAAAAGCCAAACAAGCCGGTTTCACTTCCGTCTACACAATATGCGATTGGAACATCATATCCCCGATACGGGGGACATACAATTTTGCATCCATGGACGCACAGATCGATCAAGCTCTATCACTGGGATTTGCCGTTCATCTCGGAGTGAACATCTCCGTCAATCAAATGCCACAATGGGCTGCTAATTTGCCCTTTAACGAATTATCATCTCTGTATTATGAGAATGCGCGGATCGTCGTTGATCGTTATAAGGACAAGGTTGCTTTGATGTATGCCATGGGTGAACCCGAATTAGGCACAAACGGATATGCCATGGAACAGATTGCAGAATTGATCAGACAATCACTTATCGGCGCCAGAGTTGCCGCGCCTTTAAAATCATTCGGTATTTACCTCAGTGCAGCCGCTTATGTAGGATACCAACTGAATCGAGAGGACCAATATACTCTATTTTCGAGCTGGGATTTGGCCAAATATCTCTCTGAAAAAAATATCGAGTACGAGTTTATTGGTCTTGAGATGCAATACGCAACAGTATTTGCACCAGTGGATATGCAGCGGATTCAGGAACTTTTGGTCGACTTTCATAGTTTAACCCAAAAGCCGATATATATCGGCGAGACTGGCTACAGTTCAAAATCTGAAGATTATGGCATTACCAATGCATTTTATTGGCATGAAGGGCTTACCCAAAATGCTCAGGCCGAGTGGGCTGACGGCTTTCTGCATATATCTTATGCTCACTCATTTATAAAGGGTCTGTATTGGGTGCATATAGCCGATGACATAGGAAACGGGAGCGATTTTCTATCTTCACTTGTGGGTTGCAGCCTGATCCGTCAAGATTTCATACCAAAAGCGGCTTACCTTACGTTTCAGAATTTCATGGCAGCGCGTTCAGGGCCTCCTGCCAAAGCCGCTCTCAAGTCTCCCAGTGGCAGTATCTCGACTACGACGCCAACGTATACATGGAATGCAGTTTTATGGGCAAGCAAGTATTATCTATGGGTTAATGACGCGAGTGCATCACCCCGGATCCAGCAATGGTATACCGCGGATCAAGCGGGCTGCACCTCTGGCGCAGGCACGTGTTCTGTTTCCCCTACTATTGTTCTCGCTGCTGGAGCTGGTCAATGGTGGGTTCAGACCTGGAACGACGCAGGCTCCGGCCCATGGAGCAATCCATTGTCCTTCACGGTTTCGGTGGGTGTCCCTGGCAAGGCAACCTTGAATTCTCCCTCGGGGAATATTTCAACCGTCAATCCGAGCTACACCTGGAATGCCGTATCTGGGGCTTCCTGGTATTACATATGGGTGAATGACTCGAACAGCAGCCCAAGAATCTCACAATGGTTCACCGCAGCACAGGCTGGATGTGCAGCAGAAACGGGAACCTGTTCCGTCACCCCTGCAACTTCCATTTCTCCAGGAGCCGCTCAGTGGTGGGTGCAAACGTGGAATGACGCTGGTTATGGCCCCTGGAGCAACGGCATGACTTTCTCAGTCTCCTCCACCGGTGGAACGCCTGGAGCAGCCACTCTTATTGCCCCATCTGGAACTATTTCGACAAATACACCTACCTACACTTGGACAGCTGTCCCTACCGCGACATGGTATCTGCTCTGGGTCAACGACTCGGGGGCAAATCCGAGGATTCAGCAATGGTTCACGTTGGATCAGGCAGGATGCTCTACCGGCAGCGGCACATGCTCTGTGACGCTTGGGGTGATGCTTTCATCAGGTACCGCACAATGGTGGATTCAAACTTGGAATAGCCAAGGGTACGGCCCATGGAGTGCCGGAATGAACTTTGCCGTGCCTTGATACGATGATTGCTACGTAGCTGCCAATCCTTTGATGAGGCTTGGATCAAATGGATCTTGGAGGGCCGTTAAATGCCCCATGAAAATCCATGGTCACATAACCGTGACGATCAATCTGGAGACCGGCGCTTACGTAGTGTTGGATTGCGGTGAAGCAACACTCGGGTCGATTCGTGAACCAAGGGGCAGGAACTTGGGATTTTGTGAATAATCACCCCACCCAGGACCGCGGCATCTTCACTGCTGCGAACTGCGATAAGGTATTCTGGATTGAGAACACGCTTGGTGTGATCGAAGCCACGGACGGTAACGGACGTTTCGAGAACATCACGGGAGGGTTCACATACGGTCCGAACAACGTGGAAATTACTTTTTCCCAAGATGGTAAAACCATGATCCTATCATTTACCTACAAAGGCGAGGGAACGCTCACCTATTGACCCGTCGCCTTTCAAATTGAGGGACTTCTAGATATACAAAACTTGCCGTGAAAATCCACGGCCGTAAGGCTGGATTGTGGTTGAAGGAATCTGATTCACTACGGGTGGTAGCATTGCAGGCGACGGCCTTGAGTAAGCCGATTTGAGCATACCCCGGTTGCCAATTACGACCCCCTCAGGAACCTCCTTGGGGTGCAGGCTGGTTTTTATCAGATTTCGGTTTTATTCGATTTCTGCCTCATCGTAGCTCTAAGTTCCAGGCCATGCCTTCAGTGTCCTCAACCAGTCGGAAATGGGATTTCCCGCATTTTGACTTTGCATTAATGCAAAATGCTGAATACTGGCCTAAAATTGCGTATCGCAAAACTTTCGTGGCCACCGAGTCTGAGGTTATCGGAAAAGTCGCTGACATCGCTGGAGCAGGTAGCCAATTTCCCATCGGATTCGCGCCAGCTGCTACGTCCTTCACCCCTTAACCAAAAATCGCCAGTGCCAGCACCATAGCGTTCGTTTTTCCGTCCCCTGCAACGTCCGAGGTCTTCGATGCCACTCGCATCTCAGTCCAGTGCTGCCCACGCCCCTGGCTAAGAGTGAACATCGTTTAGGGACGTGCAAAATCAGTAATGGGCGTGAATGCTTGAGACCTCATTCGGAATGAGCACTATTGAACATACCGGAGAGCAATACGAACCTGACAAGTGAGTCCGGCCAGATTATAGATATTAAGGCAATTTCTTCCCGCCGAAATCTGCGGGGTGAACCTGTGACCAACGGATTTCACTGATGCTCCGAGATGCAGGATACTTTTCTCGGCGGGGAGAAATGCATTGGAAATATTGTGAGAAGGCGTGGCTCGATAGGCAACGGTAAAGCAGGGCAGTGCGACGGCGGCTCATTCGAGAGTCCAGCAAAGCATTGACCCGGTAAACGAAACGGGAACCATCCGGGCCGAGCGCACGGAGAAAACTTTATCGCGACGCTCGGCGATCGAGCCGATCCCATCATTTTGAATGTGCCATACAAATCGTAAAAGGTCAAATTACAAGGAAGGTTGAAATGATCAATACTCGAAGTCTCGTGATTTGTATTTCCCTAGCCGTGCTGACCATGCCTTTGATTTATGCGCAAGATCTTTCGAGCTACAGGGGATTTCAGCTGGGGATGAATTTGACCGCGTTAGCCAAACAGGTAAATGTCAAACCCTCGGAGGCCAAGGTTATCTACAAGCGACCTGCAGTCATTCAGGAGCTGGAATGGCGGCCGCAGGGCACCTCCAGCCCATCGGCTAAAGGGGACCCGGTAAAGGAGATTCTATTCAGCTTTTACAACGGCGAGCTCTATCGAATTGTGGTCAGTTATGACAAGGATAGGACCGAGGGGCTGACCGATGAGGATTTGATCCAAGGTATTTCGGCGAAATACGGAAGGCCGACCACGCCCGTTGAGAAGATCATCAGTTCCTCTTCGTCGCAAGTCTATAGCGACAGCGAAAAAGTTGTGGCGCGCTGGGAAGACTTGCAGAGCTCGTTCAACCTTTTCCGTTTCTCTTACGGCTCCGCCCCTGGAATGCTTGTTTACTCCAAACGGCTGGATGCCCTTGCCCAGGTGGCCATTTTGCAGGCGATCCGTCTGAACGAGCAAGAGGCTCCTCAGCGAGAGATTGATTATCTGAAAAAGCAAGATGATGACAAGAATGCTGCGGGACAAAAGGTCAGACCGGTAAACAAAGCGAATTTTCGTCCCTAATAAGGCTTCAACTTGTTGAGAGGGTGGGAGATGTTGTTTTGATAAGAATGGAGATCTAACGAAATGAAAGCAAGGCCATTACACGATCGGGTAGTTTTGAAGCGGATGGAGGAGAAGGAAGAGATCAAGGGCGGAATCATAATTCCGGACACGGCGAAAGAGAAACCGATGGAAGGAAAGGTGATCTCGGTGGGACCGGGGAAAATGATGGAGGACGGCAAGCGTTCGCCCATGGATGTGAAGGCTGGAGACCGTGTACTGTTCGGCAAATACGCCGGGTCGGAAATCAAGATTGACGACGAAGAGTACGTCATCATGCGGGAGGAAGAGATCCTGGCTGTACTTATGAGCGGGGAGTAGGCGGTTCTGCGACATTGGGGATTCGAATACAAGGAGAAAAGGAGTGAGAACCTATGGCTAAACAGATCGTACAAGGGGAACGCTCACGTCAGGCTTTATTGCGCGGGGTGAATCAGCTGGCTGATACAGTCAAAATCACGTTGGGCCCGAAGGGCCGGAACGTGATCCTGGACAAGAAGTTCGGGTCTTCATTGATCACCAAAGACGGGGTGACAGTTGCTAAAGAGATTGAGCTGAAGGATGGCCTGGAGAATATGGGCGCACAAATGGTACGCGAAGTGGCGTCGAAGACCTCGGACGTAGCCGGGGACGGGACGACGACCGCGACAGTGCTGGCGCAGGCGATTTTTCGCGAAGGGGTAAAGAATGTGGCAGCGGGTGCGAACCCGATGGGCCTAAAACGCGGGATTGAATATGCGGTGGAAGCGGCGGTTGCGGAGCTTAAAAAATTGAGCAAGCCGGTCAAGGGCGAGATGATCGCGCAGGTGGGGTCGGTTTCGGCCAACAACGACAAAACAGTAGGGGAGATCATCGCCAAGGCAATGAAGAAAGTCGGTAAAGATGGCGTGATTACAGTTGAGGAAGCGAAATCGATCGAGACCTCGATGGAAGTGGTCGAGGGAATGCAATTTGACCGCGGGTATTTGTCGCCTTACTTCGTGACCGATCCCGAACGGATGGAAGCAGTGCTGAACGACTGTTTGATTTTGCTGCAGGAGAAGAAGATCAGCTCAATGAAGGACCTGCTGCCGGTGCTGGAACAGATTGCGAAGAGCGGTCGCCCGCTGTTGATCATTGCGGAAGATGTCGAAGGCGAGGCCCTGGCTACGCTGGTGGTGAACAAGCTGCGCGGTACGTTGTCGGCCGCGGCGGTGAAGGCACCCGGATTTGGCGATCGGCGGAAGGCCATGCTGGAGGATATTGCGATCGTGACAGGCGGCAAGGTGATTTCAGAGGACCTGGGGATCAAGCTCGAAAACGTGCGCCTGGAAGACTTGGGCCGTGCCAAGAAGATCACCATCGACAAAGACAATACGACGATCATCGAGGGCGCCGGGAAGCATTCGGATATCGAGGGCCGCGTAAGGCAGCTGCGGGTGCAGATCGAGGAGACGACCTCTGATTACGATCGTGAGAAGCTGCAGGAACGGCTGGCGAAACTGGTAGGCGGCGTGGCGGTGATCAAGGTTGGAGCGGCGACGGAAACCGAGCTGAAGGAGAAGAAGGCGCGGGTAGAGGATGCCATGCATGCGACCCGTGCCGCGGTCGAGGAAGGAATTGTGCCGGGAGGCGGCGTGGCTTTACTGCGCTGCGTGACTGCGGTGGAGGATCTCACGCTGGAAGGAGATGAGGCGATCGGGCGTAACATCATGCGCCGTGCCCTGGAAGAGCCACTGCGCCAGATCGCAGACAACTCCGGTCATGAAGGGGCGGTGGTGTTGGAGAAGGTGCGCCAGAGCAGCGAGGCGAACTTCGGATTCAACGCCGAGACGGAGGAGTACGAGGATCTAGTGGCCGCGGGGGTAATCGACCCGACGAAGGTGACACGCACGGCGCTGCAAAATGCGGCGTCGATCGCGGCCCTGCTCTTGACGACGGAAGCCCTCGTATCCGAGATCAAGGAAGAGAACAAGGCGCCTGCCATGCCTCCAGGCGGCGGGATGGGTGATATGTATTGAACCATCCGCCTCCGGAACTACAGGGAGACGACATGAGCTAAAAGATAGTACATTAATCTGAACGGCACCGCCCCATTCGTCCAAAATATGTGGAACAGCATTTTGCCGTGATAGGTTGATTCCGGGTCCATGCCCTTTATTCAAATAAAGTAATGCGCCGGCCATCTGTTTTTCCGCCGGCGCTGCACTTCCCCTCTCTTGTCGGATGGGATTTGGAGATTTTTCTGCCTTCCTTGCCTCACCCATGTCGCTCCACGGAAAGCAAATCAGCCCTTGAGCAATCTTGACCAGTCTCCTGAGCAATAGAGAGCAGACTCGCCCACGATTGCCTGGGTAAGATATTCTTGCTGACGCCTTTGCGGGAGGAAAGGGAATTCCGCGTTGACATGAGGGGATCGATCAGCCGGAGGTGCTATGAACGCCTGTAGTTTTGACAGGCTAGTGAATCGATTCTCCGGTGCAACCAGGCTTTGAACACTCGGCATGGAGGATCTGGTGCTGTGACACAGCCGGACTCCGCAAATAGGATCGAAAACAGACGCCTGACGGTGGTCCTGATCAAGCCTTCCAAGTATGACGACGAGGGCTACGTCATTCGCCATTTTCGTGGCGTGCTGCCTAGCAATACACTCGCTTGCCTTTCCAGACTCACTGAAGATCTGAATCTCCGCAAAGCACTGGGTCCGAATCTCGAGCTGCGAATACGGATTTACGACGACACGGTCCAGCGGATCCCGTTCAACCGTATCATTCGATCCAGCCGCCGCCGGCGAAATCGGACTGTCGTAGCGCTGGTCGGAGTTCAATCCAACCAGTTCCCGCGCGCGGTCGACCTTGCCCGCCGATTCCGCGCCGGTGGACTGCAGGTTCTCATGGGAGGTTTTCACGTCAGCGGCGTTCTGGCAATGACTTCTGAAATCGGGTCTGAAATCCAGGAATTATTGAACCTCGGAGTCACGGTGGTCCAAGGCGAGGTGGAAGACACCTGGGGCGAGCTCCTCGAGGATGCGCTGCTAGACAGGCTCAGGCCGATCTACAACTTCCTGGACAGAAAGCCCGATCTTTGCAACAAGCCGGTGCCCATGATCCGCCGAGGCTACCTGAAGCGTTTCATCACCTCGAATTTCGGCACGATAGACTGCGGCCGCGGCTGCCCGTTCAACTGCAGTTTTTGCACCATCATCAATGTGCAGGGACACAAGGTTCGTTTCCGGTCCGTGGAGATCCTGGCCAGCGCCATTCGCGAAAACTATTGGCGGCACGGCGTCGACTTCTACTTCTTTACCGACGACAACTTCGCACGCAATCCCTGCTGGCGCGGCATCCTGGAAATGCTGGCCCGCATGCGCATCGAAGAGAGAATTCCGATCCGATTCATGATTCAGGTGGATACCCAGTCCTACAAGATCCCGGACCTCGTCAGTCTGGCTTCACGCGCCGGCTGCACCCAGGTGTTCATTGGAATGGAAAGCATAAACCCTAAAAATCTGAAAGCGGCGGGGAAAGCCCAGAACAAGGTTCAGGAATACAAAGAAATGATCGCAGCTTGGCATGAAGCGAAGATCGCAACGCACATCGCCTACATTATCGGGTTTCCCTTCGACACGCCGGCATCGGTTGAAGAAGATGTCCAACGCCTGAAGCAGGAACTCGGAGTCGAACAGGTTTCCTTCTTCGTGCTGATTCCGCTGCCTGGCTCCGAAGATCATGCTCGCATGGTGCGCGCCGGTGAGTATATGGATCCCGATCTGAACGCCTACGATTCATTTCATGAGGTCACGCGACATCCAAACTTTGCCCCGGGCGATTGGAAGGCTACCTATCTGAAGGCATGGCGGAGTTTCTACTCGTTTGATTACATGCGGAAGATATTGGCCGCCGCACATCCTGAGAATTACTGGAACATCTTCCGCAATTTCATCTGGTACAAGAATTCCATTCAAGTCGAAGGCGGCCATCCCATGATTCACGGATTGTTCCGGCTAAAGGACCGCACAGACCGTCGCCCGGGATTTCCGGTGGAACCCCGTTTCAAGCATCTTGTCCGGCGGTTTCACGAGGTACGCCATCTGTTGCGGAAGTGGGCTGCGCTGATACTGGAGATGGAGGAACTCTGGCTGCAGACACGCCAGCGCAGCAAAGCCGAGCTGCGTCTAGTTTTTGAGTTGAAGCGGGCTCGGGAGGAGGTCCGCCGCAACCTGCAAACCGCCGATATTCAGCTCGCTCATTATCGGGCGAAAATGCATGTGCCCGAACTGCGGATTCCCTCCCGGCTGTCCCTGGCTTTTCGGGACCTCAACCTCGATTTTGCGCGAAGAGCGACCTACTCCCGGGCGGATATTCAGGCGTTCTGGAACAAAACCTGGAGAAACTGGCGCCGCGGCAGAATCTCCCGCATTCGTCCTCATAAGGTTATCCTGAATTTTCTTCGAGATGCCGAGCTGCTGGTGCTTTTTGCCGTAGCTCTCCTTCGCGCCGAGCCTCGTTCCTAAACCCAAGATTCCGTTTCCAAAGCAGGATTGAATCAACTCGAGACTAACATTGGCTTGAGCTCTTTTGATCATTGCCGGTAGCTGTACTGAACTGACTGCTGATTCCTTCAATGCTATAAGGGCTAGGGCTTTATCTGATGGTCAAGCTCAGGAAGTTGAATATCGGGCTGGCAGATCCTTCCGAAATGCCCAGGTAGGGAGGAGTCATGGCCAGCATCGAACGGTTCCGCCGAGAGGATTCCCAGAGACCGGAAGATGGAGAAATTGCTCGGTTGAAGCGAGTTAAAAGCGGCGATCCGATATGGAAGCCGGGAGGTCATCATGAAACTTCGACCACGGCACCTCTGGTTCAAGCAGTTGCTTGTTTTGGGACTGGTTCTGGGATTCCTGCTTCTTATCCAATCGATCCTCACTTATTACCAGGTTTCGAGGATCCTGGTTCATTCAGAATTAAAACGTGACGCACAGCTAATTGTGGCTACGCTCGAACGAACTGCTCCTCTCACGAACATCGGGGGACCGTTTTGCCAGTTTATTCTGGGGCTATTATGAGTCGGGCACCCGGCTTTTTCGATATGTGAATGCCGGCCATTTGCCTCCCATGGTGTTCAGGCGGGATGGCGAGTTGGAAAGCGAGCGATTGGAGGAAGGCCGTCCGGTCCTGGGCCTGTTGCAGGCCCCAATCTACCGTCAGGGCAGTATTGCGCTTTCTCCGGGCGATCAGGTGATCTTATATTCCGATGGCGTGGTTGAAGCCATGAATACCTCCGAAGAGGAGTTTGGCGAAGATCGCCTGCGCACGGTGATCCGCGAAAATTTGGCCAAGTCGCCCGCCGAGATCAGAGATGAAATCCTCAAGCGGGTGCGATCCTTCCTTGGCGAAGAACAACCTCAGGACGATCTCACCCTGGTGGTGGCACGGATACGATAGCTGAACGGGTTCGCTTTTCAGGGCAGACAGGTATCGTCATGTCAACCGCGACCGCGGTGACAGCGGCAGTCTGACAGGACACAGCGGTCTGCAAAACGTCGTACTGTATGACCGGTAGCCATCGGACCGGTGCAAGTACTACCCGAGAAAGAGGTTTCTGATGAAATGGTCCTGGAAGTTCATGCGCATTGCGGGCATTGACGTGTACATGCATGCGACATTTCTGATTTTGCTGGGATGGGTAGGGGTGAGTCATTACATCCAACGGTTCAGCATCGCGGATGCATGGTCAGGGGTAATCTTCATCATCGCGCTGTTTGGAATCGTGGTCCTGCACGAATTGGGCCACGCCCTGATGGCGCGCCGCTTCGGCATCCGAACGCGCGACATTACGCTTTTGCCCATCGGCGGAATGGCGCGGCTGGAGCGGATGCCCGACGATCCAAAGCAGGAACTGCTGGTGGCGCTGGCTGGCCCCGCGGTCAATGTGGTCCTGGCCGCAGTCTTGTTTGTTGGGTTCATGCCCTCAATAACGCTGACGGCGCTGATGGATGTGCGTCCGGTGGGTGGGAAGTTCCTGGCCAGCCTGATGTGGGTGAATGTGATGCTGGCCGTGTTCAATCTGATTCCCGCATTCCCTATGGACGGCGGGCGTGTATTGCGATCCTTGCTGGCGATGCGCATGGATTATTTGCGCGCCACGCAAATCGCCGCCGCCACCGGTCAGGGGTTGGCATTGGTGTTCGGCTTTGTGGGGCTGTTCACCAATCCATTCCTGGTATTCATAGCGTTGTTTGTGTGGATGGGCGCCGCGGGAGAGGCCAGCATGGTGCAGATCAAATCGGCGCTGGGCGGAATCCCGATCCGCCATGTGATGATCACCGACTTCCGGACGCTTGCACCGCAAGACCCGCTGACAAACGCAGTAGAGCACATCCTTGCTGGATTTCAGGAGGATTTCCCTGTCCTGGAAGACGGGCATCTGGTTGGCGTACTCACCCGTACCGACTTGATGAAGGCACTGGCCCAGCGCGGTCAGAACACCTCCATCGCCGAGGTTATGCAGCGGCAATTCCGGACTGCCGACCCCTCGGAGATGGCCGAGACGGTCTTCGCCCGCTTGCAGGAATGCGAATGCCACTCTCTGCCGGTGATTCAGGGCGAGTTGCTGGTCGGCATCGTCACCGCCGGCAACGTAGGCGAGTTCCTAATGATCCAGGCTGCACTCAGGGAGCGCGGCGGGAACTCGAGAGTCACCGCGCCGAGTCGCGCATGAGGATCGTGACTTTGCTCCATTGTAGCCATTGCCCCATTGAATCTTGAAGTCCACGTATGCCTTGCAGTCCACACGGATGTAGCTCCGTACGCAAGATTATCCACAAAGCTGATCAGCGGCGCGGCGGCGTCACATGTTACTGCATACCCTCTGCAAAACGGCGGCATGGAATAGGTTCAGGAAATTGGGCTTCGTCGATTATAGCGATAACGACGGATTGACGGTTCACAGTGGCGCCGTCAGGGTCGTACGGCACGACTGTATGACAACAGCAAGAGGCTAATCTTCGCGCGGAAATCGATTCCACCCTTGCGGATCTGACTTGCTGAACTCGAAATATGCAATGTGGTCATAGGACACATGCAAGTTGGGATCCTCGAGTTCGACAAAAGATCCGCTGGCGGCCTTCACCTTGCCGCTGATATTTTTGCCGCTTGAGAAGGTGATAATAACGTGCCGTCCGAGGTTCTGGCCGAAAAGCACCTGGAAATCGGAGAGGTCGTCCCGCATGATAGCGCTCCATTCATGTATGAACTAGGCGAGCCGAAATAATGACGCTACCCTTTTTCAACACGTTATCAGCAGCGGCGGGCCTATGTGATAGCCTTGTGCATAATCGACGCCGGCATCGCGGAGGATGCTGGCCGTGCCCGCATCTCCGACAAACTCGGCGATGGTTTTTTTGCCCATTCCCCGTGCGATTCCGACGATGGCCTGGACCACCAGCCGGTTCACCGGGCTGGCGCTGAGATCTCGGATGAACTCGCCGTCGATCTTGAGATAGTCGAAAGGGAAATTCTTGAGATGATAAAAGGAGGCAAATCCCGCGCCAAAGTCATCCAATGCGAGCTGGCAGCCGCGGCTGCGAAGTCGATCGGCAAAAACCCTGGCCTGCTCCAGATTCGCGACCGCCGCGGTTTCGGTTATCTCCAACACCAGGCACGCAGGATCTATTCCCCCCTCCGCAAGGGCCGCCTCGACGATCCCCGCGAATTTTGGATCGCAGATAGACTTGCCCGAAAAATTGACATGGAGCACCAGCTTTCGTCCTGCCCGTGAGTGCGCAGCAATGAGCGCGATCGCTTTTCGTACAACCCAACCGTCGATTGCACTGATCAGTGCGAAGCGTTCAGCAACATAAAGAAACGAACTTGGCAGGAGATATCCGGAATCATCAAATCCGGGAAGTCGCAACAGAATTTCGTAATGGTCAATCTTCATTGTCTCAAGATTACTGATCGGCTGCCAAAAGAGAGCGAACTGCTCCTCCTGGATCGCCTGGCGGATTCGACTGGCCTCCGTATGGCATGATGATTCAGGATCCGTTCCAACCGTATCCGGCCGGCAAAGGACGAATCGATTCCGTCCAGCCTGCTTGGCTTCGTACATGGCCAGATCGGCTTGCGCCAGCACGTCTGTTGCGCCGAGCCCGTTGAACAGGGCAACGCCCACGCTTGCCGTAATGCTGATGGATTGGTTGGCCAGCACCGCTGTCTGCCGACTTAGTGCCTTAACGAATTCATCGGCTACGATCTGCGCCTGCTCAGCGCCGATCTGTGGAAGCAATATAGCGAATTCGTCGCCTCCGACCCGTGCAAGTGTATCTGTGTGGCGCATGCGGTGTCTCAACAAGCCCCCGATTCCTTTGAGCAGATCATCGCCTGCCATGTGACCAAACGTGTCGTTTACCTCCTTGAAATTGTCCAAATCGATCAAAAGCACGGCCCCTGGAACACCATAACGAGCCGCCCGCTCCACCTCATGCGCGAGCGCCTGCTCGAAGTGCCTCCGGTTATACAATCCCGTTAGGAAATCGTGGCCGACGAGGAACTCCAGACGTCGGGCCTGTTCTTTACGCTCGGATATGTCTTGAAACTGCGTGATTAGATAAAGGGACCTGCCCTCCCGGTCGCGGACAAGCGAGACCGTCTCCAACATCCAGAAATAGTGGCCCCAGAAATGGCGGCAGCGCCTTTCAATCTGGTAGCTCGGGATCTTTCCTTCGAGCAGTTGTTGAAGGAAAAACCGATCCAGATCCACGTCTTCCGGATGAATAAGCGACTTGAGTGTTGCGGCGTTAAGTTCGGACTCCGAATAGCCCGTGATGCGGCAGAAAGCATCGTTGACCTGCAACCAGCAGCCATTCAGATCAACCAGTGCCATTCCGATCGGCGCATTGCCGAACGCACTCGCGAATCGCTCCCGCGTTTCCTTGAGACTCAGCCAGGAGTTCCTCAATTTCGACGCGAGTTGGCCGGCACCTTCGGCTTTTTGCTCAGCACCCGTCCTGAGAATGGAGAGGTTCCTTTTGCCTTCCGCTCGGTTCAAGTCTCTGATCTCCCGGATGGGTTCATTCCGTGATCCCGCCGATCCGAAATCCGACTCGGCATTGGATATTTCGCCCACGTGTATCCCCCGGCCGCGTGAGTGAGCTAATCTGCTGTTAACATCAAACGAGACAACCCAAGCAGCAAGACCCGGCTGTCTCGTTCATAAGCCCAATAAGTTAACGGATCATCAGGCTTCAATTATTTTGGCCTTGGTCTCCACGCCACCTGCTTTGATGGCAACCTTCACAGCATCTTCCATCGGATCTTTGAAGGGCACCTCGATTCGGAGCAGGCCGTGCTCGTAGGTCGCTTCAGCTTTGGCAGGTTTCACCGGCCAGGCTAAAGCCAGTGCGGACACATACTCAACGTCCCTTGCCGGCGCTGTCAGGTGGATGCTGTCTTCCAGGATCTTCACATCGATGGTTTCCGTTGGCGCTCCCGGTATGGCGAATTCCACTATTAGTTTGTGGTTCTCTGGATCCGCATACGCTACCGTGTTCGGTGCAACCTTGATTCGATACTCTGGCATTTTGACACCCTCCTTCTAGAACATTTAATAAGGGGGTTCCGGGCGCAACGGCTCGAAAATGAGCGCCAGGCATGCTTCGTGTTCTGCTTCTGAATTCCCCTTTCCGTACCATTTCGCCTGAATGAGATCCGAACCCCAACCAGCGGTCACTCCTCCATTGGTCAATGATAGCAGTGCCCCGTACATCACCAGGCAGCTAGGTGCTGCCTCGCATCCAGTTCTTGAGAATGTCGATTGGAACTGGGAAGACCACAGTCGTATTCTTCTCTACCCCGATTTCGGTCAAGGTCTGCAGATAGCGCAACTGAAGGGCTACCGGCTCCTTGTTTATAATGCCGGCGGCCTCTGCCAGTTTCGCCGCTGCCATACACTCGCCGTCCGCGTGAATGATCTTGGCCCT
Organism: uncultured Acidobacteriota bacterium; assembly: GCA_963839475.1. GTDB lineage: Bacteria > Acidobacteriota > UBA6911 > UBA6911 > UBA6911 > CAWIVH01. The sequence continues at coordinate 483,867 of CAWIVH010000013.1, read as the reverse complement.
TTTCTCCCGTTCCGCTTCGGCCTGCTTGGCCATGGCACGCTGCATTTCCTGGGGAAGATCAACCTGCTTGACCTCCACAAGACTCACCTTGATCCCCCATGCGTCCGTGTGCTGATCGAGAATCGCCTGGAGCTTGACATTGAGCGTCTCCCGCCGGCTCAGCAAATCGTCCAAATCAACCTGGCCGAGCACCGAGCGCAAGGTCGTTTGCGCCAGCTGCGAGGTTGCGTAGAGGTAATTCTCGACTTCCACGATGGCCCGCGGCGCATTCAAGACTCGGAAATAAATGATCGCGTTCACCTTCAAGGAAACGTTGTCGCGGGAAATGATGTCCTGGGGCGGAACTTCCAGAGTTACGGTGCGCAGGCTGACACGGACCATCCTGTAAACGGGCCAGAATATGAAAACCAGCCCCGGTCCCATGGCCTCAGGCAGAAGACGGCCTAGTCTAAAGACCACGCCTCGCTCGTATTCCCTAAGAATGTTGACCGTGCTTAAAAAATAGAGAATAACGATGGATATGCCTACGAGCCAGAACATTGCAGAATCCATAATTGCCTCCGACTAACCATGCAGCGAGGTTAGCTACAACAGATTCCCGCACTCGGCTTGCCTCATTGCTTTCAGCCGAGCATCGAGCTGGCGATAAGAACCAGTTTCCTTATAAGCTGGCGCGCTTCGCATGTCAGTTCACTACCGCTCATAACTCTGGTCAATATTGACCACCCGTGTGAGCTTTACTGCACTGCCTCGTGATACCCCCATATGGTAATAAATAAGGTGATCCGCACCGACCCGGAGTACCCGTAGAGGACGGAAAGTCAATGAGAACAACCTAGAAGCGCAGGATTCTGCGATCGATCTGAGGAAATGTCCGAGACATAGGTGAGGGCTTTCCCGGAATTATATTGTCTTCATCGCTTTGGTCGGGTCCTCGTCGCTCAGATCCTGCTCACCCCCATCTTTTGAACGTATCGGTAGGAGATCTCCAAATTGCAGGTGAAGCGCAAGGCGGTTTTCGGAAACCTGCTTCATATCACAGCGGGTCTGGGCCGGAACATCCAGGCGGAGATGTTTGCGCGGGACGAGCCTGCTTTGCGATCCGAATTGTTCAGCAACGACCAGATGCAACAGCACGGCAGGACTCTGGCAGTTTCGCATTGCGTGGGTTCGGGCCCCGCGCCAGACCATCTCCTGACGCGCCTGGCCGAAAATGAGGGTGTGCTCATCAAAGTCCGCAATTTACTGCTCGAGCCCGTTGAAACCAACCGGAAGATTACCCCCGCGGGGGAATGGCTGCTGGATAACTTCTATCTAATCGAAGAGCAGATTCGCACGGCCAAAAGGCATCTGCCCAAGGATTACTGCCGGGAATTGCCTCGCCTGGTGAACGGCCCATCTGCCCAATTCCCACGGGTATATGATCTGGCGTTGGAGGCGATCTCACACGGGGATGGTCGGGTCGATTCGGAAAGCCTCACTAATTTTGTTGCAGCCTATCAGAGGGCAAGTTCCCTGAATCTTGGCGAATTATGGGCAATCCCAATCATGCTCAGGCTGGCATTGATCGAAAATCTCCGCCGGGTCGGAACACGGCTGGGTGCAGGCAGGATTGCTCGAAACCGCGCCGACCATTGGGCCAGAAGGATGATGGAGATCGCCGAGAAGGACCCGAAGAGTCTCATCCTCGTAACCGCGGACATGGCGCGGTCCAATCCGCCGATGGAGAGTCCGTTCGTTGCGGAATTTGCACGCCAACTGCAGGGGCAGAGCCCCGCCCTAGCATTGCCGCTTACCTGGATCGAGCATCGGCTCTCCGAGTCTGGCCTGACGATCGAACAATTGGTACAGTCGGAACACCAGCAACAGGCCGCGGACCAGGTCAGCATCAGCAACAGCATTGGCAGCCTCCGATTTCTGGGGGCGATGGACTGGCGGGAGTTCGTCGAAACGTTGAGTGTTGTGGATCTGGTCTTCCGTGAGGATGCCGGCGGAGCCTACGGCAGGATGGATTTTGCTACTCGCGACCGGTATCGTCACGCCGTTGAGCGCATGGCGCGGAACAGCCCTCTATCCGAAGAAGCCGTGGCACGCGCGGCTATAAAATTAGCCCACAAAAACGCAGCCGCCAAAGGCAGCAGCCATCGAGAGGCCCATGTTGGATTCTACCTGATCGACAAAGGCTTGCCACAACTCGAGAAGGCAGTAAAGGTGCGCCTGTCTGTTGCCGAGATTTGCCGGCGCTGGGGCAGCCGGTTCCCCCTAATCCACTATGCCGGAGCCATCACGCTGTTCACGATGCTACTCTCAGGCGGGTTGTTGGCGAAAGCGCATGCCGGTGGATTTCATGGATGGCCGCTCGCCCTTCTGTGGATCCCTGCACTTCTATGCACCAGTCATCTGGCAGTCGCGCTGGTGAATCGGCTGGTCACTTTATTGTTGACGCCGCATCCACTGCCGCGCATGGATTTCTCGCTGGGGATTCCGTCAGAATCCCGAACCCTGGTTGTTATTCCGACCATCCTCGCCAGCTTCCAGAATATCGAGGATCTGGTCGAAGCGCTCGAAGTCCGATTCCTAGCCAATCGGGATAACAACCTGCACTTCGGTTTGCTGACGGATTTCCGGGATGCCGACTTCGAGACAACCCCTGAAGATGAGCCGATGTTGCGGCTCGCCGAACGGAGAATCCGGGAGCTTAACCAAAAGTACGGGGGTGAGAACAGCACCTCTTTTTTTCTTTTTCACCGTCCACGCCGTTGGAGCCCCCTCGAGCGATGTTGGATGGGTTACGAGCGAAAAAGAGGGAAGCTCGCGGAATTGAATTCTCTCCTGCGCGGCGAATCAAGGGAACGTTTCTCGGTTGTGGTCGGTACTACCGACATCCTTTCCAATATCAAGTACGTGATAACGCTCGACACCGATACACAGCTGCCCCGCGATTCAGCGCGCCAGTTGGTCGGGACCATGGAGCACCCGCTGAATCGAGCTCAATACGACGACCGGAAGCAGCGTATCTGTGAGGGGTTTGCCATCCTTCAGCCGCGTGTGGCAGTGAGTCTGCCGAGTACCAACCGGTCTATGTATGCGCGGCTATTCGGGAGCGAACCGGGCATCGATCCATACACCCGTGCGGTCTCCGATGTTTATCAAGACCTGTTTGGCGAAGGCTCGTTCATTGGCAAGGGCATCTATGAGGTAGATGCGTTTGAGCGGGCGCTAAAAGGACGTTTTCCCGAAAACCGCATCCTCAGCCACGATCTTCTCGAGGGAAGTTATGCCCGGGCAGGGCTGGTGAGTGACGTACAGCTGTATGAGGAATATCCCTCGAGATACTCCATCGATGTGGACCGACGGCGCCGCTGGATTCGAGGGGACTGGCAGATTGCCAGCTGGATGCTGCCCTGCGTCCCCGGCCCGGAAATGAGCAGCCTTAAAAACCCGCTCTCGGGACTGTCCCTATGGAAGATATTCGACAATCTGCGGCGCAGTCTTGAACAAGCGTCGCTTACCCTCATCCTGCTTCTGGGCTGGATGTTCCTGTCACCGGCCTGGTTGTGGACGGTGGCAGTGGCCGGAATCATCCTGTTTCCCGCCTTGATCGGAGCCTTTTTGGAAATCGCCCGGAAGCCGGCCGATGTGCTTTTGAGCCAGCATTTCACGGCCGCACTGCGCTCTTCCCTTCGGCACCTGTCTCAGGCGGTGTTTATGCTTGTGTGTCTCCCATACGAAGCATTCTTCAGCCTGGATGCGATTGTGCGAACGGTCGTGAGGATGCTTATCACACATCGGCGACTGCTCGAATGGAGTCTGTCGACCGATCCTGACCGCAATGCCCGCTCCAGCCTTTTCGCCTCCTGCAGATATATGTGGTTCGCACCCGCCTTGGCCACTGCGACGGGAATATATCTGGCACTCTATAGACCTGCCGCGCTGGCGGCGTCTGTCCCGATACTGGGTCTCTGGTTTGCCTCCCCTGCCATCGCCTGGTGGATCAGCCGCCCGCTTGCGCGCCGGGAGGCGAAGCTGTCGACTGAACAGACTTACTTCCTGCGAAGGCTTTCGCGTAAGACCTGGTCGTTCTTCGAGATTTTTGTCGGGCCGGATGACCATTGGCTGCCGCCCGATAACTTTCAAGAGCATCCGCTTGAAATCATTGGCCATCGCACGTCGCCCACCAATATGGGGCTTGCACTGCTCGCAAATCTGTCGGCTTACGATTTCGGCTACATTCCGGCGAGGCAGCTCCTCGAGCGCACGGAGAATGCCTTCGGCACGATGGGGATCCTGGAGCGGTATAGGGGTCATTTTTACAACTGGTACGACACATTATCATTGCAGCCGCTTCTGCCTGCCTACGTTTCTTCGGTTGACAGTGGCAACCTCGCCGGACTCCTGCTCACACTGAGGGCAGGTCTGCTCGAGCTTCCCGATCAGAGAATCCTGCCGCCCAGGTTTTTTGATGGCTTCGAGGATACGCTAAAAATACTGATGGAGGTTGCGGGAAGAGTAGCTCCGCCCGAATTGAGCGAACTGCGGAGGGATCTGGCACAGGCCCCGAGGCCGACGACCCTAAGTGCAGCACGACAGTACCTGAGCCGGCTGGAAAAATCCTCCGCAGCACTGGTGCGCGCTCTCGATCTCGACGCCGGGAGGCAGGCGAAGTGGTGGGCGAATGCCCTCGCCCGGCAATGCCAGGGAGCGCTCGAAGAACTTATGTTACTCGCACCCTGGGCTCCGCTGCTGCCCGAAAAGAATCCGGTCCAGGAAATCTCTGCACTCGAAAAGATACCTACCCTGCACGAACTGGCAGGATTTGAGGCTGAACTGCTACCGGTGATCGAGGCCCGGCTCCAGACGGGGGGAAATGAGGAGGAGAAGGCCTGGTTCGGGAAGCTTCGACCCTGCATCCTCGAAGCTTCCCGCCTTGCCCATGAAAGGATCGCAGCCATCGGGGAGCTCGCGTTGCGCGCGAATGAATTCTCTCGCATGGAATTTGATTTCCTTTATGACAAGGCCCGTCACTTACTGGCGATAGGATATAACGTGACCGCCCGCCGACTCGATTCAAGCTATTACGACCTTTTGGCTTCGGAGGCGAGATTGGCCAGCTTCGTCACGATCGCCCAGGGGCAACTACCTCAGGAGAGCTGGTTTGCCCTGGGGCGTCTACTCACTACTACCGGCGGCGACCCTATCCTCCTTTCGTGGGGCGGATCGATGTTCGAATACCTCATGCCGCTGCTGGTAATGCCGTCTTATGAGAACACATTGCTGGATCAAACCTGCAAGGCGGTCGTGAACCGGCAGATTGAGTATGGCAAAATGCGGGGGGTACCCTGGGGTATTTCGGAATCCGGTTACAACGCTATCGACGTCCATCTCAACTACCAATACCGCGCATTTGGTGTCCCGGGTCTTGGGATCAGGCGGGGACTGGCCGAGGATTTGGTGGTTGCACCGTATGCCAGCACACTGGCGCTGATGGTCGCGCCTGAGGAGGCGTGCCGCAATCTGCAACGACTTGCCGAAGGCGGATTTGAAGGAAGATATGGCTTTTATGAAGCCATTGACTATACGCCGTCGCATCAGCCCCGCGGCCAAAGTCACACGGTTGTTCGGTCTTTTATGGCGCATCATCAGGGGATGAGCCTGCTTTCTCTAGCCTTTCTGCTGCTGGAGCGTCCGATGCAGAGGCGATTCGAGTCCGATCCGTTGTTCCAGGCAACCATGCTTTTGCTGCAGGAACGGATTCCTAAGGCGACCGCGTTCTTTTCTCCTGAAGACGAGCTTTCGGAATCGCGTCGGATTTCCGGCGGTCCGGAAACTCCGATCCGGGTATTCGGCAGCCCCGACTCTGCCATACCGGAGGTGCAGCTGCTTTCGAACGGCAGATACCACTTGATGGTGACGAATGCAGGCGGAGGCTACAGCCGCTGGAAGAATCTCGCGGTCACACGGTGGCGCGAAGACAGCACCTGCGACAACTGGGGCATGTTCTGCTACATCCGGGACATTGCAAGCGGGGAAATCTGGTCCACGGCATATCATCCGACGCGCAAGGGGGCTGAGAAGTACGAGGCGATTTTTTCGGAGGCGCGCGCGGAGTTTCGGCGCCGGGATCACGATATCGACACCCACACGGAAATCGCGGTGTCGCCTGAGGATGACATCGAGCTGCGCCGGGTCACAGTAACCAACCGTTCCCGGACCCGCAGAGTCATCGAACTCACGAGCTACGCGGAAGTAGTTCTCGCTTCGCCGGAATCTGATGCGCTCCATCCGGCCTTCAGCAATCTCTTTGTTCAGAGTGAGATTGTCAACCGCCACAGGGCGATTCTATGTACCCGCCGGCCGCGCTCTCTCGAAGAGCCGACTCCATGGATGTTCCATCTTTTGGGTGTCCATGGTGTGGACATCGGGAGAATCTCTTATGAAACAGACCGCTCCCAGTTCATCGGCCGGGGAAACACCGTCGCCAACCCGCAATCGATGAACGGTCCGGTCGATCTCTCGGGCCGCCAGGGCTCCATTCTCGATCCGATAGTCGCGATCCGATGCCGGATAACGCTCGATCCGGAACAATCGGCGTCAGTGAATTACGTTTCCGGCATCGGTGAAACCCGAGACGGATGCCTGGCGCTGGTTGAGAGATACCAGGATCGCCATCTGGCGGATCGGGTTTTTGAACTTGCCTGGACGCATAGCCAGGTGGGCTTGCGGCAGATCAACGCCACAGAATCGGATGCTCAACTCTATGGACGCATGGCCAACTCCATCCTGTACGCCAATTCCACTCTGCGCGCTGACCCGGGCGTCCTTGTAAAAAATCGTCGTGGGCAATCAGGTCTTTGGGGTTACTCCATCTCCGGCGATCTGCCGATCGTGCTGGTAAGAATTGGAGATGCGGCCAATATCGATCTTATACGCCAGCTCGTTCAAGCGCACGCCTACTGGCGTCTGAAGGGGCTCTCGGTCGACCTGGTGATCTGGAACGAAGATCATGCCGGCTACCGGCAGCTGCTTCACGACCAGATTATGGGTCTGGTTGCCGCGGGTATCGAAGCCAACGTGACAAATCGGCCCGGAGGCATCTTCATCAGGAATGCGGAGCAAATATCGAACGAAGATCGCATCCTGCTCGAATCGGTTGCACGCGTCATCATCACCGACAGTCGGGGATCGCTGGCAGACCAGGTCAATCATCGCCGCCCCGCGGATGTACCGGTCCCGCGCTTTGTGCCGAACCGACCCGGCCGCTCGGAGACTCGCGCGGCCACTGCATCGCCACGCCGCGATCTGATCTTCTTCAACGGACTAGGCGGATTCACCTCTGATGGCCGTGAATACGTTATCACCACCGAGGACGGACAGATGACGCCGGCCCCATGGGTGAATGTCCTCGCAAATCCACAGTTCGGGACCGTGGTTTCGGAGAGCGGCTCTGCCTGCACCTGGAACGAAAACGCCCACGAGTTCCGGCTTACCCCCTGGAACAACGATCCCGTCAGTGATCCGAGCGGAGAGGCCTTCTATATCCGCGATGAAGAAAGGGGTCACTGCTGGTCCCCAACACCCCTGCCGAGCCGCGGGAAGACACCTTATACCAGCCGGCATGGATTCGGCTACAGCATCTTCGAACACATGGAGCGCGGCATCCGCTCGGAGCTTAAGGTTTTCGTGGCCCTCGACGCCCCCGTCAAGTTCACCAGCTTGAAGGTGCGAAACGAGTCCGGCAGAGCCTGCCGGCTTTCTGTGACGGGATACGTGGAATGGGTGCTGGGGGAAATGCGGCCGAAATCATCCATGCATGTGGTCACAGAAATCGATCCCGCCAGCGGAGCGCTCTTTGCCAGGAACCCCTACAGTACAGAGTTCGCGGACCGAGTCGCCTTTTTCGACCTGGATAACGCCAATCGGACCATCAGTTGCGATCGATCGGAATTCCTGGGGCGTAATGGTACACTTCGGAGCCCGGCGGCGATGTTCCGAGTGCGGCTTTCCGGGAAAACAGGCCCCGCGCTGGATCCTTGCGCCGCGATACAAGTTCCTTTCGATCTTGCCGACGGGGAAGAACGCGAGTTCATTTTCCGGCTCGGAGCCGGGCGAGACGAAAAAGACGCCAGCAAACTGGCCATTCGCTTCCGGGGGGGGGCGGCGGTGCGGCGCGCCCTCGAAGCGGTGTGGCATTACTGGAAGCGCACGCTGGGCGCCGTTCATGTGGAAACCCCCGACGAATCCCTCAATCTGCTGACCAACGGCTGGCTCTTGTACCAGACTCTTGCTTGCCGCCTCTGGGCGCGAAGTGCGTTCTACCAACCGGGTGGAGCCTTCGGATTTCGCGATCAGTTGCAGGATGCAATGGCGCTCATCCACGCCGAGCCGCAACTTGTGCGCGAGCACCTGCTCCGCGCTGCCGCGCATCAGTTCAAGGATGGAGATGTGCTTCATTGGTGGCATCCCCCCTCGGGCCGGGGCGTGCGGACGCACTGCTCGGATGACTACCTCTGGCTGCCGCTGACGACCTGCCGCTACGTATTGTCTACAGGAGATACGGGGGTGCTGGACGAACCCGTCCCCTCTCTCGAAGGGCGCCAGGTAAACGCGGACGAGGATTCGTATTACGATTTGCCTGGCCGGTCCGGGGAAACGGCCAGTTTGTATGAACACTGTGTACGCGCGATTGAGAGAGGTCTGAGATTCGGTGAACACGGCCTGCCCCTCATAGGCTCTGGGGACTGGAACGACGGCATGAACCTTGTCGGCGTGCAAGGCCGGGGGGAAAGTGTCTGGCTGGGATTCTTTCTGTATGAAGTGCTCATGCGCTTTGCAGAGGTCGCCCGCGGGCGGGCCGATGACTCCTTCGCCAATCGCTGCCTGAGCGAGGCGTCTCAGGTGAAACTCAACATAGAGCGGAATGGCTGGGATGGAGCGTGGTACCGCCGCGCATACTTCGATGACGGCACGCCTCTTGGATCGGCAAGCAACCCCGAGTGTCAGATCGATTCGATTGCGCAAAGCTGGTCTGTCCTTTCCGGAGGGAGTGATGCCTGGCGCTCGCGCATGGCGATGGAAGCTGTGGACAAGCGTCTCGTTCGCCGGGACCATGGACTGATCCAACTCCTGGACCCGCCGTTCGACAAATCGAATTTGAATCCTGGATACATAAAGGGGTACGTTCCCGGAGTGAGAGAGAATGGCGGACAGTACACGCATGGGGCGATCTGGGCGGCAATGGCTTTCGCCGCGCTGGGCGACAACCGGCGTGCATGGGAGCTTTTCGGCATCATCAATCCGGTAAACCATTCGAAATCTCCTGAGGGAATTGCCGCTTACAAAGTGGAACCCTATGTCGTCGCGGCCGACGTATACGCTGTCTCGCCGCACACAGGTCGCGGAGGCTGGACCTGGTACACGGGCTCGGCCGGGTGGATGTACCGACTGATCGTAGAATCTCTTCTCGGGCTGCGCTTGGAGGTGGACAAGCTGCACTTCACCCCGTGCCTCCCTGCAGAATGGAAGGAGTTCAAGCTCCACTATCGATACCGGGAAACCGTCTATCACATCTCTGTCCTGCAATCGTCCGCCGCGCAGAATGGGACGGTGGTGACAGTGGACGGAGTCAAGCGCGGCGACAACGTCATTCCTTTGGTGGACGACCGTCAGGAGCACATTGTTGAGGTGAGGACACAGGTCATGCCTGGTCAGTCAAATCCTTCGATGGTGCGTTAACACGAATCCCCGAATGCCTGGATATTTGCTTTTGGATTCAACATAACTGAGGGTGGCTTGAGCCCGAACTGCTATGGAACCTCCTGCTGGCAAAATGACGGGTTATGTCATTTCGATTCCCTTGTTTTCCAATCTGCTCAATTCAGCATGGTTCTTCCCTGACCACCTGACGAGAATGCCGATGATGAGTCCCGGGCAAGGTGGACTCACGGCAATGGAATCTTGATCGCTTGGGCAAAGGCGAGAATGTCCCAGGCAGTTATCTGCATGAAAACAAGTGACCGCCTGGGACGTCTATTGACTTAAACGACTTCCTCGGCTTTCGCGTCCCAGCGCACACTTCGCCCCTGACGATAGGAGACGATAGCCATCTGGCACGCAATCGCAGAGCGGAACCCGATTTCGAACGGGCAATTCGGCTCCTTCCGGCTGCGGACACAATCGAAAAAGTTTTGCATGTGAGCCAAGGTCGAATCGGACCCGCCAACGATATCCGGCGCCTTATCGGAAGCAGCCCGCGACTCCCTGGACGCAGTTCTCCCCCCTTGAGGCTGATAGGCAACCTTATCCTCGGAAGTCCGGTGCAAAGTCCCTTTGTTACCCAGGACCAGATCATCGCATTCGCCGTAGTAATCATTGCCGAACATGGAGTTCCACGTGAAGAGAAGGTTTTCACTTTGATGCATGCTGACATTCATCGTGTCCGGAACCTGCATGTCCGGGGAAAGATAATTGCCACCCGTCATGGTTACGTCGATCGGGATCGTGAGTTTCATCAATTTGTACCAGAAACCGACTTGGTGAACCATGTTTTCAAAGACATTGCCGCCCGAATACTCCCAGTAAAAGCGCCAGTTAATCGCCCGGTTCGCATCAAATGGGAATTTTTTCGCATCGCCTTGGAAGGCATTCCAGTCGAAATGTTGAGGATCGCAATTTTGCGGAATCTTTCGTTTCCACCCCCCGTACGGGGCATTGCGGTAATGATGCGTATGAATCGAGGTAATCACTCCCATCCGCTCCTGACGAAGCGATTCGCTCGCCTCCTGAACAGCCGGGCCGCTTGTCGATTGGATTCCAATCTGGACAATCCGGCTCGCGCCCTGCATAGCCTTTTTCATGCTCCTGGCATGATCGGGGCTGAAGGCCATCGTTTTTTCCTGATAGATGTCTTTTCCCGCTTGAATTGCAGCCACAAAGTTCAAGGAGTGAAGATGCTGAGGTGTCGCAATCAACACCGCATCGATGGATTTATCATCGAGAAGCTGCCGGAAATCCCTGTATGTCTTGATCGAAGGGGAGTACTTCTGGACTTGTTCGAGGCGATCGGTGAAAACATCCGCGACTGCGACGGCCTCTGTGTTTGGACATTTTAATGCAGTCTTAAAAATCTCCTGGCCTCGCCCTCCGGCGCCAATCAGGCCAATCCGAACACGATCGTTTGCTCCGGATACGCGGTTCGATGCAAAGCTGCGGGATGAAGCCAAAGCAGCTGCACCGGTCACCATACTTCCGATAAATTCACGACGGGTCGACATAGGAGTCTCCTTAAAGCAGGCAAAGTAAAATCCGGCCGCTGTTGAACATCGTAAAGACCTTCGAACAAACTCGGTTTTCGAGGGCCGGTCTTGTATCAATTTGCCGGAACAAACGGGATTTTATGCGGAAAGGATGCCGCCGCACAGGATATTGTAATGGAAAATGGAATCCAACGGCTGGTTAAGGCAGGCTGCCATGGCATTCCGATTTCGATCATGACGTTCCTATCCCGCCTTCCTACAAAATGACTGGCAGAGCAATAGCTCCGGATCAGAGCCGATGCGTGACCGGTGGGGCGGCGAAGTATTGAAGACTCAACCATTATGTTCTAGGATTTCTCAAAATCATGCTGGATTCAAAAACTGAGTATTCAAAACCCGATGCCGACATGTTTCGTGAAATCCTCAAGGGTGCTGAGGAGTTCAATTCCGGGAAGTTTTTCGAGTGCCACGACACCCTCGAGGAGGCGTGGCGCGGCACGAGGGGCCCAGCGCGCAACTTTCTCCAGGGGCTGATACACATCGCGGTCGGCTTTTACCATTTGAGAAATGGAAATCTGATCGGCGGAGAAAGCCAACTGGACAAGGGCATGAAGAAGCTTTCGGAATATGGCGAGTCCTTCCTCGGGATGAACGTTTCTGACCTGCGCAACGAAGTGCAGGGATGGCTCGATAGGATTCGAAAAGGCGAGAAGCTGCAAGGAACCGTTGCGGATCTCCCAAAATATCGATTCCGGGTTTGAAGGATTCAGTGTCTTGACAGGCGAACGCAGCGTCGTCGCTAGCGGGTAAAACCGGTGATTTTTCCAATCCAGGCGATGAAATCCTCCGGATCCTGATCCGCGCCGTGCCCCGCATCCCAATATAGCCAGGCATTCACATTCTTGTTCCGATTCTCAAGGCTTATGGCCAGGTTACTGATCACCGTTTGTGAAGTGTGATTGTCGGAGGTACCGTGGCGTATCCACCAGTACTTGGCGCAGCCGCTGTTATTCTGGCCGATGAAGTACATCGGATTCATCATATTCACAAGCGTTTGCAGGTCTCGCTCAATCCTTGCGCTCTTGTCACCCGTGGCTTGCTGCAAGCTGAAATTGGTGAAGTGCCTGGCGTCGGTGGTCTTGCTGCCGAACTCGATAGGCTCGGGTTGCTTCATGTCGAAATCGTCAAAGGCTGGAAGACCTTTCATTCTGCCGACGTGCGCGACATAGTCTGGGAAGGTAAACGTGGCTCCGCTGTCAGTCCATTTGATCCATTTGTTATTTCCCAGATATTCTTTGCGTTTTTCGTCATCCAATCCTCTCAGGAACTTGTTCGCCGATGGGATCAGGTAATATTGGAGAAGGTATTTGGCGTAGTTATCTGCAGTGATAATTCCAAAGCTGTTTTGGCCCTTAAGGTTCAGAGATGCCTGGTATACGCTGAAAGCGTCTTTCAGCTGTCTTGAAAGCTCCTGGTTTACCGGGCCGGATCTGGTTGGCGTGGTGCCGTACATCCACTCATACGCGCCGTCAGCGTTTTCCAAATCCATGATGGGACAGAAACAGGCGCTGGCAAAGATGTCGTCATTCCCCTCGGCGGCACCGATCTCCTTGAGATAGGCATCGTACATAAGACTGTTGCCGGAAGCACCAAGCAGCGCCGAGATCGCGCCGCCTGCGCTGACGCCGGTCGAAATGATCCAGTTGGCATTGCCGGGCATGATACCCTTGTTGTGGCGAATATAACGAACAGCAGCCTTTAGATCCACGATGGCAGCAGGTGCCTTGCCATAGTAAGTACCGTCGGCGGCCCTGTTGTCACGGCCGCGGCAGCCTGGCGATACGACAACATAGCCGGCAACAAGGGCCAGATCCCGGTTGCCGCTGACTCTGCTATTCCCGCCGGGGGGACCGCCCATTCTGCCACCCCCGGGAGGGCCGCCCATGCCGCTGCGACCCGCGTTATTCACCGATAAATAGCCGCCAACCGCAATGGTAAAGAGAATGGGGGCGTTCATAGCGTCGACCGTTGCGTCATCGATCTTAATGGGAACGCTGATATTCAGGCTCTGATAATCCTTGTCCACCGGGTTCGCAACGTAGGGAATATGCTGATAAAGGCGATAGGTGACTTTCCTTTCACCCGTTGAAGTTCTCACCGTTTTGGATTCCAAGGTATAGTTATCCTTGGGGAACAGCAAAGACTCCTGGGCAGCAGCCTGATCTTTCGCCCGGGGCTGAGCTAAGCCACGCACGGCTTGATTTCCGGCGTAGCCGCCAAACACTGTCATCGCTATCATCGGAGCTAGGAGCAAACCCAGAGATTTCATTTTCATAATGCCCTTTCAATACAATAACCTATCTTTCCAATTCGGCTATGAAACGCATGTGATTTTCGGTCACAGAATAAATCCCGGTTTTACACCGATGAAACGCCCCTGCCGCACCATCCCTGAACAGCGCCGTCGGCCTTAACGTAAATACGCTGGGAAGGTGAATATGTAACCCGGTTTTTTTGTCGGGTGCGTAAGGGGAGCGGAATAACCGCTTTTGCTGGTAAATCTTGCATGGTTCTGCGCCTGTAAATCATTTAAAGTCAATATTATCAATGGTACTCTTAGGCTTTCTGGGAAGAGGGTTTCAGGCTCAACGTCTTCTGGGCGCACCAACTCCTTGCTCCCAAAGACGGTGCGGCAAGTCCATGGAACGTACCCCTTCTCTGGTAGGCACTGATTCGCGATTCCTGCTGATGGAGGCTATGCTCGGCCGCCCTAAACACCTCCGGTTAGATTGGGCTATCTTATGGGTATGGAAGAAGGTCAGGGAGGCAAGATGATTCATAGCAAGCGGTTGTTCCTGATCTGGTGTTGCGTTGTTTTCACGGGTGCCTATATCGCCCCGCCTGTGTCGGCGCGTGAAAAAACCGACATCGTGATCCTGAAAAACGGAGATCGCATAACCTGCGAAGTCAAGAGCCTTTCGCGGGGCATGCTCACCGTAAAAACCGATTCGATGGGCACGGTCGATATCAAATGGCCGGATGTCGACAAGATCACGACCAAGTATCTCTTTACGGTTCAGGACACCACGGGGCAAATCTATGTCGGCAGTCTGCGGGCAGCAACCGATAACGGGCGTGTGAAGGTCGAGGGACCGGCGCCGGCGGAGAACCTTGAGCATCTGGCGGTTGTGCAAATGCAAGAACTTGGGGGCAGCCGGTGGAAGCGTTTTTCCGGCTCCGTGGATTCCGGTTCCAGTTTTAGCAAAGCCAGCGGCATCAGGCAGTTCAACTTCGCGGGAGATGTTGTTTATCGCACCGAACGATACTCGGCTGAGCTCAATTACAGCTCGACACTCGGCTCTACGGACGGAGAAAGGACCGCGAACCGGCAATTCGTGAGTATCGCCGGCACCAGGTACTTTACCGGGAAGTGGCTCGCATATTCTCAGGCAAGCTATGAACATAACATCGAGCTGCAACTGGACCGCCGGGGTTCATTTCTTGCCGGGCCCGGCTATAGGATAGTGCAAAGCAATAGGGCTCTGGTTACGGCGATTGGTGCCGGATCCTTTACTCGTGAGAGTTATTACGGCCAGGATTTGGTATACAACGCGGAGGGATACATCGGGATCAGCGCCCAATTCTTCAAGCTCTACTCGCCGAAGTATGACCTGACCAACCAATTCGCATATATGCCCAACTTTACGACCCTAGGCCGTCGTCGTTTGGAGTTCAACTCGAAGATGCGTGTCGAGGTTCTCAAGGATTTCTTTATCACCCTAACCTTCTACGACAGTTACGACAGCAAGCCCCCATCGGAAGGCGCCACGAAGAACGACTATGGATTTACCACAGGCATCAGCTGGTCGTTCAGGAAGTAAGAGTTGCCGCAATTCGGATGGGCGGAGGAACTTGGGCAACTCGCTGGAATCGATAATGCCCTGTCGCCGAGAAATGGTCCGATCAGTCCCCTACGAAGCTGTGCTTCAAAAAATCAGCGGTTCTCAAAAGCACCAGGTTCCCAGCGGTCAAGCTCGAATCGTGGATTCCCTCGCCTGGCATTGGAATGATCTCCATCAGAACCGGCTTGCGGATCTCAAGCGGCGCATGCGGTCCAGGAGGCAAAGCAGAGTGCAATGTTCTATTTTGGCTTTTTGTTTAGGAGAGATTGGAGCGCTTCGAATGGCTTGAAGGTTGAGACGGTTTTCTGCTGTCCGGATGCGACAGGGCCTTCCGACCAATCGGCGGCGGCGTGACGTTCATGCTCGTTGTCGTGGCAGTACATGCAAAGCAACTCCCAGTTGCTGCCGTCTTTGGGATTGTTATCGTGGTCGTGATCCTTGTGATGGACCGTCAGCTCCCTCAGCCTTTTGCCTTCAAACTCGCGGCCGCACCGACCGCAAACAGCGGGAAACAATTTGAGCGCCTGTTCTCTGTAGCCCCGCATCCGGATATCCCTCTCCCGGCGCAATTGGGCCATGAATTCGTCCTGTCCAGACACCATCGGTTTACGCTCCTCGAAGATCTTCCTTAATATACTTAATTGCGCGGCGAAAAACCGGCAAATCCTCAATTGGGGCTCGCCCCTATTCATCCCCATCCATAACAAAACAGCCTCATTCATGGATCGGGAATGTGCCTATCTATTCTTTCTCCGCTGGAAATTTGATCGTCTGACCGGCTCCTTCAGCATCACCCCCCCAAAGAAAGAAGAGAATGAGAAGAGCGAAAACAATACAAATCCAGGAATAAAACTTCCCGTCGTGTCGCGCAGTGAGCCTACAGCGAGCGGCGCTAGAAATGCCAGCATGTACCCGGCGCTAAGGAACATGCCAACGAGCATCGCCAGCTTTTGTGGAGTGATCCCGGGGATTTCCATCGCGAACGTAGTCAGTGGTGCAAGCCAGAAGAAAAGCCCAAAGCCGAATATCACGGCACTGGCCGACAATACATAAACGTTGTTCGTCATGAAGAGCCCGAACGCCGACGTACCGGTCAGAAGTCCGGAAGCCATGATGAAAGGCCTCCTGGCACCTGTCCGCTGGGTGAGCACACCGCTGAGGATGGATGCCGGAATGCCGACCATATTGGCAAGACCGGTCAGTTGTGCCGCTTTGGCCGCCTCTAATCCTAAAGACTCCCTGTAAAAAGTCGGAAGCCACGTATTGAATACCAGGTACACGCAAAGCGGTCCGGCGGCGGCCAGGGTCAGCCACCAGGCCTCTTTCATGCCGAAGATTTCCCCATAACTCGGCCTCTCCCCGAGCCCATGCGAGGCCGGCACGCGATCCTTCCCGAATACGAGCCAGCAGAGCGTCACAGCCGCGCTGAATAACGCATATCCCAGCAGCACGTTCAGGCGTCCGAATCGCGCCGCCAAAGGAATCGTGACAAACAGCGACAAGCTGATTCCCGAATTCACCGCGATCCACATGAACCCGTTTACCAGGGGCAGTTCCCGCCGGGAAAACCACTGTAGAAGTGCCGGCCCCATCAAGGTCACGACTACGGCTCCTCCGACCCCAAACAGCAGGCGTGACCCGATCAGCCCGGAGAATTCGCCGGCAAATGGAGAGTAAAGGCTGGCAAGGATGCAAACGTTGCCGATCAGGATTGCCCGATTCACTCCGAACCGTACGGCCATCCACCCTGCCACGAAGGGAACGAATATTTTTGCGAAGGATACGGAGGAGATAACGAGCCCGGTTTTCGCGTAATCCAGTCCAAACTGCGATTGTATGTTCTTCAAGAACGGCGAGTAACCGATCCACGACATGCCAAAAACAAAATAGCTTAAGAACAAGAGGCTGGCGATCCCAAACCGGTATGGCCCCGGCTCGCCCCTTATCCCGAGCGTATGCGTCGCGGTACCGCTCGTCCGCTCCTCCAGTGGTTCTTCAGTCACGAAGCCCTACCTCTTTGCAGCTATGCCGCTGTGCCGCAAGCCGCCTCAATTTCATTATGGGATATCCACGTGTTTACGCGACCGTTCTCCGTCGTATCTACGGAGCTGATCCGATCCGGAACATGCTACTGTATTTTTGGCGTGAAAACCCGCCTCATATAGCGTCCTTCCTCCATTTGATGGTTGTACACGGGGTCCTTGAATTAGATAATGTCGGCGAACGGTGTTGATCAAGGTAATCTTCGACTCATTTGCGAGCATGAATGCATAGTTGGGCGCTATGACGATAACGCGGCATTTTTTCGTCATTCTGCTGGTGGCTTTTCTGCTGGTGATATTGTTCGCATTGGGTCTGACCTACCAGTATTCCACCCTGACTGCCGACGGCACAAGGCTCGTGGAAAGCCTGAAGCGCACAGCCACTTTAAGCCAGGAACTGGCGAGCGGCAATGCCGAGCAAAGCCAGGATCTCCGCCAGCAGTTCGGAAGCATCGACCCGCTTTTCCCCGAACGGTTCAGGGCTCTCAATTATTCGTTGGGCCAAAAATATACGGAATATCTCAAGCTCGATATTGGAGAACAGGAGCGTTTGAGCGTCGAATCGGCCAAAGCCATGCAGTCCGAGTGGAGCATCGTGTCCGCGAGGATCTTCGACCAGCTGAATGCAGGGAGTCGAGAGAGGGCCGGTGTGCTCCTGATTCAGCTCGCCCAGCTGGAAGGGGAAATGCGCGATGAATTTCAGAAGATGAACGACCTTCAAACCGAAAAACTTCGCGCCGTGCTCGACGCCCTCAAAAGAACCGCGCGGTTCGGATACCTGGCGGTCCTCGCCTTCTCGGCGGCATTCCTGATATTTCTGGGTGTTTCCACCCTGCTGATTCGACAGCGGATTCTCAGGCCGATTCTTGCGATTCTCGAAGCGTCAGACCGGATCAGGCGAGGAGATTTTGCTGCGCGCGCCCCCGGCAGCCGAATGGATGAATTCGGCCAATTGACGCAAGGTTTCAATTTTATGGCCGAATCGCTCGCGGAAAGTTATGCAAATCTGGAAAAGAAGATCGAGGAACGAACCAGTGAGCTCCGGCTGATGCAGCGGCAATTGATCCAGGCGGAAAAAATGTCGGCTGTCGGTCAACTGGTAAGTGGTGTCGCACACGAACTTAACAACCCGCTCACGACAATTATGGGATTCACCGAGCTCGCAAAAATGGAAATAGACGCCGGGAACACCGCCCGATCCCTGGAACTCATCAAGGACGTGGACTCGCAGGCCGAGCGCTGCCGACGAATCGTAGCCAACCTGCTGCAGTTCTCCCGCCGACAGGAGCCCAGCCTTAAAGCCGTGACCATCAACGATTCCGTCGAACAGGTGCTGCGACTGCGAGAGTACGAGCTTGAAACCAGGAATATCAGGCTGATTCGTGATTTCGATCCGGGCAACCCGATCATTTGCGCAGATGAACAAAAAATCCAGCAGGTGCTGCTGAACCTGCTCAACAATGCTCACGACGCCATTCGGGAAGCGGATCGCGGCGGGACCATCTGGGTGCGCACCATGATTCAGGGGGACAAAATAATCCTCGAGATGCGTGACAACGGGCCCGGTTTCCGCCATCCGGACAAAGCCTTCGATCCGTTCTATACCACCAAGGAAGTCGGCAAGGGAACCGGCCTGGGACTCAGCGTTTGTTACGGAATAGTCCGGGAGCACCGGGGAGAAATCGTGGCAAGGAATTGGGAAATGGGCGCTGAAGTAACGGTCACCCTCCCCATTGGAAACCCTGAAGTATTGAATGCGCCCCCCACTCGCGATATCGCACCGATTGCAGCGCCCCTTCAATCCGCAAAACGGCGCGCACTCGTGGTGGATGACGAGAAGAAGCTAATGCAGCTCCAGGTCTCGTATCTCGTGAAAATGGGGATCGATGCGAAGGGTGTGGAGACGGGTGACGAAGCACTGCAATATCTGCAGGATCACGACCCGGATATCATCATTTCCGATGTGCGAATGCCCGGATCTGTGGACGGCGTGCAGCTTTTCGAATGGGTCCAGGAAAACAAGCCCGAACTCGCAAAGCGTTTCCTGTTCGCCTCGGGTGACCTGATGGGGCTGAACCTCGATGAATTTTTTCTCAAAACGAAAGTGGCACGCATCAACAAACCGTTCCGATTAGCGGAATATGAGCAGGCCGTCCACCAGCTCCTCGAATCCGGAGGACTTCCCGGATGAAACGCCTCCTGAAAGCTCTGGGAATCCTGATCGTATTGGCGGCTGCCTGCCGGAGCCGGCCACCCAAGGTAATTTTGGGCATTGGCCTCACGACAAACGCTCATTTCGGCGTCACGCTTGCGGCCAAGGAGATCAACGATGCTGGAGGTATTGCCGGTGTCCCCCTCGAGCTGATAGGCATGGATTGGAATGCCGTCGATAGCCCCTATAATCCGCCCACGGTTCTCGACTGGGCGCAGCGATTCGCGACTCAAAAAGATCTGCTGGCAGTTATAGGACACAATGACAGCGCAACGACATTGACGGCATCGGCCATCTATAACCGCCAAAGAATCCCTCAGATAGTAACCATCGCCACAAACCCTTCCATTACCAACATCGGCGCCTGGACTTACCGGCTATGCCTGTCCGATTCGGAACAGGGCCCAGTCCTTGCGAATTACTCCGTGAAAGAATGGGGGAAGCACCGGATCGCGGTTTTTTTCGTCAACGATGATTATGGCCGGGTGCTGGCGCGGTTTTATGAAAAACAGGCGAGAAATCTGGGGGCTGAGATCGTAGCAAGTGTCATGCACCGCAACACACTTCAACCGGACGATCAGGAACACATCAAGTCAGTCCTGGCAAATTTGAAAAAGAACGGGCAACCCGATTTGATTGCGTTGTTCCAGCGCGTCCCCGCCGCGAATTGGACAATAAGAGCCGCTCGGGAGGCCGGACTAGAGGCTGATATGCTCGGCTGCGATAACCTCGCCCAGCAGCGATTCATTTCGGAAAATCCTAAATTTGCTGAAGGGATCAGGGTCTCGCAGTTTTTTAATCTGGAATCCGGGGAGCCACAAACCAAGAAGTTCATGCAAACCTATCGGGCATTCGCCGGGGTTGAGCCGGATTATGCCCAGGCTTTTGCCTACGATGCGATATATTTAATGCGCGATGCCATCGCCGCAGGCGGTTTCACCCGGGATGGAGTGAAATCCTATCTCGACCTCCTGATCCAGAAGAAAATTCCGATCCGGGGAGTCGGCGGGCCCTACATTTTGGGGCCGGATCACGACGCGCGGCGTTCCTTCTACATCTCGGAGATTCGAGAGGGTCGCTTCCGGATCATAAAAGCTCTGCAGGTGCATTTGGAAGAAGATCCCCATAGCCATAAATAGAGCTTGGACTTCAAATCCACATGGAGGCCAACCATGGAAACGATTATTCCTGAACCTAATCAATACTTCGTGCGCGACATCATGACCCGTAGCATCGTCAAGGTGACACAGGACGCCAGCGTCAGTGAAATAGCCCTCCTCATGTCCCAGCACCGTATCAGCGGAGTACCGGTCGTGGACGAACAGGACCGGGTGCTTGGGGTCGTCACCGAGCTGGACATGGTGGTCCGGAACACCCGTTTCAAGCTGCCTGCCTTCTTCACCCTGCTGAACGCGACCATCTATTTTGAAACCCCGGGACACATCAAAGAGCGGCTCCATCACATGCTCGGTCTCACAGCCGGCGAAATCATGTCCGAGAAAGCAGTGAGCGTATCGGCGGGGGCCAACATCGAGGATCTGGCTGAATTGATGGTGGGGAAGCAGGTCAATCCGATCCCGGTTGTTGAAGACGGGCGCCTGGTCGGAATGGTCAGCCGGTCGGACATTGTCCGCTGGATGGCGAAAAGCATCGCCGAATAGACCCAACCAATCCCCCAGGTTGGAGCAGGGATCGCTGAATCCGATTCTCTGCATCAGGTATTGTCCCATGGGGGTTCATTGGAGCGGATCCACGCCTTGAGAGCGCCCCGACCCGACTCTGGAGTTTTCACTTGCCCTCTCGTTTGTCAGGCAGTAGAAAAGTGCCCGGGAGCGACTCGAATGTTGAAAATGACCTTCCAGCTGGGTGTAGTTCTGGCACTAACGGGTGGAAGCGCCACGACGCAAAATAACAACAGGACCGTATTGAAATGGGAGCAGGCAGCACCCGGCGTCTGGAGAAGCACGGTCGGAAAACCCGACAGCCTTACGCTCCTGGAAGCAGCCGGCTCGTTGCCGAGAATGCAAGGATTGAAATCACTCCCGTCCGTAAAATTTCCTCTCCCCCCTTCTGAAGTAGAGGCGCGGCTGCTGAAAGGCAAAATCGCGCTGCGCTTTCCGCTGTCATCCGACGAAGAAATATACGGATTGGGAGTGGATTTCAAAACCCTGGGCCGCACAGGCTCGACATTTCAGCTTCACGTCGATCATTGGGGCGGGCGCACGGGACGAACGCATGCCCCGGTTCCCTTTTACGTTTCGAGCAAGGGATACGGCGTCCTGGTGAATTCATCCCGATATTTGAATTTCAACGTGGGAGTCGGCGTGCGTCTGGCGGCGAAGGAGAAGCCGCCAGTCATCGATCGAACGACGGAAGGGAAAAGATGGTCTTCCATGCCCCGCTCCGATTCCCTGGAAGCGCTGGTGCCGGCGGAAGGGGTCGAAATCTTTGTGTTCGGAGGACCTTCGCCGATGGACGCCGTCCGAAGATACAACCTCTGGAATGGAGGAGGTCCCCTGCCCCCTAAATGGGGCCTGGGCTATATGACCCGGACGCCAACAGGGTATTCGGATCAGGACGCGCTCCATGAAATCGAAGAGTTCCGCGCACGCGGCATTCCTCTCGACATGCTCGGACTGGAGCCCGGGTGGCAGGACCAGGCCTATCCCTGCTCCTTGGAATGGGACAAGCGCCGTTTCGCGGATCCCTCCAGATTTCTCGCGGAGCTTGAAAAGCAGCACGTGCGCGCGAACCTGTGGTTCAATCCCTATATTTCGCCCAAAGCCCCGCTTTATGCGCAACTCCTGCCCTATGCCGGCTCACATCTAGTCTGGAACGGAATTGTCCCGGATTACTCGATGCCCGAAGCCGGCCGACTGTTCAGGCAGCATCTCGAGGATAAAATCATCGGTCTCAACCCTGCGGCTCTCGGAGGCTTCAAAATCGATGAGGTCGACGGGTACGACCAATGGCTCTGGCCCGATCTCGCCGTTTTCCCTTCGGGAAACGATGCCGAGCAGCTGCGGCAGACTTATGGGCTGCTGCTGCAAAAACTCATTGTCGATGCCTATCGTAAACACAACCAGCGCACGTTCGGAATGGTTCGCGGCACGAACGCTGGGGCTTCACCGCTTCCCTTCGTCATTTACAATGACAATTACGCCTTTGACGAATACATAACCGCGGTCGTCAACAGCTCCTTTGCCGGAGCGCTATGGTCCCCCGAGGTTCGCGGCGGAGATGGCGAGGATATGCTCCGCCGCACTCAGGCGGTCTGCTTCTCGCCGCTGGCGTTGTTCAACGGGTGGGCAACCAACGTCAAGCTCTGGACCCACGCAGCTGTCTTCCCTTACATCCGGGACGCTATCGCGTTGCGCATGCGCCTATTGCCTTACTGGTACACAACCTTCGCCCAGTATCATTTCCAGGGCACCCCAGTCGTCCGCGCGTTGCCGCTCCTGGAGAGCACGGGCCGGTTGGATAGAGCCGCAAATCCCGGCGAAACCGGACGGATGGGAGCGGTGAAGGACCAGTTTATGGTGGGCGATGCCCTTCTGGTTGCACCGATCGCGCCTGGAGCGAAAAGCCGGAAAATTGTACTGCCGCCAGGCAGATGGTTTGATTTTTACACTGGAGCCCTGGCGGGAGAAGGAGGGACCC
This sequence comes from uncultured Acidobacteriota bacterium, assembly GCA_963839475.1. Classification (GTDB taxonomy): domain Bacteria; phylum Acidobacteriota; class UBA6911; order UBA6911; family UBA6911; genus CAWIVH01. Next base: position 460,799 of record CAWIVH010000013.1, on the reverse strand, counting down.
TCGAAGTGGAACCGCCGCTTTCGAGGATCCCGCTGCTCGTGAAGGATGGTGCGATTATCCCCATGATCGATGAGCGGCTATGGGCGCCGGGTCCGGCCGATGTGGTTTCCCTCGAGGCAAAACACTTCGGCGAATCGCCCGGCAGCATTCTGGTTTATGACGATGACGGAGAAACCTACAATTACGAAAAGGGAGAATTTTGCTGGACCAGGATCGAGGTCACACGCGATGCTGCAGGCGCGTGGAAAGGTACGATTGCGATGGATCCTAATGGAAAAAAATGGCGCTATTCAGGCGTGAAATGGACGTTCATGACCCGTCCGTGAAAATGCGATAAGCTCTGATGATACAATTCTCAGGCAGCTGGATTATTAACAAATCGTGGACACCGGGGACGGCCGTGAAGCTATGGAGAAACTCCAGTCGGAGCCTGGCATCCGGTTGATCCAATGCGACTGGAACATGCCGAACTGAAACATGGTGCAGGCAGCCGGGTCGATACTGAATTCCATATCGCTATCGCACGGTTTTACGGAGGAGAATATGAGATTTCGATTCGATCACAACAACATCAATGTAAGGGACTTGGACAAAAGCCTGAAGTTCTATCAGGAAGCCCTCGATTTCACGGAAATTCGCCGCTACGAACCGGCCGACAAGAGCTTTAAACTTGCTTTCCTCGGCGATGGAAGTACAGGACACAAACTTGAACTAACCTGGCTGCGCGACCGCGAAGAGCCCTACAACTTGGGCGATAATGAATTTCATCTGGCCCTCGTGGTCGACGACTACGAAGCCGCCCACCGGCGCCATAAGGAAATGGGATGTATCTGCTACGAAAATCCCAAAATGGGCATTTATTTCATCGAGGATCCCGACGGTTACTGGGTCGAAATTCTCCCCGAGAAAAGGTGAGTGTCCGTTCATGGAACACCATTACGCGTTGAACAACCCCCTGTCCGTCTTCCTCGACAAGCCGCGCGAAGACTTTACCCGCAACGACCTCATCCGGGTAATCGAAGAGAAAAGGGTCGAGCGGATCACCTTCCACTACACCGCGCTGGACGGCAAGCTGAAGGAGTTGAAAATCCCGGTATCAAGCCGATATCAGGCCGAACGGATCCTAGCCGACGGCGAACGGGTCGACGGGTCTTCTCTGTTCAAAGGAATGGTCGACACCGCGATGTCGGACCTTTATGTAGTGCCGGTTTATAAAACCGCGTTCCTCAGCCCGTTCAACGACAGCAGCCTTGACATGGTCTGCCGCTACATCACACGGGAAGGCCGGATGGCTCCCTTTGCGCTCGATACCATTCTTTTCCGCGCCTCGGAGCTATTCAAGAAAAGTACCGGCCTCGAGTTTTTCGCTATGGGGGAGTTGGAGTTCTTTCTGTTGAGCGAACCCAATAGCCGAATATTCTTCGCCGCCAAGCAGCGCGGGTACCATGCCTCGGGTCCATTCGTCAAAAGCGGGTTGATTCTGGATGAAATGGTCCGTTATATAACCCAGATCACGGGGTCGGTCAAATACGCGCACAGCGAGGTCGGTTACATCGAAAGCACCCGCAGCGACCTCGAGGAACTCCGCGGCAAACAGGCCGAGCAGCTTGAGATCGAATTCCTGCCCACCCCTGTTGTCGATGCCGCCGACAGTCTGGTTGTGGCTCGCTGGCTGATCAGGAACGTCGCCTTCCAGCATGGCTGCGTCGCCACTTTCGCTCCGAAGCTCGAGGAGGGAGTGGCCGGCAACGGTTTCCATGTGCACATGGAGGCGCGCCGAAACGGCGTCAACGTCATGACCGATGAACGGGGCGGGCTTTCGCAGGAGGCAAAGAAAATTATCGGCGGATTATGCTCCTACGCAGATACCCTGACTGCGTTCGGAAACACGATCTCCTCGGCCTATCTGCGTCTGGTTCCCAACCAGGAAGCGCCGACCCGCATTTGCTGGAGTGATCTGAACCGGAGCGCCATGATTCGGGTGCCATTGGGCTGGTCGGGGGTGGCGAACCTGGCGCAGACCCTGAACCCGAATCAATCGGCTCCGTTCGATGAGCGGGAAGGGCGGCAAACCGTCGAGCTGAGGAGTCCGGACGGCAGCGCGATCATCCACCTGCTGCTCGCCGGGATTACCATGGCTGCGGAGTGGGGTCTCACCAGCGAAAGCTCGGTCGAAATCGCCGACCGGCTGTACGCTTCGGGGAACATCTTCCGCGACCAGGAACTGCTGAACCGCTTGCCGGTGCTGCCGAAGAGCTGCGTCGAATCAGCACGCATCCTGATATCGAAGAGGAATCTCTACGAGAGGGAAAACATCTTTCCTGAAAGCGTGATCGAGTATATCGCCCGCCTTCTTGAAGCGGAACGCGACGAAAACATGAATCGCAGCCTGGTGGACATGCCTGCCGACGACCGTCTGCATGCAACGCGCAAGATCATGCATACGGATATTCACCGTCACTGAGCGGTCCCAGTGCAGTGCCGGGCTTCACTATTTTTTTGCTCTTGTTTGAAGGGCCTTCGGCGAAAGGCGTCCCCGGGATCGATAAAAGCCCGCTGGAAATCCAGCGGGCTTTTCGGTTTTGTGAGACAGGTTTTGCTAGTAATGCGGCACGAACATATTGAGGATTTTTTCCTTGGGAACGGCTGCCTTCTGCATCCTCCCGCGCAGATCTTTCACCAGGTCTTCGTAGGTGGGGTCCGGGTCGGCTTTCCGGTAGAAAACCCCCGTGTACAGCTTCGTCCCGTATTCCGCCGCAAGCGCCATGGCCTTAAGCCGGTCTTTCGGATCGTGATTGAGATCCGTCAGGCGCTGCAGCCGCTCCTTCTGAGCCTTCAGCATCTGGTCCTCTTCCCCGTAGGTGACGCAAGGGGATTGGACGTTTATGAAGGCAAAGCCGGGGAAACGGATTCCTTCCTCGATGATGTCGGCCAGTTCAGCCATGTCGGCGGGAGTTCCCTGTGCGACAAAACCGGCGCCGTACCCGAGGACGTATAGCAACGGATTAACCGGATTCTCAAGGCTGCCGTACGATGATGAGGCGGTCTTCAGACCTCGGGGCGAGGTCGGGGAAAGTTGTCCCTTGGTCAACCCGTAGATCTGGTTGTCCATCACGATATAGGTGATGTCGATGTTGCGTCGTACCGCGTGGGCTACGTGTCCGCCGCCGATTGAAAAACCATCACCGTCGCCGCCGGCGCCCAGGACCAGCAGATCGGGATTGGCAAGCTTGATCCCCTGGGCGATGGGCAGCGCCCGACCGTGGACACTGTTGAATCCGTAGGCAGTCGTATAGCCCGGTATGCGGCTGGAACAGCCGATGCCGGAAACAAACGCGATTTCATGCGGCGGCCGGCCGACGGCCGCCAGCGCCCGGTAGATCGCAGTCACTACACCAAAGTCGCCACAGCCTGGACACCAGATCGGCTTGAGGTCGCTTTTGTAATCCTTCGCGACGTAGGGTTGAATCGATCCTGATAACGTGGTGCTCATAATTGCGTTCCCTTTCCAATAGCTCTTTTTCCGATCATCCCAGACCTGGTTCAGCCTCGGGCACCCGGCCGCGCTGCAGGGCGAGCGACATCTTGCGGAGCCGTTCCAGGACGCTGGAAACCAGGATCGGATTGGAACCGCTGCGGGCGAGCGACTCGACTCCGGAAGGTACATCGACATACATGCGCAGCAAACGGTAAAGCTGTCCCTGGTGCGACTGTTCGACCACCAGGCCTCGTTTCACCGAGGCAAAGAACTCTTCGAAAATCTCCTCTGCCACGGGGTAGAGCAATTTGGGAATGATGACTTTGGCGCGGATGCCTTCGTGCTCGGCCAGACGCAGGGCTTCGAGTGCTACCCCGGCAACGCTGCCCCAGCTGATCAGCCCGAATGGAGCGTTCGGCTCCCCTTCGAAATAGAAAAGGTCCCGCCGCCGTTTCAGGGGTGCAAGCTTGCGAATCCGCTTTTCATTCATGCGCGCGTGCACCTCACCGCTCGCCGTTGGAGCACCACGCTCATTGTGTTCGATTCCGGAAGCGAGGTAATTCCCGCCCTTCATGCCCGGATGGCTGATGGGGCTGACCCCCGATTCCGTGATCCTGAAGCGATGGTAGTGTTCCAGCTCGCTCTCGTTCGGCTGCACCCGGCCGATCACTTTATACGCCGAGGTGTCGATGGGAGGCACGGTTTCCTTGCGCTGCGCGATTTCCTGATCCGAAAGGATGATCACGGGAGTTTGATATTTTTCGGCAATGTTGAACGACTCCACGGTCACACCGAACGTGTCGGCTACGCTGATGGGCGCCAGAACCGGGCGCTGGGCGTCTCCATGCGCGGAAAAAACCGCCGAAAACAAGTCGGACTGCTCGCTCTTCGTGGGGATCCCGGTGGATGGGCCGCCGCGCTGCACGTTGACGCAAACAAGCGGGAGTTCCGCGATTGTGGCTAGACCAAGGATCTCGCACTTCAGGGACATTCCAGGCCCGGAGGTGGCCGTCATGGCCTTTTTGCCCGCGAAGGAGGCGCCAACGACAGCGCCGATTCCGGCGATCTCATCCTCGGCCTGCAGCACAGTGCCGTTGTATTTCCATACCTCACGATTGAAGAACTGCATGACCTCGGATGAAGGAGTGATCGGGTAGCCGCCGAAAAACTCGCATCCGGAGAAGATCGCCGCCGCCGCGCACATATCATTGCCGTCGACCAGCATGTTGACGCCCTTGGCGGATTCCGGGGGCGCCATGAGCACCCCATCTGTGAGCGGGTTGGCGTTCGCAAAATCGATGCCCGCGATGAAGGCCCGCTCGTTGCCTTGAAGGACTTCCACACCCTTTTTCTCGAACTTCTTTCGTATGCCCGCCAGGATGCCCTCGCGCGCCAGGCCAAACCAGCCCGCAATCAGACCGAGGACGACCGTGTTTTTCGCTTTCTCGGTGCCGGCATTCTGCTTGGCCATCTCCTGGATTGGGACCGGCAAAGCTACGGCAGGCCGAACCCCTTCGAGAGGAAGCCGGTCGGGTGGAACGCGGGTATTGCTGTCGTAAATCACAACCGTATGGCCGCCCACCGGCAGCTCGGCCCCGAATTTTAGAAAATCTTCCCAATTCAGCGCCACAGCGACATCCAGGGTGCCGCCAGGATTCAAAACCGGCGAGGTGGCGATACGCAGACGGCAGGAAGATTCCCCACCGCGGATTTGCGAGCCGAAGCTTTTTGTCATGACGGCGTGATAGCCCTCAATGGCTGCTGCCGTCATGAGCGATTCCCCGGCCGCGACAATCCCGTCTCCGCCTGAACCTGCCATACCAATTATCAAATCGCTTCGCATACATTCCTTCTTCGGAATACATTCAGGATGATTTAAATGCCCATAGCTTGGCGACATCTTATACCTTCTTATTTCATTTATCCAAGAGGCATATCGTTTCGGGGAACAATTTATGAAGCCCAGTTTCGTTTTCCCGCGTGCGCCTACATTTTCCTTGACAGAAAGATCATAATGGAGGAAAAAGTCCACTATGTTGTTCCCTCGATCGGTTGTTTATGCCATACGGGCTATGACTTTCCTGGCGCTCCAGCCGGCAGGAAAACTTTCCGGCGCCCGGGAAATCGCCGAAGCCGAGGCAATACCGATGCAATTTCTCTGGAAAATCCTGCAAAACCTCGCCCGTCAAAAACTGGTCCGGTCCTTCAAAGGAGCCCGGGGCGGCTATGAACTGGCGCGCCCGGCAGGCAAGATCACCGTGGAAGACGTGGTGCTGGCAGCCGACGAAAACAGCGGAGCGCAGGGCTGTGTGCTGGGATTGGCTGTATGCAGCGAGGAGAAGCCTTGCCCACTGCATCACAGCTGGAAGAGCATCCGGGAGGGTGTGACGGCCATGCTGGAAAAAACCACGCTGGCTGACCTGGCCGATACCGCCGCGAAAAATTCCATTCTTGCCAAACGGTAAGCTTTCAACACCTCAGAGCTGAATATCAGATATCCCGTCGAACTCAGCGCTGGCTTCATGGTTAAATAGCACGAAGGGAGGCCGGAAGGTGATTGGGATTACGATCGGGATAGTGGTATTTTTTTGCTGGATCTACCTGCTTTTTTTCAACGGTTTTTTCTGGCGTGAAAGGCCGGCTTTCCCACCGCCTGAGACAGGAATATTCCCGTTCGTTGTGGCCGTAGTGCCCGCACGCAACGAATCGGAAACGATCTTCCGGGCCATTCAAAGCCTTCTGCTTCAGGATTATCCAGGCAAGTTACATGTGATTCTCGTCGATGACCACAGCAGCGACGGGACGGCAGCCCTGGCCCGGAGCGCGGCTCGAGGCCTGCAAAGGGAAGACCGTCTTACAATCGTTGCGGCATCGCCTCTCCCGCCGGGATGGAGCGGCAAGGTCTGGGCCATGCATTCGGGTGTGGAAGCGGCAAAGAGACTTGAGCAGGTCCCCGAGTTCCTGCTGTTTACGGATGGGGATATCCATCATCCGGCGGGTAATCTTCGGCACCTGGTCTCCCGCGCTCTCGGCAATCCCACCTTGGGGCTTGTTTCCCTGATGGCGCGGTTGAACTGCTCGAGCTTTGCCGAGAAGCTGATGATCCCCGCCTTCGTGTTTTTTTTCGCGATGCTCTATCCGTTCCGGCGTGTAAACGATCCCACCAGAAAGGTCGCGGGTGCTGCCGGCGGAGTCCTGCTGGTGCGGCGATCGACGCTGGAGCAGGCGGGGGGGCTGGTCGCAATCAGGAAGGAACTCATCGATGACTGTGCGCTCGCAGCCTTAGTCAAGAGACACGCAGGAATCTGGCTCGGGCTGAGCGATGACACCCTCAGCCTGCGTCGGTACCGGGATCTATCGGCCATATGGCGGATGGTGGCACGCACTGCCTTCTCACAGCTGGACTATTCGGTGTGGCGCTTGTCAGGCGCCCTGGCAGGGCTGGCAGTCGCTTACTTCGCGCCGCCACTACTGCTGCTCAGCGGATCCCTGCCCGCCGCTGCGCTGGGCGCAGCCTCCTGGATCGCCATGGCGGTAGCCTTCTGGAACACCATCCGGTTTTATCATCTGAATCCGGCATGGTCGCTGACGCTGCCGCTGACCGCACTGATTTATGCCTAAGCAACCGCGGATTCGGCTCTGCGCTATTGGCTGGGAAAAGGCGGGAATTGGAAAGGGAGGGCACAGGCGGCTGCTGTCCGAGCAGCTTCTCCAAAAGATCCATAAACAGGCTGCAGCGCCGGTAACATCTGGGGTATCCTTGCCGGAAAGGTTTTTGGGAATCTCAGGGGAAAGGAGCGGCGTTTCAGCATGAAGGAAATTGTGATATTGGCAACCAGGGAGGGGCTGGGTCATTTCCCGGCAGAGAACAAGGAGTTTGGGCTCGCGGTGCTGGACCGTTATCTGCACACGCTCGAGGGTCAGCCGGTGAAGCCCCACGCCATTTGTTTTTACACGGAGGGAGTGAAGCTCGTCTGCGCCGATTCTCCGGTGGTTATGAGCCTGAAACTTCTCGAAGGTATGGGAGTCCGGATGATCGCATGCCGTACATGCCTGGAAAAGTTCGGTCTCGCAGACAAGCTGGCGGTGGGCGAAATGGGAACAATGAGCGATATCGTGGGATTGATGCATCATGCGGACAGCGTGATCACGATATGACCGGCATGAATGGATAGCCATTTCGGGGTAACACCAGTCAACTCCTTGCAAACGGTGCCTAAAAGTGCAAGAATGTGCCGCCGCAAAGCCACCAGCCGGTGGATTCATGGAGTCTGAATAGCCGGGCGAGCGATTTTGTGGTGAGCGTAGCTCAGTTGGCAGAGCTCTGGATTGTGGCTCCAGCGGTCGGGGGTTCAAATCCCCTCGCTCACCCCACTTTTTCAGCACCCGTAGCTCAGTTGGATAGAGCGTCGGACTTCGAATCCGCAGGTCGCACGTTCGAGTCGTGCCGGGTGCACCAACCTTCCCTTGATTTATCAATCACTTACAGGATCGATGATTTCCATTCCAACCTCACCTCCAATGCAATCGGGGTACCTGGGTAATTACCCAGTTTTAGCGTCCTTCCCAGAATTTGCCCGGCAAGCGCATTCTGGAGTGCATCCATCGCCCCTTTTTTGTGATTACCTGCAAGGTGAACCTATCTCAAGGTCATCTCAATGGACTTGTGCCGGAGGATCTCCCTCACCGTAGCCAGATCCACGCCAGCCATAACAAGGTGACTTGCCGCCGAATCTCGAAGGGTATGGAAGCTCACGCCAGCAAGCTTAGATATCCTGATCGCTTTGGCAGTAATGCACAACGCGTTCTTTTGAGTGGCATGCAGACTGGCATAGTCATCTTCATTCCTCCATGCAGATAAACACCAATTGCCCAAAGAGAGGGTCAGGGCTACCCAAGGGGGAAAAACTCGTCCCGATGCACCAAGGGGTTGAATCTTCAAACACTTCCACAAGCAACTATTTCGTATGTCGGAGCTATCCGACTGATATCGAGCTCATGGGGGGACGACGTGGCAAGCATAAACGAGTCCCATTCTTCAAATAAGTAGTTTTAATAATGTGAAATATAGGACTTTAGATAGAGGGGGTCCACTACGAATTGCCGACACCGACAAATCCCGAACATCCCGCACTAACATTCAATGGGAACGGTCTGCGCCTTAGAATATGATTCCGTCGCCTTCTAGCGGATTCCTTGTAACTGGAGTGGAACCCATGGCTGGGCTTTACAAAATAAAAGGAGCCAATCCGAAGAATGGCTCCCTTGGATGCCGAATTGTGAAATAGGCTCGAATGTTAGCGGATCCTCATCCGCATGCCACCCATTCCAACTATGGATTTTGGCTAATCGCGATTGAAGCTGAGTCGAAGACTGTTCCTTTCATAAATACCGGAGCGCCGTCAGTATCGTATTTAACCTCGGGAGTGCCAGCGTATTTGACCGCCACGACAACGTGGTATGAGATGCCGCCTTTGGTGACAAATTCGCCTTCTATTTTGAGGTAGAAATTGAGGTTAAAAGGGTCAGACGTGGTTATTAAGTTGTAGTTCGTGGTAGTGACGTTGCGGACCTTTATGCTTCCGCCCGGTGTTTTCGGTGCGTACCAGGGGCCGTTTGGGCCGAGGGTCAGGTCGCCTCCCTCATAGTGTGTGCTGTAGTTGTAATCAAACCCATCGATGTTCCCGGTCCCCCATCCACCACCGGAGAGCGTTGCATGATCGAAGAGGAAACCGTCCCCCACGGCTGTTAGAGTGTTCCCGGGTTGGCCGGGACCACCGCCCTTTAGCATTTCGGTCCAGAACTTAACATCGTCTTTTACATCAAATGTGCCAACCTGTACCTCACCTACTTTTGCGATGCCCAAGCCAGCCATGAACAAACAGGCCAAGGCAACGACCATTGCCCTCTTCATATATCCTCCTTGGTTAATAAGGGTAGATTGAAAAACGATACGGATATTCTCTTAAGGCTTTTTCGAAATGTGAATTGCTCTGCTATTGGATTCAAAAGAATAGAATCGGAAAATGCCGGAACTGAACCCAGAAGAAACGAAGGCAGGGCCATGACAATTGCAGGTAAAGGCATTACGTGCACTCCAGTTACCTGCCATCCAAAATGAAGAACTGCAAAGAACCGCAGAGGGGAAGCGCGGTATTGATTATTGTAGCACAGCTTTTCTGAGGATGGCTAACGAATTATGATGCTTCCCTGCATTTGTACTGAAATATTCGCGCCTCTCGGAAAACTACCTGGGTAGCTCTATTCTCTCATAGAGGGGGCTGGAGGGTACGATTGCTTTCTGGCCCTTTCACTTTTCCTCATCAGAACTGTCCGCTTCCTCTGGCTCTGGCTTGAATGGGATGTTTTGATTCCGGGAAGTCAGCCTGGCACCTCCCATGATCATTATCAATAGACAGTCATGCTTTTCCGCTGGAAATCGTCGTACGGCTTTCTGGCGTATTGCCTGAAACGGGCGTTGGAGGGATAGGTAAAATCGCAGGTGCGGGATCAGGCATGACCAAAAAAAGCCACATTAAATTCGCCTAATAAATCCATTGACATCCGTTCCTGGGCGGGTTTATTGTCAACTCCCCACAAAACTGACTTTGCTCAAATGCGGGATCATGCGCCATGCGACTTCTTGTTCCTGTGAGCGTTCAACTTCCATCACCCCTTCCAATGGTCAGACTGCCATTCAGCAAAAACCGTTCAATAAACTGCACATTTTGTGTCGAACTAAAAAACGGAGGCGCAATTATGAAGAGGAAAATGTGGAGTATTGGCTGTTTTGTAGTACTGCTTACCATACTCGGCCTGCCCTCGATTGCTTCAGCAGCAGGACCGGCGATATTTGTCAATTTCGGAGATATCAAAGGCAATGCAATTGATGAGAACCATAAGGACTGGGTCGATGCCTTGGGAATATCAGAAGCTCTAGCAGGACCGCCACTTGACGCTCAGGGAAGGAATGTCAAGGCGACCTACTCTCCGTTTCAAATTACGAAAGTTTGGGACGCAGCCAGTCCAAAATTACGTGAAGCTGCCCTCAAAGGGACACACATGCCCGTGTGCCGTTCGAATACCGACCGGGTCTTATGTCCCGTCAACTGCATGGCTACCCTCTCGGGGACGCCTGCACGAACAAGGCTCCTGACTGCGGTCCTTCGGAGGTCTTGAAAGATCCTGGCAGGTAATCCAGCCTTTTCGCAGGCGGTGTTCCAGTTCTTTTTGAAGTCTCCGATCTGGCGTCCCCGGCGTCTGCCCTTCTCTTCACAGAAGAAAACCCACGGGGTAATCGATCCCTTCTCCCTCAAGGCATCAGCCTTTGTCCACTGATCGGCCAGGACGGATCGAAGCTCACCCGCTAATGGAAAATTCTTCCTTCATGGTTCTTCTCGGTGCCGGGGTCGAGGGAGGCCGTTTCGGCTCCGATGTCACCTGCCGCCATTGCAGGCCCAGAATCTCACTGTTCATCCATCCCGTAATTAAGCCGAAAGCAGTAGGATTGCGATGGCATGGCTTCAGAATGTTTACTTGCCATACGGTCCACAAAAATCTCTGAAATGATCCAGCCCGTCCGAATCTACATCAGCGCATGACACGCAGGTTCACGTGAGCCTCAAGGTCGGGATCAGTAACCCACGCGAGATCCGGCCTCGATCTTTTCCCATTTTAATCGGCTAGGATCAACGATCTCAGCGTGGCCCAGATCAAGGCAGAACCTCGTTCTCGACATTTCGGCGACTCTAGCGGCGGCGGCAGGTGTACAGCGTCGCAGGCGATACCGTTCGAGAATGTCAGCCAAACGAAAACAGTTACACAACCTAATTCCAGGATCAGGAATAATCGCACTGGGTCAGGATCGCCGAGTTTCAGCCTTCAAGAAGCCGATCCTGCTACATCCACTGGCACCTCACTTTCCCACATGCCCGTTTGGGAATCATACTCGGCAGAATCGGCAAGGCGGTAAGTGGCATGCGATCAGCGGATCCGTTTGGAGAGGCCGGTGCGGGAAGAACCTGTCCGCTTAAAACCGCTAAAGCGATGACCGCGCCTATCGCCGGTAGAAGTAGTCACCCCTACCGGTGTCCCCCGTCTCCGGATCCTTCACGATCAGAGTGATCAGATCGTATCCCGGTATTGGCCCTGTGGTTCCGGCCGTCGCCTCGCCCTGCAGGAGGTAACCAAATAAATAAATTCCTCGTGCATACTCTTTCACCTTACTTACCGACACGATACGGGTGGGTTTACCGTTCACGCGGAGATCGAGGTCCTTAGCCTCCAGGTTTGCAGGCGCGATGTCCACGAGGTCGCCCGGCTTCGTATTTGGCTTCACGCCCGGCCCGTACTTTGAGACCTGCTTACTGAGGCTCATCGGCCTGACGTAGACCATGAAAGTCTCATGGGGCGTTACCTGCGGCTTGAATGCGTTAAGCGCGTACACCTCGAGTTTCTCATACTGCGGGTTGATCTCGAGGTCCGACAACGCCGGTATATTCCAAGCCCAGTATTCGAGCCGCGTCTTGCCGTATTCCGCCTCCCGAATGGCATACATGGAGAAGTAGACTGCCGGCTTAACGATTAACTCGTAAGCCCCATTCTTGTCGGATTGCGTGGAGTAGAGATTGTCGAAGCTTTCGTTCTTTAAGTGCACGACGACGCCTTCTTGCGGCATGCCGTTGAAGTCGGTCACCATCCCGTGGATTCGCACGCGTTCTGCACCGGCAGCCAACGGCACCCACGACACAATTAAGGTGATCGGGCAAATAAGCATAATGGCCAGGCAACGTTTCATGGCTTCTCTCCAAATACGGGATTCAGAGGACGATTAATCATCGAAGCGAGGATCTTTGAATATGGCCCTCGATTGCCGTCATTGTAATTGTGGTGCCCGGCCATGACCAGCTGAATCCGCGGCAGTTGGCGGGAATGCTTGGGGGCCAACAGACAGGTCGATCAGCATGAAGCGGGATTCTTTCCTGCAAGGACTTCGGAGGAATCGAGAGCCCATAGAGTTGTGCGGCTATTCGTGAAAGAGGTTGCGCTTCTGAAAGTAGGCTGGCTCGTGCAGAAAGTTCACTCATCAGTTTCCCTCCTGCTTTACACTGTCTGTTACATAAGGCAGGAGGAAAATCATGTTCAGATTGCCGGCTCTTGTCGTCAGTTGCCTGTTGATCCATGGAGTTCCAGGCCCGGTTGTTGCTGCGGATGAGTGGCAGCAGCTTCTGCCGATTCTGGAGCTTGTGCAAAACAAGCAGTATCCGGAAGCCATTGCGAGTTACGAAAAGTATCTTCAACAAGCGCCCAAGGCTTTGCGGGGCCCCGTGGAATTTGAAATTGCCACCATGTACTCCGCGTTGGGGAATACACAGCGGGCGCTGGTTATGCTGGAGCAGGCCATTCAATCCGGATTTGATGATTGCATTGCCATCCAGCAGGATGCCGATCTGAAGCCTATTCGAAACGATCCCCGTTTCCAGGAGCTCTATTCACGCGTTCGCATTTCAGAGGCGGATTTAAAGGAGCTTTACTGGCTCAAATTTGAGATGCAGAACATCAGCCATGAAACAAAGATGATGATCACGGAGAACATAACTCGCGTCGATGGAGCGAGCACGGTTGTTTCATGGTCTATGATACCGATCCGCGAAACGGCTTCCCCAGGCGTGCTTTTTAAGCGTGAATTTGTAAAGGTGGCGCAGCAGAAGCAGCGAGACTACGTTTTTCAAGCGGACAAGGCACGAATCCGGCATCTCACGAACATGGCGATCATTTCCGGAGGAGCTTCCTCTCAACAGGCGGTGCGCTCTTCCTATCTCGCAGGGCGGGCTGCGGAGGAGCGGAAGCGCGCCATCGATGCCCGCAGATTCTCGCTGCCCCCGGAGGCCGGAACCACACCCCGCCCCTGCGGCGAGTGGAAGTAACACACGGATCGGCAGAAAGAAGAAATCATTCCCCGGGACTGTATTGTTTTCGACTCTTCACATTCAAGCTTTCCTCCGTTTGGGCTAATGCTGACTCAAAAGGGGGAAAACTCCATTTCCGACTGGTTCAAAACAGCAGACGAGGAAATAAGCCTTCAAGTTCTCCAATACGGCAATATTCAAGACAGGACTATCCGCTTTGATGAACTTCAGTCCATTAGCGTGGTGGACAGCCTGGAGATTGTATCCAAGCCGGAGCAGGTTCATCGCACCATAGGCTATGGCTTGGCGATCATGCTGGCAGCTGTGGGGATTCTGGCCCTCATTGGAGGCATTCTGGTTGCTTCACATGCTGGAGGGTAACGCGAGCGTATAGCTGGAACAAGATGGAGTTTTGCATTGCCACCTGCCCCTGATGCCCGCCAACTTCCAGGTTGTAGGTCTCCTATTAACTGCGCCTGTCCGCTCTGCGGACCCCAGCTGGGCCCTCCTTCGATTGGTGCGCGAAAAACAGAAACGGGCACCCATCTCTCTTCAAGAGTAAGAGTGCCCGCTTTCCGATCCGAATATCAAATGGCAGGGTGCCGCTATTTGCGGGTGTTAATTTCGACCTGTTCCATGATCTTCAACATCTTGTTGCTTAAACGAAGATAAGCTATAGGGAAATACACAGCGATAATCGTGATCACCAGCAGACAGCCAATAACCCATTCCATAGGACCTCCCAATAATGAGCCGTATTCTAACTTCATTCCACGGCGCAGGAAATCATATTAATTCATTCTAATATTTTTCTTAAAACACGTGGATTAGGGTTGCGCTGGGTATCCGGTCGCGATAACTTCAATGCTCTCCGGAGCACTTCATTCATCGCTGCAATATGGCTCAAGGGAGTACTGAATGCGCGCCTGCAAATTCCATGACAGCGAGCCCTCTCTCAGAGAGAGGCGCCTTTTTGAAATCGTGGAGGGTGCTTACAGCGGCCGTGAGAAGGTGGTGGTTTTTGCTGCCGGGGCTGAGCGGGCTGCCGCGCTCGATCGGATCCTGTGGATCAATAAGCAGGAATCATTTATCCCGCATGAAATCATCCAGGAACCAGGCCTTTCATCGGATCTCCCGGTGGTGATAGTAACCTCCGAATTCAACCCGATCGGCGCCTCGATTCTTGTCGCCGACAGCCACTGCCCCGTGGAATATGCCGCAGGATTTGAGACGGTCCACGAGTTTGTGGACCGGTCGTCACCCGATCGTCATGAGGCAAGCCGCGATCGATTCCGCGCCTACAGGTCTCTGGGATTCAAAGTGGAATACCAGAAATAGGCGCCGCGGGGAAAGGATGAACCTGGAGGGCCTCCAGGGTGAGAAAACATCTGCTGGTTTCTCTCTTGAAACCTGGAGGCCCCCTCGGTTCGTTTTGTGATCTCGCGGTTTAGGGATTCTGATCTTCTACGCGGCGGGCCTTGAACGTGAACACTCCCATGTGCAGGCATCCCGGCGGCGTGCACTGCGACGGCGGGCTCAACGGGCTCGGAGTAGGCAACCCCTCCGAATCCACAATGGCAGCCCCAGTCTTCGGATCCGTGTAGGAGTAGAGGTACGCGTCAATCTGCCCCTCCATTTTGTTCGAATCGGTCAACTTGGCCTGGAACAGGTTCTTAAAACCACCGATGAATACTCCGTTCGGCGCAGATTGGAGCAACGTGAACGTGGCATTGATCCCTGCCGGCCAGACTCCATTCCAATCACCGTGCGCCGTGCTGTGGCTTCCTCCGGCAAAGATATTGGAGTCAATCCCTATAAAAGTGCCGTCCCGGTGGAAAGTGAAAACCATTACGATTTCCTTGGGAACCGGACATTGCGCTGCAGGAGCCGTGAATGGATCGCAAATCGTGGCCCCGGGCTTCGGCACGGCACGCCCGAACCAGCTTCCCACTCCATCGTTGTAGCTAAGCGGCCAACCATGCGAATTGTTTTGAGCAAACAAGGATGGCCCGACAAACAACACCAAACAAACCGCAGCCACAGCTAAACGACCTGCACCTAATTTCATATTGTGATCTCCTGAAGGTTGATTTCCAAGATAGTATCTCGTCGGTTTAAAATAATCAAATCAAATATGGTCATTTATGATATTTATTTCAACAATTTGTGAGTATTATGATAACTATAATCATAATCATAGTCATAAAAGTTAGCGATAAACCCAAGGCAATGGTCTCGAAATATCCTCTTTTCTAAAATGGAGCGGAAATGGAACAAAAACGGACAGGGAAAACGATCCTAGTTACCGGCATTACCGGCAGTCAGGGTGGAGCAGCAGCACGACGCTTGCTGCAGCAGGGCTGGCGAGTTCGAGGATTGACGCGCAACACGGGAAGCCCCGCCGCCGGGGCCATAGCGGCGCTGGGTGTGGAATTGATACAGGGGAACATGGGAGACCGGGCATCCCTGGATCAGGCCTTGAAGGGCGCCCACGGCGTTTATGCCGTCACCGACTTTTTCCGCAATGGGATTGCTGGCGAGATCCGTCAAGGGAAGCTCATCGCTGACGCAGCCAAAGCGGCAGGAATTACACATTTTGTGTATTCCTCGGTGATCTCAGCCGATCGTAAAACCCATGTGCCGCACTTTGAATCCAAGTACCTGATTGAGAGCCATATAGCGGAAATCGGTCTTCCCGCCACCATACTCCGGCCGGGAGTTTTCATGGAAGACCTGACAGACAAAAAATATGTTCCGCCGGCCAATTGGGGCATGATCGCCAAGCTTTCGGGCGTTGGGACCCGGATCAAGTGGATTGCGATCGAGGATATCGGCGCGATTGCGGCCCGCGTCTTTTCCGAACCGGACCGCTATATCGGCAAAACCATACCTCTCGCGGGTGATGAAAAGTCAATCCAGGAGGCGCGGGAAATCTTTAAAAAAGTTAAAGGCAAATACCCGTTCCAGTTCACCATGCCGACCTGGCTGTTCCGCCGTCTGGTAAGCAGCGATCTGGTGGAAATGTGGCTCTGGTTCAGGCGTGGGGATTTCGATGCCGATATTGCCGCAACACGCGAACTCCACCCTGGCTTGATGGATATGGAAACCTGGCTCACTGGCAGAAGTCCTGGCCATTAGATATTTACCCTCGCCGCCCGCATTTTTTGATTGACCCGGATCCCCGATCTGTGATGCCTTAAGCGCCGGTTAATCGATTCAGCGCCCGGGGAGGGGATCAGGATGAGCGAGTCAAAAAAACGGAGCACTAATGAGACGCCGGCCGAGGCTCCACGAACAGCTGCTGCGCCGGCCGCGGGAATGGGCAGGAGAGCTTTCATGGCGGGAGCGGCTGCTATCACCGCCGCTTCTTACGGAAGGGTGTTGGGGGCCAACGAAACCATCCGGTTAGGTCTGATCGGAGCTGGGGACCGGGGCCGATATGACATGAATCTTTTCCTCGCCAATCCGGAAGTGCAAGTTGTCGCGCTTTGCGATGTCTACCCCGCCAATATTGAACGCGCACGACAGCGAGTGCCTGAAGCCAAAGGATTCGGGGATCACAGGAAGCTGATCGAATTGAAGAACCTCGATGCGGTCCTGATCGCAACTCCGGACCACTGGCATGCGGCCTGCGCCATCGACGCGCTGAATGCGGGCAAAGACGTTTATGTCGAAAAGCCTCTCACCCTCAAGATCGAGGAGGGACCGGATATCGTCAAGGCAGCCCGGGTGAACGAACGGGTCTGCCAGGTGGGAATGCAGCAGCGCTCCGCCAAGCATTACCTGCAGGCCAAAGCCGAATATTTCGACACCGGGAAGCTGGGGAAAATCACGCTGGCTCGCACATGGTGGCACGGTAACAGCTATCATCTGCGCAAGGCGCCCGAGTCCTTGCGCCAAAAGCCGGAAGGGCTAGATTGGGCGCGATTTCTGGGACCCTTGAAATGGCGCGAGTGGGACGGGCAACAATTCTACAACTGGCGGGCTTATCTTGATTATGGCGGCGGGCAGGTTACAGACCTGTTCACGCACTGGATCGATGTCGTCCACATGTTTACTGGCCAGGAGATCCCGAAATCAGCAGTGGCGGCAGGCGGGATCTACGCCTATAAAGACGGCAGGACGGCGCCTGACACGATCAGTGTGCTGCTGGAATATCCTGCGGAAATGACGGCATCGTTCGAAGCCACCCTGGCACCGGGAATCCGGGGGGAAGGAGTGGAGGTCTGCGGCACGGAAGGCCGTCTCTGGATCGACCGGACGCGTTTTGAGTTCCAGGCCAAAGGTGCTGCGCCGGTAATTGTACAGGCGGAAAAAGGGACATCAGGCGATAGCCTGACCTTCGAGCATGTCAGGAATTTTCTCCAAAGCATGAAAACGCGGCAGCGTCCTAACGGAGATGTGCTGATCGGCCACAGATCGGCGCAGGCCTCACACCTGGGCAACCTTGCCTATGTGCAGAAGCGGCGCCTGGATTTTGATCCCGTGCGTGAGGAAATTCTGCCTTTCTGACGATTTTGAAACCCAGAGGCGCAGAAAATGCGGAGATACCTCATATCACTTTATCTGCGTCCTCTGGGTCTCCGGGTTCTCTTTTAGGGTTGTGAAGGTTTTGGAGGCGCCTTTTTGGCAGGCGCCCCCCCGGGGCTAACCCATCCTGCCGGAGGATTGAATTCGGACCGTGTCGACGGCTTCTCCGCGGTTGGAAAATCGGCGGGCACTTTCTGCGTAACTTTCCCCGTGGCTGCCCATTCGGTGCCCCGCTGGTAGGTAGTAATAAAACCGACGCAGTTAAGCGCTGCAATATCATGGCCGAGCGTGGTGTGGAATACCCTCCCTTTTCCGTATTGGATTGTCATCAGGATCGGCTCATCCCGGCTTGTTCCTCGATTGGAGGCATCTGAATAACCGGTGGCGAGGATGCTCATGTTTTCGCCGGGCCCGCGCAAGGTGGCGTAGAGCTCGTCGGGAACATGCATCCACTCAGGGGGCAATCCTTTGAGAATCGGATGATCGGGCATCCGGTTGACTATTTTGAAGGCCAGCCGTGCCCCGTGGCTTCCAGCTTTGCCCGGAGTCGGATCCGAAACCTTTTTTCCTTCTTTGTAGTACCACATCGGCCCGGATTTTTCGTCGCGGTTGCGCCAGCCTCCGATGCCGATCATCAGGTTGTACTCCCGCCATTTCGGAAATGCATTGTCCGCCGCATGAACAGAAACCAGTCCTCCACCGTTCTTCATATAGGTGTCGAAGGACGCTTTCAGTGCATCAGACCACCTTTCATCCGGCACGTCGTAATTTGAGACCACAGCCTTGTACTTCTTCCACTCCGGATTGAATTTGCTGAAATCACCACCGGCCGGTGGAGCGGTCACCACATCGACCTGAAAGAGCCCGGTCTGCTCAAGCATCTTTTTAAGGTACGGGGTGGTTTCTTGCCAGGCATGGTAAGGGCCTCCCTGCTCTCCGTCGAGTAGCATGATGCGGACTGGTTTTGCCGCCTGTGAGGGGATTGCCAACCACAGGGCGCAAAACAGAAGAAAAATGCGATATGATTGAACCATCGGGATTCTCCTGATTGATCATTGCGGGCCATAGCTCTCGGCGATGGCAACCTTTAACCGGCCGGGGCAGGCCGCGGCGTTCTGCCCGTGCACGGGTATAATAAAGCCATTCACCGCATGAAGTCAGGCTAAAATTGCGACGTCCCGGAACCGGACCGGCATTCGATCCGCAATATTAAAAAGGGTAATTCTAGCCTGACACCATTTGCATCTGCTATATTTCGAGCGCACTCAGATATAAAACCGGCACATAGGAGGGATGGAAGGATGCGACGATGGGTTTGCGGGTTATTACCCGGCGTGCTGCTTGCCGGAGGTCTCTCGGCGGGATTTCTGCTTTTCAGCCAGGATGAAAAGCCTCCCAATGACATATTGATCAAGAAAAACCCGGTCGCATCCGGTGAGGCCGTGCTCGCCAAAGCCAAGAAGGTGTATGCCGAAAATTGCCTCACTTGTCATGGTGAAAACGGCAAGGGCGACGGCCCGATGGCGGGCATGCTCAAGGAGCGGCCGGCCGATCTCAGCGACGCGGCCTTAGTCGGGCCCTTGACGGACGGGCAGATCTATTGGGCCATCACCAAGGGCAGAAAGCCGTCCATGGCGGAGTTTGAATCCAAATTATCGGTGGATGAACGATGGGGACAGGTCCTTTTCGTCCGGACCTTTTCCAAAACCAAGCCCAACAATACTCCGCGCGCCGGCAAGTGAAAGGGAGGCACTATGACTTGGTTCAAAAAAGATAAGGGAGCCCCCATCAGTCCAGTCCGGGAAGAAGACAAAACCGTCCGAACCGAGGGGCTGTGGACCAAGTGCGATGGGTGCCAGGCGGCGATTTGGAACAAGGATCTCGAAACCAGCGAAAAAGTCTGTCCGAAATGCGGCTATCACTTCAAGATTCATGCCCTGGAAAGACTCCAGATGCTCTATGACGACGGCGTGTTTGAAACCCTCGACATGGCGCTTTTTTCTCCCGATCCGCTTGGTTTCTCCGACCGTCAGCCCTATGCCAAAAAACTGGTTTCGTCCCGCAAATCGACGGGGCTGAACGATGCCATGGTCAACGCCCGCGGGAAAATGGGAGGCCGGCGCACATTGATATCGGCGATGGAGTACAGCTTTATCGGGGGATCCATGGGATCGGTCATGGGCGAAATGGTGACACTCGCGGTTGAGCGCGCCTGCGAGGAGAAATGCCCTATCATCGTTATCTCGGCTTCCGGGGGCGCCCGCATGCATGAGGGCGCGTTGTCGCTGATGCAGATGGCCAAGGTGAGCGCAGCCCTGGCAATGCTCGACGAGGCACATCTCCCCTTCATTTCTGTCCTGACCGACCCGACCACCGGGGGGGTAACGGCCAGCTTTGCCATGCTGGGGGATCTGAACATTGCCGAGCCCAATGCGCTGATCGGTTTTGCCGGTCCGCGCGTCATCGAACAGACGATCCGGCAAAAACTCCCCAAAGGCTTCCAGCGCTCCGAATTCCTGCTCAATCACGGCATGTTGGATGCGATCGTGGACCGGAGGGACATGCGGAATTACTTGATCAAAGCGATGAATTTCTGCATGGACTAATCCTTGGACTACAGAGCCGCCATTCGCATCCTGAACTCCCGGGGCAACGAAGTCCATGGAATCCACCTCGGGCTGTCGCGCATTCGCGCCATGATGACGTCACTGGGCAATCCCCACCTCCAGGCGCCTGTCATTCATATTGCGGGTACCAACGGTAAGGGCAGCGTCGCTGCCATGACGGAATCCATATTGCGGCACGCGGGCTTGAAGACGGGGCTCTACACTTCACCACACCTTGTCCGGCTGGAAGAAAGGATACGCATTAACGGGCGGAACATAACTCGCGGCGCCTTCGCTGCGTCCGCGGACCCGGTCCTGGCCTGCGAATCAGCGCTGCTTTCCTCGGGAGCCATCCAACGCCCCTTGACCTACTTCGAGTTCCTGACTGCCTGCGCCTTTGTTCATTTCGCCCGGAGCCGCATCGAGGTGGCGATTGTCGAAGTGGGTCTCGGGGGGGCCTTGGATGCAACCAATGTGGTTGAGCCGGCCGTTGCCGTGATCACCGGCGTGGCCCGCGATCACCAGAACATCCTGGGCAACTCCATTGCGGGCATCGCGCGCGAAAAAGCCGGTGTTGTGAAAGCGGGAATCACAGTCCTCTCCGGATGCACGATCGGCGCTGCGCAAAGAATCGTGCGCCAAAGGGCGCGGGAATGCGAAGCCCGTCTGCTGGAATTGGATCGCGAACTCCGGGCCCGGATTGTATCGGAGAAAGCGGGCCTATGCACCATCGAGCTGACAACTCCGCTGCGAAGGTATTCCTCCCTGCGGCTGCCCCTTGCCGGGAGGCACCAGGCGCGCAATGCCACCCTCGCGATCGCGGCGGTTGAGCAGGTTGTGGGGGATTATTTGGGCCCTGGCGACATCCGCAGAGGGCTGTCGGCGGCCGTCTGGCCGGGAAGGATGCAGGAGTTTGAAAAGCCGCGGCGAACCATCCTGGACGGCGCACACAATCCCGAGGGATCCGCGATCCTGGCCGATCACCTCAGTCGCATCGAGGCCAGGGAAATCCATCTGGTTTTCAGTGCGATGAAGGACAAAGAGATTGGAAGCATGGGAAGAAAGCTCTTTCCGCTGGCAAAGGCCATCCATCTCGCGCCGCTTCAAAATGAGCGCGCAGCTCTCCCTTCCGACGTTGCATCCATTCACCAAAAATTCAAGCGCCGTCTCAGGCAGTACCGGGGATCGCATGAAGCGCTGCAGGCTGCCTGGGCGGAATGTCCGCCCGGCGGAATTGTCGTCGTCACCGGGTCGCTCTACCTGGTCGGCGAAGTACTCCCCTTGATTTTGCGGCGGCAGTCTACTCCAGGCTCAAAAGGAACTCGCCGGAGGTGACGGTCTTCCCTTCTGCAACCGTGATATCCCGGATGACGCCGCTCTTGGGCGCGCGGATCTCGTTCTGCATTTTCATGGCTTCCAGGACCAGAAGCGGCTGATCCAGACGGACATGATCGCCTTTTTGGACGATCACGCGGATCACCTTACCGGGCATTTCCGCCATCACTCGCTGGAGTCCTGCAGCCGCCTCCCGGGATAAACCGCCGGAATATAGCTTTCTGGGGTCCCTGACAAGGATGCGCTGCCGTCCGTTTCTACCCGTTACGATCCAACCTTCCGTGTCGGCAGTAACCGCCAGGTCAAACACGCGGTTGCCCAACCTGAAAGACCAGCGACCATCCGGCAGAAAAACCCAATCGCATTCCATTTCGCGACCGTCGATTGAGATGTTGCAGATGCGGTCCTGAACTTTCAGATGGATTGTACGGGCGGTACCTTCCTGATCAACATGCAGAATCATGACTGCCTCATCTCCATAAACCCGGCCGGAAGGATCTCTTCCATGAATTCTCCTTACGGCCGACCGGCTGCTGCGATATCTTCCCGGCTTCCTCAGCCGCAGCAACGGCCGCAGCGGCTGCGTATGCATCACGCGCCGTTTCTGAGATCGCCTTTTTACTTGTGCGTCGGAGAAACTCGTCGATGAATTTTGTGGACAGATTTCCCGCCAGGAACTCCGTGTCATCAAGCAGGTCAGCAAAAAAGGGGAGCGTGGTTCGAATCCCTTCGATGCGGTATTCCGAAATGGCTCTCTTCATCCGGGAAACCGCCTGATTCCGGTCGGATCCCGACGCAATCAATTTGGCGATCAGTGGGTCATAATGGATGGGGACCTCCCAGCCCCGGTAGACCCCCGAATCGACACGAATGCCCGGCCCATGCGGTTCCTCGAGTTGACGGATCAGCCCTGGGGACGGAAAAAAGCTGTGATCCGGATCTTCCGCGTAAATGCGGCACTCCATAGCCCAGCCGCGCATTCTGATTTCGTCCTGGTGGTACGAGAGCGGTTCCCCTGAGGCGATGCGAAACTGCTCGCATACCAGATCGAGGCCGATGACGGCTTCCGTGACCGGGTGCTCTACCTGAAGCCTTGTATTCATCTCGAGAAAATAGAAATTCCGGCGATCGTCCACCAGGAATTCGACGGTGCCTGCATTCACGTAATCCGCCGCCCGCACAACGTTGAGTGCCGCCTGCCCCATTTTCTGCCGGAGATCATCGTCCACTATCGGGCTGGGGCATTCCTCCAGGACTTTCTGGTGGCGACGCTGCAGCGAGCATTCCCTCTCTCCGAGGTGGATTGCGTTGCCGTGCTGATCGGCCAGGACCTGGAGTTCGATGTGCCGGGGGCGGGCGATGTACTTTTCGAGATACACCGACCCATCGCCGAATGAGCGCTGTGCCTCGGAGATGGCTGCTTCAAAATCTGCCCTGAGGCGGGACTCCTCCTCCACCAGGCGCATTCCCTTGCCGCCGCCGCCGGCCGAGGCCTTGATCATGACCGGGTACCCTATAATCCGGGCCTCAGCGAGAGCTTCGTCGAAAGACTCAAGCGCGCGGTATGTCCCTGGAACGACGGGCACCCCGGAAGAGCGCAAGATGCTTCGGGCGCCGGTTTTGCTGCCCATCATCCTCATGGCGCGGGCCGGTGGCCCGATCATGGGGATGCCGGCATCGGCGCACGCCTGGGCGAACCTGGGGTTCTCCGAGAGGAAACCGTAACCGGGATGAATAGCCTCGGCGCCGCTCCGGGCGGCAGCATCGAGAATCCTTTCAATATTGAGATAGCTCTGCGACGAAGCGGCGGGGCCGATGGGAAAAGCCTCATCGGCAAGACGGACATGAAGAGATGCCCGGTCGGGTTCGGAATAAACGGCAACCGGGGAAACGCTGAGATCCCGGCAGGCCCGGATGATGCGAACGGCAATCTCGCCGCGATTGGCGATCAGCACTTTTTTGAACATATTACGACCGTCCGGGATTAAAGCGGGATATTGCCATGTTTCCGTGGCGGATTGGCATCACGCTTGTTTTCCAGCATTCGCAGGCCTGAAATCAGTTTGCGCCTGGTAATGCGCGGCTCGATGACCTCGTCGATGAAGCCTCTCCGGGCCGCGATATACGGAGATGCGAATTTCTCCCTGAACTCGGCCACCTTTTCCGCACGGAAAAGCCCTGGGTCCGGAGCCGATTTCAGTTCATTCCTGTAAAGTATATTGACCGCCCCTTCCGGCCCCATGACTGCGATTTCACCTGTCGGGTAGGCGAAATTGAGATCCGTGCGGATGTGCTTCGATGCCATGACGCAGTAGGCACCGCCGTAAGCTTTACGTGTGATCACGGTGATTTTCGGGACCGTGGCTTCAGCGAAGGCGTAAAGCAGCTTCGCACCATGCTTGATAATCCCGCCGAATTCCTGCGCTGTGCCGGGAAGAAAACCCGGCACATCTTCGAAAGTCACCAGCGGGATATTGAAGGCATCGCAAAATCGCACGAATCGGGCACCCTTGACCGAAGCCGATATATCCAGCGTGCCCGCGAGAAAAGCGGGCTGGTTGGCCACGATCCCCACCGGCCTTCCGTCCAGCCTGGCAAAGCCGACTACGATGTTTTTGGCGAAGTGGCGATGGACTTCAAAAAAATAGCCGTCGTCGACCACCGGTTTGATGACCTCCCTTATGTCGTAAGGCTGGTTCGGGTCAACAGGGACCACCTCGATTCAGCCTCGGATCTTCCCGGTCCCAGGGGTCGGATGAGGGCCGGGCAGGCGGATCTTCCTGGTTGTTGGAGGGAAGAAACCCGAGCAGTTCACGGATGGTGGCGAGGCATTCGCGGTCGTCCGACGCCGAAAAATGTGCCACTCCGCTAGTGGCATTGTGCGTGGCGGCCCCCCCCAATTCATCCATGGTGACTTCCTCATGGGTCACGGTCCGGATAACATCGGGACCGGTCACGAACATGTAACTCGTGTCCTTCACCATGAGTATGAAGTCGGTGATCGCCGGGGAGTACACGGCGCCACCCGCGCAAGGCCCCATAATCGCGGAAATCTGAGGAATGACGCCGCTGGCAAGGGTATTTTGCAGGAAGATGTCCGCGTATCCTCCAAGGCTCAACACCCCTTCCTGTATCCGGGCGCCTCCGGAATCGTTTAAGCCAACCACGGGCGCGCCGTTTTTCATGGCCATATCCATGAGCTTGCAGATTTTTTCGGCATAGGTTTCGCTCAGGCTTCCCCCGAAGACCGTGAAATCCTGCGCGAAGACATATACCGGGCGCCCTTCCACACGTCCGTAGCCGGTCACGACGCCATCGCCCGGAATCCGTTGGTTTTCCATCCCAAAATCGGTGCAGCGGTGCTCTACGAACTTATCCAGCTCCTCAAAGGTTCCTTCATCGAGCAGATAATGGACCCGTTCCCTGGCTGAAAGTTTCCCTGCGGAGTGCTGGCGGCTGACGCGCTCCAGGCCGCCCCCGGCCTCCGCGCGGACATGGAGGTCCTGCAATTCCTTGAGCTTGTCTGAAATTGTCATGAGCTTTTCCTGAAAAACTGGAGAATTCTTACCACAATCGCCAGGGATAGCGAAGATGAAAGCGCGGTCCCCGTGAGTTAGGGAAGGGGGTCCATGACCGCCTCGGCAGGCTGGCCTTCGTTCCCGTGATTATCGACCGCGGTGACTCGATAAAAAAGCCGCTTCCCGGAAGGCGCTTTATCATCCCGGTAGCTCAGGGTCGATATCAGGTCGGAATTCAGGAGCTGAAAGGAAGGGGCCCCATCTTCCTTGCGGTACACCCTATATCCTGCGATATCGGGATCCGGTGGAGCCGCCCAGAGCAGCAGGGCCGCGCCCTCTGTGGCGACCCCGTTCAGGTTCATAGGGGTGCCGGGAGGAAAGGTGTCGCGAGCTTCCACTTGGATTGAGGGAGCAGGGAGGCTTTCAGCGGTCGGGTTGGCGACGCTGGCAACGACCGCCACAGTGTAATAGTACGTCTTATCAAATTGAAATGAACCATCCTCAAAAGCGGCCGCTGCCACAGGTTCGGCGTTGAGGGGAACCGGCGGGAAATTTTTCGGATCTTCCGTGCGATAGACGTTATACCCTGCGATGCGAGGCGGCCTGGAGCCATCCATGTTCGAATCGGGAGCGGTCCACTTCAGGCGAATACGCTCCTGGGTGACTTCGGCAGCCAACCCTTTGGCAGGCGATGGCACCCTCACGGGGGCAATTACTACCTGGTTGCTCAACCCGGCTGACTGTTTTTTGCGGTTGAAATATCGAACCGCATAGCGGATAGACAGCTCGTAAATGGAACTCCGGTCGGGGATTGAAAGTTCATCTCTCACGACGAATTTCTTGTCTTTCTGGTAGTCGCCGAGCTTGTCGGGGGAGATCACAAGGATCACGGCGGCGCCGTCGAGAAAATCCTTTTCCGGCACTGTCGCCTGCGCGGGTCGGTTCTTCTCAATGCGCCGCAGCACCTGGATATCGCCTGGCTTCGTAATATCAGAGCCATTGGTGTTTGACGAGGGCAGCGAAGCGGTGAGAAGCACCTGATCGGAATACTGGCTCACCGCCAGGTCAACCGCCGGCTTCGGGACCAGCAGCACGGGAGGGTGAGGCGCACCGGTTTTGGCGCATCCCGCAAGGATCAGGGGCAGCAGGCAAGCGGCGAGGGCTCGAAGTCTCGGAGAATGGGGCAAGGTAGGCATAGCCATGATATCGGCCATCACAGAATATAGCGGCTCACGTCCTTGTCCTGCACCAGGTTGGACAATTTCCGCCGGACGTAGGCGGCGTCCACCTTGACCCGCTTTTCCTTGAGCTCCATCCCCTTGAAGGAAATTTCGTCGAGCAGCGCTTCCATGATCGTGTGAAGGCGGCGCGCGCCGATGTTTTCCGTACCTTCGTTCACCTGGCAGGCCAGCCGCGAAATTTCCCTGACGGCGTCCTCGGTGAAACTCAGCTTAAGGCCCTCCGTGGCAAGCAGGGCCTTGTATTGCTTGATCAACGCATTCCGCGGCTCGGTAAGAATGCGGACGAAATCGCTTTCGCTCAAAGCGTTCATTTCGACACGGATCGGGAACCGGCCCTGGATTTCCGGAATCAAATCCGACGGTTTGCTGACATGAAAGGCTCCGGCCGCGATAAAGAGTATGTGGTCGGTCCGCAGCATTCCGTAGCGGGTGTTGACGTTCGTCCCTTCGACGATGGGAAGGATGTCGCGTTGCACGCCTTCGCGGCTTACATCAGGGCCATGTCCGGCCTCACGTCCGGCGATCTTGTCGATTTCATCGAGGAAGATGATGCCGGATTGCTCCACACGATCCAGGGCCAATCGAGCGACCTGCTCCATGTCGACCAGCTTCTGTTCCTCCTCCTGGATAATGTAATCTGCAGCTTCGTCCACTCGCATCCGGCGTTTTTTGGCTTTGCCCTCCATCATGCCGGACAACAGATCACGCATGTTGAATTGGAGTTCCTCGAAGCTGGCGCCCTCGAAAACCTGGAAGGAGAAAGGATGCATCGGGTGATCCCTGACCTCCAGTTCGACTACGCGGCTGTAAAGCTTTCCCTCCCGCAACTGCCGCCGCAGCTTTTCCCGCAGCTGCTCGATGCGTTGCAGATCCCGGTCATCGTCCCGCCGCTCACCCTCTTTCGGGATCTCCTTCATCGAAGGGAGAAGCAAATCAAGAATTCTCTCCTCGGCATTCAGTTCTGCCTTTTCCTCGACCTCGGAGATCTTCTCCATCCGGACCATGTCGACGGCGATTTCAACCAGGTCGCGAACCATCGATTCGACGTCGCGGCCGACGTAGCCGACCTCGGTAAATCGGGTGGCCTCCACTTTCAGGAAGGGGGAGTTGGCCAGCCTGGCCAGGCGCCGTGCGATTTCGGTTTTTCCAACCCCGGTCGGGCCGATCATGATGATGTTTTTCGGAGCGATTTCCTCAGCCATCTCTTCATCGAGCTTCTGGCGCCGGATGCGATTGCGCAGCGCAATAGCCACCGCCCGTTTGGCTTCCTGCTGTCCTACGACATAGCGGTCGAGGGCGGCGACAATCTGCCGCGGGGTCATTTCGTCCAGTCCGCGGCGGGCTTTTTTTTGATGCGGCCCGTATTCGCTCATCGGCTTCGCTTTCAAAGTTCTTCCACCATGATCTCGGAATTGGTAAAGATGCAGATCTCGGCAGCTATTTTCAGACTTTCGAGAGCCACCTGGCGAGCCGTCATCTTGGTGTGACGGAGCAGAGCGCGAGCTGCGGACAGGGCATAATGGCCGCCGGAACCGACTGCCAGGATACCGTCGTCAGGTTCGATGACATCTCCCGATCCCGACAGCAGAAAGGTTGCTTTGCCGTCGGTTGCGAGCAGGTAGGCTTCGAGGTGGCGTAAAGCACGGTCGGTTCGCCATTCCTGGGCCAGATCAACCGCCGCACGGCTCAAATTGCCTTGAAATTGTTCCAGCTTGGTTTCCAGGCGACCGAAAAGGGCAAAAGCATCGGCTGTAGCGCCCGCAAATCCGACCAGAATCTTATCGTCATGTATCCGTCGAATCTTCCTGGCGGTCTGCTTGATGATGGTGTCGCCGAGTGTAACCTGTCCGTCGCCTGCGATGGCTGTACGACTCCCTCGCCTCACCAGGAGAATGGTTGTTCCATGGATGATCTCTTTGGGTGGATTCATAGCTCGGCAGTATAGGCACGTGCAGAAAGGAGAGTCAATCCGATTGCTTCCAGTCCCGAGAGGCCACCAGTCCGCTCCCAGGCGACCGGGCTCTGCTCTTCATGGCGGAAGCCGTCGTGTCATAGTGGTTGGCCTTGCACCGCTGGAGCCCTTCCGATACATTGGCTTTTTCAAATCCATTGGATCAGGAAGAAGTCATGAACTACTTGAAACAGCTTCATTGCCCGAAATGCAGCTCCGTGTTGCCGCCTCGTCAGGTCCACGGGCTCTGCCACTGCGGATCTCCTCTCCTGGTCACCTACGACCTTGAGGCCGCCCGCGCCTGGGACCGCGCCTCCCTTGCCGATGGTCCGCACTCCATGTGGCGATATGCACCGGTATTGCCCGTTGATCGACCTGAACACGTCGTTTCACTCGGAGAAGGGATGACCCCTCTGATCCACGCCCGCAGGCTTGGGGCTGAACTCGGGCTGCGCAACCTTTATATCAAGGACGAATCCAGCAACCCGACGGGATCGTTCAAAGCCCGCGGGTTGTGTGCCGCCGTCAGCATGGCCCTTGAACTCGGGGTGCGCAAACTGGCCATTCCTTCAGCGGGAAATGCCGCCGGGGCAATGGCCGCCTACGGCGCCCACGCCGGGATGGAGTCTTTCATATTCATGCCTGCCGATACTCCCAAGGCCAATATCCGCGAAGCCGAAGTTTTCGGCGCCCATGTCGAATTGGTGGACGGGCTGATCACCGATTGCGGAAGAATCGTCGCCGAACGGAAGGAGCGGGAAGGCTGGTTCGATGTTTCCACCCTGAAAGAGCCCTACCGGATCGAAGGCAAAAAGACCATGGGATACGAACTGGCAGAGCAGTTCGATTGGGAACTGCCGGACGTTATCCTTTACCCCACCGGCGGCGGCACTGGGATGATCGGCATGTGGAAGGCATTCCACGAAATGGAGGCCATCGGCTGGATTGGCGCCGGGAAACCGCGCATGGTTTCCGTCCAGGCTGCAGGCTGTGCTCCGATCGTGCGCGCCTTCCACGCGGGAGCTCCAAGCGCCGAACCTTGGTCCGACGCCCACACCATCGCATCCGGTCTGCGGGTGCCCCGCGCCATTGGGGACTTTCTGATCCTTCAGGCATTGCGTGAAAGCCGCGGGAGCGCCGTGGCGGTACCCGACTCAGACCTGGTTGATGCCGTAAATCTATGCGGACGTCTCGAAGGCATTTTCCTGTGTCCCGAGGGCGCTGCCTGCATCCCTGCCCTGCGAAAGCTTGTCGCCGGCGGTTGGATCTCGCCGGATGAAAAAGTCGTAGTTTTCAACACTGGAACCGGTTTGAAATACCTCGAAATCCTGGATTGACACCTGCGCCGGGCATGGATTCCTATGACTGATCGCCTGTATTATCAAGACTCCTATTGGACTGACTTTTCGGCCGAGCTCATCGAGTTGCGGGAAGTCGGGAACAAACGGGCTGCCATACTGGACCGGACGGCCTTTTATCCGACCTCGGGCGGGCAGCCGCACGACACGGGGCTGCTTTCCTCGGTCCGCACTTATGAGGTTGCCGAGGACGAATCGGGAACCATTCTGCATTTTATCGAAGCCGAGCTGCCCCTCGGAACCATCCGGGGCCGGGTGGACTGGGCTCGCCGATTTGACTTCATGCAGCAGCACAGCGGCCAACATATCCTTTCCCAGGCCTTCATCCAGACAGCCGGTGCCGCAACCCTGTCTTTTCATCTCGGCCTGGAAATCTGCACCATCGACCTTGCGCTGGAGCAGCCATCGGAAGAAATCATGGAGAAGGCGGAGGACACTGCGTCCGGAATTGTATTTGAAAACCGGCCTGTGCGTATTTTGGAAGTAGATCGTTCCGGACTGGCGGCATTGGGAATCAGGAAGGATACGCAGCGCGAAGGGCAGATACGGGTCATCGAGGTCGAAGGTTTCGACCGCTCTGCCTGCGGAGGAACCCATGTCCGGTCCTCCGGGGAGGTGGGCCTGATCGCCATCCTGGGATATGAGCGTTACAAGGGCGGAACAAGAGTTGAGTTTGCCTGCGGCCGGCGTGCACTGAAGACCCTTAGAAAAGACCACGAGGTTTTAAAATCCCTGGGACGGCTTTATTCGGGTCATCCTTACGAATTGCCGAAGCTGACCGGGAAGCTCATGGAAGAGCGCTCCGAGCTTGCTCGGGAAAATGCCCGCCTGGTGGAAAGGCTCCTGGAGTTTGAGGCGGACACCATGGTCCGTGAAGTACAGCCAATGGCGGGCATGAGACTTGTGCAAGCGCGTTACACCGGGCGATCCATCGAAAATGTGAAACTGCTGGCTCAGAAGATCGCGGCTCATTCTGCGACCGCGGCCATCCTGGTGCTGAGCGGGGAAACAGCGCAGATCGTGGTTTCCAAAAGCGGTGATCTGGAAATCCACTGTGGTGCCGCAATCAAACAGGCTGCTGCCCGTTTCGGAGGAAAGGGGGGTGGCAGAGCCGAGTTGGCTCAGGCAGGAGGGATACCGGCAGCGGCAATTGAACCATGGATCCATGAGTTAGCTTCCGCCATGGCTTTGA
Organism: uncultured Acidobacteriota bacterium; assembly: GCA_963839475.1. Taxonomy (GTDB): domain Bacteria; phylum Acidobacteriota; class UBA6911; order UBA6911; family UBA6911; genus CAWIVH01. The sequence continues at coordinate 429,682 of CAWIVH010000013.1, read as the reverse complement.
AATAATCTACTGCGTCCGGCGGCGGCCTGCAAAAACGCGTGTCCCCATGTTTTCCAGCTTCAGCACGCGCCAGTCGTCGCTCAGGTCCGGAGATCCCATATTTAGCCGGTTGATTTTCAAGGCCAGATTTTCGAAATCGAAACTGCTGAGCGGCACCAGCCTGAAGTCTTCATCGCCGAGCAGGACCGAGGCTCCCCATACTTCTCTTGCGTTGCCGAAATCGCCCTGGAGCCGCACGCCGAAGGATGATTTTGCACGCATCCGGACGGACGGGACGATCATGGGCTCCTTCGGATCGCCGGTGTCCACAATGAAAAACGTCCCAACAGCTTTGCGGTTCTCCAGCGTGAGGCGCACCTGCTTGGCAAGAAGGTTGTTGTCCTTTTCGACCATGGAAACAAAGTTGAACAGGGGAACGCCGGGCTTCACGATTTCGACGGTGAAGATAAACTCCCGGTCCACATAGGCGAAATAGGCGCTCCGGCCTGGTGGACCCGGCTCCGGGGTCGGTTTTGGTGGCGGTGGCACCTGGATCACCCCCTGCACCAGGGCCCAAATAATCGGTAAAAGCATTTTCATGATCCTACCCCCTGGGCATTAGATTCCTTGCAGCTTGCTTGCGTCTATTTGATAGCATAGCCATTAAAATCCGTGAAGGCGAGGAGATATGGAACTGACATCATGGTTTTTGGGCATGCTGATCGGAACCGCGATGCTGGCCGCGTATGAGCCGGCGCCCGCCGGCGATCTCTACGACATCGACCCGAAAGGTCTTGCCGAGATATGGGAGAAAGAGCACGTATCCCCTGCAGATCCCTATTCTCTCAAGCACGTCGATTTGATCGAGCGTTTGAGACGCTTTGCGGCGGAGTATCCGGAGATCTCACGCCTTGACAAAGCGGGAACCTCAGTTGAGGGACGTGACATCATGCTACTCAGTCTGGGGCATGGGCCCCAGAAGATCCTGCTGTGGTCGCAGATGCACGGGGATGAGCCGACAGCAACGAGTTCGCTGCTGGACATCGCATATTTTCTCGCCCGGCACCCGCAGGATCCATGGGTGGCCGGGATCCTCGAGCGCTACACCCTGCTCTGCGTTCCGATGCTGAATCCGGATGGCGCACAGAAAATGCAGCGGCGCAACGCACAGGGGATCGACATCAATCGCGACGCCAGGGTTTTGCAGACGGCCGAAGGGAAGATCCTTAAGGAACTCAGGGACCGCCATACTCCTTTCCTGGGTTTCAATCTTCACAATCAAAACAGTCTGACCACCGTTGGCGATACGGGGAAGGTAGCCACGATTGCACTGCTGGCGGTTGCATCAGACAAGGCACCCGAAAAAACGGAGGACGGCTCCCATCCTCCCTTTCTGGCCAAACAGGTCACAGCGGTTCTCTACGACGCCCTGGCGCCTTTTGTTTATGGCCACATCTCACGCTACGACGAAGGCTTCAACCCTCGGGCATTCGGCGATAACCTCACTCTGTGGGGAACTCCTGTTGTCCTGGTGGAAAGCGGCGGTAACCCTTCCGGCCAACCTGCCAACTTTGGCGTCAAGCTCAACTTTGTGGGACTTCTGGCAGCGCTCAACTCCCTGGCTACAGGTAAGATCCAGAACGCCAATCCGGCAGTTTTCGATGCCCTCAAAATGAATAGTGACACCCCGATCTTCGACCTGCTTCTCCGCAACGCCTGGATCTGCAATGGAACCGGCGCGCCTCTCTTTCAAGGAGATGTCGCCATCCGGCGCGACGTAAGATCGGGCGCCGCGGGCGATGCGCTCATTGCCGACATCGGAGATCTGGGGGTGTTCACGGCTCACGAAACGATCGATTGCGCCGGTGGCCTGCTGACTCCGGGTCTTATCGCCTGGGAACCGCAAGGATCGCCTCTGGCCGCAGACAGAGATTGGGGAAGCTATGTCAGGCAGGGAATCCTGACCGTCCTCGATACGGTATCCTGGGATGAAATTGCCCGCAACAAACCCCTGGCTGATCAATGGAAGAAAGATTCGCGGGCTGTAAACTGGAGCTTTGTTCTCGCAGGCGATCCGCCGGCCGGGGCCGAAAATGGGATGAGAATGGCTGAGTGGCTGGCAGCGGGCGCCCGCGCCTGGTTACGCTCATCGGAGCAGAGCGCGCAAAGTCAGATCCCTACCTGGTTCGGGGTGGAAGCCCTGACTTTGGACACCATGGCACGATACCGGCCCCCTTCTCCATTGGCGGGAAATCCGACGCAGGTTCTGCCCCGATGGACGTCCGATGCGGCGCGCCAGTTCCGACTGCAAAGACGCGGAACGATCGCAGTCGGGTCTTTGGCCGACCTGGTGCTGTGGATGCCGGATTCCGGCGTCGTGCCGAATGAGCTGGCTCGGTGCAGGCCTGTGCGTGCCATAATCAACGGGCATCCGGTCGATCCCGGTGAATCCGCATCCTTCGGCCGCTTTCTGGGAAGAGATCCGCGCTGAACCGGGACTACCTGCGTGAGAAATTGGCCATCCGTTCGGCAGCGCTGTCCTGCACAAATTCAACCGATTTGTTGGAAGCAAGGAAGTTGTTCGCGATCATGGAAAAGGCGAGCATTTCCCCGTCTGTAGTGCGGATATAGCCGGAGAGCGACCGGACGCTCCCCAGGGTGCCGGTTTTAGCATGGACATTGTTCTCAGCGCGAGTGCCTTTCATGCGGCCGGCAATGGTGCCGTCTGCGCCGGCAATGGGCAAAGCCTCGTAGAACTGGCTGAAAGCAGGGTGCCGGTACATGTATTTGAAAATTCGTACCAGAAGGTCCGCACTGATCAGGTTGCGCCGCGACAGCCCGGACCCATCCGCGTAGACATAGGTTCCCTTTTCAATCGCCATCTGGCCCAGCGTCTCCTCGACAATTTCCCGACCCTTTTTGAAACTTCCTTCATCGCCGAACCGGAGTCCCAGGAGCCTGGTCAAGGTTTCGGCATAAAGGTTCTGGCTTACCTTCAGCAGGGGCTTGAGGATTTCAACAAGAGTGGCTGACCGATGGGTCCAGAGCAGGCGCAATGATGCGCCGGAATCGTCCGAAATCTCCCGGATCCCGGTCCTGGAAACGTCAACGCCTTCCCGGGAAAGCGTGGAGCGGAATTCGTGAAGGAAAAAGCGGGTAGGATTGCGGACAGCAATGCGGAGCCGGGATGATTCCGCTTTCAACGGGATGGTCCCCAGCAGAAGCACTGATTCTCCGGATTCGGCTCTCTCCGGCTCTATCGATTCCGCGGAACCGGCGGCCCCGGTCGTTACCCGGCATTCGACGGTGAAATAGCCGCTATCGGGATCCATTTTGGCAGTCGCTGGATCCCCCTCTTTTGAACCGGGGTAGACATCAACGGTTACGAGGTTTTCGTTGAATTGAAGTGCGCTGACCGGCGCTGCGTAGCCATATACAAGATCATCCCATTGCCAGCCATTGCCCAGCATCCCGGAAGAAAAGGCAGCGTTATCTCCGACCAAATCGCCTTCGATCGACCGGATCCCGGCTTCTTTCAGGCGGGCCGACCACTCCTTGAATACCGCATAGGGGTCCCCTCCGTGGAACCTTGCCGCAAAACTGGGATCGCCCCCGCCGCGAATTACGAGCTTCCCCTTTAAAGTGCCTCCGTTGACTGCGCCGTCGGCAAAAATGCCGGTTTCGATGCGATACTCGGGCCCCAGACGCACGAGCGCTGCTGCAGCCGTAATGACCTTATTGTTGGAAGCCGGCAGGTAAAGCTTCGATGCGTTATGCTCAAACAAAATCTGGGTTCGATCGAGGGAGAAAACCTCGACCCCCCATTGGGCTGCGGCAAAATTGGGATCATTGAAAATGCGGCCCAAATCGCTCCGCAATTGTTCAACCGGATCGGCACACACAGTCCCGGCAGGCGTGGGAGCCGCCCTTTTGACGGCGCACCCGGAGGCAGCAAGAAGGACAATGCAAACGATTCCCGGCAGGCTGAGTGATTTTCCATTCATGGCTGCATTTAATCATATCCGGCAGGGCGTTTTGCATTGGAATCACGGTCTGGGGTATATTTGCAGCCAGGTCGGTACTCGGCTGGAGTGTACTGTATCTGTCGAGATCGTAGGAGGCATCCTGAGTTCATCACCTGCGCGATTGAGTTCGATCACACCCATCATCCTGGCGGCAGGCGATTCAACCCGAATGGGCTACCCCAAGGCGCTTCTGCCTTTTTCCGGCGCATTTTTCCTTACCGCAATCCTGGACAAACTGACTGAAACCGGTTTCGGAATGCCGGTGATCGTGCTCGGCAGGGATGCAGACAGGATCCGGAGAATTGTGCCCGGGGATCGAACCAGGGTGGCTATCAATGGCAATCCGGACCGAGGCCAGTCTTCTTCTATCCAGGCAGGAATCGAGTGCACGGAAACTGGCACAGAAGGAGCTCTGATCTGGCCCGTCGACCTTCCCGTGGTTCCGGCACGTGTGGCGGCGGTTGTGGCGTCGCGGTTCCTGGAAACCAGGGCTTTGATCACCGTCCCTGTCTTCGAGGGGAAGAGAGGACACCCGGTCCTGTTTCACAGGCAGTTGTTCAGCGAATTGCTGAAGTTGGGGCCTGGAGAACCGGCAAGAACTGTTGTTCAGCGGCATTACGACTCGGTGGAATCAGTGGAGTGCGGTGAGAGCTCCATTCTCACTGATATTGATACGCCGGAGGAGTATTTCAAGCTGACTGGAAAAACCATTGCCGAAGCTCTGGAACACCAAAGCCACAAAAACGCCAGGACCTCGAAGAGTAATACCGATCCCTTCAGCTGCGCTTGAGACCAAAAAGCGGACGAGCGAAAGAAAGCAGCCTCTCCAACGGCTCGAGAAGCGGGAATCGCTTGAAACCTTGGACCAGCGACCAAAGGCCCGTGTAGAGATAACCGAACTGGAAGAGGAGCAGGAAGGGGATCACCCCGTAGATTCCCAGATCCCATGCATAAAAGGCAATCCAGGTAAAATAAAGACCGAAGGTGATTTCGATCAGGGTCAGGAAATTGAAGCTGCCCCTGTATTTCTTGCTTTTCCAATCGCCACGATTGCCTTCGACTGAAAACTTTGGGGTTCGGACGAAGGGCGTCTTCACACCCAATAGCCCTTCCAGCACCACTTTGGTGCCCGAAATCGTCATGCCTATGCCTACGGCCATCAGGCCGGGAAGATACAGAATCCGCTTGTACCAGTCCTTGTGAAGCGCTTTTTGGGAGGTGATGTAGAAAGTCGAAACGCTGCTGAAGGAAAGGATAAATAATGGAAGATCGATAGTCAGGAGTTCAAACCACCCCTGATTGAAGCGGATTATCATTGCCGGGAAAAGGATCAATGAAAGGATCACCATTAATGGATAGGAAACATTTCCGGTCAGGTGGTACCAGGCCTCGAATTTCTCCTCCAGCCTCACATCGGAACGTAACACCCGGAAGAGCGACTTCTTGGCTGTCTGCATGGCGCCCTTGGCCCAGCGGCACTGCTGCGATTTAAAGGAATTCATTTCCACCGGCAATTCGGCAGGAACTTTGAGGTCCGGCAGAAATACGAATCTCCAGCCCTTGAGCTGGGCACGGTAGCTCAGGTCCAGGTCTTCGGTCAGGGTATCGTGCTGCCAGCCGCCCGCGTCCTCAATCGTTTTGCGCCGCAGAATTCCGGCGGTGCCGTTGAAGTTGAAAAAACGGCCGCTCAAGTAGCGCGAAAAGGACTCCATCATGAAATGGCCATCGAGGAAGATCGCTTGCGTGCGAGTCAGGAAGGAGTATTCCCGATTAATATGCTCCCAGCGTCCCTGGACCATTCCCACCCTTGGATCGGTGAAATGGTGGATGGCCTTTTGCAGAAAATCGGGTTCAGGCACGAAGTCAGCATCGAAGATCGCCACGAATTCTCCCTTGGCGGTCTTTAAGCCGTTTTCGAGGGCACCGGCCTTGAATCCCGTGCGGTCGTCCCGGTGGATATACTCAATATCAATCCCCATGCAACGCCAGCGCTCTACCGCATTTTCGGCAATGGTCTGGGTTTCGTCCGTGGAATCATCAAGCACCTGAATATCCAGCAAATGTCGGGGATAGTCGAAGGCGCAAACTGAATCTATGAGCCTTTCCATCACGTACATTTCGTTGTAGACGGGGAGTTGTACGGTGACGCGGGGCAGCTCTTCGAAGCGGGCTTTGGGTACAGCCACGTTTTTCCGGTGACGGTGAAAGAGGTATACCATCAGGTATCGATGGAATCCATAAAAGCTCAGGATGGCGAGAATGATGAAATAAGCGGCCACGAGAACGATGTCAAACGTGTCCATCTTATAGAAATAGGAGATGTTACCGGTCCTGAGGAACTTTTCGTAGGGTGAAGCTGGCGACCCAAACCAATGCATAGGTGCTCCAATGAATAAGGAAAAGTATAGAAAAAACCGCCTGTAGTGTTGTCACCACAATGTCCTAAAATGTAATAAATTGTAATCGGTCAGCGACTGCGGAGAAACATGCGGGAGCGATGCACCCATTCCCGGTTTTCCTTCCGGAAAAAGCGAGGATGGGAGCGCGCCTGTTCGAGAATGGTATTCAGCTGAAGACGCATTTCTTCTTTTTTGCCTGATTGATCCAGGGCCATGGCCAGGCAGAACCTTCCTTCGGGATCAGACCCCCGAGTGCGGAGGAAGAACTCCAGGAATTCAATGGCCTTAACGAATTCTCCAGTATGGAGATAGGCCTTTCCGACCTCGCGGAAGATGTCCCCCTGTCCGTAATCGGGGCGGAGCCGATAGGTCTCTTCATAAAAAGCAAGGGCATCGCGCCATTTGCCTTGCCTTTCGTGAACCCGGCCAAGGTGGTAGTGAAAATCGGCGTCGAGGGGGTCTATCCCCGCGGCGCTCTCGAAATATTGCCTGGCGGATTCCAGGTTCCCCCGGCGAAGGTGAATGAGGCCCAGTTGATATTGCGCATCGGCATCCTGACGATTCGCGGTCAGGGTATGCAAATGTTTCTGAAACGAGATCTCCTCGGAACGGCCGGCAAAGTAGTCCTGGAATCTCCGGTAAGTTATAATCGCCAATGGAATAAGCAGGAAAAGGGGTAGGGCCAGCAGGAACGAAGAAAGCAGGTAAAAAACGGGCAGCGTAATCCAGGAAAGGGTAAAAACGCCCAGTGCAGCAGCCAGGGGTATGTGGTTGAGTTCCCTGATGGCCCAGACCGTATACCCGGCCAGCATGATCAGAAGAACAAGCAGGCCGATGCTTATCCCTACCGGTCCTAGTACCACAAACTGCGGAGCCAGCCACTGCAGAGGCGCAGCCACGAGAAAAAGTGCCGTCCAGACCGGGAAGAGGGCCGAGACCTGGCTGCGGTACTCCTCGCGGGAAACCGTCCATCCAAGGCCGTCTCCGGCCAGGGCATTGCTGAGGCAGATTATTGCCGGCACGTAGACTACAGACAGGAACAACGCCGCCTGCAAGAGGTTCAGCTGTAGAAAAGCATCCAGCCAGCCCGGCCGGACCAGGGATGGTGAGTATTCCTGCAAACTCGCGTATACCGAGTTGCGCACCGCGACAAAAACGGCGAATCCGGCAACGAAACCCAGAATCGGCCCCAGAAATGCGCGCCGCTCGCCGAGGGCGCGAAGCCCTTCCGGCCGGCCAGCCAGCGCAAGGAGAAGGGACCGGAGGATATTCATGGGCTCAGTTTGTATCCGATGCCGTAAATGGTCAGGATATGGCGGGGATTGCGGTAGTCCTCCTCGATCTTTTTGCGCAGCTTGACTATGAAGTTGTCGACCGTCCGGTTCGTGGAATAGTTTTCTGTACCCCAGACTTTGGCAAGGATTTCGTCGCGGCTGACAGGCTGATCGGCGTGGGAGTAGAGCAGTTTAAAAAGCTCGACTTCATAGTGCGACAGCTGGAGTTCTTTTTTGCCACGCCGGACGATGAAGTGTTTCACATCAACCTCGGTGGCGCCAACATGCACAACGTTGATCTCCTGGGCATACAGAACGCTTCGGCGCAGCAAAGCCTTTACACGCGCCAGAAGCTCTCCAACGCTGAAGGGTTTGGTCATATAGTCATCAGCGCCGACCTCGAGCCCGCGGATTTTGTCATAATCCTGCGACCGTGCAGTAAGCATGAGTATGGGAATGAGGCATTTCTGGCGGCGTATCTCTTCACAGATCTGATAGCCGTTGAGGTCCGGCAGCATCAGATCGAGGATGATGCAATCGGTTTCCTTCCGGTTGACGATGTGCAGGCCTTCCCTTCCCGTAAGCGCCACGGTCACTTCGTAGCCTTCAAATTCGAGGATATCCTTTAATCCCCGTGCCATCTCCTGCTCATCTTCGATAATCAGTATCTTTTGCATGATATCTAATGTCTGAAAGGTGTCAGGCTTCGTTTGCCCGAATTTCCATGGCGCTGAATTGGGCCAAACATGACCTGACACTTTTTAATCTGCTTTGGACTGAGCCGGCGCGCGGCGAACAGGTATGCGCAATGTGAAGGTGCTGCCCGAGCCCACGGCGCTGCGAAGAACAACTTCTCCCCCATGCATTTCCGCAACGTGGCGTGTAATGGAAAGGCCTATACCACTCCCCCGTACCTTTTTGCCGGCGGACGTGCTTCCGCGATAGAATTTCTCAAATATCCTCTCCTGCTCCTCCAAGGGAATACCGGGACCCTGATCCGTCACGGAAATCTCAATGTACCCGTTTTTCTGTTCCACGGCCACCCGGATCTGCTTTTGATCGCCGGAGTATTTGACCGAATTGTCGAGCAAATTAAGGAGAGCCATGCTGACCGCGGTAGGGTCAGCGAAAGTGTCCGGCACCGGGGCTTCAACGGCGGCTTCAACGTGAAAACCTTCCTTTTGAGCCTGGTAGCGGTAAGCTTCCAGTTCCCTGCCGACCAACTGGGCCAGATTGACCGTTTCAAAGTTTTTTGCCCTCTCACCGCGCTCCAAGCTGGCAAAATCCAGGAGATTCCCGATCAGGTGGGTCATGCGGTCGCTTTCGTTATGAATGATGGAATAATATTCCTCCTTGGTGGCCTCGCTTTTGACCCGGCCCGATTTGAGCAACTCGCTGAACATGTTAATGAGCGACAGCGGTGTTTTGAGCTCATGGCTTACGTTACTGATGAAATCTTCCTTGAGTTTGCGCAGCTGTCGTTCCCGCCTTCCGCCGAGATAAATAATTCCCAGGCTCGCGAAAATGAGCGTCATGCTCATGATGATCAGAAACAGGTAGGCCCGACGCTGATTGCGCACGTCTCGCTCAATCTCAGTGTAGTTGCGGGGCACGATCTGCAGAATCCATTTGTAGAAAGTGCTCGGAAAGCGCATCTCGTAATAGTACTTGCTGGCCCGGGAAATCGGGTGGCCATATATGCCGTTATTGTCGAAATCGACAATGCTGACATAAAAGTTGGGCTGCAAGTCTTTGAGGTACTTGTCAAGCATCTCCATGATCCGCTCGTAGTTGAGCAGAAAGCAGATGAGATAGCGCTCTCCCGTTTCATCTTCCTTGAGGAGGTAGGACGCGAAGAAGTAATTGTCGCGGCGCTCCTTGTGCAGGTGATGAGCCTGGTTTATCGCTATACGATCGATGGAAAACTCACGCTGCTTCATGCTTGCGGTGACGGCGCCCCAGGAATTCCGTATCTCGTAGGAATACCTGGGATACAGCGGGTTGGGCTGCGTTGGCCGGAAAATAAAGACCTGATCCACGTTGAGATCCGCCTTCTTAATGGCTTCGACTGCCGCGGGCCACCTGGACGGATCATGGACATCCACCATGTCGGCAAGCATTCGATCGTTGTCGATGATCTTCTGCTCGATACGGTCAACGTATTGTGTGGCAAGCTTGGTGTTGGATTGAACCAGGGTCGTTTCGATCAGGTTTTCCCTGCCAACCGTATAATGATAGCTGACAAGGCTGAGGATTCCCGTGGATACGATAATGACGAGGATGGCAATCGCCACGAGAGTGGCGTTGTATCTGAAGACTCCCTTCATCCTCGTTAGTCCCTCCGGCACGGATTCATTCTTTTTCGGGATTTTGGATCCAATCCAGCGACTTCTCGAGATTCAGGAGAGCTTCAGGCACCTTGTTGCTGAAGCGGTGATTGATGGCATCGATGGTGATCAGTTTCTTGGGTCCGGGATGGATCTGGAACATCTCCCTGGCGCTTTCAATCGAATCCCATTCATCATGCATGGAATGAATCATTACCAGCGGAACGTCCAGATTTTTGAGATAGCCCCGGGTGTCAGCCAGGGGCTCATTGGGATCCTTTTTGGTGATCCACATGGGGAAATCGGTCCAGCGCCAGCCGAGCGAAGTTTTTCCCGGCAGTCCCATCGCTATAATGCCTTTGCAGCGATTGCGGCTTTCCCGCCCGCTCATGCCGATCACGGCAAGCCCCGCCCCTTCCGACACCCCGATCATGACGAATTCCGCCGGCCCCTTACCGGCCGCCGCCCATGATTGCAGGGCCTGATAATCGCCCGGGATATCCCTTTCTTCCAGGTGGGAATTCTTCTGTGTGAAGGAAGAGAGGTAAGCCCGTGCATTGAACCCGATGGTGCGATAGCCGGCCTTCTGAAGATGTTCGGCGATATCGACGGGGAGCCCAACCCAACCGACATCGCCGCTCGTGACTATGACCTGCACGGGGCGGCGCGGCGTTCCCGGTGCCGGCTCATAAACCGCGAGTGTCTGGCTCTTCCCCCGTAATTCAATATTCATCGACTGGTAGGAAGAAAAACTCGCCGCCGAGGAGGCTTCGAAAATTCCCAGCAATAAGCACGAAAGCAGGATGAATCTGGACGTGCCGGAAATCTGCATAGCGAACTCAGCCTTTGGGGGCTATCCTCGAAATTAAACTGCGCGGCTCCCGGCAGCAGGGGTCGAGCCTCCCGGAAACAGCACCCGCCTCCACCCACCGGAAATGAGTACGGTTACACTTGCCAGGTCCTGGGGCGAGCGCCAGGGGGCACGCGACGCCAGGTATCGCGGCACCCAGCGGGGCCCGAATTTATCCTTGAACTGGCGCAGGCCGCGGAAATTGTACCAGTGTTCGCCGTAATGGAAAATCAGGTTTGCCAGCCTCTCCTGTATGCGGGCCTCCCGGACTTCTCCGACCGTTGCCAGAGGCGCCATTCCCAGATTGAAAAAATGAAATGACTGGGCTTTTCCCCACTCAAAAAGCTTGAGGAAGAGAAAGTCCATGACGCCGTTGGGGCACTCGGGCCGATAGCGCATCAGGTCGACAGAGAACTCCTCTTTATCCAGCCCCGGGAGAATATTGCTGAAGGCCACAATGCTTCCTTCGCGGTTCCGAACGATACAGCACGGAAAAGTGCACAGATAGCGCTCCTCGAAAAAACCTATGGAGAACTGCTTCTCCCGCGTTTTTTTGCTACGCAGCCATTCCTCAGATACCGCTCTCAATTCTGCGAGCACCGCCGGGACAGCATCTGGGTCGAGAACCTGGAAATCATATCCGTCATTCCTGAATTTGTTGAGCACATTCCGCATCGCCTTTCCCTTGTTTCCCTGGATATTGAAGAGGCTGAGATCGACGATCGCCTCCTCCCCCAGCTTGAAAAAGGAATATCCGAAATCGTGCAGGACCGGGATCCAATGCGCGGATATCTGATAAAAGGCAAGGGAACGATCCAGTTCGGATGCCTTTTGCAGCAGAGCTCGAAGGAACTGCCGCTCGGCGCCGGGAGGGATGCTGGGGTCGGTAAACACGAAAAGGTCACTGCCGATCGTGCGGTAAAGGCAAAATCCTTTGTCTTCCCAGAAAAATATTGCCTTGTCGCCATTGCACACCATCAGGGCGCTGGTACCTTTGCCGACCTTTCTGTGCAGGTCGAGTGCTTTCCTTACCTGTTCGGGTGACGGCATCTCATCGCGATGAGGAATACGCTGGATAAAATACGCCGCGACCAGGATAACAATCAGAAGCAGCAGGCCCAAAGCCCGAAGATACCTTGCTGTCCCTGCCGAGTAGGCAAAAGTAAGCCAGAGCGAATGGGAGTAGGGGTGGTGTCCGTAGGAAGTCATTCCGGCTGCCGCGAACAGGAAAATCCCCATGGCCAACGGTGTCAACACAGCAATGATATTTCCGCCGGGACGGTTCGGGAGGGTGAACAGCTTCGCGTGAGTCCAGAGCAGCGCGGCCGTTAACGCGAGGAAGATCGACTCTTCGTAGTCGAGCCCTTTGAGGACGCTGAATACTGCCCCGGTCAACAAAAGCGCGAGTGTGGTCCTATAAGCGGATCGATAGCCCTTCATCAGACCGCGCGCCAGAACAAAAAGAAGCAGGCCAGTGGCGGCACTCGCCAGATGTGATGTCTCCAGGACGGCTATGGGAAGCAGCTCGCTGAGCAGTCGCATGCGATGAGCAAGCGAGGGTGTTGCGGTGCTGATCAGCAAAATGCAACCCGAAAGGATAACCGGCAATGAGATAAAGATCCGGGCAGGCCAGCTCCACCGCATCTTCGCGTGAACGGCACGCCGCAGGAGGAAAAGTGTCGCCACGATCCATGGCAGCAAGTAATAGACGACACGGTAGAGCACCAGGCCTGCGGGAGCTTTGGCCGCATAGGAATTCAATGCCGAAAGCCAGTAAGCATCTGCGCTTCCAAGCCCACCCGGGACAAGGCTCGCCAGTCCTATTCCCTGGCCAAAAACAAAGAGCCGGAGCGCCCCATCGAGAGCCAGGCTGATCAAGCCCGCACGAAGAATCGACGCAAAAACCAGAAAGGCAATCAGCCAATCCATCACTCCGAGGAGAAACAGGCGGGACCAGTCAACCTTGAGATCATGAACCCAGTGGGGGAATCCTTGCCAATGCTGGATCTTGCGGGCGGTCATGCCGGACAGAAAAGCGAGCAGCACCGCCCCTGCAATCCGAATGGAAAAACTTACCAAGCTGGGCTCGGAGACGGGAACGGCGGCCACACCTAACCAGATCAGCAGCCCGGCACTGAAGCCGGCGGAAATCGAGACAATAGCCTGGCGCAGAAAGGCAAAGTTCAACCCGGCGGGACGGTAAAGCCAGAATCGGATCGCAGGACCGGCTAAAGGCCCAAGGGTTAGGAAATTGCTCCAGGCAAAAGCCAGGCTGCCTATCCACCATCGTTCCCACCGTGGAACCGGAGCGCCCTTCAGGCAAATGACATCATAGAGGCCCATGAGGCCTAGATTTAGCAGAGTGAGCAGGGCAGCGGCAGCGAGCCAATAGAGATTCTGTTCGCGAAGAGCCATTCGAACTTCATGGAAATGAATGGCTCGAAGATCCGTCCAACTGGCGGCAACGACCGCGGAAATGACCAGGAGCGGCCAGATCCAGCGCCCGTTGGCCAGGAGCCACAGAATCCAAGGGTGACGAGCATGGATCTGCGCCTGAACGACCGGTTCTTCTTCAGGCTGTGGCATCACGGCGGAATTTGGATTCCAAGATGAACCCAATCTGAGCCTCCCTCGGAAGACTTGCCCGGATTCAAAATGGGCCGGAAGGAATTATCCTAACCCAGCGTGCGCGGAAAAATCCATCGAGTCTCGCTTGAGACGGAATCTGTTTCAGATAAGGCATCAGATTTCAGATACATGGAATTTCCTGATTCAGGGCTCCTTGTATCTCTGCGGTTTTCTTTGATTTAAAATTTTGCGGTGAATTTGGGCTAGGGAGCACCGCGGGCAGGAGCTTGTGAAGTTGCAGCGGACGGCGCCGATACGTCCCCTGAATCCAGAAGAGCGATGTCCGCCACGCCGGAGCGCTTGGCAATATCCAGCACCTGGAACACCTCGCCATACGGGATCGTGCTGTCGCCCCGTATGAACATGTTTTTGTTGGCACGCCGGCTGAAAACGTCAGCCAGCATCGGCCCCAGGTTTTCCAAGGTAATTGGCTTTGAATTGATCAGGATTGTGTGGTCGAGCTTGACATCGATAACTATCATGTCCGGCTTGACGTCCTTCGGCATGGTCTTAGGAGCCGGCTTTGGAACTTTGATTTCCTGATCGTGTTGCTTTAATGGGGCGGCAACCATGAAAATGATCAGGAGCACGAGCAAAATATCAATATAGGGGGTTATATTGATATCGTGTCTGACACCTTTTTTGCCGCCGACCGACATTCCCATATTTATGGCTCCACGGGCGTTGCTGTCTAAAATCCTTTAATACAGACGGAAAGAAACTTCGATGTTTGCCTGGACATCCACCGGGACGCCATTCAAGGTTCCGGGCTTGAACCGCCATTTGGTGGCAATAGTGTTGATCGCAGATTCATCCAAGCCGTAGCCAAGCCCCCGGATAACTTTGAAGCTGTCAACGGACCCGTCACGCCGGATTACCGCCTGGATGAGAACAATTCCCTCGGCGCGCGCCTTCCTGGCATCTTCCGTATAGGCCGGCAAAGGTTGATAAATGGCGGTCGGAGGCTTGACGCCATTCCCAGCCACATAAGGACCCGTACCGCTGCCGATGCCGCCACCGGATCCGCCTCCCATCCCCCCGCCGCTGCCCGGCCCGACTCCAGCGCCTGTGCCCGGTCCCACTCCCGTACCCCGTCCGGTACCGATGCCGCCGCCGAATCCAGGACCCGAAGAGCGGCTATCACGCGGTGGCGCGGTCACATCTCCAATGGGAAGGGACTGATCTTGGGGAATGTCTATCGGCATTTGAACGCTCGCAGCCTGGGACAATAGGTCATCCACAGGGACGAGCGGTTTTGGATCGGAGGGATCCGGGGCGACCATTTGCACCCGAGTGGTTTCCGGCATTCTGCCGCTCGAGGCCGGCAGCTGTTCCTGCTTCCCGCCGCCGCCGCCACCGCCGCCGTCGCGGCCATCCCCCTCCAATGGAAGGTAGATGGGATTGGTGTCGACAAAAACCGTTGTCTCCTTGGGTGGCAATTCGCCGAACTTGTGGTACACAAAAAAGATTGCGATGCCGACCAAACCCATGTGAAACAGGATCGAAAGCATGCTGGCTTCCATCCTGCGAGTCCGCAGTTGAGCCCTCTCCAGGACCAGTTCCTGCTGGTCCGCAAAAACCGAGGGAATGAAAAGCGGATTTTGATAGCCGGTCAGCAGGTCGCGGACGAACTCTCCCAGATTGAAGGGCTCTTTTGCATGAGGCGGCTCTTCATATTCAAATAGCGAGGCACGTGTGCGGGGGGCCTTCCAGTCCTCTACAAGCGATCGGACGGGGTTGCGCAGAAATAGCTTTAAATCCTCCCATGCACTTTGTTCCGGCTCCGTCCTGATGTAATGAAACAGAGAGGCCTGCGTCGGCGGCTCAGAGTACCGTTTCCAGAATGGCACAGAATTCCCGGAACCCCTTGCGTTACTACCTGACATTGACTCTCTCCCGCTCTTTTCCCAGTCGGATCACGCCCGAAGCATCACCCAGTTAATCAGATGCTTCGCCATCGGCAATGGTTCAGCCGCAGCAGAAAAATCAGTCAAAACGACTCAAGATCCTATGCACACTCTGAACACACCGCCACCCGTAGGCTCGATTCGGCCGATCTTTCCATGCCTCTCAGCGTTTAGAATACCATTATGAGCCTGTCACGTCCATAAGGGTCACCGCCAATCTTCCGAAGCGTTCAGTTAAACAAATCGAAGCCAAGCTCTCAGGCTATTTGGGAGGTACAGTGCGGGCATCGAGTCGCTTTGACCGCAATGGAAGACAAACAGAACGGGCAGTCCCTGGCAGGCGGAGGTTCAGGGGCGGGAACCGGCTTCTTGAAACGATTGACCTGTCTTATCAGAAGGAAAATCGCAAAAGCCACAATCAGAAAGTCGAGTACCGAATTCAAAAATAGCCCGTAATTGATGGTGGCGGCGCCGGCTTTTTTCGCCTCGGCGAGGCTTTCAAATGTCTTTCCCGAAAGGTTTAGGTAAAGATTGCTGAAATCAACTTTGCCCAGGAGAAGCCCTATGGGAGGCATCAGGACATCGCCCACAAAGGAGGTGATGATCTTTCCGAAAGCACCTCCGATAATGATCCCAATTGCCATATCCAAAACATTACCTCTCATTGCAAACTCTTTGAATTCCTTAAACATATGGATCCTCCTTACCGGTCTAACCGATCACCGGGATAAGATGGTCTCAGGCAGGCTTCGTTGCCGGAACTGACGGTCTGTGAATTGGAATTACCCGGATTCATCTTACCGGGAGAAGCGATACAGTCAAGCGCGGAATTCATCGGTATCGATCGCCGACCATCTGCAGCGGCAATGGAAATCGCTATTTATGTGGGATGTTCAGTAAGGGGCTCAAAAATTCCAGGATTCGGGGATCGCTCAGGTTGGCAGCGGTGATTAATTCCGCCCCTGTGTCCAGTCGCTTTTCGGGTGTTGTACCACGCATAAAATCTACAAGGGACTTGACCCCGAGGTAACCCATGCGAAAAGGATTCTGAGCCACCAGAGAATCCAAGTTTCCGCTCCGCAAATCCTCGATCGATGCAGGGGAAGCGTCGAACCCGACGATCTTGAGCCGTTTGGATATGCCGAGCGACCTGGCCGCCCGGACGGCGCCGATGGTTCCGGCTTCATTGCTGCAGAAGATGCCGGCAAGATCGGGATGCGTAGTCAGAATGTCGTGAACCGCCACCTGGCTTTTCGACTGCGCGGCCATGCCGTACTGCGATTCAACGATCTGGAGCGTCGGGAACTCCCGGGCAAGTGTCTCCCGGAATCCGTCCTCCCGTTCCTCTGTGGAAACGCTTCCGGGGATATTTCCCATCATGGCTATCTTCCCGCTCTTGACAATCAATCCCATGCGCCTGGCTGCGAGAACACCACCGGCATAATTATCGGTTGATATATATGCAACATACTTCTCCGTGTGTATGCCCGAGTCGATAATCGCCACCGGAATGTGTTCCTGCGCCGCCCGCTCGACCATGGGGACCAGCGACTCCCCATGACTGGGGGCCAGCACGATCCCCTGCACTCTTTGATTGATGAATTCATCGAGAATGTTTATCTGCTGGCTCACATCCATTTCAGTCGCGGGGCTGCTCCATCGGATTTCCACCTCAAACTCCCGGCCTGCTGCTTCAGCTCCGGCGCGTACTGCCTCCCAGTAAGCCTGGGCCTGCCCTTTCGGAATGACCGCAATTAACGGAGGTCTTTTTTTGCTGCAGGAACTGGCCGCCCATAGTGCGGCAAGCAGGAGAAGCAACACGATAACCGGACGAATGTGGCGCATCAGCAGACCCCGGCAAATTTTATACCACAATCCTTGCTCGGCCGCAGGCAGCCCTGGCGCCAGCAGGATAAGCAAATAGCTGAACCATCAAATTTGGAACTGCCAACCCGGAGGAGATTACTATTCCTCTTGGCCGGGACCGGCGCCTTGCCGGCGAATAAAAACGGCGGGTTGAGCAAGGACTATTTTTTCAGGCTTTCCAGAGCCTGGGTCACAAATCGAACCAGTGAATCAAGAAGTGCCGTTCGGGGATAGTGGTTCTTGTCGGCTCCTGATTTGACCGACTCATTGGATGATTCGAAGGGAAGGGCCACGGCAAAATGATCCGCAATCGCGGAACCCAGATACATTGATCCGGGGATAATGGCGTCTTCTTTGGCAATCTGGCTGTCATTCTGGAGTGCGAAAGCACTCATGATCTTCCAGGTCTGCTGCAGCATTTTGGATGTGTTCGCCAGGTCCGATACGGCAGCAAGCGAATAGGTGGGGACCAGGGGTTCCGAGTGGCTGGAGAGAAAGGAACGGCGCACCGGCTGACTGAGGCTGCGGAATCCTCTGGCCAGATCGCCCTCGCAATTTGGAAGTTTGTATTGATTTATCCAGCGTTCGGCGACACCGGGGATCGCATCTGCAACCGGCGAACCACCGCTGGCTCCCGCAACGCTGATGAAAGCCGCAACGCTGTCGGTGACCCCCGATTCCATGGCGAGAGCAACCTGCAGGTCGACGGTTCCTTTGCTGTACCCAAGGACGATATACTTCCTGGAATCCTCCAGCATTTTCGACCGCAGGTATTCCGCGATTGTTTTCGCGTTGTCTTCGCTGCTGTTGTTCGGCACCGGGAGCAATTCCACCGTCAGGCCGTATTTGCTTCTCAAATACTCCTGCCCCTCCTTGAATGCCGGCGCCCCGGAAAAGCAGGTATTCATCAATCCCGGAATGATGAGAATGCGATATCTATTGGAAACAGCAACCAACGGGACGGCCTTCTCCCCCGGCGTTTCAATATATTGGGAACAGCTGCCCCACTCTCCCCCATCCGGATTGATATCCCTCAAAACGGAGCAGAACAGATCGCCAAAAGCCTGGCTCAGGTCAGTGTTTTCCGGGCTCAAATAAAGCAGCACCGTGCGGCCATCGGAATGGAAACTCTCTCCATGCGCGGTTTTCGCTTCGGTTACGGGATTGGATGGAGTCATATATTCGACCTTGACGACTTTCCCGGTGTTCTTCAGGGATTCGGCAATGTAATCGCGCTCCTGATCCGTGTCGGGGTCGATTTTATGGGTGAGTTTCCCGTTTCGCTGATCCATATCCAAACCGATGTCGTGGGTTCCCGCCCCCACCCAAGCGGTCTGGCCGTCGACGCTAAATGGGGCCTTCCACAGCCGGAAGTGATGTCGTGAAGTTATGACGCGCACGGGATCCGCCTGAGCGTAGCCGAAATCCTGGACCCGGCCGAAAAGCATGAGTTCGCTCATCGGAAGCTGGGTATAGGCCTGCCGGGAAAGGGTCGCCAGCACCCCCTGAATGACGGCATCCTTGACGGAACGATTGACCTGGGTCCAACCGGCCTCCTTGAGCACCTGCATCACTTGGGACTCTGATCCGAAAACAATGAAATTGGTTCGGTCGCCTGGATTCCCTTCGGCATCCATCACTCTGGTCGGGATCTTATCAAGAAGCGGCTGGGTCATTTTGGGCAGGCGCGCCAGGTCAGTCGGGGATGTGACGCCGGTCGCTGTCGCCGCGGCGATCTCCACACGGACATGAAAACTGCCTTCAGCGCGGTCATTGTCTCCCTGATTCAGCCCGAGAAAGAGGCGACCGGCAACTGGAGCATGACTCTCCCTCCCGGCTCCGATTGAGAAGGGCCTCGAAGCGCTGTCGTTCCCGATGCGTCCGATCAGCGTGCCGCGATTGTTTTCATTCAGCGGCAGCGCTCTCAGCAAGTCTCTCCATCCGCGCGGCGTCCCTTCTGGGCCGAAGTCCCTGGATCCCGGATAATGCATCGCTCCTGTGGCCGCAAATTTCATCGTCTCGCCTGCTTTTACGTCAAGACCGGTATCCACCCATTTCTGTTCCCCCGATATGTCCAGCTCCTTGATTTTCTTGCCAGGAATATCAATCCCGAATCCTGGAGCTGCTCCGAAGGCCATGCAGAGAACGAGGGCGGTTGAAACTATGGCAATGATCCGCTCAGGAAACATTCGATATACTCACCCGTTTTGGTTTCATAAGCCCAACTTGCTACAATACTGAAACCATCGATGACATATTGGAAAGACCGTTCGATGAAAAGAATAGCACGAGCCCTTTTATGCATCGCAGGTTTGTTTGTGACGCTTGCTGCGGCGCCGGCCAAGGATCCGGCAGAGGTCATCGACGGTTTCCGGGCGGAGATCTATCGGCCGAAGAAAGGTCCCTCCCTGCCCTATCGCCTCTTTTCGCCCCCTCAGCTTCAGGATGGCAAGCGCTGTCCCCTGGTGCTGTTCCTGCACGGCTTCGAGGCGCTGGGCAAGGATAACAAAAAGCAGATATCGGGAATGGATTTCATGGGGTCTCATGTCTGGGCAGATGCCAGGACCCAAGCCATTTTTCCCGCTTTTGTTCTCGCACCGCAGTGCCCGTTCGGAGGGTTCTGGGCATCGCCGATTACCAGGAAGCCCAGCCGCTTCTTGAGACAGGCAGTCGCCCTTGTCCGCGAATTGGAAGCTTCCCTTCCGGTCGATCCGAACCGAATTTATGTCACAGGGCAATCCCTGGGGGGATTTGGCACCTGGGCAGCGATCAGCGATTATCCCGAGATTTTCGCAGCAGCGGCGCCGGTTTGCGGCGGCGGCAGCACGAGCAAGGCTGCAATTCTTGCACAGAAACCGGTGTGGGCGTTCCACGGCTCAGCAGATCCGATCGTATGGCCGATGGAATCAAGGCGCATGATTTCGGCCATCCGAAAAGCCGGCGGCAACCCGCTCTTCACCGAATATCCGCTGCAACTTCACAATATCTGGAATCTGGCCTATTCGAACCCGGGACTAGTGGCGTGGCTGTATGCCCAACGGCTCAGCGTATCTTCCAAAGGAGAGTGAAATGGCTGGTTTGGTGGTGCACGGAGGTTGTGGCGCGGTCACGGTCGAAGAGGAGCGTCTGCGGAATGAAGCTTGCGGCCGAGCAGCCGACTGCGGATGGGAGATCCTGCAGCAGGGCGGATCGGCCCTGGACGCCGTGGAAGCCGCAGTCCGGAAACTGGAGGATGAACCCCTGCTGAATGCAGGCACTGGGAGCTATCTTCAGGCTGACGGAGTCTCCCGCATGGATGCCAGCATGATGTCAGGGGACAGGCGTGCCGGCGCTGTTGCTCAGGTTCCCGGGCTGAGAAATCCCATAAGGCTGGCTCGCTACCTGCTGGAGCAGGATGCCCACATCATGCTTTGCGGGCCGGAAGCACTCCAGCTTGGCATGAAGCTGGGCCATGATTCCGGAATCGTGGCCACCCCGGCCAAAATCTCTTACTGGCAATCACACCTGTCAGAAGGGTGCCGGCGCCTCGACTATGCAGCGCTTGCCGCAGACTGGAAGAAAGACAACCCGAGGCTCGGCACGGTCGGTTGCGTTGCACTCGACAATGCCGGGAACCTTGCCGCCGGCACCTCAACCGGAGGAACCGGGCAATGCTATCCGGGACGCATCGGCGACTCGCCGATCATAGGCGCGGGCACCTATTGCACCAGAAAAGCCGCCGTATCCATGACGGGAGTCGGGGAACGCATCATGGTCCTGCTTTCAGCCAAACGGCTGTGTGACCTGGTGTCCGACAACCAACCCCTGGAAAAAGCCGCCCGTGCCGTCATGGCCGAAATCGAAGAGGTCTCTCCCTCCTCCGCCGGACTGATCGCCATGGATTCGAGCGGAGAGGCAGTTATCCTTTGGGACACTCCGTTCATGTCATTCGCGCAGCGCAGGAGCTGAATCGGGCACTCCATTCACTTTCGTGCGGCCGCTGCGATAGAGGAAATAGCAGACGGCCAGAATCGACACAAGGCTGCAGATTTCTCCTGCGAGCCCGGGCAGCCTGGGCTCGACCGATTTGGGCGCCAGTTTCCCCGCGACCAAACCCGCCACCAGCACCCCGGCGAGCCCTTCGCCGGCTACCAGCCCGGAAGCCGCCAAAATCCCCGGGTCGCTTTCCTGCTTCGGTTGTCCTTTTCGGGCTTTATCCACCAGGACCCGCACGCAGCCGCCCACATAAATAGCGCCCATCGAAGAGAGCGGCAGGTACACGCCAATGGCAAACGCAAGACCCGACACCCCGCAAAGTATCCCGCAGAGCGATACCCCAGCACCAGTAAGCACGAGTTTCCAGGGCAATTCGCCCGAAAGAACGCCCTCAATGATCGTTTTCATCAGGGTTGCCTGCGGAGCGGGAATATCCTTCGACCCGAAAGTGTAGGCTGTGCCGAGCAGGATTACGGTCGCCGCCACCGCCCAACAGGCGAAGGAAGCACCGATTAACTGGCCAAACTGCTGTTTCGCCGGCGTGGCGCCGACCAGAAAACCGGTTTTGAGGTCCTGGGAAATATCGCCCGCCTTCGATGCCGCAATCGCGACAATGGTCCCGACCGTCAGGACAGCCGCACGGGCCGAAAGATCGGTCCAGCCGGCGGCAGCGAAGACCGAGGCGACGCCGAGGAGGGTAACCAGCGCAATCCCTGAGGTCGGCTGGGAAGATACCCCGACAATGCCGACGATGCGCGCCGCGACCGTAACGAAGAGGAGGCCGAACAAGCCTACGCCGGAAGCGCAGATGACTCGCGGCAGAAGACTCATGTTTCCGCCGAAGATCCCGGGAACAAGCGCCGAGGTGACAACGACGAAGATGATGGTGCCGAACACAAACGAACCCGGGAGATCCCGGTCGGTCGCCGGAAATTCCCCCTCTGCACCTGCGGCCGCAGATTTGCGAAATCCGCGCGCAACAGCCAGGAACGCCCCAGCCATCGACGGGAGCCCGCGCAGCACTGTAATTATTCCCGCCGTCGCTACGGCGCCGGCCCCTATGTAGCGCACATATTTTCCCCAGATATCCTCGGCCGACATGTCACGGATCAGGCGGACTGTCTCGGGGGAAAGCGGCGATGACATGTTGCTGCCCATCCAGGCAATCATCGGGATCAACGCCAGTGATGATAGAATCGATCCGGCCACAATCACCGCAGATTGACGATAACCCAGGATGAAACCAACGCCGAGCAGCGCTGGAGCCAGTTCAAGAGCCACCTCGGCTTTCGGCAGCACCGGCAAAGTCATACCGATGATTCCCGGAAGCAGAAATGCCAAGGATATCAACAGCTTGAGTGCAGCCCCCACAGCCATTCCGCGGAATATCCAGATGCTCCCGGTAGACCCAGCTGCAGTTGCGCGGAGCACTTCGGCACAGGCCGTTCCTTCAGGGTAGGGTAATTCGTCGTGGGCCTGGACAATCAGAAGCCGGCGCAGTGGAATCATGGCCGCAAGTCCCAGAATTCCACCCAGGAAACAAAGCGCCACGACCTGGAGATACGGCGGCGCGATTCCCCAAAGAAACAGCGCAGGTATCGTGAATATGGAGCCAGTGGCAAGCGCGGTGGAAGCCGATCCGATGGTCTGCGAAATATTGGCTTCGAGTATCGTGCCCCGCGCCCTGAAGAGCTTGAATAGAGCAACGGTCATCACAGCGGCCGGAATGGATGCGGATACTGTCATTCCCACACGCAAGCCGAGGTAGGCATTTGCTGCCCCGAAGACAATCCCGAGGACGACTCCGGCGGCAACAGCTTTGAAGGTGAACTCCGCGATCGAATCGGATGGCTTGATCATCGGCGCAGTTTAGCATGAAAACCCAAAAATGCAGGGGCGCACGGCCGTGTGCCCCCGCGCAACGAGATTTGGAAAATAAGAATGGTCTGGCGGTTTTCCGCCGGCAAAACTACAATCCAAACAACGTCGCGCCGCGATTTGCCATTTGCGATCCTAAAGGATCTTTGGAACGGATACCGACCTATGAATCTGAGACCGATTCTTCTCCCCTGCCTGTTTCTCTTTTGCTTATCTTACCGGGCCGAAGCCCAACGCGACTCCATTCCCATGGAAGGAATCAAAGATAGGGTGGAAATATTGCGGGACCGATGGGGAATCGCACACATCTATGCGAACAATGAGGCGGATCTCTTCTTTGCTCAGGGATACAATGCCGCGCGCGACCGCCTGTTCCAGCTCGAACTCTGGCGAAGGCAGGCTACGGGCACGACGGCTGAAATCCTGGGAAAGCGTGCCCTGAAACGGGATACCGGCTCGAGGCTCCACATGTTTCGAGGGGATATCCGAAAAGAGTTGAATCATTATCACCCCCGGGGAGAACAGATTATCAATTCCTTTATTGGCGGCATCAATGCCTTTGTCCGGCAAACCGATGCAGACCCTTCCCTGCTGCCAAGGGAATTCCGCCTGCTTGGGATCAAACCCGGAAAATGGACTGCTGAAGTCGTTATCTCCAGGCACGCCGGGTTGATGGCAAACGCCCTCCAGGAATTGGGCCTCGGGCGTGCTGTCGCCAACCTGGGGCCGGATAAGGTGCGTGAACTCTCTTGGTTCCGGCCAGGCAAGCCGGAAATCAAGTTGGATCCCGCAATGGACGCTTCCTTGCTGTCGGAAAATATCCTCGACCTCTACAGCGCTTTCCGCGACCCGATAGATTTCACGCCTGCCGATATCATAGCCGGGGAGCGAAGCAGAAATACGGGAATCGATCGCCTTGCCTTGCTGATTCCTGGTGAATCCTGGCTCTTGGCGCAGGGCGAATCGATTGGCAGTAATAATTGGACGATCGCGGGCAGCCGTACCGCGAGCGGGTTCCCTCTGTTGGCAAACGATCCGCATCGTGTGATCCAGGCGCCGTCGCTTCGCTACTGGGTACACCTGATCGCCCCCGGCTGGAATGTTCTGGGTGGCGGCGAACCGTCCCTGCCCGGCGTCTCTATCGGTCACAATCAAAATGGCGCCTGGGGGCTGACGATATTCGGCCAGGACAGTGAGGACCTGTATGTTTACGAGACCAATCCAGCCAATCCCAGGCAATATCGCTACAAAGACACCTGGGAAGACATGAAGATCATCCGGGATTCGATCCCCGTGAAAGGCGAAGCGCCAGTGAGCGTCGATCTGAAATACACACGCCACGGACCCGTCCTATTCGAGGACTCGAACCGCCACAAAGCCGTCGCCCTGCGCGCAGCATGGATGGAGATCGGCTCAGCGCCGTACCTTGCCAGTCTACGCATCGATCAGAGCGCCAATTGGGAGGAATTCCGAGAGGCGTGCAGCTATAGCAATATTCCCGCCCTGAATATGGTTTGGGCCGATACGGGCAAGAATATCGGCTATCAGGCGGTTGGCATATCTCCCATCCGCCGGAACTTCAGCGGGCTGGTGCCTGTCCCTGGTGACGGACATTATGAGTGGGATGGATACTTGCCGATCCGCGACTTGCCACATCATTTCAACCCCGAAAAGGGCTTCCATGCCACGGCCAACAATTACCAGGTGCCTGATGGATACACCCCAATCGAGGCGCTCCATTACGTGTGGGGGGACGAGCTGCGGGGAGCGCGCCTGGAGGAGCTGCTCCGGGAAGGGCGCATGCAGACGACTTCCGACATGATGAGGATCCAGCATGATGAGCTCTCCCTGATGGCAAGGACCCTAGTTCCTTTGCTTCGGGATTTGAAGGATGATGACCCGTTCGTGGAGAAATCCCGCCGCGTGCTGCTTTCATGGGATTTTGTGTTGGACCGCGATTCGGTCGCGGCAGCAATTTATGTCAGTTGGGAGCGCCGGCTGACCGCGGAACTGCGCAACCTGCTCGTACCGAAATCGGCACAGGCGGACCTCGGCCCACTGAACCTGAAGAGAGTCATGGACTGGGTTTTGGCCCCGGACGGAAGATTCGGGAACAATCCCTTGGCAGGCCGGGACGCAATGCTCTTGAGTTGCTTGCGAAATGCAGTCGCGGATCTTAAGTCACGCCTGGGTCCGGATACTGCGAACTGGCAGTATGGGCAGAATAAATTCAAGCACGCCTTGATCCGCCACCCGCTGAGCAAAGCCGTCAAACCGGAACTGCAGGCACTATTTGACGTCGGACCCGCGCCTCGCGGAGGCTATGCCTCCACCTTGAATGCGACAGGGGCCGGAGACAACCAGATGGCTGGTGCTTCATTCCGCTTCATAGCCGACACCGGCAATTGGGACAATTGCCTGGGTACGAATGCGCCGGGGCAATCGGGGAATCCCGACAGCCCGCACTACCGCGACCTTTTCGAACTCTGGGCCAAGGGGAAATACTTTCCTGTTTTCTACAGCCGGGAAAAGATTGAATCGGTGACCGAGGAAAAAATGCTGATCGTGCCGAAACAATAAATTGCGAACTGCGAATTGCAGATTGCGAATTGGATGTCCTATGCCAGATTGCCTCGCTTTAGAACCCAATGAACAAACAATTCGCAATTTGAGATCCGCAATCCGCAATGGATTAGCGGTTGAGGTATCACTTCAGATTCCATATCCTTACTCCTTCCCAGGCATCTTTTGAACCCTGAGGAAATGAATATCCCAAGGAGCTTCCTATGTCGTATCAATACATCTACGTGATGAAGGACCTGCGCAAGGTCTACCCGCCGAATCGCGAAGTCCTGAAAGGAATATGGCTCTCCTTTTTTCCCGGCGCAAAAATCGGGCTGATCGGCGCGAACGGCGCCGGGAAAAGCACCCTACTGAAAATTATGGCCGGAGTGGTCAAGGATTTTCTGGGAGAAGCCTGGCCGGCCGAGGGAGTAAAAGTCGGATTCCTGCAGCAGGAACCGCAGCTGGATCCCGCAAAAAACGTTTTGGGGAACATCGAAGAAGGAGTGAAGGAAACGAGAGCTTTGCTGGCAAAGTTCGACGAAATCAACGCCCGTTTCGGTGAGGAGCTTTCGGACGACGAAATGGACAAGCTTTTGGCGGAGCAGGCCCGGGTCCAGGATGCCATCGACGCCTGCAATGCCTGGGAAATCGACCGGACTCTGGAGATCGCCATGGATGCACTCCGATGTCCACCCGGCGATTTGGAGGTAACGAAACTATCCGGCGGCGAGAGGCGCCGGGTTGCCCTTTGCCGCCTGCTGCTCGCGCGTCCCGATCTTCTCCTGCTCGACGAACCCACCAACCACCTCGATGCCGAATCGGTTGCATGGCTGGAACGATTCCTCAAAGATTACCCGGGAACGGTTGTCGCCATCACCCACGACAGATATTTCCTCGACAATGTCGCAGGCTGGATCCTGGAGTTGGACCGGGGAGAGGGAATCCCCTGGGAGGGAAATTACTCCTCGTGGCTGGATCAAAAACAGCAGCGCCTGGCGCTGGAAGAAAAGCAGGAGTCTTCGCGCAGACGCACGCTGCAACATGAGCTCGAGTGGGTTCGCATGTCCCCGAGGGCGCGCCAGGCCAAGGGGAAAGCCCGCCTGAATGCCTATGAAAAGCTGCTGGAAGAGGAGATGGAGGCCGATCGCCGCGCGCAAGCCACTGAAATCCACATACCGCCCGGGCCCAGGCTCGGTGACCTCGTGGTTGAAGCCAAGGATCTGCGAAAAGGTTTCGGTGACAGGCTCCTGATCGAGGATCTCTCCTTCAAATTGCCGCCCGGCGGAATCGTCGGAGTGATCGGGGCGAACGGAGCGGGCAAGACTACCCTGTTCCGCATGATCGTCGGAGAGGAGAAACCTGACGACGGAACGTTGCGGATCGGTGAAACCGTCAAGATCGCCTATGTCGACCAGAGCCGCGATTCGCTCCAGGGTGAACGGCAGGTCTGGGAGGAAATCAGCGATGGCGGCGATATGGTGGTCCTCGGAAAGCGCGAGGTGCCGGCCCGTTCCTATGCCTCGGCCTTCAATTTCAAAGGGTCTGATCAGCAGAAACGGGTTAAGGACCTGTCGGGAGGCGAAAGAAACCGCGTCCACCTGGCCAAACTTCTGCGCAGCGGAGGCAATCTGCTGCTCCTTGACGAACCGACCAACGACCTGGACGTCGACACCCTGCGTGCTCTCGAAGAGGCGCTGCTGTCGTTTGCAGGTTGTGCGGTCGTGATCAGCCACGATCGCTGGTTTCTCGACCGCATTGCAACGCATATCCTGGCATTCGAGGGAGACTCCAAGGTGGTCTGGTTTGAAGGCAATTATCAGGATTACGAAGCTGACCGGAAACGCCGCCTGGGTGCGCTGGCCGATCAGCCTCATCGAATCAAGTACAAGCCTTTGGTCCGGAGCTGAAAGGAATCAGAATGCAGCGAACCATCATTCGAATCGACGAAGCCAAATGCAACGGGTGTGCAGAATGCATTCCCAACTGCCCGGAGGGAGCCCTGCAGATTGTGGATGGGAAAGCGCGCCTGGTCGGAGACCGCCTTTGCGACGGCCTGGGAGCGTGTCTCGGCCGCTGCCCCGAGGGTGCGATCACAGTGGAGGTGCGGGAGGCTGAGGCCTATGATGAGAAGAGCGTCATCGCTAACATCGCCGCCCAAGGAGCTGCCGCGGTTGAGTCTCATTTGAAACATCTCCGCGAACATAATGATGCGGAATCGCTGCGCGTGGCCATGGAATTCCTTGACCGGGACCCTCGCCTCGTAAATATAGGTTCGGAAGGGCTACGCGCCGAAAGGCCGGCCCGGCCATCCGGGGGATGCCCGGGATCGCAGACTGTCAGCTTTAGCCCGGCAGAATTGGCTCCCGAAATGTCTGAAACCAGAGGTTCCCAGCTGACCCATTGGCCGATCCAGCTTCATCTCATAAATCCCATGGCTCCGCATTTCGAAGGATCCGACTTGTTACTCGCCGCCGATTGCGTGCCGTTCAGCGTGGATGGATTTCACAGCCAGTACCTAAGCGGCAAGACCCTGGCAATCGGCTGCCCCAAGCTGGACGATGGCCAGGAGGTTTATCTTTCGAAGCTTGTAGACTTGATCGATTCGGCGAAAATCCGTTCCATCAATGTCATGATCATGCAGGTGCCATGCTGTGCCGGCCTTTTCCAGCTGGCCCGGCAGGCAGCGAGCCGGGCTTTACGCAAAATCCCAATTCACTACAGGGTGATCGGGATACGGGGTGATGTTCTACAGCAGGGAACTGTTTAGCAATACGAGGAGGCTTCAATGACCAGGCCCGAGGGGATCCAGCGCATCATCGAAAAAATCGCGAGCTTTGGTGAACAAATGGTAGAACTCCAGGCACGGCTAACCGCTATTCCTGCGCTCTCACCCCTGAATGGCGGAGAAGGGGAAGGGAAAAAAGCAGCCTTCCTGGTCGATTATCTCCGTGATGCCGGGTTCACCGATATCGAAGAGTATTGGGCGCCCGATCCAGACTGCCCGTCAGGCAGGCCTAATATAATAGCCCGCTTGAAAGGTAAGAATCCTGAACGCACCACCTGGATCATGTCGCACCTGGACGTTGTCCCTCCAGGGGACCTGAAACTCTGGAGCGGGGACCCGTGGACACTTCGGGTTGAGGGCGACAAATTGATCGGACGAGGCACCGAGGACAACCACCAGGGGGTGGTCTCTGCCATTTTCGCCGCGCGCGCCCTGCTTGAGTTGGGTGATACGCCCGAATGCAATGTCGGCCTCCTTTTTGTCGCCGATGAAGAAACCGCTAGCCGATGGGGAATCCAATGGGTTCTTCAAGAGCACCCGGAGCTGTTCGGGAAAAACGACCTCATCCTGGTGCCGGATTCGGGCGACGCGGCCGGAACCATGATTGAAGTAGCGGAAAAATCAATTTGCTGGATCCGATTCATGGTCAGAGGCAAGCAGGTTCACGCGAGTACGCCGGAGAGGGGGATCAACGCCCACCTTGCCGGAAGCCACCTGATAACTCGCCTTCATGAGCGGTTGCACAGCCAGTTTGACCGAAAGGACAGTGTTTTCGATCCTCCGATATCCACCTTCGAGCCGACAAAAAAGGAAGCCAATGTTCCCAATGTCAACTCCATCCCGGGAGAGGATATTTTTTTCTTCGACTGCCGGATTCTTCCGAGTTACCTGGTTTCGGACGTGCTTCAGACCATCCGCGAAGAGTGCTTGAAGGTGGAGGGCGAGTTCAAAGTAGGAGTCGCGATCGAGATTCTCCAAGGTGATCAAGCGGCTCCAGCAACTCCTGTGGACGCCCCGGTCGTGCTTGCCCTGCAGAAAGCACTACGGGAGGTCCATGGCCGCGAGGGGAAGCCTATGGGCATCGGCGGCGGGACGGTAGCCGCGATTTTCCGCCGCGCCGGTTACGACGCAGCGGTCTGGGCGACCATCGATGAAGCGGCTCATGAACCCGACGAATACTGTCGGAAATCGAACATGATCGGAGACGCTCAAGTGTTCGCGCATGTATTCATGAGCCCGTAGGTTAGGACCGCGGGACGCGGATTGCTGAGGATGCACGCAGATCTTGCAGGTGTCATTCCGACAAGACATCCGTATTCATTCGAGTCCGGATACTGTTTTAACCCCTTGGGCTAGACGACTTCCCAGCCTTTCCGATAGTTTTCCTTAAAGTACTCATCGGCCTCGGGGGCATTGATCGCCTTCATCTCCTTGGCGTTCCAGTACATCTTTTTGCCGAGGCGCATCGCAACCAACCCCAGCAGTCCAACCTCCGTAAGGGCGGCAGAATACTCAAAACTGGCGCTCGACTGTTTCCCACCCTTGCAGGCATCGAGCCAGTCGCGATGATGTCCCATAACTCGAGGGAGGGTTTTGGGCGGGCGCGTGTAGGCCTTGTCCTTGGAACCCGGCAAAAGGCGCGGTGCACCTGCCCAACCGGGACAGGTCAGCATCCCCTTATCGCCGATGAACAGGATTCCGTTCCCGCTCGCACCGAGCTGATCGCCTGGTTCGAGCTCTTCGGGACGAGGAGGCATTAATCCACCTTCGTACCACATGAACTTGACCGGGGGCATCGACTTCCGGGGACCGAAGCGGTAGGTGTAAAGTCCGCCCACCGGCGCGATATAGGAATCGACACCTCCGGCAGCGCTCGCCTCCACACTGATGGGTTCCTTCAAATCGAGGGCCCACACCGCCGGATCAAAATTGTGACAGAAAAAGTCGCCGATCGGCGCGGTGCCGAAATCCCAGAAATCCCTCCAGCTAACCGGCGAGTAGATCGAGCTGTAAGGCCGGGTTTCCCTCGGCCCCAGCCAGAGGTCCCAGTTGACTCCCGAGGGTACCGGTTCCTCGGCAGGCCTGCCACCGGTGTGCTTTTTGTTCCATCGCGAGGCGTTCGTGAAAGCGTGCACTTCCCGTACATCCCCGATCGCGCCATCCCAGATCCATTCGCAAGTCTGGCGAATCCCTTCGCCGGAATGACCTTGGTTGCCGAGTTGGGTGGCCACTCCGGTTTCTTTTGCGACCTCGGCGACTTTGCGCGCCTCCCAGACATTGTGCGTCAGCGGTTTTTCGCAATATACATGTTTTTTTTGGCGCATCGCAGTCACGCAGACATAGGCGTGCACATGGTCGGGTGTCGCGCACAGTATGGCATCGATGGATTTCTCCTTTTCCAGCATGACGCGAAAATCTTCGTAATCTGCGACCCTGTAATTTAGGGATTTTTCCGAGTAACGCTTCTCAATTTCCGCTTTGACGGGAAGGCGGCCTGCAGTGCCTTTGTAATAGAAGGCATCGAGGTTGTGGAATTCGATTGGATCGGCGACGGCGACAATCTGAGCATCGTCGAACTGATTGAGGGAACGCACGTTGGTCCGCCCCTGGCCTCCGCAGCCTATAATGGCAATGTTCACTTTGTCGCTCGGGGCCACGTAGCCCGTCCCGCCCAGGACATGACGAGGGATCACGCTGATGCCAGTCATGGCAGCGGCGGTGCCGCCGATAAAATCACGCCGGCTGAGCCCGGCCTTGGAATCGCTTTGCTTTTTCATGGGCAGATTATCTCCAGGCCGCGCCGCTCACCTCTCCGCGCGCGGCCTTTAACCTCCAGAAATAGAAACAATAAGCAATCAGATCAGTCTCCACCATTTTCTATTCCTGATCGTACCGGGGCAAGAGTATTCTTTGCGGCTCCCGAAACCTACGCGAAGATGAATCAGGGAAATTGGCTCTTGACCGGGGAGGGAAGCGTTGAACAAACTATGGCCTGCCAGCACCCTGGGGTAAGAAATACGATGCCGGCCTTGATTCGCCGCATCGGTGTATGGGAGCTTCGCCATGAAGTCTGTGTCACGCGCTGTTTTGGCGCTTATGCTTGCCTGGACTGCGGCTGCGCAGAAGGCTGGCGGGAAGGAGGCCGTCACGAATCCGTTTTTCAGCAATCCCCGAACTCCGTTCGAAACTCCCGACTTCCGGCTGATCAAAAATGAGCATTTTCTTCCTGCATTTCTCAAAGGTATGGCCGACCAGAAGAAGGAGGTTGACTTGATCGCCGCAAACTCACAGGCTCCCACCTTTGAAAACACGGTGGAGGCTTTGGAGCATACCGGGGATTTGCTCGACAGAGTGGGGAGCGTGTTTTTCGGGCTCAAAGGGGCTCATACCAACGACCAGATTCAAAAAATCGCCAACGAGATCGCGCCCCGCCTTTCCAAGCACCATGATGACACTTTCCTAAACGAGAAGCTGTTTCAAAGGGTCAAGGCGGTTTATGCTCAGCGGGAAAAGTTGGGGCTCAATCCCGAGCAGTCCAAGCTTCTCGAGGAGACCTACCGCGAATTCGTGCGCGGGGGCATACATCTTGCTCCAGATAAAAAGGACCGCTTCCGCAAAATCAACGAAGAGTTGGCCATCCTTGGGCTGAAGTTCGAAGAAAACGTTTTGAAAGAAACCAATGACTTCAAGTTGATCCTCGAGAACCGGAGCGATCTTGACGGATTGCCGGAGGAGATCGTGGATGCCGCGGCTGAGAGGGCAGAGAAAACCGGTCTCAAGGGAAAATGGGCTTTTACCCTGCACAAGCCGGTGATGATCCCGTTTCTGCAGTACGCCCGGAATCGGCAGCTCAGGGAACGCCTGTACAAGGCTTACATCAAGCGCTGTGATCAC
This sequence comes from uncultured Acidobacteriota bacterium, assembly GCA_963839475.1. Lineage (GTDB taxonomy): Bacteria > Acidobacteriota > UBA6911 > UBA6911 > UBA6911 > CAWIVH01. Next base: position 397,330 of record CAWIVH010000013.1, on the reverse strand, counting down.
AACAACCCGGCCGACAACAAGGGTATTGTCGCCCGCATTGCGGCCCTCCGTGTCGAGCGCGCCAACCTGCTCGGATACAAGACCCACGCCGACTTTGTGGAAGAGAAGAACATGTCCAAAAATCCGGCGAAAGTATACGAGCTCCTCGACCGGCTTTGGACTCCCGCCCTGAAAAATGCGATGCGAGAACGCGACGAAATGCAGGCGATCATCGACCGTGAGGGAGGAGGATTCAAACTGCAGGCCTGGGACTGGTGGTATTACGCTGAAAAGGTTCGGAAAGCCAAATATGACTTGGACGAAAACGAGCTTCGCCCCTACTTTTTGATGGAAAACGTGCGCAAGGGTGCCTTCGAGGTTGCGAGCCGGCTTTATGGTCTGCAATTCATCGAGCGGACCGACATCCCCAAATATGTGAACGAGACGACGGTTTACGAGGTAAGGCGGAAGGATGGGACGCATGTCGGAGTCTTGTACACCGATTATTTCCCCAGGCCCGTAAAGCAGGCGGGGGCATGGTGCGGCGGCTTTCGAAGCCAGGAGAAGCGCGACGGAAAAAACATCGCCCCGCTGGTTTACAATGTCGGCAATTTCACCCGCCCGGTGGGAGACAAGCCGGCCCTGCTGAGCCTGGATGATGTCGAAACCCTTTTCCATGAATTCGGTCATGCACTGCATGCCCTGCTTCAAAATCAGACTTACAGAAGCCTGAACGTTCCGGGGGATTTTGTAGAACTGCCTTCGCAGATCATGGAACACTGGGCATTCGACCCTGAAGTTCTGCGCATCTATGCCCGTCACTTTCAAACCGGGGAACCGATGCCGCAATCGTTGATCGAAAAGGTGACAGGCAGCCAGAAGTTCAACCAGGGTTTCGAAACGGTAGAATACCTTGCGGCCTGCTATCTTGACATGAACTGGCACTCCCTGACCACAACCGCCCCCGTGGAGACAGAGGCTTTCGAAAAACAGTCCCTGGGCAGGATCAACCTCATGGATGAAATCGTGGTTCGGTATCGTAGCCCTTATTTCGCCCATATTTTCAGCTCCGCGAGCGGATATGACGCAGGCTATTACTACTACATCTGGGCAGCGGTCCTTGACGCCGACGCTTTTGAAGCCTTCAAGGAAAAAGGTGTCTTCGATCCCGCGACAGCCGAAGCATTTCGGGAAAACATTCTTGAAAAAGGGGCCACCGGAGACGCCATGACCCAGTATGAAAAATTCCGAGGCAAAAAGCCTTCGATAGAGCCGCTGCTGCGCAAGCGCGGACTGCTTTAGCGCAGGCCGTTGGTGAACGGATGATGTCTCATACCGCCCGAATTTTCAGCCTTTGCACGATCGCAGTGCTGGCGGCATTCGCCGCCGGCACCACCCCTCGTTCCGCGACCGGGGAGATCAACTGGCTGGAGAGTTACCCCGAAGCGTTGCGCGAGGCAAAGCGCACCGGGAAGCCGATCTTTTTGGAATTCCGCTGCGAGGCTTGAATTGCCGGAAGAGAATTCGACGCACAGGTTGTGCTGTCGCCACCCGATTCCAGCCGCGGGAAGCTTCTTGAACGCTATGTCTGCGTCCGCATCACCCGCATGGATGACGTCGACATAGCCCTGTTCGAACGGGACTGGAACACCACGATCTACTTTTTCGCCCTCAATGCCGACGAGCAGATCTACTGGAGGTACGGCGGCCGGGATGCCAAATCTCCGGATACCTATCTGAACCTGAGCAGCCTGGAACTGGCGCTGGTAAGAGGGCTGGACCTTCACGACCAATATCTGGCCGGCAAGCTCGCGAGGGAAGTGCGTCCCCAATCCAAGTATCCGCGCGACATTCCCCTCCTGATCGAAAGGACCTACGCCCGCTATGCTTGCGTGGAGTGCCATCTTATAGGAGATTTCCAGAACCTCCAGCGCGAGCGTGAGGGCAAACTCGACAAGCCAGCGCATCTTTACCGCTCGCCGGACATAGGAGCGCTGGGAATCCGGCTGGACGTTCCCCTGGGCCTGGCGGTAAAAGAGGTAAGCGGAGCGGCGGAGGCAGCCGGAATGAAGCCCGGCGACATCATCAGTTCCATCCGAGGAATCCAAATCTGGACTTTTGGCGACCTGCAATACCGCCTGGATCAGGTTCCGCGAAGCGCTCAGTTGCTCCAGGTCGGTATCTTGAGAAACGGAACCGCGGTCAGCCTGTCACTCTCCCTGCCGCCACGCTGGTGGCTGACGGATCTCACGTTCCGGCAGTCCAGCGTGGAGCCCAAGGTCCATTTCGAATCCGCGCCTCTGGCATCGGAGGAAAAAAGCAGGCTCGGCCTCGCCACCGACGGATTTGCCAGCCGTGTGACCCAGGTTGATATGTTTGCCGAACTGACAAAGAGCCATCAGCTGAAGGTCGGGGATATAATATTCTCTGTAAATGGAACGGAGAAGGACGACATCGCGGATACCCCGGAGCTTTTCATCAGGCTGCACAAGAATCCGGGCGAAAGTGTGACCCTGGGAGTGATCCGCGAAGGGCGCCGGATCCAGATGAGCCTTAAAACCTATCGGGTGAATTTCAGAAAATGATTTCGAGGCTGGTCTATTCATTGCTCATCGCGGCATTTTTTTATGGGGAGGGAACCGCAATCCTTGCGCAGGATTGGACCTCACCCGTAGCCGTAATGCAGGAATCAAAGTCGCTGATCTCCTACAGGGCCAAGGTGATGGGTGATGTATTGGCACTGGAAGCGGTGCTGTTGCCGGGCTGGCATACATTTTCCCTGGACAATGCCCGCCGGGCGGTGGAAAAGCTCCAGGGCAAAAAACCGCTAAGCCAGGACATGCCGACCGAAATCACCATCTCCGGCGGTCTCGCTGTCGAAGGCGCCTGGCATCAAACGCCTCCAAAGGATTTTTCAAAACCGGAATTGCGCTGGTTCTCCTGGGGCTATGACGATCGGGCGACTTTCGCAGTTAAAATACGCCGGACCGGTTCCGGGCCGGCGCGCATTGCAATCCGAGGCCAGGTCTGCGACGAGTCCGCTTGCAGGCGGGTGGACCTGTCTCTGGTGCTGCCTGTTCCACCTCAGGGTTCTGGAGCAGAGAAGCCCGACCTAATCTGGAATTCGGTTGAACCAGTACATTGAAATAGCCACTGGATTCATGAATGGAATAAGGGCTGAAAGCCCGCTCCATAGCTGCAGTCTAGCCAATTCTGAGACATTCTGTTCAACCCGGACACTGGAGCCCGGATAGAAGGATTCGTGGGGCGCGCTCTTGTTCTCCTGCTTATTCTGAGCACATGAACCGCAGAATCAAGCGCCGTGATCAACCGTCGCAGCATTCGTTCGCGGACGCCGGCCAACTTGCTATCGATGAGATAGCCGTGGTTTCGAGTGGACAGTTCCGGATCCACCCCGGGGAAAAACCGACTCCTCCGCCGAATCCCTGAGCGCAGTCAGCGAAGCAACCCCTTCCCTTGCCTCACCAGAACAGGCTCATCCTCCGTCAAATCGATGACGGTGGACGGATCCAGGCCACCTGGCCCCGAATCCAGGAAAAGGTCCACGGTGGACCCAAAGGTTTCCGCTATCTCATCGGGATCATTCAGAAAATTCTGATTATGGAGACAGGCGCTCGTGCTGATGATCGGTTTTCCAAACTCCGCCAGCAATGCCTGGCAGGTTGGGTTTTCCGGTACCCGGATACCGACTGTTTTCCTGTTTTCCAACAGGATGCGGGGAACCTGCCGGGTGGCGGATAACAGGAAGGTGTAGGGGCCGGGAAGGAGTCGCTTCATAATCTTATAAGCGGGATTCGAAACGTACGCGTACTCGGAGATTTCCTTCAAATCGGGACAAATAAAACTGAGCAGCTTCCTCTTATCGTTCCCCTTCAGCAAATAGATCTTTTCGACTGCTTTTTTGTTAAAAAGGTCGCAACCGAGGCCGTACACCGAATCGGTGGGATAAATCACAAGTCCGCCGGAATTCAGAACCGATGCCGCGGCCTTGATGTGCCTGCCCTGGGGATTCACAGGATGGATATTGAGTCTTTTCATATTCAGGAACTAGTCTAGCTCACTTCGGCTGCTCCGGGCCACTGCGAAAGCATAAAGATTCTTCAGTTGAAACTCCCGCCGGAAAAAGCGAATCTATTCGTACCTTTTGTATATCGATCGGGCCGGAGTTCCGATAAGTAGGGGATAAGAAGGTGAATATTATGGTCAAAAACGGAGCACCCGGACGAAACCTCAAAATGGATATTTCGCAGGAAATCTACCAATTGCTGAATCGAATCCGCCCGAAAGAAACGCCTGCGCGGTCGCAATCCTCCATGCCGGAAGGGCAGACCGAAATTACGGCCGTTAACCTGGCGAACATTTCGGATGAAGAGTACGAAGCCGCGATGCTGGAAACGGGAGTCCAATCGCTTGCGAAGCTGGCCGAGCTGTCCGCCATGACAGAACTCTGGCTGGAACGGTTGGGGGATGTGCGCTCCCGGGTAGCAGCTCAACTCAGGGAACTCGAGAGAGTCCAGGAGGCGGTCAAATCGGCGGCTGCAGCACGCGATCAGGCTTTGAGAGAGGGTGAGTCAGCGCGGCAGAGAATCGAGGCGGAAATGGTGGCTGCGCTCGAATCTCAGCGCAGGCAGCGGGAAATCCATGAACGCGAAAATCAGGAATACCGGGAAAAACTCAAAGGTCTGCGCGACCAGAATGAAAAGTCGATGGAACTCGACCGGCGGAAAGCCCAGGAGCAATTCATTTTGCAGATGAAAGCCTATGAGCGCGAAAGCCTGGAGAAGCTGGCAACTCTCGAGGATGAGCTCAACCGGCGAGACGCTGACCTGAAAAAGCGGGAAGACGAGTGGTCCCAGACCATGCAGGAATTCGAAAAGCTCACGCTCAGGCTCAGCAAACGCCCGGTCCCCGCGATAGAGCATGCGGGAGAAACGACTCGGTCGCTGGAAGATTCCCACCCACCCAAAGCAGCCGAGCCGTTGAAGGGTACGGGAACCGATCTGCGTGCAGCAGGCCAGTCTTCTCATGCGAAAAGAGTCGTGGAGGCAGCCAGGCCAAAAACGGAATCCATTTCCGAGCTTGCCTCGACGATCACGGTGCGTACAACGGCCCCTGAGATTGAGGTCGAGCCCGAGTTGCCGCCCGCCGCGACGGAGGCGCAATCTCCCCAATGGAACCTTGCAGACGCGCTGGCGCCATCATCCCCGATCGCCGCATCGGGAGCGGTCGTCGACACAATCGTCGGATTGCTTTCGCGGGAAGATGAGGCGGGAGGCAACTCGAAATCCAGAGGATTGACGAGGACGCCGCAGGAAGGGAATTCTCCCGCGTACCACGCCATTCTCGATACAATTTTCGATGAGGTTCCAGGGGATGAGGGGAATAACGTCAAGTCGGTTTCGCGCGAGGAAAAACGGCCTGTTTCATCGGGTATCACCTTCTCGCGCAACTCTGCCGTGCAAACCATAGACATCAGCCCTGAAACGGACGAAGGGCTGAATCCTTCCGGCACCTTGCTCGGGAAATTCAAGCGCAAAGTAAAAACGCTCAAGCCAGGTCCGGAAAGAGATGAATAACTCCGCCGATCCAGAGGGCCTTGAGGGGGCCGCCGGGACCAAGGGGCACGAGGAAGTCACCGCCCGGCTCGAAGGCCTGAGGCGCAGCATCGACGCCATCGACGAAAAAATCGTCCATCTGCTGGCCGACCGGCATGCCTGTGTCCAGAATGTCGTCGCCCTCAAAACCGCCCACAACCTCCCTGTTTACCACCCTGCGCGCGAAGAAGACCTGATCTCGCAACGAAGAGATCAGGCACTGAAAGCTGGCCTCGATCCGGATCACGTCGAGGGATTGTTCCGGACCATTTTGCGCCAGTCCCGAGTGCGCCAGACCGTGCACGCCGCCAAGGCAGGGGTGAAGCCAGGATATAAGGTGTTGATTGTAGGAGGCTGCGGAAGGATGGGCCGGTATTTTGGCCGCTGGTTCAGCGATTCCGGTTACGAGGTCCGGATCCTTGATATCGAAGACTGGCCTGAGGCCGCACAGCTCTGCCGAGGTATACATTTAGCCCTGATCTCGGTCCCGATTGATGTCACGCCGCGCGTTATAAAGGACCTGGGCCCCTTCCTTCCGCCGCAATGCATATTGGCCGACATCACCAGCGTCAAACAGGCAGCGCTGGCCGCTATGATGAGTTCCCACGCCGGCCCTGTCGTCGGGCTGCACCCCCTGTTCGGGCCATCGACCTCCAGCATGGACAAGCAACTGATGGTTTCGGTTCCCGGCCGCGGCGCTGAAGAATATCAGTGGCTGCTCGAACAGATGGCCGCATGGGGCAACATCGTTCTGCCGATTGGCGCTGAAGAGCACGACGAAATCATGGACCTGGTTCAGGGAGTGCGGCATTTTGCCACCTTCGCCTTCGGCCAGTACCTGCGTGAAAGAAATGTCGACCTGGCTCGAACTCTCGAGATTTCAAGCCCCATTTATCGACTTGAACTTGGAATGGTTGGCAGGTTGTTCGCCCAGGATTCATCTTTGTACGCCAGTATTATTCTGGCATCGCCGCAACGGAGGGCCCTGATAAAAGATTTCGCCCGGTTCCTGGCAGACACCGTCGAGTGGATGGATGAATCGGGGCAGGAGAGATTCCGCCATGAGTTCGCTCTGATCGCGGAGTGGTTCGGGCCATTTTGCGAGCAAGCCATGCGTGAGAGCAGTTTTCTCATCGACAAGTTGGTCGAGCGTTTTTAGAGCAGCGCGCAGCGACAGAAGCTGTTCGTGATCGGGACGGAAATGAAAACCATCCTATGCATCGGCGCAGGATATGTCGGCGGGCCAACCATGGCCATGATTGCGCACCAATGCCCGGACTACAAGATCCTGGTCGTGGATGTCGATGCGGAACGGATCAAGGCCTGGCAATCGGATCGTTTGCCCATTTTCGAGCCGGGATTGCCGGAATTGGTGCGGAAATCCCTGAATCGAAACCTGTTCTTCTCCACCGATATTTCCGCTGGCATCGAAGCGGCAGATATCATCTTCGTCAGTGTCAACACGCCGACGAAATCCTTCGGACATGGGGCCGGACGGGCCGCCGACCTGCAATACTGGGAAAAAACCGCCCGGCAGATTCTGGCGTACTCAAAAAACGATAAAATCGTGGTGGAAAAAAGTACCCTGCCGGTTCGCACCGCCGAGGCGATGGAGAGAATCCTCCACTCGGGCAACCCCTCGGTCCGATTCTCAGTCCTCTCCAACCCGGAATTCCTGGCCGAAGGCAGCGCCGTGCGCGATCTGGAAAACCCGGACCGGGTGCTCATCGGAGGCCGGTCAACACCTGATGGGCAGGAGGCCGTGCAGGAACTGGTCAGACTTTATTCCCATTGGATCCCTCGCGAACGAATCCTGACCACCAGCGTCTGGTCGAGCGAGTTGTCCAAGCTTGCAGCCAACGCCTTCCTCGCTCAACGCATCAGTTCGATCAACAGCCTCTCGGCCCTTTGCGAGCAGACTGAGGCCGATATAACCGAGGTGGCGAGAGCTGTCGGGATGGATCATCGAATCGGCAAGCATTTTCTGAGCGCAAGCGTCGGATTCGGCGGTTCCTGTTTCAAGAAAGACATCCTGAACCTCGTCTATATTTGTGAGCATCTCGGGCTGAGGGAGGTTGCAGCCTATTGGGAGCAGGTGCTTTGCATCAACGAGTACCAGGAAGACCGCTTTGTACGGAGGATGATTTCCGCGATGTTCAACACGGTCGCTGGAAAACGGGTGGCAATCTTTGGATTCGCTTTTAAAGCGAATACCGGCGACACCCGGGAAAGCCCTGCCATCCGAGTTGTCAAGGAACTGGTCGAGGAGAGGGCTTCGATCGTGATCTCCGACCCGGCGGCTTTGGACAATGCGCGCAGGGACCTGGCGGGTCTGGACGGGAGCATCGCCTTCGAAGAGGATCCGTATCGGGCGGCTGAAGGAGCAGATGCCATCGCGGTACTGACCGACTGGAGCGAATACTTGAATCTCGACTACAGCAAAATCCTGGCGGGCATGGCGCGTCCGGCGTTCCTCTTTGACGGCCGGAACCGGCTGGATCATCAGCGGCTGTACGAGGCGGGCTTTAACGTTTTTCCTGTAGGTAAGAAAGCTCTCTCACATATCGATTCCGGGCGTGCGCGATAGGCTTCCCGGTGACCGGAGCAAAGATCGGAGCGGAAATCCAACATGGCAGACAACCCGGAAGTTCGGCTGGAAAGCGCCGGAGACACGGATGACATCCGCCGGGTCCATGAATTGGCGTTCCAGCAGAACTTTGAAGCCGACCTGGTCGATGCACTTCGAAGCGCGGATGCTTCGACGCTCTCGCTGGTCGCGACATATGAAAATGAAGTGGTTGGCCATATACTGTTCTCCCCGGTTACTCTGGAAACGGAGCGGGGAATTCTTGCAGCAGTCGGGCTGGCTCCGATGGCCGTCGTGCCAGCCCGGCAAAACCGGGGCATTGGTTCCCTGCTCGTGAGGGAGGGATTAGCTCGCCTGGCCGCGGCCGGACACCGCTCGGTCGTAGTGCTGGGCCACCCCGACTACTATCCTCGATTCGGCTTTCGCAAGGCTTCGAGCTTCGGAATCCGCTGGGAACATGAGGCCCCTGACGAGGCATTCATGGCGCTGGAACTCGTGCCCGGCGCACTCGTGGGATGCAGCGGGATTGTGCGATACCGTGCGGAATTCTCGTCAATCCCGTAATCCGGGAGCGATGAGCCTGGGGATCAGTCTTTTCCAGTGAGTCCGTGTTTCCGGAATGAGGGGAGTTTTCCGGCATGTCGATCCATCCAACCCACCTCCGGAGAAATGCCATGAGACAAGTGATTCAAGTCCTGGGATGCCTCGTCCTGTGCGCCGCCGTCCTCCAGGCAGCCGAGTATCATGTAGCCATGGGCGGCAAGGATAACAATCCGGGCACACGCTCTTTGCCGCTGCGCACCATTCAGCGGGCCGCCGACCTCGCCCGACCGGGTGATATCGTCACAGTGCACTCAGGGGTCTACCGGGAACGCGTAACCCCGCCGCGAGGTGGCGAATCCGATCTGCGACGCATCGTTTATCAAGCCGCGCATGGCGAAAAAGTCGAAATCAAGGGATCGGAAGTGGTCAAAAACTGGGTGCCGGTCCAGGACGGTGTCTGGAAAGTGACGCTCCCCAATTCATTCTTCGGTAGCTTCAATCCTTACAGCGATCCGATCCAGGGTGATTGGTTTAATCCTAAAGGGCGGCAGCATCACACGGGAGCTGTTTATTTGAAAGGCGAGTGGCTGTCCGAAGCCGCAGAACTGGCCGAGATCATGCAGCCGACTCATTCCGAGGCGCTCTGGTTCGGGCAGGTGGACGAAAAAAACACCGTAATCTGGGCGCAGTTCAATGGAGTCAATCCCAACGATGAAATGGTTGAAATCAATGTCCGCCGCACCCTATTTTATCCTGCCGAGCCGGAGAAAAACTATATCACGGTGCGCGGCTTTATCCTTCGCCATGCAGCGACTCCCTGGGCGCCGCCTACAGCGGAACAGGTCGGGCTCATTGGAACCCATTGGAGCAAGGGCTGGATCATCGAGAATAATGAAATCAGCCACTCGCGCTGCTCGGGCCTCACACTGGGAAAATACGGCGATGAGTGGGACAACACCTCTGCCAATAGCGCCGAGGGGTACGTAAAAACCATTGAGCGCGCTCTCAAAAATGGCTGGAATGGGGAAACTATCGGACACCACATTGTACGGAACAACACGATCCACGATTGCGAGCAGACCGGGATCTGCGGAAGCCTCGGCGCCATATTCAGCCGGATCACAGGCAATCATATCTACAATATATGGAAGAAACGGTTATTCACAGGTGCGGAGATGGCGGGGATCAAAATACACGCTGCCATCGATATGCTGGTAAAAAACAACCGGATTCACGCAGCCGGCCGTGGGATCTGGATGGACTGGATGGCACAAGGGACCCAGATAACAGCTAACCTGCTGTACGACAACAGCACGGACGACCTCTTCGTAGAAGTGAACCACGGGCCATTTCTGGTGGACAACAACCTGTTTTTGTCGGGCGTGAACCTGTTTGACATGTCTGAAGGTGGCGCCTTCGTCCACAATCTCTTTGCCGGACAGATCATCAGCCAGCCGGAACCAAACCGCACGACTCCTTACCATCCGCCCCACTCCACAACCGTCGCAGGGCTGATCCACACCCGGGGAGGCGATAATAGGTTTTACAACAATATCCTGGTGGGAAGCGGTGACCCCAAAGCACCTGTTAAAGACTCCAAACGGTCTGCGGGTTATGGGCTATGGGTTTATGACGCCCGCGAATTTCCCCTGCAAACAGGAGGGAATCTTTATTGGGGCGGCGCCCGCCCTTATTCAGCGGAAGCCAATCCACGTATCGATGCGGCCGTACAGCCCAAAATCAATGTCCTGGAAAAGGGCCGGCATGTGGTTCTTGTTCTTGCCAGCGGCGTCCATTCGAATCGGCCGGAAGCGCCGCCGGTAACAACGAACAGCCTGGGGAAAAGCAGGATTTCAGGGCTCCCTTACGAAAATGTCGAGGGATCTTCCCTCGTTATAGAAACCGATTATTTCGGCAATCGTCGGAGCCTCAAACATCCCACGGTTGGACCCTTCGAAAAATGGCGCGCAGGTTCTTCAGCTCTCAAAGTGTGGTAGCGGTTTCGGCAGGCCTCGCGCGAATCTAAAAAGGGGTTCGAACGCCCTTGGGGATACGAGGCCTATTTTCCGCGCAGCATCTGAGCCAGGGTCAGGGTGTCGGCCAGGACCCCTGCAGCCGTGACCGCACCTCCGGCCCCGGCTCCCTGTACTATCAGCGGATAGCGCTGATACCGTTCGCTGGTAAAAGCAATGAACGCCTCCGACCCCCGGAGACGCGAAGCCGGATGGGCCAGATCGACCTCGATTGGCTTGACGCACACGAGCGGGCCACCGGCTTTGTGGGCCGCCGAATCGATGACGGCGAGATAGCGCAAGATGCGCCCGGAGGCTTTCAAGCTTTCGACCTTCGCCGTGATGACCGGATCGTGCGCTTCGAGCGAGGAGAAGAAATCTTCCAGGCGGTCCTGATTCAGAACATCCATGGGGACAAAGGGCTCGATTTCGACGTCCTCCAGTTCAATCTCGTACCCGAGCTCGCGCGCCAGGATCAGGGCTTTTCGCGCCACATCCATCCCGGAGAGATCTTCGCGCGGGTGCGGCTCGGTGTAACCCAGTTCTTTAGCGGTGCGGACGGCTGCCGATAGCGGAACGCCGCTCATGACTTCATTGCACAGGTAGCCGAGGGTCCCGGAAAAAGCCCCTTCGATGAGCATGACATGATCGCCCGTGCTGACAAGGTTTTTAAGCGTATTGATGACGGGCAGACTGGCGCCGACAGTTGTTTCATAGAGGTAAGCGCGATGATGCCGGAGCGCTTCGCCCATCAATGATTGGCGGTCGGCCCATGGCAAGGTCAGCGGTTTTTTGTTGGCAGCCACGACATGAATACCTCTGGCGAAGGCTTCCCGGTAGATTTGCTCCATGCCGTCTTCAGCGGTGCAATCAACCAGAACCGGCACCGGGAGCCGGCGAAGATCGTCGAGGTAGGGGATGATGTTGGGAGGGCCGTTTTCGCTTTTCGGCGATGCTTCCAACAGATCGTGCCAGCGGTCGAGATCGATCCCTTGGGAGTTGAACAGCAGCCGATTGCTGTCGGCCAGGCCAACAAGCCGGGGCAGGATGTTGTGATCCTGTACCAGGCTGCTCTGCTGGGCGCGGAGCTGCTGAATGAAATTCCCGCCGACGGTTCCCTTCCCCAGGAGGAAAATGCTGACCTGTTGATGTGCCAGATTAAATGCGGCGTGAACGGTCCGGAGGGCTACGTGGGTATCCGCAGCATCAATCACGGCCGAGATCGAACGTTCTCCAACACCCTGCGCGCAGGCGCGGACCATGATCCCGATACGTCCGATGGCATGAAGGAATCGCCCGGATACATTCGTGGTCCGGCCCATGGCTTCGGCCACCAGGGTCACGAGCGTCACCGGCTCCGTAATCTGCAGATCCGTGACAAGTTCCCTCTCGAACTCGGCGGCCAGTTCTTTCTGGATTATCTTGCGGCAGAGCTTCGCTTGCTCCTGCGGAATGACGATGGCCAGGGCACGGCCGCGCGGTGTCTGGACTGCCATCCAAACTACTACGGACTCCTTGTCCAGCGCGCCCAGTATGCGCTGGCCCGCCGAGATTTCCTCCGCCATCTGATTGAATTCCACTTCAATCAGGGAGAGGTTTTCCAGGCTGGTGACGCAAGTCGGACGGTTTTCGTCGCGCGATCCCGCGGCATCGACCAGCGTGCCCGGATCATCCGGTCGAGTGGTGTTCAGGATGCGCATCGGAATGTTGGAGGCGATCAGGGGAACCATCGTACGCGGGTGAAACATGCGCCAGCCTAGGTTTGCCAGTTCGAGCGCTTCCTCGTGGCTCAAGCGCGGCACGGTGTACGTGTCATCCACAATGGCAGGGTCGGCCGTCATGATGCCGGAGACATCGGTCCAGATGATGACCTCTTTCGCATCCATCGCCTGCGCCAGCAGAGTTGCGGTGTAGTCCGATCCGTTCCGGCCCAGGGTCGTGGTGCGGCCGTCCGGTGTGCGGCCCAGGAATCCGGTATGGATGCTGATCTTTCCCCTCCAGGCCTCAGCCATGGCGTGTACCTGCGCGCGGCTCGCCTCAACATCCACGCGGGCGAGGCCGAATGTATCGTCGGTAACGGCCCAATCGCGGGCGTCGACAAACAATGATGGAAGGCCCTGCGCCTGCAGCATAAGGGTCAGGAGCGAGGCGCTGATCCTTTCCCCGAAACTCATGACAAGGTCGAGCGTTTGCGGCGTTTTTTCGCGAACAATGCTGACGCCGCGAAGAAGTTGGCGCAGGGGAGCCAGAACCTGGCGGATATGATCCACATGATCGGGCATCGGGAAAGTGCCTGCTCCCCGCCCCGTCAATCCCGCGAAGATCTTCCGGACGACGGAGATCGTCCGCTCCTCGATCCGGTCGACCACGGCCTCCGCCTGTGACATGTCGCCCGTGGCAGCCCTGGAGACGGCCTCGATCAGATGATCGGTAGTATGGCCCATGGCCGACACGACCACGGCCAGTGGACCAAGCCGGTATTCTCTCTCAATAATGCCGAGCACTTGGGCAATGTTGGCTGGCGATCCGACTGAAGTTCCGCCAAATTTCATCACCCTGCATTGCTTTGCCTCAGACACTGCAGTTCTCCCCTGATAATCAGCTTATTGGAGAAGTAATCCTATACCATCCTGGTCCGGAATTTCAGAGAGTCTTCCAAACGGTCTGGGGCCGGCAATGCAACATCGCTTTGCCGGATCCTGCCCGGCCCCACATGATGCCGAACCGCAATGCACAGCTTAGTTTGGATTGGCCCGTATGTCCGTCTGCCCCTGCAGGAGGCTGTAAATTCCTCTCAAACCAGAGGAGGTGCGCACAAGCCTCACAATAAATCCGTAGGAAAAGCGAAAATAATTAATGAGAACATTCAAAAAACACGAAATGATTAGGTGATTATCAGTTTCGAATTTATGATCGGCGCGCTTGAAGATTGTCCTTATGCGATTGGGAGGTTTGGACATGCGGCACAGCCCTAAATCTCATGGTTTGATCCGTTTTTTCCCCGTCCTGGTAATCGGCCTGGTAAGCATTCTTTCCATCGCCGGAAGCTGGTCCACACCGCAAAATGAGTTGGAAGCGCGCTTCCGGCAAGCCTACGGAATAATCATCGACAGGCTGGAATTGATGGGACTTCCCAATCTGACCCGGTCGCTCGCCTCAATCAGCGTTGGCCAGGCCGGCATCCCGAAATCGAACCTGTCGCTTCCCGCGGGATACACCGCGACCAGCACGGGCGGCCGCCTGGTTTTCGCCCAGATTGCGGATGGGCTGCTCCCGGGGACCAATCGCTTCTACCGAACCGGATTCATGCTGGTCAACGATTCCACATCTGATGCCAAGGGAACCCTGGAGTTCTTCGACGATGCGGGCAAGCCACAGGCATTGACGGTTGAAGGCGTCACGGCCTCATCCTTCCCCGTGTCGGTTCCGAAGGGAACGGTGCGCCGCTATACCACTTCGGGCGGCGGGCCGCTGAAGGTAGGCTGGGCCCTGGTCCAGACCGATCAGCCCGTTACCGGAACATCCAGTTTCACAATTCTTGATGCTACCGGGAAAATTTTCAGCGACGTCGGGGTTCCGGAATCCTTCCTCGGGACAAGCTTCACGCTTTTTGCACGCTATACCGCCGGGGTCACCGATATCGGTCTTGCTCTGATCAACCCCAGCAGTACCGACACGATCAGCTTGAAGCTCGAACTCGTCAACATCGACGGCACAAAAAAGGCGGAGACCAGCCTTAGTCTGGGACCCAGGGCTCATATCGCCCGTTTTCTGGCCGAGCTCTATGCCACGACTATAGGAACCGATTTCACAGGCACGGTCGTGGTCAGCTCCGCTAACGCAAAGCCGTTCGGTGGTATTACGTTGAGAATCACAGGGAACCTATACACATCGATGCCGATGGTCGCGCCCCCCAAGGCCGGGGATTCGAGGACGCGCCTCGCCTTCGCCCAGGTCGCCGACGGCCTGCTGGGTCAGCTAAAATACAAGACGAGCATCCTGCTGTTTAACAACACTGTCACCTCATGTTCCGGATCGGTGGAGTTCTACAACTCCGACGGCACACCCATGACTGTGACCATCAATGGGGCCACAGCCGCTTCACACAATTTTTCGATCAGGCCGCGGGGGCTGGGCTGGCTTATCACCAGCGGCGCCGGAAATGCGCGAGTCGGCTGGGCCCGGGTCAAAATGGACCAGCCGATGAACGGGACCGGGATATTCCACGTCTATGATAAGGCGGACACCGCGCTGGCGGAGGTCGGGGTAGCCGCCGCGACACCCTCAAAGAGCTTCAACCTGATCGCGGATTCCATTGGCTTCTTCGACACGGGGATTGCCCTCGCGAATCCGAGCGAGTCAAGCAAGACGGCGAAGGTTACGCTCAACCTGTACGATAAGGCGGGCGTCCTGAAATCAACGGCCAACATCACCCTCGATCCCCAGAAACACCAGGCGCAGTTCCTGACGCAGATCTTTCCGGGCGCGGCGAACATCAGCGAATTTGAGGGTCTGATCACTGCGGCAAGCGACAATGAAGTTGTCCCCCTCTCGCTCAGATCGATCGATGAGAAGCTGACCTCGGTGCCGACCCTGGCGCCGGTCCACGGCTTTGCCCCGGATTCTGTGTTCCAGCCGCTGCAGAGCCTGGCAGGCAGCGCCCCGGTGATCCGCTGGCAGCTCCACCAGAACGGTTCCGATCTCGTGCTGAGGACAGCAAAGGTCACCGCACCGGCACTGGGCCTTCGCTCCGGCGTTCTGGCGGTTGGAACAGAGATCGGTTACGGCGCTTTTGTCATGGACCTGAATGTCCTTCAAGCGGGAAATGTGCTCGGCGGCGTGATTAAGCTGATTTCTACGAAGGCCGATGGCAGTGAATTCGACGGCCTGATCGCCGGCCCATCCGTGGGTAACGGAAAAAGGGTATTAACGGGCAAACTGAGCGGCTCGGCTGCGGGAAACCTGGCCATCGAAATCGCCTGGCTGAACCCTTTTGGAGGCACCTGGAATGTGGGAATACCTTACGATATGGATATCTTCCTGCACTCCGAAATGATCTCGGCACCTTCGGCGCCGGGCTCCATTCAGGTTTTAACGGACTACGAATCCATCTCGGCAAAAGTAGAAGAGGATGGCGTGAATATTTTGCGCAAATCCATCCAGCCGCTCTCGTATATCGCTGCGGATGCATCCAAGGCCAACCTGACAGCCATTAAGCCTGTACTGCTTACCCCCACCACACCTGTAACAATCAAAGGGACAAATTTCGGCAGCAGCCCCCAGGTCATCTTTTCGGGGTCCAATGGAACAACGATCCGGGTGTTGCCGATTCAAAACACCGCCGACGGTTTGGTGGTGGTCGTACCTGAAGGGGTCGCAGATGGACCGGTCCGGATCGACAACGGGACGGGACCGGGCAACGCCTTCCAGGCCAAACTGTGGTTCGGCCCGACGCTCGAAGTCAAACGGGCAGTCTCGGGCACCGGGAATACATTTCCCCTGGCGTTTAATTTCCAACAGAACGGTTCCCAACTGGGGTTGAACGATTTTCAGATAACCATCACAAGTGTAGACCGGACACTTTCTGGTCTTGCAGCAGGGAGCGTGGTGGGCAGCTACAGGGTTATTCCGCAGAACAGTACATCGGCCACCAACGAATACGACCTTGTGGTGGATTCATCCGCTGCGGACAAGGCCGTGCTCAATGTGGTAAAGAAAGGTACGAGCAGCAGCGCGGTCGCGAAGCTGACCGTTCAGAAGAAAACCGATGCGCCCGCCGGTCTGACTTTCTCTTTTGCCCCGACGGCGGCAACTGTTCCCCCAGCCTTCTTTGCCTATCCGGTCCGTTCCGAATTGGTGCTTTCAGGATTACAGGTGACACTTACTGTTACCGGGAATGCCGATGCCGGCATGGAAGCCGTTATCACGTCGACTCCCGGCGGGATGGCCGGTATGGAAACAGCTCTTCATATGAAAATTTCCAGGTAATCCAATACTGCAGGGAGAACAATTGCCCATGAACAGACAGGCCGGAAAAAATTGGGGTTTCCTTCTAGCCATTGTGGCGCTGTCGTTTTTTCTTCTCGGCGTAGACAGTAACGATTGCGGCACGGGTCCTGTATCGATGTCCTTGACGCCCGAGAACGTCCAGATTACAGCCAAACAGTCTGTGACAGCGGTCGCCGCACTGACCAAGGACTCAGCTCCGTTCGCCGCGACTTCGTGGTCTGTGAGCGGTCACAGCAATCGCACATTCAAAGAGGTCAGGCTCAGCACGCAGGGATCAGCCTCATCAACCACAATCACCCTGATTGGCGCCGATGATTTGACGCCGGAGAAGGAATACAGCAGCGGCGATGGCAATGAAACCTCCATTGAAGTCAAAGCCGTCTTCCCGCCCATCAACGATACAGCCTACGATCCGGTCACCAAGGATCTACATGTCATGGTTTTCGCTCCCGCCATGGTCTTAGCCAATGTCAATAAGAACCGGCAGGTTTCCGGAAATTCGCTCAGCGGCGCGACTGGTGACTGCTTTTATGTGATTACCAACGACACCAGCACTCGAACTTATACATTCACCGCTGAGGGTGCGACTCAAGCCATCGCCTCGAGTAATGGAGAAATTGCCTACAATACCCTGAGTGGCGCAACTCCCCCCCAACTGACCGTAACCCAGGGGAATGATGGAAAATCAGCAAAAGTTTCGTTCGTTCAAATTCTCCCGGTCCCGCTTCCTGCGGACAAAAAATGGACATCCATTGGCTTAAGCCTGACCGTAACGGCGACGAGCGGAAGTATTTCCATCAAAAACCATCAGCGACTTGAATTTAATGCCAATCGCCTGCTCGGTGAATAGCCCATTCGTGAGTTGTCTGCTACCGTGATCGGATTGATTCGGCAAACCCTTGCAGAAAAGGAAGCAAACAAATGCACCGCCGGGCAGAAACGTCGCAAAACCTGGACTCAACTCTTCAGTGAGGCTGACGGGGGTAAAATTCCCCGGCGCTGGTTCACCCTGGATTTTCTCTATTTTTTTTTGCGGTGGTTTTTTAGAGCCTATTTTAGGATTTCGGCCGGCGGGGTCCAGCATATTCCCTCATCCCCGGTGATCTTCGCTGCAAATCAGCAGAGCGCCCTGGATGCGTTTTTTGTTTCGACATCCTTCTCTCGCGAGGCTTTTCGCAACACGTTCTACCTCGCCAAGGAAAAGCATTTCAGCCGGCCCTGGAAAAGACTTCTGGCCCACAGACACAACACAATCCTGGTAGATGCCGATCATGATGTGACTGTTCCGCTTCAAATGGTGGCTGCATGCCTCAAATCCGGCAAAAGCGTAGTTATTTTTCCTGAGGGAACTCGCTCAACGGATGGTTCGCTGAAAGAATTCAGGAAATCCTTCGCCCTGCTGAGTTCGGAACTGCTGGTTCCCGTTGTCCCTGTGGTGATACAAGGATCCTTGAACGCCCTCCCGAAAGGGAGGATAGTTCCGGCTTACGGCTCCAGGATATCGATCCGGTTTTTGCCGCCGGTAAGGCCGGGAAATCGTTCTTATATTTCGATTGCGAATGAAGTGTTCCGGAGGATTGAGGATGCCATGACTGCGGGTGAGGTTTGACAGCCTCCCCATCAGGCTTGTTTCGGATCCAATCCGGCGATTTGAAACTCTTACGGTGAGTATCTGGCAATGTATCCGCGTATCATATTTACGGACTCATTATCCCTGCCCTCGTATACGATCATCTATATCATCGCGATTATTTTGGGACTGGCTTTAACCTACAGGGAATGTCTCAGATATCAGCTGCCCATTGAGCATTTTGCGCCCACAGCATTCTGCGCAGTGATTTCGGGATTCGCAGGTGCCAAGGGGTTCGAGATTGTTTTTTACCAGTGGAACCAGTTTGTGCACTACCCCATAGATGTGCTCCTCCACGGCGGAGGTTGGATGTATTACGGGGCGGAAATCGGCGGCGTCCTCGGGGGCGCCGTCTATCTCCTGATCAAGCGCGTCAATATTTTGCGTCCCCTGGATGTGGCGGGGCTAGCTCTCATGCCGGCTCACGCCTTCGGGAGGCTGGGCTGCTTCTGCGCGGGATGCTGTTATGGAACGGAAACGAATGGTCCCCTGGGAATCCAATTCCCCAACCTGCCCCGTCCCGTCCATCCCACACAAATCTATGAAACCGTGGCACTCCTACCCGCGTTTATTCTGGCCTTGATCTTCAGAAGCAGATTCGCAGCACCGGGTACGCTATATGCCACCTATCTCATGTACTATGGAATGGTGCGCTTCTTCATCGAAAAATACCGATACGACGCTTACAAGTTCGGGTTTCTATACCTTAGCCCTTCCCAATACATCGCGCTGACTTTGACGGTGATCGGTTCTATCCTTTTTTCCTATTCCTATCTCCTCGCCGCGAAGAAATCCTCATCGCCGCAATGACCGGGAGTTTCCGTGTGGGTTAGGAAGCGGTTCCATATAGGCTTTACCGATCTGTTCCACGGTCTTTTGTCGTCCCTGCCAACCCTGGGCCAAGGTACACGTGAGACCCTGCTCCGGGATTTAGAGGATATCTGGGCAGGCGACGTCGATAAAAATCCGGCCAGGCCATATCCCTTCGCCTGCTTTTCCGTCAGGACCGCCTTTGATCTGTTTCTCCAGGCGCACCGAATCCCCCAGGGGTCGGAAGTCATCCTTTCGGCGATAACTATTCCTGATATGGTTCAAATCATCGAAAAACATGGACTTGTCCCGATCCCTGTAGACATAGACACCTCCAGCATGATTCCCAAGGCGCATCTCCTTGCCAAAGCACGATCCGTCAGGACAAAGTTGCTCCTGGCCACGCACCTATTCGGGATCAGGCATGATCTCGGCTCCTTCATCCGCTTTGCACGCGAGCACGATCTCTTGGTTGCGGAGGACTGTGCGCAGTCCTTTTCGGGAGCCGACGGTTACAGGGGACACCCGGATGCCGACATTTCTATGTTCAGTTTCGGCAGTATCAAACACGCCAGCGCCCTAGGAGGTGCGCTTTGCCGCGTAAAAGACAAAAAAATCCTGGATCGTATGAGGGAATTAGAGGCCAGCTACCCGATTCAGAAACGGACGCAGTATGCTCTGAAAATTGTTTTGTATTGCTTGCTGAAGGGTGTTTCAGTGAGCAATCTCCTTTATGCCCTTTTAGTTGGCATTCTTAAAGCCGCCGGCCGAGACCATGACGGGGCCGTTACCCGCTGGACTCGTGCCTTCAATAACAGTGATTTGCTTCCCGCATTGCGCCAGAGGCCCTCGGAACCGCTTCTCCGCCTGCTCGTCAGAAGGATGCGCCAGCAGGATCACAATCATTGGGAAGTCACGATCAGGAAAGGCAAACTGGCCGACCGGCAGCTCGGTGGTCATGTCCAGAGGCCGGGGATTCACAGCTCAAGCAATACCTATTGGTTGTACCCAGTCGCAGCGAAAAATCCAGGAACGCTGATATTCCTGCTCCGACAGAATGGATTTGACGCAACCTGCGGAGCCGCCCAACTCACGTGGGTGACAACACCGGACGGCATGGATCCCGGTCGTGCCCGGGAACTGGATCCGCGAGAAGCTAGAAAGCTTCTGATGAACATTGTCTATTTGCCGGTGTATCCGGAGATGCCGGATAGCGAAATAGAACGCATGGCAGCGATTTGCGTGCAGCACGCCAGGCCGCTCGAGAAGCCGGGAATCGGCCTGGCGTGGAATCCCGGGGTTTGCTCCGGGCCGAAAAACCTCCGCGAAATCAAGCTCGAAGCTCTCTCCCGCCATGAATTTGATCTGCTGGTCGTCGGCGGGGGAATCAATGGCGCCGGAATCGCCCGGGATGCAGCATTGCGGGGAATGTCCGTCGCTCTTGTGGAGCAGCACGACTATGCTTCCGGCGCATCGGGGAACTCGGCCAAATTGATCCACGGTGGATATCGTTACCTGGAAAGCCTTCAGTTCGGATTGGTAGCCGAATGTTGCGCAGCGCGCGATTTGCAGTTGAAACTCAACGGTTCCATGATAGAGGCCATCCCATTCCTGGTTCCGCTCAGAGGAAACCGGCGCCTGCAGCATGCGTGGTTGAGAACCGGGCTGTGGGCTTATGACATTTGCGGCAGGTTCAGAAACTACAAGCGGCATAGCAGGATTAGCATCGAATCCACGGCTACCCTGGCACCTGGCATCGATACCACCGATTTGCACGGTTCCCTGCTCTACTTTGACTGCCGTGTCGATGATGCGCGTCTTACCATCCTGAACATCACAGATGCTGAACGAAACGGAGCGGTCGCGGTCAACCATGTGAAGTTTCTGGAGCCGATCCTGAATGGTGATAAAGGTGTGGGCGGAGCATTGGTGTTGGACAGGGAAACGGGTCTGTACATCCGCGTAGCCGCTAAACAGCTGGTGATTGCCGCCGGCGCCGCGGCTGATCGCTATGCAAGGCTTCCGCAGAAAGTCTTGAGCCCGACCAAGGGGATTCACATCGCCATGGCCCGGGAAAAACTTCCGCTGCGTGCCGCGGTTATCCTTACCTCTCCTGACGACGGCCGATGGTGCTATGCGATCCCGTTTTTTGAGTCGGTGATTGTGGGCACAACAGAAACACCGCATCAGGCCGATGGTGCCGAAACTCTGGAGGTGAGTCGAAGCGACGTTATCTATCTTCTCCGAGCCGTGCAACACCAGTTTCCTGCTCTCCGGATTCATGAGTGCGATATCCACGCCACATGGGCCGGACTCCGCCCCCTGAGAAACCTGAAGCTGGGCAGTAACCTGGCAAGCCGGATCTTGAGTGACATGAGGCTCGCCTGGATCAATCGGAGCAATCTCGGCCCTCAAATACGAGACTATTCAGTCCAACCGGATGAAATGGGGATACTCTTTGCATTCGGTGGAAAGCTGACTACTTTCCGGAATCTGTCTCAGATGGTTGTGGATGAAATCGAAGCTCGCCGGCCTCATCCTGAAAGCCGCAGGATCGACAAATCACTTTCAGCTGAATTGCCCCTCGATCCCGGAATCATAACGCACCAGGCCAGGATCAGGAGCCTCATTCCCGACGAGAACCTACGCCGCCATCTTGTTGGGCGATACGGCTCCGGCGCATTGTGGATTCACGCCCGAATGAAGACCCATCCGCAAGAGGCCGAAAGGATCATCGGCAGCATGGAATTCCGCTATGCGGAGGTGACCTGGGCGTTGATGGCCGAGTCCGCCTGCCGTCTCGAAGATGTCCTGGTGCGGAGACTTGGGATCTACCACCGGGACATGCATCAGGGTCTGGGGTGCTGCGAAAAGGTCGCCGCTCACATGGCCGACATCCTTGGTGAGGACGGAAAATGGACAAGAAACGAATTACATCGGTACGCTAGTCTTGTCGCACGAAGCCGGGCTTGGATGACAGAACCACAGGATGCACTCACAGAAGTTCCGAAGTAGCAGGATATCCAACAGAATCGCGAAAGGGGAAGGGATTGCGGAAAAAGGCCCCGAATCCTTCTGAGGATCCGGGGCCTTTTTTTGACTCCAGCGTGAGATTAGTGCAACAAGAGATTGGTTTTCAGCCGTTCGCGACCAGCAGTGGTGATTCCTCGGGGAGATCGCCGTTATCGGCGCGAAAGTGACGCAAGTGTCCCGGCCGCACGTTTTCGATCAGCTCCTGCCGCGACTTGATCTGTAGCTTTTTCCCTGCATAAATCTTTCCCATCCAGGCCATAACCCGCTCGGGGAGGGCGCTCGCAAACATCAGAAGAGGCCAGGTGAAGTGTGGCCCATTGAGCTTGCGCAACTTCATGAGCCAGAGCAGGATGGATCCAATGCGCCAGGATGCCGGGCCCCACCAGCTGTACTGGCCGGGACGAAGGTTCATCTTCCAGCACTTCATCATCAGCTGCCATTGAAGCGGCGTTAATTGCTGCGTCTCGGTCACGCCTTTCTTTTTTTCCATCCGGGTGTCATGGAGCGGGGTGAAGATCGACGGGATGAAGAACGCAAACAATCCGCGGCGTTCGACCTCACAGATGAGATCGATCGTAGCCTTTACGTCATCATCCGTCTCCCCGGGATTTCCTACCATCAATGTGATGGCCGGAAACCAGTTGTTTCGATTCAATACGGTCAGGCCCTGGATCACCACGCTCGGCCAGTCTTCAATCGGGAAAGGAACCGCCTTGCTGGGCATGATGGTGCGCGCCATCCGCACCGACCCCGTCTCCAGACCGATCAACGGCGTCAGCGCACGGTGATCGGCGTAGGTACTCAATCGGGGAAGGCGGATGGGGCTCTTGGGAAGCAGCACCTTCGAGAGCTCCTCGATCAGGATTGGATCGACGACCGCCGGCGTTATGGTACAGTGGCTCAGGACGTGATGTTCAACGCCCGGGGTGTTGACAATCTCTGTATAGAGATCAAGGAGCGCCTCGCGATTAGGGAAGAAGAAAGGGGTGTTCGTCTGAACCTGGCCCCATATGAACATATCTTCCGTGGCGAGCGAAATCTGGCGATTCCCGTCACGCACGTTTGCCCGGACCGCCTTGAGGATCTTTTCCTTCGGGAGATCGATCTGCGGGTTCAGGTCCGGGAGGCAAAACTGGCATCGCCTGCCGCAGCCGGTCGTCATCTCCACAACCCCGAAAGTCGTGCGCTTGTCGGGGAACAGGATGGTGTCGCGGCTCGTCGGGTGGCTTACCTCCACTTTGCGAGGCAGTTCCTCTCCCCGTATCGCGCGCTCAAAAAGTTCATGGACATCGGAGGACTCGCTCCTTCCTTCCACAACGCAGTCGACGCCGAGTTCCTCGTAGCTATCTGTATTGACGATTTGCCAGCCGCCGGATCCGCCAACGATGACCCGGAAGCCCTGGCGGTGCGGATTTCCCTTGATTTTGCTGAACAAGGCACGCGAGTAATGGGAGTTGATCGGCTGCCGCGACGTGCCGAAAATCGACGTGTAAACCCCGGCCGCAAAAGTGACGCCGAGAGGATTGTGCGTCGAGACGGCGACGATGCGGGTGTTAGGGCCCACAAATAATTCCAGATCGTCCGGATAGCATGCGACCACATCTTCGGGCTTGTAGTGGTTCAAAAGCGAAGTTTCCAGGAGCCGTACGCCCGCCGGCATGGAACGTGCCGATCCATCCTCGTTGCGCGGCGTTTCACGCCAACGAGGGTATTTCTTGTCGAGGATCCATTCCAGCCAGATCGGGAGCGACGCCATCGACATTTGGATGAAGTAACCTGCATGGTCAATAATCTCGGTGAGCGGAGCCGTAAGTACAATCAGCCGGCCTCCATCCGGCGGTTTGTTGGATTCCGTCGGCAAGGCTGGGGACTCACTTGAATTCTTTGGGGAATGATCACGCAACAGTTCGAGGTTCATTTCTAGGTTTCCGTGGTTATGACCCGAGCCGTCCATCGGACTGTCGACCCACTGAGCTCTCGGGAAGCTTGAAGAGCCTCACCGCGTGGCCGGAAGCACCCTTGGTCGGAGTGGGCGCAGGTGAGCTCGAATTATACGGGTTCTTCGCCGCATGACCAAGCAAAAACACCCGATCCCATCTGACCTGTCGGACACGCGGAGCGCAAGTGAATCCGGGCGGCTACTGGGACAAACCGTCAGGTATTCAGATTTCCTTCCGCTTGAGGGCAAGGAATCAAAGGCCGCAGGCCTTTAAGATTCAAAGGCGAGCATGGAAAAGTCCAAGGTTGCGGTCTGCGATTCCGGAGCGCCGTGCCGAGTGCTTTTGCTATTCTGAACATGTTCAAGAAAGGGCGGCGGCTTCACCGCTGGTTTTTTGCAGGCATAGCGCAAGTACCTATATAATGCCGGAATGACAATCATCGCTCAAAAGCTTTCGCGGATTCTGCTTCCTCGATTGCGTCACCATTATGGATTTCCATTTATCACATCCATTGCGCTCGCCCTCGTGACCGCCGCCTGGCCCCGTGTCCGCCAATCCTGTTTCCACGAAGGGACTTCCATCTGGACGATTGCGATCCTGGTGACAATTTCAACCATTTTCGCAGTGCTGTGCGGCGGCCGGTTTCGCACTTTCTTCATTACAGTCGCGGTTGTGCCTCCAGCCCTTTACGTTCTACCCGACTTCCTCCTCAGCGCAATCCGACATCCGGAATATCCAGTCAAAGGCTTTGTGGAATATCTCGTCTATTTCGTCGCGGCTCCAATTATTCTGGTCTGGATTGTTGCGACGCCGCTCCATCGCAACAAGCAAAGCGTGTAAAGGGTGCTCCAGCGATTTCTTTGGTCGTTTTTATCCATGATGATGGCATGGATGCCGTGAGTAATTCGAAGCATGCTCAATTAAGTTGACCCTTCGGAACGGATCTTTCACCGATCCGGCAAAGCTGCTGCGTTAAGATTGTAACGGGGCTATAGCCTGAATGTGTTTCTGAGTTATGCTTGGGATGGCAAAACGACCATTGCTGGCCGTCAGGTTTTTATAGGTTTGCTCAGACAATCATGGTTTTTCGCTACGCCGGCAAGCGCGATATGATTTCCCGAACCAATTCGGCTAAGTAGCGAACCGCGATACAAAAGAACGGCAGTCAGGCGCGTTGTGCAAGATAACGCAGCATCATCAGGTGAGTACACCTAGTTCAAGGTGCCGAAAAGTCTGGAGGAATACGGATCCCAAGCTTGCGGAATTGAAGGTTTTTACGGAAAGGTGAGATAAACCATCTTTTTCGTGTTTGGATGCTGAAGGGAGAAAACGATGGGGAAGAACTTGAAGGTGGTGGTCGCTATAGTAATGGTGATTGGCATCTCATGGCCGATTTCGGCCCAATTAAGCGACATTAACATTTCCGGCACGTGGGCGTTCACCGTCCAGACCGAAGCAGGCACTGGCTCGCCGACCGTCACACTGAAACATGAGGGTGAGAAACTGACTGGGCACTACTCATCCACAATGCTTGGTGAGGCAGATCTTACCGGCAGCGTAAAGGGAAAGGACCTGAAGTTCACTTTTACGGCCAATGTGCAGGGTACATCGCTGGAAGTGACCTATACCGGAACAATCGAGAACAAGGATACTCTGAAAGGCACGCTTGACCTCGGGGGCATGGCACAAGGCACGTTCACCGCTAAACGCAAATAGCCGCTCCAAAATCGATCTAAGCCGATGCTGCAATAGTGAAAAATATGGCATCGGCCACCAATAAAAAAGTGTGGGAGGGCTGATCTCAGCCATCAGGTGCGTCTATGCATACAGACAAGAGTACTTCCACTATAGTGAGCAGCCATCCGACGGGACAATATGGTGCCCGCGATATGCCTGCCGCGAGACTCGCTGGAGTTGGCCATGCCATGCGGCCACTCACATGGAAAAGCGGTAAGGCAGTTATCACGGGATGGCTGGTGACGATACTGTTGATCCCGCTTTTTTGCCTGGCTCAGACTCCATCACCCATGCCTGAAGCAGCGGAAACGATTCCCCGCGCGCCGGTGACCTTGGATGGTGAAACCCTGTTCCTGATCCGCGGGGTGAGCGCGCTGCCTGCCGATAAGCGAGCCGTTTTGATTTCCGACCGCATTTTGGCGACAGCCAAGGATCCTGGGTATGCGATAGGAACTCTTAAAGCGATTGACGAAGATGGCTTTACGCGGATCGAAGCGCGCGGTCAGACACTGTTAACGATTACGAACTCAGATGGCACCATGGAGGGAGTGGCGCGCCCGACACTCGTGCGGTCGCTGATGGTCAGGATCGATGAAGCCATCACAGCGTACCGGCAATCGCGCACCAGGGAGGCGCTCTTGCAGGGGGTGGCGCGGGCGGCAGGAGCCCTGGCGGGATTTGTCCTCCTCCTATCTCTTTTTCTGTGGTTGTACCGACGCGTGGAAGCGGCGACGGAGAGGTATTGCCAAACCAAGTTGGAGAACATCCGGGCCCGCGCGCTTCCAGTGGTGAAAACCGAGCAGTTATGGGAGAGGATTCATGGAGGGATGCGTTTCTTGCGGGCGGCATTTCTCACCTTCGCCACCCTGTTGTTTTTGAACGCCGTGCTGGGCCAGTTCCCCTGGACGAAACCCTATTCCAATCGGATTTTTGAATTGGTGTTGGACCCGCTGCGAACAATCGGGCGGGGCGTGCTGCATTCGCTGCCTGATTTGGTATTTTTAGCGGTGCTCTTTTTTGTCATCCGATTCTTGCTGAAGGTGGTCCGCCTGGCATTCGATGAGGTCTCACGCGGGACGTGGACTTTAAAGGGATTTGATGCGGAATGGGCAGGGCCGACCTTCCGGATCATTCGGCTGCTTATCATCGCATTCGGGCTGGTCGTCGCATACCCGTACCTGCCCGGATCTGGTTCCGAGGCATTCAAAGGCATCTCACTGCTCATCGGCGTCGTCTTTTCGCTGGGCTCCTCGGGAACGATCGCGAACATTATCGCGGGATACTCCCTGACCTACCGGCGGGCCTATCGGGTAGGAGACCGTGTGCGGATCGGCGAGACCATCGGGGATGTGGAATTGATCCGCCTCCAGGTGACCCATGTGCGGTCCCTGAAAAACGAGGAGGTCATCATCCCTAATTCGGTGATCCTAAATAGCAGCGTGACTAACTACAGTACCCTGGCCAAAAAACACGGGCTTATCCTGCACACCACGGTCGGGATTGGTTATGAGACTCCGTGGCGCCAGGTAGAGGCCATGCTGCTGGCGGCCGCGGAAAGGACGCCTGGGATTATGCGCGAGCCCCCGCCATTCGTGCTCCACAGTGCGCT
Organism: uncultured Acidobacteriota bacterium; assembly: GCA_963839475.1. Taxonomy (GTDB): domain Bacteria; phylum Acidobacteriota; class UBA6911; order UBA6911; family UBA6911; genus CAWIVH01. Next base: position 369,826 of record CAWIVH010000013.1, on the reverse strand, counting down.
GGGTGATTTTTCCGTCACCTACGAGCTCAACGTCTATTGCGACCGGCCACGCGAAGCTCTGCTGCTGTACACGGCGCTGCACCGCAACATCCTTGATGTTTTCAATGAGCATGGGGTTCAGATTATGACACCCGCCTATGAGGGCGATCCTGCAGAGCCGAAGATTGTGCCGAAGGACAAGTGGTTCGAAAGCCCGGCAAGGCCACCCGAATGAAAAGCAAGCCACCAGCACGATCCTACGGACGCACCTTGAAAAGTTGCAGTAAGGCAGCTGTTCGGCGTTCCCGGAAGTTCTCATGCCAACCACCGAGCGCCGAGAGCCATAATGCGATGACTGAACCACACCGCCAGGCGAGATCACGGTTCTGACTTCTGGCGCCGTGACCATCGCCGGCGATCGAGCTCCTCCGCCTGCAACAGGGTTGAGAGGACGCTCGGTAGGGCGATCAAAGCGCAGAACCTGTTTGACCTTTTGTGGGCGGCCAACGGGATGAATCGTTTGGTCCGAGAAACAGGAATGGTTTCAGGGGGTGGTACCCGGGACAGCGGGCTCTGATTGGCTGACACCACGCGCTCCAGCGCGGCCTCTGCCACCGCCTCGTCCATCGCGTTTAGGCTGAACGTCCAGGCCCTGTGCAGCGCGTTCGGTGATCGTGCCTTTCGGGGTCAGGTCGCGGCCCCTGAGTGCCGGGTGATCTTTGGCGTAGTGATAGGCTCGAAATACTGAATTCGTCATTGGCAGAACATCCCCGAGCACCTTCACAGCCCCTTCGCGCGCGACGGGGTTGATGTATTCCCATACAAGTTGGCCGTCGGCGGTGACTTCGGAGAAATGACCTTCGGTGTCCGAGCATATGAAGGTGTTGCCGTTGGGGAGGCGCTGGGCGCTCGAACCGATGTGACTGAAGAATCCGTGGCTGTTGACTGACCTGTAGCTCCAGAAAACCTGCTTCGAGATTTGACGCAGCTGGTGGTGCGTATCTTTGTCGTAAGCCTCGCGGAAGTAGCCTGCGCTGGGCGGATTGACGCAGGAGCCGGCGTCCCGCCCGTTCGAGTCCAGGAAAGGATCAATCTCCAGCGCGGAGGACTGCGGAGAAATCGCGGACACCCACCGAGAGAAATCGCGGACATCCACCAAGAAGTAACCATGGACACCCATCGAGTCGCGCGTTATGAAATCGCGAACCCGCGTGGATTTGGGCGGACGACAGTAGCCACAACACCAACGCAATCTAACGCCGATCGCGACTCTTTCCCGCCGGAGACTGAATGGCCGACTCGACCGGCGTGGCACTGCACGGGGGGCCGGCGGTCACATTCAGAAGAGTAATGCCGTCAAGCGTGTGCTTCCACTCCACCGTCGCAAACGGCAGTCTGTCCTCGTTTAGATAGAGTTCCTGGCGGTAGATCCGCCAGAGGCTGGTTCTCGCGGCTTCGCGCATGACCGTCCGCTCACGCTCCGCGACGCTGGACTCGTCGTAGCCGAAGGCCTGGATGTCGCTGCCGACTCCATTCACTACAAGCCGCTCCTTCGAGAACGGGGGACGTTCGGGCAGTCCGGGCGACTGGCTGAGCACCGTCACGCGTTCGGCGAGCTTGGCGGATCTGGGCGTCTTCCCGTTGGCTCGTCGCACCGTGAACTTCACGAGCGCCACGGCTCCAACGAACCTCTCCATGCAACGGCCCTCCTCGCCGTCTCCGCTGAAGCAGATCGCCTGGTTGGGATCGGAGTCGGGATAAAAGACAAGCCGCTTGCCCAAGTAAGGAGGCTGAAAGCTGACCGTCATGGCCACGGAGTGGCCGCTGGCCTGGAACGAGTGGTTGACTTCGCATCGCTCTTGGGCGAATGTGGTAGCTGTCGCCAGTTGAATCAAGAGCAAGGCGCCGAGCCGGGCGATACGTAATTGGGGTGTCATAGGAGCCCAGCTTTCGCTTGGCTGAGATGACCTTCAATGGACCGCTCCTGTCCTTGTTCGGGATTTTTGCTGGACCGTGCTTGACCTTGAGGTGTACGCCTAAATCAAGCAGAATGAATGGTTCACGGGAATCGATGAACTCGGGAGGGAGCTGCATGACAGATTTGCCCTCGACCCGTCTGATCCGGTTTGGAGTCTTCGAACTCGATGCTGCCGCCGGCGAGCTTCGTCGCGAAGAGCGCAAAGTCCCACTCCAGGATCAACCCTTCCGGCTTCTCCTGATGCTTGCTGAGAGCCCCGGCGTCGTTCGGACACGAGAGGAGATCAAGAGCGCCCTGTGGCCTTCCGGCACGTTCGTCGATTTCGACTATGGCGTTAACACAGCGGTTCGGAAGATCCGGCATGCCCTGGGAGATCATCCGGACACCCCCCGCTTCATCGAAACGTTGCCTCGCAAGGGATATCGCTTCATTGCGCCGGTCGCCGTGGCAGAATGTCCGGCGTTTCCTGCTTCCCACCTCGGCCCTGCTGCTGCATCTGCCCGTCGATACACCTGGTGGGTCGCCTTAGCAGCTACGGTTCTGGTCTCGGCGGCGGCGGCCGCCTGGTGGAGCGTTTCGCGCACACGGCTTGCTCCGGCGGCGGCACCTCCAGCGGCCATCCCGCTGACCAGCCTTCCGGGCATTGAAATGGACCCGAGTTTTTCGCCGGACGGCAGGCAAGTGGCCTTCTCGTGGAACGGAGAAAGGGAGAACGATTTCAATATCTACTTGAAAACCATCGGGAGCGAGAAGACGACGCAGTTGACGGTTGGACCGCAGCAGGACCTCAGTCCCACTTGGTCGCCCGACGGCCAGTTCATTGCTTTCCTCCGCTACTTCAGTCGCGACCGGAGTGGAGTGTTCATGGTGCGCGCCGGCGGCGGACCCGAGGTTCGACTGGCCGAATGCCGGGACCTGAACTTTCCCTGGACGCCACGGCCACTTCTCTGCTGGTCGCCGCTCGGCGACTGGATCGCCCTGAGCGATGCGGAGGATCCTGCAACGGCGGCGAGAATGGGCCAGGTCCGAACCAGCATCTACCTCCTGTCCACCCACACCGGCCAGCGGCGCCGAATCACTTGGCCGCCCGAACAGTCGATGGGGGACAGCGGGCCCGCGTTCTCCCCGGATGGCCGGTCGCTGGCCTTCGTCCGCAACCCAAATGTTGGGATCAGCGAGTTGATGATTCAGCCGCTTACGGCCGACTTGGACCCTCTCGGCGTGCCTCGGAAGCTCAAGACCGGTTTCCCGATGTCGTGCAGTCCCGCCTGGACCCCTGACGGCGGAGAAATCCTGTTTGCCACCGGATCGCTGCTTGCCGGGCGTGAGGTGAAGCAGTGGTCCCCCCTTTGGCGCATTTCGCCGTTGGGAAACGAGGCGCCCAAGCGGATCGAGGTGGCTGGCGAAAGCGCGTTCTACCCAGCCGTTTCCCGGAATGGCCGGTTGGCCTATAGCCAAGCCGTCAGCGATACCAACATCCGGCGGGTGGAACTGGCCGGGCCGGGTATCGCCAGGGGGTCACCCATCCGTGTCGCGGCCTCGACACGGCACGATTTCAATCCGCAGTTCGCACCGGACGGCAAACGCATCGTGTTCCTGTCGGATCGCGGCGGCACGATGGAGGTCTGGACTTCCCAGGCCGATGGCTCGAGTCCGCAACAACTCACTTCTTTGGGCGCCACCGTAACCGGCTGCCCGCGGTGGTCTCCGGATGGTTCCAGCATTGTATTCGATTCAAACCACGGTGGACGTTTCAGGCTCTACTTGATGAGCGCGGTCGGCGGCACCCCTCGACCTCTTACGGACGAAGGTTCCGACGCGGCCACTGCCAGCTGGTCTCACGACGGGCGCTGGATCTATTTCACATCCAATCGCAGTGGGGATTTCCAGATTTGGCGCATGCCGTCCGTGGGAGGAGCTGCCATGCAGCTCACCCGCGGGGGCGGGCGAGCCCCGTTCGAGTCGGTCGATGGGAAGCAGGTCTATTATCATACGACTGTCTTCGACCATGGGACCGACAGCATCTGGCGGGTTCGGGTGGACGGGGGCGATGAACAGCAGGTTGTTCCACTGGCTTCTCCCTTCAGCCTGGCAGTCACCCGGGAGGGGCTCTACTTCCTTCCTGGTGAGTTCGCCCTTGGTCCTCGAAGTGTGGGATTCTACCGCTTCAGCACCGGCAAGGCCACAACCGTCCTGGAATCGGAAGTGCATTTGAGCAAAGGGCTGGCCGTCACTCCAGACGGGCGATTCCTGCTTTTCTGCCCGGTTGATTCCAGCCTCGCCGACATCATGCTGGTGGAGAAATTCCGCTGAGCTGCCTCCGCAATTCAAGGGTGTCTGCGAGTTAGTCCGCAACGCATGGGTGTCCGCAGATTCGCAATGGCTGGGTGTCCGCAAGTTGGAGTTAGAGTTAGCGAATTAGGAGTTAGTTAGTTGCGATAAAAAGTTCCGAGGGTTGTCGAAAATGAACAAAAATGGATGTCCATGACCTCTGCCACCGGTTTTTGGAAGGTCTGGAGATTATTTGGCTTGTCCCAGGTTGGGCTGGTAGGCTGATAAAGTGGTGAATCCGCCTTGGTGTTTTAGGGCAGTTGAATCCAGTCCGGTCTGAAGGAGAGCAGCGTGCCTGGACCGGCAGAAAGATTCGCATGGAAACCTTGCTTCAGGATCTTCGCTACGCCTGTCGGATCTTGATGAAAAACCCAGGGTTCACGGTCATCGCCGCTGTAACCCTGGCACTCGGCATCGGCGCCAACTCCACCATCATCAGTTGGATCAACGCAACGCTTCTCGACCCTATCCCCGGTATCATGCACACCGCTGACCTTGTCACCGTCATGAGGGGAGAACCCAGCGAACATCCCACTCCGCCGTTCTCTTACCCGGACTATATAGACCTGCGCGGGGCAAACCGGAGCCTAGCTGGCCTTCTGGCGTATCATGACGATTTCGTGTCCCTGACCGGCAGCGGCAAGCCGGAGCGCATTTATGGGGCTTTCACTTCTGCGGATTATTTCAACGTCCTCGGCGTGAAACCCATTCTGGGTCGTGTCTTCGTACCGGCAGAGGAGGAAAAGCTTGGAGGCGGGCCGGTGGTGGTGATCAGCTACGGTCTGTGGCAGAGCCATTTCGGCGCGGATCCTTCCGTGATCGGAAAGGCAATACAGATTAACCGGCAGCTGTGCACGATTGTCGGAATAGTTCCTCCGGGTTTTCAGGGCTGCAAGACCGGGCTGCGTACAGATATATGGACTCCTTTGATTTGCCTTGGAGACAGGTTGCGTCCTCGCAACAGTTATTGGCTCAACGTGCTGGGGAGGCTCAAGCCCGGAACCGACCGGCGCCAGGCGGAGAGTGAATTGAACAGCCTGATGAAGCAAATCGTGGAGCGATATCCAGATTCTCACAGGGGTCCCAACCAGATCACGCTGGATCCGCTCTGGCGCTCTCCTTTTGGTGCCAACGTCTATCTATACAAGACGCTTCCGATGCTACTGGCTCTCGCGGCGGTGTTGCTACTGCTAGCTTGTGCGAATGTTGCCAATCTGCTGCTGGTGCGCATGGTCTCACGGCGGCGCGAGATTGCTATTCGTCTGTCGATCGGCGCAAGCCGCGGGCGGCTGATCCGCCAGTTCCTAGTAGAGACCCTCTTGCTTGCTCTGGGCGGCGGCGTACTTGCCATAATCCTCACCACCTGGACAGCTGGGACATTCAAAGCCTTCATCCCGCCTTCAAGCCTTCCTCTCACGCTCAATGGCCGGGCAGATCGAGTCGTGATTGCGGCAACGGTCGCAATCTCGATGCTCACGGCCGTGTTTTTCGGCATCCTGCCCGCGCTGCGGTCTTCAAAGCTCGCACCGGCGTCGGTCCTGAAAGAGGAAGCGGGCAGCATTTCCGATGGACTTCATAAATCGAGGCTCTCGAGCGCGCTTGTGGTTGCGCAAATCTCTTTCTCGCTGCTGCTTCTGATCTGTGCCGGCCTTTTCATCCGCAGTCTGCAGAACACGCAGCGGTTGGATCCCGGCTTCGACCCGAATCAGGTATTACTTGCGTCCTATGAGCTCGGGCCAGCCGGTTATTCGAGAGATCAAGGCATTGCCTTCCACCAGCAACTGCTTGCTAAACTTGAGGGACTCCCCGGAGTCGTGTCCGCGACCCTCGCGGATTTTTCGCCGCTTAGCTTCACGCTCCACTCCGGTGAGGTCCGCCCTGATGGTTACGTGCCCCAGCTCCGCGAATCGATGGAAATAAGCCATGCTGTCGTGGGTCCGAACTACCTCCGGGCCATGCGCATCCCTCTCATCGCAGGCCGGGACTTTACGCCACAGGATACTGAGAAGTCGCAGCCGGTAGCCATCATCAATCAAGAATTTGCCAAACGCTACTGGCCGGACCAGGACGCGATCGGAAAGAGGATCAAGGTCTGGGGCCTGTGGTTCGCCGTTGTTGGCGTGGCGGGAAATGGCAAATACCGCCGGCTGGTTTATGCAGCTGAACCTGTCGTTTTTTTTCCGCTGCTCCAGACGTACCGCGATCTTGTGATCATCCATGCGCGGGTAGCGGGCGATCCGCGGGTTTTCGCCTCGGCCGTTGAACAAAGCGTCCATGATTTCAATGCCGATTTGCCGGTTTTCAATGTGACGACACTCAAGACAAGCATGCGGCTTGGAAGCATCTTTGAACGGCTCGCAGGGACTTTCGCAGGCGCATTTGGCTTGCTCTCGCTGGTTCTTGCCGGAGTCGGAATCTACGGGGTAGTCGACTATACGACGCGCCAGCGCACTCATGAAATTGGCATTCGCATGGCGCTTGGTGCTCAGCGGGGAGACGTTTTCCGGCTTGTGCTGAACCAGGGGCTCCGGCTGGCCCTGCTCGGCCTGACTTTTGGACTTGGGGTCTCTTTTATTCTTACCCGTTTCCTCCGGAGCCTGCTGTTCGGCGTAACAGAGATGGATGTGCTTACGATTACGAGCGTCTCGGTCGTGCTGTGTGTCGTAGTGGTCGCAGCTTGTTATATCCCGGCGCGGCGGGCAGCGAAAGTGAATCCAATCGTTGCATTGCGATACGAGTGAAACCCATTTCGCCCGGCGAAGTAAAAGCCGGAGTAGCTGAAGCCATGAACAAAACTGTCCGAAATCCAACCAACCGTTCCAAATTCAGCCATGGGCGGATGCACAGTCCCCGGCGGTCACCGGCAGTTGATGGTTCAGTTAAATCTGCGTTTGCGTCACCCACGGGGCATTTTCTTTGTCCCGTCACGAGTGCATAAGATTATCAAATCATCAAGCGGGGGGAGCCATGCCGTCACTGCCAGGGGAAGTCGAACTGATCCGGGCGCCCGGTGGAATCAACGCCGAGTCGATCGTCGCGGCACTCCATGGAAACGGGATCCCGGCCCGCACCTGCGGTGAAGCAGTGGGGGCGATTTACGGGCTTACGCTCGACGGCCTTGGGGAGGTGTCCATTTTTGTGCCGGAGGATTACGTCGAACAGGCACGCACAATCCTGGCGGCCGGTGAGCATGGCGACCTGCTGCTTGGCGACGACGATGCGATCGACGAAACAAAACCTGAGCATTGATAGAAAATCATGGACACCCATCGAATCACGCGTCCTGAAATCGTGAACCCGCGTAGACCTGGATGAAAATGATGGAAATCGTAGGAAATCGTAGACACCCATTGATTGAAATTATGGACATCCAATAAATTACCTCTTGCGCGGTATGCTCTGACCTACTTGCCAATCACCCCAAACATATCATCTCTGATTGTTTTATTTGTTTTCCAGAGTCACGGCAGCAAGAATCGGCGGTAAGGAGGTGAAACACGGAGCAGGATGTCTGTTCGGAAAGACCACCAAGGGTGATATTGAGGGTGCGGGTCGGCGGAGACGGTGGAACAAATAATGCCGCAAGTGGCTGATTCGGAAAAGTTTAAGCGGAGATTCGCAAAGAATTTCGCTTCCGCGCGCGAAACTTCGGCGGGTGCTTGAATATCACTAGATCTCAGACCATCTTGCAGGTGCTGCTACACAAACGCGACTCGGGCCGCTGCCGTGCCCTGCAACCAACACCTGCCGAGCTGATCGGCAAAATGACGCAGATTGGCGAGCAACCCGGCAGCGAGACGAAACCTGGAACCGAAGCGGGTGACCGTGTCTATCCAGGCTTCCGGATTGGCTCCAATCCGATACAGAATCGGAGCCAGATCCGCATCCATAACTCCCCGCTTGTCCGACCTGATTACGCGTCCCGACCTGTCCACCAGATCGAAATACTCTCCTGCCGTCATCTGCAGAATCCCTCGCCCCCCGGAACCCGATTGAATGGGACAAAGCCAGCGGGCGGAAAGACTGGTATCTTCGGAGGAATCCGTCGCAGTCGCAAGACTGCTGGGATCTGCATTTCCGGAAAAGCCTGCCTCCATCGATGTTCCTTTGCCGACAGGCATGGACTCCAGATCTTGTGCCGCTGCATCGTTTAGAGCGAAGGCCATCGTCTTCTTCTGCCACGCACGGATCCGCTCCTGAATGCTGGTATAGTCGCTATCCTCGGGAGTTTGCGCCAGTCCGGCCCGGATCGGATTGAGGTCCACGTACACCATGCATGCCGCAATGGCCGCTTCATCGAGCAGCACCTGGGATTTGAACCGACCTTCCCAGAATCGCCCCTTGACCCCATCCTCTTTGTTGGCCTTGCGCGCGATGAATTCGTTCAGCTGGCCCATGAACCAGCTCAGGCTGCACAGACGACGGCGCAGCTGGGCAATGCGGTTGGGACAGGCTGCCAGGGCGCGGATTTCCTCCTCCGTCGGTGGAATCGGGGCACCGTTGATGTCGCGATGTCGGGGGGAGAGTAACAACCAGCGGCGGGCTACTTCATCATCCGGCCAGAGGGCGACAATATCGGGACGTGTGCGCAAAATCGAGTGATAATGATTGAGGAGGATGGCGAAGGCGCAGACTTCGATGGCAAAGATCGCGGCGAGATACCGTAACCTCTCTACCAGCCACACTTTACGGTGGGAAAAGTCCTGTTGCGTCACGGGGTCGAAACCGCACAGGAAAGCGCGGCGGACGCAACGGCTGAAGCAGTGATATACACCTTCTTCTCCTTCCCGGACATAGGTGCTGCGGGGCATAGCCATGATTCACCTCTCAGATAGGGTTCTGATATACCTAATGGCGAACCTGGCGAATGAGCCAAGAAAAAGATGACGGAATGCGAAAAAATTGTAGGGGGACTGATTAGAGACACCCACTAAGAAGAAAACGATGAGTCCGGCAATATGCCATCTGATGGGTGTCTAGGATTCCAGGGGTCCAGGATGTGACCTATGATGGGTGTCTAAGTAACCTATGATGGGTGTCCAGGATTCTATCGGCAGCACTTGTGCCAGTGGTTCGGGCACCGGAAACTGGCTTTCGCCCCAGGTGCGGGTTTGTATGAAGTTGAGATTGTCGGTGACGTCAAGAGCGGCAATCACGCCGGCAAACCTGCGATGAGCTGCTTTAGGATTCAGCCGTTCCTTTTGCCGGTGAGGAAGATCAATCCTCGGATTTGTTCAGTGGCTCCTTGTTTCTCGCGGAAGCTACCACCTTCCGGATCGCATCGACCACCAAATCAGGTTGATCGTGCTGAATATAGTGACTGCTCTTGGCCGCCGCAAAGTGGATGCTATTCTTAGTGCGGGTTGCCAGGTCCGCTTGCAACTCACGCCAAACCGTACGCATTTTCTGCGAGTCTTCCGGCGAGATTCCCGGTTCGGGCGCCTCGCCTTCGTGCCCGGCACTTACAACTGCGAGTGGCACCTCCGGCAGTGTTGACCCAGCCCGCACCTGGGTTGCACTTTCGGCTAAGGAAGACATCTCGCGGCAAAGGGTCGTGAGGAACCGCGTTTGGGCGTTTAGGGCAATGTCTACCGGCCGGAGGGTTGCAGGGAATTTCTCATTCGGTTCAATGACGAACTGCCGGACAACGCCGAGGTGGGATAGAAAACTCAGTAGCTGATATCGCTTGAGATATTCATTCCTCGCCTGCTGAAGAGAGGGTGGAAACCTGGAGGCCTGATCTTCATGAGATGAATCAACCAGCACGATTCCTGCCGTTTCTTGCGGATATTCGTGGGCGAAAAGGCGGACATTGGATCCGCCGAACGAATGTCCTACCAGGACATAGGGACCGGGAATTCCATCGTTTGTCAGCAACGTATGCAGTTCACGAACGATTTCCTTGCTGGTGCGTGGCGAGCGGCTGGTATCGCTCCAGTCATACCCGGCCCTGTCGTACGAAGAGGCGCGGGCGAATTTGGCTACTTCAGGTTGGATTTTAAACCACGTCAGCGATGAATCTCCTAGTCCAGAATCGAAGATCACCGCCGGCCTGCCATCTCCGATCGAATGGATGTGCAAACGGAATCCGCCCACGTCCACGAGTTTCCCTGGGGGTGGGAATCGACGCATGTCACGGGCTTCGCTGAGAGTCTGGTAAGCGAGTCCAACCAATGCGACCGCAATTATGAGTGCCAGAATACCGACCACAATCCGCTTGGCCCACCACCAGAGGGTCCGCAGTGCAGTTCGTTTTCCTACGACGGAGTCTGCTGGCGGGTGCGTCGGCTGGTTCATTGTTTACCCTTCTCCGGGGAACCACGATGAAAAGACCCCACTTCTTTTCATTCCTGCGGCCTGTCATTGAAACTACGCAGATATTCCAAACAGGCAAAATTCTTATGATTGGGTCTCTCCTCCAGCGAAGATAAAGGGCAGGCCTCGTTCCCCCAAGGGCCTGCCCTGATCTCGGACGGATATCACAAGGCCCATTTTCCTAATGGGCCGCCGACAAAGGTTTATTCGTGCGCCGATTCGGCGTCTTGGTGGACTCGCTTTGTCATTACTCGTTTATTGGCCCGTGCTCAGCCACGCACTCTGGAGCATCTAACGCTTGCCTCGCAACTTGGTGCGGGTGGAAATGTACAGATCGGCTCTTCCAAACCCGTCCGTCCGGGGGGGCCCGAAGTTATGATGAGCGTCATGTTGTCCGACGAAATGGTGGGTTGGGTCTCTGATGCCGCCGTGTTGATCTCTTCCACATTGACCGGAGTCGTCCAGGGGTCAAACACGGTTGGCCGTGTCGATACCCAGATGTCATTTGAGTCCGCCACGGAACCAAGCCGATTCGAATGGAAAAAGATCTCGCGACCATCGTGGCTTATCGCCGGCCGCTGATCGTTGAGAGGGCTGCTCAGTTCCGGAACCAGCACCGGGGGGCCGAATGTCCCATCGGCACTTAAGTGGCTTACGTAGATGTCCACCAGTCCAATCCCGCCCTGTCTGTTGCTACCGAAATATAGCTCTGCGGTTCCGCCTTCCTCTCCCTCGAAGTAGGTCGCTCCTACGTCGTTACCTGCCGAATTGAGCACGGCGAGGTTGACGGGAGTCTGCCAACCAAAATCGTCATTCGTGTGCTGGCGCCACGATGCCATCAGGTCAAAGCCACCGAGTCCTCCCGCACGAGTGCTGTGGAACAACAACCAATGACCGTCACGAGAAAGCGCGGGACCCGCATCATCAGCGACGCTATTCACGACCGCCCCGAGGTTCACCGGCGGCCCCCATGGCGCATTCACGTCACCGCGCTGGGACACCCAATTGTCGAAGCCCCCGACTCCTTCGGGCCGGTTGGACGTGAAGTAGAGCGAAAGGCCGTCCTTCGACAGCGAGGGCAGAGCATCATCCGATGCCGAATTGATGGTGGGGCCTAGATTCACGGGTGTTGACCACCCGGAGTACTTCGCCACCGCCTGTGGCGACGGTTGAACTGCAAGAATGTCAAGACCCATCAGCGCGGCTGCGATGGCAATTACCAAGGCAATCTTCCAAAAGCTTCTGCAGATGACGCCTAATACATTTTTGTTTCTCATGGAATTCTCCCAGTAAGAGAACATCGCTTTTTCAAATAGATTACACAATTGCCAATAAGTAACTTGGTCGCGAGTGCTAGGTTGGAGGACACCGAGCAGGTCCGTTCAACAATTTTCTCAACTGGCGGAAGGATTGGAGGTCGAACGCTCTCATGAACGAGGTTTCGCATGGCGCGTGCTCCTGCACTGGAGCTAAACCTGTTTTGGTAGGGTTTGAGTATAGACCTGCTCGAAAATGAATATCAACGGGAAACCTAATTTTTGATGCTGCGATCCTCGCGCTTTCGCATCCTGTGCCGGGATAGAGCGGACCTGCGGAAAAGCCATGCCGTATTTCCAATCGAATTCCCGTCGAGGTATTCCCTCGCCTTGCGCGTTCGCGGAGCGGTCAATCCGGCCAGGAAAACCTGCGAAAACGTAAGGAATTCTGACAATCGCGAATAACACTCCTCCATTGGCTCCATTCCAATAGCATGATTGACCCTGCGGCCATGCTGTAACTATCTTCCGAAATGGAGTGTCTTAAATTGTTTACATGAAACATTTGAAAGAGAATAATCGGCGGACAGATTTCCTATCCATTGACCAGTGCATCTCTGTATTGAACGCCGCAGCCAAAGTAGATGAGGATTCAAAGAAGGGAGCCTGCCCTGGAACCACGATTAAGGACATCATTGAACTCGCATTGAACATGGGGATGCGGAAAGGTGAACTGCTCAATCTAAAGTGGGATCACATCAAGATAAAACAGGGATATCTGGAAATCCTCGAACAAAAAAATGGGGAATATGACACCATCGCATTGAATCAGGCTGTAATTGATATCCTGAAAAGAATCCCAAGACGGTTGGATTCGCCATATGTCTTTCCTGGGAAAAACCCTGACAAACCATTTGCCGATTTTAAAAAGCCATTTGAGAAGGCTGTGGCGATGGCAAAATTCTCCGGAGTTACATTCCACCTTCTTCGCCATACAGCTGCAAGCCATATGGTCATGAACGATGTCGACCTACCAACCGTAAAGGAGATCCTTCGGCATAAAGACTTTTCTACGACTCTGAGGTATGCCCATCTTTCTCCGAGCCACAAAAAAAGTGCTGTTGATATTCTGGAAAATGCCCTAAAGGCGGATGTAATTGATGAAACGAAAACCGCCTAGTTACCCCCACCCTACCCCCAGGGGCGTTATGCAAAGGGACTTCGGAAAAAAGGCAACTGCAACTAGAGGGAAAATAAGGAGTTGTGGTACGCCTGGCAAGGTTCGAACTTGCGACCTTCGGTTCCGGAGACCGACGCTCTAGTCCATCTGAGCTACAGGCGCACACGCTGAAGATACTCGATTTAGCCCGGAATTCCAATCCATAAAAATCATCCTTCTAGACCGAGTGCGCCAACCCTGTACCCTTTTTTCCCGCACTCAGAATCCTCACTGCGGCTCAGAATGAAGATTCAGGACTGAACCGGTCGTACTATTTTTGCGCAAAACCGACCGAATGGCAAACCCTCACTCCCGAGATGAAATGCGTGGGACTACGCCTTTCGGGCAACCTTATGCCATATATAGGGATGACTCATGCTAATTGAAGGCAGTGATGAGCCGAAGGACGATTGCTGCCGCACCATGCACCTTGCCCATCTCCTCGGGTAATCTGGAGCAGCCCACGGCGCTTATCCGGGAGATCCGAGTGCCGCGGCCCAGGTAATCCTAAGTGAATCCTCACAAACTCCTCACCGAGCCTTTTCGTCTTGATAGATGAAACCAGGCGGGAACCCAACCCCATAACGGGCAGAGGGAACACCGCAAGAGACTGGAGGAAGTTATGAAAAAGTTATCGGTATTGGGTATTTGGGTAGGCATGTTTTTCTTGCTTGCTGTCAGCGCCTACGCAGGCAGCGCCGCCAGGTTGCGCGTGAATGTCCCCTTCCCGTTTATCGTGGACAAGGAACAGCTGCCTGCGGGTGAATATGTCTTCGAAATGCGGCCGATCTCTTCCTATGCAGCAACAGCTTCCTCTGTGTGGATTCAGAGAAATGACGGATCGATAGTGGCCTGGCTCATTACCTCGCCGGGCGACGGACCAAATCGGATCGCCGCTGATCAAATTACTTTCAACCGGTATGGCAACAAATTCTTCCTGGCCAAAGTGGAGTGCCTGGAATTCAGCGCCAACCTCAAGGCCACAAAGGCCGAAATAGAAATGAGGGCACAGGGTTTAAATGCGCCTGTAACGACACTCGTAGCCGCCAAGTAAGACGATCATGGCCTGCAACACGACAGGCCGGTCCAGCCTTCCCAAGTCAGAGCAAGACTGATGCCCAGTTTTCTCTGATGGCGAAGCGATTCGATGCCTCGCCGGACGGTTTCACCCGCCCCGGTGGAAGGGCCATCCTGCGGGGTGGCCCTTTCGAATCTGGGGCTGGTTTTACCCGGAATTATCCCCATCCCCTTTGAGGGCAACTCCTGCGGCTCCCTTCCTGCAAACGCGACTTTGGATTCAGCAACTCTCTCCTGAAACCTTCATTTTTGCTGACCCGGCATGGTTCCGTCTGACAGAATCCTGGATTATGCTGGATTGCGTTATCGGCACGTTCGCATAATGCCACGGCGCAGTAGGCGGACCCTCTCGCTGGAGGTTGGTCCAGATCGATAGGACTGCCAGATTTTCACCGGGTTCGAGCAGGTCGAGCGATCCAGCTGCCGCCGAAGAGAAAGTCAGGGGGGATTTGATGCGCAGGGCTGAGGCTTGATAACCCCAAATATAACCGGGGAAGCGATTGTCATAGAAATGGCATGGTCTAGGTCAAGAAATCCGGCGGGCCTATCATCATAGGCTATATGTGGTTGAAATCTGCGTTGCCCTGCTTCACACATTCCGTCGATCGCATCTGCGACGCTTGCATCATTGGATCCTTGTTCTCTCTGAACACGGAATGTCATCCGCACCCTCTGCCAAAAGTGCGCCGGAATTCTGCATCCTATACTTCGGAATCGTGTTACGATGCATGCAAGAGGTCTCCCGAGCCGATGCAAGTTAATCTGATGCCTTATTAGAAATTGGAGCGGAGACCATTGCGTCGGAATCTGGTCCAAAACGGCAGCATGATTTTCCTATCCATGGAGGTGGAGTATGAGAAGGATCGCGTTGTCGATAGTATTTGCCATATCGTCGGCCATCGTTCTGGCCGCCGGACTTCCCGGTGATCAGGCACCTACACTGACACCACAGGAGAGCGGCACCACCAATCGGCTCCAGGCTGTGAGCCCGGTGAGCCCGCGGGTGGTCTGGGTCAGTGGTGTTGGCGGCACCTATGCGGTTACAACGGACGGCGGCAATACGTGGCACTCCGGCGTCGTCCCGGGTGCCGAGACCCTGCAGTTCCGTGACGTCGAAGGTGTGAGCGAAAAGGTCGCCTACCTCATGTCGGCCGGTGTCGGCACTGACTCGCGCATCTACAAGACCGAGAATGGCGGTGCCACATGGACGTTGCAGTTCCAGAATGGGGATCCCAACGGTTTCTACGATTGCTTCGCCTTCTGGAACCAGAAGCACGGCATCACGATGGGTGATCCTGTGGCCGGCCGATTCCCGGTGATCCTGACGCTGGACGGCAAAACTTGGCAAGACATTGGCGACTGGCTCCCCGAGGCGCTGCCCGGCGAAGCGGCGTTCGCCGCGAGCGGGACGTGCGCAGCCACCCAAAGCGGCAAGCGGGCCTGGATCGCCACCGGCGGCGCCGAGCGGGCGCGCATACTCGCTACCATCGACGGCGGCGAGACATGGGACGCTTACGACACGCCGATCGTTCAGGGCACGCCGACCTCTGGCTTGTTCAGTGTCGACTTCCGCGATCCGTTCCACGGAATCCTCGGCGGTGGTGAGCTCACCGAGCCTGATCTGCATCTCAACACTGTGGCCCGGTCGAACGATGGCGGGAAGACCTGGCAACTTGCGAGTCATACCCCCTTCCCCGGGGCCGTCTATGGCCTAAGCTACGTGCGCGGACTCAACACCGCTGTGGTCGCCACGGGCCCCGGCGGCGCCGCCTGGTCGCCAGACGAGGGCGACACGTGGTTCAGCCTGCCCGGGCTCACCGGCTACTGGGCTGTCGCGTTCGCGAGCCCGCAGGCCGGCTGGATCGTGGGCACGCAGGGCAGGATTGTGAAGATCAGCTTCTGAGTCCCAGACCTAAAAGACAGCCTGTGAAGATCAGCTTCTGAGTCCCAGACCTAAAAGACAGCCGAGGCGTATTTTTGCGGGAAGTTGCGTGGTTTCATTATCGATGTGCTGCGGCAGGCGTTGAATGCGCTGGAATAATAAACGTCCCGCAGGCGGCTCCATGATGCTTTCAGAGTATGAATTCGCCCTGAGGCTCCATGATGCTGCCAGCTCTGCCCACTTTCCTGTTTCGCCGGACCTGATTTTATCTCGATCTTTTTCTAACGATAGAATGGGGATCTGAAGTTGGCAGGCTGAGCGGGGCTCAACGGCGATCACTGCTACCGGCAGGTTTACAGGAATGATTGCCGATCCTGATGTCACCGGCATAGTCGAAGATGTCAGTTTACGAAATGCGCATTATCCGTCGGAGTGGCCGGCATCCAGAGTGAGACCGAATTGGATAAATTCCCTAGAACTTCGTGTCTCATTCCCTCGTCGTTATCTGCAAGACCAGGATTAACGACCTTCAATAAGCATGGACACTGATTGGCCCAGCAATTCGCGCCAGATGTCGATTTCAGCCGCTTCTGCGCGCCGCTCCACCTCCGTCGACAGCTCCCGGATTCTGTTCATGCGCGCGCGGGCAGCTTCATCTCCCAAATCCCACTTGGCAACCCGCCGGAAAAGCGCCAGATCCGCCACCGCCCTCTCCAGTTCGCGGTAATCGCGGGCATGTTTCGGATCCGACAGGATGAGAAGAGCGTGCATAAGCTCATGTCCAAGCACCTCCGCGTACCGCAGGTTCCTGCTGCGAAGTTTTTCAAAGGGGACAAATCGATTGTCACGCCAGCTCCCTCTGCAGGTGGTGGCGTTGTCGATGCTCCGTAGGAAAAGCCGGATTACTCCCGCGGGTCGATCATCGCAGGAATGGCTTTCCTCCAGAAAGAAAACGCCGGCAATTTGGGGCGGATCTTCCTTTCGCCGCGACATTTCGATGTGGATCGCGTGACCGCTCTCCTCCGCCTGTTGCCACAGCCCGCGTAACGTCGGATGAAGCAACCGGCCGGATTTGTCGCGGGCAAAGACGATCTTTTCAATCGAATTCCAGGTTTGCAGTTGCGCGCCGGAAAGGCGGCCGGTGAGGATGCCGGTTATCTTTCCGCCGGCGTAACTCGGGAAAGCAGCTTTCATAGGCTCATCCAAGGGTTGGGCGCCGCCCTGCTCTGAAACCGCCAGCAGAATCATCGCCGTTGCCATCATCCCTGCCATTGATCGACGTGCCATGGGGCCTCTTTCTCAGCGGACTTGTCTTGCCGCATTTGGACCCTATTGCGGGAATGGGGAGGAAAACGTGCCACGACGTCAAAGAAATTTCTCATTACGGAAACGGATTATCATATGTATCGCCCGATCGCAGCCTCTCTTCCGGCAAGGATCGCTTTATGAGCGGACACTCGCCCCAGGAAGTCACCCAGTTGCTGAACGCCTGGCGCGGTGGCGATCAGGCGGCCCTGGATTTACTTATCCCCTTAATTCATAGTGAGTTGCACCGTCTGGCGCACATCTACATGGTGCGCGAGCGCAAGGGTCATACGCTTCAGACCACGGCACTGGTGAACGAGGCGTACCTTCGCCTGGTGGATGCGAAGCAGGTCTCTTTTCAAAACGCGCACATTTCTTCGCCCTCTCCGCCAACCTGATGCGCCGGATCCTGGTGGATTTCGCACGGTCCCGCGGGTATCAGAAACGGGGTGGCAATATCGTGGAAGTGGAGCTGGAGGACGCCCGCATTCCCGCTCCCAAACTGGGATCCGATGTGGTTGCGCTCGATGACGCCTTGAATGCCCTTGCGGCCTCCTATGAGCGGGAAGCCAAGGTGGTGGAACTGCGCTTCTTCGGCGGACTGAGCGAAGAGGAGACGGCGGAAGCGCTGGGGATTTCCCTCAGGTAGGTGCAGCGCGACTGGGCACTGGCGAAGGCGTGGCTTCTGCGTGAGATGAGAGCCGGAGGAAGAAATGAATCCGAAACGTCGCGAACAGGTCAGGCAGATTTTTCACGCGGCTCTGGAGCTTGAACCCGGACGGCGGGAGGCGTTTCTCAGGGAAGCCTGCGCCGGCGACGAATCCCTGCTTAAAGAGGTGGCGTCCCTGTTAGAACAGGAGGGACATTCCGAAGAGTTCCTTAAAACGCCGGCCCTGGAAGTCGTGGTGAAGGCATTGGCGGATGATGATGCGCAAAAGCCGCAACCGGATCTATCCGGCCATACTCTGCTGCACTACAGCATCGTCCAAAAGATCGGCGAAGGCGGGATGGGCGTCGTCTATCGGGCCGAAGACATGGTTCTGGGCCGCCAGGTCGCGCTAAAGGTGCTGCCGGACATCTTCGTCGGTGATTCCGAAAGACTGGCGCGATTTGAGCGCGAAGCCAAGCTGCTTGACTCCCTTAATCATCCCAACATCGCCGCCATTCACGGGCTGGAAAAGGCAGACGGAAAGCGGGTCCTGGTACTGGAGTTGGTCGAGGGTGAGACTCTGGCTGAGCGGCTGCGCAAGGGGCCGCTCCCTGTCGAAGAAGCTCTGGAAATCTGCCGCCAGATCGCCGAGAGCCTGGAAGCCGCACACGAGAAAGGCATAATCCACCGGGATCTGAAGCCCGGCAACGTGATAATCACCTCTGACGGCAAAGTCAAAATCCTCGACTTCGGCCTGGCGAAAGCGCTAGTAGGAGAATCACAGGCAGCTGGAGTAACGCAATCACCCACCAACTCCGAAGCCATGACTCGTGCCGGGACTATTCTGGGAACCGCTGCATACATGAGCCCTGAACAAGCAAAGGAAAGCTGGTTGACAAACGCGCCGACATTTGGGCCTTCGGCTGCGTCCTGTTTGAGTGTCTGACTGGGAGGCGAGCCTTCGAGGGCGAGACTGTCACCGAGACACTGGCCGCGATTCTGAAAGCTGAACCGGACTGGGGGTTTCTCCCTGCCGATACCCCCGTGTGTGTGCGGGCAGTGCTGAGGCAGTGCCTCCAGAAAGAGCCGGGCCGTCGCCTTCACGATATCGCCGATGCCCGTGTTGAGATGCTGGAGGGGCTCTCCGAACCTGCTGAGGTAATCACCGTTGCTCAACGCTTCTCCCGACTGCGTCTACCGTCTACAAGCGCCCTCATCCTTGTAATCAACTCCTGGTCAGCGGCGTTGTCTTCCTCAAGTACTTCAAGCCTGTATCCTCTCCTATATCTCAACCTGTCTTCCGTGCCGCTGTCAGGTTGTAGCCTATACACTGTCTCAGCGTAGTTCGCTGTGGTCCCCCTACACTCACTGCAATGACCTTGTCCAGCGATGACCTCTTCATCGTTTATGCTGCGGTCAAGGAAAATCCCAGCCCACAGTACAAGTCGCACCTCTACATGCGGAGGCTCTACCAACTGGAGGCAAAGCCCATTAGCGGGACTGAAAGGGGTCACAGCCCGTTCCTCTCTCCAAATGACCGCTGAGTCGGATTCTGTGCCGACGCAAGCTGATGAAGGTGTCTGTTGACGGTGTGTTTCCGGTAACCTTGTGCGATGCTCCTGAGCACTTCAGCTTCAGTTGGGGAGCTGACAATCAAATCATCTTCAATCTGCGAGAGAGCCTCTCAATGGTTTCTGCCGACAGCGGCAAACCGGAGACGTTAACAATCCCCGATAAGTCAAAGGAGGAATACAGTCACCGCCTGCCCGATTGTCTCCCTGCCGGAAAGGACTCTCTTTACCATTATGCGACATAGTTGGGACATGCAGCCCCGCGTTGCCGTATTGGAACCTGCGACTCTAAAGTGGCACGTCCTTCTTGAAGATGCTGCGGATGCCCGATATGTTGCCTCCGGCCATGTGGTTTTTCTTCGCCAGGAACACTGATAGCTGTGCCGTTCTACCTGAGCAGACTTGAGTGCTCTGGCAAGCCTGTTCCAGTGGTAGCTGATGTAATGCAGGCCATGAATACTTGGGGTAGCGGATACTTTTCCTGCGCCGCGCAGTTCAGCCTTTCTGATGCTGGATGCCTGGTCTACTCACGCGGCGGCATCGTTCCCGACAGCAAATTCTCGCTCGTCTGCGTATATCATAAGGGTGTTGCCCAAGTCATCACCCCCGCCAGAGCCCCCTATGCGGCCCCTCTACTCTCCCCGGACGCAGGCGTATAGCCTACGCCCGATGGCAAAAGCAGCCCGGCATCTGGATCTATGACATAGTACGAGCCACTTCAAGTCTGTTCACTGTCGATGGAAAATAGCGCACGTGGTCTGTACTCCAGATGGTGCTCGCATGCTCTTCCATCGGATTACTACTTTCTCCAATATGCTCTGTATTCCCATTGATGCAAGTTCTCCGGAGGAACAACTGACAACTGGTGATAATTTTCAATGGCCGAGATCATTATCTCCCGATGGAGCAACTCTGGCCTATGTTGAAGACAGCGGAGGGAACAGCGACATCCATGCGCTGGATTTGCGAACCCGCCGTGTGACGCCTCTCTGTACTCTCGATTCAGGGAGGCCTTTCCTGATTTCTCCCCAGATGCACGCTGGCTGGCTTATTCTTCTCACTAATCGGACGAAGGGAGGTCTACGTTAGGCCCTTCCCCGCCCGGGAGGCCGTGGCAGGTGTCTCAGGAAGGCGCACGGAGAATGCCTGGTCAAAAAATGGCAGACGGCTTTTCTACCGTTGGCGGGACCAATTCTGGGTAGTGGACATCAGAACTGATCGGGGCTTCATCTCGGGCAAACCCCGTATGCTGTTCGAGAACGCGGCCTATTTTTTGGGCAGCCCGATCCGCACGTTCGATGTGTCATTGGACGGGCAGCGATTCTTGATGGTGCAAAAAGGAGAGACTAAACCGGAGCCCGTCACCGAAATGGTCCTCGTCCAGAACTGGTTCGAGGAACTCAAGCGCCTCTGCCCCACCAAGGAGACGCGGCTTGCCGCGATACGCCTTCCATGAGGAATTGAGTCGAAAAGTTATGTTGTGGAACGATGGAGCCCCATCCTCCTGCGAAGTTGAATTCGAGGGATCACGGGCAGCCTTGACCACAGTTCCCCAGCGTGTTAAGCATTAGTCGTGTCCAGAACCCCGACTCAACCCCACCGTCTTCTCTTCTTGATTTGTCCCTTGCTCTTGCCCGCTGACATATCTTGCGCAGCGCCAGCGTCAGTTGCCGCCGCCGGATGAAAGCGCCTATAGCTCGAAATTCTTCGATCAGCTGCACAACATCTTCGGCATATTCCGCGATGAGGATCTTCGGCGCGTGTTTCAAATGGCTAAACCGATCCGTTGCCCCGATCTCGTGGCCAGCAAAGGACAGTGGAGAACGGTTGCTTTCTTCAACGAAGATCGCAGCCTGGGCGAGTGGTGCCGCAACAGCCTCGAAGAAGTGAAAGCAGATCTATCCGTGTATATCTTCAAGGGGTCCTGCAAAGGCGACCGAGGATCGATACAGGTGACGACTCAGTTTCCCGTAGGATCGAGCATCGATGCCTACAACGAAGGGCAGAATCCCCCTGGATCAGGTAGACGTCAATATCAATGCGCCGGTAAGTGTCGTCTTTGATCTCGAGAAACTCAAACATACGATTTCGAGCTTCCCTATTTGTACCTTGACGGGTCGACGGAATTCCGGAAACATTTATAGCCTCATAGCACCCAACTCGCGAAGACAGATATGCCCCGGAAGTGGCGGATCGTTGGGAATGCAAGGCCGTAAGATCGAACGATGTGACCTACCAGTTCCTGATTTGCCGGACAGCGACGGTGGCTCGCAGTGCTGCCCTGAGAAATCAGGACCGGGATCCCGGCTTCGGTGCATCCGCCTATTTTATTCTGTCGGACGGCATGGAAGCTCAAACGAGTGTGAGTCTGTCGTTCGGCGATGCGGGGCCTCCGGCCGACAATCCCGCCAGCCACCGCATCACCTGTCCCCGCTCCTGCGCGCAGGTCCTTCGACAGATGGGGAGACGGAAAAGCTCGTCAGGAGGCTGGCAAATACCGGATGCCCGCTCAAGGGTCGCTCGATGTGAGGAAAAACGAGTTCAGGATCCGTTTCAGTCCTCAAACATGGACGGGCAAGATCGGTGCTCCCGAGGTCCTGTCAGATCAGAAAATGTCGAGCACCACATCCGTCAGGCTGCGGGAAGGCGCGGACTATTGCTTATGGCGTCCGGGGGATGCCAATCTGGTAGACCGTTTTCTCGCGAACGAGGATGACAGCGGATGTTTTGTATTACCTGGATGCTTTCGACAAAACCGTCGAGTCCCCTGCGTCGCTCGTTTTTGACATGAGGACCCATTCCGGCACTGAGTTGGGAACGCTGAAGTGCTACTTCCGACATAGCAGGTCCGCGGCGAAAATCGATTTCGACAACTGGATCTCCGTCGTCGGGAGCCATCTCACGATCGAGATCCGACAGTAGAAATCGCATGCCTCTTGCAAGGGTGGGCCGGTCAAATGGATGGTCCCATGCTCCGCGAAAACTCATCCCAATTGATTTCATTGGATTTTTAGGTTCCTGAACTTCATGCTCCCGGCATGTGGACTTTACTCGAACTGGGCGGCTCCACAGGATACCGAGGCTATTTCGGATTTTCTCGGGGAATGTAGCTATGGCCAATAGTAGCCTGCGCTTGCCAGGTCCCCGGGTTCATCTGGTTTATATTCGAGGTAGGAAGGTCAATCTTTCAGCCTCTCCAAAATTCTCCAGATCAGCGTGAACGGGTTTCGCATGGCCACCGATCATATCTGCAGGTTTTCCTCTCTATAAGTGAACCAAGTGCCGCGATCTCTCGTTTACAGCAAAAGAACTCATTCCGGGGAGGATCAGAGTGATTCGGAGAAGCTCAGTGACTCTTCTGGCGGGACTCGCCTTGATATCCGGTCCGGCCTCTTTCGCCCAGGAGAAGGAGATGGTCGAACAGATAATGGCGAAGGTTGCTGAAAACCAGGACCGGTCTCAGGAAATGCGAACGGCCTTCGTTTACCACCAGGACCTGCTGCTTCGTTTCAAGCGAGGGAACGGGAAAATCGCCCGAGAAGAAAGCCGCGAGTACACCGTCACGCCCACCTCCAAGGGGAGCCAGAAAACCCTGACACACTTCCTGGGCAAATATGAGAAAGACGGCAAGCTGATCGAGTACAAGGAACCAGGCTACAACTACCAGGATCTCGATATTGACGGCGAGTTGATTGACGATCTCGCCAACGACCTGGCGAACGAAAAGGAATCACGCGACGGAATTGCCGCCGAACTCTTTCCGCTGACAACCCGGCAGCAGAGCAAGTAAGCCTTTTCCCTCTGGGGCACCGAGGATTATCGCGGGAAAAACGTCCACAAGATCACCTTCCAGCCGCGGATCAACAACTGGTCCGAAGACGACGGAACACCCTGGGCAGGCGAGATTCTGGTCGACACGAAGGATTACCAGCCGGTCTTTATCAGTACCCGCCTTGCCCGAGGATTGCCCGTTGTCGTCAAAACACTCCTGGGCACGAATCTGAAGGGGCTTGGATTCAAGCTCACCTATGAAAAATTCGATGAAGGATTGTGGTTCCCCGTCAGTTATGGCGCCGAGTTTGAAGTTCGGGCGGTCTTTTTTTATAAACGGAAGATCGCCATAGCCTTGAGTAACAACGGATTCAAGCATGCGCAGGTCGAAACCAAAGTCTCGTTTGAAGAGCCGCTGCAGATAGAAAAGATCATGAAGGTGCCGGAGGTAAAGCCTGCCCCTCCCCCTCAGCACCTACCCTGATTGCGGCATATTCTCTCAAATGCTCCTGTCCATCTTGATCGATTTGTGGAAGCAAAGACGAGCCGCGATGCCAATCGAGGTCCGCGCCCGGGGTGTCCGCGGGCCGTGTTTCATCTGAGTCGCCGGATCCATATTCGGGTCAATGTATAAGCCCCAATGAGTATTTCGCCCTCGAGGATGAAAATCGGATACGGAGGATTTACCGCCAGTCTACCCTGGCGCGCGACGATTTCGCTCCACTCAACCGCGCTAAGGCAAACCCGCCTTCTTGCGGTTGCTCGCGGCAATCCCTTCAAAAGCCGCATGACGGTACAAATCGGAAAGCGTGGGGTAGTTATATAAAGTCTCCGCCATCAGCAGAGCGTCGGATTGGCTCCTCAGATAGGCCTGTCCGATGTGGACCAGCTCGCTGGCCCCTGTCCCAATGATGTGAACCCCCAGCAGCTTCAATGACCCCGTCTCGAACAGCAATTTGAGCATCCCGTCGGTGTCTCCCAGGATCTGCCCCCTGGGATTCATCTCATAACGGCCGCGGCCCGCCACGTAGTCCACGCCCTGCTTCTTCAGTTCTTCTTCGGACCGCCCAATAAAGCTGATCTCCGGAATCGTGTAAATGGCAAAAGGCAGCGCCTCGGTTCTCCCCCGCGGCCCGGGGATGTTCAAGGCGTGGCGGACAGCCTGCCTTCCCTGTTCGGCAGAGGTACTTGCCAGCGCCGGGTAACCGATAACATCCCCTACCGCGTAAATATGAGAATGCGATGTCTGGTAGAACTCGTTGACCTCCAGCAGTCCGCGGGAGTTGGGGATAATACCGATAGACTCCAGCGCCAGGTTGTGCGTGTTGCCGTCCCGGCCCACACAATAGAGCAGCACCTCCGCTTCGAGCACATTCCCGGATTGAGTTTCGCAACGAACCATTGGCTTTTCGCCGGGCAGGAATACGATCCGTTTGTGACGGTCCGACTGCACAAGCACAATCCCGAGCTTTTTCAGGCTGCGCTTGAGCAGGCCCGTTATTTCCCGATCGAGGTAAGGCAACAGTTGATCCCGGGTATCCACCAGGGTGACCTGGATTCCGAGAGCGGAAAAAATGGACGCGTATTCCACACCGATGACACCGGCACCGAGTATGATCATCGATTCCGGGACCCTTGTCAGGCGCAGGATGGTGCTGCTGTCAAGGATCGTTTCATCATTGAAAGGCACATCCACCGGATGATTGGGAGTCGATCCGGTTGCGATGATGATGACCTCACCCTGCAGCCGGAGCCTCTCCCGACCGTCCTTCCCAACCACGCAAACGGTGCGCGGGTCGAAGAATCTTCCGCGCCCCTCGAACAGTTCGATGGCGTATCGGTCCAAGGTCCGGTTGATCAGTTCCAATTCGCGCTGTACCACGATCCTTTCGTGATGCATGAAGTCCGACATGGTGATCCGGTCGGTGATGTCGCATCGTATCCCTTCGATTTTATGGGTCGTCAGCTCGCGGACAAAGATCGCGCTCTCGCGTAAAGTCTTGCTCGGAATCGTGCCCCAGTTAACGCAGGTCCCGCCGACAACATTTTCCTGCTCGATCAGTGCCACGTGTTTGCCCGATCGTGCCGCCTGCACCGCCGCGCGTTCTCCTGCAGGTCCACCGCCAATAACGATCACATCAAAACTGTTGCTCGGCATGATGATCCTCGAATATCAGATAAGGGGCAGAGCGGCCAGATGAATCCCCTCATTGCCCAGCATCATTATTTCCCTCAAGGTCAGTTGTGATAATTCCGGTAGGGCGGGCGGCTGCAGGAAGGAGCCGGATTTTTCGAGAACATTTCCATGATGACCTCGACCGCCTTCTCGAGCTGAGAATCCCTGTCTTCGCGCATCGCCTTGGGATCCAGGGCATGGCGTCACCTCCGGGTCACGCCATTTCGTTAAGGTGCATGCCAGCGTGAAGAGATTGCCTGCAATTCTCATGATCCCTTTGGAACAGCCTGGCCCGTACGAAAAAACTGTACCGCAAGGACATTCAAGCCAGCGGCTTTCATCCGGCCATCGGGTATTTGAACAGAGGCGGCGTGGTCAACGCTTTCTGTTTGATCGATTCAGCTTCCTCTTTGCTCAGCGGCGTGAACTTGGGTGCCAGGCCCAGCGCCATTTTGAAAATATCCTCGTCTCCCGGAGGGACGGCCGCCGTAACAGGATGAGACAGCGTAAACCGCAGCGCCATCAATGCCTCGTCGGGATTGTCGATCGGCTCGTACCAGCACTTGGGGTGTGGATGGCTTTTGCGCTGCGCCTCGGGCCACGGGCGCTTGGCCAGCGATTTCAGCGCAAGGATGCCCATCTTCTTCTCTTTGGCCGCCTCGAGCACCTGAGGACCGAAATTGCCGGCATGCCATATGGCAAAATTGACCGGGTAGAGGATGGTGTCGAAATCGAATCCCTTGATCAGGGCCAAAGCCGCTTCGATGGAATGGGCGGAGAAACCGAGAAACCGCACTTTCCCGGCTTTGCGGGCCGCCACGAAAGCCTCGAGCGCGCCGCCAGGCCCCAGGATGATCTCCACATCCGATGGCTTGGCCACAGCGTGGAGCTGATAAAGGTCGAAATGATCGGTGCGCATCTTTTTCAGAGAACTCTCCAGTTCCCGTTCCGCACCGGCCTTGGTCCGCTCCTGGGTTTTGCACGCCAGAAAAACACCCTTGCGATAGGGTTCAAGGGCTGGTCCCAGCATGTCCTCAGCATTGCCGTAACTCGGGGCAACATCGAAATAATTCACGCCCGCCTGGATCGCTTCCCGGACTCTTGCGGATGCCTGTTCCGTAGTGGCATTCATAACCACGATCCCGCCGAATCCGATAATCGAGAGCTTTTCGCCGGTCTTCCCCAGCGCCCTTTTTTCCAACCCCCTTGCCGGCATTTCACGTTGCATGGCCGAGAGATCGGCCGGAAAACATCGAAGCATCGCGGATGCGGATGCGGCACTCAGTAGGAAATCCCGTCTGTTCATTATCCCCTCCAGGCTTTGAAATCTGAGAATACTCAACAACGAGCACAATGGGCGCCGGATACAGTGGACACTCGACTCACACCTTCCAGAATCAGCAATCCGACCGGCAGCACTCCGGCCACCCCTTTGGGCGAGTTCATAAATCCCTGACCCTCCCGTCGGGAGGCTGAAATGGTTATACCGCAACAGGGGCGAGTTTTGAAAGGCTGCGATCAATATGTCCCGAGATAAGGAAATCCAGGAAAGTTGCATTTCAGAGACTTGCAGATTAATCTTCCAACCTTGGCGGAGGCCCTATGACCACCGTTATCTGGGTGGCCGGAATTGCCCTGGTGCTGCTCATGTTCGCCGGACTGATTCAATCCGTTCGCAAGAAAAAGTTTACGGACGAGGAATACGAACGCGAGTCGAAACGCCCCTCCCTCATGCGGACCGGATTGCAGGAGTTCCAGGGATTTCTGGAGCCTGAAAAAAAGGCAGCCCTGGAAATCGTCAAAGCGGAAAAGAGAAAGACCGATCAGACGATTCCGGGGGAGCCGCCCCATGAAACAATGGCAAACTCCAGCCATGAAGACTGATTTGCAGTTATTGCAGCCATAGCCGAAATCAGGAGAAAACCGTGTCACACTCTCCATCAGGATCCCGCTACGAGAATATGCGTTACAACCGCTGCGGACGCAGCGGGCTGAGGCTGCCCGCAGTATCTCTGGGGCTTTGGCACAATTTCGGCAGCGTGGATCTTTACGAAAGCTCGCGCGCAATGATACTGCGCGCTTTTGACCTGGGGATAACCCACTTCGACCTCGCCAACAACTATGGACCTCCGCCGGGCACGGCGGAAGAAACGTTCGGCCGGGTATTGCAGAACGATCTGAGAAAACATCGCGACGAAATGTTGATTTCAACCAAGGCCGGGTACACGATGTGGCCCGGTCCTTACGGCGACTGGGGTTCTCGCAAATACCTGGTTGCCAGTCTTGACCAAAGCCTGAAGCGTCTGGGCCTCGAGTATGTCGATATTTTCTATCACCACAGGCCCGACCCGGAAACTCCCCTCGAGGAATCCATGGCGGCTTTGGACCATATTGTGCACAGCGGGAAGGCGCTGTATGCCGGCGTATCGCGCTACGATCCCGGCCTGATGGTCCGCGCCCAGCGCATCCTGCGGCAACTGGGAACTCCCTGTACCATCCACCAGCCTTCCTACAGCATGTTCAACCGCACCGTGGAAGGAGGCCTTCTTGACCTGCTGCAGGCAGAGGGGATCGGCTGCATCGCTTTTTCACCCCTGGCCCAGGGGCTTTTGACGGACAGGTATCTGTCGGGCATACCAGCGGATTCAAGGGCGGCCAAAGCTCATGGCTATTTGAGGCAGGATCAGGTGACCGCGGACAAGCTTTCGAAGGTAAGGAAATTGGGCAATATCGCCGCAGCCCGGGGGCAATCGCTGGCACAGATGGCCGTGGCATGGGTCTTGCTTCACCCTGTAATGACTTCAGCGGTTGTGGGTGCCAGCCGGGTTTCGCAGATCGAAGAGCTTGTCGCTGCGATCGCCAACCTGAAATTCACGGGGGAGGAACTCGCGGGGATCGACGACATCCTTCGCCAAAATTAGGTTAGAGCCTGGCAGCGGAAATAGACGGGATGCTTTGGCTGGATCATTTGAGCTGCCCGCCAAACCGCATTTGCAGATAGGATCAGCCTTTGTATCTTTTCGGACTCACTCTATTCACGAGCGCATTCCTGCTCTTCCTGGTTCAGCCGCTGCTGGGCAAGTACATTCTGCCGTGGTTCGGTGGTACCCCTGCAGTTTGGACAACCTGTATGCTTTTTTTCCAGGTCCTGCTCCTCGCGGGCTACACCTATGCCCACTTCGTGGCCAGCCGGCTCAAAGTGCGGCGCCAGGCTCTCCTGCATGGTGTTTTTTTGGCATTGTCGTTGGCGGCGCTTCCCATCCTTCCAGCAGCATCCAGAAAGCCCGCAGGCGACGCGATGCCGATGTGGAGCATACTTTGGCTGCTCACGCTTGGAATCGGAGCGCCCTATCTGGCGCTGAGCGCGACGAGTCCGCTTTTGCAGCATTGGTTTAGCCGGACCCGGCCGGGGGCTTCCCCTTATCGGCTCTATTCTCTGAG
Organism: uncultured Acidobacteriota bacterium; assembly: GCA_963839475.1. GTDB lineage: Bacteria > Acidobacteriota > UBA6911 > UBA6911 > UBA6911 > CAWIVH01. The sequence continues at coordinate 340,876 of CAWIVH010000013.1, read as the reverse complement.
CAATCTTGGTTCACTCCTGGCAATTGTGGCCTACCCGGTCCTGATTGAGCCGGCTTTGCCGCTGCACCGGCAAGCGGGATTATGGTCCATGGGGTATGCTTTTTTTGCGGCCGCCAGCCTGGCCTGCGGCGCCGTGGTTTGGCGTTCTCATGCGACGTCAGCAACATCCGATGGCGCTGGAACCGGAGGAGCCGGATAAAAGCCCGGATTCGGATCCGCCGACCCGCTTGAATCGGCTGCTTTGGCTTCTGCTTCCTGCCTGCAGCTCGGTCATGCTCCTGGCGACGACAAACCAGCTTTGCCTGGATGTGGCCGTAGTGCCTTTGCTCTGGATCCTGCCGCTGGGGCTCTACCTCCTTTCATTCATACTTTGTTTCCACAGCCCGCGCTGGTATTCGAGAATGGTCTTCGGCCCTGCTCTGGCAGCAGTCCTGATCCTGGTCTGTCATACCCTTTTCGGCAGCGTGTTCATTTATTTCAAGCTTCAGCTGGTGTCCTACTCCGCCACCTTGTTTGTCGCCTGCATGGTATGCCACGGAGAACTAACGCGGCTCAAGCCTGACAACCGCCACCTGACTGCTTTTTACGGAATGATCGCTGCCGGCGGCGCGCTTGGAGGTGCGTTCGTCACTTTCATCGCCCCAGCATTGTTCAAAGGCTACTGGGAGTTTCATATCGGTCTGGCGGCCGTCGCAATATTGTTCCTCGCAGTTCTTTTCCTCGACCGGGAATCCAGCCTCTACCGGGGCAGCCCGCTCCTTGCATGGATTCCGCTTTCAGCTGGAGCGGCTGCACTGATCGTCGCGCTGGGAGTACACATCGACCAGTCACAGGAAGACAGCCTGATCCGAACCCGGAACTTCTTCGGCGTGCTGCGGGTGCTCGATCTGGAGATCGGAGATCCGCTTTCGCACAGGTTCACCCTGATGCACGGCCGGATAGAGCACGGCTTTCAGTTCCAGTTCCCCGACCGCCGATTCTGGCCAACCTCCTATTTCGGCCCCGGCAGCGGAGTAGGAATGGCGTTGAGGTACCATCCCGTTCGGACCCGCAGTCCGATCAACCCGGGAAGCCTCAAGATCGGAATCGTCGGACTCGGCACGGGCACGCTCGCCAGCTATGGCCGGCCGGGGGATACAATCCGCTTTTATGAAATCAATCCCGAGATCCTTCGGCTCGCCAAGAACTTTTTCACCTATCTGCGGGATTGTCCGGCAAAGGTAGATGTCGTACTGGGAGACGCGCGGATTTCGATGGAACGCGAGAAGGATCAGGGCAAGTTGCAGAACTATGACATCCTGGCGGTCGATGCGTTCAGCAGCGACGCAATTCCCGTCCACCTTCTGACACGAGAATGTTATGAAATCTATCGGTCCCACCTGAAGCCTGACGGAATCCTGGCCCTCCATATCAGCAGCCGCTATTTTGACCTGACACCGGTTGTGCGCAGCCTGGCCGAACTCCACTCGTCAGATGGAATGCAGGCGCTCATGATTTCAAGTCCGAGCAATTCGAAGCAGGGAATCGATGCTTCGGATTGGGTCCTGCTTACATCCAATCGGGAGTTTATTCATGCCTCCGAAGTGCGAAAAGTAGTACGGCCATGGACGGCAGAGGATCGGTCGCCGCTACTTTGGACCGATGATTACAGCAACCTGTTCCATTTGATGCGTCAAAGGGTGGAATAATGGAGGGGGGCGCGTACCTACTCCATCTGGAGTGCCTGACGGAGGTGCGGCTGGACCTCGGCGCCCTTGGTTCCAGGGATCTGCCTGCCGGGCTCTATGTATATATCGGCAGCGCGCGGGGAGGCATTGAAAAGCGCGTGGAGAGACATCGCAGGCTCGCGCGGGAAAAAGCCGGGAAAATCCACTGGCACATTGACCGGCTGCTCATACACCCCGCAGTTCGGCTCATCTGCGTAGAACCATTGCCAGGTAAGAAGGAATGTTCCATTTCCAGGAAAATGGCTCGACGGCCGTTTGTTTCCGTGCCGGTGCCGGGATTCGGCGCCTCGGACTGCAGAGCCGGCTGCCTGGCTCATTTGCTTCAGATTGACTTGAAACAGAAAGACCATTGAGCCCTTGGCAGGCACTGAGGATCGAGATTCAGTTGCGGATCTCGAAGGTTCCCCGCAGCCGGATATCCTTGGAGGATGCGCCTATCATCACTTGGAATTCACCGGGTTCCACAACCCATTTCAGGTTTGCATTGAGCAGGGCCAGGTCCTCCCAGCCGAGCGCAAAACGAACCGTGCGGCTTTCCCCGGGCTCGAGCTGAACCTTTTCAAACCCACGCAGCTGCTTTATAGGTGTAGTCACCGAACTCACGCTATCCTTCAGATAAAGCTGCACGACTTCGGCTCCCCGGCGAGAGCCGATGTTTTTGACGTCGGCCTGAATTGCGATTCGGGCAGTCCCGCCATCCGACGGCGGCTCAATCTTGATATTGGAATATTCGAAGCGTGTGTAACTTAATCCGAACCCAAATTCAAAAAGAGGCTGCGGATCCAGGTCGACATAGGGCTTGCCCCAGCCCTTTTTCACCCAGTATTCCCTTGAAGGGGGTGCATTATAGTAAGCGGGCAGTTGTCCGGCGTGCCGGGGAATGGTGATGGAAAGGCGCCCGCCGGGGCTGTAATCGCCGAACAGGATATCGGCAACGGCTTCCCCTCCGCGCTCGCCTGGAATCCAGGCCTCAACCAGCGCAGGAATATTTTCCGCGATCCATCGCGTGGCCAGCGGGCGCCCATTGATCAGGACGACAATAGTCGGCGTCCCGGTCTGGTGGACGGCGCGCACCAACTCCTCCTGCAACCCGGTCAGTTCCAGGGTTGCGGAATCATAGCCCTCCCCGTCGGTCCCCTGCTTGTCCGGGGCATTCCATTCGTTTTCCCCGACGACGACAATGGCCACATCGGAGTTGCGGGCGGCTTTCTGCGCGAGGTCGATTTCATTCCAATGGGTCCCGGTAACTTCACAGCCCTTCACGTAGGACACCTTCGCGCCCTTTCCGGCTTTCGACCGGATGCCCTCCAGCACCGTAGTGATCTTCTGGAGGATCGATCTGGAGGTGTAGTCTCCAAGTTGGTTGCGCGGGCTGTCCGCGTTGGGGCCGATGACCGCAATGTTTTGGACGCTTCGCGTCAGCGGAAGAATGTTCTTGTCGTTCTTTAACAACACGATGCCTTCTCGTGCGGCATTCAGCGCCAGATTGGAGTTTTCGTCCGTGTGAGACAGCCGGGCGGCTGCAGCAGGATCAACGTAGGGCCTTTCAAACAGGCCCAGGCGGATCTTCTGACGCAGGACCCTCCGGACAGACCGGTCGACCCATTCCGTCGGGACCTTTCCTTCCCGGACGCTCCGGACAAGATCCTGCATGTAAGCCTTTTCGTAGGAAATGCCCACATCCACGCCTGCCCGCAGGGAAAGGGCGCCGGCTTCGGCCTCATCTCCTGCCAGTCCTTCATAAAGAAGGGTCGTAATCCCGGAGCCTTCGCTCAAAACCAGGCCATCAAATCCCAATTCGTGGCGCAGTATTCCCGTGAGTATCTTCTCGGATGCGTGCACGGGAACGCCGTCAATGGCAGGATACGTCGCCATAACGCCCAGCGCGCCGTTTTTGCGAATGCCGGAAACCCAGGGGGGAAGGAATACCTCACGCAAGCGGCGCTCCGAGATTTCCATCGCTCCCCGTTCGAGCCCGCCTGCGGGCTGGCTCTGGCCGGGGTAATGGCAAAGTCCTGCCACAACTTTGTCGTCAGCATCGATTCCCTTCCCCTGGGCGCCACGGACAATCGCCTCCGCGATGCGGGAGCAAAAATACGGATCCTCACTGAAGCCCTCCTGATTGCGTCCGAGCCTGGGATCACGGTTGGGTTCGACAACCAGTGTGAAAAGCTGATGGATCCCTACTGAGCGCGCTTCCCTTGCGGCGGTCGCATAAATTTTTTCGAGCAGTTCGAGGTTCCATGTGCTTCCGAGCGCAAGGCCCTCAGGAAAAATAGTCCCCCCCGAGCACATCAGGCCATGAGTGCCCTCCTCGGTTTGAAGCAGCGGGATCTTCAAGCGGGTTTTTTCCAGGGCGATTTTCTGCAGCTCATTGAAATATTCTGCCTGCTGGCGAGGTCCCTTATGGAGGATCGTGTTGGCTAGCGTAAAAAAACCACCCCCGGGACCGATTCCAGGCTCAAAGGTTCCTTCTGTGAATTTCCGGCATGCCTCCAATTTTGTAGGGATGTCCCGCCCCAGTTGGTTGACGTAAACACACGGCATATTCAGCTGCCCGACTTTTTCTTCCAGTGTCATCCGGCCGAGAAGATCCTCGATGCGTTGTTCCGGAGGGCGGCTCGCGTCCAGATAGGGCAGGCTCGTGGAGCTGGAAAGAGCCCCTCGCTTTTGGAGAACGAAAGAAGCAACGGACTGAACCGTGTCGAGCCAGATCCCGTTTGCCGGATCCATGGCATATCGGCACAGCGCTTCGAGCATGGAAGTACGGACGGTCTGGGGCTGGTCACCCTCTCCGATATCGTGACCCGCCAACACAACCCATTGGCCTCGCTGCGCTGCCTGTTCCAGGACAGGTTTCAACTTCGAGAAGTCCAGGTTGTCCATGGGAATCGCCAGCAACTGGGAAAGATCGCAGAACAACGGATCGTTGGGGGATTCATCCAGCCATCCGCGGCCGGCGATAAAGTATTCTGCAACAAGCGGCACATAGCTCTTCAGCGTCCGACCTCGCCCGACAAACTTCTGGCCGCAGGGATAAGCAAAAGTTGCCGGCATCACGCCCAACCATTTCCGCACTTCCTGGTTGGCGCCGCCCAGCTCCGATCGCATCTGCTCCAAGGTGTATTCTTCCAGGGCCTTGGAACGCGACCAGGGGAAATTTCCGCTGCAGGGATGGTTGATGGAATGGTTGCCGATCTCATGTCCTGCAGCGATCGCCTTTTTCCACGATTCCAGCCGTTCGGGAACTCGAGAAGGAGAAACGTAAAACGTAACTTTGGCCCCGGTGCGTGCAAACAAGGGAACTCCGTTGTCCACCTGGCTGGGGCGGGCGTCATCGAAGCTGAGGCTGAGAGCTGCCCTCTTCCCTTCCGGCCAGGCGAAAAGCGGTCCGCCAGGTGATGGGGCCGAATACTGCGCAATAGAAAATGCCGAAAGCGTAAGGATTGCAGTCAGAGCGATTTGTGCGGATTTCCAGAAAGACATGTCGAAGCCCCCTTGGTGTCATTTCCCCTGGCCGGCATTGTATCCCAATCTCGAACCTCAGAGACTGCAAAGACCGGAAAGAACTACGAGCGGCCCTCCACATGGATGCAACTTTTTGCTACCATTTGAACTGCTCGGGTAAAACCATTCAAAAACCTTTGGAAGCCAGTCGGAAGGAGAATCATGAAGGAAGATCTGCAGAGCCTTCTCGCGGAGAACGATGTTTCGCGCCGGAGCTTTGTCGTCACGGCGCTTGGTGTTGGTTTTGCGGCCGCAGTTCAGCCGGTAACGGCCCAGACCATCACGACCGATACGACAGGACTCGTAGCCGGAGAGGTGAAAATTCCGGTAAAGGACGGTGAAATTCCAGCCTACAGAGCATTGCCGGACAAAGGAGGGCCATTCCCCGTGGTCCTGGTAATCCAGGAAATTTTTGGAGTCCACGAGCATATCAAGGATGTCTGCCGGCGCTTTGCCAAACAAGGATACCTGGCCATTTCAGCTGAACTGTATGCGCGCCAGGGGGACGTTTCCAAGATAACCGACTTCAGCAAGATTATCTCCGAGGTGGTTTCGAAAGTGCCGGATTCCCAGGTAATGTCCGATCTCGACAGCGCTGTGTCATGGGCTGCAAAAAACAAAGGAGACATTAAGCGGCTGGGGATTACAGGGTTCTGCTGGGGCGGGCGAATCGTTTGGCTCTACGCAGCGCACAACCCGGATCTCAAAGCCGGCGCAGCCTGGTATGGCCGACTGGTGGGCCAGGGTACGGATCTGCAGCCGAAGAATCCGATCGACGTGGTGCCTCAAATGAAGGCCCCCGTAATCGGATTGTACGGAGGCGCCGACCAAGGCATACCGCTGCCGACGATCGACCAGATGAGACAGGCGTTGAAGTCCGCCGGCAATCCGTCCGAAATCATCGTCTACCCGGATGCCCCACACGGGTTTCATGCCGATTACCGGCCCAGTTATCGCAAAGATAATGCGCAAGATGCCTGGAAAAAACTTCTCGACTGGTTTAAAAAGTACGGCGTGGCCTGACCACGAAGCCTCAGCGGCTTTTGGGAAGGGCGCTATCGGACAATAATCAGGAGGATGCAGTGAATTCCCTGGAACGACTTCGCGCCCGGCTGCAGGGTCAGCCTTCGGACCGCCCGCCCAATTTCGACATTATGATGGCTTTTGCCGTGCACCAGGCCGGGCGGTCCCTTTCCCAGTTCTATCTCGACTACCGCGTTCTGGCCGAGGTAAACCTGGCGATGATCGAGCGGTTCGATCTCGATATCGCGCAGACCATTTCGGATCCTTACCGCGAGGCTGCGGATTTTGGGCTGCCGGTGGAATTCCCGGAAGACGGATTGCCATTGCGCCGCGAAATTCTGATTTCCGAGCCGAGGGATTTTGCCAGACTGATTTTCCCCGATCCGCGAACCGGCCGTCGCATGAGTGACCGCATCGAAGCCGTTCGACTATTGCACGAACGCGTCGGCGGGGAGGTCCCGGTCATGGGTTGGGTTGAAGGGGCGATGGCCGAGCTGAATGTCCTGCGAGGAGACACTTCGCTGATGATGGACTTGTACGACCGGCCGGAATGGGTGGAGGAATGTCTCGAAGCCCTCACCAGGCTGGAAATTGAATTCGCCCGGGCCCAAATCGAGGCTGGAGCCGACATCATCGGTTTGGGTGATGCGATAACGTCTCAAATCTCCCCGGCGATGTATGAAAAATTCGCCCTGCCTTATGAAAAGCAGATTTTCGCGGCGGTTCATGAAATGGGTGCCATCGCCCGCCTGCACATATGTGGAAATACCAGCAGGATTGTGCCGCAAATGGCTGCCAGCGGCGCGGACATTGTGGATCTCGACTGGATGGTGGACATGAAATCCGCGGCGGCCGCTTTTGGCGACGATGGACCCGCAATTTGCGGCAATTTCGATCCTGTGCGGATTATGCTGCGCGGCACTCCGGGAGAGATTTCCAGCGAGGTTCTGCGCTGCCTCGAGCAGGGTGGTCCCCGTACCATCAGTGCCCCGGGGTGTGAGATCCCCGATGGGACGCCTCCGGAAAATCTGCGGATCCAGGCGCGGACCCTAAAGGACTATGGCAGGGGTTGACCCCCCCACCATGGTCAGGCAAGGAGCCCGTAACAATGCCCCGATATGATTTGACGAAAGAGGAGTGGGAAATACTGCGCAGGCTTTCTACTCCGGAAAAAATCCAGGCATTCCTGGACGACACCATCCGATACAACAAGGAGCCGGAGGGGCCCACCTGCCGATCGCCGCGCAGGGTGCTGCGCGACGGGGTGGGTCACTGCATCGAGGGCGCTATGTTCGCGGCGGCTGCCCTGAGGGTTCATGGGTTTCCCCCCCTCATTCTGGACCTTGAAGCCGTGCGCGATGACGACCATATTATCGCCCTGTTCAAGGAAAACGGTCATTGGGGAGCCGTCGCCAAATCCAACTACGCCGGCTTGAGATTCCGCGAACCGGTCTATCGGGACGTGCGGGAATTGGTGATGTCTTATTTCGAGATGTATTACAACCTCGAGGGAGAGAAAACCCTGCGCCGTTTTTCGCGCCCGGTAAACCTGGCGCGATTCGATCGCATTCACTGGATGACTTCAGAAAAGGATCTCTGGGAAATCGGCGACTACCTCTGTCGCATCCCCCACGTGCAAGTCATGAGCCGCGCCCAGATCCGCCGCCTTCGCCCCATGGACAAGCGTCTGTATGAAGCAGGCCTGATCGGCTCTATCCACTAAAAGGAAACGATCACCTCGCTTCCGGAGAACTGTTCAATAAGCGTTTTGCCAGGCGTATGTACAATTCGACACCCTCAAGTTGCTGAAGCTTCGATATTCGTTCGTGATCCGTGTGCGCGTCTAAAATTGAGCCCGGACCCATCATGTAGGCTGCGCCGAGACTGGTCAGGAAAGGAACGTCACTCGCAAAAGAGACGGGGCCCGCATCGAATCCATCGGCCGTATTCATCATCGTTACCGGCACTTCGAACATCGGATTCATTTCGGCGCGGCCGGCAACAAGCGATTCCAATCGGTTTTTGAGGAGACTGATTTCTTCGACCGACCGGAACATGATTTCCGCCCGGGCTGAATCGGGAATTACGTTGGCTTTGACACCACCGCTCAGGATCCCGATATTGCAGGTGGAGACTCCAAGGACGGGATCTGAGGGAAGCGGCATCGAACGGATGTCGGCCAGGATGTCGAGCAATTTCAGTATCGCGGATTCCCCCATTTCCGGATAGGCGGAGTGCGCGGCTTTTCCACGGGCCATGATTTCGATGCGGAGAGATCCTTTGCAGCCTGACACCAGCCTGTTCTCGGTGGGTTCTCCGTTAATGAAAAAACGGGAACCGGGAGGCATGGATGCGGCATAAATGGCTCCGGCGCTATCTCGCTCCTCCCCGACGACGAACAGAAGGCCAATCCCGGTTTCTCCCTCGGTGCGCAACCGATTCGCTGCTTCGACCTGGGCAGCGATGATCCCTTTAGCGTCGCAGGCGCCACGGCCGTGAATAAAGTCGTCGTCTTCGCGATAGGGGATATAGGGGGGGACCGTGTCTATATGTGTGGTGAAAATCAGGTCCGGCTTCCCCACAAAGGCCAAAACATTCAAACGGCCGGGTGCGACCTCCTGCAGCGTCACCGAGTAGCCGAGTCCCGAGAGATAGTCTGCCAGGAAAAGCGCGGCATTTTTCTCATCGCCCGTCATGGATTCGATTTCGATTAATCGACGCGTCAATTCGAAAACATTCATAAAAGCCTCGGATTAAGGATAGCCCTCATAAAATCATAGAGTAGCTGCCGATGCAAGTTGCCCGTGATCCTGCAAACAGGATGGAGTCATGGACCTCTGCGCGATGAGAGCAGGGACCTCGGCGTTTGCCACGAACAAGCTCAGGAGCGGATTCTCATCCTGCTTGACTTTGCGCAGCTGTCATTATTAATTAGCCTTGTTCTTTTAATTCAATGAGTCCGGATGCTCAAAACACAACACAGTACGCAGCCGGAAAAATATGGAGGGATTTATGAAAAAGGCACAATTCCTGATTATTGTATCAGCAATCTTCCTGCTTGGGTTCGCAGCCGGGTGCGGCAAGACCACTGACACGGCCGCAACGGCAAGCATCGATTCCTCGAAGCTGCAGATGTTCGAGCCGCTGCCCGAAGTCATGCCATCCAAAACAAATCCGATCACGGAGGAGAAGGTAGCTTTGGGGAAAATGCTCTTTTATGAAACTCGATTATCAAAAAGCCACCAGATTTCCTGCAATTCATGCCATACCCTGACCAATTATGGGGTGGATGGCCATCCAACCTCGGATGGGCACAAGGGGCAGAAGGGCGATAGGAATTCGCCGACCGTATACAACGCTGCTGGTCATTTTGTCCAGTTCTGGGACGGCCGAGCTGCGGATGTCGAAGCACAGGCCAAAGGACCGGTCCTGAATCCCGTCGAAATGGCCATGCCGGCACCCAACTCAGGTGGAAGCCGTGCTGAAATCGATGCCTGAATATGTGGATGCTTTCAAAAAGGCGTTTCCGGAAGACAAGGATCCCGTCAACTATGAAAACATGGCCAAGGCAATCGGAGCTTTCGAGCGCAAGCTGGTAACCCCCTCGCGCTGGGACAAGATGCTGCGAGGCGATCAAAATGCCCTGACGGCCGAGGAAAAAGCAGGATTCAATGCCTATATGGAGGCCGGGTGCCAGAATTGCCATGTCGGGGCCTTGCTGGGCGGGAATCTTTACCAGAAGCTGGGCGTGGCCAAGCCGTGGCCCGACCCTGCCGATCCCGGCCGAGCCAAGGTAACGAACAACGAGGCCGAAAAGCTGGTCTTCAAAGTTCCTTCGCTCCGGAATATAGCCAAAACGGGGCCCTATTATCATAACGGAAAGGTCTCCACTCTGGAGGAATCGGTTATCACCATGGCCGATTATCAGCTGGGCAAAAAGCTCAGTGATATTCAGGCTAAAGCCATCGTCACCTATCTGAATTCACTGACGGGTGACCTGCCCATGGAATACATCAAAGAGCCGGCCCTTCCCAAGAGCACCGACAAGACTCCGAAGGCTGAATTGGATTAGATTCGAGTTCCAAGGTCGTTTGGAACTTTCCGCGGGCGCCGGCGGAAGCACATTCCGCCGACGCCGCAGACATGCCTGAACCAGGAGAGAGATCCCCATGAATTCGAAATTGTTCGGTCGCGCAGTTCTTGGCCTCGCCGTGCTGGCGGCAGCGGCTCAATTCATCCAGCCTGATCGCACCAATCCGCCCGAAAATCCGGCGACGACTTTCGAGGCGGTCGCCAAACCCTCGCCCGAGGTTGCAGCCATCATCCAGCGCGCCTGCCGGAACTGTCACTCCCATAGCACAAAGTGGCCTTGGTACAGCCGCATCTCTCCGGTTTCCTGGCTTGTGGCGAATCACGTGAAAGAGGGCCGGGGAAAATTGAATTTCTCCGAGTGGAACCTGTACAGCGCAGAAATGTCGCGCCTCAGGCTCAAGCAGGCATGTTCGGAGGTAAAGGCCGGTGAAATGCCGGTCTGGAATTACACCTTGATGCACCCGGAGGCGAAACTCTCGGAGGCCGACATCCAGGTCCTGTGCAGTGCCTCAGCCGCACCTTGAGGTCATGAGGAGGCAAATAGAGGTACGATCCGGAACTGCTCCACGTCGACCAATCCTTTGTCGGTGATTTTCAGGCTTGGAATCACGGGCAGCGCCAGAAATGACATGGCCATGAACGGGTCGCGCAGCAGGGTTCCCAAGGTGCGGGCCCCGGCCAGGAGTTCCTGCATCTGATCGCACACTTTTTCAATCGGTTGATCGCTCATCAGCCCTGCCAGGGGAAGAGGCAAGCGGGCCAGAACCCGGTTGTTTTCAGCAACGGCCATCCCGCCGCGCATTTCAGCCACGGCCCTGAGCGCCGTCATCATGGAAATATCGTCCATTCCGATCACCATGAGATTGTGGCTGTCGTGGGCCACCGTCGAAGCCAGGGCGCCCCGCTTTAGTCCCAATCCCTGCACCAGACCCAGGCCGATATTCCCGGTCGACAAATGCCGCTCTACGATGGCAATCTTTGCGATGTCGCGCTCCGGGTCAGCGACAACCTCGCCGTTCCGGAGGGGCAGATCCTCCACAAGGTGCTTGGTGATCAGCTGATCGGGGATCATTCCGATAATTCGCCCCTTCCGGCCGTCAGCCGGGATCTTAAGGTCGATGCCATCCCATTGCAGATTCATGGAGGATCGCAGGACCGCAGGTTTGACGGGCCGTTCCCAGGCAATGGGGCGCCCACCGGATGCAGCCAGCTTCCCGCCGCGAAATACCATCTCGACAGCAACTTTCTGGAGGTCGGAAAGTACAACCAGATCAGCCCTCTTGCCGGGGGCGATTGCCCCGCGATCGTACAGACGAAAATATTCAGCTGGATTCAGCGTCGCCATCCGGATTGCGGTCATCGGATCGACCCCCCCGGCAATGGCTTTTCGGATCAGGAAGTCAATATGTCCTTCGTTTAAAAGATCCCACGCATGACGGTCATCGGTACAAAAACAGATCCTGCGGCTATTGGATGCATTGACTCCCGCTATCAGAGGAACCAGGTTGCGGGCGTTCGTGGCTTCTCGGATAAATATGTACATCCCCAGGCGAAGACGTTCCAGCATTTCGGCGACCGTGGTGGTTTCATGATCCGATCCGATTCCGGCGGCAACGTAGGCGAGGAGTTCCCTCCCCTTCATCCCCGGGGCATGTCCGTCGAGGATTACACCGGAAAAGCCTCTGAGCTTGTTCAAAACCTCATCGTCGCGATCGAGAACGCCCGGGTAATTCATCATCTCCCCCAAGCCGAGCACCCAGTTGTCGTGCAGCTGCGGAGTGATGTCATACCAGCGCAGATTGGCGCCGGCTGTCTCCATTTCGGTGGCGGGAACACACGAGGGCATCATCACAAATAACGAAAGAGGGTTGTACTTGGCCGAATCGAACATGAAGCGAATGCCTTCCAGCCCGAAAACATTGGCGATTTCATGAGGATCGATAACGGCGGTCGTAGTGCCCCGAGGAACCACGGCACGGGCGAATTCGTGTGGTGGCACCATGCTGCTCTCGATATGGACGTGGGCGTCGATGAAGCCCGGGCAGACAAAGGCGCCCGAGATGTCGTGTACTTCCTTCGCGGTGAATCCCTCGCCGATTCCAACAATGCGGCTGTGCGCGATGGCTATGTCAGCCGAGTAGATCTCGCCGGAATAGACATTGACCAGGCATCCGTTTTTGAGGAGGATTTCCGCGGGCTCAAGCCCTCGCGCCATTTTGATCAAAAGCTCAAGGTCCATTTTCCACCTCCAGGATGGAAATAAAGGGAATCACGCGGGAAAACACCAGGCATAAAAAGGAGAAGCCGGCAAAGGCCCCGGCGGTCACAATCCAATCGACAGGGGTCGGTTCATAGACACCCCTTATAAAAGTCAGCCTGGGTTGGGCCAGAGTCGACACGATGAAAATGAAGCGGTCCAGCCAATTCCCGACAATGACCGATGCCGCTGCAAATGCCAGGCTGCGTATGGACTTCAGTTTTGGCAGCAACACGGCCAGACAGGGAATCACGAAACAGCAGAGCACGGTTGTCCAAAAAAGCCCGGCATACCGGCCCGTAAGCCTGGAAAACAGGATTGTCTGGCCGGCGCGTCCTGCGCCGGAATAAAGCATCCAGTTTTCGGACAGCGTCAAAAAAGCCCAGAGCACGCTCAATCCGAGCAAAATTCCACCCAGGCGATCGAAATGCCAGGGGTGGAGATGGGGATGCAGACGAAGCGCCGGCCGGGCGATCGACAAAACCAGGATTAGCACCGCGACCGCCGAAAAAGCCGCACCCACTATGAAAACTGGAATCATCAACGGGCTGTTCCATCCCGGATTCAAGGTCCGCAAGAAAATGAGTGCAACCACTGCTTCCGTTGAGATCGCGATCGCGCCAACGCTCATGGCAATTACCGCTGTCTGAATTCCCCGGCGACTGCCATGGAGGTCGCCCTCGTGCCACCCCATCGCGAGTGCAGAAAATAGATGCCTTTTCCATCCGCGCACGCGATCTCGCAGGGCTCCGAAATCCGGCCGCGCCCGCAGTCCCACCCATGCCAGACTGACAAGTAGAAAAAAGTTGATTCCGAAAAAATCCCATACAAGGGGGCTGGAAAAATTGGGCTGGAAGTGGCGTTGGTTGGGAAAAGGGACCATCCAGTAGAGACACTCAGGCCGCCCCAGGTGGAGGATCGGAAAAGCTGCGCCGACGGCAATGGCGCAAAGTCCGACTATCTCGCAGCCCCTCGTCAAAATCGACAGCCGACCGGTATGAGTGAGACGGAAAAGCGCCGAGAGAAGAATGCCACCGTGACCGACTCCGGTCCAGAAAAGGAAATGAGTTATGTAGAATCCCCACATGATTGGGCTACCTTTTCCCGATACTCCGATGCCTTCGCGCATTTGCATGAGACATGCGCCCAGGGCAGCGCCAATGACCAGCAGGAGCAGAGCAGCCGCCGTGCAGAAGTACCGCGAGGGCCTTCCCAAAGGATGAAGCAGTTCCCCTGGCATCATCCCAGGAATGTCGGCAGCCATCGATCCCTTGGTTTCCATGAAATCCTCAGGCTCCCGGCAACGACCGGTTGCCATCGGCGCCGGCTTTTAGGTAAACCACCCTGGGTTTGGTACCCAGTTCTTCCAGCAGGCGGAAACCACGGGGACTCCGGCTGAGACTCGAAACACGGCTATGAGGATCAGCGGAATCTCCAAAAATTATCGCCTGCGTCGGGCAGGCCTGCGCGCAGGCCGGCTGAATCTCGCCATCGCGGAGCTGCCTCTCCTCATCGGCCGCAATCCCTTGCGCCCGTTTGATCCGTTGAAAGCAAAAGGTGCATTTTTCCATTACGCCGCGATCCCGGGGCGGCACGTCGGGATTCAATTGGTAATCCAGCGGTTCGTCCCACCGGGGCGTGAAAAAGTTAAAAGTCCGGACGGTGTAGGGGCAGTTGTTGGCGCAATAGCGGGTGCCGACACACCGATTGTAGACCTGGATGTTCAGTCCCTCGCTATTGTGATACGTGGCGCTGACCGGACAAACCGTCTCGCAAGGAGCATTGTCGCATTGCTGGCAAAGGACCGGCATGAAGCGAGCCTTGATATCGGGATATTGTCCCTCGAGGTACCTCTCCACTCGCATCCAGGTTTGGCCCCTGCCCCGGCTGCATTCCTCCTCACCGCGGATGGGGAGATTATTCTCGGCGCGGCAAGCGGCTACACAAGCCTCACATCCAGTGCAGCGGTCGAGATCGATAACCATGAGCCACTCAGACATATCCCGGTTCCATCCCAGTTAAGAATCAGTGGTCGGTCCCCATCCTGATCATCCCGCTCATCTCGCCGGTTCTCCTCACGCGAACTCGAGTGGCAGCCCAGGCAACATCTCCGGTACCCCGCACCGGCAGGGGCTGAAGTATCTCCCAGACATTGACGCCCCGGTCCGAAGCATAGCGGCCGAAGCTGCGGTGTCCCTGACCAAAGGGAATGGACACCGTATCGGGGCGCGCCGCAGGGGTCACCAGGGCCGCCACCTTCGCCCGGCCATATGCCGATTCCACCAGAGCCCACTCGCCGTCCCGAATTCCCAGCCGGCGGGCGGTAGCAGGATGAATCTCCATCCAGGAGCCCCACACCACCGAAGACATCGGGTCGGGCAGTTCCTGCATCCAGGATAGGCTTGCCGAATCGCCTTCCCGGAATCCGGTGGTAAAAAACGGCTGCAGGTAAAGTTCTCCTTCCCCAAGCGCCGGGAAGGCCTGCGGTTCAAGCGCAGCGATGTGGCCAAGATCAATCGAAACTGCTTTTTTTTCAGACGCATCGACCGACCAAACCCCCGTCTCGGCAAGATTGCTGAGGAATGAATCGGCATCATCCTGAACAAAGCTCCCTCGCTTCAGGACGTCCTCTGCCGCCAGCCAGCGGATCAGGAATGCCTTGAAGTCGGGGTCAGGCAGGGCCTCGGCCGCCCTTCCGCCAGCCCGCGCAGCGGCCTGGAGCAGAACCGAAGCGCAGTCGCGGCCCTCGTACATCGGCCGTATCACCGGCTGGACGATCGATACGACACGCCCGTGGGGCGTCATGGCCGGCTCGGCCCAGTCCCATCGCTCGAGGAAGGTCAGGTCGGGGAGGACGAGGTCGGCATACAAGGAGGAATCGTTCAGGGAATCCGCGAATGCCACAATGCGGGGGATCCCTTCCAATGCGCCGCGCATCCCTGATCCTGCAGGGGAAAAGTAGACGGGATTGGTTTCCCAAAGCAGAAGCGTTTTAATGGAAGGCATCTCGGCAATGAACGAGTCCATCGAGTTAGCGATCGTGGATACGGCTGGATTCTGATCGAATGCCCCGTGCACACCCATGCCGGCTCCGCCCAAAACGGCGGTGGTGCCGGCGATCGCGTTCAGCGTCTGAACCGCAGCGGCCGTGAACAAACCGTGAGGATGCGCCAGTGCGGAGCCGCCGGCCATTGCAATTGCGGGCCGGGTTCTGCCGAACTCGAGGGCGGCAGAAACAATTCTTTCCACCGGCAAATCGATTTCCGATGCCCGCTGCGCCGGGGAAAAACGTTGGAGGACCCAATCACGGAATTCATCAAAGCCGGAAACGGCAGAGGAATTGTTGGGGATTTCATGCAACCCCTCTTTCAGCAGAACATGGGCAATCGCCAGCACCAGAACGCCCTCGGCCCCCGGCCGCACCGGGAGCCAGATGTCGGCGTTGGCGGCTGTAAGGGAAAACCGGCTTTCAGCATGGATGTGGCGCCCGCGCTTCCCCGGCCGGCCGCAGCGGAATGAAGCTAATGCGCGACTGTAAAGAACTGGACTGTAATGCGATCCCAGGAGGTCAGCTCCAATGGTAAAGAAAAAAGCCGCATTTTCCAGATCGTGCCGCTCCAGTTGGGGCAGGCCGAAAATCATCTGGTTGGCAGCGCGCAGCGTTTTAAAGCCGGGCGGCCAACCGACATAGAGCCTGCTCGATCCCAACACGGACAGGAGACGCGTCAAGAGCGCGAGTCTTGCCGGAGACCTCGTTCCGGTCATTACCGCAAAACCCGGAGCCTGTCCGCCCAATTCCAGGGAAGCATCGAGCATTTTTTCCGCTTCCGCCCAGGAGACCGGCTCGAATTTTCCTTGACCACGCGCTCCAACCCTTTTCACCGGGGTGCGAAGACGATCGGGATTGTATATCACCTGGGGCACAGACTGGCCGAGCGCACAGGTTCTTCCCAGATTGACGGGGTGCGCGGGATTTCCTTCGATTTTCTTGAGCTGCAGGGCCTGCTGGCGCCACTTTTTTCCTTCGAAACTGACGTGAATTTCGCCCTGCATCAGCCGTACCAGGATTCCGCAGCCGGCAGGGCAGAAAAGGCAGGTCGTGGGCACCCATTTTTCCACGCCCGGAAGAATTTTATCTTCCGGAACAAGCAATGGAATGAATGGCTGTTCCCGGCTCGCGCAACCTGCAAGGGCCACTGCCGCCCCGGCGCCGAGCGCGCTCGTTTTGAGAAAACTGCGCCGGTTTCGCGAGGGATCGGTAGAGCATGGTCGGTTTTTCAATCGCTCACCCTGCAGGACTATCGATGACAGGTGGCACAATCCTCGGCCAGCGCCGGATTGCGGAATTTCTTTGCATTCTCTCGATGGCAGCGCATGCACGTATTCATGGTGTGCTTCATCGCGACTTCGAGCACGTCGGCCGATTCTACAGCTCCGTGGCAAACGATGCAGCCTATATCAGCGGCGGCGTGCCGCCGGTGGCTGAAATACACCCTGGCTTCCGGCTCAAACTTGTACAACCGCGCCCATGGAATCTCCTCTTTACGGTCAAGGAAGGCCTTCGTTTTGAGAACCTCCGGGCTGTCGGCTTTGACGACCGAGTGGCAGCTCATGCAGAAACCTACCCCGGGCAAAGCAGCTTGGCCGTATTTTTCCGCGCCTGAGTGGCAGAAAGCGCATTTGATTTTCTTTTCCGCGTGCTGTTTGTGGCTGAAATGCACCGGCTGCCCGCAATAGAGCGGCGGCAATGAGAGCCCCCAATATAGAGCCATCGCTATGGCAGCAGAGGAAAAGAACCTGCGGGATCGTTGGTCGATGATCCGTGTCGATGATTGTGGCCCGGGAATGTTTTGTTGCCGACTTTGCAGCCTCTGGGACTTTTGCGGTTCGAGAAAAGATTTAGATCCATGCGGCGTAATTGTCATGGTCTTCGTATTTCACCACAAGAGCCCTGATGATCGCAAAGCGGATTATTCAGCGTGCCGCGGACACATACCGGCATGCCGGATGGTTCTTGACCTGGCTTCACGCAAATCCGTATCATGTCAAATCGCATCAGATGCTGCCGGAGGGATTGAGCCACCCTATAAAGCCGGTCCTGTGCGGTGAGCTCGGGTCCGAAGGAGAACTGCTGTGAAATCAAATGGAATCGGTCTCGTAATTGCCATTTCCCTACTTTTGTGGGTATCGGGATGCAGTCGGAATGAGGAACCGGCAGACAGCCGGCCGCAGCCCAAAACTCCATCGGCTGCCAACCTATTCGATCCCGCGAAAGGAACGGCAAGCGTGACCGGTCGCATTCAATTCGAAGGCCCGGTGCCTCCATCTGCCCAGATCAAAATGAATGCCGACCCGGTTTGCATGAGCCTGCACAAGGATCCGATGCCCACCGAAGAAGTCGTCATCATCAACGGCAATCTGGCCAATGTCTTCGTATATGTCAAAGAAGGGCTGGAAAAATACAGTTTCGCGCCGCCGGCAGAACCCGCCTCGCTCTCCCAGGAGGGCTGCCGCTATGTCCCACACGTGGGCGGCATCATGGTCAACCAGGGGCTCCGAATTCTCAACAACGATCCGACGCTGCATAATGTTCACTGCCTGGCAGAGAAGAATCCCCAATTCAACCTTGGCCAGCCGGTCAAGGGAATGGAAAGCTTGCGCACATTTGCTAATCCCGAAATCATGGTGAAGTTCCGTTGTGACGTTCACAAATGGATGACCAGTTATCTTGGGGTGCTTCCTCATCCTTACTTCAGTGTGACCGGCAAGGATGGAACCTTCTCACTCAAAGGCCTCCCGCCCGGTGAATACCTGATCGAGGCCTGGCATGAAAAATATGGCGTAAAGTCGATGAAGGTGACTTTGGGCGACCGCGAAGCCAAAGAGATCAGCCTGGCTTTCTCAGCATCCTGATGAAAGGATCACGTTGAACGTCAACCCGGACCCGGCTGCCATTCATGAATCTCACGATGCCAGGACAAGAACGGCAGATTTCCTGGAGCTGACCAAACCCCGCATCACTCTGCTCGTGGTGATTACCACCATGGCGGCTTTCTACATGGGGATACCGGGCAAAATGCCTTTCGTCCTGCTGGCCCACACACTGTTCGGCACTGCCCTCGTTGCCGGCGGCGCCAGCGCTTTCAACATGTATCTGGAGCGTAATCTGGATGCATTGATGCCGAGAACAACCGACCGCCCTCTGCCGGCTGGGAGGCTGCAATCGGGCGAGGCTTTGCTGTTTGCCGTCTCCATCAGCAGTGCGGGAATGATCTACCTCTACATCTTCGTTAATTCCCTGACCAGCCTGCTTTCCGCGCTAACCTTCGTAAGCTACCTGTTCCTCTATACGCCGCTGAAAACGCGCACCTGGCTATGCACCCTGATTGGCGCCATACCTGGGGCGCTGCCCATCATGATGGGCTGGGCGGCCGCAACCGGCAGACTATCGCTGAACGGGTGGGTGCTGTTCGGCATTCTGTTCCTGTGGCAGCTGCCTCATTTCTACGCCATTGGATGGATGTACCGAGAAGATTACGCCAGGGCCGGATTTCCTATGCTGCCGGTCATTGATGTAACGGGGACGAGGACGGGGCGACAGGTAACCCTATATACATTGGCTTTGATCATTCTGACCATCATACCCGCCAAATTGGGCCTTTCGGGCTATGTTTATTTGGCCGGTGCCGCTGTCCTGGGGCTGCTTTTTCTCACCTACGGAGCCATTTTCACCTTCAAGCGCGACCGCCACTCCGCCCGTGACTTATTTCTGGTATCCATCCTGTATTTGCCGATTCTTCTAATTCTCCTGGTGGTGGATAAAACTCACCCCTGAGAAATGATACGCCCTATGCAGGCCAACCCGGCTGTCGAGATCCGCGACCTGACTTCAGTAGCTGCCATATCCTGGGCGGAAACCAGGCCATTGAAGTAAACACAACGGTAGACTCAGCCGCCTAGAGGCAGGGTCAGAACCGGCGGGACACTGGAGGAAACCATGATTTCTTATAGCGATCTTCCGACGCTGAACTCGGCTTTGAACGGGACCAGCGCTCTTCTGCTGCTCGCAGGCTACCAGCGGATACGGCGCCGCGACCGCGAGAGCCACCGGGCATTCATGTTGGGCGCGCTGACCACTTCAGTGCTCTTTCTCATCAGTTACCTTGTTTATCATGCCCATGCCGGATCGACCCGGTTCCAGGGCCAGGGCTGGATCCGCTCGGTATATTTTGCCATTCTTATCTCCCACACCATTCTGGCAGCTGCAATTGTACCCATGGTAGGCATGACCTTGCGCTTTGCATTCGGCCGGAGATTCGAGCGGCATCGCAAGCTGGCCCGCTGGACTTTGCCAGTCTGGCTCTATGTATCCGTTACAGGGGTCATCGTTTACCTGATGCTCTACCGCCTCAAGCTGTAACATCCCCCAGGCAATTCCTGTCTGAAGAGCGACGACTCCCGAGTGCTGGGAAGGCTTTGGCCGATCATAAAACCCTTTCCCAAGCCTCGGCCTCCGAGGAAGTAGTGCCCGGCGCTGTTCACTGTGCGGGAAAAAGTCCCTTTTATGCCGAGCGCTGATTGGATCTCAGATAAAACACTTCAGCGATCAAGGCAACAGTCAATGCTGCAACGGCGGTCACAGCTCCGGGAGTCTGCATCCACACTCCAAGAAAAACTATTCCCGTAGTGATGGCGAGATTCAATCCCATCCCCCAATAGATCACGCCGGTTCTCCGGGCAGACATCAAAATCCCGCGGAACCAGCTGTGAATCGAGTTTAAAGCGGGCAGCGCCAGGGACAAAAGCATCCCGGGGATGACATATCGTGACAACTGAGGCGGGAGACCGGCGACCAGGCGCAAATAGACCGGGAATAAAGGTGTCAGGACAAGAATGGACATCGCTGCAGAGGATGCTATGCCGGTCTTCCAGCAAAAAGATCTTACTGGCGCTCTCAGTTGGGGGTCGTTTGTGAGGGCAATGACGGCTTCTGGGAGGGCAAAAGCAGGGCTCCTAAAGATAAAGAGGAGGCTCCAAATGACTGGCCAGGCCGCAAGGTTTTCCAGCGCGTGAGGCATTCTAGCCAAGCCGGCGCCGATCAGAGGCTGGGCCAAAAGTGTTAGAAGCGAAGTAGCCGCCAGGGGCGCGTGATAACGGGCAACATCGCCCATGGTAAGATTTTCACTTTGGTGTGACTCCGCGGATGCTTTTATCCTGGCCACGGTAGGACGCGCCACATAAGCAACAAAAGCTGCCTCGACGCATACGCCGGCCATAAGCGCAATGGCTGCAATATTGACACCGGGCATCGATGTGGTGATGGCCAAAAAGATGCCGCCCCCTCCAGAGGAGCAGAGGCGAGCGATCGTGCCATATCCCACCCAGCGGGTCTGACCATGACGAATCAGAATGCCCTGGAGAAATCGTCGAAACCCAATGGCTGCCGACCACAGTGTCATGATTTGCATGCCGGTTTGGGCCGCTGCGGCTATCGCCGGTGGGATTCCCATTAGGTCCCTGACCAGGATTCCATACATCGGTGTAAAGGCAATGAGAATGGCTTCAACTGTCACAAAGAAATTCGCCCAAATCATGAACCGGCGCAAAGTCAGGTAATTGCGATAGCTCGTCCCGAGTGCCGTACTGGTGGCCAGCAGCATGATCACCGGGCTTTCAATGGCAATCTCCAGACTCATTACAATCCCAAAGGCAGCCAGCTGAGTCTGCATATCGGGCAGCCGCGCAATGGCTGCCTGCAGCACCGGGCCTTCGGCACTCATGAAAAGCCAGGAGGCGGCCAGGGGCAGCCAGAATTGGAATATCTGCCGCTGGGTTAAAACACCGGACGGAACGGTCAAGAGCTTATCTCCGCGAGCAAAAACAAGAAGTTCTCACAGTTTTTGTGCTAATCCCAACATTTTCATGTCCAGGCAGGATTCCTCGGCAGCGCGGAGGGGATCTGCCTTCCGATACGCAGCCAGTGAAATCCTGAATCTCAGCCATCCAACACCCAAGCCCGAAGCCAGGCAGCACGCCCGCCAAGGAAGGAAAAAGAGAGACGAAAAGCCTGTGCGTTTGGCCCAGGCCATCCATCCCCTGCTCTGGTGCCCAGATCAGCGATGATTGCCGACAACCGATTCTGCTGATATTCTTTTGACGTAACCTGAAACAACTCTAAAGGAGACCCCGAACATGAAGAAAGCGCTCGGATGCATTGCCTGCTTGCTGGCGATATCAATACAACTGGTTCCTGCATTTTCCCAGGCGAATAGAGGCAAGGCGGAGCTTAAAGCCGGTAGCGGCAGCATCGTTGTCGACTACGGCCGTCCCAGCCTCAAAGGCCGCGATATGCTCTCCCAGCTCAAGCCGGGGGATTTCTGGCGGATGGGAATGAACCAGGCCACCACCCTCACAACTCCTGTGGATCTCACTTTCGGCACCGTGCAGATTCCTAAGGGTAGCTATAGCCTTTGGCTGACCAAGGGATCGAACGACCAGTTCGAGCTGGTGTTCAATTCTCAAACCGGTCAGTGGGGAACGAGCCACGACAAGTCCAAAGATATGGCCAAAGCAGCCATAAAAAAAGACAGCCTGGGCAGCCCAGTCGAGGTTTTTACCATTGAATTAAAGCCGGCTGCTGCCGGGGGAGTTTTGGAATTGACGTGGGGCAGCACCAAACTCACTTCCGAGTTTGCGATAGCCAAATAAAGCCCAATCGGTGACGAAGGAGCGTCGCAAGTGGACGCAGCCACCAAAATCCGGCGCGGATGATCCGGGCCTTCAAGTCTACGTCTGCAAATCCGGCCTATGCGGGGAGCTGGGCGCCCTCCCAGCCCCTCGCAGCTTATTCATTTCGACAACTCTTCCCGCAGTTACTATCCAACAATCCGCGCCACGGCAGTTGCGATCCAAGAGCACCTCAAATCCTCACTTTTGGCCGGGCACTCGGTCCGATTCCTATAACGACATAAATCTTTTATTTACAACTACTTTAAAGGTTATTATGCGCTTGACTCCCCCGGGGGGCGGTGTTAGATTCGAGCCAGATGCAAATAATGATGTGAGGCCGCTTCTGTGAACACCATTGAACCGCGAAAAACCGCTTTAAATTCAATTCACCGGCAGCTGGGTGCGCGCATGGTGGAATTCGCCGGCTGGGATATGCCCGTTCAGTATGCCGGCGCCATCAAAGAACATATGGCAGTAAGAAACTCCGCCGGAATCTTTGATGTCAGTCACATGGGTGAGATTGAACTCCGGGGAACAACCGCCGAAGAGACGATTCAAAAAGTCACCTGCAATGACACTCGCCGTTTGGCAATCGGCCAGATCCAGTATTCGGGTTTGATGACGTCCGAGGGAACATTTGTCGACGACATCCTGGTTCATCGGATGGGGCCCAATCATTTCTTCCTATGCGTAAACTCGGCGAACCAAATCAAGGATTTCGAATGGATCCGGGACAACGCCGCGGCAGGGACTGAAGTGCTGTTCCGCAGTGACGAGTTTTGTCAGATCGCGTTGCAGGGCCCGCGCTCCCTTGAGATCATCGCGGGATTGACCAACGTCGACGTGAGCCGGATGAAATATTACTGGTTCGAGCAGGGGAAATTCATCGATAAGGATGCGATAATCGCGCGTACGGGCTATACGGGGGAGGATGGTTTTGAAATTTATCTAAGTCCGGGGCACGCGGTGGAGGCCTGGACACGCATCATGGAGCGGGGGATCCCCCTGGGCCTCGAACCGGCCGGGCTGGCTTCCCGAAACACTCTTCGGCTTGAAGCGAAAATGGCCCTCTACGGCCATGAAATTGACGACTCCATCAGCGTTCTGGAAGCCGACCTCGGATGGATTTGCCGGCTCGATAAAGGCGATTTTCTGGGCCGCGATATATTGCTCCGCCAGCGCGAAGAGGGGCTGAAAAGGATTCTCGCGGGCTTCGAAATGGTAGAGCGGGGGATAGCACGGGATCATTACCCGGTCGCCCTGGATGGTGAAATTCTGGGAACCGTCACCAGCGGCAGCCCCGCACCTTTTCTGCAAAAAAACATCGGGCTGACCTATTTGCCCCCGCATCGGTGCGCTCCCGGAACCGAGCTCGAAATTTTCATTCGTGAAAAACCGGTGAAGGCACGTGTAGTGCCGACGCCATTTTATAAACGTGTGAAGACCCGGTAGAACGAATCCGGACCGCATGCGCGGTCCTGCTCTTATCGGCCGGCCAGGAGTCAGGACCGGTCGGATTACGGATCAACAGCCCAACAGCGGAGGCAGACGAATGTATCCCGAAGAAAACCTCTATACTAAAGATCACGAATGGCTGTTTGTTCAGGATGATTCCGGTACGGTTGGAATCACCGATTTCGCCCAGAAGGAGCTTGGTGATGTTGTTTTCGTGGAGCTCCCCGAAATCGGCGACAAGTTTGAAGCGAACGAGCCCTTCGGGTCGGTGGAATCGGTAAAAGCGGTCTCGGAGATCTTTTGCCCCGTGGCGGGCGAAGTGATCGAGGTGAACTCGAAGCTGGAAGAAACACCCGAGCTCCTGAACAAATCACCTCACCAGGATGCCTGGCTGATCAAAATCCGGATCAATAGCCCAAGTGAGCTTTCCGAGCTTCTAAGCGCGGCTGAGTACGAAGAATATCTCCAGGAACAGGCTACAAACTGAATCGGATTTCGGCATTAGTAACGGCGCCCGCCCCCATCGGGCGGGTGCCGCCTGCAGTCATCGCCTTCCAGCCACCTGCTTGATGCGGCTTGCAGCCTATGGTTTTTCATAGGCCTCAACCGGCAGGCACGTGCAGATCAAGTTCCTGTCGCCATAAACATTATCGACCCTTCCAACCGGGGGCCAGAACTTGTGGTCCCGCTGAGCCGGCGTTGGATATGCGGCTTGCTCCCGGGAATAGGGATGGTTCCATTCCGCCGCAGTGAGAACTGCCGCCGTATGGGGAGCATTCTTGAGCAGATTGTCGTGAGGATCCATCCTGCCCGCCTCGATCTCAGCAATTTCCTGCCGTATCGATATCAGGGCGTCACAGAACCGGTCCAATTCTTCCTTGGACTCGCTTTCAGTGGGTTCGACCATAAGGGTGCCGGCAACCGGGAAAGAAACCGTGGGAGCGTGAAATCCGTAATCCATAAGGCGTTTTGCAATGTCATCCACTTCGACGCCCGCGCTTTTCTTAACCGGACGGAGATCAAGAATGCACTCGTGGGCGACAAAACCATTCTTGCCTTTGTACAAGACCGGGTAATAAGCATCGAGGCGGCGCGCGATATAATTGGCATTCAAAATAGCCACCTTGGTGGCCTCTGTGAGTCCCTCGGCCCCCATCAAGGCGATGTAGATCCAGGAAATCGGAAGGATGCTGGCGCTTCCCCAGGGAGAGGCCGAGACCGCCCCGATTCCCTTCGATCCTCCCATCTCGACGACCGGATGATTCGGCAGGAGCTGGGATAGATGCTTTGCAACTCCAATCGGACCCATGCCGGGCCCACCTCCGCCATGAGGAATGCAAAATGTCTTGTGCAGGTTCAGGTGGCAGACGTCGGCGCCGATTTCAGCCGGACGGCAGAGCCCGACTTGGGCATTCATATTCGCTCCATCCATATAAACCTGTCCGCCGTGCTGGTGAACAATGCTGCAGATCTTCTTGATTTCCTCCTCAAATACTCCATGGGTCGAGGGATAAGTCACCATCAATGCAGCCAACTTCGAAGCATGCTGGACTGCTTTGGCCTCCAAATCACGGACATCGATGTTTCCGTTCACGTCGCAAGCGACGACAACCACCTTCATCCCCGCCATGACCGCGCTGGCGGGATTTGTGCCATGCGCCGATTGAGGAATGAGACAGATATCCCGGTGCGTGTCCCCGCGGTCCTGGTGGTACTTGCGTATGACGAGCAGACCGGCATATTCCCCCTGAGAGCCGGCATTGGGCTGCAGCGAAACCGCGTCAAAGCCTGTGATGCTCGCCAGCCAGCGCTCCAATTGCTCAAACATGATTCTGTAGCCCTGCGTCTGGCTCGCCGGGGCAAAGGGATGGATTTGAGCAAACTCGGGCCAGGTGATCGGGAACATTTCCACGGCCGCATTCAATTTCATGGTGCATGATCCCAACGGAATCATGGCGGTTGTGAGCGAGAGATCGCGGCTTTCCAGGCGTTTGATGTAACGCAGCATTTCGGTCTCAGAATGGTAGCGATTGAAAACCGGATGTGTCAGATAGGCGCTCTTGCGCATCTGCGCATCCGGAAGCGCGTCGAGACAGCCATTGGAGATGGATGCTGCGGTCAAAACCGGAGCGCCATCGGGAGAAAATATCAACCACAAATCTTCGACCTCGGATGGTGTTGTAGTCTCGTTCAGGCTGACCCCAAGAGTATCCGGGGCCAGGAGCCGCAGATTGATTCCTCTTTGTTCTGCGGCGCCGAGGATGCTACGGCAGCGCGCCGCATCCGCGTGCACCTGAAGCGTATCGAAGAAATGCTCGGGACCGACCTGCAGCCCGAGCTTCCGCAGCCCTGCAGCCAGCAGGCCGGTCAGCCGATGAACGCGCAGAGCAATTTGCCGAATCCCTTCGGGACCGTGATAGACGGCATACATGCCCGCCATCACCGCCAGGAGCACCTGAGCCGTGCAGATGTTGCTGGTCGCTTTTTCCCGCCGGATATGCTGCTCTCGGGTCTGGAGCGAGAGGCGAAGGGCGGGTTTTCCGTTCGAATCCTTGGAAACCCCGATCAATCGCCCCGGCATGCTCCGTTTATAGGATTCACGCGTGGCAAAATAAGCAGCATGCGGGCCGCCAAAACCGAGCGGGATACCAAATCGCTGCGTGCTGCCGATAGCGATATCGGCGCCCATTTCACCGGGCGGTGTCAGAAGTGCCAGGCTGAGCAGATCGGCTGCGACCGTTACGATGGTTCCGACTTCGCGGGCTTTCTGAATAAAAGAAGAGTAGTCCGACAAGGTCCCGTCCGATGCGGGATATTGCAGGAGCACCCCGAACACCGGTTTTGAAAAATCAAAGGCGCAGTGGCTGCCCACGATCACTTCGATCCCGAGAGCCCAGGCTCGCGTCCGAACAACATCGATGGTTTGCGGATGGCATGCATCCGAAACGAAGAATGAATTGGACTCTCCATGAAACAGCCCGAAGCTCATATGCATCGCTTCCGCTGCCGCCGTCCCTTCGTCCAGCAGAGATGCATTGGCAATCTCGAGCCCGGTAAGGTCCCGGATCATCGTTTGATAATTCAACAGTGCCTCGAGCCGGCCCTGAGATATCTCGGGCTGATAGGGAGTGTATTGGGTATACCAGCCCGGATTCTCAAGGATGTTCCTCTGGATGACAGCCGGGGTGACACAGTCGTGGTAACCCATGCCGATGTAGGAGCGGAACACACGGTTCTTCTGGGCGATCTCGCGCAAACGACGGAGGACGGAATATTCGTCGTCACCATGGCCGACATTGAGAGGGCTCTCGATCGCGATCGATTCCGGCACTGTCCGGCCGATGAATTCGTAAAGCGAAGAAAATCCCAGCTCTGCCAGCATCGTGGCGTAATCCGTGATCCGGGGTCCCATATGCCTGCGGACAAAAGAATCGGTCCGCGGCAGAACGGGTTCGCCCGGGTCTAAACTGCTGCCTGGAGTCATTGGTGATTTCACTGTTTTATCCTATGAATTTTTTGTGTATGAAGCATGGATGCTACAATCCAATCCAACTTCACGGATTTGCCTCAACGGGCCAGGAATTTTTCGATTTCCTTCCGGGTTGGGATCGAAGGCTGAGCCCCCAGCTGAGTCACTGAAAGCGCTGCAGCGCCACTGGCAAAGCGCACCGCCGACCGCAACGGATGCCCCTCGGACAATGCGGCCGCGAGGGCGCCGTTGAAAACGTCGCCGGCGCCGGTTGTGTCGACGGCCTCCACTGGAAATCCCGGCACCAGTTCACGCATGCTCGCGGCGGCGACATAGGCCCCGCGCGCACCCATGGTAATGATCACCGTTTTCACCCCGCGGGACATAAGCGCATCGGCCGCCTGCCCGGCAGCCGATTCACTTCTAACCTCGATTCCGGTCAGGACCCGGGCCTCGTGTTCGTTCGGTGTCAGAACATCCACGAGCCTCAACACCTCAGGGGGAACCAGGGCTGCCGGGGCCGGGTTGAGGATTACCGACGCACCGCTGCCGGAGGCAATCTCCACGGCGGCGCGAACGGAATCCATGGGAGTCTCGAGCTGCAGGACGACGATCCGGGCCGAAACGATGACCTCGCGAAAGCGCTCGATATCCTGTGAGGAAAGGTTGCCGTTGGCGCCCGGTGCTACCGCGATGCTGTTTTCGCCATCCCTCCCGACGAAAATCAGGGCGATTCCCGATGGCGACCCGGCATCCCGAAGAACGCAGCTTACGTCAATATTGTCCCGGATAAATCCTTCCACTGCCTGCCTGCCGAAAAGATCGTCCCCAACGCGGGCAATCAAAGTGACTCTTCCCCCGGCACGGGCAGCCGCAACAGCCTGATTGGCTCCCTTGCCGCCGGCCGCCATGGAAAAGGTGCCCCCAATGATGGTCTCGCCCGGTCCGGGAATCCGGGGAAGCTTGACGATCATGTCGGTGTTGGAACTTCCAATCACTACTATTTTATCCGACATTTCGGTCCTGCAATCCTGACTGATATTCACGCTCCCGGTCTAAGCAAGCCGGGAGATTATGATTAGCGCCAAACCCGCGGCATACCCTGCGAACATGAGGAAAAGCAACCGGTTCGTTCCCGGAGGAGCGTCGCGGAATTCCTTCCAGATAAACACTCCCCAGAAGGCCGCAACCATGGTCGCCCCTTGTCCGAGCCCATAAGAAATCGCGAAACCCGCCGCGCCCGTCGCAATGATACTAAATGACATTCCCAAGCTCCAGATAATGCCGCCCAGGATTCCGGTCAGATGGAGGCGGGCATTGCCTTTCCGGAAATAATCGGCGAAAGGGACCGGCTCGCCGGTCAAAGGCCGTATCATCATGATACTGTTCCAGAGGAAATTGGAAGCCAGCAGACCTGCAGAAAAGAGCACAACCGCAGTATAGGGGCTGAGCTTTCCAGCTTCCGGCCGAATGAAATCCTGAGCCATGGAGGCGGCCACGAAACGGTAGAAAAAGCCCATCAAAAACCCGGCCAGGACCGAAATCATGATCCCCTTGGCGCTGGTTTTCGAACCCTGTGCCGGCAGCCTGCGGTAAGCCATCGCATCTACCAGGATGGCGGCGGCCACGCATGTCACTCCGGCAAACAAAAGCGATGGATTCCCGACCGGAGCCGCAAAGTAATTGGTCAGCACCCCCAGAACAAGCGCCAGCCCAACGCCGATTGGAAAGGCAACCGCCATCCCTGCGATATCAATGGCTGCTACCAGTAGGATGTTGGATAGGTTGAAAATGACTCCGCCCAGGAAAGCCGATCCCATAGACGCTTCGCTCGCCTGGGCCACATCGGCCAGGAAACTCCTGCCTTCGGTGCCCGTGCTGCCGAGCGTCAGCGCCAGAGCCAGAGCGAGCAGGAAAACGCCGATCGCATAGTCCCAGTAATACAGCTGGAATCGCCATTCGCGGCTGGTCCATTTCTGAGTGTTGGCCCACGAACCCCAGCAGATCATTGTGACGACGCACATGCAAACAGCCAGAGCATATGACTGGACGACCACCATAGCACCCCTCCGCAAAGTCGCACTACCATACCCCAAAAGGGGTTTCGGTGTAAAATGACGACCATCGCAACTCGCCGTGGTCAAAGGAATGCTGGAGGGAATCCTGGGAATGTCAAGAAAATCGAAACGCAAAGGAAGGAAACTCGAACTGGAACGCAGGACACCGCCCGGGTCATCCCCGGGGACTTTGGTCGCGGACCCGGGAGCTGCCCCTTCAACTATCCATGTCATCGCCTATGGCCCCGGTGGGATCCTCGAAAAAACGGTGGCCGACCCCGGCACCCTACCCGAGTTCCTGAACCAATGGCCCATCACCTGGATCAACGTGGATGGGGTGGGAGACACAGCCACGATCGCCAAGCTGGGCGAGATTTTCGACCTTCACCGGCTGGCGCTGGAAGATGTCGTCAACGTTCACCAGCGCGCGAAGGCCGAGATTTACCAAAAGCATTACTTTATTGTGGCGCGAATGGCCGAAATGAATAGCCAGCTGGAGTTCGACCAGCTGAGCCTTTTTCTGGGTGCCAACTATATTCTGACCTTCCAGGAATACCCCGGTGACTGCTTCGACGCGGTCCGTGAGCGCATCCGCAAGGCGGGAGGGAAGATCAGGACTGCCGGCCCGGATTACCTGGCCTACGCGCTGCTGGACGCGACCATCGACAACTACTTTCCGCTGCTCGAACGCTATGGAGAAAAGCTGGAAGCGCTGGAAGATGAAGTCGTACTTCAGCCGGAAAAGGAAATTGTGGGTCGCATCCACGAAGTGAAGCGGGATCTGCTCGCTCTGCGCCGTGCGATCTGGCCATTGCGCGAGGCGATCAGTTCATTGGCCCGGGAAGAGAGTTCCCTTATTTCCGCCGAGACTCGCATTTATCTGCGCGACTGTTACGATCACGTGATCCAGATCATTGATCTGTTGGAAAACTACCGCGACATCGCATCGAGCCTGATGGAGGTCTATCTGTCCAGCCTGAACAATCGCATGAACGAAATCATGAAATTCCTGACGATGTTCACAGCCCTGTTCGCCCCCATGACCCTGATCGCGGGCATTTACGGGATGAATTTCAATACCGAGAAATCGCCCCTCAACATGCCGGAGCTGAATTGGTTCTGGGGCTATCCTTTCGCGCTGCTGATGATGATCCTGATTGCCGTGGTTATGTTTTTCTTCTTCCGGAAGATAGGCTGGATCGGCGACCCGCACCGCCGACGCACATGATTCGCCAATGGATCAAACCGCATGCCTAGCGAAGATCGCGAACGCGGCGTACACGCCCCGTCGCAGAAACTAGCCGCCGGCGGCACGCAGGCTGTCATAATCCGGGCCGCCGGAGTCACCGTAGATCCAGCGGAAGACGGCGTCCTCGCGCTCCTCGCCCGGTCGGCGGGCGGCGCGAAGGTACTCGAGATTTCTGTCCATAATGGCGTGCACATCCTCCATCAGTTTGTGCTTGTCGCCGCGTGAGTAGGACGAGAGATCAATCGGCGAGTCAATCTTAATGCGGATAATGGTGCCCGGGTTCACCTGCAGGGTTTTGGGCATGATCACGCGGTAACTACCCTCAAGGGTGATGGGAACCAGCGGCACGCCGGTCCGAAGCGCCAGCGCAAAGGCTCCGCTCCGGAACGGGCTCAAAGCGCCGGTCCGACTGCGCGTCCCTTCCGGGAAGGCAATCGCATTGACGCCCCCGCGGATGACTTTCGCCGCCTCGATAATGCTTTTTGCCGCCTCCCGGGGATTCTCCCGGTCAATCGGAATGTAGCCCGAGCGCGACATATGCCAACCCATGAACGGAACATTGAAGAGAGATTTCTTTGCCACCCAGCGAAACTGGAGCGGCAGATTGGCCGACAGGGAAAGGATGTCGTGCAAACCGCTGTGGTTGGCTGCGAATATCTGCGGATGCTCGTGGTCGATGTTTTCGAGGCCCTCGATTCTGACCCGCGCCCGCGACAACCACAGGTTATCCCTGGACCAGCGCTTCATGCAGAAATGCTGCAGTTGGCCGCTGCCGGAAAAGAGGCTGGCCAGGATGGAGACGGTAGCCCAGAACGCCGTGCTGAGGCCACAGCCAGTCCAGCACCAGATCGTGTACAGTTTAGCCTTCAGCTTCACCATAAAAATCAATCCACCTTAATGCGTTGTAGGCCCGCAACCCGAACGGGAAGAACTCAGGATTTCGGGTTCCTGCGGTGCCAGAGAAAGTACACGGGCACGCCGGTCAGTACGATGATGAGACCCGGCCAGGTAAACCTTGGTTTGACCCAGAGCAGATCCAGCATTACCAGCGAGGCAAGGAAAATATATAGCGCCGGCAAAACCGGATAGCCGAACGCCCGGTAAGGCCGCTCGAGATCGGGACGCTTTTTGCGCAGGACAAAAAGGCCTACAACAGTTAGAACGTAGAAGAGCAGCGCCGCGAAAATGACATAATCCAACAGGTCGCCGTACGTCCCGCTCAAGGTGAGGAGAGCCGCCCAGACCGCCTGGATAAGAAGAGAAAACACCGGAGTGTGCCGCGTAGCAGACACTTCCGCCGCCTTGCGAAAAAACAGCCCGTCCCTGGCCATCGCGTAATAGACTCGGGCGCCGGCCAGGATCAAGCCGTTGATACAGCCGAAGGTGGAGATCAGAATGCAGGTAGTGATAAACGTCAACCCTCCCGCTCCCATCAGGTGCTGTGCGGTCAGTGTACCGACACGATCTTCTGGTGCGGAGGCGATGGCTGCGAGGGGAAGAATGCGCAGGTACACGATATTGGCGGCGAGGTAGATCAGGGACACCGTCATGGTTCCCAGGAAAAGCGAAAGGGGGAGATTCCGCTTGGGATTGACGACTTCACTTCCTGTGAAGGTGACATTATTCCAGGCATCCGAGGAGAACAGCGACCCTACCAGCGATGCGCCAAGCATGGAAAGCAGCGCAAGGTTGATGGATGAGGGGAACAGGGCCCCGAAATTGGAAGAAAGCGCCTGCGGATTTGCCGGGATCACAAATCCAAGAATCACCAACGTCAGCAGGCCTCCTATTTTTGCCACCGTGAAAATATTCTGCACCATCGCCCCTTCCCTCAACCCGCGCGTATTCACCCAGGTGAGCAGGGCAATGACCGTAATCGCTGCCAGTTGCTGACTGGAAAGCGCATATCCGAAAGGCAAGGCAAGAAGAATCCTGGATGCCGAAATCCACGGAAGGAAAAGACCGAGGAACTTTGCGAATGCAACCGCAACCGCCGCAATGGTCCCGGTCTGGATGACGAGGAAAAGGGTCCACCCGTAGAGGAATCCAAATAGGGGGCTGAAGGCCTCGCGCAGAAAAACGTACTGGCCACCTGCGCGGGGCATGGCGGCGGCCAGTTCACCATAACTCAGGGCGCCTAATACGGTCATGAGCGCTGTTGTCGCCCAGGCCAGGAGGAGCATGCCGGGAGACTGCAGCTCCCGTGCCATTTGTGCTGATACAATAAAGATGCCGGAACCGATCATGCTCCCCATGATGATCGTGGTGGCATCAAAGAGTCTCAATCCCTGAATGAGTTGATTGCCGCCGGTTCCGTTATCGAGCACATCAGCTCTTTTTGCCATGCCATCCCTTTCGATCGGCCGAGTAAGAATTGGCGCATTATACCTGAACAGGCTGCGTTCCTACCGGTGCTAAAATGACTCGCCGGATGACGAGCAAATGACCCTGAATTGAACCGCAAAGAACACCGAGGCGGATGAGGAGAATGCAATGGTAAAGATGCCGATAGGAATAGGGATCCTGGGCTGCGGCAATGTCGCCAAAATTCACGCGGAGGCCATCACCCGGATCCCGCAGCTCAAACTTGTATCGGTTTGCTCTCGCTCCCAGGGATCCGCGGATCTCCTGGCCGCGCGATATGGCATCCGTGCTTTCTCGGATCTGCAGGAGTTTCTTTCCGACCCCTCCCTCCATGCCGTGGCTATCTGCACCCCGAGCGGCACCCACTCGGAGTTGGGAATGACTGCAGCAAGGGCAGGCAAGCACATCCTGATGGAAAAGCCGATCGATGTCTCGACTGTAAAAGCCGACCTTTTGATTGCGGCCTGCCGGCAAGCCGGGGTGAAGCTGGCAGTGTCCCTCCAATCGCGCTTTCTGGATGGGCCAAGGCTCATGAAATCGGCTGTCGACAGCGGAAGGCTGGGCAAGCTGATCATGGCGGGGGCCCATATTAAGTGGTATCGAACGCCGGATTATTACGCCTCCGCGGCGTGGCGGGGCACCCTGGCTCTCGACGGCGGCGGAGTCGCCATCAATCAGGCAATTCACACGATCGACCTGCTGCAGTGGATAGGCGGACCCGTGGCCGGCATCGCGGCCATGTCCGACCGCCGCTTGCATACCACCATCGAAGGTGAGGATACATTGGTGGCAGCCCTTCGCTTTGAAAACGGGGCTCTGGGAGTCATCGAAGCCGCGACCTCCGCATTTCCCGGATTCAAAAGAAGAATCGAAATCACCGGGACGGAGGGAACTCTCATCCTGGAAGGAGACAATATTTCCGTATGGTCTTTGCGCGACGGATCGGCCAACCCGGGCTCCGCTGTTGCCGATGTTTCCGATGGATCGGCGAATCCTATGGCGATCGACTGCGAAGGGCACCGCCGGGTGATGGAAGATTTCGCCGCCTCCATCTACGAAGGACGTGATCCCCAAATTGACGGGAACGAAGGAAGGAAGTCGCTCGACCTGATTCGAAGGCTTTATGACGCGGCCAGTCAAATCCAGGTCTGAACAGCGCCGGGCAAGCTCATCGGGAAAAATATCCTCGGGTGACTGCAGCCGTACCTTCGACGGGGGTTATACTGTCGGGCCGATCCGCCAGGGAACGAATTCCCGAACTCCAAGAATTTCGCTCTTGGTACGCTCGCCGGAGGCGATTCGGAGGATGTGCCGGTAAATCTCGATCCCCTTTTCTTCAATGGTGCACGCGCCGTCGACAATCTCGCCGGCGTTGACATCCATGTTGTCGGCCATACTGTGGAAAACACGGCTGTTGCTGGCTATTTTCAGGACCGGCACGGTGGGGAATCCGATGGCCGAGCCGCGCCCCGTGGTAAAAGCGATAATGTTGCACCCGCCAGCGGCTATGCCGGTCACGGAGACAGGATCATAGCCCGGTGTATCCATTACGGTAAGCCCCTTGACGGTGACCTCCTGCGCATAATCGACCACGGAGCGGAGCATGGTAGTTCCCCCCTTCGTGACCGCGCCCAACGATTTTTCCACGATATTGCTTATTCCACCTTTCCGGTTGCCCGGCGCGGGATTACTGTCCATGGTCGCGCCGAACTGAAGGAGGTAGTCCTGGAACCGATTTATGATATGAATCAGGCGCTCACCGGTGGCCTGGTCGATCGCGCGGCGGATCAGCACCTGTTCGGCACCGTAGATTTCAGGAGTTTCAGCAAGCACTACCCCGCCGCCCGCCGCAACCAGCAGATCGCTGGCATAGCCCAACGCAGGATTGGCCGACACCCCGGAAAAGGCGTCGGAACCGCCGCAATTCAGGCCCAGGAGCAAATGCCCAGCATCGGCATCGGCCCTGCGTTCCTGTTCGAGCCTGGAGATGAACTCTCGCACCTTTTGCGCGCCCGCGGCAATCGTTTTCAGCGTTCCGCCGCTACCCTGGATTTCGAGTGCTGCCACCGGCTTGTTTATCCGCATAGGTGCGCCGTCACCGAGGTAGCGCGATAGATGGTTCACCTCGCATCCGAGGCCGACCATCAAAACCGCTCCCACATTGGGGTTTTCAACCATCCCGGCCACCGTGCGCCGGAGTTGCTCGGTGTCAGGCCCTTCATGATGGGCACAACCTTCCTGATGCGGCAGAGCCACGATGCCGTCAACGCCGCCGCTGCAAAAGTTCTCAAACTCGCGCGCGATGCGGACCACAGCGTGACTGGAGCAGTTGCTGACTGCGACAATCGCGATGAAATTACGGGTGCCGACTCGCCCGTCGGACCTGCGATAACCGAGAAAGGTTCGCGGCAATCCGTCCGGCAGCATCGGCAGGACGGGTTTTGCGATAGCAAACGCGGACCCGCCCAGGCTGTGGGAGATCTTTATATTGTGACTGTGGACCCAAGCCCCGGGTTCAAGTCTTGCCGTCGCGATACCTATCGGTTGAGAGTACTTCAGTATTTCCTCACCTGCAGCAATGGGGCGGAGTGCCACTTTGTGACCAAAAGGGATATCTTCCTGAAGGCAAAACGAACCGCCGGGGAATGTGATTTCGCAACCCCGGGCAAGATCGATTCTTGCCACGGCGACATTGTCGAGCCGGGAAAGCTGGATAAAGGCCTCAGACAGATCGAATCGACCGGTCCGGCCGTGGAAATTCGAGCCGCGCTCCTCGACTATCCGGAAATCTGGGTCCTGGTTCATTTCAGACGGCACCTGGAATAATGTACGGCCGGAACGGTATGACTGGAGCTATCGCTTTCGCAGACGGTAGAGCATTTCCCCGGCCTTGGGCACCACCAGCAGTCCTTCATCCTCGCGTCCCTGCCACTCCTCCAGGCGAATCGAGTCCGGATCGAGATAGCCCAGGTTCAGACGCCGGCAGCGCTCTTCAGGAATCCGCGTCGCCAGCGTAACCCGGATCCGCGGATATTCCGTGGCCGTTTCGGCGTCGTAGCTGCCGATGCCGCGCAAATGCGTGCTGTGCGCCAGAACTCCGCCCGGGTAATCTTTGAACCGGTCCCATTGCTTCAGGAAGTAATCGCGGACATGGTACCCGATTTCATCGAGCAGCCGACCGTGGGTATAGCTGATTTCGTCGATGTGGGGGGCATAGATGATGACCTCCCCGCCATCCTCGATCGCAGGTTCCAGCTTGTACATTCCCTTCGCCGCCGTCCAGATGTCATCGTACATTTTAGGCATCACGGATAGCACCCGTCTAAACGGGCGGTCGATCCACAATATGTGAAGTTTGGCTGAAAGGTCCGCCGCGGCTTCATAGGCCTCTTCAGGAGTTCCGATGTAAAGTCCCGCCAGCGAGTCGCCCTTGACCACCATGCTGAAGCAAAGTTTGGGGCGATCAATAAACCTTGCGGCGCAGTCGATGACGCTTCGAACCGGCGTGTGCTTGGTGCCAATCACATCGTAGCTGGTGATCACCGCCCCGAGCCAGTGAGAGAAATTGATGACGGAATCGCCCCCGACCCCCGGGAAAAAGTACTTGTTTCCACCCGAGAAAC
This sequence comes from uncultured Acidobacteriota bacterium, assembly GCA_963839475.1. Classification (GTDB taxonomy): domain Bacteria; phylum Acidobacteriota; class UBA6911; order UBA6911; family UBA6911; genus CAWIVH01. Next base: position 304,324 of record CAWIVH010000013.1, on the reverse strand, counting down.
CGACTACCTCATGAGGAAACGTGGGTCCGCAGATTACGATCTGGTCATAATTGAATATAAGCTTGTTCAAGCGGACATCCACGGCTTCGAACATCAATCCGCCGGTGATCCGTTTAATTTCATCGGGAGGTATAGTTCCGACCGTCACCAGCGCTTCCGGCAGATCCCAGCGATGATTGAATATGCGGACATCCGAGTATTTCCCGGCTCTCTCGCCTGCAGTCAGACCCACAAGCCGGTTGATCGCTTCCTCGCTCATCGGCTGGTGTGTCCCGAGAGCGATGAGATAGTCCAGCGCCGCCGCTTTGCCGCTCAGGCAATCGTGAAATATCCGGAACATCATGGGGATCGGAGCGGTCCGGGTGGAATCCGGAATGATGACGAGCACCCGCTTTCCTTCAAGATTCGCAGCAGCGATGGCTGCTTCGGACAGCCGTCGCACTTCCGGCTCCGACAAGATACCGTTTTCCAGTCCCGTTCCGGTAATCATGCTTACCTCTCCCTCAAAAGCATCCACGTCATTTTCGATGCGCCGGCTGCCCAGCGCAACTACTGCACAGTTTATCAGGCGGAAGTCACACGCCGGCAAAAGATTGGAATCCGCCGTCGACCGGTACCGTAATGCCTGTGACAAAGGCTGAAGCTGGCGACATGAGCCACAACACTGTGCCCAACAAATCCTCGGGGCTCCCGAAACGCCCCATCGGGGTGTGGCTGATAATGCTCTGACCGCGCTGGGTCAATCCGCCTGTCGCCTTGTCGGTGAGCAGGTAGCGGTTCTGATCGGTAAGGAAAAAGCCGGGAGCCACTGCATTCACCCGGATGGCCGGAGAGTAGTTCTGGGCCATGTACACCGCCAGCCACTGGGTGAAGTTTGTCACGGCAGCTTTGGCTGCGGCATAGCCCATAACCCGCGTGAGGGGTCGGATGGCCGCCATCGAGGAAAAATTAAGTATCACTCCTTCTTTCTGTTCCATCATTCGACGGGCAAATACCTGTGTAGCCAGAATGGTTCCCATAAGGTTCAAATCGATGACAAACCTGATAGCCTCGGGAGGTATATCGAAAAAGGAGCGATCGGGCCCGGCAGTCGCTTCCGGCTTGTTCCCGCCCGCAGAATTGATCAGGCCGTCGATCCGCCCGAACGCGTTAATGACGGTCTCTTCCGCTTTCTCCAGGCTTTCGCGGTTGAGAACATCGCCGTACACCACGATGGCTTCGCCTATCGAGGTCTCGAACCTGTTCATCAACCTTTCAGCCAGCGCAGGATCGCGATCCAGGATCGCGACCTTGGCTCCGCACCCCACAAGCGCGCAGGCAATTTCACCACCGAGGATGCCTGCCCCACCGGTGATGACAATCGATTTCCCGGTGAAATTATACATGCCCTTTACTTCTTCGAGATCCATACCATGGCTCCAGAGAATAAGATTAATCGATAGGCGTACGTACCGAGCCTTATTAAGCCTTCAGTTGCTGTAGATGCACGCCTCCCATGCCCCTAGGTAGCAAACGGCCTGAGATGCTTGCCAAAATGAATTTCAAGTAGCCGGTAATAGGTTTCTTCGTTTGCGCACAGCGTGGCAAAAAAACGGCCCCGGAATCGGTCCTCCTTCAACACGGATCCGAAAGTGACGTGAAGCACTTCCCGCGCATGAAAATCCTCGAGAAGGTTGGGCAGGTCCGCGTCCCGCCAGGATACGATATCGGGCATTTTCCCGAGATCGGCCGAAACGTGATAGGTGGCGCGATCCGTGGTGTATCGGCCACGGCAGAAATCGACCATTTCGCGGAAAAGCCCGGGATCCAGCGCTGCGATGGCTCGTGTGGCCTCGAGATAACTTGTTCCGGCGGTTTTCAAATGAACGAGTTCGCCGGCGAGACGGGCTGCAACGGGGTAGATGCTGAATTTGTCGGAGCCTGAATGGAGGCTCAGTTTATAGGGACCGTAAGTGCGTGCTACGGCCAGGTGGCGTGCAAAGGAATCTTCAAAGGCGGCCAGATCGCCAATATAATCCACCCCCTTCTCAAAGGTCCCCACATAACGCGGAGCCAGACTAACCCAGCGCACACCGAGACGCTTCAGCTCATGTGCGATGTACACATGCTCTGCAAGGGAGGTCACGGAATCGGTTTCATCGACGCTCATTTCCAGTTCGAAGGGGCGGTCTCCCATCGTCCGAACCAGATGGCGGTAAAGCTCGGATGTGTGGGCTACTGCTTTTCCATACTTGACCGCAGCCCGCATCACTTCTTCACGACTGATGGTCAGGCGCATGCCGTCCAGGTCCAAAGATTTTTCGGCCAAGCGGCCGACCAAATCCGGGAGGGACGTGTCAAGACCCATCCAGGGAAGGCTCTGGGCCTGCTGCTCGAGTTCGGCGGCGCTGGCCCGATCCGCGTGGTTGTTCACGTGATCACCGGGATCGAAGGTGTAAAAAGTGAATCCTGCGGCCGCGCAGATATCGACATCCGACGCCGTCTTGAGGTGATCGGCATCCGAGCCGAATCCATCCCGCCAACCTTCTTGAAACACACCCCAAAGCGCTTCATCCATGACCTGCTGCGGCGTACGTCCCGTGCGGGCATTTTCGCGCATCGATTGCTGGGCGAAAATCGGCGCCATGGATCCGTTGCGGACGGCCCGGACATGGCCTGGGGTCGCGATGCCGAGGCGATCGCCGCATCCGACGGATTTGCGCAGACCGAGAGGCTGTGGAGCCAGGTAAGGGAGGGCGTTCCGCAGAGCTGCTGCATTCTCCGAAGTCAGCGGGCACAGGGTTGCCACGACATTCATGCCTCCGGCCAGACACTCCGTACTCTCACCGGCGAATGATTCCGGGAGGTCGGAATTGCGGCGCACCAGCAGGAGCCGCTTTTCCGGTCCGCGGCAGCCAAGCGAAAAAACCGTCTCGCATGCAAGAGCAATGGAGGAGGGGTAAATATTTAAGCGGCTGAGCGTGCTGAGCTCGGCCGCCAGCTTCGCGGCGGCCTCGGAATCAAGAACCGGCTCCACCGTATTCAAAACCGAATTAAGTACCATGGCAACATCCCCTTCCTTTATTTATAGTATGTGGGAAGTCATTATAAATCTCCCGTGCGCCTTCAGCACCTGTTCAATAGGACCGTTAATCCCGATCCATTTTAATCGGGCGCACGAAGGCTGAACGAACCGGCGCCGGCATCACTGAATCTCCGCCCTTGATCGCCTTCCACAATATTTCGTTGAATTCAAGGTCCGGAGCCCGATCGGCTTCGTCGAAATCCATCTGAGAAGACCTCGCGGCCCCCGGGGCATTGGCCGGATTCACCTCGGTAAGAGAAACGCGCGGCGGCAGTGCGTTGAATGGTTTCAGATCGGGTTTCGTTCCGAAAGACGCCATGAGCGGAGCCGCGGCAGCATCGTACTGACTCATGGGTGGCAGTCCAAGAATCAGCTCCATGGTGCGGAGCATGCTGGAGGTCGAATACATGGTGCTGTCAACGGTCCCACGGCGGATGTAAGGACTGATGGCAAAAGCAATAGACCGGTGCGCATCGACATGGTCGGGGCCATTCTGGGCATCATCCTCCACAACGAATATGGCGGTTTTAGGCCAGAAAGTCGATTTCGAAACCCCTTCGACCAGCATGCCCAGAGCCGCGTCATTCTGGGCGACATAAGCGCTCGGGGTGAGCGTTCCGGCTTTGGTTCCCTGGGTATGATCGTTTCCCATCCGTACTACCTGGAAACGCGGCATTCCTCCTTCTTTCTCGAAGCGAGCCACTTCGGATAGAAAACGCTTGGCACGATCGATATCGCTATACTGCATGTCCCACCCCCGGTAAAGCGGATCGAAGTGCCCTTCAAGGGCGCTGGCTTTGGCCCTGGACGGGTCGCCGGGCCGTGCGCCGTTGGCCACCCATTCGCCATAGCTGCGATAGGTGATGCCCGCCTTTTTGCAGGCGTCCCAAATATACCCTTCGCTCGGCGCCACCACAGGGGAACCGCCTTCAAAGTCATAAAGCCGCCGCCGCCCGGAATACTGCGACGGCCAGATCTTCTCCACATAATCCGTCGCATAGGCCCCCATGGACCAGTTATGTCCATCGGCGCTCACTTCGGCATCGACGTAAAAATTGTCCAGCAGGACGAATTCCCGCGCCAGCGCATGTTGGTTTGGTGTTATCTGTTCCCCGAAAAGGGTCAGCGAAGGGTCCCCGTTTCCCTCCTTGATATCTCCGAATACCTGGTCATAGGTCCGGTTTTCCTTGATCACGTAGATGACATGCTCAATGGGGCTCTTGTCGCCAACTTTGAGTGGAATGGAGCTCTTTCCCTTGAAATTGACGCTCAAGCGTTGTTTTTCGCTGTAGGGAATATTGGCATAAACCTCGCTGGTGTATTTTGCGAGCATGGCCTGGTCAGGCACCGGAACCAGAGAAACGGACCCGAGGAGCAATCCCCCGATATATTGGGTAGCAGAAGTGCGGGGCATGGTGGTCACAGGCCCTTTGGGATTCGCAGCCGATTGGTTACCTTTGCCGTTAGCAACATAAATCATCCTGCCGTCACGGCTTGTCGCCACCGAAGTGGGATACCATCCTACAGGAATAAATCCCAAGACCTTGCTTTCCCCTGACTTCCTTATATCCACCACTGCCAAATCGTTGTTGTCTGCATTGGCCACGTAAAGCGTATTACCATCAGGACTCATGGCCAGGGCATTGGTGGTGCTGCCTGCAGGACTGTCCGGGTAGAGCGCGACCGATATCCGCTCGAGCGCTTTCCCGGCCGCCAAATCGATGGCAGAAACGGAATTATTATTGGCGTTGGCTACGAAGAGCCGCTTACCATCCCTGGAAAAGAGCATGGCATTCGGGTGATCTTCGGTCTGAATTCGTGCCTTGACCTTGAGAGAGTCGGTTTCTATTCCGACTACTTGAGAGCCGCCCCACAAACTGACGTAGACCATCCGGCCGTCCGCGGAAGCAGCACAGGTGTAAGGGTAATCACCCACCTTCACCGAAGCCGCTACTTTTCCGCTCGCAAGGTCAAGAACAGCCACGTCTCCACTCAGGTTGTTGGCGACGAAAAGCCTGCCTCCCGAAATGCACAGACCGCCGGGAAAAATGTCGGCAAGCGGCCGTCCGACCGGCAACGGCGGAAGGGGGCTCAACTTTCCCTCATTGAATGCAAAGGAAAGGACGCTGTTGCTCATTCCCCCGCCGGCATAAGCTTTGGTGCCGTCGGGATTGAACGTCAGTCCCAGCCAGGCCTTTTCCACGGGTTCACTGCTGACAACCTTCCCCAGCTCGACATCGATGACGTCGATCGACTGCTTGCCGTATCCATTATTGGCCACGAGAAGATGTCTGCCGTTTTGATGAAGTGCCAAGGCAAGCGGGAAATCGCCAACCGGAATATGGCGGCCGGCGGGCGATAGCGACCAGCCATTAGGTAGGAGGATCGATTTGCCGTTGACCTGTCCGGGCAACCTTCGCTGCGCCTTCTGGTCGCCGGCAAACAAAAACATCGCTGCAAAGCAGAACAGATTAAGTACTACGATAGTCCATCGCTTCACTGCGGCCTCCTCCCGATATTCCGAGGCCGTTATTAAACCATATTAGCGACGGTTACGCGTCCAAAAAACAGATGGCCGGCAGGCCAGAAGAACGGAACGGCAAAGATGTCCAGGACCGGCAGGAGTCCTTTGCGATGGGCTCAGGGTTGGGTGGGCTTTCCCTCCGGGGAACCCTGGTCCAGTGCGCCCAGTCGGAAAAACCACCACCCCAGAGGAAACCTTGCATTTATCATGCGTCCGAGAATCCTGTCGCGGGAGAGGATGACGTCATGAAAGCCTGCATCCAGCAAGCGGCGGTCGGCCGGAAGGACCAGGTATTCGGATTGTCCCAAGCTATGCGCAGGAAATGAAGAATTGCTGCGGAATTCAGTTTCGATATAGGGTTCGGACCAAATCTCCCCATTGATCAGCAGCTTTCCTTGATTCAGTTCCACCCGCTCACCCGGAAGACCCAGCAGGCGGCCAAGCGCATATTCTTTGTGCTTTCTACCCGACCCGCCAGATTTTTCCGATTTGATGGAACCTTTCGACTTCCCGCCTTCCCGGCTCGGCAGTTCCTGTACCGGGTTGAAGAAAACATAGTCGAATCGTTTGGGCGTCCTATATTTGTAGACGATAAGGTCGATGTGAAGATCGATCTTCCTTGACACCGAATCCTCGGAGGCAGGATCCGCGGCAAAAGCCCGCATCATCCTTTCATTGAGTATGGGCGCAACATAGACGCCATCGACCTCCACCGGGCGGGCCAGCAGGCGGAAACTCATCGCGGGGCCGGCCATCAGCAGCGATCCGATAATGAAGGTAACCACGATTTTCAGGTCGCGCATCGGGTAGATCGGCCGCAGTGCAAGCACCATGAGGATCAGGTTCCAGATAAACAGGGCAATTCCAACCGCAATGAAGACGCTTACAGCCGCGGCGTGGAAATTGTTAAACATGTACCCCATTTGTCCCGGCAAAAACAGAAAAACCGAGAAAGCCATGATGAGCGCCAGGACCGACGGCAATCCTGCATAGCCGATCACGGTAAGCAGATCATAAAATCTTCCGGTACCCGCCATATAGCGGCCGTTTCCCTCAAAGAAACGCGCAACTACATGGATAAAAAAGGCTTTCAGAAAAGAGACGGCCGCTACCGCCAGAAGGGGCACCAGGAACGAGTACCCGGGGAAGGGATCGCGATCGAAATAAATCCCGCCCAGGAATGCAAATCCGAAATAAGATGGGGCCAGCAGCAGAAAAATGGAGCCCCAGAGCGCACCCCGTTCGTGGATAACCGAAAATCTTTGCCTTGGAGATGCGATTACTCCCCGGATATCGCGAAGGAATTCCCCGAAGCTGAGTGTTGCCTCATTTACCATCGCTGGCCTCAACGATCATAATACCTGCCTGATTATCTTGAACACCTCAGTAGTAGCCGGAAGCACGCGATCCAGCCTGAAGGTCGCGATCGTCCTTTCCGAGGCGAATGCAACAGCTGCAATCACATACGCCATGGTCGGCAGCGGATTCGCCAGGGCATACTCCCAGGCCCGGACAAACCCCTGCTGCAAAAGTCTGGAAATCCCCCTCCGCCGTCCTTTCCCGCAATCCTGACGGAAAAGGAGAACCATCCCCTGTTTCCGGCTCTCCCAGGATTCCTCGGAGAGCTCCGGTACCGTCCACGCCTGGATCCCCTGCACCACCTGGCGATACTCCTGGAAGACGGAACGGCACTCATGACAGCTTTTGAAGTGGGAAACTATCGCTTCGGCAGCTTCCGGTTTCTCTTCTCCCAGCGCATGGAGCAACAATTCTTCTTCGGTATAGTGGCGCTTATCCGGTTGGATCACTGGGCACCTCGGTATCTGCGCATGGCTTTGCGAACACTCTGGGAGCCGCGGAACAACGATGTTTTTACCGTACCCAGGCTGCAATTTTCCATTTCAGCTATCTCTTCAAGCTTCAAATCCTGAAAATACCTCAGCACAAATACCTTCTTCTGCAAATCCGGAAGCCTGTCGACGCATTGGCGGATCGCGTCGATCTGCTCCCGCTCCTTTACCGCCTGATAAGGAGACAAAATAGCTTCCCCCAGACGGTTTTCGATCGCAGCTTTAGGGCCCGGTTCGTCCGGCATCTGGTCCTCCGACCTGCGCCGGCGTACCCTCCAGCAGTCGATGGCGTGATTCGCCGCAAGCCGGTAGAGCCAGGTCGAAAACTTCGCCTTTTTTGCATTCCACATGGAAAGGGACCGGTAGACCTTGACGAAAATTTCCTGGGTAGCATCCTGCGCCTCCTCCGCATCCTGAATGATCCTGAATGCGGTGGCATAAACAGGGCGGCGGTACCGATCGTAAAGGAGAGCAAAAAGCTCCTCGTCTCCTTCCAAGGTGCCGTCGACCAGGTCCTCATCTGATAGCGGGCTATTCATCATGTCCACATGCTGAGAGACCCGGTTCCGAGCCCCTGTTACCTTCCTTGCTACGGCCGCCCGCCGGCGAGGGTTGACAGCAAACATCGATTCGTTCGCCGGCCGGTGGGCCAGGATGGATTCAGGTGCTCATAAACGCTGGTATTCCATGAACCGGTGGTTTTACACTAGCATAGCGGGAGGGATGTGTTCGAGGAGAAGGTTTTATGAATCCGCAGGTTATCATCGGGCTCAATGCTGTGATCGTGGCCGTGACGGAGGAAACTCCGCGCATTTTGACTTTCCAGCGATCCAGACAAGCCTGGGCTGAATTCCAACAGGGGCTGGAACGAATGGCCGCAGATGCAGCCCATGAAGCACTTCCATTCGGACCTTTTGACCCTTCCAGCGATCGAACCCTTGAGCTGGGACTCCGGCGCTGGGTCCTGCAGCATACAGGGCTTGAGCTGGGTTATGTGGAACAGCTTTACACCTTCGGCAACCGGAACCGCGACCCCCTCGAGCTCCAGGGAGGCCCCAGAGTCATTTCGGTCGCCTACCTCGCGCTGGTTCGCGAGGGGCGGCTCCCGGGAACAGGCTCCGCCACATGGCGCGATTGGTACACCTTCTTTCCCTGGGAAGACTGGCGCTCTGGAAAGCCCGCCGCCCTCGACCAGGAAATTCAGCCGGCCATCGAGAGCTGGATTCGCAGGTCACCGAACGGTTCCGTCAGAAAGGAACGCCGGGAACGCAGCGATATCTATTTCGGGCTTCAGGGTGCCCCATGGGTTCCAGAGAGGGTTCTGGACAGGTACGAACTGATCTACGAAATCGGACTGGCTGCCGAATCGGCTCTGGATATGGACTCAAGTTCGCCGCCGGCTTCCAGGAAAAACAGCCATGGCCGCCACGCCCGTCACCTGGGTCAAAGCATGGCGCTCGATCATCGGCGCATCCTGGCTTCGGCCCTCGGTCGGATCCGTGGCAAGCTGAAATACAGACCCGTCGTGTTTGAATTGCTGCCTTCCAGTTTTACCCTCCTGCAACTTCAGCGGGTCGTGGAAGCCCTTGCAGGAATACGACTTCACAAGCAGAACCTGCGCCGCCTGGTCGAATCCGGGGGGCTCGTCGAAGGAACCGGTCAGGTGGAATCCCGCACCGGCGGCAGGCCCGCCGAACTCTTCAGGTTCCGCAGAGAAGCCCTGCGCGAGCGGCAGGCGCCGGGGGTAGGATTCCCGGGACATCGCCTCCCCTGACGAACTTTTTTCGGAATCGGTTCGACAACGATGTCGAAAGGAATCCAGCGACCGGTTTCAGCCCTGATACCAGATCCGTGCCCGCTCAGAATTCCATGGCCTATGGATTCGGCTTGATGAAGCCAGGTTGCCGGCGAGTTCTTCACTTTTAGGCGAGGGTGCTATTGACAAGGGATATACTCACTATTAGCATAAGAGGGTAGAGGCTCGGGGAATCGAGCTGTTTTTTTGACCCTTCTTTATGCTCATTATGAGTATAAGAAACCGGAGACCAGGGGTATGGATGCAGCATCAGCAATACCAATTCCGTGTGAGCCCGCATATACGGCAGAGGTAGCGCAGAGGGTGGCGCATGTGTACGAGCGCTTGAGGAGGGTTCTGCCTGAGCTTGAATGGCCGGTCCACGCTCCTTACATTGACGCCATTCGCCGACTGAAAGCGGAGCGGAACGCCATAATCCTCGCTCACAACTACCAGACGCCTGAAATCTTCCACGGAGTGGCGGACATAACGGGCGATTCCCTTGCGCTGGCACGGGAAGCCGCGCGGACCGGCGCCGATGTCATCGTGGTCTGCGGCGTCCACTTCATGGCCGAGACTGCCAAAATCCTGAATCCGGAAAAAACCGTCCTCATTTCGGACCCGAACGCAGGATGCTCCCTGGCTTCCGCCATCACGGCCGCCGACGTGCGTATGCTTCGCCGCCGCCACCCAGGTGTCCCTGTGGTTGCTTATGTAAACACAAGCGCCGAAGTCAAAGCTGAAGCCGATGTCTGCTGCACTTCGGCTAATGCCGCCCGGATCGTGGAAGCTCTCGACGGCGACAGCGTGATCTTCCTGCCGGATGAATACCTGGGGCGGCACGTCGCCGCACAAACCGGAAAGCGCGTGATCCTTTGGCCGGGGCATTGCGAGGTCCACGAAAAATTCTCCGGAGCCGAGGTTCGCGCCTATCGCGAGCAATTCGATGCCGTAAGAATCCTGGCGCACCCGGAATGCCCGCCCGATGTTCTGGCAGAAGCCGATTACGTAGGGTCGACTTCAGGGATGATTCACGACATTGCCGTGGTCCAGCCTGCGCGCGCTCTGCTTCTGACTGAATGCTCGATGAGCGACAACGTGGCCGTGCAGTTTCCCCGGATTGATTTCGTTCGCCCATGCAACCTCTGCCCTCACATGAAAAGGATTACGCTGCCGGGAATCTTTCAGACTCTGCAGGACATGAGCCCGGAAGTGAACATTGAACCGGAGATAGCGCTGCGAGCCCGGTCGGCGGTCCATCGCATGTTCGAATTGACTGCCGGCTGACGGGTCGGAAGCGGGAATGGAATTGCGTACCAGAATAAGCGCCTGCTGGCTGGAAGTGTCCGGGAAAGCGGTTATGCTAAAATCAGTAGATTTCCCTGCCTCAGGGAAATGGCTGTGACTGACCCATTCTCCTTAATAGGAAGTTTCATGCTATGACTGACAATGGTTGGGCGCCCATTCCCCTCCAGAAGATTCTATATTCCACGGTGGTCCGGAAATCCCTGATCGAGGATCTGGGACGCGCGGGCGACATCACAACCGATGCCATCGTCAATCCCGGAGCCGAAGCATCGGCCACTCTCCGGGCGAGATTTGCCGGCATCATCGCCGGAATCGATGTGGCCCTTGAGGCATTCCGCATCCTCGATCCGCAGATTCGAATAAAAACCCTGACCATGGACGGTCTGGCCGCCGCCTCGGGTGATACCCTGGCCCTTCTGAACGGATCTTCTCGAGCTCTGCTTTCGGCCGAGCGAACCGCCTTGAATTTTCTCGGCCACATGTCGGGTATCGCAACTGCGACCCGGGACATCGTATCAGCCGTGAGCGGCTTTCCCGCACGAGTGGTCTGCACGCGCAAAACCACACCGGGACTGCGGATTCTTGAGAAATACGCCGTTCGTGCCGGAGGCGGATCCAACCATCGCTTTGGCCTGGATGACGCAGCCTTGATCAAAGACAACCATATCGCCGTCGCAGGAGGGATTTCAGAAGCCGTTCACCGGGTACGCCGGCAGGTCGGGCATATGGTCAAAATCGAGGTTGAGGTCGATACGCTGGAGCAGTTGGCAGAAGCACTATCCCTGAAGGTCGATGCCGTGCTTCTGGACAACATGACAGTGGATATCCTTGCCAAAGGGGTCAAAATGGCGAGAGACAGGGCCATCACGGAAGCTTCCGGAAATATCAGCCGGGAAAATGCGCGGGCGATCGCGGCGACCGGAGTCGACCTGATTTCGGTCGGATGGATCACGCACAGCGCCCCGTCGCTTGATGTGGCCCTGGATTTCGCTGCCACGGTTTAGCAAACCGCGAAGGGATCCAAGCAAAACCGGATGCAGCGCGGGAGATTGGATCAACAGCATGACGGATGAACCTGTTGAGGTGCCGATTGAGGATTCCATCGACCTGCACTCCTTCCAGCCGGGCGACGTGCCGGATGTCATCGGGGAGTATCTCCACCAAGCCCTGGAAAGAGCATTTCGGCATGTCCGAATCATTCACGGTCGCGGAATCGGAGTGCAACGGGAGATTGTCCACTCCATTCTTCGCAGGCATCCCCGCGTCCGGTCTTTTGCTGACGTTCCCGGCCGCGGCGCGACGGTTGTAGAGTTGGACGTTTGAGAAAAGCGATCAGGTCATCGGCAGCGGGGGAGTTTCAAAAACATCGTCGCGCACATAAAGCGCCCCAGGCTCCTTCAGCATGCTGCGGAATTCTTCCGGGGTGAAATCGTCCCGAACGACCACCGACATCCTTTCGCCGAAGAAGAGCTTCTGGTTCAGCTCTTCCATCAGCCCGTTGATCCTCAGGTAAATTTTCGCTTGCAGGCGATCGACGACCACCATAGCCCGATTTTGCTGGAAGGTTATGAGCCGCACTTCAGGGATCCTTGCCGCTTTGCCCGCGAATTTTTTCATAAGGCGCATGGTCCGGTTGCGGTATCGCCGGTAGGCCAGGAGGCCGATGACGACGAAGGGCATCAGGGACCAGAATTCGCTGATTCGCTTCGTGAACACAAAAACCAGCAGCAGAACCAGGAGCGCGGATGCTCCGGCCGTTGCCGCCAGGGTTTTCGGAGGCAGGGCCTTAAGCGATTCGAGCCGGTCACGCCACCGCTCGGTTGCGGGTACCGCGCGTGTCACACCCGAATCCATGTCCCGCTTGAGCGTTTTGAGATCAGTGACGAGGTCCCGGGTCTCCTGGTAGCGGTCCTCAGGACGCTTGCGGAGGCACTTGGAAACGATCCGCTGCAAGTCAGGCGGCAGGTTCTGGCGCAACACCGTGATCGGTCGGGTTTCCTCAAAGGCGATAGCATGCATCGTGTCGAGCGGACTCTCCCCGGTGAAAGGAAGTTGACCGGTCGCCATCTCATACAAGGTCACACCCAGGGAGAAAATATCGCTCCTGTGGTCCAACTGGCGTCCCCGGGCCTGTTCGGGACTCATGTAGGCGAGGGTTCCCACCACCATCCCGGCCTGGGTCATGGCTGCGGTCGCCATCTGGGACATGTGCTCTTCGGCTCCGGAATTGGAATGAACATTGTGAATCGGATTCAGTTTGGCAAGGCCGAAATCGAGGATCTTGGCGTGGCCATCGCGGGTGACCATAATGTTTTCCGACTTAATATCGCGGTGCACAATTCCGGTTTCATGCGCGCGAGCCAATCCCTCACCTACCTGGATGGCCACCTCGAGTGCAGCAAGAACATCCAGGTCCCGGTTGACAACCAGTTGGCGAATGGTTTGGCCCTCCACCAGTTCCATGGCGATGAAGGTCACGCCGTCCGCCTCGTCGACATCGTAAACCTGGGCGATCGCTGGATGCGTGATCGCGGCTGCCGCCCGGGCTTCCTGAAAGAAGCGGCTCTTCCGATCGAGATCGGCAGTCCATTCCGCGTTGAGAACCTTAAGGGCCACCGGTCGCTGGAGCCGGGTGTCTTTGGCTCGATAGACGGTCCCCATCCCCCCTTTTCCGAGGATTGCCTCAATGGCATAGTGCTTCAAAGTTTGGCCGATCATCCCCGCAATCCTACCCAACCCCTCTCAATAAATAAAGAATAGGAAAACAATAAACTGAACCGGAAACACGAAGGCCGCAACTTCAGCTTTGAGGCCTTCGTGACCTTGGCGGTCAAAATAGCTTAGCGGCGTGATTCAAAAAACGACTTCAGGAGCACAGAACACTCGTCGGCGAGAATTCCTGATGTCACCTCGATTTGGTGATTGAGAGGCTGGGCTTTCGCCAGGTGAAAATGAGAATCGATGGCCCCGGCTTTGGGATCGCTCGCACCGTAGATCAGTTCATCCACCCGGGCCTGGATCATAGCACCAGCACACATGATGCAGGGTTCGACGGTGACTACCAGGATGGACCCCGGAAGCCGGTAATTACGCATGCTGTGGGCGCCGTGTCTCAATGCCAGGACCTCTGCGTGCGCCGATGGGTCATGCGCGCGGATGGAATGATTGTGGCCCCTGCCGACGATCTTCTCGTTGACCAGCAGGATCGCCCCAACCGGAACTTCGCCTTCAGCCTCGGCCTTTCGTGCTTCCTCAAGTGCTTCCCGCATCCAGAATTCTGCAGCGGATCGATCCATGAGCCTCCCGGAGCCGCGATGTTGATGATGGTTTCGGCCAATTATATAAAGAGCATGCAGATTACCCAAAGGAAATCCAGGAATGCGGCTAAGGCGGCGTTCTCCTTTTATTTAATGCCGCTCCGTTGCACCAGGCGATCTTCCGGAAGCGGACCGCGTGAGGGATCCGCACCCGTCAGCCTGCCGCACCGCAGATTTCCGGCTCCACACGAGATAAGCTGGGATCCCGGCGGCCAGGATTCCGAGGCCAACAGCGCTGTTAGCCGGGTAGCGAAAAATGGTCGCAGCCACAACCAGCCAGCAGGATGCAATGAAAAGCAGGGTGGTCCAGGGATGGCCAGGAATGCGAAATCCGGCTCCCTTCCCGCTCGGTTCCCTGCGCCGCAAAACAAAAACGCAAGTTGCCGTCAGACCGAAGAAAATGAAATCGACGGAAACCACATAGTTAAGGATCTGCTCGTACCGGCCCGAGATCGCGATGATTGCCGCCAGCGTGCCCTGGAGTGCGATCGCAACCACCGGAACGTGGGTCCTCGGGTGGACGCTGGCTACCGATTTGAAAAACAGGCCGTCCGCTGCCATCGCGAAATAAACCCGCGGTGCAGTGAGAATTCCCTGGCTCAGAAATCCGAGAGTCGAGACGGCAATACCCACTGCGATCCAGCGCGCTCCCGTCTCACCCAGTGCCGATCTCATGACCGCCGTCGCCGGTGTTTGAGTGTCCGCCAGCGCGGAAGAACCAAGGACACGGAGGCAGACATAATTCACCGAGAGGTATAAAACAATCACCCCGGCAACCCCCAGCACCAGCCCCCGCGGAAGGTTTTTTCTCGGCTCGATCACCTCCCCTGCAATAAAGCAGGAGGTCTGCCAGCCTCCGTAGGCAAATAATACGGGTACCATGGCGGCGCCGAATGCCGTCCAAAAATCGACTGAGATCGGATTCCCTGCAAACACTTCAGCCTGGCTGCCCGAGGGTGGAGCCCACAACAACCCACACGCCACCAAGGATGCAATGGCGGCAATTTTCAGAACCATTAACACATTTTGAACCGTGCTTCCGGCACGCACTCCCAGGCAGTTGATGAGCGTCAACACCACCAGGATGAACGCAGCCACAATCCAGCCCGGAATCTGCCAATGCACCAGTTCCAGGAAATAGTGGGCAAAGGTTACAGCCACCGCCGCCATTCCGCCGCTTTGCGTCACCAGGAGCAACCCCCAAGCGTACATGAATGCGACCGAAGGATGATACGCCTCCCTCAAGTAGGCGTATTGGCCTCCGACCTCCGGCCTTCGCGCAGACAGCTCCGCATAAATAAAAGACCCGGCAAGCGCAATCAATCCGCCTGCAATCCACGCGCCCAGGATGAGGGCTGGCGTGTGCACCTGTCGCGCGACGACATAGGGATTAATAAAGATCCCCGACCCGACGATGCCTCCCATCACAATCATGGTGGCATCAAAAAGCCCCAGCCGGCGCTCCAAATTAGAATGGGATTGAATCATAGGGACTCTGTTTGACATCAAGATTCCACAGGTGGAGTTAAATTGCGATGGTTATTTCGAAGCAGTTTTTTTGATAGGGTGCAAATCAGAAATCCATTATCCTGATCTTTCATGTCCGGGTGATGCATCCCGGGAATTCGGCCCGGGACATGCCCGCAGCTTTGGAGAGGTTGAAATGCATCCCGATCTTGATTGCGAAGGTTCAATCCTGTTGGGTCCTCTGCCCTGGGAAATAAGCGAAAGACTTGCGCAGTTCGCGGGAAACTGGCTCGAGTTTTCCACGAAAGACAACGCGATCGTCGTCCGGAAAACCCTCCCGTTGGGTTGTCCGGCCACCACGGCCGTTTCCTGTGAACTAATCACGATGATCGGCTCGCTGCCTGCCGAAATCCGGCTGGCGGCACCCGGAGGGGAGATTTTCGTCCGGTCTGAAAACAGCCGGATCATGAGATTTTCGGTGCAACAGGGGGAAATTCGGATTCAATGGCCTTACAAAGAGGAGCCCCACCATTCAGTTCGGGGACGTCCTTGTGAAATCGTTCGAATTGAAGCGCAAAATGCCACGGTCAAAGGCTGGGCGCGTTTTGTGGGCGACTCGCGGAAGATGGACCAACTGCAGGAATTCGTCGCCCGGTTTGACGGCTTGTTTCCCGAGGAGGATATGCCCTCCGAAGCCGAGCAGCATGTTGTCTTCGTCCGTTTCAAAGATGTGGACTGCAATCCGGCGGAGCTGATCGCGACCATCAAATCGCTGGCAGACCCGGTGGACTCGATCGAAGGCGAAATGGAGATTCATTCGCCGGCTGCGGCAGGTGAAGCCAAAGTTCATCGTATCGTGCTCGATAAAAACCTGCCGGATTGACACCCGCTCGCAGGCTGCATGAACGTCTGAGGACGCTATGGGCCGCATTTGCATTGTTTCGTTGTGGTTCTGCCTGCTACCCACGACTCTGCAGGCACAATCCGACTGGTTCCCATTCAGCCTGCCGTGGGAGGACTCCTCCCGGACCATCATAGACGCTGCGGACCTGCTGATCGACTTTCCCGGGCAGAATCCCGCCGAGGTGGTTGACTCGCGCGGTTTCCTGCGTGTGAGCCCGGAGGGGCATTTCTATTGGGAGAAAACCGGAAAGCGAGCCCGATTCTGGGGGGTGAACTTCACCTTCAACGCCAATTTCCCGCCCTGCCCTGACGAGCCCTTGCGGACAGGTGAATTCAGCGACAAGAGCGCATCAGACAAAATCGCGCGCCGTCTGGCAAAATTGGGAGTGAACGTCGTCCGGTTCCACCACATGGATACACAGGGCAGTCCCAGCGGGATCTGGAATCCCGCCTATTACCCCGGAGACACACAACACATCGATGCCGGCCAGTTAAAGCGCTTTGACTGGCTGATCTATCAGCTCCGTCAGAACGGAATCTACGTCAATCTCAATCTGAAGGTCGGCCGGCATTTCGGTCCCGGCGACGGCGTCGCTTTCGCGAATCTGTTCCAGGACCCTTTGAGCTATTTTGTCGGCGTCTCGCACTTCAATCAGCGGATGATTGACCTTCAAAGGGAGTATGCCCGCCAGATCCTGACGCATCGGAATCCTTACACCGGAAAAGCCTATTCCGAAGACCCGGCGGTTGCATTTGTCGAAATTGCTAATGAAGATTCGATGTTCGGGACGATGCTCAACGACCAGGGACTGAATTATATTCCGGGAGTCAGCGGGACCCTGCCCGAACTTTACAGCCGTGAACTTGATGAGAATTGGAACCAATGGCTGTCGAAGCGATACAATTCCCGGGACGCTTTGGAGAGTGCCTGGAAAAGCAAGGAGGCCGGCGGCGATACTTCGAACCGGATTCGCAACTGGACATTCGACAACGGCCTGACGGACTGGTATGTCAACCAGATTGGCAACGCCCGGGTCCAGAGCCGTGTCGAATCGGTCAGTGGTACCGACGGAAAAGCTCTGCGCCTCGAAATCGTGTCGGACGGCACCAACTGGCACGTGCAGCTCATTCAAAGCGGCCATGCCATCGAAAAAGACCGGGCTTATGAGTTGAGTTTCTATGCCAAGGCGTCGGTGCCGGGAGAAATCTCCATCGATGTAATGCAGGGAATCGATCCATGGAGCAATTACGGCCTCAGCAAGACCATTACCCTAACCACCGAATGGCAAAAATATACCGGCACTTTCCGGGCCAACACAACCGACGGAAAGAACGTGCGGCCGACATTCGAACTGGGCGCCAAAGACAATACGATCTGGATTGACCAGGTCGAATTCCGCTTGAATATCCCCAAGGGATTGGAGCCGTCAGAAAGCTTTTCGACCGGGAATGTTAAGCGGCCGGTGCGAAGCGATTTGGGATCCTGGACGCCACAGCGTGTTGCCGACCTTTTCCGCTTTTACACCGAAGTGGACGAAACATTCTTCTTGGGGATGCACAAATATCTCAAAGAACAACTGGGGATCCGGGCGCCCGTGACCGGCACCGCCCCCTGGTGGGGTTACCTGGGAGACATTGCCATCCAGTCCAAGCTGGATTTCGTCGACGGCCACTACTACTGGGATCACCCATGGTGGCCTCCCGGAAAAGCCTGGCAGCCGACCGGGTGGCAAATCAACAACAGGCCTTGGATCAACAGCATCCAGGATTTTGCCGGCCTCGCATACCTCGCAGTGGAGGGAAAACCCTTCACCCTGAGTGAATTTAACGAGGTGTTCCCCAACCGCTATGCTCTTGAAGGGCCTCTGCTGGTTGCGTTGATCGCCAATCTGCAGGATTGGGACGCGGTTTACATGTTCGACTATGCCGGCAGCGCCGGGGATTTTGCCGCGGGCTTTACAACCTCGTTTTTCTCCCAGTCGGGCAACCCCGTCAAATCGGCTCAGTTACCAATATGTTCGCGCATATTCCTCGGGCGCCAGAGTGCAACGGCCTCGGGCAGCCTGGAGTTGGGGCTCAACCGCGAAGAGCTTTCGGCCGGGTACGCCAAGGGACTGACCAGTGCAGCCTCATTCCTGGAATCCAAAGGGGTCAACAGGGGATCCTTTCTGAAGCAACGGGTAAGGCTCAATGCCTTCGACCTGCCTGCCCCGGTCCCGCTGGATCATCCTCTCCCTGTGGGCAACCTGACCTCGGACAACGGCGAGCTTTTCTGGAACCGCGAGAACCCCCAATCCGCGTATGTGCGCATCCGCGGATCGGCAATTCAGGGAGCCGTGGGATTTGTCAAGGGCATGAGTGTGGACCTGGATGACTGGAGCTTCAAGGCAAGCGGCTCAAGTCCAGATCATTTGGCGGTTCTGTTACAGTCGAGAGACGGGAATGCCTTGCGTGAGACCCGCAAAATGATTTTCACAGTCTGGACCGAACACCAGAATACGGGCATGGGATGGAACAGTGCCCAGACCTCTGTTGACAACCGCTGGGGCACAACCCCCACTATTTTGCGCCCGGCCCAGCTTGAACTTACGCTCAGGTTTCCCTCCGCCCGATTGCTGAAGCTTTATCCACTTGATGAAAAGGGGAATCGAAAGGAGCCGCTGTCCGGTAACTTCGCGCAAAACATCTGGACCTTCACGATCGATACGGGCCGGGACCGTACCTTGTGGTATGAAATCGAGATAAATGCCCCAGCGGCGGCGCTGGACTTCAGCTCCCCGACCCCTGGAGTGACCCAGGTTTATACGGAACCCGGTGGCGAGAGCTGGCAGACCGGCTGGTTGGAAATAGACAACCGCACCGGACCCGCGCTCCGGCCCAATGCGCTGCTGGAATACTCCAGTCGCGGAGTACTGACCTCGATCGTGCGCATGCCAATCTCGGTTCCGCGTTCGCTCATGCGAATCCCTGTCCTGCACGACAGCGGAGTCGACACCGCTCTCGCGCTGTTGAATCGTCAAACCGGGACTAATGAAATTCAGATGCAGCTCGTCGATGCTGCCGGAAACAAAACCGGCTCCCCGAAAGCAGTTCTCATGGGAGCAGGAGAATCATCGGCTTTTTTTATGGATCAACAATTCGACCTCGGATCACAATTCGAGGGGACCCTTGAGATCCGTTCGCCGCTCCCCTTTCATTCCATCGCGCTCCGAGGGATCACCAATGCTGCGGGCGACTTCGCACTCACACCCTACCCGCCTGAAACCGCATCCGGCGGTCCTTTGTATTTTGCCCACCTGGCAGCAGATTCATCCTATTCGAGCGAGATTCTGCTCTGGAACCCGCGGACCGCGCCGGTCTCGTTCCAACTGGAATTCCGAACCCCCGAAGGGCAATTGACCGGAGCTGTCGACCAGCCTGCTCAATCGGAATACACCCTGCAGCCAGGCCAGTTGAAGCGTGTGGTTCTGGCCCGCTCTTCCCGCCCGTTCTATGGGTATGCCCGGATGACCCTGACCAGCGGCACTGCGCTGCCATCAAACACCGTGGTGATCGTCCGCTGGGAAAATGAAAGTCCGGCCTCGGAAGCCGGCGTTCCCGCAGCTGCGGCTTCGAGTGAAGAGGTTTTTCTCCTGGCCGAGAGGCCCTTTCAGAGAACCGCAGTCGCTATTTTGAACCCGACGGCGACAGCCGCCGATATTGAGATTGAAGTGGAAACTCTGGAGGGGAAGCCGGCGCCTGGAACCGCAAAAATCAGTCTTCTTCCGGGGCAGAAAAAGTCGTTTTTCCTCAACCAGGTTTTTGCCGATTTACCCACTTACGCCACAGGGCGGTTCAGGGTCAGGTCGGGCAATGAGGTGGCCATACTGGCACTGATCGGCATAACCAATCAAAGAGGCGAGTTCCTGATATCTTCAATCACCGGCGAAAAGGTGGTTAATTCCGTGGCTTCCGGTGAAACGGCGGTCCTGCCGCGCTATGCAACGGGAGGTGGATACCGCACAAGCCTGTTCCTTCTGCCGGAGGGATTTTCATCCGGCCCAAGCCAGGGGCAAATTCGGTTTTACGACATGGCCGGCATTCCATATTTTCTGCTCTTCCGATAAACCGCCGGCACCATTTCGGGCCGGCCCAAGAGGCGCGCAATGATATTCCGAAAAGAATCCGATTCCCGGGCAACAGTCGTCTGGTTTGCTGCAATCTTGATGGTCGCGTTCGGCGCGGGAGACCTCAGAGGCGGGGCAGAAACCCCGACAAGGCTGACTCCAAAACCCAAGCCGGAACCGCGCATCAATGGAACCAGGCTTTTCGGAGTACGGCCCGGATCGCCTTTTCTTTTCACCATCGCTGCCAGCGGCGACCGGCCGATAACCTATTCGGCGGAAGGCCTGCCGAGAGGGCTGAAACTGGATTCCGCCACCGGGCAGATCACCGGACGCGTCGCCGCCCGGGGGGAATACAACGTTACGCTCAAAGCTGCCAACCATCTCGGAACCGCGAGCCGCAAATTCAGAATCGTATGCGGCGACATGCTGGCCCTCACGCCGCACATGGGCTGGAACAGCTGGTACGTGTGGGAGAATCATGTGACGGATAAAATCATGCGCGAGGCCGCCGACGCGATGGTTTCCAGCGGCATGAAGGATCATGGGTACATGTATGTGAATATCGACGACTGCTGGTCCATCAAACCAGGAGCCAAGGATCCATCCCTTGAAGGGGAACCCAGGGATGCTTCCGGCCGGGTCAACTCCAACCAGCGGTTCCCGGACATGAAAGCACTTACGGACTACATACACTCCAAGGGACTCAAGGCCGGCATCTACACCTCCCCGGGCCCGAAAACATGCGCGGGACATATCGGCGCCTATCAGCATGAAGAGCTGGATGTACAGCGATTCGTCGAATGGGGATTCGACTTTTTGAAGTACGACTGGTGTTCGTATAACAAGATTGCGGCGGACAAAAGCATCGCGGAACTTCAAAAGCCGTATCGCCTAATCGGCGAAATTCTGGCCCGGCAGAAAAGGGACATGGTACTGAACCTGTGCCAGTATGGAATGGGCAATGTATGGGAATGGGGACAGCAAGTCGGCGGTCACAGTTGGCGGACGGCAGGGGACCTCGGGCAGAAGTTCGAGGAGATCTCCACCGCCCTTTTCCGGGACGGTTTCGATCTTTATGCGAAAAACGAGCTGCACAAATACGGGCGTCCCGGCGGATGGAATGACCCGGATTACCTGCTCATCGGCTATTTGAGCAATTGGAAAGGACAGACCGCCCCGACGCCTCTTACTCCCAATGAACAGTACAGTCACATTTCGCTCTGGAGCCTGGTTGCGGCCCCGCTGATTTTCAGCGGAGACATAACCCGCCTGGATGATTTCACCACCGGACTGCTCTTCAACGATGAGGTCATCGAGGTCGACCAGGATCCACTGGGCAAGCCCGGGATGAGGGTATCGAAACAGGAAGATATCGAAGTGTGGTCCCGGGACCTGGAAGACGGGTCCAAGGCCGTCGGTCTGTTCAATCGCGGCAAAAGTGAAAAAACCGCCTCCGTGCAATGGTCGGACCTGGGATGGAGCGGGCGCCGTAAAGTCCGGGATCTTTGGCGCCAGGCGGACCTGGGAGTCTTTGAGGGCAAGTTTCAGTCCAGCGTCGCCCCGGGCGGAGTGGTGCTGATCAGGGTGATTCCTGTGCGATGATCCCTCCAAGCCACCGGCGTGTTTTTTCCTCTGAGCCAAATTTTAGAAACCACAAAGTCCGTGCCGCATCTGCGTGTCTTTGCGTTCGTTGTGGTTCATAAAAACAACATTTCTATAATTCCAGTGACGATGAAAGCCTCAGGAAATGCCATAATATTCGCAGATGCTGCAGGTCTTCGAAATCTGCAGCACCTTTTCCAGTTTCGTCAAAGTTCCCCCGATGTTGCAGTAGTGAATAAATCGTTCCTTCGCACTCAGCCCGGCGAGACGAGGCTGCGACGGGTCGATTTCGCGGGGATGAATGTAAAAAATCACCGGCTCGCCGCTTGAGTTCAGATAACGGGTGGCCAACCGGAGCGCCAGCATGGGGAAAAAGCGCAAATAGAAGCCTCCCGAAAAAGCCATCCGCAGTCCCAGCCACTCGACTGTCGACGGCGGTATCTCTTCCAAGCCGTTTATGGCGTGACGGAATCTCGGGGCCGTTGAATCGCCATACATGAAGGTCCGCAATGGAAACAGACTGGAGGAGTAGCGGTAGCCGGCGCCTTCAAGAACTTGCCAGAACCATGGTGTCCTTTTTCGATCTACCGACCAGGACGGCGCCCTGTAGCCGAGCGGCTGCAAGCCTGTGATATTCCGGAGGACTTCCGTCACCTTGTGCAGGTCCGACTCGAACTCCAATTGCGGACGGTTATAAATCAGCTCATGGTCAAAACTGTGTGCGGCAATCTCGTGTCCCTGGGCAGCGATCTCGCGGATCAGGTCCGGGTGTTCCGCGGCAACTGCTCCGAGGCAGAAAAAAGTCGCGCGGGAATCATACCGCCGCAGCAGTTCGAGAATTTTCCGCGTGGGCGCGGCAAGCGTGCTGATCCTGGCCGGATCGCCCGAATCCAGCTGGCGATAATTGGCATGGTACCAGTCTTCGAGATCCACGGTGAATATGTTGCGGACAATCATGCAGCTACTCCCTGAATCCCTGCCCTGTTGCCCCATCAACGTCGCACATATTTCCACATATCCGGTTTCAGGGCGTTGAGCGCGGTGCAGACTACGACGGCCAGGTTTCCCGAAAGATCCGTCCGGTCAAAATCGTCGTAGACTGTATTTGAATCGAAGAAATCAAAAAAACTCGGTTCGAGCCGGAAGCGGTCGGGATTGGACAGGAAATGGAGTATGTCGCCGGGAATCAGCCACCGGGCCCGGACACCCACCTCATAGTCAAACACAGGTTTCAACTCTTGCCCCGACGCCTCCTGCCAGAGAAGAACAGGGAAATTAATACCGGCAGCAATCGGAAGTGCCAGAGAACCCCAAAACCTGGGGTTGATCTCCATGAGCTTCAGTTGGCCGTCGCGAACGTCTCTCTTGAACTCCACCATAGCCACGCCGTACCAGCCCAGCTCGCTGAGCAATTGAATGGATTTTGCCAGCAATTCCTCGTCCCTGGTTGATTCACGCAAGGTGCTGGGCCCCCCTTTGACCGGGTAATCGCGGAGCCTCCGATAAGTGAAACCGGCAACGCAACGGCCCTTGCGGTCAAAAAGCAGGTTCGCCCCCACCTCTTCGCCCGCAGCCGGAATCCTGTCCTGGATCAAATAACTCAAGGAGCGGCCGCCGGCTTGTTCCCTTTCATGGCGCAATTGGGCGGGGATTTCGACGTAAACAAGTCCATGGCTTCCGCAGCCTGAGACCGGCTTCATTACTACGGGCAAATCCGCTTCGGAAACGTCTTCGAGAGAAGGGAAAAGACGGGGGCAAGGAATTCCCAACCTTGATGCGAGGGTCAAGGTTTTCCCCTTGTCGAGCGCTGTGAGCACCGCGGTATCTTCTGGCAAGGGAAAGCAGGTACGCGCTTCAATTTCGCTTCTGATCGGAAGCAGCGCACGGATCGTAGAGTCCTCCATGGGGATCATCAGATCGTAATGCCGCGCCGACAATTCCCGGATGATGGCGTCTCGGAAAGCCTCAGGATGCGAAGCTGAGGGTGGAGTGATGAGTTTCCGGGTGCAATAGCGCGAGTAGAAACCGGAGGTAATGCGGTTGTCGCCAGTGACGGTCACCTTGATGCCGGCTTTTCCAAGCGCCCTGATAGCCACCACCGACTTGCGCCATAGACCGTCGGTGATGAGGGCTTCCCTGTACACCGGTGGCCTAGACATCAGAGTCGGCACCCGGGCCGCCGCGGTCGGCTGCGGGTACACCTTGAAGAAGTGCGATCCTTCGCGGCGCGGGCCCGCCGGGCCGCGGAGTATTCTGGATGTCCAGCACTACGGCCTGCAGAAGCAACTCGAAACCTATGATAGTTGGAAGCGCCGCAAGGATCACAGTGCCGATGGGTGTTGGAACCTGGTGAATGGAATTGCGGATCCAGTGGAAGGAGCCGAACAAGGTTCCGAAGGCGGTCATGACCAGACCCAGGCATGCAAAAACCGCCACCGGGGAAACATCGTAAAAAATGTAGCGCCAGAAAATCCTGCGGATCAGACCGGCCAGGAGCTTGACCGGAAACCCGACAATGGTGCGCGGTATCGAAAGAGCGCTTTGCTCCTCGCCATAGCGGGCCGGCAAAGGCACATCCATGACGCGGGCCTCGAGTATGTTGAGCCGAATGAGCATGTCGGTTTCGAAAAAATAGCGCGGAGAGATCTCGGCGAGATTCAAGCTCCTGAGGATTTCAGCGCGAATGGCAAGGAAACCATTAACCGGGTCGAGCATGTTCCAGTAGCCGGAAGCGGCCTTTGTCAGGAATGTAAGTCCGATATTCCCGATGAATCTTCGTTTCGGCATGGAACGGAGAGCCTCAAAGTGCTGAAAGCGACTTCCCTTGGCGTAGTCGACCCCGCCACTGAGGAGCGGCTTCACCAGCAGCGGTATATTTGCGGGGTCCATCTGCCCGTCCCCGTCGCATTTGACGATAATATCCGCACCTGCATCCAAGGCCGCTTTCATCCCGCTGATGGTCGCTCCTCCTACCCCCTGGTTCTTCGTATGGCGTATCAGAAGAATGTTCGGATTCTTGAGCTTTTCGATCTGCGTCCCGATGTCGTCCGGAGAAGCGTCGTCGACCACGACAATGCGGTCGACGGAAGGCGGCATGGCAGCAATCACCCCGCCGATTTGAGCACTAACTTTGTATGCCGGGATCACGACGGCGATACGAAAATTTTCAATCATTTCAGACACTCAAGCTCATGGAAACGAGGATCACGGATTCCAGCCGGAATTGTTTATGGCCTTGAATACAGGCTCACGCCGTCGATCAGGGTGTCGCCGCCGGCTCCGCCGTTTTCGAGCCAAAGCACCGCCCATCGCGCTTGCGGCGGCACAGGAACGATGTTGCCGGAATATCTCTTCCATTCTCCGTCGACTTTGAATGCGCCATCCATCGATTGTATCTCGATTTCTGTGCTCTGCGGTACTGAAGCGTTGCTCTTACGGGAATCCGGCTCGAAGCCTTTGAAGATCACATTCCAACGAAAAGGCATCGATGGCCCCCCGGGTGTGCCGCGCACATGGGCTTCAACCTGCAAAGCTTTCAGTGAAAGGGGAAGCGCAATTTCCTGCCGTACACTCCCGCCAGGCCCAAGGCGAAATAGGTTCCGGCCGTCATAGGCCCGCGTCGCATCCTCCAGCAGGCCCGAATCGCCGGTCGAAACCCAATGCCACAGTCTGCCTTTTTCAGCATCTTCAAAGCTGCCGTCATCCACCAAATCCGCGCCCGGCCTGGAACGCTCGTCGAAAGCTCGGAGGACTTCCTCCTGCGTCCTCATTTGATAGGCGCGGATAGGGCCCTCACGGCCAACGAGGAGGTCCGGGCGCCAGAAATACCTGGCAATCCCGCTGACCCGCAGCCAGTGTGCATCATCCTCCTCGTAATTAACCACCCAATACCGGCATCCAGGCGAAGTCAGGTATTGCAGCCATTCCCGGGGCTCCCTCACGTGGAGTCTCAGCTCCCAAATGGCGGCTTCCATCGGCTGCACATTGTAATGACCTACGGCATCATAGCCGGTATACCAGATTTTGGGCCAATTCCAACTCTTCTGCAGTTTCTCCATCAGGTCCAGCCCCCGGTAGGTGCCGGCCAGGTACAGGGTGGAGTTGGTCCTTTGAGAATAGAAGCTCCAGGGCCAGCCACCCTCGGAGGGCCAATGCCCGTACATCGTCATCAGGGAGTGGGCGAAGACCAGGGCAAAGGTCGCAGCCGAGATCATGGATCGGTAGCAACGCGACCTTCCTGCCACGGCAAGCGCCGCCGGCAACGCAAGGGCAACAAGCCAAAGCCCTGACAACCAGTAGCGCAGGTAGGCGGTCATGGAAATCAGCAGGCCGGTCCCGAGGGCGCTGCAGAGAATCAAAACCCGGGCTTGCGGCGTCCCTTTCCAAAGCGCCAGGATGGCCATGAGGAAGAATACAAGAAGCGTCAGGCCCAGTTTGCCATCGTATCCTTCCACGAAGCGGCTGGTATTGTAGGTCAGATCGATAACCCAGAGAAACCATCCGCGCGGCCCCGGCGGAAGCCGGAAGCTGTCCAGATTGGAAAAACCAACGCCGTGCGGCCAAAGCCTGGACGGAAAAAGATTGAGAAACAGAGGGAACACGGGATTCCCACATTGGCGATAGCTGTTCCAGAGCCAGGGCAGAAGAGCCGCAAATGCGGTCACACCTGCCAGACCGGCTCCCGCCGCAGTCCGGATCCACCCCCCCGCCTTCCAGCTGCGAAAAACCGCGATCAGGAAAAAAGGCAGCACATAGCACGCCAAGGGATATTTCGCCGCCCATGCCAGGCCGGCGCAGAGGCCTATCGCAGCCCAAAACCTCCAGCCTTGGGGTTCTTTGCCTTCAAGGCAAAGAATGGCAAACATCACCGCAGCCAGGCAGACGAAGCAATCCTGCATCAGCGAAGTAGCGACCCAAAGCACAACCGGACTGGATGCCACCACCAGGGCGAGCATCAGTCTGGTTTCAAGTGATCCGCCGTTCCGGCGCCGGCAAACCAGGCCGATGAGGATCAGCCAGATGAGCAGTGAGGAAAGCTGAACCGCCCGCTCGCGGAAAAGCGTCATGACCGTCGCGGCATAGGCCATTCCCGCCTGCGGTATGATATAGGCCCAAACCTGAGGAACCTCGGTAAACCCCGAGTGGAGCCGCATCAGCCGCACATAGGGCCAATATGAGCGCAGGGCGTCGGATTGCATTTCCGGTGCAACAGTGTAGACATAAGCGAAAACCGTCAGGAGAAAAAGAGCTTGCAGGGCCAGCGCCACAGCAAAATTCCAGCGAGAGCTGAACCCTTTCCAGGCTTCCACTGCACCTTGCAGGATCGGCTGCCGCAGGCTCAGGATCAAGGAGAGGAGCAAGAGCGGCGCCAGAATCCACCATTTGAGCCAGTGGAGCCAGGCCAGGTAGGAAGTCAAAAGTGAGGAGCAGAGCACGCCGAATCCGATATGAATCGCCCAGGTCCGTGACTCATCATCCAAAAGAATCCTCGCGACGTTTCTTCCCAGCGCCATCAGCAACCCAGCCATGAGGACCATGAGCACCAGTCCTTTGGCTTGCGGCCATCCACCGGCGCACACAACGGCCAAGGCGGAAACGGCCCAGAAAATCGCCGCTCCCCGGGCGCGAATCAGGAAGGCATACATGAGAATAATCAGCACCGCCGTATGGCCTAGAGCCCAGGGCAGAAGCGTCGAAAGGAAAAAGTCGAAGGCCGCGGTGCGATTTCCCGAAAGCCGTGAAAGAAGGGGGAAATAACACGCAAATCCCACGGCAATCAGCGTGAAAACCGCCGCTGACAACCATGGGAGCCATCTGCTCTCTGGTATGGGCGCAGATTCAGGAACGGGAGAGTTTTCGGTCATACCCAGCTATTTATGTTTCGCGCGAAGGCCCCCAAGATCATGGGGTCGACAACATGGTGAATCGGAAGCGACCTCTGGGGCGTTCGCGGTTATCGGAAAAAGACTATCCTGCAAATTCGAGTGCCCGAATTAGGGTGAAAAGAAAGATAATGCCTAGAATCTGGTCCTTTGCGCAACACAAAGTGCGCGTGGAGTTCAGGAATCCAGATTCGGACAGGAGTCACGGATATGTCAATCATTGCCACCTTCATTGTGTTATGGATATCGGCCGCAGGTGCGGCGGAACGGCCGGAGTGGGACAACCCCGCAATCGTGAAAATCGGGACAGAAAAACCACATACATCCATGATGATCTATCCGACGCCGGAGCTTGCAAAGGCGGGACAGCCTTCGCAGTCCCCCTGGTTCCAATCGCTCAATGGCTCCTGGAAATTTCAGGGTTCTTTGCGGCCAGCGGACCGGCCGCTGGAGTTTTATCGCCCGGAATTCAGCGATGCATCCTGGCGGTCGATCCCCGTTCCCTCCAGCTGGCAAATGCATGGTTTCGATATCCCGATATACACCAACATCATCTATCCGTGGCCTCAGGACGCCGCAGCCGAACCTAAAATCCCTTATGACTTCAACCCGGTCGGATCCTATCGCAGAACATTCAATGTCCCTCCCGCATGGAAAGGCCGCACGGTTTACCTCCATTTCGCCGGTGTCGATTCCGCGTTTTATGCCTGGATCAACGGCGTGAAGATCGGGTACAACGAGGACAGCCGGACTCCGGCAGAATTCAATATTACCCCTCATTTGAAACCGGGTCCTAACCTGCTGGCGGTTGAAGTTTATCGATTCGGCGACGGCGCGTTCCTGGAGGACCAGGACATGTGGCGGATGAGCGGAATTTACAGGGATGTATTTCTATGGTCAACCGCGCCACAGCATGTGCGGGATTTTGAGGTGTCGACGGATTTGGACAGCACCTACCAGGATGCCGTGGTCTCCATCCAGGCTGAAATCGTCAATCCGGGAAAGTCCGAACTCTCCGCCGAGTTGTACGATGCCTCCGGAAAAAGCGTAGGCAAGGCCGTTCAGCCCGGAAGCGCGGACACGCATTTGACCATGAAAATCGCGGCGCCGCAGAAATGGTCGGCAGAATCACCGTACCTCTATCAACTGCTCCTCACCTTGAAAGATGAGATGGGGTTGGTGGCCGAAATCATCCCTCAGAATGTCGGATTCAGAAAAGTTGAAATTAAGGGGGGGCGGCTTTTGTTGAATGGAAAGGCGGTGCTGATCAAGGGAGTGAACCGCCACGAACATTCCGAAATAACAGCCAAAACGGTCGATCGGGCCTCGATGGTGAAGGACATCGAGCTCATGAAACAATTCAACGTCAATGCCGTCCGCACCGCGCACTACCCGAATCAGCCCGAATGGTATGACCTTTGTGACCGCTATGGACTCTATGTGATGGACGAAGCGAACATCGAGGCGCACCACTACGGCAACAGCCTCAGCAACAGGCTCATGAACAGCCCCGACTGGTCCACGGCGTTTCTGGATCGCGTTCAGCGCATGGTGGAACGCGATAAAAACCATCCTTCGATCATTTTCTGGTCGATGGGAAACGAGACGGGCGATGGGTTGAATGCGAAGCTCACTTACGAGTGGACAAAACACCGGGATCCGTCGCGCCCCTACCATTACGAAGGTTCAACCTCTCTGGGAGGATCCGGCGCCGATATCAATTCTTTCATGTATCCAACCCCTGAAGCCGTCAAATTGCAGGCGGCGAAGCGCCCGGAGATGCCGCTGATTCTGTGCGAATATTCCCATGCCATGGGCAATTCCAGCGGCGGCCTCAAGGAATACTGGGATATATTTTATTCCGGCACGAATGCCCAGGGAGCTTTCGTTTGGGATTGGGTCGACCAGGGCATCCGGCTGAGCCTGCCCGGCGAGTATAGAAACAACACGACTGCCACCCAGTTCTATGCCTATGGCGGATGGTGGGAAGACAAAACCGGCGTGCGCAATGACAACAACTTCAACAACAACGGACTGGTCAGCGCCGGCCGTATTCCCCACCCCGGACTCTGGGCCATCAAGTATGTGTATCGGTACCTGCATGCGTCACCGGTGGACCTCGCCCAGGGCCGGATCCGCGTCAAGAATTGGTGGCACTTCAACAACGCGAGAGATCTGGCCGAGGGATCCTGGGATGTCCGTGCCGACGGGACAAGCCTGGCCAATGGAATGTTGCCGCCGCTCGATATCGGCCCGGGCGAGGAAAAAGAATTCACATTTCCACTGCCTAAAATCGAGCCGAAAGCGGGTGTGGACTACAGGCTGAATTTGAGCTTCACCCTTAAAGCCGAAACCCGCTGGGCAAAAAAGGGGCACGAACTCGCGTGGGATCAATTCCAGCTGCCCACGGAAGCGCCCGCGCGCCGCATCGATTTCAGCGGTGCGCCCGCGTTGAAAATCAAGGAAAACGGCGGCCTGATCGAGATCGAAGGAGAGAGCTTCGCAATGCGTTTCAGCCGCGCGGAAGGAGTCATTACCTCGTATAGTCACAAGGGTGTCCCGCTGCTGGAACGGGGTCCGAGGCCTGATTTCTGGCGGGCATCCACCGATAACGATATCGGCGCCTGGAAGGCTATGCGGTCTTTCACCGAAAAAGATCCAGCCCGAAACATCCGTCTTTGGCGCAATGCCGGCCCGCAGTGGAGCATTAGCGGGGTTGAATGGGCCAAGAGTGAAGATGGCTCCGTCAGAATCATTGTTCGCGCCGCTCTTCCGGATATCGGCGGATCGGTGGAAATGAACTACCGCATCTATGGCAGCGGAGATATTATCGTGGAAACCCGATACCAACCCGGCCCCGATAAACGCCCGATGATGCCTCGCTTCGGCAACGAATTGGTGCTGGCGCCCGGGCTCGAGAACATGACCTGGTATGGGCGGGGGCCTGTCGAAACCTATATTGACCGGCAATTCGAGCGGATCGGCCTATTCAAATCCACCGTAGCACGGGAATGGGTCGAATACATGCGTCCCCAGGAAAACGGGAACAAGACCGACGTCCGTTGGATCGCACTGACCAATCCCCAGGGAGTCGGCCTCCTCGCGGTCGGGGCGCCTTCCCTGAGTGTCGCCGCCCGGCACTATGCCAAGGAGGAAATGGAGCGGGCTGGGTACACGTTTCAGATGCAATCTCATCCTGGGATCTTCCTGAATCTGGATTGGAAGCAGATGGGGGTTGGTGGGATCGATAGTTGGAGCCCGAATGCACTTCCAATGGAGCCTTACCGGATACCTTCGGACAGATCCTATTCCTACTCTTATCGCCTCACGCCCGTTTCGAGCGATTTCAGCGAAAAAGTGAAGGAACGCTTTTAGGTGAGGGAAATATGGGTAGCTGGATCAAGACAAAAAACCGAGTCACAAAATGATAAAGGGCGAGAACCAAAGCTTGAGGGTGCTCATAGTTGATTCCACGAGGTCTTATGGTGGATCGTTTGAATCTTCGCTCACCCTGGCCCGGCATCTGAACGGGGTGGCAGGCATTCGGGCTGGCCTCGTCAGTGCTCAACCTCGGGACGTGATTCGAAGCCGAATCTCGAGGGATCTGCCATTTTTCCGATTGGCTCACCCTGAACCGGATGAGCTTCCGGCCTACGTCAATGCCCGAATCCCTCTGGGGACGGAGGTGCTGAGGCGCGGGAACTTGCTTTCAGCACTGCGGCTGGCTTTGTTGGCCAGGCGATTCGGATGCAGGGTGCTGCACCTGAACAATCTGTTGACCCGCCAATTTCACGGGGTGATCGCCGCCCGGTTGGGCAGAATGCGCTGCGTCTGCAGCCATCGTGGCTTTGAGTGGCCGTCCAGTTTGGCAGCCCGGCTGGAGAAAAACATCGATCGCCATGTTCC
This sequence comes from uncultured Acidobacteriota bacterium, assembly GCA_963839475.1. Lineage (GTDB taxonomy): Bacteria > Acidobacteriota > UBA6911 > UBA6911 > UBA6911 > CAWIVH01. The sequence goes on along the minus strand of CAWIVH010000013.1, from coordinate 272,600 downwards.
ATGTTCCGCCTCCATCGAGGCCGATCTCCTGGACAAGGGGATCGAGCTGGGGAAAATCGTTACAATCCCTAATGGAGTCGATACGGCGATTTTCAGCCCGGATGTAACCCCGCTGGATTTCCAGCGCACATTTGGCATTCCGCCGGGAAAGAAGATAGTGGCAATTTTCGGCCGCCTGACCCCCTGGAAAGGACACGACATCTTCATGATCGCAGCCAAGAAGGTCCTGAGCCGTTTCCCCGAAGCCCATGCTTTGATCGTCGGCGGCCCGACACCGGAGGATCCGAATTTCGACGGCCGGCTGAAGGTCATGTCATCAGCTTACGGGATCTCCAGCCGGATCACCTTTACCGGATACCGGCGGGATATCCCTGCCATCATGCGCGCATGTCATGTTGTGGTCCAGTGTTCCATCAAACCTGAGCCCTTCGGGCTCGCGGTTTTGGAGGCCATGGCCTGCGGTATCCCGGTGGTGGCAGCGGCAAATGGCGGGCCGATGGAGATGATTCGGGACGGAATCGAAGGCCACCTTTTTCCGACGGGCGAAGCCAATTTCCTGGAGGAAAAAATCGTGGCTGTGCTTTCGAACTCCGAGTCCGCTTCAAAACTAGGAAAAGCCGCGCGCGAGCGGGTGATGCAGTTCTACTCGGCGGACCAGATCGCAGCCCGGCATGCGACGCTTTATCGTAATCTGCCGGGCATCTAGCCGGACACTAGGTAAATTTCAGGTTGAGCAAGTACTCTCTCCCTGCCTCGATGGCGTAACGCGAGAATCCTCTCGGAGCCGGAGTCGCGGAAGCTGGAATTGCCACTTTTTCTTCCTGCGGCAAAACCAGGTCACCCGAACATCCTTTGGGCAGCCCTATGAACAGCCGGCGGTCACCCTTATGGCCGTGGCACTCGTAACGCAGCGGTCCTGAAACGGTCCACGCCGTCAGATCCAATCCCTCAAGATCAAAGGGCTGAGGGCGAATTTCCGCCTTGCGGAATCCGGGCTCCAATGGTCGGATTCCCGCAAGCCCCATGAAGGCTATGTAGAGGGGAACCACGGGGCAGTGGCTCCATTGGTTCCCGGAATCAGGCCGCGCGGTCCAGTCTTCCTGGAGGGTGTTGTTCAGGATAACGGAAGACATGGTGGCCCAGCGTTGACGCAAGTCCTGGAGGATAATATCGCCTCGCCCGCCTTTGGCAAGTGCCCACAGGCGCCAGCCGGCGTTGGCAGGATAGGACAGCCCCATTTCCTCCGGACAGCGAGCGAGGGTTTCAAGTATTTGAGAAACCTGCCCCGCGGGGCATTGTTCAAAGAGGACGGCGGTAGCAAGTGAGCGGTCACAGAGACGGGGCGATTTTTCCTCGGCCAGCCAGGGAAGATTATTGATGAACAACCCGTGCCTCCGGCTCCAGAACTTGCGCACAGCCGCTTCAAGCAATTCGCGGCCGAAAGCCGCCTCCCGCCTGGCCCTCGTGTCATCGCCGAATGCGCGGCAAATCGGAGCCAAAGCATTCTCCAGCATCGCTGCAGCATAAAGATTGAATGCACATTGTTTATGCCGTTGCTGCTGGTAAGCGTTGTGGTCGATCCAAACCGAGGGTATTCCCAGGTTCTCCACCCGCAGCAGCCCATCTGGGTCACGAATGCTTCGCAGGTAGCCGGCGAAGCGGAGCAGCCGTGCATAGGGCTCTCTCAAAGCTTCCAGGTCACCGGTGTAAAGGTAATGATGCCAGCAGTCGAAATTAAACCCGATTCCGTGATCCAGGATCGGCCCCCACCCGGTGACTTCCAGTTGCCGCTCCATCAACCTCGCGAGGCGATCATAAGCCGGCCAGCAGTCCAGGAAGTAACCGTCGAGGGTCAATCCCTGGCTGTAAGTTACCAGGTAGCGCGCCGGCAGACGCTGTTCGCCAAAGGCCATGTAGATGGCATGCGTCTGATGTCCGCAGTCCCCGCTATATTGCTGGCGTTCCCGTGCCATTCCATCCACCAGGGTTTCCTGGGCGCAATTGTGGAGAGTGTTGATAGAAGCATCAAAGAGCCGTTGCAGGGCGGGCTCGGAGCAGGCGATCCGGGGACGGTTTGGCCAGGGATATTGCCTGCGCCTCATCCCGACATCGCGCACACGCACGACTCCCCTGCCGGGATGAATATGCAGCTGGATCCAACGACAGCTTTCAAAATCGAAACACTCGAACCGATTCACTCCCTCGCGGCAAATAAAGCGCGACCAGCTCTCGAAATGGGAATTGATCAGCGGCGGCCCCCCGATTTCATGGGCCTCGTGAACCAGGAGTTCGACCGTGGTTCCCGCGCCCGCCTCTACGGTAAAAAAGGGCCAGCCCACCACCTGTTCCGCTAGTTCAAAGGTAAGAACCGCACCGCGGGCAGGATCAAGTTCCACTATCCAGCTGCCGTCACTTTGCTCCGATGCGCTGGGCCGCCGTTCGACACGATAGGCATCCGGGGTGCGAAATGCGAAATATTCGACGGGCGGTCTGTTCCACTGCAGCCAGTGGGCTTCACTGAGCCGCTTGACCGGGACAATATTCTCCTCGAGAAACGGGATGCTCCTGGCGCGCATTTCCGATTCTTTCGGCCCCGAGCCAAGTTCGAGCATGTACTCCGTATAGCGCGCAGCTAGCGAGGGCTTGTTCGGCGAACATTCCAGCAGCATGGCAGACAGCCAATCCCGGGAGGTCACAAAGTCCGGAGTGCTCCATCCATACGGGAAGAGCCTTGCGTCGAATTCCTCCTGCAAAGATCGAAGGTACCAGCGCTTGTAATGCCCGGGAGTCCAAGCACGCGCCAGGCAGGCTTGCCAGCTTGCATCGGATACTACAGGGTCTGGTTCCCGGCCACCGGCATCGATGTTGAGTGAGAATAGAAAGCCGGGCTTTCCCATTGGCCATGTGCCATCACCCTGGCCATAAAAGAGGACTGTGACGCCTATGACGTTGCGCCCGGCCTGAAGATGACGGCCGACATCCAGCGGGTCGGCTTCAGGCCACCGCGGGTCGCATGGCGCCGGCCCCCACTGAATTCGCTTTCCATTGATTTCGAGCAGATAGCGGCTGTCTGCAGCGATCCAGCCATCTGCGCGTTTTGGAGCTGCTGTCAGAACAATTTCCTTTCTGAAGAATACAAAAGTGTTCTGAAGCGATCGCGCCGAGGGATACCAGATCCAGCGGGCGGGTGCCAGATCGGGAAGATTTGTTGTCTGCGATGGAGGTAGTGAATAGGGCGCCAGTTCCCCGGAGCGCTCCGCCCCTTCGGATTGGCCCGGCGCCAAAAGAGCCGCCCCGCCCGTCAGCGTGGATGTTTTGAGAAATTCCCGTCTCTTCATCTGGTTCCCTTTCAGCCATGTGATAGGCCGGCCCCGATCTACGGCACACGTTGGATGGCCAATCGGGATCTGCCTCAGGCCGCCAGCATAGCAGAATGAATTGAATATTGGATCTCAAAGGCGGTGCTGACGTCAACGCAGGCTTGGGTGCAAGTCCGTGTAATCCGAATCAGGAGAGTAAGTCAATGTTCCAGTGGAGTTTTGGCCGGAGCAGGGATGCCGCTGCGTAGCCGGAGCTGCTGCAGGACCTCCCATGCCTCGCGCGAAATATTCTGCAGGCGGACACCGAAACCGTTGAAATTACGGACAGCGGTCAAATACCAGCCAATGTGCGCAATCAGCGCTCGGACAGACATCTGGCCGCTCGCGGTTTTCAGAATGATGTCGATTTCATCACCCTGGCGGGCTGAAACCGAAGATTCTACGAAGGCCCCTTCATCCGACAGGTCGTGGATGCAGGCCTCAAATATGCTTCCAAGGTAGCTAATGTGGCAGGGAATATAAACCTGCCAGCGGGCCGAAATCCGGCGGTTGGAAGCCTTTTGATCCTGAGGAATCCCGGAATCGCTGCTTGCCGCGGTATCCGGGGAGGAGGGGAGGCCTGGCTGCCTGGTTTCAAGCGCTATGAATGACTTTGCAGGCACTTTTTCCGCCGTGGCCGATCCCAGCCCGCGTAATCCCTGTCGCTTGCCCCCAGGCCTGTAGTTCGCCAGGGTTTCACGAACCACAATGGGCATATCGTGTTTGAAATCCGGACCTTTGATGATTCTCCCGTCGGCCCCAAGCTTCATGGCCTGCAAAACCGGATCCTTGGCATCTACTCCGAAAACAAGCACCACCGGAAGATTCAATTGCTTCTCATCAATATGCGCGATGATCAGGCTGATTTCATCCGAAGGCACATCTTTATCGATCAGAACAAGATCGATCCCGCCTTTTGACAGACGGGAAAGGGCCAGGCGAATCCCCGGGAAGGTCTCCAGCCTGAGATTGGGGGTGGTTTTTCGCACTTCGTATGAAAGGAGATCAGCTGCCAGCAGGTCTGTCGTCAGGAAGAGAACTAGAATTTTTGCTTCAGCACCCGGCATGGTATTCGCGCAATATCGAGATCCAACAACTAGAACTGAATGCTTCACGCCAGGATTCTATTTGGAGAAACCCGGCGATCATTCAGCGGAGATTTTGAAGTGAAACTTTCACCCGTTAGCAAATTCCGCCTTCCATGCATGCAACAGCATAATAATCCAATCCATCATGAAATAAACTTCGATTTTTGTAAAGTAATGACTAGGAAGGATTAAATGCCCCAATTCAGGGATTGCCGACACCTATTTCGGACGCGGAATATTATCAGCGGGTCGTGGATAGCCTTTTCCCAAGAATGGGGCTGTTTTGATTTTGGATTCCCGACCGGCGCACCTCTGTTCAAAAAGGGGGCAAGATCGCTCCTTTTTTTGAACAGAGGTGGCACGGCGCGGGGTGCCGTCCAGGTCTACGGGCGATCGCCTTTTTTGTGAATTCCGCCGGAGCCGCTAATGTGCTGGTCAACCTTGGGATTTCCAAAGTAAGCGATGCCGCCGGAACCGCTGATTCGAGCCGTCAGTGAATCTTGCACCCAAACCGTGGATTCGCCGGAGCCGCTGATCGAGACATCCGCGGATCGCGATTCCAAATTTGGGGCCGAATATTCGCCTGAACCTGAAATCCGAACGCTCTGGCTGATCACTTTTCCCGGAATTTGGATGTTGCCGGAACCGCTTATTTCGGCCTTAAGGTTATCTGCCGTCAGCTCATCGAAGTGAATCTCTCCTGATCCCGGCAGCCGTACCATAAGGTCACCACAGCGCATGGGACCGGAAAGAACCGCGCCTGAACCTGAAAGCCCGATCCAGTTCAAATCCTTGACAACAAGCCGGTAACGCAAGGTGGTGCTAGGGCGGAAAGAGACACCTCGTTCCGTGGTAATTATGAGGCGATCCCCTTCGACTTCAGTCCGTATCCTTGGCAGAATATTGTCGTCCCCTTCCAGGGTGAGCGATTCCGTGCTGCCCTGGCTAATACGGAGTTCTCCGGAATTTTTTAGTTCCACCCCATGAATTCCACGTACCTCGCGCGGCTCGGTGATGATCTTTCCGGATCCGCGGATCGTTTCGGCATTCAGGAAGTCCCCTTCAATACCGTCGCAGCCGGAAAAAATCAGAGCAAGAAGCGGAAGCCCTATCCAAAGTATTCGCCTGTTCATAGCAAGGTCTCTCCTCTCGCAGTAGATTACGAATTCCCGGGCCGGAAAAGTTCAATTAAACCGGCCGCTGTGCTCCCAGCTCGTTCATGGGGCTTTCGGCTCCGCAATAAAAAACCAGGGCTGATTTCGGCGCTTCATAGGTGTGTCTAATATTTGTCTAGGACAAAAATATCGACAATCATGAAAAGTTATTTCATAATACATCAATAAATTTGTAACAATCTGTGAATGAATGGATCTAATGACTGAGTGGGGAAAATGGCGGCACAGGAAAATCCTTCACTGGAAATGGGGACCCGAATGATTAGCAGCGGAACTGGAAAAGTCAACGGACATCACAACGGCAACGGGGCGCAGTTGGTGGAAAAAGAGATTTGGACCTCCTTGGCCTCGGCCTCGCCAGTGCGAATTCCGAAGGAAGTCGCAGGCAAGAACGAGCGGCTGGAATCAATCATATCCGATCTTCTGACGGAGCTAGGCCTCGATATTCGGGACCAGCATTTCAAGGGCACGCCGGGACGCGTGGCCCGGCTCTACCGGGAACTGACCAGGGGTTACAGCGTCATGCCTTCGGAGCTGCTCACAACCTTTACGTCCAGTCACAATGAACTGATCGTGGTCAGTGATATAGGGTTCAACTCACTATGCCCCCATCACTTGGCCGTTTACCGGGGCAAAATGCATTTCGGCTATGTCCCGGACGGCAACATCGTGGGTTTATCCAAAATTCCCAGGTTGATTCAGACGATGGCCGCGCGAATGATAGTTCAGGAGGACCTGGTTTCGGAGATTGCGGACACCTTTATGGAGATAGTCAAGCCGCTTGGCTGCGTGATCAAGGCGACCGGACGACACGATTGTGTGGCTGTACGCGGAATCAAGGCGCAGGACGTCTCCATGACAACCGTTGCGGTGCGAGGGGTATTTCAGAAAAATCCGTCCCTGACCCAGGAATTCCATCAGGTATTACAGCAAACCAAGGGCTGAGATCTGAATCCGGGGACCGAAAATGGCATGGAAATGTGCGGGCACGCACTGAAATCCGGTTCGATTCGCACATATCCGAGCAGTCGATATTCAAGGCAGGAATCAATCCGAGGGATTATTTTGGCGCGTCTGGGATGGAGTAACTCCTTATAGATTGCAGGGCAGAGTCAAGATCCTTGGGGCTTACTCTCAAATCCCGGTATTCAGCAGCCAATTCCGTTCTCAGCTGCCCCTGCTTTTTAGCCTTCGCCGATGCGGGCAATGAACTATCTTTCTTGGCAGACTCGATTTCGTTGTTGATTCGCTCCTTGGCAGCCTCAAAACGGGCTGTTTCAGTGTTGTACTGCATGATCAGATCGTAGTATTTCCGCAGCAAAAGAGACAAATCAGTGCTGTACTTCTGAAAGGTAGGGGCGCTATATCGCTTTTCCAGGTCTCCAATCAGTGCGAGCGCATCGAAGACAGCTGCCTGGTTGCGCGTGAGCAAATCATCCTTCTTCTCAGCCAGGTTTCGTTCAAGCTGGGATTTGAGTTCCTCGGATATCTTTATCAGTTCCTTCAGTCCGGGATCGGTGGCACCGGCATTCGCAGCCACGCCTCTCGAGTCTGAACCCGATGGGGAATTAAGGTTGCGCTTGTAGACTCGATAGCCGGCATACCCGCCTAACAGCAGTACGATCGCGACCCCCAAAATCGCCGCAATGCGGGCGCCAGCCGCATGATGCCAGGACAAAGGCTCAGTGGATGCCTGTTCTGCCGAGCCCCGCGACAGCACCGTTTTGCAGCGCCGGCAGCGCTTGGCTGTTTCGAGGTTTATCAGCCGACACTTGGGGCATCGGATTGTACGCATGTATCAAAGCCTTTCGCAGAATCGCGTCCGATTCCGCTTCCTGCACATGCTCAGGTTTCCCGGATAGCGCGCCACGGATCGCTGATGCCGTGCCGCCGGCAGTATATCAGGGATCGATCCTGCTGGTTACCTCTCTGAAAGATACCTGCTTCATTGGGATCAAGGCGTTTCCCATTTCAGTTAGAGAACCATCGTGGGTGGAGATATCGCTGTTGCCGCTAATATCAAAAATTGTAGACCGGCCGAACGTGGGCGTTCCGTTCACCAGCGTGAGGTTGGCGACAATCAAACCGCCATAGATACCACGGTTCATGCCGTGGGCCCAGAAATCGCCTTTCCCGATGACCAGCACCAATCCATCCCAAACGATATCGCCCCCCATATCCAAATCGCCGGTGACCACCAGGATTCCCGCGCCGGTTATCCCTCCCGTCACACTCAAGTCGCCGTTGACGTAAGTCACCTTGGGACTTGCGCGAGTACCGAGATCGACAACGCTGCGTCCATCCCAGAGGTTATCGGCAAAGGTGGGAACCTGGTTAAAAACAAAATCATAGAGCCAGACCGGGTCGCGCAGGTTTGCTTTGAGTGGATCATTCATGACTGCAGTTGTTATGTCGCTGATGCATGGAGTGCTCGGGTTCGGACAGTTACCCGTGATCGTACCCTTATTGTTGGTTGCAGCCGAAAGAATATCGGCTGGGTGATAAGCATCCAGGAGGTTCGTATCGATGGTTCCGATCCCGGGTCCGGACCCGTCGCCTATAATCTTAAATGCATTGCCGTCAAAGGTCGCGTCGATCTCGCTTGCAATAACGATGGCCGGCGAGCCCAGGTTTCCAAAAGCTCCCTTCTTTTGCAGCCTCGTCTCATATACAGCCACCGAGTTTCTACGACTGGAAGAGCCGGTGCCCTCGAGTACGGTTTGAGCAACTCCCATCGCACGTACGATAATGATGCCATCGCCGTCATGAAAAGGATTGTTGGCCGAGTCCCTGAGGACTTCCGAAGTTTCGCCGTTGTTATCGGTGACTTTTACAAAATATCGAGCCGTTGTCACTGTCCCCGAGCCGTTGGGATTAAGCGCTGTGAAGGCGATTCCGGTTTTGGGAATCAGTAGCGTGCCTGCCGTTGTGCCAACCCGACCTGTACTGATCAGGCCGTCGTCCGGCACGGAGCTGAGGACGCTGCCGGGATTCGACAGGTTTATCGTCCGCAAGGTTGCCCAGCTGACAAGATTCCGGAAACCGAAGGTCCGAGCCTGTTCGATGTACGTGGAGTCGTTGTTGAAGGTACCGTCAGGTCCTTTCAGGAGGTCATCTAACGGAACTCCGCGCATTACTTCGCGCGCGTGATCGATTCCCGCTCTTGCCGCATAGCGGGCCTGGATCATGCTCTCGCTGTTGTCGCTGATCCGCAGTTCCTCGACTCCGGTAACCACCATGTAGGCGGAAAAAGCGGTGATGAGCGAAAGCGCGATCAGTACGAGCACCAGGGCGATTCCCTGCTCGTCTTTCGAGCCCATCCATCTTGCCGGCGATGTGTCCGGATCGACCTCGACTCCTGATCGGGTACAGCGGATTGAACTCATGATCGTCTCCTTGTTCTATCTTCTTTAGAATGGGGCCGGGGGACTCTTATAAGCGGAGGTCTGTCGAATAATGCCTCCCCTGCTTACCAGAACATCAATCCGAAGCCCGCTCCGGGAGATCAGCTTTATCCTTCCGATCGATCCGTTCCCGGTTGTAGGGACGGATCCATCAGGTTGAAAAAGTATATAGTTGCCGGGAAACGTCACCGCATTGCCTCCATCCCTGGAGTTCGGGCTGATGCCCCGTGGAAAATAAAAGGGGCCCCTGAAGAGCGTTCCGTCCGTCAGTTCCACTTGATAAGTGTTGGTTTCCGTGGGAAAGCTAACCCGCAGGGATTCATTGCTCTGGATCGCCTTGAGCTTCGCATAATGCAGCTGGGTACAGATTTCCTGTGCTGCAAATACAGTCTGGTAGTTGTCCAGCATCGTCCCCATCGAAGGCAGGGCCATGGCAGCAAGGATACCGGTAAGCATCATCACGAAGAGGAGTTCCAGCTTCGTGAACCCCTCCACCGGGGACAGGATTCGAGCCAGTCGAAGCATAGGCTTTACCCTCGATTCGCCAGGGTGAAATCACTTGTAAGAGTCATCCCGAAACCTTTTCGGGTGACTGGATTAACGGTGGCGGAAGAACCGGTAATGCTCACCCTGATCCTATAGACGTTGCCTCCAACCGTCGTGGTGCTCCCGTTTTTATCAAAATATTGCAGCGAAAAGGCCGAGATGAAGTTTGCCAGGGTCTGGACGGTTCCATCGCCGCTGACCAGTTCTATGCTCTTGGTGCCCGCATCATAACGGATTGTCACATTCTCATTGGGATCAAGATTGTCGCCGTCCGGGTCCCCCTGATCCCCTCCCAAGGAACCTGTCTGATCGGTGCAAAGTTGAACCTGGGTAGAACTGGTGATGGTCACGGGGGTGAAAGAAGCACCGCGCGGGTTGTTGCCGGCCTGGACGATGAAGCGCTCCAGGACATTCATCGCAACCCGAGTGTTCTCCATGACGCTCAGAACCTCGGTCTGGTACCCGGATGTACCTTGAACATCCTTGAGAAGGGTGAAGATCCCGGCGGCGAGACTCATCACTATCACTGTGGAAACGAGAAACTCCGCCATTGCAAAACCGCGTTCTCCTGCAGTTCCGGGGCTTCGAATAATGCAGGGATCCTTGTCCATGATCACTCCTAAGTTAAAGTCTTATAACTGATTATGGATGTCAGATTGATCACCTTGTTAAGCCCGGACCTGATGTTAGATTGGGTGGAGGCACCGATCGGTGTAACAATAACAGTTACCTGCACTGCCTTGAGTACTTTACCAGCCCGCGGATCGGGCACATTGGCAACGGTCCAGGCAACACTGTAGCGGTTGATTTTGCTTTGATCGATAGGATTGAGGAACTCGACCTGAACCGGCCCGTGATTTCCGAGCGTGAGATCGGCATCGAGCGGATTGGCTCTATATTTCGCCGTCAAGATTTCAATCCGATTCTCCGCGGCGACAGTAGCTGTGTTTTTGGAGCGGGCCAGGGTCGTAATGCCAATGCCATTAAACATCATCTGCCCTACAAACATCAACCCCAAGCCGAAAACCAGTATGGCAATCAGCGACTCTACAAGGCTGAATCCGCTTTCGCCATATCCGCGAATCGAGTTTTCCACCTTCGAAATGCCTGGCGTCTGGAGACTCCGCTGGATTGATCACGGTCAGGACTCCTATCACAACCCCATTTTATGTGGAAGGTGCTGGCGGCGCTGTGACAGCGGACACAAAAGGCAACATTTTGGTTCCGCATGGTCCAACGGCTATGCGGACCCCTGTATGACTACTTGGCAGCACCCATAAACAATCTCTAATAAACATTATATCACTTGTTATCGGCCGAGTTGCGCCGGTTATTTAGCTAAGGCGTCGCCGAGCCACAAATTGAATCCAAGCAACCGGAGACCTGTCTGGTCTAAGGCGTGAATCGGATCCGCGGATTCCAGTGGAATCGATCAAAAACGCCTCTCGCAAGAGCCGTACGCACCCCGTGGCTGCAGTGCCCTTCCCTGATGCCTCATAATGATTCAGCGGAATTCAGTCACCCCAGCAGCGTTCGGTAGAACCGGGCGGCCTGGCCCTGGAGCAAGCGCAACCTGGCAGGCGCTCCGGCATCCCCGCCGGCATGGTCTATCATGGACAGCCCTTCCTGCAGACACAGTTCGTCGTGCTGGGGGAAGATTTCACGCAAGAGAAAATGGGTGAACTTCACCAGTCGAAACGGCCCAAAAGGTCGGGGTCGCTCCCCTTTGATCGCCTCTACCGCGACCGAACGGAATTCCCGGATGCTTTTTTTGATGTCGGCAAGATCGCAAGATGGAGAAAAGCAAACTGTATAGAAGCGGCCAAACTGCTCCGATTTCTCGATTCCATGCTCGTCGCTGATCCCGGCGATAGCGAGCCGGTTGCCCTTTGCGGCCTCCTCGTAATAGCGGGCGATCTGGAGCCCGTTGGTATCCATTTCGTTCAAAGCCGCGGCATCGAAACCGCTGATCAGCTCGAGAACGTCAAAGATCCGATTTTTGAGGAGCAGATCGGTTACCGGCCCCGGGGCTCCGAATCTATAGCCGGTGTACCAATAGGGGTGGGCGAACATGCTCATTCCGTCTCGATCGCGGATTTTCGCTGCCGCCCACAAGCAGGAGGCATACTGAAAAGGATCTACTTCGGGAGGCAGCCCGATCAGGGTTGACTGCAGCTTCGCCACTTCCTCCCGGTATTCTTTCTCCGCCGCTGGCCCCGTGTAGAGTTCCGATATGCCGGCGTTCGCACCGAAGCTTACGATATGGACCGAGTTGTCGGGCGGATGGACTTCCTCCCCGGTGAAAATTTTGAGGTCGATCGGAACATTTTCAAAGGCTTCGGAGGCTTGCACCGACGGCCGGAACTTGCGGTGGTCGGTCAGGGCCATGAAATCGAGCCCGGCCCGCCGCGCGGCTCCTGCCACGTAGGCGGGAGACTCCACGCCGTCGGAATTGTGGCTGTGCATGTGGAATTCCCCTTTGAATGGGCGCAGGCTGAAGAGGTCGGGCTCGAGCGAATAGACGTGCGCGATGCAGAATACGGCCCTTTTTTTGTCCGGTTTGATCTCCTCCACCACCAGCGTATGCTCCTGCTCCGCCTCGAAAAACTTGGTGATCTTCAGGCGGCCGCTTTCCGGCGTCACAGGCTCCTTGACGCGAGGCTTCCACCCGCTCTTGGCCGCAATCTGCTCTACGGGAGCGTAGGTCAACTCGTATTGGCAATCGGGCTTGAATTGCACATGGTCGAACCGTGGGACGATCTCGATGGTCGACGGGCGATTCGCAGGCACAATTCGGGGGTGGATATCGAAATACCGGTTATCGGCGCGAACCTGCTGCCCGCTGGGAAGCGAAGGCATAAAAGGGCTCTGTGCCGGCAATAAGGATGAGAAGGCGAAGAGTATCAGAAAGCTACAGATGATCAGGCTTTTCATTTCGTGACTCCGAACTCCGATATCAAATCCATTGCGAGCGGATCCATCATCGCAAGGTATTATGAAATGGACCCCATTGCCCTCCGATAGGATGCAGCGAGACCGCACCTTCGCGCATTCCAAAGGAGTCTTATCCCTCCATCGGTTTGCGCGGCTCCGCTTTTCCCACAGTTTCTCCCAGCAGTCTTGACTTTTGATACGCCGCCCAGACTGCCTTGGAAAGTACAGTGCGGATGGCCCCTTTTTCCATCTGATAAATCGCCTCGGCGGAAGTCCCTCCCGGGGATGTCACCATGTTGCGCAATTCAGCGGGGTGCCTTCCGGATTGGCGGGCGTACAGAATGGAGCCGAGCATCGTTTCGATCACGATGTCGTGGGCGATGTCGCGGGAGAAACCGAGATGAACCGCGGCGTCAACCAGGGCCTCAAGCACCAGGAAGGTGTAAGTCGGCCCCGTCCCGCTGACCGCCGTGGCCATGTCGAGGTATTTTTCATCGTCCACAAAGATTTCTTTTCCGAGCGCCTGAAATACCGCCGCGGCCTGCTTTCGCCGCACTTCGTTGACGACGGAAGTGCAGGTCCAGATAGTCAAGCCCTCGCCTATCTGTGCCGGTGTATTCGGCATCGAACGGACGATTGCCTTGTGCCGGAGCCCTTCGCTCAGGGCGGTGATTCGTCCCCCGGCAAGAATGGATATAACAAGCTGGTCCTCGCGCAGCATTCCTTTCAATTCCGGCAGGACACGCGTCAGCATTTGCGGTTTGATGGAGAAAACCACAATCTCACCCGTGCGCGCCGCCTCCCGGTTGTCGGGAGTTGTGCGGACCCCGTACCGCGATTCGAGCTCACCGCGGCGCTTCTCGTGAGGCTCTCCGATCACGACATGTTCCGGCGCCACGAGTTTGCCCGCCAGCAAACCTCCTATCATGGCCTCTGCCATTACACCGCCGCCGATAAAAGCAATGGAATCAATCATGGGCCCTACTTTCCCGGATTCGTGTTAAGCGCGGCGGCGATCGCTTTCTCTGCCAGCGGAATCATGATTTCATATCCCGCGGCATTGGGATGAAGTCCATCCCCGGTCAGTTCCTTGCGCAGCATTTCCTTCTCATCGAGCATGGACGAGTAATAGTCGAGATAAGTGTGACCGTTGGCCTGGGCATAGTTTTTGATCCGGGCATTGAGATCGCGGATCTTCTCCATCGGGCGGCGATCTGTCTGGTTGCGTATATAGTCGCAAACCGGCAAAAGAGAGGCGAGAACGACTCGAATGCCGTTCGCCCTGGCCAACTCTGCCATCGATATGAGATTTCCTTCAATTTCATCGACCGTCATAGGACCGGTATTCCCCGCGATATCGTTGGTCCCGGCCAGAATGACCACGGCTTTCGGCTTGTGGGCGATGACATCCGGGCGAAATCTGATCAACATCTGGGGAGTCGTCTGCCCGCTGATTCCACGGTTGAGAAACGGTTTGCCTTCGAAAAAGACGCCCAGTCGCCGTCCCCAGGAATCGGTGATGGAATCCCCCATGAATACGACCCTTTTTTCATCGGGCAGGGGCGGAGCAACTTTGGAGTTTTCTTCCCTGTATCGGGAGAGGTTGGCCCAGTCTTTGAGCGTCTTGTCCTGGCGCTCCAAGGCTGCCTGAAGCTTGGCAATGTCCGGAGCAGCAGGCTCCGGCACCTGGGCCAGGGCGGCTGCCGCAATAAAAAAGATGCTCATCGATAGGGTGAGCCGTAAAAATGCGAGTCTGCCTGTCATTGAGGCGGTACCTCCCTATGAGTATTGAATAAGGCCATTTCGTATCACGAACATTTGTTGTTCAAAACGTGTGCGCCTCGGAATGCACGGAAAAGCCGGTCGGCCGGATCACTTCATAGACAATCCGCCGCGGATCCTTGGTCATGTACTGTGCTGCTATTTCCTGGCTGTCGCCCGGCTCAAGGTCCCTCAATCGAATCTCACCCTGCTCCATGGGCAAGCCGCCGAAGCCGTAGACCGTCCAGCGCAAAACATAGCCTCGGAGTGTATGGCAGGGCATCTGCCGGCGCGTTCGGACCGTGACCGACCGGCCTTTGACTGCGATCTCCTCCACGGGGCTTGATTCGCGCCGCAGCGCATCAAAAGATGGCTTCCTCGAACCGAGAAGGTCCACGACGCCATGCACCCGCTGTTTCATAACGCCCAGGCCCTTGTCGCCGATGTGGGTGCGGTAATCGTTGTAGCAAAAGAAAATCAATCCTCCTACATTGCGGAACTCGCGGAAGATCCTGTTGTGCTCCCTCAGGATTTCCAATCGCTTGGGATCGCCATCGAGACGGTCCGGCGTGCATTCGCAATAGCCGTATTCCGAGATAACAATCATTTTGCCCGGAAAGGCCCGTTCGATCGCCTTCAGATTCTCACGCACGTCCCCTGCCGAACCCTTGTACCAGCTCTGGTAGTACTCATTCCACGAGATGAAATCGAGTTCGCCGGCAACGTCCTTCTCCGGGGTTTGCTGAAGAGAGTTTGAGGCATAGGTCAGGAGACGGTGAGGATCAAGCTTTCGAGCCTCTGCTTTCATCCGCCTTACAAACTTCTGGGCCACCGGCCGCTGGCCGTTGACTTCGTTGCATAATCCCCAGGCGAAAACGGAAGGATGATTGCGGTCACGCGCGATCATCTCCCGAAGCTGTTCGAGACCGTTCTGCATGACAGCTTCGGATGGTTCATCCTCCATGCCCTTCCAGGTGTCACCTCCCCACGTCGGCACCTCGAGCTGGATCAGTATGCCCCGCCGGTCGCAGTAGTCCAGCACCCGGTGATCCTGCGGCCAATGGACCCGCGTGATGAGGCAATTGAGCTCCTTCATATCGTTGTGATCGTGCTCGATCCAGCTCGAAGGCTCAGCCATGCCGTACAACGGATGGCTGCCTGCCATCCGCTCCACGCCGTGCAGCCAGATACGCTCGCCGTTTAAAAACAACCCGCCGTCCCGGGTCTCAATCTTGCGGATGCCGAAGGTGGTTTCCAGCCGGTGCTCGCCGATCCAGGCAATAAGCCGGTAAAGGTGCGGGTGATCAAAGTGCCAAAGCCGCACATCCCGGATTTCGACCTTGCCCAGTCCCTTGCCTGAGGCCGCCAGCCGCCCCGAATCCTCCTCGAAGACGGCATATCCGGCATCTGCCGGATCTCCGCCACCCATGACTTGCGCCCGGATGTTGATCGATGCGGAGTTTTCCGTGAGGTTCGGAAGCGCGTCCACCTCCAGGCGCTTCAAATAGACCTGGGGTGAAATTAACAACCTCACGGGCCGATAGATGCCGCCGTCCATCGTCCAGTCATAGGAGTTTCCGCGCGGCAGCATATCATCCGCAAAGGAGTTGTCGACTCGGACGCGGATGGTGTTTTCTCCGCCGATTTTCACCGCGCGGGTAATGTCAAAATCAAAGGCCGTATACCCTTTCCCCATGTGTTCGCCCACTGGGGTACCATTTACCGATACCGCAGCTGAGTGAAATACCGCCTCAAACTCGATGCGGATGTTTCTCCCTTTCCACGTCTCCGGGGCGTGGAATTTCCTTTCATACCAGGCGACACCCTTGTAGTCGGCGTATTCCGGCATCGTATTCCACGTGTGTGGAACAACAACATCGCGCCAGTCTTTGACGCTGTCGATGCGGAATTTCCATGCGCCGGCGAGCGGTTCATCGGTCGAGGCACGAGGACCGGATTCGTCGCCGGCAATCCATGGGAACGCAGCCAGGAGGGGCGATTTGAAGAAATCTCTCCTTTGCATTGGGGATGAACTCCCTAAATAGATTTGAGCGACACCGCCAGCACAACCATCAGCGCTGGATCGTTGAATCCGCTGGTTCCCAGGCAGGGGCAGAGATCCTTACCCTGCCGCAGGCCCTCGTTTTATCCAGCAATTTGTCAGTTACCTGAGTGGAATTGATTTTCAGGCCGTTTCCACCCGTTCACTCCGGGCATTCCACTTCAGGTATTTTCGCCTGCGAAGAGACTCGACGCCCATCATGGTTACGACAACGCCATAATAGCCCAGCATGTGATCGCAACGCAGCGGTTCGCCGGTCCGGATCGCAGCGTGAAGGTTGGCATGATGCAAAGCGACATCTTCTCCGCCGGTTTTTTTATAGGAAATAGGTTTCGGCGAATCTGCCGACCCCGCGGTTTTGGCAGCCTTCATGAAAATATCCTGCGGCGTGATGGTGAAACCCTCACGCGTAAATTGCAGGGTCGCCTTGTGCCCCCGGATGACGTGGTCGATCGGCGTGCTGTTCGCCATCGAGGAAATCAATACTACCGTCGGTCCTCCCGGGTAATCGCAGAGCATATTGAATGTGTCGGGGATCTCGGCGACGCTGTCGGCAAATTCCCATTTTCCTCCAGTGGCCACAACCTTGTCCGGGAAGGAAAGCCCAACCGCTTTCAAAATCCTGGTCACACGGTGAATGAAAAGATCGGTAGCAATGCCGCCGGAATAGTCCCAGTATCGCCGCCACTGGAAATATCGCCGCGGATCCCAGGGGCGCTTGGGTGCCGGGCCGAGCCACGCATTCCAATCCAGGTTAACCCCAGGTTTTGCATCCGGATCAATGTCGTAGGCCCAGAAATCATCAATGTGGTTGCGCGAGTAATCGATTTGGGCCATGACGATCTTTCCCAGGGTTCCCTCCTTGATGTGGCGGTTTGCCACTTCATAGGATTCATCCGACATTCCCTGGACACCGACCTGGAGCTTCAGCTTGGAACCCTGCATTCTGCGGACAATTTCCTGGGACTGTTTGATGCTGTGGCTCATTGGCTTTTCGACGTAGACGTGCTTTCCAGCAGCAAGCGAGTCCAGGACCATGCGGTGATGCCAGTGCTCCGGCGTGGCTATGAGCACATAGTCGATGTCTTTTTGTGACAGGAGCTCATGATAGTCCTTGTAGGGCTTGCCGCTCGTTTTGGCCGCGGCGGCATCGAGGCGCTTCTGGTAAATGTCGCAGACACCTCCGAATTCCAGGTTGGCCTTATCCTTGATGCCAAGAAGCGCGGTCATGTGACTATTCGCCATGCCGCCACATCCAATGACTCCAAGGCGCAAGCGTTCTCCGGCTCCTGGAATGGCGGCATAGCTGCGGGCAGTCCATGCAGCAGTTGCACCGACCCCGAAGGCTGCGCCCTTTATGAACTGTCGACGATTGAGCTCTATTCCCATGGTCATCTCCTCCCTCCTGAGGCGGTTCAAGTAATCCGCGGAGCTTGCCGCAGGAACCCAGTCAGCTCCCGCCGGCACGCACCCTGGTATTGTATCCGAAAACCGGATCCACGCATGTGCCGCTTTATTCGGAATGCGAAAACTTCGAGCATGAGGATTTCAGCGGAGGCAGCTATAATGACGTTTGAATCCCAATCCAGGTTGGTAATTTGCATTCCAGGCCCATGTTGCGAGTGAAATCGATCCTTTTGCCCGGTGTCCTCATACTGCTGACCTTGGCCGCCTATTTCCCTGCGCTCAGCGGCGGCTATATCTGGGATGATGATTACTACGTCACCCATAACAACAACCTGCGCTCGGCGGAAGGGCTGAAAGCCATCTGGTTTCAGCCGAGTTCGATGCCGCAATATTATCCGCTCGTCCACACCACTTTCTGGCTTGAATACCGGCTTTGGGGGCTTTGGCCTGCCGGATACCATTTTGTCAATATCCTGTTGCATGCCTTCAATGCCTGGCTGCTCTGGTGGGTCCTCAAGCGTCTGGAAATCCCCGGTGCGGTTTTCGCCGCCTTTATTTTTGCTCTCCATCCAGTGCACGTCGAATCAGTTGCCTGGGTGACAGAGCGGAAAAACGTGCTCTCCTTGCTTTTTTATCTCCTGGCCTTCGGGGCCTACCTGCGATTCGCTCCGCCTGATGAAGGCAGCGCACCATCTAAGCCGGAATGGCGATTTTACCTCTTGAGCCTGGTCTTTTTTCTTTGTGCGCTTTTCAGCAAGACCGTCACCTGCAGCTTGCCCGCAGCTCTTCTGCTGACCGTCTGGTGGAAAAAAGGGCATTTGAAGCGCAGCGACTTTGTTCCGGTCGCGCCCATGTTCGTGATCGGCCTGGTCCTGGCAGCGGCAACCATATGGATTGAAAAAAACCACGTCGGGGCCCGGGGAATGGACTGGTCGCTCAGCTTCATGGATCGCTGCCTGATCGCCGGACGGGCGCTCTGGTTTTATGCGGCTAAGCTGCTCTGGCCGGCCCAACTTACATTCATTTATCCGCGGTGGATCATTGACTCCAAGGTTTGGTGGCAGTACCTCTACCCGTCGGCAGCATTGTTGGTCGTTGCGGCCCTATTTCTGGGAAGGCATCGGCTGGGACGGGCCCCACTCACAGCGGTATTGTTTTTTGCGGGCAGTCTCTTCCCTGCCCTCGGGTTCTTTGATGTATACCCGATGCTCTATTCCTTTGTCGCCGATCATTTTCAATATTTGGCCAGCCTGGGATTGATCGTCGGTTTTGCCTCACTCGCCAGCATCGGATGCAGCCGGATCTTCAGCCCGACCCAACAGCCCGCAGTCCGGATTGCCGGCGCAATTCCGGTTCTCATTCTCGGGGCGATCACCTTTCAGCAGTCAGCCATTTATCGTGACGTCGAGCTTCTATGGCGCGACACCATCGCCAAAAATCCAGGTTGCTGGATGGCTTACGACAACCTGGGAGTGGTGTTTGTGCAGCAGGAAAAGATCGATGAAGCCTTGACCTGCTATCGTGAATCCTTGCGGCTCAGGCCTGGTGACGCCGACACACTCCACGACTACGGGACTGCGCTGGCAAAAAAGGGCCGGCACGCCGAGGCGATTGTGGAGCTGAAGGCGTCGCTGGAAATCCGGCCAGGATTTTACGAAGCGCGGTACAACCTGGGGCTGTCCTATTTTGCCCTGCAGCAATTTCGGGAGGCCGAACCTCAAATCATCGAAGCCATTCGAATGAAAGGCAACGATGCGGAGCCCTACTATATCCTTGCGCAAATATCGAGCCATCTGGGCAAAGCTCAGCAGGC
The DNA here is from genome assembly GCA_963839475.1 of uncultured Acidobacteriota bacterium. Classification (GTDB taxonomy): domain Bacteria; phylum Acidobacteriota; class UBA6911; order UBA6911; family UBA6911; genus CAWIVH01. The sequence goes on along the minus strand of CAWIVH010000013.1, from coordinate 253,051 downwards.
TGTGGAGAACTATCGACAGGCTCTTCAATGGAAGCCGGATTGGATAGAGGCACAAAACGACCTCGCCTGGCTCCTGGCAACCTCGGAGGATCCAAATGTCCTCAATGGCGCCGAAGCCCTGCGTCTCGCGCTTATCGTCTGCAACGCCACCGGGTACCAGGATATGAATTACCTGGACACACTGGCAGCGGCGAACGCTGAGATCGGCAACTTCGGAGAGGCCGTGAGAATCGGCCAACTCGTTTGCGATCTCGCTACGCGCTCCTCTTTGCCCCATTCGGTACTCGATTCCTATCAACAGCGATTGGATACCTACCGCCGCAAATTACCTTATCGTGATCGCCAAAACGTAATAAGTCCGTAGGAGCGCGCGGTACGGCTTTCAACGGCAGCAAAATTGTGTTGCATTAGCAAATTGGGAAGCTCTAAATAGAGCTCATTAGGTTGGCTTTTTAGCTTGCAAGCCCCGTCAAACCCGACGGCCCGACATTGTGGAGGAGGGGCAACATGATTACACGAAAAATGCAGTGCATATTTTGCCTGGCTTTTTTGATGTTTCTTCTCGTACCTTCAGGATATGGCGACACTTCGTACCAGTTTTATGCCGTTTATGATTGGCTGGTGGACTATCGAACAGCATCGGCAAATAGCCAAGAAATCTATTATGCCGGCATGAGCGCAGACGGGACGGTTGTAGCCTTTACCACACAGGGAAGCAACCGGCCGGGTCGAGTTTACCTCTGCAATCCGGACGGCTCGAACCTCAGGTATGTGGAGCCGGACGCCCTGGCAAAAAACCTGAGTCCGCCGGCCATCAGCGAAGACGGCAGCAAGATTTTTGTCATCGACCCGTATGTGAAAGCCATCTACAAAATTCAGGGCGGGACAGCCACCAAGATCAATCTGGCATTCACGAACGGCCCGAATCTTATCAACAGCTATCCGAAAACGATTGCGAGCGGAGCATATGTGTACTTTCTGGCGGATGACGATCTGTGGCGGGCCAGCCAGGACGGCTCATCCATCGTGAAGCTGATCAACGATGCCTCAGTCCCCTACAACGGTGGGGTGGGTTATTCCATCCAGGAGTTCGCGATTTCCGCGGATGGCGGAACCATCTTATACAGATTCTGGGGCTATTCGCTGAACGGCGTACATGGCCTGTCCGACTTATTCATTTATAGAAACGGCTCGTCAGTCAAAATTACGCAGGACGGTCAGGGAAAACTCCGGCTGGGAATCAACCAGGACGGTTCAACCGTTGTCTGGATGAACAACGGCGAGTGGTTTGCCGCCAATTCGGCCGGCCAGCAGGTGCGTGACCTGGGATCCGGCGACAGGTATTCCAACGAATTTCCGGCTATGACCTACGATGGCAGCAAGTTCTTCGTTCACGACGGGGGCGGCAGGCTGGTCCGCACGGATGGCTCCGGACAATTCGATATAACCATGGGTTTTCCTTTGTACCTCTCCGTTTATAGGAGCGTATGCATCACCAGGGATGGCGCCCATGTCCTGTTCCAGTCCGATCAAACGAACGACTGGGCGATCTTTTATGGGCATTTGAACGATGAGCAGGCCCTGGTAACATCGGCGCCACATATCAATTCTATCAACTTCTCGCCCTACGCCATGGTGCGGAATAACACCTCGGCGAAAGTGATCATGCGCACGGCGCTTTCTTCGCCGGCCGGCCTCACGGATCTTAAAACCGTGGGACAGGCCGCCCTCATCAACGGGATTACTGAGGGCAATTTCAGCAACCTACCCGTCTACTTCCAATTCCAGCCTTTGGATAACGGGGCAGCTCCGGATACGGCCGCAGGGGATGGCGTCTACGCAACACAAGGAGTGCCAGGCGGAAAGATCACCCAGCTGGACGGGATGACCTACAGAGTCGGAGTAAAAAACGGCGACAAGACCTTCGTCATGGCTGATGTGACGCTGCCGGTGGTGAACGCCCTGGCCAGCCTTACCGTGAACTCGCCCAATGGCGGGGAAAGCTGGCAGGCGGGAACCGTTCACAACATTACCTGGTCACAAACCGGGCTGGCGGGGAATGTAACGATCGACTTGTATCGCAGCATCACCAAAGTCGCAACCATCGGAACTCCGGCGGCATCCGCCGGAACCTTTCAGTGGACGATTCCATCGAATCAGGTTCCCGCCAATGACTACCGGGTGAGAATCTATCAAAACAGTGTCGAAGATTACTCCAACGCCGCCTTTGCGATCCTCGCGGGTGTGCAGACACTAAGAATGGATCTGATCGGAACCTGGGACGGGTCCGGAGTTTACTACTGGAATTCCGATACCGAGGCCTGGGTCTACCTCAGCACTCCCGCATCCATGCTTTGTACCGGCGACATCGACGGTGACGGGACCGATGACCTGGTCGGGATTTGGTCTTCCGGAGTCTGGGTAAGGTACACATCTTCCGGCCAATGGCAGCTGATTACCTCCTCGGTGCCGAGCTGGATTGGAGCCGGCGACCTCACGAATGACGGGAGAGCCGATATAGCCGGGATCTGGGGCGGAACCGTCTGGGGCCGGGATTCAGCAACCGGCGCCTGGTATACCATTGCCACCAACGTCACCATGGGAGCTCTGGCAGACCTGGATGGGGACGGGAAAGTCGATCTGGTCGGCGTCTGGCCGACCCAGGGCGGGATTTGGGTCCGATATGCCTCAACCGGCACATGGCAAAACCTCTCCTCGGCTCCTGATTTTATCGCCGCCGGGGATCTGAACGGAGACGGCAAGGACGACGTTATCGGAATCTGGGGATCTGTCGTCTGGGCCAGGGATTCGGCAACCGGCACGTGGTCGGTGTTGACCAGTGGCGCGTCGAAAATTGCGGCAGGAGACCTGGACGGAGATGGTAAAGCTGACCTCCTGGGCATCTGGCAGGGCAATGGCGTCTGGGTTAATTATTCAGCCACTTCCGCCTGGAGATGGATCAGTTCACCCGCCCGGTGGATTTGCACCGGCCGGCTGCGTTAAGCGAAGACAGCCAAACCGGACGCAAACTTAACCAATGGGGACAGCCGCCAACAACCATTCGGCGGCCGTCCCCATTTTTTTGAACCGCAGTGCCACCAGGGCCCCGGCGTGCGGAATTCGATGCTATTGCACTTCCACAAAAAGCTTATTGGAGGTTCCCCCGTTGTTCGGGTTGGTAACAGTCACCGCCTTCTTGCCTGCCGTTCTGATCATTGTAGCCGGGACAACGGCAGTGAGTTCCTTCTCTGAAACATAGGTAGTTGCCAGGGGGATGGAACTGAAATTTATCAAGGCGTTCTGTTCGAACCCCTGGCCTGTAACCGTTAAGGTAAACGAGCCTCCCCCTGCCGGAACGGTTTCGGGCGTCAGGAAAATCAGGAAAGGATTGGGATCGAAGGTCCGTTCGGTTATTGAGAATACCACTGGTTTCGACAGCCCTCCTCCGGGCTGCGGATTCTTAGCTTCAACCGTCCAGTCTCCGATCGAACCCGGGTACGAGACTGGTATCGTGAAATAGAGCTGCGTGCTGCTGATTATCGCGTCCGGAATCACGAATTCCCCTGGCACACCGGGCGGCGTGGTAACTCGGGTCAAGCGGACTTGGGTGCCGGGGATCGAGTCGGTGCCGGGCGCGAAATTGGTGCCGTTGACTACGATAGGCATAGAATAAGAATTATTGAGCTTCTGCACATTCACCAGCTTAGCCGTTCCGGGAATCACCGATGTAATGGTCGGCTGCAGGTTTTCGACACGCAGGAAGACAACCTGCGAAGGATCCAAAGAGGGATCGGGATTTCGAACGCTGATTTTTTTGAATCCGCCCACTCGCAAGAGCCGGGGATCTATGACTGCATTGATGTGCTCGGCCAGGCAGGCCGCGTTCAGTTCGCAATAGATCGTCGGCATGGGCTTGTCATCCATAAGGACCACGGCACCCCGGCGAAAACCATAGCCATAAAGGGTCAGGTCCAAGGGTTGGGCCCCTTCCTCGATGCGAGCGGACATTGCAGCGGGGTAAATGGATTCCACCGCAGGGATCGGGAAATATACTGACATCAGGAAAATATTGGATTCCGCATTTTCCGGGTATGGGTTGGCCACCACCACCGGGTATATGCCGCCTGTGGCGAAGTATGCCGCGGGTACCTTGGCTTCAATCCTACTTCCATCCAGTGAGAGAATCTCGATACCGTCGCTGAGGCCGTTGATGCGGACTTGGGCTTTGGGTAAGAACCCGCTTCCCTTCAGGATAAGGATCGCTGCCGCCCTCCCTTCGAGCAGGTTGCCGTCCGTTTCGATGCCGGTCAGCGTAAGAGTCTTCTGGTAAACATATATGGAGTAAACCCGGCTCTCCCTCTGGTTCGGCCCCGATTCATCGGTCACCACTTTGAGGCGGATTTCCGTCGGTGCATCGAACATATACGCTGGAATTAAAGCCTTCACCAGCCCTGAATCCACGTAGGTCGTTTCCAGTCGCACCAGATCGACGTAGGCGCGAGAAGTCGGGCCGAAATCCTTCCCATAGATTTCGATCGTTGTATCGCCGCTCTTTACCTCCACGGCAGACGGACGGGTAAAGGTATCGGGATCAAAGCTGTATACCGTCAAAAGCAGGGTATTAGATTCCAGATTTTTCGGGTAAGGATTAACCACTACGACCGGGTATACCCCGGCCTTCTTGAAGAATGGAGCCGGCACATCTGCCACGATTGTGGTTTCGTCGAGGCTCCTGATTCCGATGCCTGTGCTGCTTCTATTTATCAATACCTTCGCGCCGGGGAGAAATCCTGATCCATGAAGGATGATCGTGGTCCCGCCCCTGCCCTCCAGCAAATAACCGTTCGTTTCAACACCGGTCAGCGTGAGACTTTCCCTGTAAACGTAGATAAGGTATGCGTTACTCACCTCCTGGTTCGGCCCGGGATTGGTAATCACCTGAAGCCGAAGTTCCACCGCCTCTGTAAGCATATAGGCGGGAATTACGGCCTGGACCAGTCCGGAATCCACAGGGCTGGATTCCAGTCTCACCGTACCGATATAGGCCTGTGAGGTTTTGTTAAAATCCCTCCCATAGATCTCAATGGGAGTGTCGGCGCTGCCAACTTTTATAGCGGAAGGGTTGGTGAAGGTAATGGAATCAAAGCGGTAGACGGTTAAAACTTGAAGATTGGATTCTGCCTGGACCGGATTATGGTTCACCACGGTTACCGGGTATTCACCCGCTCTCTGAAAATATTGAGCCGGAACTGAAGCCACAATCTTGTTGTCGCTAAAGCTGAGGATCAGGATGCCGGTGCTGCTGCCATTCACGGTTACGGTAGCCCCCGGTAGAAATCCTGCCCCCTGGAGAGTAACCGTTGCCTCCCCCCGCCCTTCCAGCATAAAGCCATTCGTCTGGACGCTGGTGAGTACCGGCTTGTCTTGATAGACCCAGACAGGATAACGGGAGGTGACGCGACGGTTTGAGCTCGATTCGTTGGTGGCAATGAATATATCCAGACGAGCTGGCTCGGTAAGCTGATAAGCAGGAACCAGCACCTGCAGAGTCCAGGGATCGACATAAGTTGTATGGAGCCGGACCACCCCGACGTAGGCCTGCGAGGTCGTATTGAAATCACTTCCGTAAACCGTGAAGGTGGTGTCGGCACTGCCGACCTTGACCGAAGCGTTTCGGATCACGATCGAGTTCGAGGGGATAATGCTCTCGAAATTCTGCCTTTTACTCGCGGTTCGCAATTCAAACGAAACCTGCGACGGAACGAACTGAAATCCGGGTTCTTCCACAGCGAGGGAATACTTCCCCGCCGGCAGGTCGCTAAAAACGTATACTCCGTCATCACGCACGGTTTTTGTGACGGCAGAGGCTCCAGTAAGAAGGACGTTGAAATCCTTGGCAGGCCTTTCGTTTAAAGTCACCTTTCCCGTCACAGCGAACACCTTCAGCGGTCCCGGCACATAGGAAGGTGCTGGCTGCGCAACAAAGCTCGATGCGGTCCTGCCGTTTTCGGCCCAGATTGTCGAATTGGCGAACAAGGGCTCGGTGGAACGGATAAACAGAACACCTCCCGAAACCGCTGTCAGTTCAGGCAGGATTTGCTCCAGACGCTGCGAGATACCCTTCGCCGCCGGCAGGACGATTTGGGTGCTTGCCAGGGTCGATCCGTCCGGGCTCACGATGTAAATGTCCGCGTATGCCGGATTGGGTCCCGGGTTCGCCAGGCTGAGCTCGGTATATAATCCGGATCCCAGCACGACTTGAGGAAAAGCGAATCCAAGCTGGGGTGTCCGCTGCAGAGGAATCACCGCCAACGATCCCAGATCGCGGATGCCATGAATCAGGGCTGCCCCTAAGCGGCCCTGTGCCTGCAAAAAAAGCCACCCTTCCTTTTCGACGGAAACCAAAGACGGGAATAGGCTCTCCAGCGGCTGCCGCAAGCCGCCATTCGCCGGCAAGGTTATTTTCTTGGTGCCGAGCGTTGTACCGTTGCTGGCCACAACGTTTACGGTGACATCCACGGCGGCCGGTTCGACATTGGCGATCGACAAATAGGAAAAATGCTGGAGGCCAATGCGGAAATGGGAAAATCCGCCTGCGTTCGAGGCTTCAGTCAGGGTAATTGCGTTGATGCCGGCAACGTCCAAAGTGCTGGAGGGCGAAGGAAATCCTGTAACGATGCTGGTACCCAACACAGGCTGCGGCTCCGTCATCAGCCTGGCCGCCCTGGATTCGGTGGTGACGTGCGAGGCGGCGGAAAAATCGGAGACCGAAGAGAAAAGGCTTCTTAGCGTTCCGCGGTAATGGGATTGGCTGCCCAAAAGCACCCGGGATTCTCCCATGAGGGTGCCGTCCAGTTTCCAGAGCCTGGCCTGTATAAGGGCATTTCGAACGTTTCGGTTCTGAAGAACGATTTCGGCCTTCTCCGGTGCTGTGCCGGGCATGACTGGGAAAATGAGACTGGTGGCTTCCTCCGGGGCGCCGGCCCCATCGACGAAATTACCCTTGGAATCGAGCGTCTGGTAATAGCAAATGAGCCCTGGAGTTGAACTGGAAACACGCAGCGAAGCATCGGCTTGGATACCAAATAATTGTTGTCCGGTCCGAACAACCTGGCCCAACGCGGGAACAGTAATTTTGACCGAAGTGCCAAGGGGACTGCCGTCCGTTCCATTGATTGAAAGCGTGACAGACGCATCCGTGATGCCAGGATTGAAAATCATTATCTGGCTGTCAGTGCTCTGCGTAATGACAAAACGGGGAAAATAAGCGTTTGAGCCAGTTTCAGCGGATTGGCTCCAGAGATCCGACGAGGCGCAGGCCAGCAGGCAAAGCAACAGGATGATTTGCTGGTGCTTGTTCCACTCTGATTTACTTCCGCTATTAAGATGGCACATAGCTCAACTCCATACTTAGGTATCGATGCGTTCCGTACTTCGCGGAGGATCTGGAAATCTCAAAAGTACACTACAAATCCGATCGATCCGCCGATCTGGTGAAATATGCCGCTGACCGGCAAAACCACTGCATTGGGATCCGCAGAGGACTGGGGCAGACCATAGCGGAGCGGCCGGCTCATATAGTCGCGTGCGTCCAGCCTGATGCCGTAACGCTCGTTCAGGCGGAAGCGAACGCCACCGCCCGCGTTGAAGGCGAAAATAATTTCGTTCTCGAGCTGGCCCAATCCAGGCCCGTACGGGTTTATTGAAGCGGTCACCGTGTCGTGTGGAAGCGTGACAAAGGTCGCGCCGACACCGGCGGTCAGGTAAGGCAATACGGTATGCCGCTCCAGGCTCCATGGGTAAAAGAGCACGCTGCTCGAAGCCTGATGAATGCGATTGTTCAGGGAAAAGTGGCCGTAGGGCGTGACGATCTGGCTGTTGTTTTGTCCGTAACTGTAGGCATAATCAATCCCCCAATGCCGGCCCCCATCCATTCCGATCCTTGCGCCACCCTGCGCTCCAAGCGAAAACTCATGAGTTCCCTTGAACGAAGTGGTTGATTGCGGATAACCCACGGTAAAGTTTTTATCAAGCGGAGCGCTGACCCCGCCAAAGAATTCAAAGCGGTATCTTTTCTCTTTGCGCTGTGCCTGGGCAAACGGTATCAGAAGGATAAAAGCAAGCGCTGCAACAAGTATCCGGGCAAATAGTCTCATGGAAACACCTGTTTTCGATAATGAGGGTAATATACGCCACCGCGCATCAGAGATCGAAAACTCCGCGCGCGCAGCCCACAGGCGCTCTGTACGGGCATGATCTGCAGCGGGCTTAGGAATCCTTTCGGAATCAGGCCGCTGAATTTTCAATCTTGAGCGCCAAACCTTCTCTCCGGGGGGAGACGCTTTATCCCTTCCGATCATAAGACTTATCGGCCGAATTCGCAATTCAAATACAGGTTTTACAGTATTCGAAGCCATAGGTTCCGGCCGCTACCCGCGCCCGTGTCACTGCGTTCGCGTCCGAGCGCGATATCAGGCTGTGACGATCTTCCGATCAGGATTCGAGACCGGCTTTCTATTTATTAAAGATTTTGCCGCCTTTCCACAGGCGCAGGATTTGCCCGGCATCCTCTCCCGGAATCTCAAAATGCCAGGATCTCCCGCTTTGATCGTCCACTCCGTCGCCGTCGACGACAACCTTCTGGATATCGTATTTAACGTAATGCTGTGGGGAGGAAAACTCCAGGCTATTGCCGGTCAGTTTGAGCTCTCCCTGGCAACTGCCAAAACGATGCTTGTGTTTGGCTTTAAAAATCCTCATGGAGGATTCTTCGGGCGCCTTCGGGGATTTGGCGGCAGTTACCTCGTTATTTGGCGATCCGGGGAAGAGCTCCCCGCGCCTCCACTTGTCCAACAGCTCTGAAGCTTCGAGCCCCTGGATGGAGAAGCGCCAATCCTTTCCTCGTGGGTCCCGCAATGCATCATCATGAACCCGGACCTCGGCATGTTCGTATTTAAAGGCATGTTGTTCCGACGTGAATTCGATACTCCGAGAAGTCAGCGTTAGATCTCCCGAGCAGCTCCCAATGCCATGCCAGTGTCTGGCTTTATAGGTAACTGACTTCTCCGGCGGCACCTGGATTGCCACGCCCTCACCCGCGTCTTTAACCATCGGCGGCGAATCCGCCTTCCGGACATCGGCAGGAGCGCTCTCGCTCAATTCTTCAGCAGCACCCTTGACTGCCCCAGGAGATGGAATTGCAGCGGGCGGCTTGGTGCGCGGTCCTTTCGTACTCACCCCGGTATCAGGTGAGGGTAGGATGGTAATGGATGCGGTAGCTTCCACCTTTCCATCCACCAGGAATTCAATGGTGTGGCTTCCAGCCGGCAGACTCTTTCCCAGGTTCAGGTGGATGAAGTCAGCCTTCTGTTCGAACTTGTGAAGTGTCGACTCATAGGTTTTACCCTCGATCTTCCAGCGAACCTGGAAGCTGTTTTTTTGAGGAATGGCGTTGGAGTAGTTGAGAATGACCATGATCCCGGTTTTCTGGACTTGGGACAGCGTGAAAGTGTCGGAGATTCCGACGGGCGCTCCGGTGGAATCCAGCCCCGTGCATGCAGTAAGAGGAGTAAGCCGCAAAACGGGAGGCGGATAAAAAATCGAAGCAACGTCAAGCGCCATCCAGAGTTCTTTCAAGGGGTTTCGAATCCAAAGCCATAGCAAGGTGGCAAAGAGCGCCGCGCTGATACCTATGAATAGTCTTTTAACCCTGGGCCGGCGCCACATCGGAATATTAGCGCTGGGCAGAATGTTAGACGGGTCTGCTGGCGCAGGATTCGAGCCCGCGTGGGCACTCGGGACTCTTGATGGTAATTGTTGGGGGTGGATCGGGTAGGGATCGATGCCCCCGAGAATCACCTTACGCTCACACCACGGGCAAACCGGCAAGTGATTGCTGTAGAGGTGCCGGACACTGTCTGGGCATTGTGCCAGGTTTTCCTCCAACTCGGCGAGCGCGGTTTTCCATTCCGCGGGAGGCGGCCGGAGAGAGGGATTTCGATGCCCTTCCTTGAAGCATCGGGTGATGAGGGCAACGATGTGCGGAGGTAGTATCTCGAACGGCGGGGCGGACGGCGTGAAACTTACATCCTCATCCCCGGCATAAGGTGATATGCCGTGACCGATCCTCTCCTCCAACACCGGCGGATCGCCCTTATGCCTCCATACACCGTTAAATGGATGAGTTCCTTCCATGAGCAGAAGGAAAATGATAACCGCCAGCCCGAAGTTGTCGTGGGCTGCGCACCGGTCTACCTTGGCGAATTCGTAGCCCTGCAGCTCCGGGGGAGTAAAATCCGGCTTCCCAACAAGACACCGGTAAATGACACCTTTCAGCGGATCATGGACCTGCATCGAGTCGCAATCCACCAGGGTAACCAGCGCATTGTTGGCGACCAAAATGTTGCTCTCGTTGAAATCGCCAATGACGTGATGCTGGAGGTGAATGGCTTCAACCGCCGACGCGATGTTCCCAGCCGTCCGGATGATATATTTCCAGGTGATATTCAGGGAAACGCCCTGTCTGTCCTTCGGATTATAAATTTTCAGTGCCGGCACATGGGTCGATGTGTCGACCCGAGGCATGAGAAATCCCGCACAAGTTCCGGACTGGTTGTAAAGCAATGACGTCGGCCAGCAAATCGTCGCATGGCCGAGATGCAGCGTCGGATCGATGGGCAGGCTTGCGATCATTGCCTGCAGCTTGGATTCATGAAACCGGGTCGGTTTCCTGTAGATCTTCGCGACCACCCGAGGTTGATCGGATACCTCGAAGATTTCCGCTTCGCCGCCGCCGCCAAGCTTTTGCCCGAGGGGGACATCCTTCCCGCTGGGATCCAGTATTATCATTTTCAGCCGACCGGGGTGCGAACTGCGAGTATAAGGGTCTTGTCATCGTCGGAATGTGCACAGACTCGATCTGAAACCAGGAATTGATGCAGCTCCTCTACACAGGCTTGCCTTGCTTCGGCATATTTGAAAAGAGGATTGAAAAAAGGCCCATGCGCCGAATAATCCCGATAATTCAGAGCCAGCATTTGTAGTCCGTCACTGAACATCGACAAGGCGTTAATGCTTCCACTTGGAGTACAGGCCAATTGACAACGGTTTTCGAAATCTTGGGATGTGATGAAACAGGTCTCGTTCAGGTACTCCCCGTGCTCCGGCTTGCAGGCGACTACGAGCGTTCCCGTGCGCTCCCTATATACCGTGGCGCCATCACCGATCTGTGCCGCTCCAAGAAAGGCGTCAGTGACAAAAACTATCAGAAGGGTGGCGGCAAAATCATCCAATCGCACCTTCAGGCCGGTATCCTCCGAATACTTGAGAGCATTGTCTTTCAAGCGAGCTCGTACGTGCATTACACATTCTCTCAGGAGGCCTATGCCCAGATTTGCGGATGCAGGCTTACCTGATTGCAGGTTCCGGCTCAAGTACTCGACCGCAGACTGCACCGCCAGGGAAGCTCCCTGCCCGGCATATTTTGCGGAACCAGCGCCATCCGCGACCGCCGCCAGGAGCGTATCATCCTCAAGCAACTCATACGCGTGAGCGTCCTGACAGGGAATCCCGGCCGCCGCATGGCTGGTTCCTGCGACGGAAGAGCCGATTAGTTTCCACCGCTCTTTGGCTTCGGCCATAGCATCACACTGGGGACCCGAAGGTGATCGCCGGGAGGGCAGTCTGTTCCCCCGGTTTGCTCCCTGAAACCCGCTTTTGACTTTGGGAGAGCCATAAGAAAAGTTCCCTGAATTTCAGTCCATCAAGAGTCAGGGCTCGAGGCGTGATTTGGGCTAGTATTTTCATGTCCGCGCCCCCCACCCCGACGGCAAAAAATAGCAAGGATTTCGAGGACATTTCCGATTGAATCCGTCTGGCTGCCTCCTGCCACGGACTTCCGGGATCGGGCGCTCCGTCCGTAATCATGAACACCCAGGGTTGGTAATAGGCAATTCCGTTGCGCTTGTATTCGCCTTTTCGGTCTCGGACCAGATCCAGGGCCAGGTTTATGGCCTCGCCCATAGGTGTGGTTCCGTTGGCCTCCAGTCTGGGGGCACGGAATTCACCGGCCGGTGAGAATTCGTGGACCTTGACGACTCCGCCGTTGCCAAAAGTTATCAGCGCAATTTCCACCCTCCGCCGGGCGAGCGGATCCTCCTGGAGATCCTCTTGAAAGGCAATCAAACTGGAATTCAAGGCTTGTATCGGCTCTCCCGCCATGGAGGCAGAGGTGTCGAGCAATAAGACGCACGCGCATCGGGGATCGGGATTCATGGCAAATTCAACATCGGTAATCGGCATATTATTCCTTGGCTCAATCCAATAGGAGCGATGGAGGACCACACATCGGCACTTTTCGCCAATCACTTCATTTTTCGAGCGCTTTCCTGCATCGAAATAAGGAGGCGGCCGCAAACTTCATCCATACAGTCGTACAGCCCTCGAACCACACCGGCCATGTCCCGCGAGGCCACGGGACGGAGGCATTCTCCCTCTTCACGCCAAATGGATACGCGGGTTTTGGCATCGAGCAGCTCGAGCTCCAGGGCAAACGCCACCAACACCTCCTTTCCCCGGTCAACCTCTTCGAACCGTAACAGACGCCCCTGAAGAATCAGGTCGGCAGGCGCTCCATCACCGTTCGAAGTTACGCGCGCAAAGGCTCCGCTGTCCCTTAATCGGCGGGCGACATACTGTGTCGCCAATTCCACGGGAGGATTGGCCCAGCGGTGATATTCATAGAAATTCACCTCCGCGGGACTCTCCCGGTACATGATGCGATCATCCATGAGCATCTGGTCCGCGCGGAATCGTTGAACCGTCAATTGGCGCGCGACGACTGTACCGGTGGCTTTCGGGGCATTCGGCAATTCCATGTTGTAATAGCGTGTTTTCGGCAGGCCACAGGCGCACAAAGCCAGTAGGATTAGAAACCGCATGCGGCGCCCGGTATCTCGGATCATAGCGTATTCCCCCATCTGAGGATGCCCCCCGGCGCGGGACGGGAATCCCCGTATCGAGTTATTTCGGCACTTTGCGGTCGGGGCTCCCCTTGACGCGGATCAAGCTGTACGGCTTCTCCTTGATGGTCCGGGTGAACTCCTGCATGTTCTCCGAGCTGCGGCGGAAATTCTCCAGGATGGCATCAATCTCGTCGCGGTTATTCTCCAGGATTACCGAAAAGTCGGCCATGAGCTTGCGGGCATCCGTCAAGGCCAATTCCAACGCTTCAATGTCCTTCTTCAGTTGAGGCCGGTTTTCAACTATTACGGCATCCAGGCGATCGACCAGCGTGTTCACCTTTTGAGTGGTTTCGTTGACCCGCTCCATGAGCGGAGGCAGCTTTTCCGAAGTGGTCAGCAGGTTGGACGCGATGGCATCGATTTTGGGGCTGGTACGCGTGATCAGATTGTTGGCATTGGCCAGGGCCCCGTTCGCGTTATCGAGGGCTGCGGAAAGCGATTGACGGTTGCGTGGCCCGCTGATTTCATTCAAGTTGCCGAGCAGGGTATCGGCACTGTCCGAGATCCGGTTCAGGTTCCGATTGACGTCGGTTATCAGCCGCTTGGCATCCTCGGAGAGTGCGCTCATTTTGGTGAGCAGCTCACTGAAAGCCGGGGTCTCTTCGGAAGGGATCTGCCTACCCGGTTCCAGGAGAGGTAAGGTGTCCGGCCCCGGGCTGATTTCAATGTAGTTTTCGCCGAGGGCATTGAGAGATGCCAGCCGTGCCACGCTACCCACCCTGACCGGGGTTCCCTTCTGGAGACTGATGTCCACCTCGATCACCGAAGTACCGTCCGAGGAGATGTTCACCCCGGTCACCTTCCCCCGTTTCATTCCTCCAAACCGCACTATGCTGTCCCTTTCGAGCCCGCCGGCAAATCTCAGCTTGATCTTGTAGTCATCTCTGGTCAGCTGGAAAGGATTGTAGTGCAGCATGGTGAACACGGTGGCGATGATGATTGTGCCGACCATCAACACCACCAGTCCGACCTTTGCTTCATCGCCTCGTTTCGCCATTGCCTGACCGCTACTTTCCTGGATGCGCCGGCACAGAGGCTGTCCGGTTCCGGACATCCCCGCCGGGGTCCGATTTATCCCATGTCCCCGGCAGATCCGGTTTCACGGGTGAGATTTTTCAGATACTGTTCCACGTCCTGGGCCTCTTCATCTGCCTGGCGGTCCAGAAATTGCCGCACCCTGGGCATCGTGCACCGACGTATTTCCTCCGGTGTTCCGATAAAAAGGATTTTCCCTTTATCCAGCATCGCCATACGGTCAGCCAGCAAAAATGCACTCGCCAGTTCGTGCGTGACCAGGACGATGGTCATCCGGAATGCCTTCTTCAACTTCAGGATCAGATTGTCAATACCGGCGGCGATAATTGGATCCAGGCCAGCCGACGGCTCATCGAAAAGGAGAATCTCGGGATCCATCGCGAGCGCTCTCGCAATCCCGGCGCGTTTGCGCATCCCCCCGCTCAACTGCGAGGGCATGAAGGATTCGAAACCCGAGAGCCCAACCTGTTCGAGCTTGATGCGCGTCATTATCTGGATCGTAGAATCCTCGAGCTTTGTATGTTCCTGCAAGGGCAAGGCAACGTTTTCCCCCACACTCATCGAGTTGAACAACGCCGAGTTCTGAAACGCCATGCCGATCTTCTTGCGCAGTTCATTGAATTCCGCCTCCGGCAGCCGGGTGATGTCTTTCCCCTGAATCAGGATCGCCCCGCCTGTCGGATGTTCCAGTCCTACGATATGTCGGAGGAGGGTGGATTTTCCGCACCCGCTGCCGCCGAGAATGACAAAAGTTTCGCCCCGCCGAATATCAAGGCTTACGCCCTTCAGGATCTCCCGGTCTCCAAAACGAGTCACGAGGTTCCGGATCGATATGGCGCTGCCGCTGTCTGCCCCTTCGGTCATATGGTCACTTCGGAAGGCGCTTCATCGGCCGCGCCAGGCCGCCGGGAAGGCAAACTCGCCCGGCAACAGTTCAGAACCACTCAAAGACAACGGAGTGAGGGCTCCGGCTCGAGCCGGGCAGACCCCTATCAGTCACCGCCGTAATAAAAAATCGCGGTAAATATCATATCCGCCGCTATGACGCTGAAAATCGACTTTACCACCGAGGCCGTGGTGGACCGTCCAACCCCTTCAGCGCCACCGCGCACCGAAAATCCTTCATAGCATCCGATTTTGGTGATGACAACTGCGAAAACCAGGCTCTTGATCAACCCGGTCACGATGTCTCTCATCACGAGCGCATCCGCTGTCCGCAGGAGGTAGTTCTGCAGGCTCCACCCCATGTTTACTATGGCGAAGAGGGCCCCCCCCAGCACACCCGCCGAGTCGGCCAGAGTCGTGAGGCACGGCAGCATTATGAGCATCGCCAAGTAGCGGGGGACAACCAGGAAGCGGACGGGATTCAGTCCTATCGTTTCCAGTGCGTCGAGTTCCTCTCCGACTTTCATCGTTCCGATTTCCGCGGCGAAGGACGACCCGGACCTTCCAATCACAATAATCGCTGTGAGCAGCGGCCCCAGCTCTCGTGTAATGGTAAGGGCAACCATGTCGACAACAAAATCCAGGGCTCCGAAACGCCGAAGAGCATAGGCCCCCTGCAGCGCGATGATAACCCCCACGAAAAACGATATCAGGGAAACAATCGGTATGGCGTTGTACCCGACAACCACCATTTGCCGCAGGGAGGCTCTCCAGCGCAATCCTTTGCCGCTCAATGGAGCAACAAATGTCCAATAGGTAGACGCAGAAACGAGCCTGTACATCCCGCCCACGGTTTCTGCCAGGGCGATGGACCTGCTGCCAATCAGTTTTAAGAGGGAGTGCATGGATCAGCGACCCGTCTGGGGACGTTCTTCATCCGGCCAAGGCCGCGTCCTCATCTGTCCGGATATCGAAAATCTTGTCGAGCCGGGCGAGTTCGAACACGTCCCTCGCAGTCTGCTGGAGACCGAAAAGCACAAAGCTGCATTTCTTCTCCCGAGCAAGCTGCAATCCTTCGACAAATGTGGCTACTCCGCTGCTGTCGATGTACTTGACCCCGGTCATATTGACCGCAACGCGACCGACTCCTTTAAGATTGATCGCCTCCAGGATCGCCGACCGCATTTTGGGCGAAGAAAACAAATCGACCTCACCGCGGACATCGACTACCAGGTTCTTCTGCACAGCCCGGGTTTTTACTTCCAACAGCCCTTTAGCCAATCTTAAACTCCGTCCAAAGCCCAGGGCGGGGGTGCCGTCCGCCGGGCCACGATTGCCCGATGAGCAGGCCATGACTTTGGATCCCCGCCAGTCGGGATTCAAATAAACACCGAAATTACCATACCCTGAAACAGGATTCCGCTTATTTTTGCTCAGGTTCCGCCCTCGAGCCAGTGGGTTCGAGGTTCTTGATCAATTTCAAGACGTTGCCGGTCTGCTCGTCATAGCTGTAAACAACTTCATCCATGATCGATTTGATGAAATGCAATCCCAGACCCCCGGGGCGGATATCCGAAAGTTCGCGCCCGTGAACCGTCGACAGATCTATGGCCGGCCCATCATCCTTCATGACGATCTGCAACTTGCCCTCATCAAAACTGCAGGCGATTTCGATGGTTCTTTCAGGATCGCATTTGCAGGTATGCTTCATGATGTTGGAACACGCTTCATCCACTGCGAGCACGATCTTCCGCTGATCTTCTTTCGAGCATCGGATGAGTTCGCACACCTCGGAAAGCATGGCCCTTACAACCGTAAGAAAACAGGGGTTGGAGGCTATCCTGATTTCTACCATTTCCTGGGCACTCCTCCGTTCCACCTTTCGAATCCGAATGAAAACGCAGGCAGGCAAAGATCTTGCGAAGGATTGATTCTAGCATCCCGCGCCGTCACCCACACAAGACAAATTCTCGGCCACACCCTCCCTGATTAGGGGTAGACTGTCGCGAACGCGCAATTTATAAATGGAGGCAACATGAAGAAGAGGATCTACAGCGTCCTTGCAGCTTTTTTGCTGGCGCTGCCCGTGCTCGCCCAGAGCATCCCGAGCGCCGCTCCCGAATCGGTCGGAATGTCCGCACCCAGGATCGAACGTCTTACGGGGACGTTCAAGGATTTCGTGTCCCGCGGCCAGCTGTCGGGCGCGGTGATCGTCGTCCTGCGCCAGGGGCGTGCGGTCTGTCTCGAACCCGTGGGATGGATGGATATCGAGAAAAATCTCCCGATGCAGAAGGACACGATTTTCCGTTTGGCCTCGATGAGCAAGGCGGTGACTTCCGTTGCCGCCGTGATCCTGATGGAGGAAGGAAAGCTCCGCCTGGCGGATCCCGTATCCCGGTTTCTGCCATCCTTCCGCAACACCACCGTCGCGGTGCCGGCATCATCCCCGGGCGGGAAGATTGGCGTGGTTCCGGCGCGACGCGAAATAACGGTCCGGGACCTGATGACTCACACCGCGGGCATTTCATACGGGGACGGGCCGGCCGTCGAGCAGTACAAAGCCGCGGGTCTCTACGGCTGGTACCTTTCCGACAAAAAGGAACCCATTGTTCCGCTCATGGAACGTCTGGCATCGCTGCCTTTCGATGCACAGCCCGGTGAGAAATACATCTATGGATACAATACGGATATCCTCGGCGCCGTGGTTGAAAAGGCCTCCGGAATGCCCCTGGATGAATTCTTCCGCATGCGGATCTTCGATCCTCTGAAAATGCCGGACTCCTGTTTCTACCTCCCCACGGAAAAGCGCGCCCGCCTGGCAACGGTTTACAGCATCGGGCGCGAGGGACGAATCGCGCGGGCGCCTGAACCCGGCACAGGACAGGGAGAATACGTCGTCGGACCGCGTGCCTGTTTTTCCGGAGGAGCGGGGCTTCTTTCTACCGCCAATGATTACGCCCGCTTTCTCCAAATGCTCCTCAATGGCGGGGAACTGGATGGGACTCGCATACTTGGCCCGAAATCAGTCGAACTGATGACCGCGAATCACGTCGGATCGCTCTATCAAAACGGGGATTTCGGATTCGGCTTGGGATTTGAAGTTGTTACCGATGTCGGCCGCTCGGGACGGCCTGGATCGGTCGGTCAATACAGTTGGGGCAGCGCCTATTACTCGCGCTACTTTGTCGACCCTGAAGAGAAACTGGTCGCCCTCTTCCTCACACAACTCATTCCGGCAGGGAGCGTGGATCTGAACGATCGGTTCCGCTATCTGGTTTACCAGGCCGTCGTCGGCAGGCCTCATCCGTGATGGAAACACCGGAACAGGTAATGAGGCAGGTCACCGAGGATATGATCCTCCGTGCTATCCGGCTGTCCAGGAGGAAACGGAGGGCCGTCTACATCAGTAAATCCGCCCGGGGCAAAGGATTGGAGGTCACGACCTTGGACCCTCGTCATGAGGATGGCCGCAAAAACCTGGATGCGTTCTTCACCCCGGTAAAACGCATCTACACGTTTTACGGCCTGGGAGAGCCGGAGGAACCCAACGCCATCAATTGGCGCCGTATCAATCTTCCCCTTCGGCGCCGCGTGCTCCTTCAGTTCCAGGTGGCATTGTCATTCTTCCTGAAAGGCACTCCTTTTAAAAACCGGCTCTATCGCCGGATGGGATGCCACATCGGGAAGAATGTAGAAGTTATGCAAATGGCCTGGCTGGATCACTATCGGCCGGAGCTTATTTTCATCGGCGACAACACGCTCATCGGCGCCTATACCCATATCACGGTGCACGGATACGAGGGGGCGGGGCGTTTCCGTTACGGGCTGGTTGAGATCGGATCCAATTGCACGATCGGGGCAGGAACCGGAATAGGTCCAATCCGCATCGAAGATAACGTTCGGACTCTCCCCGGCACGATTGTATCCCCGTATTTCACGAGAATCAGGGCCGGATCCGTCGTCGGATTCAATCCGCCGCCCGTCAAAATCCCGGCGAAAGATGAAACCGCCCAAGAGACAACCACCCAAGGCACATCAGAAAATGAATGAGGGGGCGCATCCTCCGTTTGCCCTGGAGTTTTGCGGAAATAAAAAGCTCGCCGAGGTTTCAACCGGCAGGGGATGTATATTCAAACCGCCGCAGGTAAATAATGCTTTTTGACGCCGGGAAGATGGCTTTCCTGTCTTTTTTGCCCGACTAATTTGCCAATTCCGGTTATTCTGTTTGCTCGGCACCGATCTGGAATTTGAGGACAGCCATGGTGACCAAGGAGTTTGCAATCTGGTTTTTTTTGGCACTCGAGGCCGTGGCATCGCCCTCGCCGGCTGACACGATTCATTGGCCCCACTGCCTGAGCCAGCCTGAAAAATGGTATGCCACCTCCGAGGCCTCTCGCATCGCAGAAAATGTCCTCCTGTACCAGCGCGACACCGGTGGTTGGCCCAAAAACATTGACATGGCGGCGCCCCTTTCCGACCCGGACCGCAAACGGCTGGAGCGCGAAAAGTCACTCGAAGATTCGACCATTGATAACGATTCCACGACAACCCAGATCCGTTTTCTCGCACGGGTTCAGCAAGCTGACGGGAGAAAATCTTACAGCGCCAGGATGCTCAAAGGAATTCGCTACCTTCTGGCCGCCCAATATCCCAACGGCGGCTGGCCGCAGTACTATCCGCTCCGCCAGGATTACTCAAGGCAGATCACCTATAACGACGACGCCATGGTCCACGTGATGGAATTGTTGCGCGACGTCGCAGGTGGAAAGGTCCCTTTGGACTTCGCAGATGCAGCGACCCGGAAGCGGGCGGCTCAAGCCGTCGATAGGGGGATCAAGATCACGCTGGCAGCCCAGATCAGGGTAAACGGAAAGCTGACAGCGTGGTGTGCACAACACGATGCCAGGACACTCGAACCCTGCAAGGCGCGCTCCTACGAGCTTCCCTCGATCAGCGGCCGGGAATCGATCGGGGTCATACGGTTCCTGATGTCCATCGATCATCCGTCCCGGGAAGTCGTTACTGCGGTCGAATCCGCCGTTGAATGGGTTCGATCCTCGGCTCTTCACGGTTGGCGCATCGACAAGCGGAACAACCCTTCTCTGCCGAAGGGATTTGACTATGTCGTGATCGCCGACCGGTCGGCGCCGCCGCTCTGGGCCAGATTCTATGATATCGCCACGAATAGGCCAATGTACGTGGGCCGCAACGGGATAGTCCAGCAAAACCTGGCCGATATTGAATATGAGCGCCGCACCGGCTACGTCTACCTGGCTCCATTTGCCGCTGGGCTGATCGAGGAGGAGTACCCGTCCTGGCGCACGCGACTCAGAGATGCCCGAGGGAAGTAAGTCCCGTTGTTTGACGACTCCTCCCGTAAGACAGTGAATATCTGGCAGTAAATGGGGATGGGACAACAGGACGATCCCGACTCGTTCCATCAATTCGAGGGTAGAATCATGCGCCTGCAAAATCTTTTTGCATTCTGCTGCATCCTGGGTGTTTCCAGCCTATTCGGGCAATCCGGAACCGCCCTCCCGAAAGTGGTACTGGCAGGAGACTCGATCCGCCAGGGTTATGCGCCCCTCGTGGCAAAAAAGCTCGCCGGGAAGGCTGTCGTCATTAGTTGCGAAGAGAACGGCGGCGACAGCAGCAACGTCCTTTCACGCCTGGGAGAATGGATAATCGCTGAAAAACCAGACATTATTCACTGGAACGCGGGGCTGCACGACCTGAAAGTTTCCAAGCAGACCCACACCCGCCAGGTCGAGCTGGCATTATACGAAAACAATCTACGACAGATTCAGGAACGGATCCGCACAGCGACCTCGGCCACTTCGATCTTTGCCACTACGACTCCCATCCTCGACGATCGGCACGCACGCCGTAAGGCCGACTTCGACCGGTTCGAGTCTGACGTGCAACGCTACAACCAGGCCGCTCTCCAAGTCATGCAGACCGCTGGTATCACGGTCAATGACCTCCACTGGATTGTCGAAAAGGCAGGGCCTGAAGTCCTGATGGCCGAGGACGGCACTCACTACCTGCGGCAAGGGTATGAGCGGCTCGCTGATGCGGTTGCCGATTGTGTTCTTCGTGCCATTACCGTTAGGAATTACCGACCTTTGCCGCCGGCGTCTTCGGGCCCCGAGGCGGCTGACGCCTATCGCAGGGAGCAAGCCGAACGCGACGCGAAGGTGCCGGCAGCATACAAAATTCTCAGACCGGAAACATTTGCCGTGCCGGCCGACGGAGCGGCCTGGAGCACCCGGCGCCCGATGGTGAAAAAGGCCGTTACTGAATCCCTGGGCGACCTCCCTGCCCGTCCGGCTCCGGTCCGTGCCCGCGTGATCGCCCGTGAGGTGCGCCAAGGATATACGCTTGAGCGGATCGCAATAGAAAACGGCTTTGACAGCGAGATATCTTCCCTCCTCCTGATCCCCGAAAAACCGATAGGCCGGCGTCCGGCGATTCTATGGCTGCACTCGTCCACACCTGACAAGACCCAAATCATCATTCCAAACACCAATGGCGGGGAGGAACCACTCGGGGAAGCCTTTGTCCGTGCAGGGTATGTGGTGATGTCGCCCGATGCTTTTTGGCATGGCGATCGCGTGGGGAGCGGTCCTGCGGGAGTTTCGGAAACCGGCCGTGAAGAACAGGAGAGCCTGTTTAAGCTCAATCTCTGGCTGGGGCGGACACTTTGGGGGATGTTCGTCCGCGACGACCAAATCGCGCTGGATTACCTGTTAAGCCGCCCCGAGGTCGACGGGGCGAAAATCGGCACTACGGGGATGTCGATGGGCAGCACCCGGGCCTGGTGGCTGGCCGCCGTGGATGAGCGCATCAACACTGTGGTCGGAGTCGCATGCCTCACCCGTTATCAAAACCTGATCGCGCACGGCCAGCTGCGGCAGCATGGAGTTTATTACTTTGTCGATGGGCTCTTGAAGCATTTCGACACCGAGGGAGTGCTGGCCCTCATCGCTCCGCGCCCCTATCTTGCGTTGACGGGGGAATTGGATGCCGGCTCACCGGCAGATGGGATTCGGATCCTCGAAGATATTGTAGGAGGAGTCTACGCTGCGCTCAAAGCACGAGACCGCTTTCACAGTATCCTGTACCCGGAAACCGGGCACGCATTTACCCCGGAGATGCGCCGTGAAATGCTGAACTGGTTCGCCCGCTGGCTCAAGTGAGAAATGCGCTAGAAATCCGAGCCGGAAGGAGACGGGACCGGGATCTCACATTCATGGTACTCAATGGAACATTCGGATGTTGCCGCTTTTCCCGAGGTAATTCACCGGCGATCGTCAATCGTCGCAACGGACAACGCCGCTCGGAACTTAAACGGAGGCGGAGACTCGCCCGGTTTTCTGCGGATCCCGCATGATCGCCGCCGGCACGGGCTGTTTGCCGAAGCGACCGGAATCCGGCTCTTCACGGATTATGTTTTGGGTGTTGCGGCACAGGGGACCAGAGTAATCCGTCAGATTGATTTGTTCTGAGGCAACTCCAGTCCCCTGAAACAGAATGGCGGCATTTCCAGGAACCAGGCCTTCACCCCCTATTTGCCGATTTTCACGCCGATGACTTCTCCCGAAACGATGATTTCCACCCGCCGATTCTTCTGTCTCCCATCCGAAGTGCTATTGTCTGCAACGGGCATCGTCTTGCCAAATCCCTTGGAGGTGAGACTGTTTTCGGCCAGACCCTGCTGGATAAGATAGTCCCGCACCGTCCCTGCCCTTTGTTCGGAGAGTTTCTGGTTGAGCTCGTCGCTGCCGGTGCTGTCGGTGTGCCCTTCCACTTCCAGGTTCAGGCCGGGGTGAGCCAGAACGATACCCGAAAGTCTCGCCAGCTTTTCCCGCGCTTCCTGACGCAGGTTGAATTTGCCGGTGTCGAACAGCACGTCTCCCATGTTCACCACCAACCCGCGCGGCGTGTCCCGTGTTTCCAGGATCCGGTTAAACTGATCCAGGAGTTGCGCCCGCAGGTCTTCCGCCGCCTTGCGGATTCTTTCCGCTTCCGCCTTGGCCGCCTCCTCCTTCGCTTTCAAGGCATCGGCCTCGGACTTGGCTTTCATGGCGGCGATTTCGGCCTCAGCTTTCATTTGAGCTTCTTTGGCCGCTGCCTGGGCCTTCAACTGCGCTTCCTTGGCAGCCGCCAGCTCGGCCTGGCGCCTTGCCTCCTCGTCGGCTTTCCGCTTGGCCTCCGCAGCCTCCGCAGCCGCCTTGGCCTCCGCATCGGCCTTGGCTTTTGCTGCGGCCGCCTGCTTTTCGTTGGCAATCCGTTCCTGCTCCTGCCGTTCGGCGGCCAGTGCCCGGGCATCTTCGGAGAACTGCACGGCCTGACGAGCTGTCGAGATGATCTCGTTCTTCTGTTTCTTGCCGGCCAATGCGTTTTCCGCCATCTTCAGGCTCGCTTCCGCTTTTGTGTAAATCTCCGGGGCGTATTTGTCGGCTCCGCGGGATTTTGCGATCTCCACCGCATTGCGGGCTTCATACATCTCCAGCGGGACGTTCTTGAGATCGAGCGACATCCCTAGCGGATTGCCCATTTTCTGGTACTGGCTTTTCTTCATCAGTTTGAAATCGTTGACCGGGAACAGCTTCCCTTTCGTATCTTTGCGGGTCTTGTTCTCCATAACCACAAGCTCGCTGGGCTGGCGCACCGCGTAGTAGGGCTCTGCCGTCACCAACAGCGAGAATGTCTGAAGCCGCGTGGTGGCCTTCAACTGGCCCTCCCCATTGTTGTTGAGCTGAATTTCACCGACATTGGTGCTGCCCCCGTCAGGTGATACAGCCCACACCACATAGGTCAAGATTTCCGTCCCCAGTTTGGTTGCCTGGCTCATGCCCTGAACCTTTATTTCCAGAGTCGTCGCCCCCTTCTTGGCGTCGACCTTGGCTTCACCGACTGCCTGGGGCAGTAGGCTGGTGCCTTTAAGATCGATGGCGGTGGAATTCCCGATAATGTAGCCCACAGCCTCAATCGACCGGCTGACCTGGCCTGATTCCGGGGAGGCTTGATTCGACTCGGCGAGGGCAAGTCCCGCGCCCAGGCATAACATGGCGCTGGCCAGAACGGCGGTAATCTGATGTTTCATATTCTCCTCCTATGGCCTGAGGTTGAAAAAAGGATTATTTCATAAAAGAACTCTTTAGTATCCCACAAGACCCTTTTGCTCCCTGCTGATTTTTTTTCTTGCATATTTCTATATTTCTCATATTATAAAAATATGTTTCGATAGGAATAGAAATAAATCATGAAAAGCGAAGCTCAGATCACCCGTTATGCGGACATGTTTTCGGCTATGGGCACAAATGCCCGGCTTCGCATCATGAGGCTGCTCTTATCAGCTCACCCGGAAGGCATGATTGTAGGCGACATCCAGAATGAACTGAGGATACCGAACTCGACGCTGTCCCATCACCTCGAGAAACTAAGGAATGAAGATCTGGTTCAGGTGCGGCGCAACGGTACTTTTCTCTGGTATACCGCCAATACAGATGTGCTTCAGGATATCTTGAGCTTCCTGTTTGCGGAGTGTTGCACCAGGAATAGGGTCATCAAGCCCGAATCCGTGGTGCAGGAATGCGATAGCAAAGCACGATAGATTCGCCTGAAATGGGAAAAGTTTATAGGAAAGGAAACGGTTTTATGGATATCAAAGAAGTTGTCAAAGAAAAATACGGCGAGGCGGCCTTGCGAGTCATTTCCGGGACCGGTAGTGCCTGCTGCAACAGCAGCCCGTCCTCCACGGACAGATGCGCCGACCCCATCACAACCGGGCTTTATGACGACGTCCAGAAGGAAGCTTTGCCCGAGACGGCCGTGCTGGCTTCCCTGGGCTGCGGGAACCCGACCGCCCTGGCCGAACTGAAACCCGGCGAAATTGTGCTTGACCTTGGCAGCGGCGGCGGCATCGATGTGCTCCTATCGGCAAAGCGTGTTTCCCCCGGCGGCAAAGCCTACGGCCTTGACATGACCGACGAGATGCTCGCACTGGCTCGTGAAAATCTGGCAAAGGCAGGGGTTGAAAATGTCGAGTTTCTGAAGGGGGAAATTGAAAGTATCCCGCTGCCGGATAATTCGGTCGATGTAATCATCTCCAACTGTGTAATCAACCTATCGGCCGACAAGGACCGGGTGCTGAAAGAAGCCTTTCGCGTGCTCAAACCGGGAGGGCGTTTTGCCGTCTCCGATGTGGTAACTAGGGGAGACATTCCCGCGGACATCAGGAAAAGCGTTTTACTTTGGGTCGGCTGTGTTGCCGGAGCGCTGGAGGAGGATGAATACCGCCAAAAACTGGCGGCAGCGGGTTTTGACCAGATCAGCGTCGAGCCCACCAGGATATACAAAGCCGAGGATGCAACATCGTTTCTCCAAGACCAGGGCATCGACTTCGAGGCGATCGCACCCCAGGTCGACGGAAAGTTCATGAGCGCTTTTGTTCGCGCCCGCAAGCCCCTCTCCTGATTCTTGAATCAAACGCCGGGAGGACCCGGGAACAGGAAGGCGTGCCCCGGGCTTCCCGGCGCAAATAGAGTTTATTTTGACACCTGACCGTGGGCATCCGTGACTCGAGCGGGCGGGGTCGCCTGTTCAGCGTTTGTCTTGTTGCAGTGATGGGCACTTCAGGTCAGGCTGATTATCGCTTGGGATCGAATTGCTTGTCATCGAGTCGAGGATTAAGCTGAAACGACTTGATATGCACGTCCTCGACCGTCAAGCCGCCTGAGGTCCTCGTAATCTGGTGCGGCAGCCAAATGATTCCGGTTTTGTTTCCCGCCACCGATTTGTATTCCGAGAGAAAAACCTCGGCTGCCAGCATCTCAGACTCCCGGGTTGCGGCCTCGCTTTTTTCACCTTGTTTCCGCCTTTTGGGCTTTCCACCGCTCAGCGAAGAGTCGTGCCCCGGAACGCTGTAACTTGCCATAATGGGCCTGTGCGTTGCACGGTCGATGGCAAGATTTACGGCGGTGCCGTCCTTAAGAATGATTTGGAGCGAGTCGGCTTTGGCGCCTTCGATCGTGATCTCACCCTTATAAGAGGACACACCGGGGGTTGAGTCCGGGGATCGAAGCAGAAGTGCCATGATCAGGCATGAAAAATACAATCGCATTTGCTGAGGGTTCATGCCGTCTTCCAACCCGGGCACGGATTCCTTTTTCCCCCTGCCTTCCTTTCCTCCGTCACCTGCTGGACCAAGCATGGTTATGGCATTGTGTTGGCCCGACTTCGATTCTTTCCAAATTTTTTCACCGTTCATGGCTTCGGTGGTAGTAATGTTCATCGTCTCCATGAGATTCCATTTCATGATTCTCATGAACCTGTCAGGAAGCCGGACTTCCAGTTTTATTTCTCCGGACACCAGATCATCCCCCGAGCCAACACGGAAATCTCCCACAGCCGAGAGGGTGACTACGGCATTGAGGGCCCCATCTCCCCCAAGAGCCGCACGCGCAAGTTTGAGACTCTCCGCGGCACGCGGATCAGAAGCTGGACTTTGGGCAAAACCCGCGGAGCAGAAACAGAGCGTTAAAAAGAGCGCAGTAGAAATGGATAGAAATGAGTTACCAGGCATTATGTTCATCCATTATTCCATAGGCCACCAGGTTTGAGCGAAAGAAAGATTCGAGCGAATCCATACCCTTGGCTGATGTGGCAGCCATGCTGTGACCCTCTGAGTCCTCTCCCGAACCGCATTATGCCGGGGGCAGACTCCAGGGTTATACTCAGGGCGGCAAAAAAGGTCCGTTTGAAATAAATGCATTCTTTCGATCCCGCCATCCGTATTTGGCTATTGGAAGGCGGCAAATGTGGAACGGAACTGCGGCGTGTTGATCGGAATGCCAGATGACAAGCTCCTTGGAAGTCGCCCGGCTGAACTTAGCCGCACAGAATTCGCCACTTTGGTCGGGGAGCACCAGGCGATGGTCTTCAGCCTGGCCTGCCGATTTCTGCGCGATAGGTCCCAGGCCGAAGAAATAGCGCAGGAGGCCTTCCTGCGGCTTTACCAAAACCTGGAATCGATCGAATCGCGCGCCCACCTGGTGTACTGGCTGCAAAAGGTGACATGGAGACTTTGTATCGACGAGATCCGGCGTCGGCCGAGGCACAAGGGAGTGAGCATCGACGAGATCGCCGAACCTGCTGCAGAGTACCATGAACCCGATTCCCCGCTCTCCGATTGCATCCGCCGACTGGTGGCCGGTCTGCCTGAAAGTGTGCGCATGGCGGTGATCCTCAGGTACCAGGAAGACCTGAACCCTGCAGAGATCGCCAGGGTTCTGGATATTCCGCTGAATACGGTCAAAAGCAAACTACACCGTGCGATTGTGATACTGAGGGGCAGGTTGACCCGCTCAGCGGGAGGAGTGAAACATGACGCTATTTGAAGACCAACTGAGGGACGCCCTGAAGCGAGAAGATCCACCAGCGGGATTCACCGGGCGCGTCATGGCAAGAATCCCCGAGCGGGGACTCGGATGGGGCACTCTTTTCTTTTCAATATTCCGTCCGCAAGCCATCCGCTGGGCCCTGGCCGGGATATTTACAGTCGCCATGATCTTCACCATGGTCGTCCACCAACGGCGGGAACTGCGGGAGCGTATTGAGGGAGAACAAGCGCGCGCCCAGGTTATGACAGCCCTGCGCATAGCCAGTGTCAAGCTTAACACGACCCGGAAAAAGGTGCAGTCGCTCGGCCGAGATCCGGAGTCATTGCCGTCATCGACCGATAGTGATTCGTTGAAAACAAAGAGTTAGCTGAAAGTCCGAGGAAACGCCATGAATGCCATCGTAGGGTACAGGATAGGAATCCTGCAAATTCTTGCCTCTATCGCTCTCCTAAACTTGTCCGCATTCGCACAAAATCCGCGACTGCAGATCAACAACCTCGACCGTCTTTCCACCAAAGCCTCGGAGGTCGTAGATGTTACCCTGGACGGCCCCCTGCTCAAAATGGCGTCCAAATTCCTGTCCGATAGCAGGGATCCGGAAGAGCGCAGTGTCCGGGAGATGGTCGACAAGCTCAAGGGGATTTATGTCAAGAGCTTCGAGTTCGACAAAAAGGGGGAGTACAGCAGCGAAGACGTCGAAGCGATCCGGCTGCAATTG
The DNA here is from genome assembly GCA_963839475.1 of uncultured Acidobacteriota bacterium. GTDB lineage: Bacteria > Acidobacteriota > UBA6911 > UBA6911 > UBA6911 > CAWIVH01. The sequence goes on along the minus strand of CAWIVH010000013.1, from coordinate 224,984 downwards.
AAGGCGCCCGGTTGGTCTCGAATCATCGGGGTCACCAGCAAGCGAGAGGGTGAAAATACCGAGGTATATGTCATGACCGACGGCGACGCGGGCAATATCCTGGGCCTCGCGATCATCAGCGCCGAGCCTACAGAGCTGACCATTGTGAATATCGTGGGTCCTATCGATCTGGAAAAACTCGCGGCGCTGGAAGGGAAAATGGGGGTTCCCCAATTGAACCTGAACCAGTCCAACGCAGCGAAGAAACCGGAGGCCAAGCGTGAAGACATGTAGAATGGTCCGGATCGCCGTTATTCTCCTCGCATTGCTGGCCGTACTGGCTTCGGCACCGGTCTTGCCGGCTTCCGATCAGGAATTCAATGCCATTGTGGCAAAACTGTCCTCCCACTATCAGAAAAGGCCGATGCGATTTATGGGGCTGCTCAATTTTATCGCCAACCGGGTCAAACCCTCCGGTGTCAGTGGCATGAAAATGGCGATTTTCGAAGACCTGAATCCGGATCGTAGGCTCTCCGGAGACGGTGTAGACGAATTCATCCTGGCCGCGGCAACCCGCGGTCGGTTCCTTCCCTTTGTCCGGGTGAAATCCCGGGAATGGGAGCAGACACATATTTACGCGCGCGAAACGGCCGGCAAATTTGAGATGCTTATCATTTCGATGGAGCAGGACGAAGCGGTTGTTTTGAAGATGCGCCTCCATCCAGAAGCGATGGCCCAATGGATCGAGAAGCCGGTCCACAAAGGCAAGGAATCAGCCCAGGGTTCAGGCCATGCGCCGGCGGAGTAATCATATTGACGGACTCAACTCCTTGGATAATCTTGTAGAGAAATTCTTTGTTCATGATTTCAATACCATCTGAGTTCTCTACGATGAGCTAGTGGATGAGAATGGATGGAAACCACTGGGATCCCGGCGAAAATGCTTTCCCAGTTCACCCGGATTGACTGGTTTGGAAAGTGAGGGATATGGAGGGGAAGAATCGTGCCGACATTAGAGCCGGGGCGCATGTGCGCGTAGTTCAGAAGCAGGATCAGCGTTCGGGAAAACTGACAGAAGGAACTGTCCAAGAGATTTTGACAAACTCTCCTACCCATCATCATGGCATCAAAGTGCGCTTGACAAACGGAATTGTCGGAAGAGTAAAAGAGATCCTGCGGGAGAACCCGAATCCTGCAAGCAAGCCCATCCAAAAGGTTTGATAAACCTGCCAAATGAATTTAGGTCTTTAGAATAACCTGAAATCACAGCTTCCAGCTGATGGGGTCAGCCATCGCGGCCCATCTGAAAAATCAGGTCGGCAGATCTTGCTTGGGTCTCATGGCCGTGGCGAGCAGGCCGATTAATGCGATTTCAGAGTGGCGACTGCACCGGCCACGCTCATGAAGAGCACAAGACCAACCCCGATGCCGCTGACGGTGTTTTTCCAGCGCGCCGGCCTCCGGCACCAGTACACAAGGCCGCTCGAGAAAAGCAGGGTCTGGAGGACGACTTCGGGAAGACCGAACAGGTGAAGCCTGAAAGGAAGCTTGGTATAAAGCATCCCTTCAAAGGATCCTGGACTCGGTCCGGCCGTGCCCAGGATTGCCAGTCCGAGAAACAGGCCCCACAGGAGAAGCACGCCGTTGCTGCTGCGAATGAACAGAGAAGCAAAGGGAAAAAGGACCACCGCAAAAAGCAGTCCCCGCCCAAGCTGAAATGCCGGTCCCGCAGCAACCCAGGGGGAGGTTGTGGACCTCATCAAGAATCTGAGCTCAGTGGTCTCGAAGGCCTGCCGGTAATCCAGAAGCAGATAGGCAGCAAGACCGAACAGGAAATAAGTAATCACGTGAAGGGAGATTACCCGCCAAGCGAACGCTTTGAATGAAGGCAAGGGAAAGTCAGCAGCGCCAAGGGGGCTGTCCGATGGCGCAAGAGCAGATTCCAACTGAGACATGACACCCTCCTGTGCTTGATACCATTTTGTCATGCCCGGACGGGAATGCAAATGTCCTTCTAGGATGGAGCACGCCTACCCTCTTCGCAAAAATAATTCACCTGCAAAAAACGAAATTTCCTATACTGGTCTGGTTATTTTACACCTGGGAGAGACACATATGCGGTCCGCCCTATTGTGCATTGCGCTGCTGGTAGCATCAGCTCTCAACCTCCCGCCTGCCGGTGCGGATTCCACTCGCCGGACCTTGGACCCTGTCGAAATGGCCGGATTCGTCGACGGCCTGATGGAAGCCCAACTCAAAGCCCACCATTTCGCCGGCGCAGTCGTTGTCGTCGTCAACAACGGGCACGTAGTTTTGCAGCGGGGCTATGGCTACGCTGATTACGCGGAAAGGAAGGCGGTGGACCCCGAACGCACTCTTTTCCGGATCGCATCCAACTCGAAAATGTTCGTATGGACCGCGGTCATGCAGCTGGTGGAAGCGGGCAAACTCGACCTGCGGACCGATGTGAACAAATATCTGAAGAGTGCATTCATTCCCGAGACATTCCCTGCTCCGATTACCATGGAACATCTCATGACCCATACAGCCGGCTTCGAAGACCGTGTTATCGGCCTTTTTTCGGAGACGGCCGATGGTCTGCGCCCCATCGCACAGCTGATGCAGGAGCAGATGCCGAAGCGCGTTTTTCCTCCCGGCGAAGTAGCGGCCTATTCCAACTACGGCACCACGCTGGCTGCCCTCGTCGTGGAGAAGGTGTCGGGGATTCCCTACGAGCGCTATCTTTCAGAAAACATCCTGAAGCCGCTGGGCATGAAACATGCCTCCCTTGCCCAGCCATTGCCCGCAAACCTGGCCGGGGACATGTCCCGGGGCTATCAATGGACTGCAGGCCAGCTAAAATACAAATCCTTTGAGTATGTGCCCTGGGGTCCTTGCGGTGGCATGAGCGTAAGCGGTACGGATATGGGTCGGTTCATGACCGCTCATCTTCACGACGGCGCCATGGGCGATTCGCGCATCCTGCGGCCGGAAACAGCGCGTGCGATGAGGGACCGATTGGTTTCCCCCTATGCGATGGCGGCCGGAATGCTGCATGGATTCTTCCCCATGGATTGGAATGGGCAAAAGGTGTTCGGTCACGGGGGCGACACCGTCTGGTTTCATAGCCTGACCGCGATGCTGCCGGAGCAGGATCTCGGCATTTTCATCGCCTACAACACCGACAGCGGCTCCCGCGCCAGGTCGGAGTTTCTTCCAGCGTTCCTCGACCACTACTATCCAAAGCCGATTCCGAAAGAGCCGCCGCCTCCGAAGGACAAGCGAGCATTGCTTCAGAAATTCAGAGGAACCTATTTCCCGGCCCGTTCTTCTTTCAGCGATGCCTCGAAGATTGGCCAGCTGATGAACGCCCTCGAAATCCAGGTCGACCAGGACGGCTATCTCGTCAGCACAGCGGAGGGCGATCCGGTACGATGGAAGCAGATCGAGCCCTTGCTCTTTCAGCAGGTGGACGGCAAACGGCGAATCGTGTTCCGGCAGAACTCCAACGGAGAGGTGACGGATTTCTGCCCCTCCCCTCTCTGCGTGGTGAGCATGCAGAAGCAGCCATGGTGGGAAAAACCGAACCTGCAACAAGGAACGGTGGGGACCTTCCTGGGGCTGTTTGCCCTTGGGCTGATCGGGTTCCCGGTTGCGGCCTTCACGCTGCGCGGGGTGCCACGTCCGAGGTTCAGCAAACTTGCGCGGTTTGCCGGATGGCTGTGCTGCCTGTTATGGATCGCCGCATTCGGCTACTTCGGCTTCAAAATGCAGGAAATGCAAAGGGTGGTATTCGGTCCGACGGCAGAACTTAGACTGGCGTTGAATCTATGCCTGGCGGCTTCCATATTCTCAGTCATTCCAGCCGGCTTCGCGGTGCTCGCCTGGCGGCGCAGTTGGTGGCAGCGTCCCGGACGGATTTACTACACCATGATGGTTCTCGCATACGCCGGCTGCATTCTCTGGCTGCACCACTGGAACCTTCTTGGCCGTCAATATTGAGTGGTGGGCGGATGCATCCCGCAGTCGCCCACGGTCCATAACCTGACGCCCGGGACGAGCGATCCAGGATTCCAGTGGAAGGCGGCTTCCATGAATTTTCGTTACACAGTCGTTTACAGGATCCTACATTCTTCACGCGCGTCATTCTGGGTGTTGAATCCTGAAGACGGAGAACTTGCGGCATGGCTGGAAAAAATCGGAGCTATAAACTGAATCCGCAACAGTCTCGACAGCCGATTCTGGGGCTTCGTTCCACTATCCGAGGTTGCAGGCACAACCATGATGGTTATCTGGTCCTGGAATCCCGACATCCCGCTCCGTCATCCGGTCGAAAAACTGAGTTTCATAAACCTTCGGAGAATTGAAACAATCATCCGATGACGCTTTGAAGGCGTTCTTGAATCTGGAGTTTCATTGGAAAGGCAGCTTTTCGCTCTCCTGAATGTCGGAAATCATACGTAGTAGCAGAAGCCGTAATTGTGCCGCTGCGGAAATAGTATTTGTCGTGTCTTGCGTGCTGATAGCCGAGTGGGCCGTCACCCCGATTTTCGGCCGCCATAGCAGGATAGGACTGATACCCATCGCCGCGGTTCTGATCTTCAGCGTTGTCTCCCATCGGGTGCGCAGGGAGGGTGCCCGTGATATCGGATTCACCACCCATGGCTTCCTGAATTCACTTCGAATGCTTCTGCTATGGATGATACCGGCATGGATACTCCTGATCGGCGCAGGCTGGATTCTGGGCAGCTTGCATTACAACGGGCCGAGGAGCTGGGGCGCAATTGTGCGTTCTCAATTTCTGCTCTTTCTGTGGGGGTTATTGCAGCAATACGCTCTACAGGCAATCGTGAATCGGCGCGCTCAGGAAATCTGGGGAAAAGGATGGTGCAGCACGCTGGCAGCGGCGACGATTTTCTCGGCTCTGCACCTGCCAAACGTCATTCTGGCGGCAGCAACGTTGGTTGCAGGAATCCTATGGACGGCAGTGTACCAAAGAGCGGCAAATCTTTTTGCCCTGGCAATATCGCACAGCCTAATGACATCCGTGCTGATATGCGCGATTTCACCTGCCTATCTCCACGGGATGCGCGTCGGTTTCAACTATTTTCAGGTTTTGCATGTTTTGCCGAGTGATGGAAACAGCGTGCGGATCCATGCCTGCAACGCCGGCTGGAGGAACCTGCCTGTTCGGCATGAGAGGCGACATGGTGTCCAGGCCGCCGACCAATAGCGGCGCCAACAAATCCATCGAAAAGAAAAGGGTGCCGTTACCCCCGAACGTCCAGCCTTCAGATGCCAGCTCGATGGACGCGGACCTTCGGCTGCAGGACGACCGGCATCCATCCTTGGACTCCGGCGTCTCTGTAAAAACTCAGCCCTTTTGATGAAAGGGGGCCATCAGCCTTTTTTGGAGTTGGGGATCGGGAGTTCCCAGCCCTTCCTGTATTCCTTGCTGACGACATCCGCGGCGTTTTTCACATTGGTGACAACGCCCTTGATATTGTCCCACTTCAGCTTCTTCCCCGATTTCACGATAAGATTGCCGAAAATGACCATCTCCGCAAACGGACCGGCATAATCAAAGTTTGAGCAGGAAGGTTCGCCCCCCTTACATGCATTAAGCCAATTCTGGTGATGATTCTGATTCGGAATCCTGGGAAGATAGGGATCCGGCTTCGTATATTCCTTCATCTTTTCATCCGGGACCAGCCGCGGATTGCCCCCATATTCGCCCTGGGTGACAATTCCCTTCTCTCCGATCAGGAACGAGCCATTGGCATCCCTGTCGCCGAGGACACATCCTTCCGGGATTCCCGCCGGCCGCTTCGGACGGTTGTAGACATCCTTCTGCGTCGCCGGATCCGGCCAATGACCGTCATACCAGTAAACATCCACCGGTGCCATTTCACCGCGTGCGGGGAAGGAATATTTGATTGTGGAAGACACAGGGAAGGTCTGGGTGTTACGGCCTTTCTGCATGACCACTTCCACCGTGTAATATTTAGCCTCATTGAGCTTCAGGCACATGTACACGGGATCCATAATGTGGCATGCCATATCGCCCAGCGAACCACCGCCAAAATCCTGCCAGGCCCGCCAGTCATGCGGGGCATAGGCTTTGTTGAATGGGCGCCATGGCGCCGGGCCGAGCCAACGGTCCCAATCCAGGTTATCCGGCGGCACCTCAGGGGGAAACGGTTGCCCCATGCCCTGGTTCTTCCATACCGGCCGATGCGTCCACACGTGGGCTTCCCGCACCTGGCCGATCGCGCCCTTCCATACCATCTCGCACAACTCCCGTACACCGTTGCCCGAATGCCCCTGGTTTCCCATCTGGGTGGCAACCTTCATTTCGCGTGCGGTGAGCGTAAGCAACCGCGCTTCGGCAACCGTATGGGTCAACGGCTTTTCGACATAGACATGTTTACCCATTTTCATGGCCATATAAGCCGCGGGGGCATGCATGTGGTCAGGGCAGGAGACAATCACCGCGTCAATCTCCTTCACTTTTTCGAGCATCACCCGGAAGTCCCGGAACTTCGCCACATTGGGATAGCGTTTGAAAGTTCCCGCGGCGCGGTCCCAGTCCACATCGCATAGCGCCACGATGTTTTCCGTCGAGCAGCCGTTCAGATCGCTGGAGCCCCTTCCTCCGCAGCCGATGGATGCAATATTCAGCTTGTCGCTTGGCGAGACGGTTTTCTGCACATACCTTACCGGCCGGGGAGCTGCGCCGGCTCCGTTGATCGTGGTCACTGCACCCGTGGCCGCCGCCGCTGCTGTCAGAAACGTCCGCCGGTTCATAGATTTATTTTCCAATAGAGGGTCCTCCAATTTATCGCTTTACGCGCATCAGAATGGGCCGCAAAAGCAAGCCGGTGTCTGAGGCAAAATCCCACTTCCTATGTAATGCGGCATCCAGTTTAGGTCCGCGTCCGCTGCAATGTCCACACAAAATCCCCGCTTGATAAGGTCTGATCTGGAGGTCTGGTCAAGGGGCTGCAATGACTGGGAGCCGGGCGGATGAAATCGCGCCCTCGTTTCAAAACAAATTCCTTGCGGATCCCAGTGATTCATTCCCGATGAAAATATTATCAATCACGCCGCAGCCGTAAACCGGGGGACGTAGTATCCTGAGATCGCATTTTTCGCGGTAATGAGAAAAAGAGGATCCATGACAACGCAGAATCTCGAACTGGAGTTGCGGGATGCGCTGGCCGAGGTGCCGCTCCTGGATGTTCACACCCACCTGATCGGCGGCCGGCTTGCCGCACGCGGTTTGCACGATGTGCTGCTCTACCATATGGTCATAACGGAGCTGTATGCGGCGGGATGCCCGACCGGCGCTCGACTGACGCAGTACCCGGGTTGGCCATCGATGGAAGAGGCGCATCAAAGGATCCGGGAAGCCTTGCCGTTTGTGCCCAGAATGCGCAATACCAGCCTGGCCTGGATGCTGCGCATCATCCTCCGCGACCTTTATGGCTGGACTGAATCCATTCATGAAGATAACTGGCACAAACTCGACGCTCTCATTCGCGAGCGCGCCGACGACCGCGCCTGGCAACGGCAGGTCCTGGAGCGATGCCGCGTAGAACGGAATGCGACCGAACTCGCCCGCCGCGGTGGCGGTGAGGACGACGATCAACTCCAGTATTCTCTTGAATGGGCTATGTTCAACCGTTGTCAGTGGGGAGAGTATGACACGGCGCTTTATGAACTCGAGCGCACCTGGGGCCGGCAACCGGAGAGTCCCGCGCCCATCGGCGGCTGTCGACCTCCAACCGCCCGGACCGTCCGAACGATTGCAGATGTTCATGAGGCGGTGGATCATTATGTGAGCGTGCTGCCGTACGAACAGATTTTCTCGACCGCCGTTACCTTCTCATCCGACATCTCCTACCGATGGGTCGGCGAAACCGAAATGGAAGAGGCCCTTTCCCGGCGCGTACAGGCCACCGCGCGGGAACGGGACATCTATGCTTCGTACATCAACGAACTCTTCCTCAGCCGGCTGGAGAGCCACGGAGATACGATGATCTATCAATTCTCGCTCGGCGCCGAGCCGCTTCCCTACGAAACCGGCAGCCGCATCAATCAGCGCACCATCGCGCAATTGGGCGAGATCATCGCACGCCATCCACAATTGCGGTTTCAGTGCATGCTCGCCAGCCGCCATGCCAACCAGTCGATCTGTACTCTAGCCCGCGAATTGCCGAACCTGAGCGTCGCCGGATACTGGTGGCATAACTTCTTTCCCGACATCATCCGTCAGATCATGAGCGAGCGTCTCGACATGCTCCCACTTAACAGGCAGGTCGCATTCTTCTCCGATGCATATGGCATCGAGTGGGTTTACGGGAAGGCAGTTCTTATCCGCAGGCTGCTGGCCGAGGTTCTGGCCGAGCGCATCCGGCGCGGGCAGTACACGATGGAGGAAGCCCTTTCCATCGCGCGGGAAATCTGCTTCGAATCCCCGCAATCGCTGGTTGGGATGCGGCCCTACAGCAGAAGACAGCTTACATAATTTCCGGGAAAATAATTCGATTGAACTGCTTGTCCCCGAGCAAAAATGCATCCGAGTCGCACGCGATCCAAAATGCCAGGCTCGGGATGTTCTTGCTCAAATGGGAAGGAACAGACTCGATACGAGCTATTTTTGCCGGGAACGCAAATAGGCTTCGAGTGGTTCGATCGGATCGGACCCATCGGGCGGCAGCAGGTCCCTAATTGCGCCCGGCGCACACGGAAAGCGCTGCCGGTATTTCAATACGACCTGGTTGAACGCACAAACAAAATCCGGAACACGAAACGGATCGTTGTCGTCCTGCTTGCTCCAGATGGAAACGGGGCAGATGGAACACCCGGCTGCGTACGGGCATTCGCAGCATTTGCTGTAAGATGAATAGCGCAGCACAGCCCAGTTTGAAGGAATAATGCTCCTGGCAGCCCGGGCAGCAGCGTCGCACCGATCGAGAAGGCCAGGTTCCCGAACGTCCCCCATGCGCAACACCTTCAAATCGGCCATCAGCGAGCCTGCCGGAAATTCCTGATAGGACTCCGCAAAAAAAGGACAGCCATAGACCTGCCCGTCCACATCCACAGCCAGGGAGGTCCCCCTCAGACCTCCGCACAGGCGATGGCCGCCATTCCCTCCAGTATCATCCGCAAAGGCCTTGCGGAAGATCAGAACGGGGACATGACCCGTCCGGTCCAGATGACGCCGGCTGATTTCCGCAATTTTTTCAATCTGCTGCTCGAGTTCGGCGATGTTTTCGGTTGCCCATTCCATTTGAGGTGCTATTCCGGGAACAATGCTTATCTCGGCAACTTCCTTTTCGATGAAATATTCAACTGAACGCGCCATATGCCGGATGGCAAGCGGAGTCAACGTCATCACAACCTGAAGCCGGTGACGGAACAGATTCGGGTACCCGCAGCGTAACGAGTCCAAAAGCCCGTCCAGAGCGGCAAATGTGCGATTGCCGCGGTAATCCTGGGCAGCTGCGATTCCATCAAAACTCAGCTGGACACTGAACTTGTGCGCATCCAGATAGTCGGCAATGACCGCTGTCAACAGAAGCCCGTTGGTATTGAGCCGATAGCGAATGTTCTTCGCCGGCAGGGGAATCGACTCGGCGTAATCCACCACCCTGCGGAGATGTTCGAACTCCAGGAGAGGTTCACCTCCGGAGAAAATCAGGGTGGTCCCCGACTTTCCGCCCGCGGCAAGGTCCACTCCGGCTTTCAGCGTTTCCCACTGCATCCGCAGCGGCTTCCTGGCATTCTGAAAACAATAGGCGCAGTGGAGATTACACTGCGCCGTAAGCACCAGCAGAACGCGGTTCACAATGATTCAACCTCTGGCATTGCGTCCTCGGCAAACGGCCCGGAGGGTTCGTGCTAGCAATTGTCGTCGTAGGGTTGCGACGGAGGTGATTTGAAGAAGCGCTTATTCTCTTCAGAGTAATGTAGGAGAGGCGCTGTGACACTGTCCAGAAATGTTTTCATGGCATTGCGAACAGGAACAAAGTCCGTGTTCAGATCCGCTCCTCTGAGCCGGAGAACCTCGGCAATCACCTGCATTCGTCGAACGACATCCATGGTCGCCAGGTAGATCTCTGGTTCATTCATGAAAATGAATTGTTCATCGCCCATAATCGCCTCCTTGATCAAAAGCTGTTTTAATAAACTCCTTTTTGAGCTTCCAAAGTCCAGATCTGGCTATGCCGAATTCCGCCGCGGGCAAAGATCAACAATGGGCTCTCACGGGCAAAATCAAACATGCCCCACAATGCATTCTTTTCGCCAAAATCAACCTCGGGAGAAAACGGCCGCAAGGATCGGTTTTGAGCCGACACCTGCCACAATTTCACCCGGTCAGTTCCATTAGTTGCGCTGGCGATCAGGTCGCCTGAGATTGGATCCCAGCGGACCTGGCGGACGTCAGCCCCATCGGTGAGCCGTTCAGGTTCCGAGCCGATTCTGGCTGGAACCACATACGCCTCGTGATGCCCCCCGATCTCGCCCGTGAATGCGATTCTGCTGCCGTCCGGAGACCAGGCCGGCATGAGAGCCCTGACCGCCCCGATAGTAAGCTGCTGCTCAGGCCCGTTGCGAATTCCATTTTTCACCTTCGCAATCCAAATACCGCACCCACCGGCTCGCTCCGAGGAGAATGCCAGCGTCGACCCATCGGGAGACCAGGCCGGATACATGTCGGCCGCCGAATTATCGGTGAACCGGAGTGGATCTCCGCCGTCTATGGAAACGATCCAGATATCGCGCTGTTCGCGAATGATCCGGTAGAATGCAATCCAATCGCCATTCGGAGAAAGGGCAGGATAAGTCGCCTTGTCGGCAATCCGGGTCAATTGCCTGGCCGAATCCGCCGGGATCCCTTTGTTGAATTCCTGGATCCACAAGTTCATGCTGCCGGCTCCACCCTGGCGTGAGGCATAGGCGATCCTGCCGCCGTCCCGCGCTATGGAAGCAAGAAAATCCGATTCCGCACCGGCCACCACGGATGATTTCCCCGAATTTCTGTCGAGGAGAATGCACTCCGCACTTTGAGTCCCGTTGGTGTGAAACAGGCGTTTACCATTTCGCGGAATGGACGGATGGCTTTCCGGCCCGGTCCCCATCGTGACTCGCTCAGGCTTCCCTCCGCTGGATTTCACACGCCAGATCGCCAAAGTTCCGCCACGGTAAGACGAAAAATAAATATAAGGCGTCTGATAGCTCCACGCAGGATCGAAGTCCAGTTCATAGTCCGAAGTGAGCGGCCGGGCAGATCCATCACTGACGCGAACAAACCAAAGGCCGTGCCGGCTCGAATAACATATGTCCTTACCATCCGGAGACCATGCGGGGCTCGAGTGATCCCAAAGCCCACCGCGGTCGTCCGTCAGTTGTCTTACATCGCCCGGGTTGCTGATCGAAGTTAAAAAAACTCGAAAATATCCTGAGGAGGAGGCCTTCGTATAAGCCATGTTTTTCCCATCGGGAGAGACCGAAGGCTCCTTGGCATCGGACAGGAATGGCCGGGTTTTGCGATTGGCTAGGTCCAACGTCCAGATCGCCGGTGTTCCTTTGACTTCCTTCACAAACGCAATCGCCTTCCCATCCGGAAACCAGGCGGGGGATGAATCATCCGCCGGGTCATTGGTAAGGGGCACGGTAGTGTTCGCCGGCCAATCGGCCAGCCATATATCCTTGTTCCCGGAGGAGTTCGAGGTGTAGACAATACGGTTGCCGTCGGGCGATACCACCGCTTCACTCGCCCAGCCTGGCATTCCTGTGACTTTTGATGGTTTCGGTTCAGGTAGCGGGTAATCCCCCCAGCCGATCCAGAGCCAGGTGAACGCTAGTAGAATGCCTGCGCACAACATCCCCCAGGCCGTGGAATAGACCATCCAGGATCGCTTATGCCGCTTTTCCAAATTTCTCGAGGGCGCTGAAATTGGGCTGTGGAGGCGCAAATCGTGGAGAAGCTCCCTCGCGAATTGGTAACGTTTCTGAGGGTTTTTTTCGAGGGCCTTCAAGATGATTCGTTCGAGTTCAGAGGGGACTTGCGGATTTATGCGAGCGGGTGCGGTGGGGGCTCTTCGGAGAATGGCATCGCTGGCAAGCGCCGGAGTGCTGGCTTCGAATGCGCGCTTTCCTGTGGCCATTTCATAGAGCACGGCACCGCACGAGAACAAATCGGAGCGCGCGTCTATGATTTCCCCGCGCAGTTGCTCTGGTGACATGTAGGGGACCGTGCCCCCCGCCTCGCTCAGGGATTGCATGGACGGCGTTTCACTTGTGACCTTGAGCAGCCGCGCCAGCCCGAAATCAAGAATCTTTAACCGCCCGTCAGCCGCCAGGACCAGATTTCCCGGCTTGAGGTCGCAGTGGACGATTCCCTGGGCGTGCGCAGCCTCCAGTCCCTCGGCAAGCTGTTCACCGAGCCTCGCGACTTCCGCCCCGGGCAGTGGGCCAAGGCGAAGTCTGTGACTGAGCGGCGCGCCCGCGAGGTACTCCATTACGAGGAAGTCGATGCCGTCCTGGGTGTCGAAGTCATAAACCGTTTCAATGTTGGGATGGTTCAACCGGGAAAGCGCGAGCGCTTCCTTCCGGAATCGCTTTTTCGCTGACTGATTGCCCAAGGTGCCAGGGGGGAGCACCTTGACAGCGACGTCGCGCTGAAGGTGCTCATCGTGGGCACGATAGACAATCCCCATGCCCCCTTCACCAACCTTTTCCAAAATGCGGTAGTGCGAAAGCGTTCGTCCCGCGAGATCGGCAGAGGTCGCATTTCTCAAATCTCCGGCCAGTGCCTTAGCGGCAATTTCCAGTGCGGGCTTATCCAGGAAACTCCCGGCCTCTGTATCGCTTTGAAGCCGCCTTTCCACTTCGAGGCGGAGATTCGCATCGCCGGCACAGGCCTGGTCAAGAAAGCTTTTTCTATCCCCGGGTGCGATGCTTCGAGCCTGCAAATAGATTTGATCGACCTGCCTGCAGTCCAAGGGGCCCCCTTTCGGCAGGAAGGCAGCGAAATTTTGAGGCGATTATACGCCTAGACCCAATAAATGACGAATGACGAAAAAAGACAAGCTCGGAACGAAGAGGCAAATGCGCCTCATTGGACACCCGGAGGACCAGATAGAACCGGTCGCGTGCAGATCAGCTTTCCATCAGTGCACGGCTTTCTGGGCATGGATCCGTCCCTGGCCCGAATGAGGATCTGTACCTGCCCTAAGGATATCGCCGGCGTTCTGCTGGATGATGGCCTGCAACTGAGCCGGTTTCGATTTTCTAGACCTGCTGACAATCAGCGCGGCAACTCCAAGAACATGCGGTGCTGCCATCGAGGTGCCTGCAGAAAAATAGTAACCTGTGCTACTGCCAGGACTGAGAACCATGTCCGTGTAATGCGTAGGCGCGGGAAATACCCAATCGCCTCTCGGAGCCGCCACACTGACCATCGATTGGCCGTAGTTGGTGCAGGAGGCTGAAAGACAGGCCGGCATCCCCGATTTTTCTATAATCGCCGGGCGGTTATGAAATACAATTTTCTCCTGGCGCCTATTGCGCGGAGACTGTTCAACTCCTTGATGCATTCATCACCGCTTCCCGGGAGGCAGATATCATGCCTGAACGTCCAGCTCTTGTGCGGTTCCTGGTTCTCATTATAGCCGTAATCAGTGCATCATCCTTTGCCGGCTCGCCGCCAGTCGATTTGGCTCGTCCTGGCCTTCCAGAATCTTCTCCGCAAAATCTCTCCATCGAACCACCATTTCCGGCGCCCGCATCGGCCGCACCCGTAACCCTGGGTTGGAATACCTTCGTGGGTTCCACCAGAGAGGATTCGGGCAAAGCGGTGGCTGTCGATTCGCAGGGCAACATCTACATAGCCGGCTATGCCCAGGCAAGCTGGGGACAACCCGGGAATCCTTTTGCCGGCGGCCTGGATATCATGGTTGCGAAATTAAGCAGCAGCGGAACGCTGGCATGGAACACCTTTCTGGGAAGCGCCACCGGCAACAACTACAGCGCTTCCGGAGATTCAGCGTATGCTCTCGCGGTTGACGCCTCGGGCAACATCTACATCACAGGTGTGAGTAACAACACCTGGGGAAATCCGGTAAAGCGATATTCGGGCCAACAGGATGCCTTCGTAGCAAAGCTCAACGGGAGCAACGGCAGCCTGATTTGGAACACTTTTCTCGGGGGCCCGGAAACGGATTCGGGCTATGCCATCACGACGAGCCCTTCGGGCGGGATTTATTTGAGCGGTGTCAGTTCTGCCAGCTGGGGACAACCGGTACGATCATTTTCCGGAGGTGTAAACGACAGCTTTGTAGCTCAATTGGACGCCGGTTCCGGCGCACTCTTGTGGCTCACCTTTATCGGCGGCGCAGGCGCCGATTACGCCACCAATCTGGCAGCCGACGCTCTGGGCAACGTATATGTCGCCGGCGGCAGCAATACGACATGGGGAAGCCCGGTCCGCAGTTTCACCTCGAGCTATGACAATAGTGATGCATTTGTGGCGAAGCTGAGCGGCGGTGCCATCCTCTGGAATACATTCCTGGGAGGGACCGGATACGATCTGGCGTACGCCCTTGCCCTCGACCCCTCGGGAGGCCTGATCACAGCCGGTAAGAGCAACAGCTCCTGGGGCAATCCGATCAACAGGTTTTCCGGCAGTACCGATGCCTTCGTGGTGAAACTGGATCCCGCCTCCGGAGTATCCGGGTGGAGCACGTTTCTCGGCGGCACCTGGGAGGACGAGGCCTTCGGTCTTGCCACGGATAAAGAGGGAAACATCTACGTCTGCGGCGAAAGTGCTGCCTCATGGGGGAGTCCCGCATTGTCCTATACAGGCGCCTACGATGCATTTGTCGCCAAGCTGAGCGCGTCCGGACCCATAATTTGGAACGCCTTTCTGGGAAGTTCAATCGGAGATATCGCTTTGAGCATGGCCGTGGATACGGCAGGAAGGATCGACGTTTTGGGGGAAAGCCTGCAAACATGGGGCAATCCGCGGAATGCGTACGCAGGCGCGAGGGATGTCTTTGTGGCGCAACTAGTTCAACCGGCGCCCGCCCGGGCAAAAATGGACCTCATCGGCACCTGGAGCACAGGGGTGTGGACTCGCAACTCCGAAACCGGAGCATGGACGCTCATCAGCTCCAGTGGTGCGGAACAATTAATCGCCCTGGACATCGATGGGGACGGCAAGGATGACATTGTGGGAGTATGGCCGAGCGGAACCTGGGCCAGATTGTCTTCCACAAATGCCTGGACGCTTCTCGCATCCCCGGCAAGTCAAATGGCGGCCGGAGACCTGAATAATGACGGGAAAAAAGACCTGCTCGGGATCTGGGGAACGACCGTGTGGGCCAGGGATGCCGTAACGCATGCCTGGCGTGCGGTCACCACCGGTGCCTTTTGCGTCGGAGCCGCCGATCTGGATGGCGACGGGAAGGACGACCTGGTCGGAGACTGGAGCAGTGGGCTGTGGATGCTAGGTTCAAAGACGAATCTATGGCAGCTCCTGTCTACTCACTCGGATGGTTTCAAAACAGGTGATTTCGATGGGGACGGAAAACAGGACCTGATCGGGTACTGGATAACACAAGACTACCTTACCGAATTATGGATACGCTATACGGGGTCCGCCACCTGGTTTCGATGGATCGCCAACGCCGATGATATCGACGATTTTGCCGCCGGGGATCTGGACGGCGACGGCAAAGATGATTTAATTGGCACCTGGGCCGGCAACGGGACCTACTTCTTCAGCACGGTGGAGAACAAGTTGGTGCGTTTGGCATCTCCGGCGACAGCGCTCGCAGCGGGCAAGCTTCGATAACGGTAGAGCCGTTCCGCTAATATCCGGCTTATGATTCCGGGACTTCCGGCCCTGCCGGATCTATCCCCGCTGACTCAAGATTCCTTGGTCAAGACGGAGCGGCTCCAGGGATTTGCAGCCGAGTGAACTGGATCAGCCGGAGTTGATAGGTGTCAGGTTCTTTTGCTCTTGAATTCCTCGTACATCGCTATCCACTGCTGGGGGGTGATTCTGGCAACGAGTCTGCCAATCAGATCCAGCGGCACATCATCCAGCGATTTGAAGCGGATACAGCATTTGCCCATATCCAGCCTTTTCGCGGTTGAAGATTTCCACTCCTTCCTGAACCATTCCTGCAGCGGACCGTAAAGCGCCATGTGATAAAAAGAAATGTAGTTTTTCTGGGAGGCAAGATTTATGAACGGCAACGGCTGCTTCGGGCTGCAATGATAGCCGGGAGGGTAAGTTGAATGCGGCACGACGTAGCCGAGCATCCCATAACACATGACTTCTGAAAATCCTTTGGGAAGGTTTCTCCGGATCACTTTTCTGATTTCCGAAATCGCATGCCTTCTATCGGCCGGCAAGGAATCAATATATTCTCGCGGTGTCGCGGCTTTGGATTGCATTGAATCTTCCTCCGATTTTCAGGATTGGTTTCGACCCGGCGTCTTGAATCGAGTCGGGCATCAGACGGCAACTATGGGTTCGCCGAATGTGATTCGGTGTCCATCAGGCGTTCGAAGGCCGAATTCTCTCAACCCTCAGGGTTTGTTTTCCGGATACGAATCCGGATACCATTGTCCCAAGCTAAGGAGCTTCATTCAAGCGAAGCCCGGGGAAATTCAAAGCCTCGCTTGCGGTTTGACAATCTGCTCGAAGCGTTTCAGTGTGTGACGCATCTTCAAATGCGAAACGAAGCGTGCGGCTCGGCAGTGACCTGAATCCATGAAGATGGCTCCTCCTTCCCGGTACGCCGGCGGCTGATCCATGCTTTATGCCATCACTTTAAAGGCACGGCGCGCTGCCGGACATATTCGTCGATTTCTCGGCGCGTGGCGCCGATAGCCAGGTCGTCGGGCCCCACGTAGTGGTAGGATTCCGCATATTCGAGCCCGTGTGTCTGCCCCAGTTCCCGGTTCGATTTGAGAACAAACTCTTTAATATATTGGCGATTCGCCGTCTGGTCGTCGCCCCCGAGGAGGGGAAGCATGAGATTGCGTTCTGCCAGACTGGCTCGCAAACGCTCTCCGCTTCGTCCGGCCGGACCCTGGGAGAGATTGAGCAGGTTCGCATTTACCTTCAAATCGATCGTCCCGCTGATGTCCACGATCCGGTTAACGAGTTGAGGCCCCCGGGCAAAATAGTATTTCTCGCCCACGAGGTGAGTTTGAAGTCCTGCGGCGAAATGCTCCGGGTAGTCTTTTCCCCCGGCGGCCATCCAGCAGGCCGCCTCCAAACACTGCGCCGTGATGTAGTGGTCGGGATTCTCCTCGTAGTGGCCCCAGGGGTCATATCCGATCACAGTGTCGACCTTGAGCAGTCGGATCAGGTATATGAATCGAAGCCGAAGCTCCGGCTTCGAAATGCCATCCATCCAATGGTTGTTATAGTTCAAGTTGAAAACCTGTTTGAAACCCAGGATGCGATTTACCTCGCTGTTATCCTTTTCGTTGGCGAGCACGGTTTCGCCGACACTTCCCGGGCCGGCCATGTCATCGTTTGTGACGCGAACCAAATAACCTGTATACCCCTCTTTGAGAAGCTTGGCCACGGTGCCGGCGGCAAACAGGGGTATATCGTCGGCATGGGGCTGGACCGCCATCAGGACCTTCCCGGCGTGAGGGCGGCCCTCCAAGGCTTTTTCGATAATCACAGCGCTGCGAT
The DNA here is from genome assembly GCA_963839475.1 of uncultured Acidobacteriota bacterium. Taxonomy (GTDB): domain Bacteria; phylum Acidobacteriota; class UBA6911; order UBA6911; family UBA6911; genus CAWIVH01. The sequence continues at coordinate 207,274 of CAWIVH010000013.1, read as the reverse complement.
TGTCGCTGCCCCGCTCAGACCGATTTCCCATGTTAGGTGATTGCAGTGTCGAAGCGCCTACGGTGGCTGCTTCCAGAAATTCACGACGTTTCATTGCCGACTCCTGGTGTGGATATGTTCCATGCCTTGGACCCCATTCCGCATTGGCCAATGTCCGGTCAGGGAATATCAGCCAGTGGGAAATGAACGTAGCGGATCCTTTTCCGGTTCCACGTATAGGTGATATGCAGGTTGCCGCTTTTTCCCTGAATCATGGCGGGATAAGAAAATTCACCTGGTTGATCTTCCAGCACGTGGAACATCCGGAAGTGCTCACCATCTTTGCTGACAGCAAGGTTGAGCGGGGTGCGCCGACTTTCAGAGTGATTGTAGATCAGGACGGTCCTTCCGTCACGGAGAGTTACCGCGTCGATGCCGGAGTTGGGATTGGGCAAATCAATCGGCCGCGCCTGTGTCCAGGTGACTCCGCCGTCATCGGAATCGGCAATGCAGATCTTGCCCGTCCTGGCCGTGGACCGGGCGTAGAGGCGAAGCCGCTTGCCGCCGAGCGAAACCACCGACGGCTGAATGATCCCTTCGGTTCTGACCCATTCCGAAGATCCCGGCACTGCCGGAGGGGCATCACCTTTTGTATCTGCACCGGCGGGGTTGGCGGGGACTGTGATGGGACCGGATTTGATCCAGGTATTGCCGCCGTCCCGGCTGCGTTCGATCCAAACAGCCCAGGATCGATAGCTTTCGACGGAAGTTCCGCTCACGATCGTCCCGTCTTCCATGACCAGCGGTTTCGTCCGAATTGGGCCGTATAATCCAGCTGGCAGGTGCTGCGGGGACGACCAGGTCTGCCCGTCGTCGTAACTCCAGCGCCGTCCTGCTGTCCAGCTCATGGGGTGTGTGCCGAACTTGTAGTAGAGCCAGAGCCGGTGGTCGTTCGTATAGAACAGCACCGGGTTATAAGCGGCGACATCCGGCTCCCGCGCGAGTTCCACGGGATTGGACCACCCGCCGTTGTTCCGGCGCGAGGCCCAGATGGCAACGTCCGGATTGCCTTCGGCCGTGCCGCCGAACCACGCCGCCAGCAGGTCCCCGTTGCGCAATTCCACTACCGTGGATGCATGACAGGATTGAAAAGACGCCGTCGTGAAAATAAACTCACTCTGCGGACCAGTTTGGTTCAATACAATGAGGATTGCAGGAATTGTGATCCATTTCATCGAAATCCATCGCCTCAGAAAAGATTGAATATGCCAGCCATTCCAGGCACTGCACAGCGGTAACCTGCAGGTCGCATCAGAAAGGAACGGCTGGACTGCTTCCTATGCCCCTGACGGTATACCACGAGTGTCCGCGGGAGTGGCGAGGAAAACCCCGGCCAAAATCAAAGTGAAATCCGGCCCCAGCACAACACCCCCATAGAATTTCTTTGCCGGACCGTGGTCCGCCTTCCTTCCAAGGTGTAGCATATGAACAGAGATCTTGCAGTTTTCCCAGACACCTTCAAGTTCCGGAGGAGAAGAATCATCTCTCTCCCGGGAAATGTTTCAATTCTCCTCAATGTTGGAGAGCAGGGAAAATAGGATCAAAATGCGAAAAACAACTCGTAGGCGATTTGTAGGTGCACTGGCCGCATTAACCGGATCTGCCGGTCGGCCCGGGATTGCATTCGGTATTCAGCGCCACTCCCCATCCCAGCCCGGTCCAAATTCGCAATCGCCGAATCAAGCCGAATTCGAGGGGATGGCAAAGTTGGCTTTCAATGAAAATCCCTACGGGCCCTCCGAGACGGTGCTGAAGGCTATGATGGATGCATGGAAATATTCGAACCGCTACGTTTATCCGGAGGGCGGGTTGGTTGAAGCAATCGCAGAATATCATGGTGTTAAGCCGGAAAATATCGTCCTCGGAACCGGTTCCGGAGAGGTGCTGAAGGCTGCGGATGACGCCTTCCTGCCGGACCATCGCAAGGTCGTGGGAGTGGAGCCGACTTTCGAGTCGGTATATCGTTACGCCACCAACAGCAACGCGCAACCGCTCGTCGTTCCCCTTCGCAAGGATTATTCCGCAGATATTCAGGAAATCATCCGAGTCACGAAGCAGAACTCAAGAGATGTCGGCATGGTCTACATCTGCAATCCCAACAACCCGACCGGCAATATCATTCATAAACGGGAAATCAGGCAATTGCTGGATAGCATTCCCGAAGATATTCCGGTGTTAATCGATGAAGCCTACCATCACTTCGTCGACAATCAGGATTATGAATCTTCAGTCAAGTACGTGCTCGAGGGCCGCAAGGTAATAGTGACAAGAACCTTCAGCAAAATTGCAGGCCTGGCTGGCATGCGACTGGGCTACGGCATTTCAACCAAAGAGATAATTACCCGATTGGATACGGTCGCCTATGGCAGCGGGATTAACGCTTTGGTGAAACACGGAGCGGCGACAGCGCTCAAGGACCGTTCCAATGAGGCCCGAATTAAAACACTCACGAAGCAGCTGCGAGAGCAGACGATGTCGGAATTGCGGTCGTTGGGATACGAACTGATCCCATCGGATGCCAACTTCTTCATGGTGAACACGAAAAGGGATGTGACTCCGGTCGGGGAGGAATTCCGCAAGCGGGGCATTCTGGTGGGTCGCAGGTTTCCCCCGATGAATGAGTGGCTTAGGGTATCCGTCGGGACCGCGGAGGAAATGCGGCGATTCATGGCCGCCTTCAAGGAAATCTTCGCAGCCTGAATATTCCAGAAGTGGTTTTGAACCTCGAAGTCACTTGGCAAACGCGCCAATGAAGGAGATTACGAGGACCAGGCCAATAAACCCGGCCAGAAAAACCACTGCTTTCGGATTTCCAAAATTGATGGTGTAGCCCAGCCCGAACCGGCGTTCCACAAAGATGGACGGATCATCGCGGTCGACGTAGAACATGCCCAACACCCAGCGGCTGTTGTCCGCGAGGCCGTTGGTGAGCGGAGCGCCGGCGGCTTTCTGCTCCAGACGGGCTCCGCCTTGACCATATACCACGGCGATGAAGATGCTTCCACCTAATGCAAAAACCACAAGAATAACCGCCAAAATCATCATGGCCGGCGACAGTGCACTGGACTCATGGAGAGCTACCCGGATGGAAGACCGGGTGAGAATCGTAAGCATGCACGTCACCAGAATGGACGTGACGGACAGGAAGTTGGCCATGACACGCCGGAATCGTTGCTGGGCCTGGAAAGAAACCCCCTCGTCCCCATAGCGGACCGCACGCTTCGCCCGGCCGATCAACAAAGCCATCCCTCCAATCCCCACTCCAAGCACAAGGCACATGAAAGGAAGCAGCATTACACTGGAAAAGGAACGCGGCTTCCACGCATCAGGCTGGCCAAGGATGCCGAAATGCGTCGGAACCATCGCCGGCAAATGGGGATAGTTTGCCCAGGCATCCCCGAGGGCATAAAAGCCTCCGGCCAGCCCAGCGCCTATGGCCAGGCAGGGCAGCAGGAGAGATTCGGAACGTCCGATTTTCGATAAAGGCAGCGGCTGCCCGCGGGGCGATTTCGGGGGTGATTTGTCGAGCTCGCCTGTAGGCCCGCAGGTACTCGATCAAGAATCCGATCGAAAGAAGAAACAAAGCGAAGATGGAGCCGCCGGGTGAATGAAACATGATTCCAGATACCAGCGATACCGCGAAGCTGGCCGCGAACCAGGCAGCCATGCCCAGGTACCAGGAATGAGTTATGCGCCGCGCCGCCTCTCCCGTTGAGGCTTCTTCGCCCACATAGACGCCAAAGAGCAAACCGCGCCGGCTGATGCGTGGGAATAAGAAATAAAAACCGCCGACGATAACCATCATGACCAGCAATGAAATCCAGGTAAGTTTGACTTCCATAGGGATTCCCCCTTTATCGCTCGGAACGCCGGGCAAGCGAGGCAATCTCGAATTCCGCAACACGCTGCATCTCTTGCTGCGACAGGCCTGCCTGATGCATCCGCGATAGAACCTTCCTCAGTTCCTGACATAGCCTTTGCCGCTCCGAGACCGGCTTGCGCACAGGCGCCAGTACTTCGACTCCGGATCTATCCCGAATATGGACAAATCCCTCATCTTCCAGAAGCCAGTAGGCCCGGGCTACCGTATTCAGATTCACCCCCAGGTCCGAAGCCAGGATTCGGACGGTCGGCAGGCGTGTCCCTGGCGTCAATTTGCCTGACGCCACCAACTCCCGTATCTGGTGCGCGATCTGCTCGTATACCGGCTCTTCCGATGACCGCTCAATCACGATCATCATGATTTTCTACCTCGCTCTCTGTATACCAATAAGTATACAGATGATTCAGTTAAAAATCGATGTCCATCGATAATTAGCCAGAACCGCAACATCTGGCGAATAATCCCGGATGAGGGAGAAGGGTACTTTCCGGGCGTGCCCCCTATTCGATTGTCGTCATAGGTGGCGGTTGCCGGTTGATCATGAAGGTGGCCGTGTCGGAAAAATACGCCTCGAGTGCAACTGCTGCATCGGGCGGGATTTCCGCGGCAGCGAGGGCGGCGGTCATCAATTCCATCCAGCGGTCTCGGGCTGCCTTGTCAATGGGAAACGGCGCATGCCTCAGCCGGAGACGCGGGTGTCCTCGATTTTCGGTATAGCGGGGAATGCCGCCGAAGCGGAATAGCAGGAAATCCCCCAGACGTTCCTCGGCGCCCGCAAGGTCATGTGGCGTATACATGGGCCCGAGGATCGGGTCGGAAGGGACCCGTGCGTAGAATTCCGCTACCAGGCGGCGAAAACCATCTTCGCCCACGGCTGCAAAGATATCTTTGTCCTGAATCATATCCATCGGCGCCTGGCTATACTGTCCTTCTTTCCTGCTTTCCGGTCAAGGTACAGCTAACCAGGCACCGATTACCGGCTATTGCACCCGGATCGTGGCAATGTTTACGGGAACCGACTGCGACACGGTGAGTTGTGCCCAGGCACCGGAGCCGGAATAATGGACCCAGATTCCGTTGTTCCCGCTGTAGTAATAATCCCAGATCCCTATCACATCGTCTTTGCCGTCCCCGTCCAGGTCGCCTGCTGCGACCTGGCTAGCTCCGCTGGCGATAAAGGTCCAGGTCGCAGAAGCGGTATCGTACGAATAGATGTCCGATCCCCAGAGCCCGACGATATCGGATTTTCCGTCCGCATTGAGATCGCCGCAGACAAATTGGTCAGGGGCTGTGGCAAGGCTCTTCCATGCCCCGGTTGAGCTGTATTTCACCCACAGACCCGACACAGCGCTGAATGTGGCAACGAGGTCCGCTTTTCCATCCCCATCCATATCGCCGGCGGCAATCTGATCGGGGGTGCCGGAAATACTGAACAGCAGATCCCATTTCCCGGTGCCGGAGGCATAGCCGAAGGACCAGAGATCGGAGCCCCAAAGGCCCAGGACCTCCGCTTTGCCGTCGCCGTTCATATCCGCAACCGCGAGTGCTGAAGGGGCGGAATTGGCCAGCGGCAACCACGCGCCAGCCTCCGAACCCTTCATCCAAAGCTTCCCCCCGTTGGAGAAGGTCGACCAGATTCCCACAAGGTCACCCAGACCATCGCCGGTCACATCCGACGACGACGCTACTCGGGAAGCATGGGAGGTGATCTTGGTCCACTCACCGGTAACGGAATTGCGCTGGTACAGACCATCGGGCGCCCACGATGAAAGCAGATCGACCCTTCCCTGTCTCGCCGGCGTGAGCACCTGGCGCACCCTCATGTTGTGACTGTCGGCGATGAAGAAGTTCCTGGATGCATCCAGCGAGATACATGAGGGCGAATCGAGCATGGCTGCCTTGGGATCACCGTTGTCTCCGCTGAACCCGTCCGTGCCGGTCCCCGCTACTGTTGTTATGATATTTGTCTGACGGTCCACCAGGCGAATTCGATGATTCTGGGAATCCGTGATCCAGATACTGCCGCCATCGTCAACGGCGACACCCTTCGGCCCGTTCAACTCCGCGGCGCTGGCCAGCCCTCCGTCTCCGGAATAGCTGTTGCGTCCGGTTCCTGACAGCGTCGTGATGATCCCCGACGCAAGGTCCACCCGGCGAATTCTGTGATTTCCGGTATCGGCGATATAGAGAAGGTTCCTTGTCGAGTCTATGGCGACGGCATTGAGGCGGGACAATTTGGCGCTTATCGCGCTGCCACCGTCACCGCTGTAGCCCATGGTGCCGCTGCCTGCAATGGTGGTGATGATCGGAGAAGTACCGACGGTGACCTTGCGGACGACATGGTTGAAGGTGTCCGCGATGTAGACATTGCCGGCGCTGTCTACATTGACGCCGGAAGCGCCCAGACTTATTTTTGCCAGGTTGGGCGGGCCGCCGTCCCCGCTATATCCGCATTGATCACCACCTGCGAATGCAGTCGAGGTATTCGTCGCCAGATCAATCTTATTGATCTGGCACAGATCGTTGTCAGCGACATAGAGAAATCCCCGTGTCTCATCGACCGCCAACCCGGTGATTCCGCCGTGCTGTTCGGCTATGGTCGATATTGTGCCGGAACTCAGATTGACTTTGCGGATGCGGCTAGCCTCGCCGATGAACAGCTGATTGTTTTTGCGATAGTACGCTACCGTTTCGGGGCTATACATCAGCGCGTCGGTGGCAGGACCGCCATCGCCTCCAAACCACATCTCAGCGCTGCCACTGCCGGCAATAGTGCCGATGATGCCGCCCGTGGTCACTCGGCGGATCACTCGACTGTAATTGTCCACGATCAGGACGCTGCCATCTGATTTACGAATGGACAAACCCCACGGCAAACCAAGGCGCGCATCGACGGCCAGGCCACCATCCCCGGTGGATCCGATAGTCCCCGTTCCCGCATATGCGTTGACGATTCCGTTTGAAAAGTTCACTTTGCGGACACAACTATGATTGAAATCCGAGATATAAAGCCCGCCTGAATCCGAGGCAATGCTCCGAATTTCCCCGAATTTCGCAGACAGGGCAGGTCCCCCGTTTCCCGAGAATCCGGAGGTGACGCTGCCGGCAAATGCATTAATAATTCCGGACGACACCTTCCGGACTCGATATTGATCTGCGAGATAGAGAATTCCCGAAGAATCGTCGATGACGACCGAAGTTACATTCCGCAGGTTGGCCTGAATAGCGGCACCACCATCGCCGGCGTCTCCCAGAGTTCCATTTCCCACGACGGTGCTGATTATTTGCGTGGAAACATCCACTCGCCGCACGCGGCGATTCCCTGTGTCAGCAATATAAAGATTGCCGCCGGAGTCAAGTCCGATGCCTTCCGGATAGGATATGCGAGCCCTTGCAGCCGGGCCGCCGTCGCCGGTGAAGCCGGCGGAACCGTCACCGGCGTAAGTGGTAATGATCCCTGTTGCCAAATCCACCCGCCTTATGCTGTGCTGATTGGAGATGTATAAAACGTTGCGGACGTCATCCACTGCCAGACCCCGCGGACGTAACAGAGCAGCCTGTTTGGCGGGGCCACCGTCGCCCAGGAGAGTTGCATTCCAGGGCGAGGTGTCCCCGGCAATCAGGGTCATCATTCCTGTCGCCGCGACCTTGAATACGCGGTGCATTTCATCGCTGGCGAAATAGATATTGCCGGCGGCATCGGAGCAAACTGCCGCGACTCCCGGGATCGCGGCGGTAAGTGCTTGAACATTGTTCGGTCCCCCACCGGCAGCGGTCCGTATGGTTGTCTGTCCTGCCAGTGGCAAAGCTGCAGAAATTACAGCCAAAAGGAAGAGTTGGGTTAGTTTAACAATCCGCATGTATTCCTCCTTGATTGGAATTCTTACGTACTTCCTCAGGTCCAAAGTCCGATCGAAATATCAACACGTCCAGCACCCGCGAGGCGAACAAAACTCTTATCCGGAGAGTACTGAAGCTGAGCCCTCGCTGTTTTTGGAGGGCACGTTTTCCCCGGGAGATGGCTCATCGCCCTTTTACGCTGCCAACGAATACTGGCTCTCTTCCCCCATGACAATTCAATGAGATTATTCGTAGGATTTTATAATCCAACTCCTTCGATATTTATATTCTTTTAATCTTAAAAAAGACGCCTTGTCGGCCTGGCCGCAAGCGAGAAGCGCCTGAATTTTCAGACGATCACATTGGGAGAAAAACCAAGCTAGCTTGGAGGTGGCGTAAATTTCATCCCCATGGCAGGGACACGGGCGTAACGTTTCGGACTCTTGATGGAGACCTGTTGGTCCGGGACGGCAAATCAAAGCACGGCGTCTCTATCTTCTTTCAGGGGCACGATCCCATGTTCGCCAGAGAAGAACGCTGAACTTGCAGAGAGTTTCTTACCTGCTAACGGGAGTGACCACCATGATTACGCTCTCCAGCAAAAGCCGGGAGGACAACTCCGACTGCCCATTGTTGAGGCTGCCTATCGAGGTATTGATGAGGTTTTGAATGTGCTTCCGGACTTCTTCAACGGTGCGGATCGGCGGGAACTGAAAATCCTTGCCGGCGTTCATGGCCCGATAGGCCTGGGAGAGGTGCCGATATCCTGTCTCGCTCAACATGGAGTGGTTTATAAACTCCGCTTTGGCAGCTTCCAGGCTAGGAATGCTTCCTGCGGTATTTGCCGATGGCGGCATAGTCAGGATTGCAGCATCCAGCAGCCGGACAAGTGCATCCTGGAGCTGCTTCTCGGAAGCCGCTCGATCCAGCATCGCAACAGAAGACTCCCGGATCATTTTGGCGACATCCTCCGTGAAGGTACGGGCTTCCATTCGCCCGGAAACAAGCACAGCACAGGAGAGCAAAACAAATATGAACAATTGTTTTTTCATGGGATCCTCCTTCGGATACCGAACCTTGCGACTTTTTTCTCAATAGGGATACCGAAGGAAAAGCCGGATTTGTTTATTCCCAGTTTAACATGCTGAATCCAGTTCCCCGGCGGAGGTTCACCGGAGAAAAATAAACAATATCGTGCTTTTGAACGTCTACGGATATGGGTTACAAATGTCCAGCATCGTATCCGTGAATCCGAAGGCCGTGGTTTATCTGGAGCGCCCGAACAGCCACCCGGAGGGCCTGGTGGAGGACTTTCAGGGGATTTATGAAAAGCTGATCGCGCCGATGGAATCAAGGATGGTGCGGTCCATCTGGCGGGTGGTGCGAAATCCGGAGATGGCCGAAGATGCACTCCAGGACGCGCTCACCGTTATCTGGAAAAAACTCCACCAGGTATGCCGCCACCCCAATCCGCAGGCTCTCATCCTGAAAATCTGTCTGAACTCAGCCTATGACAAGCTGCGTCGCAATCGGCGCTACCTTAGCCAGGAGAAGATCTCGACACTGCATGAAATGCTTATCTCTCCGGACCGGGGAGCGATGCGTGAACTGGCCGCGAGGGAATTGGAAGACCAGGTGCTCCGGGCGATTGCGCAGCTGCCACGCAAACAGGCTCTTGCCCTGTGGTTGCGCATCCTGCAGGAAGAATCGTTTGAGACAATCGCCCACGCCTTGGGATGCAGTGAAGTGACGGCCCGCATCCAGGTGTCAAAAGGGCGGGCACGGCTGCGGCTATTGCTGGCGCACCTGAATCCAACCGTCGGAAAGGAGGCCTCCGATGAGCAAATACATCCAAAATGAGCATTCGGTCGACAATCTTTTGAAGGAGGTGCTCAAGGACGATCTGCCTTCCGAGATCGAATTCAAAATGAGACGACAGCTGTCCGGTTTCAAGTTCGGCCTCCAGGCTTCCGGCAAGCTGCGTGGAGCTAAGAGCCTTGTATTGTGGAAATGCTTGCCCACACTTGCACAATGGCTTGTACGGCATCCGTTGTTGCAGAAACAGGCGCTGGCGTACCTATCCGCAATAATGCTGGCCGCAGGGCTCGTGATTCATCTTGGCGGATACCAGAGCGCCCTTGCGGATTCCATTTCCCTGCTTAGGATTTCGATGTCTCTGAGCCAGCATATACGCATGGCCGGCTCAATGGATTGTGCGGTCAAAGTGCCTGTTAACGGCGGGGAAGCCATCTACTATCAGATCCTCTGGCGGCGCGATGCGGGATCGCTGCGGGATTTCAAAGCCCCGCCTGATTCCAGGGAGATCGTTTGGATTATTCAGGGGAAAATCACGGGAGTCGACCCGGCAACCGTTTCGCGCGGGCAAACCGCAGGTCCGAACTCCGCAATGCCTGATTTCGTCAGCGCGTTTCTTTCGCCGGCGGAACTGGCGAGGAAAATGAGCGAAAGCTGGCAGCTTCAGCCCGCTGATAGCCAGCATGCTCCCGGCAGGCTTGTCTTTGTTGATCGTCAGGACCGGACCGTCATTGAGCTTTGCTTCGACAGAAGGTCTAACCTGCCTGTCAGCCTGACCTGGAAATTCCCAAACGTGAGCGGAACCGGGGGCCCGGCACTGACAGCCGAATTCTCCTGGAACCAGCCGATGGCGCCCGGGGAAAAGGTTAGCCGGCCAAACTCCATGAGGTAACCTCGATCGTCGCTTTCATTGAATAAACCAGGAGGGCAGAACATCATGTCTCCCGATAATCCCGAGAAAAAAGGAATCCTTCTTTTGGGAAAGATCCTGTGCTTGCTGGCCCTGGTTTCGGCAGCCCTGTGGTCCCGACGGGCCGCCATGTACATCGATCCGTACGGGCTGCTTTTTGTGATGATCGGCGGAGTAGCGGGCGCCCTCATGACCTTTTCCGGGAGAGAAATTAGAAAAGCATTCTCCCATGCATATGGAGCCTCAGGAGGCGCCTTCGAGCTGCATCGATCCGCGCTTTTCTGGGAAGCAGCCGCCCGCAATTTCTGGATACTTGGGGTGCTGCGCAGCATTCTGGGTTTTGTGAGCTCCCTGGGGAGTTTGTCGGCAGGTATTGCATCGCTCACCTCCGGGCTGGCCGATTCCCTTCTCGCGACTTTTTATGGGATGATCCTTACTGTCATCTGTTATGTCCCCTGCTGGAAGCTGCATGTGCAAGTCCGACACGAACGTCCTCATGAAGGTCCTGTGATGGCCGGGCTTCCGGCCGCGAGTGAAATTGGCAATTGGACCCTCAGTCACTTCGCCGGCTATGGGCTATTCGCTGCCATCCTCGGTGCGACGATCTTGCGGCCTCCTGTGACCGGGATAGGTGCATCGATAACCTGGATTGTCTATTGGCCCTCGCTGCTGGTGGTTTGGGGCAGTACGCTGGGTCTGCTTCTCTTCATGGGAAACGGCACCCGCCACGCGGTCATCTCACCCGCCTTCGCGATAACTGGTATGATCGGGTCCCTGATCGGATTCATACAGGTGCTTTGGGGGGTTTCCGCGGGCAAAATCGAGGATATTTCGGCGGCCCTGACGTTCATTCTCTCATCCTGTTTTGCAGCGCTCATAGGCATGTTCCTTTTGGGAGGCCCCCTGGAAGACCGTGCAGCCATTGGCTCTGGGGAGATCGCGCGTACACCGCTCAACCGTGCAGCCTGGTTCGTGTTCCCCCTGCTGGCGCTGGTAATGCTGGTTGCCGTGTTCGTGATTATCGTGACGCCCTTCGAAAAGCCGCAATAATCCTCGAGGTCACATTCAGCAAATGGTAGCGGGCGGCCATGTGCTGCCGCTTACATAAGTATTCATACTTGATGGGGCATTCCTCCCCTGGACCGCTTGACAATTCCCTCTCCAGCGACAATTCTTTTCCTAACGGGTGTGAAAGGAGAGGTCCACAATGGCCGAATTAAGCAGGGAAAGGTGCGAAGTATGCCGGGTCGGCGCCCCGAGAGCGACCGAGGATGAGATATCCAGGCTCCGGCTCGAGGTGCCGGATTGGGAGGTGTTGACACGCGATGGGATCGCGAGGCTTGAACGCGTGTTTCAATTCGATGATTTTGCGGCGGCGCTCAGGTTTACCAACGCTGTAGGAACCCTGGCCGAGGATGAAGGGCATCATCCCGCCATCCTGACGGAGTGGGGAAAGGTAACGGTGTCCTGGTGGACTCACAAGATTCGAGGTTTACATCGGAACGACTTTGTCATGGCAGCTAAAACCGACCTGCTCCACCATGGCTGACGGCGGAAAGACAGGGGAATATAAACCATCCATTCGCGAAAAGTAAGGCTTTTCCCTGTCCGGCATTGAGGAGTGGAAGCGTTTTGAAATGCGAGGCATGGAAACAGGGGGCATTCAAGATTTGACGGATGGGGAATTTGGGCAGAGACAAATCACGATGCGAAGGAACAAGCTCAAGGATCCGGCGGTTTCGTTTTCAAGGATGCTCCTCGTCGCAATCGCAGCTCCACCAGCCTTTCCAATCCTTTTCGGAAATCCTGATTCACATTTACCTGTCTTAAGAAATCATCCTTTGAGATTTTCAAAACCACAGCATCGCCAGCCACGGTGGAAGTAGCGAGTCCGCCCTGGATGGCCGAGACCTCTCCGGCGATTCCTCCGGCGGTGATGAATACGGGTTTACCGTTATCCAGCACCGGCAGGTCATGAATGGTCACCTCAAGAGAACCGCTAAGTACCAGATATACACCATCCGTCTCTCTTCCTTGCATGAGGATGGGCGACGATCTCTCAGTTTCCAGCAGCTGAACCATATCGCAGTGATCCCTTGCCAATTCAAGCATAGATTTTGCGAAACCAACCTCCAGAATTCCGGGGTGACGAGAGGATGCCCTTCTTTCCAATTGCCAGGCGTACATCCGTTCAAGGGCCACGGGAATAGGAGAAGCCCCCTGCTCCAGTTTCCTATGCTCCTCAGCGAGAGTACCTTTGAAAATACGGCCCATCAGCCGGAATTGATGGGGGATATCACCTTCACCCAGAGACGGTTCATAATCCGTGGCAGAATAGGGAAGGAAGGAAATCTGCACTCTGGAATTTGTCACGGTCCCATCGGCGCGCACCAGCTTTCTCTCTCCTGCCGCCATATGCGCGGCCTGGAGGGGACCGAGAATGCTGGACCCGAATGAATACGGACTGTCAAAGAGATGTTGGTTGTAGAACCCATCGCACAACTCCACTGTCCCTGTTTGCTCATCATGTAAAAAGGACATGGAATGCTCTTCCACCAGGTTGGACAGCAGTATTTCTGCTACGTTCTCGAAATGTGCTCCCGCATCGGGAATAATGGGAATCCCACCGTCGGCTACTGGTATATGCTCTATAGGACGCCACTTGCCAGTTACCGCATCGACGGGTTCAATATTTCGCTCCAACCCATCAGTATATTTAACGTATAGGATAGAATTGTGAAGCTCATACCGGCTGAGTGGCCTTCCTTCCCTCAGGTCCTTAATGCCATAAACACGTTCCATGCCCATGATGCTTTCGGGAGAAGCACGCCGGGCATCGTATTTTTCATTCATGGCTATCGAATCGACATGGATGGAAACATGCCCTCCCCTGAGTTGATACCGCATAATCTCCGGAATATCCCGTCTGAGGATTTGATCCACTTTTTCGAATTCGCCCTGATCGATAAGAACCAAGACCTCGCGAATTTTTCCGGCTAACAACATTTGTTGATAACAGGCAAACAGCGAGCCGTTCAGATACATGGTTTCCCGGCAATCTCCGTTCTGAAGTAGCAAAGCCGCGGTTAAGTCTGTGATCGTGCGCGTGCCGACCCGCATGTCTTCATCGATCCCGGAAAGCGCGATGATGGCATCCGAGCGCGTATCGAACTTGTGATGAGACGGAGATTTCAAATCCTGAAGTTCTTGGAGGTTTAGACTTTTGCCGACATATTCCTGCAGCTTTCGGATCACGATTTTTGGGTTAGCCTGATGTTCCTCGGGCAGTTCCCGGAATATTACATTTTCGATTATTTGGTGGAGATGACTACGCACATTCCTGGTGATTGCCAGATCAGGAACTCGAGCGCCCACTCTACCAATTCCCCCGGGGATATACTGGGGCACCAGACTGCTGATAAGGGGACGGAAACTAATAGTCTTTTTTAAAAAGATATCCGGCTCATTTTCCTTGCGGTCGCCGGCCGAGGATGCACCGGTCAGACCCAGCCCAATGGGGGGTTTGCCGGCTTGGGAATCGAACGCATTCATCGCAGCAAGGAGTTCGCGCAAGATGGCCTGAATCTTTGCGATTTTATCCTCGAGGAGTGAGAGCCCTGGTGTGTCCTCGGCCAGCACCTTTTCCCGTTTAAAAATCGCGGAAAGGCTTGAAAGATCTTCGTACGTGATCCTGAGTTGGAATTTTGCGTCCGCGGTTTGGAGGACACGGCGAATTAATTCCGCTCTACTCTCCGGCGAATCGCCCAGGAAGCAGGAAAGCACCAGTCTTCCGTGGTGCGTCCAATAATCCAACGACTCAAAGCCTCCCTGCATTTGCAGGATTATTTGAATCAGTCGGCACTGATATTGGATTTCCCGGCCGAGCCGATCCGGTTCACTTTCAGCGGGCCGAGCCATTGCGTGTAGATCGAACGAAGCAGGACGCATCGCCTGTGCGCGCTCACATTCAGCATCCCCTTCCAACAGGCTTATTCTTTTGTCCAATAAGCGCATCAGCCAGCCGAGCCCCAGGAAGGACGAGGGATTGGTGACAAAACCTTTTCGATAGTAATACAGCGCTTTTTCGAGCAGTGTCGACTTTGTCCTTTTCAAATGAGGCATATCGACTTCCCCGATGTTCATGTCCGGGAAGTATTCCCTCCACTCTTGGGCGCTGGTTCCGCGAAATTCGGCATGCTCCTGATTTTCACGTTCCCGCATGCAAGCTTCCGCACAGGTCATGCCCCGGGAATAGATGTTTCCGATGACCCCCATGATGAAGGTGTTCTCAGGATCTTCTTTGAGCAATTTCTCGCATTCGGCAATGGCATGTCGCATTCTGCCAAGCTTGATGAGTGCCAGAATATAAAACTCTCTGGCCCTGGGGGCGGACTTGAATCGCTCGTCGGTTGATTCTTCATAGACTCTTACTTCGTGGATCGGCGAGCTGAACAATCTGAAACGGTTGGAAATCTGCAGCAGTTCATGAATGCTGCGTGCGGATAAATCACGCGCACCACCGAAAACCAGCTTTTCCAATTTCGGGATGGTGTCGGCATTGCGCAATTCGATTTCCAAGGCCCGTTCCTGCAGCACCTCCGCCTTGCTTTGTGCGCACACTTGATGGAGATCCGCTGTGCTCAATTCTTCGAAGGTCTTCAAAGAGTACGTATTCTTCATAGGCACTCGAAAAGGCCGCGATTCCTGCCCCTTCCGAAGGGTATGAATTCGTGGATAGTGGCAAACAGAAGAGGCTGTGCAGTCTGAAATAGCGCAAGTAAGCGAATCGCGCGGGTTGCAGTCTAGTACTCTCCCCCTCCATTTTCCGCCTTTCCCTCGGACTTGATCCCGGCCTTTTCGGCGGCTTCGCGCCGCCGGTACTCATCCAGCATCGCTGCGGTCGCGGTGGCGCCGCAGCGTGTCGCACCAAGGTCGCGCACCTTGATCAGGCCGTCGAGATCGCGAACGCCACCGGCAGCCTTGACCTGAACTTTTGTCGTTACGCTGCTGCGCATCAGGGCCAGATCATGCTCGGTCGCTCCCTTATAGTTATAGCCTCCGCCCGGTTGTTTGACGAAACCGTAGCCGGTCGAAGTTTTCACCCAGTCAACCCCGGCTCGCTCGCTTAGCCGGCACAACTTCTGTTTGAATTCATCACTGGAAAGGCCGGCACCGCCTTGGATCAGATAATCGTTTTCCAATATCACCTTCACCTTCGCGCCGTGCTTGCGCGCCTCGTCGCAGACGGCCCGGATATCCCGTTCGACATACTCGAAATCGCCGCTCAGTGCTTTGCCGATGTTGAGCACCATGTCGATCTCCGCCGCGCCGTCACGGCAGGCCAACTCCGTCTCATAACGCTTGGACTCCGTCGTCGAACTCCCGTGCGGAAATCCTATAACTGCTCCGACCAGGACTCCGCTCCCTTCGAGCAGTTCCGCCGCGCGCCGGACCGCATAGGGCTTGATGCAAACAGACGCGACGCCATACTTCGCTGCCAGTCTGCAACCGTCGTCTAGATCCCGATCCGTCATTGTCGGATGAAGGAGCGAATGATCGATCATTTTCGCAAGCTCTTCATAGCTGTATTTCATGGTTTCTTCCCATTCGATCATGGCCTGCCCCGCCCTTGATGGCCAGGGCGATGGCCCCGTAGATTCCTGCCCGATCACCGAGCAGTGATTTTTCCACCCGCACGGCGTCCGTCGGAAACATACCGACGCGCCGGCGGATGGTCTCTTTGACCGGATCCAGGATTAAGTCACCCAATTCAGCCACGCCGCCCCCAATCACCACAAGGTCCGGGTGAAGAATGGTTACCAGATTCGCAGCGCCGATCCCCAGCCAGGACGCGGCGCGCTCGATGGCCGCTTGCACTGCGGCATCCCCGGCTCGGGCCGCTACTTCCATGGCCGCCGGCGTCACTTTGGACGGATCCCCGGCGCAGAATTCGTAGAGCTTTGGCGCATTGCCTGCCAGCAGGAGGCGCACTCCTTCCCCTGCAATGGCTGGTCCGCTCGCCAGGGTCTCCAGACAGCCCCGATTCCCACAGCCGCACAGCGGCCCGTCCGGGAGAATCGTTTGATGGCCCAGTTCCCCCGCCGCCCCCAAAGGTCCAAGCAACAGCCGGCCATTCACCACGACACCGCCTCCCACTCCGGTCCCAAGGCCGAAATAGACCATGGTGCGTGCGGATTTGCCGTGCCCGAAAACCAATTCTCCCAAAGTTGCGGCGCGGGCATCGTTCAAGAGATGGACAGGGCACCCGATTTTAGGCTCGACCGCCGACCGCACCGGGACGCCGCGCCACTGCGTGGGGAAATTCGGCAGGAACTTCGTTATCCCGGCTTCGATATCAATCAGACCCGGTATGCCTATCCCCAGCGCTGAAGGGCGTGCTCCGGTCCTGGACGCCAGATCGTTGATCACGGCAGATATTCGCTCCAGAACCGCCTCCGGCCCTTCGTGCGAGCGAGTCGGAATCTTTTCGGAAGCTACGACTCTGCCTGCGTCATCCGCAAGCGCCGCGCTAATATTCGTCCCGCCAAGATCGATTCCGCCATAGAGCTTCATCATGGCTCAAAACTCTAAAAAGGGTTTCAACACGTTTCGCGCCACATTCAAGGCGCTCATTCACCCCTCCAGCGTTCTGCCGAAGGTGTCATCTTCAACCGCGATCTATGCCGGCCGCTAGGATGACCTTTCTCAGATGAGACACCGCCCAGCGCGAAATCTCCGGATGAAAATCCAGAGGATTAGGGTTATGACCTGATGCCGAAATGCTGACCCTGCGATTTGCGCAAACCTCCTGGCAGGAATCCGCGGAGTGCAATAAAACTGCAACTCAGCAGTTGCGCGGACACTATGGGTCTCCGGCTTTTTCGGAGGGCTTGGCCGCCGCCTTCGAGATCAATCCGTGCAGCAGACCGATGAAGCCGGATGAAACGTCGCTGATCCGGATCCCGAACCGGCTGACGTCACCTTCTCGGGACTTGCCCCACCAACCGCGCACAACGATGCCCGTAAGCGTGATCGGACGCTGCGAGTGCGGCGGTTCGATGGTGATCGTGATTTGACAGTCTTTCGGGGGAAGGAAATTCGAGGAGATCAATGCCCCGCGGTGAGAAATATCAAGGATGATTGCAGGACGGGAAATCCCCTCATAGGTGAACGTACACGATAGCTGCGCCGGTATACGTGAAATCAACCTCCGATCCTTGTTGTTCTTGCTACCGGAAAACAACTTCTTCTCCTCCCCGTTCACCACGGCAGAATGCTTGTCTTGAACTTCGAATACATTCTCAAAGCCTTGCCATGCTTGTCAATAGAGTGGGTGGAACCAGGTCCCGAAAAACCCCCTTCTCAACCCTCGAGCCGGGCCGCCTTGGCTGCCGATTGTCCGGCTTGCATACCGATTCCGCAACGCTGGAAACCTCGGTCTGCAGCCAACGGTCAAGCCTCACTGGGCGCTGCTCCGTGCCTCATCTCCCCCGATAACCTGGCTTTGACAAGACGCCAAACCCGCATGACCGTGTCGGGAGAGACGCCAAGCGATGTTGAGAGCCATAGGTCACGAACACAGGCTCACTCTCTTGGAAGACCTGGAGGGGGAAGCAGGTGTTTCTGGATTTTTCCCAAGGCGGTTCGCGGCAGTCTGTCGACGAAAATAAATGCGCGGGGAACTTTGAAAGAAGCCAGGGCGGCGCGGCACGCCTCTTTCAAGTCCGCGGCATTCGGGACACCGCGGGGCACAATGTAGGCGATGGTGACTTCCCCGCGCAGTTCATCTGGAGCGCCGACCACGGCGGCTTCTGCAACCAACGGCTGCTCCTCAAGGAACTCCTCGATTTCTCGCGGATAGATGTTGAATCCGCCTGAGATGATCAGATCGCTCCTCCGCCCCTGCAAGGTGTAATAGCCGTCGCGTGAACGGACGGCCAGGTCCCCGGTGCGGAAATAGCCATCGACAAATGCGGCTTTGGTAGCATCCTCCCGCTTCCAGTAGCCGGAAATAACGTTGGGACCTCGCAGATAGATCTCACCCGTTTCACCGTCAGGCGCCGGCTCGCCTTGCTGGTCGAGCAGCCGGATTGAAATCCCCGGCAGCGGCAGACCCACAGTCCCGGCGCGGCGCTCGCCTGCATAGGGATTGCTGATGTTCATGAGTGTTTCCGTCATGCCATAACGCTCCAGGATCACATGCCCGAAAATCCTGCGGAAGTCTTCGAGAACCTGCGCCGGCAGCGGCGCGGATCCGGAAACGAAGAGCCGCATGACGCTGCCGATCTCACGAGCCTGATCGGCAGGAGTGTCGAGCAGGCGCACGTAAATGGTCGGCACGCCAAAAAACAGGGTGGGTCGGAAGTCGAGAAACTGCTCGGCCGCTGTCTGGTGCTCAAACCGCTCCAGAAGCCGCATGCGGCATCCGCTCATGAGCCAGATGTGCAGCCCGTTGGCCAGGCCATGCACGTGGAACAGGGGCAGCGGCAGCAGAAATCGGTCTTCTGCAGAAATCTGCCAGCAGGTGAGCAGATTCAGTGCGTTGGCGGCAAAATTGTTGTGGCTGAGTATGGCGCCCTTCGAGACGCCGGTGGTGCCTGATGTGTAGACAAGCGCAGCCGGCGCGTCCCCGTCAAGCGTGACGATGGGCCGTTCCACACTCAGACTCCCGGCTTCTCCAGCCAACTCCTCCGGACTCCAGACCGGAATTTTGCCGGGAAAATCCCTCACCGCGGTCACCACCGCACTTGGATCGGCATCTGTGAGAATATGAGTGATTTCGCGCTCTTTATAGAGGATATTGATCGGCACGAAGATCACCCCCTGTTTCACACAGGCGAGGAAGAGATCAATCATCCAAGTGCTATTGGAGAGGAACACGCAGAGGCGGTCACCTGCCTTCAATCCCCGCTTCATGAGCAACCGCGCTAAACGATTGCTCCTGATGTCGATATCGCCAAAGGTAAATTGCTGCCCGCAAAACTCAAGGGCAACATGGTCACGGCGGTTTTGGAACGAAAGATCGAAAAGGTCCGTCAGATTCATGATTCGCGTATCCCTAATGTGCTCACCAGCACGAGCAGCGAAAACCCGCCCAGGGCAAAGAAACTGGATTGAAAGCTTCCGCTCCAGTCCACGAGCCGGCCGATCAGCGGCGGTGCAGCAAGGATCATGACAATGCCGAGCATGTTCACCAGCCCCATCGCAGCACCGGCCCGCCCCGGATAAAGCGCTGCAGCACGGGTGAAGAGCGCAGCATAGGGACATCCGCAGCCCACGCCAATGAATACTATGGCGCATGCAGTCCAAATTAACGATTTCCCGGCTAATGCAAGCAGAAAACATCCTGCAGCGCTGAGAACGAGGCTGAGGCTGAGCAGCCGGCGGACTCCCATCCAGCGCGCCAGAACGCCACCCAACGGCCGCATGA
Source organism: uncultured Acidobacteriota bacterium (assembly GCA_963839475.1). GTDB lineage: Bacteria > Acidobacteriota > UBA6911 > UBA6911 > UBA6911 > CAWIVH01. Next base: position 187,357 of record CAWIVH010000013.1, on the reverse strand, counting down.
TTATGCCCAGCATCAGCGCAATTGAGCCGATCAGCCCGGCGCGCACGGCATCGATTTGCAGAGACCGTCGCAGAAATGTAGTAATCCAGGAGCTGATGACCAGGACAAGCCCGAAAGACGCCATCTGCACCAGCCCGAGCAGCCACAATTGGCGATTGGCAATCATGCCGGCAAAGCTGCCGGGCGAATGGTGCTGCCCGCTGGATGCCGGCGCCGCCATTACCCACAGGAGCCAGGCGGCCGTGGCCACCGCTGCGGTGACGAAAAATCCGCCTCGCCAGCCAAAGGCAGCGGCGAACCGGGGCACGGCAAAGATGACAAAACCGGACCCGAGCAGAACCGAGCCGCCGTAGTAGCCTTGAGCGAGGTGCGCGCGGTTGCCGGGATAGGCCGCCGAGATGTAACGTGCGCCGGCGACAAAGCATGTCCCTGTTCCCAGCCCGACGAAGATCTTCCACATCAGCAGTTGCCAGTAGCTGGTGGCAAAGGCAATGGCATAATTCCCCAGGCACACCTGCGCCAGGGCAATGGTTACCATTCGCCTCGCGCCCAGCCGATCGGCCATATGACCACCGGGGACCTGCATCGCAGCATGGGTCAGAAAAATGCCGGTGGTGAGAAATCCGGCCAGGGCCAGGCTGAACCCAAAAGCCTGGGTGAGAGCCGGCACCAATGGCGCGTGGTTGGTGTAGTTCGCGGAAAAAGCGAAACCGACTACGCACGCGCAAACCAATTCAAGGCTGCCCGCTTGTTGTGTCTGCATGCGTGTATTTGAGTTCTGAGGGGGTGGCATTGCGCCATTGTATTCGAGGGTGCAAGGGGGTTGCACCATGTTTCGGATGGAGGCTGGCTTCGATTTAAAACTCCCCGGAAGCGCCGCCGCCACCGAATTTGCCTCCCCCGCCATCGAAGGAAGTTTTTTCCGTCGTAGAGGCTGGCCCGGGCGTAGCTGCCGCAAGACTTGCGACAATCTCAGCCACACCTCTCCTACCCGTATCCGTCAGCAGCGGATTTGCCGTGAAACCGTAACGTTCTCCATCTATTCCAGAAGCGAGATACCGGCCGAGAACTGCTGCCGCGATGAAAAGCATTACGCCAGCGGCGGAAAGCACAACCCACGGAGGCGCTGCGTGGAAAAACATCCTCAGGGTGCCGAGGGATAACAAAGCCAGGAAAAAACCGAGGTTGAGAAACGGTCGCCGCCTTTTCACCACCCCGATCAGCAAAATCGCAACGGGGGTTAGGACAATCAGGGCAATGGCCAGCCAGCGGGGAAGGAATTCCCTGTTCCACCCTCCAATCCCTGGCAGGAATTCGGAAGCACCCTGATCAACCAAATAGATGTTTCCCGCCGCATAGAAGCCAACCAAAGCAACCGCCAGAAAAGCCAGCGCCGATTTGCGAATGGAGGGTGGCAACTTCGCTGATTCCCAGATTCCGATGAGCGTTTTGTAGAGGGCCGCCACCAATACAATCCAGAGAAGCCTTCCGCCGCGCAATGCCACTGTCATCGAAAAAAAGGCAAATGCGGAGGCCGAAGCGTAGAGCCAATATCCCCAGAACCAGGCGGAGAACGCCGTGAATAATCCGAGAAGCAGCCAGAGCAGGAGAAAAAGGTATCGTTCAGGCAGCGCATGCAATTCGAGGAGAAGCACCATAATTCCCAGAACTGCGTTGACGATCGCACCGAGTGAGAACGCCGCCTCTATGCCGGCTTGCCGGCGTTTTTGACGATTCAAGAGATGATCCGTCACTGCTGCGCAGGCGACCCCTGTGGCGATGGCACAGGTCGCCGTCGCAGGCCACGAGTCTGCCAATAAGTAAATGGTGCCCACCAAGCTCATGATCGCGGCAAACGTCAGCACGAAGAAGAGGACTCTGAACACCGTTCCGGTCCGCACACGATCGTCGGGATAGAGCTCCTCGATGATGCGAAAAGCTTCCGCATCGATCCAACCGGCCCGGAACCAATCCCGCGCCGAGTTTCGCACGCTCTCCCTGCGGTCTGCCTGTGCGGCTTCAGGTTTCATGGAGCCACTCTCATATTGCCATGAATTTTCCAAAGGACTGCGATCAGGGCGACCGAAGCCGCGCCGATCACAAACAGCTTTAGGGCAAAATCGACCTGTGCCTTGAGGACGATTTCGTTCAGAGCTAGGTAGAGCGCGGCTATGCCATAGGAAAATAAGGCAAAACGGCTTTGTTTCAGATTACGCAGAGCCATGCCAGTACCGGTCAACGTCAGAGCGGCAATGTAAATGACGCCTGTTTTTCCATGTATTAAACCTCCGGATGCCAATGCCCCCAGGATTAAAATCCACCCCAAATTTAGGGCCACCGGGTGGAAATGGGCTTTCAGGTTATAACGTGCCAGGAGCCGTCCAAGCCCGATGAACAGCAGACCGCATGCAAGGGTGTTCCATCGCACCGACTCGCCCGAAAATCTCCAGAAAAAACCCTCGATCAGTGAAACAGAAACTCCGCGCCAGGCGCCGAAGGTGGAGAGCGCAAGTGAAAAAACGGTGCGCGAATCATACCTGAATGCGATAAAAGCCATGAACATGGAGACTACGAGCAGATGCCAGGGCCATCGGTCTCCGGCAGGCGTAAACTGAAGTTCGATAAAAGCAAGCGCGGCAGCCGACAGGAGCACGCCAAGGAGAATGACATAGTCGAAACCGGTAGTGGGTGATGGTACCTGCCGCCGGGAAAATGGGGGCGATTTCCACTCCGCCCAGGCGAAGCAGGCAAGCGCAACGGACAAAATGCCGATGGCAACCGCCGCCGGGCCGACCTGCTGGTACTTCTCTGCGACGAGCAGACCTGCCCCGCCGGTCGCCGCGAGCACACCGAGATAATAGAGTAGACGGATCTCGGAGTGAACCGACACGAGTTCACCGCGCGCGACGCGGGTCATCATCAGCGCCTTTTCCCGCGGCACAATTCCTCGGCGGGCAAGTTCGTACACGGCGTGCTCAATATCCGGGTTCAAACAGTTTCTCCCCCTGATCTGTCCTGCGCGGGACCATTCTGTCTTTCGTCCATGTCCATATTTCCTGATTCGGAGAGGCCAACAGAACCGGCTTTCAATGTAGAGCACTCCATCCATGAACGCAAAGTACAAAACTGCAATCAACCGGTTGCCATCGCGGGGATGCGGCCCGGTGCCGCGATTTGGACGTTGCCGCGTGCCTTAAGAAACCCGTCATACAGTCCGGACCGCTCGAGGCCATCCTTAAGGTGAACTCGCAGCCCGCGCAGAAGGGTCCCCCGAAAAACCCGATTACCATGCACCCGCTTGCCAAGGACAGGCACGGCTTCGACATCCTGCTGCCAAAGGACAATCCTGTGAATCAGCTTCTTATAATCCGCGTGCTGGAATGGATGATTATTTGAGCAAACCCCTCCGAGCCCAGGACCGGTTTACGGCCATTGAAAAATGGTTCCCTCTGCAAAAATGAGAGCAAGCTTGTTTTATCCGGATTAAGGGGGATCCAAGGAGCCTTGAGGAACGAATGGAAGCGTACCGGTGTTCATCAGGTCGCAGCCGGAGGTACAGGATCATTTCTGAACAATAGGGGACGTCATGGCCAGGAGGCAGCCCGGCATTAGGGAAGTAGAGCAACACCACTTCCCTCTCAACCTGCCAGGAGAGATTGGAGCCCCTATCTACTCGGCATAGACTGCAGATCAGCGGAAATGCCGCGGCTCGAGTCCGCAGGGTGAGGTTCCGTCCGCGTCGGACTGCCATTCTCACACAGTCTCTCGCATAGAATGATGGCGAATCAAAACTCAGTGGACAGTTCAGAAACCATGATTGAACCGATCAATCACGCTCCTGGTAAAGCCTGGCAAGGTGCGACCGCAAGTCATAATCATCAGGCTTTCATTGTCGTCCAAATTATCGGCAGGGACAAAACCCTGTGACTATTTGCCATTCGACAAGGAAAGCACTATTCTGGAGAGGCTTGGACCTGAGAATCTTTTCAACAGGGGCGCCGCATGGACAAGATCAAAAGTCCTGTGGAGGACTCATCCCTGCCCTCTCATCAGGCCGAGTCTTGCGACCCGGCTCCTGAACACAACTCCATTGCGCCTCTCCTGAAGTCGATAGCAGCCGAATTCGACCTGGTCATGGGTAACCCGGCGCGCGTAGAGACGCTTTGCTCGCAGCTCAGGAAAGAACTGCATGGTTGCCGCTGTGAGGTGAGGAGCCTCCATCTTCAAAGCTTGTTGCCCCTTCTGCGTAAGCAAATGGGGCTGAGGGCAGAGCCCCTTTTCTTTCTCATCCGAGAAGAGGCGGCCCAGTGTCCTGAGCCATGGCCATTTCTGGAAGGCATGCTGGTGGCACGAGACCAGGGATTGGCACTGAACGCGTTGGATCTGACCGTATCGCGCGCCGGATCGGGCTCTCTCAGCGTCACGCGCCAAATGGCCTTATCTCTGGCGGCGCAGGTTGAAAAGGAAGAGTCCCCATTTACTGATGCCGCGGCCTTGCAGAAAATCTCTATCGTTGTGCATCTGTTGCCCTCCCCGGACCCGGGAATACCGGACCCGGTCGCGGGTCTTTTCCTCCATGAGCCGGACAACGGGCTTCGGCGGCTTGCAGCAAGGATTCTGGACCTGAAGCATCCATCAGCCATGCCTGCTCTGGCTGAGCAGCTGCTGGGTACTGAAGCCTACAAGTTTTTGCGTCCCTATCTTGATTACACCTGCGCCACTCATCTCGACCTGCTTCACATCGTCCCCTCAGAAGTGGGTGTTCAGTCGATGCTGGAAGATTTGCGCAAGGCAGAGGAAATTTGCGGCGACGCGCTTCTCGGCAATGTAATTGCTGAAATTGGCTGGAAGAGGATGAATCTGGGCCTCGAAATCCGTCCGCTCGTCGGGATAAGCATCGCCGGCTCTTTACCGCTTGTGCTCTCCCCATTCGAGGCGCCTCTTTTTGAATGTCATGCGGACGCACGCCACCTGTTTGAGTACTCCCTCTTCATTGGTCATGGCGGTCAGCCCGAGAGCCGCCAGGAGGAGATACAGGCGGACAATCTCGTGGCGCGCTTTCGAGGATACAACCTGGCCCACGCCGAGGCGTTGGGAGATATTTTGGATATGGCGCCGCTGACCCACGGGAAGGTAAACCGCATCCTGCTGCGCATGGACCGGATCGTGAAGGATTACGCTGCGCTTTTTTCCGCATATTCGGACGAAGTCGCCATACTGCCGGAGCTTTATCAAAATCTCAGGCGGAAAATCGTTGAGGAACTCGAAAAAGAGGTTTCTCACCCCCAGCTTTCAGCGGAACTCACGCGACTGGTGCAAATGTTCGAGGACCCTCCCTCTCTGGGCCGGGTCCGGACTCTTCACGGCCTGAAGCGCTATCTTCATCAGAAAGGCCTCAAGCTTGGTATGAAATTGGTTCAAGCGGGACGGGCCACGAACCGCACTGTGGACCTGGTGATTACATCGCGCCGACGGGTTTTGCGATCGCTGAGGGCGATCCAATATGTGGATTTCGAACCCGGGAAAAGGGAAGAAGGAAGATCTGCAGGAATTCCCTACCCTGTCGCAGCGCTTGCCAACGCCCTGAGCCGGCAATGGATCCTCGGCCAGGAGAGCTTTCCGAATATCAAGATCTTCTGTTATGGCAACGAAGTACATTATTACCTCTCCTTCAGAAATCACCCGGCGCTTTTGCGCATCGATTATTCCGCCCCCCTTCAGGGAGGCATGATCGACCTGGAATATTACGGCGTAAGCAAATACGAGCTCTCCCTGCACCCCAATCCCTCCCTGGATGCCATACGGACTTTTTTCCGGCATCTCGAGTTTGATGCCCAGGTTGAAAGCACGCGCATCCATGCCCGGTACGACAAAGAGCGAGCGATCGATCTCGTGGATCTATGCGAAAAGGCCGAAGCGTTGTTTGCCCTGATCCCCTATTTGATGGATGTGGACTGGGTAATAGGAGGGCTGTGCCTCGGCGAAGAAGCCCGCCGCGCTGTGGCCGAAGGATGGGCGGAAAGATTCGCGCTTTGGGGCGTCCTTCCGATCAGCCAACTCCTTACCAAGGATCGCCAGGCGGTTCTTTCCGGTTATGAATCCGGCCCCGGGGGAGAACAGGAACTTGCATGGACAGGGGAAGCGCCCTATAGAGATCGCTTTTCGCTGGGGATCCCGCCCGAATATCTCGAACTGCTGCGAACAAAACTGGAAGAGCTCGGCCTCCACCTCGCCGCCATGAACGCGGGGGCCGTTGGCCGTGCCATGGGGCAGGTTGGCCTGGAACGCTGCTTTCTAACGCCGCTTCGAAATGCGATAGCACGAGGTGAACTGGTCGCATCGCCGGAAGGCCCGCGCCGATGCTCCCCCGACCTTTTTCAGCGTCTGCACGAGGCGGAGCGTTTTGCCTCGCTGCTAGATTCCTCGGATGAGCGATTGGCTTCGGCAGTGGCGCTTGCGGAGCAGTTGGTGCCACTCGAGCGCTCCTTGTTCTTTCAAACCACCGGCAGCGTCAACGGATATGAGGTCCAAAGCACCCGGCTCGCCTTGCGCAACGAGCATCTCAGTCTTTTCGTACTTAGGGATGCTGCCGGCATCATTCGTCTGGCGTTGTTCACCCTCGATGAAGGGCTTTGGCGCAGGCGCCAGAGCCGCGACCATCCCTGGGAATTTAACGAAAGTTGCGATGCAGCCTCGCTGATCTATCTCCTCCGGCGCTCAAATTACCCGGTTACCGACACAGCCTCGTCCTTGAAGATACGGCCATCGACGGCGGCAACAATCCGCGGGATCGTTAGAAAGCAGATTGGCAGGCGATATCCGGCACCACAGCCCGGGGAACGTATTATCCACGGATTGCGAGCTGCGCCCGGCCGCGCTGTGGGGATTGCCCTGTTCGGTACGGAAGGCCGGCAGCCCATCGATTTTGCAGGCGCCATTCTAGTGGCCCCATCAGTGCGTCCCGAGGACAGCGCTATCCTCTATCAGTCGACGGGAATCGTTTCCACGGGCGGAGGGGTGCTCAGCCATGCCGGACTGATCGCGATGCAATTCAGGAAGCCGGCGTTGATCATCTCCGGTCAGTGGCAAGGTCACGAAAAGAAGCCTGTCTCGCTGCTCTACCGCATGCAGGAATTCCGAGAACAGAACCTTAAGGTGCAGGACTGGCACGTCACCCTTCGCACCCGGATTCTGGAACAGGAGCATGAATTGCGGGAAGGCGACTTGGTTGTGCTGGACGCCGACGAGGGAATCCTACGGGTGCTGGGGCAGAATCGCGAGACGATCGGACTGCACGAGAGCTTCCAACTCTACAGCGAGGCCAGCCGGCGATTGGGACAGGCAACCGATCCGAAAGAGATTCTGATCCTTCGCGGCTGGAGATCGCGAGCACGCCATCAAATCGGAAAGCTACTTGCGCGCTTGCATGATCCAACTCTTGCCGGATATGCGATTCATGAAATCCTTCTCGGCAAGGTCGTTCCCGATGAGGTGACGGCCAGTGACGAAAAAGCTCAGCTGCTCTCACCGGTGCTCGGAAACCGAGCCCTGGGGACATTTGGAAAAGAATACCTGACCGAGATTGCGAAAACAGCGGAGCAACACTTTCACCTTCTGTTCGAAAAAGCCAGGGAGTCTATTCCGACATCGTCCACGGTTTATGAAATTCTGGCCCTGCGGATCGAAACACTGCGCCGGCTCAAATCCTTGAGGGAAATTTCCTTGTCGTTGCGCAAATACGGTTTTGAGGGGCTCGAGTCGGGCTTTTACGACCCTCACGAGCTGGATCGCATCTCAAGGCGTCGTCTGGTGCATTTGCGCCGCGAATTGAGACATGATGTGGAAAAATCACATCTGGTGCCATCCGGCACGTTCCGGGCCCGCCAGCTGGAAAGCCAGATTGCGCGGATCGATACCGTGCTCGGCCCCGCCGCAGAGCGCAAGTCAGGCGCTCCTGACCGATGGCAAAATCCACCCGGGCATTCTGAAGCTGAGATTCCCCGATGTCGGGGCTCAGGATATGTGCTTTGGCCGCTGGAATGCGGGTTTGAGGTTTCTCCCCTCATCGGCTGGAAAGCAGCCAATTTGGCCGAGGCGGAGCGGATTGGAGGAAGCGGACTGATTCCTCCCTGGTTTGTCGTCACTCACAGGGTTTTCGAAGAATTGCTGGACGCGCCTTTGGATCGAATTTTCTTCGGCCGCGAAGCCCTTCCATCGGGTGCTCATAATTTGCGAGAGGCCATCACAGAGATCAGCGAACATCGCGATCTCGACAACGTCCAGAAATCCGCTCAGATCCGTGGACTCTGGGACCGCATCAGCCTCTCGCGGGAGCAGGAGCAGGAGGTATTGTCTGCTTATCACAGGCTTTCCGGACTTACACCTGGCAACAGCGTCTCGGAGGCAGATCTAGCCCTGCCTTTCCTGGCGATCCGGTCCTCCGCGCGAGAAGAAGATGCTGAAATCGCTGCCCGCGCGGGAGAGTTCGACACTTTTCTGTTCATCCGTGGAGAGAGACCCTTCCTGGATTATCTCAAGCGTGCCTGGAGCGGGCTGTGGACTGAACGTGCAATTCATAACCGGGCCATTCTGGAATCATCCGGAGGGCGGGCAGGCGGAGGCATTCTCGTGCAGCGCATCGTATCGGCCCGGGTCTCCGGAGTATTGCATACGGTTAGTGTGGCGGAACGCGAAATGCGGGAGATGGTTATCAATGTGGGGCTGGGTCTGGGCGAGGGGATTGTCTCAGGCCAGGTGGCTGCGGACCAGATCATGGTGGAAAAAAAGGCGGATCCTGAAGAGGGGCCGCTGAGTTTCCGCTACGTTACTGCAGATAAGCGCGAACGGGTTGTCTTTAATAAGCGTCTGGGAATGGGCACTGTCCGGGAAGAAACACTCTACCACCAGCGGCTCCGTCCGGCACTCGAGTACGTGGAGCTTGTGGAACTGGTGCGTACGGCACTGTTTCTGGAGGCTGCATATGGATATCCGCTGGATATCGAATTTGCGATTGAAGGGACCAGGCTATGGATCCTGCAGGTACGCCCGGTGGCTATATTTCTCTCTCTATTGAATGAAACCCTGGATCAATTCCCGCTCGAAAAAACCTGCGAGGAAGATCAGGGTAACAGTGACAGGCTATGCTGAATGCGGAATTCGACGCGGCAAGGAGGTTGCCATGATTCGGCGCGAGGATTCGCTCGAGTACCACTCCATCGGAAGGCCCGGAAAAATCGAGGTGCACGCGAGCCGGCCTTGTCTGACCCCAAGGGAAATGCAGTTGGCGTATCTGCCGGGAGCCACCTTCCCTGCAAAGGAGATCATGAAGGATCCAGCGGCGGCATTCCTTTACACCTCGAGGGGCAGTCTCGTCGGCGTGATCTCCAATGGCACGGCGGTGCCGGGCTTGGGCAATGCAGGCCCTGCCGCTTCCAAACCAATGCAGGAAGGAATGGCGGTGCTGTTCAAGCGCCTTGCGGATATCGACGTCTTCGATCTCGAGATCGCTTGCAGCGAACCGCAGCGTTTCATCGAAACGGTGCAGCTGCTCGAGCCGACTTTTGGTGGCATCATCCTGAAAGACATTGCCGCACCGGAGGGGCTCTATATCTACGACTGTTTGAGTCAGCTGTTGAACATTCCGGTGTTTCACGAAAATCTCTATGGCGTTGCCATTGTGGCCGCGGCAGCTCTAATCAATGCCCTGGAGCTGGTTGAGAAGCGGATCGAAGATGTACGTGTCGTAATCTGTGGCGCAGGCACCGTGGGTCCAGGCTGTGCGCGCTTGCTTCTCTGTCTCGGGGTGCATCCGGAAAATCTCCTGATGTACGACGCTTTGGGATTGCTCCATCCTGAACGGGACGACCTTCATCCATACCAGCGCGCCTTTGCGCGCAAAGATCCGGCTACGAAGCTCGCGGAGGGAGTGAAAGGTGCGGACATATTGATCGGCGCTTCCGTGGCCGGAGCCTTCTCCCGGGAAATGATCCGGTCGATGAATCGCTTCCCGATAGTATTCTGCCTGGCCTCTCCGGAGCCGGAAATCCATTACGAGGCGGCGAAGGGGAGCCGGCAGGATGTGATCGTGGCGACCAGCCTGGATCAATACCCGAACTCACTCGTGGACCTGCTCAGTTTTCCCTACATCTTCCGAGGCGCGCTGGATGTTCAAGCCACGCGCATCACCGAAGGAATGCTGCTGGCTGCAACGCGCGCCCTCGCCGACCTCGCCCGTGAGGATGTTGTGGAGGAGGTTGAACGGGCTTACGGCGGCGAGCACTTCAGCTTTGGTCCCGAATATCTCCTGCCCAAGCCGATCGACCCCCGCATCCTGGTCCGTGAATCGACCGCAGTGGCACAAAGGGCAATGGAGGAAGGATTGGCTCGACGCCCGCTGGAAGCGGAAGCCTACGAGGAAAGCCTGATCGCGCGGATGGGCACCGGCCGGGAAATAATGCGGGGCCTGATTCTCACGGCTCGACAGGAAAACTTCCGGGTTGTTTTCTCCGAGGGAGCCAACGAGACGATCTTGCGCGCCTGCAGAATACTGCTGGATGAAGGAATCGCAAGCCCGATACTGGTAGGAAAGGAAAGCGAAGTACGTGAAGCTCTCGAGCGGCTTCACTTCGATCTTGGTGGGATTCCAGTGGTCGATCCGGGCCGCAGCGCCCGGTTCCAGGCCTATAGCGACCAATACTTCCGCATGCGGCAGCGCCGCGGCGTGATGCGCGATGCCGCGAGACAACAATTGCGCCAGCAGGAATATTTTGCCGCCATGATGCTCGAATGCGGCGATGCAGACATGATGATGGCTGGAGTGTCACATCATTATGTGAGATCGCTGCGCATCATTTTGGAAGTTATCGGGTCGGCACCTGGGATTCGCCGCGTATCGAGCCACTACCTGGTTCTGCGACAGCAGGGCGCCGTGGTGCTAGCTGACTGCGCCGTGAACATCGATCCCAGCGCGGAAGACCTTGCGGAGATCACCCTGCTGGCCGCCCGCATGTCTCGCTCCCTGGGCATCGAACCTCGACTTGCCATGCTTTCATTCTCCAATTTTGGCAGCGTTGACCATCCCTTCGCCAAAAAGGTCCGTCGGGCCGCCATGATCGCCAGGGAACAGGCTCCGGAACTCGTAATCGATGGCGAAATGCAGCTGGCAACCGCTCTGAATGGTTCTATCCGGATGGAGCACTTCCCATTCTCCAGCCTCGAAAAAGATGCCAATGTCCTGATTTTTCCTGACCTGCAGTCTGGCAACCTGGCACTGCAGCTCCTGGAAAATGTCGGCGGAGCTATTTCCATCGGTCCGATCCTTATGGGCACGCGGCTTCCAGTACATTTGCTCCAGTACGGCGCCACTGCCGAAGAAGTAGCCAACCTGGTTACGATAGGAATAGTCGAGGCGGCAGCGCTCAAGCGCTCTCACTGATGGCCGTCACGCAAAATTTTCCCGATCTACGGATGGGACGAACTATCAAGCGCACGATATTGAACCGTCTGACAATCTGCCCCAGCTTCCGTTCATGGCGGCATCCGATCCACGACCTGCCTTTGCCGGCTCCGTTTCAGGAACTGTGCGCTTCTGCCGATGCCCTGGCCTGACCGTCATGACGCTCAAACGGTAGCGTGTTTCTGAATCGGGTCTGAACAAGACATGAGATCCAGAACATCATCACCGCGTTAAGTGCCCCAAAGACGGCGCAATAGACCAACTCGCATTTTCAAGCAAGTTGTTGAATATCCTCATTGGCCTGTCTGGCTCCGGTTATGCCGGGTTACGGCTTGAGGAATATCGATCCAGACCATTTCCAGGAGCCGGTTCCCCAGAGCGTTCATGCCTTTCTTGATTGCTCCGAATCGTCCAGTTGCCCGAAGGCGCAGTGATTTTATCCCTGATTCGGATGTATCAACCCTCATCCACCGTGTTGTAGAAGGTCGGTTCGGCAGCCTCATCAGCCACAGTATTTCTCGATTCCGCGCGCTGGAAGTTCGCAGTTGACGGCACTCCGGGAAAACCCGCCGCGATGGGCCGGATATTATCTGCAAATAGCTGGTCAGCCGGTCACCAGAGGTAGCGAACCACGGCGAATTGTCCATTGGCTCCAGCCACCACGATCTTGCCATCAGGCTGCAGAGCCAGAGCGTCACCTGGAATGTTGCTATTATTGATGTAGGTCAATGCCTTGCCGGTACCGGCACCAAAGCCGATGTCCAGGCTGCCATCATTGTTGTAGCGGGAGAGCGCGATCTCGATTCTATTCGAAGAATATCTGTGTCCGGCGACGACAATCTTTCCGTCTGGCTGCAGAGCGACCGCATCTCCGCCTTCGTCGGCGCCGAAGTCCGTGGCAACTCGGCCGGTGCCATTGCCAAAGCTCGTGTCGAGGGTGCCATTGCTATGGTAGCGAGCCAGGATAAAATCCCCATATCCGCCGGCCACCAGGATCTTGCCGTCATTCTGCAAAACAACGGCTGCACCCCACCCGAAAGGCGATGTCACCATGCCGGAGCCGCTGCCAAAGGTGGGATCCAGGCTCCCGTTGCTGTTGTAGCGAGCAAGCGCGATATAATAGGTGCCGGTATTGGAGCTTCCCACCGCAATGATTTTGCCATCGGGCTGAAGCACCACTCCGTGGCCATAGTCATCACCGCCGAAGTTCGTGGTAACCCTTCCCGTACCGTTTCCAAACGATGTGTCCAGGCTGCCATTGCTGTTAAAACGGGCCAGGGCCAAGTCGTGATTGCCGCCGGGATTATAGGAGCCGCCCACGACGATAATCTTGCCGTCTGACTGCAGGGCGAGAGAAACCTTTTGGTTTCCAGAACCGCCAAAACCTGCGGTGGCTTTGCCGCTGCCATCGCCAAAGGTCGTGTCGAGGGCGCCATTGCTATGGTAGCGTGCCAATACAACATCGTAGTTGGGATATGCTCCGATGAAACCGGTAACCAAAATCTTACCATCGGGCTGCAGCATGACAGCCTTGCCCTCACAAGGGCTGCCGAAATTGGTCGTAACCTTTCCGGTTCCGCCGCCAAAGCTCGTGTCGAGGTCGCCGTTGTTTGAATAACGCACCAAGGCTAGATAGTGGGCTGGATAGTTCCCGGCACCCCCAACAACCACGACCTTGCCGTCCTGTTGCACCGCAACACCTGTGCCTCCGGTATTACCACCCAAGAAGGTGGTGACAATACCGCCGTTCCCGAAGCTCGGATCCAGACCGCCAGGATTTCCCACCGTAAAACTCATTCCGTCGCTCCAGGGACCGTAGCCCATATTATTCCAGGTCTGAATCCACCACTGTGCGCTGCCTGCCGACAATGCAATGGCCGGTGTCACTGCGCACGTGCCCGTTCCCCCACTGCATCCTGCCTGAGCCGAGGTGTACCACGCCTGGATCTTGGGCGCACTCGTGCTGTCGTTTACCCAAAGGTAATACCAACTCGCTCCGGATACCGCATCCCAAATATAGATCGGCTTGGTGGTTGAAGTAGCCCCTGAAGGAGAGATTAAATGCGCTTTGCCTGGGATACCGGACGTTACGGTGAATGACATCGAGTTGCTCCAGGGGCCGTAACCGGCATTGTTCCAAGTCTGGATCCACCACTGCGCATAGCCGGGAGTCAGGTTAATGGCAGGCGTAACCGTGCACGTGCCCGTGCCGCCGGCACACCCGGCCTGAGCGGCCGTATACCACGTCAGGACTTTGGGTGAAGCGACGGAATCATTGACCCAGAGGTAATACCAGGTTGCGTTAGCGACGGCATTCCATGTGTAACTGGGAGTTGTTGTCAGGGTGGGACCGCTCGGGGAAACCAATACTGCTGCTCCCGGAGTGCCCCCGCTCGCGACCGTGAATGACATGGGTTCGCTCCACGGGCCGTAGCCGACCGAATTCCAGGTCTGAATCCGCCAATTCGCTGAACCGGCCGCAATGGCCACCGATGGCGTTGCCGAGCAAGTCCCCGACCCAGAGGCGCAACCGGCCTGTGCCGCCGTGTACCAGTTGCTGATCTTGTAGCCCGTGGAATCGCTTACCAGCAGGTAATACCATTCGGAATTCGATACAGCGTTCCAGATGTAGGCGGGAGTGGCGGTTGAAATGCTGCCGTTGGGAGATACAAGAGTCGCCGCCGCCGGCAGACTGCCTGTGGCGCTGAATGTCGCCTTTACGCTTTTGCTCACGGTAAGGGCAACCACGCATTTATTTTCCGCCGTGACACTGTCGCATCCGGTCCACCCGGTCAGCGTATACCCGGTTGCGGGAGCCGCGGTGAGAGTGATATTGGCCGGCATGCTGGTAGCGGATTCAAAATCATCGGCAAAGTAGCTGGTCGAAGTGCTTAAATCTTTTAGTTCGACATCATCAACATACCAACCATCGGCCACGGCCGTGTCGCCGTTCGAGGTCATGCGAAATCGTATGAGTACCTGGGAGTTCTTGTAGGAGCTCAGGTCCAATTGAACCCTTGACCACGTGGAAGAAACGCCGCTGTAGTAGGCAATTTGTGTCCAGTTGATGCCATTGTCGCGGGAGACTTCGACACGGGTAAAATCATAATATCCTTCTGTATCATAACGCTGCCAGAAGATAAGTGCTGGGGAGACCGATGATCTCAGGTCGAAACTTCTTGCCAGAGTCAGCGTCGCGTATGAATCAATCGGATAGTCTCCGACCAAGCTATCTGTAGCTGAATGAGAAGCGCTCCGATAGAGGCTGGTGGCTGAGCTCCAGTCGCGGCCGCTAGCCAGCCATTTAAAAGGGTATGAGGCGGTGCAGGTTCCTGGGCAACTGATTCCACCGCCGGTCACCGTGCCGCCTCCCGATGGCTGGATTGCAGCCGCCAAATTGGGCAGAGAATCTGATTCCTTGATTTCAACATCGTCGATATGCCATCCGTCGTCCACCGCGGAATCCGCATTTGAATTTAAGCGAAACCTGACAAGGAAGCGTGCGGTTTTATAGGAGGATAGATCAAGTTTGACAGGAGCCCACGTCGAATTGTGGCCCGAAGCATATGCGACCTGGGTCCAGTTGAATCCCCCGTCCTTGGAGACTTCGATACGACAAAAATCGTAATAACCTTCAGTGGCGTACTTAGTCCAGTAAGTCAAAACTGGTGCAATCGAACCCGATAGATCGAGATAACTCGTTAACGTGAGGGAGGCGCTAGCATTGCTTGAATAGTTGCCGCCCGGGCTGTCGGTCGCGGAATGATTGGAACTCCGGTAGTCTGAAGTCGTGAGCGCCCAATCGTAGCCGCTGACAGTCCACTTGCCGAGACCGTGTTCGAAATCATCCTGGAAATAAACGGTCTGGGCACTCAGAGCGGGTGCAAAAATGCAGATTAGAAAACAGAGCCATGAAATAGAACGAAGTCGGATTATCTTCATGATGCCGCCTCCCGGCCTGATAGCGAATCGATTTGAATAAATCCTTCAAAAAATGCCGTGCTTCTCGGAACGCAAAACCATGCGACGACTTTACATTCCAAGTATCGAGAATCAGCGGCTTTAAATCTTGGGGTGCCGCCGTTACTTCAAGATGCATGAGCTTCCGAATCTCAACTCCACGGGCCGCATCAGGGTAGTTTGCATGAAGCAAAGCCCCAAAGTGAATCGATGAGTTACTTATTGAATAAGGCAAGAAACCGCCGAGCGCGACCCAGAATTTTTTCGACCTCATAACTCCGATAACTGCATCCATTTTTCATAGGATTTTAGGCTCTTGCCCTACCCTTCGAGTTTCCTGAGAATAGGCCTCGATTCATGGTCATGCATAGGGTGATCTTAGTCGACCCTGAAGAGTCACAGTTCGAGGCCGGGCCCGCGCCAGGCTTCATACTACTCTCCGTCTTGGCGCTCTAAAACCATGTGTCAGAGCGGTGGGGGGCATTTCGGAAAAATTTATTCCAAACTGGCAAAAGCCCCTCATGGTAAGACCTGGAAAGAGTACGAATCGTATACCTTGTATGGATAAGATGGCATCTGAAGCTCAAGAGTATAATGGCCGGGCTTTAGAAGATTTCCTGGAACCTGGAATATAGCCACTCCTCCCGCCTGCGCAGGGACTCCCAGATTCAGTTCATGGCTTGCCACCTCCACGCGCTCAGCATCCAGCAGGGCGGCCCGGTAGCGGCCGGGCGGGATAGCGCTGCTGATTGCGAGGCGCAATTCCACAATTTCGGCTCCCGGCGGGCACTTTAGCCGATGGCTAGCAGCGGCCAATTCTCCCCTGGTAGTGCCAGGGAGGAGGAAGAACGCCAGGGCAATCGGAGTCTGCGCCGCTTTCAGTTGACGCTCCAATTGGCCCTGGATCTCGTTCGCCTGCTGCAGGAGCTTGACGCCCTCCGCATGTCTACTCCGTTCCGCCGCAAGCTCGGTTTGCAGCGTAGAGGCTGCGCGGCGTGTCAGGAACGCAAGCCATGCGCCCGACAGAAGAGAAACGAATCCTATTGCGCTGAGCGCGCAAGCAAATGCGAATGAGTGAGCCCGGAACCAGCGGGTTAATCCTGTGCCCTGGCCTGTACTCTCGTCGTCCTTTGCCCTCCGTATGGATTCGGCACGATCATTATTCGCTTTCCGCGTGACGCCTGCTTTCACCAGCAGGGTATTCTCGAATTTCATACGGCGTTCCGGGGAAAGCCGGCCCTCTTTATAGGCAGCGAATAAATCCTTTTCCACGGAGAGAACAAACTCAAAGTAACAGGGATCTGCGAGCAACCGTTCCTCGATATCGGCTCTTTCCTCGTCGCCAAGTCCATCCAGCAGAAAACAAACCACCCTCTCCTGCTCCTCAGCGTTTCCGTTCATCACGCTCCCTCTAAGTTCCGTACCGCGCCCAGGCTTTGCGCTCTATAACCAAGTGTGTCTGAGGGCGGGGGCGTTTCCGGAAAATTCTGGCTAAATCGGAAAAAGCCTTACCTGGGGCCGATACCCAGACGTTCGCATCGTTCACGCACCTGTTTCCTTATTCTGTGCAACCTCATAGCCAAACCCAGCCGGGTCGTCTTGTGAATGCCTGCCAGGTCGCCCAGCCTCGTCCCAAGAACATCATGATTTATGAGAAGGTTGCGGTCCTTTTCATTGATTCCGCTCAGCGCTTTGCCGATCATACGTTGGAGTTCAATCTCCATCAGCGCGCGATCCTGATCCGGTGGAAGGGATGCCGGTGAGAATGCAGGCTCCGGCTGCAATCGGACCTGACGCCTGGCGACATTCAGAGCGACTTGATACACATATGCCGTCAGATCTTCGATTTCTTTCCCCTCCCGTTGGTATTGCACCATTATGAGCATGGCCTCGTCGGCGCCTTCTTCGGGATCCGGGCACCTTCTATGTCTCAGAAACCATACCAGCCGTTCCCGAAGTTGCTTCCATGCCTCGTTCGCCTCGTGATCATATTCGGAAGGGGAAAGAGCGAAAATCCGCTTGAACTCCTGGTTACACCGGCGTCGCTCTGAGAACTTTTGAAGAAACGCAACGAGTTCGGGTGCTGGGCAGCTCTCTTCGGTCCCTGCGTGACGCAGCTGTTTTAGGCGATGCTCGATGGCTTTGGCTGCCGCTTCGGGCGGATTGAGGTCCCCCTTTTGTGCAAAGAATTCGACGAAGTGGGCGTGGACAATAGCTTCGCAATCTTCATCGGCAACTGGAATTGAGCTGGAGGCGTTATTCGGCGCGGCAAGCAAGGAAAGCGCTTTGTTCAGTTCCGCTAACCGGGCAGCCTCGAACACCTGATTATTTCACCTCCATTCACCTTGAATCACAAATCCAGCCCAATAGTAAGCATCGTGCCAGCGCGGGCTTGCCAGCATTGCAGACTGGGCTTTTCTCAAAGCTGCCGCCGGCTCCATCCGCGCAGGTCCGAACATCGCAGCATAGAACTCCTTCATCAGCTCGGCAGTTGCGAGATCCTCGACATTCCAAAGGCTGGCGACCACGCGAGCCGCCCCTGCGTACATGAATCCCCGGGTCAGGCCGACCAGCCCTTCCCCGGGAATGTCTTTGCCCAAAGCCGTTTGGCAGGCGCTGAGCACGACAAGCTCGGCTGGCAAGTCGAGGTTGTAGATTTCGTGCAGGCGCACGAAACCATCGTCGGGCCTTCCGCGGCGATCCACCAGCGAAAGCACTACCCCGGAGAGCTCGGCGTTGCGGCCATCCGCGACAGCGTGCGATGCAATATGCAGGTGGGTGTAGCGCGCCAAATCTTTGCCAGTGAGTGTGGCGCGGCTTGCCGAGAAATCGAAAGCACTCCGGATGCGGGCAGGCGGCAGAAGTGCCGAGATTGCCTCCCCTTCTTGCCGCGAGTAGGGCAGGCGATGGAAAGTTCCGTCCGCGCGGCTCTCATCGGGCAAAAGGACCGATGCCTGTGTGGATCGATTTGAAGCGCTGATCGCCGGTTTGACTGATTTAGCTTCCCGGGGGTTCATCGCGACTCCGGCTTGGACGCCTTTCTGGACTCTGGGATCTTCCCCCTCGTAAACCGGGTCCGCCAGCACCACTAGCCTCGTGGTTCTCTTGCTATGTTCCGCGACATTCCTTCGCAGGACCGGCATGATAGAAACAGAGGGAAGAAACACAATTTCGTGGTCCAGGATCAGCGGGTGTGTGCCGGCTGGAACGGTCTTGGCCTGAGGGGATTGAAGGACGGAAAATGGCAGCAGTTGGAGTGCCCCGTCGGCGACGATCAGCAATCGTTTACCCGGCAGCATCGCCAGGGCCGGGCCTAAAAGAGAACGACCCAGTGCTTCAACCTCAGTGCGCAAAGAAGCTGTATCCTGCTTTTGGGGAACCAGCGAGGGCTTTTGGATCACTTCGCGAAGCTTCATCGCCGAAGATTCAAGAGCCGATCTCCCCGGCAAGGAATAGCTCCGGAGTTCGCTCGACGAAATCGCCCACAAATAGCTGCGCTCATCGCCCATCGAATACTCGAGCAGCAAAGTGTCTTTGTCGAGAACCTGTTGCTGTATTACGGAGAGCGGCAACGGCTGCGGTTGGGTCAAGGCGGAGTAATTCGGGTTGGAGACCTTAATGCGCGCCTCCACCTCGTCGAATTCCAAAAGCAGACGTTCCAGATCTTTCTTTCCCTCAGGGGTTTGGCTTCGTGCCTTGAAGTTTATTTTGCGTTGCAGCTCGCGCTCTTGCATGAGCAAATCCGGCTCGATTCCCCGGCGAATATCGTAACGATGTTCGCCGAGCATTTCGGCGAGGGTGCGAGCCCGGTTTCGCTCGGCCGCTTCAAAAGCTCTGGCTGAATACCCTTGTGCTTGGTTTTGATCGTGGAGCGTCATCAACACGTCAATATAAAAGCGATAATATTTCTGAAAGCTGGCGGAAAAAGAGGTGCGCAGCCCACGCGTAGGGATGGTGCGCCGCAGCCGTTCCACAATCTGCAGCGCGGACTCGATCTTTTCCAGCGCTTCCTGAAGACGGCCCAGCTTCCGTAATACACGAGCCGTGTTCAGCTGGTTTTGAGCTTCCATTTTGGGATCGCCGATTTTGCGGATTATTTCCGCCGTCCGCCCGTTGAGCCGGAGAGCGCCTTCCAGGTCATTCGATTCAGAATGGAGGGTTGCCAGATTGCCTGTCGCGATGGCTTCCAATCGAGGGTGGTTGAGTGATCGGCTCATCTCGATGGCACGGCCGTGTAGTTCTCTCGCTCTCTCCTTGTCGCCCTGAAGAAAACAGATGTGGGCCAGGTTGTCCGTCGCATACGCCAAACAGAACAAATCATTGGTCCGGCGGCCCAGGTCCAGGGCTTCGGAATAGAAGCGGGCAGCCTTTGGCTTGTCCTCGAGGAACTCGTAGGCGAATCCCAGGTTGTTGAGAGCCCCGCATTCGCCGAACTGGTCTTTCGCAAGCCGCGACAGATCGAGGCTGCGCTGGTAGAACTCCACGGCACGCTCCGACTGGCCCAAATCATCGTAAACCATGCCGATCCGAGCCACCGTGTCGGCTTCGCTTTTCAGGTTGTTCATGTCGTGGTGGATTGCCAGAGCCGCCGACAGATGATCGAGGGCTTCTTTTTCATAGCCGCAGTTATCGTAAATCCCACCCATGCTTTCCAGTGCAGTGGCTTCATTCCGGCGATCACCTGCGAGGCGAGTCATGGGAAGCGCGCGGGCGAAAAATTCCAGGGCCTTCTCCTTTTCGCCACGATTGTCGTGAACACCTCCGATATTGATGAGTGCAATCGCCTCTTCCGCACAGGTAGCCGTTTCCTGAAAGTACGTAAATGCCTTCTGATAACAGTCGAGCGCTTCTTTCCACTTGCCAGTCGAATCAAGAACAAATCCCAGATTGTTCAGACTCTCCGCCTCCCCGCGCCGGTCCCCCTCCTCCAGCCAAATGGATAGCGCTTTCCGGTATTGTGTTTCAGCCTTTTCCTTTTCCCCCTGGCTGTCCCACATCATCCCCATGGCGTTGAGAGCATAAGCTTGCCCGCGATGGTTGCCTGATTTCAGCCATAATTCGTGGGCCTGGTTAAAAAATTCCAGGGCTTGTGTACCTTCTCCTTTCAGATTGAGCAACTGACCGGCATTGTGCAGCATCAGGGCTTCATGGTCGCCCTCCCCAAGGTTGCGCCAGAGATCGGCCGCACGGCGATACAGGTCCACAGCATCAGAGCCGGATTGCGAAGTCTGGAGTGAAGCCGCCAGTTTTGCGCGTGAAGCAGTATCTTCCGCAGCTGCTCTGTTTTCATCACCGGCGGCAGATTGATTGGATTCCATTACCGACAACCGGTATCTGCCTGCCCGGGCACACTTGCGGCTGTGCTCAATGGTCACAAGGTAGGATCCTTCAAGGCGAGCTGTCAGATCGATGGGCTCGATCCCAAACCAAGTGCCGTTGCAGTCATAACGCCCGATGTGTCTTCCATCAGGCCCTGCAACAGTAACCGCAAGGTCCGCACCATCCTGTGCCAGACCGGCTCGCAAAATCTGCCCAGGGAGGAGCCGTATCCTGAATAGGTGATGTTCCGAACCCGGCAACGAACGCTCAACCTGCTCGCCGAAAGTGATTTCAGCAACTTCAACGAAGGGCCGTTCGTAGTCGTCTTGCTGCGCCGCCGGCAAATGCATATCCCCGGCGAACAAGCCCGGGAAGGACAGGCCGACCATGCCAATCAGGAACGACAACAATGGTACAAACATTCAGAGTCCGCGATTCTGAAAAACAACAATCAGTACGTCGTGCTCATGTTTTGCTGCGGGATCGCCACACCCGCATGCGTTCTCTTTTACCATAAAAGGGCAATCGCGGCTGGATACATAATAGCCATCACAAGGCTATCGACTATTTCCTGCTGTTGTTCATGGAACCTGGAACTCGGCGAATACATTTGGCGGATCTCAGCGAATCTGGACGAAAATCGTATGCTCCAGATCGGGAGGAATGTTCCCGACACCGAACGCGGAGAACCGGGCTTCGCACCCAATCACCGCCTATATTCGGATATCCACTGCTACGGTTTTGGCCCGGATTTCTGAAGCCTACAGATTCCTGCAGACCGCGTTGCACCGCAGCGGGTCTGCCAAGTTTTTTCGAATTCGGAGATACTCTTTCCTATTGGAGTGCACCATGCAAACAGCACCCGACACAGGGCAAACCCTCTCCCATGTTATCGGACTACCCATAAGGCTTAACGACGATCGAGGTTTCCTGCCCCCCGGACCCCAATACGGACCTGATCCGGGGAGCAATCGGCATCACGGAGCAGACTATTTCGACTGCGCCGGGAAGAATGGGAATAGCCGGCGGATCTCCTGCTCATCCGGCCGGCTGCCATATTCACAAAGCTCGAAAGCCTCCACGAACTTGACGCTCGCCGCCGTGTCCTTGCCGTACCGCTTTTCCAGCGATGCGAGCACAGCCGGGCTCACCCTTCCGCGGCTGCGGCTCTTTCGAAGCCACTCTTTCCTCGCAGCCGGATCTTTTGGAACGCTTTCAAGTCGGCCGGCATGCCAGGCCAACCATTCGTACATTTGAGAGA
The DNA here is from genome assembly GCA_963839475.1 of uncultured Acidobacteriota bacterium. Taxonomy (GTDB): domain Bacteria; phylum Acidobacteriota; class UBA6911; order UBA6911; family UBA6911; genus CAWIVH01. Next base: position 165,362 of record CAWIVH010000013.1, on the reverse strand, counting down.
CGTGAGCGTCGGAAGCATCCAATTTCTTCTCGGCTACGTCGTCGATCGAGACCGCCACGTCAGGGGTAAATGGAGCTGGCTTCTGGAATCCATCCTGGCTGTACATGAAAACGGGATTCTTGCGCAGTGAGGGCGTATCGGGGCAGATGTTCGGCACGGTAACCATGTAGGCGGCATCCTGCAGGAGCACGCCGGTATAGCGATGGTCCGGGTGGTAATCATTCGGGCGCGGCCCGATGACGAGGTCGGCGTTCCATTTGCGGATCAAGCGGATAATCTGCTGCCTGACCTCCAGGGTCGGCAGGAGCTCGCCGTCATGGTTATCGAGCGTGATGTACTCAACCCCCAGCCTGCGGCCACACTCAGCGGCTTCCGCTCTCCGCCGCATCGCAAGCGCTCCGCCGCCTTCGCTCTGATGGCCGGCGTCACCGTTGGTCACGGAAACCAGCTGCACCTTGTGGCCAAGAGCGGCCCACTTAGCCGCCACTCCTCCCGCACGTCCATCGGCGTCGTCGGGGTGCGCCCCGAAGATGATTACATTTATTTTTTTATCCTGGCCAGCAGCGAAATTTGCAGCCAGCCCAAATACCATGCAAATCAGAACCAGACAAAGTATCAACCTACGCATAACTTTCCTCCATTGGGGACGGACCTCGATAAACGCAATGAAAATAACACACAAGTGCGACTTGAAGATGAAAAAGGGGCAGCGGGGCCGGGAAATGGCGTGGGGTACCCAGGAACATCCATGTCGGCATTCGGGCTTTCCCCCTTCGCACCCGCGTTAACCGCTTGAATTTGCCGCCCAATGATGGATTGAAAAATGGAACAACCAGGCCGGCCGCAAAGATCGGCGCAGCGAACGGTCGGATTTTCACGTCATACTGGAATCAGGAATCCCTCCTCCAATAGGACTGACCGTTGATGGTATCACATCCATAACAACTCTCCTCCGGGGGCTCCCCCGAACGATTTTATGTTCACCCCGACGCAGGAACCTAAACGGTCGAATTAGAACAGGACATGAAAGACTGAAAACCGGCAGGAGGAATCCTGGGATCAATGAGCTGCACCTTGCGCTTTCAATCCCATGCTTCCGGGCGCCATCGATAGGCCCCCTCTTGCTTCGCATGTGTGGAAGGTTATTTTTTCTCGCAGCTATCCTCCCTGGCGGAGCGCTTGAAGAGGGACAACTCAATAAAGATCAAAACTGTTTCCTTCCTGATTGCAAGGAGTTTATAATATTCCTGTTATCGGTCCCCTCCATAACAGGCTTCGGCGATCAGTCACGTAAATGCTCGTTTTCAGCAGATGGGTGCCGGAAGCGGAGGGGCCGTTGCAGAGGCTCAATGCACTCCTCACTTCCATAATTTCTTTGAATTCGGAAAACAATAAACAAATGGGAGGCAGGCAATGAAGAAGATATTGAAGGCAATGCTGATTTGTATGGCGGTGGCAGTGATCGTATCCGGGTTCTTGTGGGCCGCCGCTCAAAAATCTGAGTTGATACCGTGTCCGATCAACTATCCAGAGCGGTCCCCTGCACCCCCAGGTGGAGGCTTTGTAATTTTTAACAACCCATCCTCTGCTAACCACAATCTTGAAATGGTAGTTTCGCTCAAGAAAGTTGAGCCAAATACCGCCTATGACATCTATTTGTTTGTGGATCAAGGTGTTACCGGTGAATTATTGGGAACTATTACAACGAATAAGCAAGGGAATGCCAACTTCCAGGCCAAAGGTTCGCTTGAAAGGGGTACCCATGTTTTGGCTCTTGACGTTACGCTACACGGCAGCGGCAGCGATATATACGAGACGTCTGGGATTCATGATGCACCCATGGAAGGCGTCTCCATGAACTTCAAGTAGGGTCAGTTCACTCTGGAAGTGCAGCTCAAAAAAAGTTGATTACGCCAGGCAGAGCCATAACCGGCTCTGCCTTTTCTTTTCTCCGAGGGAGGGCGCCTGCTCAGAAAAACAGCCTGTTGGCGGTGATGCCAGTTGTTTGTTGATGGTTGAATCGACCACAAGAGGCGTCTGCTTTTTCGAGCCAGCGAGCGATGGTATTCCAGCCACCTACTCAGCGCTGGCGATGTCGACAGACCCTGACGAACAGAGCCATACACTGCGGCTGATAGGTTCTCTATCCCTGACTTCTCTGTTTTTCTGCGCAACCGCTCTCGCCATTCGTGGTAGAACGTCATCCTACCGGGGAGGTCCCGGACAGGCAACCAGATAATGGGTTGCGTCCCCATTTCCCTCCAGTTGCTTTCCGTCGCCTCATTGGCTATAACGGAGCACTATGAAAAAACAAAACGCGATTGTGCTCCTGTTCTTCTGTCTCAGCGTATTCGCCGCCGATCCAAAGCTGCGAAACGGCAACATCCTCTCCTGTGAAACGTACAGCTACAGGGATCTGATCGCCGCCGGCAAGCTCGACCCCCTGACGATCCCCGCGTTTTACCGGGAACAGGGCATCCGCGGCATCTCCTTCAATGAAAGGTACTTCAAGAGCCGGGACAACCAGTACGTCGATCAGGTAAAAGCGGCCGTAAAAAAGGCGAACCGCGTGGTGACCTGTTTTGTGATCGATGGAAACCTTGCCCAGTCCGACGCCGCAAAGCGCGCTCAGCAGATCGAACACGACAAGGAGAGCCTCCGGATTGCCCACCGCCTGGGTGCACCACTCGTGCGCATCAATGTCGGGGCGACGGACAAGCAGGAAAACGCGGACAACACGATCGGCGTCGATCGAGTCGTCGCGGCATTCCGGGAACTGGTTCCGCTCGCCCGGGAGCTCAAAGTCAGGATTTCCATCGAGAATCATGGCGGCGTGTCGAAATCCGCCGATAACATCCTGAAGATCATCGCCGCGACGGACCCGAAATGGGTCGGCGCTCTGACAGACATCAGCAACTTTGCACCCGACATCCGCTACGACGAGATCACGAAACTAGCGCCACATGCCTTCGCGACCCACGTCAAGATCAATGTGTTCGACGGCCGGGGGGAGGCAAGCGCTTTCGATTTCCCGCGCATCCTGGCGATTCTCCGGGCACAACACTACTCCGGCGCCTTGTCGATCGAGTATGAAGGGACTGAGGATCCCGTCGTCGGGGTGCAGAAAAACCGGGCGCTTATTCTCAAATACTGGTGAGTTCCGCTTTGCGATCGGAGTTCATAGAGAAACCGGGGACGCTGACCGGTTTAACTGGAATGCATCACGTGGAGTGGAAAAACCAGTCATCGTCCCCATATCCCACATGGGAGCGGTTGGGCTAATCTTCTGGCCTGACTTCGAGCAGCAGGTAATCCTTGAACTCCGCGTTGATGGTGGCGAGGGGACCTCGCACAGAGCCGAAATCCTTGCCATTCACGTAATCCACGACCTTGTAGCTCCCTTTGCCGAGACCGCGCAACTCGACCTTGCCGTTGAACTCCGTGGCGTAGAAGGAGTAGTACATGTTCCGCCCTTTGCGCAGCGCATGCGTCTCCGGCAGGTCATAGCCGATATCGTACAGGGAGCCCAGGTACTCCGCGTGCGGGAGCATCTTGTCTTTGTAGATGTCCATCCACTTGCCAAACACCTTCTCGAGTTCCGGATTCAGCTCGTTGCCCGGCCGGCCGGCCACCGCCTGGCCACCCGAAGTGTCTCCTCCGCTCTTTTTGGGAGCGGCGCCGGGGCGCGGCGGGGGTACCGGGCGCGAACCGACGGGCCAGGTGAAGTTGGTCCCCAGCACGCCGCCGATCCCCACCGTTGCGGCGAAACTCTCGCCGTTGGGTGTCAGCCGCACGTGGTCGCCGAAATAGGCGATCTTATCGCCGTGCAGCGCTTTGAGGGTCTTACCCTTGCCGCGCACCTGGATCGAACCCCGCGGATCGGAGGCCACGCTCATGTTCATGTGCGGCAGCATGAAATAAGAAAAGTTGTCACCGCAGGGGCAGTATTCGACGACCGCGTCGGGCTTGATGCTCCGAGCCGTGTCGTAGATCATCTTGAAGAACGCAGGGAGCTGCTCCACCGAATCCTCCGGCCGCGCGTGCTTGTGAGCCGGGTTGTAGCAGGGCGGCACCTGGTTCATGAACTGGCCGTCCAGCTTCAGACCGTCGTAATCCCAGTCCTTCATGTACTTGATGACCTGCTGGCGGAAAAACTCGACCACCGCCGGGTCCGCCGGGCAGGCATACAGCGAATTCCAGTAGGTGATCTTCTGGTTCGATCCGTCGGCGTTCTTCAGCAGCCATTCGGGGTGCTGTTCCATCGCTTTGGTGCCGGGATCGATGGCCAGCGGCGCCCACCAGAGCTGTGCCTTGAAGCCCTCCTTGTGGATGCCGTCCACGAACGCGCGCATATCCTTGTCGCCGGCGGGGTACTTGGTGGGATCGAGGAACCAGTCGCCCTCGGAGGTCTGCCAGCCGTCATCAAGCGTGACCCAGGTAAAGCCCAGTTTCCGGACGATCGGCAGCGCCCCGAAAATCTGGCTCATGGTGAAGCCGCGCCCGTATCCCCAGGCGCACCAGATCGGGCCGAACGCGATTTCCGGCGACGGGTTGAACTGGATGCCCTGTTTCACCATGGCGCGCGAGTAATCCTGAAGGGTCTTGAAATAATCACCCTGGTGGACAGCCACGAAGGTACGGAAGGTTTTAAGCGTCGCCTTCGGCTTGAGCGGCTGGTCCTGCTTGAAGGTCACCGCGACGGTGGCCGCCTGGGCGTCCGGCATGGTCACAGGAAGCGAGACCAGCTTGGGGACCATCTCGATGTGACCGACTCCGAGGCCGGCGTCTCTCCGCCACACGTCCGAAACCGGGGTGCCCCCGCCGTAATCGGTGCTGTTCATACCCTGGAAGTTTTCCTGTTTGAAGCCTGCCTTAACGGGCACGATCCAGTTGGGCCGGTTGGAATAGGAACCGCCCTGAAAGGACCAGAACGCGGGATCGGCCGCACCGGCGTCCGGGGTGAGGGAGTAGCGGTTGTTGGTCCAGCTGCTGACGGCGAGATCCGCCTGGCCCGCATTGGTGTAGGAGACATCATAGAAGGCCATCTGCGGAAATTCGTCGTAGACGGTCACGGCGACGGCTTTCTGCAAGCCCCGGAGCGGCGCCAGTAATGGTCACGCGGCGGCCGGCCCCCAGTTTGTCGCGCACATTTTCCGTTTTCCGGCTTTTAAACGCGAAGTCCTTCACCTCGATTCCACCGGCGGTAATCGTCTCGGAGGGGTTGAACGCACCGAGCGTAATATCTTTGCCCGCGAGCTTCGCCACCACGCGGCTGTGGAGGGAAGTGTCGAACTCGATGCGGATGTTTCGCCCGTCCACCTTAGCCTGGGGCCAGGCCGGCACGGCGAGGCATAGCAGGGCAAGGGCCGGGGCACAGAATGGGATCGTCCTTCGAAGATTCATAAAAGAGTCCTTTCCTTCTTTCGTGTGGATTCTATTTTACCAGGGCACGGATACACAATGGTTTCCCTTTCATGGGGAAGGCAAAATCCCTCAGGCATCACGATGCGGCCATAACACGTGTCCCTGGCGAGTTCCAAATTTCATATCGCATTGCTGCCGGTTTGTGTGCTCTGGACATTCGAACCAGCCGCCTGATCCGTTCAGCAATCGTTCTGAAAACCTCAACTCTTTTGACCCTCCACCGGACAGTGAAGAGCCGTAAGTACTGTCTGCTGTTCTCCCCGAAACGCAGCGCCACACCTGGCCCCAAACGACGGGGCGAAGATCTAATCAAAGCGGTAGTCTGGATGAAGCAACGCAATCCCGCTTGGGTCTGTCCACGCATTGCTCAGTAGATCGCCTTGGCTTTCGGAATTGAGATCGATAGGGACATGGTTTGCCGCATCCTTGCCGCAAACTGCCGGCCGGATCCGGATAAGACCGGCCCCTCGTGGCTGACCTTCCAACGAAACCTGTATTCTCTCTAGATAGGTTCCATGAAGCCATTGTCGCTGAAGTCGGCTTAACTTGACAGTACCCCTGAAGCACCTGAATTTGCTGAACTCCCTTTGGATGGAACTATGGGCATAGGGAGGCAACTTGAGATGAGACCTCTGTGAAAATCTCATATCCTGCAAAATCGTTTAGGCCTAGAATCCCGTGTATGATCGGTTCCGAGTTCTGGACAGTTGCGATAATCGGGCTGAAGCAGATACAACATCTCCTAGTGGGGTGCCGACCCGGCGGACGGGAATCACTCGAGCCGGAAGACCATGGCGACAGAAACACCGCGACTTCTGCAACAGTCATCTCCATTGGTCTCAAGGCAGGCCAACGAATATTTCCTTATTAGCGGAGGTTATATGCATATTAAAATCTCGCATCCTCTGGTTATCAGGCATGCTCGAGCTGAATTTCTGCAAAAATCAGGATTCTTTGCCGACCGGCGCTCGAAGCTGACCTTACTTCTGCTTTTTGCGAGCATCTGCTATCTCAATCCTTTTCTATTTGCCCAATTTGGTCAAAAGGAGGCGTTTTTTGCCCAGGTTGCGGTCGGGGGGGGATATAAAACCATCTTCACAGTGCACAATTCATCCGAGACCACGCAATCGATAGACTTCACGTTGACCGGATCCAGCGGCGATAACATGCTGAAGAGCCAGATTCAGCTGCCCGCGGGCGGAACGAAGGATGTTACGATCGCAGGAGAGGGAGCGGCCAAAGTTGGCTGGGCAAGGCTTTCTTCTCCGGGGAAATTCAGTGCAACCGAGGTATTCCAATATGCCGATTCGGGCGGATCTCTGATCAGCCAGGTGGGCGTACTGCCCAGTGCTTTAGCCGGCAAATTCGAACTCTTCGGAAACGTAAATCATAGTGCCGGCACCGACACTGGCATTGCATTGGCAAATCCCAACGCGAAAGTGGTTAACCTGCAAATCAATCGACTTGACGCGTCAGGCCATTCAGTCGCATCAAAGTCAATACAGATTCGGCCCGGGGAGCATATGGCAAGATTCCTGGACGAGGAGCCGTTCTTTCCCGGCTTGGACAATTATTCAGGAACTTTGGAGGTTGCTGCGGACCAACCAGTCGTGGCGGTAACTCTGCGCCTCGATGGACAACAATATGCCACCCTCCCTGTGGTCACGTACAATCTCGATTTGGATACTGCCATCAACGCCTTCCAGACAGAAATCACCTGTAAATACGTCCCGGTTGGACACATGACGGGTGGCCCAAGTTTCGAAGCTTCCATTGCAGTCCCACTCGGGAAGTACCTCGTGATAGAAAGTGTCAGTGGCCTCGGGGCAGACAATCCTTATTTAGGGTCAGTTGACGACTCCATCATCGAAACTACACATAACGGGCAAAAGGCACGGCATAAACTCTCATCGCTCGCGAATGGAACCCAGAGTTCTCGTTCCCCTAATCTCCGAATTTATGCAAGCCCGGGTACAACCGTATGGATCTCTCAGCGCTATGGGAATTCTGTGCTTTCAATTTCGGGCTATTGGGTGGAGCAATAAAAACCGGAGCATCCTGGATCCTCGAATTCCGGCCGGGCCACGAGTCAGAAAGAAAACTCATGCCTTGGTCGAGGTCAACCCTATGAACCGTCTTATGGCTCTGAAATTAATGCTTCCGCGATCGAGTGTTGTTACGCGGCGTGGGCGGCGCCTCAGTTTCCGTTCGAAAAAGGTTCAAGCCGGGGGTGAACCCTCTGCCGCAACCTCGCCGGCCTTGCGCGTCCGGATCCAGGCAAGAAGCCTGGAGAATCTCCACTCCCGCAGATCATCGAAGTAGGAATAAGCCACGGGCGTAACCAGGAGCGTGAGCAACAAGCACAACGTCTGGCCGCCGATGATGGTCACCGCCATCGACGCCCGTGAGCCGGCACCCGCTCCTCGCCCAAAGGCGATCGGGAGCATGCCCGCAATGATCGAAACGGTGGTCATCAGGATGGGCCGCAACCGGACGTGGCTGGCCGACACCAGGGCCTCGTGACGTTCCATGCCTCGAGCTCGCAAGGTGTTGGTGTAGTCCACCTGCAAAATCGAGTTCTTTTTCACAACCCCGAAAAGCATCAGCATGCCTATTCCGCTGTAGACATTGAGGGTCATCCCGAAGGCCATGAGGGCCAGCAGCCCCGCGGGGAGGCTGAGTGGAAGTGCGGTCATGATGGTCAGGGGATGCACGTAGCTGTTGAACTGCGAAGCCAGGACCATGTAGATAAACACGACTGCCAGGCCCATAGCCAAAGTGAAGTCGTTCGTCGCCGTGGCCAGTGTCCTTGCGCTGCCCGTGAAAACAGCTTCGTACCCCGGTTTCATGTTCATCTCGGCGACCTTGTTGCGCGCACGCGTAATGGCCTCGCCGAGCGGGATCCTGTCCAGGTTGGCAAAGACCGATATCTGGCGTTGGCGGTTGTAGCGGTTGATGCTGGCCGGCCCGTTCTCCAGCCGCAGTTGAGCAACTTCGCTGACCCGGATAGCGCGCTGGTTTGAGGCGGGCACCAATAAATCCCCCAGTTTGGCGGGATCGTTGCGGAACGGTTCATCGAGGCGGAGATTGATTTCATAGGCATCATCGCCTTGTTTGAACCTGGAGATTTCCTCCCCGCCGACGAGCGTTCTCAGATTCGATGCCAATGAATCGATATTGACACCGAGGTCCGCGGCTCGAACGCGATCGATCATGATGCGAAGTTCCTGCTGCGTAGGCTCGAAGTTCGTGGAGACGTCCGCGACACCCTGGATTTCCTTCATCTTTTCCATCAATTGAAGCGTGTACACCTGAAGCTGATCGATGTCGGGCCCTTGAATGGATAGACTCAGGCGGTTGCCCCCGCCTGATCCGCCCCCACCCCGGCCTCCACCGCCGCCTCCAGCCGTCGAAGCGCCGGAGATATCGGTCCCGCCCGAAACACTGATCCGCGTTCCCGGATAACGCCGCGTGAGAGTGGCACGGGCCTGGCGGATGACTTCCTGCTGAGAGATGTTCCGTTCGCCGAGCGGCGTTAACCCGACAAAGTAGCTCGCGCCGCCCCCGCCAATATTGGTAAACACCGTCTGGACTTCCGGGAGGCCCTTCAAGATGCCGGGAATGTCCTTCAGGAACTCCTCGGTGCGCCTCAGTGTGGTTCCGCGCGGCAAGTTGACGTTCACGCTGAATTCGCCCTGGTCATCTTCCGGCACCAGTTCCCGGCCGACGCGCGGAAAAAGATAGACTGCGGAGATCGAAACTGCGATCGCGATCAGGAGCATCACAAACCTGTAATGAAGGCTCCACCGCAGCATCCGTCCATAGACCCGGTCCATCGCGGCGTAGAGCCCCTTGTCTTTGGATCGCTTTCCGTGGACCGCCGCATCCGAAGTGCGGAGCCAGGTGGAACAAAGCGCCGGAGTCAGAGTGAAGGATACGAACATCGACAACATGATCGCCGTGGCCGATGCGATACCAAAAGAGAGAAGGTACTGGCCGATCTCTCCGGTGATGAAGACCACCGGCAGAAAGATCACGACCAGCGAGAGTGTGGTGGCCAAAACGGCTAATCCAATCTCTTTCGTGGCCGCCGATGCCGCCTCAGCCGGCGAGACACCCTTCTCCTCCACGTACCTGTATATGTTCTCCAGTACCACGATGGCATCGTCGATGACTATTCCGGTGGCCAGCGACAGGGCCAGCAGCGTCATGTTGTTCAGGGTCAGCCCCATTACCTTCATGGCAATGAAGGTGCCGATCAGGGAAACCGGAATCGAAAGTGCGGAAATAATCGTGCTGCGACCGTTGCGCAGGAAGAAAAAAACCACCAGGCTGGCCAGGATGCTCCCCAGAACCAGGTGATGCTGGATGTCATTAATCGACCGGCGGATGAACACGGATTGATCACGTCGCACGGCAATCTGAATGTCGGATGGAAGGAGCTGGCGGATCTGGTCCAGGCGCGCCATGACATTGTCTACCACCGCAACAGTATTGGTCCCGGGCTGTTTCCGGATCGAAAGCGACACCGACGGGCGGCCATCCAGCAGCGCGATGCTGCGGGGTTCCTGGACCTCGTCTGCAACGCGCCCGATGTCGCCGAAAGTTACTGTCGACCCGCCGCGCTGTGAGAGGATGACGCGGTTAAAATCCGTCACCTCGGAGAACCTGCCCATGGTCCGAAGCGCAATCTCCGACGAGCCGGCAATAAACGTCCCCCCGGGGATCTCGACATGCTGGCGTTGTATAGCCGAGCGGATCTGGTCGATCGTCAGACCGTAGGCGCTCATCCTTTCGGCGTTGACCAGCAGTTGAATCTGCCGCCGGCGGTCACCGAAGAACACGATCTCGCCGATGCCTGAGGCGGACTCCAGCGCCTGCTTGATCCGCTTGTCCACGATCTCCGTCAATTCCTTGGGATTGCGGTCGCCTGATATGGCCAGCGTCAGGATCGGGGCGGAGTCGGGGTCCGACTTGGTGATCGACGGGGGATTGATGTCGCGCGGGAATCGCCCGATGATGCCGGCGATCTTGTCCCGGACATCCTGCACGGCCGTTTCCATGTCCTTCTCGATATCGAACGTGATGGTGGCGGAGGCGCTCCCCTGGCTGGACTGGGTCCTCAATTCATAGATGCCATCCACCGTGTTGACCGCTTCTTCGACAGGCTTGGTGATCTGGGTTTCCATCTCCTCGGCACTCGCACCCGGCAGCCTGATATGAACATTCACCACGGGCGGTTCCGTCTTGGGCATTAGATCCACGCCCAGAGTCCGGTAGGAGAAGAGACCCAAAGTTACGAGAGCGGCTGACATCATGACCGCGAACACGGGCTGACGAATGCTGATATCGGCGAGTTTCATCGTCTTGCTTCCTGGCCCCCGAATTTCGACGGGCTGTTCGTGAGGGTCAAATTGTATGTCCCTCAGTTTCCTTCCTTGCCCGGGCGCTGACGTCGCTGGCGGGGACCACCTTCGGGCGTGCCCGCCGGTTCAGCTTCCCTTGCTTCCCCGGTTATCACTGGAATGCCGCTCACGAGCTCATTCAGATTGCTTGCTGCAAGAATCTCGTCGCCCTTGAGTCCGCTGAGCACTTCCAGCAACGTCCCCTCGCGGGCACCCAATCTGACATTCTGCTGTCGCACCACACCATCCTTGATCACGTAAACCGATGAGACTCCAGCCAAGGTCGAGACCGCCTGTTCCGGCACGGCCACAACATTCTCCTCAAGTTCCGTGAGGATGGCTCCCTGGGCAAAAAAGCCCGGTTTCAGCTGGCGGTTCGCATTGTCGACCAGAACCTCGACGGGGAGTGTTCGTGTTGCCTGATCGAGAGCGGGGCTGATGAACGCAACCTTCCCTCTGAAAACGGTGTCCGGGAGCGATTCCACGCGGAATTCGACCTGCTGGTCCTTGCGGATCGCGTGGGCGTACTTTTCCTGGACGGCAGTCACAAGCTTAAGCGGGTTCATCTGTACAAGCGTTACTACCGGGACTTCGCGGATGTACTGCCCCAGCTGGACCAGTCGTTCGGAAACCGAACCGTCGATGGGAGCACGGACGACGGCATCATTCAGCCGCTTGCGCGCCAGCGCATAGGCTGCGCGGCGGTCCTGGAGGCTGGCCTTGAGCGACCGGACATTTTCGAGGGCTGCCTGCCAGATTGCCTCGGTGACTTTCGACCGGGTCTCCGCTGTTTCCAGATCGGCTTTCGGGAGGAGGCCCTGCCGACTCATGTCGCGGGCGCGCATCAACTGAGCCCTGGCATCATCGCGACTGGCCGCGGCGCTCCGAACGGAGGCTATCTGTTCGTCCGGCGGTACGGAACTACTGCCTTCAGCAATACCAAGCTGTGCTTCGGTCTGACGGAGGGCGCTCTCAGCTCGTTCGGCGTCCAGCTCCAGCGCAACGGTGTCCAATCGAACCAGAACTGCGCCGGCTTTCACTTCGTGTCCAAGCTCGACCGATACTTCCTTGACGAGGCCCGGAACCTCACTGATGACACGAACTTGATTCGGCGACATCAAGGTCCCCGAAAGGGTCACCTGGCGTTGGAGTGCGATCCGCTGAACGGGGGTGGTCTTCACCCGGACTGCGGGCCGGCGCTGGCCGCTGCCGCCCTTACCCGGCTGGGCTCCGACTTGCGTCGAGTTCCCCCCGCCACAGGCCGACAGACCGGCAGCGAGCAATCCCAGGAAAATCGGGAATAAAAGAGATGCATTGGATTTCATTAAGATTTCTCATTTCCTATCGTTATTTGCACGACGATGCATATTAATCCAATTAGGCCGAGCGCTGAACAAAATCTTGGAGAAAACATTGAGGGATGTCATCCAGGAATGCTGATACCTATGTATGCCCTTCAATAAAACCGGCGTGCGGTCATGATACAGGGAGGGAATCCGTGCGGGATGGATCGACGTTAGCGGATGAGGAACGACGCATCCACACGGATCCAGTTCCGGGGATTCGGAATCTGGGACTCGCGGACTGCGACAAACCGATAATGACCGGGCGGTGTCGTGGGTTCAACGAAAACTCGCGCCGAGCAGTCCGGACTCAGACGCCAGTGAGTTATGGGCGGCATCGGGACGCCGTCGAGCTCGTACAAGAGGTCGATCTCATTTCCGTGGAGGTTTCTGACTCGAAAGTAGAGTTCGTCACGTCCCCTCACGAGTTCGACAGGCCCTGCTTCGATCGAAACCTCGGGTCTGTCCAGGTACCCTTCAGGCACGACAGCCAGGAAAGCCAGCGGGTTCTTGCGGAATTGATCCGTCCGGTCCTCGAAGTACCCGTTTCTGAAGACCACACAGCGAGACAGCCGGCATTCCTCCGATTCCGCGTACCTTCGCAAATCACCGGCGAGCGGGTTGCCTACGCCGACCAGTACAAAGCGTTCGGGCCGCAGGCCGAATGCTCGCAGGGCGCCTTCATAGTGGAGCGTGCCGAGCTCGTTCGAGGTGAGCCCGCATACGAAAACACGCCCATTCCAGGGGACCACGCCGTCAAACGTTGCAAGCTGCTCGAGAATCTCCTTTCCTACCCGGGTGCGAGCATTCCACCACTCGCCCTCCGACCGGATGCTCGCATACGACACTGCTGCGAAGATCAGCAGCATCGCCACAGTGCCCGGGAGGGCCCCCCACGCGAAGCGAGGACGAGATGCGGGAACGGCCGACGCCAGCAGCAGTGATGCCGCTGCGAGCGCGGGAGCGAGGTAGTAACCGAATGACTGCTGGCGAAAGTAGAGGAATGGCTGCATAGAAACTGCGAACCAGATCAACGCAAAGACAGCGGTTTTTCGATCGCGTGCCGCCCGGAAGAAGACCGTACCAAGCACGCAGACGAGAAGAGCGGTCCACGGATAGAGTCGGGTCGGCTCGGCGTGCAGAACGACCCGGATGAATCCCTCGGACATGCCGCTACACCACGTTAAGTATGCCTGCAGGTTTCGAAGGGTATTCCCGTTGAACTCGAGCGGGTAGGGTGCAGCTGGAAGATCGCTGTTGAGCTTGGCCACCAAATAAAGGGCGGATATTAGGAAGAACGGCGCAGTCCAGGCAAACTTCCGCCGCGCGAAGATCAGGCAGTAAACAGCCAGCACCAGGGGCAAGGTCAGGATCGACTCCTTCGATGCCGCGCCGAGACACATCGCGAACAGCGCGGCCCATACGAATCCTGGGCGTTCCTCAAGCACCGCGCGCCTGAAGAGATACAGCGATGCGAGGAAGAAGGTCACGGCCATCGGCTCAGAAACTGCCGCAATCCAGTAGACGGACCGGACATGGGCGCTGTGCGCCGCGAAGAAAAAACTTCCGAGCAGGCTTGGTACCCTCGGCGCGAACGTCCGCAGGAACGAGTAGAGCATTGCCACCGACGCCAGGTGGAAGGCGATGTTGAGGAGGTGAAACGCCACCGGCTGGAGGCCGAAGAACTTCTGGCCGAGCCAAAACACCGTTTCCTGACTGAGCGGTCGGTATACGGATGCGGGGTGGAACCTGAGGAAACTCCGGAGATATTCCTGAATGTTCCCGAAGCGCGTGGCGACGAGCCAGGCGTAATCATCCTGCACAAAGTAACCGCGGAGCGCCTCCTTGAAAACCAGGGCAGCCGCAGCGAGAAGGATCGCCAGCCCAACGCGGTCTGGCCACGCCGGTCCTCGTGTGTCCGCGAGGTTGGTCGGCTCAAGTTGCACGGTTAGCCCTCCAGGATCGACTATGGGGAAGCGATGTTAACCAGGTTCTAACGGCTTATCAAGGACCTTATCGTTGAATCCCGACCGCATCGCTTCGAGCAAAAACGTGTTCCCAGCGGGACTGCGGGTGTTCTACCGGCCCGTGTCGTCGGCCGAAGTGCCGTTGCGATTCGTTCGCGCTCTCATCGTCCTTGTCCTCATTCAATTCGCAGCCCGGGTCACGCCCGCTGCAGGGGCCTCGGCCGGTCTACCGACGGTGGCTGCACTGGAGCTTCGTCACCTCGAGGAAACCTACGGTTGCTGGATGTCGTTGCCGCCAGGATCTGGCCCGGATGTACGGATTACCGCAAGGTGCCCTTCAAGTTCGGTTTTGAAAACAGCCTGCGAGTGCTCGTCGGCCATCCCAATCCCCCTGCCGGTTTCGAAGTTGCAGCCGGATTGAAGTGCGCCGATCGATCCGGGCTTTCCGATCAGGGCCGCTGCCGGGGAGGATCACCTGCCCGGCCCTGGTGACGCTACGGAGTTGGGCGTCGATGGGTCGCAACACGCTATGAACCGCGCGATGGTTCCTGGAAGCCGCTCACGCGGGTTTTTCTTGAGCCCCCGGTCGATGCCCGGTCAGGCTTTGGATCATGCTCATCAGTTCCCTTGCCCGAATCGGTTTTGTCATATAACCATCCATCCCAGCAGTCAGGCAGCGGTCCCGATCGCCCGGCATATCGAATGAAGTGAGGGCAAGAATTGGAATGTGGGCGCCTCCCCCGGCCTCTTTTTGCCTGATGGCTGCGGTGGCCTCCAGGCCATTCATATTCGGCATTTCGAGATCCATGAGGACGAGGTCAAAGTTGCCCTGTTCCAACTGTTCCAGCGCCTGCCGGCCGTCGTCCGCGATAACTACATGGCAGCCAAATTTCCCCAGAGCATGTGAAGCCACCTTCTGACAGACGGGATTATCCTCCACCAGAAGGATGTGAAGCCCCGCTCCGCCTGCGCGAGCCAAATGCATCTGTGGAGCAGAGACAGTGGCACGCTGAGTCGAAAATCCCGCAGCCCTCGCAAGGACTCTGCGCAGTCTGGGTTCAGGAACCGGTTTGGTGACGAATTCCTTAATGCCGATTTCGCGGCATTGAGCCGCCTCATCGCGCTTCCCGGAGGAAATCAATAAAACCGGGGAGGTGCGCGAAAAGCGTTTGTCTGCCCTGACTCGGTTTATCAGTTCAAATCCATCCATCCCGGGCATATCTGAATCTGCAAGAAGAAGCGAAAATGGTCTGGACCTGGCAAAGGCGTTTTCCATCTCCCGCAGCGCCTGGGCGCCGTCAGTAGCCATTGACGGCTTCAGCCCCCATTTCTCCAGCAGCTTTGCCAGATATTGCCGGCTGGTTTGATTGTCATCCACAACCAGCACCCGCATGCCATCGAAATGCGCATCGCCCTGTGCCAGTGAATCGCCGGAAGCCTCCGAAAGTCCGAAAGTCGCGGTAAAATGGAAGGTGCTCCCCTTTCCCGGTACGGAATCTACCCAAAGGCGCCCGTCCATTTTCTGAACCAGTTGACTGGAGACTGCTAATCCCAATCCAAAACCGCTAACCAGCTTCCCGGAGGATTCGTCGGCCGGAGAGAAGGCCTCAAACAGGCGTTCTTTTTGCACCTCCGCGATGCCGATGCCTGTGTCTTCCAGACTGAATCGAAGCCGGGCAACCTCAGTGTCGAGCGATTCGCAGTGAATCCTGAGGTTTACTTCGCCCGCATCCGTGAATTTGACGGCGTTCCCAAGTAGGTGGCGCAGCACCTGGCGCAGCCGCATGGGATCGCCTTTCAAGGCATTGGGCACTTCCGGATCGATGATTCGATTGATTTCCAGACCCTTTTGATGAATGTGTGGAACCACGGGCCGCAATACCTGATCCACCGTCTTTCGCAAATCGAAGTCGACGTTTTCCCATTCCAGCTTTCCCGCTTCGATTTTTGAGTAATCCATCAAATCATTGATGGTTACCCATAGAGCTGCCGCCGAAGATCGCAGCATTTCCGCATAGCTGCGCTGCTTGGGGTTCAAGCCGCTTTCGCGGAGAAGGTCGCTCATCCCCAAAATCCCATTCATCGGCGTTCTCATTCCATGGCTCATGCGGACCAGGAACTCCTTATTGGCCCGGCTGAGATCATCGGCTCGCTGTTTTTCTTTTTCCGCCCTGGCTGCTTCAAGCTCCATATTGGATCTGGCCTTCGCCACTTCCTCGGTCCGGAGCGCGACGGCACTTTCAGACTCCCTCCGGAGTTCGGTTTGCCGGTTAATCATCCAGCGCCAGAAACAATAAATTAAAAACAACATCACTAGAATGAGGAGCCCCAGGAACCATAAGGAGCGCCACCACGGAAATTCTATTCCAAACGCCAATTCAGCCGGCTTATCGCTCCATCGTCCGGATCCATCCTGCGATTGAACTTGGAGGAAATAGGTGCCGGGCTGCAGGCCCGCGAAGTGCAATTCGCTTTGGGAGGTCTCCCTCCAATCCTTGAGCACAGGCTCAAGCCTGTAACGATATAGGGCAAAACCTTCTCGCGAGAAATTCAGAACTGCGACGCGGAACGTCAGAGAATCGGATCGAGAGTATGTGGCAATGCCGGCAGCGGCGGATTTTCCAATTCCCGGACCCGGATTCGTGAGTACGACGGGATATTTTGCATCCGACGCGGTTCGAGGACCGGGTGTAAAGGAAGCGAGCCCGCCACTCGTGCCGAACCACACGGTGCCATCAGGACTGGAGGCAAAACCTCCACCCGAACAGTCGTCCTGGATCAGCCCGTCTTTGTGATCGTACCAGCGCCAATTTTCGCCGGTTCGAGCCCAGGCCCCTTCGTCGGATCCTCTCCATAGCCACCCCCGGGAATCCACGCCAAGAAAGGAAGTCATGTTGCCTCGCAGACCTACATCCTTCCCGAAATGAGTCATGGACGGGCGCCCGGAATCGAGCTGGATGCGGGTTACACTGCCTGAATCGCCATAGCCGACCCAGAATTCACCCGGTCCGGAAGAAGCCACAGCCTGAATTGTGCTCGATAGAAGCCCTTCGCCCGTGGAAATCCGCTGCCACTTGTCACCGGTAAGGATAAACAGCCCTTGCGCGGTGCCGGCGAGTATTTCTCCTTGAGAGCCCTGCCTGATGACGCGGCACTCCGCTGGAGGAACGGCTTCTACGCGCCGGAATCGGCGATCGCCAAGAAACGCCACAAACAGGCCGGACTCGGTACCTATCCAGATTCTCCTGGACCGGTCCACATTCAAAGACAAGAAGGATGATCCCGATAATGCCGAATCCTGAATCCATTCCACTTTGCCTGTACGGGGATCGAAGCGTGCAGCGCCACGTCCTGCCGCGCAGAACCATACGCCTCCATCGCCTTCCAGCGCCAGCGCATGGATTGGAACCTTGCCTATGTTCTGGTTTCTCTCCCATATCCATTTTTCGCCGGATTTTCGGCTGACATACAATCCATCCGCCGTTCCGCAAATCACATTTCCGTTTCCGAGCGGGAGGATTGTGTAAATCCTTTCGCTATCAAGTCCGCTCGAGGAACTGAAGCCTTGCCATTGCGTGTAGCCGCGCCATCGGGCCAATCCATGCCCATCAAGTCCGAGCCAGATAGAGCCCTCGCGGTCCTGCAGAACTGAAATGACTGCTCCGCGGAGGTTTTCGCGCCAACCGAAGGCGCGGACATTCGCACTTTCGAAAATGCTAAGACCCTCGGCGCCGGGAAAAAGAAGCCTTCCCTCCGAATCTGCCTGAAATGGAACTCCTGCTGCCGATTGCGGCAACCCGGGATTGGCTTTCTCAAACTTCGTTCCCCCATGCCTCATTACTGCAAAGCCAGTTCCGTTGTTCGCCCAGAGATCACCGCCGCCATCCCGCCGCAAACTTATCCATTTTCCCGCGGGAAGCCCGCTCGCTTCTCCAAATACCGCAATACCTGAGCTGCTTTTCCGGCAAATGCCGGAGCCGCACCCATACCAGACAATTCCTTGATCAACATAGAGGCCATAGGTCGCAGGTCCGCCGGGCACTGAAAGATCCGAAACTTTTTGGATAATCAGATCTTTACTGCCCCCGGAAGCCTCAGCCGCCAGTAAGCCGCAAGTGGTCGAAAAATAGGTACGCCCAATGAAATCATATTGGATTCCGCCATTCGCATCGAAACCGCCGGAACAAGGTAAGGAGAGCTTTTCAAAGCGGTCTCCTTCTAATTGGTAGAGACCGCTTTTGTACGCAGCCAGGACATGTCCACCGGGAGACTCGCCTAAACTTATCGCAGATTCGCGGGGTAATCCCTCCTCAGCCCCGAAACGGATGAAACGGCTTCCGTCGAAGCGAAAAATGCCGTTATCGGTACCTGCCCACAGAAATCCGTCGCGATCCTGAAACAGGGTTTTGACCTTGAGGTTGGTCAAACCATCTTCTGCTCCATAGTAGCGAAAGCTGTACTGTTGGGCAGGCAGGTAAAAAGCGATGAAATGGATGCAGAGAACCACTCTAAAAAGCTGTGAGCTCAGATTTAAGGCAGAAATGTTCATGAGTTGTATATCGGTAGGTCGGGTAGAAATAGTTAGAAAGGTGGTATTGAATTCGAAAAGATTAAGATCAAGAGAATAATAGAGTTAACTTATACCACAAGGCATTCCTCGATCGGATAGGCCACCATCTTGTTGAAAGCTTCGTGGCCTTTTCGGCGTCCGGTGATTCGGACAATGGGATGCGAACCGGCCGCGATTTCTGGCATCCGCTGTGCGAGGACTCAATTGCTGAATCCATTTTCCTAGAGATGGATGATCTTTCGGTCTCGCCCTTCCGCTTCTTTCGTCACTTTCCGGGAGTGCCGTTTTTGTGTACGACCGAGAGCGTGCAAACCACCCAAATCGAATGATTGCTCGTACCGCCGAACGCTCCGCGTCGAATAATGGAAGGCGAGTTCGATCGCGTCTTGGTGCGCATATCCTGAACCGAGCGGGGTGAACATCGAATACTCTTCGACTGCACGATCATGGATGTCGTAATGGGCTACAATCAACCCATGCACGAGCAGCACTTGCCAAGATCCCTCGGTGCGGATACGAAAGCGCTCTTTAGCAACAATCACGGCGACATGCGGCGCACAGAATTCGAAAAGCACCTGCGGTTCATGTGACATGGTGGGCAATCAGGACCGACCATGCCGAAATCAGAAAGCGGACATATTTCGGTGCGCACCCATGTCCGAAATAAAACACAAATTCCCAGGAATTTCGGCGGTATGTATGGACGTTAGGCTCACAGAGTCAGCTCTTGTGGCGTCCTGCCCATGGTTATTCCGGACGGCGAGAACGCTGTTTTGCCGAAATCGACTTGATGTTAGTCCGCCATGGACTTGCGGGATCGAGCGGGCGCGGAGCGCAACGGAGCGCCTGGTGGCGGGGCGACCAGGATTTTGCACCACTGATTCTACGGGACTTTTATAGCTGCGCAAGCAAGGTGAAATGTGCGTCGTCGTGCTCAATCGCGCAGCCGTGATATCGGGCGCAGGCGGTGATCAGGATATCGTTGGGTGGTGCCCTCCGGCGCGCCCGACGGAGCGGTCGGCAAGGCCGTAGGCCAGATCCCAGACCGCACTGGTGATGGCCAATTCCGGGATACGTTGCTGGTAGGCATGCGGTATCTTCAGGTCGATCTTGCTACCTGCCCCTGCCCATAGCTCGAGGCGAACGACAGGGCACCAAGCGGCTTCCCCGCCGAGGAGGAGCTGTTCCACCTTTGCGCGCACGGTGGCGTCACCCCGGCGCCGGAGCTGATGAACCCAGCTGGATGTATCGACGAGCTTCATGCTCTGGATCCCCGCCTTCGGGCTGTGCTTGCCCCGGGGAGCCGGGCTTGGCGATCCAGGTCCTCGATTTCCTCATTGCTCATCAAGGTCTCTGAAACGGCCGAGTATTCGACCAGCTCCGCCATCCGCTTCCTCTTGTTGTATTCCACCAGGGCGGCGACGATGGCCTCGCGCTTCGTCTTCGCACGCGCGTACTTCATGGCATCCTTGAGTTCATCCTCTGGAATGTCTACAGAGGTTTTCATGATTACAAACTATCTCCATTTAGATTCCACATCAAGAGTTGGGAGAATACTAACCATCCCGCTCTCAGGCGAGATCAGGGGAACGGTCAACGGTCTCCTCGGCGCCAGGGCGGATGCAAACCTTGACACTTCATTGTTTCTGCAAAGAGACAATGTCCGTCCATCTCCCATTGCATTTGCGCTAGCAGGCCGTCGACGCTTTTTCTTAAATCGGTTGCACCGGGTGCCAGGTGAACCTTGCCGACCGAGTCCAGCTTCAGCATACGGAGCCGGCGACTCGGAGAACATCAGGGAGGGTTTTGCGGTTGTAGCCCGGATCCACCTCGATTTCCAGACGGCCCACCCTCAACCGGATGCCGGCATTGGCTGCCACCTGGTCAGCGACCTGCAGTGTCACCCATTGCGTGGACTTGTCCACCTTTTTTAAAGCAGCAGGCCGGTCGCTCAGTTTCGCCCGCCAATAGTGCAGGCAAATGTGAATCGGATGAGCAATCCTGACCAAATGTGTGAGCAATAGTGCGCTGACACGCGATTTCGCAAAGGGTATAAGGAAATGTAGCGGCGGCGCGATGTAACTGTACCGGATAAACATCTCGTGGCCTGGTGAATGATAGGTGCCTTAATTTTTCCGAGTGCGGTCAGTATAGGAAACTCAGTGATCGTACTTTTGGTGTTGCTTTTGCTCGGCGGTGGAGGCTGGGGATACTCTCGTTGGCAGTGGTAAAGGTCGCTGATCAAACCACAGTGGCGCAGTTACCAAAAGTTATGTCTTGAGGAGAAGATCGAAGGGAGCCAGCAACAATCGATGGCGGAAGCACCTGCTATTGGGAATCGCGGTCGCCGTCCCCATCTCTGATAGGGGACTATCCTTCAAAACCTCGACATGTAAGGAGATAACTATGAAACGAAGTCTTGGATTCGCCCTCCAGTTTATTATCGCTTTGGGCCTGATTCACGCTTTCATTCCTCGGCTGGAAGCCCAGAATAGCAATCGGTTCAGTACTAATCAGCCTCGCGACGGGGCTTGTTTCTACATGGACATTGACTACCGTGGAGAAAGCTTCTGCTTGGACGCCGGCCAGAGTCTGCAGAATGTCGAAGGCCGCTACAATGACAAGATCTCATCTATTCGGGTTTTCGGCCAGGCTCAGGTAACCATTTACCAGGACGATAACTTCCGCGGTGCGAGGAGGACTTTTGACCGTGATGCATCGAGGCTGGGCGACTGGAACGACAAAATCACTTCCATCCAGATCGGCGGAGTCCAGTACAGAAGCGGGAGCAGTGGTTACGAGCCTCGCGACGGGGCTTGTTTCTACATGGAAGTTGATTACCGTGGAGAAAGCTTCTGCTTGGATGCCGGCAGGAGTCTGCAGAATGTCGAAGGCCGCTACAATGACAGGATCTCATCGATCCGGATTTTCGGCCGGGCTCAGGTAACCATCTACCAGGACGATAACTTCGGCGGTGCGAGGGGGACTTTTGACCGTGATGCATCGAGCCTGGGCGACTGGAACGACAAAATCACCTCCATCCAGGTCAGCGGAGTTCAGTACAGAAGCGGGAGCGGAGTCCAGTACAGAGGCGGGAGCGGAGTCCAGTACGGAAGCGGGAGCAGTGGTTACGAGCCTCGCGACGGAGCTTGTTTCTACATGGAAGTTGACTACCGTGGAGAAAGCTTCTGCTTGGACACCGGCAGGAGTCTGCAGAATGTCGAAAGCCGCTACAATGACAGGATCTCATCTATCCGGGTTTTCGGCCGGGCGCAGGTAACCATTTACCAGGACGATAACTTCAGCGGTGCGAGGGGGACTTTTGACCGTGATGCATCGAGCCTGGGCGACTGGAACGACAAAATCACCTCCATCCAGGTCAGCGGAGTTCAATACAGAGGCGGGAGCGGAGTCCAGTACGGAAGCGGGAGCAGTGGTTACGAGCCTCGCGACGGAGCCTGTTTCTTCATGGACGATGACTACCGTGGAGAAAGCTTCTGCTTGGACACCGGCAGGAGTCTGCAGAATGTCGAAGGCCGCTACAATGACAAGATCTCATCGATCCGGGTTTTCGGCCGGGCTCAGGTAATCGTTTACCAGGACGATAACTTCGGCGGTGCGAGGAGGACTTTTGACCGTGATGCATCGAACCTGGGCGACTGGAACGACAAAATCACGGCCATCGAGGTGAGGTAGGCGTGGTCCGCGAGACTCCGGTACTGCTTTCGAACCCTACGGCCTAAGGGAAAGTTATTCGACCAAGTCGCAAACTGCCACAGCGACAGATTTTGACGCGGACGCCGGTACCGCCGTGTTTGACGTTTGACAGGGGCTATCGATCCCGGATATTGCGGATCTTTCCGCAGGATGTACTGTCCTTTTGGATGGCTGACTGGAAAACTGGTTTTCTTCGACAAAACCGAATCGGAGCTGGATTTCGGACTTACGCTCGGGGCACAGGACGACTCCGCAGGGCTGAACAAGATTGCGCCACTCATAATCGTAACCAATCCTGGTATCGCCAGGGGTATCCCACAGATTATCCATTCGCCATCGACATGGGCGCCGGATGAAAATTGCCTTGCGTATAAGCAGCCGCAGGCCGAAAATAACGGCAGCGCGGAGGCAATCCATGCGAAAAACCTTCCCATTCCTGATTTTGGCAATATCCGTGTGTCTGATCCCTTCCCTCGTTCCGGCAGCGATGAGTTTCCAGGCTGACCGGTCGGCGGCACATAACAAGAAAGGGCTGGAGTACTTCAAAGAAGGATTCTACGAGAGAATTCCAAAAGGGCAGCAGCATGAGGCCGAACAGGCTTTCGATCTCGCAATGGCGGAATTCCGCAGCGCGATTGCGCTGAAGCCGGATCATGTTGAAGCGCATCGAAACCTGGCCCGGCTCTATTTCGTTCGCAGGCAGTTTTCCGACGCGGCGGAATCTTATAAAAACGTCACGCGATACGCGCCCCGCGACGTTGATGCCTATGTGCAGGCCGCAGCGTCGTACACCGAGCTGCAGCGTTTCGACGAAGCAGTCCGGCAGCTTGAAATCGCCAGGGCTCAAACCGGCGACCCCGATATTGTCCAGAAGCTCGACGGCTACATCCAGAAAATCAAAAATCGCAATCAGTAAACCCAGACCATCAGGTTCAGGAGACACCATGAACAGAAAATCGCATTCCGTCTTCGTCGTGCTGGGTCTGGCACTGGCGAGCATCTTCAGCGGCAGCATCGGTCCCGCAGCGAACCATGCGCCGTCGCCCTATTATGCCGACACGACATCCCAGATCCTCTGGTTCATCCAGACCTCCGACCTTCACATTGGAGCCGGCGGCAGCCAGCCCAAGAACAATCTACTGTGGTTGGTAACCACGGCGAAAAACGCCATCGCGCCCAGTTTTACAATAATCACGGGTGACATCACAGACTCCACGAACGGCAATTTTCTCGGGATTCCGAACGGGCCCTATCAATCGGAGTGGGATGCGTATAGAAGTGTCGTCGATACCCGGGTCAGCACGCTGGACTTTTACGATATGCCGGGCAACCACGAGGAGTACAACGACGGCGATTTCAGCTATTACCTGGCCAACGCAGTCCAGGGCCGCGAAACCGGCCATACTCAACTGTCCTTCACGAGGACTATTAATGGGGCGAAGTACCATTTCCTGGGGATCAACACGGCGGACAACTCCGGCAAACCCTTCAGCCTCAGCTCGCCGTATGGCGACTACGCGGGGCTCGATTCTACAGAATTATCCTTCATCACCACGGAAATGGCCGCAAACACTGATGCGGCGCTCATGCTTGTTTTCGGACATCATCCACTGGCGCCGACCGGAGACTCGACCGATACTTACGTTTACTACGGCCTTACGGATTTTCTTAAGCTGATGAACGCTAACTATGGAGTTCTGTACGGCTATGGCCACACCCACGCCTACGGCGAAGCCTTTTTCAATCCCGGGCTGTCGCAGCCTGGATTCTTCTACCTGGATGTCGCTTCGCTGGGCAAGTCCTCCGCGAACCAGTACACGGTCTTCGCCATCGACTGCAACGGCATCTCCTCGGTCACCCCGACAGTGGGAAAATGGCCCGTGGCCCTGATCACCGCCCCGGTGGACCGCTACTATGGCAACACGACCAGCCCGTACCGCTACGACGTGACGGCCTCGACTGCCAGCCCTATTCGCGCGCTGGCGTTCGATCCAGTCGGAATCTCCAGGGTGGAATACCGTATCGACGGCTCGGCCACCTGGTCCCCGATGGCCAATGTAGCGGCGAACCCGAAGCTGTGGTCCGTGCTCTGGAACAGCAGTGCCCTGCCCCAGGGGAACCATACCATCGAGGTTCGCGCCACCAACACATCCGGGGCAACGAACAGCAACACGATCACCGTCGGCATCCTGCAGACGCAGCCGCCGCCGCAGCCCAAGATCGGCGCCAGCCAGGTTATAACCGGTCAATACACTGGGAAACCGCTGACATTCAAATCAGGGAACACCTTCGTTCAAGGAGCCACGATTGTTTTTCAGGCAACGCTGGCATCGGGGACGACGCCGATGCCGGGCGCCGTTGCCACAGTGGCTATTTCGGGACCGAAATCGGTCACTTTGACCACGGGAACCAGCAACAGCCTGGGCATTGCCGAGGCCAAATGGGTGACCACCGCGCCCACGAAGCGTGGAAGCGGAACGCCTATCAGCAGCTACACTGCAACTGTCACCGGAGTCACACTGTCGGGATGCGTCTGGGACGGGGCGAAACCAAGCGTTGGATTTTCAGTAACCAAATGAGTATTGCGCGGAAGGAATTTTTCCAGCTCCGGATCCGGTATTTTGCTTAAATACTGTGTTGGAGAACGAAGCTAATTTCACGAGCAACAGGGATCATCCCTTTCGAGAAAGAGCGGCTCTCGGCGCAGGGCGGAAGCGTGCCCATCACCTGCCGCAATCCAGGCGAGCAGCCGGTCGGGGCAGCATGGGCATCTGCGGCGGACGCGTTCCAGGCGCAAAACTCCGATCGCTTCCACTTCCACATTCGGCACGACGGCGACGTATCCGGCCGGCAGTCGGCCTTATTGGCGAATCTATAGCGCAGGCCTATGGGACCGCCAGTGCGCAAATAGAATCAATGCGGATGATCGCGGCTTCACCATAAGGCTGGCCATGCTGTTTTACATCCGATAATTGAATTATGGAATCTCCAATCGTGGGGGACAGGACCCCAGACAGGTGGCCGCTTCCGAAAAACACCGTCACAAATTGTCCTTTTTCCCTTTCTAAAATGTCCCGAATCGTCTCCGCTCGTTGTTTGATTTCCATATCTGCATCCTCCTCTTTGTAGAGGCTACACCAAAACACCCGTAATACAGAATACCTGTACTTGGCAAAATCTCGTCCACATTGAAAACCTCACTTTCGGTTCCACGCGCTGGGACACGCTGCGGCTTCTCAGCTGGACAATATTTGCGTTCGGGCAGGGACCATCCAGCGAATCCTCAGTCATGAGAATCGGCAACTGCTGAGTTTTACCTGTATGGCATTGGCGATAGTGAACGTCTGGCTATTGCAGCCTGGGAGCAATGGCGCGAAAATCCTCAGACAAAGTCTCACGCGGAATTCCGGCGAATCAGAACTCCTGTGGATCAGGATGGAGTCGTCATGGATATACTGGTAACGAAACGCAGAGACTGTTGTGCCGCTAAACGCCTCTTTCGTAAGGCATTGAAACATCAAGGTCAGGAGCCTTGGCAGCTCATAACCGACAAGCTTCGCACGCGCGGTGCTGCACACCGTGAGGTCTTTCCAGTGGTCATGAGATTGATGGAACCTGTCAACTTGCCGGAATATATGAGAGTTTGTGAGGATTCGATGCGGCCGGAACCGCCATCAAACTGCAGCCCAAGCTTGATGCACACGCCTGAGATTGTCGGTAATCGACTCCTCCTCTGATTTCCCAGGAAAGGCAATGATCTCGAGCGAAAGGGTGCCCGGAAGATCCTTATTCAAATAGCCGATCTCGAGCAGTAGCCGCAACAGGTCCGTCAGTTCAGGAATGTCGACCACTCCACCCTCGATTCCTATAGGCGGGTGCTTCCCCCCCCACAATGGGTGGTCTTTCCGGCGCATGCAGTTACCCAGATGGACATGCTTTAAAAACGGCAAACAGCGCCGGAATGCTTCCGCCATCGGCTCTTCCATCAGAAGCAAGTGGTTGATATCAAGTACAAGCCCGATATCCGGAATGGATTCTGCGAGACGCCCTAGGAATGAAAGCACCTCTGCCGTTGGACCGCACAGGGACTTTTTGTCGTTGTGTCGATCCATCAATTCAATCAGAAACGGCATCGATACCCGAGACTTGATGTACTGATCGAGCTGCGTGATGTAATCCTTGAGGGCCGCAAACGCCTCTTCCCGATGCTCGACTCCGGGATCGGCCCCGACGCTCTGCATGAAATAGCGGGCGCCGATGCTCCATGCCATGTCCACCTGATCTCGCGCCAGCATCAGGATCTGCGCGCGTTCCGTCACGCTGCGTGTGCATAGCGGAGTTTGCGCCGTGGGCAACATGTAGCCGTTGTACACGTAGTACTTTCCGGCTGCGCGGGCCAGTTGAATGGCGCGTTCCCTGTGCGCTTTTCCGTAGGGCAGAGTCAGGTCGACCACCTGGATATCGGTCCGGGATAGAATGGCAGCCAGGGATTCCAGATGACGATCCGGATCGTGCTTGAAGGGATAAATCGAATTATGTGTTGCCCCTATCCTGGCATAATCCGTCAGTGGCGCATTCATGGACGAATCCTCAGGCTATTCCCCAAGACAGGCTACTCCTGATGAACGGGAACCTTTATTACCACTTTGTGAACATCCGATGTCTCGCCAGACTGGAGACACGGCAAATGAGCATCATGCGGAAAGAAAATTCCGAACATCCCGCCGGAAAGCCTGATCATGCTCAGTTTCTCTAGTGTTCTGACTTCGTATAGCGTTTTGTCCGACACAGCATCATAAGCAGACAAAATTGTGAGATGGTCAGGGTAGGAATGCCCGATCAGTTCTTCGCCGCTGACAATGAATTGGATGTCGACGAACTTCCGGTGCGACTCGAAGTTGCAGCTGTTCACAGGCTTGGTTTTATAGCGCTGGATCAGGTACCAGATCCGGCTTCCTTCCAGGCTGTATTTCCCGTCCGCTCCGTTGATGATCTGGCTGCTGCGGAGCAGATCCAATGCCTGGGCAAATTCCGGCCCCAGAGCTGCATACAAATCCGCATTTTCCAGCTTGTCACATATCATTGACTGCCTCCAATCGAAGGTTTTCACCATCCCCGCCGTATCATGATTTCACGAACTGCCGGGCATAAGGATTGGCGAGATCGTTGTCGTCCAGCAGGAACCGGAAATCGTCATGCACCCGGGACTTGGACATGCGATAGGGTCCCGCGATAAATGTGAGGTGATACAAGTCGGCCCCAGGCCCGCAAGCGGTAGGGTGGTAGCCTTCGGACATATAAAGCACGTCATTGTTGCGCAGGCTGAATGCCTGATCGATTTCCCCTTGATCGTCGAACTGCCAGGCGAGTCCATATCCCTGAGGCTTCGAGAACTGGAAAAAATAGGCTTCCTCGTAGGGAACTTCTTCAGAGGGCCGGTCATACTGGTGGCGATGGGGTGGAATCGTCGACCAGTTTCCGGAAGGGGTGCAGGTTTCACCCGCGATGACCATGTTGCCTTTGGTGTTATCCGACCAGAGCACGAACCGGACATCCCTGGTCCAATTTCCGATCCCGCGCCGGCCGCCGCCGACTTCATTCGGAGTGACAATGCAGGCAGGCTGACCGGCTGCCGCCGGTGCGCCACCCACGCCGATCAGCGTCGGCACGACAGCCCGAAACACCGCGGATTCACCGCCGGGGATCAAAGCGCCGAAGGGCGGGTGTTCGAACGGATTCTTTCTGGGGCCAAGCGAAACCGCAGGTCCTCCAGATAAGCTGAGAGTGCATTCCCCGTGTACCAGAACACAGGCGAATTCGCGGCCGCCGGTTGTGAGGACGAATTCTTCGTTCGGTTCGAGCAGGATTGTTCCGACACTCAAATGCTTGAGTTCACCCCCTACCAGGGCAGTCCACCCCTGCAACAACGGTTTCCGGATTCTCCCACATCCCATAAATCCCTCCCGTTCGCTGCGATAAAAATTCCTGCCGGACCAGGCAGGAATCGTTATTTCCGCGGATCACCTTTGAACTTACCTATCGTCGACCCCTGACGGATCCAATCCTCGCTGAAACGCACGTATTTGATCCCTTCCCGGCGGTAAGTGAAAGCCAGATGGATGTCGCCGTCCGTCCCTTGCACGAGGGTGGGGTAACTGTACTCATCGTACGCGGCGGACCCCTTGATATGCTCCTTCTTATCCAGCGGATCCCCAACCGTGCCGGTGATTGCCGCATCGCCGGTCTCGATATCGCGTATCCACGGCCAGGTCTTCCCTCCATCCTCGGAAAGCGCTACGGAAAGAGGTTTCCTAGGCGCCGCTTGCGCCTTGCCCCCGCTGGTCGACGCGCTACTGTTATTGAAGGCAAGGACGAGGTGGCCATTCCCGAGGAGCGCCGCCTGGACTGAAGAATTATTGTTAGGGAGTTGTGTCGGCGCCGGGGCCGTCCAACTGCAGCCATCGCTGGAGGTGCTCTTATAGATCCAGTCGGCGAAACGGCTGCGAAAAAACATCACGTACGAAGAGTCGGTCAATCTAATAACATTTGGGTGAACGGCTCCATTGGAATTCGGGATCCGGCATTCCCGCCATGTCTTTCCGTAATCGGCCGAGATTTTCGTAACTGAGTAGTTGCTTTCGGCACCGGCAATGATCCCGCGGCTAGGTGTGTAGTACATTGGCAGGATCCACTCATTTTTCGGGGAGAGGACGATCGGCTGGCGGACAAAGGAACCGGGATCGGTGAAAAGGGGATTCGGTCCATTCCAGGTATGACCGTTATCATCCGAAGTAACTCGAAGGACGACAGCATTCGCCTGCCCCTGGCCAGCATCCTGGGAGGTATGAATCAGCCAGATGCGCCCGTCAGGCGCCTGGAAGCCTACCGGGTTCTGGTAGGATTTGGTCTTGTCATGGTCGATTCGAATCGGTTGCGCCCACCGGGTCGCCCCTTTTGCCAGGCGCGATACAAGGATTCCCACATCCCCATCCCCCTCCCACTCGCCCGAAAACCAGAAACACAGAAGATCTCCGTTTTTCAGCAGGAGAAGACTGGCACCGTGGGAAGATGGGAATGGAGCCGGAAGAAAAGCTTCACGCGCGCCGGATATCTTGGATGGCCGGATGATGCCGTCATCCCTGTGCGATGCTGCCTTGCTTCCCTGCTCGGTCGCCTGGGCAACCAGCATCGCCGCAAAATTGAGCAACACAAGAAGCCAAGTAATGAAGATGGTTCCATTTTTCATGGCGCTACCCTCTGGTCGTCCGCCAGTTGAAGCCGTATGCTGGCAGCCACCAACTCGGCCAGCTTCCGGGACCCTCCTTCGGTGAAATGCACGTTTTGAGGCCGTTGAATCTCAGCCTGATGTTCGACCGCGAACGAATGCAAGTCGTCAAAGGCAATTCCGTTCTCTTTCATCATGATCTCTGCCAGCCGGTTGAACTCCATTTCGGAGGATTTCACCCTCCCGTTGGCGCCTTCAGGAATGGGTGTCGTGGAACACCAGATGAGTTTCGCCCCCGTACTCTTCAGGTTCGCCACAAGCTTGCGGAGATTGGCTTCATACGAGGCGGCAGTAGACACGCGCGTCCCCTTTTCAGGCGGCACCATGCTGCCCGCCTCATCGACGTACTTCAGGTCATGCAACCCGAAATTGAAATGGATGACGTCCCATTTCCCGGAGCCCAGCCAGTCGGCAAGGCTTTGCAGGCCGCGCACCGTGCTTTCGCAATTGACGGGAGGATGATGAACGTTTGCCTGCCCCTTGAGCAATTCTCTGACCGGCGGGGTGTATCCTATAGAAATGGAGTCGCCGATGAGCAAAACCCTGGGCAGGCCGGGAACATCCTGTATCGGCAGGAGGCCAGGATCCACCTTGGGCTGCTGAAACCGGGCTTTGCCGGATCCGATCTTTTTAGGGGTAGCACACCGGGGCTTCGCTTCCAGAGGCTGCACAAGGGACAAGAAGATCCAAATCATCAGGCACCACAACGCGTAAGGCTTCCCCATGCTTTGGTAGCTCCCACAACAGGCATTTGCGCCGAATCCAATCGATTCCCGGCCGGCTTCGTCTCCAAACCAGCGGCCCGGCGATCCTATATAACCGGCCGGCCCATGTTCTGAAGCTGGTCAGCTGTTTTGTTCGGCAATTATTGGTTTTAGAACACAGTAAACTTCATTTCATTACTATAATTTTCAGATAAAAGATACTATCTTTTGATTTCGAAAAAACCTGCGAGTGTTTTCCTGCTGCGGATTCCGCAGGATCTCTTGGAGGGAGGAACGACAGACGGAGAGTTGCCCGCTGAGTTAACGGATGTGAAATAACGGAATATGGCATCGGAATCACAGAACCGACATAGCGGCGATTGCCGAGGGAAACCGGATGGTGCACAATCATTTGTTCCCGTTTACCCCATGATGCGCGCGTGATTGCATCAGGAAACATCAGGGGTGGTGCGGCCATTCAAACATCATCCTAACAGTCAAGTGCGTGGGAGAATCTATTCTTGCCGGGATGCCTGTCGCGGAAACTCATAAGTTATATAGCCCCTGCGGCTCCCGCCACAAGGCGGCCGGCGCAGGGCAATGAACCATTCCTGCGCCCTGAGATCGGATTCACACCGCAGTGGTATCGCGAATCGCTGGGGATCGATTTTGGCGAGCGCTGGCATTCGGATCCGTCTTACCGGCAGCAGACCATCATTGCCATGGCCAGCCATTTGAAGACGCGCTTTGGACATTTTGCCGGCCGCGGGGCCCCCTATTTTGACCGGCCGCCGGATCTCTTGACGGGCACCTATGGCGCCGGCTTGGTAGCGGCGATTTATGGAATCCCGATCGAGTACCAGCGGGACAACTGGCCCTGGAACCGGCATCAGTACCTCAGCACGGAACAGATCAAACAGTTGGAACCGCCCGCGCTGCATTCCAACCCTGCGTTCGAAGCACTGATGAAGCAGGTGGAATGGATCGCGCGCGAAACCGGGCGTGTGGAAGGCTATATCAACTGGCAGGGCGTCTTGAACAACGCCTACAGGCTCAGGGGGCAGGACCTGTTTCTTGACCTGGCGGACGATCCCGAAATGGCCCGCCATCTTTTCAACTGTGTCGCATCGACCATGATCGAGGGCGCAAAGCTTCTCTACCGGCGTCAGAAAGAGGCCGGTGTCGAAATAAGTCATTTCACTGTCAGCAACTGCCTGGTGAACATGGTTTCCGCTCGCCAATATGAGGAATATCTGCTTCCTTTTGATCAGCGCATCGCCGCGGAATTCGGACTCATCGGCATTCATAACTGCGCCTGGAAAGCCGATCCCTACCTCCCCGAATACGCCAAAATCCGAAATGTGGCCTACATTGACATGGGCTTGAACTCCAATCTGCCTTTGGCGCGCGACCGCTTCCCCGATGCCCGCCGGGCGATCATGTACACTCCGATGGACGTTGCGAACAAGACTTCCGGGGATCTGAAAATGGACCTGGAACGAATCGCTCGCGAATACGGTCCCTGCGACATCGTTTTCGCGGACATCGAGGCCGGCACACCCGATGAGCGAATCGCTGAATTGTTCAGGTTGTGCGAGGAGATCAGTTCTCGACCGGAAAATGTACAATGACCGGCACGCGGTGCGGAGAAAACTATGGGTGAATCTGTCGGGCTTGTCGGACTGGGTCTGGTCGGATCGGCGCTCGCGGAGCGATTGCTGAATCACGGATTCAAAGTGGTCGGTTATGACATCGATCCAGAGAAAAATGACCGCCTGAATACCCTCGGGGGGTCGGCCTTACCCGGGGTGGCCGCCGTCGCCAGGGAAAGCCGGCGCATCATACTTTCGCTCATGACCAGCCAAATTGTGCACGAGGTCGTCGAAGGTCCCAATGGGCTGATCGAATCTGGATTTACTCCGAGCCAAATCATTGATACCACCACGGGCGACCCCGAACTGACTGTTGCGCTTTCGGAGCGCCTGCAGGCGCGCGCTATTTCTTACCTCGATGCCACCGTGAGCGGTTCGAGCCGTCAAATCCGGGAAGGCAAAGGTTTGTTCATGGTGGGCGGCAGGGTGGAGGATTTCGAGGCCTGTCGCGATCTGTTCGTTGCCATTTCTGAAAAGACCGTTCATGTCGGGCCCAGCGGCTCCGGGGCCAGGGCCAAACTGGCTGTGAACCTTATATTGGGACTGAATCGCGCTGTTCTTGCAGAGGGCCTGGTATTTGCCGAAGGTCTGGGCCTGGAGCTGAACTCGTTTTTGGATCTGCTGAGGATATCTCCCGCGTATTCCGCGGCTGTCGACGTCAAGGGATCCAAGATGATCAAAGGGGATTTCACAACCGAAGCCCGCCTCGCACAGCACCTGAAAGACCTTGCCCTGATCATGGAGCAGGCCGGAAAAACCGGACAGGAATTGCCGCTCACCCGCACTCACTCCGACCTGCTTCGCAGCGCCATTGACGCGGGTGACGGCGACCTGGATAACAGCGCCATTATCCGGGAGATCCGCCGCCGCCGCACCCATTGATATTCGAAAAATAGAGCAGAAAAAATCGTTTTCCATCGGCTCGCGAAATCATTTCAAAAACAATTCCGCCTGATTTGGTGATAAATATGCCTGAATCGGCCTTGTCATGGCCGGAAATCCACATAACATCTTTATCGCGTGCACAGGTCGGTAGTGATCTCCCGGGTAAAAATAGACCGCCTGGATTAAACCCGGAATACCTTCTGGCAGCAACGCCTTCATATTAAAAAGGAGGACCTTTCATGGCGAGTGACTTCTGGCTAACAGATTCCGGGGCGCACTTAAAATTCCGGGCTCCATCTCCGCCCAGGACCCGATTCCGGCGCCGCGCCCTTTTGCTCTCCATCATCGGCGGATTGATTCTTGCCGTTCTCTCATTTGCGGCTGGAGCCAGTTATCAGCAGGATCCGGGCCCCGACGGACTCGTCCCGATCGAAGCGGAGGACCTCAGTTCTGCTAAGCAGGGCTCCGGACTGGAGTGGCAGGCTTCCACCGATAATGCCGGCTTCTCGGGCAAGGGATCTATTGTGCTGGTGGCGCGCACGTCGGCAAAGCCCGATGAAGCCGCGCGCATTCCTCTCATAACCTATCGGGTCATTTTCCTCAAGAGCGGGACACATTACCTCTGGATCCGCGGGGCCGGTCGGACAGGCGCGGTGTCGATAGCTGCCGGGGTTGACGGTAAGGAGATTCCGAACTGCAGCTCGATTCCTTTGCAGGCCGGATCCTGGAACTGGATTAACCGGAACAAGGACAACGCCCGTGCGATTTTCAACATCCCGAACCCCGGCGAATACAACCTCAACCTTTGGGCGCGCGACGCCGGCACCAGCCTCGATCGGATTATCATCACCACCAATAAAAATTGGGAACCTGCCCGGCTGAACACCCCGTCCAATTACGGTCTGGGGGGCGCGTACTACTCGAGGGTGAACTCAGGAGAGGCCTGGGAGGCGGCGGAGAGAGTCGGGCCTTATGCAGATGTCCTGGTGCGGCTGACCAAGCCGGGAGAGAAGCTTGTGTTCTGGCGTGGCGCGAGTTATCTGCCGTACTGGGAAACCCGGGAAGGCCGCTGGTATCTGGAAGCGATCGTGCCGCGCAAGGGCGACGGCTCCGGAATCCACTCAGACCTGACCAATCAGTATGCCCGCGCGGACCTGATTGAAAGCACGCCCGCGCGTGCTGTCGTCCGCTGGCGCTATGTCCCGGATTTCTCCTACCCCGGCATGGCTGGATGGGCCGAGGAGTATTTCACTGTTTATCCCGATGGGGCCTGCATTCGCTCGAGCCGCCTGGGTACAAAAACGCTGCAGGAATGGGAGGATCCGGCAAACCGAACCATCATGAGTTTTCACCTGGCGACGAACGGCATTACGCCTCTGCCGGCGCAATGGCTGGCTCCGGATAGCCTCTCGCTATCCGGTTCGACAGAATCTTACTCCTACAAAGGTTTCGACAAAACGCAGCGCTGCAGCGTGCTTCAGCTCTCGAGCAGCGGCCAACCGTCCACTCTGATTTTTGCCTTGTCGAACTCGGCCGGATTCATACGTAACCCCGCCCTTGTGATCAAGGATTGGGGCGACGCCGGCACCATCATCACGGTCGATGGAAAACCATTCCAGGGATATCAAACCGGCATTGTGAAGCATTTGAATGGCGCTGATCTGGTGCTGTGGCTGAAATTGGAGTCCGTAAAGCCTCTTGAGGTTAGTATCAAACCTGTGGGCGGGAGTGCTCCGGTCAGACGATCTGTGGTGCCCGATCCGTATGCGAGTGCCATACCTGTCCTTCCGGAAGGGTCCAAAGATCCCGGGCCTTTCGGGGCCTACTACACTCATCTGAGGTACTTCAAAGAATGGGATGAATCCTGGCGCGTGGGTCCGCATTCTGACGTAGTGGTCCAGTTTGATGATCAGCCTTACCGTTTCGTTTTCTGGCGAGGAACCGACTATGTTCCTCACTGGGCCAACGATCTGAACCATTGGTACAACAACGAGTTCATCGAGCGCCGCGCCGGCGACACGGGACTGGCGGGCTGCTGCGTTGAACCGATGCAGGATTTTGAAACCCGTTTTTCCAATGTAAGAATCCTCAGCAGTAATGAGGCCCGGGCCGTCATTCACTGGCGGTACGCACCCAGCGATAAAAACTACCAACTTGCCTATTACAATGACGCGGGATGGAGCGACCGGGTTGACGAGTACTACACCGTATACCCCGACGGCGTATCCGTGCGCAAAGTCACTCTATTCACCTCCGCGCCCTACAAGTTCAATGAGTGGCATGAAGCCATCCCGATCGTGAATCCAGGGAAGACGCCTGAGGACGTGATGGAGATGAACGCCGTTGCAATGACGGACTACGAGGGGAACAAGCGCATTTACAACTTCCAGAGCGGATTTCCCAAACAGTGGGATGACGGCAAGAACATTATGCTGATCGGCTTGAAGGGACGGACGAAGCCCTTCGCCGTGGTCGAAAACCGGGGGGTGTGGGTTGACGAGATCAGCTTCCCGAACGACACCCGTTTCAACCATTACGACGACTGGCCGGCCTGGCCTGCGGACAGGAGGGGAGGAAAGTGGCAGCGAACTCCCGAAAACAACTACCGTGAGTTCTGGAAGATTCTACCCGGCCATTCCTCTCTCATGCACTTCATGTGGGACGACTACTCCCAGAACCTCGATGGCGAAGTTCAATGGAAGACCAAGATCATGCTGCACGGAATGACCGACAAACCGGACATCAACGCCCTTATTCCGATAGCACGATCCTGGGAAATGCCTCCGTCGGCACAGGTCGGCGGCCCCGGTTACACCGGCGGTGGGTACGACAAAACCGAGCGGGCCTATAGGTTCAGAAAAATCTCACGGGATCCGCGATCGCTGTTAATAAGGATGGAGGCCTCAAATTCTTCGCCGCTCATCAACCTGGCCTTCGTGATCGAAAACTGGCCGGACGGAATCAAAGCTAGTCTGAGTATCGACGGCAAAGCGGTCAAACCGGGACCGGGGTTTCGCCAGGGGATCGAGACAGACACGCTGGGCCACTCCGTTCTTGTGATCTGGATCCGGAAGGAATCAATGGTACCGGTCACCGTGGCGATAAACCCCCAATGATTGATAATTAAAGCAGCGCGCGGAGAGTTCAAACAGGAAGCCAATCAATAGTCGAATCTGGAGTATCATGAAAAGCAAAATCAATAGATCATCACGTTATCTTGTTTGGTCGGCAGCCTGCCTGTGTGTCATCACGATTGTGATAGTTGCATTCCGGGCAAGCCAGGCGGTGAGTTCGCCAATCGCCGGCGGCAATCTGCAAGCGGCCACAAAACCGGGAACACCTGAACTGCCATTGACCTATGACGGCCCTGGCCTTGTGGACCCCAAGGCCCCCGATGGCCATCTGGCATACAGCCCCGGAGTGCAAAACATTCAGGTTTACCGTGCCAACCGCAGGCCGGCTCCCTTTTTCCGCACCGCAGAAGGCGACCAGCCCGGCTATACCTATAATCATCATATGGACATCGCGTGCTGGAAGGGCCGCCTCTACGTTGCCTGGGACATGAGCCCGACCGGCGAAGACAATCCCCCCATTCACCTTGTCTATTCCACCTCCACGGATGGGATGACGTGGTCGGAACCGCAGCACTTATATCCCTTCAATAAGGGATGGAACAGCCGCTTCTACTTCTTCCGGTCCTCGAACGACCGCATGCTCGTCTTTGCCTCAGGCCCCTACCCTACCGACAACATTAGTGAGAACGAGAAAAAAACATTGCTGGTCCGCGAGATCACGGCCGATCATCGCCTGGGCGAAATCTTCACCCTGATCATACCCGGCCCCACCTATCCACCCTCCTTCGAGTTGGCCAAAGACGCGGGGTTCGTCGCCGCCTGCCGTGAAGCGATCAACAACCGGCTGCTTCTCGAACAAGCTGACTACGGGCTTTTGCTGGGTGACCGGCGGATGAAATGGCATGACGGCAAAAACTGGCCTGGCGGCCAGGTTCCCTTTATTGGCGGAAAATTGTGGGTGTTCGGCAAGGCCCAGTGCTTCTTCCACCGGAAGGACGGCACTTTGGTCAGCCTCAGCAAGATGGGGTTCGTAACCATGTCGAAAGACGGGGGAGAAACGTGGTCGATGCCGGTCATCCCCCAGGGAATCTTGGCCGGCGGCGGGAAGGTCTGGGGCCAGAAGACCCCGGATGGCCGCTACGCCATGATCTATTCACCCCAACAGAGCAATCGCTTTCCCATGGCAGCGACTACCAGCGATGACGGCATCACGTTCCGCGACATTCGCGTGGTCCATGGCGAAGTGCCGCCGCAGCGCTATGCAGGCAGGGCCAAGGACACGGGGCCTTCCTATTTCCGCGGCGTTGCTGAATGGGGCGGTGATGCGCCAACCCTGGACAAGTCGGCCATCTGGGTGGTTTACAGCGTTGGCAAAGAGGACATCTGGGTCAGTCGCATCCCGGTCCCCATCCAGGCAAACGTGGTCGAGCCCGCTAATGATACATTCGACAAAATGGCGTCAGGACCACGCGTTCCGGGTTGGAATATTTATGCGCCGACCTGGGCCCCGGTTCGTATCGCCAAAGATTTGAGTACCCCGAACCACTTCCTCGAACTGGAGGATCGTGAACCTGTCGATTATGCCCGGGCAATCCGTACCATCCCGGTCAGTGCTGCGGCAGATGTCTCGTTCCGCCTGGCTGCCGCGCAAACCGACCGCGGGCGGCTGGAAATCGACCTGTTGGGCGAGCGCGGCACGCGCCCGGTGCGGCTCATCCTCAATGACAAAGGGCAATTCAAGGCTGCCAACGGACCAGAGATTGTGGATCTGGGGGCCTGCCAGGCCGGTAAGTGGTCCGGGTTCACAATCAAAGTCAAGGGCGGGCGCTTCACGCTGCTGCGGGATGGCAAGGAGGTCCTGAAAGACGCAGCATTTGCGGAAGCATCCCCGACCGTGTACGCGCTTTCCTTCCGCACCGGCGAGTATCGCGGCACGGTCGCTGACCGGGCTAAAAAGGATCTTATGGATATGGAGGCGCCGGCGCCGGTCGCTTCCTACCGAATCGACGATGTGAAGACCAATATGAAATGACTCTTTTGGGGGGTTGCGATCTTGGTGGTTCAGATTCCAGTCGGCCGGTTTTCCTGTGGCATCCGTTTGGACAACCGGATGAACAATAATGCAACGGCATAGAGGATAAACGAATTATGGTCAAGTGCACAATTAGATCAGTTCGGATTCATTTCAATCCCCGGGCGTGGTCACTGGTGATGTTGCTGGTGCTTTGCATGGGCCTGTCGGCGCGCCTGAATACAGGGCAGGAAAGAAACGCAAAGCCCACACCAAAATCCCCTTTGGAACGCCCCCGGTTCACCGGTGGGAATCCACCCTATGCCGACACCAGCTACCATGACGGACGATTCCGTCCCGCCGTTGGCGTGCGGAACTTCCAGGTCCTGCGTGGGAATCGCAAACATCCCGAGCAGCTTTACGATATGACTAAAATCCCGGTCTACCCAGGCGCGGGTTTGGAAGGCGTGGGATTCACATACAACCACGCCCCGATGCTCTGCTATTGGAGGGACATGTTCTGGCTGGAGTACCTGAGTTGTCCAGTCCACGAGAACCGGGCCCTGGGACACTCCCTCCTGACCTGGTCCAGCGATGGCCAGAACTGGGTGCGGCCCGAAGTGATCTTCCCCGCGAAGATCATCCGCGACAAAAAAGACAACGTCGAAAAGTACAGCATCTGTCACCAACGGATGGGATTCTACGTGGCGCCTAACGGTCGCCTGCTCGTATTGTCCTATTACGGTTTCCCCGACTCCCCTAACGACGGCAAGGGCATCGGGCGCGCTGTGCGTGAGATCAAGGGGCCGGGCGAATACGGCCCGATTTCCTGGATTCGCTATACTGCTTTCCAGGGGTATGGCAGAGCAAACTCCCCGCATTTCCCCTTTTATAAGGATTCGCAGGATGAGGGATTCAAAAAGGCCTGCGATGACCTCCTGGCCAATAAGCTGATGGTTCAGCAATGGTATGAGGAAGACCAGGGTAATGACGACAACCTCTACGCATATGCTCCCGAGAGCACCCGGTTTGCCAAAGCTTTCTGCTGGTACACCCGGGCCGACGGTAAGATCGTCGGCATGTGGAAATGGCGGAAAATGATCGTCGCCGACAAATGGGAACCCGGATTCGTCAAGGACCTCACAGGACCTCTAAAAGGCCGAATCGCCTCCGATGGCGAGAATATTTATCACGGCGGCGCAAAAATCTGGGGCCAGCGGACCTCGGATGGCCGCTACGCGCTGGTTTACAACCCGGTTCTCGACACATCTTATCGCCACCCGCTTTCGGTCACAACCAGCGCCGACGGCATCGACTTCGACAAGTATCTCCTTAATATCCACACCGAAGTCCCGCCTTACCGCTTCGTCGGCGGCAACAAGGACGGCGGCGGCGGGCAATACGTGCGTGGGATCGTTCCCGGCAACGGCACTCCCCCGGATGGAGCCTTGTGGCTGACCTATTCCTCCACCAAGGAAGACATCTGGG
The DNA here is from genome assembly GCA_963839475.1 of uncultured Acidobacteriota bacterium. Lineage (GTDB taxonomy): Bacteria > Acidobacteriota > UBA6911 > UBA6911 > UBA6911 > CAWIVH01. Next base: position 125,837 of record CAWIVH010000013.1, on the reverse strand, counting down.
TGACCCGTGTGCCCGTGCCCGTCCGCGGAACAGTAGACCGGGACGTCAGCGACAGCTTCGATAATCTAAAAGCCGGCGGCATGGTTACCGACTGGAACATTTACGGTGGCGTTTGGACGCCCATCAGTATTGTCGAGGATAATGGGAACAAGGTGCTTCGGCTCCAGGACCGTGATCCCTATGATTATGCCAAGGCGGTCCGCGTATTTCCGGAAACTACGAAGGCGCAGATTGCTTTCCGGGTGCGCCCCCGGCAAAAGGGTGCCGACAACCTCGAAATAGAAGTGCTCAACTACATGGGCCAGCGGCCGGTTCGCATGCATATCGCAGGCGGCCTGATCCGGGCGGGCGATGGCGCGGCCATGAAAGAAATCGGCATGTATTCCTCCGGCCAGTGGCTGCGGTTCGCTCTCACAGTGGATACGCAGGCCGCCCGATATGACCTGCAGTTAAACGGTAAGCCGGTGCTCAATGCTGCCGCTTTTGCGGAAGCGCTTTCGAATAAAGAGAATCCTTATCGGTCCCTATACAAGTTGCCCACCGTGGAGCGCATCGAATTCCGTACGGGCAAATATCGCATGAATGACATGAGCCGCTACCCGACCGGAAATAACGACTTCCTTGTCAAAGAACCGGATCTGCAGGGGGCCGACGAGGCCGTTCCAAATTCTGTGTTCGATCTCGACGATCTCAGAACAAAGGGAGTGAAATGAAATCGAAGTTGCGGCGATCCACAGTTGCCCTCGATCGTGCAGTCATAGACTGCCTGGCAGTCCTGGTGATTTTCTTGCTGCCTGTGCTCGGCGCCGAAAAGATCGACCTCTCCCGCGCGGTCATCGTCGGGGTATCGCCGGGAACGGTTCCCGCCAAAGCTGCAGCAATGCTTCGCGATGAAATCGAAAAGCGGACCCGCATCACTCTGGCGATCTCCGGAAAAATTCCGGTCGGAAACCGCCCCGTCATCGTGCTCGGTACATCGGAGGATCTCGCGCGGCGCGGTTTTACGCCACCATCCGGGCTCATGGCGCCCGGGCAGGCGGACGCCTACACGCTCTGGATCGATCACAGCCGCCGGCCCGGAACAACCATCTGCTTGGCGGGATACGATCCAAGGGGAGCCCTGTTTGCAGCTGGCCGGCTGCTCCGAGCCCTTGAAATGGACCGCGACAGGCTCGAGCTTGCCGCAGACCTGAAAGTTGGGGCAGCGCCCCGGTATCCGTTGCGCGGTCATCAGATGGGCTACCGGGCCAAAACGAACTCCTACGACGGCTGGACGATTGCCATGTGGGAACAATATCTTCGGGACATGGCCGTGTTCGGGATGAACGCGGTGGAACTGGTCCCGCCGCGCACCGACGACGATCTCGACAGTCCTCATTTTCCCAAACCGCCCATGGAAATGATGATCGCGATGTCAGGGCTTGCCGCCCAATATGGCCTCGACGTCTGGATCTGGTACCCCCTCGCCGATAAAGACGAGACCGATCCGAAAGTCATGGCTGAGGCACTGAGAGAGCGCGATGAGATCTTTCGCAGGCTGCCCCGGATCGACGCCATCTTTGTTCCCAGCGGAGATCCGGGCGATGTGGATCCTAAAATTCTTTATCCGTTCGTTGAAAAACAGAAGAGACTCCTTAACAAATATCACCCGCAGGCCAAGATCTGGATCTCGCCGCAGAACCTCGGCGACGATGACCACTGGCTCGAGCCCTTTTTCGATATCCTGCGCCGCGAACAGCCGACTTGGCTCGACGGTCTCGTGTTCGGACCTGCCGTGGAGATTTCCCTTGCGGAGATGAGGAAGCGCACCCCTGAGCGGTACCCGATCCGGAATTATCCGGACATTACTCACTCTATGAAGTGCCAATACAGAGTGCCGGATTGGGACGCAGCTTATCAGCGAACAGAAGGCCGCGAGCCGATCAACCCCAGGCCTTATGCCTACGCGAAAATCTTCCGGGACCTGCAGCAATATTCGATCGGATTCATCACCTACAGCGAAGGCTGCAACGATGATCTCAACAAGGTCATTTGGAGTTGCCTGGGCTGGAATCCGGAGATGAAAATTGAAGAGATCTTGCGCGAGTACGCCCGGTATTTTATCGGTCTGCGGTTTGAAAAGCGGTTTGCCGAGGGGCTGGCGAATTTGGAGAAAAACTGGGAAGGACCGCTCTTGAAGAATGAAACCGTGCCGAAAACGCTGAATCTTTTCCGGGAAATGGAAAATGAGGCTACGCCCCAGGACAAGATAAACTGGCGTTTTCAACAGGGACTATACCGGGCATATTACGATGCCTATATCAAAGCCCGGCTTGCATTTGAGACAGATTTGGAGCGGCAGGCCATAGAAACTCTGAAGAACGCCAACCAACTCGGCGCGCTGAAAAGTCTCGTCCAGGCAGAGGCGATCCTGGCTAAGGCGGACACGGAGAAGGTCGCGGCTGACTTGAGGGCAAGGGTCTTCGAGTTGGGAGAAGCTTTGTTTCAGAGTATTAGAATGCAGCTCAGTGTTCATAAGTACGGTGCCAAGGAAATCAGTCGGGGCGCCAACCTGGATACGATCGACACACCTTTGAACATGCGGCACCAGCTTGAAAAACAGTTCGGCGAGATCCGAAAACTGGCAAATGAGAAAGATCGACTTGAGGCCCTTGCTCAAATCGTGCACTCGCTGGTTTCTGCAGCGAAATTCAGTTATGCGATAGATCGCATCGGGGTCCGGGATTTATCCCGGTGCCGTCCAACATGGGAGGCCCCGAAGGGGTCAGAGCGAATAGCCGGCGGTAAGGCCCACGAAGCGGGACGCAGCCCCCGGTTGGGTTTGGAGGGAATTTGAGCCCTGGCAGGGGCGACAGACTATCTGCCGCCCCTTATAGTTAATCTGAACTCTTGGATGGGGTAATAAACTGAATCGCCAGGCGAAGGACAGTGGCATGATCCGTTCTGCTTCGAGGGTGTTGCATCCTTGGCTGAACTCGACCTGTGGAGTCTTGTGAAATAGAGCACCTATACCACATTTGCGGACTCAGCCACGCCGGCAGGCCCATGGTAACAAAGCCTTGCTTCGGCCTGAGATCGCCTTTACGCAATGGAAACCATGACGACGCACTCATCAACAAGCAATTCCCGGTATAAATGGTATCTGGTGGCGATGCTGTGGGGCATCTGCTTCTTCAATTACGCGGACCGCCAGGCAATCTTTTCGGTCTTCCCGCTTCTCGAACAGGAAATGGGCTTGACACCGGTGCAGCTGGGGCTTCTGGGATCTTCCTTTGCCTGGGTTTATGGGTTGGGCGCTCCTTTCGCTGGGGCGATCGTCGACCGCATACGCAGAAAGACAGCGATCCTCGCCGGTCTTCACATCTGGAGCCTGATCTGCATGGCGACCGCGTTGTCGCGCAATTTCTCTCATCTGCTTTTATTCCGTGCGGCGGAGGGAATGGGTGAAACTTTTTATTATCCAGCCTCCATGTCGATGATCGGGGATTATCACGGAAAAACAACGCGCTCCACTGCCATGGGTCTGCACGTCACCAGTGTCTATATCGGGACGATAGCGGGCGGCTTCTTTGCGGGAGCCATCGGACAATACTATGGCTGGCGCTGGTCGTTCATCGTCTTCGGCGGCTTGGGTATCCTTCTGGGTTTTGTCCTTCATAGCCTTCTGCGCGAGCCGAAGCGCGGCGCTGCGGATTTTGCCGACATCGGGGCGGGAGAAGATACAGCGGCAGCCCGGCGCCTGCCCCTGCGGGAGTTCCTGAAGGCGATTTGGGGCACACCGACCGCGCTCGTGCTGATGGGCGCGTTCATGTGTGCCAATTTTGTGGCCGTAGTTCTACTCTCCTGGATGCCGAAATTCCTTTACAGCAAATTCAGCATGAGTCTTGCCATGGCCGGATTGACCGCAACGATCTTCGTGCAATTGGCCAGTATGGCGGGTTCACCCCTCGGCGGCTGGCTGGCTGACCTCCTGCGAAAACGAACGCCGCGGGGCCGGATCATTATCCAGGCCATCGGAGTGCTCGGCGGTGCGCCATTCGTCGCATTGTGCGGGATGACCCAATCGGTGGGCTGGCTGATGGTAGCCCTGACCGCTTGGGGATTGTTCAAGGGCCTATACGATGCCAACATTTTTGCATCGGTTTTCGATGTCATTCGCCCCGAGGCGCGTGGCACTGCCGCCGGGTTTATGAATTCGGTGGGGTGGCTGGCCGGCGGGGGGAGCGCGCCCCTGGTAATCGGAATCATCGCTCAGCGGGAAAGCCTGGGCTTGGCTATCGCCCTGGCGTCTCTTGTGTATGTGGCTGCAGGGATACTTTTGCTGGCGGCTATCTTCCTTTTTGTCAACCGCGATGTGGCTCGAATGGAGACACAAGTGAAAGAGGAAGCTCACCTCGCCATGTAATCAAAGGCGAATCAATATGAAAAGATCCTTTTTTCTGTTTTTTTCGGGGTGTGCGCTGCTTTCCGCCGCAACCTTACAGGTTTCGGAACCGGAACGCCTGAATTCGCTCGGCATGAGGCTGGTACCAGTTCGGGCCGGCAACTTTATGATGGGACAGGAACGCGAAAATGACGGATTGCCCCTCAGCGTAACCTATGGTACTCGATCCTTCCTGGGCGGCGAAGTGGACGAGCAACCTGTGCACAGGGTCAATATCAGCGCAGGTTTTTGGATGTCTGCCACCGAGGTGACCAATGCACAATACGAGCAGTTCGATCCTGCTCACCGGAAATACCGCGGAATGAAGGGGCTTTCCAAAGAGGACGACGAGGCCGTTGTCTTCGTCAACTGGCACGAAGCGGCAAGGTTCTGTCAGTGGCTCGGCAGGAAAGAGGGCAAGCCATACCGGTTGCCCACCGAGGCTGAGTGGGAATACGCCTGCCGCGCCGGAACGACCTCACGATTCAACACGGGTGACACTCTGCCCGAGATTTTTCAGAAGACCCAGAATGAGGGGGATGAACCCCGCGTGGTTTCAACCCTGGTCGGCAAAACGCCACCCAATGCGTGGGGACTTTTCGACATGCACGGCAACGTCGAGGAGTGGTGTCTGGACTGGTACGGACCTTATGTTGCAGGCCCGCAGACAGACCCCGCCGGCCGCGAGAGCGGCACCTGGAAGGTTGTTCGCGGGGGGAGCCACAATACCTTTGTCAGGTACCTCCGCAGCGCCAACCGGATGAGCAACCTGCCCGAGGACAAACATTGGCTGATCGGCTTCCGAGTCGTTCAGGCTGCCATGTCGAAGTCGAGGAAGTTGCTCGCGGAAGAGAAGCATTTGAATGCAATGAATGTTACCCAGAAACGGTTCGATTGGGGGAAAAACAAAAAGGCCGGACCTTACTTCGAAGGACCTCTAAAGTACGTGCTGTCGCCTGAGGATCCGGCGAAGGAAATGTTCCTGTATCACAATCACGTTCCGAGTGTGACCGGGTGTAACAACGGCGATCTGCTTGCCGCCTGGTTCAGTTGTGCCCGGGAAAGAGGCCGCGAGAACGGGATTGTTGCCAGCCGGTTTCGTTCCACGGCCGGACGTTGGGACACCGCCTCTGCGTTTTTCAGCGCCCGGGACCGGAATATGCACGGCACCGGCCTGTTCAATGCGGGTGACGGGAGGCTTCTTCACCTCAACGGGCTTGGCACTGATGGCACGTGGTCGAAGCTGGCATTGCTGATGAGAGTCAGTACCGACAACGGCGCCACCTGGAGCTATCCCGGCATCGCAGATCCGGAGCACAGCAGCAACATCCCGCACATGGGGATGTCGAGACTTAAGGACGGCAGTATCATATTCCCGGTCGATGCACCTGGCGGGACCGGTCTCTATATGAGTAAGGACGATGGCCGCACCTGGGCATTCGTTACTCAAAACGGCAGAATGAATACCATCCTCGGAAATCATGCTCCCGTGATTCAGCTCAAAGATGGCAGCCTTTATGCTCTCGGCCGCGGGGAGCCGCTGAATGGGAAGATGCCCGTGAGCCAATCCTTCGATGGCGGGAAAAACTGGAAGTACTATCCGAGCGACTTCCCACCTGTAGGCGGTGGTCAGCGATGCATCTTGAGACGATTGAACGAAGGGCCGCTCCTCTATGTCGGTTTTACCGACACCGCCAATTTCCAAAAGCTCGAGCTCAACAGGCCCCGACCGAGATCCATGACAAAAAATGGTCTGATCCTCAAAGATGCCGCCGGTCAGCAACGGACTGTTTATGGAATGTTTGCGGCGGTCAGCCTGGATGAAGGTAAAACCTGGCCCTTCAAGAAATTGATCAGCGATTTTGGAACCGGCCGCAAACTCAACGGCGAGGCGTGGACGCAGAACTTCATCCTCGATGAAATCCACGCGGAGCCATTGGGCTACCTGGCGGCAACGCAAACGCCAGACAATACCATTCATCTGCTGTCCAGCGGCCTTCACTACCGATTCAACCTGGAATGGCTCCAGCAGCCGATGCCCGCTGCCAGCGGCAAGGCGATGACCTTTTTCGCAGGCCGGCAGTATCCGGACAGCAACGGCTTCGAAAATCAGCCCGGTGTGGCGGCCGCCGAGTTTATCTACAATCAGGCGCCCTTTCCCCAATGCCATGCTTCGACCATCGTAGAGTCCGGAGAAGGATTGGTGGCGGCCTGGTTTGGAGGGACAGCCGAGAGAAATCCCGACGTCGGAATCTGGGTCTCCCGTCTGACCCCCGACGGCTGGAGCAGACCGGTTGAGGTGGCCAACGGAATCGAGAGTCCCGACAAGCGCCATCCCTGCTGGAATCCGGTTCTTTTCCAACCTTCTCAGGGACCGCTGATACTGTTTTACAAAGTGGGACCGTCGCCCGAAACCTGGTGGGGGGTGATGAAAGCCTCGAAGGATAATGGCAGAACCTGGTCGGATGCCATACTGCTGCCGAAAGGATTCCTGGGTCCCATTAAAAACAAGCCGATCGAACTCCAGGACGAAACCATCCTCTGCCCGACGAGCACGGAAAATGAAGGCTGGAAGGTCCACTTCGAAAAATTCTGGTACAAGAGCGGGAGGTGGGAAAAAATCGGCCCCATCAACGACGGCAAGGAATTCGGCGCCATCCAGCCAAGTTTGCTGACTTATTTTGTGGACGACCCCGAAAAGGACCGGATGCAGATCCTGTGCCGAAGCCGGCAAGGCGTCATAGCGCAAGCCTGGTCGACCGACCGGGGAAAAAACTGGAGCAAGATGGCTGCAACGAACCTTCCCAACCCGAACTCCGGCACAGATGCGGTCACCTTGAGCCATGGGATGCAATTGCTCGTCTACAATCACACCACCAGCAAGACGAATCCACGGAGCAGAGAATTCCTCAACGTTGCGGTAAGCCGGGATGGTCTGAATTGGCAAGCGGCTCTTGTGCTGGAAAACACACAACAAGCGGAGTTTTCCTATCCTGCCGTGATCCAGACCGCCGATGACATGGTTCACATCACCTACACCTGGAAGCGGCGAAAGGTAAAGCATGTCGTTATCGATCCGGCACGGCTGGTTCTGAAGCCGATCACCGATGGAAAGTGGCCGAACTGAACTCTCACCCAAAGGGAGATTGAAAATGAAGCCGAATCATCCTAAAAATTGGACCTTGTATCTATTTCTGTTTGCAGGCAGCGCAGTACTCGCCGGGATTGTCACAGCGGGACACGCCCGTATCTCCCCGGCTGCTGACGGCCCCTTCAAGCCGAGCTGGCAGTCCCTGCGCAATGCCCGTGTGCCGCAGTGGCTGCGGGATGGGAAATTCGGCATCTACACGCACTGGGGAGTATATTCCGTGCCGGCCTTCGGCAAGAATGGCACCTGGTATTCCAACAAGGTGTACACCAAACCGGATTCCCCCGAGAGAAAGCACCACGAAGCCACCTATGGCCCGCTCGAGAAGTTTGGCTACAAGGACTTCATCCCCATGTTTACGGGCGAAAAATTCAACGCCGACGAATGGGCGGATCTGTTCCAGAAGGCGGGCGCGCGCTTTGCCGGCCCCGTGGCTGAACACCATGACGGTTTTGCCATGTGGGACACGAAGTGGTCGGAGTGGAACGCCGCCAAGATGGGGCCTAAGCGCGATATTGTCGGCGAACTCTCGAGGGCGATTAAGAAACGCAACATGAAATTCGTTACGGCTTTTCACCATGCGGAAAACTGGTTCTTCTTCCCGACCTGGGACCAGCGCTACGATTGCGGGGACCCTCGCTATTCAGGGCTTTACGGAGAGATCCATCCCAAGGATACCCAGCCCGGCAAGGCGTTTTTAGAAAAGTGGGAGGGCAAGATTACCGAAGTGATCGACAAGTACCAGCCCGACCTGATCTGGTTTGATTACGGGCTGGACATCATCAACGAGGAATACACCAAGGATTTTCTCGCCTACTACTACAACAAGGCTGCCGCACAAAACAAAGAAGTGACCGTGACCTATAAAGATCACGACCTGCCGCCCGGCGTGGGCATCAACGATCTCGAACTGGGACAGGAAGCCGAAATGACATACCATGAATGGATCACCGACACCACGGTCGACAACGGATCGGCCTGGGGCTATGTCAAAGGGCAGGGATTCAAGACGCTCGACAACCTGATCGATAACCTGGTGGACCGCGTCAGCAAAAACGGGTACCTGCTGCTGAACGTCGGGCCGAAACCCGACGGCACCATTCCCGCAGAGGCCCAAGAGCTGCTTCTCGGGATGGGAAAGTGGCTGCAGATCAACGGCGAGGCCATCTACGGTACCATGCCTTGGATCATGGCCGGGGAAGGGCCTACCAAGCTCGATTCGACGGGTTCCAAAGGGACCAAGGCCGCCTTCAATGAGAAAAATGATCTCCAATATACCGGCGAGGATTTCCGTTTTACCATCAAGGACAATGTCTTGTACGCCACTGCGCTGGACTGGCCGGGCGAGAAAGCCCTCATCAAAAGCATGACCCGAAAAGGCACGCGTGTCGGATTGTATCCCACCGAAATCGTGTCCATCACCATGCTGGGATATGGGAAGCCGCTGAAGTGGGAATTGACCAAAGAGGGGCTCTCCATCGAGACCCCCAAAACACGACCGTGCGATTATGCCTATGTTTTCAAAATTGTGCGCAGGAGAGCTTATTGAGTTCGCTTCGAACCGGAATTGAATTATGAAAACAAAGCCTCTGATCGCAGCCATCCTTGGTTCCATGCTGGTGACCGCCGCTTTTGCACCGCGCGGCATGGTTAAAGGCCAAAGCCCAGGGGTCGACCCGGCGAGCAGAACGATACCCACCAGAGTCCCCGTCCATTTTGGAGCGTTCACTTCGCCAATCCTATTCAAGGGAGACGCGGTGACGGCCTACCGCGATCCGGCGGCAATCTATAGCCAGGGAATGTTCCACCTCTACTTCACGCTGGTGAAAACCGAGCCGGACGGCAAGATCTATTCTTATACAGCCTGGAGCAGAAGCCGCGACCTCGCGCGGTGGACCAAGCCCAAAATCATGACGCCCCGCGACCGCAGCCTGAACTTCTCCAGTCCCGGCAACATCATTCGTTTCTGCGATCAGTGGGTCCTTTGTCTCCAAACCTACCCGCGCCCGAACGGCGAGAAGTACGGTAACGCCAACGCACGCCTCTGGATCCGGCGCAGTACGGACCTCGAGAACTGGAGTGAACCGGAACTTTTGAGAGTCAAAGGACCAGACGTGCCGGTCGAAAAGATGGGCCGCCTCATCGATCCCTATCTCGTCGAAGACAAAGATGAGCCCGGCAAGTGGTGGTGTTTCTTTGACGACAACGCAGCCAACATGTCTTACTCTTACGATCTGATAACCTGGAGCTATCTGGGGCGGATCCCGTCAGGCGAGAACGCATGCGTGCTGGTGGAACGCGGTGAATATGTCCTGCTCCATTCCCCGAAAAACGGGATTGGACTGAAACGTTCGCCGGATATGAAAACCTGGCGCGACGTGGGCAAGCCGATCATCCTGGGACAGAAAGAATGGCCTTGGGCCGCCGGCCGGCTGACCGCCGGCTTTGTGCTGGACCTTCGGCGCCAACAAGGCATCGGGAAGTTCATCATGTTCTTCCATGGCTCGGAATTCCCCGAGCAAGACCCGCGCGGCGGTTTCGATAATTTTGCCAGCATCGGCTTCGCCTGGAGCGACGATCTAAAAACATGGAATTGGCCACCCTTAAAGGGTACCTATGAAGACTAAACAAATCGTGTCGTTAATCCTGATTTCAGCCGCACTCATTTTTGCCACCGGATGCGCCAGCAGCCCCGTGAAGCGGGTTGGCATGGTCATCCAGCTCCGGCCTGAGAAACTGGAGGACTACAAGCGGCTTCATGCCGATTCCAATCCGGGTGTGCGCGACTTGCTCAATAAATACCATCTGCGCAACTTCTCGATCTTCCTTCAGGAGATCGACGGCAAGTGGTACGAATTTGCATATTACGAATACACCGGGACCGATTTTGAAGGCGACATGGCCAGGCTCGATGCAGAACCGCGCAACATTGAGTGGCTGAAGATGTGCGATCCCATGCAAATCCCACTTCCGGGGGCGAAGAGCTGGACTAATATGGAGCGGGTCTATTTCAACGAATAGCATCAAGAACGCAGATTTTCGCGGATCCATCAGCGTTGAATTCAGCGGGCAGGGCTTTTGCCGTTGTTCTCTTCGGGCGCCATGAATCAAATGAAATTGACACCTGTACGCATATGATTTACATTGATTTATATGCGTACCACATTGGACGTCCCGGAAAACCTGCTAAACGAGGCGCAGAGGCTTCTTCAATTCAAATCCAAAACCGACACCGTGATTTTTTCGCTTCGGGAGTTAATCCGCAGGAAAAGAATCGAAGAGCTCAAGGAAATGGCCGGCTCCATCTGGCTTGACGTCGACACTGATCGTTCGCGTCGCAGACCGCGCAAGAGGTAGCGATGATCCTGATCGACACCTCCGTGTGGGTTGCCTATCTGCGGGGCTCAGACAAGCGGGTGAACGAGCACATGCACCTGATCCTGGACGAAGATCTGGCCGTCTTGGCCATCCCGGTGAAGATCGAGCTTCTCGGCGGATGTTCAGCGAAGGAGCTGCCGCGGCTTCGCAGGGCTCTTGAAGCGCTTCCGGTCCTTTTTCCTTCGAATACAACCTGGTATCAAATTGAAGGCTGGGAGGAGAAGTCCGTCCTAAAAGGGGAACGGTTTGGCGTGGCGGATCTTCTGATCGCAGCCCTGGCCTCAGAGCGGGGCGCCGCGTTGTGGTCTCTTGACAAAGATTTTGTGCGCATGCAAACGCTCGGTTTCGTCAAGTTGCACTCGCCCTCCTGAAATCTCACCGTCTGATTACTGGGAGGTCCTGATCGGCAGAATACTTTATTCCTTAATTCCTTTCAGCCAAGCAAGGTTGAAGCCATAGTAAAGCCTGCCGTCGCTCAGGTGAATGATCCCGTCGGGAGATTGGGTCGCCGCCCAATACGCGAAATCCTGACCGTGCGTGGCATCGAGGGCAAACTCCTTGTTCCACGGAGCTGCCACATAAGCTTTGCTGCCGGACTTAACGTCGCTCAGAACTCGCTTGACCGGCCACGTCATGCCCTCGTCCCAGGAGAGAGCGGCATAGGTTCCGAAGATCTTTGCCTCGTTCCCATTGGCATCTTTGCCCTGCATGCCCCGCGGCGCCATGCTGATCAGCAAAATCGGCTTGCGTCCGAGCCCTTCAGGGTCCAAATCGCCGCTCGAATATTCCAGCCTCATTAAAACCAGCCGCTGGACCGTGGAAATCGCCGGGAACTCTGACCCGGCCGAAATGAAGCTCCGGCCCTGATCGCTTGAGAGGCTTTTCGGCATACTCCCGTACAGTTTGCCGTTATCGCGCGAAAATGCCAGGATTCGGCCATCCGTCAGTTCCACCCCGCCGATGTGAATTCCCGGAGGACCTTCCTTTATGGTGCGAACAGACCAGGTAGTTCCTCCGTCACCGCTCCAATTCACAGTAGAGCCGCTTCCGCCCGCCACCGAACCATCGGAGAAGGAGACAAATGAACCGTCCGACATGGTGAAGACGTTACCCTGCGGCTGATTGCGGGCGGATTCCAGATGAAACGCGTCGCTCTCGGCCTTGATCATGACTGGTTCTGTCCAGGTGGCACCATTGTCGAGGCTCTTGCGAAAGGCGGTCGCCAACCTCTGCCACTTGCCGTCGGTGCAGATCCCGTTGAGCTGGTACAAGGTAAATGGCTCTTTGACGCCGCCAGCGAGTCGTCCGGCGTTGTTCCACAACTGGGTGCCATGCACGTTCCGGTCCGCTTCCTTGTAGAACTCCGAAACGGCGGAATCCCAGGTCAGCGATTCCGACGGCTGGCGGCGGCCGCGCAGCGCGAGGACCGTCAATTCCTGGCCTTTTTCGCTTTCGCCGGAAAACCAGGCCATCAGGATGTCGCCATTCGCGGCCCAGGTAAGTGCGGGCGAGTGGTTGTGGCTATAAAGCGGAATCTTGAATTGCGCCTCTAATTCGGGCGTGGAATACGAGTTTTTCACGCTATACAGCGGTATCAACTCAAAGCGAGGGCTCTTGCTGTCGGACTTCCAATTGTAGACTCGCTGATTGACGTTTTCAGCCCAGGTCTTGAGCGGCTGCTGGAGCCGCGGTCTCGGCAAGGTCCTCCCCTTATTCACCCGTACGACACGGAATCCCATGAGGAAGTGCCTGTCGGTCCGGTTGGATGAAATGCGATTTGCCGTGCGCAGGGACTGGATGTAAACGTTGTGGCATCCTCCGCGAACCACTTTAGAAATGCCACTGACGTAGCCGACCGGATCCACGACGTCATCGGCCACATAAGGGCCGTACCAATCCTGCGTCCACTCCTGTACCCCCCCGGTCATGTCATAGAGGCCCCAGGCGTTGGGCCCATCCTGCCCGACCGTAAGGTCGACGTCTTTGATGGCATCCCATGCAATGTCTCTTGTTGGTACATTGTCGCGGGTGACACACCACTTCGTAATAATCCTCCATCGTTCCGCCAAAGCCCCCAACGGGTTCAACGAGTAGATGTCGCCGGCAACACCGTCAGGGTACGGAGTCTGAGTGCCGGCGCGCGCGGCATATTCCCACTCCGCCTCGGTCGGAAGCCGGTAGTCATACTCCTTATCGCGTTTGGACAACCATTTGCAGTAATTGTCGGCGTCGTACCAGGTCACATATACAACCGGCTCATGGTCCTCCTGGCTGATGCCGAAGGCCTTCCCCCTCAGAGCCGCGTGACCCGGATCGTATTTCTCATACTCGGCGTTCGTGACTTCGTACTTCGACATTTCGTAGCCGTAGGTGAAAGTCACTTTGCGGGCAGGCATTTCATCCTGAATGAAAATTCCCTTCTCGGCGGTCAGAACCCCGGCCGGCAGATCTGCACCCATCATGAATGTTCCCGGCTTGATCGGGACAAATTGCATGACCGATTGACTTCCACGGCCCGCGGGTCGCAGTGACGCGCCAAGAAGCGTCGCCAGAATCAAGGCATAGATGGCGGGTAGAAACCACCAAGATTGTTTGAGCATTTAATCCACCCCCGATCATCAAACGCAGCGAAAAGACCTACCTCATTACGGCATAAAGCGCAGCCATCACGGCCAGCAGCACAAGGGCCACGACACGTGGATCTCCCGCACCCATAAGACGGCCCTGCCGGAGGAATGCGAGAGGGTGATTCCAGCAAACGTCCTGGATTCGTTCCGGATCCGGCGGAGTCGTCAGCAGGCTCACCATCACACAGATGGCCACACAAACCGCCGCCAGAATCGGCCCCACCAGCATAAACGGGATGCCAAGTCCCTGAATCGGATCTGTTACCAGGCCTTCGAAACCGGGTCGCGCCTGGCTTCCCAGGATCAACCTTCCGATGCCCGGCATATCAAGAACAAAATAGGCAAGACCCAGCGAACAGCCCGAGAAGCAAGTGGCAAGGGCAGCTGCATTGGTCGTCCGCCGCCAAAACACTCCCAGCACGAAAATGGTGGTCACTGCCGGTGCAAAGGCCATGGGAATTTTGTTAATAGCTTCGAAGATGGTGCCGAACTGGCCGCCCTGCGTGGACCAGAGCATCGCCAGGACCATGACGACGCCTGTGCTGATGCGTCCGATCGCTACCTGGCGTTCATCACTTGTTCCAGGCCGGAGCTTCTTCACCAGATCCACAGTAATGAGCGTCGCGCAGCTGTTGAGTGCTGACGCGATGGTACTCATGAGCGCTGCCAGCATGCCGGCAGCCAACAGGCCTTTCAGTCCCGGCGGGACCAAGGCCTTGATCATTTCCGGCAGGACCTTGTTGTAATCCGGCCCATTCGCGCCGAGCGGAAGCTGGATCCCGCCATTCTTGAACATGATGTAGCCGATTACGCCCGGAAAGACCATCAGGAAGAGAGGCAGGATCTTGAGGAAGCCGGCAAATATCGGCCCATTCTGTGCATCACGTTGCCGTTGAGCCCCAAGGACACGTTGAACTATGGTCTGATCGGAGCACCAGTACCAGATACCGAGAATTGGATACCCAAGCAGGACCGCGAGCCAGGAAAAGCTATTGAGATGCCCCTGCGCGTCCCGGAGCGGATGGATCATGCTGAGCTGGCCCGGTTTCAAGGCAGCCTTGAACGAAACGAGATCTTGAATCCCGGCCTGGGGCAGGTACTGGAGTCCCAAAACCGCGAGCAGCACCGCACCTCCCAGCAGGAGAAACGTCTGCACCGTCTCCGTGACCACCACGGCCTTCAGCCCACCCAGTGCGGTATAGAGCACCGTAATGGCGGAGATCACGATTATCGAGGTCAGCATGTCGACGCCCAGGAAACTTTCAAACACCTCCGCTGCAGCATACATGCTAATGCCTATGTGGATAAGCAGAGCCCCGAGGATGCCGATGGCCGCCAAAAACGCACGGGTGCCTCCACCATACCGTTTTTCGAGAAACTCGGGAAGCGTGGAGATCCGGCTTCGAAAATAAAAGGGAGCAAATACCAGTCCGAGAACAATCAGGCAGAAGGATGCCATCCATTCGAAGTTGCCGATGACCACACCCTGGTCGGCTCCCGATGCGGCCAACCCCACAAGGTGGATCGTGGAGATATTCGACGCGAACATCGCCGCGCCGATGCTGAACCAGCCGAGTGTTTTTCCGGCCAGGAAGTATTGCTCGCTAGACGAGTGCCTGCGGTAACCGGCCCAGATGCCGATCGCCGTGATCCCGATCATATAGGCCAGAATCACGCCGATATCCAGCACACTCATGGCACCCATTTTCTAGTCCCTTCTTTCGATATACCAGCGGGGTCCCCCGCCGGATACCAGGAGGATGTTGGAATAGGCTGTAAAATCTCCGCTGCGGATAATGGCCTTAACGGAGCGGGCCCTGCGGCGAAATTCCGCCTGCGGGATGACCTCGATACCCACTGTGGAGCCGAAGCTACCCGCGAGTTCGGCGAATCGCGACGGTCCGGTGCGCTGTGTTTCCTCTGCCAAAACCAGCTTTTCCACCGAAAAGTGCCGCCGCAGTTCATGCAGGACCTCGGGAACGGTCGGCTTGTTCTCGGCCAGAGCAATATCCACAGTGCGCACTCCAGCCGGAATTGCGAATCCGGCATCACAGACGATGATCTCATCTGTATGGCCTAGCGTGGAAAGCATATCCGAAATCTCGCGATTGAGGGTGCCGGTTTCTCTCATTCTGTCGCCTCCATTCCATCCAAGCGAATTCGCACCGGGCCTACTGCCTTGCCGGATAGATTTGCCGCAGGAAACCTTCCATTTCCTCGAGCGTTGCCACGCGCGGATTAGCCTGATAGTCAGGCAAGACCATGCACTGCTTCGCCAGCGCCGGCAACTCGGCATCCGGTATGCCCAGATCTGCCAATCCCCGCCTCAAACCTATGTTTTGCAGGAAGTCATCCACAAGCGCGCAACTGCATTCGGCGGCAGTCGTATCCGGCGCCCCGGAGAGCGAAGTATCGAATGCCCTCGCCAGGCGCGCAAATCCCGGAATGGCAGACTGCCATGTAAACCGGGTGAAGGCCGGATAGACCAGGGCCAGAGCCAAGCCATGCGCAATGTGCGGATACATACCGCCCAAAGCCATACCCATGCCGTGGGGCAGCGTAACCCCGGCACTGGCGATGCAGTACCCCGCCAAGGTATCCGCCCAAGCCATTGCTTCTCGCGCATCCAGATTCTGGCCGTCTTCCAGAGCCTTCGGCAGCCAGGCCGCCACCCTATCGATGGCCTCCCACGCCATGGTTTTGACCAGCGGGCCGCAGTTGGGATGCAACGTGGATTCGAAAGCGTGGCAGAAGACGTCGAAGCCGGTGCAGGCGGTCACATGCCCGGGGACGGTAACCATAAGTTCCGGGTCGACCAAGGCGACACGCGGATAGATGTTCGCGTGATAGATGGCCGACTTATCGCGCGCAGCAGCATTCGTGATGACCGCCACCTGGGTCACATGGGACCCCGTCCCGGAGGTGGTTGAAACCGCAATAATCGGAAGGGTAGCTGCCGTAGGAGGATTCCTGTAGAAAAGATAATCCCAACTGGAACCCTCGTGTGTCGCCTCGACGGCGATCGCCTTCGCGCTGTCCATGCTCGATCCGCCCCCGAGACCTATCACCGATTGGGCGCCGGATTCACGCGCCAGCTTTGCACCTTTTGAAATCGACTCGACGGTCGGGTTCGGCACCACTCCGTCGTAGTGCGCGGTCTCCACGCCGGCCTCCGCCAGAATCGATTTCACCCGCTGATATTGCGCTCGCAGTTCTGCGGTTTCCTGCGTTGTGACAAGCAGTGTCCGCGTACCAAAGCGTCGGGCAATCCCGCCCAATTCTTCCACGCGACCGCGCCCGAAAAGAAGTTCCGTCGGCTGAAAATAATTGAATTTCATGCTCTCTCCCGAAAATTAGTGCACATCAATCATCACTTTGAGTGTCTTGTCGCCCTGCGCTTCGATGTAGTGGTAGGCGTCCTGGTATCGTGCGAAGGGAAAATGACAGGTAATCAGCGGCTCGGTATTGATCTTGCCGGAAGCGATCCACTGCACCGCCTGCTCATAGTCCTCATGCTTGTACATCAGCGTTCCGACCAGGCTCAGTTCCCGGTCTCCCACGATCGACATGTCCACTCGCGGACGCTCGCCGAACACGCCCAGCACCACGATCCGGCCGCCCTTCTTGATGTTCTGGACGGCGTCGTTCAGGGCTGATTCCGATCCAACCGCTTCGAACGCGACATCAAAGCCTTCAATCCCGAAACATCGGCTGGCGGCTTCTGAAAGCTTTTCTGTGTTAACGTTGCACACCTCGTCCACGCCGCAGGCGCGCGCCTTCTCGAGCCGGTAGTCGCTGAGGTCGGTGACCAGGATCTTGCTGGCTCCCCGGCAACGGGCCGCCTGAGCCACCAGGTTGCCGATAGTCCCGGCTCCCAACACCACGACATTCCGCCCGCTCAGGTCGCCGGCCCGACCCGTGGAGTGTGCTGCGACCGCTGTCGGCTCGATGAGGGCCCCCTGTTCGAGGCTCAGGATATCGGGCAGCAGGATGATCCGATCCTGTGGGACGACAAAAAGATCCTGCGCGCAACCCGGCGCCTGGAATCCCTGGACCTTGAGGTTATTGCAGATGTGATAGTCGCCGCGGCGACAGGGCTCGCATGCACCACAGACCACTTGAGGGCGGGAAGTAGCCTTCATCCCGATCCGGACATTCGTGACACCCGGCCCGATCGCTTCCACGTTGGCGCTGTATTCGTGTCCCTGCACCACCGGATAGGAGGTAAACGGATGCAGCCCGTGCCAGACGTGAATGTCCGAGCCACAGACGCCGATACGCTGTACGCGCAGCAAGATCTCCCCCGCTCCCGGTGAAGGCGGCTCCGCCTCCCGCATTTCAATGACTCCGGGCCGAATCATCACGGCTTGTCTCATGGTTCCTCCGATCCAGGGTTCAGCGCTCCATATCCGGTTGTTCCAGAATGGGGCCGGGATTCCATCCAGTGATCCTAGCAGCCAAATGTATTTGAAGCGGCCGATATCCTCAAGGCCACTTCCGGCACAAATACCGCCATTTTGAGAAATGCTTGACATGGGCAGCAAAAGAGGTGTAATCAGGCCCGCGATGAAGCCGCAACCCAAAATTATCCTTTTGATCCCATCGGCCCGGGAGTACGACCGCGGCGTTTTGCGCGGCATTGTCGAGTATGCCCACATTCACGGGCCGTGGACTTTCTATGAAGAACCGCCGGCCTACCTCAATCCACCAGGCCAGAAACAACGTCTCGTCCGCATGAAAGGCTGGCGTGCAGATGGGCTAATCGCCTTGCAGGAGCGCGAGGAAGAGATCCGGAATCTGCGCCTGCCTTCTGTAGTCATGGTCAGTACACATCATCTGCCCGGCAACCGCTGCCAGTTATTGACCGACAACGCCGGCGTCGGCAACATGGCGGCCGATCATCTGCGCGGCCTCGGACTCCGGCAATTCGCCTATTGCGGCCTGGACGGCATGGAATGGGCGGCGGAGCGCTGCACCCATTTTTGCCGCAACCTCGCAGCCAATGGATTCGAGGTAGAGGTCTACAAACCGCGCCATCCCCGGTCCGGTGAATCGTGGTACACCGAAGAAGCCCGCCTGGGCGACTGGCTGGCCGCGCTCCCCAAGCCGGCCGGCCTCATGGCGTGCAATGACGATCGTGCGCGCATGATCGCAGAAGTATGCCGTACCCGGAGAATACGGGTGCCCGACGATATCGCCATCCTGGGAGTGGACAACGATGATCATGTCTGTAACCGGGCCACTCCTCCGCTCTCCAGTGTGGCCATGGCCACGGAGCGCGCCGGTTATGAAACCGCTGCCCTGCTGGACAGTCTCATGGCCCGCAAGCTTGCTGGAGGCCGGACCATCCTGGTTCGTCCCACTCATGTAGTAACCAGGCAGTCCACCGATCTGATTGCCATAAGTGATCCTGCCGTGGTCAGGGCTGTGCGTTTCATCCGGGACAACAGGACAACGGTAATCGGGGTAAAAAATGTTGCTGCAGCCTCTGGGGTTTCGCGCCGCGTGCTCCAGGACCGGTTTCGGCGCGCAACGGGCCGAACCGTCCTGGAGAGCATTCACCGTGCGCGTATCGAAAGCATTTGCCGGTTGCTGGCAGAGACCAACCTACCCATGTCGGAGATCGCTTCCACAATCGGATATGATGAGGATGCCCATATCGCCCGGTTTTTCAGCCGCCGAACCGGGATGACCCCAGGACAATATAGGCGGAAATACCGCAAGCTCTGAAAGGCACTCCCGCTCGCGACATCCGCCCTGCCATGGGACCTAAAATGCTGGCGCCATCCAGTCCGGGATCTACCCGGTTAGGCCTGATGGAATCGGTCTATCAGACCTTTAAGTACGGCTTGAGCCCCTCGTAAAAATATTCGATCTCGGCGATCGATTCAGGGCTGAACTGGTATTGCCGTCGGCGCGAGCGCATGGTTTTGAAAACCCCTCGTTTTTTCAGGACATACTCGCGGGTTCCCGGGATATACGCTTCGCAGGCGGACATGAGGCAGAGCTGGCTGTAAATCTGCCGCGCCCGCTCTTTGTTCCCCGAGTGATAGTCATCCCAGATTTGCACGAAGGCATCGGCATAGGCGTTTCCCGCCATGACACCATCCAGTCCCATACGCAGGAGGTACATGAAGTTCTTCCCCGCCTCGCCGCCGAAAACCCGCCTCACCGGAGGCCGCTGCTTGTGAAGCTCGGCCATGCGCTCGAGGGTGGGGCTTATTTCCTCCTTGAAATAACCGCAGTGCGGAAACTCCTTCGCCAGTGCGACCACGTCAGTGATTTGCAGCTTCACCCCGTTCCCGATGTCCGCATTCTGAATGAATATCGGCCTTTGTGTCACACGGGCCAGGGCCTTGTAATAATCCATTACCTCCGGCAGTGTTTTCGCATTCCAGGGCGGAAGAGCGATCAGGGCGTCCGGTGCGAACTTTTCGGCAAACTCCAGGTAGGCCAGAGCGGATTTGAGATCGGGGCCGTCCACCCCCAGTACGATGGCAGGTGCCTTCCCCTTGGCGGCCTTCGCAATGACATCCATGCCGCGTCTTCTCTCCTCCACAGTGAGCTGGAAAGTCTCACCGAGAAGCTGCGGCCACGCCATTCCGTGTACTTTGCAGCGGCAAAGGAAGTCCACCTCGCGCGCCAGGTCTTCCCAATCCACTTCATTCTTTTCGGTGTAGGGGGTGGACATGATCGGGAAGATGCCTCGTAATGTCTTCTCCGCCGCCGTCGCATGGGGCAGCGAGCATGCGAGAATGGATGCGCCGGCACCCCGCAGTATTTCCCGGCGGGTCATCATTTTGCCGTTGGGTTCATCGTTTTTCATGGCCCCGGTCCTCCGTCACGAGATTGTCACTTGGGATCCCAAATCGTCGCCGCGATGTGCTGTTCGGGTCGCTGCGGCGTGTTGAAGTAATACATCGTCACGACCTTGCCGTCGGGGCGTACGACAGACCTCGGATAGCCGAAGTCCCAGGTGCCCCCATCGTCGCGCAAAGTGATCTCCGGGCCCCATGTCCTGCCGTTGTCGGAACTGATTTTAGCGCGCATCCCATAGGGAACGGCACGAAATCCGTAGGCAACGCAAAGACGGCCGTCCTTTAGCCGCACCAGGCTTGGCGGATTCCCGTTCCGAAAACCCAAATCCGTGAAAGCAATGCGAGACAGCCACTTCCAGGATGTTCCGTTGTCTTGTGAGCCGAACGCATCGATCCAGCAAATCTCGTTCCTCGGCCCCCCTTGCGGATCGAGACGCCGACGCAGCGTCGTGACGAGCTCGGTAGGTGACACCCTGACCGTGGAAGGCATAACGCCCCGCACCGAACGGGGCTCGTCGTTGATCCAGGAGACGAACTGGAATGTTTTTCCGCCATCCGTCGTTCGGGCGCAAAAAGCACGGTCTTTGTAATTGCCGGCCTGAATGCCTTCCACCTCGGCTGAGAGGAAGAGCATGGCTTCGTCCTTGCCATTGACCAGGTAGTCGGTTCGCGCGGTCAGCTTGAGACCCAAGCCAAAGTCACCCAGGCTGAAAGGCCCCTGCCAGGATTTGCCGCGGTCATACGAGATGTGAAAATAACTGTTACCACAACGGAGCGCGAAATCGGGATGCGCAAAGTTGATGCCGCCTGGGCAAGGGGTCGCCTTGCGGTTCCCCAGCTCCGGATGCTCTTCAATGGCCCAGGTTTCACCACCGTCCTTGCTTCTTCCGAGAGCTGTTACGGACGGCCTTGTGCTCGAAACTGAGTGGGAGTCCCCCTTGCTCTCATAGTATCCGAGCGAGAACCCGACCGCGATCTCATTTCCCCAGATCCACGCGCCATTATTGGCGGGCCATCCGCTGAACCTTCCCGGGTCACCCGAGACGATGACATGCTTCATCGAAGGGCTTGCCGGTGGAGCGAGTGCGGAGACGACAACCGCCCCGATTCCCAGTGTCAGCAGAACCAGAACAGTGATGATGGCGATCCTTTGAGTCATTGTTTTTCCTCCTATACACACAAAAACAAACGGCCAGCTGCCGGTTCCAGGGAACCTGTCTGCAGCCAGCCGTCTCCCACGCCAAACCTGGCTGCGGGCGAATCAGAACGTAAGCTTCAATCCTATCTGAATATAGCGGGGAGCATTGACCACACTGTCGATTTTTCCAAAGCTCCCGCTGGTGGGCGATGTATTGGGAGCGTTGAATTGCGGGTGGTTGAAGGCGTTGAAAAATTCCCCGCGAAGCTGCAATCTCACCGCTTCCGTGATTTTGGTGTTTTTGATTACCGATATATCCCAGTTCTTGTATCCATCCTGGCGCAAATTCGAAAACCGGGATGGGAAGGTCCGGACGTTGGATCCGAGCTGCTGAGAAGAGTTCCGGTTGAACTGAGTGACATCGAAGGCCTGATCGATATTACGCGGCTGCAAGTTGATGTCTGCGCCGTAGCGAATGATGTTGCCCCAGCTCAGCGGTGGTCCGGACAGCTGTGAGAAGATGGCATTGACCGACCATCCGCCGATCAGGCTGTTCCAGCCCCGGCCGACGTCTTTCGCAAAAGTTCTGCCAGTCCCGAAGGGAAGGTCATAGCTCGAGCTCACCACTATCCGCTGCGGCCGGTCCTCGTTCCCGATGACCTTCTCCAGCTGCACATCGGAATTGTTCAGCCGGCCCAGCCTCACGATCTGCTTCGAGCGCTGGTAGTTCGCGAGGAACTGAAGACCTTGCGAAAAGCGCTTCTCAACGCGGGCCGAGAACATATGGAAATAGGAACTTCCCTCGGGAACCAATCGCCTTGTAACCCCAGTGAAATGCGGGAAAGCGTACAGCAGCTGAGTTCGCGCGACAGTGCTGCCATTAAGATTGGTGCCCGGCAGGAGTCCTGCGAAGGGATTTTTGACATTGGCCCCAAGGTAGTCAATAGTCGCCTGATCGCGGGTCGGCGACTTGCTTAGGTACTTCTCCGGAACGAAGTTCTGGCTATAGCTGTTGGGCAGCTGAACCGAATGGTTCCCCTGGTATCCGACCTGGAGGACCATATTCCCCGGAAGCTCTCGCTGGACATCGAAGTTCCAACGCATCGCGTAGCCATTCCTGACTTCGTCGACATAGTAATTTACCCCCTGGCCCAGGTTCTGTGAGATTCCAAGCGAGGAACCGGTTGCCGGAAGGAATCCATTGGGAAATATATTGGCCAACGTCGCGGCTGGGGTGAGGCCGCCGTCGTTCGTCGTAACGATCGGCGTCGAGGAAGTATACCCGGTTTGATCGATGGCAGTCCCGCCATATTCATTCGGCGAGTAGAAAAGTCCGTAGCCACCACGAAGAACAGTTTTTCCGCCCAGCATGGCCGGCTTCCAGGCAAAACCGAAGCGCGGGCTGAAGTTGAATGCCTTCGTCTTGAACGGGCTTCGGTTCTCCTCATTCGCAAACAGGAGGCCTCCGACTGTTTTGAACTGGGAAACCGGAACTTCGGGGATAGGGTTGGCGGCATAAGCTGCGAGTGCCTGTGCGCTGATCGGACTCGGAACAGTGGCATCGAAACCTCGCAGGATCCGGTTGTAGCGCTCGGTCGGCGCCAGTTCCCGTTCGGTTCGAAGGCCGAAGTTCAGAGTCAGGTCGTTATTGAGCCGGAAATCATCCTGAATGAAAATGGAAAAGTAGCGGTTCTGGCTGGATTGATCGGGAGGGGCCACGAAGCTTCCGCCCGTCGGCACTCCGAGAAGCACGCTGGCGGCCCCGCCGCCCATCGGAGGTGCGGACGAGTTATTGTAAGGCCCGCGGATCCAGTCTGTGGAGAAGTTATAGGTTCCCGCCCCATCTCCCCATTGATAGCGGCCGTAGTTCTGTTGCCGCAGGTCCGCCCCTACTTTGAGCATGTGCTTTCCCATGAACTTGTTAAAGCTGGAGAAGAGCTGAAAATTGTCGAAGCGCTGGGTCCGGCCGCTGCTGTAGCCGAAGCTCTCGTATCCGCTGATCGACATGGTCGGGAACATATCGCGGGTGGCTGCAGCGATCACGTTGCTTGGGAAACCCATTATGGAAAGATAATCCGTGCCGTCGCCCATTTGCGTGCGCAGTTCCGTCTTCCGGTTCCAATTAAATCGCGTGTTGAGCACGGTAGTCGGGGTGAAGGTGTAGACGTGATCCAGAGAGGATCCCCAGTTGATCTCGTTCAAATGGTAGCCTGTGGCCGGCGTGCCGAACCGGTCCCCTGTGCTCAACAGCCGGTCATTGTGGCGGAAATTGAAGGACACCTTATTCCGGTCACTTACGACGTAATCCAGGCGGCCGAGCTCATTGTCGTAGTCATCGACGCCCTTTCCGGAATAAAAATAATTATTGGTACCATCGGCATTGCCGGGCTGGTTCGGCTTGTCATAATACGAAAGAATCTTCTTTCCCACAGGACTGATCCGAGATGAAGGAATGATGTTTCCCGAAAATGGCTGGCGCCGAATCCGAGATCCTTCAACTACCCCCGTCGCGTAATCGTAAAGCTGGTAGTTGCTCCCCAGCGCCAGCAATTTCGAGAAATTGCCATCCAGTTGCTCGAGAGTTGGCACCGTCGTATATCCTTCCTCCGGGCTCTTGTTCTTGATCCCCTCAAAAGCGAAGAAGAACAGAAGCTTGTTTTTGCCGTTGAATAATTTCGGGATTACCACCGGCCCCCCTAAGGTCGCGCCGTACTGGTTCCATTGGGTCACCGGCTTTTTCCGGCCGGCCCGGTTGTTGAAGAAACTGGCGGCTTGCAGCGCTGAGACCTGGTTGAACTCATATAGAGTGCCATGAAAGTTGTTTGTGCCCGCTTTGGTGGAAGCGCTAACAGTGCCGCCGGCGGTGTGCCCGAAGGAGGCGTCCGACTGAAACGTTTCAACCTTGACCTCCTGCAGCGCATCTACCGGCGGCGAGTAGCCCATGGACCCGTCTTCTGAGATATTCGGCTGCCCGTCCAACAATAGTTCATTTCCCCTGTTCGCGCCGCCGCCAATGGAGAAATCCGCACTCGCGCCGTTATCAAAAGGTCGGATAAAAGCATTGTTTCCCCGGGGTGTTACGCCATAGGCAAGCTGAACCAGGGCATACGGATTTCGCGACATGAGGGGCATGTCCTCAACCTGACGCGAGTTGATGACTTGGCCGGTGGATGCAGTGGCGCTGTTGACCAGCGGCGCATCCGCGGAAATGGTCACCGTTTCATTTGTGCCGCCCAACTCGAGCACTATATCCAGAGTGACCCGCTCGTTGGTGCTGACCTGGATGCTCTCACGGACGTATCGCTTGAAGCCTGCAAGCTCTGCCTCAATCCTGTACCGACCCTGCAGCAGGAAAGGAAGGGTGAACTGCCCGTCGCCGCTCGAAATCGTCGTGTACTTGGAGCCGGTATCCACCTGAGTGGCAACCACAGAAACCCCAGGCACCACCGCCTGTTGTGGATCTACGATCCTGCCCGAGATGGTGCCGCGGTACTCCTGCGCCAGGGCAACCCCTCCCAGCGCGAAGAGGATAATAAAGGCTCCTATGATTCTACCCGGCGACACACCCTTTGATTGCCCGAACATATTGCTGGCCACATGTACCCCCTTTTGTGATCTCCAGATGCTTTAAAGATGTCTCAAGGCAGCCCCAGTACACCTCTTCGGCTGGATTGCAGAGCAGACTAATCAATGCTGCAGTCTCGGATCAAGGCCACTTCCGGCAAATATATCACCATTTTAGGAAGGAACGGACCGCGAGCAGCGAGGCCCCCCCCCTCAGGTCAGGAACGGGGAAGCCCAACTGGGCCGCGATCTTGCGCTGTCGCTGGGCAAGCGTCAGGTAGCACAATTCCCGTGGATTCGGGCTGAGGTAGGAAGCGCAACCTAGGTGCGACAAGTCCGCTCCGCGGAGGTACCCTTGCCGGGCAAGGGACCGGTCTGGGATCACCCGGCCTGTCGCCCGCCTCCGAGCCGGAGGCCGGAATCTCAGCGGGCGGCTGGATTCAGAGTGATCGTGACGGGCCGGGTTGTTGCTATCTTGATCCAGACGATCAAATCAGTTCCATCCAGTCGATTCCGGCGTCCGATTCTGAAGTCCTTGCCCTTTGATATTTCTTTGCCGTCTATCATGAGGCGGGCGCCTGCATCGCCCCAGTTCCGGATGACGAAGGCCGGATTGATCAGAGGGGAATTCGGCGAGGCGGCAACTCCCATTAGCAGCGCGACAGGCTTGCTGGGCTTCGATCTGGAGATCAAGTACGCCCGCTGCACTTTGTCGTAACCTTGGCTTGTGAAAGTATCTCCGCTCGGGTTGACCTCCGCAGGGAAATTCCAGGAGCGCGCCAACGGAAGAAGTTCCGCGATCGGCCTGTCTGTGAGCCCGGTGAGATGAACAGCGGAAAAGGTGTTTTTTTCCGGATCATGGAAGATGCCGGTATTCTGCGCATCAGAAAAATCTCTTTTCCCCTGGTCGTGCACGACGACCGGCGAATGTTCAATGCCTTGACCGAGGGAAGTATGGGAGGGCTTGTCCGGTGCATGAGCCTCTGTCCCATCGCTGGGAATCTGGGCCACCGGCCAGTGGTTCCACCAAAGATAGTGGGTGCCGCGGGCGGCGAAATTGACGCCCGGCATCACCCTGATACCCGCCCGCGGCTGAAAGATCAGAACCGGGCGAAAACTGGATTTCAGTCTCACCATCTGGATGGTGGGATCCTCCAGGGTTCTCTTCAGGCGTCCGTCGACCCACGAAAAGGACTGAGTCTCGCCTTTGAGGTTGGCCAGCGTCAGGGCTTCGTTCTCGACATTATCCTCCGGATAGGTTCCGGGCTGATTCAGGATGATGGTTTCCTGCCACTCGTGGCTCAGGAATTTGCTCCAGAGAATCTGATGCCGTGTCGCGATGGCATCGGGGTAAATATAATAGAATTCCTCCGCCCATTCCCCCCAGCCGGTCTCGGGATCCTCGCCGAAAATGTTGTATTTAATATCGGTAAGCGCGTACCGCCAGTGAATCACAGCGCGGGCATCGTTACTCTCCAGAATCCGGATGGAAGAGTAGCGGGCCTGTTTGTCGGACATATGCTCGGGACAGCCCCAAACGGATTTGCCTTGATTGGAGCGCTCGAGGCTTTGGTCGCCCATCAACCGGCCGTTCTCGGTCACCCAGACACCGCCATAATTGGTGCCGTTCCAAAACATGTAATGGACAGGGTAGTCGTCAAAACGAACCACTATGTCCGCAACATCTCCGATTCGCCTGAGGCGATCCCACTGTTCCGAGTAATTCAAACGCGTGTAATAGGCGCCAAAGATACCAGTTCCCCCGGGTCCCGTGGGGAGGAGTTGGTACTGGAGAGGCTGCCGGTTAGAAATGTCCACTGAGGAATAGGCCTTTTGAACCTGAGCGGCGTTCAATGCTGTGTCATAGATCTTTACCTCGTCGATCAGGCCATCAAAGACCATGTCCGACAAAATGCTTTTGGCCGCCTTGGCTTCGCAGTATCGGGGGGACGTTGCCGACAGGTTTTTCCCGATGAAAAGATCCACACCCTCGGGCGCGGTCATGGAGCCCCGGGCTTCGAGAGAACCGGCTGCTTCCCCGTTGATGTAAAGCCTGACTCCCTCCGTTTTGTCAAAGGTCGCGGCCAGATGAGACCACTTCAGGAGCGGTATGGGACGCGGCGAATTGCATTCAACCCATTTGCCGTCGATTGCCAGATGCAGGCCCACGTGCCCGGTGACATCGATGCCAAAGAAAAAACCGGCCATGTGATCCTTTTCGCGGTTCATGATCGCGGTCCAGTCCCAGGCATAGGTCTGCGGTGCCACCCATGCCTCCATGGAAAAAGAATCTACCAAAACCGGCGCGTCGGCCGATTTGCGTGCCACGCAAGTGGTTTGCCCATCGAAACGGATGCACTTCCCGGTCACACCACCCATGGAGTCAAAATATCCGTGCAGCGAATCCTCGTGCTTTGTAACCGCATCTACAATGACATTCCCTTTAGCTTCCTCGAATTTCCACCACGCCTTCGGAGCGACATCTGCCGGCCGTCCGAAGGCAGATAGGATCAATATTGAAGAAATCAAAGCGAGACAACCCCTGGCCCCCATTTCAGCTCCGATCGTCATGTTTTCAAGAACTGCAATGATTGACTTCGAGAAAAATCCAGCCTTGGGGTGGCGCAGGCCCGAGAATTCTCCAAAAATGGATTTTCCATGCTCAACAATAGTTTTGCCTAATTTTCAAATCAATACGATAATTACCGCTTTATAATCAAATCGTGCTTTCGGGAAGCGGACAGCCTGAGCCGCTGCCAGGCGAGCTTCGCCCTTCCGGACACGGATGGAAGCCGGATCATGCGCAGACATACGGCGCCTCCATCGTGGGGAGGAACCTCTCTGTCTTCAAGCAACGAATTCAATAGCCGCAGGAGGATAGAACAATGAAAGAAAGACGCTGCCTGCCGCACTTTATAAGCCTCGCTCTTCTGGTGGTCGGTCTTGCTGTGAAAACCGCATCGGCACAGACCATCGCTTTGTGGCCTTTTGATGAACCCAGGGGCATCTATCCGAGTTGCGTGCTGGATGACATTTCGGACAATAACTATCCGCTGGTTATCGGCCCGGGCGGACAGATCGTCGAGGGGAAATTCGGCAACGCGCTGGAGCCGATCGCTCAGCCGGCCGTCCAGTATCCCTCCCTGGGATCGATCCTATTCGGGCTGGCTCCCGCGACGAAGGCTCCCGGCCGCACCATCGACCCGATGACCTGGAAGAATGCCCTTTTCGCCGCGCTGATGACCATGGGCGAGAAACACCTGCGCAAAGAAGTCGGTTTCGTCAATCCGACCCTCTGCAAGCTCAACTTGGGCGATTTTGACTGGACCGTGGAATTCTGGTACCGGCCGACCAGAAAGACGGAGGAAAGCGGTGTTGTTTTCGAGATCGGCCGCGGCCCTCGTGGCGAGAATGACGACACCACCCAGCTGGCGACTGCGCCGGGCGGCAAGGGCTTCATCCTGATCAACAAACCCGGAGGAATTCGACTACCGATTCCAACCGATCCCGGCACACTGGATCCGGCCTCCCCGCAATGGCATCATCTGGCATTCGTGTACTCCGTGAAGGAATCCAGGCTTCGGCACTATGTCGACGGCAAGGAACAACCCCCAGCGGCAAAGGTTGTCTTGAAACCCCTGTCGCCCGGCGAAGAAGCCTATTTCAGCGTCGGCCGCAACGGTAGGTGGCAAAATCCGCTGCCCGGCCGGATCGACGAGCTGCGTTTTTCCGCCGGGCGGATCTACACCGCGAATTTTGCCCCTCCGGCCAGCTTTTCGCCCCTTGCCAATTCCGAGACGAACGCGATCGCCCTCAAGAAAGGTCCTCCGCTGCTCTTCGGGAGCCAGGCTGATCCGCAGGCTCCCGTTCCGCTGATGGGCCGCAAATACCTTTTCATCGACGATGCCATCGCAAGCAAAACGGAGAATATCGTCTTTACGGCCAATCCCGCCCGGCTTGCCGAGCGTGTGGTCGATAGCATCCAGGGAGTATTCCGAAAGCATCTGAATGTCCTGGAGGATGAAGATGGATTGCTCCGGATGTACTTCGGAGTAAAGGATGATCATCTTGCTGTAATGACGTCCAGGGATGGTGTTCATTGGGAAAAGCCGATAATCAACGCCGGCGCGACTCCAGGAATGCAAAACGTCGTCATTCCTGAATCCACCGCAATGGGGATGGTTTTTATCGATCCGAACGGCCCTTCCGGGGAACGGTGGAAATTCATCAGCGGCTACGAGGGGCGCGGGGTCTATCTTTATACATCCCCGGATGGCTGGCACTTCAGACGCAACCGGACCGCAGTGCTTCCCTTCCGCTCCGGTTCGCAATCCAACATTTTCTATGACGACCAGAGACAACTCTATGTCAGCTATCATCGCAGCGATTACGGCGCAACCCTCGGGGGCAAGACTCAGCGGGAATTCGTTCGAACGGAAACCGGCGATATCGCGCGGCCCTGGCCATTCAAACCGATGAGCCAGGCGGAGGTGGAAAGAGCGGCCACGGTAAAGCGCCTGCACAATCTGAATCCCTGGTATCTTGACAACGGGCCGCTGACCCCGGGCGGCTTCGGAATTGATTTTCCCACCGCTTTTGCCCCCGACGATGCGATCGATCCCGAGGGAACCGATATCTACGTCCCGAAGGCGATGAAATATCCCTGGGCAGCCGACACTTACGTCGCGTTCCCACTGCTTTACTTTCACTATGAGGAAGAGGGGCCGGCAACGCGCAGGATCCTGGGAGAAAAGCAGCGGGAACGCGGGTCGGGCCCCATTGAAACCCAGCTCGCAGTCAGCCGCGATGGCATTCAGTGGAAGCGCTATCCGAGGCCTGTCTATGTGGGAACAGGAATCCATGCCGGCGATCCGATTCACCAGGTATACCTGGCACAGGGCATGGTCCGGCGGGGCGACGAGATTTGGCAGTACTACTTCGGCGAGGAAGCTTATCACTCATCGGGGAAGCCAAACCTTAAGCGCGCGATTTACCGCGTGGTGCAGCGCCTCGATGGCTTTGTTTCCGCGGACGCACCGTATGGCAGCGACGGTCTGATCGTGACTAGGCCGCTTATTTTCGAGGGGAACAGGCTGGTGCTGAATATTGACACTGACGCAACCGGTTACGCCCAGGCCGGCCTGCTCGACGGAAATGGCCGTCCCGTGGCTGGATTCGGCTTGGATGAGTGCATCTACATCAATGGGGATGAAACTCAAGCCGAGGTGGAATGGCTCGGCAAGGGAAAGGATGTTTCCGCGTTGCAGGGGAAACCGGTCCGGCTGGTGCTCCGCATGCGCGCATCGAAACTCTACTCGATGCAGTTTACGAAACGCTAATATCAAGCTTCAGACTTTGACTGTGTCTTTCACCTGCTTTTGCCACGAGTGAATCGATTGCGTCAGGCCCCGGATAACGTCTGTGTGCCGGCCAGTATAAAACAGATTCTTCACTTCCCAAGGGTCCTGCTCCAGATTGAACAGCTGGCTTTTGTCGGCATCGCTCAGGCAGAGCTTCCACCCGTCCATGGAAATCGCGGTCCGGGTGTGGGCCGAGTAAGCTTTTCTCACTTCTTCTGCGGTATGCTGAGCATCCCGGTACTCATTGGACCCGGGCCGGTCGGGGTTCCATTCGATGATGACAGGTTCCTTGGGCGGAGTTCCCCGCTCAATCGCCGGCATCAAGCTGCGCCCGGGAAGACTCACGGGCATCACTCTTCCCATCAAGTCGAGCAGGGTGGGAACGAGATCGATCTGGCTGAAGCGGCCCCGAACGACCCTCTGCCGCATCCCGAGCCGTGGAACCCGCATGATCCACGGCACGCGAACAGCCTGCTCATACATGACGCCTTTCTGCCCCATGCTGTGCGATCCCAGCATCTCGCCATGATCGCTGGTGTGGACTACGATTGTGTTCTCCGCGAGGCCGAGCTCCTGGAGCGTATCGAGGATGGCACCTATGCTTCTGTCGATTAGGGTGACATTACCCCAGTAGTTGGCGATGAGGCGGAGCCAGCCGCCGTCCGTCGTGAGATCCATCCCTTCCTCCCTCTTCTGACGGTCTCTCATGCGCTTGAGACGGTAGGCCAGGGGATCATCTTCCCCCAACTCTGTCGCATAATTCGGCGGCAGCTGCATGTCGGCAATATTGTGCTCGCCGTTGAGCGGGCCATAGTAGGGAGGGTGAGGTTCGAGGAAATTGACATAGAGCATGAATGGCTCATTCCGATGCCGCCGCAGGAAGTCCATCGCCTTCAGTTCGAGGAACTTCGGCTTGCAGTGCTCCGCTGGCATTTTAGCCTCGAACAGCCGGCTGAAGGTTCCATCCAGCGAGTCTGGTTTATGGCCATGCTCCCGCAGGAAACGATCGTAGGTACTCCTCTGAGTGCGGTCTTTTCCCGCACGGAAATATTCGTTGTAGATATCCTCGATGCTTTCCCACTCCTGGAAACCGTGCTGAGCAAAAAGCTCGTCTCCGAGGTGCCATTTTCCAAAGTAACCGGTCCTGTAGCTTGAATCAGCCAGAAGCTCGGGAAAACATGGGGTCTTCTCGGGCAGAGGGATGTTGTTGGTCGTACAACCGGTGGTATGCGGCCAGAGCCCCGTCATCACGGTGGAACGCGATGGGGTGCACACCGGCTGGCTGACGTAAGCATTCTGGAGTACCAGGCTTTGATCCGTGAGCCGGTTGAAATTCGGCGCATGAATCTTTTCATTGCCGTAAACACGCATGGTGTCCGGCCGCTGCTGGTCGGCCCAAAGGAAAAGCAGATTGGGACGGTCTGCTCGTCGCTGTGGAAAAATCATGTTGGCGCCGACCGGCGCAGCAACTGTCGTTTTTAAAAATTCCCGACGGTTGATCATGGAAGCTCCTTTGGATTCTTGCCCGGCCGCACCTTATTACGGTATACGGATCTTGCAGGGGAAATCGCATTCAACCAGGAAATTACCAGGGCATCTGGCGTTTGGTATATTTTCGGCCTTTTTCGGCCGCCTCACGGCTGCCGCCCGCGCCGATCATGATGCCTTCATCAATACGGGCTTCAACATTGGACGGCAGAACATTGTCTAAAAAGAAGAGTCGGTTGGCCTTGACGGAAGCAAGCACACGATTCATGGCATCTTGAAGAATTTTCGGATGAGGGGGATCGGCATTGTTCGTCGGGACACCGAAGGAAAGCCCCATATCCCGGGGACCCCAGTCGACGAAAGCGATTCCAGGCACCTTGAGGCTTGACTCCACATTGTCCAGGCAATGGCGGTCTTCTATTTTCACCCCCAGGATGATTTCGCCCCTGGGATTGAGCGGCCATAGATCCGCAATCTCCAGGTATTGCGGCTCGGTTACGCCCCAGATCTTCGAAGCATATCTCTGGCTTCCCATACCGCGGAGACC
The DNA here is from genome assembly GCA_963839475.1 of uncultured Acidobacteriota bacterium. Lineage (GTDB taxonomy): Bacteria > Acidobacteriota > UBA6911 > UBA6911 > UBA6911 > CAWIVH01. The sequence goes on along the minus strand of CAWIVH010000013.1, from coordinate 93,346 downwards.
TTCATCGAGGCTTTCACCAACTTTTTCGAGGTGATGCGGGTACCGGGCACACTGCACGTAGGCGCGGACGGCCTCCGGCGACCGGGCACGGCAGAGGTGGAGGCCATGGACTCCAGTGGCCAGAGCCTGCTCGATCATCCAATGGCCGGCCCTGACTGCAGAGGCGTCGATTCCAAGCAGGGGCAGATTCACGATGACTGCCGGGGTACGATGGCCGCTCGGGGTTGGACCGCTGTCAGCCAGGCCCTGCATAAACTCCCTTAAGTTCGTGAAATCCAGGGGGGCATGCTCCATGTCGTAGAGGACGATGTCAGCCCAGGTTTTCCCTAATGCCTTTCCTTCCTGATAGCCGCCGGCCCCGTAGGTGTAGTAGGCAGGCTGCTTCTGCTCGAACAGCTCGATGGCTTTGTTGATCCGCGTTGGCTTGTACGGCTGCTGTGCTGCGGCAGGAAACTGAATCAGTAAGAGTACCGGCAGCAGGGACAGGGCGTAGTTTTTTTTCATAGAGGATTCCCTTTTGATTTTTACCGATTCTGAGGCTGCTGCTTCGGCTTCAAGCCGGCCGCACCATACTCATCGGCCCCGATATCCACCGTCAGTGACAGACCGCCATAGGCGGGACGCGGGCTTCCCTTGAAGTCGACGGGTGGGGCAGACTGGTTGTCCCCCTTGTCGATGCAGGGAGATCCGGGACCAAGGCGGTAACGCGGAGGCACCCGGAATTCCATCGGGCTTCGCGCAGTCGTTTTTTCACCCGGCGATCCCCAAACTGTAATGCTTGCCTCGTCGTTGTCCTTGACCACGCTCCATTCGTCCCCGACCCGGATCGGTCGGCCGGCCAAGTCGTGCGGATTCAGGCGAGCGGTTATCACCGCAAGCTTCGTCGCAAATCCGCCGAAATCGGCAACGCGCGAGCGTACTGTGCCTTGAACGCCGTCGTCGACGAAACCCGGATCGGCATCGAAATTGCCCTTCCCAAAAAATCCGCCCTTCACATTACAATAATCCAGAGTGGACTTGTTCTGGATGGACACCCGGCCCCTCAGGATGTTGTTCACCAGAATCCCCGGCGCAACGGTCGCCTTTTCTTCGATGTACCCGAGGTCGTCGAAAATGGTGTTGTTGCGCAGTACCAGTTCCGAGCGTTGCAGATGCAAGCCGCCTGGATTTTCAGCAATGATGTTGTTCTCGATCAGGGCCCTGGATTCCATAGTCACCCTCATAGCCCCCGAGCTGCTCCTACCCGGCGGGCCCTGCCGGTTCCCCATGATGACGTTGCCGGACACCTTGACTCTGAACTGCCCGGCAGGCGGAACCGGGTCCAGAGGCCGGTCATAGCGATGCTCCTGCCCGCCGATGAAGAGAGCCCCGCCGTCATCACCGCCTTCGTTGCCGACAATAACATTGCCGGCTATCACTGCCGAGGACCAGAGCGCCACGAAGATGCCCCCGGAATCGTTGGAATGAAGCGATCGGTTCCCCACGACGATGTTGTCGAGGATTTCAGGATTTGAGTAGAGGAATGCGGATAGGGCACCGCCATCGCTGCTGCGGGTAGGGTCGCTCAGGCCGCTGACATTGTTGAGAAAAACATTTTCCGCGATGCGCGGAGAAGCATATTGGTGGCACGCAAGGGCCCCCCCGCGGCCGTTTTCGGTGCTGTTGTCGACAAACAAATTGTGCTCGATGCGAGGGGAGGCATGATCGAGACACATCACGGCGCCGCCGTCATTCGCCAGTTCATGGATATTTTTGGGATTCCAGGGGAGAGGAGCCAGAGTCCGGTTCCCGATGAAAACATTGTTGGTTATTTGAGGCGATGCACTTTCGCACATTATCCCTGCGCCTTTGCCCCGCACCCTGCCGCGTGCAATATGGAATCCATCCAGCCGGGATTCATTCGCCCCGATCAGCACCCGACGCTGTTCCTCGCCGTCGAGCGTCGTGCGATATGCCAGAATGTTCCGCGTCCAGCGGGAGGGCTCAAAGCCGCCGAACAAATCGACATACGCTTTCATGGCCAACGTCTTCCCGCCGTACGTACCGGCGGCAACTAGGACTACCGCGCGGTTCTTTGAACCTGCATCCCGGATTTGCTCCAGCGCATGGGCCGGAGTAGCCCAAGGCCGGGCCATGGACCCGTCTCCGCTCGAATCCGAACCCTTCTCCTGGGAAACATACCTTGTGATCTTATACTCCAACAGCTTGACCGGAGTGGTCCCGGGCCCGGCACTCGAAGTTCTTTCGGAAGCAACGGGCACCCTGGCCGCCGAAATGGCAATCCACAAACAGAAGGCCGCTGAAAAATACCGGCCTCGCCCTCCTGATCCCGTAGTCGGCTTCATAACACCTCTGAAATTCGAGCGGAACAATACAGCGCGAAAAAACAATGGATCCACCAGCCCTGGATTAGCGGATCCGGAACATCCGAAAGCTCGCCCACCTATATCTGCGCAACATACACAGTTCAGCCCGTGAATCTTGAGATTACTACCTGCCGGCTGCTTTTGACGATGCCATAAAGCATTCCCGTCTCTGTCCGGTCCCAGGCAATCCCCTGCCCCGCAATGTTGCAGGGGACCGTGTCAATGATTTCCAGAATGGATCCCGCCTTCGGCAGGCGGAGCACGTAGGTCTCGGCGGGGTCATGCCCGGTACAGTACAGGTTTCCATCCGGCCCCCAGGACCCTCCCGAAACGCTCATCGGCTTGACCTTTTTTATCACCTCCTCGGGAAATAGCCAGGATTCCTTCCACGTCCACTGATCATCCATTTTCACGAGTGTGGTGGAGCGGGTAAAACCATAGGGTAGTTTTTCCGGCCCCTGGGGCTTGTCGTAGTTGGCGAATACAACCCACCATGAGCCTGCGTGCCGGTCGACCCACGTGCATGAGCCCCACATGACGCCGAAGGAGTGGCTGCCGGCATGTTTCAGATTGTCCGTTTCCCAGATCTCGATGGAACTGGTCATCGGTATGCCCGGGTAGTTAGAGTGAGCGCAATAGAGTTTCCCTTCCACAACGACCCCGCTGTCAAGGTGGATGAGTGAGCCTTCACGCGGCCCGTCGTTCTTTTGAAGCAGCTTGTGAGTTTTTTTATCATACTTGCCAATGATCGTGCTATCGACTGCGTAGATGTGGTCGGCATCGACAGCCACCCCCTGGCGCGCCTCAGGGGCGTCAAAACGGCCCACTTCCTGAAAGCGCCGCGGCCTGGCCAGGAAGATTGGCCCGAAGCCCGCGGTAAGGACAGCCCCGCCAGCTGATTTACAGAACTTACGTCTGTCCATGTCCATCCCCTTCCCTTCCAGCTTCACCGGGAACTCGGAAATCCCGCGTTCCGTCCGACGGAGGGCCCTCTGGAATTTTCCCGTTCTGTTGTCATGCGGACGCCGGCATCGCGCCTGCTCGGCGAACTCCGTTTATCGGAGAACGGAGTTCGCCGTGGACAAACGCGGCTTAAAACGCAAGCCGGAGAGCCAGCTGCATGCTTCGAGATGCACCGGCGGAGGTAATGCGGCCAAAAAGTGAATTGTTGATGTCGGTGCCGGGAGAGCCCCAGTTGGTATGGTTCAGGGCGTTGAACATGTCCACCCTCAGCTGAAGCGCCATCTGTTCCTTGATTTGAATGCTTTTGGCCAGGTTCATGTCCAGCGTGTGGTAACCCGGCGAGCGCAAGCTCCCCTTGCCCACATTCCCCGGACGGATGGTCTGGCCGCCGGTCTTGCCGAGAGGCACAGCGAGGAAGGCCGCTTTGTTGAGGTAGAGGCCGTCGATGGATGAGGGATACAGGTAGGGATCTCCGCTGACATAATCGGGCCGTTGAAATTCCCTCGAGTTGCTCTGCGAAATGGTGAGGGGAGTGCCTGTAGACGCGCGATAGATGCCGCTGAGCTGCCAGCCTCCGATAAATCTCTTTGCGAGATCATTGGCCTTCAACCAACGATCCAGGGGAAGGCCATAGAGAGCGTTGATGCGGAAATCATGGGTCCGGTCCACATTCGTCGGACCGATGTTCGCCCGCAAATTGTACTCATCCTGCGCCCTCTGGTTGTTGCCATTCCAGTAATCGCCCAGAGCTATCGCCATCGCCTTGCTCCAGGCGTAGTTGAGGTCAAAAGAGAAGTCCTGGCTGAACCGTTTTCTCAACGATGTCTGCCAGCCGTGATACCAGCTCATGTCCGAGGCATCATTGTAGCTGAACTGAAGGGCTTCGGGGTATGGACGGACATTGGTGTTGCGGTCCGGAAGGTTGCGGTTATGGGTCATCGAGACCTTTACTCCTTTGGTTCCCATATAGCCGGTTTCGAATACCATTGTCGAGGTCAGTTGCCGCTGAACCGTCAAGGACCACTGCATGGCATAGGGATTGGGGTTGTCCTGATCCCACACAGATAGACCCAACGGAACCACCTTGCCTTCAAAGGCCTTGAGTCCCTGCTCGTTGTTCATCGAGTATTTAAGATTGAGGTTTGTGATATCGGAGCCAGTGAAGGTAAAGCGGGTTGGAATATTCGGGCCTACAAACTCCACTCCCGAAAAATTCCGCAAGCTCTGAGCCGCAACTGAAATGCCGAAGCCGCTCCGGATAACTGTCTTCGCCTGCGGGCCAATGCTCCAGGCGAGTCCAATGCGCGGCATGATGTTGTTGAAGTCGGCGTTGTACATGGAATCTGCGGGCCTATAGACAGGAGGCACCTTGACCGCATTGTCCGGAATGCCGGGGTTCCATATGTTCCCAGTCTTTTCCTTGAATACGGAATAGTATTCGTAGCGCACTCCCAGGTTCAGGATCAGATTCGGGCGAAAGCGGAAGTCATCCTGCAAAAAGAGGCCGGTGTTCCATGCCCGTCCATAGTAGCGTGGAACGCCAAATGTGAATGTGACCTGATTGGCTTTGTTGGCCAACAGGTCCGCCTTATTTGCGTACCGAAAGTTGGGAACCTGCTCATCAAACCGCCCGGGGGTCTGGGCGCCGTAAATGCCGCCGAATCGGATCGTGTGCCTGCCGATGTTTTTGGCAATTACCTCTTCCATCGTGTAGGTGTGACCGACAAGGGTGAGCAGCTCGGCATCCATATTGAATTGACCCTGCAACTGGACCGCTGCAACGTTGCGGGAGTACATGGTTTCCAGACGATCCGTTCCGCTATTGTTGTACCCGAATCGGGCCTCGCTGGTCCAGGACTGGGCCGAACGCGTCCAGGTGAGAACCCCGCTATCGTTAATCCCGCTATACTGCCGTGGATTGTCGTAAACCCTCGGGTTCACCTGAAACGGTCGTCCGTGCGTATAGCGACCGGATATCTGGTTATTGCTGTTGAGCTGATAGTCACCGCGCGCGACCATATGATTGTCATTCGCTTTGTTGGACGCGTTACCGCGGTAGAGCGCTGTATTTGCACCGGGAGCATAGGTTTCCGTCGGGTTCGGCCAGAGGTCCAGGGCCGCCTTGTAATCCGGCACCGCGGCGATCGCCTGTTGTTTGAGTTCAGGCGTCGGGACCAGCCCGGAGACAATGGTCTGATTGCTCTGCCGGTATCCCTCATAGGTAAAAAAGAAGAAGAGCTTGTCCTTGCGAATGGGACCCCCGAACGAACCGCCGAACTGGTTGAAGCGCACAACGGGCTTCGTAGCCGAGAAATAGTTGCGCGCATTGAGGACGTCATTCTGCCAGTTCTCAAACAGGGAGCCGTGGAACTGATTCGTTCCGCGCTTGCTGATCACGTTGAAATTGCCGCTGTAGGTGCTGCCGACCTCCGCCGACATCACACCCTTCGAGACCGTGACTTCCTGTATGGCCTCCAGGCTCATGACGTTGATCTGATTGTATCCCTGGAAAGATGCGATGGACTTAGTCTCGGGATCGCCGGCGGCGTCCACGCCGTCCACGGTTATCGATATTCCGGCTGTGGCGAGACCATTGATCGAAAACATTCCCTGGGTGTCGTAGCGCACTCCATTTTGCAGGCTGAGAAGGCCGCTGAAGTCGCGGCGGGACAGGGGCAGTTCGGTCAGGGACGTTCGTGTGATGTTGTCGTTCAAGGTAGCGGAGGCGTTCTGAAGGAGCGCCGCCTCAGCCGTGACCGTGGTCACCTCATTCATCCCACCGACTTCAAGAGCCACAGGAAATCGAATTTGTTGGCCGGCGGTAAGTTCGAGACCCTTCTGAACGAAGGCTTTGAATCCCTTGGACTCCACCTTGATGGTGTAACGGCCAACTGGGATGAATGTGGCAGTGAATTCTCCCGTTTCATTGGAAAGGGCCGTTATAATCTGATTGGTCTGCTCATGGGTCAATTCGACAACGGCTCCAGGAACTACGGCGCCAGTGGGGTCTTTAACGGTACCGTAGAGATTGGCCGTCGTCCTCTGGCCGAGCGCAATGGCACTGAAAACAACAAGAACTGCAGCCAGCATCGCTGTCCGTAAGATTACTCGTTTTCTATTTCTCATCCGGATGCCCCTTTCAGGTAAGCCTGGGATAAGCTGTCGGTCCCTTCGCCGATGCATCCACAGAATTTTTCCGCGCCGTCGACGCGTTTATGAACGGCCGCCAGCGGATATGAATTGCCCGTGATGAATTCTCCTGCCTTCAGGTTTAGCTTTGCACCCGCAAGAAAAGAACGGATGCGAATGGAGTGGAAGGTTGAATGTATGCAAACCCGCTGCCTTTGGTTTGCGGTGCTGGGCAGCTGTCGGCAACGACGATTTGCCAGCGGGAAGAATTACTGCAGCATTATCGGCAAGAGACGCTATTGAGCAGAGTGTGGACATAGCCCCTCTCAAAACAGCGCGCGTACAATCTAATGGTCAGTCAAGTTCGAGAATGGTGCAAATAAGCGAGAATTGTCAATCTCAATTGTAAACTTGCGAAACAATTTCCTGCATTTACGGTGCATGCTGCGAGAAGCGATCGGTTCTTCTCAGGTAGGGGGCGCAGCGAGTGGCATGATTCCGGATTGGGCGACCGACTCGGCGGAAGTGCCGGATCCACGCGGGGCCCGGCTCGGCCAGACCCCGCTTTCATTTTTCATCCTGGCTGACGCCCTGCAATCTGACGCCGGCCCTTTGTTTTTACCTTGCCCCTGCTGTCCGGGCCAGGCGCCCGGCGACAAAGCGCTTTTCCGAAACCAGAGTGCCGGAAGCGTCCCAGAGCTTGGCCGGGCCGTCGGCTTTGAAATTCCTCCAACCGGATTCTGCCCTGAGCTTTCCATCGGGCCAATACTGTCGCCAGGTGCTGGTGCCGTTGTCGCGGTACTCGGTCGACCAGAGCATCCGCCCGTCGCTCGACCAGTAGTTTTCAGTTCCCACCTTGCGGCCGAGCTTGTATTCGGCTTCGCGCGCTTTTTGGCCGTTATCGTAGTACCAGGTCTCCGTGCCATTCAGCAGATACCGCCCGTCGTCTGCTGTTCCACCGCTCCAGCTCACCCGGGTGCGGCCGTTAGGGAATTTCTCTTCGAAGCGGCGGACTTCGGCAACAGCTTTTGCGCCCGATGCCATCAACTCGGCATCCGACCGCTCGCCCATCTCCTTGTCGAATATCCAGGCTTCGTTAAACTCGAAATGGAGGCAAGGATTGTTCATCGTGGCAATCAGGTGAATCATCCCGTTCGGGGCCTGACGGGCAACCGAATAGCCCAGCGTCGGGCCTCTCATGGTTTCGGCCCGGCTCACATCCTCATGGATTTGCGCGCCGATGAGTTTCTTGAATTGCCAGGTTTCGCCTTCGTCCTCGGAAATAGCAACATAAGATCCGAGTTGGTTGATCCCTTTTGGCTGTGAGCCGTTGTTGTGATAGATAAAATCGCCGGCGAAGAGAAGGCGTCCGCTCTTGAGCCGGATCAGGGTCGGCCGTTGGTTCGATCCCTGTCTGGGAAATGGAGACTTGCTGACCTCATAGCTCTTGCCTCCATCCTTCGAAATGGCCTTCGGCATAAACTCTTCGATATGGGTGTTCTTTCCGCCGAGGGCGAGGATGCGCCCGTCCTTCAACATGCCAAAACTCGTGTGCCGTCCGGCACTCCTGCCGCCGGTGTCACGCCAGGTTTTGGCTTCATCGTCGCTGGCCCAGAGAACCGATTCGCCGCCGGAACCATCGCTCGATAGGTACATGGTGCCGTTTGGCGCGCGGAAGGCGGTGTTGATCGGCTGGCGCGAGTGGCTTCCTATCTGCCCGACGAAGTTCGGAAACTGAATCGGATCCCATGTAGCGCCGTTGTCGCGGGAACTGGTCCACTGGAAGGGGAACCCGCCAGCGGCAAGCTGGGGATTGCCCCAGAAAATCCGGGTCACGTCATTGTCCTGCCAAACCAGCGGGGCATGGTCGTTCATCCCCACAAAATCCAACAGGCGGTCAGGCTGATCCCACTCTTCAGCACCAAACCGCAGGCGGCTCGCAATCAAAGAAACTCCCGTCTCATACTCGTGGTAGGAAGTGTAGATTACCAGGAATACATCTCCATTAGGGAGCACCTCGAGCCCGGGGCTGTGTTGATGATCCCTGAAATATTTGGGAAATCCCAGCGCATCGATCAGCTCTCCGGAGCTGTTTTCGTATGGGGTGGGAAGCAGGTATCGCTTCCTGAAGTAGGGCTTCTTTGAATCCGGGGACACGCTGGCTAATTGGTTCGATTGCTTGACACCCTGCTGCACATACGGCGCATCGACCGGCAGCGGCTTGGTCGCCGGCATGGCAGCCTGCACTACACGGAAGCCGATCGCATGAAAGCCGGGCCGGTCCTCGGCTTTCGCCTCCGCCCGCGCTATTTTCTCTTCCTCGGCTCCCCACGTCACGGACGCGGGCGGGATCAGTTCCCTGGCCTGGCTTCCCCATTGCCAATAGATCCGGAAGGCATCCCCGCGGCCGCGGTCAAAGGTGAGGACAACCGGGTATTTGCGGCCTTTCACCATGGAGACTGTTGCGGACAGAATGCGCGGGTTGCTGACGGAGTCCAACAGGCGCTTGCCATCCAAATCGAACGCCATTCCGCCTTCAGCCTCGGCCGTCAGCAGGACGTCGCCGGTAAAAGGGGCTTCAAGCTTGCCCCGCCAGCGGCCGGACCAGCGGCCGCCTCCTCGCGGGTCGTTGCTCCAGCTCGTGTTGAGCCGGGCGACAGTATCCACCTGTTGCGGATTGGTAAGGTCGGTGTTCTTGTACCAGACGCCGATCAAGCCGGCACGCGCCTGGTCTGCGGAATTGCTGGCGCGCCCCGCCCCGGACTGCGGCCCGAACGCCGGCGCTATTGCCAACCGTGACTGCGGCCGCCAGAAATCGATTTTCGGATTGTTGCGCTCCTCCAAATCCAGGATGCCGCCACGGACAACGCGCACGTTCCCCGTGGCGGGTCCGACGGGATCGGACTGCTTCCCGGGTTGATACTCGCCAAACCAGTCGAAACACCACTCGCGAGCGCCCGCGAGCATGTTTTTCACTCCCCAGGCATTCGCCTTATCCGCCTGCCCCTTTGCCTGAGCCTGTGCATCATCAGAACCGGCGCGGGCGACATATTCCCACTCTGCCTCGGTCGGGAGGCGGTAGGGCTTGCCCTCCTTCTTGCTGAGCCATTCCGTGAAGACGCGGGCTTCCTCCCAGCTCATGCCGGCCGCAATGGGCGCGAAGGTCGCCGTTCCCTGGAAATCTGGCTTGAATTGGCGATATTGATCCAGGGTCACTTCGGTTTCTGAGATCAAAAACGGCTGTGAAATCGTGACCTCGTGCGCCGGCTGTTCCTCCCATGTATCCCGGGAGCCGTCACTCCCCATCCGGAAAGTTCCAGGCGCGATGCGCACGAGCCGTATGCCCAGCGAATTCGTCGCGGCGGGTTGCTGGGCAGTTCCTTCCAGGACCACGACTGCAATAAAGATCAGCATCAATGCAAAAAAGCTCGTCTTCTTCATGGCTCTCACGACCTCCTCAAACCACGATATGAATGATAAGACTGTGCGACCGTGATAACGCCTGATACGATGAACCTCTAGATTTGCAGCCCAAGCGTCAACAGTTCGTCGCGGATCGAGTTCAGCCCTTCCGGGGAAACCGCGTGAAGCGGCGGGAGCATGGAGGTGCCGCAGAGACCGTATAGGCTCATCGCGGCTTTGAGGGCTGCCAGCGATTGCCCGAGGGTGCGGTTACGCTGAAAGACTTGGGCAAGCCGGTCCAGTCGGGCCTGCAGACGTTCCACTTCTTCCCGGTCGCCCCGGCGGGCGGCGTCGCACAGGGCACGCCAACTGCGGGGATCCAGGTTGCCCGAACTGGGTACCACGCCGTCCATCCCCCGCAGTAAACCTCGCCCCATCAGTACCCCTACCCCCACAAATAGGGAAAAGTTGTCGTCACCGAGAAGCCGGCTAACCACCTGTTCAAGACGATCCGCGCTGTTTTCGGAGTCCTTGAATCCCACGATCCGCGGGTGCCGGGCAAGGGAAGCGACGACATCCACCGGGATCGACATGTGAGTCGTGCTCGGTATGTTGTAAAGCAGCAGCGGCCCATTTATCCGCTCCGCCAGCGACCAGTAGTAGGAATGGATTTCCTCCGGAGTCAGCGCATAGTAACTGGGCAGCTGCGCCACGACGGCATCAGCTCCCGAGTGGAAGGCCTCGGCAGCGCATTCAACAGTGCTCGCGAAACAGTTGTCGCCGATGCCCACATAGAGAAGCGCCCTTCCGCGCAGCCGTTCCACGGACGCCCGGATAAAACTGCGGCGCAACTCCGCCGGTACGGAGGCAGATTCGCCGGTCGTGCCCAGAATAAAGATCCCATCCATGCCACCGCTCACCATATGCTCGATTATCCGCTCCAGGGATAACTCGTCCAACGATCCTTCGGAATTGACAGGAGTGACCAGGGGTGGAACCACACCGCAGAATTTTTTGGAGGTTGTCATGGTTTCTTGCCGTCGTTTAGTGGCGAACGGCCTCCTCATCAATGGGCCTGGTTAATTGCCAGAACTTCACTGCGCCCGCCCGCGTCCCGGCAGACGCAGTGCCGCACTCCCGGGGAGCCGCCCCGTCGACAGCCTGGGAACCGGATGCCAAGCACCTATCCCGTGATCCGGCATCCGGTTTCCCGGCGAGCGAGCCAGATATGGTGCCCACTGGCTCTGAAAGAGAATTATTCGTACAAAATGAAAATTGTCAATCGATTCTTGACGCACCTGGCAAAACCGCAGCATATCGGAGGAGTGATCTGTAAGGTTCGGGCGAGCGGGAAGCTCCTGAGAATGCAGGGTGATGAGGAACCGAACCGGCCTATCTTCGCAGCCCTGCCGCCAAAATCGAACCCTTGTGAGAACAACGACGGATTTTCCCCGCGCAGTCAGAGAATTATTGTGAGGTATTGATAATTGTTATATATTGTGCGTCGTTGCCGTCAGGAATTTATGGAGTAGTGTATTCCCGTGGGTGGACTTTTGTGCGAATCCCGCTTGTCCATCAGCCGCGGTGAATCAAGACGACAGCTTCCGTTGGAATTTTTCTGGAGTTGGCAAACGATTGTATCTATTTAAGTTTTACCGCGGTAGCCACAGGTGAGAGCAATGTCAATCAAGTCCCAAAGTAGCAGCCGCCGCAGAAAACCGAAGACCCAGGCCGGAAGATACAAAGTGCCGGACCGATCCTCAGTCGTCGATTATTACTCCAAAGCCATAGGCCGCGCTCTGGACGCTCTGGACTGTTTCGAGGACGGCGAGACGAGCTTGAGCCTGGTAGAGATCAGCAAATTGAAAGGGTTTCCTGAATCTTCCCTTTTCCGCATCCTGCTAACTCTTGAAGCCCACGGCTATATTCTCCGCACGTCGGACGGCTCTTATAAGCTGGCGCCCAAGCTTCTTTTCGGGAAGCTTTACGACCGGGCTCAGAAATTGCGCGAAATCGTACACCCCTTCCTGAAGCAGTTGAACACGGAGTATAACGAAACCGCCAGCATGGGATTTCTCTTCCAGGATAGGATGGAAGTCATCGATACTCTCGAAGCCATTCAGGAGATCCGGCGCACCAACACGCTGGGGCGGGTTCTGCCTCCCCATTGCAGCTCAATTGGCAAGGCAATCATAGCCTTCCAGGAACGAAATGCAATTGACCGGATTCTGCGCATCAGCGGGCTGTCGCAACGGACCGAGAAGACCATCACCGACCACCTCCAGCTCCTCGGCGAGTATGAAAAAATCCGCAAGCAGGGATATTCCGTCGACCGGGAAGAATCGGTGTCCGGGGGCGTTTGTTTCGGTGCGCCGGTGCGTGATGAGCGGGATCATGTCGTGGCCGCAATCAGCATCTCCGTCCCGATCTTTCGCTTGACCCCGGAGCGCGAGGGGGAACTGGTGCGTGCTGTCAAGGAAACGGCACAAAAAGCGTCCGAAGCGATCGCGGCGCTGCACGCCTCGAAGAAGCCCTGACCCGGGGTGCCTGAACTGTAACAAGGGCGCGGCAGGTTTGTGCGAATGAGATCCCGGGCGAGGGGTCTTCGATCTATCGCTCAACTCCATGCGAAATTTTCCGCGAAACGCCAGAAGTTTCCTGTCTTAGTCTGATAGCCTTCTCGTATTTTCCAGAATAATATGATAATTTCCAAAACGAGCGCCATCTGCCGCTAAGCTTTTCGATCTCGTGGCGTTTAATTTCAAATGATCCAAATCCTCAATACATTTCCGATCTTCTGCCGGTACGATTCCATTATGCGGGACCGACTCGGGGGAGGCTACGGGATTCACTTTTGCAGCCAGGATAACGAACAGGAGATTCTCGGCCTCCTCCCCAGCACTGAAATCCTGATCAGCAATAAGTTCACGCGGGCCTACGGAAATTGCAGTCATCGCCTGCAGTTGCTCCATACGCCGGGTGCGGGCCTGGACAAAATCGATTTTTCAGCCATTCCTGAGGGAGTCCGTGTCTGTCAGAGCTTCGGCCACGGCCCTTCCATCGCTGAGCATGTCATCATGGTAGCGCTCGCCCTCAATCGCCGGCTGTACTTCGTCGATCGCTGCCTGCGCGAAGGACGGTGGGTTGCACCCCAGATGGACCCCGTTATCGGTCTGGTGGAGCCGCTTCATGGCAAAACAGTCGCCATTCTTGGTACGGGAGAGATCGGATCGGCGGTGGCAGAAAGGTGCCGGATCTTTGGCATGCGGACCATCGGTTTCAACCGTGCGGGTAAGTCCGCGCTGCCTGTCTTCGAGGAGGTTCGGCCGGTATCTGAGCTTCTCCGGGCCATTTCGTGCGCCGATTTCCTGGTCGTTGCCGTGCCGCTTGATACAAGTACACGGGGACTGATCGGCGACAAGGAACTCGCTGCGATGAAGCCCGGAGCCTTCCTGATCAACGTGGCGCGGGGGCCAGTCGTCGATGAGGAAGCTCTTTTCCGCGCCCTGTCCGAGAACAGGCTGGCGGGCGCGGCCATAGACGTCTGGTACAACTACCCGCCTCCAGGTTCCAGCGTCTGCGTACCATCCCGCTTTCCGTTTTCCGAACTGGAAAATGTAATCATGACCCCCCACATTTCGGGGGTGGCTAGAACTACATTTGACCTCCGCGTGCAGGATCTCTTATTCAACATTGAAGCGTTATCAGCGGGCCGTGCATTGCGCCACGAGGTTCGGACCGCCGCCGGGTGATATGAAAATCTCTGCGATCGAAACTATCCTGCTCGGGGAGTTTCCCAACACGCTGTATGTACAGGTGCATACCGATAGCGGTGCGGTGGGATTGGGCGAGACCCGCAACGGGGCTGCGTGTGTTGCCGCCTGGATTCACGAGTCTGCGGCACCCTGCCTCCTCGGAGAGGATGCGCTTGCGATCGAGAAGCACTGGCACAATCTGAATCCCAGGCTTGGTTTCAACAGTTCCGGGGCAGAATGCCGTGGGCGCTCCGCGGTGGACATTGCCCTGTGGGATATTCTGGGACAGGTCTCAAACCAGCCCTTGTTTCAGCTCCTGGGAGGGAAAGTCCGCGAGAGGGTTCAACTCTACAACACATGTGCCGGACCGGCTTATACGCGAAATGTTGCGCGTGGCGGGAGGATCCTGACGGATAACTGGAATGTTGCCCTGGGGACCGGCGCCGGTCCCTACGAGGATCTGGATGGATTTCTCCATCGTCCGGCAGAACTCGCGCGCAGCCTGCTGAATCAGGGGATCAGCCTGATGAAGATCTGGCCCTTCGATTCCTTTGCTGAATCGTCGGACGGCCACCACATTTCGGCTTCGGATCTCGAGCAAGGACTGGAGCCTTTCCGAAAGATCCGCGAAGCGGTCGGCGACGCCATGGAAATCATGGTCGAGATGCATTCGCTCTGGGATCTGCCCAATGCGATTAAAATTGCCGCCGCTTTGGAGAAGTACCGTCCCTATTGGTTTGAGGACCCGGTGAGGATGGACGACATCGGCGCCCTGGCAGAGTTCGCCCGCCGTTTCAGAATTCCTACAGCCGCCGGCGAAACCCTGGGGACACGCTGGTCTTATCGTGAATTGCTGGAACGGCGGGCAGTCGGCATCCTCCTTTTTGATCCCTGTTACGCCGGCGGGATTTCGGAATGCAGGAAAATAGCGGCGATGGCAGAATCGTATCAGTTGCCGGTCGCCCTGCACGACTGCGTCGGACCCGTCAATTTTATTGTGAATGCACATCTTTCGGTACATTTCCCCAACGCATTGATCCAGGAATTCGCTCGCTCTTTTTACTATGGCTGGTATGGGGATCTCGTCAACGCCCTTCCCGGCGTTGAAGACGGATTTGTTTTCCCTCTGAACGGGCCGGGGCTGGGGGCTCGCCTCCGGCCGGAAGTCTTTGAGCGCCCGGACCTGACGACAAGGATCTCGCGTCTGGGGAATGGAACGCGATAAAAAAACGGAGTTCCTATGAAAATAACTGCGATACGCGACAAAACGGTGGCCATACGCTCGGATATCCGCAACGCCTACATCGATTTTTCCGAAATGACGGCGTCGGCCGTTGCGGTCCACACCGACGCGATCCGTGACGGCCGGCCGGTGGTCGGTTACGGCTTCAACTCAAACGGCAGGTATTCACAAAGCGGGATTTTGCGTGACCGCCTTATACCCCGGTTATTGAAAGCCGATCCCCGCAGTCTGGTGGACGAAACGGGCGAGAACCTGGATCCTGCCCGGGCATGGAAAATCATGATGACCAACGAAAAACCCGGGGGGCACGGTGAGAGGCCGGCGGCCGTAGGAACCCTCGACATGGCCCTATGGGATGCGGCGGCCAAAATTGCCGGGAAGCCGCTTTATCTGCTGCTGGCGGACCGGTTCAGGAACGGGCAGTTCGACAGGGAAGTTTACGTCTATGCCGCGGGCGGCTACTACTATCCCGGGAAGGATATCGGAGGCCTTACGGAGGAAATGCACCGCTATCTTGATATGGGCTACGATGCCGTAAAAATCAAGATCGGGGGTGCCACGCTCGCCAACGACCTGCGGCGCATCGAGGCGGTGCTGGCGATATTGGGCCGGGGCCAGGAACTCGCCGTCGACGCGAATGGGCGATTCGACCTCGCGACGGCGCTGGAATATGCCAATGCGCTGGGCCAATACCCTCTCAAATGGTACGAGGAACCGTGCGATCCGCTCGACTTCGAAGTTCATGCCGAAGTGGCCGCCGTCTCGAAGATCCCGGTGGCCACAGGCGAGAACCTCTTTTCTCTGCAGGATGCCCGGAACCTGGCTCGCTATGCGCGGCTTTCGCCGGACCGCGATTATCTCCAATTTGATCCCGCCCTCGGCTATGGCATTGTCGAATACGTAAGAATCCTGGAAATGTTGCGTGATTATGGCTGGTCCTCGCGCCGCTGCATCCCGCACGGTGGACATCAGATGGCGCTGCACTTGGCGGCGGGGCTGGGGCTGCATGGGAATGAATCCTATCCTGGAGTTTTTCAGCCCTTCGGCGGTTTCGCCGACGGCCTGCCAATCTGCCATGGGATGATCCGGCTGCCGGAAACTTCCGGGATCGGCATCGAGCTCAAGCAAAACCTTTTCGAGGTTTTTCGAGATCTATGATCCACACGAATGCAACGATTTTTATAGGTGGTGAGTGGCGGGGGGCTGCATCGACGTTTCCGGTGAACGATCCGGCTACCCTTGATGAGATTGGGTCATGTGCGGATGCCGGCCCGAAAGAGGCGGTGGAGGCGGTGGAGGCCGCTTCGCGGGCTTTCCCCAAATGGGCTGCCGCCACCGCCGGTGAGCGCGGAAGGATTTTATGCAACCTGGCAGATCAGATTGAAAAAGAAGCGGCGGCGATCCAGGAACTGCTCGTGCGTGAAAGCGGGAAGCCAAAGGCTGAAGCCGCCAGGGAAGTGGAAAGCTCAGCGGCATACCTCCGCTGGAATGCTGAAGAGGCGGGTCGGTCCGCCGGCCGCCTGATCTTGTCCCCATGGGCCGACCACCGGATGTGGACGCTGCGTCAGCCAGTCGGAGTCGTTGCCGCTATTACACCATGGAATTATCCGCTCAATACTTTATGCCGCAAGGTTGCGCCCGCACTGGCAGCCGGATGCACGGTCGTGGCAAAGCCGGCTCCTGAAACTCCCTTGTCCGCGGTGCTCCTGGCACAAATGGCCGCCGATTCGGGTTTTCCTCCCGGTGTTTTCAACGTGCTGACCACCACGCGTGCGGCTGAGGTCGCAGGTGTCTGGATGGAGGACTCCCGTGTTCGGAAGATAGCATTTACAGGTTCGACCGAGGTTGGGCAGATCCTTTATCGGTCGGGAGCCTCCACGATGAAGCGGCTGTCCCTGGAATTGGGAGGGAATGCCGCTGTGCTGATTTTCGCGGATTCGGATCTGGAAGCCGCTGCCGACGCGATTGTCGCTTCCCGCTACCGGCATGCGGGGCAGACCTGCGTGTGCGCACAGCGGGTTTTTGTCGAGGCCGGGATAGCCGGGACATTCATCGACTTCCTTGCCAGTCGCATAGTCCGATTGAGGGTCGGCAACGGGTTTGATCCGTCAACGGATATCGGACCTCTGATCTCTCGCGAGTCCCTGAATCGTGTGGCAGCTCATGTTGAAGATGCCGTGGGAAATGGCGCAATTCTGCTCGCGGGCGGGCATCCGCTGAGCCTTCCCGAACCTGACCGTGGCTGCTTTTTCGAGCCGACCCTTCTGGCAGGGGTGCTTCCGTCCATGCGTATCTCGCAGGAGGAAACATTCGGTCCTGTCCTTGCGGTGAGTCCTTTTGATTCGGAAGCGGAAGCCATTGCACTGGCCAACTCGACGCCTTACGGCCTGGTAGCTTATGCCTTCACGCAGGATCTCAGCCGGGCGTGGCGCCTGATTGAAAAGATAGAGGCCGGCTCGGTTGCCATCAACACGACCGCTGTCGTGGCGCCGGCACTCGCCATTGGCGGCGTAAAAATGAGCGGTGTCGGTCGCGAGAACGGGCAGGAAGGCCTGGAGGAATATCTCGAGACCAAATCCGCCGTCATCCGGGTCGATGTTTAGCAAAGCAGGCACCTCGGTCCCCGAGAGCATCCAGAATGCGGGCTGATCCGGCATAGAAAACCGTCATCGAGGCGGGTGCGGCCGACCCGACGCCTCCCGAAATGTGCCGCATGCGGGGATTTTCAGCACACAACCACGATTGGCGCTGCACTTCGGATGGCATTATAATCCGCGCCAATCACAGGAGGCGCGATTGAAAAGCATATTGCGTAAAGGAATTCTCGGGACATTCGGCATCGCGATTCTCTCCTTCGGCTGGATGGGTGCCTCGCAGCAGGGTTCGCCCGGCCAGGCGCAGGAGCCGATCCGATTCGCAGGCGACTTCAAGGCGGTCGATGCAGCCCGCCACGACGGCGGCCTGCCCCCGGTCTTCGGCGTGCACAATTTCCAGGTGCTGCGGGCAAACCGGACGTATCCGCCGGACGCAAATCATCGCGGATACACCTATAACCACCAGCCGATGCTGGCGTATTGGAACGGCAGGTTTTACCTCGAGTACCTGGCTGCACACCACAATGAATCCGAAGATGCGACCGAGGCGTTCCTCACGAGTTCGGATGACGGCGTCTCCTGGACCCGCCCGGTGGTCGTATTTCCCGCGCTCGAGTACGAGAGCTGGAAGCGTTCCCTCGCGCACCATCGCATGGGCTTTAGCGTTGCTCCAAATGGTCGCCTGCTGGTCATGTCGTTCTACGGGATACCCCAGGGGCCGACCCGCCTGCCGAACGCGGGTGTCGGGATCGGACGCGCGATCCGCGAAATTTACCGGGACGGTTCGCTGGGTCCGATCTATTTCATTCGATACATGCCGCATTCGGGTTACAACGAGCAGACCAATGCGAGGTGGTACCGCTCGTACAAAAGTTCGCCCGACAAGGGCTTTGTAGAGGCCTGCGATGCGCTGCTGTCCAACAAATTGGCAACCCAGCAGTGGTGGGAAGAGGATCGCAGCCAGGACGGTTTCTATGCTCTCAGCGGGACAAGCGAGTATGAAACACTGAAAGCCCTATCCTACTATCACCGCAAAGACGGTGTGGTTGTCGGGCTCTGGAAGTTCCGCTGGGCTGCCCTGACCTTCGACGAGGGCCGGTCGTGGACGCAGCCGGTCAAGCTGCAATCGTTTATATATGGAGGAGCGAAGATCTGGGGCCAGCGCACCGCAGACGAGCGCTTCGCCGTATTCTACAACCCGGACGAAAGCAGGCGTTACCCCCTGGTGGTGAGTAAGTCGGATGACGGCGTCGTGTATGACAAGCTCTGGACTGTACACGGGGAAGTGCCGGAGCAGAGATTCACCGGCGCGTTCCGTGAGGCCGGCCCGCAATATGTGCGCGGCATCGAGGAGGGAACCGGAAAGCCGCCGGGCGACACGGTCTGGCTGTCGTACAGCATGAACAAAGAGGACATCTGGGTCAGCAGTATCCCGCTGCCGGTGCGGGCCGAGGCAGTAAACTGGGTCGATGACGATTTCGAAAAAATGGCGCCGGGGCCTTTCGTAAAGGATTGGAACATCTACAGCCCCGCATGGGCGCCGGTGAGCATCGCCGTTCAGAATGGAAACCAGGTGTTGAGGCTCGAAGACCATGATCTTTACGATTACGCGAAAGCCGTGCGCATTTTTCCCAAGTCACGCAGCCTCGAGGTCAGCTTCAGGGTGCAACCGCTTCCGTCCGAAGACGGGGGGCTCGAGGTGGAGATGCTCGACAGCCAGGGCCACAGGCCCGTGCGGATCCAGTTCACCGCGCCCGAGCGCAGTCTCCGGGCCAACTCGGGGGACGCGATCTCAGCGGTCGCCGGCTTCGAGAAGCGGGAGTGGATCACGGTCACGATCCGTGCCGATGTAGACAATGGGCAGTACGACTTGGTCGTGAATGCGAGACCCGTGCTTCGCGCCGCCAAATTCGCACAGCCGAAGGTAGCAGCGTTGCAACGCATCGAATTCCGCACGGGAGCCTACCGTCTGGACATGCCGCGCAAGACCGAGCGGCAGCCCCTGATGGACAATGGCCTGCCCGGCGCCGATGAGAAAGTCGCCCCATCGGTCTTTTGCATCGACAACGTCAAGGTCCAGCCCGTCCCGTGATCCGGTTTTGTGATTCGTAGCCATCGGGAACGGTCACGCTTTCACCAATGCCGAAGCATACTCACGCGGCCCGAAACAAGGGGGGATCGGCGAAAACTGTCTCCGATCACGATCTCTATTCGCGCAGGGCGGCGATCAGGCGATCGATTTCGGGCTTGCTGTTGTAGAAGTGTGTCGAGACGCGCAGCGCGTCGTGCCCATCGCGGACATGGTCGTCCACATGGATCCGGTGGCGCTCCAGCAGGCGTCGTTCGACATCGACCGACTTTTTGCCAGGACAATCGAAGAGCGTGACCGCCGGGGACGACACTTGCACAGATCGTGAGCTGATCAGCCGTACTTCCGGAACTTTTAGCAATTCCTCTTTCAAGTAATCCGACAGCATTCGGTTGCGCTGCTCGATCGCCCGGACGCCCCCGGCGCGTTCAATGAAATCAAGAGCTTTGGGAATCGCTGCACGGACCGGGAAATGATAAGTGCCCAGCATGTCGTAATAGCCGGCAGAAGCGTGGTCGACATCTGCAGCCTTGAACAGGGAGCGAAACCGCGGCTGCAGGTCTGCCCGCACATAAAGCGCCCCATTGCCCGCCGGCGCGAGAGTCCATTTGTGCAGGCTTGTGGCATACAGATCACAGCCGAGTTCCCGGACGTCGACCGGCAGAGCGCCGATCGCCTGTGCGCCATCGACGGCCGAGATGATTCCCCTGCTGCGTGCCAGCGAGCAGAGTTCCTTGACGGGATAGAGAAGCCCTCCCCTTGTGATATGACAGAAGAAAAGCACTCGCGTGCGCGGACCCAACGCTCGGCCGAGCGCCTCCAGAGGCTGTTCGGGGCTCACGATGGGGCTGGGAATGGCGACCTGGCGCACCACGATTCCGGATCGTTCCGCCCGCACCAGCCACGGAGTAAGACCACCCGGATGCTCATGCGTCGTCGTGGCGATTTCGTCCCCGCGCTGCAGCTCGATTCCATTTGCGACAAGGTAAAGCCCCTCGCTCGCACCGCGGGTTAGTACGATTTCTCCAGCATTGGCGCCCATGAACCGGGCGACCGAGGGCCGTACTGAGGTTTCCAGTTTTTCGAAATAGTCGGCTTTCGCAGCGGTCGGATTCGCGGCAAGAGCGCGATATCCAGCTGCGACGGCATCCAGCACGGGTAATGCAGGCGAGCCCAGGCTGGCGTTGTTGAAATAGACATGCCCTTGCGCGAACACGAACTGGGCCCGCAACTCTGCCCACCGCGACTCATCATCCGGGGCCGCTGGAACACCTTGCACCCCAGCCGAAGATTCGAGCGCCGGCATCACCCACGGCATGACTCCTGAGGCGGCAATATTCCTGAGCAGGTCGCGGCGGCTGGAACTTATGTCTGACAACTCATTGCGTTTCACGGTGATTCTCCTGCCAAGGTCAAGCTTGAGTATCGATCGTCCCGCCCGGGCCCCGAGCCCCGTGGATGGCATCTTCGATCGATGCCCTATCGATGCCCCATGTCTGTTCCATTCTCAAGCGCGCATGCGCCCTGCGGATCTTACGTCCGGCGGACCGCATAGTACGGTTGACCGGCCAAATCGGCGTCGAGCCCGGGAAAGAGGGCAGCCTGGTCCGGAGACCGGCGGAGAACAAAATAGTACAGCAGCGGGTATTGGGAGTTCGTATAACCGCCAGGAATTAAGGCTTTGAAGACGGTTGCATCCCGGCGCATGTCCGCCTTCTCCCATGTTTCAGCCTGGTTCGCATGCCGGTAATGCAGGACCACCTCCAGTGAGGCGGATGCTTCGGGGAACTCGAGCACAAGGTCCAGTGGTTTCCCGGGAGTGAACTGCGCTGGGGGAGAATGGCGGCAGGCCGGCACGCTCCTCTGCGGGGCACCCAGAGCGGCTCGAATGACCTTCCCGATGCGATCCGCCTCCGGAACTCGCTGCCGTGGGATGGGTGCAGCCGCGTCAAGGCGGCGAGCCATGCGGAGTATGTCTTCGTCGATGGCCGGGAGCCGGTCCTTCCAATGCCCGCTCAAGTACTTCTCCTGGCCGTAACTGATGTTTGCGAGGTACACCGGACCAGCCACTTCGGCGAGTTCAGCCCATGCCGCACGCGCGGCTCGATACAGCCGGAGAGCCTCTTCCAGAGCTCTTCGGTCACTGCTCTGATCGTAGACCGCCCAGAGAATCGCGCTTCGGATTTTTGCGCCGAAAAAACGGCCGAGACCTGCCTGAATCCTGGTATCGACCGCAAATCGCCTGAACTCCGCGGTGATTGGCGCTCCCATTTCCGTTTCTGCCTGCGCCAGGTTCAATGCAGCGGCGGCGGCGCTCTGTTCAAGCCAATCCGCCGCCTCGACTTGTGTGTATTTTCCACTCGCTTTGCCGACGAGCAGTTCCGCGGCCGTTTCATCGATAGTGAGGAACAGCTGGGGATCGAAAGGGCTGACCGTGCCAAACCTCTTGGGAGAGGGCGTATCGGGGTAGGGGTTTTCGGCCTTGGCATCCACGATGGACATATTCGAGTACATCTCCGGCCAGTATCGGTTGTGGGCCCCCGAAGCACCGTGCACCGTACTGACGATCTGGAGGACGCGCGTTGCCTGTGCCAGCCCCTCTTCGGCGTAAAGCGCCGCCCGGGCAAAGTGTTTTCGCGTATAGCGTCGCCACCCGTCAGGGTTGGTCCCCGGGCTGTACAGGTTCCGCCCCCAAACCCGGTAGGTGTATTCGAATTTCTGCCAGTCCCATCTCGGTGTGAGGGCGGCATCGGCATAGGAGCAGCGTCCGCCTGGAACGCCGGATCCTCTGCGCCCTTTGAAATAAAGCGGCTCCATGAAATCCACACCATCGCTGCCGCAGAAACTGGAAACGCGTCCATAGCCCGCAGCGGTCAGCGGATCGCCCCAAAGCAGAGTCCGGCGAGCGCCGGGAAACATCCGAAACAGTATCCCGTGGTGTCGATTTTCCTTCATCAAGTCGGCATAGCCGTATCGCGTAAACCGGCGCTCACCGCTGCTGAGGTTGAACAGGCCAAGATCGCCGCGATTCTCCCGTGGCGCCCGTTCCAATTCACGGATGGAGGCCTGATGGTACGGGAGTCCCATATGTTCCGCCCAATATTTTGGTGCCACGACGACGGGCTGGCCGGTTGCGACGGCCAGGTCGATCATCTTGTCGTCGATCCCCTTCGCGTGCAGGTCGATTTCGATTCTGCGACCGCATCGAGCGGCCCCTTCGAACAGCATTTTCCAGAAGTCGTAGCTCCCTTCGGCCACACCGCTCTCTCCATGGATTCGAATCGTCACACCGGTTATTCCGGGACACTTCTCCAGGATCAGCTTCAAAGCGTCTCGACAATACGGGCCGTGATTCGCCGGGGTCAGGCCGGTATGCGTGTAGTTTGCGTTCGGACTTTCGGTCCACTCGTAGGCGTGATCCCAGAGCCCGAGTTGAAACTGCAGCCCGCGAGCTGCGGCCGCATCACTGATATATCGGAGCATCTCGAGGTTGCGGTCGCGCTCACTATCCGGCAACCCCACCGCTTTCACGTCATATCCGGGGACCGAAACGAGGAAGGGGTAGGCGAAGTGAAAATAGCAGTCGGACACGTTTCGCATGAAGTCGTAGGCGAGACCAAGAGTAAGGTTGAAACGGTTGAAGCGGTTGGTCATGAGGAGCTTGAAGTACTCCGGCCACATCTCGCGATCGTTGTACCAGGGCTTGTCTTCGAGATCGCTGCAAAATGCCCGGCTGATGCACCGGATGCGGTTGGCCGGTCCTTCCACCAGGGGTTTGGGAGGCCGGAAGACGCGGGCCGGCTCCTCGCCGCATTCCACGCGGTCTGTCAATTCGAGGAGAGCGTAGACCAACCCGGTTGTATCGCGGCCCGTGGCCAGCAGCACACCTCTCCCGTCGGCACGGCCCGGCACAAGGGCGAGGGACTCGGGCTTGGCGGGAACCGAAACGCCTGCGGCATTCTGGATGGCTCGAGCCGATGGAGCCTGCGGCCCGGAAATCAAAACGCAGGGTGCACCGCGTTGCGCTCGATCCAGCGAAGGCAAGACCTCCGCAGCCACTCCGCGTCCCTCAAGGGCCCTGCGCAACTCGTCCACCGCCCAACCCACAGGGGCGCCAGCAACCATCGGATCCGCGGCATCCACGACAATCGACACCCGTTCTCCAGCGCCTTCCGACACGCGCGCCCCGATACAGGCGCCCACCGCAAGGCCTGCCTGCCCGAAAAATCTCCTGCGATTGATCCATCGGCTGCCGGGATGTTCCATGGTGTTTCCCCCTTCCGGGTGCGGGCTCATCCGAATCGCTCCGGCCCCGGTAAAATGGTGTTCGCCCGGCATGCGGGCAGCACCTCCGATTCAAATTTCCTATTTGCTTCGCGATATTTCTGCTGAAAAGCAGGCCCATTTGTAGCATAACATTCGCTCCGGAGGTCAAGCCGAATGAACGCTCGAGAACGATTCCAGCGAATCATGCGCTTTGAAAGCGTGGACCGGCCGCCGCTCTGGGGCGTCGAAGAAGTGATGGAAGGCGCCGTGCGCCGCTGGGTGAAGGAGGGCCACTTCCCGATGGGCATGAGCGTGCCGGATATGTTTCCGCTGGACGCACACGAAATCGTCTATCTCGACACAGGGCCTCTCCCTGCCTTCGTCGCGCGCACTCTCGAGAAAACCGAACGGTGGAAAACCACCATAGACAGCTATGGATTCACCGTCCGCACACTCAGGGAGCAGAGCGTCACACCCACCATCTATTATTATCTTGCAGGTTGCGTGAGCAGCCGTGAAGACTGGGAGAACCTGAAGCGGAGATATGATCCCCTTGATCCCAGAAGAACACCGAGGGCCTGGGGTCCGGAACTCTGGGATTACTACAATAACGGCACATCGCCCGTGAGCATGCGTATCGACTGGGGTCCCGGCCGCGGCGCGAAGAACGGCTACACGATGGGGCTCGAGCGGTTCCTGGAAACGCTCATGGACGATCCGGACTTGATCAGGGACATGTTCGATTTCTGGGCGGATTTCGTGATCGAGGCCTCCCGCGAGTGGTTCCGTCGCGTGCACTTCGACTTCGTCTACTTCACAGAAGACGGGATGGGGTACAAAAATTCATCGCTTGTTTCCCCGAAAATGTACCGGAAAATCTGGTTCCCGGCACTGCGGAAGGTCACCGATTTCCTGCACTCCCAGGGCGTACAGATCATAGCCCACTATACGAGCGGCAACATCCGTCCGCTGATACCTACCCTGTTGGATATCGGAGTCAACCTCTACTTTCCCCTCGAAGTAGCCGCGGGGATGGACGCGCGGATTCTGCAGAAGGAATTTGGCAGAAACATCCGTCTGATCGGCAACATTTCGCGACAGGCTTTGATGGATGGCCCGGAAGCGGTGGATCGGGAGTTCGACGCCAAAGTGCCGGTTCTGATGTCCCATGGAGGATACGTTCCCGCGGTGGACGACGCGATCATGCCGGATATGCCGTTCGAGAGTTACCGACGATTTCTGGACAGGGTGCGGAATTTTCAGCTTTAGTGAAGGCAAGTAAACCCGGCATTACGGGAAAGCCATAGTCTGAGGATAAGGACATGAAAGAATCGTACGACCGCTGGACTCCCAGAAGCCGTTTCGAAGCCGCTATCCGCGGGGAGATGCCGGACCGGGTGCCGGCGGTCGTCTGGGACAACAAGCTTCCCGGAGATCCCATCGATCAGGAAATGTTGGACGCGGGTGTGTGCGTAACGAGCAAATCCGCCGTCTATCGTGAAGAGTTAGACGGGATAGCGATCGATATCGAGAAGTGGACAGGTGCGGATGGTTTCGACCGGCGCCGGACGACCTGGAAGACCCCCTGCGGCCCTCTGACCAAAGTCGACGTGGTGCTTCCCTTCACCGACTGGCACGAAAAAGTGCCCTTCGAAGGGCCGGAAAGCTACGATGCGCTCGTCGCCCTTATTGACAGCAGGAGATACATCCCCAGCTACGAAAAGTTCGTGGCTCAGGACGGACGCTTCGGTGCCTCGGGCATCGGCCGCCCTGCAACCGAGGCCACGCCGATGCGGGAGCTCATCTATGACCTGCTCGGCGTCGAGACCTTCTCCCTGGAGTGGTTCGACCACAGGGATCACGTGATCGCCGTCTACGACGCTCTGCTGCGCGCCCGGCGGCGGGTGCTCCCCATCCTGGCCGCCTCGCCGGCGCTCTTCTTTATCGTGGAAGCCAATGTCGCTTATGAAATCGTCGGGGAGCCACGCTTCCGCCGCTATTACCTCCCCGCCATTGTCGAGGCCTGCGACGCCCTGCACGCCGCGGGAAAGCTTACAGGCGCGCATCTGGATGCGAACAATCGCTCACTGGCGCCGATGGTTGCCGGCACCTCACTCGATTTCATCGAGTCGTTCACGCCGCCGCCCGATTGCGACCTGACCGTGAAAGAGGCACGTCAGATCTGGCCCGGCAAGGGCATTGTCTGCAACTTCCCATCATCGGTCCACCATGGAGGGCCCGAAACCGTGTGCGAACTTGCACGGCGACTTCTGGTGGAAGCTGCTCCCGGCAACGGTTTCGCCATGGGTGTTCTCGAAAACATCCCGCGCAACGACTCCATGGTGGCCCTGACACGGGCGATCTGGGATAACGGCCGCACACCTATCTCGTAGGCATTATTGGAACTGCATAGCGAAAAGCTTCGCATGGGTAAGCTCGAACCGGACTCGGACGGTTTTGCCTGCCAAAGAGCTTACATCCGAGCGTCCCTTCCAGGTCACCACGTGGCGCACAGAATCCGTCCGGATCGGGTCGCAGTCCTCAATCCGGTACCCCGCTATGGCTTTGCCGGACACGTCCAGCAGAGCAACGCGAATAGTACCTTTGGCCGCAGCATTAATGGTCAACGCCTTGCCTCCGAAGCTCAGGGGCCTGGTTGTGACGGTCCCGATCGCGGATCCGGCGTCGAGTGAAACAAATCCGTCGAGCCGCTGCACAAGGCGCAGCAGGGTGTCGTAATATCCGCCCTCGTGTTCAACGCCGCCGTAGAGCGCGCCGCCGTGTTCAGTAAAGCGGACCGTTCCGTACTGCCAGACTTCATCGCCGCGCACGATGAGCCCGGGCTCCATCAGCGCCTCCAGCACCGTCCTGCCGTTGAGTTGGAAACCCGCAGCAAAATAGTAAGGAGGCTCGTAGACCTTCCACTGCACCCCGTCGCGGCTGGTCATCATGAAGCTGCCCGGGCGCACGTTCGCATCGCGGACATAACGCCAGGGGAAGGATAAAAAAGCATCCGGCGCGCCAGGGTACTTGTGCGAATAGAAGCGATAGACTTCGCCACCCGCGTCGACGAAGGGCAATTCACCGCTCACCGGTTTCGGCATTGCCCAGGAATGCCATATGGGTGTGGGTACCAGATTGAAGGGCCAGGATTTCATGATATCGCGCGTCTCGACGCGCACCACGGCTCGGTAACTGTTGGGCGGCTTCAGCGCGCGCAGGTATCCACGGTAGAGGCCGGCCTGGTCATCCCAGTAAATGCCGATGCTCCCGTCGGGATCGAACGGCAGGGCCAGCGTTTCATTGCGTCGCCAGTGCACGGTATCGGGTGAGGTGAAGACATAAAAGCCCCGGCTCCAGCACCAGGCGGCATATTTGTACCTCTCCGCTGCCGGTGTCGCGGGATTCGGATCGCGAAACGCCATGCCCTGTGATGCATTGCGCAGGATAATGTTGTTCTCCAGCGAGCCGTCCCAGGAAACCACGCCGAGATCCGGCTTCTTCCAATGAATTCCGTCGCGCGAGGTGGCGAGACAAACCGCATGCTCCTTTCCGCCCCACATACCGCCATTTGTGTAGAGCATCCCCAGCCGGTCCCCGTCGTCCCAGATGCCCGCGAGGTCGGGCATTCCCGCACCGTACCGCGGTGTCGGCTCCCAGGGTCTGTTGGAACGGAAATCGGTCACATCGAACCTGGTGGGTGGATTCGCGGTGATGGTCACACCGTCCTTGGCATCGATCAGAACGTCATCCAGGAACACGTGCTTCCTCACTCCAAGATGGACGATTGCGGCTGCTTTACCATCGGGAAAGAGAATAGGCGGCCCGTTGGGCATCGCCGGGGCCGGCGCTTTCGAACCGTAGTTGCGTGCGAAGCTTCCGGGAGGGGTGAAGTCACCCTGGTAGCGTACGACGTCCGAGATTCTCATTTCGTCGAGCAAACCGAACAACTCCTGCTTCCCGTCAATGTCCCTGCCGATCCGCATGGAAATGATCTGACCCATCTGCGGAAGAAAAGTGCCTTTTGCCGGCAGCGGCTGCACCCGGCCGTCGACAAAGTGACGCATCTGCCGCTCCTGTGCGGTGAAGGTGAACGCGAGATGGTGCCAGTCGCCGTCGTTGAGCCTGGCGGCGTCTGTTGGAATCGGCAGATCAAGAGAAAACTCACGGGACTGCAGGTACCCTGGCCGGATTGGAATGAGCCGGCTGACCAACCGGAACTGCTTCCGGCCCGAGTCGAGCAAGATGGCATTCCAACCCAGGGGGCAGTTGGGTGCGCCGAGACGTTCCGGTCCCTCGTTCCGCACTTCCCAGAGCACGGCGGGCCCGGACTGCTCTCCGGAGGCCTTGAACCAAAACTCCATGGTGAAATCGATGTAGCCGAGGTTGCAGCGTTCGGGGACATCGTCGCCGCGATTCGAGAGCGATGCCGTGCCGTAGCTATGCCAGACATTTTCAGGCCAGGTGACGCCGGCGCCTTCGCCCATCGGCAGGTGAAGGGCGCGGCCGAATTTCCCGGGCACCAGCCCGCGCGTTCCATCGACCATGCTTTTCGGCAACGAAGCTTGCCCGTTTTTGGGGATGCGATCCGGCCCGAGTCCGAGCCGCAGATCGATCTGGTAAGGCCCGGCATCGGTCAGAGTCACGTTTCCGTTGGGAGGATCGTCAAAAAGCCACAGCGCCGTCGTGTGTTTATCTGCGGGCGGGGCGGCGTTTCCCGGCAAGGCCTTCAAAGCGGCCGGCTTCACCGACTGAGCCGGCGCGAGACAGGAGAGTCCGACGCAAATCAGAAAGATGGAAGTTATTCCAAGGATAATGGTTCGCCCGGGCAATGAATCCGAAAAACCTTTCAGAACTCGCATAAAAGACTCCCGATCGTAAAATGAATTGGAGTACCGCCCCTGCCCAAATTCATGCCATTGCTCTTTATTTTAAGCTTATTGGTGGATTTTCCACCACATAATCAGTTATTTTGAAAACTAATGTAGCTTGATGAGAATTGTTGACAGATGTGGCAGGAAGTGCGATAAAATGCCTATCCCTGGCATGAGAATTTAATGAAATCTGGTTCTGCAAAGACTGAAGGCGAGCTTGAAGGAAAGGACCCATTAATCAAGGAGGCTCAATGCAACGAGTCAGCGCGATGATGCTGTTTTCTCTTGCGGTGCTGTTGCTCTGTGTGAATCCGGCTTCCGCTCAGGTGATCACGTCCACGATTTACGGGACAGTGACCGACCCCAGCGGTGCTTCGATTCCCGGGGCTACCGTCAAGGTCACCAGCGAGAGCAGCAGCACGACCGCCACAGTGGTGGCAAATGATACAGGCGAGTTTACTGTAGGATCTCTTCAGCCCGGGCGCTATTCGATCCAGATCGAGGCGCAGGGCTTCAAGGCTCAGAAGCAGACAGGGCTTCAGCTTGCCGCAGGCGGCCGGTTGCGGGTGACCTACGCCCTGGAAATCGGATCGGTATCCACTACGGTGGAAATATCGGCCGCACCTCCGGCTCTCAATGCGGTGAGCGCGGAGCAGAGAACCAATATCGTGAGCGAACAAGTCAGCGAACTGCCGACGAGCCGCCGCAACTGGACAGGACTGCTCGAGTTGAATTCGGGAGTCAACACAGTGGGTGGCTCTGTCAGCCTCAACGGCCTACCTTCGGCCTCCCTCAAATTCACGGTGGACGGCACCGAAGCTACCGCGAGTTCGGAGCAGCCGAGCATTTCGCTCTACCAGAGTTTCAACAACGTCCAGGGTGTCAGCATGGAAGCCGTGGAAGAAGTGAATGTGGCCAAGGGGATCGCGTCGGCGGAAATCTCGAACTCGATGTCGGGCAACGTCAACATCATCACCAAGCGCGGCTCGAACGCTTTCCATGGAAGTCTATTCGAGTTGAACCAGACCGCGGCTCTCAACGCGCGCCTCCAGACCCTGAAAACCAAGCCCGGCCTGACCTACAATCAGTATGGCGGATCCTTTGGTGGACCCATCATAAAGAACAAATTGTTTGCATTCGGCGCGTATGAGGGGTACCAGCTGCGCGGTTTTCAAGCGTTCAACGGGGCCGTTCCGACAAAGGAATTCGCTGACAAAGCGATCGCCGCCGTGCCGGCGTACAAGCCCTATTTCGCACTCTTCCCACTGCCGAACCAGCCTTACACGCCCGGAGCGATCACGGGGATCTACATCGGCGCGGACACGCAGAAGGGGCACGACAATCACATGATCGTCCGCTCGGACTGGAACATGACGGACAGCACCATCGTAACGGGCCGCTACACGCGCGGCCGGCCGAATCGGCGCGATCCCCGTCTTGACTACCAAAACTACCGGGACTTCATCGGAAAGCAGGAAGTCGGAACCCTCGGTGTGATTCACACCGCCGGAAAGTGGACTTCCGAGACACGCTTCGGGACCAACTACAACTACGTCAATCGCCTCGACAATATCTATGCTCTGGGCGTAGCCGGGATCTCGGGAAATCTGGGATTCAGCTCGGGCGGTGAGACGTTGGAACTCGATGGCACGACCTGGAGTATTGACCAGATCTTCGGGATGACAAAGGGGCGGCATTCGTTGCGGTTCGGCGGGCAGTGGAGCCTGCTCCACGTCAGCCGCCAGAACATTGAAGCTCCGGATATCAAGTACGCCAATGAAGCCGACTTCATGGCAAACATCCCCAACAGCGTCCAGGTCACATTTGGTGTCAAGTATTTCGTAATCAGTCAGTCGAGCTACGGGTTCTTCATACAAGACGATTTCAAGGTCAACCGCCGGCTGGTTCTCAACCTCGGCATGCGCTATGACTACTACACGGTGCCGAAAGAAAAGGACAAGCGCCTCTTCAACCGCACCGGTCCCTACGGGTACGGAGCTTACCGGGATGGAGACTCGGTCTTCAACGCCAAGTGGGCCAACTTCTCACCCCGTCTCGGGTTCGCCTACACCATGGACGAGGCCGCCAAGACTGTGCTCCGCGGTGGGGGCGGCATTTTCTACAACCCGAAAACCCCTTACGGCGCGCCGATCGATCTCGTCCAGAACGCTCTCGACGAGCCGTTCCGGAGCGTCTTCAGCAGAAACGATGTGCTGAAGTACGGCGATCCGCTGCGCTACCTGGTGGTCAATGAAAAAGTGCTGCCTATCGTGAAAGGGCCTCAAGCCTCCATTTCGGGCATCGCCGCAGACCCGGACTGGAACAATCCGCACAGCTACCAGTGGCAGCTGAGCATTCAGCGGGAACTGGTAAAGGATCTCGTCTTCGAAACCGGTTATGTCGGCACGCACGGAAAGAGCCTGGTCATGACGATCGAACAGAACCAGCCTGGCCGTCTGAACGGTATCCGCCCAGCTCCGGGCTACCTGACCTTCCGCTACCGGACCGACCAGGAGGCGTCCAGCTACCACGCCCTGCAGACAAGCCTGAGGAAGCGCTTCGGGGCCGGCTTAATGACGAACGTAAACTATGCCTGGTCCAAGCTCCTGTCCTACACGGGAGACGCCGATCTCCTGTTGCCGGGCTATGTCGCGGACGGCAACAACATTCGGGGCAACCGTGGGCCGGCAAACACGGACAGGCCGCACCGTTTCATCGTGGACGCCGTGTATGAACTTCCGTTCGACAAGATGGTGAGCTCGGGTTCAAAAGCAACCAAGATGTTCCTCGGCGGATGGCAGCTCAGCAGCATTTTTTACGCGCAGAGCGGCGATCCCTTCAGCGTCACCTTCCCGCTTTACACCGAACAACGGCCAGATGCGACCGGCCAGGCGCAGATTCTCGACGGCTGGCAGTCATCGCTCAAGTATCTGAATCCGGCAGCCTACGCTCAAATTCCCCTCAGCCCCGTTAACTACCCGGTTCGCCCCGGAAATCTGGCGCGCAACTCGGTTTATGGGCCGGGGTGGTGGCGCCTGGACATGTCGATTGCGAAGAACACCAACATCACGGAGAAAGTT
Organism: uncultured Acidobacteriota bacterium; assembly: GCA_963839475.1. Classification (GTDB taxonomy): domain Bacteria; phylum Acidobacteriota; class UBA6911; order UBA6911; family UBA6911; genus CAWIVH01. Next base: position 61,585 of record CAWIVH010000013.1, on the reverse strand, counting down.
AAGTTCCAGCTTCGTTTTGACATGTTCAACGCCTTCAACCACACCAATCTGTCGGGCATCCGTAACGACATCCGTCGTGCCGATTTCGGATACCTGACCAGTACCCGTGGCGCGCGGACCATTCAGGTCTACGGCCGACTTACCTTCTAATCTCAATTCTCCCCTGGGGGTCCCTTCGCCGAGCGAAGGGACCCCCTTTTTTCATTTTCCGAGGCCGCGGCCACCCATCATACCCATCCCTGCCCTGCCGGGATAGGAAACCGCGATGGATGCGAAAATGGCCGAAGCCGGCTTACAATAGCCGTCCAATCGCTTCCGTTTCATGATCCTGTCGACTGCCGGCCTGTAGCTGTGCTTCTCGATGGAAGTCCATGCACCGTCGGCGGAACCCCAGCGCCGGGCGGCGGGAATGCTCCGTTGGAATGGCACACAACGGCGTTGTGGATCTTTGATAACGCACCCTATGTCCATGTCATCCTCACAGACGCCAGACCTTATCACATCGATCTGCGCCTGGAGACCGGTTTGGGGGAGGCCTAATACAATCAAGATGTGCTACAATTCCTGATCGATGTGACACAGCATGCCGGCAAGGAGCGTTTTTTATGAAGAGGATGACTATCCGCGAAGCGCGTCGATCCCTCACGCATCTTGAGCGGATTCTTGCGGACGAGGGGGAGGTTTCTATAACGCGAAGGGGTACGGAAATCGCCCGCCTTCTGCCGCTTTCCAAAAATGCTCCGATCCCGTCTCATCGGGACCTTCGCAAAAAGACGGCGCGCATGAAGCGAGGCAGCGAGAAACTCGTGCGCCAGGACAGGGATGCAAGATGAGTGGAGTAATCTACTTTGATACCAGCGCCCTCGCCAAGTGGTACATGAATGAGAGCCGTTCGGATGATGTGGAGGTTTTTATTCAACAGCATGGTCCGGTTGCCATCAGCGATCTCACAATCGTGGAGATGCGCTGCCTTCTCTTCCGGCGCAGAAGGGAAAAAACTCTGACCATGGGGATGGAAGCAGAAATATTCGCGACCTTTCAGGAAGATATCCGCAGGCGGTTCTTAATCTGCCATCCGTTTCCAGCTGGATTGGCGATGGGCGCTGTAAACCTCATGGTGTTCCTCCCCGATATCCCGGTGAGAGCACTTGACGCCATGCACCTGGTGATGGCAAAAGAAATAGGCTCCGAGGTACTGGCAACAGCTGATCGCATAATGGCCGAAGCAGGTAAAGCTCTTTCATTGAAGGTCGCGAGATTTTGAAATGTCTTGGCCGCCGCCATTGCCTATTCGATTCTATCGGCCTCAATTTTCCTTGGGCACCTGCTTGGTGCGGGCCCTGGCCCGCCTCAGGTAATCTTCGACGGTGTAGAACGCTTCGCCTGCGTAGAGTCTTCCATCGTCTTCCACCAACTCCGACCAATCGTAGCTCCACGAGTCTCCTGTTCTCTTCATCCAGGCGTTCAGTCTCTTCTCCAGCGACGCACGCACGGTCGCGGCAGCCGGATCCTCGACGAGATTCCGCAGCTCGGAGGGGTCGCGCTCGAGGTCATAGAGCACCCAGGATCGCTGCCGCGAGCGCGCGTACATGTATCTGTCCGTGCGCACTCCGCGCCAGCCGAATGCCGTTTCATCCCCTTTGTAAGGACCGAAGATTTGGAAGAAGGCCGAGTCGGGGCCCGCTGAAGACTGACCGAGCACTACCTTGGAGAGATCGCTCCCCTGCATTGCCGGCGGGACCCTTACTCCGCACAAGCTCAACAGTGTCGGCGCCATGTCCACGTGCGTCATGATCGCGTTTGTCTGTCCTCCGGATTTCACTCGGCCCGGGTAGGAGATGAAAAAGGGCACGCGGATCGACTCTTCCCAGGGCTTGCGCTTGAGACGTTGTCCCTGAGAACCAAGCATGTCCCCATGGTCCGAGGTAAACACGACGATGGTCTCCTCCCGGAGCTTGAATTCCTGGAGGGCTTCCATCAACCGCCCGACCTGGTCGTCGATGGCGCTGATCTGTGCGTAGTAGGAGGCAATGTCCTGACGGCTCCCCATCGGAACGCCATCCTTCCAGTTGGGCCGCAGGGAGAGCCTGGCGGGGTCGTACATCGATTCGTATCGGGCGGGCGCCTTGTAGGGATCATGCGGCGGCCCCATCATCACCATCAGGAAGAAGGGTTGTCCTTCTTGCCTGCGCAGGAATTCGATGGCGAGATCGGTCCAACCCTCGGCTTCATATTTGCCGAGCGGTATCGGTGCCGGATCGTCCCGGAAGTAGTGATTGTCGAAATGGCGGTGTGAGCACTCGTTCGCCGCCCAGTAATCGAACCCCTGACGGCGGTCACCGGGCGGGACATAACCAGGATCGCGCCTGCCCCCATCCAGATGCCATTTGCCGATGAAGCCGGTGCGATAACCGGCTTCTTTCAACAGTTCTGCGAGCGTCGTTTCCGACTCGCGCAGCCGCAGGTCATTGGCCGTCATCCCGTTCCGGTGTGCATACATTCCGGTCAGCAGGACCGCGCGTGCGGGACAGCAAACAGGTGAGTTGGCAAAAGCCCGGTTGAACACCAAACCCTCCTCCGCAAGTCGGTCGAGGTGAGGCGTCCTCACGTCCGGGTTGCCCGCGCAACCGATCGATTGCGCTCGCAGCTGATCTGGAATAATGACGAGGATGTTCGGCCTGCGAGCCGCTGAAGGCGCTAATGAGGCAGGAAAACAGCACAGCACCACGACGCACGCCAATCTGGTAATCGTGTGTAAAGGCATGATCCTCCCCAGTCCGCGAAAAAGGCATTTCGTCGGGTCGGCAAACCGGCCCCTGCTCCTACTCAACCTCGGTCATCCAGACCAACTCGGTGCAAGTCACGACCAGCCCGGGATGCAGCTTTATCGCTCCCTCGCAGAATCGGATCTTCTAAAGATAACTCTCCACATGTTGCGGCCGGCAACCAACAACTCAGCGCGGCCCCCTGCGGGACGTTACACCCGGGAGAGTCAGGGGCGAGCGGTCTGTGTCCTTACGTTGTCGAGATCGACGACCGTTCGGAGGACCGGTTCGTCCGTTCCCGGGAGGTCGGGTTCGTATTTCTTGAAGGTATTCGCCGTGATGCCGTACCGGCTGAAATCCTTCATGCGCCAGATTCCCGTGCGAAAAACGAGGCGCTCCACGGTTGGGGAGGCGATACGCGACCCATAAGGGTTCGCATCGGTCCCAAGGCGCTCCGCAAAGCCTGCGCCATCGACGACCTTCTTCCCGTCGACCTGCAGGCCGTAGGTCGCTGCCAGGGTGTCGACATCGAGGTCGAGATGGACCCACTTCCGGATTTCCAGAGCCGCGACGATGCCCATCGTCGGCCCCTGGTTGGCAAAGATCTGCCGATCCTTGCCCACCAGGACGATTCGAACCGGTCGCCGCCCTTGGTAGTCCTGGACCTCGATTTCCAGGTTGTCGTGACCTACTTCGGCGAACCGGAAGTCGAAAGAGATTCGCGCCTTCCTCGTTTCCGGGAAAACCCGGACGGCTTTGGCATAGTCGTAAGGATCCTGGTCCTCCAGGCGCAATACTTGGTTTCCGGCATCCTTGATCACTCCCACCGGGTTCCAGGTCCCGGTGTAGACGTTCCAATCTGTCACCGGTCCGTTCGAGTTCATGGATTCAAAGTCATCCTGAAAGTCCCGATCGACAGTTCCCCGGATGGGAACGGGAACACGGGTCACGAAGATGTCCTCCTTGTTGGAGGAGTATGTGAGCCACATGGCTCCATCGGGCGGGATACCGTTGCCCGGGATGATGCCGCGGACGTACTGTCCGCCGCCGCCGTCCTTGTTGGATCCGCTGAAGCGCATCGGGGGCGTCTCACCGTGGACATTCAGGAAATAGGTGTCGTAGGTCTTCCCGTCCGCGCTCGTGGTGACGGACAGGGGATGGCGCCACGACGGATCCTTCACCGGGTTGTACACCAGCGCATAGCGGCCGTCCGAGGTTCGCTGGCCCCAGATCTTGGCGCCGCCGTAGTAGATGTCTTTGCCATCGACCGAGCGGCTGATCTCGCCGGTCTTCCATGCGTTGGCCACCGCCATCTTCCTGTTCTTCCACATCCCGACGATCTTGCCGTCCGGGCGTGTGTACCAGCAGAACGCCTTCAGGTTCTGCACGTCACCTGCGTAGGCGAAGAGGCCGTCCGAGTTGTCCTGGTCCTCCTCGTACCACTGTTGGACGACAAGTTTGTCGGCCAGCAGGGCCTGGATCGCCTTGACGAAACCCAGATCTTTGGATGCGGTGTAGTGGGGATAGTAGGGCGAGTCATTGGGGCCGTATCCCTGGAAGGCGTTGTACCGCACCCAATAGACCGGGCCATAGTCGTCTGGACCGTAGACCTCCCGGACGACCCGGCCGACGCCCTTGCCGTCGTTCGGGTTGAAATGCATTCCGTAATAGGCGCTGGCGATCAGCCGGCCGTCGGGCGCCACGTACCAGCCCATCCGCTGGTGCGAGATGCTGTATTGCAGGGCACCATCCTCCTTGCGGTTCCGGAACTTCTGTGCGGGGAACATCGTGCGCGGCTTCACCCAGTTTCGTCCATCCTCCGACCATGTGATAAGGGCGTAGCAGGGCGGCTGGTGTTCGTGTGCCGGCCCGCTCTGGTAGAGAACCCAGAAGCTACCCTTCCAGTAGCTGAGCATCGGCTGGTGGTTGTAGGTGAAGCCTGTGCGCTCGAAACCCGCGTCCGGGAAGTGAGGCAGGTCCCGCGTGACCCAATCGGGGTGGGTCCGGTTGGCCCGGATCACTTTGAAGTTGTGGACTCCGACCGCGGGGCGGAGTCGCCCATCGAGGTAGTCCGTGTCCGCGTAGGGAGGGGTCCCGCCGGCAAAGACCGGTATCTCCGCCTCCAGGCTCCCAGGATGAGCTTCGTCTTTCCTGGCCTGGGGCTCGCTCGAACCCAGGCCGGTGGGGAGGAGCCCGAAGGCGAACACGAGCAGACCGAGTGCCAACGCCGTCGTCCCGAAATAAAAGCGAGCATGTGTCCCGAGCATCATGACACTTTCCTTCCTTGCTGGAACCTAAGGCCGGCTCCTGTTTTCCAGCGGACTGGATAGTCCACCCGAATCCCCAGTGATCCTCTCACAGTCATCCACGGAGAGTCCAGGGATGAGACGGCCGGACGGATTAAGAAGCCCGATCCGTCCACGTTCATCGCTTTGATCCGCCCGTCACCATCCAACCATATCCTCACCGGTCTGAAACCGCCCGGAGTCTGGCTTCTCACGTCCACATCCAACCGCCCCGATACCTGTTTCGCCAGCACCTTGAAAGATAACTTCACTTTCCGGCTCTCCGGAAAAACCCGCTCCGCCTTCGCATAATCGAATGGATCGCCGTCTTTCAGCCGTACTTGTGATTCCCACCATGCATAGGATGAGCTTCTGCACCACGAGAATCCTACCCGCAGCAAGCCGGTCACACGGGGGCATGGCGCCTTAGGACGTATACCGGTTGACCTCGTCCAGGATGGCCCGAAAATTCAACTCCCACCGGTCCGGGGGAACATCTTCGGTGATACCCAGCAGAAAGCGGCGATGCGACCGCGCTTCCTCCAGGATCTGCCGTGTCACGTCACGAATTTTCTCGACGGGTTCCAGGTGCACCGATGACGGAAAATTCACCCAGAGGATCTTGTCGGGCCAGAGCCGGTGCGCTTCGGCAACAGTCACGTCGCAGGTTGGAGGCGGGGTCAGCGCTTCGATGTAATCCAATCCCGAATCGCGTATCGCGTCGGCGTAGGGCCGTGTGATCCCGTCAAAATGGATGCCCACCAGTTTCCCGGCTTTGTGCAGTTCCCCAGCAGCCTCGTTGTGACGCGGCAGGCAATAAGTCCTGAACATGTACGGGCTTACGACAGTTGCGCTGACGTTTCCGCAAATATTGATCGCCAGCTGTGGCGCTCCGGATGCCACTTTCAGCAGTTCGAAACGTTTTGCCGAGAGAGTATCGTACAGCCGCATCACAGCGGGACGATTGTCCGCCCATTCGAAGCTGAACCGCTCCAAACCCATGTATCCATAAATGAGATCCAGCAGCGGCGAATAACCGAGCATCCCGCGCTGGAAGAAGTCACCGCCGCCGACCCGCCCCTGCTCCCGGACGGCATCGAAATTCGGCATGAACCGATAATCGTCAATGTAAGCGCACAAGGCATCCAGGTCCCCCAGGCCCGCGTATAGGAACTTAGTTTTCCAGGGCTGGTTATCGCCGCGATCGAAGTGGGTCGAAGTCAGGATCCCGCCAGGGGTTTCGATCCGGCGATGTACCACGGCACGGCCATGGGTGATTACGTGAGTGGAGGACTCGGTGCAATTCGGAGTCTCGGTCCTGTAGAAGGACGGCCGGCGCTGGACAATGCACATGCCGTCGTTCCGCAATTCCCTCTCCGCTCTGCCATAAACGACCTTGTTTTCGTAAACGGTGAACGGCAGCCGGTCCAACTCGAGCCCGAGCAGGGCGCGCCTGACTCTTTCGCCGGCCGCCAGAATTCCACTCATGAATGTCTCCTATTTCCTTGCCGGTAGAGATGTCATCTCTTTCCCATCCGCACCGATCATTCGCCCAAAATCTGCCACATTTTGGAAAATAGTTGTACAATTTTCATTCTGATGATCTTATTTTTAAATCGATGCCTCTGCGAACCGCGCAGGGCATCGGCGCCTTGGCCGAACAGGAGGGATTGGGTGATGAAAAGCAGATTGCGCGGATACATTTTGCCCGGCGCGGCGGTTGCCGGATTGGGACTGCTGCTTTTAGCCTTCGCGGCGTCGGCTCAGGGCCCTTTGCCGCCGGCGGGAGTTCCGGGAACCCCCGAGGAACCGGTCCGCTACATCGGCAGCGAGAGCGTGCTGCCCTACCATGACGGCGGCCTGCGCCTCGCCGTCGGGGCGAAAAACTACCAGGTATTCCGCGCCAACCGGGCGCACGCCGAAATGGCCGAAGGCACCGGCTGGACCTACAATCATGCGCCGATGCTGGCTTATTGGAACGGAAAGTTTTATCTGGAATACTTGAGCTCGCCGGTAGACGAAAACCGGCCGCCGATGCAGACTCTGCTCACCACATCGCCGGACGGCGTGAATTGGGAAAAACCGCGCGTGGTCTTTCCGCAAATCACTCTGCCGAACGGCCTCCCCGGCATGGTGCATCAGCGGATGGGATTTTACGTGGCTTCTGACGGGCGCCTGCTGGTGCTTGGTTTTTACGGTTACGGCAAGCACATTAACGACGGCGGCGGTGTGGGGCGAGTCGTGCGCGAGGTCTACCGCGATGCCACATTCGGCCCCGTGTACTTTATCCGCTACAACGCGCACAACGGATTCAGCGAGAAAAACACTAATTTCCCGTTCTACGCGTCGTCTGCGGATGCGGGATTCAAATCTGCATGTGAGGCGCTCCTGGCTAACAAGCTCATAACCATGCAATGGTGGGAGGAAGACCGCGCGGAAGATGGTTTCTATTATCCGATGGACAGGGCGCTCAAAGCGCTTTCTTTTTACCACCGCAAAGACGGGGCCGTTGTCGGCCTCTGGAAGGGTTCCTGGTCTTCGATCACAAAGGATGAAGGGAAATCCTGGTCCAAGCCGGTGAGGTCACGCTCGCTTGTTATGGCCGAAGCGAAAGTATGGGGCCAGCGCACCAAGGATGGTAGATACGCGTTGCTCTACAATCCGCGGGCCGACAACCGCCACCGCTGGCCGCTCGCCATCGTTACGGGAGAGGACGGGATCACTTTTGACAACATGCTCACCGTTTGCGGCGAAGTACCGCCGCGGCGCTACAACGGCCTGGACAAAGCCTTCGGTCCGCAATATGTCCGGGGCATCGTCGAGGGCAACGGCACCCCTCCCGGGAACACCATGTGGGCGACCTACAGCATGAACAAGGACGATCTGTGGGTCACACGCATCCCGCTTCCGGTTCGTGGAACCGTAACCGGACCGGTGCACGACGATTTTAACCAGGGTGCGACCGAGGACCTCGACTGGAACCTGTATAGCCCCAAATGGGCTCCCATACGGATCGTCGACTTCCCGGGCAGCGGGAATCGAAGCCTTGAAATCAGTGATCGTGAACCCCACGATTATGCCAAGGCAGTCCGGGTTTTTCCGGAAGCCCGGGAACTCAGGATCAGCTTCAAGGTGCTCGCGAAACAGGCAAACACGGGGCAGCTCGATATCGAATTGGACGACCGTTTCGGCTGGAGGTCGCCGCTGCGGCTCCGATTGGACGAGCACGGCCGGATCACCGCGTTCGATGGCAACCAGAATGAACCTGTGGTCATCGCGGAGTACAAGCCGGGGGTCTGGTACAGGTTGGACATCCATGTAGATGTAGAGGGGAAATATGACGTATCCCTGGACGGCCGGATGGCACTGGAGGGGGCGGAGCTGCTCGATCCCGTGCAGTCCCTGGAACGGATCACTTTCCGTACCGGGCCCTATCGCATCGAACCGATCCTGCGCGACCCTAAGTCCCCGGGGAAGGATGTAGCCCATCCGGACGACCCGGTCGCCCCCGCCTACTATTACGTTGACGATCTCGATGTCGCCGCCAAGCCAATAGGTAAAACCGATTGACGAGGAGACAAGCCGGGTATCGTCACGCGGCTGACAGCTCAGGGCATTCCGATTCAGGGAATTGCCCGGCACCACCTAATGAAGATGCTGAGGCTTCACGATGACAAAGGATAGGTATCCGCTCCGGGGAGTGGTGGTCAGCCTCAACACCCCTTTCGACGAACAGGGCCGCATCGATTTCCCTTCCGTCGAACGCACCGTGGAATCGCACCTTCTTGAAGGCGCCGTCGGTTTTCTCACGCCGGCCCAGGCCGGAGAAGTGACGGAACTTTCTCTGCCCGAGAGGATCGAGCTGGTCCGCTTCGTCCGGGAATTGACTGCTGGCCGGGCTCAAGTCATTGCCGGGGCCACAGCCGACACCGAAGTCGAAAGCTATGCCCTGGCTGAAGCCGCCATCCAGGCGGGATGTGATTGTGTGCTCGCCGAGGTGCCGCCCGGAAGGAAGGGCAATGCGAACGCGATCATCGATTTCTTCCGTTCGCTGGCCGCTGTGGGTATTGAAACGCTCATGATCCAGGACCTGCAGTGGGGCGGTCCCGGCCTCGATGTGCCGCTGATCGCAACGATGTTCGAGACGATCCCGGCTTTCCGCTGTCTCAAGGTGGAGGTTGCACCCGCCGGCCCCAAGTATTCGGCAGTGCTGGAAGCGACCGACGGGAGGCTGCATATATCTGGAGGCTGGGCGGCCGATCAGATGATAGAGGCGCTGGATAGAGGAGTCGACGTCTTCATCCCGACCGCGATGACCCGGTTCTATCGGCGCATCTTTGAAGCTCATGGCCAGGGAAACATTGAAGAAGCGCAGGCCTGGTTTCACAAGATCCTCCCGGTGCTGGCTTTTACGCGGCAGCATTTGGAGATATCCATTCACTTCTACAAACAGCTCTTCCATCACCGCGGGCTCTTCAGCACCAGGCACACCCGCAAGCGCTCCATCCCCTACGACCGTTACCACGAGGCCTGCGGCCGGAGCCTGATCGAATATCTGGACCTTCTTGAGGCGGAAACTGCAGGACTATGACGCTCGCGCAGCAAGCAGGAATTTCGCAGTTCGCAGCATCCGTTTGCAGCCGCGGATGGCTGCGAACTGTGAGCTTCGCCCGCCGCCACGATCACCGGGTCGGCCAGTTGGGAGACTCTGCTCTGGCACTCTTCAGGTACTCGCTGATCTGTGCCACAACTTGCACATGAGCCTCGGCGACGTTCTGCTTCTCGGAAGGATCGTTCGCCAGATCGTAGAGTTCCAGCACGCCGTCCAGTCCGGCGCGATACCCCTTCCACCGGCCGAACCGGACTGCCTGCTCGAATCGCTTGCCCGGGCTCTCCCAATATAAAAACCTGGCCGGGAGATCGGCCTGCTTTCCGGTCAGAAGCGGCAGCACATCACGGCCGTCGCTCGAGGGCGGCTTGAAGCCGGCGAGGCCAGCCGCGGTCGGCAGGAAATCCGCGAAGTACCAGGGGGCGCTGCTTTCCTTCCCCGCAGGTACTCTCCCCGGCCAGCGCGCGATCATCGGGACGCGTATTCCACCTTCGCGAAGTTCCCCCTTCCAACCCTGCAGCTGCCCATTGCTTTCGAAAAGGTCGCCGAAGTCTTTCCGGGGCGCGCCATTGTCTGAGCAGAAGAAAACCAAGGTCTGCCCGTCGACACCCAGTTCTTTCAGCAGATCGAGGATCTGCCCCACGTGCTTATCCATACGGCTGACCATCGCAGCATAAATTTTTGCCCGTTCGGGCCACGGCCGGTCGGAATATTCTCCCAGGTCCGGCACTTCGAGCCTCTCGTGGGGAATGGTGAATGCGACATACAGAAAAAATGGGTGTTGCCGGTGCCTGCGAATGAAGTCCAGCGCAAATCCCGTGAAAAGATCGTGCGTGTACTGCCCCCTCTGGCCGTCGCGATTTCCGACGAGCGGGAATTGCCGCTCGTCCTTCCACAGGTATGGGGTGAAATAGTACGGGGCGTGATTCTGGTTGAGGTATCCGAACCACTCGTCGAAGCCCTTCCGATTCGGGATTCCCTCGGTGTCCGGTTCTGCCAATCCCCATTTGCCCGTGATGCCCGTGGCATACCCGGCCGTTTTGAGATGCTCTGCGACTGTCACATCCGAGGCCTCCAAAGAAAGCCGGCGCGCCCCTTCGCCAAAAGTTTCGATCGTGCCGCCCACCGCCGGGGAGTTGCCTCGGATGCGAGTGTGCCCGGTGTGCATCCCGGTCATCAACACATTGCGCGACGGAGCACAAACCGCCGCCCCCGCATAACACTGCGTGAACCTCATCCCCTCACGGGCCATCCGGTCGATCCGGGGAGTTCGAATCAGATTCTGTCCGTAGCAGCCGAGATCGGCGGATCCCAGGTCATCCGCCAGAATGAAGATGATATTAGGCCGGGGCCGGCCGGCGCTCTCCGCACTGGTCTTCGAAGCAGTGAGGACCAGCGGCACGATTCCGGCGCGGCACAGAAAGTCCCGCCGTGTTTGTCCCGACCGCATCTGTTCCTTCATGGTGATCGCCTCCCGCCAAAACTGAACATCAGGAATTCGTGCGGATCAAACTCAAGCCTGCTGGAGATCACTAACAACCTGCCAGGACCATTATATTATGATAATTCCATATCAGAGTTTTCGAAAACAATAGATTGTTGCCGGAATCAGATTCACTGCGTTAGAATGGCCCCATCAATCAAGGCGGACGCCTCGCGGCAGCCCACGAATCGGGAAGCCCGCTGTCCACAGGAAATTATATTGTGCAATATCAAATGGGAGAATCCAGCTATGAATCGGAGAGCGTTCCTTACAGCCGCGGCCGGCACGGCGCTGGGAGTGAGCCGGTCGACGACCGCTCGCGGGGTAGAAATAACCCAGGGGGGCGAGCCCAGGATCAAGATCGGGTTCCTGGGGGCGGCGTATTCCCACGCGGCACCAAAACTGAAGCTGTTGAAAAACCACGCCGATTTTGAGCTCGTAGGAGCGTGGGACGACTCGCCGGCAGTGCGCGCTGCGGTGGAGAAGCAGGGAGTCAAGCTCCTCTCTCAGGATGAGGTCCTGGCCCAGAGCCAAGTCGTCGCGGTCGAGTCGGTGGTGCGTGATCACGCACGGTATGCACGCATGGCCCTTGCTGCCGGAAAGCATGTTCACCTCGAGAAGCCTCCCTCGCTGCACGTGGCGGATTTTCAGGAAATCGTGAAGATGGCGCGCGAAAAGCATCTGTTGCTGCAACTGGGTTACCAGTATCGTTACAGTCCGCCCTTCAATGCGGTCGTCGAAGCGACCCGCAAGGGCTGGCTGGGTGATGTGTACATGGTTCGCGCAACCATGAACAACCAGCTTGCCCAGGAGCGCCGTGCCGAGTGGGGTGAATTCAAGGGAGGAGTCATGTTCGAGCTCGGCAGCCACATGATCGAAGCGATCGTCCGGCTGCTCGGGAAACCGACGAAGGTGACGCCGTTCCTGTTTACCCATGGGCGCTTCAACGACTCGTTCATCGACAATTCGGTGGCGGTCTTCGAATACCCCCGCGCCATTGCGTCCGTATTCTCGGCGACGTTCCAGCCCAACTCGGCAGCCTACCGCGCACTCGAGGTCCTGGGAACGAACGGGACGGCGACCATCCGGCCCATTGAGCCGCCGGCGCTCGAAATGGATCTCGCGAAAGAAGCGGGGCCCTACAAAGCCGGCATGAACAAGCTGGACTGGCCGAAATGGGAGCGTTTTGCCGGTGACTTTGTCGAACTGGCGGCCGCCGTGCGAGGCAAGGCGCAGTTGAGTTCCACTGCCGAGGACGACCTTGCGGTCCAGGAAACGCTGCTGCTGGCATCAGGTATGGAGTAGCACTTGGATTCAGACAGACTTTTGGAGACTGTAACTACTCAGATTGCCAGGAGTCAGAATGAAAATGCCGGCGACGAAATTTGAAGACCTGGTGGTTTGGCAAAAAGCCCATCAGTTCGTGCTTGCGGCTTACCGATTGTCTCGGACATTCCCACGATCTGAAACTTATGGTCTGACGTCTCAATTTCGGCGTGCAGCCGTATCTATTGCCGCGAACATTGCGGAAGGGTTCAAGAAACGAGGAAAAGCGGACAAACTCCGTTTTTACAACATAGCACAGGGTTCGGTAGAAGAATCTCGGTATTCTTTGATTCTCGCCAAGGACCTCGAGTACGGCGATGTTTCTGTATTAAGCCAGTTGCTTGAAGAGGTCAGCAAACTGTTGGAGGCCTGTTCACAGGCCATTCTGACTTCTGGCTCCTGACTTCTGACTTCTGAATCCTGTCTAGCCGTAACATTGACTCGAAACGAAAGCAACTAGGAGAAGGATCATGAAAAGACGAACATTCCTGGAGAGCATCTCGGCGGGTGTGGCGGGGTCCATGGTTGCCGGCTCTCCGGAGGCATCCGCAAGAGTTTCACCTGCCGACAAGGTTTCCATAGCCATGATGGGGGTCAACGGCCGCGGAAAGGGATTGACCAGCATGTTCGCTTCCCTTCCCGACGTCGAGATCCCGTACATTTGCGACGTCGACCGGAACGTCGTCGGCCCCGCCGTGAAGTCGGTGGAAACCGCCAAGGGGAAAACGCCGGCGGTTGTGGATGATATCCGGCGAGTTCTGGACGACAAGTCAGTTCACGCCATCGTGGTCGCAACACCTATCCACTGGCATGTACCCGCACTGCTCCTCGCCTGCGAAGCGGGCAAGGACGTGTATGTCGAGAAGCCGATGTCCCACAACGTACGCGAGGGACGTCTCGCGGTGCAGGCCGCCAGGCGCTACAACCGGGTGGTCCAGGTGGGGAGCCAGAGCCGCAGCCGCCCGAACACACACCGCATGGTCGAGTTGATACGGTCGGGCAAGATCGGCGAAGTGCTCATGGCCAAGGTCGAGAATACTGAGCTTCGGCCGGACCTCGGGCGCAAGCCGGACGAGGCTGTACCTGAAGGGGTTAACTACGATTTCTGGATCGGCCCGGCTCCGATGGTTCCCTTCAACCGGAACCGGTTCCACCGCACCTACTCCTGGACATGGAGCTTCGGGGCCGCCGAACTCGGGGACAACGGCTCTCACTGGCTCGACATATGCCGCTGGGTGTTGGGAGTCGATGCCCCGACTCACATCAGCGGCACGGGACGCAAGCTTCGTTTCAATGACGACAAGGAGACTCCCGATACGGACCATATCACCTACAACTATGATAAAAAGGTGATCCTGTGGGACGAGCGCCTCTGGACACCCTACGGATTCCAGAAGTCGGAAAATTCCATAATCTTCTACGGGACCGAAGGCATGGTCGAAATGGGGCGGTGGGTCGGTGGCCGGTACGCGTTCCGCGCCTTCGATGCCAAAGGGGAGCTCATCCACTACGAGCAAGAATCGACCTTTGAGGAGGGGATTATTCCCCACATCCGGAACTTCATCGACTGCATCCGCACCCGGCAGAAGCCGAGCGCTGACGTGGAAATCGGTCATATCTCTGCGGTCCTGTGCCACCTCGGCAACATCGTTGTGCGGACCGGCCGGAATATCCGTTTCGATCCCGCCAATGAAACCATCCTCGGGGACCCTGAGGCCGCCAGGTACCTGACTCGAGAGTACCGCGATCACTGGTCGAGTCGCCTGCTTCGAAACGTCTAGGGAGGTACAGACAATGCATCGATGGATCCTGCTGCTCGCACTTTCGCTCCAGGCGGCATCTGCCGCCGAAAAAATCGAATTTAAAGTAGCCGCTGTGCAGTTCCGTTCATCCTTCCAGGTGGCTGATAATCTCACCCGGATGATCGCCACGATAGAGCGGCTGGCTGATCGGCAGGTGAAGGTGGCGGCATTCCCGGAGTGTGCCCTGACCGGCTACCACACCCGGGAAGTGATGGAAGCCTCGTCGGAGGAAGTCCTGAAAGCTGAGGAAGCCATCGCACGCACTTGCCGCACTCGCGGGATTGCGGTGGTATTCGGGAGCATCTACAGGCAGGGCAGCCGTACCTACAACACGGCCGTCGTCATCAACTCGAAAGGCGAACTGGTCGAACGCTTCGGCAAACTGATGCTGGCCGGGGAGAAATGGGCGACCCCGGGGAACCACATTGCGCTTTTCGATCTCGAAGGGGTCGCCTCGACCGTCATTGTCTGCCATGACGAGCGCTTTCCTGAGTTTGTGCGCCTGCCGGCAATGGCCGGCGCGCGCATCGTTTACTATATAAGCCATGAAGCCAGCATGCAGAAGGAGTCGAAGCTCGCCGGCTACCGCGCCCAGATGATGGCGCGTGCGGTCGAGAACCAGATCTTTGCGGTGGCGGCTAATGCACCCGGCAATGTAAAGGACAACAGCGGGTCCCACGGTCAAAGCCGCATCATCAAGGATGACGGCAATATCCTGCAGGAGGCATCGTTCTATGGAGATGACATCCTCGTCGAGACGCTGGCTATCCATCCTTCCAAAAGCGAATGGCCCGAAGAGCACCTCAAGGGTCTGACAGGAGAGTGGTGGAAGAAGGGCCTCGAGACCATGCTGCAGAACCGCAACAAGAAACTGGAATAAACGGAGACAGATGGATAGGCAAGGGTCCGATCCTTTATCGACGCCCCGGGATTTACGGGGAATTACCGGATAAGCATTGATTCCACACAAGGAGAAAACAAATGAACCGTCGTGAATTCCTGGGTTCGGTGGCGGCCGGCCTGACATTTGAGGCACGATCCTGGTCCGCCAACGATAAGGTCAACGTGGCTATCGTAGGCGTCGGAGGTCGCGGCAGAGGCCATGTCGGCGATTTCATACGCCGGCAGGATGTAAATCTGGTCGCCGTATGCGACATCGACACCCGACAGACAGATCGCGCCATCGAATTATTCAGCAAAGCCCGCAATGTCAAACCCAAGGCTTATCAGGACCTGAGGAAACTCTACGAGGACAAGGGCGTGGACGCAGTGATCATTTGCGCTCCCAACCACTGGCATGCCCTGGCCACCCTATGGGCGTGTCAGGCAGGCAAAGACGTTTACGTGGAAAAGCCCGTAACCTATAATCCCTTCGAGGGCCCGCTGGTCGTGGCGGCTGCACGGAAGCACAATCGCATCGTCCAGTGCGGCATGCAGCGGCGCAGCCTGGTTCACAAGAAGCGCGCCATCGAACTGCTGCACCAGGGTGTCATCGGGAAAGTCTACATGGCACGCGGTCTGTGCTACAAAAGGCGGAAATCCATCGGCAAAAAAACCGACTCGACGGTCCCCGCAACGGTCAACTGGGACCTTTTCCTGGGTCCAGCCGCGGCCCGGCCGTTCAACGAAAACCGGTTCCTCTATACCTGGCACTGGTTCTGGGATACCGGCAACGGAGAGATCGGCAACCAGGGGATCCACGAACTCGACATCGCACGCTGGGGTCTGAAGAAGACTGTCAACCCTAAAACAGTTTTCAGCTCGGGCGGCAAGTACGTCTACGACGACGACCAGGAAACCCCAAATACGCAGATTTCCATTTACGACTATGGGGATTGCGAGATGGTGTTCGAGGTCCGGGGCTTGAACACGGGCGGCGAAAGCGAGATGGAACTGCGCGGTGAAAATTTTGTCGGAAACCTTTTCTACGGCAGCGAAGGCTACATGGTGCTAGAAGACGCCGGATTCAAGATCTTCCTCGGCGACAAGCGTCAGCCCGGAGAAGCCATGAAGATCGTCGAAGGAAAGGACGACGAAAACACCGCCCACGTCACGAATTTTCTCGAAGCGATCCGTTCCCGCCGCTCGCAGGATCTCGTGGCCGACATCCAGGAGGGGGTCACCTCGACGGATCTCGTGCACATCGCAAACGCCAGTTATCGCACCGGCCGCAAGCTCGCCCTGGAACCGGCAGGGACGCGATTTGCCGGGGATGAAGAGGCCAACAAATTACTGACGCGTCACCCGTATCGCAGCCCTTACGTCGTGAAATAAAGCAGAAAGAAAGGACCGGCGATCTCAAGAAGGATGTTGCACTTGACCTGAGAGAGAATCTTGCGATTGCAGGTGGTTTGCCCGTGTCCAATCCAGATAAACGAACACTGAGACACGGAGATTGTCGATAACCGCAATAATAGAGGCAACGGAGAGCACACTGGAATCTCTGTGCTCTCCGTTCTTCTGTGGTGAAGCGGCAAAATTCCTTCTGCGTCCTAGGGTTCCCAGATCGTAGCGGCAATGTGCTGCGCCGGGCGCTGGGCTGTTGTGTAATAGTACATCGTCACGACCTTGCCGTCCGGCCTCACGACCGATCTGGGATATCCGAAGTCCCAGGTTCCGGCGTCATCCCGCAGCACGATCTCTGGCCCCCAGCTTGCACCGTTGTCGCTGCTGACCTTGGCCCTCATCCCGTAAGGAACCGCGCGAAAACCATAAGCAGCGCACAACCGGCCATCCTTCAGGCGGACCTGGGCCGGCGGATTGCCGTTACGCCGCCCCAGGTCGGTATAGGCGATGCGGGACAAAAACGACCATGATGAGCCGTTATCTTTCGAACCCCAGGCATCCACCCAGCAGACTTCGGAACCCCTGCCGTTCTGGGGATCGAGGCGGCGACGAAGCACAGATACGAGTTCAGTCGGCGAAATGCGAACAGTAGAGGGCATCACCCCCCTGACAGACAGGGGTTCTCCGTTGACCCAGGAAACGAACTCGAACGTCTTCCCGCCGTCTTTGGTCCTGGCCATGAACACCCGATCCTTGTAGTTGCCGGCCTGGATTCCTTCCGAGTTCGCGGAAAGGAACAGCATGGCGTCGTCTTTCCCGTTGACGACGTAATCGGTACGGTTGGTCAGTTTCAGTCCCTTTCCAAAATCCCCCAGGGCGTAGGGTCCCTTCCATGTTTTCCCGCGGTCGTAAGAATAGTGGAAGAAAGGTTCCCGGTCTCCGCAGCGGAGGGCAAAATCGGGATGAGTGAAGTCGATGCCGCCGGGGCTCGGGGTTGCCTTTTTGTCCCCCAGTTCCGGGTGCGCCTCAACTGCCCAGGTTTCGCCGCCGTCTTTGCTCCGCGCCAGCGCAACTATCTGCGGTTTATCGCCGGCGATGGAATGTGAATCCCCTTTGAATTCGTAGTATCCGTAGGTGAATCCCACGAGGATTTCGTTGCCCCAGATCCATACGCCGTTATTCGCCGGCCAGCCGCTGAAACGCCCCGGCGCTCCGGAAACGATCACGTGTTTCATAGTTCCCTTGCCGGCGGGAGCGGACTCCAGAGCGATGGCGCAACCGATGCAGAGCATCATCAGGAATGCAAAAATGGCCTTCCGGTTCATGCGATCCTCCCAAAACGTTGGCTTGAAAAAAAGGCTTACTTTTTGAACCAGTAAATCAGGATTCCATATCCGACCCCGGCAGGGTCCGTCGTGCGTGCGGACTGAAAGGCCATGAAGCGGCCGTCGGTCGACACCACCGGGTTGGAGGCTTTCCCGTGTTCGAAATCGTTGAAATGGGTCAGACGGACAAAATCCTTCCCGGTTCCGTCGAGTCTCAGCTTCCAGATATCGATGTTGGAGCCGCCGCGTTGCCCGCCGAGTGTGTCGCACTGGCGATCGGACTCGACACAGGTGTATTTCCCGTCAGAGAAAATGCCTTCCACCTCGTTGTAGGTGCCCGGTGCCTGAGAAAAATTGGTAATCTTGCCGGAGGCGAGATCGATCCCCATGGTTGACGCCAGTCCCTTGGGTTCGTAACAGGTGAAGGTCAACTTTGTGTCGTTGTCGTAAAAATCCTGCGCCTCCAGGACACAGCTCCGGTCCCGGCTTTCGTGCACTGTTTTCTGGTTCCGCAGGCGGGGAGTAGGTCCGGACACGTCCAGATCCGCCACGATGATCCTGGATGCTTCCGGCGCCAGGTCCGTGGCCTGAGCCGACACCTGAGAAAATGCGATTTTAAGGCTCTTTTTGGAGACCGCTGCCCCCTCGCTCATCTTCTGCCCCAGTCGCACAGGCTTCGATCCACGTTCCTTGCTCAGGAACCAAAGCTCGTTGTCGCGGGCCCGGCTGGTCCGGATGTCCTCGAAGTGATCTGGCCCGATCAGAAGGTAGTCACCAGTGGAGAAGTGCATGACCCTCAAGAAGGCCACCCCCGGGACATTGCAGGTCAGACATCGGATTGCACGCGTCTTCAGATCGATCACCATCGCGTCACCGAAGCTCTTGGCCATGAAAGCAACGCTCTGGTTGTCGGGAGATATATCGGCTCTCTCGCCGAAGTAGGTCAGCACCTCGATGTTTGGTGGGAGTTGGTCCAGCTGGCTGCCCGGTTTCCGCGCGGCCTGGGGCTGAAGCAATAATAAGAAGAATGCGAGCGTTGTCATCATGGGTCCCCCTACTGAGATCCGGATCAGAGCCGGAACAGTCTTTTGGCGTTGCCGCCGAGGATCTTCTCTTCGTCTGCCTTCGGCAGCGAGAGGCTGCGCAGGCCGTCCAGAATGAGCTTCGGATCAACCCACGGATGATCGGTGGCATAGAGGAGATGATCGGGTCCCATCAGTTCCCAGGCGAAACGCATCGCCAGGGGCAACGGAGACACAATGTCGAGGTACACCTGTTTCAGGTATTCGCTCGGCGCCTTCGTCAGGTACTTCGGGCCTCGCTTCAGCACACTCACCTGATGGTCGATCCTTCCGATGATAAAGGGCAGGGTCCCACCCAGGTGAGGACAGACCAGCTTCAGTTTGGGGTACTGGTCGAGTATGCCCGACAGCAGGATGCGGTTCAGCGCGATCGTATCGTCGAACATATTGCCGAGGGAACTGATCATCTCGTAGTCTTTCACGATGTCCGACGTGATCGGCTTTGCCGGATGGAGAAGAATGGGTATGTCATAGTCTACGGCCTGGGCGAACAGCGGACGGAATTCAGGCTCGTCGGCAAAGCGGCCGGCCAGATTCGTGTACAGGAGGATCCCCTTCATCCCGAGCTGCCGAACGCATCTCTCGAGCTCTACTTGCGTGGCTTTCATATCCTGCAGTGGCAGCACGCATAGCCCGACGAAACGCTGCGGGTGCGAACGCACGACGCCGGCGATGAAGTCATTGCACTCCCGGGCCACCGCCGGCCCATCCGCTCCAAACCACTCCGGCCCGGGATCATTGATGCTGAGGGTTGTGATCGAAATCCCGTTGGCATCCATGTCGGCGAGCTTGGCCTGGACGTCCATGTGCTTGGGCAGAACCCGGCGAAGCCACGGCCCCATGCGTACCCAGCGCTCGCCATCCTTTGTGAACACCACCGGGTCCTCCGTCCGCTTCTCCATGCGGGCAAGGATTTCCGGAAAATAGAGGTGGCTCTGGCAATCGACAACAAACTGTGCGGCCGGCTCGGTCGGAGAATGCGCGGCCCCGGCTCCCCGCCCCAGCGCCGTCACGGCTGCTCCCGTGGCGATGAAATCCCTTCTGCTTATATGCAATGTTCCCTCCGTAATTGTCGGCGTGGCCCATTTTTACAATATTATTGGGAATTATCACATGGAATTTTCGTTATGCCTACACGCTTTTTTCTTTCGGCAGAGCGGATTAAATCACATTTTTGCCGGAAGCAGGAGATCGCCGTGGATGCCGGCCGCATCGACGGGCCAGCGCAGCATCGCAGCATTTCGGAATTCGCTCTCTTCCCCGAGGATGCCTGTTCCACCGCATGCTTTTGCAGCTCCGGCATGCAGTGCACCAGGCAAGCGGCAAACGGTTAGAGCTTATAGACGTCAGGCCTGCGGTGACGCAGGTGTCCCGACTCTCCGGCCCGCCTGACATCCGACGCGGCGAGGTCTATCTCGGTCACAATCACGCGGTGGCTGTCGTCGTCGTCGTTGCGCAGTACCTGTCCTTCGGGGTCCGTAATCAGAGCCTGCTGCGGATGGGTAAACACAATCAGGATTTCGCTCTCGTATGCGCGTGTCCGCATCATGCACAGGTTCAGGTCATTGTGCATTCCGTAAGTCGGGTTGAAGACCACCCTCGCGCCCTTCAGGGCCAGAGTCCTCACGGTCTCCGGCCAGCGCCGGTCGGCGCAAATCAAAATGCCGAACAGCCCGAAATCAGATTGGTAAACGTCGAGCGTTTTTCCCGGTTCATACTTGTGATCGTGCTGTAACAGGTGCAGTTTGTCGTACCAACCGATCAAATTGCCGGTGCGGTTATAAATCAGGGCGGTATTGTACGGGCGTCCCTCCTGCGCGCGTGTGCAGCCGAATATGAACCAGGATCGGTGACTTCGCGCCCAGTCCGACACCGAGCGCGCATACGGCGAGGTCGCCGGATCTATCGCGTACCGGATCATGTCCGATTTCTGCACTTTGGGTTCCGTGGAGACGTACCCATCGAGGAAACCCTCTGAAGTGACCACAACATCGACATCCGGATGCTCCTGTTCCAGCTGCTGCAGGATGCCGTTCAAGAGCTGATGATTGGCATCCATCTCCCCCTTTTTGGGAACCACTTTCACCTGCGCCACCTTTATCCTGGACTTTGGCACCGTTTCCGTCTTTACCGGCCCATCCTTGCCGGGAGCGGGGCTCGATGAAAAGGCAAGAGTGGACATTCCGGCAACACGCAAAAAACCCCTTCGGCTGGGCATATTACCTTTCGGATCGCATTCCTGTTTATTCGGCATCACCATGGTATCTCCAATCGAGGCTTCGGGCGCCCATCAGTATGTGACGGCCTTCGGGGCGCAAATATCGGTTCCCCGTGGGTGAAATTCATTGTCGGGCCGAAACACGCCCGGCAGATTTATTCCGAATCCGCTACTTTGAATTCTTCACGTGGCGATCGATGAATGCGATGGCCGACTGGAACATCGAGCGCAACATTTGATCGTCTTTTCCCCCGAACCCGTGTTCCTGGCCACATAGCGGGATGAGTTGATGCTCTATTCGGAGTTTTGTGAACTGGACCGACATCAGCAACGATTGTTCGTAGGGGACATCGGTGTCGTTCGATCCATGAATAAGCAGAGTGGGCGGATAGTCCTGAGAAACGTTGTGAAAGGCCATGTAGGGTTTGAAATTCTCAGCCTCCGCTTGAGGATCCCAGCCGGATATTGACTTGGGCCACTCTCCCTTCTGCCGGCAGAAGCGAGCGAACGCGGATCCATCCCCCTTGCGGTCGCCGGCGTTCGAAACCGGCGGGCCTGCCGCCAATTTCTTCGCATCTTCCTCCGACATCGTGACCTTCCAGTGGCGCGGGTATCGGCTGGGTTTGGTCAGCCATTCGCCGATAAGGTCCCCGTATCCCCAAAACGATACCAGGACATCCGGTCGCGGTTTGACACGAAAACCTGCAGTCAGGGTCAGGTATCCGCCCGCGGAACTACCTACGACGGCAATGCGGCGAGTGTCAGCCCGGAATAGCTGCGATCCATCACGCCTGACCCAGGCGATGCCGTCTTCAATATCCTGGAGGATCTCCGGCAGCTTGGTTTCAGGCGCAAGGCGATAGTCGAGAGATACGATCACGTACCCCGCACCGAGAAATATCTCTTTCATCAGTGGATTCAGCTCGGATCCGGCTCGTGATCCATTGATGAGGGCGCCGCCGTGGATGAAAATGATTATGGGACGTACCCTCTCATCCGAAGCCCGGAGGACGTCCGCTTTGATCTCCAGGTTCGCAACCTTCTTGTAAGTGAAAGTCCTGATTTCGCTTTTTTCACCAGACTGGCCCAGGCACAGCACTGCGAGGGATAGCGCAAAAAAGAG
Organism: uncultured Acidobacteriota bacterium; assembly: GCA_963839475.1. GTDB lineage: Bacteria > Acidobacteriota > UBA6911 > UBA6911 > UBA6911 > CAWIVH01. Next base: position 39,281 of record CAWIVH010000013.1, on the reverse strand, counting down.
CAAACAGGAACCGCCCACATTCGATCGCATTCGATTCCACCCTGCCTTTTGCGGCGCATTTCGCAAAATAACCCGCTTCTTCCAATATGGCATGTAAGAAAATCCCAAACAATTATTATCTAAAATCGTCCGTGAAAATGAGAGGGGCTCATTTTCACGGGTGCCCGGCAGGTCCTCCCTTACTGAGGGATATCAGGTGTCTCGATCCCTGATCTCCATGAATTTCAGCTTGATTCTTCTTGAAGGAAAACGGAGAGGTCGCGGATGATGTCGCGATTGGACGCTCCTCGTGATTTTTGCCCAGTGGACGGGCCTTGTTCCAAATTCAACAGATCATTTATGGAAGGAGCGATTCAGACAGATTTGCGGAACCGCTATCTGCTTGTTTTTTTGCTCGCAGCATCGGCAGTCAGGGTCATGTAAGAGCCTCGTGGATAAACCTCTACTCACCCCTGTTCCTATCGAGAGCGATTCAGTGGTTTCACTCAGACAAGCATTCCGTTGACCATGAGGGTCTAGGACTCGATGCCAGTACACTTTTCCGGCTAGCCGTCCAGGAAGGACATCTCCACCGAAAATCCTGCAAAATATTTCAGGTAGACTTTCCTGTGATACGACGGTCCTTCCGCAATGATCCGATCGAGCAGGTTCCGATGCCCCAGCCTCTGCACGCTGGCCCATTCGCTGATCCGCTGCTGCCGTCGCTCACCATCCCAAACACAATATCCGTCGGCGCCGGCCTCGTAATATTTTTTCGCGAGAGCGGCATAATCGTGCGGCATCTGGGTGCGCGGCATCAGGTCGGGCCAGAGATGAACGCCGGGCCCTCCGATCCGGCGCCATTTGCGCAAAAGCTCCGGGTCCACATACGGAGACGGCATGAGGTAATCGACGATTCGTTCGTGCAACCATGTTTCAATGTCGCAGCCGTAACGAATGGGATCGTACCTGCTGCTGTCCTTATCGTACTCGCCCGTTTGCCCTGATATGGTCACCCCTAACTCTCGCCCGGGTTTTTCATCCACCAGCTTGCGGATTTCGCGGAGGAACTGCGACATGAAGCGGGCACAGTGCGTCTGCCAGCGCGAATCCGAGGTCGGAACGGTCCTTGGATCAAGGCCGTACTTCTCCTGGAAGCTACGCACTACCGGCTCTTCGTAATATACGAACGGGGCCCCGCGGTTGAGATAAATCGCAACCCCATCGGTGCCATAAGCTAGGGTCTCGCGCAGCAGGCTCAACCAGTACTGACGGACCTCGGGGAATGCGATACTTAGTCCGGTGAGAGGAATCCCCTGGCGGTCCCGCTTGGCCCACTGTCGCATTCTCCAATAATGACGGGCCCAGGAAATCGGTTCACGGTTCATTGGGTATTGCGCCCCGATCATCCGCATGCTCGCCAGGATTTTCAGACCATTTTCATGCGCGAGCCTCGTGTATACAGCCAAAGGATCGACCCAATTCTCCTGCCAGCGGTTGTCCTCCGTCCCGATATCGGCGATCTTAGTCCTGTAAACGGCGAAATTCCCTCGCAACGCCTCGAAAATGAAAAGCTTGATATCGGACCCGACATAAGGTGCAAAGTCATCCCGGATCCACTGTTCGTCGGTCGGATGAAATGTATAGGTGCCGCTGGTGTGGCCGGTGAAATTCCCGGTGCAGTAAATGATCGCCCCGCGCCTGGTATCATCCGCGGGTTGGATCTCGTCCCAGCGCCGCTTTCCATCCTCGTCGAGGGGCACCAGCCTGACATAGGTCAGGTTCGCGAAATGGGCCAGTTCCGGCCGGCGATAGATTTCCCGTGGCTGCCGGAATACCAGGGATTGGCCTGACAGGTCGGCGGTTTTCCAATAGGTCTCCTGGATAGCTTTATAAAGGTTCTGACCATCGCCGATCTTGGGATCGCCGTTCGGCAGTTTCGTGCCGGTTTCTGCCGCCACATTGCGGAAACCAATGTCCCCTGTAAGCTTCACCTCCAATTGTCCGTAGGGAGAGAACTCGGTATAGGACGCCTTGGTGTAGTTGATTCCCAGGTAGATATGATGAAGCCCGGAAACATCCAGCGGGAGCGTGAGTTGGACGCACCGGTGTTCCGGTCTGGCCGTAGCCATTACTCCCTTGATCCCTTCCTCGGTTTCGTAGTCAAGCAGCTGCCAGCGGTCCCTCTCGAATTTCCTGGTGAGTGCCGAGGCGGGATGGCATCGGGACATATCCGCCCGGTATATCGCACCAGGGGGAACCGCAGCAGCGTTACTGACGGAGGTTTCCCCCGTCTCGACTTCCGTGGCCGCGATCGATCCCGTCAAGGAAGAGGCCGCAACGGATCCGGTCATCGATGTTTTGATGAAATCCCTTCGGTTCAAGATTCCCTGGGTCATCGGAAGGTCACCTCCATTTTCTGGCGGGGAGTGCTGTGATTCCGCTCTCGGACCCGCTCCTAGTAATATTTCCTCGCGCTTTAGATTGCCTGTGGCCGTGGAAACCGGTTCTTGCGGAGATATTCCAGATCGGGGACATAATCACCGGAATGCCGGCGGCATTCTATTCCAGGATCCGACAGCGCGCACCAGGTATATTCGGGTCCTGAGCAATAGACATTGACCTCTGCACACCCCTGTGAAAAACTCGCACAGCTCTCGCAAGGGGAGGCCTTATGCAATCCGGAGTAACGAAACCTGGCTCTGCTTGGCTTCTAACCCGCCGGCAGGCTCTTATCGGCACCGCGACGATGCTCGGCACGGTCGCGTGCTCGCGAACAATCCCGCGCCAGGCGGTACAGCCCCCATACAATGCAATGGGAGAAAAAGTCGGAGAAGTCACCGATCGCTCAGCGATCGTGCACACGCGTCTGACTGAGAAGCCCGAGCGCAACAACGCTGGCTACACATTTCCTATCAACGCGCACAACCTCTCCCGCGAGGAGCTCCGCAGTATCCGCATGCCTGGGGGAATGGCGATCGCAGATTTGGAGGGCGCTTGTCCGGGAAAGGCCGGAAAGGTCCGGCTTCTTTACAGTGAGAACGAAAGCCTGGGGACCCCCACGCGTACCGACTGGGCGGAAGTCGGACCGAAGCAGGATTACACTCACAAGTTCTCACTTCAGCGCTTGAGCCCCGACACAACCTATTATTATGCTGTGGAGATCACCGCAGCTGGAGGGAGCGAAATGCGCCGTGGCGCAGTAGGCACCTTCCGCACCGCACCCTCATCGGATCGATGGACCCCTGCCAGATTTACGGTGGTTACCTGCTCGGACTACGCGTGTCGCGATCACCTGGACGGCTACGAATCCTTCCGCTCGATCAAGAAGATCTCCCCGGCATTCATGGTGCACACCGGCGACTGCGTGTACTACGATATTGATATCCCTTTCGCTACTACGGTTGAGCTCGCCCGTTTCCATTGGCACCGCGTCTACTCGCAGCCGGGTGTCGTGGATCTCATGCGCAGCATCCCTGTCTACTGGGAGAAGGATGATCACGACAGCTTCGAGGATGACTCGTGGCCCACACGCCCGACGCAACGTGTCAGCCCGATGACCTATGCCGATCTCGTGCCGGTGTTCAGCGAGCAGGTTCCAGTGGGCGACAAGTTATATCGCAAATTCCGCTGGGGGAAAGGGCTGGAGATCTGGCTGGTCGAGACGCGGGATTTTCGCTCGCCGAACCCTGACCCGGACGGTCCCAACAAAACGATCTGGGGCGCCGAACAGAAAGAGTGGCTGAAAAAAACACTGCTCGCCAGCGACGCTGACTTCCGGGTGCTCATCAGTCCCGATTGTATTGTCGGACCCGGTGGGGATCCTGATCGCGCGAGATTTCAGTTGCCGGAAGGAGGCGCCGACAGCCACGGCGACGGTGGCTATGGCTACGAAGGCCGCGAGTTCCGCCACTGGGTGAGGGACAAAAAGATCAAGAACCTCATCATCCTTAACGGAGATCGGCACTGGCAATATCACTCGATCGATCCGGAAACGGGTCTCAACGAGTTCTCCTGCGGAGCGGTAGCCGAAAGGCACACAGGCGGATCCATCCCCGACCCGAAGTTCTACCATTTCGTGCGCCAGGGCAGCGGTTTCGTCTCGGTTTCACTGAACGGCAGCGAGCAGGAGCCGTTATTGGTCATCCGAATTCACAAGCCCGACGGCGATGTAGTTCATGAAGCGGCGTTCTCAGCGGAATCGCTCCGGCGCAACGGGTAACAGCACCGGAGCGTGTGATACTGCGCCCTGGCGCTTCCCCCGGCACCCTGCCATGGCTCTTGCCGATGAATTATCCCGCCATGAGGAATCCCTTTGCGAATCTGGCGGTCAATGGAGCAACCGATCGTATGGTTCGGATTGCCGGCCCTGAGATCGATGCCGGCACGCCATGCGCTTTGACCCGCACCCTTATCCGCGCTGTTGTCAGCGGTTGCCGGCGCTTATGGCGGCCAGCCGTTGGAGCTTTACCGGACCGAGGAGACCCGTGTCGTGCAGCGGCCAGCCTGATGCGTCGAACGGTTTGTAGTCGACGTTGACGAAATTGATATTGTGGAAGATCTTCCACTGCACCTTACGGCGGTCGAGATCGCGGATGCGGTTTGCCGCGGTGCTGGTGACCTCGATCTCCAGATCGCTTTCGCCCTCCGGCAAGACACCCAGGGTAACCCGGAACGGCGGCATCAGCGCAGTGCCCACGGAGCGGCCGTTCAGCCGGACCCGCGCACTCTGGCAGACACGGCCCAGATCGAGGGCATAGGCCGCGCCCGGCGCCGGCGCTCTCAGTTTTGTCGTGTACACCGCCGTGCCACCAAAACGCTGCGCATCGGGATCATCCAGCACCGACCAGGAAACGAGGCCCGAAATTGTGACTGGGCGGGGAATCTCGGGACCTCCCTCCAAGAACCGAAGCCGCCATGAACTGCGCAGTTCCACCGGTTCACCATCATCCATCCAGTATTGCCAGCGGATGCCTGCCGCGTCTCTCTCAGGAAGAACGCGAACGATCACCGATTCGCCCGGCAGCAATGCAACCCGCACCTCGATGCCGTTTGCCGCGGCGCTCCGGACGTCGGCCACGCCGGCCACACCCGTCATCGGGTCCATGAGGACCGCGGAGAAGCCGCCCGCAGCCAGTGGAACCCATCGGGTCAACGTGCTGCCGCTGGTGTTGATCAGCAGGTAGTGAGTCACGGGGCCCGCTCTGCGCCGCACGAATGACATCCCCGCTGTGTCGACCAGCGATTCGCGGCGCACGCCTGCCTGGACCAGCATCGCCTCCAGCTCCCCGACAAGCACCGTCCCGGATCCGACCCTCGCTATTTGAAAGCCGGGGGCGGTCCCGGGCTGCAGATTCAATTTTGAAAGAAGCACGCGGAGTTTGGCGCGGCGTTCCTCCAGTTTCCCCCAGCCGGGCACGTCCTGCGGGAGTGCCTGCTCAAACGCTACTATGGCGCCGCTTTCCGCGAGGGAGATCAGCTTGGAAAAGGTGTTTTCCGGCAGGATCCGGCCGGCCGGAACGATTACCAGCCGGTAGGCTCCACCGGACACTTGCACCGCACCCGCTCCAGCCGCGGCACTTTCCAATTGGCGGTCCGAGACGAAGTCGAAGCCGTATCCGCGGTTCCAGAGGCGGTGGGCCGCGGTCCCCGCGGGTTGCTCAATCAGCCATTCGCGTTGATGGACACTGAAATGCGGCAGCCTCGCGGCGCTTCCGTCCCAGATCGCATGGATCGGCCAGTACAACAGAATCTCGTTGTCGGGGCTGCCGCTCTGCAGCACTGACTGGCAGCGGGCGGCATAGTTGTTGAGCACCGGCACATCATGCCAGATCGGATTGCGGGGATTCATTTGGGTGGAGGCATAGAACAACCACCCCGGCCACGGGGCGTCGTCCGGCGAGTAGCAGGTCCCGTGATAGAAAATGTGGTTCACGCCCGAAACAAACATCTCGTCGATCAGACGCTTCAGTTCGCCCAATGTTTCGGTGAAGTGCTCGGCGATCCAGGTGCCGGCTTCGGCGGCGACCAGGTTTCGGCCGGCAACGTGGGCTGCGGACGAGGCAAACTTCGATACCAGGATTTCGCGGTCGCGGTTGAACATCTCGGTTTCAGGGATGTCGGCTGCCGCATAGAGGTCGAGCAGGTTCCCGGGTGATCCGTGCGCCTGATTGCGCACCAGCGCACCGTGTGCGTGCACCCAATTCACCCATGGAGGCATGAATCTGTCGACTAACAGGTCCGAGATGGTTTCACGGTAGTCGGCCCGAACGCGACGGCTGCGGTCGTCTTTTCCCTCACCGAACATGGCGTCGAGATGCTCCTGCAGCCGGTAGCCGCGCCGCTTCTCGAACTCGGCGAACAAGTCCGGGCTCCAATCGCCCACGTATTCGTAAGAGTCGTGGTAAAAAGCTCTCGGCACTGCTGCTCTCTGCCGTGGAAATGCAGGATCGAACCGGCGCAGATAGTGCGTGATGGCGTCCCCGAAAAAAGGATTGAGCATCGGGCCTTCGTCGCCGGGCGCAGCACGGTCGACCGGGTTGCCCGACGGGCGCTGCGATACGGCATAGACTACGCTGGGGCCGGCCGCCACCCAGTCCACCGATCCGTCAGCACGGATGCGCCCGAGGAGGTCCTCGACGTTTCCCCGGTCGGAGTAGACTGTGAGGGCCTGTAGCTGGGAATGGTCGAGGGGAGTGCTGATCCGTTCGCCTTTCACCAGGCGAAGCGTCTTGACGACCACATTTGCATTCGCGAAACGGTCTCCAATATCCGGACCGCCGAAATTCCAACCCGTGCCCAGAGTTATGTCCACATCCATGCCGAGCCGCCGGGCCTCGGCGAGGGTCACTCCGAACATCTCGGTCCAGCGGGGGCTCAAATACTTGATATACCGGCTCTCGTAGCCGCGAGCGCCGTAGATGGGGATCACGTGGACACCCCCAAGGCCGGCTGCGGCATAGCGCCGCAGTTCCCTGCCGAGATTATCCGGGTCAACCGCACTCCCCATCCAGTGCCAGTAGGCCCACGGTTTGACCGTGCTTGTGGCCACCGGCCATTCCAGGTGAGGAAAGGAATGGGCCTGCAAGATCGACGAGGCAAAGCTGCCGTCTCTGCGACCCGAGGCCGGAACGGATATCAACACTGGAACGGCGAGGGCAAGGAGAGCGGCACGTATTACAGGAAAAATCCTGACCATGGCAATCCTCCAGGCCGGGCAGCTGCGGAAGCGCGCATTGCGGCTTATCTGTTCGATCACTCCTCCAGCAATATACCCAGGACCGTAGGAATGTTGATGAAAACGCTGCAGAGCAATCCCACATTACTTGCGCCGGGTGATAACTGTCAAACTATTCATGGTGCCATGGAATCACCTAGAATCTGCGTAAATCCCGGGAAGTTTATGATGTAAAATGAAACCTGCTCATCAAATTTGAAAATCAGGAGCGAATATGCCGCCCACTGGCACAGAATGTCGTACGAACGCATTCTCGCGGCGCGCAATCCTTGCGATGGCTGCAGGCGCACCCGCCCTCCTCCGCGCAGGCGGGTCGCGACGAAACGTTCTCTTCGTGATTGCGGACGACCTGAACAACGTTGCGGGCTGCTATGGACACCCGATCGTAAAAACGCCCAACATGGACCGCCTCGCCCGCCGCGGCGTGCTGTTCGACCGGGCTTACTGCCAGTATTCGCTGTGCCAGCCTTCGCGCACCTCGCTCCTGAGCGGCTTACGGCCGGAGACGACGCGGGTCTGGACGCTGGAGACCCCGACGCGTCAGTACGTCGGCGATGCGATTTTTCTGCCAGAGTTGTTTCGCAAATCCGGCTACCACACAGCGCATGCGGGCAAGATTTTTCATACCGGCGAGCAGTGCGAAGATCCGCGGTCCTGGGACGAAGAAGTGCGCGAAAGCGGCAAGACCCCGCCGGCAGCGGAGGTCCTTGAGTCGGGCAAGGCGGCGGGACCGAAGGGACATTCGTTCGAATGGGCCAAGGTCAGGACCGAAGACGCTCAGACACCCGACGGGATGGTCGCCCGCAAGACGGTGGAGTGGATGGAAAGGGCCGTCGGAGGCGGCAAGCCCTTCTTCTTGGGGGCCGGATTTCGGCGCCCTCACGCCCCCTATGCCGCACCGAAGAAATACTTCGACCTCTATCCGCCGGAGTCGATTCCTTTGCCGCAAACCTCGGCCGACGAGTTCAAACGGATCCTGCCCGCCGCCGTAAACCACGATCCGCCCGACAAACCGCTGCCGGACGCGGACATCCGCCGTTTTCTAGCCGCCTACTATGCCTCGGTCACATTCATGGATGCCCAGCTCGGCGTGTTGCTCGACGCGATGGACCGGCTGAAGTTGTGGGATACGACCGCAGTCGTTTTTTTCGGTGACAACGGGTATCACCTTGGTGAACATGGCGGGATGTGGCACAAGAACTCGCTCTTCGAGGAATCGGCCCGCATTCCGTTGATTGTTGCGGCCCCAGGGATCCGCAGCGCCGGGCGACGCTCGCCCCGGTTGGTCGAGCTGGTAGACCTGTACCCCACCCTGGCGGACCTGTGCGGGCTAAAACCCCCGTCCAATCTCGAAGGGACGAGCCTCCTGCCGCTGCTCGAGAAGCCGGATCGGCGCTGGAAAACAGGCGCATTCACGATGCAGGGACGCGGCAAGGAGCGGACTGAGGCAGCGAAAGATATCGATTTTATCGGGAAATCAGTTCGAACAGAGAATTGGCGCTACACCGAATGGGATGAAGGGCGGCAGGGAGTGGAACTGTACGACCACCGCAGCGACCCGGGCGAACTTCAAAACGTCGCAGAAGATCCACAGCACGCTTCGACCCGCGCCGGGCTGCGCGACCTGCTAAGACGGGGCTGGAGGGCGGCTTTGCCGAACGGCGCGTAAAGACACTACCGCATCTTTGCTATCCAAAGGAGAACTGGGTGGGAGAAACGAAATCGAATCAGCTACGCTATTACATAGCCCCCGGAGCCCCGCCGACGCGGGAGCAAGCCGACGGCTCGGAGGCCTACATGCGCGCCGAGGTCGGATTCACCCCCCGCTGGTACCGACACTATTGCGGGCTGGACTTTGGAGAACAATGGCACCGGGATCCTGATCTGCGAATGCAGGGGTTAGAGCAGATGAGGGCCGAAATCCGGAAGCGATTTCCGGGCCGCAACATCGGGGGCGCTGAATCGGATGCTCCGCCCGACATCTTCACAGGCACCTTCGGCGGATGCGTTGTGTCGACACTTTACGGCCAGGAAATGCAATTCTGGCCCGACAACTGGCCCGCATCCACGCACGGCCGGCAATTATCGGACGAGGAAGCCGACCGCCTCGAACCGCCCGATCTCGGGAGCAGCCCGTTCCTCGACGGCATTCTGCGGCAAATGGACCGCATTCAGCAGCTGACGGGAACCATCCCGGGCTACCTGAACTGGCAGGGAGTGTTGAACACCGCCTTCCGGCTGCGGGGACAGACGATTTTTATGGACATGATAGACAATCCGGAGCGCGCATTTAGGATTTTCGATTGCGTCGCAGCCACGCAAATCAACGGGTACAAAATAGTGCATGCCAGGCAGCGCGAGGCGGGCCTCGACTACCGATTCGGCACTACCGCGAACTGCGTGGTCAATATGGTAAGCCCCGCACTCTACGAGCAATTTCTGCTCCCCTTCGATATAAAATTGCGCAATGCCTTCGAAAATTTCGGAATTCACAATTGTGCCTGGAAGGTCGATCCCTATTTAAATGGTTACGCCCGGGTCGTGAATCTCGGTTACATCGATATGGGCCTGGAATCGGATCTAAACAGGGTCCAACGGATGTTCCCTGACGCTCGGCGGAATCTGATCTACACCTCGATGGATCTGGTCAACAAATCCGAAGATCAGATTCGTTGCGATTTCGAGCGGATTGCGCGGGAACTCGGCCCCTGTGACCTCGGGCTGCCCAACGTGGAACTCGGCGTCCCCGACAAGAGAATCTGCTTCGCCCTCGACCTCTGCAGGGAGCTGAGCGATCTGCACGGTGCGAAGTGAAGAAACAAAGGAGAACGATGAGCGGGCAAAGCGGCTTCGAGGGTATCCTGCCGGCAATGATACTCCCCCTGAACAAGAACATGACGATCGACCGTGATGGGCTGCGACAGCTTGCGTGCTGGCTGGCCGGCCATGAAGGAATCGGCGGACTCGTCACGAACGGACATACAGGAGAGGTTTTCGCCCTCAGCCCGCAAGAGCGCGCACAGGTCACCGCTACGGTTGCGGCCGAGGTCGCCGGGAAGCTCCCGGTGATTTCGGGGATCTGCGCCGAAGGAATAGGTGAGGCTGTCGAGCAAGCGAAGATGGCGCGCGATGCGGGCGCCTCCGGACTCCTGGTGATGCCCCCTCACTACTGGCTGCGGTTCGGAATGCAGACCGAACACGTCCTCGACCATTTCAAAGCGATCGGCGAGGCGAGCGGGCTGAGTCTTGTCGTCCACATTTACCCTGCGTGGACACGGGCCAGCTACTCCTGTGCACTGCTGGAGCAACTCGTAAGGCTGCCTCATGTCCACACCGTCAAAATCGGGACCAGGGAGCTCTCGAAGTACGACCGCGACATCGCCGCGATCCGCGCTTCGAATCCGGCCTGCAAGATACTCACGTGCCATGACGAGTACCTGCTCCCGACCATGGTGCAGGGCGTCGATGGCGCCCTGGTGGGATTCGCCTCGCTCATTCCCGCATGGATCGTGGAACTGTACCGGTCTGTGTGCGAGGGGGACCTGAAGCGCGGCCAGGCAATCCAGCGCCGCATCAATGTTCTCAAGGAGGCGGTCTATGCCGACGGCGAGCCCTCAGGCGACGCGCATGCCCGGCTCAAAACCGCCATGATGATGGCGGGTCTGATCGGTTCCGATTGGACGCGCCCGCCCATCCGCCCGCCAGCGGGAGGGATGAGGGACCGCATACGCGCAGCGGTCGAAGAGGTTGGCCTGCTAGTCAAGTCCTCGAGCGGCCATTAACAGCATCTTCGGACGTATATAGTCCTGAAAATTTGACTTGATCAGCGGGTCCCTACGCAGGATACTGGTAATTCTGAACTCTTATGGAACTTATTTAATACAAGTTTCATTTTCCAGGCACCAACGGATCCTGGGCATCCCGCGCCAACGCTGAGCACTTTCTCATGGCGCCATGGGTGTTGATGTTACCGCCCTATATTGCGAGTCAAATGGTTACAAGAAATTCATCACATTTACGACGGGGGTTCTTTTTTTCGTCGTAATAGCCTAGCAAGAAAGCCGCACCTGTCCAGGAGTTGAAATGAGCATTGGAGCCCCGGAAATTATCAAACTGGATGACATCGCCAAACGCATCCGAATCAATGTTGTCAAGATGATCGCGTGCTCCGGCATCGGCCATCTTGGCGGGGCGGTGTCTCTCGCGGAGATTCTGTCGGTTTTGTATTTCAAGGAACTGCGGATCGATCCCAAAAACCCGGACTGGCCCGACCGGGATCGATTCATACTCTCCAAGGGGCATGGGTGTCCTGCGCTGTATGCCATTTTTGCAGAGGTTGGATTTATTGGGGCGGAATTGCTTCCCACCCTTCACGGCATCGACAGCCCCCTTCAGATGCATCCGGAGGTAGGGCTCTGCCCGGGAATAGAAATGAGCACCGGTGCCCTCGGACAGGGCCTTTCTGCCGGCATTGGCATGGCGCTCGGGGCCCGGATGCTGGGGAAGGATTGCAGGGTTTATGTCGTCGTGGGAGATGGGGAATCTGGAGAGGGGCAGGTTTGGGAAGCCGCCATGTTTGCCGGAAACAATCACCTGGATAACCTGGTTGCGATCCTGGACTACAACAAATTCGGTCTAACCGACAGTGTCCGGGACGTCATGCCGTTGGAACCTGTTGGTGATAAATGGGCTGCTTTTGGCTGGCACGTGATTGAAGCTGATGGCCACTCCGTCGCTGAGTTGAGCCAGGCGTTCGACCTGGCCCGCGCGATAAAGGGCAAGCCTACCATGATCATCGCCCACACGCTCAAAGGCAAGGGTATCTCCTTCGTGGAAAACAAGGCCGCGAGCCATTCCGTGTCCTTTACCCAGACCGATTTGGAGAACACGCTCAAGGAGCTTGGCTGCCCGCCCGGGGAGATAGAACAAGCCGTATCGCAAATGAAGGAGTATCATTAGTGTCCAATAGAATTGCGCCTCGAGATGTGTTGGGCCAGACCCTGATCGAACTGGCCGAGAAGAATCCCAAAATCGCGGTGCTGGATGCCGATTTCTGCACTGCGTCCAAGATCATCAGCTTTAAAAAACGGTTCCCCGATCGGTTCATACAGGTCGGTATTGCCGAACAGAATATGATGGGCATCGCGGCTGGCTTGAGCACCATGGGGTTCACCTGCTTTGTCTCCACTGTCTGTGTTTTTTGTTCGCGTCGGGCCTGCGACCAGGTGACAACCTCGATCGCCCTTCCCCGCATGAATGTCAAAATTGTGGGACTGTACGCTGGCCTGTTCGTAGGGAAAAACGGGGCATCCCATCAATCCCTGGAAGACATCGGTATCATGCGGTCGATAGCCAACATGACGGTGGTGCAGCCGGTCGATGCGGTGGAAACGAGGAAGATCCTTCAATTTGCCGCAGGCTATAACGGTCCGATGTATATGCGCATCGGCCGCGATCCCTGCCGTCAATTCCTCCCCGACGACTACGAGTTCCAATTGGGGAAGAGCGTGAAGCTTCGGGAAGGCAAGGATCTCACGATAATCTCCTATGGCGATCTGATGGAAAACGTCATGGACGCCGCGGAAAACCTGGGACGAAAAGGGATTCAAGCCCGCGTCATCAACATGAGTTCGTTGAAACCTCTAGACGAGGAGGCCATTGTCCAGGCAGCCCGGGATACCGGACGCATTGTGACTGTCGACAATCACAACATCTATGGCGGGTTGGGAACAGCGGTGGCGGAGGTGCTGGCTGAAAGGAGCCCCGCCAAACTCAAACGCATCGGGATCCGGGATGTTTTCGGTAAATCCGGCACCAATGAAGAAATGCTGGAAAAATTCGGCCTGAGGGTTGAGGACATTGAAAGGGACGTGCTCGATTTCCTGGCCAAGACCAACAGCGACACCAGAGCGCGATGAATCCCTGAAAACATATTGGGTGTATTCATGAGAATATCTTACCGCTGGTGAAAACTGCATTTTTAAATTCTGTGGCAAACCAGAAAATTGACGGAACTGAAATCTTCCGGTTGCCTACATGAGTAAACTGAGCAGGGAGTGCTTATGTCGAATCTCCGGCCGCTGGATCTACTGATAATCGTTCTTTACATGGGATCGATGGTTTACATCGGTATTCGCTTTGCCCGAAAACAGACCTCGACCGAAGCTTATTTCGTGGCCAAGCGTTCCATCCCATCCTGGGCGATGGGAATTTCGCTCTTTGCAACGCTGATCACCAGCGTCACCTATGTGGCCTATCCGGGATCAGCCTACGCCAAGGACTGGTCGAACCTCATCCCCGGTTTTCTTATCCTGGTTGTTCTGGCTCTTGTCGGGGCCGTGATTGTCCCGTTCTACCGCGAAGTAGTGGGCATGAGCGCATACGAGTACTTCGGCAAGCGGTTTGGCAAACCGGCGCGCTTGTACAGTGCGATCGCGTTTGCGCTCGCGCACTTCTCCAAAATGGGATTCATCTTCTACACACTCGCACTTGTCGTCTCCAGCATGACGGGATGGCCGTTGGAACAGGTTATCCTGTGGGTCGGCGCAGTCACCATCTTTTACAGCCTGATCGGGGGGCTGGAGGCGGTCATATGGACGGAAGTAATCCAGGGAATCCTGAAGTCTACGGGGGCCCTCATTTGCCTCGGCTACCTTTTCATTTATACGCCAGGGGGACCGGCAGCGGCATTTAAGCTCGCATGGGACAATGACAAGTTCAGCTTCGGGAGCCTGGCATTCGACTTCACCAAGCCTACCATCATTGTCCTGGTCCTCTACGGATTCTTCTGGTACCTGCAGAAATATGTAGCCGACCAGACCGTTGTGCAGCGTTATCTGGTCGCGAAGAGCCACCGCGAGGCAATCAAGGGGATATCGCTCGGCGCCATCCTGTGCGTCCCCGTCTGGGCACTATTCATGCTGGTGGGAACGATGCTCTGGTCCTTTTATCGGATCACAGGCGAACAGTTGCCGGCCCATATCACAAAGGCCGATCAGGTGTTCCCGCACTTCCTGACCACCCACATTCCCGCCGGGCTCGCGGGCTTGTTCATCGCGGCCTTGATGGCGGCGGCCATGTCGGGGCTGGCGTCCGATCTGAATTGCCTGGCAGTTGTCTGCGTGGAGGATTTCTACGGATTCTTCAAGAAGGGATCGAGCGACAAAAAGCGGCTGAACATCGCGAAATTTATCGTCGGCATTACAGGAATGATGGCGGTCTCGACGGGGCTTCTGCTGGCGAAAACCCAGGGGACAGCTCTTTCGATGTGGTTCACGGTGTCATCCATAGCTTCGGGAGGCCTGGCAGGTATGTTTCTGCTTGCATTTCTAAGCCGCAGGGCAAACCGGCAGGGGTTATATGTGGGGATTTTCGCCTGTGTTGCATTCACCGCCTGGGCGACGCTCACATCGGGAGCCAAACCGATCCTGGATCTGGGCTGGTTAAAGTTCGGCATGCACGATTTCATGATCGGAGTGATCGCTCACATGGTGCTTCTCGTCGTCGGCTATCTGTCGAGCCTCTTTTTTACCTCAGCCGCGGCCCACGACGGACAAACGGTCTGGGACTGGATTGCCTTGCGCCGCAAGGCCAGGCAGGTCAATGCCCAATGATTGGGTGATCTTCGAGACGCGCTTTCCATCGCGCGTGTGGGTGCTTTCAAATTAGGCCAACTTCAGTACTATCGACTCCAACACCGTCGCGCGACATTTGATGAGGTCGCCACGCTCAGTGTCGAAGGTCTGAATAAGTCCGCATTTGCTCGAATAAAGGGAATCGGCTGGAATACTTTCGATCGCTGGCTCGGAAAGGCCGCTGACTCCTGTCGTCGGTTCAATGATCGCAAAACAACGGGATTCACCGTTGCCGAGCTTCAGGCAGAGGAAAGAGGTGATCGGCGCCGGCATGGCGGCTGAAAAGGCCTTGCGCAACACTGAATGGCAGAAGCACCGTTGAGGAATGAACCACTTTGACAGGGGAGGCAAAGAGATTCAGACCGCTCTTGGCCGAATGGTTCCGGCAATGTTCTTCGCCTGGGAGAGTTCTGCTATCCTCAAGTCATACGCAGCCTGCAGATTCAACCACGAACGGGCATCCGTCCCGAAATAGCGAGCTAACCGCAACGCGGTATCGGCGGTGATTCCCCTGCGTTCACGGACGATGTCGTTGATTCGCGCAGGCGTAACTTTGAGTTCCTTAGCCAATGCGTTGGCCGACAACCCCATGGGCAGGAGATACTCCTCCCTCAGGATCTCCCCAGGGTGAATAGGCCTCATCAAATTCTTGGGCATAGCATACCTTCCTTAGTGATAGTCCACTATCTCGACATCCCAAGCATCTTCGTCATCCCAGCGAAAACAGATCCGCCAGCGTTCGTTGATTCGGATGCTCCAGTGTCCGGCGCGGTCGCCCTGGAGCTTTTCAAGCCTGTTACCCGGCGGAACGCGCAAAAACTCGAGGGTTGCCGCGGCATCGATCTGCACCAGTTTGCGTTCCGCCTGTCTCCGTATGGAATTCAAGCGCCGTGGACAGCGTCCGGAGAAAAGAGCCTCGGTATCTCTGTCTCGAAAAGACTTAATCACAGGGTTATCGTATACCGGTAAACGATAAATTGCAACCGGTGCCGAAAACAGGGGCGGTTTGGGGATATCTGGCACTTCGATGTAGTATTCATCACGATCCGGGGAAAGCGTCACTACCTGTTCCGGGTCGGAAGGCACCTTCTCAAATCAGTTCACTACCGACTCCTCCGTGATCGCGCCTTCGGTGAATGGAGAGAATCAACGTGTGCCTGCTGAATGAGGGACAATCGTGCCGTCTGGTTCGGCCAAAACTGTTCCGTCGTCATTAACTTGACAGAGCCGTCAGTCCGCAATCGCTAAACCACGAGCGGAAAAGGGCTGGGAGCAGAGGATCTGCTCCCGGCCCTTTGGTGAATCTGCGGGTATTTATGGCACTACTACAGGACAAGCGTTAGCTCCGCTGGTCGTGCAGACAATGCGCCCCTGGATCGCAGGGCTGACTGGAGTACTTATGAAAACATAATTTGCCAGCACCTGATCCATGATGTTTTGAGTGGCTCCGCGGGCATAGACAATGGGATACCCATCGCCTCCATACGCCATGAAGTCATTTTCAGCAATCCTGTAAGTCGACGCAGCTGTCAGGTCAATCGGCGCCCCTGTGCAACTCCCGTTCGCAGCCTGCCGCACCGCACTGAGCACGCGACTGCCGGCGGGAGCAGAGATGTCGTAAGTGAAGCACAGGCCGGAAACCTGCGGGAAGCGCCCGTCGGCATCTGGCATTTTGGAGACCCCGTTTTCCAGGAAGGTCTTAAGCTCGGCGCCCGTGATGCTCACGGTGAAGACCACGTTGCCAAAAGGCAATACCGCCAGCACCTGCCCGCGAGTGATCGGGTAGGGAGGCGGAGTGAAAGGCGGGCAAAAATCGCCGGCGACGTCCGTGGTGGGACAGGTCAGGCCGGCACGAAGACCGCCTGAGTTGGTGATGGCAAAGTCGGTGTTGTAGGTCACGCGCATGGAGTCGGCTGTCATATTGCCGACCAGGGATTCGCACAGGCGTCCATCCGCCCTCCCGCACGAATCGGCACGCGGGATCGCCTTGGTTGAATAGCCAATTGTGGTGTTAAAAATCGCTGTGAGTTGGACATTCAGATTGTCGATCAGCGCCTGGATGGCGGGATCCGGCGTCACGCCGATGTTCCAGGGTTTGTGGTAATCGGCGGTCTTGTAGATGATCGCTTTGGAGCTGGTGTCAACCGTCAGGCGGATCCGGGTAAACCGCAGGCCTGAGTTGGGGCTTTGCGCCACCAGCACACCGTTGTTCAGGCTGGTGATGAACTGGCCATGGGTATGGCCTCCCAAAACCGCGTCGACCCCCGTCAGACTATTGGCCAGCGTCATTAACGGGCTGCTGGAATCCGGGCTTGTGATATCAATCCCGTTTCCACCCATATGGCCAATGGCGATGACGGCATTCAGAGCCCCTTTCGACCGGAGCTTCGCGGCTTCTGCATTGATCGCTGCTATGGGATCGGTGGCTTTGAATGGGTCCAAATAGCCCTCGCGGATCACCGTGCTGAGTTCAGGCAGTGTGTACCCGATCACACCCAGCTTGAAGCCATCGAAGTTATAGGTCTGAGATGCTTTCCACTCGGGCGGGTATTTCCCATTAGTTTGGTACACAACGTTTGCCGCCAGGTAAGGGAAGGTTGCCATGGGGATCAATTCGGTTCGCAGATACTCCGAACCATGGTCAAAGTTATGGTTGCCCAGGGAGTCGGCATTCAGCCCCATCATGTTGAGTGCGGTCATGGTGGGCTTGTCACCGAAGAATTGGGAGATCGGGGGCGAAGCACCGACCGAATCACCGCCGGAGAGCGTGAGAGAGGTGTAGCTGGAGGTTGTCCCTGATCCCTTGGCCTCGGCGCGATACCAGTCGAACCACGGCTTCAGGTAAGCGGCGCCGCCGATGGCAAAAGACGAGCCAACGGTATCCGCGGTCTGGGAAAGCGGCGTCAACTGGCCATGGAAGTCGCTGATGTAAAGCACAGTCGCCTCGCGGTACTGGCCGGGGATTGGCAGGAGATCATAGAGGATTCTGCCTCGGGAGTTGATCGGGCCCGGAACGCCTAAGAGAAACGCGACAGTAGGCGCCAAATCGATGGCCCGCTTCCCCGCAACGGAATCCTGCTTCCGGATTCCCGGGCCTCCGGCCACAAATGCCCCGTGCATATTGATGCCGGATGCCAGGTCGACCGTTTCCGGCAGGTAGCCATGATTTCCGAAGAACTGAGAGAAGGCTATCTTTTGGCTGAAGGTAGCCGCATCGAACTGGTAGGGCGGCTTGAGGACGACGACGACATCACCACTGCGGTTGGGGTGGAGCGAGTCGCTGCCGTCCACATTGCGCAGTTCTTCCTTCTTCATGATCTTGAGCACAACCTGAGCGCCGGGGTTGGCTGGATCGGACAGAGTGGAAAACGCTGCGATCACGGCTGTCCTCACCTGTTCATAGGTAGTTCCTGCCGGCAGCGTGGCGTTCACGTAGATTTGTGCAGTCCCGCCCATCCAGCATGCCTTGGCGAGATTGACGGCTCCCGTGCCTGTGCCTGCGCGGCAGTTGCTGAATACCTCTGTCGGCGTCGCGCCGCCGCTGTTCTGCAAGCCGGCGTCAAAAAGCACCTTGGCCGCGTTCACGGCCAGCCATTGCGGAGCGAATCCGTGGTCAGAGGAAACAATCAGGGTGGGGTCGACCTCATTGGCCATCAATTCTTTGCCCAGGGCGAGAGTGTTGTTGGCGCTGGCATAAGCCTGCCGCATATATTGCTCTGCTTTGGCAGGAGTGATGAGCTCGCCATAAGAGTAGTAATTGTTGTAATAGGGATTCACCACGCCGTTGACAGCGGGGACGGTGAGCCCGAGGAACATATGCGAAAACTCGTCGATCGTCGGGCTGCCCAGCATCAATAGATCAGCCCCATAACCCATGCCCGGAATGGTTCCGCCATCTGCTGTCGGAAGAGCATCCGTGCCGAGGATGTAGCGGAGGTATGTAAAATGGGCATCTTCCCATTTCAGTCCCTGCTCGATATAGGTCGCCGCATCGACAAGACCCGATTCCAAAATGGCATAGTCGCCAGCGGTCGAACTCGGGAAAAGTCTGTTCAAATCGTCCTCGAAATCTCCCACATAACCGCAGCCTGTGCAGGTAGCGACAGCGCGCGCGACGGAGGTGAAGAACAGGCTGAACTGGCTCAGGTCAGGAGAGAAAAGCATGGCTTTCACATAAAAGCCGCCGGTTTTGCCCGCCGGATTGGCCAGCTCAACCTTGACATCCGCCCACTGCCGCTCCATTAGATTGGCGACAGCCACACTGCCATCCTTTGAAATGGCATTGGGGACAATCAGCACATGGTCATAGTTGACGGTTGCGTCGTCGGTCGAATCGTAGACATAGAAGTCGTATTGATCATTGGCAATCGCCCCCGAATAGGTTCCCAGATCGAAGGTTCCCTGTTTCGCAGGGCTGTAACTCGCCGGCACATTGGTCCAGCCCGTCGCATCGGCCAGATCAAAACGCTGGTACTGGACCCCGAAGGCATTGGCTCCGGCAGGCTGACCGGGGACGTCCCAGTTGGTCCAGAGACCGCGATTGGAGTAGAAATTCCGGTAGTCGATCACCGGACCCTTCAGCTCTGTGGCTGTCCTCGAAGCTCCCGACCATTCGATAGAAACCACCTTTTTGCCCGCCCGCTCCGCAGCTTCAGCGATAGTGTCGGCCTGGAGCACGCCTGCAGAAAAGGCCGCTGTGCGGTTGTTGAATGCGTCGCCACCGCGGAAGAAGGTGTTGTTGGTTGAACCGTGCTCGGATGGGTAGGTTCCGGTTGCCAGGGTGTACCAGCCAACACCGGTATTCGGCGGGAAGGCCTGGACAAGGCCGTTCTCTCCCTTAACACCTTTGTTGATCATATCTCCATAGGCAGGCATGGCGCCTTCAGCCACGTACTTTTCCATAAGGTCGGGCCGCATGCCGTCGGCGGCGAAGAACACGACTTTACCCGCGGCAGGCTTTGCTGGTTTCGATGAAGTTTGTGCGACTCCGTTTCCCGGGGCAAAAATCCCCATGGACAATAGCCCGTATGCCAAAATAAGTAACTTCAGCTCTTTCATATTCGCTGTCTCCTTCCACTTGATGGATCCCCATAGGTAGCGCTTCCAGAGAAGGGCGCTGCCGGTCCCTGCCCCTGGCATAGCTGGCGCGCCGCACTGCAACGATAATAAAAACACTGATCTATTCCGCTGAGTTCAACCGGTTTCCCGAGCACCTCTGCGGACTGACGTTTCACGCCGGTGATGTGAAGTTTCCTCGCCTTTTTTCCGCCTTCATGGACACCCTGATCAGTGAACTTAAAAAGGGCCATGAAAACAGGTCTGAATGGACCTCCTTTCCTGGAAAGCAGTTTTCCAGTCATTGCTCCCAATGAACTGTCGGGCAGAATTTTCTGACCGTGTGATCTCGCCAAACTCGGCATATATCACTCCGGCGCGGCAGGCTGGTAAGTGGTGCTATGTGGAACCGGCAACGCGCCGGTACCCGAAAGGTGAAACAAGCTACCCGAGAAGATTAAACCCTTATGGATCCCTAATGAAATGTTTTTAATGAGGCAGAACTATTTTTGGAATCTGCAATTGTCCATCGCCAAAACTCAATACCGCGGGATTCACGGGGAAAGCATGGGCTCCGCTGTGGGCTGGGATTTGTTCAACTAATTATGTTCGCGCTTGAGACAATGGGCCTATAATACGAGCATAAATTTGGAATGCGGAGGTCCCATGGCGAACTCTCGCTGGTCTTCCCGCGTTGCTTGTTTCTCCCGCCTATTCCTGGTTTTAGCCCTTAGCCTGCTATCTTTGGCGAACAATCCGGATCGCACCCAGGGAACGCTCAAAAGAAAATTGCTGGAAGCCCGGGGAATCACCGTGCAGGAATTGGAGGCGCACGGTTTTTCCGGTCTCGCCCGGGTGCTTCGTGGCGAGCCGGAAAAAGCGCCTCCAGCGGCGGCGCTGCCGCGCTGGAATCTTCCCGCGGGCTACCAGGCCGGCAATTCCCCGGTGCGGATGATTTTTGCCCAGGTAGCCGACGGGGCGCTTCCCGGCACCAACCGGAGCTACCAGACTTCTTTTGTGCTCGTGAACGACTCCGATTATGACGTTGCCGGAGCCATGAAATTTTACGGGGACAACGGTGCCCCCCTGAAACTCACGGTGGGGACGGTGAACGATTCCACCATTCCAATTAACATTAAAAAGGGACGGCTGCTGCGTCTGGCGACATCCGGCACCGGGCAACTGCAGACGGGGTGGGTTTCCATTGAAACGAATCAGCCTCTCACGGGCACAGCCAGCTTCGGCATTCGCGACGTTTACGGCAAAATCTTCACCGATGTTGGCGTGGCGGAATCGCTCCTCGGGACGAGTTTCACGATCTTTGCGGACAGCAAAAACAATACCTACACAGGGCTGGCCCTGGTGAATCCCAGCGATACGGATGCTACCGTGTTGCGTTTGGAACTCATCGATGACAAAGGTGCCAAGATCACGGAAACTACTCAAAAACTCAGCGCGCTCGGCCACACCGCGCGTTTCCTGAACGAGTTTTTCCCCAACGTTGCGAATATCAACAACTTTGAAGGCTCCCTTATCGTCAATTCGACGGACGGGCGCAAGTTTGCAGGAATCACGCTCCGGCTGAACGGGGATCAGTTTACCTCACTGCCCATGGTAGCGCCTCCGGCGGCGGACCGCACGGCAAACAGGTTGATTTTTCCCCAGATCGCGGATGGATTGCTGGGAAAGCTGAAGTATGCGACTTCGGTGATCCTGATCAACAACACGGCGAACCGGGCGACGGGGAAGATCGATTTGTTCAAATCGGACGGTACGCCGATGATTGTGACGATCGGCGGGAAGACGTCGACGTCGTTTGATTTCGATCTTGCTGCCCGTGCGGTCACGCGGCTTGTGACCAGCGGGGCCGGGGATGCGGAGGTCGGCTGGTGCCGTGTGTCGATGGACAAGCGGATCAGCGGGGTGTCGATCTTTCACGTGTTCGACGCCCAGGGGCAAGCACTGGCCGAGGTGGGGGTGAATTCGGCGGAGCCGATGTCCAAGTTCAACCTGATCGCGGATTCGATTGGCTATTTTGACACCGGCATCGCGATTACCAACCCGAGCGAAACCAGCCAAACGACGAACGTCTATTTTGGCCTCTTCAACAAAGATGGTGATTGGGTAACGTCGCGCAAAGAAGTCATGACCCTGCAACCCAACAAGCACCAGGCTTTGTTCATGACCCAATTGTTTCCCGACTACAGCAAGGTCGGCGAATTCGAGGGAACGATCCAGGTGAGCAGTGATTTTCCGATCGCCGCTCTGACGCTGCGATCGCTCGATGAGAAACTGACATCGGTGCCGGTCCTGACACAGGTCCACGGTTTCGCACCCGACACTGGAATAGAGCTCGCCCAGAACCTCGCAGGGACCTCCTCTGCGATGCGGTGGAAGTTTCACATCAATAGGAATGACTTGGTCATTTCTTCCATGAAGATGAGCTGCCCCGGGCTGAAACTTCAGGCGTCCGGAATCAAGCAGGGCGACGAGATCGGATTTGGCACTCTCATTTTTGGAGGCAGTTTTGATGATAGCGGACTGATAAAACTGGTAGCGACCAATACGGACCCCCTCGAGTTTCGCGCGCTCATCGATTTTCCGGTGTTGCAGTTGTACAAGCTGAGCGCGTTTGAGTTGTTCACCGCAAGAATGAGCAATTCCAGTTCCGGCGCGCTTGTATTTGAAATATCCACGGTGACCACCGGCAACACTCAATGGAACTCAGGAATACAAATGGATCTGGATTTTTCTTTCCGCACGGATCTGGTGCTTTTGCCGGCAAACGCCGGGACATCGAACATCGCGATCGACTATGCCTCCTCCTCGGGAAAAACGGACTATTCGGAGCCGAAGGTTTTGAGAAACAGCACGCAGCCTCTGACATTCTCCGTCCCCGATGCGGCGAAGGCGAACATAGCCTCCATCTTGCCACTGTTCGTTTCGACCGGGGACACGTTGACTCTGAAAGGAACCAATTTCGGCACCGATCCAAAGATCATTTTCCCATTGGATAAAAACGCAACCCTGACGGCTTACCCCCTGCAGGCGGATACAGGGGGCTTAACCGTCCTTGTCCCCGAAGGGATGATAGAAGGAGCCATTCGCGTGGACAATGGCTCGGGGCCGGGAAACGGCTATACCGCCAGGGTATTGTATAGTCCGACCATCGATCTCAAATTAGCCGGCACTACGGCCGGCAGTGAGGTCCCTTTTACGCTTAAATTCAGCCAGAAGGCGCTCGAATTGCCCACCATCGGCTTCAACCTCAATTTTTTCAACGTCGATCGCACGCTGTCGGGATTGACCAAGGGCGCCGTTGTCGGAACATTCAAGGTGATAAAGGATTATGGTTACTATCTCTCCAATGATTGGGATCTCGAGTTGCGGGTAAGCTCATCTGCGGCAGACAAAGCCGTACTGTATCTTGCATATAAGAATGAGGAGACTGACTGGGGCAAAGGGTGGATTACAGTTACCAAACTTGCCGGACTCGGATCCGGCTTGAATTTTTCGTATGTTCCGGGAGTTCTTCCGAAGGCTCCGTATCTTCTGCTCTATCCCACGCAGATTGAGATCGCGTTCAGCGGTTTTCCCATCAAGCTGCCGCCATCAGCCGATTTGAGCACAGGCCTTGCGGCGCACGTTCAATCCGGCCCAGCTGATTTTGGGGGCATGTCCAATGCATTGACGATTAATATATTTAAACAATAGAAGACGCCTGCACTCCAGAGAAGAGGCATCTCATGTTCATCGTACAATTCAAGGCTGAATTCGGCTTAGCATTGCCATCTCTAAGTCTCCTAGGTTGCCTGATCCTGGCAGGCTGCGCGGATTCAAGTTTCCAAAGCGCGAATGGGCAGATTGAGATCGTGCCGAATGAGATAGCAATCTCCCCCTGGAGCAAACCCGTTGCAGTTACAGCCACATGGAAAACCACTGAAGATGGCGTAACCTTTGAAAAATGGCTCTTTGAAGGCAACACGCCTTTTTATACGCTGAAGGCGGATTCGGATACAAAGACTACAACTAAGATTTCCGTCGAATGTTCTCAGAATCTTGCTACGCCTGAAGCGCTGCATAAAAACCCAGATGGCCTGGTAAGACTGGCTCAAATCTCGGCGCAAGTGCAGCGCAACGGAGAGAGCAAAAGGGCATGGGCCTTCCTCACGATCAATATCGCGCTTCCATACCTGAGCGTTACGGAGGTTTTTTCTAACCGAACAGCAAGCAATACACAAAAAGTTGATATCGTCTCAATATTATCTTTGGAGGTGAAGAATCCGCCGGATCAAGCGAATTACGCTATTGACCTTTCAGCTGCCAGGGGCCGTGTATGGGTATGCGTGCCGAACCAGAACTGCAATCCCGAGACACTAGGTGCGGCGACGATTATTCGCCGGACGGAGTCTTCGGCGACCAAAATCTTTTTCGAACTCAAACAAACCATCAATACTGCACTTCCGCGCACCGTCGGTAGAATTGAATATTACTATTCGGCTAAGGCAAGCTCAGTCAGTGGAGGCACCTTGTCAGCTGAAGGACCCATAATCTGGTAACGCAGCGGTCGTCTTTTCGCGGCAAGCCAGGCGTTTGGTCTCCTCCCGAGGGCGGCAGGGTTTGTTTCCCAAGCGTCAACGCCTCTGCTAGATTGGGCGTCATGAGCGCTCGACAGGTTGCCGAAAGGCTCATGCATATCCTCGCAGATCTCTCAGTTGCGCCGCATGCTTTGCGCCTGCGCTGCGCCGGGGTCATCGGCACCGAACTCATCATTGCGCTCACAACCTGCCCATCGCCGGCACTCACAGCAGGATCCTGCAAATGATGCGCACCTCGGAATGGTCCTGGCGTCTCGGATTGGCTGCTCTTACAGGCAGTCTCATTTTCCTGGGTTTTCCTCCTGTCGGCTCGCCGTTGCCGGCCTGGGTAGGGCTGGTTCCGATTCTATGCTCGGTGCGCGGCACGAGCGGCCGGGTTCATTTTCTTCTGGGCTTATGCGCCGGCACGATTGCAAACCTTGGCATTCTTTATTGGGTGACAGGCCTGCTGGTGACCTTTGGCCACATGTCGCTGATCCTGAGCGCATGTCTCAACCTGCTCCTGGCCACGGTTCAGGGTTTAATATTTGCAGTCTGGCTCTGGCTGCTGCATCGATTGCGCCTCCATCGCCCTATGGGTTATTGGCTGTTGGCGCCCGTCACTTATATCGCCTCTGAATATCTGGTGTGGTGCGTCTTCCCCTGGTTCTACGCCAACACTCAATTTCGATGGATTCCCGCGATTCAGATCTGTGAATTAGGGGGTGTTTACCTATTGGGATTTTTGCTGGTCATGGCGAATGGCGCAGGGATGGACATGGTCGAGTCTTTGATGCAGCACAATCCACGGAAAGCCGCGCGCTACTTCGTGCTGGCCTTATCCCTTCCAGCTTTTCTACTGATATACGGATCCATCCGCATCCCCGTTTTGGATGCACGCATTGCCGGCGCCCCCAAACTCGCCGTCGGGGTTGTCCAGGCCAACATCGGTATCAGGAGCAAGGAAAACCGGGAGAAGGTCGACGACAACCTGGTTATCCACCAGCGCTTATCCCTGGAATTGGCCAACCAGGGCGCTGATTTGATCCTCTGGCCCGAAACCTCCTACTATTCCAACTACGTCTTTGCCCAGACCGAGGGTCAGGAAGGTATGCATGCTTATCGTCTGATCCCCGGCCAGGCGATTCGCCTGCCTCAAAGCGCCACCCTGCCGCCGATGTACGCTCTGGAGGACTACGCCCGGCAGACTCCACCCGTGGAGCGTGCGGCGCCGCAGCGAGGCTTCCGGGTTCCGTTGTTGCTTGGAGCCATGACATTCCGCGAAAATCCCGAGAGTCGGTCGATCCGGCATCCGGGATTCAATCACTATAATTCTGCCATCCTGCTCGACAGACAGGGTAGGGTTACCGGCATTTATGACAAGATGCGTCTGATGACCTTCAGCGAACATATGCCGCTGGGTGAGACATTCCCGCTTCTTTATCAGTGGACCCCGGAGGCAAGCGATTTGACCCCCGGCACATCAGTTCAGGCGATGCCATTCGGACCCTATCGACTTGGCGTCCTGATCTGCTATGAAGACATCCTGCCGCAGGTGGGGCGCAGGCTTTCGGCTGAGAAGCCTAATATCCTCCTCAACCTGACGAACGATGCCTGGTTCGGAGAAACCGCGGAACCATATACGCATGTGGCCGTATCGGTGTTTCGTGCCGTTGAAAACCGGCTGGCCCTGGTTCGTTCCACCAACACCGGCATCTCATGTTTTATCGATCCGTGCGGCAGAATTCTTGCACAAACGGGATTATCGGTTGTGGGGACGCATCTGGAGAAGATGCCCATGATGGAAAGCAAAACGCCTTATCAGCAGTTGGGCGATTGGCCGGCCTATGCATGCATCCTGGCGGTCATAGGATTGTGGTTTTGGAAATACGATGGCCGCAACAGGATGGTTCAATATATCCGATACTTTTTAAGATAGGAAATCTCGCAATTTACAGCTGCGCGATCATGGATGCAACTTGCGCCTGGACTTCGAGAGCCACTGGCCGGAGATCGGTGCAAAAAGAAAAAAAAGGGGATGAGGGGCGCTCGGCCCCAACCCGCATGGTGAAGAAAATCGGCCGACTCGAAAGTGAGCCAGTGTTGCTTACTTGGGGTCGGGAGGATGTTGCTATCTCGGCCGAAAGCAAACACTCGGAAGCCCGTGCGCATTCGGCGTTGCCGAACGACGTTGGCTTCTCCGCTCGGATGTAAGATGCGAGCCGGCACCTGCACACACCTCATTCGCGAGGTAGCACAGCACCTGACAGCACCTCCGATACAGCTGGTCAGGCTGCCTTGCGGTGGTAGTATCTCAACAGTCCACCCAGACGCTCCCGGCACGAAACGTCGCCGGTGGTGCGGCCCACCTCTTCCCCCGGCTCAATCAGCCGATTATCGAGACCTTGATGGTTACGTTCCGCATGAAAATGGCTCAGGAATTCGGCTGTGGCAACTTGCAGTGATCTCTCCCCGAAGAAGACCATGCGCTCCAGGCCTTCCTCCTTCGCCGATCGCATGAAGCGCTCGAGATTCGAATTCAAATTAGGAGAGCGCGGAGGCAATTGTACTGCCTCTACACCAGCCTGCTCCATGATGTCCCGGAACGCTTTGGAGAACTTTGCGTCGCGATTCATCAGCAGATAATTCTTCCCTCGCAGGAATCCATCTTCGGCGTCGCTCAAATTCCTTGCGATCTGGCACATCCACAATTCGTCGGGATTCGTGGTGCATCCGGCGAAGTGCACGCGCCGCGTGGCCAATTCCAGGACGAAGAGCAGGTAACAGGTGGTCAGGCCGCTTTTGGTCCAGACCTCGGTCGTGGTGAAGTCAACCGAGGCCAGGACATCCCAGTGGGCCTTAAGAAAGGTCTTCCACGTGGTCTCGCGCCTGCGGTCCGGCGCAGGCTCGATGCCGTGGGCTTTGAGGATTCTGGCGACAGTCGTGTCCGAGATGTTGTGCCCCAGATTCGCCAGTGCCCCTTGGAGGCGGTCATAGCCCCAAGCCGGATTCTCACGGGCCATACGCAGGACGAGTTCAACGATTTCCCCCGCGACACCAGGACGTCCAGCGCTTTTCCGCCGGCCGCTGTAGTCCCAGTGCCTGGCAACGATTTCGCGATGCCAACGGAGGATCGTATCCGGAGTAACGATGGTGGCCAACTGCTCAAGCGCTTTGCGCCCGAGGACCTTGCCTTTGAGGGCCAGACGCCGACGCTGGCCATTGTCAAGGAGGATCCGCTTCTTCCCGAGTTTCGCTCTGAGGATCCGGTTCTCGGTTAGTAGGTACTCTATGGCCGCCTGTTGACTACAATTGATCCAGCCGGCGAGGATCAGGAGCAAGAGCTGCCAGGGGTGTAGCTGCGATTTCATGTTCCTCCGGATGTAAGCTTAAGATCCGCAGAATCCGGAAGCTCTAACCCCCTGTCAAGCGTCGAACGCGGCTCAATTGGCATTCGCGCGAAGATATGTCATCAGAGCTGGTTGACGCTCGATTGAATATTGTTACCCTACGCCCAAGAGTCGGGCAAGAGTAGCAATACCATTGAAGAAAAGGATCCCGAGATTGCACATCTCATAATCGTAACAAATCCTGGAATCGCCCGGGATTGTGCCACAGATTATCAATTCGCCCTAGACCCTCGCCACGGCGGCTTCCTGCGGACCGTGGCGAGGCTGGCTGAATTATGGGGCCGATGACGGGGCCACGGGCTTGGAGGTCCCCTTCACCGCGGGACTGGGGGCGCCCTTGGTGGATTTTTTCAGCCCGCTGGGTGTCTGCAGCGGACCAGCCGCCCCACCGGGGGCGGCACTGCCGCCGCTCGCCTGCTGGCCAGTCGCGCCGGGACCGGCAGCGCCGGATTGCCCAGCAGTCGTTCCCCACTCCTTCAGGGGCTTCTGCCAGATAAGGAAGCCTCCGCTGACGCTCTTCAGTTTTGGACGGCCGCCCATGACGTCCAGCTCGAATTCCAGCAGCGGTTTGGCTTCGAAGCGCTCCGAGATCGCCGCAAGTGTGTCGGCCTTCTCGCTGATGGAGAACCGCACGAGGGATTGCCACAGCCGCGAGGATCGCTTTGAATCCGACAAAGCCTGGAGGGCTTTTCCGGGCGTGACCTTCTCCGACAGCCCGAATTTATTCGCCAGCCGGCTCTGGACATTCTTGCCGGCGAGGCCGTCGTTGTCGTACAGCCGCAGCGGGTTCGACTCCGCATAAGAGTAGGCCGGCAGGAGCCCAGGATCGCCGATCACCGACTGCGGGTCCTTGTAGAGTAGCGGTTCAGGATTATAGAACATCTGCTCCCGCGGCTCGTACCAGCGCTGGCCCAGATTGTGCAAGTTGCGGAACTCGTCGTTGAAGGCGCCGACGAATCGATACGGTGTGCGGTGGGTGGTGCTATTCTCATGGATCCACAGCTCGCCGCTCGGGAAATATTCGATGTGCTCGAAGACGAGACCCTGCGCATCGGTGACAAGATTGGTCGTGCCTTGCAGATCCTCATGCTGGTAGTAGCGGTACTGTGTAAGGTTCCCCAGTTCGTCGAGGTGCTCAGTCGCCTGGGCGATGCGGCTCTCGCCGGCCCAGATTTGCCTCCAGGCCCAGCCCTGATTGACTGTCTGAAACCAATCGTTGACGAAAGCCGTTTCGCCCAGGCCGTCGCGCCTGACTCCCATCAATCCGAGGTGGTCGTAGCTGTAGTCGGTCGAATTCGACGTATCGTTGATCTCAATCGCCCGATCGTCCGCGTCCCGGGTAATGGTGCGCTGGACACGGCCCCGCGAGTCGACAATGCGGGTGAGGTTGCCGTTGTCGTCGTAATTGTAGTTTGCACTGCCGGTGCTCGCCAACTGGTGTGCCCGGGCCGGGTTGTAGACCATCGGATCAAACCGATAGGTTGTCGTGTCTTCCTGCTTTGGATTGCGGACGGTGCCGCTCGATGTGACTTGGGAAGTAGTATCGAGTTGTGCCTTGCTCTGAATGTTGCCGGCCAGATCATAGGTCAACGCGAATGTGAAATCCCGCTGCTGGCTCGGCGCCTGCGGGGCGCTCCCCGCCGCCGACTTCAACCGGTAGTAGGGATCGTAACTGTAGGTCTGCCTGCTCGGCCCGCCTTTGAGATTCGTCTGGGGCGGCGGGAGCAGGTTGTCCATCGCCAACACGTTGCCCACGCGGTCGTAGGTGTAGTTCAGGTCCTGCACCCTGCGCGCCGCTGCGTCGGTCGCCTGCCGGGCGAGCCGCCGGGTGGCCAGGTCGATGGTGTACTCGGTGCGCGCACCATTGCCGAACTCCTGGTAGCGCTTTGTTTGGAACTCGTCGTATTCCAGGCGCCTGAGATAGTCGGTGATGACGGTGCCCGTTGACATCGGCTTGCGGCCTTGGAGGCTCGAAAGAAGCCCGCCCGAGTCATATTGGTGGGTTAGAACCTCACCATCCGGGTAGGTCATCGAGAGCAACCGCCCAAAGGCGTCGCGAGTGAACGAAGTGGTGAATGGATCCGAGGGCCCGTTGTGCAGCAGCACGGCGGTGACGTCGGTATCCACCTGCCCGAGCTTTTCATAGGTCAACTGCTGGGTGCGGACCCCGTCCTGGATCGTCGTAACCCGCCCGGCCGCGTTCCCCGGTGCGCCGTGCCGCCGTAGGTGTAGGTCACATCCGGCGTAGTGTCGGGATAGTCGACGGCGATGAGGCGATCGATATCGTAACGGTAGTTGATCTGCTGGTTGGATTTCCGCAGGTTCGGCGTAATCTTCGCCACGATATTGCTCGCACCATCCCAGCGGGTCTCGACCAGGCCGCCGTCAGGCGTCTGCGTGGCTATCCCTCGACCCATGAGGTCATAGGCGTGCGTGGTAACGTTGCCCGCATTATCAGTCACCCGGGTAAGCTGGCCCAGGGGGTCGTAGCTGTACCGGGTGCGAATGCGGGGCTGGCCCACGGCTTCGTCGTCAACGGCATATATGTTGTTGTGAACGTCGATCCAGCTCGTCTGGGGTTTCCCGAGCGGGTCGATGACGGCGGTGCGGAACAGGTTCGCTCCGAAGTCGGCTGCACCGCCAAAGTCGTAAGTCGTGATTGTCGTGCTCCCGTCAGGGATGACCGTTCTCGTCTGCCGATCGAGCAGGTCCCACTCGATCGTCGTCGCCAGTCCGGTAGCATTGGTGTTATAGGTTCCGATCGTCCCCAGCGGTTCGGTCACGGGGTACCGGGTCCGCACCGTACGGCCCAGGGCGTCGAATTCGAGGGCGGAACTAACCAGCATCACATTAGCAGGCGCGAGTGTCGCCCCGCGGAAAACGGTCCCGTCCTGTTTGGTTTGGGTCTGCCGGCCGATGCCGTCCACGAAGGTCACGGTATCGATGGTATCGCCCGGATGGCGCACATCGAAGTGGCGGGCGATCGCGTAGGCGTAGCCCGAAGCGTCGGTGTGGTACTCGAATCTCATGGTCGGCGTGCCGGTGCCCTGCTGATAGGGTCCGGTGATGGTGGCGAGCCGGCCGAAGGCGTCGTACGTGTAGCTGGTCTTCTGTCCGTTGGCGTCGGTACGCTCGGCGAGCCGGCCGGTGGGGCCATCGAAGGTGGCCGTGGCCGTCAGGCCGTGGCTGTCGGTTGTGCTGGCAATCCCGGCGTGACTGTTGTCGTCGTAGACGTAGTCGACGGTGAGACGCTGACCGGCAGCGTTCTCCGGATAATCGATATGGTTATAGCTGCCCCAGGAATCATACGACAAAAAGGACTCCGCAAAGTCCCCGGCTCTAGGCCCGAACCATTCCTTCAGGTCAGTGACCGAGCTGTTGTCGCACAGGGCGGGAGCGCCGTCGCGCTGGCGCAGCACGGCGCCGCTGCCGTCGGTGATCGTCAGATGTGCCGGGAGGCTTGTCCAGGTCGGGCACACGTTCGGGTGCCAGTAGGGCGGGGCGCCGCCGGCCGGCGGCGTGGCCGGACAGGCGAATGTGCCGGGTTCATAGACCGGCTCCTCACCTGGTGCGTGCTCATATCCCGCCGAGGCATTTGAGCATGTCGTGTATTCGATGTTGGCGATCACGTCGTCGCCGGCCACATCCGGCTCACCGACGTCGACCTGGCGCACCACGTTGCCGAGCCCGTCGTACTGGTAGGTGATCCATGTCTCCTTGCCGACTGCGCCGCCGGAGTCGAACCAGCGCTGCGCCACCTTCGTCTGCAGCGGGGCGACTGCCATCGTCAGCAGGCGCATTCCCGCGGGATCCCCCGGGTTGGGGGCGAGGTCGGCAGGAGCCTTGCTGGCCAGGTCTATCAGCGACCATGTCGATTGTGTTTCCTGCAGGGGGGTGCCGCTCGCCGTGCGCAGGGTTTGCCGGGCCAGCAGCCCGCTGTCAAAGATATTGTTGTTGAGATAGTTGCGCTCTATGACGCGCAGCACCGGGTCGTCGGCCACGTTGCCGTCGCCGGCGAAGGCGCGCTGGCGCTCGATCACCGTGCTGTAGCCGAGCATCTCGCGCTCGAGCCGGTTATACCGGCCACCGGAGTATTCGTAGGTCGAAAGCCGCACATCGACGCCGTCGCCGGGGCGGCCATCGTCCACCTCTACGCTGGACAGCGTCCAGACCGAGTTCGGCTGGCCCTCGGTATTGCCGTCACGACTGTAGCCCAGGCGGATCGAGCCGCCGAGCGGGTTGCGCACCTGCCTCAACAGGTTGGTACGGCCCCGATTGTTGAACCGGACCATGATCTGGTTATCGGCCGTGCTCTTGACCGAATCGGGATAGCCGTCGCCGTCGACGTCAGTCAGCTGAATCTGCGTGGAGGAGATGGTGTGATCGAAGTGCACGCCCGGGTTGACGATGAGATAGCAGGCGGCGATACAAAGTGGCCCGACGCCAATCGTGAAGTCAAAGCCTGCGCCCACGCCGCGGCTCCGCCCCAGGGAGATCTGCTGGCCGATGGGGATTCCCCCGCCGATCAGTTCGAAGGTTCCTTCCGCCACCGTCCCGTAGTTGACCTCCTCCATCAGGCCGGAGTTGGTGCCAAACGCCACCTTGATCGTGTTGTCCTTGCGAAGGCGGTCGAGTATGCCGTCGCCGTCCACATCGATCCAGGCGTAGCGTGGAACATCGATCGACTCCGTGAGGCCGAGACCGGCCGAGAAATCCCGGTTAAAGGTCGTGAATCCGAACGAGCCGCCGACGGAGCCGGAATACGACTCGTTGCTTTCGAAGCCGCCCCCCGCCGCCCACAGGATCTCCGGGTCGGCGAAGCGGTAGCCGAGGTTGAGCCGCACTAAGACGCCCCGGTCGGTAACGCGCACCCGGTCGGGGAGGCCGTCACCGTTGACGTCGGCCAGCGACTGCTCGAGGGCCACAGGCGACCCCGGGGGATTGGTGAAACTGGCGCTGATCCCGATTGAGCCGCCCACGTTAAATCCATAATGCGACTTCGCGGCGGATTTGCCGCTTTGCGGGGAATTGGTTTTACCCTTGGCGTTGGCTTTGATCGAGATCCCGCCGCTTTCGGCCCCGCCCGACACCGAGATGGTGGTTTCCTGGTTGACAATCGAGACGCCTGCGCCGTCGGCGGCGACAAAGCCGCCGCGCGGGTTGGTGTACTTTACGTAGCCCGGGGCGACGATGTCGGGAAAGCCGTCACCGTTGAGGTCCATATAATCAAGCAGGCCGAAGCTGGGGGCGGCGCCCGCCGAAACGCTCGCCGGCCCGATGCCGGCCGTAAGCGATAAATCGGGCGCCGTCACGCCGACCCGGCGCACCGCCTGTACGCCGGTGCCTGGCGCGATTCCGAGGGAAGGAGTATCGGCGCCGCGGCGCGAGGCACGCATCAGATTGGCGGCACCGAGGATGTTGTCTTTCATTCCGGTCCAGGCCAGGAGCGTATCGACCACCTGGTTGGCCGAATTGCGGATCGCGACTCGGGCGGGCAGGAACACAAAGGCGTTGCCCTTGCTGACATCTTTGTAGTTGGGATCTTCGTAGCCCGACGGCTCCGTGGATGTCTGCGGGAACTGCTCGGGCTTGAATTCGAAGGCGGTCTCATCAATTGGCTGAGAGGACCTGGTCCCGTCACCATTATAGCCGGCATAGCCCCAGCCCCGGTAAGCGATCGGGAAAGCGCCTTGCCTGCCGGCCCAGTTAAGCACGCTCGTCACGTCTATGGTGGCGAAAAGCCGGTCCTGTCCGGCCCGAACGATGCCGGGAATCCTGCTTGCCTCGAGCTCGGCTTGAGTTCCCGTCGCTTTGTCAGCCGTCGTTCCGCCTTGCGAGGGAATCTGGCCGGTCGACAGGTTGCCCGGCGCGACCCCCACCAGGTTCTTCGAAAGAAGCCCGGTGTTCACGTCAGGCGAAGGAGGTGCTAGCGTGTAAAGCAGAGTCGTTGGGCTTTCCGAACTGGTGACGGTAAGAGCCAGGTCGATGGGTGTCCCGGGCACGAACGACGGCGCCAGGGTGATCACGTAGGGGGTGCTGTTCGCAGCCGATGCTCCGGGGGCTAAATTGGGATAGGCGGAGCCTGCCTCGAGGATGCTCACCCCAGGGGTAGTGCTCGACAGGGAGGCGCTGATCCCCGAGATCGGCGCCCGGCTCAGGGAATTCGTGACATAGTTATCGAGCGGCAGCGTGAGATTCACGGGCTCGCCGGTGCCGGCAAGGCCATTGTCGCTGCTGCCGGCGAACGATGCGCTTCCCAGACGCAACGAGGCCCGCCCGCCGGAAATCCGTTTGAAATGGATATCCGGAACCGTCATGCCCGCGGCGGCGGGCCGGCTGTCGTTGGACGGCTCAAGATCGGAAGCGCCGGCCCAAACGGCATACAGATGACCGTTCTGAGCGACAGCCTGGTTGTATTCGCCTGGCTTGGGTTGGCCGGCGGCGTTTCCGTCGCCGGCATGAAACGGCCGGTCAGTAAGCGGCGCCGGCTTGCTCCAGATCCCGCCCGCGTCGTCCGAGAAGAGGTATGTAGCCTCGGTGAGATCTCCAGTCGGGGCGATCCCTTGATCGTAGTAAGAGACGTAAACACGCCCGGTGTTTTTGTCCACGGCCACCCACGGGAACCACTGAGCCCGGTCCTCGCCCGGCCGGCTGTTGAGCAGGATGGGAGAAGAGAAGGTCCGGCCCGCATCCGTGCTGCTCTGGAATGCTATGTCGGCCCCGTCCTGGTTTTGGTTCGTCACGTAGACCAGGTAAAGGTGCCCTTGGTTCGGGCCGCCGGAGTTGTCGACGGCCAGCCCCGGGAACATGCTGAAGCGGTCGTTGCCCGGGATCTGATCGACGGGGGCCGGCGTTCCGGAGACATTTGCCGGAGCCGACCACGTAGCCCCGTTGTCGGTTGAGCGCGCGAATTGCATGGAACTCCCGCCGCTCCCGCTCCGCGGCCAGGCAACGTACGCTTCGTTCGAGCCGCCTCCGGCAAAACGGGGGATGATGGCGTTCCGGTCACCCGAGACCGCCGAAACGACGACCCGGTCCGACCAGGCAGGGACCGCATCCATGATGTTGTCACTGTAGGTCGTGGACAATTCCTGGCCTGGGGACGAGGTTGTGAAGTTGTTCCAGCTCATGATGACCCGGCCTGTCTCCGGATCGACGTCGGCATATTCCTTGTCGGCGGCGTCGCGCGGGGCGCCCGAGCTGGTGAGAAGCCCGTGTGGATTCGTCGCGGACGTTACCTCGAAGGGCCCCGTCCAGGTGTGCCCATAATCCGTCGAACGATGGAAGCTCATGGTCTGGACCACCTGGGTTTCCGAGAATTTCTTGACCATGATCGAGAAGTAGATGAAATTCGAGCCGCCCAGGTATTTGACCTCGGGGCTGCCGAAAAGCTGCGGCAGGACCGTGGTCCCAATCATGCTCGTAGCCGTGCTGACGGGTAGGGTGCCGCCATCCACCCACGTTGCGCCGCCGTCATCGGAATAGGCATAGCCGGACATGGAGACGGGGTTGAGATTGAAACCGCGCGTGTCGGACGCGCCGACCACGACGTGCTGGCCGCTGGCATCTACCGCGATGGAAAGCTCAGCCTGACCCCCTGCGTGACCCGTCCCGCCATCCTTGCTGCCCGAACCTCCGGAGCCGCTGTCGGCGATCAGGGCATTGAAACCGCTGCCGGACTTGCGCGCCTGCTCAATCGCGGCATCAAGTTGGCCGATCGCAGCCAGGCGGGCCAGTCGCCCGGCCGGGGACATTTTGGCGGAGTCGATGGCCTCTGCCACCGGATCCGCTTTCTTGAGCGGGGCGGCCTGCCCATTCAGCAGTTGAACGGTCTGCCCGCTCGCTTTGTCGGACAAGCCGGGATTACGGATGGTGAAATCGAACCAGTAGCTGGCTCCGTTGACAAGTGATGATCGGGAAATCCGTGGACACCAACTGCTGGCTTGAGCTGTTGGGAACCGTGATCTTGCCCTTGGCGACCAGGCCCGCCGCGTTCTTGACCGTCACGAACACATCGCCGCCGCCGCTATTTGGACCGACGTTGAGGCTGGCTCGCGCTGTCACCGCGCCCGATATATTGGACACCCATGGCTGGCGCGGGAGGGTAAGCGTATTTGAGGGATAGATGTCGGTGTCGGCAGGGATCTGCAGAACGAGTGTCGGGGAGCCGTCCTGGCCGGTGAGCGGGATCTGTTGGCCATCCACCGGATCGGCCTGGATATAGTACAGCTTGTGATCCAGGCGTAAGGCGGTAACGTCTATGGGCGAGTCGACTGCGATGCGCACCTCGACCTTATCCTTAGAAGTATCGGTGGGGGCGTCAACCGGGAAAACTCCGGTCAACGGGATGCCGTTTGGATCTACTGCGGCCGCGGCAATGACCTGCTGAAAGACAGGTACGCCGTTTTTCAGGACCAGCACGGTCGCGTCGTCGGTCGTGGCTTTGGTCTTGAACAGCTTGCCCTCAAACCGGACCGTACCCTTCAGCGGCATGATGCCGACCGTGTTTGGCCGGCCGGCCAGGGTGAAATCATCGGAGCCGCGATAGATCGCCTGACTGAGACCGTTTGCATCGGCGGGCAGCTGTGCCCGAATAGGTGATGGTCGGATTCCAGAGCACCTGGTCGCGCACTCCGTCATCGATCGACTGCACCCGGAAGTACAGACGATCACCTTTCGCCACTGTGACCGCACCCAGGCTGGGAGTGATGCTCGATCCGGCCGTTGGCAGGGTCGCGGCCCACAGCTGGCTGGCGTTGTGCTGGATAGCGATCCGCACGCCGTCGCCCGTATAGGGGGGCACGGGATCCCCGGGCGCAGTCGGCGGTTGCAGCGCGACCGGCGCGTCGATTGTGATCGAGCCGTCGAAGGGCGCCACCCAACGGCGCACCGTGTCTTGCAGAGGCGACTGCTGCCGCCGCTGGGTCTCAAGATCCTGGATTGCCTGAAGGGGAGGCAGCGTGGCCCCGCCGCCCGGGCTGATCGGGGCCTGAGTCAGGCTGCTGTTGGTTTCGAAAGTCGGGATGCCGGTCGCCACGTCGAGGTGGTTGAAATAAACCGTCCCGGCCGACACGAAGTCGGGCAGGCCGTCGCTGTTAACGTCGGTGAAGTAATCCTCGCCGACGGCGACATTTCCGGCCACCGTGAACTGGACTATGACGCCGAAGTGCGCCTCCAAGCTTCCTGCGAGACCGATGTTGAACTCAGTAGACAATTTGTTGAGGCCTAATACCGAGCGCTTGTCTCCAAATGTGGGGGTACGGTCGGGGCCGGAAGTGTTGAGGCGGTAGAAGATTGGACCGCCGCGCTGTTCACGGAAGACCTTGTCGGGTAAACCATCGCCGTTGATGTCCATCATCTCGGCGAGGGCCTCGGTGGCGCCGCCATTGATGGTAAACGCGCCGCCGAACGAACCGTTTTTGGTCGGGTTGGATGGGTTGAACCCGATATAGGCGTGGACGTCGCCCGCATTGGTCTCTGACGCGCCCAGAACGCTAAGCGGGACATCCGTGATGGCATTTCCCCGGAGACTGTCGGTGCGGGTGTTCCAGGCCACTTCGGGGCCAAAGCCGTTATAGGCGCCGGCGGGGTTGCGCACATCATCGTGGTAGTCGAACTGGTGGACACCGTAAGTGAGTCCGTCCGAACCGACCTGGTTGACGGCTTTCAGCAGGGTTTTGCCGTACGCGCCCTCCTGATAGATCAGGTCGTAGCGCCGCGTGAGCTTGTCATAGGTCCGCTCCGATTTGCGAACCGCGGGCGGCGTGGCGGTCCAGACCTCGACCCGCCGAAGCAGGTCGGAAGTGACCTGGAGGAAGCCGCCGCGCGCGTCGACAATGACATCCCTGCGGGGCGTTGGCCTGGGGCTTATATCGGCATCGCGCAGGAAGCGTACCTCGAAGGCCGGGTCCTGGTCGGCGGCCGACGGAACCGGGGGGTCGCTCTTCGCCCCGGCGACCGCGGCTTGGTACGCCGCCGCGGTGTAGAGGATCCGCTTGAGATACAGTTGCTTGCCAACCGAGGCGTTGTCGGCGCCGACGCGCTGCCCGTCCGTTTTTTCGTAGAAGTAGCGGATCATGTTCACACCCACGTCACGCTGTGCACTGAGGGCCCAGCGGTAGGCGTTCCCGGCGTCGTCGAAAAGTATCGCGGATGGGTCCTGCCTCAGCGACGGGTAGGTAGGGGCCGGCACGCCGACGGAAGGGCCGCCGTCGTCGGGGTAGCCGCCGTACCAGCGGATACCGCCCATCTTGTCGCGGACTTCCCACCAATAGGTTTGCGGAGAGTTCCCATGACGAATGATCAATTCGTATTCGGTTTCGACCCGTCGGGTGAAGTCCGAGCGGTCGGCTACCCTGGTCTGCCAATCGGCGCGCACGGCGGTGGGGCTCAGCACCTGGCCATTGAGAACGTATGTTTCGCTTTCCTTCTTAAGGTCGAAGCGGGGCACACCCCAGCGCGTATCGACGCTGATGTCGCCGACGGAGAGGTCCCAGCCCGTTCCCACCCAGCCGTTGCCCCCGGACGAGTCGTAGGTTAGGGCGAGTTTGGGCTGAAAGCCGCCTCGTCCCGGGGGGATCATTAGGGGATGCTCCAACGCAGCGCCACCCTGGTTACTGGCCTCGGGCGGGCTCATGACCACCAGTTGCTCGGCGGGGTTCGCGAATTGCAGGCCGGCGAGAGAGCCGTTGCCCAATGCGCCCGGACGCAGTTGAGGTTCCCGGATGAGCACCGACTTGTCGACACCCGACAAGGTGTCGGCCGTTAGGGTCATGATTGGCAGCGTTAATACCGCAACGACCATCGCCAAAATCCCCAATATCGCTCGCTTCATGATCTACCCTCGCTTTGCTGTGAACTTGACATGCAACTTCATAATTAATTGGTACGATTTTCTGCTCGACTTTCCTAATCAAATCGCATAGTACCTTTTCGATTGAAATAGTCGGAGTGCAGCTGTGGATCACCCCGGGGCAACCATGGCTGTCAAAATTCAGTTCATTGGAATAACCGAAGGTTGCGTTAGCCCGGATTCTTCAGGAGGTTCCAATGCCAAGCCAAACAAATTTCCCATATCTGCGATGTCCGTAGATCCTTGACCCCTGAGGCCTAGATGAACACTACGTCACCTGGGGCGAGGCACTGGGACACCTGTCAGGTCGGCCAGATCCGCGGCCGCAGCGGAAGGCTTACGAATAATCTGTCGATGGATTCCTGAATAGAATATCAAAATCATATACAATAATGGCCCGCTGTCAAGTGCGGCCACATAAAAATGTCCGGCAGGGCTTTTTTGAAAGGGAGCAGTTCGCGCCCATTTGCCTGGGGACCTGCAGCCTGTCGCACGGTTTGCCTACGTCACAGGCTGGCGCAGGGGTGAAATCCTCAA
>CAWIVH010000012.1:0-482026 GCA_963839475.1 uncultured Acidobacteriota bacterium | reverse complement strand
GGAGCTCTCGACAGGCTCGACCTCCGGCATTCAAACCGCAACCGGATCCGAGACGGGCGGGACCGATATCCCGGTACCTGCAGACAATACCGGGTCAGGCGACGGCAACCCGACGGGGAACGAAGTCCACATCCACATGGCAGGCGCGACGATCTATGGTTGGGATGACTTCGAACGCAGGGTTGCCGAAGCTATGGCGCGGAACGCGCGCCGCACAGGCGGCACCGCCGTAGCATGACGAGGAGAAATCACGTGAAGAGAGTTCTTGTTTGCAGTATCTGTCTGCTTGCCCTGACGCTTTTGTTGGCCGCTCCCACTCACGGCACCGCGGTCCAGGCATCGTCCGGAAACACAGTCACTCTTGCTTGGGACGCCAATACGGAGCTTGATCTCGCCGGCTACAAGGTCTACTGGGGACGATCCTCGGGCCATTACGACAACGCGCCCGTGCCAACAGTCGCGTTCAGCGCCAATCCCACATTCACTACCCCCGCTCTTCCCAACGGGACGTGGTATTTCGCTGTCACGGCCTACAACACCGCGGGCATGGAAAGCGGGTATTCAAACGAAGTTTCAAAGGCGATCGCCACCGCGCCGGCCCCGCCGAAATCGCTGCACATCTCGATCCTCCAGGCGCTCATTTGGCTGGGGCAACACCTGAAGTTCTGGGCGTGAGTTGACCTTGCCGGCCCGCCCTCAAATGCCGAAAAGGGGCGGGGATCGCTCTCGTGAGGAGTTGAGCCTGGCTGCGGCGGCCAGCACAGACTTGATCAGCTAACGTGCAATTCTTGGCAGAAATCGCGCCATGATCTCCCATATGGCGACTTCTCGGGACCCACGCAATTCGGGTCCCCGTCCACCAAAGACTTCTTCACACGGCCGCAGTGGCGAATGGTATAACAATTCACGAAAGCTTTGGGAGGGACACTTATGCATGCAATGACGGCGAGGCAGGTTCACGAGTTATTCGTTGAGCGCTTCAATGCGCAAGATGCGGAAGGCATCATAGAGCTATATGAGAGGAACGCGGTCATCTTGCCACCGGGCGCGCCAGAGGTGGTGTCGGGTCATGCAGCCATTCGTGGGGTGCTGGATGGAATGCTCGGCTTAAGAGGGAAAATGGACAATACGATTGTCCGTGTGATCGAGCGGCAGGATATCGCCATTTTGTACTCGCGCTGGACTGTCTGCGGCACTGAGCCTGATGGCACCGCGGTCACAGTGGGGGGAACAACTTCAGATGTAGTTCGCCGCCAGGAGGATGGCCGCTGGCTTTTTGCAATCGATAACCCACTGGGTGGGGCTGCGTAGCGCTGAAAACGAATCAGCTATCGCTAGGAAACTGGCACGCCCCCCTGAAACCGCGATCCAGGAAGCGCCGTCCCGACTCCCCCGTTCTCGGAAGATTTCCCCGAAGGCGACTTCGCGGGATAAATTTTCGGATTTACACTAAGGTGAGGGTGCGCTAAAAAGCCGCATCCGGCGAGACAGCTCAGGTGTAAGTAGCACACTGCATCCAATGCACTGACGTCACAGTCAACATTCTCTTTGCCAGCAATTGCTGGGAGTGGATGTGCCGTAAGGACAGCTGCACGACGGCAGCCAACCCTTCTTATCCGTTCTGCACGCTAAGACTGCTTTCGCCCTTTGCTTGATTTATTCCCCACACCAATTTGTGGGTATCAGCTACTCGAGGCGATTACTTCTCTGTGCAATTGGGTTTGGGAAATCTCGCTCTTGCAAGTGGCCTATTTGCAGGTGCGTGACTGATCATTAGCCAAAGCTCGAAGCACGTTTATGACCCCAATGAAGGTTCGCGGATGCCCCATCTTCTAGTATTGTACCCCCCGAATTATTTGCCGCGGATGGCTCCATCCAACCTAGAATGTTGCGTCGGATGATCGAGGCCAGCCAAGCCCTCATGCATTTCAAAATTGTGGGAAAGCCCGGTGACAGGATATGTTCTAATTGTCACCGGTGGTGGTGAAAATGATCAATCGCAAAGGACAAACATCCAAAGCGAACTCACCTCGGCGTGATCCGAAGGACGCGGGCCGACGCTTCCCCTGGCGCAGCGCATCAGGTGTCTTCGCCCTTGCGCTAGCGATACGCCTCCTCCACATATGGCAGCTTCAACGCGCGCCCTTTTTCTCCCTTTTGATGGGAGACGCAATCAGCTACGACGCCTGGGCTCGCAGAATCGCAGCGGGAGACTGGCTCGGAACAGATGTTTTTTATCAAGCGCCGCTCTATCCATACTTTCTAGGTGTGCTGTACTACCTGTTTGGTCACGACCTCATGCTATTGCGGGTTTGCCAGGCGCTGCTCGGCGCCGGATCCTGTGCTCTCATCACTGTCGCCAGCGATCAGTTGTTTGGTAATCGAGCGGGATTGCTCGCTGGCTTACTGTTGGCGTTATACGCGCCCGCGATCTTCTTCGACGCATTGGTTCAGAAGTCGGTGCTGGATCTTTTCTTTTTCTGCTGGCTGATTCTTCTTGCCGCGCTCCTGAGCAAACGCGTGACGATAACGCGTTGCATTTTGGCCGGGGTCGCACTCGGCGGTCTGACACTCGCACGCGAGAATGCGCTGATTCTATTACCCGTGCTCCTCGTTTGGCTTGCGTTGCGTGGCCATCGTGGATTTATGCCAATGGTCGCGCTTGTTCTCGGCGTCGGAATAGTCCTCGCGCCTGTGGCAATCCGCAATTTTAGAATCGGCGGTGAGTTCTATCTGACGACATCGCAGTTTGGTCCGAACTTGTATATCGGGAACAACCCGAAAGCC
The DNA here is from genome assembly GCA_963839475.1 of uncultured Acidobacteriota bacterium. Classification (GTDB taxonomy): domain Bacteria; phylum Acidobacteriota; class UBA6911; order UBA6911; family UBA6911; genus CAWIVH01. Next base: position 479,239 of record CAWIVH010000012.1, on the reverse strand, counting down.
ACCGGCACGTATATGGAATTGCGACCTGGGCGAGGCAGTGCGGCGTATGAGCAAATAGACGCAACCAAACTGGCTGAGGAGGCGCTCGGTCATAAGCTGAGCCCGGGAGAGGTATCGCAGTACTGGCAGAAGCGCGCCGCTGAGTGGATCTCGAAACACCCCGGCGCATGTCTGCGGCTATTGGCGAAGAAGCTGCTTCTTCTGTTGAATGCTTCTGAAGCCTGCGACACCGAAGATCTGGCCAGCCATGCCGAGTGGTCGCTTCCGTTGAGCTTGTGCGGTATGGTTTTCCATTTCGGCACCCTGGCACCTCTTGGACTCCTCGGGATATGGCTCACCCGTGCGCGATGGAGAGAGTTGTGGGCTCTCTATGCGATGGGTGCGATGTACGCTTCAAGCGTGGTCCTATTTTACATCCTCGCCCGTTATCGTTACCCGCTCGTACCGCTCCTGACTATATTCGCCGGTGCAGCACTGACGAATCTCCCAGCTTGGTGGGCACAGAGCAACTCTCGCGAAAGACTGCGGACAGCGATATTGGCAGCGGTGGTTATTCTGGCGTGCAATTGGCCCCTCATCTCTACTGACGAGATGCGGGCTGGAACTCGCTATAACGTCGCTAGTGCGTTGCAGGCCGAAGGCAGGGATGACGCAGCCATCACGGAATACCGTGCGGCTCTCGAACTGTGGCCCGAGTCTGCCGGAGCGCACTGCAATCTGGGAGTGTTGATAGCAGCAAAAGGGGATCACGACGAAGCGCTCCGTCACTACAAAGAAGCCATCCGAATCAGCCCGGACATGCCAGCGGCGTATAGCAATCTCGGTATGGAATTTGCTGCTCGCGGTCAGTATCGCGAGGCGATCGAAAACTTCCAGCAGGCGCTTGCGCTGGATGATCTAGATGCCACCACGCACTACAATCTCGGACTAGCATTCGCTGCGGTTAACAGGCCAGAGGATGCCACCCGTCAATTCGCAGATGCGATTCGGCTCGATCCGGCGCATGCTGCGGCACATAACAACCTCGGCATCCTGCTCGCAGCGGCCGGCGACCTCGATGAGGCGATCAGACATTTTGAGACCGCGCTCAGTCTACGCCCGAACTTCAGCGAAGCAGCGGCGAACCTCGCCCGTGCACGAGCACTCCGATCTGGCAAGTAGCCAATTATATGAAATCTAAGAAGTTCGCCCTCAGCATCCGGCACGCTCCCAAGATACGGGCATGTGGGAAGCGGCCTCTTGAGTCGAATTTAATGCTCCACCAGAAGAATAGTCAATTCTCCGCATTAGCCAAGTGCTGACCGCTATCTATCACTATTACGTAGACTGGTCCGGCGACGGGGATTTCTCCGACTCGAACGAGGACATCTCGGCATTTGTCCTTCAATCCTCCTGGGAGCGCGGGGCCGACAGCGCTTCGCCGCTTGCGGGCGCGCAAAGGCCGGGAAGCTGCCGGATCCTCCTCGACAACTCCGACTCGCGCTTTTCGAGCTACAACTCCTCGAGCCCCCTCTACGGCTTGATCCTCCCGCACCGGCGGGTCCGGATCACGATGAAGATCGGGGCTGGCACGGAAGAGATCCAGTGGCAGGGGTTCCTCGACTCGCTCATCCCGACGCCGGGCGAGAGGGTCACGGTTTCGACGGCCGAACTCGTCGCCCTGGGACCGCTCGCGCACCCGAGCCTGCAGACACTTGTTTCCGTTCCCATGCACACGGACATCAAAACGGGCGCTGCGATCAACGAAATCCTCGACCAGGTCGGATGGCCTTCCGGCGACCGCAGGATCGACGCCGGCCAGAGCACGATGTCAAGGTGGTGGATCGCGAGCCAAGTGACAGCGCTTCAGGCCCTCCGCGATCTCGAGGAGACCGAAACGGGCCGCCTTTGTGAAACCAAAGACGGGAAGGTCGCCTTCGAGGACCGCGCCCATCGGCTTAACTCGCCCCACACCGTTTCGCAGGCAGGCTATGGTACGGACCTGAACCTCTGGAACCCTCGCCAGGAAGACGCCCTCAAGGGTATCTATAACCGCATCGACGCCGAAGTCCGGACCTTCGACCAGTCGGAGGAGATGGTCCTCTGGACGCTCTCGGGTGAGCCGCCTTCGGTGGCGGCAGGGGAGACGCTTTCAATCCGGGGCATTTATCCTACGCCCGGGAGCCTCGACGAGCCACATCGCGGTCAAAGAATGGACCACGATCGACTACCAGGCCAATAGCCAGGCAGATGGCGGCGGTTCGGATCTGACCGGATTTGTCGACATCACTGCAACGAAGCTCGATACCGAGATCAAGCTCGAAATCGAAAACGCCGGGAGCCAGGACGCATTCATCACGCTGCTTCAGTGTCACGGCTACGCCGTCGTCGAGAGCGACCCGCTGAAGGTTTCGGCCGAGGACACGGAGAGCCAGGGGCAGTTCGGCTACCTCCCTTACCCGATCCCCGGGAAATTCCTAACCTCGATCAGGGAAGCAAAAGACCGCTGCGAGCACCTGCTTGCCCTCTGCAAGGACCCGCTGCCGGTCGTCTCCTTCGACCTGAAGGCGAACTATGACGCCGACCATCTGCTTGAAGCACAAAGGCGCGACCTGAGCGACCGCATCACGATCCTGGCCGGGGAGGAGACGGGGCTTTACATCAACGATGATTTCTTCGTCGAGTGGATGCGTCACTCCGTTGGGCGCGACCGCCTTCATGTGGTCAACCTGCTCTGTTCCGCGGTCAAATCGCACCACTGGCCGGCGTCGGGAGAGCCTTACGACCCCAAGACTATCCCCGAGCCGACGGGAGGCGGAGAGCCTCATGTCCCCGATGACATCTTCGAAACCGCCGCAGGGTCGGGCCTCCGGGTCACGTTTGGGGCTACTGCCTGGAAGTGGAACGCGGACATTTCCGAAGCCGAGTTCCGGGCGAGACTCTTCACGGAAGGCGAACGGCCGGACTATGCCGACCTGAGAACGGTACCAGAGGGCGGCACGCTTGCCCATAACGGCACGGACCAGCTGGTCCTGACGGGACTGCAGGCAAGCTACTGGGGCAGGAATGTCCAGATCAAGGGGATGCTCCGGGGGAGGTGGTATTACTCGTTCCGCTTCAAGAACGGCGCTGGCTGGAGCGTCTGGGGGGACGGAAACGACGTCCCGAAGTACGTGCAGCATTACGTCGACACCGACGACATCAACAAGACCGACAACGGACCCCCGGCCGACTGGACCGGGACGATCAAGGCGGGCCCGAACCCCTACACCCTGATCATCTCGGCCACCCGCCCGAAGGAAAACGGGAACAAGATCATCGCCTGGGGAGTCCAGCTTCACGACAAGACCTTCGACAAGCGCCACGAATTCGACGCTGATACCGACGAGGCAACCGTCTATTACGACGGATCGTCCGAGTCCCACGCCTATGACAAGGGCAGGGGCGAGTTCACCCGCATGAGCGGATCGTTCCCGGACCTCTCGGCCAATCCCGACATGATGATCCTGATGGACGTCCGGGGCGGCGAACCGATCGAGACATTCTCTTTCGGCCTTGTCGGGAAAGTCGAAAGCAACCTGAACCTCGAATCGGCCTTCGTGAAGTCGGGCTCATCCATCCTGCTCGACGACTACCGCGAAGTCTCGGAGTCGATGTGGCACGAGCCGCTCATGGGTTTCGAGGACACTCACAACGGGGTGCCGAGATTCAACGTCCACCACTGCCAGTGGGGGGCGATCACGCCTTCAAACGTCTCCGGGGACAAGATCACCGGGATGGGGGGCTTCAGGCCGGCATTCGATCCCGACGAGGAGGGCATCCACCAGGACATACGCATCAAGATCGTGAAGCCCCCCTGGCTCTGGAAGTACACGGACGGATACTTCGGCGAGGAGCCGAACCGGGGCTGGTGGGCCGAGGAGTTCTGGTTCAATACGACCCCCTACGACGACAAAACCGAGCTTTTCGAAACGAAGCCCGTCACCTACCCGAGCCGGGTGAAGATCGAGAATGTCGAGGCGCGGGCCATCTTCGAAAACTTCTACAGCCGCTCGGACGACGACACATGGCTCGATCCTGCCGCCCCTGCGGCTTCGACGGGAGGCACGATCCTCGATCCCGATGCGGATCCCGTCGTCATCGACTGCAGCCTCGGGCGGATCTTCTATCTCCTGATGACGAAAAACCACTCGCTCGCAAAGCCGATCAACGCGAAAAACGGCTCCGTCGTGTGCCTGGTGACGACCCAGGACTCGGCCGGCGGGTGGGCGATTTCGCTCGACTCGAAGTTTCACCTCGGGACGGACGTGGCTTCGGCCTCGCTGACGACGACGCCCGGAGCGAGGGACTACATGGGAAGCATCTACTGCGAAGCCTCGGACCAGTTCGACGTCGTGTCATTCGTGAGGGGGTACTGAAATGGCCATTTTCCCGATCTTCAGTTCGGATTTCCGGTATCTCGAAATGCAGAACGTCTCGGACGTCGCGAACATCGTCAATTCGTTCAAGACCGAGGCCGTCGACAACGGCACCTGGACCCGGGTTTCCGCCTACCTCTTCAAAACAGCCCAGGACTCGATGGAGCGGTGGTTCCAGCTTCAGCTGAGCGTTCTCGCGGCGACCAGGCTCGGGATCACGGCGATGGACCAGTTCGGCAATACCGTTGCGGCGCGCGAAATTGACCTTGACGCAGGCGGCTGCAATGTCCGGATCTTCACCGGCCCCCGTCACGCCTATTTCACGGCTGTCAGGAGCGGCACCCCGGAGTTCGGTGGAGCGGCATTGCTCGACCTCTCGCCCGCGAACATCCTGCTGCCGCTTTATTCCCTTGCCGCTTGCGGGCACCGGAAGGCGTCGGACGGCGGGGCGGACCACTACTACATGGACGAGTGGGCCATGTGGGACGGATCGGCGGCGGTCAACACGTTCCGCGTGATGGCCTATACGGTCGGAAACCCGCTCACCTATTCGGCAAAGCCGGGACTCTCGGTTTCGGGGGCGAACGTCTACTACCCCCTGAGGCTTGTGACCAAAGTTTTCGACAAGTACCGCTGGGTTGGCCGTCTCCCACAGTGCATCCTCGGGCCCGATTCGCTCGTCGCCGGCGCCGAAGTGACGGTCCCTATCGGGTATGGTGGCGAAACCGGGGTTTTCAAGGAGTGCGGCCGCTCCGTGATCACGAATCTCAAGATGCTTGTCAGAAAGGCTTGACCGATGGCTATTCCGGCCCACCTCAACTGCGCTTTCAGCTACCAGGAGATGACCCCGATCACTGACGTGGCATCCATAATCACGGCTTTCCGGGCCCAGGTGACCGCGATGACGCCGGCCTGGACCGAACCCTCGACCGCCCTTTTCAAGACTCCTGTGGATTCAGTCGGCCGGTGGATCGATGTCCTCCTGACCCGGATTGCAGCCACAAACCTCGAATGCCGCGTCAGGGACAGCGGCGGCGCCACGGTCTGCACCGTCCGGATGCAGATCGCTTCGGGAAGCGTGACAAGAATCTATGCCGGGGAGTTCTACTTTCACATCGAGGCGGTCCGCGGGAGCCCGAACTCCACGGAATGGCTGAAAGGGGGCATCCTCGACCTGAGCCCCGAAGCGCAGAACATCCACACCCACTGGGCCTATGGCGACGGCTCGCGCACGGCGGCCGACGCGCTCCAGAACCTGCACCAGCCGATGTGCCTCTACGCCCTGGACGATGCCGCCTATTCCCGTCAGCCCAGGATTCCGGTCTCTGCGACGGGTTCGGCCGGACTCACTTCCATGCAGCCGCTTTATAGTCCCGGGGGCGGCGGGATGTTCATGGCGGCGACGGTCTACGCCGTCCCGACTGGCGCCCCGTCGGGTGCCGGCTGGGGTCACGTCGCCGGAAGGATGTACCAGCACCTGCAATGCCCCGGGGACGCCTCGATCGGATCTGAGTTCAAGGTGCCCGTAGACGTGAATGATCGTCGCTGGTTCAAGGTGCTGGCCCCGGGCACGGCCTACGGTTTTCGCCTCGCCTGCAGGATCTCGTAGGGAGACCATATGTCTGTTCCCGCATTCCTTGCCGGTAACTTTCGCTACCTCGAGACAGCCGGGGTCACGGACTGCAACACCATCATCTCGGATCTCCGCGCCGAACTGGTCAACGTCACCAACGGCTGGACCGAACCCGTCGCGGGCAGCTTCAAGAGCCCCGTCGACAGTTACGGCCGCTTCGTCACCATCGCAGCGACGCGCCAAACCGCCACTCGCCTTTCCTTCATCGTGACCGACAAGTGGGCGCAGCAGATCGTCAACGGCACCTTTGACATCGATGCCGGCGGCTGCCCGGTCCGCTACTTTACCGGGCCCGACTGCTGCTATGTGGAGACGGTCCGTGCCGCCACTCCGGAATTCGGGATGGCGTGGAAGGCGAACATCAGCCCCGAGATCGACGGCATCGACGGTTACGCCTGGTTTGCCCACACCCACAGGAATAGCACCGGCACAACCCAGACCAGCACCTTCTCCACGGCTTACGGCTGGAACGGGAGCAGCTACCAGAGCACGGAGTTTCTGTGCTCGGCCGAAATGTACGCGAGCAACGTGAGCTTCTCGAACGGCCGGACCTACTCCGGCACCCACCTGTTCGTCCCCGAGGAGTGCTTCCACTATGCCCCTGGCGCGGCCGTCTGGGCATGGGCAGGCAGGATGCCGCAGGTTGTGCAGGGTCCGAACAGCCTCGCGGCGGGATCCGAGGTCACGATCCCGATCGACGACGGCGTCACGGCCACTTTCAAGAAGACCTGCTCGAGGACTGGAACCTTCGGCGTGAACCTCTTCTTCAGGAAGGCATGACCCATGGCGGTTCCCGCGTTTCTAAACGAAAGCTTTCACTATACGCGAATGGCGGCGGCTTCGGACGTGGCCGATGTGATCACGCGGTTCCGGGCCGATTCGGCCGGGATGTCGTGGTCGGAGCCCTCAACGGGTCTTTTCAAGTCTCAGGTCGACGCAGACGGACGCTGGTTTGACATTCTTCTAACGAGGATATCGGCGACGAACCTCGAGTGCCGCATGCGGACATCCACGGCGGTCACGGTCTATACCGGCAGGATCCAGATCGATGCGGCGGGCGACGACGTGATAATCCTGCTGGGGCCGCACTACTTCTGGATCTGCTCCCTCAAAGCCAACGGCATCTGGGAGTGGGCAAACGGGGGGATCTTCGACCTGAGCCCGGAATCGCAGACCGTCTACGACAAGTACTACTACGGCATTCCCTACAGAACAACCGCCGACACGGTCCAGAGCTATTCGAGCGCCAGCCACAGCTTCGCCTGGGGAGGATCGTCCTACTCCCTGACGGAAACGATGTGGCATAACTGGACGACGCGCAGCATAGCGGTCTCCATGTGGTCGATGACGACGGGCGCGGCCATCTTCCAGCCCGTGAACGGATCCGTCCAGGGCTACTATGCAGGCCGTCTCTACAACCACCTCTTCGGGCCGCACGGCATCTCTCCCGGTTCCATCGTGGATGTTCCCATCGACGACGGCGTAACCGGCAAGTTCCTGGCCGCCTACCCTTCTGTCGGCCAGTGCCGGCTTTTCGTGAGGTGCGGTTAGGTGTTCATATCGGGTGGGGAGTATTTCGAGTCGAAGGTGTTCTCGGCGGTTCAGGGGAAGCGGATCGAGATTAAACAGACCATCGACACCGCGCCGAATCCCGACCGCGTGCACAAGCGGGAGTTCATATCGGCCGTTGCAGTCGAAGTAAACGGGGCCTATGCCTCCAGGGGGCTCTTTGAATTTGTCCGCTCCGACCCCTGGCTTTTCCGGGATGCCCGGAAAGTGGAACTCAGGCAGGGGATAAGCCTCGCCCCAGGCGGGACAGCCAGGGCATATTGCGGCAGCTTCGTCTCGGAACTGACCGGGATCTTCATGCGGGACTGGTCGTTGGCCCCCACCCCCGTTTACCGAAACCAGGGCTTCATGCCGGAATTCATCCTGCTCCTCTCCGATTAATCGCGATGGATTCCGGAAGGCTGAGAGCTCGCGCCTGGCTGGACGCGAAGGGCCGGGGTGTGCTTGAAAGGCGAAAGGTGGGTTGATGGGAAAACTGATACTTGAGGGCGCGGCCGGCGCCTTAATTGAAATTGCGATCCTTGTCGTGACCGGAATCGTCCTCCTCGACCGCGTAAAGAACCTGACCGGGGAACTCAAGAACCGGGTCGGTGCACTCGAAGAGTGGCGCGACGGTCACATTACAAGCAGCCAGCCGCATGCGGTCTGCGTCCTCGAGGACCGCCGCAAGCTCGACGAGCACGAGCGGCTGGAGCGGATCGAACGGAAGATTGACAGGCTCGAAGAGCGTATCGACGCCCTGACTGAGAGGATCCATGAGCGAAACTGAGATCCTGCGGTTCATCAGGGAGACCTATGGCGGGATGATCGCCGACGCTGCCTTGAAGCACCGCCATCGGCCGGAGGTCCTCGCCGGGATCATCATGCGCGAGACGAACGGAGGCCTCTCTCATCTGCTCGACCGCCAGGGCCCTGAGGGCCGCGGCGACTGCGATAAGGAGGGCCGATGCCACGGCCACGGACTCTGCCAGATTGACGACCGCTCCTTCCCCGAATTCTGCGCTGGCTCTGATTGGAAGGATGCCGCGAAGAACATCGAAATGGGCGCCTGGGTGCTTGGCCGCAAGCGGGCGTTCCTCGCAGCCAGGACCATCGGCTTCCGGCTCACGAACGACGACCTGGAAAGGGCATCGATCGCCGCCTACAACGCCGGCGAAGGCCGGGTCCTCAAGGCGATCGAGCAGGGCCGCGATGTCGATAGCCTGACGGCGCACGGTGACTACGCCGCATCGGCCCTGCGATTTGCGGAGCAATACCTGAAACTGGAGGCCTGAAAAAATGGATTGGCACGACTGGATGCGCAACGACAAGACGATGCTCGGGCTTCTGATCGTCTTTGTGCTCCTTTTGTGGGCCTGGGTGCGCGAGCCAAAACTGTTCGACCTGGTGAACCTGTTCGCGGGTGCTCTGATCGCTCTTATTACGGGCGCAGTTCTGAGAAGAAGCGGCAATGGGAGCGGCGCCGACAATCAGGATCCACGGAAATGAGAACCCTTATTGATTGTCTGAAATGTCTCTGCCTGATCGCCGCCATTTTTGCCTTGGTCGGGGCGGGCCTGGCATTCCGGGAGATCGGGAGAGTCTCGCAATCTGCAACAGCCGCGGCTGCTGAAATCACAGGTGTGGCCCAGGAACTGAGAAAGACGGCGGCCGCCGTCTCGGAATACTCGCAGCACCAGACACGACAGCTTATGGATCCGCGCAACCAGAAAGCCCTTGACGCCGGAATCCAGGCTCTTGCCGTCTTCAACGGCACCGGCAGGCTCATCAACCGCGAGGTGATCCCCCGTGCGATGGGTGTTCTCGACAACCTCTCAAATGCGACGGCGTCTCTCGACAGGGCAATTCAGGCAACGGACAAGTCAGTAAACGCGGAGCTGCTGCCGGAATCGAAGCGCGTGCTTACGGGCGCGACTGAGGCCATCGCGGCCACGCAAGAATCGGCCGAGGCGGCGACCACCCAGATCATTCAGGCCGGGAATGACATTCATTCAATCCTGTCAGACCCCGCCATCAAATCCATCCTGGCGGAAACAAGCCAAATTGCGGACCACACCGACAACGTGGCGGCGAACCTCGAGGAGGCGTCCAAACAGATGCCGCGGATCGCTGCCGACGTCGAGCGGATCGCCGCGACCAGTTCCCGCTACAGGAAAGCTATTTTGCTGAGTCAAATCCTGTCCGCCCTCGCGCGGGCATTTTTCTAGGGAGAAAATATGATCAACCTATTGAAACGCATCGGCGGCGCCCTGAAGGACGCCGTTGTTCAAATGTTCGGCTTGCAGGCAGTTTTCGGTCCCGGGACCGGGGAGACCAAAAAGGCAGCTATCATGGATTTTCTGAAGAACGCGATCGGCGTCGGCGAGCTGGCTTTGGGCCGGGACATCGTCGACGAGGCGGAATTCGTAGCCGGCCTCGACCAGGCTGCAGAAGGTGTCCTACGGGCGCTGAAGGCCACGAACCTGTGGCAGAGAACTTTCGGAACGACCAAAACGGCGTGAGGTAACAATGAAACGACCGATTCTTGCGGCTTTCTTCCCTCTCTGCGCCCTGTCGTTAATCGCCACCATCTGGAGCGCCCGCCAATTTAAGGATGACTGTAACCGTACGGATGACAACGACGCCGTAGCCTGAAATTCCGGACTCGCATCAGGCGACGCCATCATTTCGACAATCTTTGATAGTCATCCTCAAGGGATGGGACCGCCGGAAGATTCCCTTAGGCACCACAACCGAATGCAAGCCACTTGGCATATGAAGCGCAATCCCGAACTGTCTTTGCTGAGCGGTGCGTCATCACCAGTAGTGCCAGGTGGGGCAGGATCACGGGTCGCAGCCATACCCTGGCGATTTCTCGGCGCGAAATCGGGTCGTGAACGTCTATTCGGGCTTCTCGGGCTTCAGGATGCTCGGTCGGGTATAGAATGATGGCCTTCCCCTCAGATCGCGAGATGGCATAGACTGCCAGCTGATACAGCATTTCGCGAGGCAGTTTCTCCTCCCAGAGGTCCCGGTATTTGGCGTCGAGAATCGCGACGACTTTCTCCCCCGACATGACCGCAAAATCAGGCCGCGGGCTGGGCGACGTTCGATGCAGTGGATTGAACTCAGGCGCGTACCGCATCATTCCGGTCAGGCGATACTCATCTCTCACAGTCCAATCAGGGAGGTTTTCCCTGAGGAAGCGCGAAACCAGGGCCTGAAAGAATCGGTTCATGTCGAAGAGAAATCCAGGCAGGCGAATCGGAGCCCCGATTCCCTCGAAAAGGACTCCTTGCGATTCGCACAGCAGCCTGATGATTGAGAAGGCCGGTTCGTAGGCGACCGTTAGCCGGTTCATCTGACGCTCAAGAGAATCGAGAACCGACGCATTGAGACGAATCAGCGAAACACGGTCCACGAATAAGTCCGCAAGTCGATTGGATTCCCGCTTCAACCCCAAATCATCCGCAACTGAAGCAGCCAACTTCAATCCTGCCCCGAGAACCCGGTTCAGCATGATGTCCTCGGTCCTGGGGTAATGGCAGCATGGCAGTTTGGGGCTGACGATACCGATGCGGTTTGCCAGTTTTTGAATATCGATCTTGCCCCTTGGCGAAACCAGGTCATCTTCAGATCGCAGGTACGCCCGCCGGAGCCCTCTCGCGATGAGCTCTTTCACCTCGGCGTTGAGCTGGCTGACCAGCAGATCCTCAAAGCCTGATGCCCCAACGTTCTGCTCGACTCTAGCGGCCAAACGGAGGTTCCGAAATCCAAATGCGTAGCGAAGCAGACCCAGGAGGTGGTTGCTCTCGATCTTGGGGTTGATAGCAATCTTCAGGTTTCCCAATCTCAGCCGGCCCACATAGGAAAATGTCTTGATCATCAGGCCGGATCTCAGTTCCGTCACTTGAAGCAATCCGGAATTGGACAATCCCTCCACGAGTTTGAGCGTTGCAGCATCCCCGTCAAGGAACAGGTCTTCCAGTTCTGGGCAGGATTTCGGTGTGAGTATGTCCCACTCGCTAAGTGTTATCGGAATGGGGGAGCCTTCACTTAGTGGCGTCGGTTTCACTGGAGTCGCCTTCCTCAGCGCTGCTTTCTTCTTCACTCGTCATGCTCTTCAGCGCAGGTGCCGAGCCCAAGATTTCAGGGCTGGGCTCTATTAAGGCCTGAACGAGCTTTTCTTCGTTCTCTACATCGAAAAGCTCATGACGAACCCGTTGCGCTCGCGAGTCGAATAGGCCTTTCCCAAGGATATTTTCCAGCGCGATCGGGTTATCGTAGCAGTACTCCTCCAGTAGCGGAATGATGTCGTCTTGAATAGCTTTCTTGAAGGCCGCGAGATCCTTCACAGGGTGTCCGCCGGAGAGAAGGTATGAATGGCCGATTTGAAGGTTGCGGGCATCGCGTCCCACGTGCTCGCAGACCCGCTTGTTCAGAGCCTCAAACCAGGGCCTCAGCGGGAGTCCTGCAATACTTTGGTTCCCCAGCAGCGAACTGTCAGGCATCAACTCTATAAACGCAAAGCGTCTGCGCAAGGCGGCATCTATCAACGAGATAGACCTGTCGGCAGTGTTCATTGTCCCGATCAGGAAAACGTTCTTGGGAACTTGGAAGGATTCGCGGCTAACTGGCAGGAGGATCGACTTTTCGCGCTTGTCCTTTTCCAAAATGGTCAGAAGCTCTCCAAAAATCCGGGGTATGTCGCCACGGTTGATCTCGTCAATGATCAAAAAGAAGCGTTTCCCGCTTGATCGCTCCGCGTCCCTGCACAATCGTTTGAAAATGCCATCCTCGAGATCGAAGACGACTTGCCCGTGGGGAGAGTGAGGACGATAGCCCTCTATGAAATCCTCGTAGCCATAGGCCGGGTGAAAACAACACAATCTGACCTGACCTTCATTCTTGCCGGTTCCAATGATGACCTCCCTTTGCTTAGTGTCGAGCTCTTGATAGGTCTTCCCAAACTCGCATACGGCCACGATCTCCCTCGCTGCCACTTCCGCCCAGTAGGTCTTGCCGGTCCCGGGGGGACCGTATAGGATGACCTGCCCCTTGCGTTCTACAGCGGAGTTGATTCGTTCCGGAATCACCGGAAGTCGGCGGATTGGAACGTGGATCGGTGGCCCATCCGTTGGCGTCTTGGGCGGCGTTTCGAGGACGCGCCGCGTAACCTCCAGAATGTTTTCTGGGTATTTCTTTACCTCCCGAACGGTTGTCTGGAGGCCTTCCGGGTTTGGCATTTTCCATTCCTCTTTTGCAAGCCAGACAACATCACGGCGATGCGGGAAATCGGACGAGGCATCGTAATGGTAATCACCTTCGACCCTCGCGATCCCGAGCACTGTGGCTCCGTCGGCGGCCAGCACGAGGTCACCCTTCTGAATGGTCTGGACGAAGCTGAAGAGCTGGCCTGTCGCGTTCCCCACCTGACTGGCAACGCTCGGGTATTTTTCCGCCATCAAACCGCGGAGTTTCTCTCTGGACTCCTTGCTCCCATCGAATGCTGACAGGTCGCCGACGTCCGGCCATCCGACGGCCACGCAATTCTCATCCCGCATCAGGCTCCATCGATTCCGAGGCTTGGTGCCATCGCTCGTTCCGACCCGCCAGTAACGATGTTTCTTTCCGTTGGCGAGATTGACGAGATTCAAGACGGTGGTGAGATGATTCATGGGGATATCGAGTTCGGCCGCGGCAGCCACGAATCTGCCGGCGCACAAGTATCGGCCTCTGCCCTCGGGGGGCAGCACCATCATCTTAAGTAGGTGAAAACGCTGCAAATCCGCGACGTGATAATCATCGAGTTTCTCAGGGAAGATGAGGCTGAAATACTTGTGCCCCCATGCGAGATCGCTGACGCTCGGGGCAATGCGGTCCAATTCCTCTTGGAGATTCAGGTAGTCCTGGTCCGTGCCCTTGGGGGGGAGCTTCGTTAGGACCTCTACGCCTTTGAGCAGCTCATCCCGGTGCCGCTGTGCGAACGCGATTGCCTCTTCAAGGGTTATGTCTTTGGGATTGTTGCTCTCGTCGGCGGTCGCCCAGGAACCTGTCTCCTTGCGGCGGAAGATTCCGAACTTAAGGGCGCTTCCCCCGCCAATACCTCCGAAATGGTCCGGGAACTCCTCGTCATCTTTGAATTCGAGCCAGTATACGAGGCTGTCCTTGTTGCCATGAGCATGCATCAGGTTTAGCAACGCTTCTCCGCCCAGATTGGCTAGCCGCTCAGGTCCGAACCGGCTGCGGAAGGTCCGGTAAGCCTCCTCAAGTTGGGCCATCGAGAGGAGTTTTCCCTCCTCCTGCAATCGCTTGTAGCCCTCCACAAGTTTCTCTTTGATCCGTTCATCGAGCATGATGCCCCTCTCAAGAATCAGGATTGCGTTACACAGCGGAGATCGAGCACAAACTGAAAGCATCGGCATTGTAGCCGATAGGAGACACCTCAGAACCTTGAGGCTTATGCGTCATTCGGTTTTCGAACAAAGCCCGCATGACAGGCCTGGCACAATTTGGAGCACCTGTCTGCAAAACCACCCGTTTTGGCAATTGCTGTTCTGGACTCTCAGCTTCTTCGATTCTCAACCGCGCAGTAGATCAATCACTTATTTCACATAGCTCAGATGGTGATATCCAAAACGAAGGACCGGATTATCTCCTTATTTCTCGGCACTTGCGCAGCCTGGTCTTCGAATCGACGGCGCGCCTCCTCGATCGAGTATGATGGCGCTACCCTTTTTCTATAGTCTCCGTCGTCCCATTTGTCGGAAGAAAACCATCCTACAAGATATAGTCCGTATTGGCACCGGTTCTCCCTCAGGTAGCGGTCGAGAAGTTGTCTTTCCATGGCGACCTCTAGCTCTCGATGCCAGCATCCCTTTGTCTCGATTATTACCGTGACTTGATCAAAAATGTCCTGGTTCTTTCGTACAAGTGCATCTACACGGATATCAGTTTCCTGCCCACGGCGGATCTCGACCTCACGGTTGACGATGATTCCTCTATCCCTCAGATCAGAATCAAAATGGATCTTTACGAAGTCGGAAAGCTCGTTCTCATCTTTGGGACGATAGAGCTTTTGATCAATCTTATTCCAAAGATATATTGCGGCAGGAGTTTCGCCCTGCAACCTTGCTTCCATCCTTTCGAGAGACTCAATGATGACTTCGAGCAGCTGATTACCGTTTTGGACAAGTCGTTTGTCCTGATCGCGAAAATAGGTCACCAACTCCTGTGGTTTTGCGGGTGTCCACGTCTGAATCCGGGCACTCTCCAGAGCCTGATATACCGACCACCGTAGCCAATCGAGCTGGGGCAATGCGCTAGCGATGCGCTGCATCGCATGCACCGCAGAATAATTTCCACGTGCGATCAGCTCGTGCAATATTGCGTTCTTCCACCAGGCAATACCTTGCCTGGATCCTGCGGGGCCAGCTCCATTAATATTTGGATCTTCCGAGTACGGGTATTCGTTGGCAACCCAAATGAACAAATCTGCCAACTGATCTTCTGATAACTTCTTCGGAATGCGGGCATTCTGACCCTCAACGGGGTCTACCGACATCGCAATGAGGTCGCGGCCGAAAGCAACGTCTGCAAGAATGGTTGGCCAGATTTCGGACCATCCGGCATCGTCGGACGAGAAGAGAAGGCAGCGCGCTGCTGTCAACGCTCTGTTGCGGTATCCGGGGTCTATGATGTGCTGTGTTTGCACAAGGGATCGGACAAACGCATTCGCCCCTGGGGCTTTCTGCTTGAGAAGCATCTCAAGCAGAAAGGTCAAACAGGGAGGGCTAAGACTTTCATTCTGGACCTTGGCTAACAGGGCTTTTCCAAGACGGTCATCCCATATGCCTAGGATTACCTCCAATTCAAAAGGCGGTTCGCTCTTCCCATTGGCTTTATCAATGAGAATGAAAACACAGTTCACCAGATCGTCTGCGGCATGTGGATAGGCAACCTTCAGCAGGGCTTTCTTGAACTCCTCCTCCGGGCTGTCGCTGTAGATTGGGTATGTTAGAAGGGTCCCTATCCATTTCTGCCAGGTAGCAGTTGTAAGGACCGACAACATCATCGGGGCTTCCCGAAAGATAAGCCGGAATGCCTTATAGCCCGTTAACATTTTGTAGGGATAGGTATTGCTTCCCAACCACGACGCAGTCTCTGGATCCACTTGAAAGATGTACTGTTTCGCAGCTTCAATGATCCGAGCCCTTATTGAAGGGTCGGCGTTCTTCCATCCAGGACAGTCCGTCAAATCGGATGAAAACGCCGGCGGATACTCCGTACTATTGGGCTCAAGAGTCATGTCAAAGGTAAGCTGAATAAATTGGAGATGTGCCCCAGGCTCACACTGATTTAAAGCGGTTATTATTCGCTCATCTGGCGGAGGGTCCAACGGGGGCCTTGCAGGGCGCTGCTGCCAACTTTGCTCCTCTGCATATCTATTCTTCATCTCCTCGGCGCGCGGAGATGTGAATTCAACAAAATTAAGAAACCAGTCGAACTCTCTTTGGAGAGCTGGGATTTCACGACTTGAGACGATGATCGCATCAAGATGGTCGGGATTTCTCCAGTCAAGAATAATCCTTACAAGTTTTGCGAGGTTGGATTGAATCACGTCTGACTTAGATCCGCGCATTATGTCAATAATCCATGGGACATCAGCGGAATTTATCAGGGAAGTTTGACCGTACCCTAACCAAAACAAGTTCTCTTCTTCATGATGTCCGATGTACTGCATAACTCGCTTTGCAACCAGAAGTCGCCTATCCTCCTGGCCACCGAGGAATTGTTTATTATCACGGCTCGCAAAGCGACTGATGATTTCGTGATCTGATTTCAGGAGCAATAGAACGGTTATAGCGAAGGCATCGAGTACAGCGGGAATCTCAAGGGACTGCCAAGCCTTCAGGATAATAGCATCTTTCAGTCCCTCGAGAGCATAGGGGAAAGCATGTATCTGGACATTCTTTAGGATCCAGTCAAGGGCTATTGGCAAATCCTCGGGCTTTAACTTGTCTGGCAACTCATGCAGTAGAAAGCGTCGATACACGCCAAATAAACTCTCGCGTTTTGGTAGGCTCAAGATGGAAAATACATCAGCCGCGGTCAAGTGTGATGGCCATAAAGCTGACAGGCCACAGCCCTTTAATTCGTCGTCCGGATCTTCACCTGCAGTGCCTTCCGCGAGCGGTTTTAGTCTTAGCCGCATTTCCTCATCACCCATTTCCACGAGAGAGTAAGCGGCATTAACGCGAATGTCGTGGGATTGCTGGGGATCCAGGGCAATATCCAGGAGGTCACCCTGAAGCTCTTTGACTTCATTGGCGTACGCCATCTGAATTGCAGCTCGACGGGCCACAACGTCTTTGGATGTATCGCGAATATATGGACGCAATTGTTCTGCCAATGTGGGACAGGAGAGCTTGCGGTATTGGCTCCGAAGATTTCGATCTCGGTCCAATAGCTTTCCCTTATCATAACTTATCAAGAGTTTGTCTACTAAACGCTCGCGATCACTGACATCAGCTGCTGCAACATCGCTTTTTAGGAGAACTTCAGGTTCCTTCTCCATGATGAGGTTGAAAACATCAGGCACCATTCCTGCAACCCACACGGCTGTTTCATGGAGCTGCGGTATTAGATTCGCTTCCGGGTCTCCTGGATGAGTCAGAATTGTCAGTATTTGTTTGGGGCTAAACCTTTTGTTTACCAAGTAAAAAGCAGCGAGGAATTCTGCATACGTCTTGTGTGCCCAACCGAGCCGGTGCGGTCCACGGGCAGAGAAAAGGCCTGTTCCCAGAGTTTCTAAAATGGCAGCCTCGGAAATCACAAAAGCGTTATCATCAATTTCCTCGCTACCGCCAACCAGTTCGGCAGCGGCAACATCCGACTCGGGAATCTCTCCCAAATCTGTCCCGGTCCAGACAGCAAAGCGGTTGCCTAGCGTTGTCACGGCAGCAAGGCGGCCAGCCACCATTAGGCGCTGTTCAGCTGTCAGGCTGCCAATTTGGCGCGAATCCCTTCGACTTTGGTTCAGCTCCTCACAGAGCAAGCGGCAGCCATCCCGATACAGCATTGCTTGGCGTGTTGGGAGCTGTTTCTCTTTTCGATATTTATTCAGGAGGAAGGCGAGCGTAATCGGCTTAATGGCCAGTGGCACGGCCTGTTTGTCCTCGATTTCTGCCAAGAACGCCTGAGGATCGACACCTTCGATACGAGCAGCTTCTTGAACGTCCAGGCGGCGGAGTGGAAGAAGCTCATATGGGTCCACACTCTGATTTTCCCAAAGATGGGTTAACGCACCCTCCATCCCTTCAGGCCAATCCACTGTCCGACATGCTATCCTGAGGGCAAGCCTCTCGATGGGGCATTTGTTCAGCTCCTTGATCAGGAGTGCGGTGACGCAATCGATTCGCAGTAGACACTCGTCGAGACTATCGAGGAAAAGATGTAATCGGTGCGTACCGTTCAGCCATTCTTGGAAATCATCAGACTCAAAGATCTCCCTGACAAGCATGGCATCCGTCTGAAAGGAATTGAGATCCACCCAACGAACAGCGTCACCTGTCTTACTTGCCTCTGCGACACTTAGTGAATAGTGGCTCGCCATTGCTGTTGTCTTGCCAATGCCGGGTTCACCCAACAGCATCAGGCAGGGGGAACCTTGCATCTCAGAGAATGAAACGGCGCCAGGATGCAGCAAACGCCCATACTCAGAATCTGGGTCGATCAAATACCCACCATCAGAGAGGCTAAAGGTTCCTCCCCTCGGGCACCAGAAACGCTTCCATCCATATGAGCGCTTGGTCATAACCACAAAGCCGTTTCTTCAAGCACGGAATCAACCAATTGTGTCGAATCAAGTGGAGATCTATTGGACGAGTATCAGCGGATGCCGCTGACTGTGGCCATCAGTAAGATCTCAAGTGTAGCGTTTGATGCCCATTTCTAACGCTACGAGTTCGTGTTTTTCAAAAGGGGATGCTAGGCAGATAGCCGTGCATCCCAGCGCGGATCTTCCAACGCGGCATCGAGCTCCTTGCCAAGAAGGCGGGCGCGGCGCTGGCCTTCCAATAGCGACTGAGTGAACTGGTCCAACTCTCGAATTAGTTCCGGTTCCCATTCCGGATAGCCGCCGAGCTTTGACCAGGCGGTTTTGAGACGCTCAGCGCCGACGATATCCCTGGTCATTTGTTGGTGAAGGACAGCGTTCAGGTCTTCTGTCCCCAAATCGAGGCAGGCGAGATATCGGCCGAGTTCGCGCTTCAGGCGCAGGCGTGCAGCTTCTAGTTGCCGCTTTAGAGCGAGGCGTTCGCGTTCCGCGGCCCGGTTTGCCATCTGTTCCACTTGCCTCCGCGCCTCGCGTCGTGCCTTGGCTTCGGCCGCGAGCCATTCGGCGGGTTTGGGAAAGCTGCCATGCCAAGATTCCAGCCGAACTCGCAGATCAATCATGCTGTCGACCTGAGTCAGTTGGCCATCTCCAACCCAATATGCAAGCGACCGGCGGAATGCCCCCTGCTGATGGGTTCCGATTACCAATGGCAGGCACTCGCCCGGCCGCCCTAGATTGTTTGCGAGGGCGAAAAGATCGCCGCTCAAAGCCGTTAGTGGCAGGAGCTTTCGATCTCTTTCCAACACCTGCGTGGTGCTACCAAATTCGAGTCGTCTCGATGTGCCCGTCTGAACTACCTGCCGTGATTTCTTGTGATCCAAACGCGCGCGAGGCCCGAAAGATCCGTCTAACGCCTCAAGCGCCAATTCCAGATCTTCCCGCGCCACTGGTGGGTCCGACACAGATGCTGTCTCCGCTAGGCTCTCCAGGTAGTTCTCGTTGGCAAGTATGTCTGCACCCACGTCGCTGACCGAGTCTTCCAGTGCTACCAGACTCTCTGGCTCTCGTCCTAGCAACATCTTCCGAGCACGCGCCAGCACCGGCTGCATCGCTCCAACGAAGTGTTCAAACAGACCGCAACGCTGCCGCAGAAGTTTGTAGACGCGTTCGTCAACGCTGTGTTCGAGGAAGAGATTGACGACGCGCACATCGATCAACTTCTGACCGATGCGGTCGACGCGGCCAATCCGCTGCTCCACCTTGCTCGGATTCCATGGAAGGTCGTAATTGATTACGGCGCCGGCGGCCTGCAAGTTGAGTCCCTCGCTTGCTGCATCTGTGCATACCAGAGCCTGCAGCCGCCCTGCATGCAGTTCCTGCGTAATGGCATCTTTGGTAACAGTTTTCCAGCCCTGTCCATCCCAGATTTGGCCGCCCTCACCGCTGTAGCAGCCCAAGGCAGCTCCGTAATGAGTGACCAGGTTCTCGCGGATGTATTCCATCGTGTCGGAGTATTCGGTGAAAATCAGGACCGAACGCCCGTCCTCAGTTACTCGTCGCAATTCCTGGAAGAAGCGGTCTCTCTTGCTGTCCCGACCCCTCAATGATTGAAGATCTTCAAGGATGTGATCCACATCGGTTAATTCGGCCCGGGCAATTTTCGGGTTGGTTGGGAGTGCCGCAGATATCCGTTCACCCATCTCCACTTCGCCAAGGTCATCCAGGTCGCGGTTGTCTACGTTTTCCTCGTACGGAATCCACGTGTCGTAGGCGCGCTGTTCAACGACGCGCACTAGGCCATCCCTCCGGCGCCGCAGGCTTCTTTCCAGCGCCAGGGGAGAACTGGAGGCACGCCGACGATAGATTGTCATCACAAAGCCCTTACCGGGTTTTTCCGCCTCCAATTCCTGAAATCGCCGCTCAATGTATTGGGTTATGGAATCATATACATGGCGCTCGCCTTCATCTTTGAAGTCAAAGACTACGTCATTTACGACCCTGCTGGGAGGCGGTGCGGACAGGAGACCGGCGGCATGATATTGCCTGAGAGTGGAGCGAGTGTTCCGATGCATCCGCCGGGCAAGAGGTGAACTTCGGCGGAGCCACTCAGCGACTTTTGACCGGCGGGTTGGCGGAGCGAATGCAATAGCCCGGGCAATCGCATCAGTAGATTCCAATTTCACGAGGTTCAGTTCTTGTGGCGCCTTAGGAAATCGCGGATCTGCTACTATCAGCTCTGCTGCTTTCAGAGCATCTACCAGATCACATCCGCCCCTTCCAAGCTCTGCAATGATCCCATAGTAGTTCCGGACACCCGCAAAATCGGCGAGCCATCGTCCCCCTTCGCCTAGGATTGTGAGCAAATCCCATGGCTCCCAGGGATGCGTTTGCATGGGCGTTGCGCTAAGGAGGAGGATGCCGCGGGTTTTTTTGTGCAGCTGCAACTTCCTCAAAAGGTCCAACAGAAGCGTTCCCCGATTAAACTCCCCCTCTACCTGCTCACGACGCCTGGCGGCGTGAGCTTCATCGAGGATTACCAAATCCCAGGATTCGGCGGCGAGGAGGTGTGGAAAGTTGCCCTCCGTCCGGGCAGTCTCGCGGCTCATCAAGAGGAAATCCTGCGTTAGGGCCTCAGGCAGGCCTGATACTTTTTGAATCTGGTCATCCGGCCAAACCAAAGTATTCACGCCCTCGAGGCGTGGGAACACAAGTCCACCTTTTTCGCGCAGTTCGCCCTGCCACTGTTTAAGGAGTCCTGCCGGAAGCAGGAGCAGCGCCCGTCGTACTCCTCGACCCGCCATGAGGCGCCGCAGTACCAGGATTGCTTCGATGGTTTTTCCCATCCCGACTTCGTCACAAAGGAGGCGTCCATCCGGCCATGCTTCGGCTGCTTCCTCGACGACCCGGCGCTGATGCGGCCATAAATCCACCATTGCGGTCGCATCACAAGACGGGCCTCCATTCTCCAGATAGGGGGCTTCGACGATAAAACGCCAGAGCATTGCCGCTTTATGTCTGGCGGCGGCATTCGACGGCTCAATGATCGGAGGTTCCTTGGGAGCCAGTTTAATCAATTTCAGCCGGAGAGCCTCCGGCAGCGAAACTGTATGGACATCGGGATGGCTATCGTTCCAGAGGGATTCGAATTCGTCCCGATATTCCCGGAGGCGAACTGGATCTTCCCACGAGGTGGATACTTCGAGACGTTCATAGTTTGCCAGGAGTCCTGAGGCTGATTCGTTTCCGCTGCCACTAAAGACTATTGCATCCCCGGCATGATCCGTCGCAATGCCGAACTTTGCGTGGACGATGCCTCCGCTTTGGCGCATGACACCGACGCGAACCTGGAGAAGCCCTTTCTTCACCAGCCAGCCGAGCATGGCGAGCCGCTGTTTTTCCAACATCTCCTTAGGATTTTTAAAACGCCGGTTGAGGACCTCCTCCAGGGTATCGATGTCGCCGGTCTCGGTAAGAACGCGGACATCCTCTTCTATCAATTCCTCGTTTACGACCAGACGAATTGCAGGGCGCGGAGCACTATCACCCATGGCCTCGAGCCGCTCAATCAACCGGCCGAAACCTCGTGCTGCGGCTGCCAGAACCGAGCTGGAGAAATAGGAACAACAACGATCATATCCTACGGCGGACGCTAATGCAGGGACGTAGAGTTCTTCCAGGAGGGCGGGATCAGGCCCGCGAAGAAATCTTCGCCATGACCGTTCTTGCAGGTAACTGTCGCTCATTAGTCTTGGCCCATTACCAACGGATCCACATTTCGGATCGCATGATGCTATTCATCCGATTCTTCCTCGTCGTACTCCTCGTTATCTTCGGCAACTTCCGGTTCCGCAAACAGCACACCCTGTGGTGGAGCTTTTTCGGTCCAGTCGGGCGGCTCGATGCCAAACAGGGGCTTGAGCAGCTGGTGCCAGGCGCGGAATTCAGGGAACTTCGTCGCTGCCGAGGTCTTTCCCTTTTCATGGTGAAGAGCAGGCGGCGCAGCATGGACTAACGCTTCCATAAGCTTTGCTGCTGCTGAATCCTTACTCCAGTTCTGCTGTCGTACTAGCGCCCTTGCTGCGCCAATCCCGCCGGCCGGGTTCCCGGCTTCAATGTACCGCAGGGCGAGAGCATGGCACGCGTCGAGCGCCGTGCGGAATTGCGGGTCATTCGGATGGACCTTGAGAGCGTCCTTTTTCTTGGCCTTCTTGCCTCCTACGGTTACAAGGCCGAAGAGCGTCTCGACTACCTCGTCCGGCTCCAACGCCTTGCTTCTCCGGCGGTCTCTCGCCGACAACATTTGAATCTTGTCACCTGTCTTGGTGACAAGTCCGGCTGCGGCAAGCTGGTCGACATCCATCCCAACTGCATGGCCCAATAGCTTTGCTTCATTGAAGCGGAACTCCGCGGCACCGAGCACATCCCAGCACAGCAGCGCGAACCTCCCTTCCGCCTCAATCCCTTCGAGGCCGCGATCAGAAAGCTGATCGACCCTCCACTTACTGACGGCGTCAGATGCTTCGTCGATTGCCTGAGATACGACGACCTCTTTCCCGGTGTCAGTACGGACCTCATCGAATCGGCTGTATACCTCCATAGCAGGACCGAAGGATCCGACTAACTGATCGACAGGGTTCAGTCCCTCGCCCTGGAGACGTTTCGCAGTGTCTCGAGCCTTCTTTCTAATTTCCTGGCGCATGGCAGCATCAAAGTAACCGATGCCTGCGCCGGACGGACGTTTCCGTGCCACCAGGATTACTGTGCTTTGAGCAGCGTTCTTCTTTGCTTGATTGAGGCTGTATTCACTTTCGGTTTTCACAGGCCAAGTGGCTGTGATAATAAACCCTGCTTTAACAAGCGAGTTGAACAACGCTTCCCAGGCTTCCTGCTTCTTGTGTGTGAACATTACGGTCAACACACCATCATCGCAAAGGATGCGCCCAGCCTCCTTGAAGGTATCGGTCATCAATCCCTGATAGAAGGCGTGAGCCTTTGCGCGAGCCTCTGCGGTGCTTGCAGTGTCAACACGATGTCTGCTCTTGTTGACGACGGCTTCCTGATCGTGATCACACAAATATGTGGAGAACCACTCCGGACGTCGGTGTCCCTGTGTTCGTTTTAGCCAAACGTAAAAAAAATCTGCGAGTTCTGAGTACTGTACGTTGTCGGCGTAAGGTGGATCCACTACCACAGCCGTGATCGATTTACTACTGAGTTGCGCTAGAGTCGTTGCACTACCCATCGAAATATCTACTGGAGTTGCTCGCACATGGTGAGAAAGTTCAGAAATGGCTTGGTATGCCAAAAGCACGTTATCGATAGCCCAGGCAAGACCGCCACCGGCATTGCATGTTGGCATTTCGGCGAAGGTGGTCTTGAATGCATAATCGTGGCGGTCCATGCGGCTCTTGATAGCAGCTTGTGTATTTTCCCATCTGGTACCCGAACAGTTGTGGTTCAAAAACTTGTCAATCACGAGCGCCAACAGATGGATGACTGCTTCTGCGAGCTCGGTACCCTCTGCACGAGTTACCTCTGACCTGAGCTTGCCCAGTTCCTCAACCATTAGGCCTATCGAGAGAAGTTGTCGTGGCGTAAACATATCTGTCCAAAGCTTTTCACCCCTCTTTAGTGGCAAGTCAGTGCCTTTACCGCCATTACCTCCCGTCTTGTCGCCCTTGGGAACCTTCTCGGTTGGAATTAGCCCAGCGCGCAGCCAATTAGGTCGCCTCGTGCCGAGTTCTCGCTCCGCCGCGCGAAGAGCAATAACGTCCTTGTCTTCCGGGGAACAGAATTCAATGCCCCGGTTCGTTTTTACACAAACCGCGTAGAGGGCGTGCCCCATCTTTCCCGCGAGCGCCATCGATTGAACGTAGTCCGCAGGAATTTGGAATCCCGTAAACAGCGAAATTCCTTTTCCATCATCAAAGGAGGGACGTGGTGGCTGGGACAACTCGCCAGCGCCACGGCCGATTTGGCGGATCCGAACGGTCCAGGTGCCTTGTTGCTTGTTCACGAGCGGTTCAGCGGCAACGCGACCGCGCTCGCTCTTGGGCTTTAAGAGATGCCAGTCGGGTACAAGCGGCGTCGGGTGCTGTGTGTCAGGACACGGTACTGTGCGGGCAAAAATGTAAGCATGGACCTTGGCTAGACGATGGACCGGATAGAACGGGGCCAAGCGTTCCTCAACGCGCTCCTCCCAGACTCTTGCCCACGTTCGAGTTTTTCGGGCGAGTGCCTCTCCAAAGCGGAAGGGGTAATCTATCGTCGCCTCCAGCACTGAACACGCGACAGGATTGTATTCATTAGCCAGAGTGGTGAATCCAAGCCGAGAGGATTCGAGTGGTATTGAACCACCTCCAGCCATCGGATCAATCACTGTGATCTCCGGTCCCCAGAGCTTCTTAGCTGCCTTGTGCGCGTTTTCCAGATCATCATCACGAAGAGCGCGTTTAAAAGCTCGTTCACAATTGAATCCTCCTGGTACTCGAAATGCCGCGTCCATGAGCCCTCGAATCTCGACGAGCTCATGGCCTGGCCTGCCAAAGCCGAGCAGCCGTTCGAAGATGTCGCGCGGGAAATCGGCAGGAAGCAACGAGGCCAGAACGGCCGCCCTCGAAACCGTCAGTGGACGGCGCGCCCACCACACATGGAGCCGTTTGTCAGGCGGTTGTTGACCGGTGGACCGTTCACGAATGCACTCGACGCCAATTGCTGCGGCTGGTAACCACTCTTCAATCAAAAGTCGCGGAGGGGTCTTGGTCATGTATACCTCATTGGGAAGTCAACAGCTTGCAGCAAAGATTCGAAACCTGGCAACATGGATCAGCGTCGAGATCCATAGTCATGTATTCATCACCGAACTGCCTCAGCAAGAATGCGCAGGGCACGGATTGCACGGCGACCGCTGGGGCGCATCATGAGGCCCAGCCACCACGCGGCTTCAGCGCCATCCGCGTTGCGCATGTTCTCGGCCGCTTTGCGCAGTCTATCTGCCTCGCGCAATCCCGCAGATAGAAGCGCATAGCACGCCACCCGAGCACCCCAATCTGGATCGAGTGCGTGATATGGACCTGCGCTCAGCTTCGCCGATTGCCCAGCTGTCGCGCGTACCGCAGCTCTGAGCAGAGGCGTGCCAGCCGTATACGCGAGCGGAGAGATCGCCCCAAGACGCGTGAATCGCTCGCGCTGCCGGGAGTCAAGCTTACGGCGGTAGACGATTCCGGCATCTCCATTACGGCGTCTCACCACACGCAATGCAAAGGTTGCTTCCCTGATCTTCATCAAGCGGATCCCATTGGCTTATCGAATGTGGCGCTGGGGCGGATATTATCGGCTGCCTTTTCTGACAGCTCTTTTAGCTGTTCGATTAGGCCCGTCCTTCCTTGCGATCCGAATGTCAACAAAAGGACAGCCTCGTATACCGATCCCTCTGATAGGGAGTTAAAAACGGTTTGAGCGACATTCAGCGGCTTTGCCGGGTGAGTTGGCTTCACGTTGCTTGCCGCAAAGCTCATATTGCCACCGTCCTTGAGCGCGCCGCTTGCAGTCACGGAGATCTTCACCTCATCCGCACTGAGCGGTTGGCCGAGGCTCAGAAGGGTTGCGGCAGACGCGGCAGTTTCTGCTGACAGTTCCAGAGTCAGCAGCGGCCTTTTTTCGGCAAATTCCAAGAGTTTTTCCCATGTTGTGGCAGTAACGCGTCCTGGTGTCGGGGGAGGTGGAGTCCCGCCGCCGGTTCCAGTCCCCCCTGTTCTCCCGGTCGGATCAACGTGAGTCCATGTCTTTCCGTACACGGAATTGGTTTCCGTAACGTAATTGTTGTCATCAAGAGAAAGCGTTGTCAGGGAGCCCGTGACACGACGCCGTTTTCCGTCCGGTCCCTCTACGCAGCCATCCTGATCGTAAGCTCGACCATCGGATAGGCGCACAACGACCTTACCGTTGCCGATGGCCTTTAAAATGGTCTGCCGGACTACGCTCCCATCCGGAATGAGTCGAAGGTTGGGTGCGGCCAGAAATCGCTCGTGAATAGATCGTGCCGTGTAGACGCCTGGCTTATCCGGCTCCGGCGTTGAGCCAGGTAGTACATCACGAACAAAGCGCAGAGCATCGACTGACTCGCCCGCTTTGTAGATGAGAGTGTTGCTGTCGAGGAACTTCAAGAGGCATGACTGTCCCTGCGGTTTCTGGAGCATTTGCTCCTCTGAAACCTGGAATTGTTCTTCGAGCCGGTAGACCGACCCGGTAGCAAGCACGATGCGGTCGAAGGACCGGCAGGTCTGGATCCGGAACTGCTTCTGAAATTCCGGCTTGAGCCGCTGCAATTGTTCTCGTACGAGCTTACCCGCATCGCCGGTTCTGTTTTCCTTCTCAATAGCTTCGGCCGCGAGCAAACGACGCGCCCTCTCAATGGCATTGTCAAAAGCTGCCTGAGTCGTCGTAACTCCCAGGATAGCATTCTGAAAACGGCGCGGCAGCGGTGCTGACGGATTGGAGTCATCCGAATTGGCACAGACGTTTTTTGTAGTTTTTTCGTCTTCGCAGAGAACCAGCTGAAGCTCGGCGGATTCTGAGACTTGCCGTGCGTTTGCCGGCCATGGGGCTAGTTTGAATGATGGGCCTGAAAAGTACTTTTGAGCCTCAGCCAAGACTGCGCTCTTTGCGTCTTCCACGGGGATGAGGTTCTTACGTTCCTCTATCTGTTTTATCACGTTCGGTTCGTAGCGGAACTGCCATCCCCTTCCTCCTGCCATTTGATAAGTGTGCCAGCAGGTACCAACCAGCCGGTCCAGTGCCTCGGATGGTTCCGGGCCGGCTTCCTCCGGCCGCAAGACCGCAAACGTCAGGCCGGCTGCGTCGAGTCCACTGTTTTCCTGCATCGGGAGGCTTTCCAGCAGCAGGGCAGAGGCGGTCCGGCAATGGACTCCACGTGGGGCGTCACCGTCAAGTTCGGTGGCGTGCTTCTCGATGTCAGCCGAAACGGCGGACTTGAAACTGTCCCGATTCAGGCGTTGCAGGAGGTCGGCCTGGATCCGGGCGCTGGACCAGTTGATCTCTCCGGCGGAGATGATCTCGTAGTCATTTCCATCATCCCATACATCACGCAGAATGCGGGCAAATAGACGCAAGACCCCGCGGCTCTTCTGGAAATCCTGGAGGGCGCCGAGCCGGTCGCGAGCCGTGTCCAGCAGCCGCGGATGGAACGGGTAACATTGGACAAACCGCTTGGAGAATTCGGCAGTCGTGGCCTCCTTCGGCAGAAGATCGGGGGAATCCTGCGCAACGCGCTCGTAGAGGCTGTGATAAGTCGCGGAGGCAGCCTGGGCTGAAGGCTGATCGACATTGTCAAATAGCCGCCGCACAATGACCTGAGCGGATTCATCCTTGATCGGATCGAAGTCGCTCATCTTGCGGCCGAACACCTCATCGAGCTTTTTTGCGGCATCGAGCAGCGCATCGCCAAGCCTTACGGCGTGCGTTGCATATGCTGCCTGGCCGGCCGGGTCCGTCACCACGAGGACCGACTGCGGGCGTTTGCGCACAACGGAGGCGAGCGAGTTCAGGAAGCCCAGAAGATTTCCTTGCCCACGTTCCGAAAGCTTGGCCATGTAAATGACGATTTCATCGAGAAGGATGAGAACCGGGCCCTTGGGGAAAATTGCTTCGATCTGGTGCTCCGAGGGAGATGCTTCGGGATCATCAGCCTTGCCAAGGGATCTAAACGCCTTTTCGCCGCCCAAAGCCAGGAAGATCTCGCCCCAGAGGCTGTGGGTTTTGATCGCACCGTGCGATCCAAACTGTGGTACTCCTGCTTTGGCAGCATCCACGCCCACAACCGTGACGCTCTTTGGTCTGCCTGCCGCCGGAAGAAGCTCGATTCCCAGTTTTGGGTCTTCGATCTTTTGGCCGAGGTGCCATAGTGCCATGAGCGTGTGGGTCTTGCCGCCGCCGAAGCCTGTGCTCAGCCGCAGCGTGGCTCCTTCCTCTTTTGCATTCGCGAGACGGCCAAAGACGACCTCCGCAATCTTGCACAGCTGTTTGGCAGGGTGTGTGTTCTGGAAAAAAAGGTGAGGATCCTTGTAGACCTTGGGACCGCGACCGGCGATGAGATCGCCGAAATCCGCAGCAAAAATCGCATCATCAAGATCGCCTTTGAGGACGTCTTTCCTTGGTATGCAGCCTTCGAGAATCCCCATCGGTACCCCTCCCTTGGAATCAACGGAATCCAAATTGATGCTTCGACACTCACCCGCTGAACAGAAAAATGGCAGTTTATCTTAATCTATTCCACTCTGGAATTTGCGCGATTTTTGCCAGGAGCCATGGGTCAAGCAGGGCATGCCCATTTCCTATTCATGTCGGAGATGTGAAGGAATTGCCAACTGCCTGGATATCAGACCACGATGAGGCAGGCTACCCTTTGGTCGAAAGCGGCACTTGCACTGCGAGCCCTGGGATCACAAACTCGTAGCCGCAGAGCCGGATGTGCGATTGTACCTCGGCGGATTTTTTTGCTGCTTCAATCTGATCAGGCCGGGTTGTTGTCTGCTCCCAAAGATCCTCCAAGTTTTCGAACTTCGTCTGCAGATTTCTAAAGGCAGTTTCGTTAATGACAGGCACAGCCGTCGATTCGAGAAATCCTGTTGGTTCAGCACCCCGGCAAACAACAACCGCTTCAATTCCACGAATTTGCTGATCAGAGGGCAAGCCGAGTTTCCGAACGAGAAAAGAGGCATTTTGGCGAAGGAAATCGCGCGATTTGACAGCCTGCGATACGCCATTTGCCAGTTTTTCATCATTTGAAGCAGATTCCCGAAGTGTATCGGGCGCAAGCAACCACTTGTGTTGGATGATGAGAGTAAAACCCGTAACCAGATCAAAAACCAGAAGGTCAACATCCGTCAACCCAGGTATTTGCACGCAGATTTGCACTCGAAATCTTGGTTCTGAGAAGATTTCTGAAAGCGAATTCAAAGCAATGTCTTCTAAACACGATTCTATTGAATTAGAAAACGGCCGCAATTTGGGATGATTATGCATCAGTTTTCTGAAATTGCGTTCAAAGCTATTCCCGTTGACGAACGGCGATGGAAGGCATAAGAGGCCTCCTGATAGAGGCAGAAACGGTTGAAGGATTGGGGAATCCTTCGCGGCATCACTTCGATATGTGTACCAGCCCATTACTAATTCAACTGCCGCCGACGGCAAACCTGAGATTTTTGAAATCAATCCTGCAAAATCATGCTCTGCTTGGCAGAGGACGACCGTATCAATTGCAAGGCGCCTCAAGTCGCCATTGGCAGCAATGCAATGTGCTGCTGTATGAACGTCAACAATTCCCATGATAGCAGCCCAGAATCCTTGAAGGTCATGCATAGCCAACGGTCCTACTGCAACGTCATGGGGAATATCTAGCGCGTTGGTTCGTGTCAATTTTGCCCTGGAGTATGGATTCACAATCTGATGCAAACGATCGCTGTATTGGTACTCACACCTTGCAGGATATGTTGCTGGAACGAGAGTCTTTAGCTCTTCGATGATAGTTCCGGCTGAAACCTGAGCTGGCTCAACCGCGTGAGGTTGATGGAGGGATAAAACATCCATTGCGCGAGAACGCGTGTCAGCCAGATCGGATGTTTCAGATGCGTAGCGAAAGGTTATGCGCGGATCTCTTTGGGCGACAAAAAACTCATACTGTCCTCGTTCCGCTAATTCGAAGCAGTACTCGACTTGGCTCAGGTTATGCCCAAAATCGTAAAGAGATCGTGCCTCTTCAAAAACTGCTCTATCGATTGTTGGTTTCTCGCCTTCCCGATCGGGACATCTTTCATAGATCGCGGGAATTGCATGCGAACTCGACTCCACCAACCTCCTATGGCTCTCTGCAAGACCTATCGAGGCGCTCTCTGCGGCACTCTGGTGGGCATCGGCCTCAGCTACCGCCACATAGTTGTAGACAGCCTGCGTTCGAGATCTCGCAAAAATTGGGAGCATATTGAATGCTTCCCTAATTACAGCCCTGGCGCCGGCAGCGAATTCATTCTTGTTACGTACACGAGTCATGAGTGCATCCACAGTAGCGCTGAGTCACTAGAAAGGCCTTTGAAAAATATTTTGCGCCGGGCGCTGCGGCGGACAAGTTCGAGGAGGACTCTGGATTTTGATGCGGCTAGCGTGAAATTACTCATTCAGTTTCCGTTCCTGCGCGCAGGATGTTCAGGTAGCCTTCGTAGTTGAAGGAACGATCCCGGCGGCGGCCAGTGGTTTCGACGAGGATCCCTGCGTCAACGAGTCCTGACACCGCTTTGGTCGCGGTGGGTTTCGTCGTCTTGAGCAGCTTGACAGCGCTAGCAACCATGATGATTGGATGGGCAGGCAATAGCTCGAAAAGACGAATGCCCGCCACCGAGGTCGCACGCCCGGCGAGCACTTTTGTCCTGTCAGAATTGATCAGGGCAAACAGTTGCTGCGTTGTAACCACGGTCTCTTCCGCAATGATCGCAACTCCCTCCAGGAAATACTTCATCCAGCTCTCGAAATCGCCGTCGGTCCGAACGGCATTCAGAAGTCGGTAGTACTCGGCACGATGGCGTTTGAAGTACAGGCTCAAATAGAGCAGAGGTATTTCCAGGAGGTTCCAGTGTTCGAGGAGCAACGTGATCAGGAGCCTGCCGATGCGTCCGTTACCGTCAAGGTACGGATGTATCGCCTCGAACTGAAAGTGCAGCAATCCCGCTCGGGCCAGCGGAGGCAATGCTTTTTCCGCATGAATATAATTCTCCATAGAACCGAGCAAATCGCCCAGCAAGTGTGGCGGCGGGGGCACATAAACTGCATTGCCGGGACGGGTTCCGCCAATCCAGTTCTGGCTCCGTCTAATTTCGCCCGGACCGCGGTGGCCACCGGGAACATTCTTCATCAACCGCCTGTGGGCCTCATTTAGGAGCCGCATCGATAGCGGCAGGCCATTCTTGCCTCGCATCTGCTTGCGTGCATAGCTGAGCGCGTCCACGTAATTGCAGACTTGCTTTACATCCTGGTCATCGACTGCTTCCACCTTGCCGCCTGCCTCGTACTTGAGCAAGTCCACAAGGGTAGCCTGCGTGCCCTCAATCTGCGAGGAGACAACGGCCTCCTTACGAACGAAGGAATATAAGAGCCAGTCGAGGGAAGGAACCATGGCTCCTGCGAGTCTTAGCTTCTCAACCGCGGCCTCGGCACGACGGATCAATTCGGAGAGCTCGGCATCCATTTTCAGGGGAGGGTCCCTTGGGGGAAGGGGTGCCGGCACAAAGGCATTCACAGTTTCCCCGGCCGCGCTTATCTGCTCGTAGGTTCCGGCGATTCTGATCATGGCTGCTCCAAGGAAAGCCCTCTTTATGATGCCGACTCGTTAGGAAACGATTCTTTACTATCGAGTGATAAAAGTAAAGACTTCTTTATTATCTTTGAGCGTGAATCGGCCCAGTGCTGGTCCCTATCGTTTGCGGCGGGCGCTGCGGCGGACGATTTCGACCAGGACACCCTGGATCGTGATCCGGCTCGCGTGAAATTTTCGGGGAGAGTGGTGTTTGGTTTCGATCGGCGTGAGGGTGATTTCGTCTCCCTGGCGAGAGTAAATCTTTAGCGTGTTTTCGTGGCCGTCCACCAATGCGGCGACAATGTCGCCGTCGTGGGGCTCCAGTGCGTAATCCATCAACACGATGTCCCCGTCCAGGTAGTCGGGTGACATGCTGTCGCCCACGACTCGGAGGGTATACCAGGAATCCTTGCCTTTCGAATGAACAATGTCGATCCACATCTGGCCTTCCGGATTCATCTCGCGCGGATCGCCGGCGGGGACGGCATCATAATGACGGACGTGAATCATCGCGACTGGCTGCGGTCTGTCAGAATCCAGGTATGCGATCGCCTCGTCAACTTGCCCAGGTTTCGAGAAATCGGCTTGCACGGGCAGATAAGGTACGGTCCTCACAGGTTCCATCGCCTCGAGCCAGTCGTCGATGGCCCGGCTGATGTTGCGAAATGCAGGCACCGGGGAGATCTCATAGAGCCGCTTGAGCTTCTCGGAATATTCCCGAAGGACCTTGGGCTCTGGAACTCTCGGCGTAGGCGCCTCCAAATCCCCCAGGGTGATTTCAAGCGCAGCGCAGAATTTCTCGATCCAGTCCTCGTTCAGCCGGCGCTCGCCATTCAATAACGCCGAGACCATTGCGGGCTTTGCGCCCATCGCACGCGCCAGCGCCTTCTGCGTGAGGCCCTTCATTTCCTTGCGATCTTCGATAATTGCCTTCAATCCTTCCTGTATCTTTCCCATAGTTCACAGATTGTAAACTATAACTCATTGATGTCAAGGATAATATACGATAGTTTGCGAATAGTGATTGACAGATTGCACAAATGGTAGATAGTCTTTTGATCATGATACACAAAACAATCAACGAATTCCTGATGCACAAACACATGAGCCCCAAGCAGTTAGCCGCAAAACTCGGCATTTCGGAATCATACATGAGCATGCTTCGGAGCGGGCGCCGCCGGCCAAGCCCCGAACTCGCGCGCAAGATCGAGACTCTGACCGGGATTCCGTTAAAGAACCTGCTTTTCAAAACTGGCAGGGCGGCATGAGCGGAGAAGTCCATGGAAAAAACGGCGCCGGCAACAGAAGGAGGGCTCGCAAGGAAGACCGCTCACCGATCTTCTGGTGCCCGCTCTGCCCGGGGCCGGTGTACACGCCATACATGGTCCATTACGACGAGTTCCACCCCGGCTTCCAGGTGGTCAACGTTTCTTCCGGAATGGATGGCAAACCAAACGGGGCTGTCATCGAACCGCCCCCGCAGAACACGAACCAAAAACAACTCGCTTCCTTAGACAACGGAGGAAAGAGAGGAATCATGGGTAAGTTTCAGAAAGCGAAATCGGAGCAGGCCTATTTCAAGGTCGCGCTCTATGGCAAAACCGGGAGCGGCAAGACGCTCACTTCTTTACTCTGGGCCGAAGGGCTCGCAGCCCGCGAAGGCAAACGCGTCGCCTTTGTGGATACCGAGCGTGGCTCGGAATTCTACTCGATCGATATCCCGGAACGGACCGTCCACCCCAAGGCGTTCGACTTTGACCGGCTGATCACGCGCAGCCTGATGGAGACCCTCGAGGCCGTGGAGAGCATCGATCCGAAGACCCACGGAGTCCTCGTGATCGATAGCATCACCCATCTCTGGGAAGCGGCGCGCGCCGCCTACAACGGCAAGATGCTGCCGAACGGTGGCATTCCGATCCAGGCCTGGCAGCAGATCAAGAAGCCCTACAAACGCCTGATGTCACTTTTCCTGGACGGCTCGTTTCATGCGATCCTCTGCGGCCGCGAAGGCGTGGTCATGGAGCAGGACGAAGACGGCGAAATGCGCGTCACCGGGACGAAGCTGAAGGCCGAAGGTGAAACTCCACACGAGCCCCATGTTCTCGGACGCATGTGCCCGGAGCGTGATGAAAAGGGCGGATACATCATCAAGGTCTTCTTTGAAAAGGACCGCTCCGGAATCCTGACCGGCAAGGAATTCCTCTGGCCCACGTACGAGACCATCTCTCCGGTGGTCCGATACCTCTGCGGCGGCGAGCAAGGCAAACTCGGCACTCCGGAGGAAGCGGCCGAAATCGACATCAGCGCGCAGGAAGCCGAGAAAGAAAAGGCCGAACGCGAGCGCAAGGAACTCTTCGACCAGATTCGCGCAGCACTGGTCGCGGCCAAGACGATCGCACAGCTTCAGACTGGCTGGAGCCTGACGAGCGGCAAAAAGACGCGGCTCGGTGACGAGCTCTTCACGCAGCTGCAGGCGATCAAGGACAGCCGCAAGGCCGAGCTTCTGGAGGTCGCATGAGTATCAAGGCCGAAACCAAATACAACGGAGTTGTGGCGCCCGGATCCCAGC
This sequence comes from uncultured Acidobacteriota bacterium, assembly GCA_963839475.1. Classification (GTDB taxonomy): domain Bacteria; phylum Acidobacteriota; class UBA6911; order UBA6911; family UBA6911; genus CAWIVH01. The sequence goes on along the minus strand of CAWIVH010000012.1, from coordinate 444,892 downwards.
TCTACGAAACGCAGACCGGGACTCTCGGTTACCAGGTCATGCTCGAATGTGACGATGGGCCGACGTCGTTCGTGATCTGGCTGACGCAGAAAAACCGCGATCGTGCCCGGAGGTACTTCGAGGTGCTCGGCGTGGATCCGGACCTTCTCAAGGATTCGGGCTACATCGAGTACCAGCTCGGACTCGACATCGAAGGCCGCGAGGTTTCCTTCGGCACCAAGGACGAGGAGTACAACGGCAAGCACAGCGTGAAGGTGGTTTGGATCGGAAAGCGGTCGGACCCAAACTTGTCGCGGAGCGCCGCCCGTTTCTTCGGCGCTACCATCACCGATGGCGATACTCCTGGTGAAGAACTTGCCTTCTGACCCCTATAGAGCGATGTATGAGTGATCTCGAGGAATTACTCGGGCAGCACATCAAGCTCTCCGGGCTGCCGTCGCCGGCGAGGGAATACAGGTTCCATCCCCGGCGCCGGTGGAGGTTCGACTTCGCCTGGCCGCGCTACAAGGTCGCCGTCGAAATCGATGGTGGCATCTACAACCGCGGCCGTCACGTTCGCGGCAGCGGCTTCGAGCGGGACGCCGAGAAACGCAATGCCGCAGTGATGGCAGGGTGGCGCGTGCTCCACTTCACTCCGCGCCACGTCAAATCCGGATTGGCCGTTCAGGCGATCGAGAGCCTGATGAGGAAGATCAGTTGAGACATCCAATGAAGAGGTTTGTTGAAATCGAGGAAATCCGCACGCCGGTCCACGGCGGCGGAATGGTCCAACTGAATCGAGCCGCGCTGTGCGTGAACTGCGAGCACATCAGTGCTGCCGAGGGGGAACGCTGCCCGAAATGTGGCTCCCCGTCACTGCTCGGCCTTGCGCGAATCCTGAACCGATTGGAGAAATGACCATGAGCGGCGCTAATCTTGCCCTGGTACCCATAATCGAGCAACCCAAAGCAATGCCCCCGGCGGCAATGCACGAACTGGACGCGGCCCGGTACATCGGAACAAACCGGACGCAATTCCGTGAGCTTGTCTTCGCGGGTCATATTCCTTACACAATGCATCTCAACGGGAAACGCAGGATCTACCTGCGTAACGACTTAGACCTTTACCTTGAGAGCCTTCCCAAGCATATAATGTCACCGCGCGAAAACTCACTGAAACCAGCTCATTTCAAAGGAGATGGAGCAAAGTGAGTGTCAAAATTAACAAAAATCGCGGCTACTGGCTTATCGATACCATCTGGCCGGATGGTGTTCGCACCAGGACGAAGATGCCCGATGAAGCCACGGCCGACAAAATCAACAAGAAGATCGAAGTGGCATGCGCGGACGAAGTGAGGATCTGGAGTAAGCTCCGGAAGGAACTCAAGCTTGAGGGAGGCAAAGGAATATTGTTCCGGGAATTCTGCGACCTGTACTGGAAGCTGCATGTCCTGCCCTACAATCGTCGTCTCGACACAAAGAAGAGCTTGCTCAAAATTCTGAAGGGGCATTTCGGATCAACACCAATCGACGCCATCACACCCCAGGGGATTGCGAAGTTTGTCGCCTCCAGGAAATCGGAGGACCTCAACAACAAGACGATCAATCGCAATCTTGCCGCCCTGCATCATGTGCTGGGGTGGGCTGTGAAGAAGGGATATCTTGAAGAGAACCCGGCCGAACGTATTGACCACCTCAGGGAAATCGAGTGGGTGGGAGAACGCCCGGACGAATCGGTGATCGACGAGGTATTCGCTAAACTGGATCCCCGAGCGCTTCCTGTCTTCACGTTCATTCGGGAAACCGGGTGCCGCAAAGGCGAGGCGATTACGCTGGAGCGGTCGCAGATCGACTTTGCCCGGGCCCAGGTGGTTTTCCATTCAAACACAAAGAACGGCCGTTCACGCCAGGTGCCGCTGACCGAAAGCGCACTGTGCGCAATCGCGGCGATGCCGGCGCAAGCCGACACTGTTTTTTATCACCCGGACACACTTCGGAGTTGGACGTCCGACGGGGTGTCGATTCCGTGGGAGAGGGCCAGAAAAGCAGCTGGCCACCCAAAGCTGCGCATCCATGACATGCGCCACGCGTTCGGGATCAAGCTAGCCGAGGAGGGATGTCCCATGCACTACATCAGCGAGGTCATGGGGCATCACTCGATCGACTTTACCAGAAAGCATTACGCCAGGTTCAGTCCGGACTCAGCATCGAGGAACGTCCTTCGCGTGCTGGAGGGGCGGAAATTGAGGCAAGGATGACCTTGGCACAAAAGTGGCACACAGGGGTTTTTGTGAAACTCGCGGATGGCTGTAAGTTACTGAAAGATTTGGTAGCGACGGGTGGAATCGAACCACCGACCTTGGGGTTATGAATCCCACGCTCTAACCATCTGAGCTACGTCGCCACCCTCGGTCACGCCTGCTTCGAAACCGCCACAGGCAGGCTAAGATTTTGCGGTCTTCCCGCCGACAATTCAAGGACAATTTGGATTTCGCAGGAGACGCGCCCCGGAAACGAGGCCTGTCTGAGCGAACAAAACGCAAAGACGTCGAGGGCCGCAAAGGAAAGCCCACAAATGGCTTTGCGGTCCCAAATCGCTTTGAGGTTCGATTTGTTTAATTTTCCCTATCGTACCCACCGCAGGGGTTTCGGATTTTGGCATACAAGGATACAATGGCCCTTCGCCCCTCATCCATGGAGGTCGGAAATGAGCTATCCCTTCTGGGACCTCGGTTTCGGTTACGGGCTGCTGATCGCAGCGGTCTCGGTGGTGCACGTCTTCATCTCCCATTTCGCTATCGGCGGAGGGCTTTATCTCGTGGTCACTGAAAGAGCCGCGCGAAAAGCCCATGACATTTCACGCCTGGAATTCCTCGAGCGCCTCAGCAAGTTCTTCGTCCTTGTCACTCTGGTCGCCGGCGCGCTCACAGGAGTTTGGATCTGGTTTGTCATCGGACTGCTGTCTCCTGCGGCTACCGAAGTCCTGATCCATAACTTCGTTTGGGGCTGGGCCATCGAGTGGACCTTCTTCCTCGTCGAGATCATCGCCGCCATTCTTTACTATTACGGCTGGAAACGGATGGACGCCCGCAGCCACATGATCCTCGGCTGGATTTATTTCGCCGCCGCCTGGCTTTCGCTGGTCGTGATCAATGGAATCCTCACTTTTATGCTCACCCCGGGAAAATGGCTGACGACCGGCAACTTCTGGGACGGCTTCTTCAATCCGACGTATTGGCCTTCTCTGGTGCTCCGAACCGGCGTATGCATCATGCTCGCGGGCCTTTATGCGCTGTTCGTGGCGGCACGCCAAGCCGCCGGCGATGCCAGGAATTCGCTGGTTCGGTACAGCTCCTTGTGGGGACTGGGAGGCCTGGCGGTTACCCTGCTGTCGATGCCCTGGTACTGGCGGGCAATCCCCGCTGCGATCACCACCGCGGCGCTGCAAATCATGCCCTGGCCCGTCCGGTCCTGGAATCACTCCTATCGCTCAGCCGCCATCGTCGGGATTCTTTTGGTTCTGGCACTGGTGCTCCCGAAGCTGTGGGGCAAAACCCTCGCCACCCTAGCCCTGATTGGCGGCTTGGTCTGGTTTGCGGGCTTTGAAGTGTTCCGCGAGGCGATCCGTAAACCCTACATCATTTCGGGCTACATGTACGGCAATGGTCTCGAGGTCGGCAAGACAGCCCAATATAAGAAGAACGGCCTTCTGACCTCCATCACCTACCGGACCGGCAACGATGGCGCCGACTTGTTCCGCCGCGCCTGCCGCAGCTGCCATACCATCCATGGATATAAGGCCCTCGCGCCGATGTTCCAGGGGACCGACGCCGCTTTTATTTCCGGCATAGCCCAAGGAACTCATTTGCTGAAGGGCAACATGCCCGCGTTTCTGGGCCTGAAATCAGATGCAGATGCGATCGGAGCCTTCGTTTACGAGCGCGTGGACAAGCGTCCCCTTTCCGAAATCTACGGCATCCAGGGTGTTGATCTAGGCCGCAAGGTCTTTGACCTCCGCTGCGGACCCTGCCATGCCATGGGGGGAAGCCACGATAAGACCCAGTCGCTCGTCGGGCTGACAGATGCCGATTACGATAACATGCTGAACATGGCCGCTGATCTGGGAGAGGGAATGCCAGCCTTCACCGCCGGCGCCGCTGATCGCGCCGCTCTGATTTCCTACCTAAAAACCCTGACTGCCGGAGGCAACAAATGACAATGCCGGATTCCAATTTCCTGTCGGCTCCACTCTGGCTCTTTTCGATTTTGCATATCCTGACGTTGAGCCTGCATTTTCTGGCCATGAACTTTGTTGTCGGGGGAATAATCGCAGTCCTCTTCGGCGGATTTCCCGATCGCTGGAAGGACCCTACGGTTCAACGCTTCATCCGGTTGTTCCCGACGGCCATGGCCCTGACTGTGACCATGGGGATTGCACCTCTCCTTTTTGTCCAGGTGGTTTTTCCACAACAGATATACTCCGCCGCCATCGTGAGCGGCTGGTACTGGCTTTTTGTAGTGCCCGCCGTGATTCTCGGTTATTACAGCCTTTACCGCGCCTCATTTTCGATCCGCAGCGAGACCGGCAGGCCTTTCCTTCCTCTGATCCTGGCACTTTCCGCGACGATTTTCGTTTCTCTGGTTTACAGTTCGGTCTTCTCGATGGCAGAAAATCCGGATCTCATCCGCAAGCTGTATGCCCAGAACCAGGCTGGAACGATTTTTAATCCTGAAATCGGCGACTACATTCTGCGCTGGGCGCACATGATCCTCGGGGCGATTACGGTCGGCGGCTTCCTGGTTGGATTCGTTGGCCGGGACAACCCCGCAGCCTTTGTGGTGGGAAAGAAATTCTTCCTGGTTGGATTCGTGCTCGCATCCATAGCCGGCCTGGCCTACTTGATGACGCTGGGCCCCTACCTTGCTGCCTTTATGCGCACGCCTGCGGTCTGGTCGCTGATGATCGGGATCCTACTAGGCCTGGGTTCGATGCACCTCTTTTTCACCAGGAAGTTCACTCTCGCGTTCTCACTGCTCTTTCCGTCGCTGATTTCCATGGTAATAAACCGGCATTATGTGCGCCTGCTCAAGCTCCAGGGCAAATTCGATCCCGCTTCCTGGAAGGTGGACACGCAGTGGTCCCCGCTCCTGCTTTTCCTGGTCTGTTTCGTGACTGCCGTTGCTGCGGTGTGGTATATGACGGCGCTTTTCTTCAGGGAGAAAGCGGCCGAATAACAATAGCGCCAGGAACTCGCTGACTTGGCGGTTTGTTATTCCATCACTTCAGCTCTGAAAGCGCCGCAAAAAGGGCAACCAGGTTGGATACAGGCGTGCCGGCCTGGACATTATGCACGCTGTTGAAAACGAATCCGCCGTCCCGGGCGAGGATTTCACAGCGGCGCAGAACCTGCTCCCGGACCTCCTCCGGCTTGCCGAAGGGCAAAACCTGCTGCGTGTCGATCCCTCCGCCCCAGAAAACCAGACGATCCCCGAAGGTTTCCTTCAACATTTCCGGATCCATGCCCGCTGCCGAGAACTGGACCGGATTCAGGATGTCGAATCCGGCTTCGATGAACGAGGGCAGAAATTTCGCAACCGCGCCGCAGGAATGCTTGAAGGTCTTCCAGCTCGTGTTCTTGTGAATCCAGTCGTTGAGGCGGCGGTAGTACGGCAGCCAAAGTTCACGGAAAGTATCGACCGAGCAGAATGATGAATTCTGAGTGCCGAAGTCGGTGCCGCAAATCAAGACCACATCCACGTAATCACCCACCCGACCGGCGATACTTTCAAGGTTGGCCAGGGCGATTTCACACTGACCTTCGAAGACCTTGTGGATGTAGTCCCGGCGGGAATGGATGGACATATACCATTCTGTAATGTCGCGTATTCCCCGGGGATTCTTCAGCCCCACTGCGGGAATCTGGCCAATATCTCCCAGAGCCATTCCCCCAAAGCTCGCAATCACCGCCCTGCCGCTGTCCGCCGCCCGCTCTGTTTCCCGCTCGAAATGCCGCAGTTCTTCTTCCGAAATGAGGTTGAACTCCTCCAGGTTGTCGCGTGGATCTAGATTCTCTTCATCAATGATGCCCTGCCGGATGATGGCATCAAAAAAATAGCCATCCTTGGGCATCCGGGCGCTGGGGGGAAGCTGAGTATCCCCACCCGGGTGCATAAGGGTGTCACCGTTTTCATCGACGGTTACGTTGAACCCACCGGGGACAAGGATTTCCAGCCCGTCATACATGCGCCAGAGCTTCCACTGCTCATTGGGGAACCCGAAGCGGTTCATCCGGCGCACGACGCCGGCGACATCGATCCCCAGCACAGACTTGAGCTCGTCGTCGACCTCTCCCAGCATCTGGCCAGGGTCGATTGCCTTTACCGGCCTCTTTTCGAGGCCGTAATGGTCCCGAAGGGCCGCGACACAGCTGATATGGATCCCGCTCACAAAGGTGCTGCCGAAATCAACAGGGATGCAGTCGGGCTGCCGGTGGTTCAATGCGGAGAGGACTCTTTGTCTTGAGTTCATATTATTTTATAGCCGCGAAGTACTGCAGGCCCTCAACGATTATCGCAAGCACCTTATCGACCGTGTGCTGACAGGATAGAGTCAACCTGCTTTTGCCATGCCTCGAAGGTAGTATGAATCGCCCGGCCCTGAAAGGAACCTCGCAGCCTCCTGAGTTCCGGGATTCTCCGGCAGGCAATCGCATAACGATGGTAGCGCTCCCTGGTTTCGAGCGCATCGTCTCCCAGATAGATCGGCTCACGCCGGAAGTTCAGCATAACAATCGCCCGGTTCAGCTGCCTCACGGCATCGGCGATGGCAGTCCGGGCGGTTGCTTTATCCTTTATCACCTGCGCCTGCTCTGACGCCACCAGGCGGAAGAAATAGGTTGCCCTCCCAGTGCGCGAAGTCGCTTCCCAGGCGACAATGTTGGCCGGCCGGTCGAGGTCCTTGCCTGCTTTCAGGGGGAAGAAAAACCAATGCAGAATCGCTTCTTTATCATCGCCGGCATCCGGCTTTTCGTCCTCTTCCGCAAGGGCTGAATTAGAATCCCCGGCCGCTGCCGCAACCTCTGCGTCCTCAGGTGCATCCTCCAACTCCTCCTCGTGCCGGAGTCTTTTGAAACCGGCGAAATAGTTGCCATCGAGGCTAAGTTCTTTGAGGAAATCCACATAACCTTTTTGGCCTGTATCCACGCACCCGGCGAGGAGGGCACTTTCCGATCGGGAATGAATGGCACACAGACTCTGCACCGGAACCGCGTGCCCTTCCCGGTACAAAGTGGCCATCTGCTGAAACTGCGGCGGATTCAGGAAGGGGAACACGGACCGGATGATTTTCCCACCCGCTTCCGCCGTTTCCGCAACGGCATCCCGGATCCGTTGCGTCAATTCACGAGTACGCTTGGCCAGTTTGGTCAGCACCAGGCGGTCGTCACCCGAGAGCAATCCCAATGTATAGGTGGCGTCGTCGAATTCCACGCTATCGATATCCGAATAGCGCCAGGAGAATCCCGTCGCGGTTTCCGGAAGGATGGCGAGGTTGCTACGATAGAGGCGAATCTCCGCTTTGCTGGAAAAACTCGTCGTTGCCGATTTGTAAGACGCCTGACCGTCGAAGCGTTCGATTTCCTCGAGGTCCTCCAGGAGGAGGACTTGCAGTTGGCGTTTGCGGAAAGCCTCGAGCAGATCGTGGCAGAGATTTTGAAAAGTCTTGGCGAAGTAAAAGAGGGAGATGGAGTGACCGGTATAGAGCTTCAAGGTCAACTCGTAATCTCCGGGCAACAGCGCATCGATGTCCCCGAGGTCGCAGGAAAGCGGAGCGCCTGATTGCGGCGTCAAGAGCAGGAATTCCTCTTCAATCATGAGGCGGCAGGGGCCTTCCTGCAGCAGGGTGCCGCCAGTTTCGAAATAGCGGAATTTTCCGGAAAAAGAGGGCATGGCGGCACCATTAAAATGACGAATGACGAATGACAAATGTCCGCAAAGTCGCGAGGGGCACAAAGATTTTATATATTTTTCTTCGTGTCTTCGCAGTTCAGTTATTGCGCCGATCGTAAATCAAATTGTGTGGCCTTTCGGCAACAAGCCACGCGGTTCCGGAAGGAAGTTGTTTCCCTGCTCTCGAACCGCTCACATTTTGCTGCCGCACTCGGGACAAAACTTGGTGCCGGCTTCGGTTTTGGTACCGCAGCGCGGACACTCATTTTTAGGACGCAGCGGTTTGCCGCACTCGGGGCAGAATTTGGCTCCCTGGGTCCGGGCTCCGCAGCTGGGGCAAAGCGCCGCCGCCTCGCTGGTCAGGTCGAGGTCCTTGGTCAGATCCATACCGCGCACTTTTTCCTTCATCTGGTCGACGGTCGATTGTGCCTGAGCGGCGGCGATTTCAGTCTCCAGATTCGGGGCGCAGTCATAGCACAACCCTCGCTTCTGATTCCAGCAGACTGCAATACAGGCCCAGTGCGAGCACTTCGGGCACTGCCGGAAATTCGGTTTCACCTCTTCGATGGCGTCGCGAAAAGCCTTGTCGTGACCGGGCCCCCGCACAGCACGCTCGATTTCGTATGAACCAGCGCTCGCTGATCCGAAAACGCCCCCGAAAATGCTGCCCGCAGCACGCAGGGCGCTGGATGCAAGGCCGACCGCGGAGGCTTTGAACTCGCTCATGAAGCCGTTGCCGCAGCGATCGCAATTGAACTCGAATTGATATCCCTTGTCCGTAGAATGATCGGAGTGATTTCTGGTGAATTGAATCATTGCCATGCTGATCTCCTGATTTTCGCAATAGAACGCTTCTCCCGGAGAGGAGTGCTTCCCGGGAGGCGAGAGGAGATTCTAACTGTTTTTGTCCATTTTGTGATTCCCTTTATTGCTTTCCCTGCGTTTCAATCCACAAATAATACGAACCTCAAAGCACGTGACGCAGCCTACGGCCGCAACCAAATTCGACTGAGAGTTCTCAGTTCTCAGTTATCAGTATCAGTTCGCAGTCGCATCAGGAACTGCGAACTGATACTGAGAACTGCGAACTTGTTGCTTTCACCACCGTTTTCACGATTCAATAAATCTTGCCTGAAAAACAAGAATTTACAGATGTGATACTCAAAGAACGCGAAGTATGGTCAGTAGAAGGCAGCGGCGTAGGCTGCATCATAGAGAGCCACGATGTTCTCCGGTGGGACGCCCGCTTGAATATTGTGGCAGTTGCAGAAGACGTAACCCCCTCCCGGCTTAAAGGCGCGGACGTTTTGCTCCACATGACGCCGCACTTCTTCCGCTGTGGCGAACGGCAGGATGTGCTGGGCGTCGATCCCTCCGCCCCAGAATACCAGTCTGTCCCCGAAGCGCTTTTTCAATTCGGCAGGATCCATGTGCCGCGCGCTGATCTGCACCGGATTCAAAATGTCGATCCCATTGTCGAGCAGGTCCGGTATCAGGGAAACGCAGCTCCCGCAGGTGTGATACCAGATCTTCGCTCGGGTATATTTCCGGATGGTATCGATGACCCGCCGCTGCCGCGGTTGGACCACCGATCTGTAAAAGGAAGGGGAAAAGAGCGGGCCGCTCTGACCCGCAAGATCATCTCCAATCATGATGACGTCAAGTAGATCGCCGACTTCGGCAAGGAATCCGGTCATCCAATCCACCCAATACCGGCAGGTCTGGTCGAGCAGGGCTTCGCAGATCGCCGGTTCTTCCACCATGTCCATGAACCATCGTTCGAGGCCGCGCATATACCAGCAGATTTCGTAGGTAACCCCGCAGATTCCGCTGGAAAGCGCGTAGGGAGTGCCGCTCCGGAGCGCGGCGGCTTTCTCCCGCAGCCCTCGAAAGCGGCCGGGATCGCTCCCGTCAGGGAAGGGATAATGTTCAATATCGCGCAGGTAGGCCCGGGCCAGCGGATGATGGGAGATATCCATGTAAAGCTTTTGATCATCAGGCATCGACCAGACAACACCCCACTCATCCTGCAAGTGATGCCAGAGCCTCTCGCCGCGCTTCTCCTGCCGGATCGTGCCGTCAAAACCGTCAGCCGCCCGCGCGGTGATGTAGCGGATATCGATGTTGAATCGATTCAGGACTCTTTCGGATGGAATCGCCAGCTGCTGAACAGGATCCAGGACCTCCGGCTCTTCCGGCTGACCGAGGTGCGCGGTCAGCGCCCTATAGGCCTGCAGGTGGATTCCGGTCTGGAAGCCGCCGAGATCGAACGGAACCCGGTCAGGCTCGCGGTGGTCAAGTGCGGTCAACACCCGCTCCCGGGGGCTCATGGTTTCCGCTCCGGCCATTACCGTTTTACCTCCTGCAATTCGAAAGGCTTCAAAAGTCCATATCCAACGGTCGAATATTTGCCGCCCGGAGGCGGCCCGGAATTCGGGGCCTTCTGAAACATGGCCGGCCATGCCGTCCCTAGCGCGGGTTCGCCATGGTGCGGTCCGAGGGTGTTTTTGAGAGTGCCTATGACCGTGACTTCGATGACGTTATTCCCCGGTTGAATCAGAGCGGATACGTCGGCTTCCCACGGAGCGCTTCCGATATAGCCCGCGGGCTTGCCATTGACCACCACGCCGGCCACGCTGCCGTACCAACCCGGCAAATAGACGCGGTAGGGGCCCGCCGGTTTCGCAATCCGGAATGTCTTTGAGTAGGTCACCCCTGCGCCAAAGAAGGGATAGCCCTGGGAGTTCCACGGCCCGAGTTGCAGTGCCGTTTCGGGGATGATCGCAAATCCCTTGTCGGCCGGCGTGAGCGCGAAATCGCCCAGGACATACACGCTCTCGATTTCGTGGTAGATAGTGAAGGGGGATGCCTTCAGTCTCAGTTCGTTTTCCCCGACCCGGGCAACTGCCGCAATATCGATCTTGCCGAAGGCTTTGTCCAGCCACCAGGAGCCGGTCGGCGCGACTATGCTTTTCCCGTTCAGGGTGAGGGCATAAAGATCGGGCCGCTCGACAACGATGAACAGTGAAGCGGGCACTTTTTCTTTGATGGTGAACCTGTACGTTGCGATGAGGCCGCTGTTCGCAGGGAATTTCCGGCTGATCAGCTCATCTTTGAACTGGACGGCACTGTCCCAGGGGTTGCGTTCCATCCCGTTTGCCTTGAAGGCAAATTGCGACGCCTGATAGAAATAGGATTCCTTCCGGGATTCACCTCCGGCTTCGATGTCCAGATAATCGAGCACCAGGACGTTGGGCGCAGCCCGGCGAATCGAAATCTCACCCGAGGCCGAAACCGGCGCCCAGGTTTTGGGCGCCGCCGCCGCAGGGGCTTTCGCGCTATTGGAGAGGAAAAGCAGCAACGATCCTGCCGGGGGCAATTCAAAGGCTGCCCGGGTGGTTTGTCCCGCCGGTTCGAAAGGATAAGGGCCTATGGTTCCGGTGTGGAGATCCCACTTTTCCACTCCGCGCGCCGGCGATTCCACCACCCCCGCTGAAGGCGCATCGATGCTGGTATTCACCAGGAAGAGGAGCTGGCCGTCTTCGAGCTGCCTGCGGTGATGAAACAAAATCCCTTTGTCGCCCGCGGCTTTTCGCACGAAGAAGCCCTCGCGGCCCTCCGCGAGCAGCATCGCGGGTACCGCTTCGGGTTCGGCGGACCTCCAGCCGACAGCTTTGGACATTGCGGCCCCACGGCCCGACTCCTTCCCCTCAATGCGCGAGGGAGGGAGCCCGCACGAAATGATGCTCCCGCCCTTGCCAAGAAATCCCTCGATCAGTTCCAGTGTTTTCGGATTCAGATTTTCGGTCATCGGTGGGAGGATGACCGTTCGGTAACTCCGCTTTCCGATCTTGAGGGAATCGCCGGCGACGGTCCCATGCTGCGCCATGACGCTTTCACATCCGATGTCGTATTCTACCTGGGCTTTTTCGAGCTCAACGACGAGTTTCTGAAAGGAATCTCCGAGCTTGTCGAGTTCCGGCGGATTCTTACCCGACTGGTTGTACATCCAGGCGCTCGTCGTCGGTTCGAGGACCAGGATCTTGTTGATCTGCTCCCCGCGAGTCAGCGCATAGGAAACCCGAGTGAAATAGGCGGCACTGGAGTGATACGCTTCCCACCAGGGTTCGTGATAGGAGAAGGACTGTGGGTGATCCCGCTTGCGCGCGCCGCGCAGGGTGACATAGGAAAGGTGTTGATCCAGGGTGTTGATGCCCAGGACTTCGAGCCAGTCCCCGATCCGTTTCATGTCCTCGAATCTGAGGTCCCATCCGCCGGCTCCGTAGAGTTCAACCAGCGTTCGTTTCCGCCCGAGCTGGTTTGCCAGGCTGGAGATTTCCTTGACCGCACGGACATTGCCGAACTGGGCATGAGTATCTTCTCGGTATTGGTTCATGAGCGTGTCGATTCCGGGCCGTTGCTGCCAGGCGCTCATCGCCATATTGTCGGGGACGCTGGCGCTGTTCGGCCATTCGTGTTCCCAGTAGTGGCCTGTAAATTCCAGCCGGTTTTTTTCGCAGTACTCGTAGTAAGGTTTGGCCCATCTCTCAATGAAGGTATCCAGGAGAAGCTGGAAATAATTGTGTCGGATTTTTTTCCAGTCTCCCACCGGTTCCCTCAACGCCGGCAGGTGATCGATCAGCCTGTAGTTCCACCGTTTTTCGAAAAGCTGCGGCAGATCCGCAGTCCAGGGCCAGCCGCCCGCCGGGCGTAATTCGGGTTCGTCGGTGAAAGATCCCGGCACCCGCTTGCCGAACTGGTTTCCGAATTCCTTGCGATAAGGCTCCAGGGTGATAGCCAGGAATTTTTCAGTCACGCCCGGGTACAGCAAATCCACGTAATACTTTCCGCCGTGCCAGGGGGAGGGCTTGGCGCGAAGCAGGGAAGCGGTCAGAAAGCGGTCTCCTGCAGGCTTTTGCCCGGTACGCACCGCCGCGGAGACATTTTCATAACCAGCTGGGCTCATCCGGTAAACTGCGATGATTTCTTCCGACCAGGCCGGCGGCTGCGAGGATTCGACCAGGCCGAGGCCGCGCCCTCTCGATTCCGGCATGGCTTCCGGCACAAAACCGCCGGCGAATCCCGAGGGATAGGAGTTCTCATCGTAGATCCAGAGGTTCATGTCCAGACGCTCGGCTTCTTTGAGAGCCAGCTTCCACAGCCGCATCCACTCGTCCGATAGGTAGGGAGTCATGAGGCCGGGGCGTGGATGCACGAATGCCTGCTTGATATTCTGTGCAGCGAATTCGAGAAGAGTGCCCAGGACCTGATCGTCCGTGAGCATGTCGTTCCAGACCCACAGAGGGGCCGTGGAGTATTCGCGCGGTGGATTCGCAAAAGATGCCCTCGCCTGGGAAGCGGTATCAACTTCCATGCCCGGTCCTGGAACCGGATGAAGCGCTGCCAAAACCAGAAAACAGATAACCGGAAAATATCGGCTGTGCATTGGGGCCCCCGTCGGGAATAATGGTAATTCGACCTAAGCTACTCCATCACAAGCGTCCTGCACAAGCCAGGAAACAGATGGCCACAAGCCTGGCCGGATGCCAGTGGAGCAATCTGGACATTGGATTGGGCTTGGCGGGAAATTGGTGCAAAGGTAGCCTGACACCTTATAGAGATGGTGCACTATGGAGATGAGAGATGCTCGGGATCAATTCCCGGCGATGGGAAAAAAGACGTTTCTCGATGCCGCATGTGTCAGCCTGGCTCCAAAGCGGGCTGTGGAGGCGATCCAAGACTTTCTGGAGATGGCGATGCACTGCCCTTCCGTTTCATCGACCCGACAGCACATTGCCATGGATGAGCTAAGGGCGGAAGCCCGGCCGGAGGCAGCAAGGATGATTGGAGCCGCGGAGGACGAAATTGCCCTGGTGGAGAGCACCTCACACGGATTGACGCTTGCCGCCGAATCCATACCTTTGGTGCGCGGCGACCGGGTTTTGATTTGTGACCTGGAGTTTCTCCAGGTGGCGGTTCCGTGGTGCCAGAAGCGGGTCCGCGACGGGATAGAAGTCGATCTGGTTCACAACCGTGAAGGGAGGATCCTGACGGATGATATCGAGGCGGCCATCACCCCCCGGACCAGGGTTTTCGCCATCAGTTCGGTGCAGTGGAGCAACGGCTACCGATGCAACCTTGAAGCCGTGTCGGCCATGTGTCGCGACCGGAATATCTGGCTTGTGGTCGACGCCATTCAGCAAATCGGTGCGATTCCGATCGATGTAAGGAAATCGCCCGTCGATTTTCTCGCCTGCGGCGGACATAAATGGCTCAATTCTCCCTTCGGCACCGGCTTCCTTTATATCCGGCGCGACCGGTTGGATCTGCTGCGGAAACCGCTGGCGGGCTACATGAGTATGAAATCACCCGAAGGCGGGTGGGAGAATTACTTTCAGACCCCATCGATTCATCCTGTGCGTGACTTTGAATTCAGCGAAAGCGTGAGCTGCTTCGAGACCGGGGGCACTTCGAATTATCCGGGGGCCATTGGCCTGGCAGCCTCCCTGAAACTCATCCATGACGTGGGTCAGGAGCAAATAGCGAACCATGTGAGAGCCCTGACCGATTACCTGATGGCCGGGTTGCGGCTCCTGAGAGTGTCTTTGGTTACCCCGCCGGAGCCGGAATGCCGTTCGGGAATTGTGACCTTTTGTGCGGGAAGTCGAGAAAAGAACATTGAAGTTATGAACAGGCTACTGGAGCACAAAGTTTTGGTATCTGTCCGCTATACATCCGGAATTGGCGGGATTCGAGTGTCCTGCCATCTTTATAACAACATGTCGGATCTCGACCGGCTTCTGAATGTGCTCGAAGATTCGCTCTGACTCGGAACCGCAAAAGTCTCCAAAACCCCGAAAGTGGCACCTAAAGATTTATGCCGGAGCCGACCCTGCCGCCCCGGAGGGCTTCCTGGTTCAAAATCGTCGGAGGCCAACTGATCGGGAGAGCCAAGTTTCAGAGCCAATGGGCGTCACGGGCGCGTCAGAAGCGCGACCTCCTGCATGAATTTCAAAAAGCGCTCGTCCTGGCGGATCGGATCGAAGTCTTTTTCAAGCTTGATTGCGGGGAAATCGGTAAAACCTGCGGCCAGGGCTAGTTTGAGGCTTTCCAGCGCCTGTTCTACATCTCCCATGGAGGCGAAGATCCGGGCCATCATGTAATGCCTGGCGCCCGGATTCGTGCGCCCGCCCGCGGCGGCGAGGCTGATTCCCTCAGACCGGCGCAGAATCGAAGGGTCAATGGCCAGGCCTTTGCGATATTCTTCCAGCCCCTTTTCCACGTTTTTTCTTTCAAAATACAGAGTTCCGAGATTGATGTGGAACGAAGCGACATTGGGTTTGACGCTGATGGCTTTTTTGAAATTCCGCTCTGCATTTTTCTTGTCATCATTGGCGAAGTAGACCGTGCCCAGGTTGTTATAGGCATACGGATACTTAGGATTCAGGCCAATGGAGCGAAGGAACGAAGCAATGGCATCCGGGTAATATTTGAGCTGCGAATAGCTGATGCCGAGCTTGTTATAGATGAACTCACTGTTGGGATTTAACCGGCTGGCCTCGAGGTACTTGATAAGCGCCGCGTAATAGTCCTTCCGGGCAAACATGAGATCCGCGTCCTGCGTGATTTGATTGGCCTTGATGATATTTTCGGGTGGCACCGGCACTCTTACCACCGGCGCTGGGCAGCCGCTGGTCAGAAGCTGCAATCCCAGCAGGAGCGGAAATAAACTCCAGAAACGCCTCATCCGCAGGCGTGGTCCGTTCCAACGGTGGCTGCGGGTCAGCCTTGCAACGCCCCTGCTTATTGGCGCGGACATCCTGAGTTTATCTTAGTCTGAGTGAACCTGTGACGCAAGGAGCACGCGTATCAAGCAGCATGTTGAAACGCCGGCGCCAGCGCCGGGCTCCCGATGGACGGAAACCGAAATCCGATCTAGAGCCGCCCAATATAGCTGGAAACTGAGAAGTCCATGTCGATATTGCGCTTATAGACGATGAAGTCGGCTTCGAGGACGTAGTGAATTTTTATGAAAACCTGCCCGGCAAATCGCTCCACTTTGACATTTTCCTGTTTCAGGTGAATTTCGTTTTTGCGCGCCAGATCGAGGACGTCCCTCACGATGGTTTCGTCGTCAAAAAAATTGGCGCCCGCGCGGGCAGCCTCAGTCTTGACGTCCGCCTCGAAGCCTTTGAAGGCGTAGTAATCAGGGCCAACCCTGATTACGGCGAAGCACAATATTCCGAGAAGCACGAGAAACACGAGACACCCGGTCAGACCCTTTCCATCCGCGTTCTGCAGGCCGACCGCCGTTTTGCGAATCCATGAACCGTGCATAGCCTTTCCTTCCTTGAGGGGTGTGACCCTATTTTATCTGATCGGCCTTTATCGGAGATCCATTACAATCTACTGAATGGATCCTGTCGCAAATCCCGGCTGCGACGCAATTTCGAGACTTGGAGGGGCTGGTCTCCAACACCTTTTCGGGCCTCCCATTGGAGCTGCAGAAGTGTTGCGACAGTTTCCGATTATAATCCAGGTACGAAGCTGGGAAAAGAATCACAGGCGCTACAATGAAGCGACGCGATTCCGCCATTCCGGGCAAGGGTGCAGATTCTTTTTTCTGGGGCAGGTTTTTGCTGCAGATTGAAAGTCCGCGCCCGACTTATTTCCGCGGAGCTCATTCAACTTTGAGAACAGCCAGAAAAGCCTCCTGGGGAATTTCCACCTTCCCGAGGCGCTTCATTCTTTTCTTGCCCTCTTTCTGTTTCTCGAGCAATTTGCGCTTGCGGGTAATATCGCCGCCGTAGCACTTAGCGAGGACGTTTTTGCGCAGCGGCCGAACCACTTCCCGGGCGATAATTTTGCTCCCTATCGCGGCCTGGATAATCACCTCGAACATCTGGCGGGGTATCAGCTCTTTCATTTTCAGCGCCAGCGCACGGCCGCGGTAGACCGCATTTTCCTCATGCACGATCAGGGACAGGGCGTCGACCGGCTCGCCGGCAACGAGGATGTCGAGTTTCACCAGGTCCGAGGGTTTGTATCCGCTGAAATGATAATCGAGCGAGGCATAACCTCGGGAAGCGGATTTCAACCTGTCGTAAAAATCGAGCACGATTTCATTGAGCGGGAGCTCGTAAGTGATCAGTACGCGATTGGTGGTGACGTACTCGAATCCTTTTTGAACGCCGCGCTTCTCCTCGGCCAGCTTGAGAATGCCGCCGACAAACTCGTCGTTTGACAGGATCATGGCGGTAATCAACGGTTCCTCGAACACCTCTATATCTCCCGCGGGCGGCAGTTTCGAGGGGTTGTGAATTTCGAAGGTTTCCCCTTTTTTTGTGGTGATCCTGTAGCGCACGCCGGGAGCAGTGGTGATGAGCTCGAGGTTGAATTCCCGCTCCAACCTCTCCTGGACGATCTCCATGTGCAGAAGTCCCAGGAATCCACAGCGGAAGCCGAAGCCGAGTGCGCCGGAAGTGTCGGGTTCGTAAAAGAAGGACGAATCGTTGAGGGACAGCTTGTCCAGGGCATCGCGCAGATCTTCATATTGCGCGTTGTCGGTCGGGTATAGCCCGGCGAATACCATCGGCTTGATTTCCTGGAAGCCAGGGAAAGGTTCCGATGTCGGGCGTGCCTCCTCTGTGATGGTATCGCCGATTTTGGAGTCGGCGACGCGCTTGATCCCGGCGACCACGAAACCAACTTCTCCGACCGACAGTTCATCGACTTCACTGAATTTGGGAGTGATGACGCCAACCTGTTCCACCTGGAATGATTGCTGGGTGGCGAGCAGCCGGATTTTCATCCCTTTGCGGATGGTACCGTCGATGACCCTTACCAGGACGATCACCCCCCTGTAGGCATCGAACCAGGAATCGAAAATAAGCGCCTTCAGGGGCTTTTCATATTCCCCCTTGGGCGGTGGAAGGCGTTTCACGATCGCTTCGAGGATATCCTCCGTTCCAATCCCCTGCTTGGCGCTGGCCAGTATGGCGTCGTGGGCATCGAGTCCGATGATCTGTTCGATCTGGTTCTTGATCCGGTCCGGGTCGGCCCCGGGCAGGTCGATCTTGTTCAGGACGGAAACGATTTCCAGGTGATGGTCGAGGGCCAGGTAGGTATTGGCCAGGGTCTGGGCTTCGACACCCTGCGATGCATCAACAACCAGCAGCGCCCCCTCGCAGGCCGAAAGACTGCGCGAAACCTCGTAAGAAAAGTCTACATGACCGGGCGTGTCAATCAGGTTCAGAACGTAATCCCGGCCGTCTTTTGCCTGGTAATTCAGCCGCACGGAATGGGCTTTGATCGTGATGCCCCGCTCGCGTTCGAGGTCCATGGCGTCGAGGACCTGGGCGGACATTTCGCGCTGGGTAAGCGCGCCGGTGCGTTCGAGCAGTCGGTCCGCCAGGGTGGATTTGCCGTGGTCGATATGGGCGATAATAGAGAAGTTGCGGATAGCGTTTTTATCGGTCAATGTGCCTGTTCCTTGGTGGAATGAATCCATAATGATACATGGCGGACCATGCGGGCACAACCTGCCCTGCGCTTCAGTTCGTCCAAGTACGGAAATGCAAAGATCACCAAGACCTCCAGGCTATGGAGTCCGGGCATGCTACAATTTTCACCCTTATGAGGTTTGCCCGGATCCGATTTTCCTTTCCAGCAGAACAATGGCGCCGAAACCGGCTGGCAATCAATATCGCGGCTGCAATGGTTTTCGCCGGCTTTACGTTCGTCATGCCCTTTCTGCCCCTTTATGTGCGTGATCTCGGCGTGAAGGGCGAGGCTTCGATTGCCAGTTGGGCAGGTCTCCTCATGACCATTGCACCGCTTCTGGCCTCGCTTCTTGCCCCCGCCTGGGGGAAGCTGGGCGACCGTCATGGCATGAAGATCATGGTCGAGCGTTGTTCTCTGGCAATCGCGCTTCACTGGGGATTATTCGGTTTCGCGCGCAATCCCTACGATCTGCTCTGGTTACGGATCATGCTCGGGTTACTGGGTGGATTCCAGACTTTAGCGATGCCGATGGTCGTGTCCGCAACGCCCCGGGATCACGTCAGCCGCTCGATCGGGGGGCTGCAGACGGTGCAAATGATGTCGTCTGCCGTCGGACCGATTGTCGGCGGTCTCCTGGCCGACTGGATAGGGATCCGAAACACCTGCCTGATCAGCGCTGCCTGTGGATTGGGGGCTTTTGGAATGATTCATTTCCTGTACCGGGAAGGATCGGACCAGGAAAACACCTCGGGCAAGAATGAGGTGGAGCGCAGAATCAGCCTGAAGGAAGCTGTATCGCTTCCGTCGTTCGGGACCATGATCGCCATAATGTTCACCGTCAATTTCATCGAGCGTGGCTTCGGACCGGTTGTCCCGCTATTTGTACTTGCGCTCGGAACCAGTACCGCGCATGCGGCCAAGACCGCCGGCTTCATCATTTCCGTGGGATTGCTGGCAGAAGCCGTATCGGCCAGTGTCATGGGGAACCGGCTGCGCACTACGGCACCTCGCAAACTGCTGCTCTGGCGGCTGGGCGGAGGTTTCCTGGCTTGTCTTCCAATGGGGCTGGTCTGGTCCGCCTCACAGCTGATGGGCCTGCGTCTCGTGTTAGGGCTTCTGGCCGGCGGCTGCATGGTCGTGGTCTACACGCTGGGAAGCCGGATCATACCTGCGGAGACCCGTGGAACTTCTTTCTCGATTCTGTCGAGCTCGGCGCTGCTGGGCGGCGCCCTCGGCCCTTTGGCGGCGGGGATCCTCACCCACATTGATCTGCGAACGGTTTTTTTCTTCAACGCCCTCCTTTTCCTCTGCCTCTACTTTCTTGCCTGGCGGAACATCCGTATTCATCCGGAACCGGCGCGCGAGCGCTGAATCATCGATGGCGGACGAGCCCTCGCTTTTCGCAATAACGCTCGACAGGGCACCTGCTGCACCAGGGGGACACCGGCACGCACAGGTTTTGGCCGAAGGTGACCAGAAGGTCGTTGTAGGTTTTCCAATGCCTGCGGGGGAGCTTTTCCCGCAACGCAAATTCCGTCTCATCCGGCTCCGAAGTTTCCACGTAGCCCCATAGATTGGAAATCCTATGCACGTGGGTGTCGACACAAATGCCGTAGTCGCCAAAGCCCAGTGTGAGAACGAGGTTCGCCGTCTTCCTTCCGACACCGGGCAGCCGCAGGAGCTCTTCCAACGAGCGCGGAACTTTACCTTCATGTTTTTCGATCAGAAGGCGGCAGGTTTCCCTGAGATTCCGAGCCTTGGTGCGGTAGAAACCGGCAGGATAGATCAATTTTTCGATCCGGCGCGCCGTCAGTCCGACGATCCCAGCCGGATGTGGGGCTATCGATAAAAGCCTCCTGGAGGCTTCCATGGTCACTTTGTCCTTGGTGCGGAGAGACAGGATGGTGCTGATGAGGGTTTCAAAGGGCCGGTCGATCGCCTCGCCGGCTATGGCGCCGACCGCGGGCACCTTCCAATTCCGGATCTCGCGCCGCAGGATTCCCAGGACCTTGTTGAGGGTGGGTGTGTCCATCTCGTCGCCGGCCGGCTACTCCGGATTTTTGTCGCGCTTCAGGAGGAAGGCTGTTGCCAGGGATTTGCTTTCCCCTCCTGTGTTCACACAGTACTTCGAAGGATAGAGCGAGGCGGATCCGTATTCCCCTTTCTTGTTCAAGGCATAAAATGTGATGTTGAAATTGGGCTTGCCGTCAGGAAAAAGAAGCCTCTTTTCTCGGGTTGTTTTGACCACCCGCTGCAGCACCTCGAGACAGGCCTGCTCCGGCGACTTTCCCTGCCTCATCAGCTCGACGACGGAGTGAGCGCCGCAGACCTTGATGTTGGCTTCGCCCCGCCCTGTCGAGCCGGCGGCGCCGACCTCGTTGTCGACATACAATCCAGCGCCGATGATTGGAGAATCGCCCACGCGGCCGGGGATTTTCCAGGATAGCCCGCTGGTGGTGGTTGTGCCGGCTATATTCCATTTGGAGTCAATGGCCAGGCAATTGATAGTGCCATGAGTTTTCATTACCGGGGCAAGATCGGTTTCCGCCTCGCTCTCCGTGAGCCAGGCGTCGCTGTTCGACAGCTTCGAGCGCCACTCCACCCATCTCTGCCTGGAGAATTCGGTCAGGAGCTCTTCTTTTTTGAATCCCATGCGCAAAGCGAATTGAAGCGCTCCTTCCCCTACGAGGAAGATGTGATCGGTTCTCTCCATCACCATGCGCGCAACCTTGGAAGGATTCTTGATATTCTTGAGCCCCCCGACCGCGCCGCAGCGGCAGGTCAACCCGTCCATGACACTCGCGTCCAGCTCCACCTCTCCTTCCTCGTTGGGAAGCCCTCCATATCCGACACTGTGATCGTTCGGGTCATCCTCGACGATGTTCACGCCGGCAATCACGGCATCCAGCGGTTTTCCTCCACTCTTCAAGATCTCCATGGCTTTGGCGGTGGCCTGCATGCCATTCAGGCTGGATATGACGCAAGGAACCGCTGCCTTTGCGGCAGAAGCCTGCATTCCGCTGCCAGGCTGCACAACGGATCCCGCGATGCCGGCGGCAGATGTGATTTTTATGAACTGACGGCGGTCCAAGCTTTGACTCATAAAACCTCCAGACCCTCAGCGTGATGTTGGGGAGAGTTGCCATAATACGCTCGGGCCCGCCGCCAATGCAATTGCATTGAATCTCCCCTCAGCCGAGATCATTCAACGGCTGAAAAACTCAATCAGGCGCCGGTTGACTTCGGCTGCCTCCTCGTGCTGGACCCAATGAGTCGCGTTTTCAAAAAATACAACCCGGGCTTTATTGCACAGGTCCAGGGACGGCTGCACCATCTCCCTTCCGAGAAAGGTGTCGCGGCTTCCCCAGAGGATCAGGGTCTCCACCTCGATCCGCGGATCCTTCGGGAGCGGCGGCCTGCCTCGGAGCAGGGCACGATACCAGTGAATCATCGAAGTCAAAGCGCCAGGCTGGGACCATGCCTTTTTATAGTGGTCCATGTCCTCGCCGCTGAAGGTGCCTGGACGGCTGGTCGATTGAACGGCCCACGCTGCCGCCCTGAAATTACCCGACCGTAAGAGAAGCTCCGGAAACCAGGGCAGCTGAAAGAAAACGATATACCAGCTGCGCATCATCTGCTTCGGGCTGCGGCTCAGGAATCTCAGCATGACCGCAGGGTGGGGGACATTCAGAATTGCCAACTTTTCCACCCGGTCCGGATGCCAAAGCGCGGCAGCCCATGCCACCGCCGCTCCCCAGTCATGCCCGGCCAGGCGCACACTCTTAATTCCCAGGGCATCCATGAGACCCAGGAGATCAGCCACGAGGCGCCTGATCTCGTAGTTTTTTGCGCCCTTGGGCTTGTCGGACAGGTTGTAGCCCCGCTGGTCGGGAGCAATCACACGATATCCTGCGTCTGCCAGGGCGGGAATCTGCCTCACCCATCCCCGCCAGAATTCAGGGAAGCCGTGCAGCAGAATAACCGGCGGCCCGGTCATGGGCCCGTCGGTTACGGCATGGAGACTGACACTGCCGCAGTCGATCCAGGTTTCTTCCATTCCATCCCGCCAGTGGACCTATCCACTTTTTCCGGTTCCCGATACGGAATCTGCCGGGCCACGGGGTCAAACTTCGGCCAGGACCTTTTCCAGAAACTCGCGATTCGCCTTTGCGTTGGCGGTCACTGTATCCTTCGATTTGTCGAGCGCGCAGCATTCGACCATGACCGGGCCTTTGAAGCCGGATTGTTTCAGCACGTCAAAAACAGCCTTGAAATTGACTTTGCCGGTTCCGAACTGGATCATGACGTCACCCTTGAGCTGCCCGCAGTCCTTGGCGCAGAATCCGGTGACGTATTTTGCCACGGGCTTGAGTTCCGTAACGGGGTCTTTCCCGGTGTAATGGATGATGTTGCCCGCGTCATACCAGATTTTGAAATTCGGGTGGGCCACCTTTTCGATGGAGCGCAGAATTTCATCCGCGGCCCCGCTGCTGCCCCCGTGTGGCTTCATTACCAGTTTCACCTTTTTCTTTTGGGCGTAAGCGGCAGCCGCCGACATCACCTTGAAGTAATGATCCACCTGCTCCGGGCGATCCACTCCGAAGCTGAGCACAAATTCCAGGGAGAGAAACGCGGCGTTGTCGACCTGCTTCCTCACGTCCGCGATCGACTCTTCCAGGGGAATCGTATGGCGCGAACTGAGCGCTCCCATGTTCGCCTTCAGCCTGTGGGTTTTCAGCAACTTTTTGATGTTTGCGAGATATTCGGGCGTTGCATTGGATGCGATGAAAGGCTCACTCTTGGTGCGGCTGAGCAGTCCGGTAAGACCGTAGCCGGCAGCTTTGACACCGGCCAACTGTTCATCCAGGCTCCATGCCGTCCAGGGACGGTTGAAACAGCCTACCGGCCACCGCACCCCTTTCTTCATGGCGGACGCAGTGGATAACGCGCAGGGAAGAACTGTCGCCGCGGCACTGAATGTGTGAAGAAACTCCCTTCGATTCATGAATGACTCCTTTTGAATATGGGGCGTTTGGCCAGGCTTCCGCCGGGGAAGCCGCAATCCCGAGCTCGAAGGTAAAGCAACCTTGCCCCCCAGTCAAGAACTACGGGGCGAGCTGCCTCCCAGGGCTTCAATTTCCTTGCATCAGCACTTTTTAAAAGGATGAAAAGCCCGGATTACCGAAGGGATGGGGTATAATCCGTCCACTATTAGAAAGGAGCGATCGCTTTCATGTCTAACGAATCTGAAGTCACCAGGAGAGATTTCATCAAAAACAGTGCGAAAAGCGGAGCGGGTCTGGCTGCTCTCGGAGGGATCAGTTTTTTTACCCAGCCTCAAAGGGTATTCGGGGCCAACGACAGGGTTCGGGTTGCAGTGGTCGGATTGCACGGGCAGGGTTGGGCCCATGTGCAGCAGTACTCGAAGCTCGCGAATGTTGAGATTGCAGCCATCTGCGACATAGACGATAACGTAACCAAAGAAGCGCTCGGCAAAATGGAGAAAATGAATCTCAAAAAGCCGGCGACCTTTGTCGATCTGCGAAAGCTTCTTGAGGACAAAACGATCGATGCAATTTCGATCGCGACCCCCAACCATTGGCATTCTCTTCAAGCCATATGGGGCGTGCAGGCGGGAAAAGATGTTTATGTGGAAAAGCCGATGTCCCACCGGTGGTTTGAGAGCCGCCAGCTGGTGAAGGCGGCTCAGAAGTACAACCGTATCGTCCAGCATGGCACCAACAGCCGCTCCGGCAAGGCCGTTATTGAAGGCATCCAGAAAATGAAAGAGGGCTTGATCGGTGACGTGTACATGTCCCGCGGGCTCTGCTACAAATGGCGCAACACCATCGGAAAAGCACAGCAGGAACCCGTACCGGCAGGCGTCAACTATGAACTGTGGACGGGCCCGGCGCCCATGAAACCGTTCACCAAGAACCGTTTCCATTATAACTGGCACTGGATCTGGGATACCGGCGACGGCGACTTCGGCAACCAGGGAATCCATGAGCTCGACGTCGCACGCTGGGGGCTCGGCGTTACCTTTCCCAACAAGGTGGCCGCCATTGGCGGTCATGTGATGTTCGACGACGACCAGGAAACCCCCAACATGCTGAATGTGGCCTACGAATTCAAAACCGCGGACGGCAAAACCAAAATTCTACAGTTTGAAGTCCGCCACTGGATGTCCAACCACGAAGCCGAAATCGGAACTCCGGCCTTTGGCAGCAGCGGCGTTCCCGCGGCCCTGGGAAATGCGGCCGAAGGACAAGCCCGACGGAAGAAAGCCGACCCAAACACCATCGGCAACATTTTTTACGGCTCCAAGGGCTACATGGCAATGGACGGGTATGACTCCTACAAGACCTGGCTGGGACAGGATCAGGAACCGGGCCCGCAGCTGAAGGCCGGCGGAAACAACTGGGAAAACTTCATCGAATGCGTTCGCAGCCGCAAAAAGGAGAATCAGAACGCTCCGATTGAAGAGGGCCACATTTCCTGCACCCTGATGCACCTGGGGAATATTTCCTACCGGCTGGGCCGGGTGCTCAACTTTGATGCGGCGAAAGAGCAGGTGATCGGCGACGACGAAGCCAACAAGCTGCTGCGCGGCGCCTACCGGGCTCCCTACACGGTGCCGGAACAGGTCTAGGCTTCCAACAAAAAACGGGGACAACCGCCGAATTTCCGCCAAGATCCTCGCAGTATCGGGTTTGGCGAGAAGACAATTCGATGGTTGTTCCCGTTTTTTGTTTAGCGGCTGGAAGCTGAGACCAGGATGACAATGGCGATGATGATGAGTCCCACGATCACCGCCCCGGCGATTTTCCAGGCGCTGAAGGGCCGTTCCCCGCGCACTTCCCCGGTTCGCGCGTTGATCAGGATCCGGAAAATCTTGTCACGGAACCGATAGGCGCTCAGCCAGACCGGAAGGAGAATGTGCTTGAAAGTGATTTTCCCATACCGCGTGTCGCACGAGTGAATCCTCTGCTCATCGCCGCCTATATCGCGGCAGATGGTTTCTCGGATCGCCGCCGCCATTACTTCTTTCGCCTCTTCGAATCCGTCGCCAAGTGAAATCTGGTAGCTTTCGGCTCGAAATCCGCTGAGGTATTCATCCGCATAAGAGGCGATATTTTCGAGATCCCACGGCTCGAGCTGTTCGGTGTATTTCCGCGGGAGGGATTTGCTGGCTAATATGAGAATGTCGTCAAAAGAGTTCTGCACAGTTCCGCTTGCTGGGGTCCACCGCGTGTGCCTGACTTGCCGGGTGCGGGTTACCTCACGCCCGTTTTCCGTCGTGGTGTAGGTCTCCGTGGTGTAGTAATAATCACCCCGCTCCCCGGTGTAAGCACTGGTAGTATCGCTATCATAGGTCCAGTAGGGAACGTAGACGCCGACCAGCTTTCCCTCCGACTGGGCATAGCGCTTGAGATCTCCCGGGGCGAACCAAAGTTTATTGATCCATTGGCGGAAATCTTCGAAAGCCGTTTTCTGAGTGACCTTGAACGGCAACAGCCCTTCAGGACGGATCAGGTGAGAGGATTTTCCGGTAAAGACCATATTTGCCCCGCAGAAAGGGCAAAGTCCGGCCGTCGCATCCTGCGGCTGGGTCGTTTCAGCGCCGCATTTGCCGCATTGGACACGCTGAGCTTCGTGGGTTTCTTTTTCGTCGGCCACCTGGGCCAGGTAGGCGCGGAAGTCCAGTTCCTCGACCGCTGCCGTGGACTCTGGAACTGGGTTTGAAAATCCGCAGTAGGGGCACTTTAAGGCGTCGGTGCCGGGTTCAAAACTCAGCTTTGCGCCGCACTTACTGCACGGGAACTGACGGTGATCCGGCGGGGGGGCGGGCGGGTTCTCTGTCTCCATGTTCGAATTCCTATAGGTTCCTCAGGAGCTGTTTCCGGAAAGCTTTTTCCCTCATCCAGGTCGTGCCTCGTAGATGCTGCGCCGTCCGGATCGTCCCCGATTCGATTCTAGCTGCCCGGGGGAAGCGGCGGAGGGACATTGGCAAATATGGCCGCGAGACCCGGAACCTGACCGGCTGCTGTCCACTGCGACATTCCCTGGGTCCAGACCAGGGTTTGGGGGGTCAGGCGTCCGGCGGTCGCTTGGGCGGCAAGGGTCTGGATATCGAATGGCCCGGTCTGCTGGCCGCCAACGGCCACGAAGTATGTGGCGCTCCCGGGGATGGGGGGCGGCGCTGCCGGCGGGGCAGCGGCTTGCCCTTGCATCCCGGCCATTGCCTGTCCGATCGGGCCAGCCATGGCCATACCCATGCCCACACCGGCCCCGGCTGCAGCCAGGCCGCCGGGATTCTTCGCGGCGTCGGGAATCGAATTGGCAATGTTGAATTGCGTATAGGCTGCAAGGTTCCCCACGATCCCCATGCTGGTTCTCTTATCCAGCGCGGCTTCAACTTCGGGCGGCAAGGAGATGTTTTCGACCAGGAGTTTGGCGAGATCCAGCCCGTAGGTCTGAAACTCGGGCGCAAGCCGTTTGGTCATGAGCTCGCCGACGGCACCGTAATTAGCCGCCATATCCAGAACCGGTATCCGGCTCTGGCCCAGGATCTCAGGAAATCGTGAAACGATGAGGTCACGAAGCTGGTTCACGATTTCATCCACTGTGAAATGGCCATCCGTGCCGACGATTTGCCGTATGAGCACGGCGGGATCATGAACACGGATGACATAGGTCCCGAACGCCCGGATCCGGGTCGGCCCGAATTCCGCGTCACGCAATAGGATCGGGTTCATGGTTCCCCACTTCAGGTCTGTAAACTGTCGCGTGGAGCAGAAATATACTTCCGCCATGAAAGGGCTGTTGAATCCGTACGGCCAGCCTTTGAGAGTGCTGAGAATGGGGATGTTCTTGGTCTCCAGGGTGTACATGCCGGGCTGGAACACGTCGGCGATACGCCCTTCGCTGACAAAAACCGCCGCCTGACCTTCACGCACCGTAAGCTGTGCTCCGTATTTGATCTGGTTGTTGAAGCGTTCGAAGCGGTACACGAGGGTGTCATTACTGTCGTCCAGCCACTGGACGATGTCGATGAACTCGCCACGCACTTTATCCCAGAGATTCATGTTCGAGATCCTCCGTTTTGCGGCGCCCGGGGGTGGGGCCCGGAAAAGCATAGTAACTCCCCCTCGGGCGCGCAACAGTATTCTATCGATCTCTAATACAGCACCGCCCCGCGATTATTCGGGGAATCGCCGGATCAAACCACAAAGCACTCGAAGACACTAAAAATAAAAATCAATTGTAAGTAGTCTTCGTGCGCTTTGTGGTTAGAGAAATGTTGCTCACGGGAACAAAATGCATGGATATGGCGGTTCGACTGAATTTGCAGTCTTGCGCAGAGGGCTCTGTGCCCGTATCCTCCTTCGCGGAGGAATGGGAATGATTCGTGGCGTGATTTTCGATATGGACGGCGTCCTTGTCGACAATGTGAAGATCCACGTACAGGCCTGGCAGGCCTTCGGGCGGGAGATCGGCGGGGAATACAGCAGCGGAGATATCCGCTCGCTGTTTGGGCAGCGAAACCGCGAAATCTTGAAAATCCTGACGGGACACCGGATATCGGACGAGCAGGCGGACGAGTATGCTCTGCGAAAGGAAGAGATTTACCGCAGCATGATCGCCTCCGGCATCGATCCGGTTCCGGGATTGTTGCCATTCCTCGACGATCTCCAAGGCGCCGGCATCGAAGCTGCCATTGCCACCAGCGGCCCGCGGGAAAACGTCGAGGCTGTCCTGAAGTCGATTCGCCTGGAAGACCGGTGGAAGGCTATTGTCACCGGCGCCGAGGTTGTCCGAAGCAAGCCGCACCCGGATATTTTTCTTCTGGCGGCGCGGCGCCTGGAGATCCTGCCGCAAAATTGCGTGGTGTTCGAAGACTCCTCAGCCGGAATCGAGGCCGCGGCCCGGGCGGCCTGCCTCTGCATTGCCCTCGCCACGACTCACAGCGCAGAAGAATTGATGGGTAGCAGCGCGAGACGGATCGTTCCTGATTTCACCGGGATCAAGGTCCCGGACCTTCTGCTGTGGTCTTGAGTACCCCGGGGCATTCCATTAAGGAGCAACCCCGGGAGAATGGCCTTTCGCGACAAGCACCCCTTTATCCAGGTAATGGCGGGTGTGCGCATACGCGGCTGCGCGCGGGTCATGCGTGACCAGGATGATCGTCTTGCGGAAGTTTTCATCGCGATTCAGACCGGCCAGGACCTTCATCACCTCTTCGGCTGATTCCGCGTCCAGATCGCCTGTCGGTTCATCGGCGAGCAGAAAAGTCGGGTCTGTTACGATGGCACGGGCAATTGCGACGCGCTGTTCCTGGCCTCCCGAGAGCTGGCGGGGGTAATGATCCGCCCTGTCGGACAAGCCGACCAGTTCCAGAACCGTCAACACGTGGTCCCGCCTCTCCTTGCGTGACAACCCCGTCAACAGCAGAGGCAGTTCCACATTGCCGAAAGCGGTCAGGACCGGGATCAGGTTGAAATGCTGAAAGACGAAGCCGACATGCCGGTTCCGCCACGTGGCAAGCTGGTCTTCATTCATCGAAAGCAGATTGTCGTCCAGGATGCGCAGCTCTCCGCTGCTGGGGCGGTCGATGCCGGCGATGATGTTCAGCAGGGTGCTTTTCCCGGAACCTGAGGGTCCCATCAAGCTGATGAAGTCTCCAGGGAACACCTGGAGGTTGATGTCGCGCAGCACGTGGATTTCCACGCTGTCCCGCTTGAAGTTTTTGGTCAGCCCTCTCAGGTCGATGAGTGGTTCGTTCATGGGTGCAATCCTTATCCGCTACTGTTTCATGATATCGATTAATTTGGCCCGGGAAGCGCGTCGCGCGGGAAAGAACCCGCCGACCACTCCGACCAATGAGGCGAAAAGAATCCCCCTGAGAAGGATGGCCGGCGTGATGCGGAAATTGAACAGCACCTCGCTGAAGGTTTGGAAATTGGCCGTTCCGGAGGAGATCCCGTGAAGCGGCAGCGCCATGAGGCATCCCAGGATCCCGCCCATGGCTCCCAGCAACAGCGATTCCATCATGAACGAGGCCATGATGTGCCTTCTCCGGAACCCTATCGACCGCAACGTGGCGATTTCCTTGGAACGCGAGATGACCGCTCCGTACATCATATTCATGGCGGCGAAACTGGCGCCGATCCCCATGACGAACGCGATGAAGTAACCCAGGGACTTTATCCCCACGGAGGACGAGGTCTGATCGGCATAATATTTCTGCTGGGGGATCGCCTGCAGGTTGATCCGCTGGTCGGCGGCAATCTTCTTCCGGATTTGCTCCGCCGCTTCGCCGTTTTCAGCTTTGAGTAGAACCGATGAGTAGCTCGGGCGGTCCCAATCGTCGGAGATCTCGGAATAATCGGCCCAGACCTCGCTGTCATACGCTGTTCCGCCGGCGTCGAAGATGCCCACGACTTTCCAATTGCTGCGGGCAAAATGGATGGTATCCCCGAGTGCCATGTTTTTAAAACGCCGGGAAAGCGATCGCGCCACGATGATTTCCCGGAGACCCGGACGAAAAACTCGGCCTTCAACAATTTTCACCTCGGGGCGGAGGGCAAAGGCCATCTCCGATGTTCCGCGCACGATGGCATTGGAGGAATCACCCTTCAGGCGCTCGCTGTTGATGATCACAATGTTTTCGCCGACCGCCAGAGGATCGCCGTTGGCGGCCTTGGCCACGCCCGGCAGGAAACGGATGGTAGGGAACAGATCGCGCACAAAGTAGCTGTTGCTTTCGTTCTGACTCCCCTGCCTAAGAACCACGAGGCAGTTTTCATGACCCGTGTCGACAAAGGTCGATTCAAGCCCGTTCACCAGAGCCATCATTGTGACGAAGATCGCGACGGTGAACCCGATTCCCAAAACCGCCATGAAGGTCCCGGTGCGCCGTGCCCACAGGCTGCCGAGATTGTACCGAATGGGTATTTTCACTGGATTCCTCGCTCCTTCTTCAATCCACATCCCGCAGTGAATCCACAACCTTCCGGCCTGCGGCCTGCCACGCCGGGATGCCGGCCGACAGTATTCCCACCACGATCCCCAGCAGGGCGCAAAAAGCAATGGTGCCCGGACGGACGTTGAGCTGCTGAAACATTCCCCCGGTGGCCGCCGCCAGCTTGGCCTTGGAAAACAGCACCTTGGCCCCCAATGCTCCGAGCAGCGATCCGCTCAGGGATAGGAAAACCGATTCGCCGATAAGAAGGGACAGCACCTGAAGCTTCCTGAATCCCAGCGCTTTCAGGATTCCAATTTCGCGCACGCGCTCGCGAATCGACATGGCCATGGTGTTGGCCGCCACCAGGACAATGGTGAACATCATGACCGAGCAGATGCTCGTGACCAGCAACCGGATGTTCCCCATCATGGCGAGAAATCCCAGCAGGAAAGCTTTCTCGCTTTCTGTCTTGGTAGGAGAGCTGGTGTTTTTGAAAAGATCGTCTACAGCTTCGGCAATCACGGGCACCTTTTCGGCCGAAGCTGCCCGGATCATGTAAAAGCCCGTAAAATTGGCGGCCTCGCCGCCGCCCGGGAAAACCTGCTTCATCCCCTCGTTGAAATATTCCCAATGGAAATAAAATGTGCTGCCGTCGTCACTGCCGCCGGAGTAAATGGCTCGGATGGTCAACTCCGGGTTGAAATCAAACAGAGCTCCCTGAAGCGTAATCCGGTCCCCGAGCTTCCAGCCAAAGCGATCAGCCAGATTCTGGCCCACCAGGGCGCCGGTGCGGTCTTTTATATACCCGGTCTTCTGCTCTTCGGGGAGCTCCATATCACCGTAGATCTGAAAAAACTGATCGGAATCGGCCGCAAACTGGGCGAAGAAATTCTTCGGGTCTTTGTAGATTCCGCCGAACCACATGCAGCCTATAACCGCATCGACCCCTTCCACGCGTGCGATCTTGGCGCGGTATGACATCGGCAGGATGTTGGCCAGGGAGACCCGATGCCGCGTGAGCAGCCTCAGGGCTGAGTGCGGAGTCTGGGGCGGATTTTCCATTTCCCGCAGCATCGTGACCAGGGTCGCGATCAAAAACAGAGAAATGGCGATGCTGGTGATCGTGAGAAAGGTGCGCCGACGATTGCGGAAGATATTATTCCAGAGAAGGCGAAGGTATTTCATGAGCCTGGATACCCCCTTTGTCCGCTTCTGCTCGATGACAGGCTAATACCGTGCCAGACATATGCAAATCAAAATCCGGCGAATGGCGGGATTCAGCCTGCGAATGGCGGAAGCGGGAAACGAAGCCGGGCATCTAACTTTTGCACTAAGTTGCCAGCCTACTCTCCGGGAATTTGGCACGCTCGACAAATTGAACCGCGAAGACCGCGAAAAAAAACGCATGTAATGATCCGGCTTCTTGGTGGCCTTCACGGTTCGAGTTGGTTTTGCGCGGAAAGATTCCGATGAATCGAGCTATACATCCGTCTCACCTTCAGGGTACCGGAGTAAACGGGATGGCTGCCAGGGCCGCGCCGTCGTCCGTTCCAAAATAGGCCAGCAGGGCCGCAGGCGCGGAGGAGGTGATGACAATCTGCCCCGTAGTTCCCAACGGCAAGCCCTGGATCCACTGAGAAACAAGTTTGGTGCTGCTCTGCAGCGGTCCCAGTTTCTCCGCCCAGGAACCCAGAACCTTACCTCCACGGTCCAGCGCTTGAATGGTCAGGTTGGTCTCCAGGTTGCCCGCGCTGACAATCGCCAGCCCGGTCCAATAGCCCAGTGACTCCACATAAAACGGCATTGAAAAAGTCCCGGCGACGCCGCCTTCAACCGCTGAAGAGGCTGACGCACCCGTGCGGAGATCCACCGCCAAGGCTTCTACCAGGATCGGACCGTCGGGCGAATCGATGTCAATCCAACCGGCCCCTGCCTGGCTTCCGGCCCCTCCAAAAAGCGATTCGACGGTCGAAGTGAAGACCGACCACGGCTTAATCTCGACTGTCGAACCGATTCCGACTTCAGCTCCGATTCTGGTTCGCAGGTGGGGCCGCACCACACGCACAGATGAAGAGGGATTGAGCAAAACCAACCGGGTTGTGAATGTGCCGTTCCATTCGGTATGAGGCTGAAAGTAACGGGTCGCCGATGGGACCCAACGCGCCTCGACGCTCCAGGTGTCCTTCGCGCCGCTCACTTCCATGCGGGCTGAAAGAGGGGAAGACGCTTTGATTTCGGCTGACGCGGGCTGGGCTGCATATACGAACATCGGGGGTATCACATCCGCCGTGCCGCGCGCCGGCACTTTGACCTGCACCGGTGGAATTGCTGCGGCTTCACCATTGCTGTCGCGATAAATAATCTGCACATCCGCAGCCGTTGCTCCTCCGAAAATACGGATTTTGCGATTTGCAGCCGGGTCCTGTTCAGGGATTAGCGGCAGCCAAAGTCCGGCCGATAGGCCGCGCACAGGCCCAATGCCATCGAGTTCGGTTGGACCCACGGATCCACGGAAGGAAAGCGAGGACTGATTCGATTCGGACCAGAAGGCGTGCAGGCTCCCGTTAAACTTACCGGCGCCGCGTCCGAACCATTCTTCCGCTACAAAAACCTGCTGGCTGTTCGCGGGGATGTAAAGAGAAATAGGATTGATCAAACCTTCCGCCGCGGCGATGCGGCCATCCGGCGTGCGTGCCTCAACACGCACTCTTTTGCCGGTGCTCCCGGGATTGGACAAGGCCATCCCCTGGTAGGCGCTGTTGCTCGGGTTCGGGATCGAGCTCGAAACCGCTTCAGCCGCATCGGCAGGCGGCGGGGGCACCGGCGCTACGATCGTGTCCGAAGGCCACGGGTCGATTCCAGGCTGATAGGCACTCGATGCATCCAGCATTTCCTGCCCCTTGTAAAACAGGGAAGAAACCGGGAGTCCTCCCGAATCGGTTATCGTGGCAAAATAAAGCGCGTTGTCCGCAGTTATGAGGTCTCCCGCCGCTGTCTTCTCGCCGGGAGGCAGAGTTGCGACATACCGGTCTCCCTGCCAGGTTGCCGCATAGGCTTTGAAATCTTTGATCGGCGTTACCCTCGAATCGACCTTTGTCGCGACCTGGAGCTCGATGCTGGCGCCAGCCAGCCTGGCTGCTGTCTCCGCCAGAGTAATCTCGAAACGCAATCCGGCTCCGCCGCTCGAAAGGGCAATCCGGGGCGTGGCTAACGGCCTGGCCCGGTTTCCGAATGCATACTCCAGCCATTGACGGGCACCCGAAGCCAGTCCCGTCAGGGAACTGGCGTTTTCGAGGCCGTGCGTGGCGTTGGGAATCAACCAGAGTCGTTTTTCGAAATTGGCGTGCGTGCCCGCCGAATCGAAGGCCAACTGCTGCAGGTTGGCAGCCGGGAACGGGAAATATTCATCGTGGGTTCCGATGATGGTCAGAATCGGGGCGTGCTGCTGCGGCCCATAACGGATCGGGTCGAAGTAATTCATGAAGGTTATGGCGGTCGGGTCGTTGTCCACATTCTCAATCGAGTTGATCGGGTCCGCACCGTTGTAGGGCAGGTCCCGGGTCGCGGTATAGAGTCCGTGGTAGAGCCAGCCGTTGGGGTATCTCACAACGGTCGGCCAATTGCCCGCGGAAACTATCGCGATCGCCGCTTTCAGGCGCGCGTCGATCCCGTTCATGTAGGTTGTGAGGAGCCCACCCATGGAGGCTCCCAGGGCTGCGAGTTTGTTGGCATCGATGCGGTAAGGATTCCCGGTTTGGCGGGAGAGGTGCTCCAGCAAGGTCACCGCGCGCATGCCGGCATAGGCGTAATGATACAAATAGCTATATTGCGGGCCGTCATCGACCGAGATCCACGCCTGGTTTTCATCGCGCGGACCACCCGTCGATTGCCCGGCCTGAGGCCCATCAATGGAAAGAGCTACATATCCAAGAAAAGCTACATTCTGCGTCAGCGTGAGGTCGGCTTGTCCGCCGTGCCCATGGCCGATGACGATGGCCGGGAAGGGGCCGCTCCCGAACAGAGGCAGGGCCAGGTACGCGTGAATGCGAATCTTTTCGTTCGTGTGTTTCGCGTAGGGGGCGGTGGAGTCAAAATAGCCGGCGGCCGGGTTCGAGGTGAAAAAGACATCGTAATAGCCCGCGCGGGGAGTGACTTGGACCTCAAGCGTACCGGCGTTCCGGATGTCGGCCATGACCTGGTCGGTCCACAGGTCGTAGGGGGGAACTCTTTGCTGCGCCGAAGCTGAAGAAATCAGACAAAACCAAAATACGGGCAAAAAGGGATGTCGTTTCATGGGGATATTCTAACATCCCGGCCGTGAAACGAAACCCGATTGTAGATGTCATCTCTCGTTGGTCATTAGCCATTGACCAATGAAGCCAGCCAATTTTAAAACGTTAAATGACCAATGATAATTGACAAATCCTGTCTGTATCCCAATCCGATCCGGCTTGCGGTTTTCTAACGGGCGGAAATACGTCTCTGTACTCCTGAAATCGATTACTCAGGAGCAGCCGCTGGTCTCGCCGCAGTTGGGACACTTATAGCAGGACCCGTTGCGAATCATGATGCTCCCGCATCCGGCGCACGATGGCGCATCGGCCAGCGAATAATAAGCCCGGAGGTCTTCGTGCTGGGCTGCCGGAGCGGGCTCCTGGGATGCCGCCGGCAGGTCCTGTACATTCACACCTGCCTTCACCTGCTCATCGCGGGGAAGGAACTTTGCCGCGAGCCACCGGAATATATAATCGATGATCGATTTGGCAATCGGGACCTCCGGATTCCCGGTATGCCCGGAAGGCTCGAACCGCACGTGGGAGAATTTGTCGATCAGGATTTTGAGCGGAACGCCGTATTGCAGGGTAAGGGAGATGGCTGTGGCGAAGCTGTCCATCAGCCCGGAAATCGTGCTCCCTTCTTTGGCCATGACCAGGAATATTTCTCCCGGCTGATTGTCGGGATACATCCCGACAGTCAGGTAGCCTTCGTGACCGGCGATACTGAACTTATGGGTGATCGCCCGGCGCTCAGTCGGCAGTTTCCGCCGCACCGGCTTGAATACCTGAGCCTCGGCATCCTTGGCGGCTTTGGTGGCGCCGGTGTTCAAGGGCTGGGTGCGTTTGGAGTTGTCGCGGTATATGGCGATCGCTTTTACTCCCAGCTTCCAGGCCTGCATGTAGGTTTCCATGATCTCTTCCACCGTGGCGTTTTCCGGAACATTCACGGTTTTGGAGATGGCGCCGGAAATAAAAGGCTGCACGGCGCTCATCATTTTGATGTGCCCCATGTAGTGAATCGATCTGGTCCCCTTTTGGGGTTTGAAAGCGCAGTCAAACACGGCCAGGTGTTCCGGTTTTATAAACGGCGCTCCCTCGATGGTGCCGCTTTCCCTGATGCAGTTGTCGATCTCCTGGATCTGGTTTTCCGAGTAACCTAGCTTCGCCAGTGCCGCCGGTACGGTGTTGTTGACGATCTTCATCATCCCGCCACCCACCAGCTTCTTGAATTTAACGAGCGCCAGGTCCGGTTCCACGCCGGTGGTGTCGCAATCCATCATGAATCCAATCGTGCCGGTCGGGGCCAAGACCGTGGCCTGCGCATTCCGGTAGCCGTGGACCGTGCCTTCGAGCACGGCATCATCCCAGCACTCCTGGGCTGCCCGCAGCAATTCCTTGGGGACGTTGTCGCTGTTGATTTTCTGCACCGCGTTGCGATGCATCCGCATGACTTCCAGGAAACAATCCCGGTTTTTCGCGTAGCCCTGGAACGGCCCCAGGTGAGCCGCAATGCGGGCCGACTGAAGATACGCTTCTCCCGTAAGAACGGCGGTGATCGATGCAGCAAAATCACGACCCTGATCGCTGTCGTAAGCCAGCCCTTCCGACATCAACAGGGCCCCAAGATTGGCGTATCCCAGCCCAAGCGGGCGGTAATCGTGGCTGTTGGCGGCAATTTTCTCTGTCGGGTAACTGGCGTTGCCAACAATGAATTCCATCGCTGAAATGACGACATCCACCGACTTCCGGAAGCCGACGACATCGAAATTTCCCTGCCCGTCGGCAAATTTCATGAGGTTGAAGGAAGCCAGGTTGCAGGCTGAGTCATCCAGGAACATGTATTCCGAGCAGGGATTCGAAGCATTGATGGCGGCGGTGTTCTTGCAGGTGTGCCATCGGTTGATGGTGGTGTCATACTGCATGCCGGGATCGCCGCAGATGAACGCCGATTCGCCGATCTTCCGCATCAGGTCGCGCGCCTTGTAGGCATTGGCGATCTCTCCCGTTTTGCGCTCCCGTGTTTGCCAGACGCCGTCCATTTCGACGGCCTTCATGAAATCATCGGTTACGCGCACGCTGTTGTTCGCGTTCTGGAAGAAGATGCTGGAATAAGCCTCTCCGTCAACAGACGGGTCGTATCCGTTGTCGATCAAAACCCAGGCCTTTTTCTCCTCCTTCGCCTTGCATTCTATAAATTCGACCACATCGGGATGATCGATGTTCAGGATGACCATCTTCGCGGCGCGACGGGTTTTTCCTCCGCTTTTGATGACGCCCGCAAACGCATCGAAACCCTTCATAAAGCTTACCGGCCCGGAAGCGATGCCTCCGCCCGAAAGCTTCGCCTTCGACGACCGCAGGGGCGACAGGTTCGTCCCCGTGCCCGAGCCCCACTTGAACAGACGTCCCTCAGTCCGAGCCAGGTCGAGAATCGATTCCATCGTGTCTTCCACGGAATTGATGAAGCAAGCGGAACACTGCGGCTTCGGCTCGATCCCGCAATTGAACCAGACTGGGGAATTAAAGGAGACATACTGGTTGAGGAGCAGGAAAGCGAGCTCGTCATGAAAAATGGCAGCGTCCTTCTCGGATGCGAAGTAGCCTCCGCGTGTTCCCCATTCCGTCATGGTTCGGACCACCCGGTTTACCAGCTGGCGGACGCTGCGTTCCCGCTGGGGAGTCCCGATCTGTCCATGAAAATATTTTGAAACTACAATATTAGTTGCAGCCTGCGACCAGCTTTTGGGAATCTCCACGTGATTCTGCTGGAAAAGGATTTCACCCTTTTCATTGGCGATGCTTGCGGTACGGATCTCCCAGTCGATTTCATCGTATGGTGAGACCCCTTCGCGCGAATAATAGCGCTCAAAAACCAGCCCGGCCTGCGCATTTTTACCGGCTTCCGCAACATAACCGACGGGCGTTATGTTGTCCGCAGGCAACGCCTTATTACTGCTCATCTTCGATCCTCCTCATACCAGCCATGCAACC
This sequence comes from uncultured Acidobacteriota bacterium, assembly GCA_963839475.1. Taxonomy (GTDB): domain Bacteria; phylum Acidobacteriota; class UBA6911; order UBA6911; family UBA6911; genus CAWIVH01. The sequence continues at coordinate 407,228 of CAWIVH010000012.1, read as the reverse complement.
CGTTGCCAACTGCCTCTGTCCGACGCTGGAGGCACCAAACCTGTCAGACCGGCTCCCAGCCGGCAATCAGGACCTATCTGGAGAAACCCGCACCGAGTGTGTGTTGATGTGCTAGGCACCCGAGTGACATCTTTAACCCGGTCACCCGATCATTGGTACTGCCCAGGATTGTTGTTACGCAGCGACCATTCCCAAATTTTCAATGTTCGATGGATTTCGGTTTTACACGATGCGGCAAACCCAGTCAATGAAAAAACTGCGCTAGATGTTGTATCACTTTTTGGATTCTACCACAATATGTTGCGCAATGCGTGGAAACGTCTTTTATTTCATAGGTTTGCCTCTTCCCTGATTTTTTTGAGGCTGTTCCCGTTGTCGCGGGCGAAAAACGAAGCCACCAAAAGTTGGATTTTACAGGGCCCAAGGCGCGAACGGTTCCCATTTTTCGCATTTTTAATGGATGGGAGCTTTATCATGAGGAAGGCGCTTTTTCGTTGACGATTATCTTTTTCGGAATGACCATGGGATACACGAGCACGCTGTATAACAGTTCCTGGAGAGAAGCGGAAGCCAATGTCGCGTTACCTTGTATTTGATATCGAGACCCGGGTGGACAAAGAGCTGGTCAAGCGGGTCCACGATCCTGAAAATGCCCTGACCCTGGATCAGGCCTACGACAAGGCCCGGGATTCGCTCCTGGAGAAAAGCAACCAGCAGAGCGACTTTTTCCCGATTCCCTTCCACCTCCCCATTGCCATCGCAACGCTGCAGGCGGATGAAAACTACCGGATTCGAAGCCTGGGATGTTTGGGGGCGGATCGATATGCCGAACCGGAGTTGGTGGCGCGTTTCTGGCAGGTCTTCGATGGCGCGCAAACCCTCGTGACATTCAACGGGCGTGGTTTTGATCTGCCGGTGCTCGAATCCAGGGCTCTGAAGCACGGCCTGTCCCTGCCCAGGTATTTCGGCGATCCCCATTCCCGCACCAATTACAGGAGCGGCCGCTACAGCGACGCTTGCCACATCGATCTATGCGACCTGCTCTCCAACTATGGAGCCGTGTATCGCCGTGGGTCGCTGGATATCCTGGCCAAATTGATCGGCTTGCCGGGAAAATATCTGATCGAAGGCCAGGATGTGGAATACCTCTTCCGCCAGGGGCGGCTCAAGGAAATCAGCCAGTATTGCATCACGGACGTGCTCCAGACCTTTCTGCTTTTCCTGAAGGTGGAGCTCTTGCGCGGGAAGCTTGATCCTAAAGGGTACGAGGCGGCTCTGGCGGCTGCCGAGGCGGACCTGGAACAGCGAGCCGCTGCCGCCGCACCGGAAAACTTCCTGAGCGATTTCCTGCGCCGCTGGAAAGAATGCCGCGGGTAGACCGCCTCCTGCGAGGTCCGATCCGCTAATCCCCGCAAATGATCAGCGAGACGACTTCCGCTTTTTTATCGAGAGGATATGCTGGCGGAGGAGTTTAACTGAACGCGGCAGGTCCTTCTTCTGCACAAGAATGTGATCCCGGTAGAATGAAGACATCGGCAGCACGCTGATGCTGGCGTCCGCCAGCACCCGGCTGATGGCTGCGATGTAGCCGTACACGTTCAGGGAGAGCTTGATATCGAAGGTGATGACCTTCATGGGATCGGAAACAACGTATTTTTCAAACATGTGCTGCATGCGCAGCCATTTTCTTCGGGGAACCACCAGGGTGATCTCTTTCGGCTCGCGAATGAAGACCGCAAACCGGGTCGTTGCCGGCCGGTACCATTCTCCCGGTATGGGTTTGGCATCCACTGGCAGGCTGATGACATAATAATCCTCGGGAAGCACAACCAGCTTGGTTTTGCCCAGCAGTTCCCGGACATCGACGGGTGATGAGGCCATGAATCCCCCCTTAGGAATCAGGATCGAATTTTAGGGTGATTGGTGACTTTTTATGTATCACAGGCGGTGATGAGGCACAAGATATGATTCGGTCGAGAGGCGTTGCAGAGTCCTATATTCATCGAGCCGCCGGACTCTCGGCTCAGCTTCGCGGCCGGGGCTGTCTGAGATTATCCGCATTGACTCGAACCCTTCCTATGGCTAGATTCATTAGCAGCAATTGCGAAAGGAGCCGCAGCATGCAGCATTCTCGACGGGTGTTGGGGTTGGTCCTGATACTTGCCGCCAGCCTTATCACGGCCTATGCCCAGCAACCACCGAATAATCAGACCGCCACACTCAAGATCGGGGACATGGCACCCGATTTCACCCTGCCGGACCAGAATCTGAAGCAGGTAAAGCTATCGGATTTCCGAGGCAAACAGAATGTGGTCCTGGCGTTTTACTTTCTGGCCTTCACCGGGGGCTGAACGCGCGAAGTCCAGAACTACCGGGACAACCTGGCAAAGTTCCGGGAGCTCAATGCCCAGGTCCTGGGCATCAGCGTCGATTCACCCTTCGCCCAAAAAGAATTCGCTAAACAAAATGGCGTAGAATACCCCCTCCTGAGCGATCTCAAGAAGGAAGTGTCCCGCCAATATGGAGTTTTGCTGGAAGACCGGGGTGTATCCAACCGCGTGACCCTGGTGATCGACAAGGAGGGCAAGATACAGAGCATTGAAGCCGGGAACAGCGCGATCAGCGTCACCGGAGCCCTCAGCGCCCTGCAGCAGCTGAATTGAGGGACTTCATTCGTTAAGTCCGCGACACCGCAAACCGTTCCGCGGTGCACGACCGGATGCGGGGGCGGGAGCATCCCCAAGAGGGCTCCCGCCTTTCGTGCCGGAATTATTCGGCGTCCAGGTTTTTCTTGCTGAAATAAAGCATCCCGAGCCCGAAGACGAGCATCAGCACGCCCCAACGCAGATTGATGTTCAAGCCGAGCGATTTGCTGTAGATCGCTGGATCGCTCGTGAAACCGTATACGATCAACAGCACACCGAAGATGGTGAACAAAAGCCCGATAGGCAGCTTTACGTCAAGTCCCATAATTGCACCTGTTCCATCACGCGTTACCAGAACCAGAGATTCAATGCCAGCGCCAGCAGCAGCACCACTGCCGCAAACACATTGGGTCGGGCGTACCAGCTCCGCACCGGCTCAGGCACCTTCGGAGTAAGGGAATAAACCAACCCGGTCAGCTCCTTGTCCGGCTTTTGAGCCGTCACGAAACTCACCAGGATGGTGACCAGGAAGCACACTGTCCAGGCCGATATGGCGCCATAAAAGTTTGCCGTCATATCGCTCCCGTAATGCAGAACTCCCACCGCGGGAAGAGTAAGGACATAATGTACGGCCGCGGCTACGATTCCCGAAAGGAGCCCCCAAAAAGCGCCCCAGGAGGTCGCCCGCCGCCAGAACATCCCCAGCATGAAGGTGGCGAACAGGGGAGCATTGAAGAACGAAAACAGCAGCTGCATGTAATCCATCAGGTTGTTGAACTGCATGACGATGTACGCGGTTCCGATGCTGATCAGAACGCCGACGACTGTGGCCCAGCGACCCATAGCCAGGTAGTGAGAATCGCTCTCATTAGGCCGCAAGTAAGAAGCGTAAATGTCGTAGGTCCAGACCGTATTGAAAGCCGTGACGTTCCCCGCCATGCCGCTCATAAAGCTGGCCAGCAGCGCAGTCAAGCCCAGGCCCAGGATTCCCGTCGGATAATACCGGGCGAGCATCAGGGGGAGCGCGTTGTTATAGTCTGCCTTGACTTCCACCGGCATCACAGCCAGGGCGACCAGCCCGGGAAGGATCACAAGGGCCGGAAAGAACATTTTGGGAAGCGCGGCGATCAGGGGCGTCCGCTTGGCCGCGATCATGTCCTTGGCGGCGAGTGCCCGTTGCACCACCAGGAAGTCGGTGCACCAGTAACCGAACGAAAGCACGAATCCCAAGCCCATCACCATCCCGAACCATTCCACGCCCATCGGGTTAGAGGAGGCGCTGCCCAGGTTGGCGCAGGTGCTTCCGAAACCTTCCGGCAAACGCTTCACGAGCCCCTCGAAACCACCCACATCTTTCAGGCCGAGATAGGTCAGGGGGAGGAATCCGATGACAATCAGGAAGAACTGGATGACTTCGTTGTAAATGGAGGAAGTCAAGCCGCCCCAGAAAACATAAGCCAGGACCACCCCGGCTGACGCCAGGATGGAAAAATTCATCGACCAGCCCAGGATGCTTTTAAACACCAGCGCCATGGCAAACATGTTGATCCCGCTCATCAGCACAGTCATGAATGCGAAGGAGATGGCATTGAGTCCGCGGGTTGCTTCGTTATAGCGGAGCTTCAGGTACTCGGGAACGCTGCGAACTTTGCTTCCGTAATAAAACGGCATCATGAATATGGCCACGAAGACCATGGCCGGAATCGCCCCGAGCCAATAAAAATGGTTGGTAAGCATCCCGTATTTGGCCCCGTTGGCCGCCATCCCCATCACTTCCAGAGCCCCGAGGTTGGCTGCCATGAACGCCAAACCGGTCACCCAGCCGGGTATGGCCCGGCCGGAGAGGAAAAAGTCCTCGGAGGTCTTCATGTATCTTTTCAGGACGTATCCGACTCCGACTACAAAAACGAAATAGATCACAATGATGGTATAGTCGATCCAGGCAAGATGCATAGGCGTCCCCCGACAACCGCGGATTTGTGAGCTTCGTTTCTACATCAAAACCGTGCAGGATACCAAATGAAAAGACCCCGGGGTATTTGCCTTTCGCGGCAAAAACCTGGATCTGGATTTGGACGTGGACCTGGACGTAGACGTGGACCTGAATGTGAAAGACCGCTTTTATGAATACCTATATCCGCTGGAAAGTTGAACTGTTCCTCCATGAGCAGGTCCAGGACCAAGTCCACGACCAGGTCCAGGTCCAGGTTTTTCAGGATAAAGTGGTTTGGCTGATATGGGGCAAAGGATCAGTGGCAGTGATTTATTTCACTTACCGCACGAGTATTCCCACGGTGCGGTAAACTCGCCCGCCGGCGCGGGACTCCAGAACCGGCCAGTCCGCTGTTCGGGTAAGGACTTCAAAGCTGTCGCCGTTCAGCATGACGGTGTCCGACATGCCGAAGCCGTCAATACACGGTCGCCAGCAAAAAACCCGGGCGTCAGGCCCGGCTCGGTAATCCGGACCACGCCCTTCAAATTCCTTATCCAATTCGGCGGGATCGTAGCCGATCCTGCCACCCGGGCTGCAATTCATTAGCCTGCCAATCATACCTTCATAGACCGACTCGATTTGGGCGGCGATGGTATTAGAATATGCCCCGGGGACGGTCAGAGCCCAGAATCGAGCTTCAACCTGTGCGGCGGCGGCCGCCCTGAGAGTGATTCGCGAATCGGCCGCGCCAAAACTGACCATGCGGGTGAGCTCCACATGAAGCCCCCAGCGGCGTCCGCACACCCGGACCAGAAACGCCTGCTCCGCCTTATGATCATCACCCGCCGGGGCGACGCCGAACTTCACGATGCGCGCATCCGACGAGACCATGATTGAGACGGGTACGATCGCGCGGCGTACCACAGCAGTGAAAACCTCAGCTTCGATGGCCCTTTCATTCATCCCCCGCGGGATATTCTTGCAGGCCGATTCCACTGCTTCGGCAAAGGCTTTTCCCAGCCACCGGTATTTTTTGACCTCTGTCGAATTTATGCTCGCCTGCAATGTCTGGAACTCGGCTTGCATCAGCGTGGCGCGGTCCCCAGGGGCATCGGAGCCAAAAGGCAGCTCGGACGGCGGGATCCATGGCTGCCGAGCGATTTCCGCTTGCTGTCCCGTCCGCTCATGCCGGTTGACCCGCTTCCATTCGAAGCCCATCCCGTTCAAATCCTCTGCCAGCAGACGGGAACCTTCAGGTTCAGCACAAAGCAGAAATTTCTTTCCCGCCGCGTCCACCAAGACCGGGACCGGATTTTCACATCCTCCCGTGAGCCAGCCAAACCCTGAAGGGGTCCGGATCAAAAAGCCGGCCAGCCCATGCCGGTGGATCATGGAAACCATCCTGGAGGTCTTTTCGTCAATTTCCTGCCGGCGCTCGGCTGGAGCCAGGATCTGCTCCGGCCACCAGAAGACCTCGGATCCCTGCGTTCGTCCACAGCCATTCGAGCCTATCAAAACCAGGAAGGCAGCAATTATCGGACACCGGAGCGCGGGGCGCAGAATACTTGAATCAATGGGCATAAGCCATTTCCCCCGCGCGAATCGGTACGTTCAACCGGTTTTCCTCCGGAGGCACGGGACAGCTATAGCTCGCGTTGTAGGCGCAGAATGGGTTGAATGCCCGGTTGAAATCCAGGTCGTAGATTCCGGTGGTGTTTTCGCGTAGCTCGATATATCGCCCCGCACCGTAGGATTCAGACCCGGTGGTCGCGTCTTTGAATGGGATGAAGAGGAACGGCGGCCCGTCGGCCGGGTTGTCGTCCATCCGGTAGGCCTGGAGCCGGCATGACTTTCCTTCGGCCTCAAATTCGAAATAACCATACCTTAGACCGGATCGAATTTCTCCCGTGTTCGTTCCGATCCGGATCGATTGAGGCTGAGAGTGGCGGTTCAGTTTAAGCCGATAATGAAATCCGGGATTCACGGGGAAATACCTTAATCCCCGGAACGAGCTCCTCATGTTGGCCGGTAGGGGCGACTGGGCGCCGGTTCTGAAAAACTCATCCTTCTCCCGCCGGTCCTTCTCCAGTTCGGCTTCGTAAGAGAAGTTCAGTTTTGACTGTTGCGATGGCTGCTGCTTCTCCGGCGAAGACCGGGAGCAGCCTCCTATAAAGCTGCTCATCCCCAGCCATAGAAATGCGCTCCAAATCCGTCCCGTTCTGGCCATTCCACCTTTCATAAACCCGGTCCTCTTCGCACCCGGTAAACCGTCACCTTGTTTTGCTCAAACAGCGGCTCCAGGTGCCTCTGCTGGAATCCCCTGTCCAGGAAAAAATACACGCCACGGCGCGGCGCCACCCCCGGAATCGGCGCGATCCCGTTATAATTCAATAGGACATGCGTAATTTTCGACTGCTCCAGTCGGCGAAGAATCCCCTCCTCGGACTCCTCGAAGAGAATTCCCTCGGCCTCCACGGTAAAAGAATATAGCGTCGGAACCCGGGAGTAAAACTGAGCTGCATCATTGAGGAGGAGAATCCGATGCTCGCGCTTCAGGTTGGAGTTGATCCAATCGTAAGCATATATCGAGGGAACATCGCGCCGCAGGAATTCCTGAGCGCTCTGCTTTCCCGAAAGATAATCAAATGGGGGAAGATAGGAATGCCAGTAAGTCCACTCCCGGACGATCTTCGGGTATAGAAGGGGAGAGGAGATGGCCGAGGTCCCGAGCACGAAGATCATCCCCGCGAGGCGGCTTAGCTTTGCATATTTCCCGCCGGTACCCGCCGCGGCTTTCAAACCGAAGAGTCCGTATGCCGTCAGGAGGGCGAGCAGCGGAACCATGGGCAGCAAGTAGCGAATTTCCTGGGCGGTCAGCGCCCAGGAATAAAAATAAACACCGGACAGGAACAATCCATAGCGCATCCTTGGATCTCTGCGGGCTGCCGCCAGAACAATCCCTGCCAGAAACGCAAATCCCAAGCTCCCGCGGAACGCTCCCGGCCTGAAGGTCAGAGTCCATGGGAGTCGGATGAGAGCTCCCACAGAAGTCCCTACCCCTTCGTTGGCATAAGCCGCGGCCGCAGCTTCCATCATCGATGGGGGAAAGAATCCACTTTTGAAAATTCCATTCGCTGCGGGAAAAACCGGATTTCCCGTATACAGGTAAGCTCGGATCATCCAAGGCAGATAAAGGGAAAGAGCGATCAGGGCATATCGCCCTGCGAGTCGGGCCGCCTCTTTCGGACTCCGCCGCTGCGAGCGCCAGGCATGATGAAAGATTATGAGCACCGCTGGAGCAATCCAGAACCCGGCGTGGAATTTGCACCCGAGAGCCAATCCCAGCGCCGTGGCTGACACGTGGAAGCTGCCCGTTCTCCCAGCTGAGGTCCAGTCGAGCAAGGCGAAGATCGACACCGCCGAGAAAACCGTCAGGGGGAGATCGACCATTGCCGTTGTAGATTCGTAAAGAGCGATGGGGCAAGCCCAGAGCATCAGGGCTGCGGCCAGGGCGGGTGAACTGCCAAGCCAGCGGCGTCCGAAGAACCACGCCAGCCCGCCGCACACGAGAAAGCATGCGGCATTCATCAGCTTTGCCAGCCCGACCCCGGAAAAAAGAAATGCCGTTATATACGACATGAGGGGCAACGCCGGCATGATGCTGCTCCAGTTGTTCGGCTCGAAGGCGGCCCGGTGCGAGGCGGCTGCGTCTCGTGCGTAGGGTAGGTGCACGTTCAGCGAATCAAAGGCCGTTTCCGGAGCCAGTGACGAACTCAGCGCAATAACCAGGAAATACGCCGAGAGGCACAGGAGAGGGAGGTACCAGAGCCATTCGGATCTGTCGGGGCCATCAGGCTCAACCCCGGTTCCGGCCTGAGCAAAAGTATGGCGATGGAGTCGGAGTGCGGCATAGGATATGCCTGCCAGAAGCAGGATGAGGTTCCTGTAAAGCAACCCGGGTAATCCCAGTGCCAGAACCACCAGGCCGCAGATTCCCATTCCCAGGGACGCGGAAACCGAGAGGCTCCTCCGGTATTCACCCGCGTCCAACCGGGCGAGTGCCCACCGACCCACTGGCACCCACATCAGCAAGAAGATGCAGGAACACAAGAAAACGTCCCGGATCCCCAGCCAAATAACTGCCATTCAGCTCACCTGCCCTCGGAAGCTGCACCTTTCGCTGACGCGCCAAGTATCGCCAACATACTGCAGTTTTCCTCCTCCAGCCCAGCGCTAAAGTCGCATTGCATAAGGCAAATCAGACGCCGGGGTAGCCGTGCCACGCCCGGCTGGAAATTTGATGGTGGTCCAATCACTCACCGGCCTTCGCAAACTCCTTGCTGATTCGTGGCTGGCTGCAGGATCGAGAGTCCTCAGATTCGCAGTTTCAGGACCGCCCGGCGCACCAAAAGGGTTCAAGGTTAGGCTGGATCCGGCTCCCGAGGCAATGCAAAAAAGCAATGCACTAAAATGCAACCTTTTTTGTTTGATTTTCGTCTTATGAAGTACCCATTCAAAAACCTCCTTCGAGAGCGGCGGGGGTCGGGAACGAGTCCAGGCTCCCGCTGCTCACATTACCTGAAATCCCGGGAATGAACCTTTCGGATCGATTCTGCATCTAAGCTGGCAGAATGCAAAGAAGACCGTGAATCGGAGAAAAAAGAATCAATTCTGAGCATGTAGCTTTTTTGGACAAGGAATGCTATAATATATTGTTTTGAAGCGCAGTAGTGTCGACGGGAGGAGTCTGGCCATGAAAATCACAGGGAAGGCAGCCTTTACGGTGCTGGTATGTTGGATCGTGCTCGTGCCTGTATGGGCACAGGAACGGGGCGGGCAATCCTCTTCAGCCGCCTCCGGCGGAGCAAGCTCGTCGATTGCATCCCGCGGATCTTCCGAAATCAGTTCCGGCACTTCCAGTTCCGTATCGCGTGACTATGGCAGTTCGAGTGCCTCTTATACGCCTTCCTATTCCTCGAGTTCTGGGGATTACAGCCGAGGCGCGGTCAGTTCAGCACCCCGTGGCGGCGGCGGTTATGTGCCGAATCTCCAGTACACCTCCTTCTCGACTCCTGATTACTATTTCCAGTGGCAAAATTTTTATTCTTATCTGCGTATGCATTACTTCATGAATAGCTCGTACTTCGGTCGATTTTACCGGAACCGTGAGCCTCTGATGACCCCGGAACTGCTCAAATTGACAATGAGACAGCCTCTCAGATTGAGCATGCAACTGGTAAGTGCCGTGGACGAGCTAGAATCCATGATTAAGGATCAGGAAGCGGGCAAAACGGTCGACCGGTCGGCGATATCAGCAAAAACTCAGGAGATCCGTGATCTGGCCAAGAAAATCCGGCAGGACGAGTCTCTGGCCTTTTTCGATCAGAGGCGGGACAAAGATGTACTGAAGCTCTCGCATGTGGATGGGATGGGATTGGAAGCTGTCGGCAAGCTCCGCGAAATGGCGCTCGACCTCAACACGCAGCTTAAAAACATGTATTCCCAAACTCAACCGTCCACGGTCTCGGTTCAGAGCCTGGCTGCTCCTTCATTCGAATCGCTGACCAAGGGAATAGACCGGCTCAGCAAGGTCATCGAAAGCTCTGCCCGAAAGATCTAGCGCATCAGTCCCGCCTCTGCTGATTGGCTAGGATAGCGTCCCGTCACACGTTCACGGTTCTCCCGCGTGCAACTCAGTTTCAAGGGGAGTGATCGCCTGTTGGGCGTGTGCCTTAACGAACAAGTTTCCCGCTCAAGCTGAATCCATAAAGGTCAGCTCCCGTAGAATACTTGTGCCACGCTCGTTTACCGAACCTGTAGAATGTGGCCGAATTGCTTTAAAGTCTGTCGGATAGAAGGCCGATACTCTGGAAGTGAGCCATCGGGGAGTGCCGTCTGTTTTCGAATTGACACCCCGCGACTCCTTTCGATATGATTCGCCAAGTCCTTTATCCCAAACATTTTGAAGGACTAGGAGTGATCCATGCCCTCCTCTGAGGATTACGCTAAGCAGTTGATTGAGGAAGCAAACCGCACACTTGCGCCCCATCGTATCGGATTGGAGGAGGCGCTCAGTGGACTGCGGAATCATTTCCTTGTTTCCTTGGACCAGATTGCGCCCAGGATTCTATCCGCAATGTCCCTCGATTTACCCATGGCCGGACAGGTCATCGCCGAAGCCATTCGGGAGGTTGAGGGGCGGGCTCAGGCTGATATGTCCCGCATCGCAGATTTCGGTCGTGACCTGCGGCGGCAGGAGACGCAGGAGGACATTCTCAGCCTGCTTCTCGAAACGGCTCGATCTTTCGCTCCCCGCACCGTTTTGTTTGTTCAGCGTGGCGAGCGTTGTGTTGCGTGGTCTTCCCGGGGCTTTTCAAACAAAGCCGCTGCCGACTTACAGGAAAAATCCATTGAGAATTCGGCCAGTCCGGCTTTGCAGCTTGTCGCCCGCACGCTTTCGCCCATTGCGATTCAGGATACATCGGAGGAAGCGGCTCTGTCCGCATGCCTTGGACAAGAGGCAGGGCTGCCCTGGCATATAATCCCGATGAAAGCCATGAATCGGGTGGTGGCCGTGCTTCTCACGGCCAGCGCTGCAGATGCTTCCGCCGACGTGAATGCGCTCCGAATCCTGGTCGATATTTCAGCTCTTTATATCGAGACATTGGCCCTGCGCGTGCTTCATGAGGTGGATGCCGCCGAAATACCTTACGTGAGACCGCAGGAGGGTGCGGTTCCCGCAGCGGAACCGTCCGCCGCATCGGGGGCAACTGCCGCATTGGCGGCTCCCTTGCCTGAATCACCCGCGATTCCTGCGGCGGCGCCGGCAATCGCTCCCGTAACGGCCCTTCTAAAGCCTGAGCCGGAACCTGTTCCACCCGTTGCCGTGGGACCGGAATTGCGACCCGCAATTTCTTACGAGCCCCCGCGCGCAGAAATCTCATGGCCTGCGATCCCGCCAGAGCCGGCGTTGGAGCGCGTCGCGCCAGCTCCTGCACAGGAACCAGAGGGTGCGCCGATAGAAGAGGCGGCTGCGAAGGTTGAAGTGCCGGAAACGGTTCCTGAACCAGTGCCCATCCGGGAAATCGAACTCGAAATCCCGATGTTGGATTCCATGCCGGTTGCAGAAAGCGGGATTGCTTTGGAGGATGCCCTAAAAGAGTTTGTCGGGGAATCCTCAGTCGAGGTAGCGGAAGCTCCCATTCTACCGGAGACGACCGTTGAGGTGGCGTTGATCGAACCCGCAGTTCAGGCAGCAGAGCCTGAATCGCCGCCACCGATACCGCTTGAGGTGGCTCTGGAGGAAGTCGCGATTCTCGAGACGCCTCCCGTCGCAATCCCGGAGGAAACATTGGAGCAGGCCGCGGCGCCTCCGGCGATTCAGCTACCTGAGCCGGTGGCAGCCGCTCCCATTGCCCCCGAAAGGGAAGAAGTCTCAGCTCAGCCAGTAACTCCCGTTGCAGCAACGCTCCCGGCTCCGATTCCGGAGCCCCTGCGGATGCGAACGGAAGCTGAAATTGAGATCGATAATTTGCTGGAGGCCATCGGCAGGCCGGCTCCCTCTGCCGGAAAGGTGGAGATCGACCTGTCGAAGGAGCCACCGCCGACTCCGATCCGAATTCCCGCCCCAGACCGCACCGGCCGAGCGCAAGCCGTCCGAGGAAGAAAAAATGCACGCGGATGCCCGGAGGTTCGCGCGCCTCCTGGTTTCCGAAATCAAGCTCTACAACGAGCAGCGCCTGGCTGAAGGACGCGAAAAGTGCGACGTATACGTGCGCTTGAAGCGCGATATAGACAAAAGCCGTGAGATGTACGAAAAACGCGTGCCGCAGGTTGTATCGAGAAAATTCGATTACTTTAACGATGAAGTTATACGCATCCTTGCGGAAAACGACCCTGTCAGAATGGGCAGCGATTACCCGGGATCTCGCGTCGAAAGCTAGAAGAGTTAAGTGCACGGTTTCCAGTTGGCTTCCAGGCGAAATTTCGAAAGATGGCTTGCGTTTGCCTTGGCCTTTTGGCTGTTTGCGTTTCAGATCCCACTTTCCGCCAAATTAGCTCCATCCGCATCGGCCGTTGCACCGGCGCATCAATCCCGGCTGCCCGCAGGGCTTGAGCCCCTGATTCACCCATACCCTGAACCGATCGAAAAAGCGCTCAAGGAGCTGAAGCTGGGGGTGGAGCATTATTCCGGCGGGCGCTTCGATGCAGCCCTTGAAGTCCTGGCTTCGTCGGGCAAGAACGGTGCGGCGCCACTGGAGGACTATTTTCTGCTTTTTCGAGCCAAAGCGCTGCTCCAGCTTGAGAAGGCTGATTCCGCTCGCGAACTTTTCCGCGCTTTGAGGACGAAGCACCCGGATACCTCACGGCTGCAGGATTCAGTCCTGGGGGAGGTTCAGGCCCTGTTAAAGATAAAGCAGCCTGAAAACGCCCTCGACCTGCTCCAAACGGCCAAAATCGAAGAGGATGCCGAAGTGCTCTATTTCCGGGGGCGCGCTCAGGAGGAGGCCGGCCAAAGGGAGGCGGCCATGGCTGCTTACCTCAAAGTGATTTCCAAATACGCCGCCTCGAAATCTGCGGATCAGGCCGAAGAGCGGCTGCAATCGCTGTTGCCGCGCTACTGGCTGCGAGCCGCGAATTTCGGTGCTATGACGGAGCGGGCCGGAAACCTGATTCGGGCAGGCCGGAACCGTGATGCGCGGACGCTGTTGGGCCGGATGGGCCAGGTCAAAGCGCCCAATGCCTTCTCCGCCGCGACTCGCCTGATTCTTCTGGCCCAGGCGGATTTCAACCTCGGCAAAGCATCGACGATCCTGCCGATCCTTAAGGAGATCACTCCGTCGTTTCCGAGCCTGCACGCGCAAGCGCTCTATCTCCGGGCGGGGTGTGCCCGGCGGATGGGGTTTGAATCTACATTCCTGGAAACAAAGGATGCGGCCCTGAAGGCCTATCCACAGTCCCCCTTCACTGAAAAAATACTTTGGTCGGTAGCGTCGTACTTCGATATCAAAGGGCGAACGGCGGAAGCACAGGCGGCATATCGCGAGGTATCGACCCGGTTCCCGCAGGGCGAGGGCTCAGACCGAGCATCTTGGCGAGCGGCTATCATGGCGTATAACAGGGATCAAACCGAGGAGGCGCTTCAGGGCTTTTGCGGTTACCTGGTCTCCTATCCAGGCACGCGCGTGGCGGCCACTCTCTATTGGATGGGGCGTTGCTGCCTCAAGTTGGGTGATCCCGTCCATGCGAGCGATCTGTTCGCCCGGGCGCGCGTTGCCGCGGGCGAGGGCTATTACGGCGCGCGAGCCCTCGAAGCGGAAAAAACCATAGGACCGGGGATGGTTGCTCGCATGGCTGCGGCGGCCGAAAGCAGCGGGTTGGGGAAGCTGCCGGAACTCCGGGCGCCAGCCGATCCGGCCATTCCGCCGGCTTCGGCAACGGCGATCCGGGGAATAGAACGCGCGCGTTTGCTGGCATCCGCCGGCTTGTACGATCTGGCTCTATTCGAAATCCGCTGCTCGGCCAAGCTCTGTCCGGACGATCTCGCCGTCAAGTATGCGATGTCCCGGATTCACCAGCTCAAAGGGGACTACTTCAACTCGATAGTAACCATGCGCCGTGCATTCCCCGATTACGATTCGCGGCCTCTGGCATCACTTCCGCCGGAGGTCTGGAACCTGCTTCTCCCTTCGCCTCACCGAACCCTGATAGAAACCCATTCGGCCAGGAACGGCCTCGATCCGAATCTGGTCCTGGGACTCATCCGCCAGGAATCGGCGTTCTCCGCCGAGGCGCATTCACCCGCCGACGCGCGAGGATTGATGCAGGTTCTTCCAGGCACCGGCAGAGCCCTGGCGCGATCGGCAGGAATGACGAGATTCACGGCTCAGAAGCTCTATAATCCCGAAATAAACATTGCCCTGGGGACAAAGCATTTCGCCTCCCTTTTGCAGCGTTTCGATCGTAAGGTAGAATTGGCCCTTGCAGCTTATAACGCCGGGGAGGATCGCACCCGGCATTGGATGCAGGATTTCGGGGAAATCGAGATGGCTGATTTTGTCGAACGGATTCCTTTCAGCGAGACGCGGGACTATGTCAAGCAGGTGATGACCAACGCTTCTTTGTACCGGATGCTTGACGCTCGCAGGTAAAATCCCTGAAATCAGGACAAGGCTTGGATGACAAAAGAAAAACTGTCACTTAAGGCTGAAAGGTTTACCGAATCGGTCATCCGCGAAATGACCCGGCTGGCGCAGCTTCACTCCGCGATCAATCTTGCCCAGGGGATGCCCGATTTTCCTGCCCCGGTCGAAATCAAGGAAACCGCCTGCCGGGCGATCATGGGAGACATCAACCAGTACGCCATCACCTGGGGAGCCAAACGGTTCCGTGACGCCATAGCCGTCAAGACCGCCTCTTACCTCGGGGTGAATGTCGATCCGGAGAAAGAGATTACGGTCACCTGCGGTTCAACCGAAGCCATGATTGCGACGCTCCTCGCCATCATCAATCCGGGCGATGAGGTGATCATTTTTGAGCCTTTCTACGAAAATTACGGACCTGACACCATCCTTTCGGGGGCGACGCCACGCTACGTGGCTCTGAAGCCGCCTGACTGGGCTTTCGATCGCGATGAGCTGGCCGCGGCGTTCAACGAGCGGACCAAAGCCGTCATCATCAATACCCCGAACAATCCGACCGGGAAGGTGTTCACCCGGGACGAGCTCCGGTTCATTGCCGATCTTTGCCTGCGCTGGGATGCTCTCGCTATCACCGATGAAATCTATGAGCACATCCTTTACGATGGAGCACGGCACTGCGCCATGTGCAGCCTGGAGGGGATGAGGGACCGCACGATCACGATCAACGGCCTGAGTAAAACCTATTGTGTTACCGGCTGGCGTGTCGGGTATGCTATTGCGTCGCCGGAGTTGACCAGCGGCATTCGCAAGGTTCACGACTTCCTGACGGTCGGGGCTGCCGCGCCCCTGCAGGAAGCAGGGGCGGCTGCGTTGGCGCTGCCCGATACTTATTACGCTGAACTGGCCGATGCCTATAAAGTGCGACGGGACCTGCTCCTGCGCGGTTTAGCAGAAGCAGGATTTTCCTGTTCCGTGCCCAGGGGAGCCTATTACATCATGGCAGGGATCGGAGGAGTCACCTCCGCCAGCGATCAGGATTTTACCGATCATCTCGTTCGGGAAATCGGGATCGCGGTTGTCCCGGGAAGCAGCTTCTTCCACAGGCCCGGGGATGGCTCAGGCTATGTTCGCTTCTGTTTCTGCAAACGTGAGTCCACCCTGCAGGCGGCGGTCGAAAGACTTGAGAAACTGCCCCGCAGGGATCGCTCAACACGTGAATAGGACGCATTTTCTTGGGAAAAGAAGCGCAGACAGAAGAAGACCGCGAACTGGTAGGCCGCAGCCAGAAGGGCGACGAGTCTGCATTCGAAGCGCTCGTGCTCAAGTACCAGCAGACTGTCTTCAATATTGTCTTCCATAACATCGGCTACCGGGCTGATGTCGAGGACGTGGCGCAAAAGGTATTTTCCAAGATCTATTTTTCTCTGCCGAAATTCGACAATAAACGCCCCTTTTTCCCCTGGCTGTACCGCATCACCATCAACCAGTGCTATGACGAGTTGAGACGGGCGCGGCGCCGCAAATATAAAACCTTTACGGAGCTCAGCCTGGAAGAAACTGATGCCATTGAAAAGCTCATGAACCAGAATGAGCCTCCACCCGCGGCGCAGGAAGACAACCGCGAAATGCATGAGCTGCTGCACAAGCTCCTCGACCAAATTCCGGAACAGCAAAAGGCGGCGCTCGTCCTCAGGGATCTCGAAGACGTTCCGTATGAAAGAATGGCGGAGATTCTGAAATGCACGGAGCAGGCGGCCAGGCTAAAAGTGTTCCGCGCGCGGGCGAGACTCAGGGATCTGATGGAGCGAGCCCTGCGAAGGAAAAAACTTTCCGGCAAAAATTAGCCAGAAATCAAGCCTTGCGCCCGTGTGCCGATCCTTTGTGTCCCAAATCCCGGAAATAGGCCTCCCGGTCCGAGGAAGAGATCTGCCGTCTCGGCCGCCCGGCCCGCTTTTCGATCTCGGGGGCCAGACCAAGGAATGGCTGCTGTCTGTCTCCCCGGCGCCCATGAATTTCACCAGACAGGTATTGCAGCCTGTCATCGATCTCCCTCATGGGTGACGGACGCCAATTGATCCCAAAATCCGGGAAAACTGACATTCGCGCATTCCGCCTGATGTATCCGGGTTTCACCAGCCGATGCCAGCCCTGCGACCGCGAAGGCCATGGCGATCCTGTGATCCCCATAAGTGTCGATATCCGCCCCTCTCATTGCCTGGCCGCCGGACAGGATGAGGCCGTCTTCCTTTTCCTGCACTTGCGCCCCCATCGCCCGTAAATTTCCTGCCAGCGCCGCGATTCTGTCGCTTTCCTTTATCCGTAGTTCTTTAGCATCGGAGATTTCCAGGCCGCCTTCCGCGAAGGCGCCCAAAACGGAAAGGACCGGGATTTCGTCGATGAGGCTGGCGGTGAGGGCGCCGCAGATTGGCGGCATGGCCTGGCTCAGCGCTTCGGCTTTGTAGCGCACATGCAGGTCGCCGCGAGCTTCTCCGGCGTTGCAGGATTCTCCTTCGACCGTGATGTCGAGTCCTGCCTGTTGCAGGTAATCCAGCAGCTCGCGCCGCCGTCGGTTCAGGCCAACCCTGGGGAGGAAGATGTCCGACCCGGGAATCAGCGCCGCGGCTACCAGGAAAAATGCCGCTCCGGAGAGATCTCCCGGAACATCCAGGTTCCGGCCCTTGAGGCGGGGGAACGGTTCGATTTCAATCCAGCCGTCAGCCTGCCGCAGAGATGCGCCGAAGCAGCCGAGCGCGATTTCGCTGTGGTCCCTTGTTGGCACGTCTTCGAAGACGGCCGTCGGGCCATCGGCGAACAGTCCCGCGAGCAGGATGCAGGACTTTACCTGGGCGCTGGCGACCGGCAAATGGTAACGGATTGCCTTTAACCCGCCCCCGTGAATCCTGAGCGGCGGCAAATCCCCCGGCAGAGAATCGACCGTGGCGCCCATCATCCGCAGCGGCTTGGCCACGCGCGCCATCGGCCGGCGGGAGAGCGATTCGTCGCCGCCGATGACCGACTCAAACGGTTGCCCGGCCAGAATGCCCGAGAGTAGGCGAATGGTCGTTCCCGAGTTCCCGGCGTCCAGGTTCGAGGATGGTGCTTTCAATCCCAGCAGCCCGCGCCCTGCGATGGTTACGATTTCCCCTGATTCGCCGGCTTCAATTCCAAGGGACCGGATGCATCCCAGGGTGCTGTGGCAATCCTGGCTTGCGGCAAAATGCTCGATGCGCGATTCCCCCTCGGCGATAGCCGCAAGCATCGCATAACGGTGGGAAATGGATTTATCGCCAGGCAGCGTGACTGTTCCCGACAGGGCAGCAGATCTTCGTATTGTGCGGATCATTTCTTCCCTTCCGAAGCATAGGAAAAATCCGGCCCGGCGGGCCGGAAATCAAGGCTGATTTTCTTCCCCGGGAGGCGCAGCCCCAAGCATGTCCATCCCGGATTTACGGAGTTTTCTGGCCTGGTCCCGCAGCGCCGCGGCCCGCTCGAACTCGAACTGATGAGCAGCCTCGCGCATCTCCTGTTCGAGGCGCCGGATTTCATTTTCCAGCTCTTCGGCCGAGGCGTACTGCACGGCTTCCTCCGCCACCGCAGGCAACTCGTAGTAATCGCCTTCATAGATCCGAATCAGTTCCGGATCGAGGGGCTTGATTACCGATTGAGGTGTAATCTGATTTTCTTCGTTGTAGCACTGCTGAACCGTTCGCCGGCGGCTGGTCTCCTCGATCGCGGCCGCTATCGACCCGGTCATCGTGTCGGCGTAAAGGATCGCACGCCCGTTGATGTGCCTGGCTGCGCGCCCCACGGTCTGGATGAGCGAGGTAGTGGAGCGTAGGAATCCCTCCTTGTCGGCGTCCAGGATCGCGACGAGAGAGACCTCGGGGAGGTCGAGACCCTCCCTCAGGAGGTTGATCCCGATCAACGCATCGAATTCGCCGGCGCGCAACGCCCGCAGAATCTTGATCCGGTCCAGCGTTTCCACCTCGGAGTGCAGGTACCGGACACGCAGTCCAAGCTCGGTATAATACTCGGCGAGGTCTTCTGCCATCCTTTTCGTCAGGGTAGTTACAAGCACGCGTTCATGGTTGGAAGCGCGCACCCGGATCTCCTCCATGAGATTGTCGACTTGGCCGGCAACCGGCCGGATCTCGATCGGCGGATCGGTCAGCCCCGTAGGACGGATAATCTGTTCCACTATGACTCCACCGGCTTTGGTCAGTTCATAGGCTGCAGGCGTGGCGGAAACATATACCACCTGGTTGACGCGCTCCTCGAATTCCTTGAAATTCAGCGGTCGATTGTCGAGGGCGGAGGGCAGCCGGAAACCATATTGAACCAGGTTCTCCTTGCGCGACCGGTCGCCGAAATACATTCCCCGCACCTGCGGCACGGTCGCATGGCTCTCGTCTATGAACATGATGGAATCGCGCGGCAGGTAATCGAGCAGGGTGGGAGGCGGCTCTCCCGGGGCCCGCCCTGTCAGATGGCGGGAATAATTCTCGATCCCGCGGCAATAGCCCAGTTCCTTCATCATTTCGAGATCGAACATTGTGCGCTGATGAACCCTCTGAGCCTCGAGCAGCCTGCCCTCCTGCTCCAGCTTGGTCCGCCACTCCTCCAACTCCTCTTTAATGGTCGCAATAGCGATGTTCAGCTGGTCGCGCGGCTGAACGTAGTGCGACTTGGGGTATAGGGGCATCCGGTCGTGCTTCTTGAGGGTGCGGCCGGTCACGGGATCGATCTGCGCGATGGAATCAATCTCGTCCCCGAACATCCCAATCCTGATGGCATAGTCTTCGTAGGTCGGGAAGACCTCGATGGTGTCGCCTCGCGCGCGAAAAAACCCCCGCTCCAGGCCGAAGTCCTGCCGTGCAAACTGCATTTCCACCAGCCGGCGGAGGATCTCATCGCGTTTGATCTGCTGGCCTCGTTCCAGAAAGAGAAGCATTCCGTAATAGGCTTCCGGGGATCCGAGCCCGTAAATGCAGGAGACGCTGGCCACGATGATGCAATCGCGCCTTTCGAAAAGCGACCGGGTGGCCGAATGCCGCAGTTGGTCGATTTCATCATTCACCAGCGCATCTTTTTCGATGTAAGTGTCGGTCGCAGCAATGTAGGCTTCCGGTTGATAGTAGTCGTAATAGGAAACGAAGTACTCCACGGCGTTCGACGGGAAGAAGTTTTTAAACTCTCGATAAAGTTGGGCGGCCAAGGTTTTGTTATGTGCCAGCACCAGGGTGGGGCGCTGCACCGCCTCGATGACCTTGGCCATGGTGAAGGTCTTGCCGGAGCCGGTCACACCGAGGAGCACCTGGTGCGGATCTCCATCCGCCAGACCCCGTGTCAACTGTTCGATGGCGGCGGCCTGGTCGCCGCGGGGTTCAAAAGACGTGGCTATCTTGAATTCGCCCGAGCGGATCAGCGCCCTGCCGTAGGGGACATTGGCGTAGACGAACTCGTTTCCATCATCGCGTTTTTGGGGCACAGGCTTCCTCAGGCAAATATTAAATCATATCGCAGCGGATCCGGCAGTTTTTGATTTTTAACCGCGAGGACCACAAATCCGCGAAAAATGATGCAGAAATTCCGTCGCCAGACCTGTCGTTTTTTGCTAGGTTCTTGCTGAATCCGAATTGGAGGGGCAACCATGATTCGTCAGTTCCTGGCGGCCGCTGGCCTTTTGTTGATCACCGCCGTCGCTTTCGCACAATCACCCCCGCCTGCGCTCGACATGAATCAGCAGGCGGTCGTGAAAACCAGCGCCGGCACATTCGTACTCTCGTTTTTCCCCGGCAAGGCGCCCAGGCATGTTCGTCTTTTCCTGGAACTCGCCGCATCAGGCGCGTATGACGGAACCCTTTTTCATCGCGTTATCAAATGGGGGATTGTCCAGGGGGGAGATCCCCTATCCAGGGATCCGGCACGCAAAGCCGCCTGGGGCAGCGGCGGAATGAACAAGGTGCCGTCCGAGATATCCGATCTGAAGCATGAGCGCGGGTCGGTATCGTCTGTCCTGCTCCCCGGCCAACCCGACAGCGGCGGCAACCAGTTTTTCATATGTGTGACCCCTCAGGCAGGCCTGGACGGGAAATACAGCGTTTTTGGGACCGTGTCGGAAGGGATTGAAGTTATAGATAAAATATCGGAAACTCCGCTGGACGACTCCCAATTGCCGGCAAACCCGCCCGTGATCCAGAAGGTCACGTTGCGGCCGGCCCAGCCGCCTCCACCGCCGGCGTTCTCCGAGCATACTCCAGCGCAGTTGGCCGACTTCAGGGCCACGCTCGAAACCTCCCTCGGCAATATTACGCTGGAGTTTTTTCCGGACCTGGCTCCCAACCACGTGCGCAACTTCCTGCGGTTGAGCCAAGCCGGCTTTTATGACGGGACCGGGTTCCATCGCGTGGTGCCGGATTTTGTACTGCAGGGCGGGCTGCTTCACACCCGACAGCCGCCCCTCCCCGATTTCCGGCAAAAAGACCTCGTACGGCGGCTACAGCCGGAGTTCAACGGCACCCGGCATGTCAAAGGCGTATTGAGCATGGCCCGGGGCGATGAAAAGGACAGCGCGGAAACGTCTTTTTTCATTTGCCTCGGTGATGCCGGCGGACTCGACAACGAGTACACGGCGTTCGGCAAAGTGGTGGACGGGATGGACGTGTTGGACAAGTTCCAGAAGATCGAGGTGGACGGGGAGAGCCCGAAGCAACGCATTGATTTGAAGAGAGTGGTTCTTTCGAAGAAAAACCCGTGATCCCTGAGGGGCTGGAACGAGCTGGCTACTCGGTCCGGGTTCCCGACTGTTGCGCTTAATTCGCTTGCGGGATCGAAGCAGGAAAGGAGCCGCTCAACCCGGCGGATCTCGCCGCATGCCTTTTCTGCCGCTAAATCCAATTCTTCAGCTTTAGCGCCATGCAGGATCAGGGAGAATGTCGTTCCCATGGCGTCCAGCGAATGTTCCGCTCGGGGCAACTGTGCCTCCCTGGTTTCCCGCCGGACTTTTCGGCAGATCCGTTTATTTGCCGGGCAGAATTTTGAATTCCCTGATGCTCCGGACCGTCTTTCGGGAATTATCCTTGAGCTCGGCGGTCAGCGAATAAGCGCCCGGCTCCGCCGGGAACTTATAGTTGAATTCCAGCACTTCGCGCCCCAGGGCTTTCACGCTGAAGGTGCGGGAAGCCACTGGAGTCGCGCGCCCGCGCTGGATCAGGGTCAGCTTCACTTCTCCCGACCAGTCGCTGTAGAGGTCGTTGATGACATAAACTTTCAGGGGCCTTTCGTTGCCCGGGGGGATCTCCTCAGCCCATAGGTCCAGCATGATGCCGAGCGGATTGAAGGCATTTCCGACCTGTTCTTCGAAATGAGGTTCGAAAGTGAGCTTTTCCATGTCCACGAAATGGTCGCTGGTTGCGCCGCCCTCCGGGCGGGGTTTGTCGCCGGAGCGCGAATAGCCAAGGGCGCAGAAGTGGAGCACCCCGGCCGCTTCGCGATGTGCGCGCCAGAATTCGGTCAATGCGGCGAGATAGCGGGCATAAATGGCACGGCGATCCTCGGCTGTCGAAGCCGGACCCAGCAGGTCAGCGTACACTTTGCCGGTTAGAGATGTCGGCTCGCCGTCGCGAGTCAGCCAGAGCCAGGCATATTCATTGATGATAATCGGCACTTGCAGTTTTTTCTGGGCGGCCCCTAAACCGGGCACTCCGGACCAGTCGGCGATTTCCTTCATTCTGAAAGAGGACTTACCGTCGTAGGTCCGCTGGAATTCATAGGGATGGGATTCCGTGCAATCCGTGGGTTCCTGGGGCTCGGCCCAACCGTTTTCCCATGGGCGGTTGGAGAGATCAAGGCGCCGGACGGCCTGAATTGCTTTTCCGGTCTCGGCGGTATGACTTTCATTTTGCGCATCCCAGATTGCCACAGAGGGGTGGTTCCATCGTTCGCGCATCCATTCCCTATATTCGGGGATGATTTTTTCAGCAACCGGATTTTCCGGCGCCTTGCTCAGGAGCCAGATCGGGAATTCGTCCTGGATCAGGAATCCCTCTTCATCGGCGATGTCGTACCAGATTTCAGGGGGAAAGCCGATACAATACCGCAGCGAGTTCCAATGCATCGATTTGAATTTCCGGTGCAGGCGGCGGACCCAATCCGCGCGCCAGGGGCGATCGAGCCGCTCAGAATCCTCGAAAAACCGGTAAATTGTTACATTGCTCCCGCGCATGTAATAGGTCCGGCCGTTGAGCAGCGCCGCCTTGGATCCCGGTTCGAATCTGAACGATCGCATCCCGAATCGAACCTTTGCCGCGTCCTTGCCGGTACTCAGCGTCAGCTGATAGAGGAATGGGTCTTCGGGGGACCAGAAGCGGCAGTTGGCGATAGGGATAGTGATATCCAGTAAGGTTGCGCCGCCAGCCAGCCTGGTTTTCCCGGTCGTTCCGGCCTCCTTCAGCGCACCGACTTGTTTGCCAGTAGTAACTTCGGTCACATTCGCCCTGACATGCAGGGCGACCAGTCCCTCAGTCCCCTGTAATTCGGCAACCAGCCGCACGGATTTGGCAAAGAGATCAGGCACAACCTGGATGTTTGCGATATAGGGTTTGCCGGTGAGAATCAGCTCGACTGAATCGTAGATGCCTGGTATGTAACGGTACTTTTCGAAATCCCAGCCGGTAGGCATCCCGGGTGGAAGAGCCTCACGGCCGGCTCCGACCCGGATTACGAGCTCGTTGACTTGGCCTGAGCCTTTCAAGAATCGTTTCACGTCCAGGTAGGCCGGTGTAAAACAGGGCAGGTGCTCCCCTGCGATCGAGCCGTTCAAGATTACCCGGGTGCCGTATTGGGCTTTACTGATTTTGAGCACCGCAACGTCGGGAATCGGGCCGTCCAGTTTAAAGGAGCGCCGATACCAGAAGGCCTCGCGCCTTGGGCTTTTGAGGCCTACGTCGACAAAAGCAGGCTGTGCCATATCCAGCAGGCCGGGAACAGGAATCGAATGCCCGTAGGCGCCCGGAACAGAATCGGTGCTTCCTTCCTCAACCTGCCACTGTCCGTCCAGAGAAATAGCCTGCCGCGGGACTGCCGGCCTCATGGCGGCCAAAGAAAAAGGGATCATAAGGGCAAGAAACGCTGCTGCAACTGCGGCTTTCCGTGC
This sequence comes from uncultured Acidobacteriota bacterium, assembly GCA_963839475.1. Lineage (GTDB taxonomy): Bacteria > Acidobacteriota > UBA6911 > UBA6911 > UBA6911 > CAWIVH01. The sequence continues at coordinate 383,354 of CAWIVH010000012.1, read as the reverse complement.
TGGTTTCGCACATCGGCGCGCCGGGAGCCGAACCAGAATGGGGTTGAGCCGATGGATCGTCAGGATGGCAGGAGCAGAATCGTTTTGAGGGAGGCCAACACGCGAATTCATCCGGAATCCTCCTGCATTTTTCAGGTGCTGTTTAGCGCACAAAAACCTTCCCGCTGAAAATCGCGGCGTCCCTTATCCTAACCGGGTGAGATTTGAGCATGGGTGAAGGCAGATCGCCGACATCGTACCAGCCCCACTGGTCGACCTCATGATTTGGTGTAATCTCCCCCTCGTAATCCCTGACTATGAAGCTGGCGACCAGGTATTGCCCGAACCAGCCTTCTCTGGAGGGTGTTTCTGAAATCGTAATCTCGGGATCGGAATAAATGCCGCAAAGCTCCTGATCCAGAACCTTCAGGCCAATCTCTTCTCTGATTTCGCGGCGCATGGCGCTTATCCAGTCTTCGCCGCCGTCAAAATGCCCTCCGGGCAGGCACCACTTCCCCGGCTCCCGGACCGATGGCGATCGCCGGGTCAGCAGCACGCGTCGGCAGGAATCAAAAATAACCGCGTTCACCGCGGGTATTGGCTTTATGTAATGTTCCACAGGAGCCTCCTTGGAGCGGGGAAAACATGATCATACCGCTCTCCTGCCCGATCATGCCAATCGAACTGTATTTTGCATTCTGGATCGTCAATAATTCGTCCTGAGTTCAATTCGAGGAGGGAGGTGTAATGATGAAAAGGACAAACCGACAATGGTTGCTGGCGACACGCCCGACGGATTTTTTAAAGCCGGCGAATTTCCTGTTTCATGAGCATGAGGTGCCTCCTCTGAATGAAGGGGAGGTGCTGATCCGTCTGACCCACCTTTCACTGGACCCCACCAATCGCGGCTGGGTCAATGAGTATGCCTCTTATATGCCTCCGGTTGCCATCGGTGAGGTGATGCGCGGCATCGCTGTCGGGACCATCGAAGAGTCATTGAATCCTCGTTTCCGCGAAGGGGACTGGGTACACGGACTACTCGGCTGGCAGCGCTATGCAATCAGCAATGGCACCGGATTGAACCTCCTTCCCAGGGATCCTTCGTTCAACCCGGAGGTTTTCTTCGGACTCTTGGGTCATATCGGCATGACCGCCTATTTTGGGTTGCTGGAGATCGGGAAGCCCAAGCCCGGGGAAACCTTAGTTGTTTCGGCGGCAGCCGGAGCCGTTGGGTCTCTCACGGGGCAGATAGGAAAAATCCAGGGATTGAAGGTCGTCGGGATCGCAGGCAGCGATGAAAAGTGCCATTGGATCACCCGGGAACTCGGATTCGACGCCGCCATAAACTACAAAACCGAACCAGTTCCCCAAAGGCTCAAAGAGTTGTGCCCGAACGGGATCGATATCTATTTCGAGAACGTAGGCGGCGCGATTCTCGAGGCTGTTTTAGACAACATCAACCTGCATGCCCGAATCGTGCTTTGTGGTCTGATTTCCCAGTACAACTCCCCTCAGCCTGTGCCCGGTCCGGCGAATATCGGGAAGATACTGACTTGCCGGGCTCGAATGGAAGGATTCATAGTTCTCGACTATGCTGACCGCAGCATGGAAGCGATGGCAGCTCTGAGCCGCTGGCACGCCGAGGGGAAGATCCGATACCGCGTGGAGGTCGTGCGGGGACTCGAAAACGCTCCTGCTGCCCTCCAGCACCTGTTTGACGGCACTCATAAGGGAAAGCTGATCGTGAGCCTGGAAGATTAAATTCGGGAAACGGGTAAGCAGAATGCAGGCACTGAAAAATTTCCCCCGGCGGCAAGGCCGGATGTGTTCGTCCGGGTCAAGCCGCCGAGGGAGCAGCCCTGCTCAAGCGTGGGCGGGTATCCTGGCCTATTTCAGGACTTTGATTTTCACGTTGCGGTACCAGATTGGGGATGCTTCTTTCCCATGTAGCCCCTGAAATCCGATCGGACCGCTTTTGGCGTAGTCTTTCAAGGCTACCGGGAATTTGTTAGGCGTTCCGTCAGGATTCTTCTTCGCCTCTTTCCAGTCATTCAGATTGAGATCCAACACCGTTTCACCGTTGAACACCAGCGTCAGGAAACTATCCTTCATGGTGATGGTGTAGCGATTCCATTCTCCGGCAGGCTTGGACATGTTTTTGCTCGGAGCTTTACAGTCATACAACGCTCCCACCATTCCGATCCTGCCGCCGTCGGTGGTTTCATGCACCTGGATTTCAAAAGCCGAAAGAACATTCTTCATGTCACCGGTCCGCAGGAAAACGCCGCTGTTGGCTCCCTTGGAAACCTTGAATTCGAGGTCCAGGATGAAGTTCCCGTACGATTCCTTGGTAAAAATAGTGTCATGAGTCTTGGCCGTCATCACGCCGTTCTCCATCACCCAAGCTCCGGGGGGCTGAACGGCATTCGACAGGTCCGGTTTAAAGAGATCCTGCCACTTTTTAGTATTCGGATGCCCTTTGGGGGTATCCTTTTTTGCCCATGCGGTTCCGCACAGGAGCAGACCCAGCACCATCAAAATAGTAACTCGATTGAAATTCCAGTTTGCCATCAGATTCCTCTCCGTTGATAAGCCATTCATTCTCCTTTTCTATCATGGCAGCGCGGAATCTCATCGAGTTTTTCACCTGTACCGGCAAAATCTTCGACGAAGGGATTAGGTGCTCGGCACAGGCATGACTACTTCAGCCAACTACCTGGGAGCCAAGTCAAAGTGCGCACTGCACCAACTATCTATCAGAGGGCGCGTTGAATTCTGCCGCCGATTGCAGGGCTTTGTGAAACAGCGAGGATGTGAGATAGGTTTCCAGCTCCGCGCGGTCCACCCATTTCATACCGGCAGGCGGGTGGGGCGGCCGGACGCCTGGAATTCTGCCATAGAACACCCGGGCTTCAATGCGGCGGTGCGTGATGCTGTGCCGGATAGGGCGGCATTCTCTCAAAACGGTTCCCCGCATCCGGCACAGGCTTGACCAGGTTTTTCCCGGCGCTTCGTTTCGAAGCGACGGATCGGCAACACGGGTAGGGAGATTCCAAGTCCCGGGAACGAAGTTCACGGCTCTGTCGGCAGAAAGCAGGAGAGCAGACCCATGTTCCAATACGAGCAGAAGCAGGCTGACCGGTTCCGGATCACGCATCGATCGTGCCGCCGGGATCCGGTCCTGAATGCCCAGTTGGTGTCCTTCACATAGTGATACGACAGGGCATTCCACGCAAAGGGGCTTGCCGGGAACACACACGAGGGCGCCTAATTCCATAACCGCCTGATTGAAAACTGCTGCCTGCCGCGAGGGAATCCAGGAAGCAGCCTGCTCCCAGAAAAACTTGTCGGATGCTGTCTTTTCCACGGCGCGAAGGCGGCTAATTACCCTGCGCACGTTGCCGTCTACGATCGGATCAGGCTGGTTAAAGGCGATCGACCGGATCGCTCCGGCTGTATAGCGGCCAATGCCTGGGAGGTTTTCGATCGCTTCACGGGAGGAGGGAAAGCGGCCTTCATGAAGTGTCATAATTTCCTTCGCCGCCCGGTGAAGATTCCGGGCTCGCTGATAGTAGCCCAGCCCGGCCCAATGCCGCAGAACTTCTTCCTCGCCGGCTTCCGCCAAAGCGCGAACGTCGGGAAAACGCTCCACGAATCTGTCATAAAACGGCAGAACCGTCTTCACTTGGGTTTGCTGCAACATGATTTCCGAAATCCATACCCGGTAGGGTGTCGGATGGGTCCTCCAGGGGAGCTTTCTCTGACGGCGCCCATACCAGTGCATTAGGAGCCGCTGGAACTCATGCTCTGAGGAGCGCGGCCAGGTGCGATATTCCTTTTTTTTGCCGGCATTGCGGCCTGTCTTTCCGGTTCTTGGTTTCTTCATCCTGAACACCGGCTGGGTTTCAATCTGAGCGCGAATGGACGGGCTCCGGGCTATTAGGCCTGACGATACAATTCCCGGAAAAGGTCGATCGACCCGGGGGCATACCCGGCATAATGGTTGTTGAAATAGACGTATACGGGGACCTTCTTCTTCACCAGATCCCGGATGGGCGGGATCCAAGGTTTCATTTGCCCAGTGCGGTCCACGAGGATGCTTTCCCAGTCCCGTTTCCGGCGCCCTTCTTCCCGAGCACGCTGCACCGCAGCGTCCATGTCTTTATGGTTTCCAAGGAAGCGGATATAAACGAACGGTGCCGTGAAAACTTCCGGCTTCCGTGCGAGCTTGGGGAGGGGGTCCATCGTGTAGTAGTCGATGAAAACAAGGGATATCAAATGCCCCTGGAGGAGATCGAGAAGCTCGGGACCGATCCACTTGGAATTTCGGATCTCGATTCCCCACTGGAATTCGCGGGGAAGGAGTCCGGCAAACCGCTTTAGACGCGCAATGAAATCAGCCCCGGTTGCGTATTCCTGGGCATCCTTTCCCTTGGCAACGTAAGGGAATTGAAGAATCATCGGGCCCAACCTGCCCTCCAGCCGGGACATAACATTCACGAATTCATTCAGTTCCGAGCCGCAGTCTTCCAGGTATTTATCATGGCTGATGATCTTGGGTACTTTGGCTGAAAATATAAAACTCTCGGGGGTTTTGGCCTTCCATGCGTCAACCATTGTACGCGTGGGCATCCTGTGCCATGTGGCATCAATTTCTACGGTTTCCAGCTTTGACGCGTAAATGGCTATCATCTCACCCGGGGGAGTGCTTTCGGGGTAAAAGCTGCCACACCAATCCTGGCTGCTCCAGCTGGAAGTCCCTACCTTGATTCCCGGCAACGATTGCGTTTCCATAAGCGCTCCGTTTGGGACATTTTAGCATGAAGAAATGATCTTGCCGGTGATCCTGGATATCCTGGTGGACCGGCAAGATTTTCAAAAGCCCCACTTGGGAAGGAAGACGGAATGGTCCATGCCCTTGGAGTCATTCCGGGATCGGAATCCGGGTTCAAAAATATATGTCTAATCATTTTTGCAGGGCCGGCTATCGTCTCTCCAAGGAATTTCAAAAGTGAAAAAAATGAATTCCTAACGCGTTCGGATTTTGTTAAGCTGAAAGCCCTTTAGGTTACTGAATCAAGGGTCCGAGCAAGAGACGCCCAAGCAGCGGGTCACCCAGCCCGCGAAATGGCCTTTTCGCAAGGACCATGGCGCAGGCTCGACCGACAGGTATACTGATTCAACACGAGGTTTTTATGCCCAGAGCAGATCAAGTGCCGTCACAAAGATCGAAGGCGGCCTCGAACAGGGCCAGCATTCGGCCTCGCTGGACCAAACAGGAAGTGGCCATCCTCAAGCGGCTTTACAGAACGCACAGCAATTCCGAGATCGCCAAAGTCCTGGGGCGCAAGGTTTCATCGGTCGTATTCAAGGCTCACCGGCTGCGTCTATCGAAAGGTATCCGGCGGCTCCGGGAAATGGGTCGTGAAAATATCCTGCGCCGCTGGAAACCCCGGAATCGGAAATCAGAGAGTCAGCGAGGCAGGTCCTGATCCTGCCTTGCCAAACGCTTGCTCGAAGCTCCAGCTGCGGATCGAAGCCCCATCCAAAACAAATTTCCAGAATAAATCTGCCTTGCGGCGGTACATTGAATGGCGTGCTTGTAGCGCGTCTGCAAGGGAGGAGATTCGAATCATGTCCGATAAAGCGATCTGGGAAACGGTCAAGGCCGAGGGAACGGAACTCCTTGGCAAACTTAAAAAAATCATCCGCGAAGGCAATGTACGCCGGATTGTCATCAAGCAGGGGGAGCGAGTAGTCGCAGAATTCCCCTTAACGGTTGGAGTCGTCGGCACCGTGTTTGCTCCGGTGTTGGCGGCCATCGGCGCATTAGTGGCTGTGTTGCAGGATTGCTCGATTGAAGTGGAAAAAGAAGAACGGGGCGCAGACTCTCCGCCGGAGCCTCCCGTAGAACCACCGGCTCCTCCGGTCGACCCGCCGGTTTCGGTGTAATAAGCTCTTGTCGTGGACCTCAAAAACCGTCGGACTGCAAACGGGATGACGTCAAGCCATCGGTTCGCAGTCCGGCGTCTGTGGGGTCATGAGCTGGACACCTTTGCCCCTGAAGTATAATATTCACCTTCTGCCAATATTCTGATGGGGCCGGTCCGGTGTCGATTTCCAAGCCTATTCCTCCCGCTTCAGCCGCCCTGTTATTAAAAACAAATCCGACAAAACGTCTAAAAAGAGGATCCCTTATGAAACGCGGATTATTCGGCGTGATTTTGTTCGCCCTTTTCATGCCCGGAATGGGAATGGCCCTGAACGAGGCCAGGTTCATCACCCATCCGGATATCCTCGGAGAGAAGATCGTTTTCACCTACGATGACGATCTCTGGCTTACGAATCTGCAGGGGTCCAGTCCAATCCGTATCACCACTCATCCGGGCCGCGAGTTTGCCGCCAAATTCTCCCCGGACGGCAAATGGATCGCCTTTGCCGGAGCTTATCAGGGGACTCAGGATGTATATCTCATTCCCTCAGAGGGCGGGACGCCGTCGCGGATGACCTATTTGCCGGCAGGGGCTATTCCGATGACATGGACCCCCGACAGCAAGTACATCGTCTTCCGATCAGCCTTCGGCCGGAGCCCGATAGCCCGCGATTCGCGTTTGTGGAGGGTACCCGTAAGCGGCGGAATGCCTGAATTGCTGCCGGTGGATAGAGGCAGCACATGCAGCTATTCCGAGGATGGCCAGCGCCTGCTCTATGTGCGCAAGGGAAATGTGGATAACTACTGGAAGCGGTACAAGGGCGGCCAGTATCCGGACATCTGGATGGTCGATTTGTCCGCAGGAAAATTCACGCCGGTCACCGATTATGTGGGGCGTAACACCTACCCGATGTGGATCGGCAACTCCATGTATTTCGCCTCCGACCGGGGTGCCAACGGCATCACCAACCTGTTTGTCCAGGATCTCAAAACCAAGGCGGTCAAGCAGGTTACCAGCTTCAATGACTTTGATGTGATGACCCCGTCGACCGATCGCAAACAGATCGTGTTCACTCAAAACGGCTACTTGCAGCTCCTTGACCCGAAATCGGGACAGGCAAAAAAAATCACCCTGCGAATACCCACGGATGGCTGGAAAACCCAGGAGCGGTGGATCAATCCCTCCGAGTACACCCACTGGATGGATCTAAGCAACGACGCCCGCCAGATCTTCCTGACCGCGCGAGGGGATGTCTTCCAGGTTTCCCCCGGGGAGAAAGAAACCACCTGGCATAATCTGTCCGGCACCCCCGGAATCCGGGAATCCTATGCCCAGGTTTCGCCCGATGGGAAGAAAGTCGCCTTTTTCTCAGACCGCACAGGCGAATACCAGCTTTACCTGCAGGATATTCAGGGAGGAGCTGCTGAGGCGCTGACCAGCGAGCTGAACCGGACGGTGTATCACCTGCGCTGGTCGCCTGACGGCTCCAAAATCCTGTTCGGGGACAAGGACTTTTCCATTTTCTATATCGATGTCGCCGGCAAGAAGCTGACCAAGGTGGATGAATCACACTATCTGGACAATGACGAGTTTGTCTGGGAAATGAGCGACTACTCCTGGTCCCCCGACAGCCGTTGGATCGCCTATTCTTTCGTGCGCGAGAACCGCAACAGCGTGATTTTTATCTACGACACGCTCGAGGGCAAAAGGACCCAGGTTACCGACGATTTTTATGACAACCTGAACCCCCGGTGGGATGCCGATGGCGGATACCTGTACTTCCTCTCGAACCGGAATTATCAGATCGGCATGGACCTTTTTGAAGACAACCACATCGTGGTCCGTCCCACGAGAGTGATGGTCGTCCAGCTGCACAAGGGTGAGAAACCGCCGTTCTCAGCGGCAGCCGCAGCGGCGGCAGAGAAAGGCCAGGGAAGCGCCAAAGAAGATGCAGCGCAGAAATTCCGGGTCGACATCGACGGCATTCAGGACCGGATATCGGCCCTGCCGGTCGAGCCCGGGAACTATTTCCACCTCCAGGCCGGCAAGGGTTTTGCCGCCTGGTCGGGGGTAGCTGATTTTTCCGAAGAGCAATACGAGGAGTTTTTCAATCCCAATGGACGGACCAAATGGTCCCTGGATATCTTCTCGATGAAGGATGAAAAATCCGTGCGGCTGGAGGACAAAATCGCCGAAGTTCAAGTGTCGGCGAACGGCGAGCACCTGATCATCAAAAAGGATTCCAAGATTTTCGTTACCTCCTTCGACAAGGCCTATCAGTCGCGCAAGGCGGGGAAGGAAATCGATCTTTCCGCTTTGACGTATCGGGTATCTCCGAAGGATGAATGGAACCAGATCTTCAGTGATGCATGGCGCTGGTACCGCGACTTTTTTTACGACAAGGATATGCACGGCCACGATTGGAAGGCGATGGGAGACAAATACCGGTCCTATATCGGGGACCTGCGGTCGCGGGATCAGCTGAACTGGGTGCTTTCCGAACTGGTCGGAGAACTGTGCGTTTCTCACACCTATATCTCGGGCGGAGACCCGGGTCAGGAGCAAAGGGCGGAGAATCCTGTTTTCACCGGCCTCCTCGGCGCAGATCTCGTTCCCGACTCGAAGGCAGGTCTTTACCGTTTTGAAAAGATCTATGGGCCGACCCGCTACTACACTGATGTTTCGACTCCGCTCGCCCGCCCCGACATCGAATTGAAGGAGGGCGATTTTCTGGTCGCCATCAACGGAAAGGACGTCAAGGTTCCGGAAAACTATTTCCAGCTGCTGCAGGTAACCCGCGACGAGTACGTGACCCTTACGGTGGTGAGCCAGCCGGGCGGAACCACGCGCACCTACCGTGTGAAGCCCGTGCGCTCCGATGCCCAGGCTCGCTATGCCCGCTGGGTTACGGACAATATCGAGAAGGTTTTGAAAGCCTCCAACGGCGAAATCGGCTATATGCACATCACCGCCATGGGCGGCCCCGGAATCATGCAGTTCGACAAATTCTGGCGGGCTTTCCGCTATAAAAAGGGGCTGATCATCGATGCCCGCGGAAACAGCGGCGGCTGGACCGAGTACTTCATGATCGACAAACTCGAACGCAAGCAGGTGGCTTATAACGTCCTGAAGGGGATGGAGCCTTACCGCTATCCCAACAGCGCTTCACGAGCTCACTTTGTCCTGCTATCGAACGAAGACAATGGTTCTGACGGAGAGGCGTTTGTCGAGCATTTCAAGGCTCGAAAGCTCGGCACGGTAGTGGGAGTACCCTCATGGGGAGGCCTGGTCGGGATTCTTAATACGCAGAAAACCATCGACAACGGCAGGGTCGAACAGTCCAACAATGCTTTCTACAATAAGGACGGCAAATGGCTGGTGGAAAACCACGGCGCCGACCCCGACGTGCTTCAGGACAACGATCCGGGTTCGGTCATGGCCGGGCACGATCTTCAGCTGGAGAAGGGGCTGGAGCTTGCGCTGCAGAAGATCAAAGCGGAGCCTTTTGTCTTCCCGCCTGTCCCGAAGTACCCGAAACGCTAGAGAAGACGCCGTCTATTGCTTCGGAGCGTAGTAGCCTTCCCTGGAATGCACGAGGAGGCGGGGAAGACCCACAGGCGCATCCAGCCTGATCTTGATCCTTCTCCAGCGGCCGTCGTGGGTCTTGTTGCTCGGGACATAGCCGAGCAGGTATTGGTTACGCAGTTCGGAGTGAATCAGGTCGATATAGTAATCGAGTTCGTTGAAACTGTTGGGGAAGAAGGCGCGGCCGCCGGTCAACGCCACGATATTCTGAATTTCGGAGCGCCCATATCCCAGCTTGCCTTCCTCGCCGATTCCGTAGATCTGGACGTTCGATTCCTTGGCAAACTCGCGGACTTCCTGCATGTTGTAGCGGCTGCTGTTGTCCTCCCCGTCCGTGATCAGGATCAGCGCCCGTTTTTCATTCTTCGCCTTCTTCATCTCTTCCAGCCCCCTGTAGACGGCGTCATACAGCGCCGTGCGGCCTCCCGGCTGCATGAGGGCGGCTTCGCTCTCGATGGTGTTGGTTTCACTGGTGAATGGCTTGACCAGGGATACCCTGGTGTTGAAGGTGATCAGGCAGAACTCGTCCTCGGAATTCGAGGATTGCAGAAATCGGTTGAGAGCCGCGCGCGCGGACTGGAGATTGTTGTTGGATTTCATGCTACCGCTGACGTCGAGAACGACGGCCACGCTTATAGGGGCCGCCTGCTGGCTGAAGTGCACGACGCTCTGCTCAACCTTTTCTTCGAAGACTTTAAAGTTGTCTTTTTCCAGGCCGACCACGTAGCGGTTCATCGGATCGGTGACGGAGACGCTGACAAAAACCGTTTCCACCCCGACTTTGAAAAGCGGCCGATCGGTCATGGGACGCTTGTCTTCCGCGGCCAGATAAACTACCGCTGCGGATGTGGAAATCCACACCCCCAATAGCGCCAATTTTTTCCATTTCATATATCCACCCCACCCGAGGAAGGACACGCCGCATTCAAGGAAGGCTAATCCTTAATATTAGAATAATGCTATTCTGCGGGCAGGGTGTCAACGGGGACTAGTCGATTTGCCGCAAAAGCAAGAACTCAAGAGTTGCACAGGAGAATTGATCGTGAAAACGGTGGTGAAAGCAAAAAGTTCGCAGTTCTCAGTATCAGTTAGCAGTTCCTCATGCGATCCGACTATATTGATACTGGTTATCGCGGTGTCCTCTGTGCTTCCGTGTTTGTTTTTGCGGATCTACATGTTTGCCGGGGGTTTGGCTGCGGGCGGAGATGCCGGTTTCTCCCTCATGGTCTTGCGGGGGGCAACCGCGGCTCCCCCCGCACCGGTTGCGAGCGGTTTCCGCTGGGACAGATCCGTCAGCTTCTGTCTCTCTTCCTTGGTAAGGACGGATTGGGCGTCGAGCGTTCCGTGGATCATGGACTTGCGCAGGGCGGATTCCGCCTGCTCGATCTCGTCGATCTTCTTGTCGACGGCTGCCCGGTCGGGGTTGTCCTGCCTCATCATTCTGCCCAGTTCCAGCCGCTGTATCTGCAGATTGGCCCGCCCCTGGATGGATGCACGAGCAGCGCCGAAAGCGATGTCCTCCAGCTTTTTGATCTGGTCCGCGGTCAGTCCGATTTCCTTCTGAATCTCCGGACGGCGCAACTGGAGCAGCAAACGGGTTTGCGGCGAGATATTTCTGCCGGGTTCCATCATTCCAGACAAGCCCGCATCGCGGCCGCGCATCATCCGCCTATGCATCTGCGGCATCCTGCCCGGGTCCATCCCGGGACCCGGCATCCCCTGCATCATACCTGGCCCAGGCATTCCGTGCATCATGCCCTGCCCCTGCATCATGCCTCGGTGCATCATCATGCCGCTTGGATTGCCCGGCACAGGTGCGGACTGAACGGTTTCTTTTTGCTGGTCCTGTGAATAAATCGCCGGTGCAGCAGCGAGGGTCAACACCAGGATGACCAGCGAAATCAGGGTCATCGGTTTCTGCCCAAAGAGTTTCATTGGATTATTCTCCTTTTTTCCGAAGTTCCATCTCATCCAGCCGGGGTGAAGCATATTCCTGGCATTCATCAGCCCTCTCAAAAACCAGCACATCGTGAAGATCCCGGCTCATTTCCTCCGATGTCCCATTCTCTTCCTCGCAGCCTCGTACAGGAAAATGGTGGACGCCGACGCCACGTTGAGTGAATCGATCCCCGGGCGCATCGGAATGGCGACTCGATCCGTCGCCAGGGATGCGATTTCCGGATTCACGCCCACGTCTTCGTTTCCCATGATGATACATACGCTCCCGCCAAGATCGGTTTCAATAATTGAATCGGGGCTGTGCGGGGTACAGGCCAGCAGCCGGGTCCGGATTCGATTTTTCATTTCCGCCAGGCATCCTGCAAGGTTCCGGGAGTGCAGGACCGGCAAGCGGAAAACCGCACCCATGGAATTGGGGACATTTCCTCTCCATTTGTCATAAGATAGGGTGGTGAATCCATTCAGAAGGCTCATCCCAATCCTTCTTATTTTAATGGCTGTTTTCGTTCTGGGAATCGCCGGTTTCATCTTCCTGGAACATTGGAGCTTCCTCGATTCTATTTATATGGTGGTAATAACGCTTTTCACGATCGGATTTCAGGAGGTTCACCCGCTCTCCGAGGCCGGGCGGGTCCTGACCATGGTGATTGCTGTCGCCGGCGTAGGCACAGCCGTATACGCCGCGGGCCAGGCTGCGGAAATCATCGTCGAGGGCGAGATTCTCGGTTTCCGGATGAGGAGAAAAATGGACAAGAAAATCAGGGAAATGCAGAGCCATTTCATCATTTCCGGTTATGGCCGGGTGGGCCATCAGGTCGCCGCCGACTTCGATGCCGCGGGAATACCATTCGTTGTCATCGACAGCAAGCCGGAAACGATGGTGGAACTGAAGCCCCGCGGCGTCCCGCATCTGATCGGTGATGCCACACTGGACGAGACGCTGGAGGAAGCGGGGATCCGTCGGGCCAGGGGCCTTGTCGCCTGCTCCGACTCCGATGTCGCCAATGTGTATGTGACCCTATCTGCCCGTGCCCTGAATCCATCCCTGTATATCGTGGCGAGGGCCGCCCAGCGGGAAACCGAAAAGAAGCTCAAAAAAGCCGGCGCCGACCGGGTTATTTCGCCCTATTTCATTTCAGGGCGCCGCATGGCTACCATGGTCACCCGGCCGGTCACCAGCGATTTCCTCGATATGGTGACTCATGGCGGCGAATTGGAATTCCGGCTTCATGAAATCACCCTGCCCCCGGAGGCCTCTCTGGTAGGAAGGAGCATCGCCGAAGCTGAAATTCGGCAGAAAACCGGCGCGGTTATTCTGGCCATTCGCGCTGCGGACGGCCGATTCGATCTTCAGCCGGGCCCTGAATCTGTCCTAAGCCCCGGTGTGACTCTGGTTGTGATCGGCACGCCGGACCAGATCGAAGCGCTGGAGGCTCTCACGCTCGAAGCCCGGTCGGGGAAATTTAACTGACAGGGCGCTATTCCGCGCGAAGGGATTCAACGGGATCAAGACGCGACGCCTTGATGGCGGGCCAGGTTCCTGAGAGCAGTCCGATCACGACGAAGGTGACGAACGAGACTGCGAAGACACGGGCATTGACCAGCAACTGGATGTCCCCCTGGCCGCTTTTATCCTCGAATAACTCGCTCAGAAACGGAATCGCCCCAATCCACCCGGCCAGAAGCACTGCAAACAGGTAGCCCAGCAGCCCGCCAACGATCGAGAGTGCGAGCGACTCTCCCAGGAACTGCATCCTTATGTGCCGCCGGCGCGCTCCCAGGGCCTTCAGGATGCCGATCTCATGAGTGCGTTCCTGCACACAGAACAGCATGATGTTCATGATGCCCACGCCCGCAACCGCCAGGGTGAACAGACCGATTACATTGAGCAGGCCTTTGGTTGCCATGCTCAGCCCGTTAATAATATCGAAAACCATGCTGAATTTCTGGAACAGGAGGGCTTTTTCGTCCGCAGGGTTGAACCGGTGGATCTCGCTCAGGACCTGCCGCACCTGCCGCACTGCGGCGTCTTCCATGGCCCCGCTTGCGGGCTGAAAGCACAGGACACTGTTGTAGCGGATGTCCTGGAGCGTTCCCATGACATTCACCGGGATAAGCGCGCAGAAATCATCCTGCGTGAAGTAATTGGAGATCGCGATCTTCTTCTGCAGCACGCCGATCACCGTGAACCGGACCCCTTCCAGGGATACATCCTGGTCGAGCGCCGGAGCCTGGCTGAACAGCTTTTTCTTGAGATCGTAGCCCAGAACGATAACGCGGCGCATCGCAGCCACGTCTTCTGACGAGATGAAGCGGCCTTCTCCCATGAACATACCGCGGATAGGACCGTATTCATCGTTTACGGCACGAATTCCGGCGCTGGTCATCCGGTCTCCCCAGCGCAGCTGCATCTCACGGTAAACCTCCGGGCTGACACGCTTGACGAGGGTGCAGCGCTGCCGGATCACTTCGACATCGTCCGGTTCTGTGCGCACGATCTTCCCTGACCGGGAGCCCCCGGCCTGCATGGAGGTTTGACCGTTCCAGACCACAACCACGTTGTCGCCGAAATAGCTCAAGCCGAGCATCATGGCCTTTTGAAAGCCGTCGCCGTAGGCCATCAGCAGGATAAAGGAGGCGATCCCCCACATGATTCCCAGAATGGTCATCCCGGAGCGTTTTCGGTAGGAGACGAGGTTTTCCAGGACGCGCTTGAAGATTTCGAGGATCATATCGGCTTTCTCCCGAGGTCCCGCCCGATAAAGAAAATCATCATCCGCAAGCTGGAAGCACGTGTGCCATTGCAGCTGGTCCGCCGCTTGGTTCCCGCCACCATTTCCCGCAGAGCGCCATGCATCGTAGTTCCACTCCTGCGATTCATTCGTATCGTAAGGCCTCGATCGGGTCCACCACCGACGCCATGAAGGCCGGGTAGATGCTCGAAAGGACCCCGACAAGCACCAGGAAACCGAATGCGATCAGCCCCACCTCAGGGGTTACGATCATGCCGGCGAAGAAATCGATTTTCGGCAGTTGGTTGACGGCGGCGCAAAGCCCCCACCCGAGCAGAATACCGGCAATTCCCGCCATGAAGGTCAGCGCCATCGATTCCGCGAAAAACTGCATCAACACACGACGGGTCGTCGCACCGACCGCCTTGCATACCCCGATCTCGCGTGTCCGCTCGCCCACCGAGAGGAGCATGATATTCATGACTCCGACACCGCCCAGTATCAGGGTCACAATCGCCACCGAGCTGAGGAACACGCGGAGCGAGTTGAACATCCTGGCCATCAACTTCGCCTGCTTCACGGTGTTCCAGATCGGGAGGGCATCTTTATCCAAGGGATCGAAACCGATCTCCCTGGCCAGAATCTGGCGAACCTGCAGTTCAGCAGCATCTCCGACTTCCTCGCTGTAGGGCTGCAGGATCAGGTTCGAAAGCGCAAACTTGCCCTCGATCGCCCGAGGAAGGGGGAAATCGCGGGCTATGGAATAAAAGGGAATGAAAATCTTTTTGGAGTCCGGGCCGCTGTAATTGCTGTTCTGTTCCTTGTGCACGAGTTCCCCGATGACCAGGTAGGGCAGTCCGCCGATGATGATGGTTTCACCGAGCGCCCGGCCCTTGTTGAATAACTGCTCTTTTACCTCGTCGCCCAGGATGCAGACCCGCAAGGCCGCGGCATTGTCCCCCGCATTGATTTGCCGGCCTCCCGGCAGGACGTCGATGGTGCGCATCTGCATGTAATCCGGGAATACGCCGTGGGTGGTGAACGTCCCGTTGTTGATGTTGGATCTTGCCGGCAGGTAGCGCTGGATTTCCGGGCTGGACCGCTGGAGATAGGTAGCTTGCTCCTTGAGCCTGAAATAGTCATCCAGCGTCAGCCGGATCGATTTGCCCGCCCGCACGCCATCCATTCCCTTGCTCGTCATTCCGCCCCAGACGATGATGATGTTTTGTCCGAGCAGACGGGCCTTGTCACGCTGCGCAGCCCACATTCCCTCGCCCATGGCCGACATCAGTATGAGGCAGATCAATCCCCAGGCAATTCCGAACATGGTCAGGAAGGACCGCGTCTTGTTCGCTTTCAGGTTTTGAAAGGTTTGCCGGATCAGTTCCATCATTGCAGCACCACGCGATCGCCGGCCTTCAGCCCTGCCAGGAGTTCGGTTCGGGCTCCGTTGCTCAATCCCGACTTGACCGGAATCTGGCGCCGGCCGGTTTTGGTCGAAAGATCAGGTATTTCGACGGAGGTTTCCTTTTTCTCGTTGTAGATCAGTGCGCTTTCCGGGATCACGAGGACGTCCCTGTGTTCTTCGAGAACGATTTCGGCGTTAGCGCTCATGTTCGCTTTGAGCAGATCCAGGTCGTTCATGATCGACACCCGGACCTCGAAGCGGGTCACGTTGTCTTTTTCGACTCCCATGGGCGCGATCCGGAACACTTTCCCCTGAAAAGCCCGGTTTTTGTAGGCGTCGACGGTCACGCGTACCGGCTGGCCCACCTTCACCAGGCCGATATCGGTTTCATCGACTTTCCCTTTGACGTAGAGCTCCTTCACGTCTCCCAGGGTCATGATCAATGTCGCGTTCGAGCCCATTTGAAGAATGGAGGAAACAGCATCGCCGACCTCGACCTCGCGGCTGAGCACCACGCCGGTGATGGGCGAGCGGATAGAAGCATATTTAAGGCTTTCTTCCGCCCGTTCCGCCTGAGCCTGTGCCTGAATCACTTCGGCCCGGGCCTTGGTGATCGTCCGTTCATTCTGCTCCAACTCCGCTTCCCTCACTTTGACCGCCGCCTGGAGAGTTTTAAGGGTCACCTCGGCCGCTTTCATCTTCTGCTCAACGGCGTCGTAGTCCGATTTGGAAACCAGACCCTGGGCGCGGAGTTCCTGGTAACGCTTGAATTCAGCCACGGCGAAATCGAAGTCCCGGTTCTCGGCTTCGAGCTGTGACTTCCGAATGGTGGCCCGGAAGGTCTTTTCCTGGTACTGAACTTCCTGGAGCTTGCTTTCCGCGGCGCTCAAAAATGCCTTGGCTTCTTTAACCTGGGCTTCCAGCGTTTCCTTGTCGAGTTCGACGAGCAACTGCCCTTCCTTCACCATGTCGCCGGCATTGACATAAAGGAACTTAATGATTCCACTCGATTTGGATTTGATCTCCACTTTGGACAGCGGTTCGATTTTCCCGGTTGCGACGACCGATTTGGCAATGGAACCCGTTTCGACCTTGCCCAGCTTTTCGGGCGGAATAGTCTTGTCGACCGAAAAGAGGGACCCGAACACCCAGTAGCCGCCGAGTATTATCAGCACCCCGACGATGGAAAGGAATGAAATGGTGAAAACCCGTTTCTTTGCCATGGAACCACCTCCATGGTCTCTATACGCATTTCTGAGGAAACAAGTTCGGTAGGTTTTTCCGGGGGGGCGGAAATATTTCAGGGATTCGTGATCGAGGAACCACGAAGGCCGCAAAGGAAGACAAGCACACACCTTTGCGTATCACATCTGTAAATTCTTGTTTTTCAGGCAAGATTTATTGAATCGTGAAAACGGTGGTGAATGCAACAAGTTCGCAGTCCTCAGTATCAGTTCGCAGTTCCTCATGCGACTCCGAACTGATACTGAAAACTGAAAACTGATAACTGAGAACTGCGAACTCTCAGTCTAATTTGGTTGCGGCCGCAGGCTGCGTCACGGTCTTCGCGGTTTACTTTTTATAGCGCTTTTCAGACCAGGGGCGTCTGTCCGGGCGCTGGAATGCCGTGAGGCTGGAAGGATGTGAACTCCAGTTTGGGCGGCATCAGGTCAAGTTTGGATTCCTCGGTTATCCATTGCCACGTTACCTCGCGCCCGGCATAGGCAGCGGTCCGGCCCATCACCGCGGTCAGACAGGACTCGGCAACCTGTCGTGTTTCATTTACATACGGCGCTTTTCCGGTCATGGCGGCGATGAGGTCCATGTGTTCCTTGACATAGGGGTTGATGTTTTCGCCCGAGTAAGCCCAGGTTTTTTCTCCCTGGAGCTTACCGGCGCAGTCGGATTTTCCCTTGGTTCCGACCACATGCTCGCTGACCCGGCCTTTGATCTTATCGAAATGAGCGCAATAGCTCGCAAAACGCACATTGTTCGGGTACTCGAACTCGATGGAGAAGTGATCCCAAATATTGCCCTTTTCCTGGCGCGTCTGGCGTCCCCCGATCCCGATGCATTTGAGAGGCGGCCCGCCCATCACCCAGTGCATGATATCGATATTATGAATATGTTGTTCAACGATGTGATCGCCGCATAGCCAGGTCCAGTTGTACCAGTTGCGGCATTGGAATTCGATATCTGACATACCGGGCGCCTGTTCGCCCCGATGGTGCACAGGCCCGCCGATCCAGTAAACCTGGCCCGCGACGATTTCGCCGATCGCCCCATCCCGGATCAATTTGACATTTTCGACGTAGGAACCCTGATGGCGGCGCTGAGTCCCCGCCACCACGCAGAGTTTTTTCTGAGATGCCTGCTCGCCCGCGGCCATGACGGTGCGGTAGCCGGTAGCATCCACACAAACCGGCTTCTCTGTAAAAATGTGCTTGCCGGCGGCAACTGCAGCTTTAAAGTGCAAAGGGCGGAATCCCGGGGGCGCTGCCAGGATTACCATGTCGATGCCGCTGGCCAGGACTTTTTCGTGGCAGTCGAAACCTGTGAAGCAGCGCTCTTCCGATACGTTGACCTGAGCGCCTGACGTTGTTTTGATCCGGTTTAGGCAGTTTTTGAGCCGGTCCGGGAAGAGGTCGCCCAAAGCATAGATTTCCACTCCGGGGTAGGCTTTGATGCAGTCGCCGGCAGCTCCGGTGCCACGCCCCCCGCAGCCGATCACGCCCACCTTGATCTTTTCCTGCGCCTGTGAAAACGCGAAGCCGGCAGCCGGCATAGAGGCTGCAGCGACGGCCGCTGATGTGGAAGTTTTGATGAAATCCCTGCGCGAAAGGCTGTTTTCGGTTGCCTGCGGCATGATGGACTCCTATGAATAGTGACAAAGTGAATTGGAATACCGGCACGGGTCCTCTGCCGGACCTGCCGTAGCTTTCTTTCTAAACCCGCTTGAGCCCCCGAAGCAAGCGGCAATTCGAAAAATGGGAAAAATCGCGAATCTCCGATCCGGTTCTGTTTTGGCTGCCGGTCCTTCGGGATCGCACTGGAATCTGAATTCGTTCCCTCCGCTATATTTCCAGTTCAGTCTGATAGACATGCCGCCGGTTCAGTGCTATGGTCTGGCGTTACCGCAGAATGAGATGTGTCGGTATGCAGATGAGTCAGCTTGAAAAAAGCAATTATTATCGCGGCCTGCTGGTACTGGTGGGCAAGGACAGGATCGTCGACGCGACAGAACGCGCCCTCATGATCGCTGTGGGACGCACCCTCGATTTCGATCCGAGGTTCTGCGAGGCTGCGATCGACGACCTTTTGCGCAACCGATACTTGACCGATGAACCAATACTTTTTTCGATGCGCCAGGCCGCCGAATGTTTTTTGAGAGATGCCATTCGCGTGGCAATAGTGGACGCCGAACTGCATCCCCAGGAGCTGAAATGGCTGCGGCTTATTGCCCGGACCAATGGATTGCCCCAAAAGTGGCTCGAAGAGGAGATCGAGCGAATCCAGGGATTGAAGGCATCCCAATCGCTGCCGGACACCTTTGAGATCCAACAGTACCTTGAGGCGAGAGCGAAGGTCCCAGGCAGCTCTGCCGGGCACTGAGCCGGAACAAAAAAACCACTCCGACATCAATGCTTTATCCCCAGCGCCCTCATAGCGCCCGTGACGAGGCGCAGGAGGATAAACACCACCCGGGCAGGATAAAGCTTCCAAAGCGGGAATAAGATGTGCCTTTCGAAAGGCTCGGGCGATCCCTTCAGCGCATCCTCCACGATTTGACGATGCAGCGGTTGAAACCCGGCCGGAAAATGCGGAGGGGTGCACCAGCGCAGACCGGTCGTTTCCAGTCCGAGCTTTATCGCCTTCCCCCCGGTTACATGCCCGCGATAGGCATAGGTGATCTGGTCACCCCGGCCGTAAACCGATGGATGCCGATAAATGCCGATCAGGTTTTCGATCGAGATCCGATAGCCTGTTTCCTCTTCGCATTCGCGCGCCGCCGCCTGCGCGGCTTCCTCCCCTTTTTCGATCATCCCTCCCGGGAGATCCCAGAGGATGAAAATCTCGCGCCGGAGGAGAAGCACCGTTTTGCCGTCTTCCGAGACTACGACAGCCATCGCTCCGCGACGAGTGACAGGCGTTGTTTTTTGAGGCAATTCTGCCAATTTCAGCTCCCCCGATACCTCATTGAACCGCAAAGTCCCCGGCGACCGCAAAGAAAAACGATGATCTCCCCTCACAGCTTCGGCGAATGGGCATCGCGGTTCGGAGTTGCCAGGAGGAGTTCTTTTGAGTATGGTTGCCGGCAAAAAGGGGATCCCGGATGAATGCCACCGATCCGAAGTGTCATTGCCGCCGGTTCGAAACACGGCGGTTGCAGTTGAGCCTGGCCCTGATGTTTTTGGGGATATCCGCCCTCAAACTCGAAGTTTTCGGCGCTGAGAAATCCGCCTCTTTCGTCATATCGGGCGCAAAGGTTGCCGACGGGACCGGGGAACCTCTGCGGCAGGTGGATATTCGCGTCCTCGGCGGCAAAATCTCCCAGGTCGGAAATATTCAGCCTGCCGAGGGTGAAACGGTGATCGATGCCAGGGGACTGGTGCTTGCACCGGGATTCATCGATATTCATAACCACTCGACCGACGGCGTTGAACACCAACCTCTGGCTTCATCCCAGGTGGCTCAAGGTTTGACCACGCTTCTGCTGGGGCAGGACGGAAGCTCCCCGTGGCCCATTGGGAAATGGCTGGACGACCGCCGCAAAAATCCCCCGTCTTTAAATGTGCTACTTTTGGTCGGTCACGCCACGGTACGCACACGGGTCATGGGAGAGGATTACAAGAGGGTTGCCCGACCGGAGGAAGTTTCGCGGATGGCCGCGTTAGTGGAGCAGGGGATGAGGGAAGGCGCCGTCGGGCTTTCCAGCGGCCTCGAGTACGTTATCGGGAGTTATGCCGACACGGGGGAAGTAACAGCCCTGGCCCGCGCCGCGGCGCGGTATAAGGGTTTTTACATTTCTCACACCCGGGATGAAGCGGACAGGAGCTTCGAAGCCATACGCGAACTTCTCGATATCGGGCGCCAGGCGAAAATCCCGGTTCAAAACACCCACATCAAGCTGGGAACGACCGGTGTCTGGAACCGTTCTCCCGAAGTAATCCGATTGTTCGATGAAGCCAGGAAAGTAGGTATCGACGTCACCGCCGATTGCTATCCCTATGATGCCTGGCACTCCAATATGAAGGTGCTAGTGCCTTCCAAGAAATGGGATGACCCCGGGGATGTTGCCAAAGGCCTCTCGGACATCGGCGGGCCGGGAAATATCCTGGTTGTGCATCACGCCCCGCGTCCCGAATACGGCGGGAAAACTCTGGAGGAGATTGCCCGTTCTCGCAGCATGACTCCGGTCCAGCTTTATATCGAAATCGTACGCAACGGGGATGCTGAAATCATCGGGAAATCGATGGTTGATGATGATATCCGGCGGTTTTATCAATGGCCCTGGACCATGGTTTCCTCCGATGGGGGGATCGGGATGCACCATCCCCGCGCCGCCGGCACTTTTCCGAAAGTGCTGGGCCAATACGTCCGTGAGCGGAAATGGTTGACGCTTGAAGAAGCCATCCGGAAGATGACCTCGCTGCCGGCCCGCCGCCTCGGCCTGGACGGCCGTGGCACGATACGCAGCGGGAATGCCGCCGACCTGGTTCTCTTCGATCCCGATCATGTCATGGACCGTTCAACCTACCAGGATCCCGAACGACTGCCGGAGGGTATTGAGTACGTTTGGGTGAACGGCGTTCTGGTTTGGGAGAAGGGAAAGCACACGGGCGCGCGGCCGGGCCGGGTCATAGGCTCGAAAAAGCCCTGAGGCATCTTTGATGAATAGCACTCCGATGACGTGGAACTTACAGGTGCGCACCCATCCTTCCGCACCTGTCGTCAGCCACTCTCTTCCGGCCGTATGGCTGCTCCTGGCCTTCCTGTTGGCAGCCATCGCGTATGCTCCCGCTTTGAACAATGGCTTCATCTCGGACGATTTCGTGATCCTGGAACGAGTAGATTCCTGGATCAAAGATTTCCACAGCATCTCTCTCACCCCGGAAGGAATCAGGGCCACCTCCTACCTGAGCTTTGCCTTCCTTCATGTCGCTGCCGGATTCCGGCCGGAGGTGTTCTACCTCTTCGCAATCGGCGTTCACTTGCTCAACATCTGGCTTTTCGGGCGGCTTCTCATGGCTTTGACCGGCAGGAAATCCGTCGCCATCGCGGGGCTCCTCCTTTTTGCCACAGTCCAGAATCCGCAGGAAGCCATCATGTGGCTGGCCGCGATGGGTGATGCTTTTGTGGTCACATTCACGCTGGCAGCGGCCCTGGCATGGTGTGGCGGCAGGATCCCGGCAAGCCTCTTCTTTTATGCCGCCGCTGTTTTATCCAAGGAATCCGGCCTGGTCTTCCTGGCTCTCGCCCCACTTTCGGATTGGCTGCGCCTCGGCGAACTCCGTTTTCGCAAGCAGTACTTTTACCTTCTGTTGCCGGCAACCGCGTACCTGGCCTTTTTTGTCCTGAACCTGGAGGGAAACACCTACCTGAGCAGCGGCCTTTACAGGATGCGGCCGGCGGGGTTGTTTATTATCCTGAATAGCGCACACCGGCTTGCTTTTCCATGGCTCTACCTTGCGCTTCTCCTGCTCTGGCCTGCCCGCTGGTGGAAGGATCGATGGCAGGCGGCGGCTTTTCTTGTCTGGATACCCGTGGCTCTAGCCCCCTATGCATTCATCACCTACCAGAATCACGTTCCCAGCCGCAGCCAATATTTGGCGGCGCTGGGTCTGGCAGGGCTGATCGCCCTGCTGCTCGAGAGTTCCAGGAATTCGCGACTGCGGGCGGCATTTCTTGCGGCATTCGTAATTGTGAACATTGGCTATTTGTGGCTGGTCAAGGATGGTCAATATGTCGCACGCGCGGCTCCAACGACGCGACTTCTGGGAGAGCTGCGTAGCCGTCCGCCGCAATGCCTGCGGATCATGGATTTTCCTGTGAATCCATGGGTCGCCAAGGATACGGCAGTGCAGGTCCCGGGCTGGCGCCAGGACATGATCCGCGTTGAAGAACCCTGGCTGGAGCCCTGTCTCCAACTGCGCTGGGATAATCGGGAACTGAGGTACGTGCAGGTTTCGCCATAGGCGCCTCGGCCGAGCCGGCATTCAGAACCCCACGGAGGGATCCATTGCCATCGGGCATGATGCGGCTGCTCGAATCCCGTCTGGCGCACTGTGGGATCCCCAAGTAATATTTGTTCATGACGTACCCGCCGGGCACCGAATAGGGCAGGCCCGTCAGGAATGAGTGGACCGATCACTGCGCCCTCCCGGGCAAGGAGTCCGATATGAGCAAGCCGGTTTACATCGCGGCCTATCACCAGTCGAAATTCGGCAAACTGATGAATATGACGGTCCCGGAGATAATCTCCTCAGCCGTCGAGGGCGCCTGCCATGAAATTGATGTTCCTGCCTCCGCAATGGACGTTGGCTCGATAGGCGCCACATGCAATTTTGCGCTGAACGAGCAGGGTCTGCTGGCAGGGCTCGTGGCAATGGTGCCCGGGATGGCGGGCAAACCCATCGAAGCGGTTGAAAACGCTTGTGCCTCAGGGGGCCAGGCGATTCTTTCCGTCCTGCTCAAACTCCAGGCGGGGATGGGTGACACCGGCATTGCCGTCGGCTATGAGAAGATGCGGGACAACGAAGGAAAGGTGGACGGTAAGCTTATCGGCAAGGTATTGGGCTATTTCTCGCATCCCGATGAACGCCCGGGCAAAGTTTTTGTATTTCCCCACCTCTTTGCTGAGGTAATGGATCTCTATATGAAAACGCACGGCGTGTCGGAACGCGATCTTGCACAAATTGCCGTCACCGAATATGCCAATGCCCGGCACAATCCCAACGCCCAGATGCGCAATGTTGCTCTGAGTGTGGATCAAGCGGTCAAAATTGAAGGGATCAACCGCTACATCGTAGATGGCCTGCCGCTCAAGACCTTTGACTGCTCCCAGATAACGGACGGCTATGCGGCGTTGATTCTTGCGACCGACGAGGGGCTTCGGAAGCTCGGCGTGGCCAGGCAGGATTGTGTCGAAATTGCAGGTTACGCGCAGGCGACCGACCCGCTGCTCAAAGAGGGCCGCGAAGTGCTCCGCCCGTCCGGCGCCTATGGCGCCATGAATCGGGCGTATGCCATGGCGGAGGTGCGCCCGGATGATATCAATGTGGCTGAAGTGCACGATTGCTTCACCGTCATGGGTGCCCTGGCAGCCGAGGTGCTGGGCAAGGCGGAGTATGGCAAGGGTGCTCAGTATTGGATTGAAGGCAAGGCCGCGCCGGACGGGAAGTGCGGGATCAATACATCGGGCGGCCTGATCGCCAAGGGGCACCCTATAGGAGCGACGGGGATTGCCATGGTCGGGTGGTGTGCCCTGCAGTTATTGGGCAAGGTGCCGACCCCGCTGCAGGTAAAGTCTCCACGCGTGGCTGCCACGTTCAATATCGGTGGGCCTATCTGCGCCACGGTTTGCACAGTTTTGAAACCGGCATGAGGGTGCCGGCGTACAGGGTCTTTGAAGGCTTTGCGGTGATACAATAGCCGAATGATAAACCCGCGATCGAAACGCGACCCCCGAATTTTGCTTTCGGTGCTGCTGATGTTTTGCAGCCTGGCCTGCTCCACCCCCGCCAAAAGCCAGGAACTCATGGTATCGGCGGCTGTGAGTCTCAAGGGGACTTTCGAGGAGTACGGGCGTCTTTTTCGAGAGAGAACCGGCCTGGTTGTTCGATTTAATTTTGCCGCTTCCGGCCTCCTCCAGAAGCAGATCGAAAGCGGAGCCCCGGTCGATGTTTTTGCGAGCGCCGGGCAACAGCAGATGGATGAGCTGAATCGCCGTGGGCTGCTCCTTCCGGGAGCCCGACGCGACTTTGCCCGTAATGTCCTGGTGCTTGTCGCAGCCCGGGATTCCAGGAGCGGTATCCGGTCTATTGCAGATATTGCAGACAAACGTTTGGAGCGTCTGGCGATCGGCAATCCCAAAACGGTGCCGGCCGGTCTTTATTCGCAGCAAGCCCTGCGCAAGCTTCAGCTTTGGGATAAACTGGAATCGAGGCTGATTCCCGCCGAAGATGTTCGGCAGGTCCTGGATTATGTCGTGCGCGGCGAGGTGGATGCCGGGCTGGTTTATGCAACCGATATTCCGGTTGCCGGGGGAAAGGTTGTTTATGTGGAACCTGTACCGGACCGGTTGCATGATCCGATTCTGTACCCGATAGCCGCAATAAAGGATTCTCGGCAGCCGGATGCCGCAAAGCGCTTCATCGAGCTTGTCTTGTCGCCTCCGGGCCAGGCGATCCTGAAAAAACACGGTTTTCTCCCGGTGCATTGATCCATGATCTGGCCAGCGCTGAAACTCTCGCTCCTGGTGGTCACGGTTGCCACCTTGATAGTCGCGGCATGCGGAACGGGATTCGGCTATCTCCTGGCGCGCCGCCATTTCCGGGGCAGTAATCTGCTGGACGCGGCGCTGACGCTCCCGATGGTTCTGCCGCCGACGGTAACCGGCTACTATCTCATCCTGCTGCTTGGCCGACGCGGATTGATCGGGGAGCCGCTCTTTCGAATTTCAGGCTGGTCCCTGACCTTCACCTGGATTGCCGCCGTGGTAGCATCGACGGTCATCGCGCTCCCCTTGATGGTTCGTTCTGCCCGAGCCGCGTTCGAAACTGTTGATTCACGCTATGAAACGGTTTCCCGAACCCTTGGAAAGAGCGAGTGGGTGACATTGTTCCGGGTGACGCTGCCGCTGGCCCGCAGAGGTTTGATGGCCGGCGTCATTTTGAGCTTTACACGCGCATTTGGCGAGTTCGGAGCCACGCTCATGCTGGCGGGTAATATCCCGGGCCGGACGCAGACGATGCCTCTCGCAATTTACGAGGCTGTGGTTTCCGGCGAGGATGAGAGGGCGTTGTGGCTTGCCATCATCCTAACTGTTCTTTCTGCCGGTGCCGTTTACATGACAAACCGCCTGTCAACTCCCGCGAAAGTCTGACATATGCTGGAAGCCCGAATATTGAAGCGCCTCGGACCTGCCGGCAGCAGCCCGTTCATCCTCGATTTCGAAATGACGGCAGGCCCCGGAGTTACGATTCTGTTTGGTCCATCAGGCTCCGGCAAAACGACTGTCCTGCGCACCATTGCAGGAACCGTGACCCCCGATGAAGGGCGCATTGCCCTGAACGGTACCGTTTTTTTCGACTCTTCCTCCGGCATTTGCCTCCCGGTGCAGCAGAGGAAGATCGGATTTGTGTTCCAGGACAGCGTTTTATTTCCCCACATGACCGCGCGCAAAAATATCGCGTTTGGAGTCAGCAGAAAGCCGGGAGCTGCGGCATCCCACCGGATCGAAGAGCTCATTCATCTTCTCGGTATAGAGGCTATTTCCGGGAAGCACCCTTCGGAGCTCTCGGGAGGTGAACAACAGAGGGTGGCGCTTGCCAGAGCGCTGGCTTCCGAACCGCGGCTGATGCTGCTCGATGAGCCTCTGTCCGCGGTGGATGCCGGGGGCCGCGGACGGCTTTTGGAGGAGATCGATACAATTCAAGCCGTCTCGGGAATCCCCTTTATTTACGTGACCCACAATCACAGCGAAGCTGCACGCATCGGGAAGAACATGATTCTGATCGACGGGGGCCGGGTGATCCAGACCGGTCCGCCCCTGCAAGTTTTCAATGCACCCGCGTCGGTACTGGCGGCTCATTCGGTGGGTGCCGAGAACATATTTGCCGGACAGGTAGTCCGGCATGACCGCGAGAGGGGCACGACCGCGATCGATGTAGAGGGCTGCCTTCTCGAAGCACCCTTCAATGATCTGCCGGCTGGGTCTCAGGTGGCACTGGGAATCCGCTCCGAAGACATCATCGTTGCCCGGGAACGACTAACCCAAACCAGCGCTCGCAACGTGATTGAAGGCACGGTGCAGCGAGTAGTCCGCGACGCCGACAACAGTGAACTCGCCGTGGATTGCGGCACTCTCTTCAAAGTAAGCATCACACCGGCGGCGGTTCAGTCCATGGGGCTGGAGCCGGGCGCGAGAGTTTTCCTGCTGATCAAAGCAAGAGCCATTCACCTCCTGAGCTAAATCAGGCCAAGGATGCCAGGGGCCATTGAACGCCTTCGATCCTACCGTGGAGGATCGGATTAGCTGCGCGCCATGGGAGGATGCTCGGCTGCAACTCCAAACTCCCGCTCCAGAGCAATCCCAACCTGCACGATCGTCCCTTCGTCGAACAGCCTGCCGATCAGCGTCACCCCGTGCGGCACACGACGGGGCGGAGAGAATTTCGGGAGCGGATTCGACGGGTCCGGAGCCCAGTCGCTGCGCGCTTCAGACACCTCTACAAACCCGGCGCGGAGCGTCAGGGATGGGTGCCCGGTAAAATTACTGATGGTGAGCATTTCATCCCTCAGGGAAGGCACCAGCATCAAATCCACCTGAGAGAAGAGTTGGTTCATCATCTCGGCTACCTTGCGGCGAAACCTGTCGGCCTGAACGAAATCGACCGCCGAAAGGAAACGGGCCTGCCGGAAAAGGTTGGGCCAGGCATCCGGAACCTGGATTTTCAGCTGATCGGTGGAACGGCTAAGAGTGAGATCCTCGAACGCGGCTGCAGCCTCGGCAAAGAGAATGTGATTGAGCGATCCATACGGCCAATCGGGGATAGTAACCTCGACCGGCACCAGCCCGATCTTTCGGCATGTTTCCAGCGCCTTTCGATCCACGTCCGTAGCGGGGCTCTCATTCATCCAGCGGGGAAAGTATCCCAGGCGCAGGCCGTGAACCGGAGCTGCGGCATCGAAATCGAGGGGGGACTGAACGCTGGAAAGGTCCAGGGGATCGTGACCGGATATCGCCTGCAGCACCAGCATCGCATCCTCAACGCCGCGTGTCATGGGACCCAGCTTGTCCAGCGACCAGCACAAGGTCATCCCTCCTGAGCGGGGAACCCGGCCAAAGGTTGGTCTCAAACCTGTTATGCCGCAGCGCATCGCCGGGCTGACGATGCTTCCCTCGGTTTCACTGCCGATTGCAAAGGCTACCAACCCTGCTGCCACTGCTGCCCCGGGCCCTGCGCTGGAACCCGAAGATCCCTCCTCGAGGAGCCATGGATTCATAGTCTGACCGCCGAACCAGATGTCGTTGAGCGCCAGCGCTCCCATGCTCAGCTTGGCAACCATGACGGCGCCGGCCTCGTGCAAGCGTGCGACAACCGCGGCATCGTTTTCGGGGACGCGATTCTTGAAGGGCTCGGCTCCATAGGTGGTAGCGATGCCTGCCGTGTCGACAAGGTCTTTGGCGCCCCAGGGAATGCCGTGAAGCGGCCCGCGATAGCGGCCTGCAGCAATTTCTTCATCGGCTTTGCGCCCCTGGTTCAATGCCAAATCACGCGTGAGGGTTATAACGCAGCGAAGTCTTGGATTGTATCTTTCCAGCCGGTTGAGATAGATCCCTGTCAGTTTGCCGGAACTGAGCTTACGCCCTTCGATCCAGCGCGAGAGCCGGGTTAATGGGGCAAGAGCGATTTCGTTTTCGTCGGAGGGCAGCGGGCCCGGATCAGAGTTGGTCCGGCTGAACCTGCCCGAGCCGGCAGTGGTTTTCACATTGGGGAGGCGGGGATCCCAACGCGTTGCCGGCCCGACCTGAGCCTCCAATTCAACCTTTCGTGGCCCTGTGCGCCTTTCCAGAAGCGGCGCCATCGTCCGGGACCAGCTCGCGGCTGCGATGGTGCGTTCCTCGGGTTTTAATTCGACCTGCACCAGTTTTTCAGCCTCAACAAAGGTAGCGGCGCCAACCCGCGGGCCGGTAGGCGGCGCGGTGCCAAACGCCGTGGGTGCTCCGGGCGGCGGCTCCTGAGGTTTCTGAGTTTTGCCGCACGCTCCGCCTGCTGCCAAAAGTCCCAATGAACTATATTGGATAAAGTGCCTGCGCGATTCCGACATAATCGCCCTCCTTTGGCTGCCATTTTCCACCATTTCAGACTGCAGACCGCATCAATTTCGTCTCGCGTGCGCAGCATTCAACTCTGCGGTCTCGTGTTTGCTGCCGCGCGGGTGGATATCTTCCCGAATCCCTTTCCCGTACAATAATGATTTCCGGAACTAAAGGTTCGCGCAAAAATAATTTGGCATTTTGCCGCGAGCACCGTCGCGCCTGCGGTGCTCCTGGGGCGGGCAGATGCAAGGCGCCGCGACGCAGGCGATGCGGTGACATCGTCGAGGAGCGGCAACGCCGCAGATGCCCGCCCGCCGCCGCGGCCCGAAGAGTTGCGGCCCCCCGGAGAAGTAGGTCAGGGGAAGTGTAGACTTAGAAAGTTGCGCAAAACATAATGTTAGATTTAAGAATGAGCCACAACAAAATGCCAAATTATTTTTGCGCGAGCCCTAAGGAGTGCAGCGATGCCCGTAGACATATTCGTCTTGAATACCGCCGTCGCGGATTTCCGCCACGATGAATTTGCATTTGCCGACAGGTTGGCCGGCGAGGGGGGACTCGCAAAGTGTTCGACTGAGGATCTGCCAGGCTATTCACAGGCAAAATACCGCGAGTGGATCGACGAGGGGTTCGCTACTGCTGGCGGACCGGGGAATTCAGCTCCGCTCATGGCCCGCGCCGGACTGAAAATAGCCGTGGGTGTCAATCTCGGACAGGGCGATTTCTACGGCCTCGACGCTCAGGGGAGGTTTTTCCATGATGTCATGACGGCTGCGGGCATTGATATGTCAGCCACAGTCGTTCATCCCTTCCTGCCGACAGGGACAACCTTTATCCATCGTTCCAAGGCCGGCGAAAGGCTGGGAATCGCCTACTTCCCGAACGCCAATAACGATTTCGATTTCGAACTTTTCAAGCCCCACGTCGTCAAGCTGGAGCCGCGAATTGTGTATTACATGTACTGCGGGCTTTCAACGCGGGGGGATGCCCATGGCGGCAGGGATCTCGCGGAATTCGCCAGGTGGTGCCGGGAGCGCGGCAGCCTGTTTATTGCCGACAGCCACACACTGACCGGCGAAGTGCGGCGATCGATCGATTCAGGCGCAGCCATCGAAGGCTATAGAATCCTTGAGCCGGTGCTGCCGGAACTGGATATCTTTTTCACGTCATCGGATGAGGCTCGCCTGATCTGGAACAGCCTTATGGCAATCGGACAGCCCGGCTTGAAATACCCCGGGCATGAAGCTTTCCTCGATCACCTGGGTGCCCGGTTTTTCTTCGACGGCAATCGAACCAGGCTTATTGGCGTCACGGTAAGCGACGGTGCCTACATGAAACGCCTGCTTCCGGGAAGGCCTCCCTCTGCACCTGCCAAGATTGATTCTGCGTTCATGTCAGGGGGGATTGTCGATCTGGTGGGGGCAGGGGATGCGTTCAGGGCGGGAGTCTTGAGCTATGTCGCACGCAATCTCGAAGCCTATCGACAGGGCGACTTCGACTTTGTCGAGGCGATCCAGCTCGGAAACCTGTTTGCTTCCCTGTATATAAAAGCCCCGCTGGGAGAACGCTACGCTGTCCGGGAGTTTGATGCAATGGTGGATTGGGTGAGGTCCGCGCGGAGGACCTGATTCATCTGCAGGAATGCATTCTGATGGATGCGCGGCACCGCAGCGCCCCGATCAGGAGCGCTGCAGTGCGTCGGAATTGCAGGCCAAAAAACCGCCGGCCTATTCAGCCTTTACGCGGCGAAGCTGTTCAATGCCGAAGGTCCCGGCGAAGATCCCTCCCTTGTCGGTCGGATCCAGCGGATCGGTTCCCGGAGGAAATAGCCAGACGTTAAGCTGTCCACCGAGGCTGTCCGTGTTTGGTGATTTGGCGTATGCAGTAAGACGGATCTTGAAATAGCCACCCAACCCGTTTGCCGCCTTGCTGTCCAGATTCATCCATATAAAGGTTGCCTGAATGCTGGTGGGGCCGGTAGAAATCCATCTGCCGTGGGCGGTGGTGTGTGGATTGGTAGTCTCGTGGGAGTCGTTTGCGATAACGTTGCCGTCAGCGAAAAAGGTTGGCATCATAACAACTTCAACGAGAGGATTTGGCAGAACGAGCGGCTTGGCATTGCCGTACCATGTTCCAACCGGATTGAACATATAGTTCTGAGCTTTAGCAGTCATGGAATGAGTCATAAAAACCGCTAGGACGGCTGCGAGAACTACAGCAGCCAACACAAGAATTCTTTTGCGATTCATAAAATCCCCTTTCGTATGGATGCAATCACATCAGCAATGGATTTACTCTCGTTCGTTAATTTCATGCCGGAGTCTATTTCAAATCCCCTTTGGCGCGATCTATACTCCTTCGAGTCTTCTCAGCTGTTTTTACCGTTTGGATCTGCGATCCATGCAAAAATCCTGACCCCCAAAAACCACCAGAAGCCGTGCAGGTTTTGGCGCGCCAAACCGACTACAAACCGGTTTTCATCATACGCCAAAACTGATTGGATGACACTTGTTTTGAATCTGGCTTTGCGGTACGGAGAATCGGAATGGACAGGCGGAAATCCGTGTTCTTTGTGGGGTTGGCCTCCAGGCTGAATTGCGGACTTGGCGTGCGGTTGCGTTTGCCCTGGTGGTCCTCAGTGCTCTGTAAGCAGCCTGATTCTCAGGGGCGGCTCCAGGCTGATTCGAGGATGGGCTTGATGATCCTGGTGAATTCCAGGTAGGCCTCCGGTTTGTAATGGAGCATGTCGTCCAGGTAGAGATTCGTTAACGGATTACCGTTATTGTCGAAAACCACCGGATTGATGTCTATGTAGGCAACCCGTTTGGAATTGGCGCAGAATGCCTGGACCATGCTGTTGGCCTGGTCCACGATGTTCCACCAGTCCTTTTTCTGGGGTGCACGAATGATGGAAACGAAAAAGATACGGGTCCCGGGCAATTTTTCGTCTACCCGCTCCGTGAATTTTTTGAAATTGGAAAAAATCGCTTCCGCCGCCGCTCCGGCGTTCACATCGTTGCTGCCGCAGTAATAGACAATTATTTTTGGCTTGTAGGGCAGGACGATCTTGTCCATGTAATAAAGCACCTCGTCGGTTCTTGAGCCACCGAACGCCCGGTTGAATGCGGGAAGCGGAGCCATGTGACTTCCGAGATCCGTCCATCTCCGGAAAATGCTGCTTCCGGTAAACAAAACTCCTCCGGCAGGCGGCGGATGCAGGGTGTCGCCATCGAGGTACTCTTTGATCTGATCCGCGAAACGATGCTGTTGCGAAGAGGATGCAGCGGGCTCAATCGGCTTCTGTGCCCACAGCCGGGGAAATGTCAGGACGATGGCGGCGGTCCATATCAGCCAATAGGCAGCGCTTCTACTGTATCCTCTCCGCAAAGATTGTTGTTGCATGATTCCGCTCCTCCAGTTTCGTCTGCTTCTTGAGCCTCTGGTCTCTGGCGCCGGTTTTCTACGATATCCTGGTTGGGACTCATATTGCACCGCAATAACTTCTCGACGTTTGCGCGGTTCATGGAATGAGGCTGTTTTCAATAAGCAAGTTTCCTTTTGCTCTTTCTCGTGAATCATCCTTAAAATGGAGCGGTGTTAATACGCCATGTGATTCCCCTGTGGCTGATGCAACTTCTGATCCTGTTGAGCGACTGCCCGGCAACCATCATTGGGAAACCGAGTAAACCAGCCAGGAAGCTAAATATCCTTGCCGTCGGGGAATCCCGACTGCAAATTAACGATCAGCCTGGAGTTTCCGCCCGAAATGAGTCCAACCGAACCAGTAACTGCCGAAGGATTTGCCGTGCCTATGAGGGGTTTCCCTGTTTTGCTGTTGCTGTTTCTCGCCAGCGGGTGCGCGGCCCTGATCTACGAGGTGGTCTGGTTTGAATTGCTGGAGCTGATCATCGGTTCTTCGGCGGTTTCGATGGGTCTGCTGCTGGCAACCTTTATGGGCGGGATGTGCGCCGGTAGCCTCCTTTTGCCCCGCGTTGTTTCTCCCCTGAGGCACCCGCTAAAAGTCTATGCCCTGCTGGAACTGGGGATAGGCTGTTTCGGGCTGCTGATTCTCTGGGCCTTGCCCCCCGCGGGCCGATTTTATGCCTCGGCCGGCGGATCGGGGATCCTAGGATTAATTCTTCGCGGATTGTTGTCCGTTGCTTTTCTCCTGCCTCCGACCTTGCTGATGGGCGCAACCCTTCCCGCGGTCGCGCGAAGTGTGGAATCGTCAAGGAGAGGCATGGCCCGGCTGGGCTATTTTTATGGTGGCAACACCCTTGGTGCGGTTTGCGGCAGCCTGCTCTCAGGATTTTATCTTTTGCGTGTCCATGACGTGACTGTCGCGACGGCCGCTGCAGCAGGCCTCAACCTTCTCGTTGCCGCGGCAGCATGGGGACTGGCAGCGGCAAATCCTGACAGGGGCGAAATCTCGCAGGTTTTCGCGCCGACCGAACCGGTCGTGAGGGGATCGTACACCATACTTTTGGCGATCGCGTTTTCGGGGATGACTGCTCTGATGGCCGAAGTGGTTTGGACGAGGCTGCTGTCGCTTTTGCTGGGAGGGACGGTTTATACATTCGCTCTGATCCTGGCGGCCTTTCTTGCAGGCATAGGCATGGGCAGCGCAGCCGGCTCGGCGATCTCGCGGACAAAATCTGATCCGCGCTTCGTCTTTGGCTTGTGCCAGTTGCTGTTGCTGGCAGGAATGGCATGGGCGGTCTATGCCATTACAATCCTGCTGCCCTATCGGGCGCCGTTGCCGCAAATTTTATCCCGGCCGGAGATGAGGTTTCTGGCCGATATCGCCAAATGCCTGATCGCGGTTTTTCCTTCGGCTTGCCTTTGGGGGGCGAGTTTTCCGCTGGCGTTAGCCGGCTTGGTTGCGCGCCGGGGGGATCCGGGGCGCCTTGCCGGGGCAGTTTATGCCGCCAACACCGCCGGCGCGATTCTTGGGGCGCTGGCTGCTTCTCTATGGGTCTTTAGCCACGTGGGGACGCAAGGGGCCCAGCGCATCATGACCGGCATCACAGTTGCCGGAGCCCTGCTGGTCTGGCTGCCGTCGGCATTCGACCGCGGCCGCGCTGCAGGGGCAAGGCTTGGAAGCGCTGCCGGATCCGTGGTAGCGCTTGGCCTCGCGACCTGGTTTTACGTGTTGGCTGCTCCCGTTCCGGGTCCCCTGGTTGCCTATGGACGGTATGCGGCCCGATTTTCGGAAACGTTCGGAGAGGTGATTTACGTGGGAGAAGGGCTGAGTTCTTCCATGGCTGTGAGCTTGATGCCGGATGGAGTTCTGAATTACCACAACGCCGGGAAAATCCAGGCCTCGAGCGAGCCCCGCGACATGCGGCTGCAGCGCATGCTTGGCCACTTGACGACCCTGGTGCCGGAATCGCCCCGCTCGGTCATGGTCATCGGCTGCGGCGCGGGCGTGACTGCCGGTTCGGTCAGCATTGACCCTGCAGTAGACCGTGTGACCATCGTGGAGATAGAGCGCTTGGTTCCGCAGGTGGTTTCAACCTATTTCGGACAGCACAATTTTAATGTTGTCCGAAATCCCAAGGTGCATGTGGAAATCGATGACGCGCGACATTTTGCCCTGACCACCCACGAAAAGTTCGACGCTATAACATCAGACCCGTTTGACCCCTGGGTCAAAGGCGCCGCGACGCTTTACACCCGCGAGTTTTTCGAAATTCTGAAACAGCGGCTGAATCCCGGAGGCGTGGTGACTGTTTTTGTGCAGCTTTACCAGTCCAACCTGGATGCGGTCAAAAGTGAATTTGCGACTTTTTTCGAGGCTTTCCCTGAGGGCACCGTGTGGTGCAATGCCGAGGAGGGCGAGGGATACGACCTGGTGTTGCTCGGTCAAGCAGGGCCCAAGACAATCGATTTATTGCGGATCGAACAGAGGCTGCGAAGGCCCGATTATGCTCCGGTTGTGTTGTCCCTGGGAGAAATCGGCATCCACTCGGCAGTCGATCTCTTTTCCACCTTTGGTGGAAGCGGGAGCGATTTCACGCTCTGGCTGCGGGATGCCCAGGTCAACCTCGACGGAAACCTCAGGCTGCAATATCTGGCGGGTCTCGGCCTGGACCTGCAGAAACAGGACGACATCTATCGTGAAATGATCCGCTTCCGCCGTTTTCCGCCGAATCTCTTCGCCGGTCCGAAGGGATACATCGAGGCCCTGAAACTCAAGATAGCTCTGGCCCGTTAACTGTCCTTGAATGCAGCCCGTTTCCGAGTCCCTTCTGAAATACCCATCTGAGCGCCATACGTGGTTATCCCAGATTATTAAACGTGACGCTTCATTGGACAGCGGCGGCCGCGCGTGCCGGCTCTATTCCAGCCAATCTCCGTGCGGATTCATTCGAAAGGGCTGAAGGCCCGATCCATAATGCATCGTTTTCAGGTTTTGCGACAGCCTCTTCAGCCCGGACCGTCCCCGCTAGATTTCCTCTTCCCTTTGAATCGTTCGCTCTTACCTGACAACCTGCCCTGCGTTCATACACTCTCTTTGGCCGCTGCCGGGTGAAAAGACCATGTCCGGGATGAATCCCCGATCCAGATGTTATTTCCGAAGGGCTCACTGGACCAGGCGAATGCCATAGGCCTGCAAAGTGATGGCCTTGGATCCGGGTGGCTGAATCTGCACCGGGTTGTCGTTATAGTTGAGCACCGCAAGTGTGCCGCTCTGCAGGACGCTTACGTAGACTTCCGCCGGCTTTTTTGCCTGGATCATCCGCTTTGTCCGGTGGTCGAGTGAGGGTTCGTTCTCAAGCCTCTGCTTGATGAAATCGGCGTAGCGATGAGGCGGCTCCCGATCGCCCCGGTAAAATATCACCTCCCCGGATCCGGTTTCGCCGCGAAGCCAGCGGTTGTAGACGCTGAAGTCATCTTCAACTGTTCCGAGGGGCGTGCGGCTCCAGTACGGGTAAATGACTATCCCCCCCTTTTGCACCCAGCGGTCGATAGCCCGGAGCACATCCGCCTCGACAATGTCACTCCAGAGAAACAGCAGGACCTTATAGCGTGAGAGGGCGCCGTCGCGCACCATCTGTTCACTGCAAAAGTCGAAATCCAAATGAGGACGCAGGGCCGCGGCACGCTGGTTAAAGGCAAAGGCATAGAGGTTACGGAATACGGCGTCATCGAGCTTGGATTTGGTGTCGGGATAGAGGGCTGCAACTTCGATGAAAGGATCTTCCCTGCGGTCCAGCAGCGGCGCCGTCTCGAGCCACTTGTCGATAGCCTGGTCGTTGTCGAGCAGGTTTCCAAAGTAAAAGAACAGGTGCTGACCATTGTTGACGAGAATATTGTACACGCGAGCTGCTACTCCGCGGGCCGAGCCGAAGCTGGCTGGCTCGGTCCCGAACGGAACTCCGTAGAAACGGGCGGCCGACGACATCATCCTCGTGGCGTAGAAATTCTGGGCATAGCTGTCAGTTTCGTTGGTTGCGCGTATTCCACCCCGAACTTTCACCATGCTTTTTGTTTGATCCGTGAAATCCGTACCTGATTCGACAAAGCCCCATCCGCCCGCGGATTGGTAGATTTCGGTTTGTGGCATCGATTCCCTGGCCCATACGGCCCACCTCTCGCACCACTCCGTCATGGCCCCCATATACCAATCCACCATGTCAAGCCGCCTGCGCTTGCTATCGGCGAACTGCGGGATGAAAGTGCCGATCCCGGCAAAGGAAGGGAAGGCTTCCCCCCAGGCGCGGTTCAAAGAGCTGATATCCTGATACTTTTTGATCAGGAAGCTCTGAAAATGAGGGGAAGCATAGCTGTCACCCGCCCACCAGCCAATATGAATGTGCTGCTGCTGCCATTTGTAGCCCCAATTGCCGCCGGCGGGATATTGGGACTCGCCGTAGTTGCCGCTGGGTCCCAGGCGGACGCCCAGCAGCGATCCGGTCGGTTCAAAGTGAGCGCCGAAAGATTTTAAAAAAGCCCGGACGAACGGTGTCTGGTTCTCGCAGAAGATCGATTGAATGTCGTTCCGCTGCCCGTGTTCCAGGCAGACAAACCCGATATTAAGAGGCGAGGCATGGAACCATTCCGGCAGGGTGTAGGCCGAACCCACAATGAGCAGCGGAAACCATTGAAGCCCGTGCCGTTTCGCAGCGGCTACGATCGTATCGTAATAGCCCCAGTCGAATCGCCCCTGTTCCATTTCGGCAAAGTTCCATTTCACATAGCTCTCAACCGCTTTAAAGCCGAGAACGGATGCCAGCGGGCAGAATTCGCGCATGCGATCCAGAGCGAGCGGCAACTCTTCCCGCGTCGGGGTGTCTGTGCCGGCTGAAACCACGAGCTGGATTGGACGGGACAGTTTGATTCGAGGAGGGGCGGCGGCAGGAATCTCCTTTCCGGCGCGGTCCCACTCCCCCTCTTTCAGACTGCTTACCAGGCTTAGCTGGTTCAGTCCCCGCAAACCCAGGATCCGGAAGTCGGCATCGCCGGCCTGCCTGTGGCGGAATGCCGGTTTGTCCAGTCGGAATATGGCGCGGCGGGCTTTACCCGTGTCGAGCCTTGTGTATCCGACCTGCGCTGATGCAGCGGTGTAGGCCGGGTTTGATTCGGCTATCCGGTCGTCTTCCGGCCGATCCCGGTCGTATTCGACGTGGATGAGCCCCAGGCCTTTATCCTGGTGCTCGATAACGAGGTAGGCACGGTCCGCAGCCGCAGGGAATGAGCCCGTGACCCGGAACGACAGCGCCGTGCGGCGGTAATAATCTACGCCGCTTGGCGCAGTCTTGGGATCCTCGACCAGCTGCAATCCACGTGAAGCGCCAGGATCACTCGCCAGGTAGGTGAATTCGACTTCTCCGGCCCGCACAGAAAAAGTGAAGAGCAGAAACACCAGCACAGCCTGAGCCTTTTTCATGGGGGCAGCCTCTAAAAAAAAGGTGCAAATGGCATGGCTCCATTTGCACCTTCTGCGCTGTGCTCCGGATGCTTAATACTCGCGTTCGGTGACGATCCCGGGCTGAGGCACCGGGTACCGGCCATTGGCATCGGCAGTCAATGGTGCAGGGGAATCCATCGTGAATTTATCCACACCCGGCGCCATGTCATGGTCGCTGTTGAGAGCTTCTTCCCAGGTGATCTCGCGCCCGGTATGGGCGGCCATACGGCCCAGGTTGGCCACCAGGCTGGCTTCAACCCCGCGCTTGGTCTCGTTATAAGGCTTGTCGTCACGGATGGCGTCCATAAGGTCATTCCATTCGTTCACGTAGGGGTCTTTTTCCTCCGGACGCACGCTGGACTCCCAGACCATGTCCGCCGGCACCGGATTCTGGCTTTTGTAGATGCTGGACGGCATCCCGCAATCGCTGTTCTTGGACGCAATCGCCATGCCTTTGGATCCGTGCAGGTAGCTGGAATAGATTTGCTGGCACCCGGTCATACAGCGGCCATCGAAATAGAACTTGGATCCGTCGGCATAGGTGTATTCCACCGAGTACACATCGAAGTTCTGGTCAACATAGGTAATTCCCTCTGAATTCTGCCGGTAATGTCTCCCGCCCAATCCCTGCGCCTTTACCGGCCAGGAGTTTTTCATCCAGCCCAGATGATCGAGGTGATGGATGTAAAAGTCGCTGAAATTGCCGCCGCTGGCCCAGATAAAACTATGGAAACGCTGCACCTGGTACATGAGGTCGCTGATGCCGGCAGGTTTCGGCAGCGATTGGAAATATCCCCCGGGCGCGTGCATCCTGTAACCGCGCTCCAGGATGATATCGCCGATATCGCCATTGTGCACCCGCTTCGCCAGCTCCTGCAGCGCGCGGCTGTGGCGTGACATCAAGCCCACCCCGACCTTCAGGTTTTTGGCGGATGCGGCCTCGGCCAACTTGAGCATGCGCCGGCTGGTCGGGCCATCCACGGTAACCGGCTTTTCCATGAAAACATTGAGACCCTTTTCAATGGCGTAAGTGAAGTGCACCCAGCGGAAGACCGGCGGCGTTGCGAAAATGGCGATATCTCCCGGTTTCAGACAATCCATTGCCTGCTTGTAAGCGTCGATTCCTATGAATCGCCGGTCCGCGGGCACATCCACCTGTTTCGGGAACTTCTCTTCCAGGCTGCCGAGACTTTTTTTGAGGCGCTCTTCAAATACATCGGCTACGGCAACAAGTTTGACTGGGCCCCGCTTCACTGAGAGGGCATTGGCAGCGGCGCCGGTGCCGCGCCCCCCCGCCCCGATCAGGACAATCTGAATCTGATCGCTGCCGGCTGCGTGGACGCGCGGAATAGCGACATCCGCCAGGGCGGATACAACGGCCAGTTTGCCGGTGGTTCGGATGAAATCACGACGAGTGGTGGAGACATTGGAAGGGTTGTTCATGGTTTTATACCTTTATCCAGGGTTGGTGGTTTGTGCCTTTCAAGAAAGTCCACACTACCAGCGCTCAGGGTGGATTTCCAACAAGAATAGAATGGATCAAGCTTCATCCGCGTGTGAAGTTGTGGCAGGCCTCAATCGCGATTTTGATGTTCTCCCATTTGATATCGCCGGGCAGGGTGCAGTCGGCGCCCAGGATGAATGGAGCGGGAGCCTGGCTCAATGCCTGGCGAACCGCGGCTTCGATTTCGCTTTTTCCGCCGGAAGCCATGATTCCGTGCCTGTCCATCCCTCCCATGCATGGCCTGCCGAACATCCGTGCCACTTCTCTCCAGGAGACAGTGCCGGTTGTGAGCTTCGGGTTGCAGTTGACCACATGACCGGGGTAATCCAGGTAAGGCGCCAGGGTGGAATAGGGCCCGTTGTAATCACATACATGCAGGATGTTGAAGGCGCAGGACCGCTTCATTTCGGTCATGGGAACCAGGTCGAAGGGCTTGATGTACCGGGTGAAAATGCGCGGATCTTTGAACCGGCCCTCTTCACCACCCTGGGTTGAAGCATAAAAGCCATCCACCCCCAGGGCGATACACTCTTTTACGAAAAGCATAAGGCTGTCGGTAATGATCTCCAGCCCTTTTTTCACCGCTTCCGGGTTTTCGCTAAGATGGGCCGATAGTGCATCCAGTCCAGCCGTATGACCGGCACACATGAATGGGGAGTAGAGTGTCATCACGACAAGGGCTTCCTTTTTCGCCTCGCGGACCAGTCCCTTCACTGCCGCTAGCATCGGCTCATAGAAATCGAGCTTGTAGTGGGGCATGTTCTTCCAGTCCGCGGGTTTCTTTATCGCCGGCACTACCGGAAAAGTGCGCTCATACTGGATTTTGACGAAATCCATTCCGGTGAACCTGAAATATTCGAGATGCTTCTTCACCGCGGGTTCGCCAAAGTGGCAGGATTTGTCGAAATGGATGAAAAACGCGGCGGGTATATACTCCTGCTTCATGTTTTTACCTGGCATGCCAAGCAGAGCGTCCCGTTTGTTTTTTTGCGCACGACTCTTCCTTGCTTTCCCCAAGACGGCAGACGAAACGAGCATGGAGTGGACGAAATTGCGGCGGCTGACTTTTCTTTTCATAGGCCCTCTCTTTTTCCCTGAGTGTATCACTGTATGACCGGAACTGGCCTTGATTCACTGTCGGCCTAGCGATCTTCGAGGCCTCTGTTTTTCGGTTTTTGGGCGTCATCAAAACATAGTGAAATCGATTGGAGTGCCTGTTCGCTCGAGCGATAATGGCGCTATGTATGATCTACTTATGCAACGCAAGCCGCTAAGCCACCGTCCGGCGCGAATGTTTTTTCTGGTCCTGATCGCCGTCGCCTTTGCCGGAGCCGGCTCGAACCCTCAGTCGCGGCCCCAGCGGGCGGGAAGAATCATTCTGCTTCCAATGGATGACCGTCCCGCGGTCGCCCAGTTTGCCCAGATGATCGGGGCTATTGGAGACAGCGAAATCGTGATGCCTCCGGATACCATGTTGGGCCGGTTCACCCGTCCGGGGGATGCCAGGCTCATCGGGGACTGGCTCAGACGCCAGGATTACTCGAAGACCGACGCCGTCGTCATTTCCGTCGACATGCTTTGCTACGGTGGTCTCATCGCCTCCCGCTCCGCCAAAACCACGCTTGAGGAAGCCAATCGCCGTTTGGAACTCTTCCGCTGGCTCAAAAAAGCCCATCCACGGGTTCCCGTGTATGCCTTCAACGTCCTGATGCGAGTGGCTCCGACCGCCGATGCCGCCAGCCGCCCATGGCGCGACGACCTTGCCCGCTGGTCGGAACTGTCCGACCAGGCTCCCCGGACCGGTGATCCGGCGCTTTTGTCGGAACTCTCGGCACTCAAGGCAAAGCTCGATCCTTCGATTATTGAAGATTATCTTGCCGCCCGAAAACGCGACCTGGAAATCCATCTTTCCATGGTGGAGCTGCGGCGCCAGAAGATCGTCGATGCCTTGGTTTTTCTCCAGGATGATGCGCGAGTCTTCGGCCTCCACCGGAAGGACCAGCTGGCGATCAATGAAAAGATTAAATCTTCGGGGCTTGAGGCGGATGTGCCCATTTACAACGGGGCTGACGAAGGATCGCTTTCATTGGTCAGCCGTGCCATCCTCGAAAAATTCAAACAGAAGATCCGGGTGGCCGTCGTTTTTTCCTCTGAAAAAGGGAAAACAATCATAGCCCCTTATGAAGATCATCCTCTCCAGTTTACGGTGGAGAGCCAGATTTCAGCAGCGGGGGCCACCATGGTTCCCGAGCGCCGCTCGGCCGACTACACCCTGTTTGTCAATGCCCCGGGGGCGACCGAATCCGAGTTCTCCGAATTTCGCAGGGAGCTGATA
Source organism: uncultured Acidobacteriota bacterium (assembly GCA_963839475.1). Lineage (GTDB taxonomy): Bacteria > Acidobacteriota > UBA6911 > UBA6911 > UBA6911 > CAWIVH01. Next base: position 341,960 of record CAWIVH010000012.1, on the reverse strand, counting down.
GATTCTTTGAAAGCCGGACAACCTGCCTGCCTGGCCGATGTACTGTTTCCGGCGCCGCACTATAGCGGGGCGGACGAACGGTTGATGGCTTCGATCGAGGCTGAAGCCCTGGTGGACCGGTTCACCGGCTACGCGGCGTGGAATACGGCGGGAAACACGCTGGGTACAGCCATCCCGCATGCCAATATGCGCATTCTCGCGGTGAAGCGTTTCGGCTCCGACCCGGACCAGGCTGCCCGTTCCCTGACCGCCCACCTGGAATTCCTGCTAAATCGCTTCTCAGGCGACTATCTCTATCATGATATCGTACGGCTGCAGGTGAACCGCGAGCTGCGCGAAGATGCAAATACTCCGACCGATGAGTTCACAAAGGAAATCTACGATCGTGTAAGCCGGGACATCGGCAAAAGGCTTCGGCCGCTAGTGGAGGATTTTCACGCCCGCCATTTCAAAGGACAGACCTATAACCTGAACGAGAAGCTGCCCCGGCACTTCCTGAAGATCGCCAACCTCCGAGACATTTCGATATACCTGCCCTGGCCGAGGACCTTCGAAGTGACTCTCCGCTACGCCATGGAAACACAACAGATGGTTGCAGGACAGAAATAGATGGTTGCTTTCGATGCGGATATCCTGATTGCCGGCGGAGGAGTGGGAGGGTGTGCCGCGGCTTTGGCGGCTACACGTGCGGGCTGCACAGTGGTCCTGGCGGAGGAATCCGCATGGATTGGCGGGCAGCTGACCTCGCAGGCAGTGCCCCCGGATGAGCATGGGTGGATCGAGCGGTTCGGTTGTACGACTTCCTATCGGCGCTTCAGGGAGGCGGTCCGGGTCCACTACCGCGAGCATTATCCCGTTACCCCCGCAGCGAGGCTAAAGACGCATTTCAATCCTGGAAACGGCTGGGTCTCTCCCCTTTGCCACGAGCCGAAGGTTGCACTCCTGGTGCTGGAGAACATGCTGAAATCCGCCGAGTCGCGGGGCCTATTGCGGATCTGGCGCCAGCATCGCATCCTGGCCGCTGAGTCCGCCGCCGGCGATCGAGTGGACCACGTCTCCCTGCAGGATCTGCGCGAAGGCATAGTGCACGGTGTGCGGGCCCGATATTTTCTCGATGCGACCGAACTGGGCGACCTGTTGCCTCTGACCGGGACCGAATATGTGACGGGTTCGGAATCCAGCCGGGAAACCGGCGAGCCTTCCGCGCCCGAGACCGCCCAGCCCGATAATATGCAAGCTTTTTCCATTTGTTTCGTTATGGACTACTTCCAGGGGCAGAATCATATTATTGACCGTCCCGCTCAGTATCCATTCTGGCGATCCTACGTTCCCCCGCTACGGCCGCCCTGGCCGGGTCCGTTGCTGGATTGGTCGGGCTTGAATCCGCGCACGCTTCAGGCCGTGCGATATCGCTTCGATCCGCATGGTGAGGAGAGCCGCGCCTTTGCCGGACTTTGGACCTATCGCCGGATTCTGGACCGTTTCAACTTTGAGGCCGGCGCATTTTCCAGCGATATCTGTCTCGTGAACTGGCCTATGATCGATTATCTTGGAGCGCCGATCTGCAATTGCACTCCGGAGGAAAAAGATCATAGGATTCAGGAGGCTCGGCAGCTCAGCCTTTCTGCCATGCATTGGCTGCAGACCGAAGCCCCCCGGCCGGATGGCGGGTCGGGTTGGCCCGGGCTTCGCCTGCGCCCCGATGTCACAGGAACGCCCGACGGTCTCGCGATGCAGCCCTATATCCGGGAATCCAGGCGAATCCGCGCGAGGTTTACAGTCCGGGAGCAGGATGTGGCTGCGGCCTGCAGGCCGGGGAAAACTCAAGCGCGGCATTTCGAAGATACCGTGGGGATCGGCTATTATAGGATTGATTTACACCCGTCGACCGGCGGCAACAATTACATCGATGTGGAGTCGCTGCCTTTTCAAATCCCGCTGGGCGCGCTCATCCCGGAGCGGGTAGTGAACCTTTTGCCCGCTGCGAAAAATATCGGGACCACGCATATAACCAATGGCTGCTATCGGGTGCATCCGGTGGAATGGAATATCGGCGAAGCGGCGGGGGCCCTGGCGGCTTTCTGCCTGCGTGAAAAGGTGCCGCCCACGGCAGTGCGAGAGAGCAAAAGGCTGTTATCGCGATTCCAGAAGGAATTGGAGTTAGCCGGGGTCGAGTTGCATTGGCCGCCGGACCTCGTGCTGAGCGAAGGGGATCCTCACATCCACGCCATGTAGCCAGTTTTTATCGCGAAATTCGAAAACTCCAGGTTGCGTGAATATGGAGTTTCGCTAAAAAACTGGCTGCCGTCCCGATAGACTGAATGGAGGAGTATGACAGCCGCTGCCATAATCCTGATTTTCCTGCTTTTCGCCGCGCTGATGTTTACGCGTAAAGTCCCGGCCATTCTGGCGGTTCCGGCCATGGCGGTTCTGGTTGCCGTGGTGGCCGGTACGCCGCTGATCCGCATCCTCGATCACGTGCTGGCTGCGGGATCGACCCGTCTCGCGGATGCCTGCATGATGGTGATCGCCGGCTCATTGCTCGGACGTGTGGTGATCCAGACCGGGATCGCCGAGGCTATTATCAAGCGCGCGGCCGAGTTTGGAGGGGACCGGCCGATGGCCGTCGCTATGGCGCTGATGGCAGCCGTGGCGCTTCTGTTCACGACGCTCTTCGGCCTTGGCGCGATCATCATGGTCGGCAGCCTTGCCCTCCCCATCATGATGAGCATCGGCATTCCGCGTAAGCTGGCAGGCATTCTCTTCATCCTGGCTTATGCGCTCGGCTTTATTTTCAATATCGGGATGTGGGGATTCTATCAAAAGGCGTTGAACCTGGATCCCCAAGCTATCAAAGGATTTGCAGGTGCTCTTGCAGCAGTTGACCTGCTTGCGGTGGCGGTCTTCCTGGCAGTTTCTTCGCGGCGGATGGCGCAATACGGCGCATGGGCGGTATCCTTGCAGGAAAGTGAAGAGGCAGCGTCTCCCCGCAGAGAGGTCCCCCTGCTGGCGCTGCTGATCCCGATTCTTCCCCTGGTGCTTCATATTTTCCTGCGCTGGCAGGTGGTGCCGGCTTTTCTTGCCGGCGCCCTCATCGGGGTTTTGCTGACCCGCCCGCGGGAAATAGCTCGCCAGCTTTCCAGTGCTGCGGTCAAGGGACTGGAAGATGTGGCGCCCGCGGTCATTCTGATGATCGGCATCGGCATGCTGCTGAATGTAACCACCTTGCCCGATGTGGAAAGCTCTCTCCGCCCCCTGGTTCAATCTATTCCATTCAAAGTCCGCCCGGCGTTTGTCCTGTTCTTCGGATTGCTCTCGCCGCTTTGTTTATACCGCGGGCCTCTGAATCCCTATGGGATCGGCATCGGAGTCTACACGCTGATCGGGTCCCTCGGCCTTCTGCCGCCTATGGCGCTGCTCGCGGCGGTGATGAGCGTAGTGCAGGTTCAGAATGTCTGCGACCCGACGAACACCCACAATGTCTGGGTGGCAAATTACACCGGCATCCGGGTGGAGGAAATCACGGGTGCGACCCTGATCTATCAGGTGGTTGTCTGTTTTGCGAGCCTGATCCTGGCCAGTTTTTTGTATCTTTGAAACGGTGCGTGAGCGCATGAAAGTCCGTGTTGGGATCGATGTCGGCGGGACCTTTACCGATGTCGTCGTCATTCACAATGAAACCAATGAAATTGTCGGGCAGCTCAAGATCCCTACTACGCATTCGGCGCGTGAAGGGGTGGCTCTGGGTATCGTGCGGGCCCTGGAGGAGGCTTTGCACAAGTTTTCCCTGGAGCCCGGCCAGATCGGCTTCATTGCGCACAGCACCACGCAGGCCACCAACGCGCTGCTGGAAGGGGATGTGGCGAAGGTGGGGATCGTGGGAATGGGAGGCGGCCTCGATGCACTTCTGGCGCGCCGCGCGACTGCGGTTCCGCCGGTGCCCCTCACAGCGGCGAAAAGCCTGAATGCGAAACATCGCTTTGTCCGGTTCGGGCGCGGCGACGATGACAGCCTTCTCCAAGGTGCGGTGCGCCAGCTGAAAGGTGAAGGAGTGGATGTTGTTGTGGCCAGCGAGGCCTTTGGAGTCGACAAAAACGGCGGCGAGAAACGCGTGGTTGAGATCGCCCGCGAATCAGGGATGCTCGGCACCGCCGGGCATGAGGTGAGCAGCCTGTACGGACTGCGGGTTCGCACCCGCACCGCTGTGATCAATGCGGCGATCCTGCCCAAAATGATCGACACCGCCACCATGACCGACAGGTGCGTGCGCTCAGCCGGAATCCATGCCCCCCTTATGATCATGCGCTCAGACGGAGGCGTGATGAGCGTCGATGAAGTCCACCGGCGCCCCATTCTGACCATGCTCTCGGGGCCGGCAGCCGGCATTGCCGGCGCTTTGATGCACGAACGCGTGTCAGACGGAATTTTTCTCGAGGTGGGCGGGACGAGCACGGACATTTCCGTGATCCGCGACGGGAGCCCGGCGATGCGGCCGGCGCGGCTCAGCGGCCATCGCATGTACCTGAACACGCTCGATGTTCGCACGCTCGGGGTCGCAGGAGGCAGCATGCTCCGGGTGGAGCACGCGGAGGGCAAGCCGGCACGGATCATGGATGTCGGGCCCCGCAGCGCACACATTGCCGGCCTCGGCTACTCCTGTTTTGCCGATCCTGCCGAGATCCGCGACGGATCCATCCGTTTCATAAGGCCATCCGCCGACGATGTCGCGGACCATGCCGTTCTGGAAACGCAGCAGGGACGCCGCTTTGCCCTCACCACAACCTGCGCCGCCAACCTGCTCGGGCTGGTTCGCCGCGAAAATTTCGCTTTTGGAAATGCAGAATCGGCAAGGCTCGCATTCGGCCGTCTGGCGCAGGTTTTGTCCGGAGGATCGCAAACCCCCGAAGAACTGGCCGAGCGGATGCTGATGCTGGCGGGAAGAAAAATCAGCCGCGTGATCGAAGAACTGATCGTCGAATACAATCTGGACCGCCTGCACGCCGTGCTGGTGGGAGGTGGCGGCGGCGCCGCCTCGATTGTGCCGTACCTGGCCCGGATGCTTCACCTGGATTTCCGCATTGCGCGCAACGCCGAGGTCATATCACCCCTTGGGGTGGCGATGGCGATGATTCGCGATGTCGTCGAGCGCAACATAGTGGATCCCAAGCCGGGGGATATCCTCCGGGTTCGCCGTGAAGCGGTGGAAGCTGCGGTAGCTTCGGGAGCGGCTGCCGGCACGGTGGAAGTCGAAGTTGAAGTCGACAAGCGGCGCAGCGTTGTGCGCGCCATTGCGGTCGGCGCCACCGAAATGAAGATGCGCGAACCGCAAGGTGCTCCCGGCGGGATGGAAACGTGCCGTGCGTCCGCCGCCAAGTCGATGCGGCTCGATGAGGGGTCGGTTCGACTGGCAGCGGAGGCCGGCAATTTCCTGGTGTTCAGCGGAAGGTCGGAATCACGTTCGATGTTCGGTCTGCTCAGGTCGTTTCAGCATCACGTGCGCGTGGTCGACCGCACGGGCGTAGTCCGCCTCCAGCGCGGGAATGCTGAAATTCAAACCTGCACGCCGGCGCAAATCGAGAAGGTATTGGAGCGATCCGTTGAGGCTCAAACCGACTATGGCGATGCGGGCAGGGCTATACCGGATGTGTTTGTGCTTTATGGCGGGAGAATTGCGAATTTTTCCGGTTTGGCGGATGTTTCCCAGGTGCTGGCACTGGTTCGCGTGGAGCTGAAATCGCTGGATTCCGCAACCCCGATGGTTGTGCTGATATGTCCCAAATGATAAATCGCTTATTGAAACACGAAGGCCTCGAAGACCGCGAAGGCATTGATGCAATCTGTCTGTGTGATTTTCCTTCTTCGTCGAGTTACCGTATCTTTGCCCAAAAAGATCAAACCCTCTACGTGCGACATTTCGGCATCAGTGAAGGTGAAGCATCCGATATCTGTTTGTCTGCCCGGAAACTGGCCCGTTCCTTATTCTCTTGCCCGCATCCTTATTTCGCAAGCGATTTGGCCGGTCGATGGAATATTCAGGTTTGCCGGGAAGAATCCAGCTCCGCTGTCGGAAACCTCGTTTTCCTCGGCGAGTGCTATCGCAGGCCGCCTCGGATCGTGCTCTATCGGAATGCCGTCGCTGAAGCTTCCGCGGGGCTGGAGGAATGGGGCGGGGTGCCCGATCTGAAGGGATCATGGTTTGACACGGTTGAAAATATTGTAGTGGCACACGAGTTGTATCACCTGTTTTCCCAGGCTTCATGGGGCAGGAAGACTGAGCTGGCTGCCCATAGTTTCGCACGGGAACTGATGGGCCTGCCGTTTTCGCCGCTTCTGATCGAGTCTGCCCTGAGGCGCCGGAAGGGGAACGCAAGCCGGGCAAGGTCTTGAAATGTCCCGCTTGTGGATCAGAAACTGGATCGCGAGCGGATCCAGGCTTCCAGAAAATCCTTGCCCTGGTAACGGATGGTACGGTCGTCGACAACCTCAACTCCGGCTGCCCGGCCGGCATCGATGGCGAGTGAATTCCGGGTGGTGAACTCAACCTGGATGGTTGCCGGCCCGTCAATCCGTAATGGCGGAATTTCCCCGATTTTCTTCACCGAGCGCATCGCGCCCTCATAGATGGATTTGCGCGCTTTTTCGGCCGAATCCGAGATGCAGGTGTAGCGCCCGAGTCCTTCCTTCACGGCGACAAGTTCGGCGCGAGGCACTATTTTTTTCAGCTCTTCCGTTGCGGCAACGTCGCCTGAGAGGAAGATTACCGGGCTGCCGAACCAGCCGGCAAGCAAGGTCCGGGTGCCGATTTCGCCGATGGGAGCGCTGTTCAGCCATATGTTTTGAATTCCAAGCGAACTGAAGCTGTGAGCCATGATGCCTGCTCTGACATTCGCCATGCTGTGCTGCCCGACAAAGGCGACGGCAGAGTACTTGCGGTCGAGGGTCATCAGAGACCCCAGCGAGCCGATGACGAGCTTCGCCCGCGGTTCGATGGTCAGAGCCGAAAGCGACTGGCTGCCACCGTGGCCGTCCCAGACTATCACCTCGTCGGCGCCCCCGTCGAAAAATCCTTTGACCGCGGCATTCACTTCTCCGGTCAACAGTTGTCGCATTTCCGAATCCTTCGGATCGGTCTGTTCCTGGCGGCAGACTCCGGCGACGCCTTCGGCATCGGTGATTATGAAAATCGACTTTTTGGCCTGGGCAGGCAGGGAAAGGGCGCCGGCCATCATGACGAATAAAACCGAGATGAAGGATGAAAAACGAACTGCCCTGAGTTTTTTGCATGTCATAGGCTTATATTCCGCTTGTGGGTTGTGCACCGATTTGCCCTGCGGGCTTCACCGAGTTGCTATTTTTCATGACGGCCGGCTGCCGGACAGATCCCGACGATACCAGGCGACTATACCATTCCAGGCATGGTCCCGGATTTGAAAAGAAGACTCAATGGAACTTTGCTCCAAGGGCCAAAGACGGCTAAACTGGCCGGGGGCGGGAATAACCGGACCGGTTCGCGCCCTGAAAACAGATGGCCGCTTATAGAACTGGCTGGCCGGCTGAATTCGAGCGACAAATCAAGGACGGGAATTGAGATGCAGATGACAAGCCGCGAAAGAGTAAAGGCCGCGTTGGCTCATGTTCAACCGGACCGGGCACCTGTGGATTTCGGTGCTCATCGGTCGAGCGGAATTATGGCTATTGCCTATCGGAAACTGCGGGATCAGATGGGATTGAGTGCAAAGCCCGTTCGTGTTTACGACATCGTGCAGCAACTCGCGGTGATTGACGAAGACGTCCTGGACCGGTTCGGGGTGGATTCGGTGGAACTCGGCCGCGGGTTTTGCCGCGAAGAAAAATTCTGGAAGCCGTGGGTCCTGCCCGATGGCTCCCCCTGCGAAATTCCAGTCTGGGTGGATGTTCGCAAGGATGGGGAAGACTGGATTCTTCACAGCGAACGCGGCACTGCGATTGGAATAATGAAGCAGGGTTCCCTGTATTTCGAGCAAATCTACTGGCCTTATCTGGACGGCCTGCCGCAGGATCTGTCCGGCATGGGCCGGGCCATGGATGTAGTCACCTGGTCGGTGCCTGCTCCGCCGGGCCCGCGCGCGGACCTGGCATCGGGCGCACGGGCGTTCCGCCAGTCCACGGACCGCGCAATTATCGGATTGTTCGGCGGCAATCTTCTGGAATGGGGCCAAATCCTCTGCCGAAACGACCAATTCCTCATGCTTCTCGCCGCGGAGCCGCGGGAGGCACATCGATTCCTCGACGCCATTACTGAGATCCACCTGGCCAAGCTCGAGTCTTACCTGGCGGAGGTCGGCCCTTATATAGACATTATTCTGTTCGGCGATGATCTCGGAATGCAGCGCGGTCCGCAGATCTCCCCGGCGATGTACCGTGAGTTTTTCAAGCCGCGGCATAAAGCAATGTGGGCTCGTGCGAAGCAGCTGGCCGACGTGAAAGTCATGCTGCATTGTTGTGGAGGAGTCCGGCCACTGCTGGATGACCTGATCGATGCCGGCCTGGACGCGATCAATCCCGTTCAGATATCGTGCAATGGAATGGAACCCTCCTGGCTGAAGCGGGATTTCGGCTCACGAATTACCTTTTGGGGAGGCGGTTGCGATACGCGGGAGGTATTGCCCTACGGAACCCCAGCCCAGGTGCGCGATCATGTCCGGCGTCAACTGGAGATAATGTCTCCCGGAGGGGGATTCGTTTTCCAGCAGGTGCACAATGTCATGGCCGACGTTCCGCCTGAAAACATCATCGCCATGTTCGATGCCGTTGCTGAATTCAATCAAAATGCGGCTTCCATTTAGCCCTATTCGCCTATTCTCCCGAGAATCATCTTCCAGATTTCCTCCAGCCCAAGGCGCCTGGCCCAATCGGCAATATAGGATTTGTTCACTTCATCGCGGCTGACTTTCAGGATCCCGGCAATATCCCGCAGGTGTTTCTCGGATCCGCCATCCCTGTAGTACTGCATTTTCATGATGATAATGTCTTCCGGGGCTGCAAAAGATGCGGTATAGGATTCTGCCGGACGAATACGCCGGATTCGGCTGAAGCGACTGTCGTCAAATGGTGTATCCTTACGGAGGATGATATCGATCTTCAGGCCGGAAGATGGATGGATGATGTTGAACTGAAGATGGTGCCGGATTGCATCCCGGATCATTTCCTCGCTTATGTAGAACTCTTCAGGAGGGAATGCCGCAATCAGACCGGCGATGTGCAGGTCTGTGATGGCCGCGACGATATCGATATCGTTGGTTAAGCGTGGTTCCCCGTATGCCATGGCCGCTACCGAACCGGTTACGAGATAGGAAATGCCCAGCCGGTCCAGCGCTTCGATAATTCTCTGCAGAAGTTCATACGGCCCCATGCAGCAGCCTCCGGGCGACCTCTTGTTCCACAGCTCTCCGGTCCCAGTCCGGGTGGGTGTGTTGGATGTGTGTCATCAGCATTTGGTGCGTGGAAATCCAAAGGTTGAATCCTATCCTTAGCCGGTCCTCTGGTTGCTTTTGCCTCAGGACTTCGGCCATGGCCTCGTCCAGCACTTCCACCTGCCTTGGATCCAGTCGCCCCCTCATGGTTTGGCCTCATCTACATTCGGCTGCATTGCTGATCGCAGGTTCACAACCCCACTCTTATTCTATCTTCAGAACATATTCAAAACAAACGAAGGATCTCAGCCGGCTGACCGAGATCCTTCGTGTTCGATATAGGTTGAAAACGGCTTGAGAAAGCCGGTTTGACCCGGCGGGAAAATCCCCGTCACCCGCTGTGTCGATTATTTGGCCACGATTTTGGAGGAGTGGGAGGCAACGCACTGCCACTGTCCTCCCTTCTTGATCCAGGTGTCCGTCCAGGGATACTTACCGCTATTATCCTTTCCCTTGGAGGTGCCTTTAGTGACTGAAATGCCCGTGGCAACTGCGGCATCGCCGTAAACCTGTACTTTGAGGTTTTCGTAGAAGGTGGATTCGATCTTACTGACCTGGTTCTTAACGTCCGCAATCATAGCGGCCTTGTCCTGTACGACGCCATTCTCATCCGTGCCGATGAACGAGTCGGCTATATTCTTTTCGAACCAGGCGACGTCATGTTTCATCGAGGCGTTGATCCAGGCCTTTTCCAGTGCAGATACTTCCTGCGATGCATTCTGTCCGGCGGGGGATGCTTGCGGTGATTTCGCCTGTCCGAAAATGACCGACGAAACGGCTAACACCAAAAACACAGCTACCGCTGTTTTCTTCATAGTATTCTCCTCTGGGAGTCGGATTGTGTGAGATGTCCCAAATGGTACCACATCTCGGCCGGGGCGGGGCTTTTTCCAATTTGCGCCTTCGATGCCCCGGGAAAAAACTGCGATGGAAATCAGCAAGGAGAGAACAGCTCGAAAATTCGTGATGGAGTCCGTTTCAGCCAGGGCTCAGATTCGGCCGATGTTAGCGCTTGGGCGGAAGCTGGATCCGTGCAAGGAGCGATAGTGCCAGGTTGAAGGCTTCAATGCCGTAGTTGCCGCTCACACTCGTGAGATACCCGACCACCTGGCTGCGGTCACGCTTCCACATCTCCCCGGCGGCGCGGTCTATCGCCGGTTGTTCGTTCAGTTCACGCCTCTCCAGCGCTGCAAAATCAGCCCTGACGGTCGCGCTTGCATCCGAATAATGGCTGTCGACATACTTCGCCAGGTCCTCGAACGCCCACCATGCCGAACCGTCCTTCACCGTTTTGGTGCCGATGGTATAGGGTGCCGGAAAACTGCTGATGCCACCGTACCACGGCACGAATACGCTGCTGCACGGGCTTCTCATCGACGTCCAGACCACTGCGCCGACCGGAGCAGGCAACCAGCTGCGCAGCTGAGTGACGAAACTCGCCTGCGTGTGAAAGGCGCAAACCGTGCGAACTGAGCTTCGGTGCGGAAACTCCCCGGGCCGGCTCGCGCTCATGTCATATTCGCTCCTTTCATAATGGGAACGCAGGATCGACATAAGATCGCCGGCAGAAACTCTGGGAAGAGCATCCAGGGCTCGCTGGACCATCTGGTGTCTCACGGTGTTCGCCGCAGAGGAGAGTGAGGAGGCGAGGCCGTAAGCCTGCGCGAAGTTGAAGGGCCCGGCGGCCGGGTTGTACCATCCTTTCGACTGGGCATAGGCGACGACGTTCGATGACCACATGAAGTTTTTATGCTGCTTGTCGTTCAAATCGATCACGCCGATGCGGTAGCAATTGGCGATCATCTGAGCGCCGTCGTCGGGCACGCGTTGCGCCGCCCACTGGCCACCCGGAGCGATTTCGATCCACCAGCCTTCAACGGGATCGGCGATGCCAAATGCAGTGCCTGGATCGGAATTCAAGCCATGGGCTTCATTGAGGCTGCCCATGATCCGCACAGCGTCTCGAGCTGTTCTCGCCTGCATCATTGCGAGTTCGTTGAACTCCGTCCACATCACACCACCTGCCGTTGACAGGCTGCCGAGCTTCCCGGGTGTCCGGTTGTTATAGGCCGCCACCTGGCAGGCGTTCACGCCGCCGAAATAGTCGCCCGGAATTACGGATTTGCTATATACGAAAGGGCCCATATAGGCGAGCGTCTGGCGGGGCTCCTCGACGCTGCCTGTATTGAAAAGGGGATAGAGTCCCCCCTTCCGGGCCGGGCGCACACTGTTATGCAGAACAAGGGTCCCGGTATCATCCTCGGAATGGGCGATGAGTACCGACCCATCGGCTGTGCGGTGCTTGCCGATTATTATCGTCGTGCAGGCTTCGGCTGCATTTTGGGCCAGCACGGCGCACGCGACGATGATTATCATCACGATGGACAGTTTGAATTTCATGGCTTTCCTGGAATGATACTATATTGGAAACCTGGGGCAATGCCGTTCAGATTAAGCCACGCCTTACAGTTCAGCACCATGCGGGGTTTTTCCCTGGCAGTTCCATCCGAATGCGATTTTATGTTTGTTTTGCCCCCGACGGAATTTTGGCTGAATGGGTTGGTTGACTATGAACCGGCGGCTATCATCTCCTCGAGAATTTTCCAGCAATACCACTGCATGCGGCCGAGGTGAAACGGGCCCTTCCACATGTTTCCTTTGATGCTCGATGAAAGCGCGCCATCCCGACGAAGATAGGCAAACCATTCCCCATAGGCAGGGTCCGGGAAGTGGCTATAGGCCCAATCATGGACCAGGGTATGCCGCCGGCTGAATTTTTCATTCCGCGTCAAATGATAGGCCAGCAGATTGGCGATGATGGCTTCGTTGTGAGGCCACCAGAATTTCATGTCGTGCCAATATTCAGTGACCGGCCATTCCCGGGCGTCACGGAAGTATAAAATGCCGCCAAATTCGGGGTCCCAGCCGCGTTCGAAGGACCAGTCGATGATTTGGGTGCCCAAATCAACCAGGTGGGGATCGCCGCCGCGATGGCGCGCCTCCTCAAGAATAAACCAGCCCGCTTCCATCGAATGCCCCGGGTTGATCAGGCGTCCGTCAAAAGTATCGTAAAACTCGCCGGACGGTCCCACCATTTCGAGAACACAACGGAATTCCGGTTTGAGGAAGTCGCTTTCGATCTCGGCGATGGATCGGTCGATGACAGTGTCGCACAAAGGGTCCGGAACACTCTTGCGCAGCTCCTGCGCCGTTGCGATCAGGATCATCGGCATGGCCAATCCCTTGCAGGGCCGCGTGGCCGGATTGGTTTTGGGCTCGAGCAGCCCCGGCGTTTCATGATAGCGGAGCATCAGTCGGAACATCTCGAAGGCCTGTCGCCCATATCGTTCATCCCCTGCAGCCCGGCCATAAGCAGCCAAGGCGATGACGGCAAAGCTCTCGGAGAAGAGGTACCGCCGCTTTCGCAGGGGGAGCCCTTCACGCGTCACCCAAAAAAACAGTCGCCCGTCCCGGTCGATGCAATGATTTTGGATGAACTCGATCCCGAACCGGGCGAAGGAGAGCCATTCTTCGCGCCTCTCCACGGTATCGTAGAGCGTGGACAGAAGCCATGCTATCCGCCCCTGCAGCCAGACCGCCTTATCCGATTGCAGGAGATTCCCGTCCCTGTCGAAGCACGTCAAGTACCCCCCGCATTCACGGTCCAGGCATCGGGGGAACCAAAACCGGAGCGTGTCATTCAGAAGTCCGTCACGATAGGTTTGCAGGAGCTCGGATTGCCTTATTCGATCCATAAAATTATCCCCGATGTGATGAAAGGAGCCCTGGTTTTTGGCGCATTGTGGTAGCGCTGCCGCATCCTGGCGCAGAAATGCCGGATGCTCCGGCCCGGTTTACCTGGTCAGGAGTGGCGAAATCGAATAATAGGAGGCGCTCAATCTGCCTGTGATCCTCCAGGCCTCTCCGCCTTTAAGTGGCGTACTGTATAGATGCCACACCCCTTCATGGTTGGAGCGAAAGAGGATTTTCAGCCCGTCCGGGGAAAACACGGCTTCAAGCGGGCGATCCGACCCGGCAGGGATCCGCGACGCCGGCTTTCCGTCGAGACCGGCCAGGTAAATGCCGGTTGCCGTCTGGAGCAGCAACCGGCTGCTGTCGGGCGACCAGATGACTTCATAGCACATGATATCGCTGATTCGCCGGCGATTGGATCCATCGGGGTCGATGACAAATACGCCTGTATCCTGCTGGCCGGGCGATGGGGATGGCGTGGCCAGATAGGCTATGTGCTTGCCGTCTGGTGACCACGCGGGTCGGATATTCAAGGTCGGCGAATCGGTCAGGCGGCGTACGCTTCTGCCGTCCAGGCTGGATATAAACACGTTGGTTTCTATCTCATTTCCGGAACTGAATGCAATTCTGGCGCTGTCAGGCGCCCAGACGGCGAAGCAGTTGTGCCCGAGGGTTGTCAGCTGCTGCCTGTCGCCGCGCTCGGGATCCAGCAGATAAACCGAGCTTAGGGCTGGTTTTTTGCCGGAGGCGACATCCGGGTCCGTAGATCCAGGGTCTTCGGCGGAGGAAATGAAAAGCATCTTCCGGCTATCGGGAGACCAGCTGAAATCTTTTGCAGGGATATTGATCACCCTTTTGGAATCGCCCCCTCCGGCTTTCATCACGTACAAGGCATAATGCGACGGGATCCGGTATTTCTTCGACATCTCAGCGTCGCCGGGTTTGTAGGAGAAGAATGCGATTCTGCTGCCGTCCGGGGACCACGAGGAGGGTGTCAATTGAGCCGCCGGGTCGGGATCGAGGAGTTTGCCTCCGGCGCCATTCGAGTTCATAACAAAGATTCCATGCTGTCCGCCACGTGCCGGCACAAAGGCAATCTTGTAGAATGGCTCCTTTTTGGGTGCAGAACATCCCGAAAAAGCCAGGAGTACAGCCACCATCAGTCCGGGAAAATTTCGATGTGCAGTCATAATCCCCAGAGATTAGCAGGAGTTTCGTGTGAATTCTGCTATTTTGTAACAGGCTGCGCCGCAGACCATCAGGGAGGGGAGCCATGACTTCATTTTTTCTGATGCTGACCCTTTTGGCCCAGACATCGGCCCTGGAGAGGGTGGTTCAAACGGAACGCGATTTTGCCCGAACTTCGGAATTGAAGGGGATCCGGGATTCCTTCCTGGCCTTCCTGGATGAGGAGGGAATTCTATTTCGCCCGGGACCGGTGCCCGGCAAAAAATGGATGGAGGAGCATCCGCCGGCGCCAGGGCAGTTGACGTGGCGCCCCGTATATGCAGATATCTCGCGCGCCGGGGATTTGGGTTATACGAGCGGCCCCTATGAACTCAAGGGGAGCCAGGGAGTACGGACCGGATACTATTTCACCCTCTGGAGGCAACAAAAGGACGGCAGCTTCAAATTCGTTCTCGATTACGGAATATCATGCCCGGCATTGTCCGGTTCCCCCGCTGAGACATTCGCAACGCCGCCTCCCCCTGCTGGCCGTCTGCTCGATCAGGCGGGTGTCCGGCAGGCCAGACAGGAAATATTGAATGCCGAAGCCAGGCTTGCCGCTGAGGCAGCCGCGAAAGGAGAGCGGGTGGCGCTGGATGCACAGGCAGATGACGGAATCCGTCTCTATCGAGACGGGCAAATCCCCGCTGTAACCAGGGCTTCCATCCGGAACCTGCTTTTGAACACGCCTGGCGCCCTCTCCATGAAAGCCGAAAACGCCGGCGTTTCGGCTTCCGGCGAGTTTGGATACGCTTACGGATCGGCGGTAGTGAAAACATCTGATTCCCGGGAGGCGAAGACCCTCCATTTTGTCCGTGTATGGAAAAAACCGGACAAAGGCGAGTGGCGAGTGGTCGTCGACATACGCAACTAGCGGGAGCTCAGCTGCAGCGGAGGTCGCATTCCGCGGCCGGGATGAATCCAAATCCTGGCAGCGCGAAGCATTCGATTTGGAATGAGATCCCGCTCGGGGGATAATCACCGGAGATTGCTGATTTTCAGGCCGATTCGGAAGGGAAGGTCGGGATTGACACAGACCAGGGCGGAGGGCCACCCGAGAACGTTCAAATATTACGACCTGATGCTCGGAGCATTCGTAACCGTGCTTCTTTGCTCCGATATCATCGGGGTCACGAAGGTCTGCAGCCTCGGCGGGATCTCTTTTGGCGCCGGGGTTCTATTTTTTCCCATCAGCTACCTGTTCGGGGACATTCTGACGGAAGTGTATGGCTACGCCAGATCCCGGCGTGTAATCTGGTCCGGCTTCGCCGGCCTTGGCTTCGCCGCATTTATGTCCTGGGGGATACGTGTCCTGCCCCCCGCCCCCGACTGGCCCCACCAGGCGGCGTACGACACGATTTTCGGCCAGACACCCAGGATAGTGGTGGGTTCCCTTTGCGCTTTCTGGGCCGGGGAATTCGCGAACTCTTTCGTCCTGGCGAAAATGAAGATCATGACTGACGGCCGTTATCTCTGGACCAGGACCATTGGCTCCACGATCGCAGGTGAAGCGGTTGACACACTGATTTTCTATCCTGTGGCATTTTTCGGGTACTGGCCGATAAGCCTGCTGTTGAAGGTCATGATGGCGAATTACGTGATCAAAGTAGCCTGGGAGGCTCTGGCAACCCCGGTTACCTACAAAGTCGTGAGTTTTCTCAAACGCGCAGAGCACGAGGACTTCTACGATCGCGGCACCAACTTCAACCCATTCACCCTTGAGGTATGAATCTTCCGGCCATGAAAGTCCATCTCCAGTACGGCATTGAAGGATTGGAAATCGAAATTCCTGCGTCCGATGTCACGGTGCTCGCACCGGAATTTGTACCTGGCCTCGAAGATGAGAAGAGCGCTTTCCAGGCCGCCTTAAGGTCTCCCATCCATTCGCTGCCGTTCGCTGAAAAAATCCGTCCGGGAAGGGGAATCGCGATCGTCCTGCCGGATAATACCCGGCCTCTGCCGAGTGCACGCCTCCTGCCTTGGTTGTTCGAGGAATTGCAGCAAATTCCGGCCCGCGATTTTACGATCATCATCGGGACCGGATCTCATAGACCCAATACTCCTGATGAATTGGAGGGAATGCTGGGCCGGGATATCTGCTCGCGTTATCGTGTGGTGAATCACTCTGCACACGATCCGTCTGCAATGATTGCCGCGGGGAAGTCTGCGGACGGGCGCACCTTGTTCATGAACCGGGAGTACGTGGAGGCGGCCAGTCGAATTGTCCTGGGATTCATCGAACCGCATTTCATGGCCGGCTTCTCGGGCGGATACAAGGGCGTTTTTCCCGCTCTCGCCGATATCGATTCCATCATGCACTATCATCGCGCTTCGGTGATCGGCGATCCGCGCAGCACTTGGGGACGGTTGAAGGATAACCCGACCCAAGAGCAGATCCGTTCGAACGGCTCGCTGCTGCCGGTGGATTTTTGCATCAATGTAACCCTGAATCGGCGTCGCGAAATCACCCGATTCTTTTGCGGCGAAGTGATGGAAGCCCATCGCCTCGGCTGTGAATTTGCCCGCAAAACCGCCATGATTGCCTGTTCAAGGCGTTTTCCGATCGTGGTCACCACCAACAGCGGATATCCGCTCGATCAGAATCTCTACCAGACGGTAAAAGGGATGTCGGCCGCGGCGCAGATTGTGGACCCGGGGGGCTTCATTCTTGCCGCATCCCGATGCAACGACGGATTCCCGGAGCATGGCAATTTCCGCAAACTCCTGTTTGATCATGATTCACCGGCCGCGCTCCTGGATACCATCCTGGCGCCCGGTTTTTCCCTTTATGATCAATGGGAGGCTCAGCTGCTCGCCATCATCCTCCAGAAAGCCCGGATTGGGCTGTATAGTGAGATTCCGGCGTCCGCTGTCCGGCGTGCTCACCTGGAGCCCGTTGCGGACATTTCGTCGCGACTCAGGGACGAGCTGTCTTCGCTAAAGCAAGCCGGCCCCGTTGCAGTGCTGCCGGAGGGGCCGATGACAATCCCCTATTGCGAAGATATTATGCCGCTATGACGAGGGACCCGGCTTTTTATTTATCCGTAGTCATCCCGGCTTTCAACGAAGAGTCGCGCTTGCCCGCGACACTTCAGGAAATCCTCCACTACCTCGGCAGGCAGAGTTATTCGTCGGAAGTCGTGGTGGTGGACGACGGCTCCAAGGATCGAACGGCCGACGTCGTCCGCCAGGTTCCAGCCGGCCCGGTGCCCGTTCGCCTGTGCCGCCACGCTGATGGGGCCAACCATGGCAAGGGGGCGGCGCTTAAGCTGGGAATGTCGCACGCAACCGGGGAATACCGTCTTTTGACCGACGCCGATAACTCAACATCGATCGACCAGGTGGAAAGATTCTGGCCGGAACTCGAAAGAGGCTTTGCTGTGGTCATCGGGTCACGCAAAATTGCGGGCGCCGAGGTCGCGGTTCACCAGCCCTTGTACAAGGAACTTGCAGGCCGCACGGGAAACCTGTTGATCCGAATGATGGCTGCTCCGGGTATCCTGGACACTCAGGCCGGGTTCAAAATTTTCACGCGGAGGAGTGCTGAGGAACTTTTCCCCCGTCTCACGATTGATCGTTGGGGCTACGACTTCGAGCTGATCGCCATTGCCCGGGAACTCGGGTTCAAGGTACGGGAAGTGCCGATCCGATGGGTTAATTCGCCGGACAGCAAGGTCCGGCTCAATTCCTATTTCGAGGTCCTGGGCGAGGTTTGGAAAGTGCATCGAAACCTCAAATCAGGACGCTACCGGCAGCCCCTGCCTTAGTGCATGGAATCATAAATACGGTGAGGTATCCCAATTTTTTCATTGGTCATTGGTCATTGAAGTCCGCCAGTTTCAAGTCGTCAAATGACCAAGGACCAATGGCAAACGATAAATTCCGTCATCAGGGAATTCGCTTCAGGTACCGCTGACGGAATTCATTCCAGCCGGTTTCGTCAGGCAACCGCCAATATCCCGACCGGTATGGCAAGTCCTTGTGTCTGGGGAGAGGTTCCAGCCTATCCGGATGCATCGAATGGATGTCCATATCTTTGCCAAATCCATCCACGTGAAGGAGCCAATCCCTCTTCCATCCTTTTGGCAAGGTGGGTAGATCCCCGGCATGGAATTCGGCTGAAATCATCTCGCCGTGCGCCAGGATGACGTATTGATCGTCAACCGTCTCCAGCAATCTCCTGACATCCCCCAGCGGAGTATATTCTCCCAGGTGGGTTTTCCATGGGGCGGTTGCTTCAAGCCTGGCAAAATCGTAGCCGAATGGCGCCATCCCGTCGGGACTGGCCTCTTTGGGATAGCCGAGCCAGGATGTTTTGGCATTCCCCAGCTGCAGGGTGGTGACCTTCAATTTCCGGTCTTCAGGCGAGGTCACGATCCACGCCCGGTCCCAGTAAATGCGCATATTTGTCACGATTCTCACTCGGGAATGCTCCGCACGGGGGATTTTGCCGGTCAAATCCAGCGGTATGATCTTGGGCAGCCCGGCGGGGAATCCCATCTCGCTCAAAATGGTATGCCAGGCACCGTCCTGCCAGGCTTCGAGCCTGGGAGGGAGCAGCTTGACGCCGGCCTGGGAAGCCGCAAAATTGCTGCTCGAGGTCGCGTAGTCGATCCAACCGTCCAGCAGCAGCAGCGTTCGTTCCGCGCTGCGCAAATCGCCCAGGTCAAGTTCGAGTGAGTGCTCTTTGGCATAACCTTTGTAGGGAAGCAGGTCGAATCCCTGGACGTATTTCCTATCTGAGGATCGTAGGGCGTCCGACCAGTCCTTCCCTTTCCCGTCCCATGCCGATCGCAAGGGCAGCGCATTCGAGGCTGTATGAATCCTGAATTCAGGATAAGGAGGAGAAGAAAAAAGCCTCTCGTTGGGATAGATCTCCACGCTTTCCGGATGATCGACGGCGAGGAGCCGGACCATATCGAAAATAATGACTTCTTCCAGCTGGTTGGTCATGCGGATGGATAGTTTTCCATCACGCGGCACCAGCTGATCGTGCCGGATCTTGACGTATTCATCGGTGTCCGGAACGCCATATCGCCCCGGTTCCTCGAGGTAGCCCAAGGCACATCCGCCGAGGAAATCGGAAACAAAATCAAATTTGCGGCCATTCCATGCGTAGAGTATGGGACAGGAGGTGCCCTTGCGGTCGAGCTCTGCAAGGTTCAATTCCAGCGTTCCTTTGGCCGGAATCTCCGATTGCAATACTCCCGTCGGCCAGAGCACCCGCACAAAATCGAGCGACGTCTTTTTTCCCATTCCCAGCAGAGTGTCGGCGGAGCTTTGGGTCATGAAGCCAAGATTGCCGTCCAGCTCCCGATGGCCCCACAGCCCGCCGGCCGCCCACTCGATTTTTGCGCCAAGACCTGACCGATTATCTGATTTTCCTTCCAGGCTCAACCGGAAGGCATGATTCCGGTTTCCGCCGTCGTTGCGAAGCAGCAACAGCGGATAGCCGCACCGGGTTACGAGGATATCGATATCTCCATCCCGGTCGAAATCCGCCAACGCAGCAACGCGCGCGTTTTTGGCGTCCAATCCAACCAGGCCCGCGGCTGATGAAATGTCCGCAAAAGCGCGTCGGCCTTTATTCTCGAACAGGCGAAGGCCATTGCCTACGAACAGGATGTCGAGATCGCCGTCATTGTCCCAGTCGAGGGCACGAGCACTATGAAATTGGGAAAGCGCGGGCAGCGCCAGTTCCCGCGATTCATAGGTGCCGCCACGGTTCCAATATAAGAAAGCCGGACCTCCGGAACCTCCGTTGGGAAGGCACAGATCGACCTTCCCGTCCCCGTCGAAATCTCCAGCTGCGAGGCCGAATATTCCGGCAGGACGGCCAAGCCCGGCGCTGGTGCTCGCGTCCAGGAAGGTCCCGTCGCGCCTGTTTGAGAACAGCCTCAGCGGTGATCCCGTGAAGAGGAGATCTGTATCGCGAGAATCGTTGTAATCGAGAATCGCGGCGGAAGCGATGATTCCCGTCCCTCCGATGCCGGCCTTGTCCGCGATCTCGGTAAATGTTCCATCTCCGTTATTCCGGTAGACAAGGACCCCTTGGCCGGCCGTGGTTACGGTCAAATCGAGGTCGCCGTCGTGATCGAGATCGACAAATGCGGCGCTCAGGGCGTCTATCCCCGCCAGCTTCGCCCCCAGCAGCGAGGTTGATTCTTTGAAGCTGCCGCCGTCATTGTGGTAGAGGGCGCTTCCGCCCGCCCCACAGATGAACAAATCAGGCTTTCCGTCGCTATCGTAGTCTCCGACTGCGACCCCGGCTCCCCGTTTCGGGTTTTGCAGGCCTGAATCCGGCACCAGTGAAAATGTGCCGTTGTGGCTATTCCGGAAAAGGGCGGGTTTCAGGTCGCCTTTTACTGAGTGGCGGATGAGGACCAGGTCCGGCCATCCATCGCCGTCGAAATCCAGGAAAGCTGCTCCGGAGCCGAATGCCTCAACGGGAATGATGCTCTTGCCGCCGGTTTCCGAAAATATATCGGCATCCTGCTGTCCCGCCTGAACAAACTTGATGCCGGCAGCTTCCGCGACATCCTTGAAGCGGGGTGCCGGGAGGAGTCCGCCCTTATCCGGAAGTTCGTCCCAGCCCGACACCCGGAGAGCCTGGGCGTATTGGCCCTGTTCGCCGTACTGGTTGCCGAAGCTCGATCCCGTTCCCCGGCTCTTCCACTCCTGGAACTGGGCCATTGCTTTTTCCGCTTCTTCCGCATCGCCTTTCTGAACCAGGGTTTTCGCCAAGGCGTACATCAGGGAAACGTTTACCGGGTCCCGCACAAGACCCTTGCGAAAATGGGCGATCGCATCGTCCCAAAGGTGAAGCGCGGATTCAAGCGAGCCAGCAAAATAGAGCGCAGCGGTATCTCCGGGATCAACCGCGAGCACTGCTTTCATCATTTTCAAAGCCTCGGCGTCGTTCCCCGATGAGCGCATCATCAGGCCAAGGACAAAAAGAGCCTCGCTTTGCCTGGGATCCCGGGCGATCACTTCGCGCAACAGCTTTTCGGCGTCCGAGTTTTTGCGGTCATAATAAAGGGCGATTCCCCGGTTTACTTTTGCGGGGAGAAATTCCGGAGAAAGGCTTCCGGCTTTTTCAAAATATTCGGCCGCCCGGGCGAAGCGGAACTGCTCCATTTCGGATATCCCCAGGTTGTTCAAGGTCAAAACCTCGTCGCTTGCGGCCCCTGCGGATGTCGTGGTTTGCAGCTGACGGGAAATGTCTTTTTGGGCTTCAACCCGGAGCAGGAAAAGCAACGGAATGAAGGCTGAAGCCAAAGCGGCGATTTTCAGGAGTGAGGAGGATCTATTCATGACTCTATCGCTGGCTGCTCTCGCAATTGTTGGGCCCGCCGGCTTCCGCTCTTCTCCGAGCCTGTGGATCTTTTCGGATCCTTACGGAAACAAAATTGCGGGTCAGAGGTTGTACTTCTTCACTTTATATCGAAGCGTGTCGCGAGTGATGCGCAGCAGTCTGGCGGCTGTTGTCTTGTTGCCCCTCGCCTGGTCCAAGGCCTGCTTGATCAGGTCGCGTTCGACGTCATAGAGCGACATTCCGCCGGGTGGCAGGTGAAGGCTCCCCGAGTTTTCCCCGCTGTTCATAGGGACGGGCATCATGCCGCCCTCGGAGATTCGGATCGGGAGATATTTTGCCGCAACGCGGTTTCCGTCCGCCAATATCATCACCCGTTCAATGGCGTTTTTGAGCTCGCGAATATTCCCCGGCCAGTCGTAATTCCTCATCAGTTCTTCCGCTTCCTTGGTTAGACCATGGATGTTTTTGCGGAATTTCTGGTTGTAATGCTGAATGAAATGTTCGAGCAGTGATGGAATATCTTCCTTGTGGTCCCTGAGCGGCTGAAGCGCCAGGGGAATGATGGCGAGGCGGAAGTAAAGGTCCTGACGGAACCTCGAGGTGCGGACCGCATCCTCCAGATTACGGTTGGAGGCGACGATTACGCGTACATCCACGGTGATATTTTTTACACCCCCCACCCGGCGGAACGATTGCCCTTCGAGAACGCGGAGGAGCTTGGCCTGCATCCCGAGGGTCATCTCACTGACCTCGTCCAGGAACAAAGTCCCCCCGTCGGCCATCTCGAACATACCCTTCTTCTGCGAACGGGCATCGGTGAAAGCCCCTTTTTCATGGCCGAACAGTTCCGATTCCATCAGGTTTTCGGGTATGGCAGCGCAGTTGATGGCGAAGAAAGGCCGGTCGCGGCGGTTCGACTCGAAATGAATCGCGTGCGCCACCAGGTCCTTGCCAGTCCCGCTTTCCCCCTGGATGAGAATGGTCGAGGCTTCGCTGCCGGCCACCTTCTTGATCAACTCGCGCACATCCCGAATGTGATCCGAAATGCCGATGATGCGGTCAACGCTGAATTCACTGCGTTGGATTTCATGGGTTCGGGCAATTTCAGTCCGCAAGCGCCTCGCCTCGAGCGCGTTGCGGATCGAATTCTCCAGCTTCTCGAAATTGATCGGCTTTTCAATGAAATCGTAAGCCCCGAGCTTGAGGCTCCGGACCGCATCGTCGACAATGCCAAAAGCGGTAATCACAATCACCGGGACCTGGAGATTGCGGGTGCGGAGTTCGGATAACACTTGGATCCCGGTCATGTCGGGGAGCTTGACGTCGAGGGTTATGAGATCGGGATTGTCCAGTTGAATGCGGCCGAGGGCCGTGGCACCGTCTTCGGCCAGGCTCACATGATAGCCCCATTGTTCGAGCTTTTGCTGCAGCGACCAGCGCACCAATCGCTCATCATCCACTACAAGAATGGTCTCTTTCGGCATTCGATACCCGATCAGATGCGGGAGAGCATTGGTATGCTCACCATGAATTTGGTGCCCCGGCCCGCCTCACTTTGCACATCGATGGAACCGCCGTGATATTGCACGTTTTTAAGGCAGGTTGCCAGGCCCAATCCGGTGCCGTCCACGCGCGTAGTAAAAAATGGCTGGAAGATCTTCTTTCGAATCTCGTCCGTCATTCCCACTCCGTTGTCCTCCACTTCGAGACGGATGACCGCGTTTTCGGCGTCATAGTGCAGTCGAATTACGATCACGCCGCCCGCCTTCAGGGCATTCTGGGCGTTGAGCAGCAGATTCAACAGCACTTGTTCCAGTTGGGTCTCGTCACCCGTAAAGGAGGGTATTGTATTCGATTGTTCAATCCGGATCGAGTGGGATTCGACTTTTGAAGATTGCCGTGCCATGGATGCAATCCGGTGCACCATTTCGGGGAGGCAGATATCCGAATGCGAGGCTGGTTTGGGTTTCGCATAGGTCAGGAGATCACGGACGATTTTGTCGATCCGGTTAACCTCATGCAACACGTCCCCGAGAACTTCCCGGTGCGGATCGGAAGCGGGCATAGAATCGCGGATGATATCGATGGCCCCCTTGATCCCTGCAAGCGGATTCTTGATTTCGTGCGCCAGGCCTGCGGACAACTCCCCCAGGATGGCCAAATGCTCGGCATCGGCCAGCTGTTTTTCCAGGTTCCTGAATGTAGTGACATCCTTGAGCACCGCGGAACTGCCGATGAGCCGCCCGGAATCATCCCGAATCGCCGTGCGTGTAAAAATGACCTGGATGCGCCTTCCTTCCTTGGTCAGACGCTCCGTCTGGTAGCTGCGGACGGCTCCGTGAGTCTGGAGCCGATCTTTCATACGGGCTCGCTCACGCGGATCGCGCAGCTCGAGAGGAATGAGCAGGTTCAGGTGTTTCCCGACCGTTTCCGCAGCGATGTATCCGAAGATCGCCTCTGCACCTCGATTCCAGGATGTAATGTAGTCATCGGGATCGAGCGTGATTATGGCGTCGGCCGAATCCTGCAGGATATTGGCCATGAACCGGTTTTTTGACGCCAGCTCATCCTCCAGGCGCCGGAGCTCGGTGAGATTGTGCGCAACCGCGATAATGCCTGCAATCGAACCTGCCTGGTCCTTTATGGCGGAGACCGCTAGCGCAATGGGAATTCGCTTGCCCGCCGGTGTGACCACATCTGTGAAATAGTTGCGCAGACGCCCTTCTTTTATTAAGCGCTGCAGAATTGTGCGGGCTTCGGCATCTCCGCCTGCACAGTATCGGCTGATTCTCTTGCCTATGGCTTCCCCGGGCATCAAACCAAGGAGTTCCGTCCCGCCCTGGCTGCAGGAAGTGATGGTTCCCTGGGGGTCCATCGTTAGGATGGCATCAAGCGAACTCTGCTCGAGTTCGCAACCCATGGCGGCAATATTCCGCAGACAGCGGTCAAATTGTTCAGCCTCAACTTCAATTTGAGGCATGTCCTCGGTTTTCATTCTGTTTATCGACATAAATTGAACTGCCACCCTTTGGTCATAGAACTATCATATCCGTCCGCTGCAATCCAGGGGTATATCACCCACTGAGCGAATACGCCCAACCACCTCTGTAGCCTGAAGGTGGTCGAATGGGCTAAAGCTCACTTTATCTGGAGCTATTCACCCACTATTATGGCCGCAATTCCTATCGACAGCCGGCTGTTAACCCCATAAACGTCTGTGAACAAATGTAAAAGGGCTTTTCTGATTTTTAATTGCTTTTTTGGCATAACAGTTGCTTCAGTAAGATGCAGTTAGAGTAAAGGAGAATCGTTCCAACATATCCTCCTTTCCACCCTAATACCCACCTACACCCGAGCGGCGCCCTTTCTCAAATCCCAGAGAAAGGGCGC
The DNA here is from genome assembly GCA_963839475.1 of uncultured Acidobacteriota bacterium. Classification (GTDB taxonomy): domain Bacteria; phylum Acidobacteriota; class UBA6911; order UBA6911; family UBA6911; genus CAWIVH01. Next base: position 316,823 of record CAWIVH010000012.1, on the reverse strand, counting down.
TGATTTTTTGGAGATGCTGAATCGGGCGAATCCTTTCTCAAGTGGTTGCCGCAGACCACGGCCCCAACCCCAAATGGAGTTTTTCAACCGGCAGGATGAACCTGGGTCTACCCGAGGATGCGATTCCCGAATGCACGGAACCGTCCTCGATCCGGACCCTGAGTTTGACGGGTTGCCCCAACCGGATTCCCGGCGCTGTTCATGGGGCTTGACCAGGCCATGCCTATGGCTACCAAAGGAGCACAATGGGTCAAAAAACTCTATAAATGGGTGATTATACCCGCAAAAAAAGGCCTCGTTTTCGAATACAGCGCGAGCGCCTGAAATCGTTACTTATTTAATTTCAAGTTTTTATAAGGCTGAAAACGCAAATGCAGAGTTCTTGGTCCACTAATTGCCTAATTAGAGGTGGATAGAGTAGAAAATAGCAGAAAAGGAGAATCGTTCCGACATAGAAACCTCCTTTCCACCCTAATACCCACCTACACCCGAGCGGCGCCCTTCTTCTTCCCAGGAGAAGGGCGCTGGTGTTTTAGGGCTCCCGGGGAGAATATCCGGGATAGAACTTTTCTTCCACAAGGCCGGACTCAAGCTGCAGATTAATTCTTTTTTTGATGGCCGAACGTTTGTCGTTGCAGTGATAGACGGAGCGCGCCAGGTCAATGAACTCCTCGTCAAAGCTACCGGATGATTCTTTTTGTCGAATCCGGTCCTCGATCAGCCAGAGTTCCTCATTGACCGCCTTCAGCTCGGCATAATCTTTTTGGGTGTCCGCTACCGCGTAGGGAGAACCGCTCCATGTCGCCCTCAGCACGTCGAGTTCCTTGCGGACATTTGCCAGTTTAGCTTCATCCCGGATGCGGGCACATTTGATTTCCAGAATGGTCATTTTGTCGAGGAATTCCCCAATCGATACTTCAGCCTTAATCGTCATGCGTGAATTGACTCCCTACGATGAGACCTCATTAAATCATATTCCGGGGAGTGAAGCCGAGGTTTTCGGGAGGTGGATTTATCCCTGGCATGGGGTAGACTTGAGGGAACCGGTTGAGTGAACGAGTGGTTCATTGCGCGACAAAAGGAACGATGACGTATGGTGGATAACCGACCAGGCAAAATGCAGCTGCGAGCCGGGCCGTTCGAGCTCCGATTTGACAACGGCGATCTGCGCTCCGTCAAATTGGGTTCGACGGAGGTCCTGCAAAGAATCTATTTTGCCATTCGGGATCCCTACTGGCGCACAGTTCCGGCCCGCATGGGTGAATTCCGGGTGAATCGGGGCCCGGATTCATTTTTGATCGAGTATGACGCAGAAGACCGGATGGAGGAAATTGAGTTCCGGCGCCACGTAAAGCTCGAGGGCCGATCGGACGGGAGAATTGATTTCACCGTGACGGGCCGGGCCGGGTGCGCCTTTCGGCTCAACCGGGCGGGAATTTGTCTGCTCCATTCTTCGCGCACCTGGAGAGGGCGAAGTTGCCGTATCGAGCATGTGGATGGTTCATTGGAAGAAGCGCGTTTTCCGGAGCTGATATCCCCTCACCAACCCTTCCAGGACGTCCGGGCGATCCGTCACGATATCCCGGGGGGAGGGAGTGTGGAGGTCCGTTTTGAAGGAGAGGTGTTCGAAACCGAGGACCAGCGCAACTGGAGTGACGGGTCGTTCAAGACCTACTGTCCACCTTTGAGTCCGCCTCTCCCGCGCGCGATGCTCGAGGGCGAAAGCCTGCGCCAATCCGTGACGGTGCTGTATCGGGGAGATTTCATATACGGGGATGCGGCGGGAAAACTGCCTGCAATCCGTCTCATCGGGGATAAATCTGTTCCTATCCCGCACATCGGCCTGGGTATTGCGAGCCACAGGCAGCCGCCCGGGGAAACGGAAATAGCTCGTCTAAAGTCTCTGAAACTCTCGCATCTCCGCGTTGACCTGGTTCTGGCCGAGCCGGATTGGCGGGAGAACCTGGTCCGCGCCTGCCGTGAGGCGCGGCGCCTCGAGGTTTCCTTGGAAGCAGCCGTGAGTCTCTCCGGGAAGGCTGAGGTGGAATTGGGCCGGCTTGCGGAGTTTGTTCAGGAAGTCCGCCCGCCGATCTGCCGGTGGCTGGTTTTCCGCGTCGGAAAGAAAACAACTTCTGGAGCTATCCTTTCCCTGGCCCGCCGCATACTGTCAGCCTACGATCCAGGGATACCGATTGGGGGAGGGGCTTTTAATTATTTCGCGGATCTCAATCGAAGTCGCCCTGAAACCGGGGTGGCAGAATGGGTCTGTTTCTCGCTCAATCCCCAGGTTCATGCTTTTGATAATGATTCCCTGGTGCAAACGTTCGACGGGCAGCAGGATATGCTTGAAACCGCCTGCAGCTTCAGCGGCGGCGTTCCGATTGCGGTCACTCCGATCACCCTTAGACCCCGATTCAATCCCAACCTGGCTGTTCAGGAAGCTCCCGGGGAAGGTCGGCTCCCCATTCAAGTCGATCCGCGCCAGTCGTCGCTTTTTGCAGCAGCATGGACTGCCGGGAGCATCCGGAGCCTGACTGAAGGCGGAGCTGGAAGCCTTACCTTCTATGAGACCACGGGGTGGCTCGGGGTGATGGACACGGCGAGGGGGTCCTTGCTCCCGGACCGGTTTCTATCACCTCCGGGAACAGTTTATCCGGTCTACTTTGTTCTGGCCTGGTTGGGCGCCTTTTCAGGCGGTCTCACGATGCCTTTCCGATCGACCTGCCCAGAATCGGTCGACTGCCTCGGAATCCGTGCCGGGTGTCGCCGGCATTTGCTGGTATTCAATCTGAGAAACGCTGAAAGGGCGGTGCGGATCCACGATTTGCCCGGGAAAATCCGTCTCAAGCGTCTCCATGAATCCGGGCTGCAGAAGGCCATGGCTGAGCCGGAGTCCTTCCTCCGGCAACCGGGAGAAGAGATCCACAGCGGCTCCTCACCGATGGATTTGTCGCTTTCTCCCTATGAAGTCGTCTGCCTGGAATGGGAAGTGTGAAAATCGACGGAAAATAAAAAGGGCGCTCAGTTGCCCGAGCGCCCTGAAGAATGGGTTCATCCTCTCTGATCAGCGAGCGTATGCCAGCGAAACCGTGAACATGCGGGTCCGATGGCTCATGAGATCCGAGCCTTTTTCGTGATAGTTATATTCATGAAAATAGGTTTTCAGCGCAAAACCGTTGCTCAGGGGAACGGTCAGGCCGGCATAAGGCTGCCAGTAATGGAAAGAGAAATCGCCGGCGTTGGTGATCGCGCGCAGGCCGCCTTCTCCCTTCAATCCCTTGTAAAAATCGATCAAAACGCCACCGCCCGTGCTGGAACCACGCTCGTCAAAGACGGAACGGGCGGGGTCCAGGAACTGCGGGAGGATGATCGACATATCGGAAAAGATATCCGAATAGGTGTAGTCCGCATTCAGGCTGAAGCGCTCGTTCAGCTCGTAATTCACGGCGACGCTGTAGCTGCGGTTATGCGCTTTTAGATCGATGTCGGGCAACCGGTTGCCATTGGTGATCAATCCGACATGGCCGCTGACGCTCAGGCTTTTCATCGGTTCAATTTCCCAATGGAACTTGATTTGGCTGTAGTCGACCAGGTCGGTCCGGGTGAGAAGGCCCGTGGTTGAGTTCACCTCATAGTCGGCGCCTAAATGGATCCGACGGTTCGGACGAAAAGCCATCCCGAAAATCCCGGTGTGCTGCGTGACTTTGGCGCTATCGGAGTCGGTCGAATTGTTCTCTGTGCTCTCGAGGTGGGCTTCGGTTGAGGTGTAACGATAGCCGCCGCGAAGCATGAAACTATATCCGAGGTCAAACTGGGCCTCGGCCTGGTTCCGTGTCTGATCGAAAGCCAGGTAGGAAGCGAGAAGGTCGCTGAACTTGGCGTCATACTGCTTTTGCGGCTCGCCGCTCAGCGGCTTCACGTTGAAATAGGTCGATGAAAGCAGCGCCGACCCGGAGACGTGATTGTTCCGGGAATCGAACTGGTCGATGATCGTGAGCCGCGAGAACGGGGAATACTCCGCGGTGAATGCCGCATTGTGATTCGGCCGTTTGGCATTGGCGGTGATCGAATCGGCCGCCGACTGATAGAACAAACGCTCCTGCAGGGTGATGAAGTTGCCGGTCCGGATTTCACTCATGGAGGAATCCAGGTCGGACATGGAATAAATGTATCGCCCGGTTATCCGCAGCGAATCGATCGGGGAAAATTTCGCCGCGAGCCGGGTGACCGGAAGGGTCGTCCGGTCGTGATAGGAACGATCCAACGATGTTTGGGTGATGGTCTGCCCGAGATACGGAGGCGTCCAGTTCCCCTGAGAAGAATTCAGGGCATCGGTCGCCTCGGAATCGTTCTTGATGAAACGGTAGCCCTGCTCGATGGTCATGGCCATCCGAGGGAAGACCATTTCGACGCCGCCGCGGATATCGTCGGCCTTATAGTGCCAGCGGGAGTTGAGCATGAACTCATTCCCGACCGTGGATGTCGTGGTAAACCCCGGGCCATCGCTGATCTGGTGCGAGAATGCGACAAAGGGGCGGAACCGGCTGCTCGGGAACAGCTTGAACTGGATGTCCGTGGTGTGATAGTTGACATCGAGCCCATGCTGACTGAGGGTATTTCCTTTTGCCAACAAAGGATTAGCCCAGGTGGGCAGATAATTGTAATAGTTCATTTTCCGGTATTCAGCCCGAACTTCATATTTGTCGGACTTACCGAAATTAAGCCGCATGTTGTTGTAGGGATCGAAGCCCCAGTTGTCCATGGACAGGTCAAAATGGTCAAACAGCTTGCCGGTGCCGTAAGGCGAGCGCAGCGAAATGTTGGACCGGAACAACTGGGCGCCCTCGCGCAGGTTGACCATGCTGCGGTAGACGTCTTCTCTCCCGGACATCCTGTCCAGCGCCCGGTATCCGACTTCGAACTCGGCGTGTCCATCATAGACACCTACCTTGAAGCCTTCGGCGGACGGGGCGGCTGCGGCAGGTTTGGCATCGTCCTTTTTTGCCTCTTGCGCGGCCAGCGGGGGCGTCAGACCCGCTGCCAGGATCAGCGCAAGCATTGCCAGACCGGGAAGCGCCGTCCATATGCGGGCGGAATTATGAATACAGCGATTTATTATCATGACATTAGCTCCTGCCTCTGACCTATCTTAGGAATAACGGACTGGAATTGGATCCGTGGATCTTCGTATGACAGGTGGTACAGTTCTGGTACCGAGGCAGGCGGACGTCGTGGAACGACGGCGGCTGCGAACTCAGACCGTTCCTGGAATACGAATGGCACTCGAGGCACAGCGAACGCACCGTGGTGCGCACCAGCATCTTGGCATTGTTCGATCCGTGCGGCTCGTGGCAGGCCATGCAGTCCCTGATTCTCATGCTGGCATGCTCAAACACGAACGGCCCTTCCTTTTCGAAATGGCAGCGAGCGCATGCCGATTCGCCGGGGAATTTCGTTCTGGTTTGACGCCGGTCGATGCCGCTGTGGGGCTGGTGGCAGTCAATGCAGCTCATCGAGGTCTCCTTCACCCTGTGATGGAAAGGCTTGGAGAAATCGGTGCGCTGACTGATATGGCAACTCAAACAGAGATCGGTAGGCTTCGACTTGAGCAACCGGGTGGAATGAACAGATTTATGAATCCCGTGGCAGTCAACGCAGTTCAGAGCACTCTTGGAATGCATGCTGCCGCCGAAGCCGGGAACCTCGTGATCTTTGCTGTGGCAGGCCAGGCACTGCTTGTTGTATTCCTTTTTCGCCGTGCCTTTGAAGCCGATAATCTTGCTTTTCTCACCGCTGTTGGAGGCGTGATCTTCGCCGGGGCCGTGACAGGATTCGCATGAATTCTTGAGCCCGTATTTCGGGCTCTTCTCGAGAATCGCATGCGGATTTTTGTCGAAGGCCTTGACGACATCGTCGTGGCACGCGGCGCAATCTTCATTGTTAATGCTCCCGGGCTTGGCTGCTGCGGCAGGCTTCTGGGGGGAATTCTGAGCCTGGAGCCCGTGAGGGCCCCCGGCCAGAATTCCCGCCAGAATGATTGCTGCGCAAGGCAGGAGGAGCATTTTGACTACCCGCAAAAGTGTCATAATGTCCTCTTACCGAGAGTGGGCTTTGCTTACTCCTGCATCTGCAGATTCCTTGTGGCAAACCGAACACGCCTCCCCTACGGGGGTGGTGTTGACATACGCGTGGGCAGCCGCCTCGAGTGAGTCATGGCAGCCCAGGCAAGCGGCCGCAGTGGGAAGCGTCGGAGTCCAGAAGCCCCTCGGCGTCGTGGTCGGCGTTACGACCGACGGCAGGGGAACGACGTAGCTGGTGCCGACGTGGCAGGCCGCGCAGTTGCGCCGGTCGCCGGGGTAAAGAACCTCGTTGAAATTGATCGGGTTCTTGCCAAAGCCGTAAACCGTATAGTCGTACGCCAGTTCCTCGCCGGTATGAATCTTGTGGATCATTAACTTCATATCGACCGATTCGGCCGGCGTGTTGACACCTGAGGTCCTCTGGGCGATGTCGGTGGTCGCCGGATTGTGGCACATTACGCACGATTCGATCGTGTTGCGGTTGCTGCCGTGCAACTGCAGCTTCTCGTGGCACTTGTTGCATTTCGCCAGGTCGACGACGGTGCGTCGTGCCACCACGGTCTTGTCGGTCACGGTGAAGAACTTCACCGGGGTCGGCCAGGATTCCTGGTAGGTGGTCGTGGTCGAACCATTAGGACCCGGATTGACCGGGGTTACGATGCGTCCTTCCACCGCGGCAGCATAAGTGCCCTTGGCAGTTGTCGGGATGATACCCGTAAATGTGTAGGTGGGCAGCCCATTGACCAACGGCGCCGTATTTGCTGCTTCCTGCATGTACCAGCGGTAGTCGGTAGTAGGCCCGCCGATGGTGACGGCAATGCGTCCACCGGTGCCGACCAGCTTGGTGTGGTCGATCGTGTTCCCCTTGGAATCGGTGATCTTGAAGGTAACGACCGGCTTCGAGCCCGGTGCCGTGCTGCTTACGCCGATGATCTCGACCTTGGGATAGACCAGCTTGCTCGATTTGTAAAGCACGGTGTGCGCGCCCTTGATCGAAGCGTCAAATTCCGTCCCGCTCTCGGGCTGATGGCACGTGGCGCATTTGCTGTCGTCCGTCGCGGGGCCGCCCTTGTGGTTCGCACCCGTCGTCCAGTCAAGGTCGTCGTGGCAAGAGCCGCAGGTGTCGCGCGTCGGGTTCAACAGCCAGTTGTTCACCTGCTTCGCATCTTTGTGGCAAGTGCCGCAATTCTTGATGTCCTGCGGGTAAGTGGTGTACGAGAAATTCGCTCCCGTGGTCGGGTTGCTGCCGAAGTAATACGGCTTCCCCGCTTTTACGCTGGGCAAATTGGGTCCGTAATGAATCTTGTGGACCATGACCTTCATGTCAGCCGTGTTGCCCGTCGGGGCGTCTTTCGTCTGCGGCGTATGGCACAGGATGCAGTATCCCATTTCGAGGCGCCCGCCGCCATGAGCCGAAATCGGATCATGGCACTGGTTGCAGGAAGTCGTCGGAACCACATCGCGGATGAGCGTTGGAGCCGCTCCGGTAGAGGGAATCCACGATTTCAGCTCATTATCCACGTAGGTGCTCAGGCCGAATTCCGTCATGTTGCGGGAAGCCTGGACGCAAAGCGTATGGGTCGTGGTCGCATCGTAATCCGACGGAAGGACTGTATTGAACTTGTAGGTGTAGTTGCCGTCCCCCAGGCTGGTCCACACTCCCGTGGAGTCCGTACTCGCCTGAATGACCGGTTTCCCGTCGGGAGCAGTCGCGGTGCGCGTCGTGTAATCGATGTACTGCACCGCACCTTTCGGAATATAAGCCAGCACAAAGCGGAACGTGATCGCGGAAGGCGTCAGTTTGCCCTCACGATCCAGGCCCTGCCCGCCATTGTCGGTAACGCGGAAAGTCACTGTCGGCTTGCGATCCGATGCGGGTATCGTGACGTCGTTGATTTTAACGTTTACGCCCGGATGAACCCAGATCGCTTCCTTGCCCGCTGCTTGTTCTGTGGATATAATCCCCTGCACCCACCAATAAGCTTTTTCCAGCACAGTATATGCAGGAGATTCCTCTTCGCCTTCAATGGCCGCCATACTCACTGCCGCAATGGAAAGGAAGAGGAGGAGAAGGAAAGATATCTTTACTGCTCGTACTCCAGTTGTCATAAATGCCTCCGAAATACCGCCCTGGCAGCGGTTTATTTGGACTTTGACACAAAAATGCCAGACAAAATCTAAGCAATTTTCTTTCCCGCGAAAGCGGGAATCATAAAAGTGATGCAAATTTCAGCAAAAACAAATGTTGTAGTCCTCAACATACGATCTGAACAGAACTCGACGTGCCTCCAGCCGGGTTATTTACCACAGTGCTGGAGCAAATGTCGAGAAATCAAATTATTGGGATGAAGAATTTCGAAATGGAGGAAGAGCGCAGGAGAATACGCAGAAGGCGGTTTGGGCGCTGTTTGTCAGGCCTGGGTCGCAGATATATGGAGGTCACTGGTCCGCTTTGCTCGCCCATAGTGTGGCGCGGCAAATCCGGCGATTCAAACTTCGTCCGGGAAGCTCCGTGCCGGAATACAGGCGATCGCTCCGCCGGGGGGGTGGTCTCCGGCAACCTTGGCCCCGCTTATATTGATCCGCAAAACCGCCCGGAGGCTGTTTGGTTGGACGCCAATTTGCAGATGGACTCGAGCCAAAAGGGTGAGTTATAGTCCGTTCCAATGATGAAAGGTGTAGGGCCTTTCCACTTAGTGTTTTTTTTGGAATTCAGAGAGACCCATGAAAACCCCTGAGACACCAACGCCGCGTCGTGGTTTTCTGAACATCCTTCTGGGTAGTGGGACCGTTGCCACCCTGGGGGCGATTTTCTACCCCATATTTCGCTTCATGATCCCCCCCAAGGTAGTCGAGTCTTCAGCGTCGAGCGTCGTGGCAGCCAAAGTTGCGGAAATCAAGCCGAACAGCGGCAGAATATTCAAGTTCGGGAGTAAGCCCGGCCTGCTGCTGCAGACCCCCACAGGGGAGTATAGGGCTTTCAGCGCCACCTGCACTCATCTTGACTGCACGGTCCAGTACAGGCAGGAGGAAAAGCTGATCTGGTGTGCATGTCACAACGGCCGTTATGACCTCACTGGGAAAAACGTGTCGGGGCCGCCGCCTCGCCCGCTCGAAGAGTTCAAGGTGAATGTCCGGGGCGATGAAATTATTGTTTCTCGGGGGTAAAAATGAACGCCAGATTGCAGGCATGCGGAGACTGGCTGGAAGAGCGGTTGGGATGGCGGGCGGTTCAGGAGCTGATGGAACATAAGGAAGTGCCGCGTCACCGACACTCTATCTGGTATTACTTTGGCGGTATGACGCTCTTCCTGTTCTGCGTGCAGGTTTGCACGGGGATTCTCCTGCTTCTTTACTATCGTCCCAGCGCGGAAACGGCCTTTGAGAGCGTTCAGTTCATCATGACGGAGGTTCAATTCGGCTGGCTGGTGCGCTCCGTTCACAGCTGGTCGGCGAACCTCATGATTGCCGCCGCTTTTATTCATATGTTCAGCGCGCTGTTCCTGCGGGCGTTCCGCAAACCGCGCGAACTGACCTGGGTTACCGGCGCTCTTCTTTTGTTTCTCTCGCTTACCTTCGGTTTTAGCGGCTACCTGCTGCCCTGGAATAAACTGGCTTATTTTGCCACCAAGGTCGGAACCGACATTGCTGGCGTCGTGCCCTTGATTGGCCCCTTCCTTCTGCGCTTCCTCCGGGGAGGTGACGAAGTAACCGGTGCGACCTTGACCAGGTTTTTTGGATTTCACGTGGCCATCCTGCCCGCCATGGCCACCGTTCTCCTTGGGATGCACCTGTACCTGGTTCAAAAACACGGGATGAGCACTCCTCCGTCGGTCGATCCGGCTACCACCCCCAAAATGAAATTCATACCCCATTTCCTTCTGCGAGACCTGGTGGGATGGCTGGCGGCGGTTGCCCTTCTGGCAGCCCTGGCATCCATTTTCCCATGGGAATTAGGGGAAAAAGCGGATCCGTTCGCCCCCGCTCCGGCCGGGATCCGGCCCGAGTGGTATTTTGTGTTCATGTTCCAGACTCTTAAATACATACCCTCCAAAATTCTCGGGATGGACGGCGAAGTGCTGGGCATCATCGCGTTCGGGGTGCTAGGACTTCTGCTGGTTGTGACGCCGTTCATTTCCTCCCCGAGTCCAAAGCAGGGCAAAACCAGCCTGCTTCCGATTACGGGCGTGGTAGTTCTCCTTTATATCATCGTGCTCTCGGCCATGGCCTATCTTTCCTAGGAGGCGGTTCCTATGTGGCTTCTTACTCTCGCAATGATGTTGGGAACCGCGGTGCCGCAGCCGGAGGCCAAACCGGCATCGAGCACCTGCGTTCAATGCCACCTGGAACAGGAAGGCGAATTGCAACTGCCGGCGAAGCTCTCGACTTCCGATATTCACTTCCTCAAGGGTTTGTCCTGCAACGACTGCCATGGCGGGGATCCCACGGTGGGAATCGATCGCGGCGGCCCGGAAGATTCGATGAGCAAAAAGAAAGGCTATATCGGCCGTCCGGAGCGCAAGGCGATTGCGCAGCTGTGCGCCTCCTGCCACAGCAAGCTGGATTACATGCGGCGATTCAATCCGCAGGCGCGGGTCGACCAATATACCGAGTACCTGACCAGCGTTCATGGGAAAAAGTATCAAACCGGCGACGCCAAGGTGGCTACCTGCATCGACTGCCACGGCGCCCATGGGATCCGGGCGGTGAAAGATCCCAATAGCCCGGTTTATGCCCCCAATGTGGCTGCTACCTGCGGCCGGTGCCATGCCGACAAGCAGCTTATGGCGGCTTACGGCATTCCGACCAACCAGGTGGAGCTCTACACCAAGAGTGTTCATGGTGAGGCTTTGATCGTTAATCGCGACCTGGCCGCTCCGACCTGCAACAACTGCCACGGAAACCATGGCGCGCAGCCTCCCGGGGTCGACTCCGTGGCGAATGTCTGCGGCCAGTGTCACGTCAGCCAATGGGACCTGTTTGTCCAAAGCCCCCACAAGAAAGCGTTCTCTGAAAACAAGCTGCCGGCCTGCGCCAGCTGTCATGAGCATCACGCCATCCAGCGCACCTCGGACAAAATGATCGGGGTCGAAGAGGCGGCTAGTTGTATCAATTGCCATGAGAAGGGAAGCCCCGGCTACACGGCGGCCGAGCAGATGAAGAGCGGGATCATCAAACTCAGGGACAGCATGGACAAATCGCGCCAGCTCCTGCTCAAAGCGGAGCGAGCGGGAATGGAGGTGAGCAAGCCGATTTATGAACTCAATGAAGGAAAGGACCGGCTGGTGCGAGCCCGCGTGGAGATCCACAAGTTCAGCCCTGCTGCATTGACTCCGGTTCTGGAAGAAGGATATAAGATTGCGGCCGCATCGGAGCAAAGCGGATTAAAAGCCCTCGAGGAGCTTGCGTTCCGCCGCAAGGGCCTGGCTGTATCGGTCCTGATTATTCTGCTCATGATCGCGTTGCTTCTCATGAAAATACGCCAGCTGGGTAGCTGAGCAGGCTGAAGCGGCGGGAATGGGTCCCGCGGACTCCAGGATCTGACGGCTACTTTCATTCTCGGTTCACAATCTCGTATGTCGGAACAGCTTTCTTTTCCCAAGGAAAAAATCAAATTCCTGCTTCTCGAAGGGCTGCACCCTGCCGCCGAAGAAACTTTCCGGTCATCGAACTATTCCTCGATTGAATCCTGGAAAACCGCCCTGACTGAGGAGCAGCTGATACGGAAGATTCCGGGAGTCCACATTCTCGGCATAAGGTCCAAAACAGAAATCACCCGGCAAGTTTTGGAAGCCGGGCGGCATTTGATCGCCGTAGGGTGCTTTTGCATCGGGACCAACCAGGTTGACATGGAGACCGCGACCCACAAAGGTGTGGCTGTTTTCAACGCCCCTTTCAGCAACACCCGCAGCGTTGCGGAACTGACCATAGCCGAAGTGGTGATGCTGGCGCGCAGGGCGGATCAGCGCTCGATGGAGATGCACGCGGGGCGCTGGGTGAAATCGGCCGAGGGCTGCTTCGAGGTGCGCCAGAAAACCATTGGCATCATCGGCTACGGGCACATCGGTCCACAGGTGGGATTGCTGGCAGAGGCCCTGGGAATGCGCGTGGTGTTTCACGACATCGCCAAAAAGCTGCCCCTGGGAAACGCGCGCCAGGCCGGGAGTCTCGAGGAGGTTCTGCAACTCGCCGATTTTGTGACGCTTCATGTCCCGGATACGCCCCTCACCCGGGGGATGATCGGAGCGCCCCAGTTTGCATTGATGCGCCAGGGCAGTTTTCTGCTGAATCTCAGCCGCGGCAGCGTGGTCGACGTGGCGGCCCTGCGCGAAGCGATTCTGAACCGCCGCCTTGGCGGCGCGGCGCTCGATGTTTATCCCGTGGAGCCCGAGGCCAGTGGAGATGCCTTCGAATCGGAACTGCGCCACCTGCCGAATGTGATTCTGACACCGCACATCGGGGGCAGCACCGTGGAGGCCCAACGGAGCATCGGCTCGGAAGTCGCAGATTCACTCATCCGTTACCTGGATACAGGAAGTTCGACTGCCTGCATCAACCTTCCCCAGGTGGAACTCCCGATCCTCCAGGGGAGCCACCGCGTCCTCAATATCCACCGCGACGTCCCCGGCGTGCTGGGGAACATAAACGGGCTGATGGCGGCGATGGGAGTCAACATCAAATCCCAGTTCCTCAACACGCGCCATGGTGTGGGTTATCTGATCATGGACGTCGAGAGAAGCCTCTCGCGGGCCGTCAAAAAGAAGATCGATATCCTCGATACGACGATTCGCACCCGCCTTCTTTTTTAAAAGCCTTCCGTAAACCGGCCCGTGTGCACGGCGCGGTGGATTGCACTACTGGTTGATGTGCACCACCTTTGCCGGAGGAAATCCGTTGAACCAGGTAGAGGAGGCGTTGCTGTAAGCCCCGATGTTCTCCGAGTAAACGAAATCATCAACTTCCAGGTCAGGCAGCTCTTCCGACTGGGTAATGGTGTCCAGGCCGTCACAGGTCTGGCCGAAAACAGCGCAAACCTCCGTTTTCCCCTTCTTGAAAGCTTGTATGCGGTACTGGCAGTGGTCGAAAATGATCCCGGAGTAAGTGTGGTAAACGCTATCGTCGATGAAATAGCAGGTCTTGCCGTCCCGCACCGCTTTCCCGATTACTTGGGCGACCAGAGTGGCGGCCGTTGCGACAAAGTATCGGCCGGGTTCCGCCAGGATCTGAATATCCTCGGGGAACAAGCGGCGGATCTCAGCGTTGATTTTCCGGGCCAACAGGCTCAACGGCTTGACATGGCGGTCGTAGGGTACGGGGAACCCTCCGCCGATATCGAGAATCTTGATTTCATGCCCCCGCGCCTTGGCTTCTTTCATCACCGCGGCCGACATGTTTAGAGCCTGGACGAAGTTTTCAAAGTTGGTGCACTGGCTTCCCACGTGGAAGCTCAACCCTTCCACCTGCAGCCCCGCCCGGAATGCCTCCAGAATCAGGTCTACTGCCTCCCCCGGGTCGCAACCGAACTTGGAGGAGAGTTCAACCATGGATCCGGTATTGGGGACTCTCAGGCGCAATACCACGCCCGCATTCGGGGCGTGCTGCTTGATCTTGTGGATCTCATTCAAGTTGTCGTAGGTTACGAGCGGCTTGTAGCGGTCGAGCCGGCGCAGCGTCTCCTTCGGTTTCGTGGGATTGGCAAAAATGATTTTGTCCCAGATAAAGTCCTGCTGTTCTTTGGCCGGAAGGTGCTTGATGTTTTCGTAAACCAGCATGAATTCCTGGAGAGACGCCACATCGAAGCTGGAGCCCTCTTTGTAGAGGGTGCGGACGATTTCCGGGGCGGGATTGGCCTTCACCGCATAGTATGCCTGCACCTTCGGAAGGTACTTTTTGTACCTGGCATAATTTTGCCTGATAATGTCGTGATCGATCACGACGACCGGCGTGCCATGTTCTCTGGCGATTGCCTGCAGCTGCCTTGAACTGCTCATTGTCACCTCCGGAGAAGGAGTGAAGGTCGGAGCGTGAATCGCCCTCCGTCCCGTGCAGCGGGAAACGCCGTACGGGACAGAGGGCGCCACGATGCAGCTCAATCGAATACTGGATTCGAGCCGTCGAGCATTTTCACTTGGTTGTGACGGAAATATTCCTTGGTCAAAGCGGTTACCATGGCCCCGCGCTGATCATACAGCCGCCGCAGTTTTCTGGGCTTGTGTTTGGCGAGCGCATAGTGGGTCAGCAGCGGCATCGCGATGGTTGTGTCGGTGTAGCAGACGACCGCGTCAGGCAACCGGTCGGGATCGACTTTCCCCCAGCTCACCGCCTCGCTCGGGGTCGCTCCGCTCAGTCCGCCGGTGTCGGGTCGGGCATCGGTCACCTGCAGGAAATAATCCTGCCCGTATTCTTTTATCCGCAGAACCTCCTGGATCTGGGGCTCTGTCTGGAGCATGAAATTTTTGGGGCTGCCCCCTCCCCAGAGCACAACCGCGCTCTTACCGCCGGATCGCTTGGCCGCCAGGACAAAGGCGGTGGTTTCGTTCACATCGATCGATGGATTCATGCGCAGCTTGTTGCCGCGCAATTCAACGCCGGCCACGTTCATTCCAATGGTCGAGTCTCCCGGCGAGGAGGTGTAGCACGGCACTCCGGCGCGGTAGGCGGCTGCAAGAACGGACACGTCCTTGAGGCCGGCTTTGCGCTCCCATTCTGCGCAATATTTGCCGATCAGGTAATGGAGTTCCGCCGTACCCATTTCCTTCTGGAACTCGGGCTGAACGATGATGTTGCGCAGGATTTCATCGGTGGCCATCAGGCAGTCGCTGTAACCTAGCAGGACGTCGTAAACCCGGACGATGTCGTTGTTCCGGAGCTCCGTGTCATCCATCTTGAAGCTGCCGACCCGCACCGGGTAGTTCAGGGCAAAATGCATGTCGTGATAAAGGATGGCTCCTGTGGAAACGATCCAATCGACAAAGCCGGCCTTGATCAGCGGCACGATCGAAGAGCATCCCAGGCCGGCCGGGGTCAGGGCGCCGGAGAGACTCATGCCGATGGTGACATCCGGCTCGAGCATTTTGCTCGTGAAAAGCTGACAGGCTTCCCTCAGTCTCGCGGAGTTGTAGGCCAGGAAGGTGTCGTCAACGATATCTTCGAGCTTCTGCTTGCCGGTGAGATTCCTGGGCAGAATCCGTTGTCCCGACATGTACGCGTCTCTCTGCGGGCATTTCTTTTTCTTCAGCCAGTCCGGCATGTCCTTCAAATCTTCGCGGTAGCGGCTTTTCTTCTTTTCGGTCTTCGCCATAATTCGATCCTGTTTGTCAGCGCCGCTCCTGTCGTTGCGGCATAGGTTATCGGACCATCCGACGCAAAAATGCCCGGCGGTTCGCCGGAGTGCGGCCTAAGGGTAGCACAGCGGCTGCTGGTGGGAAAGCCGCCTTGCAGCGGTCGAATAAACTGCAAAGTCGCTGCCACGTCTCGTGGTTTACTGAAAACAGAAACTCGGGCTCGGAAAACCGGACGAGACGGTTTGCTGAATGGCCGCCAACCCATTCGAACCGCGAAGACCGCCAAAACACCGGAACTCTTCATCCAATGCCTGCAATCCAATCGTCCCATGCAGGGCATAGTGCTTCCTCCTCGGGGCTCGGAAAAAAATGAATCCTCTCTTTCGTAATCCCGGCAGGGATGCGAGTGGATAGGGATGGTCAAGGACATCGCCGGGGCTTCTCCATAGCCTCGTCCGGGTCGCGGTGAATTGGAACAGCGGGCGTCCGTCGTGGATTTTGTGTATCACATCTGTAAGTTCTTGTTT
This sequence comes from uncultured Acidobacteriota bacterium, assembly GCA_963839475.1. Lineage (GTDB taxonomy): Bacteria > Acidobacteriota > UBA6911 > UBA6911 > UBA6911 > CAWIVH01. The sequence goes on along the minus strand of CAWIVH010000012.1, from coordinate 300,932 downwards.
TTCAGGCAAGATTTATTGAATCGTGAAAACGGTGGTGAAAGCAACAAGTTCGCAGTTCTCAGTATCAGTTCGCAGTTCCTCATGCGACTGCGAACTTATACTGAAAACTGAAAACTCTCAGTCTAATTTGGTTGCGGCCAGAGGCTGCGTCACGGTCTTTACGGCATCATGCATTTCCATGACTAATGAAATTTGCAGAAAATCGCAGTGTTTTTTTGAGGGAATTCGTGGCAAGTTTCTAGGATGAAAAGCGGAATAGAACCTTCGGTGGAAGCCCCAGCCGGGCTCGGGTTCTCCATGCCTGCGGAATGGGAGCCGCACGAAGCCACCTGGCTCGGCTGGCCCCACAATCCGACCGATTGGCCCGGCAAACTCGACACCATACGGTGGGTTTATGGCGAGATCGTGCGCAAAATCTCTCTCGGGGAAAAAGTTCGGATACTGGTCAATTCGCGGAAGGCGGAAAAAGAGGCGAGGAGGTTTCTTTCGCTCGCCGGAGCTGAAAGTCCGGCAGTGGAGTTCGTGATCCATCCGACCAACCGGGGGTGGACTCGCGACAGCGGGCCGGTTTTTGTCCGCCGCGGCCGGGGCAGATCCGCAGAAACCGCAATTGTGCATTTTCACTTCAATGCCTGGGCCAAGTACGAGGACTGGGGCAGGGACCGCAGGGTGCCGGAAACGGCCGCCCGCCTGCTCAAGAAACGTCTGTTCGATGCCCGTTGGAAGGGCAAGCCATTCGTCCTTGAGGGAGGCGGAATCGATGTCAACGGTCGGGGAACACTCCTAACCACCGAGGAATGCTACCTCGATCCGGCCATCCAGGTAAGGAATCCGGGAGCGGGACGGGAAGATATCGAAAACACCCTCAAATCGTATCTCGGGATTTCCAACGTTCTCTGGCTCGCCGGAGGAGTGGTCGGTGACGATACTCACGGGCATGTGGACGACATCTGCCGCTTTGTCAACCGGAGCACAATGGTCCTGATCCGGGAGACTGAGCGGAAAGATATCAATTTCCGGCCTTTGGCCGAGAATTGGGAGAGGGTGCAGGATTTCAGGCTGGAAGACGGTTCGAAACCCGAAGTCGTCGCGCTTCCGATGCCCGAACCGCTTTTCTTCGATGGCGAGCGGCTTCCCGCCAGCTATGCCAATTTTTACATCGCCAATCATGCGGTCATCGTCCCGACGTTCAATGATCCGAACGACCGAGTTGCTCTGGGAATCCTCGGGGATTTATTCAGGGATCGTCCCGTGGTGGGTATCCATGCAGTAGATCTGGTGCTCGGTTTTGGCACGCTGCATTGTTTGACTCAGCAGCAGCCCCGCGCAGCCTGATTCGGGCCGGGGATCCCAGGAGGAAATGGAATGCTTGGAGTGACAGCAGGAGATTCAAGCGGCATCGGACCGGAGGTCCTGCTCAAGGCCTGGCAGGGAGGGGAGATCCGCCACCCTATCGTCGCTTACGGGGATATCGAGGTGCTGGAATTTTATCGCGAACTGCTCGGCTACGATGTGCGCTTGAGAAGCATCTCCGGTGTCGCCGACTATCGCGAAGCATTTCTGAATGTCCAGGATGCAGGGTTGCTGAAGAAGAACGACGTGACCGTGGGAAAGCTCAATTCCAGGTCAGGAGCCGCCGCGCGGGAGTACGTCGTGCGCGCCAGCCGCGCTGCACTCGCCGGCGAGATCGAAGCTATGGTCACCCTGCCGATGAACAAAGAAGCGACACAGCTTTCCGATCCGGCTTTCGTGGGGCATACGGAACTCATCGCGTCCGTCTGCGGAGTCCGCGATGTCACTATCATGCTGGTTTCCGATGCCCTGATCGTAACGCATGTGAGCACCCATGTTTCGCTGGCGCGGGCGATCGCTCTCGCCAAGAAAGAACGCATATGCAGGATCATCGGGCTCACCTGCGAGGCTGTCAGCCGTTTGCGCGCCGATCCGCGCATCGCGGTGGCGGGTTTGAACCCTCATGCCGGGGAAAACGGGTTGTTCGGCTCCGAGGAGGAGAGGGAAATCCGTCCCGCGGTCGAATGGGCAAAGAAGCAGGGAATGCCGGTCGAAGGGCCGTTCCCTCCCGATACGATTTTTGATATTGCCGTGCGCGGCAAGCGGTACGACGCCGTGGTCTGCATGTACCATGACCAGGGGCATATCCCGCTCAAGCTGCTCGATTTCGAAGGCGGGGTCAATGTGGCGCTCGGATTGCCGATTGTCCGCACTTCCGTGGACCACGGCACCGCCTTCGATATAGCGGGGCGGGGGGTGGCTTCCACGCGAAGCCTGGTCCAGGCACTGGAGCTTGCTGCCCATCTCGTGAGGAGGAAATAGAGTTGAAACTGGCACTCTCTGCGACGCCGACTGCGACCCAGACCGCTCCTTTTTTGTTGCGTGGAATTCGGGCGGCCGATGCGTTTGCACTTTCGCGCGAACTGGGATGCGACGGCGTGGAGTTTCATCTCCGGCGGGCTTCGGACGTCGATGCGGCGGAGGTGGAGGATTTGATGGCGGCCAGCGGCATCCGAGTACCCACGCTGGGCACAGGCCTGGCTGCCGGCCTCGATGGGTTGACCTTCTCCCACCCGGATGCCTCCATACGATCCGCTGCGGTCGCGCGGGTCAAGGAGCACATCAAGCTGGCATCGATGCTCGGCTCGGCCGTTATCATTGGGTCGCTCAGCGGACGGATCGGTTCCGATCCGGAAAATCGTCCGCTCCTTCGCAAGGCGGCTCTTGAATCGCTGGGCGAATGTTGCCGCACAGCGGCTTCGGCCGGGGTATCCCTCCTCCTCGAGCCTTTGAACCGCTATGAATGTGACTATTTGAACCGTGTCGAGGATGTCCTCCAGGTAATCGATGAATTGAAGGTCACCAATCTTAAAGTGCTGGCTGACACGTTTCACATGAACATCGAGGAGGCCGACATCGCCGCCAGCCTGCGCCTTGCCGGAGCGCATCTGGGGCACGTTCACCTGGCAGATTCCAATCGCCAGGCGCCGGGGCATGGCCACCTGGATATTCCTCGGGTGCTCCGGACCCTGAAGGATCTCGACTATGAGGGTTATCTTTCCTTTGAGGTTTTTCCGATCCCCGATGCAGTGACGGCAGCGCGTGACGCTGTCCGTACCGTCAGGAATGCCCACTGCTTGATCACTTCGAAATAACAGCTGACCTGGCGGATAATTAGGTCGTGCAGGTCAAAGGTCACCTGCTCTCACCAGCCCTTTTTCCGCTTGTACCCCCGGATGGAAATGCCTATAAAAGAGAGAAACCGGGCAGGCATGCCAATTCAGAGATAGGCGAAAGGGATTTGGCAGTTCACGGATTCCACAGGAAGCTCTCCCGAGGCTCGCGTTCTTCCACCTGCCAGAAATATCTCTGGATTTTTGAATTGGGCCCGGCATCCGATCGTCGGGGTAAGGAGGGACTAATGCGAATCGCCAGATCCGTCTTTGCGTTCGTGTTCCTGTTTGCAGCGTTCATCTCTACGCCTCTTTTCGCCCGGATTGAGGAAGGAACTGGATCCGCCCGAAACCCCCTATCCGATTCTCCACCATCCCAGGCAGGGCAGCCCGCCCTGGATTTTGACGGCATGGTGGTGAAAGCCCGATCCAAGGGAAATGTGATGGTTCTGGTGAAACTCAAAGTTCCCCCCTTGCAGCAAACGGATGGGCAAATTCAGGAGGGGCAGGGCGCGCGGCGGGATTTCATCACCGCGGCGAGTGACGCCCTGCTCAGGAATCTCAGCGGCCTGAAAGTGACCAACGTGAAGAGGTATTCGTATGTTCCCTTCATTGCCCTGCATGCGGATTTACCAACATTGACGGCACTGCGGGCGGATCCCAATGTGGAGGCGATAGTCGAGGATGTACTTCTGCCCCCGCTGTTGAATGTCAGCGTTCCCCTCATCGGAACACCCAATGCGTATGCCAAAGGGTTCAGCGGGGCCGGCCAGACCGTCGCAGTCCTCGATTCAGGAGTTGATAAAACGCATCCTTTCCTGGCCGGGAAAGTGCTGTCTGAAGCCTGCTATTCGACAAACAATGCTGCCTACCAGGTCAGCTCGCTGTGCCCCGGTGCCGTTTCCCAGTCGACCAGTTCCGGTTCAGCCGCGCCATGCCAGTACGAAGGTTGTGAGCATGGCACGCATGTGGCCGGGATTGTTGCGGGAAAACTGGAGTCCATCTCCGGTGTTGCCAGGGACGCGAACCTGATTGCCATTAATGTCTTTTCCCTGATCTCAGATTCGAATACCTGCGGCGGCTACCGTTCTACGCCGTGCATCAGGACCTTGACTTCCGACCAACTGCTGGCGCTCGAGAGAGTGAGGCAGCTGAGCGGTCCGTACCAGATTGCCTCTGTGAACATGAGCCTTGGGGGCGGTCAATATCGGAGCCATTGCGATGACAACCCGCTGAAACCGGCCATCGACGCCCTTCGCGGGCTTGGAATCGCCACGGTCATTGCCTCGGGGAACTCGGGGTACTTGGATTCTCTTGCCGCTCCTGCATGCATTTCCTCCGCAGTCGCCGTGGGCTCAACCGAGGACGGAACCGGCGGACCGATCGATCAGGTGTCGGATTTTTCCAATAGCGCCGATTTCCTGGATTTGCTGGCCCCCGGGGGCCAGATCCTCTCGTCGGTTCCCGGTGCGGGCGGACCGGGTCAGCGCTTGAGCGGCACGTCAATGGCGGCCCCCCATGTGGCCGGAGCCTGGGCGGTGCTGAAATCGAAGTTGCCTTCCGCGAGCGTGGATCAAATCCTGGCTGCTCTCAGGTCCACCGGGAAGGCCGTGACGGACTATCGCAACGGCATCACGGTGCCCAGGATCCGAGTCGACGCCGCGGTGGATTCCCTCAGCGGGCCCGATACTACGCCGCCGGTAATAACGATCGATCAGCCCACCGCGGACTCGTCCTGGACCACTGACCGGAGCCCGGTAAATATCAGTGGTGCCGCCTCGGACAATGTGGGCGTGACGCAGGTTATCTGGTCCAACAACCGCGGCGGTTCCGGGACGGCATCCTTAACCGCCTCGTCCTGGTCCGCGAAGGATGTCGCCCTCCAGAACGGTACCAACATCATTACCGTTACGGCCTCGGACGCTGCCGGAAACAAGGGTTCGGACACCTTGAGCGTCACATACAATCCTCCGGGCTGTTCGTACGCAATCAGTCCCACCAGCCGGTCGCACGATTCCAATGCCGGATCGGGAAGTGTCAGCGTTACAGCAGGAAACGGCTGCGCCTGGTCAGTGCTGAATTCCACGGCCTGGATCACCGTGACCTCGGGGCCCAGCGGGACAGGAAATGGAAGCGTCACTTATTCTTTCACTTCCAACAGCAGCACGACCTCCCGAAGCGGCACGCTCACAATCGGAGGGCAGACTTTTACCGTGACGCAGCAAGGTGCGTCTGCCGGACCTGTCAAAGCAGCTTCCGGTGTTCCCGTATATGCTTCGGTACCCGCGAATGGATCAGCAACCGCCTGCACCATGGCTCAGCAACAATATGCGATTGACGTGCCTTCAGGCGCCACGCAACTGGTTGTGGCATTGAACGGAAGCCAGGACCTGGATTTGTTCGTGCGCAAAGGGCAGGCGGTTCTGCAATCGGGCGACAACATCGAGGCTGACATAAGTTCCGAGACTTCGCTGGCAACCGAGACGATCTACCTGGGCCCGCAAAGCACTCCTCAGCTGGCCGCTGCGACCTACTATATCGGAGTGGCCAACTGTCCTTCAGCTCCGGGCAATTTCACCCTTACAGCAACGGTGATAACACCAGCAACTCCCATTCAGGTCGAGGAACTGGGCGTTGACGATGGCAATTCCGAAACCGGGTTGAGCGGCGACGGGCGTATCGTAGTCAACCGTCTGGTGCCCTCGCGCTATCCTTCCAAGCTCAAGGCCATTCGTATCGAAATCTGGAAGTATCAGAATCTCCCCGATCCCCTCAACCAGCAGGTCAAACTCATCGCATTCGCCGATTCTTCCGGTTCAGGCCGGCCTCCCGATTCTCCCACGCTGCTGGTTAATCAGACCGTGACTGTAAACGGGAAATACGGCTTTATCGAATTCCTGGTGGCAAATCCGCCCTCGATCAGCAACGGGGATTGGTACGTGGGATTTCAGTATGCCAATCCGAACAACGGCGTGCTGGCATCCGCCGACACGAGCGGGACAGCCAGGGAGAGGAGTTTTTATTCCGACGACGGAGGGACCACGTTTAAAGGACCCCTGGTGTTCGCTGACAATTCCAAAGGCAACTTTACGATTCGCGCGGTGGTCGAAAGCGGCCTGTCGCCGGAGATGGACACGCCTGTGATCGACAGCGCTACCGCGAACTTTGAATCTGACGGATCCATCAGCCTCGTGCTCAGCGGCCACGACCAGGGAGCCAATGTCAAGAGCATCAGTGAAGTGCGGCTCGACGCCAACGGTCAGTCCCTGGGATCCGGAACCTTTGACGTAAGCCTGGTCACTTCGGGCAAAACATCGTTCTCATTCGTAATCAACATTGGATCCGGTAACCGGCTTTCGGATACCCGGCAGCTGGCGATCAAACTGATAGACAGCATTTCCCTTCAGAGCGCCACCTGGACGGCGTCTTTGACCGCAGGCGGAACTGTGAGCGCCGTCGTTCCGGCCAATGGGGCAAGCACGATTTCGACAAGCGGCGCCACCGGTAACCTCAAATCGGGATATGCAGCCGTTCAGCTGAGTTCCGGGACAACTCCCTACGGAACGGCAGTCATCAGTTATTCTCAGAATGGCATCGTCCTGAGTGAGGTCGGGGTGCCTAGCTCGCCTCCAACCACATCCGCCCGAGTATTCATAGACTTCCGCACAGGCGTCGCTTCCGGATCCGGGACGATTTCCATCAACACCGGCTTCGCGGTAGTCAATCGGGGGACAAGCACCGCGAATATCAACTACACGCTGCGGGACTATCGGGGAGCAACTCTGGCCTCTGGCTCCGGAACGCTAGCCTCCGGCGCGCACCGTGCACTTTTCATCGACCAGATGAATCAGATCGCTCCCAATTTCAGGCTGCCTGCGGGTTTCTCCACCAGCACCCGTTTTGCCACCCTGGATTCCGTGAGCGATCAGCCGCTCTCGATCCTCGCGCTGCGCCTTACCACGAATCAGCGCGGAGACAGCCTGCTTACCAGCACTCCCATCGCAGACCTTACCAAAACCCCTCCGAGCGGGCCGCTTTTCTTCCCCCAAATGGTCGATGGCGGCGGATATCGAACTTCCCTCATATTGTTGAACACATCGCTCGCAACCGAGACCGGGACTGTTAAACTTTACGATGATTATGGCAGCCAGTTTTTCGTGCGGCAGATCGGCGACAGCCAGGCATGGGCGACTTTCAACTATTCGATCCAGGCCGGAGGATTTGCCATCCTTTTCACGGATGGAGCGCCGTCCGGCGTGAATTCCGGATCGGTCGTAGTAACGCCGGATGCCGGCACCTCGACCCCGATCGGCGCAGGCGTGTTCAGCTATGCGCCCGGCGGGATTATCGTGACCGAATCGGGCGTTCCTGCCGCCACACTCACCACCCACGCCAGAATTTACGTGGACACTTCAAACTCGCACGATACCGGCCTTGCCATTGCCAATCCCAATAATTCCGCCGCGAATGTTACCGTGCGCGCCTTCCAGCTCGACGGGGTCACCCCTGCGGGCAGCAGTTCCCTGCCTCCTCTTAGCGCGTTTGGGCACACAGCCCGCTTTGTAGGGCAGTGGATTTCCGGCTTGCCGGCCAATTTCACCGGAGTGCTCGACATATCATCCTCCATGCCCATTGCAGCGCTGACGCTCCGATCCTGCCAGTCGCGCGATTATTTATTGACGACATTTCCCATGGCGGATGTGACCCAGGCAGCGCCCTCCCCGATTCTCTTCCCGCAGATCGCCAACGGAGGCGGCTACAAAAGCCAGATTATTCTGCTGGGTCCCGGCGGTGCTGCGAACGCTTCGATCGGCTTTTTCGGAGATGACGGAGCGGCTATCGTCCTGACTGGCCCGGCGGCTGCAGAGACGAGTCCAGGCACGGAATATGCGTCACCCATCGGTACGGCCGGATCGCCCGGAGGGCCGACGGGATAAAGCCGGAAATCCTGTATTCCGGTTGCTATTCTTCGCAACCGAATTCGTCCCTCCGTTGGAGTTTTGGAGTATTGAGAGGCGTCCCCGGTTTATATTTGTGTTAAGCTGACAAAAAGTGGTTTTTTTCTTGGGGGGCGCCCTTTCATGCCTCATTTTTCACGACGTGATTTTCTCAAAAGCGCGGCATCTGCCGGCATTTTCGCTGGTGCCGGAGGATTGTCTCTCTCGGCCAGAGCCGTTGATCGCTCCGCTACCGACTGGGTTGTGCTGGGCAATTCCGGGGTCAAAGTCACGCGGCTCGCGTTCGGAACCGGCACCTTCAGCGGCCGGGTTCAGCGCGAATTGGGCCAGGAGCAATTCACGCGGCTGGTTCGTTATGCCTATGACCAGGGAATCCGTTTCTTCGAAACGGCCGAGGCCTACGGTGGAATGCATGCCATGCTTGCCACTGCACTCCAGGGCATCCCGCGCGATTCTTACAGGCTGATGACGAAATGCCGGCTGAGGTCCAGCGAGGACCCCAAGGCCACCATCGACCGATTCCGCAAGGAGCTCAATTCGGAGTATTTCGATATCCTGCTGTTGCACTGCGTCCGTACGCCGGACTGGGGAGAGCAATTCAAGCGATTGCGTGACGAGTTTTCGGAAGCGAAACAGAAAAAAATCATCCTCGCCCGCGGGGCTTCGTGTCACGGACTGCTTCCGCTGCGCACCTTTCCCGGAAGCGTAGACTGGTTGGACGTGGCTTTGGTGCGTGTCAATCATAACGGCACCAAAATGGATACGCTGAAACCCAACGACACCGACGATGCCGGGGATGTCTCTGAGGTGACTGGACATCTAAAGGCCATTCGAAGCCGGGGTACGGGTGTCATCGGGATGAAGATCATGGGTGAAGGTCAGTTCAAGACGCCGGAGCAGCGTGATGCCTCCATTCAATATGTACTGAGCCTGGGGAGCGTGGACGCCGTCACTATCGGCTACAAGAGCACAGCCGAGATCGACGAGGCGATTCAACGCATCAACACGCATTTAAAAAAGGTCTCAGGCTAGTGGAGTGGCGCACCAAAGTGAATCGTGGACTGCGATCCTCTCGTTAAATTCAATCGGCCCTGTTGGCAGCCCGTTTTCCCGCACCTGCGAGAAGGCGTTCGACATTGCGATACAAAATCTTTTCGCGCTCATCGGGAGTCAAAAAGGCGTTCTTCACACGCACGATTACCGCTTCCGGCTCGTTGATGGTGAAATCAGAGCCGTAAAGCACGCGGTCAGCGCCTATTTCCTTTACAGCCCTCTCCAGAATCCCCACTCTCTCGATGCCGGAGCCTGAAAGGTCGATATGTGCGTTCCTGTGCCTGGCAACAATTTCGATCCTGGCGAAGATATCGTCGCGATTGGCACCAAGGTGGGGAAACACGATCGTAGTGTTCGGGAAGGCGTCGGCCAGATAGCGCATCTCCTGTGTATTGGTGTGAATCTGGACCACCAGGTTAAGCCTTGCAGCCAGTTCCATGATCTGCCGCCATTCGGGCGTGTCGTACTTGTAGCCTGTCATGTAATTGCAGAACTCGCCTAGCCATACGAAGCCATATTCGTCATGACACTGCTCGATTTCCCGCAGCGCCTCTTCGATCCGGAATGGGGTGATTACGCAACTTCCTCTGAAACGGCCTTTGTAGCGATCAACATATTTGGCAACTTCACGGTTTCCGTTCCGGTAATCGTCCGGTTCCTTGGCTTTGTTGCTCCACGATGAAGAGATCACTCCCCGCCGGACCCTGCACTTATCCAGGTAGGCGACAAATTCTTGCATGTTTCGTGTCACCAGACTCCATTGGAAGTTTTCTCCGTTGTCACTCGGGATGTGCAGGTGGGCGTCAAATATTCCGCGCCTGGTTTCCGCGACGACATCTTTCGGTAACGGATTGCCCGTGACGAAGCTCGCCAACGATACTACGCCTGCCCGTAATAGTTCTCTTCGATGGTAGAATGACATGGGCTTCACCTTCCTAAAAATCTGCCGCTAGATCTTTGAAAAGTATCCATCACTGCAATTCGAGGCGATACAACAAATGAGCCTCGAATAACCTCGCATGTATTGTTTTCGAAGTTGAGAATAATGTCCCCCCAATCACATAATGAAGTATGTGTGGAGCATCGGTATGGGAAATAGAAGGTCCTTTCTCATGAGCACAACATCGTCAAGCATCATGGCAGCATTCAGTAAGGTCCATGCGGTCATCGCCCGGACCAATACCGCGGAAGCTTTGCTTCCCCCGAACTTCGCAAATCCCCCGAACTCACCGATCAGTTCCCTCTTAAATGATATCCCGATTCCCCGGATGGTTTCCCTCGAAACTACCTTCGACCGGCCAGTGATCGCCGACGTGGCAAATGATTTCCTGGCGAAACTTCGCGCCTCCAGGGTCCTCGATGCGATCCGTCCAGGCATGAAATTGGCAATCGGCGCTGGCAGCCGAGGGATTTCCAATCTCCCACTGGTTACCCGGCTCCTTATCGAGGAGCTCAAGAAGGCAGGCGCCCAGCCTTTCATTTTTCCAGCGATGGGCAGCCACGGCGGTGCCACTCCGGATGGCCAACGGGCTGTGCTGGAGCGCATGGGATTTACCGAAAAGACGATGGGCGCCCCTATCCGGGCGACGATGGATGTGGTCCAGGTAGGTTCGACGCCCGACGGACTACCCGCTTACGTCGACGCCAATGCGGCCCAGGCCGATGGCATCATCGTCGTGAACCGGATCAAGCCTCACACGTCGTTCCGGGGAAAGATCGAGAGCGGCCTGGTCAAGATGATCGTCATCGGCGTGGGCAAGCAGAAAGGCGCGGAGACTTGCCACAACCTGGGTTACGGGCGGATGGAGCACAATATTCTCGCCCTGTTCCGCACCACTCTTGCCTCCAGGAAGATACTTTTTGGAGTAGGGCTCATTGAAAACGCCTATCACGAAACCAGTCGCGTCGAAATCGTCCCCGCCGCCGAAATTGAGGCGCAGGAACCCCGGCTTCTGGTCGAAGCCCGGAGACTCATGCCCACAGTGCCGATCCTCGCACTGGACGTCCTCATCATCGATGAAATCGGCAAGAACATATCCGGCACCGGCTTCGATACTAATGTCGTGGGACGCTACCCCACCGCGGATGTAGCTCTGACGCCGCGGGATCCGCGCATCACGCGAATCGCGGTCCTGGACATAACGGACGTGTCCGAAGGCAACGGCACGGGTCTCGGCATCGCCGACTTCACCACCGAAAGGGTCTTCCGCAAATTCAACTTCATCGAGACGTACTGCAACCTCCTGACATCCACCACTGCGGCGGCCGGCAAGCTCCCCATGGTCCTGCGGAACGACCGCCAGGCAATCCAGGCGGCCATAAAGACCTGTCTCATCGGTGACCCGCAAAAGGTGCGTTTGGCCAGGATCAAAAATACTCTCTCACTCGACCGCATGTTGATTTCGGAGAATCTGGTCGGCGAAGCCAGGGCCAACTCCCGATCGACGGTTCATGACCGTGCCTTTGATATGACGTTCGACGCGAACGGCAACCTCAGCCGGCTGCATTGACCTCGACCACGGCTTCCGTTATCTGGCCCAGATATTTTCCGTCACAGACCACATCAGCCGCCAGGGCAAAGCGAGGAGATGCCGTGATCCAATCGCGTGGAATGTGAATCTGAAATGCCTGCCGCACTGCAGTGTTCGCCGGTGCTTCCATGCGAAGCACATCGGGCTCGATGCGCCATTCTCCTGGTGCGACCAGTGCAACTTCGAGTTTCATCGGCGCGCTGCGGTAGTTTTGCACGCGGATTTCCGCGCGGGCCGAATCTCCCGGTCTGATGAGCATCTGGTACGGATAGATGCTGCACCAGCTGGGGTCGAGCCCGAAGTTCACGTCAGGATCCGCGATTACCTGTCGGAAAAGCTGATCCTGGCGGCGCATTTTCTGTTCCGTTGCCAGCAGGTCTTCCCGGTTGACTAGAAACGGACGGCCGTGGCCAGGAGCCATCAGATTGGGCTCGTGGTCTATGAGGTTGCGAATCGACCGGAGATGGCTGTCGCTTTCCACATGGTTGCGGAAGATCAGGTTGTGGCGCAAGACACCTGGCCCCGAGTCGGAGATCTGAAAGAAAGCATCACCCGTAAAAGCGACCCGGGCCCCGTCGATCGTCACAAACAAGGCCATCTGATATTCCGTGTGGCCCGGCGAATGAGAAACTTCGAAGTCATACTCTTCCCACTTAAAGTGCTCTCCATGCCTGAATGTACGGGCGACCTTGAAGGATTCTCCCAGGATGCAGCCCAGGTTGTAGCCGCGCGGATTTTCCAGGACATCCTGCATGTTTTCATAGCACCAGATCTTGGTGCCATAATGTCGGATCAAATGAGGAAAGCCGTTCAAATGGTCGTCGTGCATGTGACTGGGCATGGCCACATCCACGGCCGTCATGCTGAATCGGGATTTCAGGTCCTCGATGTTGTGTTCGACAAATCGTATTCGGTCTGTAGCCGCCGTCGCACGCTCGAAATTGCCGAAGTGCACTCCGGAGGCGGATCCATAATCGATGAACATGGCTTTGCCGCTTTTGCTCAAGAGGGCATAAAAGGAGGCGGTCGTGAGATGGTGCGCGATCAAGTGGGGGCTGACTGCATATCCTCGAAACGAGAGGCTGGGATTGTTCCCAGTCTGGAATCGGTAATATTCGACCAGCCGCTCTGCAGTCTCTTCTATCCCTTTATCCGGGTCCTGGAGTGGTTCGCCATGCGAGGGGCAGAGGAGGGCGGGTTTCTGCTCGCGCAGGCGGGCGAGTGAATAGGCGCCCAGATCCACTCCTTCAGCTCCCCCATAGTTGATTTGCGTGTCCCAGAGGTTGACGATCTTGCCGGGTGAATGCATCAGGTCACCGCTGAACGCCACACGCTTTCCATCCACTCCCATGAGGAGAGTGACGGATCCGAGGGTGTGCCCCGGAGAGGGGAGGACGAAGATGTCACGGTGGTTCCATTGAAAGGTGGAATAATCCTGCAGGACGGATGCCACAGGAATGTTTTCCGTGAGGGTATTGAAGTCATTGCGCACGTAGTAGAGGTGAAAAATGCGCCGGTTACGCCAGAAGTTTTCTGCATCCGTGAAGAGGTGGTGCTCGTGCGCCGGCACAGCGATAGGAATGGACCTGGTTACCGCCTTGTAGTCGCCCTGGCACTGGTCTCGATGATGATGAGTGTGCAGGATCCAGTCCACCTGCGTGATGCCCAATTCCTGGAGGTAGTCCAGAATCTTGCCGGAGCCAAAATCGACCAATATACCGCGGCTGCCGTCCCGCACCAGATAGACATTGCAGGTGTCTTCGAGCATGTAGAGGTTTTCGGAGATCTTTTTAGGTCGGCTGGCGGGAGAAAACGAGGTTCGTCGCTGACCCTTAGGGCCAAGTTCCGCAGTTTTTTCTTCCGCGGAAACGGCTGCGGGAGTTGCTGCGACCGCTCCCGCGGTCATCAGGAAGTCACGGCGGGAAGTTCTGCTCATGGGACTCCTCCTTTGGTGGCGATGTCTCTATTGTAGTAGCGCGCCGGCACGCGAGCGACAACTTTTGGTTGGTCAGGAGTCCCGGTCGGGATGTATGGACTCCGATTTCGCACGATTTCCGACCCCAAAATAGCGAAATCCGGTTCTTTCACAGACATCATGCAGTCTCAGGCTTAGGTGTGAATCGGAGGCCATCAAGGGACGCCGCCTTGTCGTGTATCATTTTTGCCCGAAAGCGCAGTGAACACTCCGATAAATTTTTTGGGCGAAGACGGAGCGGCCATTTTTCAAAAGTAACTTTCGGAGTATGTTATAAAGTAAACATGTCGCAGCCAGCTTTTCATCGAGCCTGATCCTGTCAACCGAAGGTTGTCCTATCCGGAGAAACCCCAAATATGAAAATCAGATTCTTCCGCCACAGATACAATCGTGTCTTTTCGCACCTATCGATTTCGCGTCCCGCAACCGGTTTTCTCCTCCTCTTTGTTTTGCTGAGTTGCTGCTCCTGCGGCGCACCAGCGACTGTGAGATCGACCGACCTTGTTGCGGGCACGGGTGATCTGGCAGTCAAGGGTTCCACCGTTGAGGTGCACTACACAGGCTGGCTCTTCACAAACGAAAAAAAAGGCAAGAAATTCGATAGTTCCCTCGACGGCGGCAAGCCGTTTTCATTCAAATTGGGTGCGGGCATCGTAATCGAAGGTTGGGACCAGGGCATCGAGGGGATGAGGGTGGGAGGGAAACGGGAGCTGATCATCCCGCCTCAGCTCGCCTACGGCGCGCAAGGCGCTCCGCCAGATATTCCGCCCAATGCAACCCTGGACTTCGAAATTCAGCTTCTTGCGGTTCGGAAATAATGAGGGAGAGGATTGTGACCGACAATCTGGTATCTCATCGATTTTTCATATCAGTTGCCGCCGCAGACTCTGCGGCCCCCGTCCTCGTTGCCGCGGAATATCAGCGCGGCTCGTATCCCGTTCCGCTAGCGGCTCTACGGCCCTGGAACATCATGTAGCCGGGACGATTCTGCCAACTTGAGGGCCCGGCGAGGATCTTGCCGTGGGCAAGTACGGATTTGCGAACGATTTCTTCTCGAGCGGCGTAGGAAGGAGAGCCATCGCGGTCGCCGGCGTGCAGGCCGAAATCGTTGCTCGCAACCATGACCGCATCGATACCCTCAACTTCTTCGAGGATGTTGTCAATCATGCCAACGCCGGCCGGGGTTTCAATTTGGATCATGATCAATATGTTGTTGTTGGCGTTCGTCGCATAGTCTTTCCCCCAGATGGAGGCGGCACGGTTCTGGCCGGAGCTGCGATGGCCCCAAGGCTTGGTGTTCGGGGATTCAAGATTGCCGACCGGGAATTTTGAGTACAGGACCGCATTCCGGGCTTCCTGAACGGTTTCGACCATGGGAACGATGATCCCGAGCGCGCCGGCATCGGTGGCTTTCTGGATATCTCCGACATTCGCGGACGGCACACGGATGAACGGGATGCAACCAGCTGATGCAACCGCCTCGATAAGGGTTTGCGCCTCACGCCAAGTCAGGGTGCTGTGCTGCATTTCGATCCAGATATAATCCTGGCCTTCGCAGGCTTTCCTGGCGGCGACGGGATCAGGATCGACCAAGGTGTTGCAGAACACCTGCTGTTTGTTTTTCAATTTTGTGATCACGGTGTTGAAGGTGACTGTCCCGGGAGCTGCTGCCTGGTTTTGAGGCCGCTGGGCTTGCCGGACCTGCGCCGGCGCCGGCTGTCCCTGTTCGGGGCGCTGCTGTTGTTGCCGCGCCCTGGCAACCGAGGCCGCCAGAACCAGCATCATCCCCAAAATGACCGCCAACATTGCGCGATGATTCATGGAAACTCCTTGGAAAGGTTAACTGCGAGAGAGCTTATTCCGGTATGACATGACGCTGCACACTTAGCCTGCGAGCTTCAGTTCCACCGAACATCGCAGAAACAGAATATCTGTCGTGCGGGGATTTGGCCAAGAAGATTTTCCAGTCGGGCCTTTTCGACGGCCGCTGTGTTTCAGTTGCACGCCGATCAGATTTGGCAATAGGATGTTTTTCATGACCTTGCACTCCGATGCTCAGCCTGCCATCACTATCCGAAACCTGACAAAGCGATTCGCCCGTCTGGTTGCCGTGAAGGATCTGAATCTTGATGTGATGCGGGGTGAGATTTTCGGCTTCCTGGGGCTCAATGGCGCTGGAAAGACAACAACCCTACGGATTCTTCTGGATCTCTTGAGGCCAAGCGCCGGCTCAGCGGCTGTCGCTGGATTTGATTGCCAATCCCAGGGAATGGAGGCGCGAAGATCGATCGGATACCTGCCTGGGGAGCCTGGCCTGTATGGGGACATGACTGGACGGCAGGTTTTAGACCTCTTGGCCGGAATTGCCGCACAGCCCGTATCGAAACATTATCAAAGCGAGCTACTTGAGCGTCTCGAGTTTCCCGATGGGGACCTGCATCGAAAATTGCGGGACTACAGCACCGGCATGAAACGAAAACTTGGTCTTGTTCAGGCCTTGCAGTGCGATCCACCGGTGCTGATACTCGATGAACCTACCGAGGGGCTGGACCCCTTGATGCAGCAATCCTTTTACAAACTGCTGCGCGATCTCCGCAACAAGGGGAGAACGGTATTCATGTCATCGCATGTTCTGTCGGAAGTAGAACGGCTTTGCGATCGCATCGGTTTGATTCGGAGTGGGGAACTTGTATTGGTCGGGTTGGTTGAGGATGTACGAGCTCTGGCTCCGAGAAAAGTGCGAATCAGCTTCAAAGCCGATGTGTCCGTACTGTCAAGCCGGGAACTTCAGCCCGGTTATTGCCTGTTGGATGCGACAGCAAGGAGCTGGCATCTCACCGCACAGGCGCCGTTGGGTCCGCTCATTCAATCTCTCGTCTCCCTACCGGTTGCCGACCTTGAAGTGGAGGAACCCCATTTGGAGGAAATCCTGCTGAGCTACTACCGAAAGGGGGGCTCATGAGGATGCCAAGCTTCTTGCTGGCCCATTCGCTGCGCAGAGTGCGCGCGCTCGTCTTGACCATGGGATGGCTGCTGGCGGGATTCCAGATTCTGCTCAGCCTTGCAGCCCGGACAGTGCAGCAATCGAATGCATTCGGTCAACTCGTCAACCTGGTGCCTGATTACCTCCGTCAAATCATGGGGCCTTCCCTAATATCCTTAATGTCTTTCAGCGGCATCGTATGTGTAGGGTATTTCCACATCGCCGTCATAGGAGCCTTGTTAGGGTTGGTGATTTCGTTGGGAACCGAACCCGCCGCGGAAATAGAGGCGCACTTCGCGGACATGATCCTTTCCCGGCCCATTCATCGTCACTGGCTTATTACCCGATCGACGATCCTCATCCTCGGATGCACTCTGTTTCTTCTTGCGGCGATGGCACTCGGAACATCCATCGGATTGTATTGGCTTGCACCTGTAACACTGATAGGCCCGACCTTCAAACTTGTCCGGTCGCTGATTCCAAACCTGGCTGCGCTGATGTTCTGTTGGGGTGGTTTGACACTGGCATTTTCTTCGTTCGCTCGACGCCGAGCTGTTCCCGGAGCAATTGCCGGACTTCTGGCCCTAACGAGCTATCTGTTCGACTATGTAGCTCGTCTCTGGAGTCCCGCAGCCAAAATAGCCTGGATATTCCCATTCAACTACTACAGCGGCTTCAATATTATTTCCAGCTCAGGTATCCCCTGGCGCGATATAGCCGTGCTGATCGGGTTCGGGCTCTTTGGATTGGGTGTGGCCTATTTCCAGTTTAGTCGTCGGGATTTGTAACCGCAGATCCGTTCGATCAAACGCAACCACACCCTATCGGAAGCTGTGCAGCTAACCACCCGTGCATAAATTCGTCCGTCAAAGCCGGAATCTGTCATATATTCGGGCTTTCCCAATTTGTGAAGCTGCGGGCATCGAGCGTACGGATCCGCCAGCTTCGCGGATCTGGCGTCGATTGGCTTGGTCATAATGCGGGAGCCTTGGGCAGTCTGCCAGCGTGCCTCCATCGATGATTGAAGCTCAGTCCCCCGGTCGATTCCTATAATGCGTGCAACATTAAACCAAAGGGAAGCATATGATGGAAACCAATCCCATCCTGCCGGACTCCGGCACTTCAGGGGAACTCCCCGCTTTTTATGTCGAGGCTCATTCCATTCCGGAAGCGTTATATGGCGCGCTAAAAGCGGTACATTTTGGCGGAGCCACGTTGCGGACGCAATACGATCGCCGGAACATGGACGGCACCTTTCTTGATCCGCCGGGCAGGGACGCCAAGGTTTCGATTCTGATCCGCGATCCTTTCGCCCAGCCGCGATTTCCGGCGATCAGTTATTGTGAACGCGGTAAGTACATTGCAGAATTCCTTGGCGCCAAAGACCACCTCGTGGTTCCGTACCTGGAGTTGCTGCAGATGGTGCGATCCGGAAGGGATTTTGAAGCGACTCAGTGGCCCTATTGTTATCACCAGCGGCTGACTGCTTTCCCACGTGCGGATGGGACGACCATCGACCAGCTCGAAATCATTCTGGACAAAATCGCAAAAGACCCGATCTCCCGCCGAGCGGTTGCCACCACGCGGGTGCCCGAAATCGATCTTTTCATGGCCGCCGATATGCCATGCTTGAGCGAGATCCAGGTTCGCGCTATTGAAGATGAACGGGGCTGTCTCGTGCTGAATATGCATGCTGTATGGCGCAGCCGGGATTTGTACAAAGCATGGGCCGACAACCTTATCGGTATCACGAATCTGCAGGCCCGCCTTGCGGCACGGCTGGCCCAAAAATCAGGGCGCGAAGTCCGGGTCGGCCCCTATAGCGAAATGAGCGGCTCGCTGCACATTTATGGTCAGGATTACAGCACCAAAGGGATGGATAAATTCTTCGACCGGTTTCCCGATTGTTCATCCTTCGTACGCCGGGCGCGTACGAGCGATGAGGTGCGGGACAGCGAGATCATCCCCCAATTGGAGGATTTGCTTGGCGAAACGACCTGGAAATTCCCGCCTGCGGCGCTGGCCCTCATCCGCGGCCTAATCGTGGATTACAGCTCGGGCCAATTCCTGCCCTGATCTCATCGCTGGATCATGGACGCGCTAACCCTGCTATCCCATCCTTTGCGTTCAGCAGGGCGGGCCGTAGCGGCTTGCCAGGGACCAGGGAACCACCATGGGCCGCGCGAAGGTCTTTCGAACATCCTCTATCCGTTCACCACGCACCTCAATTTCGTCCAGACTTCCCGGCGACATTCCCGCCTTCCAACTCCATACAAAGGTGGATATTTCATCGGGGCGGAACCCCATGATAGAAGCTGCTACCATATCGGTCGCGAGAGGGTTGGTACCGGCAATAATCAGGTCCATTTTTACTACCTTCCCGCCTTGATACACGGACGGACCTTGTCCTTCCATCGCCATGGAAGCATCGACCACGACCAGCCCGAGACGGTTTGCTCGAACCATATCCACAATCGCTGAAGCGGTTCCTGAAGGCTCAATTTTCGCGGCTTCGGCGTGTACCGCAGATCGGACCGTGCCATACACCTGACCCGGGTACAACCCGATCAGATTTTTCATGCCCAGAGTCACGCTTGCCAATCCATGGGTTTTCATCATAGGAACCGAACAGAGCAAATCGATTTCTGTCAAGGAGCGATGAATGTGAATCTCCTTGTGCACAAACCCTTCGGATATCGGGACTTTCGCCATGTCACCCGTGTGAAGGTTGACGAGGGGGATCCTCAGGTCCTTTGCGAGATCGGAATAGCCGAGCGGATCAAAAACGGCAGATTGGATTCTATTGAGCGTGTCCACGTCGCTGGTTCGGCAGACCCCTCCAAACAATTCCGGGCGCAGATTCGGACCCGCGGCCGCGGAGCCCTCGCCTATGGACAAATCTTTGGTCGCCTCGAGCATGAGTTTTGCCAACGCCCGGACCACTCCGGGTTTTGTAACGTCGCGGGGTTCAGGGCTGACGAGATTGGGTTTGAGCATGATTCGCTCTTTGCCCGCCGTGATCTCTCGCAGACCGCCAAGCAAATCGATCGCGTTCCTGACGGCATAGTCAATGTTGTCATTCTTGATTCTCGTCACGCTGACGATTGCCTTCGCTCCCGGATTGGTGAGCTCCGGCGCTCGTCCAAAGGCCAATGAGTTTGAATGAATGCAACATCCGGCGGCGATACCGCCGAGCGCCGCACTTCTTACGAAGGTCCGTCGGTCCATCTTTTCCATATCCACCCTCGCGCTCAAGCACAAATACCCTGGATGCAGCTCAGGTTCAGACCAACCGTCGTCCCTGTTTAATACGAAGCCAGCCTGGTCGGAGTTTCTGCAAGTTCAGGAACTCCCGGCAAAGTATCATGGCCGAGCGATTGCGTTCGTTCGCCGCTTGATCACCGATCACTATCCGGGATTCCCACAACGGCTCCCTTTTCATCGATGTATTTCCACGAGCCGGAAGCTTTCACCTTCGCTTTGCCGTTTTCAAAACCCATGACATCTTCGAACTGAAAAGGGATGACCAAGGCGCCGCGCGTGTTGATGAATCCCCATTTGCCTCCCGCCACCACCGTGTGCTCCGCCTCGCGGACTTCCTTGCAGGAATCGCACACCGCTGCGAGGCCGCCTGAAAAAGGCCTCGCGAACGCATATTTTGCCTGGATGACAACCCTTCCACTTTTATTGAAGAAGCCGATCTTCCCGTCGGCCCTGAAACGCGCCAGCCCTTCCTCGAAGTAATCGGGCCCGTTGTCCACGACAAACGGTCTTATCACTACCCGCCCGGTCGGGTCGATATAAGCCCACCCTTGGCCATCGACCACTGCGGCAAGCCCTTCTGCGGAAAATTCGAGGGCGATTTCGAACCTTGGCGAGACCACTATCCTCCCGCCCGAATCTCTATAACCCCATTTCCCGCTCGCTTTGTATGGTACTGGGTATGCGAAAAAGACGGCCAGGATCAGGAAGCAGAACTCGTTGCGCATGTTTCCTCCAGTGGTCAGGCCGGCTTGCCCGGCAGACGAAGGACGGCGCCGCCGTACTTTCATGTCTGGATACAGGATTATCTTCCTACATGGGACATCCTTCAAAGAAGATACGCGATGATGCCGCCACTGAGCGCCGGAGCTCAGCAGGGACTCATTGTCGCCTCCGATCGATTCAGGCTGTGCAAGTCGCCGTCGGGGGCTCATTCCTGCAGTCGTCTTGAGCGGATGGCATTGCCGATGGAATCGATCAGGCAAGCGGCGATTCTTTCAGGATTTTGTCCAGAGCCTCACAGAAATATTCCGCATTTGAAATCGAGAAGGGAAGGGGCGGCTTGATTTTGATAACGTTGTGCCAGGGGCCGTCCGTGCTGGCCAGGATTCCGTGATCCTTGAGGCGCTCGACGGCGTACGACGCTTCTTCCGGAGCCGGCTCCAGGGTGACCCGGTCGCGCACCAGCTCGATTCCGATGAAGAGTCCGAGCCCGCGAATGTCGCCGATCAGGCGATGCCTGCTTTCCAGCACTTTCAGTCCGGCGACAAAGCGTTTGCCCACCTCCAGGGAATGGGCCTGCAGATTCTCATCCCGAATGATGTCCAGCACCGTCAGGCCCACCGCGCAGGATACAGGATTACCGCCAAAGGTATTGAAATACTCCATGCCGTTGGCGAAGGCGTCTGCGATTTCACGGCTGGTTACCACGGCCGCCAACGGGTGTCCGTTCCCAATCGGTTTTCCCATGGTTACGATATCAGGTACGACCCCCTGGGTCTCAAAGCCCCAGAAGTGGGTGCCGACGCGAGCAAACCCTACCTGGACTTCATCGGCGATGCAGACGCCCCCGGCACTCCGGATCTGTCTGTATGCCTCGCGAAGGTAACCCTCCGGCAGGACGATCTGACCGCCGCAGCTCAGCACAGATTCACACAGGTAAGCCGCGACGCCATTCGGCGCACGTTTTGCCGCTGCTCCGACCTCAGCTGCGTACTTGGCGCCGGCTTGAGTGTCGTCTCGGCGGTAGGGGCCCCGATAAAGGTCGGGCATGGCCGCCTTGTGCACGTAGGATGGCGCCCCGGATCCTCCAGGCCCATCGAACTTGTAGGGACTGATTTCAACCAGAGAAGTCAGATTCCCGTGGTAGGCGCCGTCGACCACCACAACATCTTTCCTCCCTGTGTAATTCCGCGCCAGGCGCAAGGCGAGATCGTTGGCTTCGCTGCCTGAATTGACCAGGAAACAAACCCGGAGCGGAGAGGGCAGGGTCGCGCAGAGCCGTTCGGCGTACCGCACAAGGTTTTCGTGCAGATAGCGGGTGTTGGTGTTCAGGACCGCCATCTGATCCATGGCCGCGCGGACCACGCGGGGATGGCTGTGGCCCACATGGGGCACGTTGTTTACGGCGTCGAGGTAGCGGCGCCCTTCATGATCGAATAGGTATTGCATCGATCCGCGGACAATATGAAGGGGCCTGCGATAGGAAAGACTCAGGGAAGGGCCGATCCTCTCATTGCGCGAATGGAGAATCCCCTCGCTCCCCTGCGCCTGCGCCGGGAAGCAGGCTTCAGGAATTCCCAGCACCAGGTTGGGATCAGGGCAAAGCCCAAGCCAGATCCGCCGGGCGTCCGGTTCCGCAACGCCGGGAAAATCCCCTTGGAAGCCCAGGAGATCGCAGATCACCTGGAAATGCAGGTGAGGCGGCCACCCACCGTTTTGCGGGAAATCGCCGATGGCCGCCAAGCGCTGCCCCTTTGCTACTTTCATCCCCGGCGCCAGGCTGTCGAGCGAATCCTCGCTTAAATGGCCGTAGAGCGTATAAAAGGAGCCGGAGCCCTCGCCCAGAGGATGCTCGAGGATTATAGTCGGGCCGTAATCCTGCGGCCGGTTGTTTTTGCGAAAGCTGTGGACGGTTCCGGCCATCGGCGCAAAAACCGGCGTGCCCGGATCGGCAAAAAGATCGATCCCCAGATGAACGGTCCGCTGCCGCTCCATTTCATCGCCGGCCGCCTGAAAGGAGGGGCCGGTGTACAGAGCGCGGGCTTCGTTGTACCGGCCGATGCCGATGGCGGCGCCCGCGTCTTTCATTCGGGCCCAAAGCATCTTGGTGAAAGCGGGAGTATCGGTTGTGACCTTCAGTTCAGGTATCTCCGGACTTCCAATGCTCAGGTCCATGACAAGCGAGGTTTCCGGGGTGAGCGGCGTCTCCAGAATCGGACCGATGGCTTCCTGATTCTGTATGATCCAGGAACGCACGAAAGCGTTGCGCGGGCACGGCGGCAGATCGCACGCGTCGCGGAAATAGGCATGGGCCAATCCGGCGGGGATGGCCGCAAGTTTCTCCAGGGCATCCCAGGCCGGGCTCTCGCTAATGGATAAATAAGGTTTGTCCGGTTCCGCGCACTGCTGCTGGGCCGAAAGCGAAACGCTGACCGCAAGGCGGGTGCATACCAGGTGGAAGAGGATCGACAGTTCCATTTCTTCCAGCGGAAATTCCCTGTGATAGCCGCGCACGACGCTCGCGGCGGCAGCCAGCGGATCTGCTTTCCCGAGCAGGCCGTAGGCGGCCGCTATGGCGGGTTCGGCTGCCGTGACCGTGTGCAGCATGTCTCCGAAGTCGATGATCCCTGCGATTCTCGATGCCGGCCGGCCCGGGGCGGGGCGCTCCACCAGTATGTTGTGATCATTGGCGTCGTTGTGAATCACGCTGGTTCTGAGACCGGGCAGGATGGGAGCGACCTGATTTTCGAAGGCCCCCAGGAACTTTTCCAGAAGCCGCCGCCTTGTGGGATCGGGCGTCAAATGGAGCCTGCATTTTATGACGGAACCGGCATCTCGCATTTCCCAGTTCAATTGGCGCTTCGGCACGGGGTGGGGAAAATCCCAAAGCACCCGGTCGATGCGGCCCACCAATGCGCCGACGTTTTCAAGCAGCGCTGCGGATTGTGGCCGGCATTCCGACAGGAAAAGGCCGTTTAGCCAGGCCAGCAGGCGGATGTGGTGCGGTTTTCCCTTGGGATCACGAATGGTTCCAATGCCGGCGCCTGAGACGGTAGGGATCACCATGGGGCAGGGCGTTTCCGCCTTACCGCCCGCAAGAAGTGCCATGGCACGGTTCTGAAACTCGAGTGCCTCCAGCTTGTCCGCTGAGCTCGCGATTTTGAGAACGAATTCCTGATTCTCTGCGTTGACCAGATGAAAGTTCTGGTCCCGCTCGCTCGGCAGTTCGCTTGCGGCAGCGCGGATCCCGAAGAGCTCTGAGGCATACGTAGCTGCTTCAACGCAGGTGAAATGCGGCCGATCCAGGGCAACATGGTTCGTGAGGTTCATAGGGATGATTCATTAAACCACGAAGGCCACGAAGACCTCAAAGATATATAAATAAATAGCTTCGAGATTTTCGTGGCCTTTGCGATGGGTTCGGTTTTATGCCGATTGGATCTCAGCGACCTTGACGGGACGGTTTTCTTTCCAGGACCTGATGACGGCATGGGCTATTGCTACCGCCTGCCGGCCGTCGTGGCCGGTTACAGGCGACAGTTTTCCGTTTAGGGCGCAATCGGCGAACTCGCGGAACTCGGAAACGTAGCACTCGGCATATCTTTCCATAAAGAAACGAGGAGGCTTCGCGCTCCGGATATCTTCGCCTCCGCTGATGAGCACCGTGTCGTTCGACTGATTTTCAGCCCTGGCAGCGCCCTCGGAACAGAAAACTTCCAGGCGCTGATCGTAGCCGTAGACTGCCTTGCGGCTGTTATCGATGATGCCGAGCGCCCCGTTGGCAAAGCGCAGAGTGATGACGTCCGTGTCGATATCCCCGATGCCCGCCAGTTCCGGGGCCACCAGGGTGCTACCCATGGCGAAGACTTCGTCCACCTCTCCGAGCTGGTACCGGGCCATATCGAAGTCGTGGATGGAGAGATCGAGGAATATGCCTCCGGAACTCCTGGCGTATTCCAGGGAGGGAGGGGCCGGGTCGCGATTCGTAATGTGCAAAATGCAGGGCCTTCCGATCCGTCCTGAAGCGACGAGTTCGCGGACATGCCGGAAGCTGCGATCGAAACGCCGGTTAAATCCGACCTGGAGCAGCGCGCCTGTCTTCTCAACGATGGCCAGGGCTTCGTCGATGCTGGCCAGGTCGAGCGCCAGAGGTTTTTCCGAGAAGATTTTTTTCCCCGCGAGCGCGGCATCCTTGATCATGAACCAGTGGGTGTCAGTACTGGACGCGATGACCACGGCTTCGATTTCGGGGTCGGCCAGGATGTCGTGATAGTCGGGTGTAACTTTGGGAATGCGCAGTTCATCCGCGACTTCCTGAGCCAGGTTCAGCTTGATGTCGCATACCGCGCTTACATGGATTTCCGGGATCAGGCGCACCAGGTTCCGCGTATGGTAGCTCCCGATGCGTCCAATCCCGATGATTCCGGTATTCAATTGTCTTGGCATGAGCGGTCAGGGTTTCACGACGATCTTCATGGCGTTTTTGTTTTTCTTGGAGAGGTCGGCCAGGTTGAGGCCGAGATCCCCAAAAGCTCCGATTCCCTCTGCCAGGGGAATTACTTTGGTGAAGAACGGCTTCATATTGATCCGCCCTTCCCGAAGGATGCGGCTGGCCGGCAGCATGGTGTTCTGGCCGAGGTAAACTCCCAGCAGCTTGATGGCCCAACGCGTAATATCGTTCGGCACCACCGTGGTTCGGGTACTGGAATCCATTCCGAATTGCAGCACCTTGCCGCCGGGCGTGACGCATTTCAGGGCGGTTTCGAGCTCCGTACCGGTGGCTTCCACCACGATGTCGGCTTTGCGGCCATAGGTGAATTCCGTGATCCGAGCCGCCACATCCTCTTCGTGGGGGTTCCAGACAGTCACACCCAATTCTCTGGCAACCTTGATTCTGAAAGGATCAATTTCCGTGACGGCAACCTTCGCCGCGATATTCTTCGCCATGGCGGCGTAGAGGTAGCCGATCGGACCGAATCCGATCACCATGACATAATCGTAAGGCAGCATGAGTAATGTATTCATTCCATTAACAACGGTGGCGAGGGTTTCGATCTGGGTCGCCGTGATATCGTCGATTTCAGGCGGAACGGCATAGCAGACGCTCTCAGGTACGAGGGCGTACTCGGCGTATCCGCCGTTGCGCTGAACACCAATAGCGTTCTTGCTTATTTCGGAGCATTGGCTGCTCAACCCCATACGGCAGAACGAGCAGAAGCCACACCGGGGATTGTTGTCGATGGCGATCCTGTCCCCGACCTTGACGTGACGGACGTGGCTGCCGATTTCCACCACGCTGCCCATGAATTCGTGCCCCAGCGCGACATTTTGGCGGTAGGAGTGTTTGCCCTCAAGAATTTTTATATCGGTGCCGCAGACACCGCAGGCATGTACTTTGATCAGGACGTCATCGGGTTGTGTGACTTTTGGCATCGGCAATTCCCCGAGTTCGATTTTCCCGATGTCCCGGAAAACGAGGGCTTTCATTGTGCTACTCACGGATTCCTCCTGTTTTCTTTCAGTTCGAACCATACGACTGCAAACGTGTGCAATAAGATACTCAATAACACGACAATTTCTATAACATTATCCCAAATCCCATTGCAATGGTTTCTTCTAACTTCAAATAGCGCTTGCCTTCACTTGCTTCTGATCCGGCGAAGACCATGGGTCGGGCCGGCTCTCTATGGCTCCGGGTTCCGACTGGCGTCGATTGGAGCCGACACGCCGGCCGGATTGAGGTATTGCCCACACGGGACGCCCGTTCGCTGTTGCGCAGGAATTCCCAGGCGCACATTGACGAAGTTCGACCTTTACCTGTATAAGGTGCCATGCTCAATTCAATCATCGACTGGTTCAAAACCGGCCCCGATCGTCCGCTGCTGTCTTCCGGTTCTTCGGCCATTCAACGCCTATACGATCGGAAGCGGCTCCTGGTCTTTTTGTCCGTTACCTTCGGCTACGGCCTCTTTTACACCTGCCGTATCAATTTTTCGGTCGTCAAAAAGCCGATCCTCGAATCCGGGATCATGTCCGCGACCCAGATGGGCCTGGTCGGTTCCGCACTTCTCCTGGTTTATTCGGTCGGCAAGTTCATCAATGGTTTCCTGGCGGACCGCTGCAACATCGCCCGCTTCATGTCGACAGCCCTGTTGCTTTCGGCATGCATTAACCTGGCTTTGGGCTTCAGCCGCACGTTCATCGTTTTTCTGGCACTCTGGGCGCTCAACGGTTGGGTTCAGTCGATAGGATCTGCTCCCAGCGTCGTGGCGCTGTCCCATTGGTTCGGTCGAAAAGAGCGCGGCACCCGCTATGGATTATGGAGCGCCAGCCACAGCATCGGCGAAGGGATTACTTTTGCCGGCACTGCCTTCCTGGTGTCCATTCTTGGCTGGCGTTGGGGATTTTTCGGTCCCGGACTGCTCTGCTTCATCGCTTCGCTGGTGATGTACCGCACGATTTCGGACCGTCCGCAGACCTTCGGCCTCCCTTCCATCAGCAGCTATAAGAATGAGCCGGAGCCCGAGGCCGGAGAATCGATCGGCAAATACCAGATGCAGGTGCTGAAGCATCCCGGCGTCTGGATCCTGGCTTTCGCCAACGGGTTTCTCAGCGTTGCCCGCTATGGCATGAGCAACTGGGGCCCTCTTTACCTGCAGATCGGCAAGGATTATGCTGGCGCCGCGGCCGGCTCCCTCCTGGCAGTCTATCCCATGGCCGAGATCCTGGGCTCGATCTCTTCGGGGTTTGTGTCAGACCGCTTTTTCGGCGCGCGGCGCAACGCCCCGGCCTTCATTTACGGGATCCTGGAAATCGGATCTCTCGCCGCTCTTTATTGGATTCCTCCGGGCCACCGCATGCTGGATGCTGCTGCGCTGGCCATCTTCGGTTTCGCTCTGGGCGGTTTGCTCGTCTATCTCGGGGGATTGATGGCGATTGACCTGGTTTCGCGGAAAGCAGCCGGAGCCGCCATGGGGCTGGTCGGCCTGATGACCTACATCGTTGCGGCAATTCAGGACACCTTGAGCGGGTACCTGATCGACGCCTCGAAAACCATCGTCAACGGAACTGCAACCTATTCTTTCCGGCTTGTGTTTGCCGTCTGGATCGGGGCGCTGGTTCTTTCCACCCTATGTGCAGCTTCGCTCTGGATCTTCTCCGGACTCAGAAAATCAAAGGCGGAATCCGAATGAAAATCAAGTTCGTTGGGCACGTCTGCATCGACAAAAATGTCATCCGGGGCAGCGTGGAGACATTTTATGGCGGCGGGGTTATCCACGGCGCCATCACCTCCAAGCGACTCAACGCCGATCCTTCGGTTCTGACCAAGTGTGCCGCCGCTGACAGCGTGCATTTCACCAGCTTCTCGGAGGCCGGCGTGTCTGCAGAATTCCTGATTTCCGCGGCCACCACTTCCATTCAAAATATCTACCCGACGGAAAACCCGGATGACCGTCGCAGCACGCTCCTCTCAAAGGCCGACCCTTTTGCGGCGGAAGACCTGCTTTCCATCGAAGCTGATGTCGTGCACCTGAATCCGCTCTGGTACGGGGAGTTTCCAGTTACCCTGCTCCCGGCATTGAAACGCCGCGCCCCGGTCCTGGCCGGAGACGCCCAGGGTTTCCTGCGGCAGGCGGATCCGGACGGATCGATGGTGAACCGGGATCTTCCCGACAAGAGAGAGGTGCTGGCGTTTTTCGACGTATTCAAGGTCGATACCAAAGAGGCGCAGATTTTGACAGGAAGCTCAGATGTTCGCGAGGCGGCGCGGCAGGTCCGCGACCTTGGGCCGAGAATCGTGATCTTGACCCACAGGGGAGGCGTCTGCGTTTTCGACGGGACTTCTTATTATGAAAGCCCTTTCACTTCTTTTACCATCGAAGGGCGGACGGGCCGCGGAGACACCTGCACCGCGGCTTTTCTCGTGGGCATGCAACGGACAAACCTCGAAAAGGCAACTGCTCTTGCCGCCGAGGTTACGTCCAGGAAAATGCAGTACCGCGGACCTTACCGAGGCTGACCCTCTATTGGAGTTCCTCCCAGGCGGCCTGCAGAACTCGCTTTATTAGCGGGCCGTGATCCTTGAAGCCCTTGAGCGGTTCGGTAACGCCGGTGATGACTTCGGCGGTCTTGCCTTCTTTGATCCCGGCGCGCACAAAATCGAGCAAAGCGGCAAGGTAGTCGCGTTGATAAAGCAGGTCCTCCCGCTTCCCGGTGATTTCAAATCCAGGCCCGGCATGACCGAAGACATAAAGGGTTTCTTTTGAAAGTTCCTGTGCCGTTTTCTCCAGGACCTTCATCCAGCCCGCAATGGATGCGCCGGCCGGCCGGTCGATGTAGGGATGCCGGCGGTTGAACACGAGGTCGCCCATGTGGGCGATGTCCGAATTCTGGAAGTGAACAATCGAATCGCCGGAGGTGTGGGCCGGGCCAAAATGACGGAGGACTATCCGCTCTTTGCCGACGTCCGCTTTCCATATGTCGGCATAAGTGGTATCCGGATAAACTTCCCGGGCCTCCGATTTCTGCTGGATTGCGGCCGCCTTCTGCAACTCAGGTACTTTCGCATGCGCGACGATCTTTTTTGTCACCGGCTTGAACACGCTGTTGCCGCCGGTATGGTCGAAATGGTGGTGGGTGATCAGCAGGAGATCGATCGGGCGATTGGCTGTCCGCTGGTTGACCTGATCCAGGCAGATCTTTGCCATATCCGGAAACATACTGTCAACAACAGCCGCACCATCCTTGGCGGCATACCAGGCCATGGTGCCGCCGCGGCCTGTGAAAATACCGATATCGTTGCGAAGCTCCTTGAAGGCTGTCGTTGCCTGTGGCGGGTTTTGTGCCCGAAGCGATGACCTCCGGGCCAGGATTCCGAGAGTCGAAGCCGAAAGGGATGTCAAAAACTGTCTGCGCGAAGGGTGCTGGAAGCGAATGCTGCGAAGCATGGCATTTCCTTTCCCCGGCGGGAGAGAAACGGCCGGCGGCAGGCAACTATATCACCGATGTCCTGAGGTTATCCGTGCATTTCAGCGCAAAGCCCGCCAAGACCTCGAATAATCAGGTCCATTTTTCTCCGCGGGCTTCGCGGCTGAATCCTGCAGGTGTACCGATTTCTCGAAAAGCGCCAGTGTGACAGGCACGCTAGAGCTTGAGTTCGGCCGGGAGGTATTTCGCGATCAGGTCTTCATAATAGGGCCTGAGTGCAACCGGGTCGTATTGAACAGGGGATTTGGTATACAGGTCATAGGGATTGAATTTATTCACCCATTCAAACATCTTCTGGTCGTGGTCGTTCATCAGGTAATCGTAGGCGCCTTCCCGGTGAGCCGCATAAAAAGAGTGGTAACGGAGCATATAAAGCCCCTCTTCCGGGATGTAGTCTTTCACCACCTGGTAAATGTATTCGTCGTGACCCCAGGAAAGGTGCACTTTGTCGAGCCCACAGTGCTCCCCGTAGATCCCCAGGCGGGTATTGTATGCCGGGTTCCGGTAGTCCGGGTTGTCCTTGAAGAATTCGGGATAAACCACTTTGTCCGAGAAAGCGCATCCTACCGGGAAAGTATCGCCCACGACAGCCCATTGCGGTTCGCCGAAGAGGCAAAGCACTTTTCCCAAATCGTGCAGCAGGCCGGTCATCACAAACCAGTCGGGGTGGCCGTCCGCCCTGATTGCCTCCGCGGTCTGCAGCAAGTGCTGCAATTGGGAAAGGTCGGTATCCGGGTCCGAATCGTCCACCAGAGTATTCAAGTATTCCATGGCTGCCCAGGTGCTCATCTTTTTCCGGCTGAGTGACAGAAACTCCTTCTTTTTTTCCTGCACGAAATCAAAGGTCTGATTCGTGTGGTTGATTCTGTAAAACTCCCGGACCGTGGCTCGCGGCGGCGCGGAGTAATTCCTGAATTCCTCCTTGGTTTTTTCCTTCTGACCGCCTTCGGGATACCTGCGGACCACATCCTCTTCCCAATGCTCCAGCTTCTCCAACGGGGCATTTTCATTGATTGCACCGGTTTTGTCGCTCAAGGCCTTATCCTCCTATTTTCTGGATTCGTAAATCTCGATCATATCTCCGAACAGCAGCTGCATGGGCTGCATCTCGAATTGAAGCGAGGGCCCGGGCAGGTAGGACCCATCGAGCATGAAGATCCGCTTGATCGTCTTCAATTCACATCGTGCGTCTTTAACCTTGTTGATTTCTTCCCATGAGCGCGGATCGCCTGCCACATCGCAGCGCACAGCCAGACGATCGATATTATCAATGGCGCTGCCTGCCGGCAGCCGTATAGTGGTCTGGAAAAAGCCTTCGCGATCAATTTTGTGATAAGGAATGCCGCCATCCGAAACATACCATTTCCGGTCGCTTTTAAGTTTCACGGCGAAGCTCATCGCCGTATCGGATTGGGAGGCTCCGGCCATAATGTAGAGATAGTGGCGCAAATCGGCAATCTGCTGCCCGACGCGGCTGGATTCGTTGATTTTTCCCTCCCGCTGCATTTCCTGAGCCATGAGCTGGTAGGTCCACGGATGCTGGAACATCACTTCTTCACGGGAGGCGCTGGACAGATCGAATGGGATCGGCCTCAGGGCAAAGCGCAAGTCCGATTGTCCCTGGTCGGAAAACATGTTGTTGTTGGTTGAAACCAGGTAAAGAGGGTGCTCGGCTTCCTTTTTTCCGCTGAAAGGAAGCTCCTTGTGGTTTTTGCCCTGAAAAATGGCGCTGACGACCTTCCCCTGCGCATCGAGCCTGGCTTCGTAAATCAGCTCGATATCGGTAGTCCTGCCCCATCGCGACATGAGCGCATTGGTTTGGGTGCCTCCGTCCTCATTGGTGAAAATGACGCTGTATCGGTACAGGGTGCCTGCATCGCTTCGCTCGGTTTCATACCAGGCCAACAGGGGCAGGTCGCTGAAAAGGCCGATGGTATTGGCCCGGGCATACAAAATGGGTGCCATGGCCAGAACTTTGAATTCCGGATGCTTCCGACCTATCACAATAATCTTGGCATCATGCACCGCTGGTGCGGCGGCTTTCGGGGCCGATTGTTTCCGATTCCATTCAACCCTGATGGAATGCGAGCCTGCGTTCAGCCGGCTCAGCATGAGGGAGTAGGTAAACGGATGCGCACCCTGGAAAAGAATCAGGTTCTGATGATATTTCCCATCCAGGAAAAGGGTAAGCGCGGCAGCTTCATTTCCCTTTTCGGCCCACGACGTGCCCGGAGCGGAGGCGTTGAGGTCGACCAGAACTTCCGACTCAGCCTCCACCTCGAATTTTTTCTCGAAAGGCTGTTGAGCTCCCGCCAGACTGGGCAGCCATGCTACTGATAGTGCGACCAGCAGTGCCAAAATTCGCCAAGATGTTTTAGATTCCATAACAGTCCAGGATCCTGATGAGGGCATGCAAACGTGTTCAAAGCTTCAGAGATTTTACTGACGGATTTTTCATGCGGAGCGCTTCCTTTGGATCGTCCACTCCATGAAAGGGTGTAACACCCGTCCCGACGGACTGCATTTTAATAGGCTTCCCGGGCCCGGTCAAATTTTCCTCCAGGCCCAAGCTGAACATCGGTTTTGCCAGGGAGAGCCGCCCGTGTACAATGGTGGTCAATGCCATGAGTCTTTTTTCGCCGAATTTTTGTTGCCGTTCCAGGGTCGGTCATGAAGCCGGTTTCCATTAAAGATGTTGCCCGGGTGGCCCGCGTTTCCCACCCCACAGTCTCCCGTGCATTGCGCGGCAGTCCGCTGGTCAATCCCGGGACGGCCGAGCGGATCCGGGAGATTGCCGAGCAATTGGGTTATAGGCCCAATGCCGTTGCCCGCGGACTCGTTACGCGGAAAACCGCCACCCTTGGCGTCGTTGTCACCACCATTGCCGATCCTTTCATAGGCGAGGTCGTCAGTGGGATTGAAGATGCCGCCAACGAGCACGGATACTCGGTTTTCCTGGCCAACAGCAATGCCCAGCCGGCGCGTGAAATTCAGGTTGTGCAGTCTTTCCAGGAGCGGCGGGTCGACGGGATCCTCGTGGCCGCCTCCCGAGTCGGTGCCCTCTATGCTCCGATGTTGAGCAAACTGAAAATTCCCATTGTGCTCATCAACAACCAGCACCCGGAGTCGTTTGCCCACTCCGTCGTGATCGACAATTTCGGAGCCAGCATCCAGGCGGTCCGGCACTTGATACAACTGGGCCATCGCAGGATTGCTTACATGGGAGATCAATTCGGCCTTCAGTCCGATACAGAGCGGTTCAACGGCTACCGCCAGGCGCTGGCGCAGGCAGGATATCCACTGCTGGCGGAATTGGTGGTGCAAGGTGACGGCCGTCCGGAAGGCGGCGGGCAGGCCATGACAAAACTTCTTGCTGCTCCCGAACCGCCGTCAGCGGTTTTCTGCTATAACGACATGTCCGCCATCGGGGCTCTGAACTGCATCCAGGCGCGCGGCTATCGAGTCCCGCGCGACATTTCGATCGTCGGTTTCGATGATCTGTTTATTGCCTCTTATACCGATCCACCACTGACCACCATCCGGCAGCCGAAAGCTGCGATGGGCCGGGCCGCGGTGGAAATCCTGCTCAAGCTTTTTGCCGGGCCCCAGCAGGAAACCAGCTTGAAGATGAGCGGGGAGTTGATAGTGCGCGCATCCACGGCGGCACCGGGTTTATGGCCCCGTCGACTTTGAGGTTTTTGCATCCATAAAGTGAGCTTTTTAGATTCTCTCTCATTCCGGCCGAATGAATCCGCCAAGGGTCAGGACGTGTTCTTGACTTCGCCGAAACGTTTCGAATAAGCTGCGCCGGAATGGCCATACACATCTCTTTGATCGGAGGCGCGGGTGTTCGCACCCCCCTCCTGGTTCACGGCTTGTCAAAGTCGGATCTTCCCATCGGGGCGCTGACCCTTTTCGATACGGATCAGACCCGGCTGGCGAGCATCGGCCGCTTGGCTCAGCGGCTCGCTGGAGAGATCCCCGTTCGGACTTGCCCATCCGTCGCCGATTGCGTGGAAGGCGCTGATTTTGTCTTCACCAGCATCCGCGTGGGAGGCATCGAAAGCCGCGCGCGGGATGAAGCGGCGGTGATGAAGCATGGCATTGTCGGCCAGGAAACCGTCGGGCCGGGAGGCTTTGCCATGGCCATGCGCACCATCGGCCCGATGGTGGAATATGCGCGCGAAATTGCGAGCCGGGCGCCCCGGGCCTGGATTGTCAATTTCACCAATCCCGTCGGAATCATTACTCAGGCGATCCACCAGGAAACCGGCGCCAGGATCATCGGGATTTGCGATACGCCGACCGAACTTTTCCACGATACCGCTCACGCACTCGGCCTTCCTCCCGACCGATGTCATTTCGATTACCTCGGGCTGAATCACCTGGGCTGGCTACGCGAGGTCTATTTCGAAGGCGAGCGGCAGCTTCACCGTTTGTGGAGCGATCCGGAAAAACTGGCTGCCGTATATCGGCATCCGCTATTCGAGCGCGGGCTGCTTCTCGGCTTGAAAATGCTGCCGACGGAATATCTGTACTACTATTATTACCCGGAAAAAGCCGCAGCCAATGTCCGCCGTGCCGGCACGACGCGGGGATCCGTCATCGAAAAGCTCAACCGTCAGTTATTCCACAGCCTGGTGCGGGGGACCGAAGACTCCGTGAAGACCTATGAGGACTATCTCAACGCCCGCAATGCCGGCTATATGCAAATTGAATCCGGATCGCAAGCCTCTGCGGCATCGTCCCCATGGGCGGCGATCACCGGGTACGACAAAATTGCGCTTGCGGTGGTTCGGGCGATTCACTTTAACGCGGGTGCGCTGATACCCCTGGATGTCTTAAATAACGGCAATCTGGATTGCCTGGCGCCGGAGGATGTCGTGGAGGTGCCCTGCATGGTGAATTCCAACGGGCCCCTGCCGCTGAGTGCCGGTCTTGTGCCCGAATCGGTGCGCGACTTGATCGTGAAGGTCAAATCCTATGAGCGGCTGACCATCCGCGCCGCAATATCGCGAGACCGTGCCCATGCCCACGAGGCGCTGGCGGCTAATCCGCTGGTTCCGGACGCCGGCGTAGCTGCGGCCCTGATTTCCGAGCTGGGGATTTTATGACGGAAACTTCGAACGCTTCAGCCGCATCCGGCCAGCTCGACCGCAGCATGGGCCTGTTGCAGGCTACGGCAACCAACATCATCGGGATGGTCGGGGTGGGTCCGTTTCTCACCATCCCGTTCATGATCACTGCCATGAAGGGGCCGCACATTATCTATGCGTGGCTCGCCGGGGCCTTTCTGGCCTGGTGCGATGGCCTTGTCTATGCCCAGCTGGGCGCAGCCCTTCCCGGCAGCGGCGGCCCCTACCTTTATCTCCGTGAAGCCTTCAAGCCTTTCGGCATCGGCCGGATGATGGCATTCATGTTCATTTTTCAGATCATCCTGGTGGCTCCGCTGTCGATTGCCGGCGGCGCTGTCGGCTTTTCGGATTATCTGGGCTTTTTCTGGTCCACCATGACCCCGCTGCAGCACAATCTCCTGGCCGCCTTCGTCTGCCTCGCCATGACGGCCCTGCTTTATCGGGACATAGAATCTATCGGCCGCCTGGCAGTGATCATGCTGGTCGTGGTCCTCTTTACAGTCGGGTGGGTGATTGTCGCCGGCCTTTTCAATTTTTCACTCAAGCAGGCGTTTACTTTTCCACCGAATGCTTTCCGGATGGACCGGGATTGGGCGCTTGCTCTCGGCGCTGCCTCGGTGCTGGCCATGTACAGCTATGGCGGGTACAACCAGGTCTGCAATATTGCCGAAGAAATCCGCAACCCGACCAAGACGGTTCCCCGTTCCATCGTTCTCGCCATCGTGGTGGTTGCCGTTCTTTACATTCTCATGAGCACCGTGATCATTGGCATGATTCCCTGGCAGGAGGCGGAAAAGAGCCGGACCGTTGCCTCGGTATTCATCGAGCGGACCTTCGCGGATCCCGCCATCGGACGCATTGCCGGATTTACTATGACAGGATTGATCCTGTTCGTGGCGGCGGCATCGCTTTATGCCGTCATCCTCGGGTATTCGAGAATACCGTTTGCAGCGGCGCGCGACGGCGATTTCTTCAAAGTTTTCGCGAGGGTGCACAAGACCAAACACTTCCCCCATGTTTCGCTCGTCACGCTCGGGATTATTTCCCTCCCGTTCTGTTTTTTCACCCTTGGAGAGCTGGTCAGCTGGCTTATACAGGTACAGATTTTGTTACGTTTCATCTGGCAATGTATTGGCGTGGTGCTGCTTTATCAGTATCGAAAGGACATCGAACAGCCCTTCAAGATGTTTCTTTATCCGATGCCGGCGCTCGTCTCCCTGGCGCTGTGGCTGTATATCTTTTTCACCGGACCGAGCGAGGGTATCTGGTTTTCATTCGCCTTCCTGGCAGTGTCGGTAGGGGCTTATTTCCTGTTTGACCGGGCCAAACGCGCCTAATCCCTCCTATCCGGCCCCATGATGAATTTGGCGGTCCGGGCGATTTTATCTGCTGGTGGGAACAGGCTTCCGCTTCCGCTGCGACCTGCGGTGGCTCGTTCCCGGAGCCACGCAGGATTCACGAATCACGAGCTGCGTGGACAGAAGGATTTCCTTAGCCGGGCTTGAATGACCGCTGATGTGATCGATCAGGATCCGCGCGGCTGTAATTCCTATCTCACGCGACGGCTGACGCACCATGGTAAGCTTCGGCCGCACCAACGACGCCCAGTACGTGTCATCGAAGCCGAGCAAGCTTATTTCTTCGGGGCAATGCAACCCCAGGTCATGAATGGCCTCGAGAGCTCCGATCGTCAGAGTGTTGTTCGTGCAGAAGATCGCCGTCGGGCGTTCGGGCCAGGTAAGCATCTGGGAGGCTGCACGGGTGCCGCTCATCATGTCGAAGCTCGCGTATTGAACCAGTTCCTCGCGGACCGGGAGCCGCATGCTGCGCATGGCCAATCGGTACCCTTCCGCTCGATCGGTTGCACTCCGCGTAGTCCTGGGCCCGGTAATGACTGCAATGCGCCTGTGTCCCAGACTCTGCAGGTACTTTGTGGCATCGAATGCTGCCTGGATGTTGTCCACGCCGACGAAGGCCAGGCAGGAATCCCCTGAGCTCGGCCGCCGGTCCAGGTAAACCACCGGGATGTCCCCCAGAAGCGGAGTAGCCTGGCCGCCGGGCTCGTCCATAGCTGGAATGCGCGCAACACCTTCCACCCGCCGGCGGCTGAAGGCATCGAGATACTTTTTTTCTTCCCCCCACTTTTCCCTCGAGTCTCCTATGAGAAGGGTGTAGCCGTGCGAAGCAGCCGCGTCTTCCATACCGCGTAGCACGTCGGTAAAGAAATTGTTGGAAAGGTCCGGAACCACCACGGCCAGGGTGTGGCTCCGGCGCATCCTCAGACTGCGTGCGAGGTCATTGGGGCGGTAGTGCAGACGGGCGATCGCCTTTTGAATGCGCCGATGCATCTCTTTGCTGA
Organism: uncultured Acidobacteriota bacterium; assembly: GCA_963839475.1. Classification (GTDB taxonomy): domain Bacteria; phylum Acidobacteriota; class UBA6911; order UBA6911; family UBA6911; genus CAWIVH01. Next base: position 263,781 of record CAWIVH010000012.1, on the reverse strand, counting down.
CATAGTCGGTGCTGTTGAGAGCGGCTGAAACGGTGGAAACCGATGCTCCGGCCTCGCGTGCCACATCCCGTATCGTGACGGGGCGTCCGTCATGCGGCTTTTTGGTGCGTCTCATTTTCTGCCTCTGGGCCCCTCATCATGTGGGTCTGGACTTTGCAGGCTGTCTCAAAACCTAAAACAATGCATTATGGATCGGGCATTCAGCCCTCACTATAACTTCTGATGTATTCCTAGGGCTTCGCCCTAGGCTGGTATGTCGCCGGGCCTTCGGCCCTTCATATTTCATAAAGGCATATTATTCATCAAATTGTAAGCGCTGAAAGCGCGATCCCATAACAGCCCAGGGCGAAGCCCTGGGACTGGATTCATAAATGAAATAAGGGCTGAAAGCCCGCTCCATAGTAGTTTTGAGACAGCTTGTTTGGCCCTTTTTCCGGAAACCAGGCACGCTTGAGAGATTGAACTCCGAAGCCCCCGAAGGTCGCACCGGGCTCAATCCTCACCCTGAAAACCTTGCGGTCCTGGCGGCCTCCGTGGTTTGAATTGATTTTTCAGGCCTCTCCGAAGCAGCGTCACTGGCTTTTCGCCCCGCCCCTTTGCGGGTTGGCCGGCAGGCTCACGAGATTGGCCATAAGCCGATAGGCCCCGGCAACCCCATCCGGGAGTTGACGATAAAATGCATACGCACAGTAGACGTAAATCCCTTTCCCGTAGCGCGCGAAGAGCAAACCGCCTTTCTGCGGTTCCTGGCCGGCGTCGTGCGTTTCCAGCAGGGCTTCATACTGAGGATCCCAGGACTGCATGAATTTGGATCCGCGTTCCTCCACCCAGCCTTCGAAGTCCTTTTCCGTGATTTTATTGGGCCAGTTGAAAAGCGCGTGATTCGGGATCAGGATCTGCATTTTCGACGTCTCGTCCGTCACTTCTTCGGGATTGCGGGACATCGTATAGGGGTAGGGGCCGTAGTTATTGTCGAACTCCGGAGTATTGTACTGGACGATCACCACACCGCCATTCTTCACATATTCGATAATACGGCGGTTGTAGGTTCTCAGGTCCTCGCGCACGGCGTAAGTCCGCACGCCCATCAGGATCACTTTGAATCGGCTCAGATCACTGGTGGCAATATCCTGAGGCGTGAGTTCCTCGACCTTTATGCCGAGATTCTCCAGCGATTCCGGCACTTCATCGCCGCTGCCCACGATATAGCCCACGCTCAGATCCGGGGCGACCTTCACATCCACGCCAGAAGTCGCATAGGTGGAGGCGCGGTAGAGTTGATAAGGTCTCAGGCCCGGGTACCCTGTCGTCCGATACCCTTCTTTGTAGGTGCGGCCGTTGTATTCAGCGACGGCCGTAATCGTATAGGATTTCTGCTGCAGTCCTTTTGGACTGACTTTGAAAACCAGGGTCTGGTCCTCCCCGTCTTTCGCCGTCGTCAACTCCGCTACCGGCGGCGTTGAATTCCAGCCTTCCGGCAGTTCCAGCTTGACGGTTCCTTTGGCCGGTCCTTTGACATTGCTGTGAACCGTAACCGATAGCGATACTGACTTTGCGTCCAAAGGTATGATCCCGGCGCTGGGCTGGATGGTCACCGAGATTGCCGGCGCCACCACGAGCGGGTTCAGGACCAATCCCGGGCCGGTCACACGCTTGACGGACTGAACCACTTGCCCCATCCGGATCTGGACGCCTTCATAGACGAAATCCGCCCAGGCGGCCAGGGGGTAAGGCATGTGAGTCAGATTCCGGTATTTCTTCTCGATAAAGTCGTAATACGGTCGATCAATTCTGGAGCGTGTGAAATAGGGCCGGGTAAAGCCGGCATTGTCCGGGACGCTGACTGTAAACCGGATATCCGTGGGTTTGTTACCGGCCAAGGGGCCGACGCCCGAGCTGTTGCTGATAAAGGTCCAGTTCTCATTGACAGGCCCTGACAGAGTGACCTTCTCCAGCTGAACGGGAATGCTGCTTTGATTGACGACGTGGGCGTTAACCCAGAACTTCTGGCCCGGGATGGCAACCTGGAAGGTCTCCGGGGTACCCATGAACATCGCCATCCGCCCGGTGGGAGGATTTTCGGGGGTCAGGGTGGCCTCCAGGGAAAGCCCCAAAGCCTGGGTGATGGCTTCATTGAACTGGGTTCGCTTTACCTGCAGCTCGTGGCGGATGTCATACTTGGCCCCGGCGGCGAGATTGCTTTCATCGACCTTCTGGATCAGGGAGTTGGTAGCCTTCAGTCCGGCCGCCAGCGCTGGAGCGGTTTTTTCGGGCGCAGAGGCTGAATAATCTTTTAGGGCTTGTTCGACCCTGGAATTGACTTCCGCGAGCCCGGATTTCAGGAAGTCAGGCGCCTGGCCTCCCGCAAGGGTAGCAATTCCGGCCAAAGAGGTATCGATCCCGTCAAAGAATGAGTTTTCACGGTCTGCGGCGATGATCTTGGATCCGAACCGCGTATAGGAGCTGCTCGATTCACCTGCGGGCGGCAGTCCCGTGCCGCCGTTCTGACATTTCTGGTAGCCGAGGCCTTCGCGGGCAATCTGGGCGTAATTGAATCCCAGCACCGGGTCGTAGGAGCCGCCCGGGATTATGAGATTTACCGGTACCGGGGAGGGAATGGTTTTCTTTTCGATGTAGTTATAGGCAGTGACATTTCCCCCGCGCACGCATGGACATGGGTGTGCGGCCATATACCTTGATCGGGGACCAGGGTTGCAGACCCTCGGCGATCTGTTCGGGGAAAGCTTTAGGATCTCCTGCCGCCAGGAAGACCTCCTGCATGACCTGTCCGGTGGTCTGATGGTTGCCGTGGCCGTCGGTGGGTCCGCCGATAAAGACCGAGGTAACCACCAGCGGTCGTGACATGCGCACGACGCGGACGGCATCACCGAGTACCCTCTCATGTGTCCACTGACCGAGAGCTTCCTCCTTAGTTTTGGAAAAACCGTAATCGGTGACGTGACCCCAGTATTGCTGGACGCCGTAATATCGCCCAGCCATAAGCAGTTCTTCCGTGCGCACCAGACCGATGGCATCGAAATAATCCTGGGACATCACGTTGGCGCCGCCTTCGCCGCGGGTCAGGCAGAGAAGGCCCACGCGAGTTCCCTTGCCACGGGATTCGAAGGTCAGCATGGCACCGTCCTCATCGTCCGGGTGAGCCGTGATCTGGAGCAAGCTGGCCCGGGTATGCAACCGTTTCAGGGTCTGCCACAGCCCGACCGCTCCGCGGTCCAGCGATAGCGGCGCGGCAAAGGTCGGGGGCTGGATCCCCGTTTCGGGCGCCGACTGGGCCCGAGCTGAATAGTTCAAGATTCCCATTGCAGCTGCCAGGAGCAGCGCAGCTAAAAACAGCGGAACAATGGCCGCATGGATCGGCCTACGAGGCTCACCTTGTTGCAACATTTTCGTTTTCTCTCCAGCGCTTGCCCGAACTGCCGCTTGTTGGATTCCTGCGCCTCTGTCTTTTCACATCATCAAGGCAGCGTCGCCGGGACACAGCTACGCCGCTTCCCGCGCGGATAGCGGACGATTCTATTTCCAATACTGGGGGGAGTCTAAGCCCCCGCGTTGCGACTGTCAACGGATTTGCCAAAACGTTACGGGAAGAGAGGAATGTCATTTATTCTGGTTTCCTGGCACAATTCTCGATGCTTGACTTGGAAAGTATCGAAACGTTACGATATGAGCATTCTGCCGGATCCGGAGTTTCCGGCGGATTTTTGGGTGCCGGCATCGTAAGGTGCCGGGGCCAGGGTGCCCGGGGGCGCCAGGCGCTTCCGGTCTTTTCTACACATATTGACGCTCGGGTTTTCCTGTGGATCTGCTGACGGTCGGCGAAGCGTTTGAGGACCTGATATTCGTGGATTTGCCACGTCTTCCGGGCCCCGGCGAAGAAGTCAAAACCAGCCAATTTGTCAGGACCATCGGGGGCGGAGCTCTGATCACCGCTGTTGCTGCGGCCCGGCTGGGCCTCCGCTGCGGTGTGGTCAGCGGCCTCAGCGACCATGCCGCGGCTTTCCTGCGGGGGGAAGGGATTGCGGTCAGGAATCTGCGCCGCCGCGACGAACCCCACGCCATAACTGCGGCGCTATCCACCGGATCCGAACGCAGCTATGTTACCTTCAACGGAATCAATGACCAGCTCGAAGATCGGCTGCTTGCCGATTCCAGGCGGTTTACAGCGAAACATGTGCATTTTGCTCTTTATCCACATGACTGTCGCAGGTGGAACGCGATCCTGGTTCGTCTGCGGGCGCGAAGAATATCGACATCCTGGGATTTCGGCTGGAATGAAGGTTTGATGAAAGATCCCGGGTTTCCCGGCCTGCTGCAGGCCCTCGACTATCTTTTCCTGAATGAGCTGGAGGCGACGCTTTATTCGGGAAAGCGCAACCTGACCTCCGCACTGGAATACTGGCGGCGGCAGCCCCATGCTGTGATTGTCAAACTCGGCGAAAAAGGCTCCGCCTGGCCGGCGCGAAATCTGCAGGTTCCGGCTCCGCGGGCTCGCGTAGTCGACACCACAGGGGCCGGCGATGCTTTTAACGGAGGTTTCCTTTATGCGCGGTCTTGTGGTCTATCTCCGGCGAAGTGCCTTAGAATGGGCAACCATGTGGGAGCCCGTTCCACGGAATCGGCAGGCGGTATGAACGGCCTCCCGAAAAATCAAAAGGAGTCAGGCTAGAATTGCAAACTTTAATATTGGCATGGATCCAGCGTGAGCCTTCGCGACAAACTGGTGTAAAAATAGCCTGACACCTTTTGATAATTCATGCATGTTGCGGATGAAGTGAAATCATTCTATTCGATACGACAGGAGAGCTTATGAGAGCGGCTTGCTTGAATGCTGATTGGAGCCCCAAACCCGGCTTCAAACTCGGTGCGAAAGATATAGAAGGGAAACTGACCTACCTGGGAAGCAAAGTGTGGCGGAATCCCAGGATTGAAATCGTGGAAAAGAATGTGCCGGACTGCGGACCGGAAGAGGTCCTGATTGAAGTGATGGCCTGCGGCATCTGCGGCAGCGATGTCCATATGCTCCAGACGGATCAGGAAGGGTACATTTTTTACCCGGGTCTGACAGCATTCCCGGCCACGCTCGGCCATGAATTCTGCGGCAAGATCGTCCATGCCGGGGAAAATGCCTACAACAAGCGTACCGGGAAGCCTTATCAGATCGGCGAACCAGTCTGTGCCGAGGAGATGATCTGGTGCGCGCAATGCAAACCCTGCTGTGACGGCATCCCGAACCATTGTGAGCGTCTGCAGGAAATCGGCTTCTCGATCGATGGCGCGTATGCGAAATATATCAAAATGAATGCGCGCTACCTTTGGAGCCTCGAGCCGCTGCGGGAGATTTATGGCGAAGAGAAAATGTGGATCCTCGGCAGCCTGGTCGAACCGGCTTCGGTGGCATTCAATGCCGTGATCGAGCGGGGCGGGGGCATCCGGGCCGGCGAAAACGTGCTGATTCTGGGAGGAGGACCGATCGGGCAGGCAGCCTGCGCTATTCTGCGGCACGCCGGGGCGACCAACGTTATCCTTTCCGAGCCGTCCAAAATGCGCCGTGAAATGGCCTTGGCGATGGGCGCGACCCACGCCCTGGATCCCACCAAGGAAGGTGTTGCAGAAGCTGTTCTCGAAATCACCAAAGGGATGGGCGCCGCCCTCATCCTTGAGGCCACCGGCTTGCCCGGCATTGTGTGGCCCGATGTAGAGAAAATTATCTGGGAAGGCCGGTCCGTCAATACTAGAGTGGTTATCGTCGCGCGGGCCGACGCTAAAATCCAGTTGACCGGGGAAGTGCTCCAGGTCCGCCGTGCTGCCGTGATCGGCGCTCAGGGGCATTCCGGGCACGGCATCTTCCCCAACGTTATTGGCTGCATGTCGGGTGGAATGGACATCTCGCGAATTGTGACCAAGCAAATCGGAATCGATCAGATCCGGGAAAACCTGGTGATGCTCCAGACCGATAGGGACGAGGTCAAGATCACTGTAACCAAGTTCGACTGATATTGGAGAGGTTCAAAAATGACTCAATGGCTGACAACAAACCGGAAAGACCTGTATTTCGAGGACACTTCGGTCGGAAGGCTCAAAAAGAAGATCTGGGAGGCCTCGGAAGCCGAGATCGATCAGATCCTGACAGACTACGGGATTCCCACCCCTTCGGAACTGGCGAAGCCCGGAACCTACATCCAAACCACGATTCATCAGAAAGTGGTCGAAAACCGCAGGAAGAACGACATCCTTTTCATCCCCATCGGGTGCTCGGAACTGCACGGCCGCCACACCGTGACCGGCCTCGACACTTTTATGGTTCTCCAGATCCTGGAAGGAGTGAGGCGCTACACGGCTAAGAAGGGTGCTCCAGTCAACCTGACCTGGACCCCCCTGAATTTCGGCGGCCACCCGCATCACCACATCGGTATGCCAGGAACCATTCATCTCGAAGATGAAGTCCTGAAGCGGGTGTTGATCGATGTTATGGTCGGTTTCTGGAATGACGGGTTCCGGAAGATCATCTTGATTAATAATCACGGCCACCAGTGGCTGCTGGAGGCGGCGATCCAGGAACTGCAGAAGACCTGGAACCTGCCCGGCATATTCCGGACCATCGATTGGCATCGCGCCGTCCGGGAATTTTTCCGAACCAAAGACCGCGGCGGAGACTGGGACGACAACTTTGTTCACGCCGACGAAGCGGAAACTTCCGTGATGCTTCTCCTGGCGCCGGAATACGTCGAGATGAATTACGCGGAAGAAACAACCGTAGAGGGATACCTGCCTGACGGCCACATGGATAAGGCCGTCGACCCATTTGCCCGGCCCTGCAAGTGGTCCGAAGGGCAAGGGCATTTCCCCATCGAGCTGGGATCGATTCCCGAAGGCGTGGTAGGGCGCCCGACCATCGGTACAGCCCGGAAAGCCAAACGGACGATCGCAGCCATTCTTTCCTACCTCACCCTCCTGCATGACGAAATTCTTGAGGCTTACCCTGCAGGGAAAGTGCCCCCGATCGAGAAGACGACCATGCGCACGGAAAAGGAAATGGAACCCTACATGAAGGAACCCTTTACCGAAGGGTGGCGGCCGATTTACGCGATCCCCAAGATGGGGCTTTAGGTATAATCGCGGGGGCATGGGGAGCCCTGAATGAGCACAACGCTTTCCCATGCCCCTTGCTGCCGTGACCAGTACTCGACCCGTCGATCGCCCCACCCAGCCTATGGAAGATCGTCTGCTCCTGGAAATGCGCCGGATCCGGAAAACATTCCCGGGAGTTGTCGCCCTGGAGGATGTGGACTTCGATGTCCGCAAAGGCGAGGTTCACATTCTCCTGGGCGAAAACGGAGCAGGAAAATCCACCCTTGTCAAAATCCTTGGCGGCGCACTCTCCAAGACCGGAGGTCAAATCCTCCTGGACGGGGTGGATATCGACATCCACAGCCCGCGCTATTCACAGCAGCTCGGAATCGCCATTATTTACCAGGAGTTGAACCTCGTTCCGCAGCTCTCTGCCGGCGAAAACATCTTCCTGGGTCGCGAGCCTCTCCTTTTCAAAGGGTTCGTCGACCAGTCGCGTCTCCACGCCGCCGCGCAGAAGATCCTGGATGAACTCGGCGTCAGCCTCTCCTCCCGCAGTATCGTGGGAGATCTTGGCATCGCCCAGCAGCAGATGGTTGAAGTGGCGAAAGCCCTGTCGCTCGACGCCCGCATCATTATCATGGATGAACCCACCTCGGCGCTGACGGAGCGGGAGATCAAGGACCTTTTCGCAGCCATAACCCGCTTGAAAGCCCGGGGCGTTTCCATCATCTACATATCCCATCGGCTGGAGGAACTCTTCCTAATCGGTGACCGAGTGACCGTGCTCCGCGACGGAACCCGCGTCGACACCAGAAATGTCAAAGATGTTTCCCGCGACGACCTGATTCGAATGATGGTAAACAGGGAGCTCAAAGAGCAATTCCCAAAGGTGCAGTCGCCGCGAGGGGTGGAGCTGTTGCGCGCGGAAAACCTGACCCGCCACGGCGTTCTCGAAGAAATCAGCTTTTCACTTTACGCCGGCGAGGTGCTGGGCATCGCAGGATTGCTCGGTTCCGGCCGGACCGAGCTGGCTCGGGCGCTTTTCGGTGCGGACCCGATTGATTCCGGACGGCTGTACATTCAAGGCATGCCCCGCGAAATCCGATCGCCACGGAACGCGATCGGACTGGGACTGGGATTGCTCTCGGAGGACAGAAAATCCCACGGATTGGTCCTCAATCTCTCCGTGAAGGAAAATATTGCGCTTCCGAACCTTCACTTGTTTTCGCGTCTCGGCGTGGTGAATCCTGGTGCTGAGGAAAAAGCGGTCACGCCCCTGGTTCGCGAACTGCGCATCAAGACCCCCAGCCTGGATCAGAAAGTGGTTCATTTGAGCGGCGGCAATCAACAGAAGGTTGTCATGAGCAAATGGCTGCTGTCGCATGCGGGGATGCTGATTTTTGACGAGCCAACCCGGGGGATCGATGTCGGCTCCAAGGTTGAGATATACCAGTGGATGAACCGGTTGACCGCCGGAGGCGCTGGAATCATTATGATTTCCTCCGAGCTGCCCGAAATTCTCGGGATGAGTGACCGCATCCTCGTGATGCGCTGTGGACGCATTGCGAAGGAGCTGTCCAGGGAGGAAGCAACACCGGAACTCATACTTCATCATGCCCTCGGGAAATAGGATCATGTTCAAAGACCTCTTTTCGAAGCATGGCCGTCAGCTTGGGACGGCCGGCGGACTAGCCGGACTGATCGCCGCATTCTGGATCATTTCGCCTCATTTCCTGACCGTCTCCAACCTGCTGAATATTGCCCAGCAGACGTGCATCAATGCCATCATCGCCGTGGGTATGACTTTTGTGATCATTACCGGAGGAATTGACCTGTCGGTAGGATCCATCGTCGCGTTCTCGGGTGTCGTGATGGCCCGGTCCCTCCAGTTGGGAACATCCTTGCCGGCAGCTATCTTGCTTGGCCTGACGGTCGGCCTGCTCTGCGGCATCGCAAACGGACTGCTGATTTCGTGGGGGCGCCTGCCTCCCTTTATTTCGACGCTGGGGATGATGAGCGTGGCCAGGGGAGCCGCGCTCCTGTACACCGAAGGCCGGCCTCTTTCCGGTTTTTCACCCGAATTCCGCTGGCTTTCCACCGGCGAGGTGGCCCATATCCCCGTGCCGGTTTTCATCATGGCGGCAGTTTACGGCGCCGCGTATTTTGTCCTCAAACGCACCAGGCTGGGCCGCTATGCCTATGCCATGGGCGGCAATGAGGAGGCGACCCTGCTCTCCGGAGTAAACGTTCGTTTCCATAAGACAATCATTTACGGGCTGTGCGGCGGTTTCAGCGGGCTGGCAGCCATCATTCTGACCGCGCGCCTGAATTCGGCGCAGCCAATTGCCGGGATGATGTATGAGCTGGATGCAATTGCCGCCACCGTGATCGGCGGCACCAGCCTGATGGGTGGAGAAGGCTCTGTGCTGGGAACGCTCATCGGCGCGTTCATTATGGGTGTATTGCGCAATGGCCTGAATATCGTCGGGGTATCCTCTTTTGTGCAGCAAATTGTGATCGGATCGGTTATTGTCGTCGCGGTCCTTGCGGATATGGCGCTGAAGAAATCCCGGAAATAGCAACCTGTAAAGGGTAAACACCATGAGAAAAGCTTCGATGATCGGACTGGCATTGGCGCTCGCGCTGCTCGCTGCAGGATGCCAGCGCGGCGAAAACGCAGCTTCAAAAACGCCGACCGTGGCCCTGGTAATAAAATCGGCGAATCACCCCTTTTTCATCGATATGCAGAAGGGGGCCGAGCAGGCTGCCAAACAGCTTGGAGTCGAACTCCTCGTCCAAGGAGCCGAACGCGAAGTGGACGTCGAGAAGCAGATGCAGATTGTGGAAAATTTGATCCAGAAAAAAGTGGATGCGATTTGTCTGGCCCCCAGCGGCTCCAAGGAACTTGTTCCCGCCGTAGTCAAGGCCAACAAGGCGAACATTCCGGTTGTAGTACTTGATACCCGCATCGATCCCGCGACGCTGAAGGACGCCGGGGGACATGTGGCGGCTTTTGTCGGTTCCGACAACTTTGAAGGAGGAAGGGTTGCCGGCAACTATATAGTCGAGAAGCTGGGAGGCAAGGGAAATATCGCAATTCTTGAAGGAATTCCGGGGCATGAGACCGGAGACGCCAGGAAGAACGGATTCCATTCCGTCGTCGACAAGGCTCCCGGAATCAAGATCGTCGCTTCCCAGACCGCCAACTGGGAGAGGGACCAGGGCTTTAATGTTTTCCAAAATATCATGCAATCTAATCCCGACGTGCAGGCGCTGTTCGCCTGCAGCGATCTCATGGCACTGGGCGCCGTCGAAGCGATCTCTGCGGCGGGAAAAAGCGGAAAAATCATGGTGGTGGGATTTGACGCCCTCAAGGACGCGCGGGACGCCATTCAGCAAGGGACCATGGCGGCATCCATAGCCCAGCATCCGGAGGAAATGGGAAGGGTCGGGGTGGAAACGGCAGTCAAGGTGCTCCGGGGAGAGACGGTGCCGGAGAATCTTGCTGTGAAGATCGAGCTTGTAAGCCGACAATAGGATTGCGAATTGCGAACTGCGGATTGCGATTTGCCCGAATCGGCAATGCCGTCGGTTTCATGCTGCAAAGTGGGGACTGCGAACCGGATGAACCTTCCGCCAATTCGCAATCCGCAATTCGCAATTAAAAAATTCGTTTGGGCCCCGATTCGACTATGTGAGCGGGGCAGCCTTCCATCATCAGCTTGAAGTTCTCGATAAAGCGCGCCGCCAGCGCGTCATATTTCCGCATGTACTCCTCGCGGCTTCCCCAGGTATTGGCCGGATCAAGGATTTGAGCGGGGACACCTTCGCAGGACTTCGGGACGGCGAAGCCGAACACCGGGTCGACGGCATATTCGACGTCCAATAATTTTCCGTTCAGTGCTGCGTTCAGGAGTGCGCGAGTGTAGCGGATGCTTATCCTTTTGCCCACGCCAAACGGACCGCCGGTCCAACCGGTATTCACCAGCCAGCAGTTCGCTCCATATTTCAGGATCCGCGCCTTGAGCATTTCCGCGTAGGTATAAGGCCGGTGAACCATGAATGGCCCGCCGAAGCAGGTGCTGAAGGTGATCTCGGGTTCGGTTCCCAACCCGATTTCGGTCCCCGCGATCTTGCTGGTATACCCCGAGATGAAGTGGTAAATCGCCTGGTCCGGAGTCAGCCTGGAGATCGGCGGCATTACGCCGGAGGCGTCGCAGGTCAGGAATATGACGTTCTTGGGGTGTCCCGCCTTTTTCGCTGGCAGAAAATGGTCGATGTAGGCCAGCGGATAGGCCGCGCGGGTGTTTTCCGTCACCTTTTCATCGTTGAGATCCAGCCTGCGGGTGACCGGGTCATAGACGACGTTTTCGAGAATGGTTCCGAACCTTCGGGTACAGGCATAAATCTGTGGCTCGGCTTCGGGCGAAAGCCGGATTACTTTGGCGTAGCAGCCGTCTTCGAAATTGAAGACGCCGTTGTCGCTCCAGCCGTGCTCGTCATCCCCGATCAGATGGCGGCCCGGATCGGCCGAAAGCGTGGTTTTCCCGGTCCCCGAAAGGCCGAAGAATATGGCGACATCGTCTTTGTCCCCTACGTTGGCGGAGCAGTGCATCGGCAGCACTCCATCGAGCGGCAGGAGAAAGTTCAGCACGGTAAATATGGTCTTTTTGATTTCGCCGCCGTAGCTCGAGCCGCCTATGATGGCAAGCCTTTCGGCGAAGTTAATAATGATGAAGGTTTCGCTCCGCGTGCTGTCGACGATCGGCGAGGCCTGGAAGCCCGGCGCCGCGATGACTGTGAAATCCGGGACATGGCGCTTCATGGCTTCGACGCTTTGCAATTTCATGAACATCGTGCGGGCAAAGAGGCTGTGCCAGGCTTTTTCGGTGATGATCCGTATGGGCATCCGGTAGTCGTTGTCCGCGCCGGCAAAGCAATCCTGCACAAAAACGTCCCGCCCCTGGAGGTATCCTTGCAGGCGGGTGAGCAACGCGCTGAAATTGTCCGGATTGAAAGGCCGATTGTACTGTCCCCACCAGATCTTGTTTTCTGTTGTCTGTTCCTGGACGACGTATTTATCGGCTGCGGCTCTGGCCGTGTGTTTTCCGGTGTTTACCACGAAAGGTCCCAGATGGGATACCTTTCCCTCCGATCGGAAAATAGCCTCTTCATAGAGGGCTGGCGTCGGCAGGTTCCAGTACACGCGGTGGAGATTGGCAAGGCCGTGGTTTTGCAGGCTGTAAGAACTGGCAGCCTGTCCCGCGTCTTTCATTGCCGGCGAAGGGATATCCAGATACAGGTTCATAGCCAATCCCTCACAAGTTTTCGGTCGCCCAGGTAAAGTTCGTTCGGGGAATTCGGATCCAGTGCCCATTTGATCCGCTCGATGCCTTCCGTGACGTCCTTGATTGTTCCGCAGTAGCTGAGGCGCAGATGGCCTTCCATGCCGAATTCTTTGCCCGGAACCACCACGACCCTTACCTTTTCAAGCAGCAATTGGGCCAACTTCATGGAATCTTTGAAATAGGCGCTGAAATCGGGAAAGCAGTAAAAGGTGCCGCCCGGCTTGGTTACCTTGATGCCATCGAAAGCCTGAAGCCGTTCAACCATGACGTTGCGATTGTTCTGCAAGGTCATGCGAAGGCTGGCAATCGACGACTGTACGCCGTTGAGGGCACCTACTGCGGCCCACTGGGCCGGAGCCGAAGGGCCGGAGGTCTGCTGGCCCTGGATGTTGGTCATGTAATTTATCAGTTCCTTATTTCCCACAGCCCAGCCAATTCGGAAACCCGTCATTGCGTACATTTTTGAAACGCAATTGATGACGATCAGCTTGGAGCTTTCCAGGGGCTTTGCGGTGAACTTGTAGCAGTTCGTTGCCGGCCGCCCGTCAAAAACCAGGCGGTTATAGGTGTCATCCATCAGGAGCCAGATATCTTTCTTTTCGCAGAGCTCGACGACGCCCGCGATAAAATCATCCGAATAGACCACGCCCGATGGATTGTTCGGGCTGTTGATGATGATGGCCTTAGTATAGGGTCCGATAGCTTCCGCGATCTCTTCAACCGTCGGCTGAAAGGATCCGTCTTCCGGTTTAACCATGACGGGGACGCCCCCGGCCAGCTTTACCATCTCGGGGTAGCTCACCCAGTAGGGCACGGGAAATACCACCTCGTCCTTGGGTTCCAGAATGGTGTACAAAGCCACCATGATCGACTGCTTGGCGCCGTTGGAGACGATCACGTTGTCAGGCCCTATCACCCGGTCGTAATGCTCGTCGGTGTACCGGATGACGGCCTTTTTCAAGGCAGGTATTCCATCCGGTGGCGTATATCGGACTTCACCGGTGTTCAAGAGCGCGGTGCAATTGATGATGGCGTCAATGGGCGCCCGGCTCTTTGGTTCACCACCGCCCAGGTGAATAACGGGTTCACCTTTTTCCCTGAGAAGAGCGGCTGTTTCATTCAGCTTCAGGGTGGGCGACTCTTTGATCGATCTCGCAAGTTGGCTGATGCTCACGGAATTCAAAGCTCCATTGATTATGGGTTGTACCCAGGACTCGGATCAGATGAATGCCACAGTATAATGGACAGAGGTGCACTCCGTGCAAGGGTTAAGTTGTATCTTCCACGATTATCAATGAATCACGAAGCCCGTGAAGACACAAAGGGATCAAGTAGAGATTTGCGCCGGGGGCCAACGCTGCGCGTTGAGCCATTCTCGTCCGTGTGGGGAGGTTTATAGGCTGGGGCGGGAGTCCAGCAATTCCCGCACTTTTTGGCGCAATTGCTCGGCTGTGAAGGGTTTTTGCACCAGAACAGCCAAAGGCTTGAGCATTCCCCCTCCCTGGAGCTTTGAACACTGGGGCCAGGATATCCTAATGGTTCTCCAGGCTCTTTTGGATTTTAGTCAGTTGGTGGGAAATGCTATCCAGCCTGGAACGTAATTCGGACTGGCGGATTTGTTCCCGGGAGGGCTTTTTCGCCACGAAGGAGAGGGTCCCCCCCGGCTCCAGGACCGCGCGCTCGACTTCGTTCAGCCCCGCAAAACCCTGGCGATGCGCCGCTGCCTCGAGCTCGGAACGAGTCAGGAGCTCTTTCCGCAGCCGGTCCTCCTGGATAACGCCTCCTATGATCAGGGCATCCGGATCGCCTTCCACTTTGCGGTTGAGTTCCTGATGGCTGGCCAGAAAGCGCACAACGAGGAAGTTGACGATCAGCAGGGTTGCAGCGCCGATCAATCCGCCGCTCACGGAGTTGTCTTCACCGATGATGGCATTTTGCACCGTGTTCGACAGCGTCAAAAGGACCACCAGGTCGAAGGGATTCAGCTGCGCCAGCTGATGTTTGCCGGCCAGGCGAAGGCTCAATACCAGGAAAAAGTAGACGATCAGGGGGCGAAGGACCTTTTCTGCGATCGGCAATCCTAAAACGAACATATCCTGCCATATGGAATGCATAATTTCTCTCCGGGGAGAAGGTCCGGGAATCGTCAGAAGCGTGTTAATATCAAAAAGATGAACCTATTTTCTGCGGAAAGTATAAAGCAGGCTGCTGCCGGCAGCAAACCTAGGGTTTGGAGGGAAACATGGAAATTGCCAGCATCCGGCTCAATGTCCCCGAAGGCTGCAATATCATCGTCGGCCAGAGTCATTTCATCAAGACGGCCGAGGATCTCTATGAAGCAATCGTAACAAGCTGCTCGCATGCCAAGTTCGCGGCAGCTTTCTGCGAAGCCTCGGGCCCCTGCCTGATCCGGCTCGAGGGGAACGATCCCGAACTGACAAAAGTGGCTGCCGAGAATGCGATGATTATTGGCGCGGGGCACACTTTTGTTGTTCTCCTGAGAGATGCATTCCCGATCAACGTCCTGAACTCCATCAAAGCCTGTCCTGAAGTCTGCCGGATTTTCTGCGCAACGGCCAATCCGCTCGAAGTAATTGTCGCTGAAACGAATCAGGGGCGGGGCGTGCTGGGGGTGGTGGATGGGTATCCTCCCAAGGGAGTCGAAACCGCGCAGGATGTGAGAGCTCGCAGAGAATTTCTGCGAAAGATCGGCTACAAGCGTTGAATCGGACGTTAGCACAGGCCGGCGGATTGGCGCCGCCTGGAGAGTCGGTGGAATCGAGTTTTCAGGGGTGCAGACATGAATCATGCAGATCGAGAGCTTTCTCCGGACCGTCTGCGTTGGACCTGCGATCCGGCTTTTTTCCCTTTTGCGTCGACCGAAGATATCCCCCCGTTGAAGGGGATTGTTGAACAGGAACGCCCGCTGAAGGCGATCCGCTTCGGCCTCGAGATTGCTTCTCCCGGCTACAACATTTATGTCAGCGGCCTGACCGGAACCGGCAAAACCACGGTCATCAAGAAGTTTCTCGACGAAATAGCGGCTGGAAGGCCGGTGCCCGACGACCTGTGTTATGTCTATAATTTTCGCGATCCCAATTCACCGATCGTCTTCAATCTTCCTCCCGGCCGCGCCAAAATTTTCAAGGCCGAAATGGATGACCTGATCCGTCACCTCAAAGCCGAGCTGCCCAAGGCTTTCGAAAGCAAGGAATACGAACAGAGCACGAATGCTCTGGTTGCCGAAAATCAGGATTTGCAGCAGAGCCTCTTCCGCGACCTTCAGGAAAAAGCCCGCCAACAGGGCTTTATCATCGAGGTGACGAAAGTCGGAGTTTCGCTGCTTCCCATGGTAAACGGAAAGGTGCTTACCGACGAGCAGCTGGAGCAATTGACCGAGAGCGCCAGGGGCGAGGTCGAAAAAAGGCGGTCCGGCCTTCAGCAGGAAATCAACGGATTCATGAGGCAGGTCCGTGAGGTGAACAAGGCCACCCGGGAAAAGGTCGGCGATCTCAATCGCCGGGTGGGGCTTTATGTGGTCGGGAACAGGATAGAAGAAATCAAAGACCAGTGGCCCCAATTGCCGAGAGTTGTGGCCTACCTTGAAGATGTCGAGAACTACATCCTTTCGCACATGGAAGATTTCAGCGAGGAGGGCCAGAAACAGGATTCCTCCCAGGGGAGTCAGATCAAATGGGAGGCGCCGGGCGACCCGTTCCTCAAGTACCGTGTGAATGTTGTGGTGGACAACTCCGACGTCCTGGGTGGCCCTGTTGTGATCGAGACAAATCCCACCTACTACAACACCTTCGGACGCATGGAGCGCAGGGCGCAGTTTGGAACCCTCATGACCGATTTCACCATGATCCGGGCGGGCTCTTTTCACAGGGCAAACGGCGGATTCCTGGTGCTCAATGCCCACGACGTTCTGATGAATTTCGGAGTCTGGGAAACTCTCAAGCGGGTTGTCAAAAATCAGGAAACCAGGATCGAGGATTTGAGCGAGCAGTATGGAACCGTTCCCGTTGCCGCCATGCGGCCCAGCCCGATACCTGCACAGGTCAAGGTGATCATGATCGGGAACCAGTGGATCTATCAGCTGCTTTATGCAACCGATGAAGATTTCCGCAAGATCTTCAAGGTCAAGGCCGATTTTGATTCGGAGATGGTCCGCGACGCAGGCGCGATGAAGGATTACGCCGCTTTTATTGGCACGCGCTGCCGCGACGAGGGTCTGCTGCATTTCGATCCTTCGGGTGTCGCGCGCGTGCTGGAGTACGGTGCCCGGCTTGTCGACGACCAGGAAAAGCTCTCAGCCCGTCTCAGCGATGTGGCCGATATCGTGCGGGAAGCGAGCCATTGGGCCAGTGTGTCCGGCGCAAAGGTGGTGACGGGAGATCATGTCGCCAAAGCTGAGTCGGAAAAATACTACAGGTCCAACCTCGTGGAATCACGGATTCAGGAAATGTTCCGCGACGGGACCATCATGGTCGACTTGTCCGGGACCAGCGTCGGCCAGGTCAACGGGCTGGCGGTTCTGGACCTCGGGGACATCCGCTTCGGAAAGCCTTCCAAGATCACGGTAAAAACTTATCTCGGCAAGAGCGGTGTCGTGGATATCGAGCGCGAATCAAAAATGAGCGGAAAGATATACGACAAGGGCGTTCTCATTCTGAGCGGGTATCTTGGCGCCAAGTTTGCGCAGGAACGGCCGATTTCCGTTGCCGCCAGCATTTGCTTCGAACAATCGTACGAAGGCATCGACGGCGACAGCGCCTCATCGACTGAACTCTATGCCCTGCTTTCCAGCCTGTCTGGGGTGCCGATCAGGCAGGGGATCGCCGTGACCGGTTCCGTAAACCAGCACGGCCAGATTCAACCGATCGGCGGCGTCAATCAAAAAATCGAAGGATTTTTTGATGTATGCAAGGCTGCGGGGCTTACTTCAGATCAGGGTGTGATAATCCCGGCTCAGAACGTCAAGAACCTGATGCTCCGCCAGGATGTTGTGGCCGCGGTAGCAGCGGGCAAATTCCACATTTACCCGGTTGCCACCATCGACGAAGGAATCGAGATCCTGACCGGTGTTCCTGCGGGTGTTCCAGCGGAAGGAGGCTACCCCGAGGGAAGCGTCCATCGGCTGGTCGAAGCCAGACTGAAGGCATTTGCCGAAAAACTCAAAGAAGCAACTCAAAATGACCACAAAAGCTGATTCCCCATGATCTCGATCGATGAAGCACAGCAGCTGATTTTGGGGTCGTTGCCCCCCCGGGCCATTGAGCGCGTTCCCTTCGAGGATTCGCTGGGTAGAATCCTCGCCGAAGATCTGTTGGCAACCGGCGACATCCCGCCCTTTCACCGGGCGGCTATGGATGGATATGCCGTGCGGGCAGCGGATACCGCTGAATCGCCGGTCGAGTTGCAGTGCGTCGGTTCCATCAGGGCGGGAGAGTCGGAACCGGGATCGATTCTGCCGGGGCAGACCAAGGCCATCATGACCGGCGCGGCCGTCCCTGAAGGCGCGGATGCCGTTTTGATGGTGGAACATTCCGAAGGGCCGGATCCTTCCGGAAGAGTGAGGATGCTAAAGCCTGTGCGGCCCGGCGAGAGCATGGCTATCGCCGGTTGCGAAGCCCGCGTCGGCCAGAGGGTCCTCGAATCGGGACGATGTGTGGGCCCCTCCGAGATCGCCGTGCTCGCAACCTTTGGTTATACTGCCGTTCAAGTGTACCGGAAGCCGCGGATCGCTCTTTTCAGCACAGGGGATGAGCTTGTAGAAGTTCATGAATCGCCGCAGCCGGGACAGATTCGCAACTCCAATGCCCATTCCCTGGCAGCCCAGCTGCAGCACCTTGGCATCCGCCCGGAATACCTGGGTATTGCCCGCGATAATTTGGTCGATTTGACAGCGCGCCTTAGGGATGCACTCGAGCGGGATGTTGTTTTGCTCACTGGCGGGGTGTCGATGGGTGAGTTCGATTTCGTGAAAAAAGTTTTCCTCGACCTTGGCCTGCGGATTATTTTTTCAAAGGTGGCGATGAAGCCCGGAAAGCCGACCGTTTTCGCCAAAAAAGGTGAAAAGATGATTTTCGGACTGCCCGGGAATCCCGTCTCTTCTTTCGTGGCTTTTGAGAATCTGGTGCGTCCGGCCGTCGGCCGCATGTGCGGGTACGAAAAACCGGAACTCACCAAAATCATCGGCCGGCTTTCGCAGGACCTCAGGCAATCAGCCGGCCGCACCGCTTTCCTTCCGGCGTGGGTATCTGAGGGTGCCGGGGGATATACCGTCGATCCGCTGGGTTG
This sequence comes from uncultured Acidobacteriota bacterium, assembly GCA_963839475.1. GTDB lineage: Bacteria > Acidobacteriota > UBA6911 > UBA6911 > UBA6911 > CAWIVH01. The sequence goes on along the minus strand of CAWIVH010000012.1, from coordinate 245,038 downwards.
GAAGGGATCCGCCGACATCATCGGTTTCTCCCGGGCGAATGCAATGCTCATTCTGCCCGCGGACTGCACTTTTAAAACCGGCGGGGAAGAAATCGAAGCGCTCCTGCTGCCGGATTATGGCGCAAGGCAGGCAGCCGGCAGGAGGGGAGAATGAGCGGCAAGCCGAATCCAGGCAGCCTAAGTCATATAGATGGCACCGGGACCGCGCGCATGGTCGATGTGACCCTAAAAAGTGAAACCCACCGGCAAGCCGTGGCGGAATCGTTTCTGAGGCTTTCGCAAGGCACGCTCAAGCTGATATCGAGCGGCAGGCTGCCCAAAGGGAATGCCATCGAAACCGCGAGACTTGCCGGGATCATGGCGGCCAAGAAAACCGCCGAAATCATTCCCCTCTGTCACCCGCTCCAACTGACCTTCGTGGATGTGATCGCCCAACCCCACCGTGGCGGAATTCGGTTTCGCGCCCAGGTTTCGTGCACAGGGCCCACAGGTGTGGAGATGGAGGCCATGACGGCCGCGGCTGTTGCCGCCCTCACTCTGTATGATATGGTCAAGGCGGTTGAAAAGGCAGCTTCGATCGAGCGGGTCATCCTGTTGGAGAAAAGCGGGGGCAAGAGCGGAGTTTTCAAGCGCCCGCCTTTCGGGAAACAACCATAGTCTGAGCTTGCATCCCGGCTCATGCAATCTTAGATATACTCTTAGAGGAGTCTCTCGAAACCTGGAACGCTTGAATGATTGAACCGCGAAGACCGCAAAGATTAATAAATAATGCCTTCGAGGCCTTCGAGTTTTTTGTGGTTCGTTTTTTCGATGGAGCTTTTTGAATCTCTATGCCTATCTACGAATATCTTTGCAGCCAATGCAAAAAGAAGATGAGCTTCCTTGTGATGAAGCCTTCTGAATTTCAGCCTGTCTGCAAATATTGCCGAAGTGCCGATGTGGAACAGTTATTCTCCCGCTTTTCCAGCCCCAAATCCGAGGATCAGAGACTGGAGTCGCTGGCCGATCCTTCGACCTTTTCCGGCCTCGACGAGAATGACCCCGGGAGCGTCGCGAAATGGATGAAGAAAATGGGCAAGGAAATGGGAGAAGACCTCGGCGGCGACATCGATCAGATGGCTGAAGAGGCCGCGATGGAAGCCGCAGGCGGCCAAGTCGGGGACGGCGCAGCCGGGGGAGCCGGGCTTGCGCCTGATATGTCGGACGACCTGTAGCTCAAAAAATTTATCATTTGTCATTTGACGACTTGAAACTGGCCGGTTTCAATGACAAATGAGAAATGACCAATTTTTCTAAATACAGGAGTCACCGACTTTCTATGTGAGACAAACTTTCGCGGCCGGGCGCCCTTACGGTTTCGGCTCCACCAACCCCTTGTCTTCATCGATGACCAGAATGCGGTTGACTGGCACTGCTTTGAAATTCTGCGTTTTCCCGCTCAGCCAGCGGACTTCGACGTCCGCTTCGGACGATTTTCCCAGTCCAAAGTGAATCCTGGGGTCGTTGGCCGAAAAAATGCTGGAGGCTGTCGTAGCCTCACCGATTTGTTCCAGTGCGCCTGTTTTCACCTTCACTCTTGATCCCAGGCCAAAGCGGTTTGTTTGGGTGCCCCGGAGTTCGATCAAAAGCCAGTTTCCCTGGTTGCCGCCATCATTGCGCAGCAGGGTGGGGGCGTCGTCCAGATTCGCAACCACGACGTCCATGTCCCCGTCGTTATCGATGTCGCCGAATGCCGCCCCGCGGCTCGCTTTTTCCAGCAGGATGCCGCTCCCCGATGATGAGGTTACATCGGCGAAGGACCCGTTTTTCAGATTTCGGAACATGAGCTTGCGCTGGAAATATTTCTCGCCTCCAACCGGATTTGAAAGGAGGTGAGGGTAGACGTGGCCCGCGGCCACGAAGATGTCCTTCCAGCTGTCGTTATCGTAGTCGATGAAACGGGTGCCCCAGCAAACAAACGGCATGGTGATCTGGGCTATGCCCGCGGCACGCGCCCGATCGGTGAACATCCCGTTATGATCGTTGTGATAAAGGTTGTTGTAGTCGTAGGAGAAATTTGTTTTGGTGATGTCGAGCCAGCCGTCGTTGTCGTAGTCGCCGAAGTCGACGCCCATCCCGGCCTGTTCCGCTCCGTCGTCCGATACGGCGACGCCGGCCGCCAGGCCGACCTCCTCGAATTTTCCGTTTTTCTTGTTCAAGAAAAGATAACTAGGACAGGAATCGTTAGCCACGTAGATATCGGGCCAGCCGTCGTTATTATAGTCGCCGACGGCCACGCCGAGCCCGTAGAACTTGTCGCGTCCCCAAATCCCTGATACCGCTGAAACATCGGCAAATGTCCCGTCGCCGTTATTGTGAAACAGCGCGTCGGCTTCACCGTCAAGGCCGCGCGGTCCGCACATGACTGGAACGCCTCTGTAATTGCAGTAACGGTTGTCGCCCTTGCGCTGCATTTTTTCTGGATTGAAGACCGAGTAGTGGGAGATGTACAGGTCGAGATTGCCGTCGCGGTCGTAGTCGACGAAGGCGGCGCCGGTGCTCCATTTCCCATCTTTTAGTCCCGCTTTGTCTGTAACGTCGGCAAACGTCCCGTCATGGTTGTTGCGGTAAAGAATATTCCCGGCCAGGCACAGAACATAGATATCGGGCCAGCCGTCTCCGTCGTAATCCCCGACGGCGCAACCCATGGCCCATCCGCGCCCCTGCACGCCCGCCTTATCGGTGACGTCGGTGTAGGTGCCGTCGCCGTTCGCGCGGTACAGCGCGTTGCGCCTAACGACGCCCTTTTCCAGATTTTCCAGGGTATTCCCACTGGTGAAATAAATATCGAGCAGGCCGTCCTTGTCGAAATCCAGCAGCCCTATCCCCCCGCCTTTGGCTTCGAAGATAAAGTCTTTCTCGGGCGATCCACTCAGGTGCTTGAACCGGATTCCCGCCTGCGAAGTGATGTCGGTAAATAGCGGCAACGCATGCCTGGCGTTGTTTTGCGCCGCGGAGGTGGCGGATGCGATGCAGACCACAATCAGGAAGGCACGCGTTGCGATCGGATAATGGCTGGCCTTCATAGGAAGACTGATTCTCCAAAAGAAACGGGGAATGCGCCTTGGCGCATTCCCCGTTGAAGGTTCGAAATGGAATTCCGGTCTTAGAAGCGGTACCGGAAGCCGATCTGCGCCTGCGCGCGCGAACGCAAGTCGTCGCGGGTGAAAATCCCCTGATAATTGGGCGAGGCGATCGTATTCAGGTTGTAGCGCATCTTGCCGGTGGCGGAGTCGATGCCGCCATAGCCGATCTGGGTATTCCCCGGGAACGAGCCGAAGTACTGCCAACCCCAGCTCTTGTTCAGGAAGTTCAGGAAGTTGAACACGTCGATGGTAATTTCAACCTTGGTCTCCCTGTAGGTGGGGACGCTGACAGAATAGCGGAAATCCATCTGGTTGAACCACGAGGCATGAGCCATCATGCGCGGGCTGATCTTGCCGGCGTACTCCTGTGCCCCCGCATTATTAATGTAGTCCTGCAGCATGCTATAGCTGACCTGCTGACCGCTGGTAGAGCTATAGACCACGACATCGTTGGCCGAAGCGGGAATATAGAGCAGGTCGTTGTTGGTCACGCCGTCGCTATTGGCGTCGCCGTTGAAAACCAGCGAATAGGGGAAACCCGACTGGCCGTTGTAAAAGATGGAGGCCGCACTGCGAAGGCCCTTTGGCAACTTGATGGGCATGGTCAGGGCCATATTTACGCGGTGGCCGGGTTCATAGCGGGAACGGGTGAGCGGGGGATTGTTGGTGTCAATCCCGATCGGCGTGCCGGACCAGTTGGAGCGGGCGACGCTCGACGTCCCGTCGTTGACCGAATAGGCGCGTCCGTAGAGGTACGATCCGCTGACATACAGGCCTCTGCGGAACGGCCGTTCCACCTTGTAGCTTACCGACCAGGATTTCCCCTTGGAAGTGTTCGAAAGCAACATGACGTCGTTGAGGTTGGAGTCAAACTTCTTATAGGTATTTCTTCCGTCGGGCAGTTTTGTATTAAAGACGTAGTTGAGGTTGGAATAGTTAATTTCCTCGATGTTCTTGGTATAAACCACTTCGGCGCTGCCAACCAGGCCGAGGAAACGGAGGTCGTGGTCATAGGCTCCATTGGCGCGGAGCACGGTTGGGAATTTGTAGTCCGGATCAATGAGGTTGATAGTCTGCCGCCCGGTGACTCCGCCCGGAATGGTGGTCGGCTGATTATTGGGATCGGATACAAATGGGATTTTGTTGCTCGAGCTGTAGCTCACCGAGAGGCTGGTGAAGTCGACGCCAGTATTGCTGTATTGGTTGGAGAGCCACACGTAAGGCGTGCGGCCAGTAAACATGCCAATGCCGCCGCGGATTTGGGAACGATTTCTTCCGCCCCGGCTCAAATCCCAGTTAAATCCGGCGCGCGGAGACCACATCGTAGGAGCAGGAACGATATCCGTTCTCATGTTGAAATCGGTCACTGCCACCGGGTTGGCATGGGGAGTGTCCGGAAAACGGGGGAGGTCGATGCGCAAACCGTAGTTGATTGTGAGATTGCTTCTCGCCTGCCACTTGTCGCCGGCGTAGAACCCGAACTGATACACCGGGAAATTGGCAGCTTCCTGAGGATTAGACGTGTTCGAGAAATTGTGGTTATAGGATTGGGCGAGGCCGGCCGCAAAATTCGCATTATTAGAGAAACGATAGCCGCCATACAGGTACTGGATGAACAGGTTGTAGAACTTGTAGAACTCATTGTGGGTTCCGAAGGAAATTGTGTGGGAACCCTTGATCCAGGTAATGTCGTCTGTGAACTCGATGATGTCCTGGTTCAGCTTGTTTGCCTGGGAGGAGTATTCGGTTCCCATTTGGACATAGTTGCCGCTTGGCAGGTCGACGCGCACTTCGGGAAAGGATTTGGTATCCGGCCGGTCGCCCCGCACATTGCGCTCTCGCTGGTAGGTAACGCGCAGTTCGTTGAAAAGCTTTGTCCCGAAGGAGCTGTTCAGCTGGGCTACATTGGACCACATCGTGTCTTCGATGTTGTAGAAGTTGGTCGGCATCTTGTAGGAGTTGTTAAATTGGGTGCCCACATCGGCCACACCCTTGACGTAATTTGTCCGGAGAGTCAGCTGATGCCTGTTTGAAATGTTGTAGTCGCCGCGGACAAAAAACTTGTCGGCATTGTTCGGCTTGGCAAACTCTCCCGTCCCGCCCGGATCGTAGTTGTATTTCGTTTTTGCGGTATCGAGTATGGCCTGAACGTCGGACGCTTTGTCGAAAGTCTGACCTGAACTGCCGTCGATCGAATATCCTGAAGGCGTGGTTTTGCGGGCCCAGTCCAGGTTGGTGAAGAAGAACAGCTTGTTCTTGATCACCGGTCCGCCGACACTGAATCCCCCCTGCTTGTCGCTGAAGGGACCTACCCAGGTCCCGCCCTGCCAGGGATTGGCCGGACTAACCACTGCCGGGATCCCGCGCACCCAGTCCTGGTTGCGCATGAAATAATAGCCGGTACCATGGAAGCTATTGGTGCCGCTTTTGGTTACCGCATTGATGCCGCCGCCAGAGAACCCGCCCTGGCGCACATCGTAGGGGGAAACCACCAGCTGGATTTCCTGGATGGCATCCAGGCTGACCGGCTGCGTCCCGGTCTGGCCGCCCGGGGTTCCGCTCGAAGCCAGGCCGAAAACATCGTTGTTGACCGCCCCGTCGATCTGCATGTTGTTGTAGCGATTGTTCCTTCCGGCAACGCTCAGCATATCGGAGCCGCCGGCGCTATCGGTGTTTGTACTGAAGAAGGGCGAGGTGCGCGCGTAGTCGTTGATGCTGCGCTGAATGGTTGGAAGTCCTTCGATGATCCCTGTTGGAACATTGGCTGCCGTACCGGCGCGCGCCATGTCGAAGACCTGCGCTTCGGCGGTGACGGTGATAGTCTCAGTCATGCCTTCGAGCTGCAGCGTAAAACTGACGTCCCGCGTTTCCCCAAGGCCGACCTGAATGTCGCCCTGCTCCTGGGTCTTGAACTTGGCCATGCTGGCCTTGACGGTGTAGGGACCGCCTACTCGAACGCCCTGTATCGAGAAGCGGCCGTCGGATTGCGTAATGGCATCATAAGTTGTGCCGGTCGGGACATGAACAGCCGTGACGACGGCTCCCGGAAGCACGGCTTTCTGCGCGTCCATCACCCGGCCCGAAATGGTTCCGGTTGTGACGGTCTGTGCGGCTAAGGGCTGGGAGGCCCCTGCAATCAGGGAGCATGCTAGTAAGAGTCCCAGCATTATTTTGACTTTGGTTGGCATGATTTGATCTCCACTCAGATAGTTTCTCTGCTCGGCATTTCTTGTTCACCATCCCGCCGGATCTACAACGAATCTCCTCTTGTCAGAACAGGTCCGGAAGGCTGGATTTATCAAACGCCTTGTTATTATTCCCGTGACAACAAATTCCGCTCTGGAATGCAGACACGTCGCCTTACGGAGCGGATTTGTGCGGCCATTTTTATACCACTTTAGCCATCCGGAAACCCGTTAATTTTTTGCTAAAATTGATGGAGAAACTCAACTCTAGGATTCTCTATGGCTTGAGTGCCGACGAGCATTCTTTTCCCCTCAAAGGCGTCCTGAGATTCTGCCTCCGCAAAGGGTCATCCCTGGTTTGTCCGATGAGGTCCTGAGGCATCAGTCCTTATCCGGGCTGAACAAGCTGTCTCAAAACTATTATGGAGCGGGCTTTCAGCCCTTATTTCATTTATGAATCCAGTCCCAGGGCTTCGCCCTGGGCTGTTATGGGATCGCGCTTTCAGCGCTTACAATTTGATGAATAATATGCCTTTATGAAATATGAAGGGCCGAAGGCCCGGCGACATACCAGCCTAGGGCGAAGCCCTAGGAATACATCAGAAGTTATAGTGAGGGCTGAAAGCCCGATCCATAATGCATTGTTTTCAGGTTTTGAGACAGCCTGTGAAGGCCGGATCCACATGGCTGAGGTTTTTGGAGCGCCTATCGACACCCCAAACCCTCTCGCGATCCGGTCGTCTGCGGCAGGCATAGAGAGGTGCTTTGCCTCGGGACAGGCATTATCGGACGTGTTACTCTAAAGTCATGATTTCGCATCAAGGCGAACCTCAATCCGCATTCGAAGGCATCGAGTCACTCGCTAGCCTTTATCCCGATATTCCCGTCGAGGCAATTTTCAAGGAGGATTTGCTCCGCCGCGGAATGGCCTGGGCCCCTGAAGCTCTTAATGTCGCATCCAAGTATAAGCGGAAGGCCTATTTCATCTTCTCCTTCGACATGGTCCCGATCGCGGAAATGGGGCAGTCCGAACACGCCAAGGCGCCTGAAGAGGTAAGGCTTGCAGGCGGTCCTTTCCATTTCAAACCGGTGGTAGTGTCCGTGCGATTGAATCCTTCCTCGCCCTATCGAGTGGAGGTTCGCGACGGAATGCTGGTATTGGAGCTCGAGGGGCATCCCGTCGCCAATGTCGAACTGCAGGCTTCGCCCGCCTATTATGAAAAATCCCTCGCCAGCGGCAAGCCGATCATGGATATCGCGCCGACCATCGAGTGGGGGTATCTCCTCTACCTGACAGTTTTCCGCCTCTGCCAGTATTTCGGGGCACAAGAAGAGTGCCAGTTCTGCGACATCAACGAAAACTACCGCCAACAGAAAAAGTCGGGGCGGCCCTACACTTCGGTCAAGTCGGTGGGAGAGATCCTCGAGGCCCTGGAAATCATCATGGCCACTGACAGCGATAGCAAGGCCTATACCGTTACCGGAGGCAGCATTACCTCGCGGCTGGAGGGCAAGACCGAGGGCGAGTTCTACCTGCAATACCCTGAAGCCATAGAAAAACGCTGGCCGGGGCGCTGGATCAGCAAAGTCGTGGTTCAAGCCCTGCCCAGGGAGGAGGTTCAACGCTTTCGCGATGCCGGTGTGAGGGTGTACCACCCCAATTATGAAATCTGGGATAAACGGCTGTTCGACGTGTTCTGCGCCGGAAAATCCCGCTATATCGGGCGGGAGGAATGGATCCGCCGGATTCTCGATGCCGCGGATGTTTTCGGCCCGGCAAACGTGATTCCCAATTTCGTGGCGGGAATCGAGCTCTCGAAGCCGCACGGTTTTGAAACGATTGATCAGGCCGTGGCTTCCACGGCGGAGGGGCTTGATTTTTTCATGAGTCATGGAGTCTCGCCGCGCTTTACGACGTGGTGCCCTGAGCCGCTCTCGGTGCTCGGCGGCAATGGCGAAGGAGCTCCGCTGGAATATCACGTCCGCCTGCTCCGCGTATACCGTGACGCCCGGTCCAAACACAGGCTTCCTCCTATGCCCGGCTACGGTGAGCCGGGGTTGGGGCGTGCTGTTTTTTCAGTTTCGGCTTTTATGGACGTGCTGCCTGAATTAGTGAGCGCCTGAAACTCCATGCCGGAAATGCCTGAAGTAGAAACAATCGCCCGCAAGCTGCGCAGGTCGTTGATCGGGAAACGAATCGACGAGGTGCGGCTTTCCGGCTATTCCTTGCGCAAGCCTGTTGAGGGAGGGTTTGCCGCCGCTCTCGCGGGCAGGGTCATCCGGGAAATCCACCGCCGGGGCAAATATCTCATCATTGAATTGGAGCCATCCCACTATTGGGTGATTCATCTCGGGATGAGCGGCCGATTATGCTATTTCCCTGCGGAAGCTGAAAAGCCGAAGCATACCCACGCGACCTTCGGTTTCTCTGATGGTTCGGAAATGCAGTTCCGCGATCATCGCCGCTTCGGACTGCTGGCGGTCAGTGATGCTCCTCGAATCGAAAAAATCCCAGAGCTGAGCCGTCTTGGTAAAGACCCGCTCAGCTCCGCCCTTACTCCGGAATGGCTAGGGCCGCTTCTGAAACAATCCCGGCAGGAAATAAAGGCTTTTCTCCTGGACCAGCGCAAAATCGCCGGGCTGGGAAATATTTACGTCTGCGAGGCCCTGTTTCATTCCCGGATCGATCCCAGGCGGCGCTGCAATACCGTGACCATGGAAGAGACACGGGCCCTCGTCCGGGCAGTGCGAAAGGTGATCCGTCTTGCGGTGGAGAATCGCGGCACCACTTTCTCGGATTTTATGGACTCCGATGGTGAACTGGGCAACAATCAACACTTGCTGAGAGTTTTTCAGCTGGACGGGCAAAAATGCCGCCGTTGCCGCACGGCCATCGAAAGATTGCGGCAGGCGGGCAGGAGTTCTTTTTTCTGTCCCCGCTGCCAGTGTTGACACGGCGTGGGGAGGAGGTTACCCGCAATGGCTACACAGTCAAAAAAGTGCACTCACTGCAAGGGCAGCGGCATTTGTCATGCCTGCAAGGGAACAGGGCGCCTTGCTCTGCAAAAAGGGAAAACCTGCACCTACTGCTTTCCCCACGGAAGCGGGAAGTGCCAGAATTGCCGCGGGGCCGGCGGCTTCGACGCCGCGGGAAAACCGACGGCCGCGGAATAAAATTGGGGACATCTCCCATTCTTCATGGGCCGATAACCTCAGGAAAAGACGCAACTCGGTGAAAAACGGGAGATGTCCCCAATATTAAACCTGACCCTCTTTCAGGATCTGGCTTAGGGCTTTGAACTGAGGGTGGTCCTTGTCGCGTGCCCATTCAAATCCGACCGATTCATGGTTGGTCAGGACGGCTCCGGCGCGCGCCATTCGCTCCAGCGCGTGTCTTCTGTATTCCGCGCCTCTTCCACTGACGCATTCCCAACACAAATGAACCTGGCTGTCCTGCTTAAGCAGTTCCAGGACAGTCTGCATGACACAAACATGGGCTTCGATTCCTGCGACAATGACCTGACGTTGCGAAGGCGGCAATCCCGGTCTCAAGGCAGCCACGGCCGGTTCAAATCCGCTGTCGCCACAGCAGCCGAAGCTTGTTTTAGCCAGGTATTGCTTGGGCGATGACACGGCGTCGAATGCCGAGCGCACCAGGGGGTGCGTCGCTCCAAGTCCCCGCGGATACTGCTCGGTCAGAACGACCGGCACTCCGAAAAGGTCGGCCAGCCTGATCAGCCGGACGGTGGCTGCGATCACTCGCGCGGGCTCTTCCACCATCTCCATAAGCTTTCCCTGCAGGTCGATAACCAGCACAATGCCGCGGTTCACGTCCAGGATTTCCATCGTTTCGTTCTCCGTCAAAGCCCGATTGTACCATCGGCGTGCGGCTCCATGAACCGCGAGGTCTTGGAGGTCTTCGATGTTCAAAGTTTTTGCAGCTCAAACCATACAAATCCGCGCGCCGAATGCGCTTGGAACCGTGGATGGAGGGGCCTGAAATCGGGGCTGGGATTAGAACCGTTGTGTTAAGATTCCCATAGTGTAAGCTTCGGTTTGCCCTTATTGAACTCTATCTTGAATTCCATGGAGGATGAGCGAAATGCGCAGGATTCGCACAGCAGTAATAGGCGCTGGATTCATAGGCCCCGCACACGTGGAGGCCGTCCGGCGTTTGGGGAACGTGGACGTAGCCGTATTGGCCGAGATCGAGCCGGCCCTGGCCGCAGCCAAAGCTGCCCAGCTGGGTCTCAGTCGCTGGACCAGCAATATCGATGAAGTGCTGCGGGATCCGGAAATAGATGTTGTGCATGTTTGCGTTCCCAACAACCTGCACTATTCGGTTTCCAAAAAGGCGCTGGAAGCCGGCAAGCACGTCGTCTGTGAAAAGCCGCTGGCAATGACATCGGCGGAGGCCCGGGCCCTGGTTTCCCTTGCGAGTGCCAAAAAGCTGGTTGCGGCAGTTCACTTTAACAACCGGGGCTATCCCCTTACCCGCCATGCCCGGGCCCTGGTTCAGTCGGGCGAGCTGGGCGAAATCATGATGGTCAACGGCGTATACCTGCAGGACTGGCTTTTTTATCCGACGGATTACAACTGGCGGCTGGAGCCTGAACAGAGCGGAGATACCCGGGCAGTCGGGGATATAGGATCCCATTGGCTTGACCTCGCGGAATTCATTACGGGAGCAACTGTTAAGGAACTCTGCGCCGATTTTGCTACGTTTCATCCTGTGCGCCAGAAGCCGCTCAAAGCCATGGAGGCCTTTGCCGGCAAACTTGCTTCAGCCAAGGACTATCAGGAAGTTCCGGTCAAAACCGAGGACTATGCCGCGGTTCTTCTCCGTTTTAACGGAATGGCGCGCGGGGGATTTACCGTCAGCCAGGTTGCCGCAGGACGGAAGAACTATCTGCAGATGGAAGTCTACGGAACCAAAAAAGCGCTCGCGTGGAACTCGGAGAATCCCAACGAACTCTGGATCGGCAGGCGTGACGGCAACAACGAAATCGTGATCAAAGATCCCTCCTTGCTGGATCCTGCGGCGAGGCCATTTTCCGACCTGCCAGGCGGCCATAGCGAAGGTTTTGACGGCGCCATCAAGCAGACCATGCGGCTGATCTATTCCTATATTGCTCAGGATGGTCTGGCCAAAGGAATAGCACCCGACTTCGCCACCTTCGAACACGGTCTCCGCGAACTGGTCCTGTGCGAAGCGATCGTGGCAAGCGCGAGGGAGCGCCGCTGGGTCGACGTCTAACTGAAATAGCGATGGAGGTAGAGGCATCAGCAGCGGTCGATCCAAAGCCCTGACAACAAATCCGAAAGCCGAGCAGGCCGGCCTCGTGGGATGCTATTTCAATTCTCGAGGCCGCCTCGCCGCGGAAGAATCCCTCCAGGAGCTGGAAGCGCTGGCAGGGGCCGCCGGGGCGGAAGTCCGGGAGCACATCCTGCAATGGCGCCCCGCTCCCGACCCGGCCATGTTTGTTGGAAAAGGAAAGGCTGAGGAACTCCGCCTCCTGGTCGAAGATCTGGAATTGGACCTCCTGATTTTTGACAATGAGCTTTCCGCCGGCCAGCAGCGGAACCTCGAAAACAAAACCGGCTGCAAGATCATCGACCGCACTCAGCTGATACTCGACATTTTTTCGCGACGCGCACGGACGCGCGAGGGCAAGCTCCAGGTCGAGCTGGCCCAGCTGAATTACCTGCTTCCGCGCCTGGCCGGCAAAGGGACCATGCTTTCGCGACTGGGCGCGGGGATCGGAACCCGCGGGCCGGGAGAAACCAAGCTCGAAATGGACCGCCGGCGCATTCGCAACCGGATCGCCCTGCTGAAGAAAGAAATCGATCGGGTCCAGAATCAAAGAACTCTCCAGCGCACCAAACGGCAGGGCATCCCTCTCCCCGTGGTGTCGCTGGTGGGATACACCAACGCCGGAAAATCCACGCTCTTCAACGCCCTGACTCAGGCCGGTACCTTCGAAAGCAGCCAGCTGTTCGCCACCCTGGATCCGCTTCTCCGAAAACTCACTCTCCCCAACCGGCTGGAGGTTGTCCTATCCGATACCGTGGGATTCGTGCGCAAGCTGCCCCATGATCTGGTCGCGGCATTTCGTGCCACTCTGGAGGAGGTGAGGGCCGCTGATTTGCTGCTTCATGTCATCGACCTCAGCAACCTACACTGGCGTGAACAGGCTGCCGCCGTGGAAGAGATCCTTCTCCAACTCGAGGTCCAGAACACGCCTACGATCCTGGTTCACAATAAAATCGACAAGGTGGAGACCATTACTCCCGATGGAAGCCTGTCCTCCCCTCGCAGCGGCACACACACCGCCGTGAGAGTTTCGGCTAAAACGGGGGCCGGCCTCTCTGCTTTGACCCGGCGCATCGCCGCCGAACTGGATTCATTCTCCGTTCGGACGACGCTTAAGCTGCCGTATTCAAAGGCAAGCCTGATCGCCAGACTGAGAGGGGAGGGTGGGATCGTTTCAGAACGTTATGAAGACGACGGCATCTATCTGGATGTAACCATGGCCCGCTCCCTGGCCCGCACTCTGAAGGATTTCCTTGTGAGGCCTTGAGCGCCCGTTGGGGGAATCAAGCCGTCATAGTTTCCCAATAAACTTGCGAGGTTTTCCCGGATCGGATCCTATGTCGACATTAATTCGAACTTTAGCCGCATTTTTGTGCACGACAGGCTTGATTCAAGCTCAGTCTGGATCTTCCGGCACTGCCGAGACCAAAATCAAAGTGCTGATTGCCTACTACTCGGTGATGGGGCACACCGCCGCCATGGCCAAGGCTGTGGACGAAGGAGCCAGAAGAGTTCCCGGCGTGGAGTCCAAACTCGAAACGACCTCCAAGGTCCAGTGCAAGGATCTGCTCTCGGCGGATGCTGTTATTGTGGGATCTCCCGTGTATTGGTCCAACATGGCTGCGGAGGTGAAAGCATTCTTCGACCGCTGGACTCATGACTGCAATGTCCTGCCGCCGACCTTCGACATGAAAGATAAGATCGGTGCGGCCTTTGTCACCGGGGGCGAAATGGCGAGTGGAAAGGAAACCACGCTTCTCGGGATGGTCGTCGCCATGTTGGGAAACAGGATGATTGTCGTCAGCGAGGGGGATTCGCTCGGCGCCACTGCGACGACCGGTGAAGGGAAGGAACCGGTTTCAGAAAAAGAGCTGGAGCAGGCCCGGCGGCTTGGGGAGCGCGTGGCGCGCCTGGCCCTGCAATTCAAGCGCGGCAAAGCCGCAGTTGCTATCAAAAACTAAACGCGAAGGCCGCCAAGACCACGGAGATCAAAGAGCCTGGCTTCGAGGCCTTCGAGATCTTTGCGGTTTCAATCGGTAAGAGCGCGCACAGCGTTTCGCGGCAGCCAGCCGCTCCATCCGTTCGGCAGGCTGATCTGGTACCATCCGCCGCTTTCCCCGCGGATGCGCAGCAGAATGCCTTCGTGAACCGTAAAGACCGTGATGTTTTCAGCGCCCGGACCGCTTCGTGCATCAGCCTTTTGCTCGATCACAACTCCTTCCACACGGCTGCTGCTTTCGTAGATCTTCCATCCGAAGGAGAGCCCAATTACCAGGACGGCCACTCCCAAGGCCAAGGAAACGGCCAGCGCACGATACGCCAGCCGGGGATTCGCCGACAGAAGGTAGACGGCGAACACGGCATTGGCCAGGATGAACAGTGCGAGAAGGATCCGGCCTTCCTGCTGCACCGTGAATTTGTGCACCGCGGCATCCAGCCAGCGCACCGGGAGCGGGTCCGGTGGGATCTCGATCCGGTCGACCACCAGCAGGTTGGCAAGCTCCAGGTTTTCACGCACGTCTGCGTCGCCGGGGAGCAGGCGTTTCGCCATCTCCCAGTAATAGATCGCCTCGCCCAGCTTTTTCTGTTTGAAACAGGCATTGCCCAGGTTGTAGTAAAGCACACCGCTGCGCAGTCCTTTGTCAACCAGCAGACGATATTCGCGTTCGGCCCCCTGGTAATCACCCTTCTGATAAAAGGCGCCTGCCTGGGCAAAGAGCCCTTCGTGGGATTCCCTTGCGGCGGCTGATCCCGCCCGCGGAATTCCTCCGAGGGACACAAGCAGCAGGATGGGCAAGAATGGCTTCATATCCTAAAGGGTTTCCAAACGATCAATGGTTTTCCGGATTCGCGCGGCGAGCCCGCTCATTTTGTCCGGGGAGGATGACGCCGAGACGAAACGTCCGAAATCACACTCGCGCATGCAATCCAAAATTTCGCCGATCAACCCGGGCTCGACGGATTTCCCGGCGAGCGTTCGTTCCAGGTGGTCTCCAGTTACCTCGATTTCAGGAAGGTTGAACCTACCGGAAAGATATCCCCCGAGCGCCGATGAAGCTTCGTCATAGAATCGCCGGGGATCGGTTTTGCCTGCCTTCTCCGCATCTCGGATCCGGGTGAGCGCCACGCGCCGTGCGCGCCGCCGCCGGGTGAACACGATGTCGCTGGCCTGGATGGACTTTTCCCGCTGGTACAGGAACGCTCCGAGGTTGAATGCAACCGGCAGGATCGCCAGGATGTAAAACCAGGCTGAGGCATAAATGGGTTCCCTCGCTGTTTCGAGATCGCGGTCGCTCAGCTTGATGAAATTGATATCGGATCCCTGCCGCGTCAGATTCTGCTTGTTTAGCCCGGATAGAATGTTGGCTGGAGCGCCGCCGCTGCCGGCTCCCGGGTTAACCTTCAGATTCAATGCCGGAGCTGTGGCGGTTTCATACTTCTCGGATTGGGGATCGAAATAAGTGATCGATAGGGCCGGAATGACCTGCTGCCCGGGAGCTTTGGGCACGATTACGTATTCCCAGGTCTTGTCGCCGCCGATGATGTTCTCATCGAATGGCTTGATGTTGTCGGTTCTTTTGGATGAATAAACGGTAAAATCCGTCAGAGGAGGGAGGGAAATATCCTGGACCATTTTCAGGTTGCCCCGTCCCGCCAGCTTGATCCGCAAAGTCACCGCATCGCCGGCGGCTACCTCGTTTTTATCCAGGTTACTTGAGAGGTTGAATGAACCGACCGCATTGGTAAAGGCTGCCGGCCGGCCTTTCTCGGGCAATGGACGCACCTCGAGAGCAATCTCCTTGGTTTTCCTGATCAGTGTTTCGTTTTGAGCGAACATGCCAAATAAATCGCCCGTGGTGCGTGCCGAAACCGCAAAGGTGGCGGACGGGATTTTTGCTTTGCCGGCGGCATTCGGGAAAATGGCCTGTTTCTTGATGAGGTAAACCATGTATTCCCGCCCGTTGACCACCTTACGGCTGCCGGTTGGATTCTGCGGCACCTGCAAATCCTCGACCCAAAAGCCGTTGAGCGACGGATTCTCCTGGACCTGGAGGCCGCTCACTCCAACGCGTGTATAAAGATAATAACTGAGCGTTACCTGTTGCCCCGGATACGCCGAAGGCCGGTCCATTTCCGAAGCGACAAACAGGTCTTCACTTCCCGTTGTGGCCCGCTCCGCCTGCATCTCCCGGTCGAAGGGGTTCAATAGGTTCGGCTGTGCGCGCGGAGGCTGAGCGGAGTTGGCCACGACTTTAATGGCAATAGGCTGGGTTTTGTAACCCCGGCTGCCGACCTTGATTTCGACAGGGTCGATCGTGTATTGCCCTTCCTTCTCGGGAAGCAGGATCCAGATAAAGCTTTTGGAACTGCTCGTCCTTCCGTTGATCCATTGAAACTGGGTGCTGACGCTCGGCCCGGCCGCAATCCGAAATCCGCGGATTTGCGGAAGTCGCGGAGGTTCCACCTCCCCGGCATCTTTCCCGGAGACGGTGACTGTAAATTGAAACTGGTCCTGAACTCCGATTACGTCTGTACTTACCGAGGCCGTAACCTGGATATCCTGCGCAGGGGCCGGGGAGACCGCTAGATGCAGGGTGAGAAAAAACATCAAGGCGAATCCTGCTGCCACAGCTTCTGGGGCTGATTTCCCGGACCTTTTCGCCCCCATAAAAAGGGTGGGGCGCATTCTCCCGGTGAGCTCAGACGGAGAGGGCCCTTCCCACCTGCTTGAAGTCCGGCGTTCGCCGGCGTATCGTTTTGCTGAATTCCGCATAGTTTATCTTTGCTTTACTTCTACCAGTCTTTTCGGCCCTTAACCTGTTTCGCCTGCCGCTCCAGCATTTTCCGTTGTTCGTTCATTTCCTGGTTCTTCATTGCATCCAGGAGCTGCAGCGCCTGGTCCTTGCTCATCCGCTCTTCCTTGGGTCCCTTGCCGGCGGATTGCGGCTGCGATTGGGTCTCAGCCTTGTCTTCCTGTGAGTTCTGAGGTTTTTCTTTGTTTTCCCCGGATTGCGGTTCGTTTTTGGCCTGGTTTTGCCTGGGATCCTGGTTTTTATCGTCTTTCTGCTTCTGGTCTTTGCCCTTGGACTGCTGCTGGTTTTCCTGGAGCTTTTTCCATGCCAGTTCAAGGTTGTGCTTGGCGTCGCGGTCCGAAGGATTGATCCGGAGTGACTGGATATAGGAGTCAACCGCTTCCTTGAACTTGCCTGCCTCGAACAGGCAGTTTCCCATGTTGTACCAGCTGCTGGCCTGGAGCCCGCTTTCCCCCTTCGCGATCGCCTGCCTCAACGATTGAGCGGCCTGATCGTATTTTTTCTGCTGAATTAGGGTGTTGCCGTGGTTGTACAGAAGCTCCGGTCGGCCGGGAGACTGCAATTGGGCGTCCAGGTAGGCCTTTTCCGCTTCGACGAACTGCTTCTGGTCGTACAGACGATTCCCCTTTTTGTTCAGTGCCGCCGCGGAGTCCGCCTTTAGGGAGCTCGAATGCGACAGAAGGACAAAGAGGCTGAAGAAAGATACGGCCAGGGTTTTCGGTCTCATACTTTCCGTCTTTCGGTGATCCACAATTCCAGGGCCAGGCACAAAACCGCCAAGGACAAGGGGTACTGAAACCGGTCCTCGAAGTTCTGCACCAGTTTGGATTCCAGCTCTTTCTTATCCATGCCTGAAATCTCGGAATAGATCTGATCCAGCTCTCCTTCCCCGGTGCTGGAGCGGTAATAGCGCCCCCCGCTCTGAGTCGCTATTTCGGCCAGGGAGCGTTCGTCAAGCCGGCTGATTACGACCTGCCCGCTCGGGTCCTTGCGATATTCTACTACATCGCCTTTGGAGTCCCTTTCCGGTATGGGTTTGCCGTCCGGAGTGCCAACGCCGATGGTATAGATGATCACGCCGGCCTCCCGGGCGGTTTCCGCGGCCTTGTCCACCTGGCCTTCGAGATCCTCGCCATCTGTCAGAATAATCAGGACTTTGTATTTTTTCTCATTGGCGATAAATGCGCCGTTGGCTGTTTTTATGGCGGCAGCCAGCGACGTCCCCGGGTCTGCGATCGAACCCGGATTGACCGTGTCCAGGAAGAGGGATACGGCCCCGTAGTCCAGCGTCAATGGGCAGAGGACAGCTGCGCTTCCTGAAAAAGCCACCAGGCCGATGCGATCCCCTCGTAATCGCTCGATGATCCCCCTGGCTTCCGCTTTGGCTTTGGCAAGGCGGGAGGGAGAAACATCCTCGGTATTCATGCTGTAGGAAATATCGAGCGCCAGGACGATATCCACGCCGGTTCTCCGCACGGTTTCCATGCGGACGCCCCACTGGGGGCGCGAGAGCGCGAGAACGGCGAAAAAGAAGAAGGACGCCAGGAAAAAGACCCGCAGATACGATTTGCCGCGGCTATGGTCCGGGATCAGGCGTTTCGCCATGCTGGCGGAGACAAACCGCTCCAGACGTTTGCGCCGCCTGGAGACCGAATAGAGTAGGCAGGCCAGTAACAGCGCAACGAGCCAAAGCAGATTCAGGTATTCCATCCGAGCAATATGCATGCCTCGTCCTACGGAATCTTGCCGAAACGGGTTATTCCTGCGACGGCTGCCAGCAATACCAGGATGAGCGCCGGAACAAGCAGTTCACTGAACCGTTCGTTATAGTGAGTGTACGATTTCACTTCTATCTTGGTTTTTTCGAGGCGGCCGATCTCTTCGAAAATCTTTTCGAGCGAGGGCCGGTCAGAGGCTCGGTAGTAAAGTCCGCCGGTTATCTCCGCAATACGCTGAAGCGAGGCTTCATCGATCTCGACCTGCATGTTCACATAAATCCGGCCATAATTCGGGTCGTTGACGGGGACGCGCGCGGTGCCGCGGGTCCCGATTCCTACAGTGTAAATCTTGACTCCGAGAGCTTGGGCGGCTTTTGCGGCGTCCAGGGGTTGTATCTCCCCGCGGTTATTGATGCCGTCGGTCAGAAGTATGATCACCTTCGACTTGGCCTTGCTTTCGCGCAGCCGGTTCAAACAGGTGCCAAGCGCGTTGCCGATGGCCGTCCCATCCTCGATGGTGCCCAACTCGACATCATCCAGAACCCTGAGAGCAACGCCGTAGTCCATCGTGAGAGGGCACCGTGTGACGGCTTTTGCTGCAAAAACCACGATTCCGATCCGGTCCTGCCGCAGGCCTTCGACAAATTTGCGGGCTACGAGCTTCGCAACATAGATTCGGTTGCGCGGTTCAAAATCCTCAGCCGCCATGCTTCCCGAAGCGTCCAGTGCGAGGACGATGTCGATTCCTTCGGTCAGGATTTCCTCCTCCGAAATCCCCTTTTGCGGCCTCGCAAGCGCAACGATTGCCAGGCCGAGTGCCGCCAGTTTGGCGGCAAAAAGAAAATGCCGCGCGCGGACCGTCCATGGTGTGCGGAAACCCTCCAGCGCCAGAGTGGAGGCAAAACGGAGACTGCCCTCGCCTTTGTGCATACGCCGGAGGTAGCGCCATACGATCAGCGGAATAATCAGCAGCAACAGGAGAATCCAGGGATTGGCAAAGCGCAACATCACCTCACCTCCCCGGTCTGGACAGGACTCGCCTGCTCCATGCGCTGCTTCCGGCGGCGGCATGATTCCAGGCAATCGAAAGCCATTTGGATAAAACTCTCATGATCCGCCCGGGATGGTGTGTGCCGGGCGAATTTCACAAGATCGCTTCCGCTCAACAGCCTTTCGAATTTTTCCAGATCCGCCGTTTTGTCCGACTCGAACGTCAGAGACCGCAACTCGCCGACGATTTCGGTGGTGGTTTTCTCAATGGTTTGGATGGAGTAACCCGCCTCCAGGATTCGCTTTACGATCTCCGAAAGAGAGACGTAAAACTGCTTCACCAGGTTCTTTTCCAGAAGGCCGCGGCCGATCAGGTCTCGCAAATCTGCTTCTGCCAATTGGAAGGGATCCATGAGGAACTCGGGAGCCGAGGTCCCTGGCGTCTTTCTTTTTTTCTTCCAGAACCACCAGGCGGCAAAAGCAGCCATTCCTGCCAGGGCGATGAGGGACAGCCACAACAGCCAACGCACAGGTTCTGGGATCTCAGCCTGGGATTTCAGGTTTTTGAGCTGATTGTCTTTTGCATCCAGGACGCTCTCGATCGCAATTTTCAGCGGCGGGCTTTCCATGATCGTCCTGCCGCCGCCCGGATCCACAAAAGCGATTCTGATCGATGGAAAGGTTTGCTCGCCCGGTTTGAAGGCGGCAACCACCACGCGAGCCCGGTGGTGTCGCAGGTCTCCGGGAGGCTGAGAGGGGGGGGTGTTTTTTGCCGCTCCCGCCGTCTCGCCGGGGACGTTCGGGCCGGGAAAGACCTCCAGAACGGTGAAATCCCCGAGCTGGCCGCCCAGCGCAGGCAACTCCGCCGAAAAGCCCCGGGGCAGGGTGAGGTCGAATTCAATGTTTATCCGATCCCCGACCGTGGCTTTTGAGGGGTTGGCCCGGACGTCCAACCCGGCTCCAGGAGGCGTCGGGGATTGCATACCGGCCTTCGGTCCTGTCTGGGCGCCGGAACCGGAGAGCATGATTAGAAAGAGCAGTGCCCCGGCCATCAGGCGCGAAACAAGGCATCGCCGGCGCTGGAAGGCAATCACCGCATCCTCCTTGCCCGCTTTTTAAAGAACTGGACCAGGGGTGCGTCATAGGGTTGGATCGTGTCGACGACGATATGATCCATCCGGTTTGCTTCGAAAAATTTGGCGAGCCTGACCCGGTTCTTCTCCCAGTTTTCGCGATAACTTGCCCGCACTTTCGCCAGGGCGGTGTCGACGTAAATAACCTCCCCGGTTTCTGCGTCCATCAGTTCCAGGATTCCGACGTCGGGAAGTTCATACTCCCGCGGATCCTGGACCTGGATGATGATCATGTCATGGCGGCGGTTGGCTACCTTGAGCGACTGCTCAAATCCCTGGTCGAGTAAATCGGAAATCAGGAACACCACGGCTTTCTTGTGGAGGACCAGATTCAGGTGATCCAACGCCTGCTGGATGGAAGTGCCGGTTCTTTCGGACCGGTGAAATAATAGTTCGCGGATAACCCGCAGTACATGCTTGCTGCCCCGCCTCGGCGGAATAAATTTCTCCACCTTGTCGGTAAAGAGCAGAGCCCCGACACGGTCGTTGTTTCGAATGGCGGAGAAGGCAAGAAGCGCCGAGATATCGGCGGCGATTTCTCCTTTGGACTTTTTGTGGGACCCGAACGAACCTGATGCACTGGCATCGACAAGCAGGACAACGGTCAGCTCACGCTCTTCGACATAGCGCTTCACAAACGGGTGCCCGGTTCGCGAGGTCACGTTCCAGTCGATGTCGCGGACGTCATCCCCATGCTGGTACTCCCTTACTTCGTCGAATTCCATCCCCCGGCCTTTGAAGACAGAATGGTATTCCCCCGCCAGGGATTCATTGACGAGGCGATTCGTCGTGATCTGGATACGCCTGATTTTTTGGATGATCTCTTTTGGGAGCATTTCCCTGGCTTATTTCATAAAAGATCCGGCTTCACGCCGGGGCCTTAACCATCACGAGGAGCTCTGTCTTCAACCGGATGCCGATTTCGACGCCGGCCTATTCTCAGGGTACCTGGACGGCATCAAAGATGCGGCTAATGACAGTTTCCGTGGTTACTTCCTCAGCTTCGGCTTCGTAAGTGAGGATGATCCGGTGCCTGAGCACATCAAGGCCTATGGCTTTGACGTCCTCAGGCGTGACATATCCTCTTCCTTTGACAAAAGCGTGGGCCTTGGCCGCCTGGGCCAGGAAGATGGTGGCGCGGGGTGATGCCCCGAACTGGATCAAGTCTCTCAGATCCAGCTTGAATTCCTCCGGCTTCCGCGTGGCGAATACCAGCTGCACGATGTAATTCTTAATGCGCTCATCCACATAGACTTCCTTGACGACATTCCTCACACGGAGTATTTCGGAGGGGGTGACCACCTTCCGAATGATGACGGGCTCATCCCGCGCCATGAGGTCCAGAATCTGGCGCTCCTCCTTCTGATCCGGGTAATCCACCCTCAACTTGAGCATGAAACGGTCGACCTGCGCCTCCGGCAGCGGGTAGGTGCCTTCCTGCTCGATGGGATTCTGGGTTGCCAGGACAAGGAATGGCTCTTCGAGCGGATAGGTTTGGTCCCCAATGGTGACCTGCCGTTCCTGCATCGCCTCCAGCAAGGCGCTTTGAACCTTGGCGGGAGCCCGGTTGATTTCGTCCGCCAGCACGATATTGGAGAAAATCGGGCCTTTGCGTGGCGTAAAAGTTCCTTCCTTCGGGTTAAATATCATCGTTCCGATGACGTCCGCCGGGAGAAGATCGGGGGTGAACTGGATCCTCTGGAACCTTGTGTCGATTGCCGAAGATAAGGTGCGCACCGCCAGCGTCTTGGCGAGCCCTGGAACCCCTTCCAGCAGGATGTGACCACGTGTGAGCAGCCCGATGAGCAATCGCTCCACCATGTATTTCTGGCCGATAATGGCGCGATGCACTTCGCCCACAAGCTGTTGGACGAAGGCACTTTCCTCTTGAACCTTCCGGTTGATTTCCTGGATCTGTTCGGCTGCTTCCATCTGCACACTCCTCGTTTGCTTCATGAATACGCTAAAGAGCGAAAAAGGATCAAATTTGTGAAAAGAATTTCCGGCCCTCCCGGGCCTGCGGTCTTGACAGGGGCCGCATCCAAATCAATCCGTTACGAAACTGGACAATCCGGACTAGCTCGACTCTCTTCCGGCCCTCCCGGGCTTTTCGATCCCGGTGCAGATTCATTCAGGCCGTTTAGTGTGTCTTCGGACCTGTCGACATCCGATCTCATTCATTTCTGCCGCTCAAAATAATCAGCTAAATTCAGGCAAACCTCGAATTTGTCGCCCGCCCTAATAATATTACAGAGAAATAGGATACATGAATCTGCCGTCTGACTGAGAATCTCCTCGATGCCAGTTGTTGGTCATGAACCAAAACACATCGAATGCTCTTATGCGTCACTGACTTTACCCGCCGGATTATAGCCTTTAAGAAATCGCTGATCAGCAAAGGCTTTTGGGAGGCTTTTCCATTCAGGGATTCAGTTGCCCGGGAAGGCGGTGGCGGATGTACGACAGGAAAACTTGAAGTGCCACGGTTCCGTTCCTCAGCGGTTCCAGCGGAGCGATCCCTTCGAGAAGGGTGCCCGGGATCGGCACCTCTCTTATGGGAAGGCCTTTGATCCTGGCCAACAGAAGCATTTCGAGCTTGAAGCCCGCTGTGTCAGAGAGCTCCTGAAACGGGATTAATTCCAACGCTTTCCTGGAATAGATGCGATAGCCGCTGTGGAATTCATTCAGATTCATCTTAAAGACGGCATTTTCCAGCGAGGTGAGAGTTTTATAGGCCCAAAGCTCTGTGGCCGCAAACCGGTTTTTTGCATCGTTCGAATCGGAAATGCGGGATGCCTGAATTATATCGGCGCCCCCTTTGTCCATGGAATTCAAAAGTTGGATCAGGCTCTCGGGCGGATAGCGTCCGTCGGCATCCAGGATGACTGCCGCTTCGACGCCGAGACGTAGGGCGCAGCTCAAAAGGGTCTTGCAGGCAGCGCCGTAGCCATGGCTCGTTGTATGCCGCAGTCTGACGATTTCGGGCTGATCTTCGTAGAGGCGATCCAGTACGGCCTCCGTGCCGTCGATGCTGCCGTCGTTTACGACGATATAACGGCTGATGCGCTGCCGCGCTTGTATGGGGATGCGCTCAAAGACCTGTTCGATCGTGGCACCGGCGTTATTGGCGGGGATGAGTAAAAAGGTTTTCAAGGGCATGCAGGTGCTGTGGCGTGCTGGTGTGAATGAGGAACTGCCCGGCGTATGGCTGCCGGCATTCCGGAGGCGAGTCTACAGTCCGACTTCGCCGGGGAATGCCGGCAGGCCTGATCCTTCTGGCAGCTATTTCAGCCCCAAATCGCCTTTCGCTTTGGCTTTCACTTCTTCAACTCCCGCCGGATTTTCAGGATGTCTGGCTTTCCAGAGTTGATCCAGGTAGTCCTGGGCGCGCTTGGCGAACTGCTTGTTCAGTACCGCGGCTTTGGCAAAATATTCAATCGCGGCATCGGGTTCCTTGCTCTGCCATTTGCACATTCCCATGTAGTAATAGGCGTCGTCGCGCATTTTGTCGAAGCCCGCAACTTTGGTGTAAAGCTCAATGGTCTTGGGATAATCTTTCTGCGCGTAGGTCCCGGCTGCGAATATGCCGTATGCCACGGCGCGGGTTGTGTTCCATGCCGGTTCCTGGACTCCGGGTGGGACCTTTTCCCCGTAGACGTTCATCACCTTGGTATAGAGTTCCTTGGCCTTATTCGCATCCTGCTTCTGAAGATAAACCTGGGCCATCTGGAGCGCGGTTCCATAGGACTGTTCTATGGGGTAGTCGGCGAGGATCTTGTCCCCAAACTGCAGATATTTGTCATAATTCTGCATTCTGAGATAGATGTCGGCCAGGGTGACGACCATTTCCTTTTCGGGGGCGGCGGCATACATCCGCTCACCGATTTCCGCAGCCTTCGGCAGGTTATTGGACTGATAGTAGGCTGCCATCAGGGCTGAATTCATGCTTTTGGCGGTTGGGGCAAGTACGCCCTTCAGGAATTCCCCCGCCCCGGGTTCGGGGACCGCAGCATCTTTCACCGTCTTTTCCGTGGGCATCAGTGCTATGAATGCCTCTTCCATAGCTATAACTTTGGCCCAATCCTTGTTCTGGATGTGAGGCTTGACCGCTTCCATGTAATCGGTGGCAATATAGCTGAGCGCTTTTGAAATCGGGCGCTCTTTCATGAAAGCTACGCAAAGATCCGCGCGTTTCTGAACATCGGCTTCCTTCTTGATGGTTTCGTACTGCGCGTAATCCTTCTTGAACTGATAATCGGAAACCGGGGAAATCTTATCCTGCGCGCCAATAAAGGGAGCGCAAAGAACAAGCACTACCAAGATAGAGCCAAAAGATTTTAGTACTCGGGTCATATCCGACTCACTCCTGCTAAATTGGATGGCAGAGGCCATCAGGCAGCTTGTTTATGTCGTTGATGGGAATCCCATGCACCCCCTGGCGCCAAGCTTACATTCGGACACGTTTCCCACCGCTGCGATTTGCGTTAGGTTCTAATGGATTGTGACTTCCTGTCAAGCCAAATCCCCGCGACATTTGTTCCCGCTGATAATCCCGAATGGTCAATTGCATTTCTCCAGCAGCCAGCGGTTGCCCGGATACCAGCGCATCCTGCGCAATCGATAGCTCCCGGTAAGCTTTATTCCCCGGAAAGTCAGTTCCATTTCGCGGGGAGAAGTTGCAGCGATTTCCACCTCGCCGCTGTCCCAGGTCTGAACCAGGCCTTCCCCGAATGCATCCTCGTAGAACCTCCTGGCCTCGAGTGCATCCGCCGCGAAGCTCTCCCTTTCGATGGCCAGTCTGGAGCCGCCACGCACCTGCGGGGGTTCCTTCAAGAGCGACCAGCACCGGAGCAGACCACTCTGGACCAGGCGAAGATCGAAATGGGTGCGGCCGGTCTTGTGGCGGTGGATGACATATTTTGAAATCATGGCGCCTGCTCCGCGATGCGCTTGCCCCGGCTGGCAAAATGTGACAGTATTTTCGCTTAAAGATCATGGATATCCAAGTCGAATCCCGTGGAAACCGGCGGATCGTGAAAATCAGCGGCAAGATCACGTTCGAACATTGCCCGGCACTAGCCAGCCAACTCGATCCTGTCCTTGCCGAAGGAGTGAGCGAAGTCGTTATCGACTTCAAGGACGTTCCTTTCATGGACAGTTCGGGTATCGGGGAGGTGCTGCGGCTCTTCAAGCTGATGAGGGATCGAAACGGCAGCCTGGTGCTCATCAATCCCAACCGCAAGCTGCTCACCCTCTTTTCCATGTACCGCTTCGAGAAATTCATGAAAATCCTCGAAGAGGTCGAAGCGGGGAAGGAATGAACCGGATCCTTCGTCCTCAACCGGTTGTCTGGGTTTTGACGCTTATCCTCGCAGTTTCCGGAAGTGCAACATTGGTGGCCCAGGGTCTCAAAAGACCGACTCCCACACCGTTCCCCAGGGCTCCGCAAGCCCAGGAACAAAACCTTTCCAACCTCCCGCAGCACATGAAGATCCGGTACGAAGAGGATTTGGTAACCGGTGAAATCCGGAATGTGCCGATTCAAAAGGTCATGGATGAACTGGCTGCAAGGACCGGGGTGGTTTTTGAGGTTTGCGCGCAGAATGAGGCCTTGATTTCCGTCAGCCTTTACAGGGTGTCCCTCGGAGAAGCCATCACCCGTATTTTGGGGCCCGGCAATTCCATCTTTTATTTCACCAAGGATGAAGCGGGTAAATCACGGCTTCAATTGGTGCGGTCCCTGGTGCGGCCCAATGTGACCGGTCAGGCAAGCCTGCGCTATATCGGAACCGGCAGCATCACCAAGACGGGTGATGATACGGTGGAAAGCCCCGAACACGCGGTCAAGGTGCTCGCTGAAAGCAAAAACGTGGAACTGCGACAGAAGGCCGTGGAAGTCCTGGTGGCCTCCAAGGGGGAAGGCGCTGTCCAGGCGCTGATCGCGGCGATGAACGATGAAGCCCCCGAGGTGCGGGCCGGCGCTATTGAAGGTCTGGCCAGCCTGAGTGTACGCAGCGCTCTGCCGGAGATCTTGAAGCGTCTGAAAGATGAACATCCCGGCGTCCGTCACAGTGCCGTCAAAGCCGTCGCGTTGTTGGGTGAACCGGAAAACCTTAAACAGTTGCGGCCGCTGGGCAAAGACAAAGATGCCACCGTGGCTGCAGCGGCCGAAATTGCGATCCAGCAACTTTCCATGCGCCGCCCCTGATTCACTTCCCGGAGCATTTCCCCTATGCCATTTATCGTGCGCGCGGCATTAACATTGGCTTTACTGGTGTGCATCCCCACGGCCCACGCTCAGATCAGCTTGAAAGAACTGCGCGGCAGGATCGATATCATTATCTCCGGAGCCTACAACCAGGCGACGGTGCAATTCCCCTGCAAAATCGGCACTACGGGGAAAATCGAAATGGCC
Source organism: uncultured Acidobacteriota bacterium (assembly GCA_963839475.1). Taxonomy (GTDB): domain Bacteria; phylum Acidobacteriota; class UBA6911; order UBA6911; family UBA6911; genus CAWIVH01. Next base: position 218,344 of record CAWIVH010000012.1, on the reverse strand, counting down.
AAATGGCAGAGCATCGACAAATGCCTCAATTCCGCCGCCGAACGCGTCGACTGGCAGGGAATCACGCGCCAGTTGGAATTGCTTCACGAATCGCTTCCCGCAATATCGATCGCGGAGTTGGAGGCGGAGGTTGACTCGTCGCTCACCGCCCACTCCATCACTTTTGACAAGATTTTCGAGATCAAAAACACAAAAGCCAATATTCCCCTCACCAACTCCCTCTTGAAATTCCTGCCGCCGGATTCGCTTTACAAGATGCCGGTTATCGACAAGTCCGGCAAAACCATCGGCAATTTTGTGGGAATTTATGCTTTCGAAAGGGCCGGCGGCCTCGCATCGGCCAACGTGTATCGCTTGATGCTGTTTCAATATATCGATCTCAAAGGTAATGTGACGTCTCCCGGCGAAAAGCTTCTGCTCGATTCATACGGAATCGCATGGAAATATGTAAGTCCTCAACGCGGTTTCCGTCTCCCCCCCGGCAAGATCGTGATTAAACGCTGATTCGGGTGATTCATCATCTCCCGGTGTTCAGTGATGGTGTCAGGACGGGCTTCTTCAGCCGAACCAGGAAGACTCCCGCCAGGATAAAGGCGATTCCAAGGATCTGGCCCGGAACCGGTTTTTCCCCGAGGAGCATCCATCCGCCAAGCAATGCGATGAGGGGGGTGATGTTGGAGTAAACGGCCGTTCGGGCGACGCCGACCCGCTGAATGGCATAGGACCAGACGACATAGCAGTAGACGATCGACAGAAATGCCGAGTAGGCGAAGGAAAGCCACCCGACTATCGGCACGGCGCCCCAGTCCTGACGGAAAATGGACGGGAGGACGGGTGGTATGAGGAGCAGCGTTCCGCTCAGCATCAGCCAATAGGTGACACGCAGAGCGCCGTATTTGAGGATCAGACGCGAGGCACTACCCGTGTACCAGCCCCAGCAGACGGCCGCCGCCAGGATCATTCCATCTCCCCGCCAGTTCGCTCCCAGTGAAACCTCCTTGTCGCCAAAAAGGACTATCGCGGCCACACCGGCAGTCGACAGGAGAATGCCGCCGAGGACCTGGCGGCTGAACCGCTCTCTTTTGAGGACCAGTCCCATGAGGTAGGCGAAAACCGGAGTGGAGGCCATAAGCAGCCCCCCGTTGCCTGCCTTGGTGTTGGCCAATCCGATGACAAAAAGAAACTGGTAAATGGTGTTGGATAAAAAGCCGAGGCCGATAAGGGCCGGCAGGTCGCTGCGATCCACCGCGAGCGAATGATCCCGAAATCTCATGAAAAGCGTCAGTGTGATAACACCGACCGTAAAGCGCAAAGCCGTGAAGGCCAGGGGATCAAACCAGGCATACAGGCCTTTCATGATCGAGAAATTCATGCCCCAGATCAGGGGCACGCTCAACATCAGGACTTCGAGACCGAGTGAAGGGCCCTGGTAATCCTCCCGGGTGAGCCGGCTGTTTCCTTGGCTTGGCTGCATATGGCCCAATTCGCTACATCATGTGTCTTGAACGGCTCTTGAGAAATCAGGTGACGCGAACTTTCCGGTTCCCCGCAATTTGACGCGCGCCGCCGGGCTACTTGCCTTCCTGCTGGTTTGAAAAGCGCTTGCGCAAAACCCATACGCTGCCCGCCAGAAGACACATGCCGAGCAGGACGCGGCTGTATTGCCGGAGAAGCTGCTCGATCCATGGCCAATTTGCCCCCAACAAATAACCGGCCAGGATCAGCGCAAGATTCCAAATCCCGCATCCCAACAGGGATAGCAGGAATACTTTGGCTTTGGGAAGCCGGTAGACTCCGCAGACAATCGATATCACCGATCGGATTCCGGCAAGGAACCGGTTCAAAAGGATGACCCAGTATCCCCAACGGCGAAACCATTGGCCCGCATTTTCGAAGGATCGTGCCGGCAGAAAGCGGTAGTTCTTCCGGATAAAGAACTCGGGGTGCACCAGACAACCGATCCAGTAGAACGTCATAAAACCCGCGACACTTCCCAGTGTAGTGGCGGCGAAAACCCCGGCAACCCGTTCCTGGGATCTCCCCACCAGGTAGGCGGCGAAGACCACGACAGTATCCCCCGGAACCGGCGGAAGCACATTTTCCAGGTAGGCGCACAAGAAGAGTGCGAGGTAAAACCATGCGGGAGTCAATTCTGTGAAATATCGGGTCAAGCTGTCAAGCATGCCGCAAAGGATACCACGGGATGCCGCCATGCCTGCATCGACGGGAGCGAGCTTTTGTCATCGCTGGCTCCTTTTGAAGTTATCGAGCCTTTGTAATTCGTCAAGAGATCGCTATTTTCATCGCCCTATCTAGTCTCTGCCGGAATCCGTTTTTTCAACATGGCGATTCCTGGATCCGTACCAGGAGATCTGCCTGGCTATTCCTCTGAGAATCCCGACATCCGGCGGCTGGAGACCAGCCCTGCCGAAAATGCGCCTAAGGGTGAACATCATGTGGCGGCTGTTTTGCTCGTGCAGAAAACCGATCTGAAGAAGAGCCTTCTCCAACTGGCTGTACATGGCTTCCACTTGTCCGACCGGCGCCAGCCTGGATCCCCGGGCCTTTTCTGGCACGAGGCAGCCCAGATGCAGTTCGTAGCCAACCACCAGGACCGCATGGGCAAGATTCAAGCTGCGGGCTTCAGGATCGGTCGGAATTCTAATCAGCATCTGGCATGGCAGGAGATCCTCGTCGACCAAACCGGTATCCTCAGGGCCGAAAACGATCCCGGTTTTCTGCGTTTCAGCATACTCCAATATTTTTGTGGCCAGTTTCCGCGGGGGCAGAGTCTTGGACCTGTTGCCCCCGGATTTTCCAGTCGTCCCAGCCAGGAAGCGGATGTCCTGAATAGCCTCGCCCAGGGACGGAAAAACCTTCACTTCCTGGAGAACCTGGGTTCCGGCTTTGGCCAGTCGTGCAGCCTCCTCATTGATCTCACACTGAGGTGCGGCGAGCCTCAGATTGCGGAGGCCCATATTCGCCATGGCCCTTGCGGCAGATCCGATGTTGCCGGGATGTTTGGTGCCGGCAAGGATGATATAAACATTTTTCAGGCGGTTATCCGGCATGAATGCTACTTTACCCCGAACCTTCTCCCCAGGTCAAAAGGCGCCTTGAACCGCATTTGCGTTGAAACTCGCAAGCCGAGACTGTATCTATTTCATGGATTTCGGAGGATACGAAGGTGAAATACCTGCATACTGCCATTTTGATGCTTTTTTGTTCCGTCGGTCTGGTTCGATCGGGGCAAGACCCGTCAAAACCTCAAGTTGACAAACCAGCCGCCAAGAAAAACCTGACACCGGAAGAAGTGATCCAGGCTTTTGCTGCCAAAGAGACCGAATTCTATGAAGCGTGGATGCAATATACCTACCGTCAGACGGCCAAAATTCGAATTGTATCGGTTAATGGATTCTCTTCCCGCGAAGGCATGACCATCGTCTCGGAAGTTGTATTCCGCGATGACGGTACGCGGGAAGTTCAGGTTGTCCGCCGCAGCGGGCAGCTCAGGAGCGTCGGCTGGACCAAAGAGGACACCGATGTGATCAACAATATTCAGCCCTTCGCTTTGACCGCCAAGGAACTCCCGCTTTACGACCTGAAATATGAAGGCAAGGAGAAGGTCGACGAGCTCGAGTGCTATCTGTTCTCCGTCAAACCGAAGAAAACCAAGGGCGACAGGATGTATTTCCAGGGGAAAATTTGGGTAGACGACCAGGATCTGCAAATAGTGCGAACGGTAGGAAAACCTGTCCCGCAGAGGCGCGACAACCAGTTCCCGGAATTCGAGACCATTCGTCAGGTCATTGACGAACAGTTTTGGTTTCCTACCTGGACTCACGCCGACAGCACCCTTCGCTTCAGTGACAACTCAGTGCGCGTGGAGGAAACGATAACCTACGAGGACTACAAACGTTTCGGATCCAAAGCAAAGATTGAATTCGGCCCGCCCAAACCGTAGTCCCCGGTTTTGCCAGAGGATTCCCGGTTTCCCGATCGCGGCTTTTTCATCAGAGACCCGCCTTCATCGGTAAAATTTCCCGTCCGTAAAACAGATCATCCCGGGGATAGGAAGGGATCAGGGGGCGCGGAAGTGCAGGGGGAGATCCGCCACGGAGTCGATCACGAGGTCACATCCGGCATCTTCAAGTTCCGCCTTGGGACGAAATCCACCGGTTATGCCGCAGGTAAGGGTTCCCGCCGCCTTGCCGGCAGCCACATCCACCAGACTGTCTCCGACCATAACGGTATCAGCCGGCTTCACGCCGCACTGGTTCATGACATAGTGGAGCGGGGTGGGATCGGGCTTCCTCTGCGGGAGGGAATCTCCGCCGAGAATGATGTCGAACAGTGCAGCCACTTGGAGTGATTCCAGGATCCGGCGTGAAAATCGCTCCGGCTTGTTGGTAATCACGGCTTTTCTCGACCATCCTATATGCTCAAGAGCTTCCCGGGTGCCCGGATAAAGCCGCGTTTCCACAAGAAGCCCCTCCTCATAGGCGGCCAGGTATGCGGCGACGGTGGCCTGGAGCACAGTCGGATCGGGTTCGGACCCGATGATCTCCTGAAGAACACGATATATGAGCTGGTGGACCCCATTCCCCACGAAATCGGCTATTTTCGCGGTCTCAACTTGGGGCAAACCCTTTTCTTTCAATGCGATATTGACCGAGCGGGCGATGTCTGCCCTGGAATCGATGAGGGTGCCGTCGAGATCGAAAATAAAAAGGCGGCAGGACAATTCAGGCCGGGGATTCATTCATTTTCCGAGCAGCATGAGCATGTGCCCCAATTCCTTCAAAACCAATGATTCCATGGCAAGCTTACATGCTCTTGGACTTCCCGGCAGGCAAAAAATCGGCTTCCCTTTGATCACTCCGGCAATGGCTCGGGAGAGCATCGAGGCGCTCTTGATATGCGGGTAGCTGAGCAGCATGAAAAGCGAGTTGAAACCCGGGAGTTCCTTTTCCAACATACCATGAACGGTTTCGATGGTGATATCGGATGAGGCAATCCCGGTTCCGCCCGTTGTAATGATGGCGTCCACATCCTTTTGCCTGACAAGTTCGCGCAGGGACGCCCTCAAGACGGTTCGGTTGTCGGCGATCAGCTTTCTCACCGAGACAATATTGCCGCCTATTTCAGCCAGGCTCTGGATTATGTCCCCGGACTCGTCGTTTCCAGTCGAGCGAGTGCTGGAAAGGGTGATGATAGCAACCCTTGCGCCGACTTTGGCTTTTCTCTTGTGTTCAATAACCGGATCGGCAGACTCGGAACCTGGCATGAAGCAAACCCCCGCCCCTTGAATATGTCTTAGCTGAACTGGATTCCCTGTGGACGATATAGGAATTTTGCCACGCCATGATCCGGTGGTCAATTGGCGAATAATTGGATGGATGGCACAGAGTGTGATGGCTCCGGTTTTTTTATGGGGAAGTATCCCATTTTTTCCTGTCCCTCTTTAAGTTTGAACTCATATGGCAGGAAAAAGTTCTGTTATTATCAGTACTGGACATTGGATGCCTATAATCTTGGTATCCGGTCACTACTAAAGATTTCATGGATTTGAACGAAAAGTAGAACACCGGTTCCGGGTGAGCCGAATACCGGTGAAGTTCGCGTCAGTCTATGGCGCGCTTCCCCAGAATTTTGCCGGGAGATCCAGATGGGAGCTTCAAGACAATCCATATCTCAACGCATCGAGAAGGGAATTGAGACTCCCAGTGTTCCGCTTGTCCTGACTCGAATTATCCAAATTCTCGATGACGACAACGCCTCATCTCGTGAACTGGAACAGTTGATCCTGCACGACCCGTCCCTCACCGCCCGGATCCTACGTCTCGCCAATTCGGCCTTTTATGCTTTCAGGGCCGAGGTAAAGACCATTTCACACGCCATCATGCTGCTCGGGCTGAATCTTGTGAAAAGCCTGGCGATAGGGATCAACATATTTGAGTCCTTCAACCGGGGGATGAAGTCGGAGGTGGCTCAAATCAGCAAGCTCTGGATGCATTCCTTCGCGACCGCGCTGGTCGTTCAGGAAATATGGCAGCGAAGAGGGAGCAGGAAAGAAGCCGAATTTGCATTCCTTTGCGGCCTTTTGCACGATTTCGGGAAGGCGCTATTCTTCAAAGCGGATACAGTCTATTACTCTCACCTTTTCACCCGGGAAAACAAGGAGGGAGACGGAGGCATATCCGCGCTGGAGTTGGAGGCCTACGGAATGGATCACGCAGCGCTTGGGGCAAATCTGGCGATGCAGTGGGGGCTTCCCCCGGAACTATCCGAAGTAGTGAAGAATCACCACTGTGCCGCCGAATTTGGAAGTCCGCTCGCTGCCGCTGTGGCGATGGCTGACGCGCTGGTGAGAGAAGCGAAAATAGGATATGACGGCGACACCGTCAGCCGGATCGACCGCGCCGCCCTGCTGAAAAAGCTCTCCATGACCGATGAGGAGTACGCGACCCTTTCGCTTTTTACCGAAAAAAGCAAAAGGTGTGTCGAGGATTTTTTCCAGACGGTCCTGTAACAACTCCTGTACTGGAATTCAAATCAGATCATTGGCCGCCACGTTGGCACACCCGTACAAACCTATCCTGTAGTCCGTAACTACGAAAACAGGTGTTTTTCTCAGCAGCTCCCTGATATTGGGGATATCGCAGCGGTGAAACTCTTTCATGAAGGTCCCCGATTTCATTTCAGGCAGGTTTTTGGCCGCCACCCCGCCTGCCAGAAAAACCCCTCCCGGGGCGAGCGGGAAGATCGCGCTGTTTTTGGCCGCGCGTCCGTAGCAGCGCAGCCATATGTCGAAAGCCTTCCGGCACAGGCTGTCGTTGGACGCATTCCCCGCGATGATCGCCGGCCTTTCAGTGGCTTTAGCGCGAAATACGGCTTTTCGATAGCCGGCACTGCCGAGCTTGGGCTCAAGGCTCGCTAATGCCTCATGCACATTGGCGAGACCCGGACCGCTCACGATTCTTTCCCGGTTCAAGGGATTGGATGATGATGTATTCCGGTTTTTCCTCAGCCAGTCGGTGATACGGTATTCGATTTCGTCCACCGGGCTGAAGTCAACATGCCCCCCCTCTCCCGGAATGGGGTGGTATTTCCCGGTAGTTGTATCGTGGATCAAAACCGTCGTGCCCAGCCCCGTGCCGGCTCCCAGTATCGCGGCGGTCGGCTTCACACCGGAAAGCGACGGCAGCTTTCCGTTTCGCGACAGACGGACAAAAGCCTCGGGCCGGTTCCGGATAAGAACCTCGATCCCGTATCCGATCGCTTCAAAATCATTGAGCAAGACTACTTTTTCCAGGCCGGCTGCATTCCTGACCTCCGCGTCTGTAAAGGTGAGCGGAAGATTCGTCAATTGGGCGCGATTCCGGGCGGGAGGGATGGGACCTGCAAAATCAATGCACGCCCGGCGGACGGGCGGATCCAGCCGGCTTCCTTCTTTTTTCAGGAAGCGCGTGAAAAACTTCGGCATGTTCCCGATGCGGGTTGTGCGGAAGGTCCGGTGGCAAACCGGCTCAAGGAGGTCATTTCCCAGGCTGGCAAAGATGGCGATTCCTGTATGGGTTCCTCCGATATCTGCCACAAGAACATGATTTTGTATCTTGCCCATGGTTTGTCTCCCCGGTCATCCGCGACGATAAAATCCCCCCTACCAAGCCGAAGAGGCATTATTCCAGCAGGGGCGCGGGGAGTCAACGTTTCAGGGCTGGGAGGCGCAGAACCTTTCCAAGATCGGGCTGAAGGCTGCCCGGTCGCCATCTGAAAGGATTTTCCGCGAAATGCTTTGGACGCGCTGCTCTTCAGTTTCCAATGCAATGCTGGATTGATCTTCCGGTTCCAAAATGGTGCTCAGTCGCACGAGGTGCACCATTTCATGGGTCAGGATGTAAACCATGAACGGATAGAAGCATGTCGCCAGACTCTCTCTTTCTACAACACCCAGGATGGCAGGATCGTTAAGCTGGATTCTGAAGAAATCGAAGGATTTAAGGGGCCGCGGACTCCATTTCTGGAGGCGTTGAACCTGGGCCAAAACGGGATCGGGGAGCGGGGCCCACTGAGGATCCTGACGTGTCAGAAGATCGTAGGGCAGCTGCTCCCAACGGAAGGGAGGGATGCAATAGTACTGCGCAGTGCGCAGTTCGGCTTCATCGATGGCGCGAATGACCTGACATCGCTGATCCGCTGAGAATTGCATCAGTCCCGCCGCCTGCTTAACTTGCTTTTGCCGGAGTGCTGTTTTCCTTCGGCTTTTCGCTCTTTTCGGGAGTTTTATCCGAACTTTCCGTTGAGCTGGCTGGACTGCCCGATTTGCGGGCATAGTCGGTCAGGTACCAGCCGGATCCCTTGAGCTGGAAGCTCGAGGTGCTGATCAGCCTTTCCACTTTTCCACCGCAGAACTTGCAGTCATTCAATGGATTGTCATGGATCTTCTGAAATGCTTCGAATATCTCCGAGCACTTTGCGCATTTGTATTCGTAAATCGGCACTTCTAATTCACCTCCATCAGTTTTCCGACGTAGTAAGTATATAACGTCCGGAATCCCTTTAGTCAAATACCGGGCTGTGAGAGTCACCACTATCCCGAATCGCGCCTATGGAGTGTCGCCTATTCTAGTGACGCACACTTACAGGCGGGGGCACGCGGAAGCTTGCCCTTGCTCCATCTTTTTGTGTCACTATATTATGCGGCGCTCAAAGGTAAAAAACATCGTTGTCCCGGGAATTATTCGATGAACTCGACCTGTACCGGGTGGGGGATCAACTTAGCCGAGAAGGCGCGGTCCAGGAACAGTTGCACGGCCTGCCTTCCCTCGGTTCCGTAATCCAATGTTCTCGCGTTGACGTACATTCCGACGAACCGGTCGGCCTGGGCGGGATCCAGGTCCCGGGCATATTGAAGCGCATGTTGCAGCCCTTCCGCCCGGTGGTCGAGGCCATATTGGATGCTTTGCTTCAAAAGAGCCGAAACCGCTGCAATGACTTCAGATCCAAGGTTTCGCCGGATGGCGTTGCCGCCCAACGGCAGCGGAAGCCCGGTAGTTTCAGACCACCATTCCCCGAGATCGACAATCTTGTGGAGCCCTTCCCGGGAATAGGTTAATTGGCCTTCGTGAATCAGTAATCCTGCCTCCACGCTGCCTGTCTGGACCGCAGCCATGATTTGGTCGAAGGGAACGACCACGGGCTCAAAGTCAGGCTCGTACAGCTTCAGGGCCAGGAAAGCTGAAGTCATGGTTCCAGGGATTGCGATCCGCTTCTTTTTGATCTCCCTGGCGGGGAATTCCGATTTTGCCACGACAATCGGGCCGTAACGGTCTCCCATGCTCGCGCCCGAGGGGAGAAGGGCATATTTATCGCATATGTAAGCATAGGCATGGATGGAAACCGCGGTCACTTCGTATTGCCCCTGCAAGGCGCACCGGTTGAGGGTTTCGATGTCCTGCAGAATGTGCGAAAAGCGGAATCTCCCTGTATTCAGTCGTTCTTTGGCGAGGGCATAAAACATGAAGGCATCGTCTGAATCGGGACTGTGCGCCACTCTGATTTCGATTGTTTCCATTTCGGGACCTCTTTACAGTCTATTGGCTTGCGTTCGTGGCGTCAACGATGCCGACCCTGACCGGGATCTCCGCAGGCACTTGCTGTCCCGCCAGGAATTTGGCAATGGTTTCGATGGTGATTCTTCCGATCTCGAGCGGATACTGCACCACGTCCGCTTTGAGTGCGCTTCCCCGCAATATCGCCTGCCGGGCCTCCGGTATCGCATCGAACCCGATGATGGATATTCCTTTGCGCCCCGCCGCTTCCACGGCGGCCAGGGCGCCCAGGGCTGAATCGTCGTTGATCGCGAAAATGCCGGAGAGCCCGGGGTATCCCTGGAGAAGGTCTTCGGCTGCCTTCATCGCTCTGTCCCGCACGCCGTCGCCGCTGGGGCGGGCCACGATCTTGATCCCGGGATGTTTGGCGATCTCTTCCGTAAAGCCGCGAACACGCTCGATCGTCGACTGAATGGTTGGCTGGTCAATGATGGCCACATCTCCGGCCCCGTTCAGGATTTTGGCCATGTATTCGGCTGCCACGCGTCCTCCCGCGATGTTATCGGAAGCGATCTGGCTGACGATCTTTCCGCCTTCGGCGCGGATGTCGGCCGTGAATACCGGGATTCCGGCGGCATTGGCCTTTTGCAACGCCGGTCCGATTCCTTTCGAATCACAGGGGCAAACAATGATCGCGTCCACTTTCTGCACGATATAGTTTTCGATCTGAGCCTGGTGTTTGGCCAGGTCCCAATCCCCTGAGTTGATGATCAGGTCCAGGCCCTGCAGTTCCGCAGCGGAACGCAATCCTTTTTCAAGATCCCGGTAAAAAACGTGTTCCTTGGTCAGGAGAGAGACTCCAACCACCTTTCTCGCGGGTTTTCGGGCGCAAGCCGCCAGGAGCATAGTTGCGGCGATGACCAGTATCAGGATCTTCTTCATGGAACCTTCTCTCCTATTTCCGGGGTGAATCCCGCTGAAAAAACATGGGTGGCTGCGCATCCCTGCGCTGGCCGATGAAATCCTCCCAACCACTGCAAATTCTGCAGATTGGATATTACAAAGGCCCCGCCATTCTACATTTCGGCCCTCGCTTCTCAAAACCGTGCAGCACGGGCCGGCCGGGGCATGGCTGCCAGTTCTTCGGCGTTAGCCTGGATTTTGGCGATGGCTGCCGCTATATCCTCGATCTCGCGCTCGCCGCCAAGCAGCAAGGCATGGTGGAGCCAGATCGATTCATCATAAGCCGCCTTTTCTGCAACCGGGCAGCGCACCTTGGAATAATCCATGTTGCTCGCAGCGTAGACCGGGAAATCATCTCTCCTGAAATGCCAGAGTGGGGCCTGGTAGAGCGGTTCATAGAAATTGCCGTCAGCGGGCACTCCTTCCGCCCTCAGCGCCTCCAGGAAAAGATCCCGGTGAGCCCCGGCAAATCCTTCGGGATCGAAGCGCAACAAATAATGATAAATCGACGGACGTGTAATCCTGGAATCCCAATCCATGAGTTTGATTCCGGGCAATCCCTTGAGTTTAGCCGCCAGAAGGTTCGCATTTTTCAATCGTCGTTCGCTTTGCTCGGGCAGGCGGGCCAGTTGCTGCAGCAGCAGGGCGGTCTGGAACTCCGTCATTCTGTAGTTCAGGCCCATCGAGCGAAGCTTATATTTATCGGTTCTACTGGGCCGGCCGCAGTTGATCAGCGATTCGCAACGCTCTGCCGATTGGTCGTTGGAAGTGAGGACAATGCCTCCTTCGCCGCAGGTCAGGAGCTTCGAGGTTTGCATGCTGAATGACCCGAAGTGGCCGATGCTGCCGGCGCCTTTGCCATTCCATTGAGCGCCGTGGGCGTGCGCGCAATCCTCCACCACCAGCAGATTGTGGCGCTGGGCTATGGCCATGATGGAGTCCATGTCGGCCATTTGCATGCCGAGATGGACAGGTATAATGGCCCGAGTGTGCGGATTTATGGCCGCCTCGACTGCTGCCGGATCCAGGCAATAATTGGATGGATCGGAATCCACCAAAACGGGAATGCCCTGGGCGCTAAGAACTCCGCTGGCGGTCCCGACCCATGTGTAAGCCGGGATGATGACTTCGTCTCCAGGGCGCAGTCCGCCGGCCCGGAGGGCAACCTCGAGCGTGACCGTGCCATTGGCTGCAGCGATTCCGTGCTTAGCTCCCTGGAATGCGGCGAATCGCTCGTTAAAAAGCCGGGCGTAGGTATTGGGGGAAGGGTAACCTCCCCAATTTCTGCTCTGAAGAACCAGGAAAAGCGCCTGTTTTTCCTCCTCGCCGAACTCCGGCCAGCCTGGAAACGGGGTGGTGCGTATCGGGGATCCGCCTTTAATAGCAAGTCTGGACATAATCACTCCTTTTCTTGGATTTCCGGCTTGTATTTCAACCTTCCCGATGACCGAAAATTTCGGTGCGGAAAAAGCTGATAAGGGCCTGCCTGCGAATCCGTTCTTTCGCTTGGTGCGGGACCAGCAGGCGCGGAGGCCACCGCAGCAGGGACATTTCGTACTCCATGGTACTCGCGTATCTATTGTCGAGGTACCACGCAAAAACCAGCCCGAAAAGAAGCCCGGGGGGCAAAAAGCCTTCACCCCGATTGACCATGATGCGATAGGTGTTCGGGTCGTGCGGATCCGGGGTCATACGGGAGAGCTTCAGGTAAGCGCTGAGCTGGCCGGGGCTTAGAAAACACTCCCGGTCTCTTTCGGGGCGGAGGCGGATTTCGTAGCAGCGGGCGCCCCAGCTTCCTTCCGGAGGAGGTTCGTGCCAGGCGCGGGAGGCGATATATCGGCCCAGCAGCGATTCGCCCAGCGCGATCAGCAGTTCCTCGCGGATTCTCGAATCTTTGGCGAGCACGCTTTCATGCACCTTGAGGAGGCGATCCTCCGGGTCGTAGTATCCCAGCACGTTATCCCAGAGGTTGCTCCGGTTCCACTCCGAATCCGGAACTACTCGCGCGCCACGGAAGAAGGCAAGATGTCTCGGCTGGATATCCCGGTTTAGCCATGACAGGTCCCGGAGAATTTCCCTGAGCAGATCGGGGTCACAGGTCTTATCCTTGAGCGCCTCGACAATCGACGCCCAGTAGCGGCAGAGCGTGATGGGAGTCTTCCCCGTAACCCGGTTGGCGCGACCTTCTTTCGGGCGGTCGGGGCGTTTCGATACAATCCCCTTCCGTCCACAGCGCCGGATTTGCTGTTTTGCGCCCGCGAGCTTTTCCCAGGCGTAAAAGACGCTTCGGACCGCCAGGGAAAATCTCTTCGGGTCATGATGGATGACGGTCGCCGGCTTATGGAAATCCGGCATGAAAAGAGTTGCTTCGATGGGCAGGAATCCCATTGCCTCCACCCGGGTTCGGTCCAGGTGAATCGGACTCTTGCCTTCGAGTTCGTAATTGCGAAGGATGTTTCCCGGAATATGCTCGAGGTTGGCAGTGAGGACAACCTGGAAAAGTCCGTTTGAACCTCCGGAAATATTGCGTTCGTAGGCCTCCATCAAGTCCGAAACGAGGAAGCCGCGCCCCGATTGCCGCAGGGAGATATCGGTTTCTCCCTCCTGGATCCAGAAGTTGGCTCCCAGGATTTTCAAAGCCTTCCGATTGGCACGGATGGTCTCGGCAATCGGATTCAGCTGCAGGATCGGGAGAATGCTGGTGTAAAGGCTCCCAGGCGCATATACGATCAAATCGGCTTCGCGGATCGCTTTCAGCACGGCCTCGCTTATCACAGGCTCATGAATATATTCGGCGCGGACCCGCTCCACCGGGCAGCCGCGCCGCGCTCGGGCCGACTTGCTCTGCCCGAGGACTTCCACGCCGTTGGCATAGCGGAATTTCAGCTGACCCGGGGTGGATGTGGCAGGATACAGATGGCCGGGAGCTACGCCCGAAAGCCGGCAAAGGCGATCCAATCCCCGGCGGATGGCTGAAAGCGAAGGAGGTTTCTCCGTAGCACCGCCACCTTCCCTAAAAATGGCCGCGGTCAGGATCAGATTCCCAAGGCATTGCCCCGAGGGGTTGATTCCGCTCCAGGACCGGCCGGAGAGAAGGGATTGGCCGAGGATTCGAAGTTCCGCCGCTAGAGCCTGGGGCACTTCAGATCTCAAGTCCGGATCGGCGGCGAGGATGGGATCTGCCAAAATCTCCGGATCGCCTCCGAGGCGGGGAAAGCGGTATTGAAAGATCTGCTTCAAAGCCTCGGCGAAGATCCTGGCTTCCCGCTCCGAAAAAAGGTAGGTCCGGACAAGGTTTGTCCTCCGGATCATCGAGACGAATGATTTGCGCAGGTCCCCTATCCCTATCATCGGGAGTTGCTGCAGGATCATTCCCGTCGAGCCGCCGTCATCCGTGCTGCAAACCACGACCGTCAGCTCAGGAAATTCCTGCTTCAGGCCAATGAAAGGCTGATCGGGCCAGGACCGCAGTTGGCTGTTACCTCCTACAACGGTTGATAGCCCGGTGCCTCCTCCCAGGATGACCACCTTTGTCCGGCAGGTGTCGAATTTCAGGACCTCCCTCGTTTCTTCGCAAGGTTCAGTCCGGGCGCTGCTCCTGAGAACGGATTCGAGAAGGCGTTCAATCTCCCGGCGCCACGCAGCTTTGCCGCGTTTGCTGCTGCGGTTATCGTCGGATTTGGAGCCCTGGTTTCCGGTCATAGAAATTTTGACGAATGCAGCTGTGCGCCAGAAAAGGGGCGCCGGCTCGAAACGGGGACCTGATTCGGGACGGGAGCCGCGATGGGCAGCGGCTCCCGTCGATAGACGGTTGAATTACCCGATGAATTCGTTTCCGACTTTCCGGGCGCGCACCGGTTTATCCAGGTTGATTCCCAGGGCAACACCCACCTCGATCAGGATGTTCCACCCGGCAGCCAGGTTGACATAGCTGCTGAACTCGCCGGCATCCGCGACTTTGAGAGTGGGAAAGATCGTGTCGCGGGAGGAGATGGCGAACACCTTCATCCCGACACCCTGTACCAGCGTCTGCTTGATTTTTTCCTCTTCAGCCTCGAACGGGTCGACGAGGATCACGACGTCGTCCGGATTCATGACTTCCTCGATCCCGTGCACCGCGTAGGTGCCTTCGAGGTAGTCGCTTTTTTTGCGGGTGATCTCATTGGTCTTCAGCGTCAGTTCCTCGGCGACGCCGTCGTTTCTCCCGGCAAAGTAAATGGTGCCGGCACCCGCGATGGCGCGGGTGATTTCGGGGTCGACAGGCATGGTGAGTGCGGCTGCGAAAGCGTCGGCCAGGGGGCCCAGGGTCCCGGCCACCGATCGGCCCTGAAGTTCCGCGAGCAGCGACTGATAGAACAGGGCCTGTTCGGCCACGCTTTTAGTGGCGGCCACGGCGTCCTCTTTGCCGCAGACGAGAATAAAAGTCTGGGTGGCCAGCGACTCCAGTTTGGTGTTCATGTTGGCGGTGAGGCCGAAAAGACTGGGATGGCCCGCCTTTTTCTGTTTGTCGAAAACGGCGATGACTTCCTTGGTCTGGCCGCTGTTGGAAGCCCCGAAGACGACATAGGAGCCGAGCTGGTATTCGAGGGCCTGCCGTCCTCCCTCGGTCGCAAGGTTCAACGACATCCCGGCACGCAAGGCCTGCGTCATGGCATTCTTGGCCGGGAATATGCGGCTCGAGCCTTCTCCGGTAAAGAAGAGCCGACCGGCTTTCCGGATGGCCTGGAGGACTGCTCCCGTAGCTCCCGGCTTGAAGTTGCGGAGGATGGCCGGGGTTTCCATCATTTCGCGCACAAGAGCATACTGGTAATACTTGGGCTGTTCGTTCATTGAATACTCTCCATAAGTGCTAACGATTGAATTTTACGTTGGACAGACGCTGATAACGCGGCATGGGACCGAGCAGCGGCCTGACATAGTCGAGGAATTCGCCCGATACGAAGTTGCCATCCGCATTGAGAAAAGAATCTGGCATTGGCTTTGCCTTGACCGCTACTTCGGACAGGCTCGCCGTCCCGGTGCCGCAGGCATATTTTTTCCCGGGTTCGCGAACCAGGGTGACCATGAGGCCAGTTTTGCCGGCAGCGGCGAGCTTCACAGCCGCCTTGCCGCACATGAAAGCCTCTTCCATGTCGAGCTCGACCGCCCGATCGGCGGCGCACATCGAGAGCGATTCGGGCACCTGGAATTCGCCACGGAATCCGAACTCGGCCGAGATCATGCGGTGCAGAACCATCGCGGCACTAGTGCCGCCCATGGCGCCGAATTCGACGTTGTGGAATTTGTCCTTTACCTGCGAAGCCGAGACCGGGGTTCCATCGGCGTTCGAAATTCCCTCGCCGCAGACAACGCTGACCCAGCCGTATTCATCGTAGCAACGCTTGACGTCGGTAAGAAACTTTTCCTGGTTGAACGCACGTTCCGGCGTGTAGATCAGGTGGGGAGCATCATCCGGGTCTTTCTTGGCCACGGCGCTCGCCGCCGCGAGCCAGCCGGCCGAGCGGCCGACGGTTTGGTGGATGACGAACTGGTCGACTTTCTTCATGTCGCGGGCGAGGATCCCCGCTTGCATGACCGAAAGCGCCACCCAGCGGGCGGCGCTGGGAAAGCCCGGCGTGTGGTCGGTTCCGAAAAGATCGTTATCGACGGTCTTGGGGATCCCGATGCCGATCAGATTGTATTTCATTTCCTGTGCGCAGTCTTCCAGGCGGTGGATAGTATCCATCGTATCATTGCCACCGATCAGGAATACGTAGCGGATGCCGTACTTCTTCAGCTGCTCTACAATCACCGGGAGGTCATCGTCCTTCAGCTTGTACCTGCAGCTTCCCAGTGCGCTTGAAGGCGTCGATTTCAGCCCGGCAATCGTGCGAGGCTGTTCCTTGCCCAGATCAATGATGTCCCCTGCCATGAATCCCTGGATGCCGTAGCGCATCCCGAGGACCTTTTTTATGCCGGCAAAATTCCCGGCGGCTTTGAACACGCCCGCCAGGGAAGCGTTGATTACCGAGGTTGGACCTCCGGATTGGCCGATGATTGCATTTCCTTTGAGCATGAGTAACTCCTGATGATGGGTTGCCAAATGGTAAGCCGCCGGGAGTTGCGGCCTCAGTGTCAAACTGGACAATTTAACACTTCCCCTCATCCGCCGCAACAAAGTGAAAAACCATGTGAAAAAGTTGTGTAAAAACCGCACCCCCTTTCCCCCCGGCAGGATGCGCGAGTCGATTCATTCTTAACGCTTTCCGATTTTCAAATGTGGATTTGGGTCTATAATCGACCGCAAACAGGCAGGAGGCTAGCATGAGGTCCAGAATCCCATTGTGTGCCATTTGGCTTGTCTGCGTATTGATTCCCATTTTTCCGGCAGAGCCGATTTCCAATGTTCCCTACATGTCCGGTGGCCCCGATCCAGGCAGCGCTGATCCGCAAAAAATAGCTCAAGCTGCCCCTCCGGGCAGAGTCGGCTTGATCTCTCCTTCGGGTTATATTTTTGCCGGGCAAAACCTTCGGTTCGTCTTTTCGAAAGAGTTTACGGCGACCTGGTACGAGCTTTATGTGCGACGGGTCGGAGATTTTTCACCGTTGATCGACAATTGGTATACATCCAGCGAGGCGGGATGCCTCGAGCTCGGTGCCACCTGCGCTATTGTCCCAAATGAAAATACCTGGGGGGAGGGATCCTATGAGTGGTGGATTCGCACTTGGAATGCTGACGGCTACGGACCCTGGAGTTTAAGCATGGAGTTCAGTTTCCTCGGCCCCGCGGGAAAGGCGACGTTAATATCCCCGACAGGAATAGTGACCACGAATACACCGGCCTACATATGGAATGCCGTGACGGGGGTCAGTTGGTATTACTTGTGGGTTAGGGACAGCAGCAGCGGCACCACAGGGAGGATCGCGATCTGGTATACAGCCGCACAGGCCGGCTGTGCGTCGGGCACCGGTACCTGTACGGTACAGCCTTCCATTAGCCTCGCTGCGGGGCCGGCTACCTGGTGGATCCAGACTTGGAACCAAAGCTACGGATTTGGGCCCTGGAGCGACCCGATGGAGTTTCATACTGGAATAGGGGGCCCTCCTCCCAAGGCGACACTAATATCCCCAACTGGCACCATCAATACAAAAACGCCGACCTATAAATGGAACGCTGTCCTGCAATCCAGTTGGTATTGCCTTTGGGTCAACGACTACAGCATGTCGGCAAAAATACAGAAATGGTACAAGGCCGAAGAAGTCGGGTGCGCGTCAGGATCCGGCATCTGTTCCATTACACCCGGCACGGCTCTTGTCAATGGTGCTGCCAGGTGGTGGATCATGACCTGGAATCAATACGGCGGATACGGCCCGTGGAGTGATGGTTTGAGCTTCACTGTGACCGAGGGAACCATCATTCCTACCCTCACGACCGATACCTGGGAAGGGGTTTGGACCTGCAAGGAACCCCGATATCCGGCTATGACCCTGACGATCTCGGGCGCGGGAATGGCTACTACCATGACGGCAGTCTATGCCGATCCGGCCACCGAGTCCTATACCGTAAGCGCGGTTAATTCTGCGAAAGATGGGGCATCGGGCAGGTACGTTTGGCGCTGCAGCGTCTGCGGGAGCCCTGGAGTATGGAATGGCTCATGGTGGATCAACATTGTCGGCTCCGGACTCAAGCTGACCCGGGATGACGACCTCAGTTCCTGGCTTGGTGTCTATACCTGCACCCGGTAATATCTCACAAGGAAATGGTAGGGATACGCGGCCGCGTCTCCCTACCTCGTGATGCGACTTTGCTGAGAACAGGAAGAGGAATGAACGGAAAAATACTTTATTTTGGAGACACGGCACTCAAGGAAGCCGCCAGCTATCTCGCCGGCGTGATGGCTTACCGACGCTTGGCCTTTGATTATATCCCCTCGGATTCCGGCATTCAGGATTCGATGCTGGATCGCGATTACCAGCTTTATATCGTCAGCGATTATCCGTCGAAGCTTTTTGGACCGAGGCAGCTCGCAAAAATCGCTGAGCGCGTTTCCGCAGGGGCTGGACTGCTGATGATCGGCGGATGGGAATCGTTCACCGGCTTCGGCGGCGATTACGGGAAGACAGTTCTGAAAGATGTCCTGCCGGTAGAAATGTCGGAGGGCGATGACCGCGTCAATTGCCCGCAGCCCTGCCTGGTGGAGCCGATCTCAGACCATGAAATCATCGCGGATCTGCCTTTCAGCGCTGTTTGCCCCGGGATCGGAGGTTTCAACCGGGTTGCTTGCAAGCCGGACGCGCTGGAAATCCTGTCCGCGCGCCGGTTCTCGGTGAGCGCGCACGAAAGGAAATTTGTTTTCAATCCCGTTGAAAAAAGCGATCCGCTGCTTGTGGTGTGGACTTTTGGCCAGGGCCGGGTAACGGCCTTTGCTTCCGATGCGGCTCCCCATTGGGTCGGCGGTCTGGTGGATTGGGGGGACGGGCGTGTGGCGGCCTGCGGGCCGGGCGCCAATCCCGTCGAAGTAGGAAATTTGTATGCCCGGTTTTTCGGGCAGATGATCGCCTGGACCGGACGTCTCGAATAAGGAGCCAGGTATACCCTGCAATATCAAATATCTTATTTCTCGCTGCTTCTTTTTTTCATGTGGGTCCGGGCTTCACAGGCTGTCCCAGAACTGGCTGGGTCGCAGCAATGGGGCGGGCTTTCAGCCCTTATTTTCTTTTCTGCCAGATCCTGGGCCTTCGGCCTCCCGCGTCGCGGGATCTGCGACGAGGCTGGTATGTGATCGCGCTTTCAGCGCTCACAAATGGTGGATTGGTTTGCTTTTATGAAATATGGAGGGCCGAAGGCCCGACGATATACCAGCCCAGGGCGAAGCCCTGGGATTCAAGTCAAATCGACAGAGAGGGCTGAAAGCCCGATCCATAATGCATCGTTTTCAGGTTTTGAGATAACATGTGAAGCCCCGACCCACATGATGTGCGCCATCGATGTTGGGCCGACTGCCTATCGCGCTCCGATGTCATGCACGGCTCGGTAGCAATCTTTCAGCCGGGGATACAAATCCCGGTAGACCTCATAATATTCATTATAGATTTTCGCCCGGACTGGATCAGGCTCGCTTCGATCGGTGACGCGGATGCATGATTTACAGGCTTCTTCCACCGATGCGAAAGCCCCTGTCCCCGTGGCTGCCAGCAGTGCAGCACCATAAGCCGAACCTTCGGTGGCATTAATGGTGACCATTTCCCGGTTGAATATGTCGGCCTGGATCTGCCTCCACAGCGAACTCCGACCGCCCCCGCCCGAGGCCCGCACCTGCTCCGAGGGAACTCCCATTTCCTTGAAAATCTCCAGTCCGTCCCGCAGAGAATAGGCCACTCCCTCGAGGACCGCCCGGATCATGTGGGCACGGGTATGCCGGGCCGTGAGGCCGAAAAAGACGCCGCGCGCATAAGGATCCAGATGCGGGGTCCGTTCTCCCATGAGATAGGGCAGATACAGCAGGCCTTCGCAGCCGGCAGGTGCTTCTGCCGCCTGACGGGTCAAGAGTTCGTACGGGTCGATTCCCAGCTCGCGGCCCTGCCCGATCTCAGCAGTCCCGAGATTGTCCCGGAACCAGCGAAATGAGAGCCCGGCTCCCTGGGTGACAGCCATGACATGCCATCTACCCTTGACGGCATGACAGAAGGTATGGACCCTGCCACCCGGGTCGAGGTGCGGGGCATCGGTATAAGCGAAAAGGACGCCGCTGGTGCCTAGGGTGGAGCTGACTATCCCGGATTCAACGATGCCGTTTCCGACTCCGCCCGCTGCCTGATCGCCGCCACCCCCGACCACCGGCGTGCCTTTTTTGAGCCCGGTATGAGCGGCCGCCTCATCATTAATGAATGCCGTTGGTTCCTGAGACTCGGCGACTCTGGGCAGCTGCCCTTTCTCCAGCCCGAGAGCATCAAGGATTTCAGCCGACCATTGGCGCTTCGGGACGTCGAGCAGCAACGTGCCGGCCGCATCGGATACTTCGGTCGCAAACGTACCGGTGAGCCTGAAGCGCACGTAATCTTTGGGCAGGAGCAGCATGCAAAGCTGCTCGTAGTTCCGCGGCTCGTTGTCCCGCACCCAGAGAAGCTTGGGTACCGTGAAGCCGGTGAGGGCTGGATTACAGGTGATTTCCTTCAGCCGCAGAGCACCCACTCGTTCGGTGAACCAGTCGGCTTGGACCTGGCTGCGCTGATCGCACCAGATGATGGCAGGGCGGATCACCTGGTGCGCCGAATCGAGCAGGACGGCCCCGTGCATCTGGCCCGAGAGCCCGACCCCCTGGATGTCGCTGCCGCTGATGCCTCCGCTCGCCAGCGCAGCCCGGGTGGCTTCCTGAGCCGCGCGCCACCAGTCCTGCGGCTCCTGCTCGGCCCAGGTCGGCTGCAGCTGGATCATGGGGGCATGTTCGGCGGAAGCTGCCGAACGGACCAAGCCTTCCGAGTCTATGATGATGGCGCGCGAGCCGCCGGTGCCGATGTCCAATCCAAGCCAGAATGACATAGGAGGTTCTCCGGGTTTTTGAAACGGCCGCATTGTAGCACAGGCAAGGAAAGGCTGGTTATCGGGCTTCGATTGGTTCAAAATTGGGAACAGCTCTCTTTTTTCATCGATTGATTTTTCGGGCTTCACAAAAGGAAAGTTGAAAAAAGGGATCCGTCCCCAATTTTGGGAGGAAGCATGAGAAGAACGTTTTTCCTCGCTTTGATGCTGGCGCTTTCAATCGTGGCATTCGCCGGTTTCAAAGCCAAGACCATCAAGCCCAAGAAACCGGAACAATTCCAGGCCATGACGACGGTAGGTGGCGTAATCTATGCGGCCGACCTGCTGCTGGACGGCAAGGCCCAGAAAGAGTTTTTCTACAAAGAGCTGACCTCTTCCAACCTGATAACCGTTCGCCTTGCGGTGTTCAATACCAGCCGGGGCGGGGTAGTGCTCCCCATGGAAGGGATCCAGCTTCTTGGGCCCAGCGGCAAGGAACTCGCCATGGTCGCTCCCGGGGTTGCGGCGGAAGCGGTGCTGGAAGGCGCGGTAGTAAGCGCCGAAGCGAAGAACAAAGGCAAACCGGTGAGCATGGCGCCCAACACGAGAACCGGCGATCCCCGCTATGACCGGACGGACCCGCGCTATGACCCTCGCATGGACCCAAACGATCCGACCTATGACCCGACCGATCCGCGCAATCGGCGTGCCGCGGACCCGCGCTACAATGATCCCCGCTACAATGATCCGCGATATGGCGGCAGCGGGTATCCGCGTCCTGGCGTCGATGTGGTTCTTAATCCCCGTGCAGGTGGAGGCGGAGGCGGCAGCGCGGAGGGAGTTTCGGATATTGAAAAACAGCTCGTGGAGAAAGACTTCAACGACAAGGCCCACTCATCCGATCCGATTGACGGATCCATGATGCGGGACCGTTTTCTCTTCTTTTCAATGATGGACCGGCCCCTCACCGACAAGGGATTTGAACTGCACATCCCGCCGGGCAAGGGAATTCCCCAGGAGATCGTGTTGCGTTTTTGAGTTCACTTGCGGCGGTCAGCTTGGTCAGAAAGGGTATCACCGTCTGCCTTGTGAGTATTAAGGCCGGCCGCTATCCGGCATGACCCCCAAGGTCGATTTGCCAGATGTCTCCGCGATTCGTTTGCTGCTCCAAGTTTGGATAGCTGCCCACCTTTCGGCGCGCTCCGAGTCATCGGGCGAGGACTGAAGAGCCGTTATCCACTCCCGTTCGAGCTGATCCACCGCCTGCTTTTGCAGCCATGCCCGCAAAGCCTCACGCACGATTTGGGAGCGCTTCAACCCCAGAGGTTTCCCTGCCCTGTCGACCGCCTGCAGCAGATCTTCGCCAATGGTTATCTGTACATTTTTCATATGTGAACATTATGCAAAATGCTGCTGGGAAACCTGCAACGGAATTCCGGCATAAACCATCCAAGCCCATTCGGATTAGAACGACAACTTCAAGCCGGCCTGGATAAGACGGGCGGGAACGGAAGAATTGATGGCCAGACCGAAGCCCGGGTCCCCGATCGTTCTCACCGGGATCGCAAAATTCGACCGGTTGGTAAGGTTAAAGGCTTCGGCGCGAATTTCCAGCTGAGCAGCCCTGGGCAAGGGTATGAGCTTGCTCAATGCGATATCCAGATCCAGCAGGCCATCGGCACGAAATGCGTTCCTCCCAACCTGGCCGTTTCCAGGGGTGGCCAGGTCAAAAAAGGACGAAGTAGCAGCGGTCTGGATGACCTTCCTCTGACCATGGCCCGTCAGAAGTATCAGGCCGTTGCTCGATTTCGGGCGATCATTGAGGTTTCCATCCTGGTTCGCATCGAAGGGCACCTGGATGGTGTAGGGCTGTCCTGATCGGACTATAAAAGTGGAAGCGACTCTCCATCCCTTCAAAATGGCGCCCGCCTTGCCGTTCAAGTTTCGGAAAATGGGCAGTTCTGCGATCAACGACGACGCCAGCCTATGTCTCACATCAAAGGCCGAGTTGGCACGCTCGGCTCCAGGATTGCCCCCATCCTGGGGGAGGGCGGACGAACCCGCGGAATCCATGACATCCGAAGCATGGTCGATGGAGTGGGACCAGGTGTAGCTTGCCGTAAATGTCAGTCCACCGGAGAAGCGCTTTCGCCCCTCCACCTGCAGTGCGTGATAGCTCGAGCTCCCTGAACTCTCGAACACCTGGTAAGCCCCGAGATTCGGATTGGACCGTTGTATCGGGCGCTGAAGCGACGCCCCTCCGGCATCGAAACTCACAACCCTTCGGCCATTGGTTTGAAACAGCACCGTCTGGCTCGGAGTGATGCTTGGCCCGCCATTGGGGGTATTCAGCCGCATGAGATGGGTCCCTTTGGTCCCCACATAGGAAGCCGACAAAACGAAATTTCCGATTTCCCTTTCAAACGTCAGATGCCATTGCTGAACGTAGGGGGTGCTCAGCTTTTTTTCCGGGAGGGTGAACGTCAACCCTCCGGCTGCCCGGCTGTAATAAAACAGCGCCCCAACCAGGGCTGGAAACTCCTCGGAGCCGCCGTTCAACTGGTTCGAGCCTGCACGGAGGAATGGATAGAGATTGTCCGGTTCTCCCAATCCGAAGGCTTCGGGACTATTGACGTTGATGCCGTCGATCCCGAAAAAAGCGGCATCGGAAAGGAAGGGGATTTCGTTCGGGAAAACATTTCTCGATTGGCTGACAACCGCTCCCAGGATGGCATCGTAATAGATTCCATAGCCTCCCCGGAGCACCGTGTTCTTTGCCTGGTCCAGCCCGAGCGCGAAGCCCAGGTGGGGGCCAAAATTGTTCCGGTCCGGTTCATACATTTTGGTGCGGCCGTCCAGAATGCTTTTGTAGGCAGCGATGGCACTGTTGTAGGCGTTGAAATAGATCGGGCAATTATTACCGCACAACGGAATGGGCTGCGCGACCGGCAGGTCGGCAAGCGACAGCGCGTTTTCGATTTTATTGTTCTGGTCGCTGGGAACCGTGTTCAGCTCGTAGCGGAGCCCCAGATCGATGGTCAGCCGGGGACCAACCTGGAAATTATCATTGATGAAAAATCCCACCTCGAAGTGCCGCAGTCCCAGACTCGAATCGGGAGTGTAACGCGTGATTGTTTGCAATATCGAAGAAACCTGGCCGATGCCGGCAAAGCTCAGGCCGGGCATAAAGAAAAGCCCGCCGTCCTGCTGGAGCATCCCGTTGTTGACTTCGATTCTGGGCCGGTAAAGCCGGTCCTGGAGGCTGTTGAACTGTACATACCGGATATCGGCCCCGAATTTGAGGTTATGTTTCTTCGCGTTTTTTGCGAGGGAATCCGCCATCTGCAGGGTGTTGTTGACTCTTCTCTGGGGAAAGATCGTTGCGTCGACCCCTACGGGGCTGAAAGGACGGACCAGAAGTTCGCCCAGGGCGTAAGTGGAAGAATTGGCATCGGTGGTCGTGTCGAAGGAATGGTCTTTGAAAAACGCATGGATCTCGGTTTCCAGGTCCGATTTCAAAGAGAAGGGGCTGCCCGAGGCATCGGAAAAGCCGAGCCGGGTTCTTCCGAAAGACAGTCGCACCTGGTTCGAGAGATTCGGGCCCAGCGAGTCGCTGCTGCTGATGGAAAGATTCTGGCTTTGGCTCTCGGAACGCAAGGACGATGCTATGGCGCGCCCGACACTTGGGATCATCCGCCAATCGCGTGTCAGGTTATATCGCGCTGACAGGAGGTGGCCTTCCGCGATCTGATGGGTGCCGCGCAGCGCAAGCACATTTCCTCTTCCGCTTGATGGCAGGTTTTGGGTCAGCGTATTGCCCCCGAAGGGTCCGCCCGGGTTATTGGGCAGAGGGTAAAAAAGATTGTGACCTGATCCTGCCTTCTCAGGTGCAAGGAAGTTCTGTCCAAGCGGCGTCAGACCGGCGGCAGTCTCATAGTCGATAGCATTGTTGGGCCCGTACTGGCTGTTCGTGACGATCCGAAGGGGGTTGGTGCCGAAGTATTCCCTTTCGGAGGCGGCAGGAGTGGAAAAATGCTGCGTCTGATTGGCGTTGATGATCTGATTTTCATAGCTTCCGAAGATATGGGTGCGATTGCGCCTGATGGGAGCGGCGATGCTTACGCCGCTCTGCAGGCGTGTGAAAGGCTGTTTTGTGAGCCCTGCGGTAGCCGGCAGTTCAAAGAAATTGCGGGCGTTGAGCCGGGAGTCCGTTAGAAACCCGTAGGCCTGTCCATGAATCCTGTTGTTGCCGCCCCTGGATACGGCATTCACCTGGGATCCCAGGCTTCGGCCCATTTCACTGTCCCACAGTAGGGTCGCGATCTGGAATTCCTCGACCGATTCGACGGATTGAGGCAGCAGCGCGAGATATCCCTGCCTGCGCACGGCGACATCCTGGTCGTTATTGTCGGAACCGTCCAACAGGAAATTATTAGAGCGTCCGCGCATCCCGTTGACTGAAAACTGGCCGGATGTGCCCACTCCCGCTCCTATCCCCGGCCCTGCGATTTCACCGATGGTCAGGGGAGGCTCGGATACACCCGGAGCCAGGAGGGCCAGCGAATCAAAGGTCCTGATTCCTGGAAGCGGCAAGGCCGTCAGCTGGAATTCCGTGAAGTTGCTGCTCCGCATTCCATTCACGAGATTCAGCATTCGAACAGCAGCGGCTTCCTGCTTCAATCCCGGACTCGGCTGGCCCGATGCCGCCCTCGAAGCGGGTGCCTGAGTCGAGGCCGGCGCCTGTGTCGGAGAACTTCCCTGACTTTGAGCAGAATCCTGTTCACGCTCCCCGGAAGGTGGCTGCGTCCAGACGGCACTCATCCCGGCGAACGGCCCGCGAGCCAGCTCCAGCCAGTAGGCTTGATATTCCTCCACCGTGAAGGGGAGGCCGGGCCCGGCGTGGCCGCTGACGAGATCTATCCCTTGCTCTTCCATCCCGGCGCCCTTCAATGAAGGGGCCGTGCCCAGCCGCTTGAGCAGGAAAGGTGGAATCGCAATCGCGCGGTCGTAGTTCAGCGAAATGAAGACTCCGCCGAATGCATCCGTCTGATAACCGGATTGCGAGCACTCGATGGTATAGGGGCCCGGCCCGAGATGATAGAGCCTGTAGCTCCCGTCCACTGCGGTCAGGGTGGAACGCATGGTTCCAGTCGGATCGTGCCTGGCAATAATGCGTACGCCGGCTAGTGCTGCCCTGTTAATCGAATCAAAAACAAAACCATGAACGGCTCCGCTGATGGTGTTCTGAGCGTGGCCGGAGGTGAGCAGGGCCAGACTGAATAGAACCGCTGCCAGTCTGCAAGCCAACCGTCTCATCGGCCTCCCCTTTCACCCACAGCGTATCGATCACGGAGCTGAAGCAGAAGCGTGCGGGTAAACAAGCGCATTCTCACTGGGCAGGTCCCGCAGACCAGATCTTCACCGAGCGGATGTAAAAATCGGAATCGTCAAAACCCGCAAAGCCGAATCCACCCTCTTGAAACATCGCATCCGTAAAACTCATAAGCTCCTTCGGATCATCCGCTTCAGGCGCCAACGCCGAGGCAACGAAGTGCCGAATGGTCGATCCCGTTGCGCGGATTGAAATCGTCAGCTGGTCATCCTTCAGGCTCAGATCTTTGCCCACCGTTGCAGGCGGCTGGATGCTGATGCGGCTGCCGTCCACCACTCTGAGCGCTTGAAGTGAATTGGGCGGATCTGCTTTCGGGCCGTTGAGGGTGATCAAATAGTAGTTTCGATTGTCGGAAGCCCGAAGAATCCACGAGGCCGATTCTTTCATGCCGAAGGTAAGATTGAAATCCGCGTTGAAATCCTTGTACCTGCGCCCGCGGACGAATCCCATGCCCGTTCGGACGATCAGCATTTTGTTGGCGGGCTGGTTCAAAACCTCCCAGGTGGAGGGAGCCAGCCAGCCCCTAAGATCGCGAAAATCATCCTGGAACGGGGCTCGAATGCGTTGCAGAAATCGCGATTGAAGTTCCCCAAGATTCCGATCTGCCGGATTCATCAGCCGGATGCGATCCAGCGCCTGTTCGGCTTTCTTATCGTCATCTTCTGCCAGAGCAGAATTGAAAAGGCGCGTCTGTTCAGACCCGGTATTTGCCATTTCCTGCAGCCGTATCAGGGATTTGTTGCCGGCATGCTGAACCAGCAGCGCGGACAGCGCCGGGGAAGCCTCATCATATTGTCCGCTATAAACCAAGCTGCGGGCTCTTCTGGCTTCTGCGCTCATGTAAAGGAATCCATCCATTCCGACAAAGTAGATCAGCAGAGCCGCAACGACTGTTACTGCCGAGGTCCCGCCAGCCAAAACTCGGGTGGGGAGAGGGCGTCCCAGGAGCAGGATGAAGAACCGATCGATGGCAATACTCAAGCGGCCCGGGATCTTTTGGCTTTTTTGCCGGGCCTTTGACTCCGCCAATTCGGCTTTGCGTTTTTGCTTCTCATCCTCTTGAATCGACTTCTGAATATCCTTTTGCAGAGCCAGCGCCGGAGCGTTATCGGGCTCCAGTTCCAATACTGTGCACAGACTCTCCTGGCAGCCGGCGACATCTCCTTTTTCGCGGCATTCCCGGGCGGTTTGCAGGCAGGTGGAGATTATCTGCCGGGCATCCTCCTCCCGTTCTGAAATCGCAATTTTGCCGGTGAGCGTGGTGGCGGCTTTATGAGCCGGCCTCAGATCTGAATCTTCGCCCAGGATCGTATCTGCCAGCGTAGGAGGTTCGACGGGTTTCCCTTGTTCTCCCAGCTGAACGGAATCCGGGAAGAGGTCGGCTGTCTCTGCTTCCTTGTTCGCCAGGCGCCGTGACTTTTCGTATTCCCTTTCCGCGCGGGCTTTTAAATCCCACAGCGCGTAATAGTGAAGTGAAGCCGGAGGCGCGGGTTGAACTGCGGCGGCTTGCTGCTGATAATCCGCGGGCTGATTGAGCATCACTTCTCGAATTTTGGCGAATACAGAACGTCTGTCTTCCAGTAACGCGGGATAGTTCTCGGCAAGTTCATCGAATTGAGAGCAGGTACGAAGGATCTCTTGCCTCAGGTGCGGGCGTTTCTGTTCCAGGTTCTGTGTGATTTCAGTCAAACCGGCGAGCATCGATGCCATGTCCGGCAACCTCGAGTCCCGATCCTTGATCATGGCTCTGCGCACCAGGTCAGACAAATCGCCCGGTATGGAAGGGTCTATCAGTTCCAGCGAAGGTGGATGGTGCTGCAGAATCCGCAGCAGCACAGCGCGCATGCTTTCGGCTTCGAAGGCTCTTTTGCCCGAGAGCAGTTCGTAAAACACCACTCCCGTGGAGAATACATCCGATCGGGAGTCTACTTTGCCGGTTTGCAGTTGTTCGGGCGACATGTACGATGGCGTGCCGAGGATTTCCCCGGTTCCCGTCAAATCTGAGCTTTCCAACCGGGCCAGGCCAAAGTCGAGCACTTTGACGAGTCCGGACCCATTGAGGAAAATGTTGCTCGGCTTGATATCCCGGTGGATCACCCCCTTGCTGTGTGCGTGAGCAAGCCCCGAACAGACCTGAATCATGATCTGCAGCTTGCTTTCGATCGGGAAGGTTCTGCCGAGGGAAATCGTAGATCGAAGGTCCTGGCCGTCGAGGTACTCCATCACGAGATAGAGGAGGCCTGATTCCTCACCCATGTCATGAACTGCGATGATGTTGTCGTGCTCGAGTTTTGCTACGGCTTCCGCTTCGTGCTCAAAACGGGAGCGCAGCAAGGGGTCGGAACTGAGCGATTCCGCCATGGTCTTGATGGCAACGACGCGCTTCAGAAAAGGATGGTAGGCGCGGTACACGATTCCCATGGCGCCTGCGCCGATCCTTCCCAGGACCCTGTATTTGCCTATGATTTCCGGATCATTCGCCATTTCGGTCTATCGGCTGCAACAGGAACGAGATTCCCCGAACTCGGGTTATCGATATCTATCCCGTCGGGCGATTGCCGCGTGCATGAAGCTCCTGGCGGAATCATTTTTGCATTTTAAAAAACAGATTCTAATGATTTTTTTCGCAGGCTTCGATGTCTTGGCGGTCTTTGCGGTGAAAAAGAGGTTTCACCCTGCAATTCCGATGATCCTGATCACGGGGCATATCCACTTTCTTGCGCCTGATCGGGCGCCTCGATATGCTGTCCATTAAAGTCGGTCCGTCTTTCGGTCGCGCGCCCTGCATCCACACTCCACTCCGCTCTTAGGGCGCCGTCTGGGCTGGAATAGCGGAGAGGGCGGTTCCGCTGGAGGTTCCGAAGAGGGCGAAGGCGGCCAAGGCACGATCCGAGGTGACCCGAATATATCCGGAGTTCACAACCACGGGAGAGAGCTCGGGAAAATAACCCGTAAGGAGGTTGATGCTCCTGCGTTTCGCGGGAATAGGCACGTCTTTGGCGGCGATGATCCTGCCGTCGTCGGCATAGAGTTCAACCTTGGCGGTCGCGTCGAGGGTGCTGGGATTGACCATGGCGATGCCGGTGTAGAAGTTGCCGCCGCTGGCCATTTGGGAGAAAACAAAAGACTTCTTGAGTGACGATACCAGCGGCAGGGCTGCGGCATAGCGGCTGGAAGCGGGATCGCCGAAAATGACGCTGCCGGTAATTCTCGGGCCGGAACTCGAGATTTCAACATAACCCTGGACGGCACTAGAGCCGGGGTCGAGGAAGTATTTCTGATTGTTGATGAAGAGCTTGCCGTAACCCGCAATAGGTTCGGTTCTGACATCTCCCTGGACGGAGCCTTCATTGCTGATGAAGCGCAGTGACACCGTGCCGGCCGAGGAATCGAGGTTGACCAGACTTATGGTGGAACGGAAATCGGCTCCTCCGATGACATACTGGGGACAATAAAGAGAAACACTCCCTCCGGCCGTGTCCTGGGCGTTCAGGGTTTCGGCGTATTTTCCTTTCTTGCCCAGGTATTCCAGGCCGGATATTGGCTTGTCGCTGCTTACCTTTACGTAATCGGATGCCGCCGGCGTCGCAGTGGGGAAGAGCTTTTTGATGTCTTCCGACAAAGAGCCCCTGCCGCTCAGGGTTCTCTGCGCCACTGTGGTGGTTCGCAGCGTTCCGTCGTTTTTTCTCAATTCAAGACTGACCGACGCTGGAGCCGTGCCCGGGTTGGAAATCCTAAGCTGCGTATCGCCTTCGCTCTCAATCTCCGGGAAGATCATGACGGTGCCGGTATCGGAAGAAACATCGGCGCCGTCGAGCACGTTGAGGTCGTAGTCAAAAGTGAGGAAGAAGCCTGCGAGTTTATCCTGCGGCGATTCGAGGCGCAGCCACCCTGAGGCCTTGAGTTGGGGGAGCTTGTCGCCAAAGAGCTGGGAATCGAGGATGGCCCGTTGTTCGGCCTGCTTGATGGAGAAGGAAACGGGGTTGGTGATCCCTTCGCCGCCGATGAGAGAGCCGTCGGGATTGAGGGCCCAGAGTTTGAGCTGAGCATCGCCGCTGCCCAGGTTGACGAGAGCGATGCCGGTGGCTTCCGAGCCTGACGAAGCGTCGCCGATGGAGCTTTCCAGCCTCGGATAATAGAGCTCGGTCAATAAGGCGGTTTTGGGGAGAACCGCGAAAGTATGGGAGGATGTGCCGCCACCCGGCGGCGGAGTTGCGGCCGTGATGTTCACCATGTTTTCGACGGCAATATCGGTGGCAGCAACCTCGGTCGAGAGCCGGGTCTTGCTTTCATAGGTCGGCTGCCGCTGCGAAAAGTTCCAGGTGACATACGTGCTTTTTACAAAGCCGAGGCCGTCGACCACCAGGGTGAATGCGCTGCTTCCGGCGGTGGTGTACGAGGGATTAAAGGTTCTGATAATAGGAACGGGTGAAGTTGTTGTGCCAATGGCGGGATTGCTGGGGTTTCCTCCGGTGGATGCGTCTTCCAGACGGGCAGAAATATTCCCTGCCACCGGATTGGAGACGTTGACATAAAAGACTCCGCCATCGGCAATGTCGGTGTCCGGGATCTCGGCGCGGAGCTGGGTGGCGGAGACAAAGGTTGTCGGGCGATTGGATCCATTCCACTGGACAATCGAAGCCGCCACGAAGCCGGTTCCGGTGACGGTCAGGGTGAAAGACGGCCCGCCGGCCGCAATATCGCTGGGGCTGATGGATGAAATCCGGGGCCCCCCGGTCAATAAAACAAAGATTGCCACCGGTCTCGCATTCGAACGAAGGCTGCCGGGATTGAGGACTGTAACATCAACGGGCACACCCGATGCAATATCCGACGCGGGAATGGAGGCGGTCAGGATCGAGTTGCTGACAAAAGTGGTGCTGCGGGCGGCGCCATTCCATTCGACAACGGCACCGGGGGCGAAGCTGAGGCCATAAACGGTAAGCGTGAAACCGGGGTCGCCGGCAACGACAGCCGGAGGATTCAGCGCGGTCAGGATGGGTCTTTCGCGGGCGACGGTAAACGATAACGAGTTGGACAGAGCAGGCCCGGGATTGAGCACAGTGATGTTTGCGTTGCTGGGAGATATCAGGTCGGACGCCGGGATCCTGGCCCGGAGCTGCTCGCTGGTTAGGAACGTGGTCTGGCGGGGGGAGCCATTATACTGGACGATGGAATCCGCATTGAAGTTGCTGCCGTACAGGTAGAGGTCGAAATCAGCACTCCCGATTCCGACGGAGGTTGGAGAAATCCTGGTAATTTGAGCGGCGACTGCGGCGCGCCGGACGGGGAAGCTGATGATGTCTGAGGTGAAGGTTCCGCTTCGAACCTGGATGGAGGCATTCCCGGGGACTCCGATCGTGACAGGGCTGACGGCAGCGGTGAGCTGGGTGGAACTGACGAAGGTAGTGGTGAGCGGGAAATTGTTCCAGAGGACCTGTGGATTCCCCCGATCAAAGCTCGCACCATTAACGGTCAGGGTGAATCCCGCACTTCCTGCGGTTACACTGGCCGGAGTCAGACCGGAAATGGCAGGAGCTGATAGGGGAATACGCCACGCCATAGGATCGCCCAACCGGCTGACCGGGATCCTTCCGCCCGGAAATGGCAGATTTACCAGCGGGTCGATTAACAGTCCCGAAAATTCTGAAAAATCCCCAGCACGCTCAGCTGCCGTCGGCACATAAGCTTCAACAAATAAACCAGGCGCGAGCTCCATCTTTCCGCAGAATTTCTGATGGCCGGGCTGGTTCGGCAAGGGAAAAAGACTAATATTGCTATAGTTCATTTTCCCGACGATCAAGCGGTCGCCGGAGGAAATCGACGCGGTAGTGTAATAGATTTGGGAGAAGGGCACGACGGGTTGCGTGAACTGGAAGCACTGAGCTTTGACCAGGGAAGGCGCTAGCGCGATCACGATGGCGGCATAAAACGTAAATCTTCCGAATCGACTCATAATTCCCCCCTGATTGATGACATTCCCGCGCGGCCAATAGGCAATCCGGGTTGATCCTGAGACCTCGGTTTCGAAAGCGAATATACTCTAACTAATTCTTTTTTGCTCCTGATTCTAGTTCTCCATGGCGGAGCTCGGTGACAAAATCTATCCGCACAGGGAATAAAGCATTTCCAGCTCGGATCGTCCTTTTGCCCTCCATCAACCTGGCTCCATTTAATTCGGGCAGGTTAAGGCGCCTCGATTCCCAAACGGGTTGGTTACCCGGTTAGGAAGGTTCTTCGGCGTTCCTTGTGTCTTTAAATTTTGCCTTTGGCCAAGCGATGCGATTGGAAGCTATTGGCTTTGGCTTGAGCCCCAGTGATTGAGCCAGAGCGTGACGCGGCCATCTTTGGTGAATGGCGGATAAACATTCATCCTGACCGTGACGAAGTCGGGCTTGCCGTCCTTGTTCATATCTGCCGCTTCCAGGCTGATCAGGTGGGTAGGTGAGTGTGCGATGTCGTTCTCGGTGAAATTCATCTTCCCGTCATTCTCGAACCAGATCATGCTCTGGGATTCCGGTTTCTCCCAGAAGTTGTAGCAGCTGACCGCGACGACATCCATGTCGCCGTCCCCGTCGACGTCGGCCGCGACGGCTCCACTCGCCCCCTCGAACTTGCCGATGGGGTGATGCTCGAACTTCAAGCCGCCTTTGTTTTCCAACCACTGGACGCTGTGCCAGGGCCTCGGCCGGGGCGGAAGATAATCGAAGGCGTCGCCGTTCGTGAACAGGATGTCCATGCGCCCGTCGCCGTTCATGTCCGCAATTCTCATGCCGCTGCTGCCGTAATCCTCGTTCGTGCTTCCCCAGAGGAGGTGAGACTTGAAGTTGCCCTTTCCGTCATTTTCGAAAAGATAGATCTCTTCCCACTCCTGGCTGACCATGCTGACGACGTCCACATCCCCGTCGTTATCGATATCCATCGGGATTGTGTGGATCACCCCGGAAAGGGTTTGCAGCATGTGCGACTCGAACTTCCAGCCTCCGAGGTTTTCCATCCAGCGAGTTTCGCCGTCGTCATAGCCGAACTGTCCCACGATGAGGTCGAGCCGGCCATCCTTGTTGAAATCGGCCGCGCGCACGTCCGTCACACGGGCGACATGATCGATGAGGACGTGCGGGGTGAAGTTCTGCCTGCCGTCATTTTCCAAAACAACAACGGATCCGATCTTGTCGTTGCTGGGGAAGAGCTGGCCCATGCAGGCCGTCAGGAGATCAAGATCGCCATCGCCATCGATGTCGCTCGCACTCACATGTGCCGGCGCAGAGAGCACCGGGCTCACCCACTTCTCGGTATAGACCCCGACCGGAAACTGCCGGATCCACCCGACGCGGTTGGCCAGCATGTCGCAAACCAGGATGTCCATCAGGCCGTCATGGTCCAGGTCTACCATGGTGAGGCTGCCGATCCGCGGAGGATCGGTCGCCGGGAAACCGATCGGACTCGGCGAGAGGAAATCGATGTTCTTACCGTGCGGCTGTGCGGCAAGGGGCGTCGCCACGGTTTCTTTCCGCGCCCCTTTGAATATATGCGCCAGCATCTGGCCGACAGACAGACCGGTGCGATGAGCCTGATAAGTCAGAACCAGCAGCGGAACGCCCAGAAGCACTGCGCCGATCACGATGCCGGGGAGGAGGCTGGACCCCTTTTTCCCCGGGGTTATCGGGCGATTAAGCCTGGCCTTGTCCAATCGGGTCGACTCTTCCGCAGAGGCATTGGCTCTGTTTTTCTTTTTCATTACACCTTCCGATCATCCGGCAAAGAACCAGATCATCCCCGCTCCCACCATCGTTATGAATGCTGATAGAGGCATCGATCCCATGATCGTGCTGCGCCGGTTTGGAGAGGTCTCCTGCCAGCACAGGTAAACCGTTTTCAACGAATACAGGACTCCTGCAAGGATGCAGATTACTTGAATCCAGGGAATCCCCGGAGCCCAGATTATATGCCAGCGGCTTCCGGCGGTGCCCAGTAAATCCCATCCCCAATTGAACGGATCCGAGAGACTCTGAAGGACGAACGTCATCATGGACAGGAGCATCGCAACGGCGAAGGAAATCCAACCGGCCAGGCCCAGCGGTATCAGCGAAGCGGAACCGGCGCGGAACGCCTGTCCGGGCGGCTGTTTTGAGTTGGCCAGCCATAAACCGGCCTTCGTGAGAAGGTAGAAGAGAAGCGGCAGAATTCCCAAGCAGAGTGACCAGACCGCGATGGCATAGAGAGTGAAAGCGCCCCAGTTTTCTTTGTCGACGATGTCGATCCACTCACGGACCTGATGCCAGGCCCCGAGATTGACGACGCAATAAATTATGGACAACGCAAACATCACGATCGCCTGCCATGCCACTCCGTAACTCGGAATCTCCGGTTTCCTATCCGGACCTTGCAGGAAGAAAGCGACGTTGTCATAAGCGCAGGTCTTCACGCATTCGGTGCACATACCGCAAGAATAGTTGTCCTTGACGTCACCCATGCACAGCCCGTAAGGGCATCCCCAGCCTTTGGCGCTCCCCGTGAGACAGAACCTGTCGCTGCAATGAAGGCAGGTGTCGGAGGACACCGCTCGCGCTGCCAGAAGGCCTGTCGTAGCGTAGAGGCTTATGAAGGAATTTATGGGGCAGACATGACGGCAGAACAGGCGCTGCTCCGGGAATACCGTCAACAGGGCTGCCACTGCGATCAAACCTATCAACAGCCAACTGGTGAGTGAGGGGACTGCGGCAATCGTGGTGCTGAAGGTTCCCAGCAACAGAAACAGCAGCAGGCTTGGCCAGTTGGTGCGGAGCGAGTCGGGCCAGGTCAAGCGAATGCCCACAAAACGGCGGGGCTTATCTTTTATAGGCTCCAGAGTGATTTTTACCAGACGCCGTCGCTGCAGCCATTCTCCCAGCGATGGCAGGGGACACACCAGGCACCAGATGCGGCCCCCGAGGGGTACGAGGAACAGGATCAGCAGAGGGAGCCAGAGAATCCAGATCACCATCGGGCCGGCATTCCGGCCCGAAACCTTGGTTCCCAGAAGTCCCGCCAGGATGACAAAGTAGAAAACGGCCAACATGGGGATTGTGAGATCGAATTGAAATGAAGGTTTCTTCATGAGCCGTTTTAGCCATGGAAAGATCCCAAATAGATTGGCAGGTTGAGGCTTCAATCTCGCAACGGTTCCCGGCATCGATAGGAAGATGACCAGGGGGAGGGCGAGCAGCATTCCAAGACCCGCATGCAGCAGGTAATTAGGGGCGACGATCAGGTCTCCGTGCTCCGTCCCATGCAGGGGGCCGTTGTAGGTGTGGTTGCGGATTTGTGATTTGGAAACGAAATATCCCCAGAAGCCGGGCCGTCCCGCAGTCAACTCCACCACGCTTTGATATTCGGGTGGGAGGTCGGGACGAGAAAGCCGGTGGACCTCAACCGTGGGGCTTCCGGGCGTTATCACGACGTGAAGATCATAGTCCTGGAGAAAAAAGCTCTGGCCGGTATCGCGGGTCGAGAAGGTGAGCCTGAGACGGTCACCCCGGTTTACGAAGATGCGAGAGGGGCTGAAGCCGTAGCGGAAGGTCTCGACGTGGATATCTCTGGTTTGAGGTGGCGGCGTGCGCAGGTAAGCGGCGAGAGCCGGGATAAGTGCGAAGGCTGTCGGAATGAGGATCACCGCGAGGCGCCGTGACCATGAACTGGAACCGCTGGACACTTCCTGATGAGATCCTCTCGGGAGACTTGTCTTACCCAAATAAAGCGCGAAGGGCTCGAAGACCGCTAAAAATCCATTATCTTATCGAGGCCATGGCATATCAATGCTGAAAAAACAAAAAGGGAGTGTGGGTACTATTAGCGCGCGGTTTTTTTGACAGGCTTGTCTCGGAAGGGAATTTTGGATTGGTAGAGCGCAATTCTTGTGCTTATGGCATTTGTCAGTTCCAAATTGTTCATTTTTTGGGTCAGGTCCCGAGCACGTCTGGCTGTTTGAACGGCTTCGGAATACCGGCCGATTTCAGCGTAGGCTGCTGCAAGAGAATCCAAGCTGCTGGATTCCGTGCCGCCGGTGAGTTGGGCCGCCTTTTCAGCGAGTCGAACAGCTTCAGATCCATTCCTTATGGCGTCATCAGGGCAGGTCGACAATACCCAGGCCATCTGTGTCAGCACCGGGATATGATTAGGCTCCAGCCGCAAGACCTCGCGCCAGTGTGCAAGTGCTTCCGGAGTGTTCCCTTTTAGATAAAAGAGAGCGCTTCCCAGGTTTTCATGGGCGTTTACCAGCCCGGGGGAAATTTCCAGTGCCCGGGAAAACTGCGCGATCGCCAGGTCCCCCTTGTTTTGCAGCAGCAGGGCAAATCCGAGGCTGTTGCGGAGCTGAGCTGACTTCGGTTTCAGCTTCAGCGCTTTTTCAAAGCAAACTACCGCCTGATCCAATCTCCCTTTTTCAACCAGGGCCGATCCCAAATTGGCATACGCCTCCAGGTAATCCGGTTTCAATTCGAGGGCTTTTTCAAAATGGGGGATAGCCTCGTCGAGGCGTCCTTTCTGGGCTAACGCGGCTCCCAGACTGCTGTGCGTCTCCGGGTTATCCGGATTCAGCTCGAGAGCCTTTAGATAATGGGGTATGGCGTCATCGATTTTGCCCGTATTCGCCAGGGCCGCTCCGAAACTGGTGTGGGCCTCGTCCGATTCCGGATTAAACCCAAGGGCCTTTTGGAAGTGGGGAATTGCCTCGTTCAGTTTCCCGGTGGCGGCCAACGCAACTCCGAGGTTGTTCTCGGCCCGGTCGTCGTCGGGATTCAGCGCCAGTGCCTTCCTCCATTCGACGATCGCCGCTTCATACTGTCCTTTGGCCGCCAGATTGCTCGCAACATCCACCAGGCGATAAAACTCCGTTGCCGGCGTGTCGATCTTCAGCATTCCATTTGGCGGAATGTTCAGGAATTCCGGAATATTCACCGCCCGATTTGCGGCGGTCGCGTTTTCTACCAGGATGGCCGGACTATCGTTTCCCTCTTCATCGATGTGTGAAAGGTACATTTGGGTGTATGGGGAACGGCTTTTGGAGGAAAAGACCAGCCAACGGCCATTGGGGGAAAAGCTATGCCAAGAGTTCATCAGTGTCGTGTTGCAGCGCATTTTCCGTGCCTGCCCCCCATCGGCCGGTACAATGAACAACTGTCCGTCCGGACGCATCAGCAGCCCATTGCGGGCCTGAACATAGACAAGCCACCGGCCGTCGGGAGAAATTTTTGGGAATGAATTGCTCATGCCATTTCCAGAAGCCCCGCGCACAGGTTCGGGACGGCCTCCGTTCCCGCCGTTGAATGGGATCCTGTAAAGGTCGTACTGGATCTGAGTCTCGTTCGGATCGTTGGCGAACTGGGCTAGTTTGGCGCCTGTGACATAGGGATCCTTTGCCTGTGCCCGCGCAAAGACCAGGTACTTGCCGTCCGGGCTCCAGACGGCATTCGTCTGTGCAAAGCGGGGATCATCCGCCCCAGGCAGCGGCTGCAGCCTTCCGGTCTCCCGGTTGTACCAGACCAGGATGCCGCGGGTTGGGTAAAACACCTGCAGAAACTTGTAGTTGTTAAAATTGGCAACGTAATAAAGCGGGAGTTTCTGTAGCAGCGGGATGGAAATCCCTCTCGAGGCCGCTTCTTCAGGTGTTGCCGCGGGCTTGATGGTGGTGACGACGTACCTTCCATCGGGCGAGACCTGAGACATGAAGCCGACTCTTAGCTGATCGCCCACCCTGTTTTTGAAAGAACTCCACCTGACGACGTCTTCGTTGCGGATCGACATTTGTGGCTTAATGGATGTGATGGCATAAAGCCCCTTGTCGTTGGCGGGGCCGTCCAGATCCATTCCCAGGGTTTTGCCGTCGCGTGAAAATGAATGGCAATTAGCACATGTAGGCAGCCCTCCCATCAGACGCCGGCTTCCCGGTTCCGATACGTTTCGCAGCCGCCAGGCAATCAAGGGGAGTGCGTTGGGCGCCAGAGGCTTGATCACTCCCTTTTTCAATTCCGAGGGCATCAAAGGGACATCCCTGTAAAAAATTGGTGCACCTACGGGATCCCGGGAAGTTCGAATTTGGACTTTGCCGCTGGAAACGGGATTCCCAGGGCCGGCGCCGCTGAATCCTGTGATTTTCAGTGTTGCCGGAAGGGCGACGGAATGCTTTTTGAGGGCCGCCCAGGTTTCGCTGTCCGGAATCCATGTCCTCGTGACGGCTTGTTCCGGAGTCAGCTTGGGAAGCTCGTTGGTTTTTGCGACACATTTAGGGTCGATTTCACCTATGCGCAGCAGCTCTGCTTTTGGTTTGACTTGAATGGATGACGAGCCATCGGCGAAAGATATGTCAATCGTCCAGAAGGCTGCGGTTGCGGCAGCATCGCGCCACAGGAGGGTAGGGGCGGCGAAGTCAGGAGGGAATATCGTTCCGTCTGCCGGGTAGTCAATTACTATGGCTGCGGGCTGTTTCGCAATGGGAGATTGTGCGTTTTGATTGGCATTTGTTCCGAGGGTTATGGCCATTGCTGTGAATACAAATGACCATAATCCCAGTCGCTGCACAAAGCCTCCAAAAACACATAGTTGCCAGTTGTCAGTTGCCAGTACTATCAGGTACGGGTGCAGGCAATCCCAATATGATTCGCAAGTGTTACTTTTAAACTCGCCAATGGTTCCTAGCCGACGAGTTCGGAACAGCAGTCAAATTCTCCCATACCGCCCGAAAACCGATTCCGCAGCCCTTCAACCGACAACCGACAACTGACAACTGACAACTGGCAACTATTAGTAGGATAGCTCACCGCCGTACATCAACTCCTTGACTTTGAACCGAATGAGAACGCGCTGGCCAACGGGTTCAAGGAACATATCGAACGATATTTCTTTGTCTTCGGGTGCGACGACAGGCTTGTCTCCAACGGTGCGCGGAAAGATGAATTTGGCGCCGAATCCATCAGGACCGGGAGGGTAGTATTCCTGGATCGAGACGCGGCCCAACCGTTCGCTTATAAGGTAGCAGCTTTGTTTCAGCTGTTCCGCCTTCACTTGTTCGAAGAATCGCGCAACATCCATCTTCATTCGCGGCTCGTTCGATTGAAACTCGAGGCCGACCCAGATTGTTTTGCTAAAGTCAAACTTCAGCGGGCCGGACAATTTCGCATCAATTTCAGCCTTTTCCGCGTCCGTCTTCGCATCGTAGTTGTTCATCAGCTGCGCGATTCGGATATAGGCATGGCGGATCGAAAGAGCCGAGATAAAGCGCACCGTCACACTGTTGAACTGCTCTCGGTCACCGGTTTCGCGGCCACCGCGGTCCGTGGCCGCACCCCGACCGGCTGCCTGACTGGTAAAGGTTTGAACCTTGGCCCATGGGGAATTTTCTTTCATCTTGAAGGCATCGGCTTTTTTCCATTCCTTATAAGGCCTTTCCCAGAAATCCTTCGCCATCAGAAAAGTACCGGCAAGCGCGATAATTAGGGCTATTTTGAAAACTGATCTTAAACGCATGATTTTCCCCCTCCTGAAACCAATACATTCGCGCACCCTAACATGCGAGTCAATAAAGTTTGTATAGGGAAACGGCGACGGGAGTCCTGCGCCAGATTTCCGTAGGATCAGCGAATTCCCTTGCCCTGCTGGAGGGTGAATATACGATCGACTCTCGGGATCGGGTATTCAGCTACCGAGCCGCCAGCCCAGCGCACTTCCAGTTTTTCGACTCGATCTGCCGTACCCAAGCCAAAGTGGATCCGAAGATCCGATTGGGAAAGGTAACTTCGCCCGCTGGCGACCTCGGCCCGCTGCCTTCGTCCGCCGGCCGTGCAAAACACCACCGTACCCACGGCATCTTTAGGCGTTTTCTGTCCGGGATCGCCGATCAGGCGCAACTGCAGCCAATGACCTGTCTGGTTGGCGCCGTCGTTCCTCAGCAAGGTTGGGGGTCCCTCCAGGTTATTAATCAGGATATCCGGGTCGCCGTCATTGTCGAAATCGCCGATGGCCGTTCCACGCGAGCAGCGAGGTTTCAAAAGCGCCTCCCCCGCACTGGATCCGATGTCGTAAAAATGGGATTCGACATTTCGAAAAAGGAGCAGGCGCTGTCTGTAGCTTGTTCTCCATTCTGCCTGATCGGCCTGGGGGTAGACATGTCCGTTGGCGACGAAAAGGTCCAGACGGCCGTCGTTATCGAAATCGAAAAAGTTGGTACCCCATCCGACAAAGGGGATTGTGATCTCTCCCAATCCTGCGGCGAAAGTGATGTCCTCAAAAATGCCCCTGCCGGTGTTCCGATACAGTGTATTTGAATCGTCAGCAAAATTCGTGACATGAAGGTCGTCTTTTCCGTCGCCGTCAAAGTCGCCCACCGCGACACCCATGCACGCCTGTTCAGTTCCATTTTCACTGAAGGCTGTTCCTGAAATGTAGCTGACATCTTCAAAGGTGCCATCTTGGCGGTTGCGATACAGATAATTCGGCTGCGAGTCGTTGGCCACAAAAAGATCAGGCCAGCCGTCGTCGTCGAAATCGAACCAGGCAACCCCGATCCCGTAATAAGCGACTTTATCGGACACTCCGGCCTTGAAGCTAACATCTTCAAAGGTGCCGTTCCCAAGGTTCTGGAAGAGGTGGTCGGATGCTCCTTTGAGCCCGCGGGGCCCGCAATTCACGCGAACTCCCCGGTACTGGCAATAGGAAGCATTCGGACTGTAAAGCGCCGGCAGCCCCTGAGCTGTATTCGATTTTTCCGCACCTTGCGCATCCTGCGTGCCTGTGGCTGCGGGAGGAGGATTGCGAGGGTCATAGTCCACGTAGCCGGCGACGAACAGGTCCAGAAGTCCGTCGCGGTTGAAATCCCCGAAGGCACTGCCTTTGGACCATCCTCCCAATGCAACCCCCGCCTGCTTGGCAATATCTGTAAATGTGCCATTGCGATTGTTGCGGTAGAGCCGGTTCTCGCCGAAATTGGCGACGTAAAGGTCTTCCCATCCATCATTATCGAAATCGCCGACACATACGCCCTGTCCCCATCGATCATTGGTCACCCCTGCTTGTTGCGAGACATCTGCAAAAGTGCCGTTACGCTCGTTGTGATAGAGGGCCGAGCGAGGCAGGGGCTCCTTTCCCAGCAGCCCGTTGGTCGTGCCGCCATTGACAAGGTAGATGTCCTGCCATCCGTCATTGTCATAGTCGAAAAAGGCGCAGCCGCCTCCCATGGTTTCCAGAATGTAATCCTTGGCTGGGATACCGGACACTCGCTGGAATTTCTCTAGACCGGTTTGACGGGTAATATCGGCGAAAGTTACTCCTTTGGATGGATGGGAAGCAGTCGGAGGGGTGCGGACCGTCGCTGGTTCTTGAACGATCCTGCCCAGGAGCGGCGCCACGGCAGGCATCCATAGTAGAAATGCGATTTCACAAAGTGGCAACCGTGTTGGGATGCCATTTCTGACGGGTCGGCCTGAGCAACCCCGGGAATGCACGGAGTGGTCGATTTTGTAGGAGCGATTTCGCATTTGGCTGTTCCTGCAGCATCCGGCAGGGCGCGATTTGCCGGAATCCAATTCGACCCATAATAGCATGTGCCATCAGGTCGCTTTTGAAATTCGATTTACGGATTATTCGGGGGTGCGGACTACATAATCTAAATCCTGTATTAATAGGAGTTTCATGTTGACTTGACAATTGCTCCAAACCGATAATGGGCCCGATTCGGCAGGATAGCTCTGAAGGGTAGCCATTCTTGCCGGATATTCGACGATGAGCTAGCTCTCAGGATTACATCGCAGAATGGATTCTGTGTTTTGGACGGCTGTCAACCTTGGCAAGCATAGAGAATGTTCTTTCCGTTGGCCTTTATCGTGTTCCTTGCAGGGGAAATCTCGAATGAGACTAAACAGACTAACACCAATAGTAATTTTGGCCTTTATCCTGGCCTTGGTACCGATGGTGTTCCCGCAGTCTCAGACTGCCGGATCTGTCAGCGGTACCGTTAAGGATAAGTCTGGCGCCGTTATTCCCGGCGCCGAAGTCAAAATCACAAATACAGACACCAATGCCTTGCGCACCGTCGATAGCCGATGACACTGGGTTTTTCACAGCACCCAACCTCCCGGCTGGAAAATACGCGGTTGAAGTGGCCCTCACCGGGTTCAAGGCGGCCAAGCTTCTGATCGAGTTGAACGTGCGTGAAAACCGCATGGCGCATTTGGTGCTCGAACCCGGGTCCCCATCCGAAGTCGTTTCCGTCGAGGCTGCGAATGTCAGTCAGGTCGAGTTACGGAGCGGCGAGGTGGGAAACCTGATTTCCGGCAAGCAGGTGGCCGAGCTGCCTCTCAACGGGCGCAGCTTTGTCCAGTTGGCACTCCTGGTCCCGGGCGCCTCGCTTGAAAATAACGCCAATGTCCGCGGAACCGGTTGCTGTCCAGCGTGGACATGTCGGTAAGCGGTTCCGCGACCAACGCAAACATGTGGCTGGTTGATGGCGCTAACAACGTCGACGTCGGTTCGGGACGCACGATCCTGGTTTATCCCTCGGTGGATTCCATTGCGGAGTTCAAGGTGCAGCGCAACAGTTACGGCGCCGATATGGGCGCTTCTTCGGGCGCTCAGATCAATGTCATCACGAAGGGCGGCACTAACGCGTTCCACGGATCGGCTTACGAATTCGTGCGCAACAATGTGCTGAATGCGAATTCTTTCTTCCTGAACTCGGCCAAGCAGCCGAAAGCGCCGTTGAACTACAACAATTTCGGCTACACGCTGGGAGGCCCCATCTTAAAGGACAAGCTCTTTTTCTTCTGGTCCCAGGAGTGGCGGCGGGAATATCGCGGCATCACCCGCAATTTCAACATACCCACAGCTCTCGAACGCGTGGGCGACTTTAGCGGCCCGCGTTCCCGGAATTACCCGATCCCGACAGATCCCTACACAGGGCAGCCCTTCCCGGGCAACAAGATTCCCCAGAGCAGGCTGAGCCCGGCTGGATTGGCAATGATGAAACTCTATCCGCTGCCAACGCCCGGCGCGGGTACCATTGATGCTAACGGCAACATCCAGGGCAATAACTGGGTGGCATCCCCGAAGACCTCAATTCCGACACGCCAGGAACAGGTGCGCGTCGACTACAACCTGAACAAGAACAACGCGATCATGGGCCGGTATACCCAGGACGCCTGGAAAAACCTCGCGCCCAGCTACCAGGAAGGCGGCCTCTGGGGTGATGACCCGTACCCGGCGGTCGATTCGAACTGGGATCAGCCCGGCTACTCACTGTCCACGCAGTGGACAGCCACCATTGGTACGAACATGGTGAACCAGTTCAACTTCTCCTGGTCGGGAAACCGGATCATCGTGGATCGTGGCACTGGAGCTGACCTCAACGACGCGATCGTCTCGGCGATGCCGGAAGTCTATCCCGGGCCCAAAGGGCACGGACACACCGGTTTCTGGGGATCTCCCGGAGGCGGCGACCTCTGGACGCAGGGCCCCTGGAACAACATTCAGGACCTTTATGTCTGGCGGGATGACTTCTCCAAAGTCATGGGAGATCATTCCATCAAGATCGGCGGCCTTTACAGCCGAAACAAAAAGGATGAGGACATCAATTGCAACACTTGCGCCTACGCGCCCTTTTTCTGGGGGCCGCAGGCGGTCCCCGGCCCAGATGGACTTGGCGGCGGTTGGGGCCCCTATGGGCCTGGCAATGGCGGCCAAGTTACTGGAAACGGCATTGCAGATATCCTGCTGAAGGGCACGGTATGGGGCGGAACAGAACACTCTGACAATCCCAGATCCCGTGTTCGCTGGCACGATTATGAGACCTACTATACCGATACGTGGCGTGTGTCGCCCAAACTCACGGCCACCTATGGTGCTCGTTGGTCCTATGTTCCTGCCGGCTATGACGACTTGGATCGCATGGGCAATTTCCTCTTGGCGCTTTACGACCCCAAAGCAGGAGCCACGTCAACCAACGGGATGATTTACCCGGGAAATACCAGGGGCTTTGATGTGAGCCGTGGTCTGGTACAGAA
Source organism: uncultured Acidobacteriota bacterium (assembly GCA_963839475.1). Taxonomy (GTDB): domain Bacteria; phylum Acidobacteriota; class UBA6911; order UBA6911; family UBA6911; genus CAWIVH01. The sequence continues at coordinate 173,911 of CAWIVH010000012.1, read as the reverse complement.
CCACTGGAATACTATCGGCCCGCGGCTTGGTCTCGCATGGGATCCAACGGGGCAGGGCAAGTGGGCCATCCGCTCGGGCTTCGGCCTGTTCTTCAACAGGGAAGCCATCAGCGACGTGCTCAATTCCAGCGTCAACCCGCCTTTCGATAAGGTGCTAAATTATTATCGAACGATGGATGACCTGCCCAGGGAAACCGCCGATCCGAGTGTTGGGACGGCTCAAAACAGCAAGACGACCACCGGAGAGGTGCCCACAAGTTACCAATGGAACCTAACGGTGGAGCGTGAACTGTTCAGGGACACCAAACTCGAGGTAGCGTATGTGGCGAACAGGGGGCTCCATCTCCCGGGTGCGCTGGCGTTAAATCAGGTTCCAGCGGACAAGCGACAGCAATTCGTCAAGTGGCAGTACGATAACGATCCCGACACGAACCAGGACACCCTCCGTCCTCTTTATGCTCTTAAAGGCAACGGCGGTGTGCAGCAGTTCACGCGAGGATTCGACTCAAACTACCACTCCCTCCAGGTCTATCTGGTGAGGAGGTTCTCCAATAACCTCTCCTACCAGGCTTCCTACACGTGGTCGAAATTGCTTTCCACAGGCAATGTCCAATACCTGACCAACAACGCTGTATCGGACATTGCCAATATGAAGTATGACAAGAGCGTGGCGGCCATGGATAGGACTCACATCTTTACTGCAAATATGATTTACCGGACACCCGCATTATCGGGTCAGCCGATGTTTGTGAGGGGAATCCTGGGCGATTGGGAAAGCAGCGTCATCGTCACCATGAACAGCGGTATACCGCAGAATGTATCATGCTGTGCAACGCTGGCCGGCGGCGTGCAAGCCAGCCGCCCCGACCAGATCAAGGACCCGAACAACGGACCCAAGACGGTTGAGAAATGGTTCGATACCGCTGCTTTCATCCCGCCTCCAGATGCGGGACGACTGGGCCTCTCGGCCAGAAACCAGGTTCGACTGCCCGGCCTCAATAACTGGGATCTGGCCATTCATAAAAATTTCCCCGGTATTCCGTGGTTTACGAAGGAAAGAGCCTCTCTGCAGTTCCGTGCCGAGATGTTCAACGCCTTCAACCACACTCAGTTCCATCAGGTCGATACCAATCCGGATTGGCAAAACTTCACGGTGGACACGACGACCATGAAGTTGACGGGCTACACCCAGAACAATCCCATTTACGGACGTGTCACCCGAATGCGCGATCCGCGGGAAGTGCAGTTTGCGCTAAAACTTATTTGGTAGGATTTAACTGCTAAGGAAATATCAGCCAGGGCCGGGCCGCTTAGGCAGTCCGGCCCTTTTTAGTTGTCAGTTGGCAGTTGGCAGTTATCAGTTACCAGTTATCAGTTGTCAGTTGTCGACGTTTCACTCCAAATCCTGCTCCAGCTTTTACTCTCTGCCCAAGGAAGAAAATTGCACTGTATGTCGGAGATATGCCAATCGCACCAACTGACAACTGACAACTGACAACTGCTAACTGATAACTGGCTACTCTCTTAAGGCATTGCCTGACTGATAAAGCGCAACTCGCGTGGAGAGTGTCTCAATCAAGCGACTGTTGTCCTGCTTTCGGGCCAGCTCCTGGGCCTGCCGGCAAACTTGGATGGCATCCTGAAACTTTCCGGTTTCAGCATAGGCGGCAGAAAGCGTGTCCAGGAAGGCGGGTTCCTGCGCACGTGAAATCTGAACCGCATGCAAGGCCAATCTCAGAGCCTCCGGCCCGTTGCGAACGGCGGCATCGGTGCATGTCGCGAGGGCGCGGGCCATCCGGTTCAACACGGCAGGATTGTCGGGCTGAGCGCGCATCAGACTGTTCCAGATTGCCAATGCTTCGGCACGTCTGCCGGGTATGAAATACAGGGCGTTCCCCAGGTCAAACCTGGCTTTGGCGTATTGCGGTGCAGCCTTTATGACGCTTTCGAAATGGGGAACAGCTTCCTGAAACCTACCGCGCGAAGAGAGCATATTGGCCAGATTGTAGTGAAGCTCCATCAAGCCTGGATTGCCTGCCAGAGCCTTCTCCAGGTGCGGGATCGCTTCGTCCACGCGGTTCAATTCCGCCAGTGTTCTGCCCATGCTGTATTGAATTTCAAACGATTCAGGATTGGCTGCCAGCGCTTTTTCAAAGTGAGGCACCGCCTCATCCAGCCTTCGCTTCTTTACGAGTGCGATGGCCAGGTTGGCATGTGCCAGTCCATACTCGGGATTGACGCTTAATGCCTTTTCGCATTGAACCACGGCTTCGTCGAACTTTCCTTCTCCTACCAGCGCCGCTGCGAGGTTGGCACGGGTTTCTGTGTTGTCCGGCCTGATTTGCAGGCTTTTTTCAAATTGAGGAATCGCTTCTTTCGGCTTCCCTTTCTGAGCCAGGGAAATTCCGAGGCTGAGGTAGGCTTCCGGATCGGCAGGATCCAATTCGGCAGCCTTCCGGCACTCGACGACGGCTTCATCGAAACGCCCCACCCTCGCCAGGGCGACACCGAGTTTGCTATGGGTTCTGGCATCGTCGGGGTGAATTTTCAGGGCTTTCTGAAACTCCGGAATTGCAGCCCTGTAATCGCCCTTGTCCATCAGGCCGGCGGCGGTTTCGAACAGGCGGTAAAAATCGGTCGCCGGGGCATCCATTTTCACCCATCCGTCAGGAGGGACGTTTACGAATTCCGGGATGTTGACCGCGCGATTTGCCTTGGTGGCATTTTCAATCAGGATCGCGGGGCTGTCCTGCCCTTTGTCATCGATATGCGTCAGGTACATCTGAGTGTAAGGGGATCGGCCTTTCGAGGAGAAGACCATCCACCGGCCATTCATCGAAAAGCTATGCCATGAATTCATCAGCGGCGTGTTGCACCGCATGCGCCGTGCCGTTCCGCCTTCCGAGGGAACTATATATAGCTGGCTATCCGGGCGCATTAGCTGGCCGTTGCGGCATTTCACAAACACTATCCATTTCCCATCGGGAGAGATTTTCGGGAAACTGTTGCTCATGCCGTTTTGGGACGCACCCGTGACGGGCTCCGCCTTGCCGCCTTTGCCCCCATTAAAAGGGATCCGATACAGATCGTATTGGATCTGGGTTTCGTTCGGATCGTTCGCGTAAGCTGCCAGTTTTCCGCCCTGGGCATACGCATCCTTGGCCTCGGCCCGGGAAAATACAAGGTACTTTCCATCCGGGCTCCAGGTCGCTCCTGTGTGAACGTAGCGTGGATCGTCCGCACCTGGGAGAGGTTGCAGGCGCCCCGAATCGCGGCTGTACCAGGCCAAAATACCGCGGGTCGGAAAAAACACCTGCCCGAAGCGGTAATCCTTGAAGTTGTTCACATAATAACTGGTCAGGAGATCCTTGGGACGCGCCCGGCGCTGCGAATCCGTCTGCTCGGGCCCCGGATCGTTGATTGTCGTCATTACGTATTGACCATCCGGCGATATTTGCGACATGAAACCGACCCTGAGCTTGCCTCCGAGTTTGCCGGTATAGACCTTTTTCCAGGTGATGATGTCTTCATTGCGGATCGAGGTGTGCGATTCGATAGGAACAATTGCATACAACCCTTTGTCATTCAGAGGGCCGTCTACATCCAGTCCCAGGGTTTTGCCGTCACGCGATACCGAATGGCAGTTCGCGCATGTCGGGAGGCCCTCCATCAGAACGTTACTGGAAGGTTGACTGACGTCGCGAAGCCTCCAGGCGATGAGTGGCAGTGCACCGGCCGCGAGGGGCTTAATTACTCCTTTCTGGGTTTCAGCCGGGATTAAAGGCACATCCCGATAGAGGATGGGGGACCCCACAGGGTCCAAAGAGGTTTGGAAACTGCAGGAGCCCCCGGAAACCGGTTGCTCTGAATCAGGGTTTTTCAGCCCGCTGATGGTTATTTTTGCCGGACTGGTCCGGGAATGTTCTTTGATTTTTGCCCAGGTGTCAGAATCGGGGACCCAGGTATGGGAGGATGCCTGCTCCGGGGTGAGTTTGGGCAGTTCGTTCGTTTCCGCAACGCACCGGGGATCGATCTCCCCTGCTTTCATCAATTCTCCACTGGATTTGACCTGGATATCTTCAGAACCGTCGCCAAATGAAATGCGGATCGACCAGGATTTTGCGCTCCCGGCCGGATCGTGCCAGATAAAGGTCGGCGGCGCGAAATCGGGCGGAAAAACAGTCCCTTCTTCTGGATAATCGATCTTGATAGCCGCAGAGCGCTGGCATGCTACTTGCGTAGCTGTAAAGGCACCTGCGCTGAGTGCAGCGGCTATGAGGAAAATACGGCAGGGGAATCGATTCATAGTTTCTGGTTATCAGTTGCCAGTTGTCAGTTGCCAGTTGTCAGTTGTCAGTTGTCAGTGGAGGCGGCAACCTTGTTGGTTTTCAGGAAAATCACACGGTTTGAGTTTGCCCGGTCCAGATATTTGCCTTCCATATCACGCCATAAATTGGTTCGCCGTATCTGCACAAAGCACAACTGACAACTGGCAACTGATAACTGGCAACTGATAACTGTATAATAGCAAAGATGCGCTTTACATTCGCAGTCTCACTATTCCTGACCTTTGCCGCATGCCAACAGAAGCCGGTTTCTTCACCGCAGGGAGCGGCCAGGACTGATGTTTTCCTTGTCACCATTGACACGCTACGGGCGGATCGGATCTCGCCCTATGGCTACTCTAAACCCACTCCCACTTTTGAGGCCTTCGCCAAGGACTCGGTGCTGTTCGAAAGGGCCACGGCGCAGGTTCCATTGACCCTTCCATCCCATGCCTCCATCCTGACAGGCCTTTACCCTGCTGCTCATGGCGTACATGAGAATTCTGGCTATGTGCTTGCGTCCGGGCAGAGGACTCTGGGAGTGGTTCTCAAGGAAAATGGATATTCGACGGCGGCTTTTATAGGCGCTTTTGTTTTGGACAAGCGCTTCGGCCTGGCCGGCGGCTTCGACACGTATTATGACAATTTCCCAACCGATACCCTGGAAGACGTGAAATCCCTCATCCAGGAACGGCGGGCGGGCGAGGTCCTGGATAAAGCCAAGGAATGGATTTTGTCCAGTCCGTCAGGGCCCCGGTTTGCCTGGATTCACCTTTATGATCCTCATGCGCCTTACGAGCCGCCTGCACCGTTTGACCAGACTGAGGACCTCTATGACGGGGAAGTCCGTTACGTCGATGCCTCGCTTGGGGAGTTCTTCAACTTTTTGCGCAAATCCGGTCTCTATGATGACTCACTCATCATCGTAACGTCCGATCATGGAGAGGGGTTAGGCGACCACGGCGAAGAAACGCATGGTATGTTCCTGTACGAATCAACCCTGCACGTGCCGCTGTTGATCAAATATCCGCGGAACCTGAATGCCGGGATCCGCACCGTCACTTCGGCCCAGCTTATCGATATCTATCCCACGGTTCTGGACGTCCTCAAAATCAAGCATGGTGCTGCAGTTCAGGGAAAGATACTCCAGCCCGGTGCTGCAATCGCCGGGCGGCTGAATTTCGCTGAGACAATGCTGCCCTATCTTGGATATGGTTGGAGCCCTATCCGCGCCTTTGCGGACGGGCCCTTCAAGTACATCGACGCGCCCAGAGCCGAACTTTACAATCTGGATTCCGATCCCGGGGAGACCCGGAACCTGATTTCCTCCAATCCATCCATGGCGGCACAGTTGCGCCAGCGTTTGAACGATGAGACAAACAAGTACGCCAAAACCGCGCCGAAATCCCCGCAAAAGGTCGATGCCGCCACCTCCGATCGGCTGCACTCTCTCGGGTATGTGTCCGCGTCGGCATCGTCAACATCACATATTCCTGCAGGATTAGCGGACCCGAAAGATAAGATCGAAATCTTCGATAAGATCTGGAAGGCCGAGAGCTTGCTTGATAAAGGGAATGCGCAGGATGCGGTCGACAGCCTGGAAAAGATCGTTGCCCGGGACAAGAAGATTTACCTCGCGCAATGGATTCTCGGGCTCGGCTATTATAGGCAGAATCGTTTTGCTGAAGCTGCGCCTTGTTTTTTTGCGGCCGCTGCTCTTCGTCCGGAGGACTTCAGGCCGTTTATGTATGCCGGCATGGCGTCCATGCGACTGGGGCGCCTCGCGGAGGCGCGCCAGGCTCTTGAGCGGGCCCGTGCGATTCAGCCTGAGGATGGGGCTGTACTGAACAATCTGGCTTCCGTATATGCGAACACAAAGGAACTTGATAAGGCGGCGGACATCTTCCGGGAACTGACCTCCCGCAATGCCGGGGACGCTACTGCATGGACCAATCTCGGAGTGGTTCTGCTGCTTAAGAAAGACTATGCCGGAGCCTATGAGAATTTTCAGCAGGCCTTGAGGCTCAACCCGGACCAGCCCGAGATTCATAACAATATCGGAACCCTTCAAATGGAGCGCGGAGAAATCGATGCAGCCATCGAATCATTCCGCCGGGCGCTATCGCTCCGTCCGCAGTACGGCCGCGCTCACTATAACCTGGGGCTTGCGTTGCAGAAGAAGGGGTTGAGGGCGGATGCTGAAAGGGAGTTTGGTCTCTCCCGCAAATAGTTGCAGTTGTCAGTTGTCGGTTGTCGGTTGTCGGTTGTCAGAACATGCGTCAATATGCGCTGTTATCAGATAAAATCGACTGATAACTGGCAACTGATAACTGATAACTGACAACTGGCAACGACTTGCGGGAGCAACACGGTTGGAGATCTTGGCTCAACAAGAAAACCGGGGCATAAAACTAGAAAATCGCTCGAAGCGCCTGCCATGGTGTGTCTTGGCCGGATTATGCCTGCTGTGGATGTATCCGCCGGGCCTGTGGGCGCAGACGAACGTTGAGGAGGAAATAAGCGCCAGGTTTGAGAATGCCCGGAAGGCAGAGCAGCGCGGGGAGGTCATCCGAGCCGAAAGCGAATACCGATTTGTGTTGGGATTGTCGCTTTCCCGGCTCGGGGCTATTTATTCCCGCCTGTCGGATTACCCGGCGGCTGAGCGTGCTTTCAGCGAATGTGTCCAGGCGATCGCGACTTCGGAAGAAGGGCTGATGGGGCTCGGCGTGACCTATTTGAGGTCGGGGTCCTATGAAAAAGCGATCGCCGTTGCGCAGAAGCTCCTGGACCTGAATCCCTTCAATGCCAATGCCCGGAGGTTGCTCGGCAAAATCTATCTCCTGCAAAAAAAATATCCCGAAGCAATCGTAGAACTTGGGGGGGCCAACCGGGTGAAAGAGGACCCGGCGACATTTTACGCCCTCGCGCTGGCATATATGAATATGGGCCAGCTCGAGGAGGTGAAAAAACTCTTCCAAAAAATGACAGAGACTGTCGGCGATACGCCGCAGATACATCTCCTTTTCGGCAGGGCCTACCGCGAAATCCGCCAGGTCGACCTGGCCCTGGCCGAATTTCAGAAAGCGCTTGCTTTGGACCCCAATTTCCCTCGTCTTCATTATTATATGGGATTGACCTATCTCGCTGCCGAAGCCAATCCGGATATCGATAAAGCACTTGAGGAATTCAAAATAGAAGCACAAGCACATCCGAACGAATTTCCGTCCCAATTTTTCATCGGCGTCATTCATGCGCGCAAAAGGAACTTTACCCAGAGCGTCGTTTACCTTCGAAGAGCCATTGAACTGGACCCCCGCAACTTCAAAGCCCGGTATTACCTTGGTCTTGTTCTTGCGGTGGCTCAGGAATGCCAGGAAGCCGTTCCCGAGCTCCAAAAAGCTATCGAAGTTTCAGATGCCTCGACTGACCTGCGCAGCAAAGCAGCTGTTCACTACCAGCTCTCACGATGCCTGCTGCGGCTCGGCAAAACCAAGGAGGCGCAGGAACAGTCCCAAATGGCTCAAAGCATTCAACTGCAGAATGCGGAGGAGGATCGCTCCAAGCTCGAGACGATGCCGCAGTTGCCTTTGGATACGATCTCCGGGCGAGACCTGGACAAATCCGAGGAAATGGGGTTGGCCCTTATTGAGGAACCCATTGAACCCGAGGAGCAGCAACGGCTGAAGGCTGCTCAGCCGGTTTTGGCCCGCATGACCGCTACAGCCTATAACGGTATTGCTTTGCTGTATGCATCGAAGTCCGACCTTCCCAAGGCGATCGAATATTTCCACCTGGCCGCCGGCTGGAACGGCACCATCCAGGACCTTTACTACAATTTGGGACTGGCATATTACCGCCAGAAGGCCTTCAGGGAAGCCTTGCCGGCATTGGAGAAGGCTGTGGAGCAGGATCCCAAAAATACGGCCGCCGCCCGACTTCTCGGCATCGTGTGCTTCATGACCAAAGATTATGGCCGCGCGGCAGAGATGTTCTTGAAAGTGGTGGGTGATGCCCCTGAGAAGGACCCGCAGACCAGTTACTCCCTGGTGTTGGCGCTGGTGCAACTGAACCGCGTCCAGGAAGCTCAGCCGATTGTGGAAAAGCTCCTGGTTGTTGCGCCCAATATGGCGGAACTTCTTGCGCTGAAGGGCCAGATTTTTGCCCAGAACGGTGAATACCGCCAGGCCATTGAGTTTTTCGACAAGGCGCTATCCACCAAGCCGGACCTTGTGGATGTCCAGTTCTTCTCTGGAATGGCCTACCTGCGCATGTCCAAATTCGATGAGGCGATTCAAAGATTCGAATTGGAACTCAAAAGAAATCCCAACCACATTCAGGCCAAATATCACGTCGCCTTTGTTGACATTTTAAAAAATGAAAAAGAAAAGGCGGTTCCTTTGCTGCAGGAAGTGATTCAAATGAATCCGCGGCACGCCGAAGCCTTATACCAGTTGGGGAAAATCCAACTCGAAAACGGGAACCTGCCCCCGTCGGTAGCCAATCTCGAAATGGCCGCGTCGCTGGAGCCTCAAAAATCCTATATTTTTTACCAGCTTTACCGGGCTTATGTGAAAGTCGGCCGCGAGGAGGCAGCCCAGAAGGCCCTTGAACATTATCAGGAGCTGAAAGGACGGTCCCCTTCCGAGCCCTGATTGGTTCGCAGTTCGCAGTATCAGTTCGCAGTTGACATCGCAGCATGATCTTTATTCAGGTTGATGGAATGGATTTAGTCTGAGAGCAGGCAGCGTGCGGCGTGCGGACGGCGAAGTGATTTTGCGAGACCATTGAGAAGCCTGCCAACCTCGCCCGCCAGACTCAGGACCGCATTTGCTTCACTTTGTTCAAGATAGCCAAGCCGAACAGCAATGAAGAGTTGAGTCTCAGTTTCGCGAAGCGAGCCGTAAGCAATCGAAATGAAATGGGAAAACTCCGACTCCGATTTTCTCCCCTGTCCTTCAGCTATATTTGATGGAATCGAGACGGCAGCTCTTCGAAGTTGAGAGGTAAGCCCAAACCTCTCCTCGGTCGGAAACTTTTTTGTTGCAATGTAAACCATCTGGACCAGATCCATCGCCTTCTGCCAGACGGTCAGCTGCCGGTAGGTTTTAGACTCCATGATCGAATCTCCGGTTCATCTACCTACATACAATCAACCCGACATTCGATTGAGCCACTCTTTTGACTTCAAACCGATAAACTCAGTCCATTCAATCAGCCTGAAGACGGATGTGTTGACCGCGTCCACTGCGAACTGACGCTGCGAACTGCGAACTATGTTACCGGACTACGGTGAAGGCCGTCTGCGCGGTTGCGGTTTTGCCGGAATGACGGTCCGTCACCCGCGTCTCCAGCTGGTATCGGCCAAGCGGAAGATTCGCCATATCGACAAAGCGGCTCACTACCGCGTGGGGCACTCCCGTTGATTCGAATCGGGTTACCGTGAACGGTTCCAATTGAGCCGTTATAGACCGGGTATCATTCCGGACGATCGCCGATATATCCAGGGCGGCCTCATCACCGGCGCCCGAGGGTGGGTTGTAGGCGTAAAGATAGAAAATGACTTTGTCACTGTTTCGGAAACGATGAGTTGCAGATGGAAAATGTTCCATCCGGGAGGTGCTCCCATTCAAACTGGACCGGTTGCTCAGGACAATGCTGCTGAGAGTGAACTGGTTTTCGTGATCCTCCAGATTCAGGCTTCTTGTCTGGTAGCCAACCCGGTGTTTTTCTTTCGTCCCGACATACACCTCCACTGAATATTGACCCGGGGCCAGCGACAATTCGTTAACCAGGGAAACCATCTGTTGCGCGGGTTCATGGGAGGCCTCCCTTGCCAGGCTCACCTTTGAAGGGCTTCGGAAACTGCTGACAATCTCCCCGTTTTGATCCAGCACAGTGCCGAGCACTTTAGGGTACAAAACCATGCCGTTTTCGGCGGATTGGCTTTCAGCCAATTCTGCGGGGAATTCGATGCTCAGCATGACTCGGGATCGTCCGTGTTCTCCCAGAAAGGTGTATGCCTGGACGTCCACCACTTTTTCATCCGAAGTAATCCGGCCGTTTCTGACATTCAGCAGGTCGGCATATTCGTCCGGCAATAAAAGCGAGGCAGCGGGGGGGATTGCGAAATAGCCCTGGCGAAAACGCAAGGTAACTCCGGGCCTGTTGGTTCTCACTTTTATCGTGCGGAATGCTCCGTCGAATATTGTATTCGACGGCCGATAGCTGAGAATGTAATAACCGCGAATATCGTTGTCTATGCGCTGAAGCGCCCCGAAGAGATCGTTCGTGTGCCGGATCAAGACCCCGCCGGTGGCGGCGGTCATGAATCGGAGGGTGCTGTCCGTCTGGTCGCTGCCGACTTCGCGTGCGCGGTCGAATTGTGAAATTCCCATATTCGCTCGCGCCCGGTCACCCGGCTTCAGAGCGCTGATGTCGTAAAGCTCTCCGTCTGCGACAGGCTCCTTATGCCTCAGACCTGCTCCGTCAATCGCATAGATGGCGGTATTGGATTTGTTGGCCAGATCGACGGCATGGTATAGCGATTTTTCGAGGGCCAGCCCGACGGAAAAGCCCTCTGAAAACAGAATCAGGGTTTTCCGGCCTTGATACCTCCGCAGCGCCAGGGCGATCGCTTCAATTGCCGCGATTACGGGTCTGGCCTGCATTTGCCGGCTTTGAGAAAGTTCGGCGAATGCCCGCGCCTCCAAATTCTCGACCATATCGCGTTGACGATCGAGGATTTCGATGGCAAGGGAGACCGAGGCGCCATAGGAGGAGGGATTGGCCCGCAGGGAATCGATATTGGATATCAGTGTACGGATACGGCCCTGGGCATTCTGAGCATCCCAGGCCGCTTTTGCCTGGTCGAAGGCAAATTTGCTGCCCGTCGCATCGAGTTTTTCCAGTGCTGCCACCAGTTTTTCCTTATCCGAGGTGAAATCCTGAACCAGATTGAACGAGGACCCGACACGAAAAACCGCCAGGACATCGCTCGGATGCATGCTTTCGCGAACATAACGGATGGCTGCTTTCCGGACCCGGTCCTGGTGGATATACTCGACGGTGGCATAGTCGAGCAGTATCACCATCAGATTCCCGAGGGCCTCTTTTGAAGCATGGATCACCCTGCTGCCGGACTCGGGCGGCATGCCGGGCAAGGTTTCGATCTTCGCCGTGCCCGGCTTATGGACGGGTTCGCAGGAATCGACTTCCTGCTGGATATCGTTCTCCAGGACCTGCAGCTCCTCTTTGCGCAGGTCGAGGACATGCCGGTTGTTTTTGTCGGTGGCCACCACGTCAACGAGGACCGTATTGGTCGTAATTCGCAGCTGCTCGATTTTTTGAGCTGATACCGCTCCGAGAATTCCCGTGCAGGCAAGCAGAAATATTCCAATCCTTGCTTTCATGACCTTTGCCCCGTCCGGCGATCGATAATGTCGCAAGCGCTCTTGATTCGGCCCTTGCAATCAGATGCTTCAGAATCCGACCGGAATGCGCGAGCCGGGATTTCCATGGTATGGCATGCCGCCTCAGGGAACAATTTCAAAGGAAGTACGTGCGCGACAGATCTGTTTGGTATTCAGGTCTTCCACTTCAGCAACGAAGAAGTATCTTCCGGGGGTCAATCCTTTTATGGATACAAAGCGTCCAACGGTCGCGTGTACCACAGGTTCCGCATCCATTTGATCCACACTGTAGGTCGGCAGCTTTACGGGAGCGGACCCGGGTTTTTCAATGACCGGCCGCACCTCCAGGTTTGGCTTTTTTTCAGCACCGGTGCTGAAGTTGTATACGTTGAACAGGTAAATGAGGTTCTCCCCATTCTTGAATCTGCGACCGGCGCTGGGAATAAGCCGCGCTTTTCCCAGTACGAGTTCGGCTTCCTGCTCCTCCGGGCGCAGGGGATCTGCCTGCGATCCTAGGACTATGGAGCTTGAGGCAAGTTTGTCTCCGGGCAATGTCAAATTAAGACTGTAATCGCGAACAGATCCCCGGGCGGAGCCCTGATCCCGGACAAAAGCCTCGAAGCTATATTGGCCGGCTGCGAGTTCGATAGTGTTGGTGAAGCTGACGCTTCCATTCGCCAGCACTTTGTACTCCTCCTCCGTGGCTGAAACGGTTACGGGTGTGCCTACGCGCATCACTATGTTCCCATCCTTGTCGCGAACCAATCCCACCAGTAAAAGAGATGCGGAGCGCTTATCACCTGTCTGGCCGAATTGAAGGTCTCGGCCAGGTATTTCGAAAGTCACGGGAACGCGAAAGCGTTGATCGCCTGCCTGGAACTGGGCCAGGGATACATCGAAGGGAAGGGGAGTTGCGCCGCTTCTTGCCGCGGCCATTAACTGGCTCTCCTCTTCTGAAAGTGGCTCCGGTTTGGCTGCAACCAAGGCAGCGATGTAGCCCGATCGGGTTCGGGCGGTCAATCCGCTTTTCTTGACCTCGACGCGGATGCTCCGGAATTTGCCGTCCAGTGCCTGGTTCGTCGGCTGGTATATCAGCGTGTAATAGCTCTTCATATCCTGCAGGACCCGGTCGAGGCTGATGGTGAGATCGTTCATATTACGGAACGGAATCCCCCCGGTCGATTCTGCGAGATAGCGTAGTGCGCTATCTCGGGAATCGTCGCTGGAGCTTCTGGCTTTGTCGAAAATCGATTCGCCGGTTACGGCGCCGACACGTCCGGCACCTGATTGGGCACTGTAATTGTCCAGGCGGTTCAATCCCTCTCCCGGTCCCTTGAGTCCGCTGGCTTCCACGGTGTAGATCGAAACGTTGGATTTGTTGACGGTATCGATGGCCCGGCGCATCTCGGGTTCCTGCTGCGGGCCCGGAGAAAACCCCTGGGAGAACAAGACCAGCGTCTTGCGACCTTCGAGCGGAGCAACCGCCCGGCTGATTCCTTCAAGAGCCGTGAGAACGACGCTCGTGGTCCTCTGGTTGATGGCAGATCCCATGCTGCCGACGCCCGCTCCAACACGCGCGGTGGATACATCGGTCATCGCCGCCGCGTTTCCGGCAGCTGCCCCTGTGGCGGCCAGCGCCTGATTGATGGCCTGAATGGAATCTGCCGCGGCCGAGGCGCCGATGGCCGACGGCGATCCGGTAGACTTGGTTCTCGAAATTCCGCCGGCATCCCGCCGGTTAAGAACGGCGGTGAGCAGCGCCTTGTCATTGGTGAATTCCTGGAGCAGGCCAAATTCGGTCCCAAGATAGAAGATCGCGACGTAATCATCCGGGCCCAGGCTCTTTTCGACGAAACGGATCGCAGCCTCAGAAACCCGCTTCTGATTCTCCGGTTCTGTCGTCGAGAAATCGAGCAGGAAGATCAGCTGCGTCGGTTTGGATGTAGCCGGCACGGACGGCGGAGCGCCCTTGGGCGGCTGGGTCGCCCCGGCGCGTGACACAAAGGACAGGATCTTCTGGGGCGCGTTGTCTTCGAATACCGCAAAATCTTCTTCCTTCAGGCCCGGCGTCAGACGGTTGCGTTTGTCTGTAACCACGACATCCAATAAAACTCCCCTGGCCGCGGCTGCCGCAGTTGGCTGATTGCCTGACTGCTTTTCCGCCTGAGTCTGACGGGGTGCAGGGACAGCCATGATTGCAGAAAGGAAACAGCCGATGATCAAAACTGTTCGTTTCACTCGAAACCTCCGGTTCCGCATTCCTGTATTGGACGGCTAATGCGGACAAATCGCCAGATTAAGTTTACCGCGGTTCAAAAGCGGGCGTGAGTGAAATCGCTTGTGCGAGGAAGGCTAGCCTGGAGAGGAACCGGGACAACATTTCAAGGCAGAATCTCGAACGGAGTTCGTGTCCGGCAAATCTGCTTCGATTCCAGATCTTCGACTTCCACGGAAAGGAAATATCGGCCTGAGGCCAGTCCACTCAAAGTTACGTAGCGAGCTACTGGAACATACGAAATCGGGCCCTCGCTTACCTCTTCCATATGAGCGCCCGGCAGTTTTACGGAATGTTGTTTGCCTGGTTGTTCCAGTACGGCACGAATTACCAGATTGGCATGCTTCAGCGCGGACAGTTTGGCGTTGTAGACGCAAAACAGATAAACCAGGTTATCCCCGTTTTTAAATTGCCTGCGGGCGCTTGGAAGAACACGCACCTTGCCGATCACCAGGTAGTCATCCGTCTGGAAATCCTTTGCTTCTTTTAATTCGGTGCTCAGAACCAGGCTGCTCGTCGATAGGCTGGTGCCCAGGGGAGCGACGGTGAGGGAATAGTCTCTCACTCCAGCCTTCCCGGAAACCTGATCTTTGACCAGAACTTCGAAACTATAATGTCCGGGGGGCGCATCGACAGTGTTAGTGAAGCTCAGGCTTCCCTGCTGAAGCACTTTGAACTCCTCCGGAGTAGCTCTCACGTTTACGGGAGCCCCTACCCGGCTATACACTCCGCCATCTTCGCCCCGCAGGAGTCCGATGATCTGAATCGCAGCGACCTTTACGCCTTCCGTCTCCTTGAAAACTACCTCGCGCGCAGGCAACTCGATCGTGATCGAAACGCGACCCAAACCGCCCGACCGGGCGAATGAGCCCAACACGGTGTCGAAGGGGAGCGTTGCCTCATTCTTTTTCCGTGTTTGTGCAAGCAGAAGGTATTCCTCCCCGGTAACGCCCTCCATGCCTTGGGGGATTGAATAATAGCCCGAGCGCGTTCGAACCGTGAATCCGGGTTTCTTGACCTCGACCCTGATTTTGCGGAACGATCCGTCAAATTCCTGATTGCCCGGCTGGTAGGATAGAACATAGTGCGAGTGGATGTCATCGGCTACCCGATCCAGGCTTATCGAGAGGTCGTTGGTGTTCCGGAATGCCAAACCCCCGGTGGCCGCTGCAACATAGCGCAAAGAGCTCTCCTGGGAGTCGCTGCCGGCTACGCGTGCACGATCGAAGAGGGATTCCCCGCCGCTTGCCGGGATTCGACTTCGGCCGCCCCTGGCGCTTATGCCCGACAGGCGATCCTGCGGAATGAGATCGCTGGATAGCTCTTTCGTGATCAGCCCCGACGAGTCGATGGTATATATCGCTACATTGGCTTTATTTGCGGCATCTACAGCACGCTCGAGTTCCGGCTCCATGTGGGGTCCGACGACAAACCCCTGGGAGAACAGGATCATGGTTTTGCGGCCGGCAATGGGTGCCATGGCACGGCTTATGGCTTCGATGGCTGCAAGGACACCACGGGCAGTGCGCGAAGTGATGGCTGAGCGCATGGATGTCAGAGCCGCCTGGATTCTGGCGTTGATGAAGATTTGGGAGTTGGCGGCTGCCGCGGCCCCGGCGGCGGCGCCACTTTGTCCGGCACCGGGCCCTGATCCCGCTGTGGCGGCCAGGGCGCCGGCGTCGGCAATGGCATTCGAATCGGCAGCACTCAACGTTTGCAGGCCGCTGCCCTGGGCCATCCCCGAAGCCGTCACGTCCCGTTCTCGGAGGACGGCAGCCAGTTTGGTTCGGTCTCCGGTAAAACCCTGGAGAGAACGAAAACCGGCGCCCAGGAAAAAGACGGCCACCAAGTCATTCGGGCCCAACCGGTTATCGACGTAATGAAGTGCAGCATCCTGCACTAATCTCTGGTTTTCAAATTCGGTCGTAGAATAATCCAGCAGGAAAACAAGGTAGTTTGGCTGCGCCTCCGGCGTTTCGGATTCGCGCGCGGAGGAAGGAGGAGAAACCGGCTCCCCACGCATCGTCGAGGTGCCGGCATGCATCTGGGCTTTTTGCCCGATCCGTGAGAAGGACTGAATCTGCTGCGCCGTTTCGTTTTCGTAAACCACAAAATCGTCCTGATTCAGGTCATTTACCAGGCGGTTTTTTTTGTCGGTTACCACCAGATCGAGCAGGACCGTGTTGCTTGCAGCCCTGAAGGTTGGAACCTGAGTTTTGGGCGCCGGTTGCTGAGCTGAGATCGGCAGAGCTGCCATGAGCAGAAGCAGGAGAATGCGTTGCACAAATGGGCTCTTGGGGTAGAATAAAGAACAGGTCATCGAGCTAATGATATTCCTCTGGAAATCACGATTACAAGCTGTCGTATTCGGGGCGTGGGCCGGAATCGCATTGGCTCAGAACCAAGTCCTGTCCGAGGCACTCGAATACATAGCCAAGGGGGATTTTATTGGTGCATCGGTTGCACTGGAAAAGATCTTGAAGACACAGCCCGGCAATGCCGACGCTCTCAATCTCATGGGAATAGTAGCGGCCGAAAAAGGGGAACTCGATGCAGCTAAGTCCTGGTTTGAAAAGACCTTGAAGGCCAATCCCAAGCTGGCTGAAGCCGAAACGAATCTAGGGCGCCTTTACCAGAAAAGTGGCCAGACGGAATCTGCTTTGAAATCTTTCAGCCGTGCTGCTCAGATAAAGCCGGGAGATCCCGAAGCCCTCCTGAACGCTGCCATAATCCTGGCCGATCAGAAGAAGTACGATCAGGCTATTCAGGCGATCCAGAAAGTACCGGAGAGCAGCCGCACCCAGCCACACTGGGAAACTCTGGCAAAAATGCAGTTTGCCGCCGGGAATCTTGCGGAGTCTGAGAGGGCTTATGAAAAAGTATTGGCTCTGGACCCGGAGTCGGTGGAGACACTCCGGACGCTTAGCGGCCTGGCCATGAAGCGCGGGGATACCAAAGCGGCTTGGAACCATATATATAAAGCCCGGCAGCTGGCGCCGAATTCAGCCCAAATCCTTTATGAGTTCGGCTATATCAGTCTGGCCGACAATCACGTCCGGGATGCCGTCATTTCATTCCGCAGGGCAATCATGATGGACGATAGACGCCCGGAATATTATGGCGGCTTAATAGATGCCCTGATGCGCACCACGGATTACCCCATGGCCGGCGAGGTTGTAGAAAAATACCTGCGGCTGAGACCTGAGGACCCCTGGGGATATTACGTCAAAGGGTGGTTGATATTCCTTGCCGGAAACATTGACGACGCCGTGCCGCTCCTGCAAAAAGCCTCAGAAATGGATCCCAAGCAGGCAGACCCGCTGCATTTGCTCGGGCGGGCAGCCTATGACAAAGGCGAAAACGGCCGTGCAGCAGAGTATTTTCAGCAGGCCTTGAAAAACAAACCGGACCATGCCGATTCCTGGCTCCGGCTCGGAATGGTCCACATGAGGGAAGGAAAAAATGAATTGGCCGAAAAGGAGCTCCGGCATGCGGTGGAACTCGACCCCAAAACGTCTCTGACGCACCTGCAATTGAGCATGCTCCTGGCGCGAATGGGCCGAATGGAGGAAGCGACCAAGGAAGCTGAGTTGCATAAAAAGCTTAAAGCAGAGGAATCGATGAGGATTGAGGACGCAGGCATGACTTCGTCGGGCAGGAAAAACTAGTTCGCAGTTCGCCGTGTCAGTTCGCAGTACTATCTGAACGAAGGTCAACTGCGGTTCATAAAGAGACATCATGAAATCCAAAGCCACACAGATGTTTTTTGTCTTACTGTTGGTGCTCGCTGCCGGCGCTGGGGCACAGCAGAAACCCAAAGCGCGCAGCCCGGAGCTGCAAAAGGACTACAACCTGAAATGGCTCCAGGACGTTGGATACATCATTACCGATGAGGAACGCGCGATTTTTGAAAACCTCCAGACCGCGGAGGAAATTGAGAGTTTTATCGACCAGTTCTGGCGCCGGCGCGACCCCAATGGTACCGGGATCGAGATCCGGGAAGAACACTATCGGCGAATTGCCTATGCCAACATGCACTTCCACTCAGGTGTGCCGGGTTGGAAAACCGATCGCGGACGCATCTATATCATTAATGGGAAACCCGACTCCATCGAGGAGCACGGTCAGGGAGAGCAGTACTATCGGCCGAAAAGCGAGGGAGGCGGAAGTACCTCTACGTATGCGTTCCAAATATGGCATTACCGGAACATTCCGGGCATCGGCGACGTGGATATCGAGTTCGTCGACAAGCGGATGAACGGCAATTTCACCATAGCGCGCGACGATATGGAAAAGGATGCGATGCTTATGGTGCCGGGTGTAGGCCTGACGGAGGCAGAGCGGTTGGGCGGCGGAGAAGCCATGAGGGCGGAACGCATAGGCACCCGCACGATGGCGAACGAAAACTCCCGGCGCGCCGGGAATCCCATGCGGATCTGGACCCGGAAAGACGACCTCTTCGACCGCATGCACCGTATTGAGCAACTCATGGCCCCCCCCTCGATTAAATTCAAGGATTTCGAATCCGTGGTGGAGACCAACATTACCTTCAGCCAGATACCGTTCACCCTCCGGACGGATCTGATCCGGATCACGACTACACATTACATGGTGCCCGTGACCTACTTTTTCGACCGAAGTGCGCTCACATTCAAAACATTGGGTGCGGGCAGGGAAGCAGAAATCAATGTTTACGGCGCCATTGAAAACCTGGCGCGCCACCGGATCTGGTCCTTTGACGATTCCGTGAAAATCCGCGAATGGGAAGCTGTCGGTCCTGCCAAACGATCCGTTTACCAGCGCAATATTCCCATGAAGCCCGGGCGCTACAAGCTCACGGCTGTCATAAAAGACGTGAACAGCAAACGGGTCGGTATAGTCGAAAACCTCATTGTAATACCTTCCCCCAAAGAGAATGTTGAATTGGAATTGAGTCCCATAATTCTCGCCGACCTCGTTCAGCCGGCCAGGAAAGGAGAGTTCATTAACGATCCGTTTGTGCTCGGGGCGGTTCAAGTCTATCCCAACCCGGGCAATGTCTTTTTGCGCGGCGCGCCTCTCGGTTTTTACATCGAGATATACAATTTGACAGCCGATGCCCAAACTCTCGATCCCAGCCTTGGGATGGAGATTGAGCTGAAGCGGAGCGGCAAGGTCATCCCACTTCCTTTCAATAACCTGGAAAGACTTTTGCACGCGTTCGGGGATCGGTACTATGCCGGGGCGATGTTAAGCACGGAGCCGCTCGAGCCCGGGCGATACCAATTGACCATCAAGGTAACCGACAAGATCGCCGAAAAGTCGGTTTCTTCATCGGTCTCCTTTAACATTGAAGAAAAAAGCTCAAGTTGAGCTCACGCTGCCGCGGAAATCAAACCCAACGGCAATGATCCATTCGGCGGCCCGTAATTTCCTCAGATTCTTCTTTTCGAGGTGACAGGATTTGAAACGGCTGTTTCAATTTGCATTGGGTGCCGGGATCGCTTTTCTGATTCCGGGCCTCCTTTATCTCAGCCCTTTGCTCGCCGCGCGCGGCCCGATTCAATTTTTGGACGTCACCAACGAATCAAAAATCACTTTTTCCCACACATCCGCACCCGAGAAGAAATATGTGGTCGAATCCATGAGCGGCGGACTAGCACTTTTTGATTACAACAAGGACGGATTTCTTGACGTCTACTTTGTCAACTCCCCTGTGGTAGGCTCCGATCCGAATTCGACACGGAGCGAGCTCTGGCGAAACAACGGCGATGGAACCTTCACCGATGTGACAGAAAAGGCAGGAGTCGGCAAGGTAGGCTGGGGCATGGGCGTTTGCACCGGCGATTTCAATAATGACGGCTGGGAGGATCTCTACGTAACCTGTTTCGGTCCCAACCTCCTGTTCAAAAACAATGGCGACGGAACCTTTGCGAACGTGACACAAAAAGCCGGCGTGGGAGACGAACGCTGGTCCTGCGGTGCAGCTTTCGGCGATTACGATAATGACGGTTGGCTGGATCTTTTCGTCTCTAATTATGTTGATTTCAAAGTCGACAACTTGCCCGAGTTCGGTAAAGGGAAAATGTGTCAATACCGGGGCATCCCGGTTCAATGCGGGCCGCGAGGCCTACCTGGAGCTGGCGATTCCCTTTATCACAACAACGGCGATGGCACCTTTACGGAGGTGGCCAAAGCCGCAGGCGTTTCGGATCCTGCAGGACGCTACGGACTGGGAGTTGCGTGGTGCGATTTCAACGAGGATGGATGGATCGATCTCTATGTAGCCAATGATGCAGGGCCCAATTTTTTATATAAAAACAACGGCAATGGAACCTTTACCGATCTGGCGATGCTGGCGGGTTGTGCTGTAAGCGAGGACGGCGGCGAGCAGGGATCGATGGGCGTGGCGATTGGCGACTACGACCACCGCGGCAAATGGAACCTATTTGTCACTAATTTTTCCGACGAATATAATGCGTTGTATCGCCACGAAAAGGATTTCCTTTTCTCCGATGTTTCCTTTGCCTCCAAAACCGCACAATCCAGTTTTCCTTTCGTTTGCTGGGGCGTCAAATTCTTCGATTACGACAACGACGGCTGGCTCGACCTGTTTGTAACCGCCGGACATGTTTATCCCCAGATGGAGAATTCGAGGCTGGGGACCACATACCTTCAAAGAAAACTGTTCTATAAGAACAACAGGGATGGCACCTTCGCCGAAATAGCCTCTGAACTCGGGGCTCCGCTGATGGTTCCGGCACCGGCGAGGGGAGCGGTTTTCGGCGACATCGATAATGACGGCGACGTCGACATCCTGGTAAACAACCTCGACGGGCGCTGTCTCGTTCTGCGCAACGACGGGGGGAACGCCAATAACTTCCTCAGCATCCAATTGAAGGGAACTTCAGGAAACCGCAATGCCTATGGTGCCAGGGTTAAGGTGATATCCGGAGATCTGGTCCAAAGAGATGAACGCCGCAGTGGGGGCGGCTATATCTCCCAACATGACAATCGGCTGCATTTCGGCCTGGAGAAGAGGGCTAAGGTGGATTCAGTCGAGGTTCGCTGGCCGAACGGGAAATTGGAAACTTATACCGGCATCCCTGCAAATAGCTTCGTTACTCTCACCGAGGGGAATCCCACGCCGGAAATAAAAACCATTTCCCCGGCGGCCAAACCTTAATTGCTCTGGATCATATAAAAAGCAATCGTTTTCCTCGTGGCCCGGAAAAATACCGATCACCTTGAAATGATCCGCGTTTGCTGATGCCCCGGGCCTCGGGCATTTGCGTTGTTACTTGATTCCCCTGAATTTGGATTGGAGGATCGCGATCTTTTCCTGCAGCGTCTGCTGGGGCAGATCCGGATCCTGAGCTTGCGGCGCCAGCTCTCCTGCGGCCGGTGAACTTGAAGCCGCAGATCTTGGATGCTCATCACGAGCTTCGTTACGGGGAGACCGATTGGCCGGTCTGGGGCCCCGCCGGTTGGGCGGCCGCCGGCGGTCCTGGGGGCGCCGGCCCTGCGGAGGCGCAGAAGATGCCGCGACATCCCCGGCCGGTTGCCCTGTTTCGGATGGCTGAGGCGCGGTTCTTGGTGCAGCTGCCGACCTGGCGCCCTGCTCCCCCGGCCTTCCCGGGCGCCGAATCACTTTTTTCCGTTTCTTCGGGATAGCCGGCAATAACGCTTTCATCGAAAGGCCGATCCGCTTGGTCTCCGGTTCCACAGAGATGACCTTCACCTGGACCACGTCGCCGACCTTCACCGCTTCGCGCGGATCCCGGATGAAGCGGTTCGACATCTGGCTGAGATGAACCAGTCCATCCTGACGGACGCCGATATCAATGAATGCCCCGAAGTTGGTCACGTTAGTGACGGTGCCATCCAGGTCCATCCCTTCTTTGAGGTCGGTGATTTCGCGTACATCCGCCCTGAATTTGGGCATGACAAACGATCGGCGGGGATCGCGGCCCGGCCGCAGCAGCTCTTCGCGGATGTCATGGAGCGTCATCGGGCCCCACTCGTCCGTGACGTAATCCTCGAAGCGGAGGTTGGCAACCAGCTCCCGGTTGCCGACCAGGTCTGCTACTGAAACGTTCAGGTTTGCCGCGATCTTGTCGACGACCGAGTAAGCCTCAGGGTGAACCGCGGTGCGATCCAGCGGATTCTCCCCTCCCCGAATTCTCAAAAACCCGGCCGACTGGCGGAAGGTGGCCTCATCGATTCCCGGGATCGACATCATGGCGGCACGCGTAGTGAAAGCGCCATTGTTATTCCGGGTCGTAATCAGCTTGCGGGCAAGCTTGTCATTGAATCCGGAAACGTAGCGCAGGAGGGAATGGCTCGCGGTATTGGGATCGGCGCCGACGCTGTTGACACAGGCTCGAACGACCTGAACCAGGCTCCTGTGCAATTCTTTCTGATCGACGTCGTGCTGATATTGGCCGACTCCGATCAGCTTGGGATCGATCTTCACCAGTTCGGCAAGCGGATCCTGCAACCTTCGTGCCATGCTCACCGCGCAGCGCGCCGAAACGCTCTGTTCCGGCAGCTCTTCGCGTGCAATGCGCGAGGAAGCGTAGATCGCCACACCTGCGTCATTGACGGATGCGACCAGGACGTCTTCGATCTTTTCCTCGGCCAGGATCTGGCGAAGCATGGTTTCGAGATTCCTGTTACCGGCGCTTGCCCCGATGGCCAGGGCACGGACGGAATGGCGCGCTATCAGTTCGCGCAGCAATACGCGGGCTTCCTCGGGACCGTGCGCAGTAGGAATTTGCTTCTTGGGTCTCACAGGGGCGGTTTCTTCAATTGCGGCAGTCGCCGCCGGCTCTTCGTGGCCGTTCTCATCCTGGGCGACCGGAGCTTCGGCCAGCAGGTCCGCAGCAGCTCCGGCTGCGGCTTCCGCCAATCCTGCGGTTTCAACGATTTCAGTGGATGCCGTTTCACCGGCAGGAGATTCTTCAGCCGGCGACGCAACAGTCTCCGCTACTTCTGGAGCGGCTTCGGCAGGAACCGCGATTATCTCGGCAACCGGAGCCTCTGCCGATTCCGAAATCGGGGGTTGGGATTCCGCCGGCGCTTCAACGGTGATTTCAGCTGTTGCCTGAACCTCCGATGCAATAGCGCTTTCCGATGCTGCTTCGGCAACAGGAGCTTCCGCCGTCGCTTCAGCGCTCGGGATTTCGGAAGCCGTTTCAGCGATTGAGTTAACCGAAACTTCTTCAGTTGGCGGGATTTTCGATGCTGCCTCAGCCGTTGCTGCCTCAGCCGTTGCTGCCTCAGCCGTTGCTGCCTCAGCCGTTGCTGCTTCCGGTGCGGCGGGAACATCCAGAGCAGGCAAAGCCGGCGCGTCACTGATTGCCGCTGCTTCGGCCGGGACTTCCGCCGGAGTTTCGGCCGGTTTCTCTGCCACCACAGCTGTTTCGACCGCTACCGCGGCTGGCCTGGGTGGTTTCAGGTTGATGGCGGCCTCGTCCAGCAGCTTCCCGTTTTCGTCGACAACGGCCACCCTGCACTCGTCCCCTTTTGCGATATCCACACCCATGACCACCATGGCACCGGCCGGGGGGGTCAGGAGCAGGTTCGAGAGATTATCCTGGAACACCCGGATAGCCTCCCTGTCCGCGCGCTCCTTGAGCATGGCCCGGACTTCGGTTTCGATCAGAGGACGAAGAATGCGGCTATAAGCGTCGCGCGCGGATCTTTCGATCAGGGGGGCAAAAATCGATTCGCGATCGCGAATGACCGTGGCGAGGATGAACTCCAGCGCCTTGGCCGGATCGCATTCAATGGCGGAGGTGAGTACACCCTCCTTGGTGCCTCTCCGGATGGCGAGCACCCTGTGCGACGGTATGGTGGAGACAGCCTCCCGGCGGTTGTAATACATCGTGTACTTGGTTTTTTGATTGGCCTTGGCGGGAACCACCGTGGAAACAACCTGGCCCTCGGACCAGAGCATTTCCCTCAATCCCGTCCGGATTTCCGGCTTTTCCGAAATCCACTCGGCGATGATTTCCAGCGCACCTTGCAGAGCCTGCTCGCCGGAGGCAATCTGTTTCTCGGCGTCTTTATAGGCCTCGGCATGGACCTCAAGGCTCCAGGCGTCGGGTTCCTGGCCCCAGACATATTCGGCAAGGGGAGTGAGCCCCTTTTCCTGTGCCTCGGCCGCCCGTGTTTTCTTTCTCGGCTTGTACAGGTGGAAAAGATCCTCGAGCTCCACTTTGGAATAAATGCCGTCAATCTTCTGCTGGAGCTCCACCGAGAGCTTATTCTGTTCCGTGAGGAGCTTGATCAGCGCCGCCCGGCGGTCCAGGATATCTTTATAATAGGCAAGCCGTTCTTCGATGGCGCGCACCTTGGCGGCATCGAGTCCTCCAATGAGCTCCTTGCGATATTGTGCAATAAACGGCGCCGTGGCGCCGCTTTCAAAGAGCGTGACAGCGGCAGAAAGGAAGTTTTCCGGCAAACCGAGGTCTTGAGCGATACGTGAAATGATTGCTTGGTCCATCCCCATATTCTTACCGAGCGGCTAATTTTAATCAACTTTGAAATTACAGGAACTGTGATTCGTGCGACTTGGGCTTTGGAAGAAAAAATGCGGGTTCTTGGATCGTCGCCCCAGCTTCTGAGCGGGATCAGCGGTGCAACGCAAGGAGCGGGGCGACGATTGAATTCAACCGTCGCTACGCGACGGATTCCAATTTGCGTCCCGATCCGGGCCTTAAAAGGCCCGGCTAAATTCATGCGGGCCGCTACGCGGCCCAAGTCTGGGGGGAAGCAGTTATGCCTATTCGATAGGGGCGAGGCGGTCTCAGGCCACCAATCCACATTCGCAATCCGCAATCCTCCTGGATCGGGGGGCGCGGTGGTGTTTATTCGATAGGAGCGAGGCAGTCAATCCGCAATCCGCAATTCAGGGGTAGTTGCGCTTATTCGATAGGAGCGAGGCAGTCAATCCGCAATCCGCAATCCGCAATTCAGGGGTAGTTGTGCTTATTCGATAGGAACGAGGCAGTCAATCCGCAATCCACAATTCGCAATCCGCAATCCTTAGGGCCAGGGTATTCCCATGAAGCGACGATTGCGGTTGTTATTATTGTTGTTTCGGACCGGCGCACTCGGCAGGCGGCTGGCGCTGTTCAGCTGGCTTCCGCTGTAATCGATTTCGCCGTAGGCAAACTTGATGGGTTGCTTCAGTTCCAGATCGAATTGCGTCCCGGGCTGAAGCACCAAATCTTCGCCGCGGGTCAGGAGCATGGTAACCAACCCCAAGGCTGCACCGGCTCCGGCTCCGATTCCAGCAGCTGTGCCGTGGCCAGCCATGGCGCCGATAAAGGCGCCCTCGGAGGTGATGCCTATAATCTGGCCGACATCCGTTCCGGTGGAACTGCCGCCGGTAACTGTTTCACTTTTGCGGTCGATTGTCTCCGTGCCGGGCCCGTGGATTCCGCGGAACGCCGCAACCAGGTCCCTGTTGACCCCATTGGGAAGAAGCACATTGTCAATCCGGACGGCAATGCGCCCCTTGCCTTTGATCTTTCCCGGGCGCACCACCTGCGTCACCGAACCCCGTACCACCGAGCCGCGGGGAATCACCTGACGCTGCTGGATAAATACCGGGTAAACAACGTCCGCATAGAAGTTGTCGCCAACCTGACTGCTGCGCGAATTCAGGTAGGAACTCAGGACTATGGAGATTACAGTCCCGGCAGGAACGCTGAGCTCAGGATCCGGCGGCTGCGGAAGACCAGCGGTATCTTGTGGCGGGTTCACCTTCTCCTGGGCATTTCCCGGAAAATATGCCACAACGATTAGGAGCAGAAGTGAAATCCATCGATTTTTCATGATACTCACCCCGGTTTCATCCTTGTCTACTATACGCCTCCCCCCTGTCTCAATCCACCAGCCAGAGAATTAGATGGGATGATTCGAATGAAAGTTCACTTCTGGATTGGACCCGCGACTGCTAATGGGCTATAAAAGCACCCGGCGCACTGCTTTCTGGCCGGACGGATTCTCATCCACCTGGCCTTTCTCGCGTGACGAGGAAACAATCATGAATTTCATTGGCTGCCTATTGATTATGACAAACATCGCAATTGCCGCCCCAAATTATTCAGCTGTAAAGACTACGGTCGACGGTATCGAGGTCGTCCGGCTGTCCGATGAATCCAGGAAAACCGAGGTCTTCATCGTTCCATCGATCGGCAATAATGCCTATGAGATGCGTGTGAACGGGAAGGCGATCTTCTGGTCTCCCTACAAAACCTTGAAGGAATTGGCGGAGAAGCCGGTCCAATTGGGAAACCCGCTGCTGGCTCCGTGGGCGAACCGCCTGGATGGCGACGCCTATTTTGCCGGCAACCGGAAGTTTATTCTGAATCCTGAACTCAAAAACTTCCGCTATGATGGAAACCATAAGCCGATTCACGGACTGCTTGTCTATGCTGCCGAATGGAAAGTCATTCGACTGGCCGGAGGAAATGATTCTGCAGCCGTCACTTCCCGTCTCGAGTTCTGGCGCCGCCCCGACTGGATGGCCCAGTTTCCCTTTGCCCACGCTATCGAGATGACCTACAGGCTGAAGGGCGGATCCCTGGAAGTGGAAACCCGGATCGAGAACCTGAGCGCGGAACCGATGCCTCTTTCGTTGGGCTACCACACCTACTACCAGGTGCAGGACTCACCGAGGGATGAATGGCGAGTGCATGTCGCGGCGAAAGAAAGAATCCTGGTCTCCGAGCAGCTTCTGCCTACCGGAGAGCGAAGCGCGGCGAACCTCTCCGATCAGCAGCCCCTGGCCGGATATAAGCTGGATGACGGATTCACCAGTCTAGTGCGCGATGCGGCGGGACGATCGGAATTCTGGGTGCAGGGGAAGGTCCAGAAAATCAAAGTAATCCTCGGACCCAAATTCGATGTGGCGGTCGTGTTCGCCCCGCCGGGAAGGGACTTCATCTGTATTGAGCCGATGGCGGGAACCACAAACGCCTTCAACCTCGCGCATGCAGGATTGTACAAGGGGCTGCAACATGTTCCGGCAGGAGGCGCATGGACGGAGAGTTTCTGGATCGTCCCGGAAGGCTACGAACCTTGACCACGTCGAGAGCCCGGCTGCACTGTTATTGTGAACCACGAAGAACGCGAAGACCGCAAATAATTTTAAATCAATATTTTACGGTCTTCGTGGTCTTTGCGGCTGCAAAAGGTGCGGCCTAGGCTTTAGCCCACCACATTTCGCCCAGCTTTTCACGGATGATCACGGAGTTCAGGAACGCCACCGCTTTGCCGAGCCCTTCCTCCACGGCCATCAGGCTGTCTTCATGCTCGATCGAGAGGACGTCGTTGTATCCGGCCATCTGCAGCGTCGAGACAAAGTCGGTCCACCATTCCGCTCCGTGGCCGAATCCCACGGTCCGGAAGAGCCAGGACCGGTTGATCTCGTCGCTGTAAGGCTTGACATCCAGCACACCCGCGATGGCCGTATTGACGGGATAGATCTTCGTATCCTTGGCGTGAATGTGGAAGATGGCTTCTCCGAGATATCGCACGGCTTGAATCGGATCGATCCCCTGCCAGAAGAAGTGCGACGGGTCGAGGTTAGCGCCGATCCTTTTGCCTGCGGCAGCCCGGAGTTTCATCATCGTTTCAGGTGAATAGACGACGAAGCCAGGATGCATTTCCAGGGCGATGTTGATGCCGTTGTCATCAGCGTGCTTATTGCGGCGCGTCCAGTACGGGATGACCTTCTTATTCCATTGCCACGCCAGGAGATCGAGGTATTCATCCGGCCAGGGGCAGGTGACCCAATTGGGATAGGTTGCGGTTTCTGAATCGCCAGGGCATCCCGAGAATTCGATGACTTTGGGCACACCCAATTTGGCCGCAAGCTGAACCGTTTTCCGGCTGACCTCGTCGTTGATGCGCGCCAGATCCTTGTTGGGGTGGATCGGATTGCCGTGGCAGGCAAGCGCCGAAATTCTCATGCCGTTGTCCTGAAGCTTTTTGACGAACTCGGTCCGCTTCAGGGTGTCCTTGAGGTACTCGAGCTTGCAGTGAGCGTCTCCCGGGTAATTGCCGGTGCCGATTTCCAGATCGGCAATGCCCAGCTTTTTCACTCGTTCGATTACCTGATCCAGGTTGTCTCGCGCGAAAAGAACGGTCAACAATCCAACTCGCATATTCTTCCCCCATTAGTAAAGGTTATTGAATTCCGCCGCGAGTATAACACCGGAAACGGAAGGTACATCGGGGATTTCAATGCCCGGCCCATGAAGCGGAAATGCCGGCGGGTTCGACCGTTCTGCCGGGACTTGAACTTCAATCCGCGAGGGAAAAATGCCGATAGGAAAGGCCAGGCGTATCGCTTCAAAAGACCCATTTTTGGGGAATTTCACGCAACCGGCTTTTCATGCCCATTTCCACACCGGTTTGATGCCGGGCGCCTGTCCCCGAAACCCTTGATATCATTAGAAGAATTGACATCACACATGCCAACCATTATTTTGACTGATGGATCTCCGATTGCGTCCCTATTTGTCTTTATCGCGGACCGTTTTACCGGGAGGGAAAGATGGCGACGGCGGCTGCAAAGCCAAAACCACCAACGGATGACAAGCGTTGGAAGATCGTGGAAGCTACGATGCGGCGGCACGGCTATGCAGCCGACGCGCTCATCGAAACTCTTCACACCGTTCAGGAATGCTTCGGCTATCTGGACACCGAATCGCTGCGCTTTGTGGCCGCGGCGCTGCAGGTGGCACGAAGCAGGGTCTACGGGGTGGCAACTTTCTATCACTTCTTCACGATGAAGCCCCAGGGCCGGCACACCTGTGTGGTTTGCATGGGGACGGCCTGTTACATCAAGGGCGCGCCGCTGCTTCTCGGGGAGTTGGAGAAAGACCTGAAAATCAAGCCGGGAGAAACCACGCCGGATGGCAGCGTTTCGCTCCTGACCGCGCGCTGTGTCGGGTCTTGCAGCCTGGCCCCGGCGGCGGTTTTCGACAACGAGTTGGCGGGGCATCTTTCTCCGTCGGATATGACTGCCAGAATCCGGAGGTACACGCAACATGATGCCTGAAGAACTCAAGGAGATGGCTGCTGAGGAGCAGGAACGCCAGCAGAAATACAAACACCGGCTGCATGTGTGCAAAGCCGCGGGATGCGCCTCTGCAGGAGCCGGACGTGTGCTGGAGGCCTTGAACCAGGAGGTCAAGCAGCGCGGCCTCGAGGATTGCTGCCAGGTCAAAGGTGTCGGCTGCATGGGCCTGTGCTCGGCCGGTCCGCTGGTTGTAGTGGAGCCTGATGGCCCGATGAACCGTGCCGTGACCCCGGAGGATGCACCCGACGTCGTAGCCGCCGCCCTGGAGGGGAAAGCCGTTCCGAGACTCGAGTGTCCCGGCGACCTGCCGTTTTTCCAAAGGCAACAGAAAATCGTCTTGGAGAACTCGGGGCGGATCGACCCCGAGAAAATCGAAGACTACATCGCAGCCGACGGCTACTCGGCGATGCTGGAAGCTCTCACCGCCATGACTCCGCAAGAGATTCTGGAGCAGATGATGCGCAGCGGGCTGCGCGGCAGGGGCGGAGGCGGCTATCCCACCGGCACCAAGTGGACTACCGTCGCCAAGGCTGTGGGAGAAAAGAAATATGTGATCTGCAACGCGGATGAGGGGGATCCGGGGGCGTTCATGGACCGGAGTGTGCTGGAAAGCGATCCTCACCGTGTCCTGGAAGGAATGGCGATCGCGGCTTATGCCGTCGGGGCAAATCAGGGCTACGTGTATGTGAGGGCTGAATACCCTCTGGCAGTGAAGCATCTCAAGACCGCCGTGAAACAGGCCGAAAAGCTCGGGCTGCTCGGCAACCGGGTTTGCGGCACGCCGTTCAATTTCCATGTTGACATCCGCCTCGGTGCCGGGGCCTTCGTGTGCGGGGAAGAGACCGCGCTGATTGCTTCGGTCGAGGGGAAGCGCGGCACTCCCCGGCCGCGTCCGCCTTACCCTGCGCAGGAAGGGCTGTGGGGCTGCCCCACCCTGATCAACAATGTTGAAACATTCGCCAACGTTCCGACCATCCTGCGCAACGGAGCGGACTGGTTTGCGCGCATCGGGACAGAGAAGAGCAAAGGAACGAAAGTTTTTGCTCTGGCGGGGCGCGTGCACAACACCGGGCTGATCGAGGTGCCGATGGGCATCAGCCTCCGTGAAATCATTTTCGAAATTGGCGGCGGCATCCCGGACGGGGGCAAATTCAAGGCCGTTCAAACCGGCGGGCCTTCCGGCGGCTGCATCCCCGCGGAATGCCTCGACACTTCGGTCGATTACGAATCTCTCGCCGCCATCGGTTCCATCATGGGATCGGGCGGGATGATCGTAATGGACGAGCGGTCGTGCATGGTCGACGTGGCCAAGTACTTCATGGAGTTCTGCAAATCCGAATCCTGCGGCAAATGCGTTCCCTGTCGTGTCGGCACAACCCACTTGCTCGACCTGCTCGAGCGCATCACGTCAGGGAAAGCGGAGCCGGGCGACCTGGAGGTGTTGAAAGAGCTTTGTGATCTGGTACGTTCCACCAGCCTGTGCGGGTTGGGGCAAACGGCGCCCAATCCGGTCGAAAGCACCCTCCGCTATTTTGCCCATGAATATGCGGCGCATATTGATAACAAGACATGTGCCGCCGGCGTCTGCCGGACCGGCTCTGCCGCGGAGGTGTCATCGTGAGCCCAGTCATCAAGGTTAAAACCCTCAAGATCAACGGAATCGATGTCGGCGCCCGCGAGGATCAGACCATTCTTGAGGTGGCGCGTGAAAACGGAATTTTCATCCCCACGCTTTGCCACCTGGAAGGGCTGTCGAATGTGGGAGCCTGCCGCCTCTGCCTGGTTGAAATCAAAGGGAGCAATCGCCTGTCCCCCGCCTGCGTCGTTCTGGTCGAAGAGGGGATGGAAGTCAGCACGGATTCGGCGCGCCTGAAGAAGTACCGGCGCAAGATTCTGGAACTGATCTTTTCCGAACGAAACCATGTTTGTTCGGTCTGCGTCTCCAATGGTCACTGCGATCTGCAGGACTGTGCGCAGAAGCTGGAGATGGACCATGTGAATTTTCCCTACCGCTATCCCGGCCTGACCGTGGACGCCTCTCACGAGAGGTTTGTCGCCGACCACAACCGCTGTATCCTGTGCACCCGCTGTGTGAGGATCTGCGACGAGATTGAAGGGGCGCACACCTGGGACATCCTGGGGCGGGGCATCGACGCGCGCGTGATCAGCGATTTGAGCCAGCCGTGGGGACAGGCGGAAACATGCACCGGCTGCGGTAAGTGCGTCCAGGTCTGCCCGACCGGCGCTTTGTTTGAAAAAGGGAAGTCCGTTGCCGAAATGTCGAAGCAGCGCCGGTTCCTTCCCTATTTGACCTTGATGCGGGATAGACGAAGATGAGCAAGATAAAACTGGCAACTGCCTGGCTGGACGGATGTTCCGGGTGTCATATGTCGATCCTGGACATTGACGAGCGCCTGATTGAGTTGGCCGCCAAAATCGAAGTGGTCTGCAGCCCCTACGTCGATATCAAGGAATTTCCCGAAGGGGTGGACGTGACCCTGGTCGAGGGAGCGGTGGGGAACGAGGAAGACCTCAAAAAGATACGAAAGATCAGGCAGCGCACCCGCTGCCTCGTTGCTCTCGGCGACTGCGCGGTGACCGGAAATGTTTCCGCGATGCGCAATCCCTTTGGTGTGGAGGCCGTTCTGAATCGAGCCTACGTGGAGACGGCGACCCATCAGCCACAGACGCCGCACCTCGACCTTCCGGCTCTATTGCCGCAGGCTCGCCCATTGCATGAAATCGTCGAAGTGGACGTCTTCATACCGGGGTGCCCACCTTCGGCAGACTTTATTCACTATGTCCTGAGCGAGCTGCTTGAAGGACGCAAGCCCGACTTGAGCGCCCGGCTGAAGTTCGGTTAGGAAGGAATATCATGACCCGACAGATCGTGATCGACCCGGTGACCCGCGCGGAAGGTCATGGACGGATCACTATTCATCTGGATGAGCACGGATCCGTCACGGACGCGCGGTTTCAGGTGACGCAGGTTCGCGGCTTCGAGAAGCTGTGCGAAGGCCGCCCTTTTTATGAAATGCCTGCGCTGACGGCGCGGATCTGCGGCATCTGCCCCACCAGCCACCTGGTGGCTTCGTCCAAGGCCTGCGATGCGCTCCTCGCGGTCCGGATCCCACCCGCGGCCGATAAGATGCGGCGCATCCTGAACCTGGCGCAGATCACCCAGTCGCATGCCCTCAATTTTTTCCACCTTTCTTCGCCCGACTTCCTTATGGGGATGGACAGCGATCCCGCAAGGCGCAACATATTCGGTGTCATGCAGGATTATCCCGAGATCGCGCGCGACGGTATCCGGCTGCGGCAGTTCGGCCAGCGGATCATCGAGCTTCTCGGCGGCCGGAGAATTCACCCGTCGTGGATTGTCCCTGGCGGAGTGAGTGAGCCGCTGACCGAAGCGAAGCGCGATAAATTGATGGAACACCTTCCCGAAGCCCGGGGCATTATCCTGCGGACGCTCGACTGGTTCAAGAAATCGCTCGTGAACCACCGCGAAGAAATCCAATGCTTCGCCAATTTCCCCACTCTTTTCATGGGCCTTGTCAAGCCGGACGGCGGGTTGACCTTTTACCAGGGGAAACTCCGGATCGTTGACGCCACGGGCAAGATTGTGGCCGACCAGATTGAACCCGATCGGTACGCCGACTATATCGGCGAGGCGGTTGAACCCTGGTCCTATCTCAAATTTCCCTACTACCGGCCGGCCGGCTACCCTGCCGGCATTTACCGGGTAGGCGCCCTTGCACGGCTCAACGTCTCCACCCACTGCGGTACTCCGCTTGCGGACCAGGAGCGGGCAGAGCTGCAGGAAATGCAGCGGGGCGCCGTGCTAAGCAGTTTCTATTATCATTATGCCCGCCTGATCGAAATCCTGTACTGCCTGGAGCGGATGGAGCAGCTGATGGGAGATCCCGAAATCCTCAGCAAGCACGTCCGCGCATTTGCCCGGCCCAATTGTTTCGAGGGGGTCGGGATCGCGGAGGCGCCGCGTGGAACGCTGATCCACCACTACAAAATCGACGAAGAGGGATTGATGCGGTGGGCGAACCTCATCATCGCGACCGGCCATAACAACCTGGCGATGAACCGCGGAGTTCTTCAGGTCGCCCGCCATTTTGTCGATGGGGCCAGCCTCAAAGAAGGGATGCTGAACCGGGTTGAGGCCGTAATCCGAGCCTTCGACCCATGTTTGAGCTGCGGAACCCACGCCGCCGGCAAAATGCCCCTGCGGGTCGAACTCTATGCTCAGAACGGCGAGTTGCTCGATGCCCTGCAGCGTGATTGAAGGACGATCTCCCCAATTCCCCATGTGGTTCCTGACGCCGCATCGGCGGAATTAGGCAATACAGTACCTGAAAACGATGCATTATGGATCGGACTTTCAGCCCTTTCTGTTGATCTGGTTTGAACCCAAGGGCTTTGCCCCATAAGCGCTAACTTGATCCCAGGGCACGGGCCGCGTAGCGGCGATTGAATTCAACAGCTGCGGTCTGGTCAGTTCTGAGAGACCTTGTGAAGCCCGGACCCGCATGATTCCAGGCGGTGAGGCGTAGTGGCAATATGAATGTTCTTGTCCTGGGCTATGGCAATCCCTTGCGCGGGGATGATGGCGCCGGTCCGGCGGCGGCACGACTATTGGAGGAGGAAAAGCCGGGAAGCGGGGTGGAAGTTGCGGCCTGCCACCAGCTGATGCCTGAACTTGCGGAAAAAATCAGCCGGACTTCGCTGGTGATTTTCCTGGACGCATGCGCCAGTGATCCTCCAGGGGAGGTGCGCAGCCGCGAGATTCGCCCATCGCGAACGCCCGGTGACCCGTTCACCCATGGCCTCACACCCGAAGCGCTTATGGTGTGGGCCGGCACGCTTTATGGTTCGGTGCCGCGTGCATATCTCGTCTCCATTGGAGCGTGTTCGTTTGAACTGGACGAGCGTTTATCCCCGGCTGTGGCGCAGGGTTTGCCCGAAATGGTGGCATGTGTACGTTCCATAATCGCGAGATTCGAGGAAATCACCGGCGAAAAAACCGAAGCATCGGCGGATGAACGAATGCAGGAATGATAGGCGGGTCATGAAGGAAAGCGATTTGAAGTTTTCATCAGGAAAGCCCTCGGCGAGCGGCATTGATGATACCAGCAGTCACCTCCGCCGCAGGAACCAGCCGCTGTCGGTGTTTTTTTCTCCCCGGAGCGTGGCGGTGGTCGGAGCATCCGAAGCCCCGGGCAGTGCCGGCCGGACCGTTCTCTGGAACCTGATCAGCAGTCCCTTTGGCGGAACGGTATTTCCCGTCAACCCCAAACGGCCCAATTGCCTGGGAATCAAATCTTACCCCTCCCTGTCCGCACTGCCGGAGCCGGTCGATTTGGCCGTGATTGTCACGCCGGCCCCGACGGTCCCTGCGATACTCGAGGAGTGCGCCGTTACGGGCGTCAAAGGGGCGATCATCATTTCTGCCGGTTTCAGGGAAACCGGCCCGGAGGGAGAACGGTTCGAACAACAGATCATGACCGCGGCCAGGCGCGGCTCCGTGCGTGTCATCGGACCCAATTGCCTCGGCGTCATGAGCCCGATTACCGGTATGAACGCCACTTTCGCGGGAGGAATGGCCAGGCCCGGCACCGTGGGTTTCATCAGCCAGAGCGGCGCTCTTTGCACTGCGATCCTGGACTGGAGCTTGAGGGAGATGGTGGGTTTCAGCAGTTTTATCTCCGTCGGATCCATGGTCGATATCGGCTGGGGAGACATGATCGACTACCTGGGTGACGACCCTCGCACCCGCGCCATTGTCATCTACATGGAATCGATCGGCGACGCCCGTTCGTTTCTCTCGGCCGCCCGCGAAGTGGCGCTGACCAAGCCGATCATCGTGATCAAAGCGGGGAGGACGGACGCAGCGGCCAAAGCCGCCGCTTCCCATACCGGCGCCCTGACCGGCAGCGATGAAATTCTCGACGCGGCATTCCGGAGAAGCGGAGTCCTGCGGGTGCAGAATATCTCCGACCTTTTCTACATGGCGGAAGTGCTGGCGCGGCAGCCACGGCCGCGCGGACCGAGACTCACGATTCTTACCAACGCGGGCGGGCCCGGGGTGCTGGCCACCGACGCCCTGATAACCGCCGGAGGCGAGCTGTCTGAGCTTTCGAACGATACCAAGGAAAAATTAGACGAACTCCTGCCTCCGCACTGGAGCCACAATAACCCGGTGGATATCCTGAGCGACGCCACTCCGGACCGATACTCCAAGGCCGTTGAAATCCTGGCCAAGGATCCGGAAAGCGACGGGCTTCTGGTGATTCTCACTCCGCAGGCAATTACCGATCCGACGCGGACTGCGGAACAGCTGCGCCCGTTCTCGAGGATTGAAGGCAAACCGATTCTGGCCAGCTGGATGGGAGGAGCGGACGTGGCCGCCGGCGAGAGCATACTCAACCGGGCGAACATCCCCACCTTCCCTTACCCCGACACGGCGACACGCGCCTTTGCCTACATGTGGCGTTACAGCTACGTGCTTCGCGGACTTTATGAAACCCCGATGCCGGCGGCGGAATCGGAAGAAACGGTTACCAGCCGCACCCGTGCCGAGGAGATTATTCAGCATGCGCGCCAGGACGGGCGCATCCTGCTGAATGAGGTGGAGTCGAAGGAAGTGCTGGCTGCCTACGGCATTCCCACGGTTGAAACCCGGGTCGCGCGGACCGAGGCCGAGGCGGTGGCCGCTGCGGCAGCCATTGGATACCCGGCGGTGCTCAAACTCTTCTCGGAAAGCATTACCCACAAAAGTGATGTCGGCGGCGTCCGGCTGAATCTGTGCAACGCCTCCGCCGTGCGCAAAGCCTACCGGGACATCAAGACCGCGGTGACCTCCAAAGCCGGGGTCGGCCATTTCCTGGGAGTGACCGTGCAACCCATGATTCAGCAGGACGGCTACGAGTTGATCATCGGCAGCATCACCGATGCTCAGCTCGGACCCGTACTGCTTTTCGGCTCCGGCGGCCGGCTGGTTGAAGTCTACCAGGACCGATCCCTGGGCCTGCCCCCTCTCAATACCACCCTGGCGCGACGCATGATGGAGCAGACGCGGGTGTTTTCCGCCCTGAATGGAGTTCGTGGGCGAGAGCCGGTCGATATTGGCGGGCTGGAACAGCTCCTGGTCAGTTTCAGCCGCCTGGTCGTGGAGCAGCGCTGGATCCGGGAGCTCGACATCAACCCACTGCTGGCCTCAAGCAACGGGCTCCTGGCGCTTGACGCCAGGGTGGTGGTTTATGAAAGCGGCGTCGATCTCGCCGACATCCCCCGCCCTGCGATCCGACCCTACCCGTCGCACTATGTTTCTCCTTGGACGATGAACGACGGCACGCCAATCCAGATCCGGCCCATCCGGCCCGAAGATGAGCCGATGATGGCCAGGTTCCACGAGACGCTTTCGGAACGCAGCGTTTATTTCCGGTATTTCCACCCGATGCGGCTAAACGTCCGCGTATCGCACGAACGGTTGACACGCATGTGCTTCATCGACTATTCGCGCGAAATCGCTTTGGTGGCCGATTATTTCGATCCCATTTCCGCCGAACACGTGATTCTCGCGGTGGGGCGTCTGGTGAGACTCCACGGCAGCAAGGATGGGGAATTCGCCATCGTCGTGAGCGACCTTTGGCACCATCGCGGGCTCGGGAAAGAGCTGCTCCGCCGTCTCATCGAAATCGGGAGACGGGAAAAGCTTTCCAGAATCGTCGCGGACATCCTTCCCGAGAATCACGACATGCTGAGGCTCTGTGAAAAGATGGGCTTTGCACGAAAATATTATACGGAAGCAGGTGTGATCCGGGCCGAACTGATTTTGTGATCCTTAAAATGTTCTGATACACGTTGTTAAAAAGCGCCTGGCGCCAATTGCACCCTGGGTAATTTCCTCGCTTGAAAGATTGGCCCAAGGTGGTTATCGTTGATGCGGGTCACTGGCATTTTCGCGCCCCTGAAACCTGCTCCGGGGTGTTTGGAATACGTTGTTTATCTTCTAACTCATAAAGCAGGCTGAATTGAAACAAGGGGCCTTGATCTTTCAGGGCTTTGAAAGGGAGACACATCATGGATTTGACCACTCGATACCTGGGGATGACGCTTCGTTCTCCCCTGGTTCCATCCGCCTCGCCGCTATCCGACGACCTCGCCAACATCAAACGCATGGAAGACGCCGGCGCGGGTGCCGTTGTGCTTTATTCACTGTTTGAAGAGCAATTATCCCGTGAGCAGGAGTCCCTTCATCATCACCTGATGTATGGCACCGAGAGCTTTGCCGAGGCGCTGACTTACCTGCCCGAACCCAGCGAATTCCGTATGGGACCCCAGGAATATCTCGAACATATCCGGAAGGCGAAAGAAGCGGTGAAGATCCCTATCATCGCCAGCCTCAATGGCATGTCGATCGGCGGGTGGGTCGACCATGCCAAGAAGATCCAGCAGGCCGGCGCGGACGCGTTGGAGCTGAACATTTATTACATTCCGACCGAGGCCGACATCACCTCGATGGAAATCGAGCAGACCTACATCGATATCCTGAAGGCGGTCCGGTCCGTAATAAGCATCCCCGTCGCAGTCAAACTGAGCCCCTTTTTCAGCAATTTGGCCAACATGGCCAAGCGGCTTGACCAGGCAGGAGCCGGCGCCCTGGTTCTGTTCAACCGTTTTTACCAACCCGACATGGACCTTGAAACCCTGGACG
The DNA here is from genome assembly GCA_963839475.1 of uncultured Acidobacteriota bacterium. GTDB lineage: Bacteria > Acidobacteriota > UBA6911 > UBA6911 > UBA6911 > CAWIVH01. Next base: position 136,089 of record CAWIVH010000012.1, on the reverse strand, counting down.
TGAAGACCAACGTCCTGCTCAGCACGCCACAGGCCCTGAGATTGCCCATGCGCTGGATCGCCATTCTTTATGGACGCATCAAGGCGAATCTTGCGGCGACGAGCGGTGTCCACAGTGCATCGGATGTGCTCAAGGTCCTTATGGCGGGGGCGGATGTTGCGATGCTCTGCTCGGCGCTCTTGCGCAACGGGATCGATTACATGAAGAAGATCGAGAACGAGATGTGCGACTGGCTGACGGAGCACGATTACGAATCGATCCAGCAGTTGCAGGGCAGCGTAAGCCAGAAGAACAGTTCCGACCCGACCGCCTTTGAACGCGCCCAGTATATGAAAGCGGTCATCAGCTACAAGGTCGAGTAAATCACGGGATTCGGATTCACCGGCACAGGGGCACGCGACCGCGTGCCCCTGATTCACCTGCAAGAATATCCCCGCATAGCTAGAACGGGAACAGTTTGCGCAGTTCCTCGGCTGTCGGACGGCTGCCGTACTCGCAGATTTCAAAGGCCTCCGCAAAACGAATCTGCTTCCCCTTCTCGGCCCCGTACCACTTGATCAACGACCTCCGAACCGACTCCACCGGGGAATTCGCGACCTGCTTCGACAGCCATTCCTTTCTTGCGGCGGCGTCTTTCGGGACCTGGTTCAGGGCGCCGGCGTGCCATGCGAGCCACTCGTAAAACTGAGATACGTGGGCATCGAGCATGCTGAGCTTTTTGTCTGCTACGTCATCAATGGATATCGCCACGTCCGGATTGAACGGATAGGGTTTCTTGAAATCATCCTGAAAGTACATGAATATCGGGTTTTTCCGGAGCGAGGGAGTATCAGGGCAAACGTTGGGCACCGTTACCATATACGCTGCATCCTGCAATAAAATGCCGGTATAACGGTGGTCCGGGTGGTAGTCGTTCGGGCGCGGCCCGAGGACGATATCGGCATTCCAGGTTCTCATTTGACGGATAATCTGCTCCCGCACCTGAAGGGTGGGCATAAGCTCGCCGTCGTGATTGTCGAGGGTTATGTACTCAATGCCAATTCGCTTCCCGGCCTCAGCTGCCTCCGCCCTTCGCCGCATGGCCAGCGCCCCGCCTCCTTCGCTCTGATGTCCGGCATCGCCGTTGGTGACGGAGACAAACTTGACCTTGTGTCCCTGGGCGGCCCATTTGGCCGCGGTGCCGCCGGCCATCATGTCACAGTCGTCGGGATGAGCTCCGAAGGCGATGATGTTGAGCTTCTTCTCCTGCCCAATTCCAGTCGCAACGAGAAGCCCGAAAATGAGAAGTGAGAGCCATATCCGAGTCCGAACTGCACCTGACCACCTGTTCATGAATTCCTCCTGTCTATATGTGAAAACCGGCATCGGTTGATTCACGTCCTCCACGATTCTACCTGATGGACAAAACCAGACGGTCGTAAAATTTAAGATGCGGTGTCGGCCCGTCATTGATACCATTCTGCCTAGTTTGGGCCGGAGGATTGGCTCGCTGGAGGATGACCGATGGATCTGATCGGCCAGGAATTGGGTGGTCACTATAAAGTCCTGAGCAAACTGGGTGCCGGAGGCATGGGGGTCGTTTACCTGGCCGAGGATACACGCCTGTCCAGAAAAGCCGCGCTCAAGTTGCTTCCGGCGCAATTGAGCGGTGACGCGGAATATCTTGCCCGCTTCAAGCAGGAAGCCCGCGCCATATCAGCGCTCAATCACCCCAACATTCTGACGATTTACGAAATCGGTTCTGGCGAGGCGGGGCATTTTATCGCCACGGAGTATATCGAAGGGGAAACCCTGCGCCAGTTGATGGACCGGTCCCGGCTAGATCTGCCGCGCATCCTGGAGATCGGAATGCAGTTGGCCGCAGCGCTCTCTGCCGCCCATGATGCCGGCATTGTGCACCGCGATATCAAGCCCGAAAACATAATGTTGCGGGCGGATGGGTATGTCAAAATCCTGGATTTCGGTCTCGCCAAGCCTGCTTTGAAATCGAGTTCCGCATCAGAGGATGCCACCGTTGCCGGATCGTTAACCAGCCCGGGAATGGTGATGGGGACAGTCAAATACATGTCGCCGGAACAGGCGCGGGGCCTCGAAGTCGACCACCGTACGGATCTCTTCAGCCTGGGAGTGGTGCTGTATGAAATGGCAACCGGCCGCCTGCCTTTCCAGGGAGGCACCAATAGCGATACCATCGCTGCCATTTTGCTCCAGGCGCCTCAGCCGCTGAATAGCTTTGCTTCCAACAGCAATCCGGAATTTCAGCGCATTCTGACCAGAGCCCTCGCCAAGAATCCCCTGGAACGTTACCCTCGGGCTCAGGATTTAATGGCGGACCTGAACAGTCTGTCAAAACATCTTGCCCTGGCTCAGGAAACAGGCGCGGCATTTCGGGCGCCTGCTTCGTCGGCCATTGCTGTTCAATCAGCCGCCGGTCCGGCCGAAGCCGGCACCGGCAGCGTCTCGGTCACAGGCATTTTGCGTCGGAAAAAGTCGAAGGCTGCGGTGGATTCCATTGCCATCCTTCCCCTCGAAAACGGAGGCGCCGATCCGAACACCGATTACCTCAGCGACGGGATTACCGAAACCCTGATCAACAGCATATCCCGGCTGCCCAAATTGCGTGTCATGGCGCGCAGCACGGTGTTCAGATTCAAAGGGAAGCCGATCGATCCCATGCAGATCGGGCACGATCTCAATGTCCGGTCGGTCCTGACGGGAAGGGTGTTGCCGCTCGGCGACAAAATCGTCGTGAAGGCCGAACTGGTGGATATCTCCGACGGCTCCCAGATCTGGGGGGGGCAGTATCGGAGGCAGTTCTCCGACATTTTCCAGATCGAAGAAGAAATCTCGCAGGAAATCTTCGAGAATCTGCGCGTAAAGCTGAGCGGCGAGGAGAAGAAGAAGCTTGCGCGTCGCTCCACGGAAAATACGGAGGCTTACCAACTCTACCTCAAGGGTCGATACCACTGGAATAAACGGACTGGGGAAGGCCTGCAGAAGGGAGCGGAGTACTGCCAGCAAGCCATTGCTGTGGATCCGTCCTATGCCCAGGCCTACATCGGACTCGCGGAGGCCTTGGTGCTGCAAGCCTGGTTTTCCTATGGTTTGCGCCCGGCGCGCATAGCTATGCCTGCGGCAAAAGCCGCCGCCACTCGAGCCCTTGAGATCGACGGCAGCCTGGCCGAGGCGTACACTTCGCTGGCCCTCGTGCAGCTGCTTTACGACTGGGATTGGAAGGGTTCGGAGGAGAGCTTCCGAAAAGCAATCTCGCTGAGACCGGGATATGCCACTTTGCATCACTGGTATCCGATCTTGTTGACCGCGGCAGGGCGATTTGATGATGCCCTGCACGAGGTGAAGATAGCACTCCAACTTGACCCTCTCTCCCTGATGATCAATGCCACGCAGGGCTGGATCATGTTTTACCAAAGGCGCTACACGGAAGCTGCCGAGCAGCTGCAGAAGACGCTTGAAATGGAGGCGTCTTTCCCTACTGCCCACTGGCTGTTGGGACAGGTTCTCATGAAGCAGGGAAAAAGCACCCAGGCCTATTCGGAGTTTGAGACGGCTAAGCGGCTCGATCCCACACCTGCCATTCTAGCCGGCCAGGGACATGCCCTTGCGGAATCCGGGAGGCATGAAGAGGCTTTGCAGGTTTTGGAGGAATTGAATCGAATGGCCGGGCAGAGGTACGTTTCGCCGGAGTCTCAGGCGCTGATCTATGCCGGCCTGGGGAAGACGGATGCCGTGCTCGACTGGCTCGAGATGGCATTCGAAGAGCGATCGAGCTACATGATTTATCTGTCCGTGGATCCCCGCCTCGATTTTTTGCGGGACCATCCCCGCTTCCTCAAAATGAAGGCTGCCGTTGCGCTCCACGCCTGAGTTGCTGCGAATATCCAAATTAAGAGATGCGTCACCGCTCTTCATGATGATGGGGGTCCAGGCAATCCACGTCGGGGATTCATCACGGACGATCCCTTCTTGAATGTCATTGGAATTCGCCTGTTTCGATCAGCCCACATCGGTAGGATTCAAGGCTGTACCCACGGCCGTCCGTCGTCAGGGTTATGGCTCCCTGATCCTGTGTCAGAACAGGCACTGCTCCATGCCTCAGAATCCTGTCCACGACTTCCGGCGCTGGATGTCCAAATGAGTTGTTTCTCCCCACCGAGATTACCGCCCAATGCGGTTTCACGCTATCAAGCAGGAGGTCGGACGTGGCCCAGCGGCTGCCGTGGTGAGCCACTTTGAGAAGGCGGCTCGGCAGGGGAATCGGCGATGAAGCCAGCTGCCTCTCCGCCGACTTTTCGAGGTCTCCGGTCAGCAATGCCGAAAACCGCCCGTATTCGATGCGCAGTACGATGGAGCCTTCATTGGTGGTGGCTCCCTGAATCCCGGCGGGCGGGCTCAGTACTTTCACCTTTGCTCCCATGATCGTGAAACTGCGGCCTGAAGCTGCGATGATTCGCTCTGCCCCCCGCGTGTCGGCGGCTGTGCAAATGCGAGCCATCAGAGAATCGCCCGGAGAATCTCCGGTCCAAAGGGCCCGTACCGGGAAGTTTCGCAGAATGGCAGGAACCCCGCCGGCATGATCGATGTCGGCATGGGTGACAACCACGCAATCGAGTCCATGGATCCACTGATTCCAGAGGAACCGGCTGACGACCGCTTCACCGATATCGAAAGCCTGGTCGCTGTCCATCCGCGAAGGCCTCTGCCGCAGCCCGCCGGCATCGATCAGCCAGGCGCTGGAATCGGGAAATCGCATTACCAGCGAATCTCCTTCTCCCACATCCAGGATTGTAATGGAGAGCAATCCAGGTCTCTTTGGCATTCCGGTTGGTCGCCCCGCGTTTAGGTATTCGCATGTTCTTTCCGCCATTTCCCTTGACGAATAGCCGAAGGCCAAAATCGTCAGTAGCGATCCCGTGTAAAGCATGGGTATGTATGGTCGCCTCCAGGCTCCGAAAGACCAGGCGAAAGCCAGCAATAACCCTGCAATGATCCATTCGGCGGAAGGGGTGGGGCATCGCTGCCAGGCGCCTGGCAGGTTCGAAATGAATTGCGCGGTTTTCAACAGCAGGGATGCCAGCCATCCCGCTACATCCAACCATCCTGCACCCATCCAGTTGGTCGTCCCCAGCAGGGATGCGCCCAGCCCCGTTGCCAGAGTGAGTGAGGAAAGCGGCACGACGGCAAGGTTCGCGATGGGAGCCACCCAACTCAGGCGGTTGAAATGGAAGGCCAGCAGCGGCTCGAGCCAAAGCTGCACGGATAGGGATAGAACCATCATCCCCGCGCCGGCCAGTGCCGCGCCGGCCAACATCCTTCCTGCGACAAGCAAGGCTTTGCCGCACCAGGGATGCCACCGGTCCGCGGCAGATTCAGCCAGGAGTTCCCCAAGGATTCGCAGCCGGCGTCCCAGCCGGTGAAAGGACCCGGTTGCGAAAAACCATCTCTGCTCATCTCCCATGAACTGCGGAGGGATTAAGAGGGGTTTCAACCAGAGTTCGACCGCCGGGGCGCCCGTCATGCAAATTGCCAGGACGGAAATAAACGACAGCTGGAATCCGGCATCAAAGATCCAGTCCGGCCGCATGCTGAGGAGCAGGAAGGCCGATGCGAGGGCGATATTGGCCGGGGCTGCCTGCCGGTACAATGCGCGCCCTCCGAGGTAAAGCAAAAACATCCACAGCGAGCGGGATACGCTCGCCTGAAAGCCGACGATTTCAGTGTAGAAAAAGATCCCGGCCGCGGCAGCCATGTGGGCTGCGGCCGAAGGTACGCGCATCAGTTTCAAGCTGCCGGCCAACGCCCATGCGATCCAGGCCACATGGAGACCCGAGACCACGAGCACGTGGTAGGTGCCTGAATTCTGGAAAGCTTCGCGTACCTGTGTGCCCAGGCCCGAGCCATCGCCTGCCACCAGCGCCGTAAGGATGGCAGCCCGGATTTCGCGGGTCTCACCTTCCATACTGGCAAACACTCTTTTTATTCGCCGGCTCGCCAATGCGACCAGACTCTCCCAGGGCCCCAGGCAGTCGCCGGGTATGGTTTCGACCAGGCGGGCGCTTTTAGCCTTCCCGAGGAGATAAATTCCGCGACGGGAGAGGAACCCGGCATAGTCGCTCGATCCGGGATTCTGGAAATTTCTTGGCGCGCTCCAGGCGGCCCAACCCCGGATCCGGTCTCCCCTGAGCGGTCCCAGGGTTTCGTCCCCCTGAGCTTCCCCCGGGATAGCCATTCGAAGGATCGCTCGACCCGTGCTGGGATGCCATTTCCCGTTTCTCTGGATCGCGTGCAGGTCCACTATATTGACAAGCTCCCCGTCCCCTCTGTCTGTTTCGCCGGAAACGCAGCCGTCAAACTGGAGGATTTCCCCTGCATTCAGATGGCTTGTTGCAAGCCAATGCCGCAGGTCGGTTGTCGGGTAGGCGTCCCGCTGGGCCACGCCGAGCAGGATTCCATTCATCAGCATGCATGCCAGTGCCAGGGAAAGGGCGGTGCCCTGCCGATGCCGCAGGTGGGCGATGCCAGCTGCGGCCATCAGCGCGGCGGCCCCTAATGCGGCCAGCCCAAAGAGGTATTGGTGAAGAAAGTTCGACAGGCAGATTCCGGAAGTCAGCGCGGCAGTCAGAGCCACAAACGGGATTTCGCCCCAACGGCCCGTCATAGCCGCTCCCTGCCCCAACGTATTACCGCTATCGCCTTCTCAATCGCACAATGGTTTCGAAGTGGTACGTCTGGGGAAAGAGGTCCAGTCCCTCCGCGACGTCGATGCTGTAGTCATCCGACGGAAGCAGCGCAAGATCCCGGCAAAGCGTTTGAATGTCGCATGAGACGTATAGGATCGTCTGCGGCGCCCATTGCCTGAGTTGATTCATGACTTCAGGACCTGCGCCGGTTCGGGGCGGATCCAGCAGGACGGTTTCGTAGCCCGGCGCCGAGATGCCGCCTACTGCTCGCATCCATCCGCCGACATCCGAACAAACGGCACGCACGTTCAGGCAGCCGGCCGCTGCGGCGTTCTTTTCGCACAGCCGGCTTGCCAGCCGGGAGCTTTCCACTGAAACCACGTTCTTGTGGAGACGCGCCAGTGGTAGGGTAAAAAGACCGACCCCGCCGTACAGATCCAGAGCCTCTCCTTCCGGAGAGCAAGGCATCAGCCGGGTGACTGAAAGGAGCAGTTCTTCCAGCATGATGTCGTTGGCCTGAAAAAAAGAAGCCGGGGAGAATTGATAGGAGACGTCATTCAGCTTTCGTGACAGTAACTTTTCGCTGTCTCTTGGGAAATCTGCTTTGCTGTATTCCGGAGTTGACGACCTGGAGCAGGGCTCTTCCGCGGTCGATTCCCAGCACCCCTCCTCCTGCGAACCCGCAATTTCAATCTCGGCCGCGTCTTCACTTGCTGCGCCTGACACACGCGACTGCCGGATCCATTGCACGGCTGAATCCAGGACCGGCGCCAGAAGCGGGCATGAATCGATATCCTCCACCGCATGGGATTCAAAACGGTAGAAGCCGACCACGGCTCCGGGACCGGAACCGCGCAGCTGGAGCCTTGCCCTTGAGCGATAACCATAGTCTCGCGGCGATGCTTTCATGGTAATGGGCAGCCGCCTCGTTTCGGGAAGACGGTGATGGAGGGTTTCTTCGAGAATGGTCCGCTTGGCTTCAACTTGTCTTCGGTATTCCAGGTGTTGCCACTGGCAGCCGCCGCACTGCCCGAAGTGGCGGCATTTGGCTTCGATCCGGCCTTCTCCGGGCTCCAGGATTTCCACGATCGCTGCCCGGATGAGATTCTTCTTCTTTTGTACCGGCCGGACCAGCAGCCGGTCTCCGGGTGCGGAGAAGGGAACGAAGACCACTTGCCCCTGGTAACGACCCAGCCCAGCGCCCCCGAAAACGACTTTTTCTATCTTTATTTCAAATGATTCTGAATCCACGGCAACCTCGGGGTGAATGCGTAAATCCGTTTAAAGACCAAACAAGCTGAAATCGCCGAGGTTGAAAAACCTGTGGATTTTGCCCCGGATGAAATTGTCCTGGATCTTTTTGTACATGTCCTTATCCAGCCGCTTCTTATACACCTTGAGCTCCTTCCTGGCCTCCCGCTCCCAGGCGTCGATCTCTTCAGCCGGGATCCGGCTTTTGAGTTCTGCCACCAGTACCGTGCCCAGTATTTCCAGGTCGCGGTCCAACTCCTCCAGCACCGGTTTGGCCTCTTCCTCCGCGGTCTTCAGGATTTCAGATATCCGCGACAGCGCACGCTCGAGCTCCGAAGCATCCCTGCCAACATAATGTTTCGCCCGGATGGCCTCTATTTCAGAAATTCTTGCTTTGAGGAATTCGAGCAACGCATTTTTGTCGACATCGTTCCCGGCGTCGCCACTGTCCTGGCTGGTGCTGCCATCGCCCTGCGTGGTTGCCTGGTCCCGATTTTCGCCGAGGTGGGCTTCCATGTGCCTCGCATGCTCGGCCATAACGGCGTCATGGCAGTAGAACAACGTGCTTAGCTTGTCCGAGATTCTCTTCGTTTTGGAGTGCCAGGTATCCATGGCGATGTCGATTCCGCGCAAGGCAACATGGAGCGGCACGCCGGACTCCCGCCAGGCTGCAATCAGGCTCCAGTCCATCGGCGAAACGAACATGTGCTTGCCGCGGCGCCGGACGAAATGCTCTTCGATTTCCGTGAAATAGTTGTAATAGTTCATTTCAGGCGATCGTAAAGAATCCGCATCCCCTCGAGGGTCAGGTTCTTCTCCACGGAATCTATCTCCTCGCATGCCGGAAAGATCAGTTCCGCAAGGCCGCCGGTGGAAACGACATGGGGATTTTCCAGCTCCTGTTTCATACGCTTGAGGATCCCGTCCACAAGCCCGGCGTAGCCCCAATAAAGCCCGGACTGCATGCTGCTCACGGTGGAGTTGCCGATGACTCTGCTCGGGGGTCGGATGTCGACGCGAGGCAGCCTGGCAGCCCTGAGAAATAGGGCTTCAGCTGAAATCCCGATCCCCGGGCAGATGACTCCCCCCATGTATTCTCCCTGCTGCGATATGGCATCGAAGGTAGTGGCGGTTCCGAAATCGACCACGATAACAGGGCCGCCGAATTCGGCGTAAGCCGCTACGGCATTTACAATCCGGTCGGCGCCGACGTCGCCTGGCGGATTGTAAAGCACCGGCATCCCGAGCTTCATGGTCGCTTCGATAAAGAGCGGCTGAATGCCGAAATATCTCACCGACATCTCCTCCAGCGCGGGGCGCGCGGGCGGCACCACGGAGGATATGACGATTGCGGCTACAGTGCCGTTCGCTGTATCTCCCAATTGGAACAGCGTTCGAATCAGAATTCCCCATTCGTCGGCGGTGCGTTCGCGTTGGGTCGCAAGGCGCCAGCAGTGAAGCAATTCATCTTTGCGGTACACGCCGAGTACCGTATTGGTGTTTCCTACGTCAATCACCAGGAGCATAGATCAGCGGCCTCCATAAGGCTGGAATTGTAGCACGGCGCAACGAATCTCCAGCCGGATAGCCGGCCCTCATCGGTTGGAAGACCCTACGGGATGATGCGGGACACAAGGGGCGGATGCGGTTGGGGGCTGGGCGCCACCCTGAAGTCCAGGCGGCCCAGGGTTCTTCCCTGGTGGGTTTCCACTTCCACCCTCCAGTCGCCCGGAGACATGGTACGTTTCCAGGAAAAGCCCCGGTATCCCCCTTCTCGTCCCCCAGAAATCTCAAAGTCGATCCGGGTTTTCACCTCCCAGCCGCTTTCTGGATTGTAGTAGCTCCACACGTGGCGGACCGGCACGTGAATCCCGCGCGGTGCATAGATCGAAGAGTAGCAGTAAACCGATTCGCCCTCATTCCAATAGAAGGGATCATCCGATTTTTTCCAGAACCGGTAAAAGGGGGGCTGGACGTACAGCACCTGGTGACTGCTGTCTATGCGGGTGATCTTGTGGAAGATGCCTGCAGATTTCAGCGCGAGCGGAACCGGGGGGATCAGGTTCCCGAAGTAAAGCAGGACGATCATGAGACAGACGCCTCCTGCCCAGCCAACCGGTTCCCGGACTCCATTCCAGCGCGCCCGCCAACCGCCCGGCGCGGCAGCTGCGAACACCCCAATCGTTATGGCTATGCTGGCTGCCCCGGCCATGAGAAAGACGCTCGTGGCCACGCTCGCCAGTGCCGTCGGGAGAAGGAGAGCAAGATAAGAAAAAAGGCAGAAGGAGTACAACGCTGCCAGGAGATTTTGGTTTTGGAGCCTGTGGTGCAGGAACTCATTCCCCACCAGCAACACCACGCACAAGAGGAAGAAAAGCAGGGTCCGGCTCCACGAAACGCTTTTGAAATAGAATATGACAAAGCTCGAGAAGAGCGCTCCAAAGGCAAACTGCATGGCCCAGACAAAGTGAGGTTCGATTTTTCTGATCCACCCGGGTCTCGATCCGCCTGCTTGCCTTCGCACGGTTGCCCCGATCATTATCCCCAGGAGCGTTGCGTACCCGAACAGAAGGATATGGTCCACCGTGCTGTCGACGCGTGTCATGGTCAGGGTATCCCAGAGGAAACCGGTGACGAACACCATCAGCGGGACCTGACGTTCGTATCTCCTGTAAAATCGCTCCAGCAGGGGGAATCGGGCCAGCCACTCCAGGGAAAGACCGGCTCCGTTGGAGGAACCGGTCGCTTCGCAGGACGGCGGGGCGAATTCTCCAGATTTCGGTTCGGGACCAGGTTGATGCAGGACCTGATTCTGATTCATCATGGGAAGTCGATCGAGCGGACCTTTAAACCTGCGGCAGCCGGACCCGTCCAAATTGAGATTTGCGTCACAGCATTCAAATCTGAATGTTCGAAGCCGCACCGAGTCCGGGTTGAGCAGGCTGTCTCACAACCTGAAAACGATGCATTGTGGATCGGACTTTCAGCCCTCTTTGTTGATCTGGTTTGAACCCAAGGGCTTTGCCATATAAGCACTAACTTGATCCCAAGGCACGGGCCGAGTAGCGACGATTGAATTCAAGCTCAACGATGGTCAGAGCAGGTCCAGGTCCAAGTCGAGGTCCAGGTCCAGTTCAATGCCTGAAATGGCGAATGCCCGTGAACACCATGGCCAGGCCCAATTCGTCGGCCGCGGCGATGACCTCGGAATCCCGCAGGGATCCGCCTGGCTGAATCACCGCGCGGACGCCGAAGCCTGCTGCAGCGATGACTCCGTCCGCGAAGGGGAAAAAAGCGTCGGATGCCATAACACAGCCCTGCAGGGGGAGTGTAGCCCGCTGAGCCCCCCATTTGACGGAATCAACCCGGCTCATCTGCCCTGCGCCTATGCCGAGAGTCCGGTTGGCATCGCTGAAGACAATGGCGTTGGATTTGACATGCTTCACGACCCGCCACCCGAAGAGCAGCGCCTCCATTTCTTCCTGTGTTGGGGCGCGCTTGGTAGCCACCTTCAAGTCGTCCGGCCCGATTCGGTACTGGTCGCGGTCCTGGACCAGAAAGCCGCCGTCAATGTTACGATACGCCAGGTCGTTTTCCCGGCTGCGCTCGACCTGAAGCACCCTAAGGTTTTTCTTCTGCCGCAGCGTGGACAGGGCATCATCGGCATAGCCTGGAGCCAACACGACTTCGACAAAGGTCGTATTCAATTCTACAGCGGTGGCGGCGTCCACCTCCCGGTTGAACGCGACTACGGAGCCAAACGCCGATACCGGGTCGCAGTCGCGCGCCAGGACATAGGCTTTGTGCAATTCATCAGCCTGGGCGACACCGCTCGGATTGGTATGTTTGATGACCGCCGCTGCCGGCCGGTCGAATTCCAGGACGAGATTCCAAGCCGCGTCCGAGTCGAGGAGGTTGTTGTAGCTCAACTCCTTTCCGTTGAGTACCCGCGCACCGGCTACGCCGCACCGCGGAACTGAGAGCCGTTCGTACAATGCGGCCCGCTGATGGGGATTTTCGCCGTAGCGAAGATCCGCGGTCTTTTTCAGGGCGAGCGCCTGAAGATCCGGCAGCTCCGATCCGGCCTTTTTAACTCCTTCGGTCGACCAGACTCGCTCGGAAAGCCAGGCCGCAATTGCGGCGTCATAAGATGCGGTCAGCGCAAATGCTTTCTGTGCCAGGATGAAAAGGGTCGGCGAACTGAGTCCGCAGTTATGGGTCTGAAGCTCACGCAGAATCCAACCGTAATCCGACGGGTCGGTAACTACGGCGACAGAAGAATGGTTTTTGGCCGCCGAGCGAACCATGCTGGGGCCGCCGATGTCGATCTGTTCCACCACCTCTTCAAAGGTCTTCGATTCCTGGGCCGCCGTTTCCCGGAATGGATAGAGGTTCACAATGACCATGTCAATTTCGGGTATGCCGTGCAAAAGGAGCTGCTCCCGATGTGAGGATTTTTCCCTTATGGCCAGGAGTCCAGCATGGATGCGGGGGTGGAGGGTTTTGACCCGGCCATCCAGGATTTCGGGCGAACCCGTATAATCCGATACATCCGTCACGGGAATGCCGTGGTCCCGCAAATGTCGTGCAGTCCCGCCGGTGGACAGGATCTCCACAGAATTGGCTATAAGGTAGCGGGCGAAGTCAATGAGCCCGGATTTGTCGGATACACTTATAAGTGCACGACGAATGGTGATCATGAGGACCTCCAATCCATAATATTCGGCGGAAAGCAGGATGGTATACGAAGGCGATTTTTATGCCAAGAACTTATTCCCTGGCCGGGCAATCCGGGCAGTCAGAATTTCAGGGGAAATCGTGATTTTAGCCGTCAGGCCCCATAGTCCGCCATATTCAATCCGAAATCACCCATGAAAAATCGGGGATGATCACTGACTTTCCTTCCGGCTCACGCTGATTTCCGGAGATACCGCTGGAAATTCGGTGGTTGTCCCCAATTTTTTCCCGGCTTCCGGTCACCGGCCGCTTCGCCGGCCGTCGGGTGCGATAATCAGGTCGGTTCCCGCAATGTCTTTCCAGGAATAAAGTTGAAAGGTCTTATCGTCGGACATGGATACAAACACCCCGGCCGGAAAGGTGCTGTTCAAGAACGCATTCGTAACATCGGATCCGTCACTCTTTTGGGTGGATAGGCGGACGATTTTCACCAACTGATGGTTATGAGCGTTATCAGGCTCCCCTTCCCGCTTGAAGATGTGATAGGTATTCGCCGCCTGGTCCGAGACGATGATATAGCCGGTTCCGTCGCTCGCCTCGTAAATCGATATGCCTTCATGATCTGCCGTGAAGCCGGTCGTTGCGAAAACGGCCAACTGATCATTGGAATTGGGCGTGTCGGGATCGGCGGCATACTTTCTCACACCGAATTGCTCGTCGGCGAAATACACGTATCCCGATGGATCGTCGACCGCCACGGCTTCGATCTCCTTTTTCCCGCTGAAAATGCCGAATTCCCTTACTTTGGTTCCCTTGACGCGTCCGCTGCCGTCGTCTTCCAGCCGGTACTGCCATAAGTAGCCGTTAGCCGGACCCTCTTTGCGGCTGACGATCGCGAAAATAGCATTGTCCGACGGCCTCCTGTAGCACCCGATTCCCATGGGCTCCCTTTGTGTTTGACCCGAAAAAACCTCGATTCCGCCGTCGTCAATGGCCGCCATGTCCGGGAGTCGGAACACACGCAGCTTGTGGGCCTCCCTTTCGGTGACGACCGCAATATCGGTCGGTTTCCCCTGGAGCATCAGACGGTATTCCACATCAACGTTATTGGGACGTTTCAGGCCACGCACGACCTTTTGCGGGATTGTTTTCCCATCGAGACCGAAGACATACAAGGACCCGTCCTGGTCCTTATCCACACCGACAATCAGGCTCTGGGCAGGATCTGCGGAATTCAGCCATATGGCAGGATCGTCTGAATCCATCCGGACCGGGTCGGTCGTGACGAGAGGGCGGATGGGCGTGAGATTCGCTGGCCCGGATCTTGATTGGATACAACCCGCATAAAGCATTAACACCGGCAGGAGTGCCGCAATCAGGGCTAATTCTTTGGACCTGTGCTTGTTTACACATTCCATGATCGCCTCCTTTTCGCGACGCATACAGGTGTGCCATTGAGACTATCTCGCAGCTGGTGTTCCTTTTCCCCGACAGAACTTCCCGCCGCTGGTCAATCTCTCCATCTTTCGACCATAACCATGTTCATGGCTTTGTGGTACCTGCAGTAGAAGCCTCCCGACGTAAGTCCGGCGAGCGATATCATGTCCCTGGAACGGTTGAGAAACATATCCTCCCCGAACTGGAGCTTGAGCTTATCATTGTCGTAACTCAGAACCAGCGTTCCCGGGTCGAACCTCCCGGACATAAACGCTGCCAGCGCGTTAATGTCGACGAACCACTCTCCCGCGTTGTTTCTTTCCGGAGCTTTTCCGAAGGGGAGCAGGTATCCGAATGCGGCGAAGCGAGGCGTTTGGTAGGGACCGAAAGGAATGGCCGGCGTGCCCTTTTCAGGATTAGCTTTGTTGATATTAAAAGAATCGATTACGGTGCCGTCCAGCAACCGGGTTCTCACGGTCAGAACATCCCGGCTCACACCGACGACGAGATAGCCGCTTTGTGCCTGTGGATCATGAAAAAACGGATGCCAGATCTTGCGGCCCAGGCTGTCCTTGGCGTTGTCGCCGGCTCGGCCCGAAACGAAATAGACGGTGCCCTCGGCGCCGCCCGGTACAAAGTTCCCACCGTGGATGAAGTAGCTTCGCGCCATGGCGTGGTCGTGAGCGTTGAAGACCGCGTCCACGTGGTGCTTGTCGATGATGGGCCCAAAGTGCGTCTTGGTCAGAGTGCCGGCCCGGTCCGGCGCGATATTGTAGGTTGCGTCGTGATACACGACAATCTTCCATGGCTTTTTTGTTGATGCCAGATCGGCATCCAGCCACGAAGTCTCGGCATCAATCATGGCTTTCCGGTCCGCCGGATCTTTGAACTCGTAATGGAACGAACTGTTTAAGACAACAATGTGAGCCGGGCCGTAGTCGAAGGAGTACACCTCTCCCTTGAACTTTTCAGGGCCATTGGGTGGGAGCTTGAAAAGCTTTACGAAATAGTCGGGTCGCTGCCACTCGTCCTTGCTCGTGACGCCACGGGGTTCATGATCGCCGATCGCCGGCATTTCGGGAATGTTGGCGATGACTTCCTGGCAGGCGGAGAACCATGCCTGCCACTGCTCGTAGTCCTTCCCGGAATAGATCAAATCTCCTACATTCATCACGAAACGTGCGCCGGGATTCTGCCGGTATGCCTGCGCGACGGTCTGCTGCCAGACCTTGTACACCGGTTTCTTTTCGTGGGAATCGCCGAAGACGATGAACTCGAAATTGCTGTTTTCAGCTTTCTCGGTTTCGAAACTGTAATAGGCGCTCCAGTGAGTTCCATCGCCAACCCGGTATTTGTATCTGGTACCTGGAAGAAGCTGCCGAAGCGTAACGGAGAAGAGATGGATGGCTCCGATGTTGGTCTCCAGCTTTTCCGGCGCAGGTGCCGCAACTTCGGTGACGGCCTGGCCCTCCCCGGCACACTGCACGCGTCCCGACTTTACCGTGACATCGGTTCTCCAACCGATGGTCTGAGTGGTCTTGGGACTATCAGACCAGGTCAACCGGATGTTGTCCGGCACGGTCGAAGCAGTCCCTTGAGCCTGACCAAAGGCCGGGAGTGCGATCGCCAATAATGCCGTAAAAACCATAACCCGGGAAGTTTTCAGCATTATGCCGTTCCTCCAGCATTGAACCTGGCTCCACAGGAGCGGACTCGGATTCGAGCCGGCAGCAACTGAAACCGATGGTGATTCCGGCTCCGAAATCCGAATCAGGTTCTGTAAGACATCTCAATCAACTTCTCCACCTCAGCTGCCTTCCTATGGATGGGGCCTTCCGCCTCCAGTTTGAGACTGGTCACGGCAGCGGCCCAGATACAGGCATCCTCCGGCGGAGCGCTGAGGCGCCTGGCTACATAAGAAGCGATGCAGGTATCTCCGCGCCCGCTCCTTCCAATCAACTGCTTTGGACGAAAGGGGGCCTCATGAAATTGGCCGCCGGCGAACACCAGGACACCATCACGGTGCGTGAGCACGATCTCTCTGGGGCCCCACCCCGCAATCATTCTCGATGCGGCTCGAATGTCGGTGGTGCCGGTCAACATTTCGGCTTCCACCGCATCGGTTTTCAGGATGTCGATTTGTGAGAGGTATGCCTCCTTTTCCGGCCACGGTTGGTATGTCAGGGTGCCGTCGGAATCGACGACCCTGATAAACCCCTGGACATCCGCTGCGAGGAGGGCGCCCTTCTTTTTTAGTTCCGCGATCACATCAAGACCCACTTCACCCCGGATTGAAGCGTTGATCAGAAAAGTGCCGGCTTGCAGCGGTGTTACCTGGGCTGAGGTAAATGACCCTGCGGTGCTCGACACGGTCAGAATGCGTTCATCAACATTCGCAGTAGGATAATAGAGGCGCAGGCAGGTCGAATGAGGGGTGTATTCAGGAAAGACCGCGACGCCGAGCCGAACCAGGGCATCCACCACACGGGAATCCTCTCTCGCCAACCTTGTCACGGCCGCGGTTTTGAGTCCCATCATGGAGGCGACGTGAGCGCCGTAGTTGAATCCGCCGCCGTCGACCATTCGAGTACCGGCGGATGAGACGATCGTGTCTTTTGTATAGTTGCCCAAAATGACGATATCGAAGTGAAGAACACCGCTCATATTGCCTTTCCGATGCAGATTTCAAATCCGGCTTGGTTGCTGATTTGGGCATGCCATATGGAAAGAGTTTTCATGTCCGACCAGGTCCTTTTCCGGCTCCGCAATGCCGTGCTATTGGCTCCCGGCCTTGGTGGCTTCTGATTGCCCGGTTTCCTTCCAGCCATAAGCCGCCATCATGATTCGGAACAGCTGCGTGTTTGGGAAGAATCCCCTGATGTTCTCAGCCCCCGGGCCCGTGCCAGCTACAAGGACTTCCTCCCCGGTGTGCCCGCTATCCATCCGGATGAGGGGTTTGGCCGTGGGCGGTTTGGCCGTCCCTTCCGATTCAGGGGGTAGAATCGGTTGTCCCTTGACGCCGCCCCTGACCACGGTATCGAATGAATGATCCGCCGCGAAAATGATCAGTGTGTCGTTCCTGGCGCTCCTGGCCGTTTCTTCGACCAGCCGGTCCATATAAAGTGTGCGATCCAGTCCCCTCTTTAACTGAGTCGTGTGGAGGTCGACTTCGACCATTAAAAAGTAGCCTTTGCGATTGCGGGACAGGATTTCGATCGTGCGCTTCACCGCGGCATTCATATCAAAATCTTCCGGCCCCAGAAGCACGACCGCGCGACTCAGGGTTGGTTGGAACTGATCCAGGGATTTGGCGATGACGTACCCTTTGTTGCGCAATCCGGATTCGACTTCACCCCAGACCGCGGCTGGGGTTTCGGTCATTGCGGTCTTTCCTTCACCGATCAGGATGTCGACTCCGTTTCCGTATCGTGGTTTCAGGAGCTGCGAAAAAATGTCGACTGCTTTCTTCCTGTCGTTGGCGTGCGAGTAGCAGGCCGCCGCGGTGGCTCCGGTTACATCATCATCGGTGATGACGCCGGTCGACAGGCCGTGCTCCTCGGCATATTCCAGAATGGTTTTAAGGGGCTCGCCATCTTGCTTCCCTTTAATCGCGGACTGTGACTGAGAAATGACGCCCCCTTGGGTCTTTTGCCCGGTTACGATCGCCGTCATGGCCGCGGCGGAGTCCGACACCCAGGTTGTGGCGGTCGAGGTTTCCATCAGTCCGATATGAGGCATCTGCTGGATGAAAAGCGATTGGGCTTTACCCTTGTATGCCGCGGCGGCATTGAGCACCGGAAGTCCACCGGCGTCGCCGATGAACAGGATTACGTTCCTGGCGCGTTTCTCGGCCGCCCAGACGGAAGTCGATACAATAAGAAGGATGATCAAGAGATACTTTTTCATTTTATTTCCTTGTCGCGAGCCTTGGGAATTAGTGCTCCCCCTGCTGTCCTGAAGGTTTTTCTTCGCAGAAAGCCAGGAAGGCGCACTGCAGGGATTCAGAATTGTTTGAAGCGTTCCCCGCCTCAGAACCGGCAGCTCTAAAAGTCCTTCGGCGGTGGCTAGGGAGCCGATCCAGATGCGTAATTTACATCCAGGGACATCTTCTCAAGAAGATGAATCGGCCCGGGCGCGACAGAAGCCATTTTCTGCCGCACTTTCAAAATCCCCGCCGGAGCGAGTATTGAGCAGAGGTTGCAGGGGTGATTGGGAGACTAGCTCCTTCATCCCACTGAGCTCTCAGCGCCCCGGCGGCTGCATGATGCGGAAGCCGGTGCAGGCCAGGGATTGCTGCACCGGCTTAACCGCGCGCCAACCAGGGTCGGCGTTCAGAACGCGTAACGCAGCATGAACTGAATCTGCCGCGCCGTTCCTGTGCCGATCTCCCGGTTCATGGGCGCCGTGATGCGTCCGAAGGAAGAAGTTGATGATATGTTTGTCGCCGGATTGGCGAAGTGGGGCCGGTTCCAGATATTGAAGAACTCGGCGCGGAATGAAATATTCTGTCCTTCGGTGACCTTCATCTTTTTCTGAAGAGAAATGTCCCACTGGTGGACGCCAGGTCCCCACGCAGTATTTTTCCCCAGGTTGCCCCAGGTTTTGTTCGCGGGAACGGCATAGGCGGCTATATTCAGCCACTTGTCCAGTGTCTGGGTTTCGGGGTAGATTGGCACCCCGGCAACGAGGTTAGGGCGCTGGTTCGAGTTGTTGCCGTCAGGCATCGCGGAAGTACTTCGGGTCACCGAAATGTTCAGGACCCGCCCCGTGCGGGCGGCAACGATCCCACCCAGTTCCCATCCTCCGAGCACCGCATTACCGAAGCTGCCGAGGTTATGTTTTTTGTTGGCGCCGAAAGGCAGATCCCACATGAAGTTGGCTGAAACGTTGTGCCGGATGTCATAGTTGCTGTTGGATTTTTCAGCGTAGCGGTTGTTCACGTTCTGCGGCGCGGTGGATTCGCCGCCGCCGACGGCCCCATCGTTCATGGCGTGGGACCACATGTACTCAAATCCTCCCTGAAGCCCGCTTGCCAGGCGCCGCCTCAGCGAAGCCTGCAGGCCGCTGAAGTTCCCGTTGGCGTCGTCTCGCCGGCTGTCTATCCGGCCGTAGGACGACCAGGGGCGCTTGCCGGTAACGGGATCAATCAGGTTGATGTAATATCGAGAGAGGATCTTGTGTGCATTGTTGCCCGCATAACCGATCTGCATGGTGAAATCAGCGGGAAGCTGTTGCTGAATGTTGATGCCCCACTGCTGGGAGTATTCGTCAGCCCGGTCCCGCTTGAGATGGCGGGGGGTCCTTCCCGTGGATTTCATCTGGGGGATCCAAGGAGCAATCGGATAGGACAGCCCCGGGACTTCGGCCGATGTCAGCGCGCCGCTTTCCTCGATGCTCTCAATCGGGCCGAACATATCGTCGTTCTGGCCCGGACCGTAGAACATCCCGTAGCCGGCCCGGATGACCGTCTTGTCCTTGAAGGCCGAAGGGGACCAGGCAAAGCTAAACCGTGGCGCGATGTTATTATAATCGGGCTCATAGGCTCCCGCGCTTGCCGGCAGAAAGACGCCATTGATTTCATCGAAGGGCGCCATTCTGTCGTACTGCTCGGTCAGAACCGTGTAATACTCATACCGGACGCCAAGATTCAGGGTCAGATTGGGACGAAGTTTGAAATCATCCTGGAAATAGGCGAAGTAGAATTTTCTTCGGCCCCCGAGCATGGGCACTCCGGGGCTGACTGACATCGCATCCGCTTTATTGTTGATGAAATTCGACATGCTGGTATAGGTGGCGCCATCGACGGGGCCCACCTCGTTATCCATGTGGATGATACGGGCTTCAGCTCCCATCTTCAGACTATGACGGCCTCTGAACCAGCTGAGGTTATCGATAAAGGAATAGGTTCCACCAATTTCCTTGTTAATCCTCGTGTCCATGATCGTGCTGAGCCCGGGGACGTTAATGGTGGTGGGGTAAGGACCGATTTCGTCGATGATGGCCGGGAGATAGTTCACCCCGAGCCTGGTCTCGTTCACAAGGGTGGGGCTGAAAGTCCGCTGATATTGGAGCACGTAATTCTGCGGCGTATTCCTGTCCTCCGTGTGGTATTCAGACTTAAACCCGGCGGGTGTCTGATTGTTGCCGCGATCCAGGCTGTGCCGGAAGAAGAGCGTGCTTTTATCCGTGATGTTCCAATCAACACGATAGGCGTAGCTATTCTCGTCACTCCTTTTCCCGAATGTACCGGAAAAGTCGTCGACATACGAGTCTTTGGTCGCCGCGGTGCCCAACGGATAGGCATCGAGAACCGGCTTTAAGACAGGTGATTTAGCCATCACTTCCGAACGAAGCTTGGCGCTCGGGACCTGTGATGTATAAACCGATGACTGGCGTTGGCGCAAACCCTCGTAATTGAAGAAGAAAAAGAGTTTGCCTTTGACTATGGGGCCGCCGATATTTCCGCCGAACTGGTTCAGGTGGAAGGGGGGCAGGTTCGGGCCGTCGAAAACTGTCCGGGCATCCAGAGCATCATTACGGAAATATTCGAAAAGGCCGCCGTGAAAGTTATTGGAACCGCTCTTGGAGACCAGGCTCACCTGGCCTCCCGCGCCTCCCCCCGACTCGGCAGAATACATCGAGGAACTCACCTTGAACTCCGCGATCGAGTCCATGCTGACCACCAGACGCACGTTGGCGCCATAGGTAGGATCTTTGATGGCAGTATTATCCACACCATCGAAGGTCCAGTTGTTGTCGTCGTTGGCCCGGCCGACAAAGCGGGTAGAGTCCTGCGTTCCGGCACCGGTGTTGATAGCTCCCGGCGCCAGCAGCATGAGGCTTGCCCAGTGCCGCCCATTGACGGGCAGCGAACCGATCTGGCTGGTCTGGATAACCGAGCCCAGTTCCGCCGAGTTGCGGTCCAGCGGAGCCACCTCGGATACCACTTCCACCTGGGTCGCGACTGACGCAACTTCAAGGCGGACATCGAGCGTTCTCGTCAGGCCCACCAGTAATTCTAGGTTCTCATAACGGACTGTCTTGAAGCCCATGGCTTCAATCGTCACCGTGTAATGGCCGACCGGCAGCTGGGGAATCGTATAGTTCCCTCTGTCACCAACCACCATATCTCGTGTAAAGCCCGTCTCCGGATTGGTGATCGTGACCTTCGCCCCCGCCAGCGCTGCACCAGAAGGGTCCGAGATGGTGCCTGTTAATGTCGCGCGATCCAGCTGTGCCATTGCCGGCAGCGCCAGCAAAAATACCAGGGCCAAAACCATCAAGCCCGTTCCGCGTTTATTGATCAAAGGCTCTGGGAATACCATTATTCTTGCACCTTTCTTGAGATTATGAGACCGCCAGGGAAGGATCTCGTGGGATGCGATGCTCTGCGTTGAAGTTCTCAACATAAGTTTTAATGGTTGCCAGATTGCTATTTTTGCGTCTATCCTGTGAAGTAGGTACAGGTCGAAATCCTGTAATTTACTAGTTATTGCGGCTGGTAACATGTCCCAATCGAGGGAGTTGCAGGTTCAGCACGACGCGGAACTGCGAAAGGTGCTGGAAAGCGAAACGTTCCGACATGCGGATAGTTTGCGCCGGTTGCTCCAGTATCTGGGTGAGAAGTGCCTTAGCGGCGCAGATGGCCTCAAGGAATACACCATCGGTGTGGAGGCGTTCCACAAGCCAGAAGACTATGATCCGCAACAGGATCCCACCGTGCGGGTCCTGGCGAGCAAGCTCCGGCACAAACTGGATGAGTATTATGGCAAAGAGGGAGCAGGAAGCGCGGTTCGCTTAGAAATTCCCCGGGGCCATTATGAGTTGCGCTTCAATTCCCAGACTGACGGCACCCTGACCGTTGCCGGGCGTGAGTCCCTTAATGCGCGGATGCGGCGATGGCGCCTGGCGGCCATCGTTCTAGGAACGGGATTCGTCCTCCTAATGCTGCTCGCTTTCCATTGGCGATCGCAGACTCCAACCGCCAGGCAGATCGAAGCCGCTTTGGGAATCGATTGGACACCTGAGTTGGAGATGATCTGGCAGCCGTTCTTGAACAGTGAGCATCAGCTGACAATTTCCCTGGGAACCCCGCTCTTCACCAAAATGTCGCGCAGCTTTTTCAGAAATCCGCGCATTAATGATTGGCCCGAGGCTCAAGCATCCGATCAAATCAAAGGACTGCAGAAGGAACTGCAGAGCGACTATGCTGTTCCTGCCTATCCCTATACCGGGGTTGGCGAAGCATCTGGGGCTTTCCTCCTCTGCCGGCTCCTGCAGTCAAGGAAGCATGACCTCATGCTCAAGCGAAGCAATACGCTTTCCTGGGATGACCTCAAGTCCAGCGATGTCATTTTTCTTGGTTCGCCGAAGTTTAATCCCCACCTTAAAGAAATCCCGGCGGATGAAGGCTTCGCCATCGAGCGCGGCGCGATCCGGAATCCCAGCCCCCGGCCAGGCGAACCGGATGCTTATCGCAGTACCTGGAGTGAGGACCAGACACAGCTGCTGGAGGATTATGCGCTTATATATCGCCTTCCGGGCCCGCATGAGCATGGCGACCTCATGATCCTGGCATCGGCTTCAACCGAGGCAACGTGGGCCGCCGTCGAGTATGTCACCCAACCGGTTCATGCGCGGGAACTCGTGAGCAAGGTAAAGCTCCCTTCCGGGCAACTGCCGGTTAGTTTTCAAGTCGTGATCCGGGTTGAGTTTAAACAGCAGACTCCCTGGAGAATCTCCTTTGTCAGTCACCGCATCATTGCACAACCTTGGAAAACGAGCCGGGCGGCTCCTTAGTCCGGATTTCGCAGGGCACTGAGCCATTCACACAGCGCATGGCAACATAAGGCGGCTCTCAGTCCAATCTTGAGGTGAGCTGGACTGATCTCATCATTGTGGCGAATGGGATAGACGCCAGAGTTCTGCACAAGGGTCGAAAGATTATCGCCAGGGCCTTGTCAGGAAGATTCACCTTTGGCGGTAAATTTTACCGCGTTGGCTTCGAGAGCCAGAGTGAAGCGCACACTTCCGCACTGTGATCTGCTCCTGATCCCCTGAGTTTGCGCGGCGATGTACTTGACGAATTGCGGATAGGAAATGGGCGGTGATCCCGAAGTTCCCTGTTGTCGCATACGGACGAGGGTATCGTACAAGTGACGTACCTTATCTTCTTCAGCTCCCGGGTCGGAAATGGAGACAGAAATCCCGCTGGCCGGCGTTTGTGCTTGGCCGACAACCTTTGCAGCCGGCTTTTGGGCGGATTCGATCTTCCGGTCAATCCCGAGTTCGCGCGAGGTCAGATTCTTCCGCCATTGGTCTCTCAACATGTAGTATCGGCTGATCAGGGTGTTATACTGGAAACGCTCCGCGTAGGTGAGATTGGATTCGGAGAGCCTTTTGACCATATTGTCAACCCGGAGGCGCAAATCGTCCGGCGGCCTCTGCCGGTGGCCGTTAAAGAAAATGGTGTATTCCACTCTCAGCCGGCGGATCCAATCGTCCAGATTGATCAGGTCATCCTCGTACGACATGACCATCCTCTCGGCAGGGCAGGGTGGAGATTGACAGCCCCGCACCCGTGTGTTGAAATGCTCTCATGACTCCAGAATCCCTGCAGGAAACCCTGCGGCGCATACCGGGCGTAGACATATTGCTTCTTACCAGTGCGGCAGTCCGCTGGTTGGAACGGACCAGCCACGGATTCGTTGTAACCGAAATCCAGCGAATGCTCCAGGATATTCGCGCGGCGCTTCGCACAGGCAGGATGGCTGCGGATCGGTTATCGGATCCCGGCTTTCTCGAATCCGAGCTGGATGCCCGCATCCAATCCTCCCTCAGGCCGGCCCTCCGACCGGTGATCAATGGGACCGGCGTCATTGTTCACACCAACCTGGGGCGCGCACCGCTGTCCACTGCCGCACAGAATGCTTTGTTGGCAGCTTCATCTCATTATACCAATCTGGAGTTCGATCTGGAAAAGGGAGAACGGTCCCGGCGCGATCTGCTGCTGGAATCCGTCATTTGCGAAATTCTTGGCTGCGAGGCCTCGACGGTGGTCAATAACAATGCCGCCGCGGTGTTCCTTATTCTCAATACAATCGCGCCGGGACGGGAAGTCATCGTCTCCCGCGGGGAGCTGGTTGAAATCGGAGGCTCCTTCCGCATCCCGGACATCATGGCCCGAAGCGGCGCCCTGCTGCGTGAAGTCGGCAGCACCAACAAAACCCGAATCGAGGATTATCAAGAGGCAATCCGGCCTGAGACTTCCATGCTGCTGCGGGTGCACCCCAGCAATTTCAGGGTCCGGGGATTTACGGCACGCCCGTCTCTGGCCGAATTGGCAGACCTCGCCCGCCGATCGCGCCTGCCGCTGGTGGAGGATATCGGCAGCGGTTGCCTGGTGAACCTCGACCCGTTCGGGATCAAAGACGAACCCCTGGCCCAAGACAGCCTCCGTGCCGGCGTGAACCTCATCTGCTTCAGTTGTGACAAGATACTGGGCGGGCCCCAAGCTGGAATCATCGCCGGAGAACGTCCTTGGATTGAGCTCCTTCGGAAAAATCCCCTTATGCGCACCTTCCGCGTAGAGAAGCTGGTTTACAGCGCGCTGGAGGCGACACTGACGAGCTTCCGCACCGGCAGGCAGTTCGAGGAGATCCCGGTGCTCGCCATGGTCTCCCGGCCGCCGGATGAGATCCGGGACAGGGCGCGCCGATTCGCCCGGCGAATCCGAAAGAAGTTGCCCGCTGATGCCAGCGTTGAACTGATCCGCGGCCATTCCCTGATCGGCGGCGGTTCGTGTCCCGACTCTGTCCTGGAGACAACGCTGCTCGCATTCCATTCATCCCGGTGCACTCCGCAAGTTCTGGACAGACGCTTGAGGACCTCGGAACCTGCGGTTGTCCTCCGCATTGAAGATGGCCGCGCGCTCCTGGATCTCAGGACGGTTTTTCCGGCTCAGGAGCCAGCCCTGGCAGAATGCCTCGTCCGGGCACTCGTTTGATTCCTGTGCCGAATCTTAATAACCACAAAAATCACTAAGACCGCAAAGAATTTTAAATCAATCATTTACGGTCTTAGAGTTCTTCGTGGTTAAAAAAAAGATGTATCTGTTTTGGTTGATTGCACCCTAGCTTACGGAGAAAATCAGGCGGAAGGTCTCGCGATCGGCGTGATCCAGGCGCACATTCACCCGGGAACCCAATTCGAAACGTCTGCGGTTGCGTTCGCCGACAAAGGAGTGAGTTCTCTCTTTATAAAGATAACGGTCATCGATCAGGGTCCCCGCCGGCACGAATCCTTCCACAAAGTGATCCAGCAGCTCCACAAAGAATCCCTGGCGCAAGTTCTGGATAGACGCTTGAGGACCTCAGAACCTGCGGTTGTCCTCCGCATCGAAGAAAACCGCGCGCTCCTGGATCTCAGGACGGTTTTTCCGGCTCAGGAGCCGGCCCTGACAGGATGCCTCGTCCGGGCACTCGTTTGATTCCTGTGCCGAATCTTAATAACCACAAAAATCACTAAGACCGCAAAGAATTTTAAATCAATTATTTACGGTCTTAGTGTTATTCGTGGTTAAAAAAAAGATGCATCTGTTTTGGTTGATTGCACCCTAGCTTATGGAGAAAATCAGGCGGAACCGCATTGAGGATGGCCGCGCCCTTCTGGATCTCAGAACTGTCTTCCCGGCACAGGAAGATGCCCTGACAGGATGCCTCGTCCGGGCACTCGTTTGATTCCTGTGCCGAATCTTAATAACCACAAAAATCACTAAGACCGTGACGCAGCCTTTGGCCGCAACCAAAGTTCTCAGTTTTCAGTTCTCAGTTCTCAGTATCAGTTCGCAGTCGCATGAGGAACTGCGAACTGATACTGAGGACTGCGAACTTGTTGCATTCACCACCGTTTTCACGATTCAATAAATCTTGCCTGAAAAACAAGAATTTACAGATGTGATACACAAAGAATTGTTAATCAATTATTTACGGTCTTAGTGTTCTTCGTGGTTAAAAAAAAAGATGTATCTGTTTTGGTTGTTTGCACCCTAGCTTATGGAGAAAATCAGGCGGAAGGTCTCGCGATCGGCGTGATCCAGGCGCACGTTCACCCGGGAACCCAATTCGAAACGCCTGCGGTTGCGTTCGCCGACAAAGGAGTGAGTTCTCTCTTTATAAAGATAACGGTCATCGATCAGGGTCCCCGCCGGCACGAATCCTTCCACAAAGTGATCCAGCAGCTCCACAAAGAATCCCTGGCGCGTGACCGAATACACGATTGCCTCAAAGTCGTCCCCAACCTTCCCCGACATGAATTCGACCTTCTTGATTTTTTCGATTTCGCGTTCGGCTTCGTCTGCATTGCGCTCCCGGGCCGAGGTGTGGGCGGCAAGGAGCGGCAACTGTTCGACCATT
The DNA here is from genome assembly GCA_963839475.1 of uncultured Acidobacteriota bacterium. GTDB lineage: Bacteria > Acidobacteriota > UBA6911 > UBA6911 > UBA6911 > CAWIVH01. The sequence goes on along the minus strand of CAWIVH010000012.1, from coordinate 109,613 downwards.
CTTGTCCGCCATGCAGAATCAGGCGAGGCGCGGAGGCAATCTTTGAGAAGACGGTGCACGACCAGGTCCGGATACCTTCGGATCGGGGAGGTGAAATGCGTGTACTCGGCCGTGGCCAGCCCGAAGTGCCCGACATTGGACTCGGAGTAGCGTGCCTGCATGAAGGAGCGCAGCATTAAATACGCGAGGAAACGACCCTCGACTTTGCCCTCGATCTGTTCGACAAACTTCTGAAAGTCGCGTGGCCGGTACTCGCCGGACTGGCTCTCCAGGCGGTAGCCCAAAGCGAGCGCAAATTCGGCAAAATCTTCCACTTTCTGCGCGTCGGGTTTTTCATGAATGCGGTAGAGAGCCGGCCCGCCCCCTTCGGAAAGCCGCCTGGCGACCGATTCATTGGCCAGAAGCATGAACTCCTCGATGAGTCGATGAGCCAGGTTTCTCTCGGCCTGGGCGACGCTTATGACCTTTCCGTTTTCGTCGAAGTCGATTTCGGCCTCGGGCAGGTCGAAATCGACCGCGCCACGCCGGTACCTTTTTTTCGCCAGGATCCCGCAGAGCTCTTCCATGGCCTCGAGGGTGGGAATCAGCTCCTTGTGCCTGGCTCTCTCCTCGGGATCCCGCTGGATGAGGATTTTTGCGACAGCGGTATAGGTCATCCGGGCGCGGCTGCGCAACAGGCCTTCGCAAAACCGGCATCCGGCTATTTCTCCCCTGGTATCGATGTCCATGATCACGGAAAAAACCAGCCGTTCCTCGTTGGGCTTCAAGCTGCAGATTCCGCTCGAGAGCTTGGGGGGGAGCATCGGAATAGCGCGGTCGGGGAAATAGACCGAGGTGCCGCGCGCATAGGCCTCGCGGTCGATCGCGGAACCCTCGATCACGTAATGGGAAACATCGGCGATATGCACTCCCAGCCTGTAGAATCCATTCTTCAGTTTTGTCAGCGTAACCGCGTCATCGAAATCCCGTGCTGTTTCGCCATCAATGGTGAAGGCGATTTCTCCGCGGAAATCTTCCCGTCCGACTTTTTCCGTCTCCAGCACCCCTGCGGGGATTGAGGCCGCCTCCGCCTGTGCCGCCTCACCAAACTCCGTGGGAAGGGCAAATTTGCTTTGGACGATTCGGTATTCAATATCCTTGTCGCCCGGATCGCCAAGGATTTCCATAACCCGGCCCTCGGGATCCTGATATCTCCCCGGCGGCATGGTAAGGGCCAGAACCACGATTTGGCCGTTGCGCGCCCCCTTGCTGTAATGAAAAGGGATCCGGATGTCATGGATGATCCTGGCATCGAGCGGTACCGCAAAAGGGAATCGGGGGTGTTCGTAATAACGTCCGACAATGCACGGATTCTTCCGTTCGAGTACCCGTACCACACTTCCTTCGAGCCGCGCTTCACCCTTCTTCGCCGGTTGCCTGCGGCCTGAGGGCCCCCGAGCCGCGGGCCTTGATTTTTTCGCAACCTTGATAAGGATGCGGTCGCCATGCAGCGCATCTTCCATATTGCGTGCCGGAATAAAAATATCCTGCGGATATGTTGTCCTGTCTTCCGGCACCAGAAATCCATATCCGTCCTTGTGGCACGACAGGGTGCCGGCCACCAGCGATTCGCGGCTCGGGAGCGCATAGCGGCCTCGCTTGATCCGGTGAATCACGCCGTCGGAATCGAGCTCGTCAAGATATCGTTGAAGGCTTCTGCGGTCGTCGCTGTCCAAGTCCAGGAATCGGACAACATCGCGAAAAGTGAATCCTGTGGATTTGAGTTGGCGGATAAAGCGGAAGACTTCTTCCTTCTGGGTTTTGCTGAGCACGCGGCCTCCTTGGGGATTCTATCACACCCTTCCGCAGCCCCTTGGTCCGGGTATCGAACCGCAAAGCCCACTGAGACTCCGATAAATTCAGTTTATTTTTCTCTGCGGTCTTTGCGGTTCAATCACGGTTTTCCTGATAAAATTTCCGTCCATGCAGATTCAATTGAAGCTGAGTCCCCGGTCGCGCAGAGACATGGTTCCGTGGGTGGCTTTGGGGGCCATTGCGTGTCTTTGGGGGATAGGATTCCTCATGGTTCCCGCTTCCGCGGGGGCGGTGCTGCCGGGAATCCGCCTTCCGGCCTGTCCGCTTCGCAGCCTGACGGGCCTGCGCTGTCCTTTCTGCGGCATGACGACCGGCTGCGCCTGGATGACCCGGGGCCAGTTTCTTGCAGCCTGGAACAGCAATATCCTGAGTCCCTGGGTCATGCTCGGGGCGCTTGCGTCGGCCATCTATCTGGCGGTGTTCAGGCTGGGGGCTGGTTACAAGGTGACCCTCTGGTTGAGCGCGGGCTGGGTGGCATGGATCCGGCGAATAGCGGCAGGGTCTATCCTCGTATCCTGGATCACCAACCTTGTCCGCGGCTGACCTGCGCCCGGGTCAAGCCTTCAGCTTTTTAAGCAACAGGTCATTCAGCACCTGCGGATTGGCCTGGCCTTTGGTTTCCTTCATCGCCTGGCCCACGAAATAGCCGAACAACTTTTCTTTCCCGGCCCTGTATTCCGCAAGTTGTTTCGGATTCGCCGTGAGGATTTTTTCGATCAACTCTTCCAAAGCCGATTCATCGCTTACCTGCACCAGCCCGAGCCGCTGTATCACCGAAGCAGGCCCTTCCCCGGTGCGGTACATTTCAGCAAATACAGTTTTGCCGATCTTCCCCGAGATTTCCCCCGAGTCGATCTTCCGGATCAGGCTCGCAAGCAAAGCCGGCGGGACCGGGCAGGTTTCCATTTCGTTGCCGGAATTTTTAAGTTCGAAAGCCAGATCCCCCATGATCCAATTGGCTGCTGCCCGCGGGTTAGCGGAGAGTCTGGCGCACTCTTCAAAGTAATCGGCCATGGCGATGGTCGAGGAGAGAAGCAGGGCGTCGTCGCCGGGAATTCCGTAATCCTTCATAAAACGGTCGAGCTTGGCATCGGGCAGCTCGGGGAGCGAACGCTGCATTTCCTCAATCCAAGCAGGATCCAGTTTCAGCGGCGGAAGATCCGGTTCGGGGAAGTAGCGGTAATCGTGGGCTTCTTCTTTGCTGCGCATCGGGAAGGTGCAGCCTTTGCCTTCATCCCAGAGCCGCGTTTCCTGGACGATCCGTTCACCGTCCAGCAGGCAGCGGCTCTGCCGCGCGATTTCGTAATCCAGCGCCTTCTGAAGGTAGCGGAAAGAATTGAGGTTTTTGATCTCGACCTTGGTACCGAATACCGCGGATCCTCTCAGCCGGACAGACACGTTGGCGTCGCACCTCAGGCTGCCTTCTTCCATATTCCCGTCGCAAACCCCGAGATACAGCAGCGTTTTGCGCAGGTGGGTGAGATAGTCGTAGGCTTCCTGGCTGCTCCGGAAGTCCGGCTCGCTGACAATTTCAGCCAGGGGAGTTCCGCTTCGGTTCAGGTTCACATAGGATTTGGCTGCCGTTTCCGGAAGCCCTTCATGAATGGATTTGCCGGCATCTTCTTCGAGGTGCAGCCGGGTAATTCCGAATACTTTTTCCACCCGGTTTATTATTTTGCCGGTTTCAGTCCGCTCGCCGGAAAAAACCCTTACGGATCCATGCTCTCCCAGCGGCAGGTCAAACTGTGAGATCTGATATCCTTTGGGGAGGTCCGGGTAAAAATAGTTTTTCCTGGCGAAGATCGAGGTCGCATTGATTTTGCATCCCAACGCAAGAGCGGCCCGCACCCCCATGGCTACGGCTCCCTCATTGAGCACCGGCAGCGCTCCCGGCAAGCCAAGGCACACAGGGCAGGTGTTTGCGTTGGGAGGAGCGCCGAACCGGGTGCTGCAGCCGCAGAAGAGTTTGCTGCGTGTCAGCAGTTGTGCGTGCACCTCAAGACCTATGACCGGTTCAAATTCCATCGAATCCTCCTCGAAGCTCAGACAGAACCGTCATTATAGCGGACGGCAGGGATGTCATAAATAGGCCGGGGTACGATGCAGCCCAATCCTATTCAAATTTGCCTGCACCCCGCTTTGTACCAACGGGGACTCTATTTATTTGGGCTTCGCTTCTTCGAGTATCTCCGCTTGCCGAGCTGCCTGGCGTGACAGCTCATCCATTCCCCGTGAGCTGAGAAACGCGGCATAAATGCGGAAGTCCTGAGGCTGGTTTTTCAGGACAGCCTGCCATATTTGCCTGTCCTGGGTGCGCACAGCCAGCGCTTCCAGGATTTCCCCCAGGTTCGAGCCGGGGTAATTGCGGGAGATATTAAAATGTGCTACCGCTTGTTCGAATTTGTTCTGGAGGAGAAGGAATTTAGCATAATTCCGGTGGTAGGAGCCGTTGGTTTTTTCGAGCTTGATTGCCTGCCGGAAAGCTCGTTCTGCCGATTCAAATCGGTTTCTGGAGGATTCGATCTGCGCCAGAGTGGCCCAGTTCAGGCTTCTGGCAGGCTGCACGCGGATAGCCTGTGCTATGGACTGAGCGGCGCTGTCGAGCAGTTCGCGACGCCTGGGGAATTCAAAAAACCCCCTTTTTTCTGCACCGGCCAGGCAGGCCGCGGCTTTCAGGTAATGTGCACTGTCCCGGTCGGGAAATAATCGCAGCGCCTGGTTGAGCCGCTCAAACTGGCTTTCATCCGGATCATCTGTCAGGACGAAGGGGCGCTCGGCTGTCCAGCGCTCCTCCAGCATCGCAGCCCGGCACTGCCTATATCCGCCGATGATCAGGACCCCCGCGAGAACTGCAACGGTGGTGAGAACGGCGATTCCGGCAGCACTGAAAAGCGGGATGGCCTTCTCTTCCAGCGTAAATCGGTCTGCCCGGCTGCCGCGGTGCAGATGCGTGATGGTAATGGCGAGTCCGGCGATCGCGGCGAAGTTCAGGGCATTCGAGGGGATGTGGAGGTTGAAATCGAGAGCGTTGTGAAATGACAGGCTCGCAAGGCTGAAGAGAGCTCCATACCCCAGGCAGCGCGCGGTTGCATCTTTGCGGCTGGTTAATTTGGGCAGGACCTGGCGGGCAAATGCAAATCCAAGGACCAGAAGCAGGACGGATCCCGCCAAGCCGGTTTCGAGCACCCACTCGAGGTATTCGCTTTCGGCGTGAGTGGTTTCAGATCCGAACAGCCCGGTTTTGTACCTCGGGTAGATCAGCCGGAAGGATCCCAGTCCCGAGCCGGTCAAGGCATAATCGGGAATCGCCCGGAGGCAGTCATTCCAGATTTGAACCCTGTAGCGCCCGGCGGTTTCGTAGACTTCATTCCATCGCCCGCGACCGTACGGGCTCAACGAGAGCGCTGCAATCACCACGGCAATGAACAAAAATCCAGCTGCAAAAATCCCGCGCATCCGGTCGGAAGATCGATCATAGCCCCCTTCTGGTTTTTGCCTGCGATAAAGCATCAGGCGCAGGCCGAAGAGGAGACACCCGGACGCGAATCCGACGACGGCGCCCCTGGACAGGGAAGCGGTCATAGCTGCAGTCATCGCAAAACAGGCAAAGGCGAGGATCCAGGCTTTGGCGCCCTCGGCCCGCAATAGCCAGGATGCCCGCGGGAGAGATCCGTGAGCGCCAGGTGAAGGTTCGCGCCGCCGGATCTCCGCGGCCAGCGCTCCCAGGCCGATTCCCAGAATCAACTCCATGTAACCGCCAAAATGGTTGTGATTCGCGAAAGGCCCGAAAAACGTGGCTCCAGCGGAATTGAATCGCCAGTAAATCTTGCCGTTGGTCCAGATGCTCTGCGCGATCCCGAACAGGGCCGCAAGAGTTCCCGCGGCCATCATGGAATAGAGTGTCACACGGCAGGCGCGACGTGTCCTCCACAGCGAGATCCCGACGTAAAAAAACGCCGAGTAGGCCGCCAGCTTCAGCCACTCAACTTCGGTTTCCGCCCGGGCCAGCGACAGGCGGGGCACGGGCCGGTCAGGAAGTCCGAGGTCCTGCAGAGCTTCGCCGGCCTCTTGGATGAGGGAATTTGCCTCGGGAGAAATCCAGCTCAGGAGCGAATGGTTCAGCGGAACAAGGGTTGCGAGCGGGTAAGCCAACACCAGAAACAACGGAAGAGCCACCCTGGTTCTCACGAGCCGGACTTCTTTGCCCAGGATCTGGATTGCCATCCAGAGAATCAGGAGAACCGCAGCTCCGGCCTGGATGAAATAGACCGCGTAGGGTGGGACCGAACCGAAAAGAAATGGTGTGAATGTGAGCAAAAGCACGATCAGCGCTTGCGCCGCCAGCACCATCGCATTGCGAGCTTGACTGTTCATCATCCTGGTGATCCAGAAAAGGCCGCATTTGATCGAAGGCGGCTTCCATCGAAGCTGCAGTATACAAGGGTTCCCGCATCGCCGCGCCCACAAATGCGCGCCATTGCAGGCGCTGGAGCGAAAACCTGAAGAATAAAGATCCGGGATTGGAAAAATGATCAAATATGATCACTTTTCGCAATCCAGCCCTAACCATCAGGATGGCTGACAGCGTTTTAATTATTGAAATAAATAGTGTTGCAGCGAATGACGGCTGCCTGGCACGCCGGTTGCAGAGCAAATGATGCGAGTGCTGCCGGTCCTGTGGAACCAGGGGGTGTGGCTTTTTTTGAGGGAAAAGAGCGCACCGCGGGCACCGGCAGCGCTTTTATCCTGACTGAGAGGGTTGGTTTCCACCTGAATCGTCGCTGCTTCCAGCCGGATTCTCCTTTACAGACCGGGAAAGGAATTTTCGAAGTTCCGACGCGGCGATGGCTTCCATCTCGGCCCAGGCGGAACCCGCCCGAATCCAATAAAGATCCGGCATCGAGCGGAACCATGTGAGTTGCCTTTTGGCATATCGGCGGCTTTCCTGTTGGGTGTTGGCAATGGCTTCTTCACGTGTCCACTTGCCTTCCAGATGCAGGACGATCTGCCGGTAGCCAATGGCTTTGAACGCATGACAGTTCCGGGGAAACCTCTCCTGAAGATTCCGCACTTCTTCGACGAATCCCATCTCGAACATCTGCTCGACCCTGGCATTGATCCGTGAATAAAGCTGGTCGCGCGGCCAGTCCAGGGCGAATTTCAGCCAGCGGAATCCCTCAAGCGGGCTCGCAGGCTGCCGCTGCCACCAACTCATCGGCCTTCCGGTCGCAAGGTAAACCTCATAAGCCCGCAGGATCCTCGAGCGGTCGGCGGGTGCTATTTTCTTTGCGCCTTCCGGATCGGCTTGAGCCAGCGCCCGGTACAGCCGAGGAGTTCCTCCGCGTCCGGCAATAGCGTGCATCCGCGCTCGAAGCTCCTCCGATCGACCGGGTCCTTCAAACAGCCCATCGATCAGCGCCCGGAAATAGAAGCCGGTCCCTCCGGCAACTACGGGGAGGCAGCCGCGATCCCGGATCCGGTAAAGTGCTTCACGTCCGGCACGCTGATAATCGCCCGCAGAAAAATCCTCGCCGGGCTCCCTCAGGTCGAGCAGGTGATGGGGGATGGATTCTCTTTCTGAAGGGGTCGGTTTGGCGGTGCCGATGTCCATCAGCCTGTAGACCTGGAGCGCATCGCAGCTGATGATCTCACCCTTGAACTCCGCTGCCAGCGAAAGCGCGAGTCTGGATTTGCCCGATGCTGTAGGGCCAAGGATTGCCACTGCGGGAGTTGGAGGCGCGGGCATTTTTTAACCCAATTTGAAGTAGTATCGGATGCAGGCAAGCACGAGGAGCAATGCTGCGATTACGAGGATTCCCGTGATTTGTGATCGCTCCCGGTCCCCAGCCATTGGTGCTCCGTCGATTCATTAAATCGAGAGGGCGGGTTTGCCTCAATACGCCCTGCGCAGTTCCACCCCTTTGTAATAGGTCTTGAGTATTTCTTCATAGCTTTTCCCGGCCCGGGCCATTCCGAAGGCACCCACCTGGCAAAGACCGACCCCGTGACCCCATCCGCGCCCGTTGAAGGTGAAACTCTCGACCTGGCCCGATGGATCGTCCACGTGTTGGATTGTGAACAATGTGTCCCTTAATCCCAGTGCATTCCGGGCCTTATATCCGTTGAGCACCACAGTTTTCCGGCTGCCGATCACCTGGATCTGCACTGCCCGCCCGGAGTTCCCCAGCCGGTAGGGTTTCAAGTCTTTGATTTCGCCGATATCTCCCGTGAGCGGGCGGAGTTTTTCACCGATGACCGACGGGGTGAGCGAAGTTTTCCAGCTTGCCACGGGTGAGAATCGATCGCTCGATGCACCGGTGGGATTCAGTTCCACTTCAAGAAAATCTATCAGTCCCGAAGATGCCAGGTGGAAGCGCAGCTTTTCGTTACCTATGATCTTCAGGCTGTCGACCGAAGTACTGCGGCCACCGGATATCTTGAAAAGACGGACATCCCTCGCGAGTCCGAATTTCTGGCTTTTATTTCCCCATTTTACGACGAGCGATTTTTCCTGAGAATCGCCGCCTGCGCCGGGCGCTTCTGCCTGCCCCGAACGGAGCATCTGGGGGTACGACGATTCCAGCATGCGAACGATCAACGCCAGGGCGTCGCTCCGCTTCATGGGTTCTCTCGGCCTGATGGAGTTGTCCGGATAGGGGTGAATCCAGCCCGACTGCAGAAAGAGGGCCACGGAGCTGCGGGCCTCTTCCGGTACGTCGGCGCCATCCTTCAAGTTTGACATGTAGTAGCTGGCATCTGCGGCGGAAATTCGGCGCTGGATCTCGGCGGGTCCCATCAGATTTTCGCCAAAGTAGCGCACGATTCCGGCGCGATCGGCCTTGCCGAGTTCGGGAACTTTTCCAGCTGGTTCTTTTCCCAAGATCCGGCTGGCCTGCGCGGCCCACTTTTGCACATCTGTGGGGGTGGCCATCTCCATCAAATCCTCCGACGTCGGGGAATTTGACACCCCCAGTCCAAGCAAGCGCCCTAGTTCCAGGCTTCGATTGGCGGTTGCGCCATCCTCGGCGAAGAAAGGACGGTCCAGGTCGTGGGTTCCCTCCAGGACTATCTCAGGATTGCCCGGGCCGCCGCTGTTTTCGACGGTGCAAGCCACGCTCCGCAAGTAAGGGACCTGCGCCCCGTCAAAAACACTGGCAAAATCCTCGGTTCTTCCGCCGCAGGTGGAGGAATACATGGCATCGATGAGGCTTCCCTGGTAATAGACCGCCAGGCCAAAAGTCCCCCGGACGGCTGTCGTCGACAGATCCTTCTCCTGGGAAACCCCGCCATAGACCTGCGAGCGCACGTCGGCGGTGAGATCAAACCCGTCGGCGGCGAATCGGCCTCGATTCTTCAGGGCATAAGTCCGGGCTGCGATCGCCTGTGCCGACAGCGCCGCCACCTCGGGGTAAGTCGATGGGCTCATTTCAGCCGGAACCACACCGGGAAGGTATTCTTCCATTCCCAGTTGATTCACTATCGTTATGGAACCACTCCGGTTCAGAGTTACATCGAGCCAGCCGCGATAGGGTTTTCCGTCGAGACGGAGATGGCTGTCCGGGGCTGCGGGCTGGAAAAGGAAGCCAGCCGTGCTGAGGCGGAAAACCTCGGGTCCGCGAAGTGCAAGGCGCGGCTTCCCGTTTCCGCTGCGGACGCCAGTGTCGCGGACGATAATGGACCCGGAATAACCTCCTTGAAGGAGCGGACCCTCGGCGAAGGCTTGAGCCTCTTCCCTTGAGGCGAACAGCCCGATCCGCACGGGATAGGTGCCAGCCCCGGGATTGTCCCGCACGACCACGGGCAGAGCAAACGCCTCGGAAAGTTTACGCCCCAGTGCCTCGGCATTCTCACGCTTGGAGAGCGAGGCTACCTGGACACGGTATCCGGCAACGGTCTCCTCGGTTTCGCTTTCCAGACGCAGCTGGAAGTCTCCCCGGATGGTCTGTCGTGCCGCCTCAGGAATTTTTTCTTGCAGGAAGAAATCTCCGGGGGCGCTGATGCGCACTTCCCGCGCGTTGGTATTGAGGCCGATCCGGATTGTCGGACCAGGATCAGAGACGGTGGTCGCAGCGGGCAAGGTTATCTTCACCTGGGTGTCATCCACAGGCTTGCCAGCCGGCTTGATCACGATATCTCGTGGCGATGGCGCCTTCGGCGACGTTGTGGCGCGAGGGGCGGCGGGTTTGGCGGCTGCTGTTTTTTGCGTCGATGGGGTCGGGGGGGGCGGCACTTTTGCTTTGTGCCCGCAGGCCGCCGTAAAAACGGCCAGAGTGATCATCGCAACAGCCAGACTGTTGACCGGCACACGGGCAGAGATTGGTGGCTCGCGGCGGTTCCCGCACCTCCTGTTTTCAGGCATGGCATATCCGGACCACGGGAAGAATCGGCGCTTCCGAATCATACAGTCTTGGGTCCGGGTCGCCGGGCCGGCATGTTCCGAGAGGTTTTGTGTCGGGCCCATCTTTTACTGGCGCTCGTTATAAGCGAAAACAAATTTGGCTCCGACTCGTTCTCCGGGAAATCCGCGGGGCAGCGGCGGGAAAGGATTCGAGCCGATGATCGCGTTCAAAGCGGCCAGATCCAACGAACTGCTGCCGGATGCGTTTACGATGCGAGCATCCGTGCAACGGCCGTCCTTATCGATAAAAAAAATAACGGTCGTGCGTCCCTGGTGATTCTTCAAGTTGGAGGGGATGAACCAGTTGCCCTTGACCCGTTCAATGACGATGGTTGCATATTCGCCGAGCGGGAATCCTTTGGTATCGAAAAATCCGGTACCTTCGGAGCGGAGAGCCTTCTGCTCATTTTCGAAGATCTGGGCCAGAGGTGATTTACCTTGAGCCGAGGTATTCCCCTTGGCCGCCGCGACTGGAGGAGGGGGCGGCAATTCCTTGGGGATGCTTGTGGGGGCGGTCATGCCTGCGGTTTCGGCAGGTGTCTTGGGAGCCGGTTTCGGCTGGGCGGGCGGCTCGGGCGACGGAAGATAGGCCGTACCGGTTTTGGTCCCCTGCGCATCACCAGCCCTGGGATCTCCGCCCGCGGGATTGTCTGCCTGGGCCCGCTGCTCTCCCGGGAGGGACGGCTGAGGAACCGGCTTTGGTTCCTGCAAGCCCGGGACTGGTTTGACGGCGGGTGCCGGTTTATCGCTGCCTTTTTCAGATATCTCCCCACTCCATCGGATCCGGATCGGCGGGCTTGCCGCGCTGCCCTGGTGTGCCTGCCAGTCGTATACCAGTTCTTTCAGCGTCGATGCCGAAGGCAGTGGCATCGCCCCCATTTTGGTGCCCAGCAGAGTGACCGTCCGCCACTGCGGCTCGCTCGGAGTCTTGATGGAAAAAAGGATGGGATTTCGAATCCAGTTCCGCAGTCCCCGTCCCAGCAGCTGGGGGTACTGAATCAACATCACTACCATCAGGAAATGGCCAATAATGCTCGCGATTACGGAAGCGAGAAATCGCCTGGATAGTGGTTGCCTTTTCTGCTGGGCTATCGCAAATTCGAACATTTTTGCCTGCGCCTTTTCAGGCAGCTAAAGTATAGGGAACGCGGCTAATGCCTGTCAATTTCGTGCGCCAGTGCGGTTTCTGCCTGGTTCAGGATCTGAACTGCCAGGCCGAGCGCCTTGCGGCCGTCCGCGCCGGTGCATTCCACGGGCCCCTGGCCTCGGATCGCGCGCACAAACGACTTCAATTCTTCCTCAAGCGGTTCCACTTTCGGGGGGGATAGGTGCCGGCTGGTGATCTGATTACCCTCGGTGCCCGGCGCTCCCGTCAAGCTGAATATCGCTACTTCCTGCTTGGTAAAGTCCATGGAAATGTAGTCGCGGGCCTGGAACAGCCGCAGTTTGCGGATCTTCTCCATCGACACGCGGCTGGCGGTGACATTGGCCACGCATCCGTCGGCAAACTGGATGCGGGCATTGGCAATATCGATGCGCCGGGTGAGAATGGGAATGCCGACGGCACTGATCTGAACCGGAGCTGATGGCACCAGGAGGGTGATCAGGTCAAGATCATGGATCATCAAATCCAGGATTACATCAATATCGAGGCTGCGGGGAGAGAAGAGTCCCATCCGGTGGGCCTCGAAGAACCGGGGCTGTTTGACCACTTCGCGCAGTGCCCGCACCGCAGGATTGAATCGCTCCAGATGCCCGACCTGAAGGATTCGCCCGCTCTCGCTTGCAGCAGAAATAAGGCGATCAGCGGTTTCGAGGCTGTTGCTGATGGGTTTTTCAACCAGGACATGAATGCCTTCCCTGAGGAAATGCTCTCCAATTTCAGCGTGGGTCGTGGTTGGAGTGGCGATGCTGACCGCGTCCACTTTCCCCATCAGGATCCTGTAATCGAGGAAAGCCTGCGTTTCCAAAGGCTCTGCGATCTGTTTGGCGCGTCCGGGTCTGGAATCGGCAACACCAACCAACCTTACACCGGGGAGTTTTGAATACACGCGGGCGTGATGCTGGCCTAAAGCCCCCACTCCCACCACGCCTATTCGTATGTCATCCACGCAGAACCTCCCGCGGCACCTGAATAGCGGTCTGCGAAAACCGCCCAAAGCTTATTTCTTGCATCGAGAATGTGGAGCGCAGCGCCGGGCGCTCCAATCCTCATCCTGATACTTCTTTCGCCTGGTTAGTGTCCGGCGGCAATCCCACTACCGCAATATTGCTTTCATCCGCAAGGCCGATCATCTCCGCCCGGTCAAGCAGCAGAGTTTTGCCGGCATCCAGAACCACCGCGGAGGCGCCGCACTCGGCCATGACCCGGATTGTGGCGGCTCCAATAACAGGTACGTCAAACCTCATGTCCTGTTTTGGCTTACTCACTTTGATCACCGTCAGTTTTTTTCGCTGCACCAGGTCGGCGGCCCGGCGTATGGCGGCGTCGGTTCCTTCCATGGCTTCGACAGCGACGATCGCCTTATCCCTGACCACGATGGTCTGGCCTATGTCCATCCGGGCAATCTGCTGAGCCAAAGGCCGCCCGTAGCCCACGTCGGCCTGCTCGTGAGGCGTCAAGCCTCTTCGTCCGATTTTGCCCTCCGGAGCCATGAAAGGCTGCAAGAGAGCTGTCGAATCGATCAGGGTGATGCCCTGTTCCTCCAGCACTCGCGCGACTCCCCCGATAAGCGCATCAGTGTTTTTCTGCCTCAATCCGGCAAGCATGCGGATCATGGTTAGATCGGGCAGGGAGGAACTGAAGATCTGCACATGTTTCACCTGGCCGGCCATGATCGCGCGGGTCACCCCTGCGCCTTTAAAAATGCTGACCAGCTTCCCCAATTGCCCCAGCCCCACCCAGTGGACCGGGAAGCCGCTTTTTTCGATTTCAGGGAAGGTCTCTTCCTTGATGGCGGCCACCACCATGTCGAGGTTCTGCCGGCGGGCGGAATCCAGCACGAGGAGAGGAAATGTCCCGTTCCCGGCGATCAGTCCATATTTTTCCTGTCCTTCGTTCATAGGAACTTCCGGCTCATCACTCTGATCCGATTGCCTAACGGATAAAGCCTCGCTTGGATGATTCGATGAAACGGAGCAGAGTCTCGACTTCCGGCGATTCCCATACCTTGTCGCGGGCCATTTTCAGGGCGTCTCCGGTGTTTAGCTGGGAGCGGAAAAGAATGCGATAGGCGCGCTTCAATTCATCGATCGATTCATCGGGCAGGCCCTTTCTTTGCAGCCCGATCGAGTTGATGCCGTAGATTTTTGCCTGGTTGCGGTCTCCGACGGTTTTTATATAGGGCAGCGCATCCCTGGTTATCACGGAGAATCCGCCGATGAAGGCATGCGGCCCGACGCGGCAGAATTGATGGACGGCGCTGAAGGCCCCCACCGTGGCATGGTCCTCAACGGTTACGTGTCCGGCCAGCGTAGCCGCGTTGGCCATGATGATGGCATTGCCCATGTGGGAATCGTGTGCCACGTGCGCATAAGCCATGAACAGACTGTCGCTGCCGATACTGGTGATGCCGCCGCCCCCGGTTGTGCCCCGGTTCAAAGTGACGAATTCGCGAAAGACGTTTCGATCGCCGATCTTCAGCCAGGTCTCCTCGCCTCCGTATTTCAGGTCCTGGGGATCGGTGCCTACCGAGCAAAATCCGTGAAAGCGGTTGTTTTCGCCTATCCGGGTCCAGCGTTCGACGGCCACGTGCGAATCGAAAACGGTCCCGGAGCCGATGGTGACCTTGGGGCCGATGACGCAAAAGGGTCCGATTTCGACATCCGCACCCAACTCTGCGGACGGATCTATAATGGCAGATGGATGAATCATCATAGAACTCCAGATTCCGGGAGGTTGAGCTTGAATCGCGGGAAGCACTTGCTCCCCAGGCGGCTAAGTGCGGTCTACAACAGTGCAGGATAGTTCGGCTTCGGCCACGAGAGCACCCTCGACAAAAGCCTCACCCTTCATCTTGAAATAGCGGCCGCGCTGTCGCAAGACCGTGACCTCGAGTCTGAGCTGATCGCCCGGAACCACGGGCTGTCGGAAGCGGCATCCATCAATCCCTGAAAAATAGACCAGTTTTGATTCACGCTGCTCATCGGCTCCGAACAAAAGCAGCACTCCCACTTGCGCAAGGGCCTCCACTACAAGAACGCCGGGCATCACCGGATGTTCCGGGAAGTGGCCCGTAAAAAACTGCTCGTTGATGGTGACGTTTTTGATCCCGACCATCCGTTTGGTCCCGTCGGATTCCAGGATCTTGTCGACCAGGAGAAACGGGTAGCGGTGAGGAAGAATCTTGTAAATATCCTGGATCTTCTTCATGGCCTGGCTTTGCTCCCGCGGAATCCCGCCTTCATCCGGTTCCGGCGTCCAACAAAAAAGGGGATGGTCCAACCGGCGGCCATCCCCTGACCCGGTTCTGTCAAACTAGGGCTTCTTTGCAGGAGCGGCGGCCGGAGCTTTCGCCGGATAGGCCGTGTTGTAAGCCTTGATCACTTCTTCTGTAATCACGAGGGCCGGATCGACATAGGCGTCGCGGGAAGGGTTGATGTACACAACCGCGCTCAGCCCTTTTTCCTTGGCAAGCTTTTCGATCACAGGAAGCATTTTCCGGCCGATGTTGTTGGTAGTCTTTACTCTTCGGGCATCGATATCTTTCTGAGTATCCTGCTGGAAACGCTGAAGCATGGTGTCCCTCGACTCGATCTGGTCTTCAAGATCGCTCCGTGCTTCATCCGTCAGCTTGGCCCCCTGGACGCTCAGCTGGTTTTTCAGGGTTTCCAGTTCCTTTTTCAAAGCCTCCAGTTCGGAGTTTTTCTTATCCACGTATTTCTGGACCTCACCGAAGTCCCGCTTGCCATCTTCGGTGCTGAAAATGGCCTGTTCCAGGTTCAGCCAGGCGATTTTCGCGTTGCCTATCGCAGCTGGAGCGGCGGCCGCTGCAGCCGGGGCCGCAGGAGCCTGAGCCATGCTCATCACCGGCACAAGGATTACAGCTGTTAGGATGCTTAATACCAATCGTCGATTCATTGAATCTGATCTCCTTTTTACTGATTGATTTGCCTGAGCCGTGAGGCCCCGGCTTCCTTATATGTAAGTCAAAATGGCCTGGAGGTGCTCGAGTGCAAGGCTATAGAATGTACTACAGGTCCCGCCGTTAGGCAAAATGGATTTAAAAACTCCGTCCGATTGTGAACTTGATATCATGAGCGGGTTCGTGAATGGTAACGGGGACGTTGCCGACCATGACTGTTCCATTATATCTCTGTGGGTTGTACGCGAATATCAAGCGGAAGGGCGCGCTAACCACCGGGAGAAGGAACTGAACCTCGACCCCTGTCGATCCGTGGATGGCCCCATTGGACGCGTCCCAGATCTTGACGCTGCTGGCGCCCAGGCTGCCCAGCGTAGTCGGGCGGGTTACCTGCGTGATCCCGACGTCATAGAAGGCTGACATGGACAGCGGGCCTGCGATTGGGATGCGATATTCGCCGTTGAAGATCACCATGGTGTCGCCGCCCACCGAAATGATGCCGCGATTGATCTTGGCGAGCCCGGTGTTCAAATCGATGATCGGATTC
This sequence comes from uncultured Acidobacteriota bacterium, assembly GCA_963839475.1. Taxonomy (GTDB): domain Bacteria; phylum Acidobacteriota; class UBA6911; order UBA6911; family UBA6911; genus CAWIVH01. Next base: position 93,730 of record CAWIVH010000012.1, on the reverse strand, counting down.
TTGAATGGATCCAGGAGCGGGGTGGACGATATTGCCAGGGGACTGATCGACCGGATGTCGAAGCCGCGAATGGTGGTTTCACCCCCGATAAAGAACCGGTCGTAGAACGGGATGAACGAATTCCCGTACGCCATGATGTGCTCGGCCAGTATCCGCATGCCCCACGTGTGGCGACCCTTGCTGAAAAGACGGTCGGGGCGGAAGTGGCGGAATTCCACCGCCGGGCGGATGATGTTGAAGTCCCCGCCCAAGATCCCGCCGGCGATCGCAACCGAAAGATTCATGCTGCTTCCCCGCGTGGGGTTGAAGTAGCTGTTGGTGGAGTTGAACGAAAGCATCGGTGTAACTTCGCTCTTCCTGAATCCACTGAGCGCAGCTTCCACGTCGGTGCCGGGTGCGTATCCCACCAACTGGCCGAGAGCAAAAGCCTCAAAGCCCTTGGCAATGTCCTCAATCCCGATCTTCTGGTAGGTGTAGCTTCCGCCAAACCGCCACCAGGTTCTCCCCAGAGGACGGCTGACCGAGACCGTAGATCCCGTGGTCTTCCTTGTGAAAAGCTCCGTCGGCTTGCCTGTGTCATAGCTTGTCACGCCGTAGACGCTATAGGTGTCGTACCGGTACTTTTGCTTGTAGAGCGACAACCCCATCCCCCAGCGCGAATCGAAAAGGTACGGCTCGTTGAAGGAGATCACGAAATCCGTGGCACGTGTGCCTCCTGTAATCGAAAACTCCAGGCTTTCGCCGCGCCCCAGGAAGTTGTTCGTAGTGTAGTTCACCCCGAGAAAGCTTCCCGAAATGCCGCTGACTCCACCGGTTAATCCGATCGACTGCTGGCTCTTTTCCTTGACCTTGATATTGACATCGACCTGCGAGGTCTTATCATCCGGCTGGACCTGGTAGTCCTTCTCCTCGATCTTGTCAAAAAATCCCAACTGGTTCAGACGCTGTACCGAATACTCGAGGGCAGCGCTGCTGAAGATTTTGCCCTCCTCCAGCAGGAGCTCGCGCCTCATCACCTTGTCTCTTGTTTTGGTATTCCCTGCGAAGTCGATCCGGTGGACGGTGAATTGTTTGTCCGGGTTCAGCGTAAAGGTGAGGTCAATGGTCTTGTTTTTTGGATCGAAGTTCTGCTCGGGCACATAGGACCAGTTGATATAACCCATGTTTCCATAGAGCTTCTTGAATTGCTCCATGGTGTCTTTGATTTTTTTATAGTTGACGACGTCGCCCTTGTTCAGTCCGAAAGCCTTGACCAGCGCCTCGCATTTCAGGACCCCGCATTCTTTCAGGGTTAATTCGCCGATCCGGTACTGGTCCCCCGCGTCAATCGGAATTTCCACGTAAAACTGCTGCTTGGTTTTGCGGAACATGGGAATCATTCCGCGTTCGCCTTCGAATATCCTGGTGATCGGCTCACCGACCTGAACCTGCATGTAGCCATGTTCCTTAAAATAGGCCTTCAGGTTCATTTCGATGTCGGCTTCCAATTTCCCCTGGTGATATTTGTCGGTTCCCTTGAACATGGTGATCAAGCCGCGTTCCTTGGTCAGCTTGAGAGAGGCCTTGAGTGCATCGTCCTTAAAAACCTTGTTGCCCGTGAACTTGATCTCGCCGATCCGGACTTTGGCGCCCTCATTCATCACGAACCTGACTCGGACGCTTGATGGCGGGATGCTTTCGACTTCCGAACGCACCGTACCCAGCGGCTTGCCGTTTCTTTCCATCAGGTCTTTCAGCGCCCGCTCAGCAGCCCGGATTTTCGCCGGATCGTATTGGCTGTCGACCGTCAGACCCTACTTTCTTTTCTTTGAAGTGATCCAGGATATTCGATTCCGTGAAGGATTTATTGCCGTCGTACTGGAGGGATCGGATCAAGGGCTTTTCTTTGAGGTTAAAGGTGACGATTTTCCCCGTGTCGCCGTCTTTTTCTTCCACCTCGATGTTTTCAAAGAAATTGGCTTTGTACAGGGCTCTCAAATCCAGTTCCAGCCGCCCTTCGTCGTAGGCTTCCCCAGCACGGGACTGAATGTAAAACCGGATGGTATCTTCCGGGATCCGGCGGTTGCCGCGAATGTCGATTCGTTCTATGTTTGGCCGCTTGGTTTCTTGCGCTGAAAGCACGGCTACTGCGCATAGGAACCCCAGGAAGAACCAGATTCCGGGCCTTATAAATTTGTACATCCATCCTCCAACTGCCCGACGACTACGCGAGCCGGAACGATGATCCCGACCCGCAGACCCTCATTAGGACAAACGCATATCTTAGATGAAAGATAGGGTGAAATCCAGCCTGAGATCCATGGAACCTTAGATGCGAAATCCGCCGGAAGAGTTCGGTTTGAATCGTTGTATCCGCTCGGATCATTTGGAGATGCCGCCGGCGGCAGAGCTGCCCTGCTGCGGTGCGGTTTTCTCGGACGGCGGCGGAGGCAGAATTCGCCTGCAGGATGATTCCTCATACGATATTACACTGCTCTGCAGACGGGAAGTTCCATTTTTTCCGGGATGGGTCTCCAAGGCGCTGCACTTATGGATCGATGAAGCTGTTTCCACTCCTCAACCGAACGCTCTGGAACAGGCTGGTTCAAGGCGGCAGCTCCGTTGGAGTGCGGCCGGATCCGCCGCCCGGTTCGCTGCTGGCAAGGATTACGGGCTAGAGGTTCAGCTTGGTCCCCGTTTCCTCCTGCGCTCCGGCGAGAATGTAATGGAGGCTGTCATCCTTCAGGTAAATCTCCAATGCCGCTCCTGGTTTAAACCGGTTTTGGATAAGCGCCTCGGAGAGCGGGTCTTCGATATATTTCTGGATCGCCCGCCGCAGCGGCCTGGCTCCATAGGAACGATCATGGCACGTCTTGTCCACGATCCAGCGCAGGACCTCCGGGCGGAGTGATATGGAGATTTTCTTTTGGTTCATCACGTCATTGACCTGAACGATCAACAGCTCCACTATCTTTTCCAGGTCTTCGTCCGCGAGCGATTCGAACAGGATGATCTCATCGAGCCGGTTCAGGAACTCAGGGTTGAAGATGCGCTTGACCTCGCCCTGTATCAGCTCTTCGGTTTTGCGGGTGTCGGCATCCGATGTCGTGCGGAAACCAAGGTGCCCTCGCTTTTCAAGAAACCGGGCGCCGATATTGGAGGTCATGATGATAATGCAGTTTTTGAAGTCGATGGTGTTTCCCAGCGAATCGGTCAGCTGTCCGTCTTCAAAAACCTGCAGAAGGATATTGTAGACATCCGGGTGGGCTTTTTCGATCTCGTCCAGCAGCAGCACGGAATAGGGGTTGCGCTTGACCTTTTCGGTCAGCTGGCCGCCTTCTTCATGACCAACGTATCCCGGGGGCGATCCGATCAGTTTGGAAACGGAATGTTTTTCCATGTACTCTGACATATCGAGACGGATCATGGCGTTTTCGCTGCCAAACAGGAAAGCCGCCAGGGAACGCGCCATTTCGGTTTTCCCGACGCCGGTTGGCCCGAGGAAAAGGAAGGATCCGACCGGGCGTTTGGGCGATTTCAGCCCGGCGCGCGAGCGCCGGATCGCCTTGCTCAACGCGATAATCGCCTTGTCCTGGCTGATCACCCGCTTGTGGAGCTCTTCTTCCATGCGCAAAAGCTTGGACATTTCCTCTTCGTGGATAGAAGAAATCGGGATCCCCGTCCATTTCGAAATCACTTCCTCGATATCTTCGCGGGTAACCCTCAATGGCTCAGTCGATTTCAATTTCCAGCGCTCGCGGATGACCTGAAGATTTTCTTGCTCTACCTCTTCCTCCAGCCGAAACCTTGCCGCTTTTTCAAATTCCTGTGCCGATATGGCGCTTTCGATCCTCCCGTCCATCACCCGGATCCTGCGCTGGATATTGATCATCTCCTCGGGAACGGAGGTGGCCCGGAGCTTCACCCTGGCACCGGCTTCGTCGACCAGATCAATGGCCTTGTCGGGCAGGAATCGGTCCGGCAGGTAGCGATTCGAAAGGTATACGGCGGCCTCTACCGCTTCGTCGGCATATTTCAACTGGTGAAAGCTTTCGTACTTCTCCTTGATTCCATGGAGAATCGTGATGCTCTCCTTTTCACCGGGAGGATTCACTTTGATGGCCTGGAATCTCCGCTCCAGGGAGCGATCCTTTTCAATCGAACGTCGGAATTCAAAGGGAGTGGTCGAGCCAATACACTGGATCTCGCCTCGCGAAAGTGCCGGTTTGAGAATGTTGGCGGCGTCGAGCGAACCTTCGGCCGATCCGGCTCCCACGAGGGTATGCAATTCGTCGATGAATACGATCAAATTCCGGTTCTCCACCAGCTCCTTCATGATCGTTTTCAATCTCTCCTCGAACTGCCCGCGATACTTGGTGCCAGCCACTATCAAGGATATATCCAGCGCCAGGATCTTTTTGTCCATGAGCTGCGGCGGCACATTGCCTCCTACGATTCTCTGCGCCAGCCCTTCGACAATCGCAGTCTTGCCTACGCCCGGTTCCCCGATCAGGGCCGGATTGTTTTTCGTCCGGCGGCACAGGATCTGGATCATCCGTTCGATCTCTGTATCCCGGCCGATCAGTGGATCGAGAGCATCATTGAGGGCCGCCTCCGTCAGGTCACGTGAAAACTCCATCAGGCTGAGCGGTTCCTTGGAGCGGTTGGAGGCGTGCTTTTCCGTACCCCGTCCAAGTTCCTCGCGAACCGTCGACAGCCTCAGTCCCCTCTCCCTGAGAATCTCGGCCGCCACCGACTTTTCTTCGCGCAATAGGCCCAAAAGCATGTGCTCTGTTCCGATATGCTTGTGGGACAACCTGTCCGATTCCTCCGCTGCGGCGTTGAGCGCGCGTTTGCACTCGTCTGAAAAAGGCAATTCAACCGAGGTTGAAACCTTTTCGCGGATGACCGTCCGGCCTTCTATCTCTTTTCGAATGGCCTCAATAGAGGCGTTGGCTTTAGGGAAAAACCGGTTGGTGAGGTTCTTGTCCTCCCGGATCAGGCCCAGCAGAAGGTGCTCCGTTTCAATGAACGGACTGCCGAACTGGCTGGCCTCGTATCGGGCGAAAAAGATAACCCTGCGCGCCTTCTCCGTATATTTTTCAAACATTTCGTAAAGGAATCCTCTCGATTTGAAGTTCCATTATACGGACTCCATCAAAAGCCTGTAAAGACCGATATGCGATGACAACATCGAGGAGAGGTAACGCAGCCGATGCCCGCCCGCGGGCCAGCAGCAAAGCATACACGTTATTAATGGACGGGTCCTTATTGTACGCGAATGGTTTTTTCCATCTGAAGCAGCATCGAGTCCAATTCAGCCGGTTGAATCGGTTTGGAAATATAGTAATCCATTCCGGCTTCAAGGCAGCGTTCGCGATCGCCCTTCATTGCGTGGGCTGTTAGGGCCACGATTGGCAGGCGTGACTTCGTGGCCTTTTCGGATTGCCGGATCGCGGAGGTCGTTTCAAAGCCGTCCATAACCGGCATCTGAAGGTCCATCAGTACCAGATCTATTGGTTCGGATTTGAGCAGTGTCATGACTTCAACACCGTTTGCGGCGACGGCAACACAATGGCCCCTCTTCTCCAGGAGGCGGGTTGCCAGCCTCTGGTTCACGATATTGTCTTCAGCCAGCAGGATGCGAAACCGCCGGCGAGAGGAAACTTTGGCAGGAGGCTTTTCCACCGCCCCTTGGGGATCACAGCGCCTTTCTCCGGTGAGGCGGGGCTCGTCAAAGATGCATGTAAAGTGGAAGGTGCTGCCTTCCCCCTCACCGCTCTCGACCCAGATCCTTCCGCGCATCATCTCGACCAGATACCTGGAAATCGCCAGCCCAAGCCCTGTGCCACCGTATTTGCGGGACATCGACCCGTCCACCTGGACGAATGAATCAAAAATCGCCTGCTGCTTACCAGCCGGGATCCCGATCCCGGTATCCTGGACTGTGAACCGGAGGCGGATGCCTTCTCCTTCGCCGGCCTCACGGCGGACCTGGATACGTATCCCCCCCTTTTCAGTGAATTTGATCGCGTTGCCTACCAGGTTGATGAGAATCTGGCCGAGGCGCCGGGGATCGCCCATCAAAGAATCCGGCACATCTTCGGCCAGGTTGCATACCAGCAACAATCCCTTGTGACCGGCTCTCACTCTCAGGGGGCCGATCGTCAGGTCCAAAGATTCACGGAGGGAGAAATCAACAGCATCAAGCTCGAATTTTCCCGATTCGATTTTAGAAAAATCAAGAATGTCGTTGATCAGAGATAGGAGCGAATCCGCGGAAGTCCGGACCATTTGAAGGTAATCGCGCAGCTCCGGTTTGTCCGCGCATTCCAGGGCCAGATCGGTCATACCAATGATCCCGTTCATGGGAGTCCGGATCTCATGGCTCATATTGGCAAGGAAATCGGACTTGGCTTGATTGGCGGCTTCCGCGGCTTCTTTTGCCCGGCTCAGCTCTTCAGCCCCGTTCTGCAGGGCTGCTTTGGATCTCTGCAGCTCCTGAAGAATCCTGGACATTTCCAGCGCGCGTTTCTCCGCTTTCCGCCGGCGCAGCCAGAGATCGACCATAAAGCCAGTTCCCATGATTGCCAGCAGGATGATGGCATACCTCAGATACGGAGGAGGCGGATGGAACCTGAAGTCCGATGAATCCCGGGGAGTGAGAACATAGCCGGCGTTCAAAGGTTCCCTTTCCCTGACCTGGGCTGCAATTCCAGTAATATCGACTGTTCCGCCACCCATCAGCCCTTTAACGAATTTGGGATCGCTGAAAAAAAGGTCGTAGATAAGGATGGGAATCGTGCCGGAGCTGTCCCTTAATTCGAGCCCGGCTCGCGAACCCTGACTCGAGTCCTGGTTGGCGACAAGCTCTCCGGAAATCCGTACCAGCTTGCCGGAAAAGGCCTCACCCTTCAGGTCGGCCGCCCTGACTGGATCAGCTTGAATTGCGGGACCGCTCCCGAGCTTTATCAGCTTTTCGACGATCAGCTCTTCCGTGCCGACATATTGGTGGATCTTGCCCCGGACCCATGCCTGGTCTCCGAGTTTCAGATCGGGAGGAAACACGCCGCCGATTGTTGTATAAAGCCGCAACCCGCCCGAGGAGTCCTGGATGACTGCAATGAATGATGCTTGGCCCATTCTTCTGGGTGTCTGGGTAACGGTTCCTGCAATATTCACCGTCTCCCCCAAGCGGTCGGGGATGAAATTGCCGTCGCTGTCCCTGAGGACATCTTTGATGGATTCAGTTGGCCCGGGGATCGGTGATTGCTGTCCCGGGAGAAGCCCGACACGAGCGACGAAAATCATGCCCACGATGGCCAGCGAGCGCAACACGACGGCAGCATGGGACAAAAGGTTCCACGGCATGCAGTTATAATCGGCGGCGTCCGCGACAACCTTAGAGATCTCTATCCGGCGCTCGTTCACTTGATTTTTCCGAGGATATTGGGCGCAGGCTGCTCCCGGAATCGGGACTCGATCTATCGGACGGCCAGGCGACAGCAGTTCACAACGGGTTGAGTTGTCCATTTTCGAGGCGGTAAATCCTGCTGCAGATGCGGGCAAGCTTTTCGTTGTGTGTAACCAGAACCGAGGTGAGGCCATGACGGCGATGCAGGTCGAGGAAGAGGTTCCCGACGAGGTCACCAGTATGGGGATCAAGGTTGCCTGTGGGTTCGTCTGCCAGAAGGATTTGGGGGTGTCCTGCGAGCGCCCGGGCGAGCGCCACCCGTTGTTGCTCACCGCCTGAAAGCTCGCCCGGTCGATGCCGGCTACGGGCCTCCAAACCCACGTCGGCAAGGGTGGCCCTGGCGCTGGTCTTGGCCTCCTGGGGAGGAACGCCCCTCAGCAAAAGCGGCATGGCCACGTTTTCGAGGGCGGTGAATTCCGGCAGCAGGTGATGAAACTGGAATACGAAACCGACCGTACGATTCCGGAATTCCGAGAGCCGCGGCCGATCCAGGCCGGCCAATTCCACTCCACCAACCTGCACCGAACCGCGGTCAGGCGCATCCATGCCTCCAAGGATATGCAGAAGGGTGCTTTTTCCCGAGCCCGATGCCCCCGTAACCGCAGCCATCTCACCCTTGGGGAGCTCCAGTGACAATCCGGTGAGCACTTCGAGCCGATCCTCCCCGGAGCGGAAGCTCTTATAGAGATCGCATACCTTGAGAAAATCATTCATATCGGAGCACTTCCACCGGGTTGAGGCGTGAAGCATTGCGAGCGGGATAAATCGTAGCCAGGAAGCTGATCAAGAGAGCCGTAAAACACACCAGTGCTACATCTCCAACCTTCACGTGAAAGGGGACATAAGGAATGCTATAGATTTCAGCTGTCAGTTTGATGAGTCGGTATTTGTCGAGAATCCGGCAGGCGATAATGCCGAGGGACGATCCTGCGAATGTCCCCAGCAAGCCTATGATCAATCCCTGGAGCAGGAAAATACGCATAATTGTGTCGGGTCTGGCTCCCATAGCGGTAAGGATGGCGATGTCCGCCTGTTTTTCAAGGACCATCATGATGAGGGTCGTGACGATGTTTAGCGCGGCGACAAAGACGATCAGGCTGATGGTGATGAAGAGCGCAAGCTTCTCCAGCTTAAGAGCGGAAAAAAGCGGCTTGTTGAGGTCAATCCAGGTGGTGGTATTGAATCCGGTGCCGGCGGCTTCCCGAACGGCGTCGGCGATTTCAGCAGCGGCCTCCAGATCGTCGGTTTTGAATTGCAGGACAGACGCTGAGCCCGGGGGAAAGGACAACAGCCTGCGCGCAGGCGCAATTGCCGCATAGGCCCAATTGGAATCGTAGTCCCACAGACCCGATTCGAAGATGGCGGCGACCTGGAAGGTTTTCTGGGATGTGGCCATCCCGAGCGGAGTCATGCGGCCCATTGGGACAAAAACTTTAAGGCTGCCGCCGATTCCTACTCCCAGCTGCCGGGCCATTTCTTTCCCGATGATGATGTTGTCGGGCGGCGGGAGTTCGTCCGATGGACTGCCTGGCGGCATCGCATCGAGTGCGCGCGGGTCTCCTTCGGTGATATGGGAAAAGAAGTCGGAAATATCCCGTTCCCTCAAGGGATCGATTCCCTTCAAAACCGCGCCCTGGTTCCTGGTGGCGCTGGCTATGAAGACCTGGTTGAAGATGGCAGGGGCGGCGCCCGTTACATGGGGCACGCGGCGCAATTTTTCCAGGAGGAGGTCGTAATCGGTGATGGCGGTGCCGTCCAGGCGCAACAGGTTCACGTGAGAGGTCGCCCCGACAATTTTGGCCTGGATATCTTCGCGGAAACCCGTCGAAAGAGCCAGGGCGATTACCAGCGCCATGACGCCGGCCGTAATTCCCAGAGTCGAGATGGCGGAGATCACCGACACCATCGTCTGCTTTCGCTTGGCCCTCAGGTAGCGGAATGCAACGAACAGTTCGAATTTCATCAGCCGTTCCGGTGAACCGCAGGTGGTTACCTACTCCAGGCCCGTAATGATGCCGGTTTCATGCCGGAGCAGAGGGAACAGGATCACATCGCGGATGGAGCGCGAATTGGTCAGCACCATCGTAAGCCGGTCGATTCCAATGCCCTCACCGGCCGTCGGCGGCATTCCATAGCACAGCGCGCGGATATAGTCGTCGTCCATGGCATGCGCTTCTTCGTCCCCCATGCCCTTCGAGCGGAGCTGCTCTTCGAAGCGAAGCCTCTGCTCGGCCGGATCGTTCAGCTCCGAATAGGCGTTGGCCACTTCCATGCCGCCGATGTAAAGTTCGAAGCGCTCCACCGTATCCGGGTCGCCCGCTTTTCTCTTTGAGAGCGGGGAGACTTCGGTCGGATAGTCGTAAATAAAGGTGGGCTGTATCAAATGCGGCTCGGAAACAACTTCAAAGATCGCGGCCAGAACCTTTCCCGGCCCCCAGCCGGTTTCAACCTCGGCATGGACCGCGGCGGCCAGTAACCGCAGCTTTTCTTCTGACTGCAAATCCGCTTCCTCTGGCTTTGGAACGTTTTCAGGCCAGAAGCGCAGGATAGCCTCTTTCAGGCTGTATTTATGCCAGGTGCCGAAGTCCAGGGTGTGCTCCTGGAACTCCACCAGGCGCGAGCCGGTGACGGCCTCGGCAATCTGGGTGATCATCTTTTCGGTGAGTTCCATCAAATCGCGGAAATCGCTGTAGGCCTGATAAAACTCCAGCATCGTGAATTCCGGATTGTGATGGCTCGAGATTCCCTCATTGCGGAAAATCCGGCTCAGTTCATAAACGCGAGGAATCCCCCCGACAATCAACCGCTTAAGATAGAGTTCCAGCGCGATGCGCAGGTAGAGATCCATGTTCAGGGCGTTGTGATGGGTCACAAACGGCCTTGCCAGGGCGCCTCCGGCGATCGACTGCAGCACAGGCGTTTCCACCTCCAGGTAGCCGAGTTCATCGAGAAAATTGCGGATCTCACGAACGATCCGGCTCCGCTTGACGAACACCTCACGAACTTCAGGATTTACGATCAGATCGACGTAGCGCTGGCGGAAACGGGTTTCAATATCGGTCAGCCCGTGCCATTTCTCCGGCAAGGGCAGAACGTTTTTGGAGAGGTGCGAAACTTTGGCGGCCGCTACAGAAAGCTCGTTGGTCCGCGTGCGGAACAGAGCGCCCTCGGCTCCAACGATGTCCCCCAGATCGAAAAGCTGGAACAGGTCGAAATTTTCCTGCCCCACCGTATCGCGACGGACATAAACCTGAAGCCGTTTTTCCCCATCCGACAAATCAATGAACCCGGCTTTCCCCATCGGTCGAAGCGACATGATCCGGCCGCAGACGCGCACGACCTGCTTGTTTTCCTCGAGTTCGGCTGCAGTAGCCTGATCGAAAAGTCGACGGATTTCGCCAATGGTGTGGCTATAGTCGAATTTGTGAGGGTAAGGGTCGTATCCTCTTCTTTTCAGCTCCGCAAGTTTTGAGCGACGTTGTGCGAGAAGATTGGTTTCTTGTTCCATCAGATTTCCGCTTCCTTGTTCAGCAGGTCGTTTTTGATGCTGTCCAATATCCCGTTGACGAATTGTGCCGATTCGTGGGTCGAGAATTTCTTGGCGATTTCCAGCGCTTCGTTGATGACGACAGTTGCCGGAGTTTCAGAATCCGACAGGAACTCATACACCGCCAGGCGAAGAATATTCCGATCGACGGCTGCCATCCGGCTCAGCCGCCAGTTCTGGGTGTGCTGTTGAATTGTCCTGTCGATTTCCTCAAGCCGGTCTACGCTTCCCTCGAAAAGGGCATTGGCGAATTCTCGAACTTTTTTCGGCTGCTCATTCAGGTCCCAGAAGGAGTCGAATATTTCCTCCACGGGCTGCTGGCCCATGTCGAATTGGAAAAGCATCTGGAGTGCGCACTCACGAGCCGTTCTTCGTATTCCCATGTTTCAGATTTCGCCCCGGGGAATTGGATCAGCCGGACGGGCCGGCATTAGAGCTGTCGGACGACCTGCACCATTTCTATGGCTGTGATCGCAGCGTCAAAGCCGCGGTTGCCTGATTTGAGTCCGGCTCGCTCGACCGCCTGCTCCATCGTGTTGCATGTGAGAATGCCATAAATCACAGGCACACCCGATTCCAGGCCGATGGCGGCCAATTCCTTGGTTACGGTCGAAGCCAGGTGGTCGAAATGCGGAGTGTCCCCGCGCAAAAGCGCCCCCAGGCACAAGACCGCGTCGTATTGCCCGCAGCCGGCCATCTTCTTGGCGGCGAGGGGTATCTCAAAAGAGCCGGGCACCCAAACCACAGTGATATCTTCCCCCGAGGCGCCGTTGCGCGTGAGCGCGTCCAAAGCGCCGGACAACAGTCTCTCGCTGATGAAAGAGTTGAAGCGGCTTATGACGATGCCGAACTTGCTGCCTTTAGCTTCAAGACTCCCCTGGATCGTTCTGGGCATAATGATCTCTCCCGCGTAAGCTTCCTGAGGACCCCAATTCTGCTAGAGACCATGCGCCAATACAAGCGCATTCGACGTGCGTACAGAAGCCTCCGGGCGCCCGGAGGCTTCAAAGCTCATGGCACAAGAGGTCGAAAAAGTCACGCATGGTGCGGCCGCTCGAATGAACAGGAACCCGCAGTTCTCGAGCAAGCTCAGCGGGTGCGATGTTGTCGACCAGAATACCGTCCACACGGGAAATGCACTCATGGGGGATAATGACAAAATCCCCCGCCTTCCCGGGATTTAGGGCCGACAGGATATCCCGACCGCCAAGCAGTCCGGCAACCGTGATATCTTTTCCCAGGAATCGGTTTTCCACCAGCAGCACTTCAAGCCTGCTTTCGAACTTGAGATTGAATCGGGAGATGCAGTCGGACAGGAAAGGGTAGAAGAGCCTGGCGGTAACCAGGGTTCCATGGAGGTGAGGCCGGAGTTTGCGGCGGCGGGCAAACTCCACATCGAATTCCTCCAGGAATTTTCTTACCATGCCGACTCCATCTTCAATTTGGGAATAATCGTCGTAGTAAACCGCCGGGGGAAGATCCTCGCCCCCCTGGATATAAAACTCGTCAGCCAGATAGGCAAAGGTCCGGCCGGTCTCTTCGCGGAACCCGGCCTGCCAGGGTTTGAGCTGGCGAATAACATTCCGGCAGTACTCCGGTGTCACAGGAGTGAATTTCTCCTTTGGGCTTCCGTGATCGGAGAGGCCGAGCGGAACAATGGCGACTGAATCCACTCCGGGATGATAACTGAACAGGTCCCGGAGGCTTTTATCGAGGCACGCCCCGTCATTGATCCCGGGCATCAGGACAATCTGGGTATGCAAGGAGATGCCTCCCTCGATCAGCTTGCGCATTTTCCTATCCAGATCGTCCGGCTTTTTACGGCCCAGAACGTAAGTGCGCCGCTCCACGTCGGTAGCGTGCACCGAAATGTAGAGCGGCGACAACCTTTGTTCGATGATGCGGTCGAGCTCTCTTTCGGGGAGGTTGGTGAGGGTGATGTAATTGCCATGCAGGAAGGATAATCGATAGTCGTCGTCTTTGACCTTCAATGTGGGCCGGATGCCCTGCGGGAGCTGGTCAATGAAGCAGAAAAGGCAGGCATTGTTGCAGGTCCGGGTCCTGAAGTCTTCGACCTCGACCCCCAGATTTTCCCCCTCGTCCAACTCGAGATCGACCATCACCTCCGACCCATCCGCTTTCCGGACGTCCATTGCAATGCACTCATCCGTGAGGTGGAATCTCAGTGCAAGCTCGTCGGGAATAGGATGGCCGTTAATGGCCAGGATCTCATCGCCTGCCGACAATCCTGCCCCCGCGCCCGGGGATCCGGCCTCAACCTCTCGTATCTTGATGCCGGTCCTGGCCATGGACATTCTCCACTCTCTGATATTTTCCGATGATTTTGGCAGAGCGATAGAAATAATGCAGGCCGGATGCCAGGGTAAGAATTAAGGAGGCATAAACCGACGGCATGAATAAATGGTTCCCTATCGCTTCGGAAAAGTTCGCCAGCAGCCCGCAGCCGACCGTTGCCAACTGAGATACTGTTGTACACTTGCCCAGCATGCTTGGCGGAAATTCCGTATGGCCGGTCTGGAGATGAATGATCAGTGCTGAAAGGGCGATGAGCACGTCGCGGCTGATGGCGAGGACCGTAAGCCAGACCGGAATGTGCACGGCCAGGGGCAGGGTCCGGACCGACAGCGTGACAAAAGCTGCCGTGAGGAGCAGCTTGTCTGCCATCGGGTCGAGGTAGGATCCGAGGACCGTCTTCTGCTGAAGCTTGCGCGCGAGGAGGCCGTCCAGTCCGTCGGTCAAACCGGCCAGGATAAATACCATCGCCGCCGTTTTCGGGTGGCCATAAATGATTAGCAGAACAAAACATGGGATGAATATCATCCTCAAGATTGTCAGCTGGTTGGCATAGGTCAAAATCAAGCGCGCGTGCCTCCGTCTTTTTATTGTATAAGAACCCCGATCGCCGAATGGCAAAAAAGTAAACTATTGGCATCTAATCAAGTCTTTGTCTATGACTTTATTGCTTTTAAGCTAGAAGGATCAGGCCGCATTTTCAATCCGATATAGTTGAAGGGAGGCAATATTCCTGAGACAGAGCGACGCGGCCATGATACGTCTTCCACGTGCGGCAACTATGCACGCGGAATGAGCCTAATTGAATCGCTCGGACGCACGACGCGGTTACCGCACTTTCACTGGTTTGCCGCTCCTGGCCGACGCGTAGACCGCATCTATAATTTTCATGAGCTTGATTGCTTCCTCAGGGGTGTTTAGCGGGGCCTCTTTGCCCTCCAGCGCAAGCACGAAGTTCCTGGCCGCCCGTATGCGGCCCATGGTCTCGTCGGGCTCCACGAGAATCGAGCGGTTCACCGAGCGTCCGTGTTCCTGTACGTAGAGTTCGCAAGTATCCATGCTTGTGGCGTCGATCCCGTCCACCCCGAATAGCCGCTGTACCATCCCGCCGGCATTCTGACCCTGGAATACCACCGACACCTCCTCGCGTTTATTCATCTCGGCCCAGGAGTTGCGGAACGAGAGGACCTGGCCGGTGCTGAATTTCACGAGACCGTGTGCTGCCGACTCCACGTTGGTCACGCCGTTCTTGACATCCGGAATACCCCAGGGGCCCTTGAACGCCTTGTTGTCGATAAAGTCGTGGTACACCTGGGCCAGCACATAATGAGGCTCGGGATACTGCATGAAAAACAGCGCCAGGTCGATCATATGCAACAGGTCGATCACCGGCCCGCCGCCCGAGATTTTCTTATCCGTAAACCAGCCGCCGAATCCCGGGATTCCCGTGCGCCGGATCCAGGTCGCCTGCGCGGAGTTGATCCTGCCCACTTGCCCATTGCGGATGTACTCCATCATAGCGTAGGACTCAGGGCGGGCGCGATTATTGAAATCGAACATCAGCATGCGGCGCGTCGTTGCCGCAATCTGCGCCATCCGGGAAACCTGCCGAGCGTTTAAGGCCGGGGGTTTTTCGCAGAACACATGCATGCCACGGGACAATCCCTGTATTACAAGCTGATAGTGGAACACGTTCGGCGTGATTATCGATATCGCATCCAACCCCTTCAACTCCCGGTACATCCGCGGCACGCTGGAGAATGTCTTCTCAACGCCGTGCGTCTGCCCGGCTCGTTGCGCTGCTTCACTGCTCTTGTCTGCAATGGCCACTATCTCGGCACCGGCACTCCTGAAACCCGCGATGTGATAGGATGCCATGCTGCCCGCGCCCACGATCCCTATCCTCAGACCCATATCCACTCCTTTTTAGTGTTCCTCAACGTACCGGCCTGCAATGGCAGCATACTCCCTTTATGCTTTTTGGAAACGATGTAACGCGGCTCCGGGATGATTTTCGCGACGGTTGGGTATTTTCCCGGGTGCGGGATTGCGGTCAGGCGCTGCAAAGGGACGACACGTCGTTGCTGCAAAGAGCCGGCATGGAATGCCCCCAGGCAAAACTCGAGACGCTCATAAAGTTTGGCCCCGCCTCTTAATTTTCTGCGCATTATAGATTAGAGGGAAAAAATCCTCGCTGATCGTAGGGTGGAGTATCCCGATGATAAGTCCTGGAACCTTCCTTTGTTGGCGTCTGACGGCGCAATATTTGCCGCCTTGAAGTTGAAAGCCTGCCCTGATGTGTACGCTCTCTCTATATGGTGAACGTACCCTTGGCGAGAAGGACCATTCGTGAAAAGTGGCTGGAACGCGGCTATAACCTACACCTTCAATGGACAAAGTGATGAATAGAAACAGAAGAGATTTCATGAAGAGAGTCCCGCTGTTGGCTGCGGGGAGCATCGTGGGGGCCCTGAACCATATGGGGGCCAATGCTGCCAAAGCGGCACCGATGGCAAAAAAGCAGATGGGACTGCAGGGTTATTCCTTGCGCTACGAACTCCCCAAGGATACCAAGGGAGGGCTGGTGAGACTTGCCAAACTGGGGTACACCGAACTGGAAATGTTCGGCTATAACTTCAGGCACGAAAACAACAACTTCGGCGATGCCACACAAGATAATCCTGTTTACATTTCGGCGGAAGACTTAAAGAAAATGGCGGATGACGCGGGGCTGAAGATTATCAGTTCCCACGTTTATGCCCCATTTGTGGGCTTTTCAAAAGAAACCGTAACAAAGCAGGAAGAATTCTTTAAAAAGGCTGCCGACATTCACGCCAAAATCGGGATTAAATACATCGTGCAGGGCGGCATGACAGATGTTGAGAACATGGAGCACGTAAAATTCATGTGCGACATGTATAACCGTGTCGGCGAAATCACCAAGGCCGCCGGAGTACAATTCGGGTATCACAATCACAGCGGTGAATTCCGGAACATCCCCTACTATGCCGTTCCCGTGCGCAACGACGTTCATGTTCCGGGGAGATTCCCTCACACAGATGTTTTTGAGCGATACGCCATCGAGGGTACGGATCCGAGACTGGTTATTTTCGAATTCGATGTCTATTGGGCGGTAGTAGGCGTTCAGGATCCGCTTGAATGGTTCCATAAATATGCCAACCGAATCAAGATGATGCATATCAAGGACCGCTGGATCATCGGCGATTCCGGGATGATGAATTTTGAAAACATCTTCAAAAAAGCCTATGAAATCGGTATAGAACACTTTTTCGTAGAGATCGAAGCGAATAAAAACACGACAAAAACTCAGTGGGACGCAGTGGAAGCGAGCGCCAAGTACATCCAGAATGCTCCTTTTGTGAAATAAAGCAAATTTTCCATCGGATGAATTCTTTTTGAGCCGAATTACCAGGGAAGATTCGGCATCACCCGGCGCCTTACCCGGGGCGCCGGGCGATCAGCTTTAAGGTTTGAAGCTTATCCCGTGGAAGGCATTCCGTTCAGTTAAGTGCTCTACGAGCATGATGTCCATTTCAAGCTTGTCGGTTTGATGGTAAATGATCCATCGACCGTCGCGGGAAACGTCAAGATTAAGATTTCCGCTTGGTGATATCCCGTTAAACGTTCCAAATTGGGTAATTTTTCCGGTAACCAGGTTGTAGGATTCAAAGGTTGGCAGGGGCGAGGATCGCTTATTAAGAAAAATCAGGCTCAGGTCGGAAAGGGCCCAGCAGGCTGTTTCTGCCGCCTCGAGGATACGGATCTCATGTCCGCCTTCCTTGGGAACTCGCCATAATCCCGGTTCACGTTTGACGAAATAAATGTACCTGCTGTCGGGCGATTCCAGCGCTTCGTAACCACCTGTCTTCGTTACCTGGCGGGGAGTGCCGCCTTCGGCCGAGATCCTCCAAATCTGCCACTCCTCGCCCACTCTGGACCCGAAGTAGATCCAGGTTCCATCCTTGGACCAGCTTGGTCTGATGTTCTCCGTCGTTCCGGATGTTATACGGCGGGCCGGCCGCCTTCAGCCCGGATTACGTAAATGCTGCTCTGACCTTCGGCCTTCCGTCGAAAGCGATCTGCTGGCCATCCGGAGACCACCGGGGACCTCCAACGTGGGTCCCACCGAAATTGGTCAATTGGACCGGATTCGACCCGTCATTTCCGCATACCCAGATTTCCCTGCTCCCAGACCGGTCCGAGACAAAAGCGATTTTTTGACCATCGGGAGAGATGTTGGAGTTGTCGTCATTCATTGTGGATGCGATCAGTTTGATCGAGCCGCTGCCCGGTGATGTAGATTCAGAGCCTGCGGCGCGCCAGATGTTCCTGTCGGTTATCGATCGCAGGTAGGCAAGACGGTTCCCCTGGCGGGATATCGATAGACAGGTTGCCGATTCGCCGAACCCCATCAGGCGGTTCGGGGCTCTCCCGTCAAGCTTCACTCTCCAGATGCTCAACAGTCCGGCCCGCGCCGACAAAACAGGATTTCGCGGCCATCCATGGTCCAAACGAGCTGGCCGGCGAGCGGCAAATTGTCGAATGTTATCCTTTCCTTCTCGCCTCCCCCGGTAGGCACAAGGTATATGTCGCTTACAAGTTGGGATGGTGTGTGGATAAAAGCCACTTTATTGCCATCGGGTGAAAAAGCCGGTGCTGTGTCGCCAACGGATCCTTGCTCCGGCTGGGTAATTCTCTTTTTTGTCCTGATTCCATGGAGTACAAATAGATGGACGTCGGCTGATTCTAGTGTTCGCAACCCGCGATTGCCAACGATTTGCCGTCAGGAGACCAACATATTCCTCCGGTCATGTTGATCAATTTGCGTTCTAGCCCACCCAGCGCGAGAACTGTATAGATCCCCAGTCCCTAGCGCGAAAATGCGATAATGCCTCCGTTGAGTGCCCATGCAGGATTGGAATCCATGTTTCGGGTGAGTTGAAGAGTGCCCGGTTACCACCTGTTTGACGTAGATTCCGCCGTTGCCTTCGGTGCCTCCGTCCCAAGCAAAAGCAATCATGTTGCCGTCGGGTGAAAAAGAAGCGCCTGATTTAATTCCTGGAAACTGGTGAATGGGACAATCCGCATAGACTCTGAATTAGGAGCCACCTGCACAGCGAGCCTGAAGAACCAGAGAGTACATAACACTCCCCCAAAGAACGCAAAGCCAACGACTAAAGCCACTTTTAAATGCCTGGTTATTTTCCTTGATGGAGGAAGACTTGAGTCCCGGTGGATATTCCGGAACGCAGCCCCTCATCGCCGGGATGGATAGCCCGCAGATAGTGCAGCGGTTAGTTGAACCCGATTGCAGCTCCAATTGAACCCAGGTGCGCTGTGTGCAAGCGTCCTATTTCAGCATCGATATCCAGCTTCCTCCGCAGGTTTCTCAGATCGATCCATAGATCGCGAGCGGTTTGATACCAGTTGTCAGGATCCTTAGCCAGAGCTTTCAGCACAATCTCTTCCAAGCGCTCAAGCACACCCTCAACGAAGTTCGAAAAAAGCGGGAGTTCAGTTTCCCGTATTGCGTTGATTTGAATCTGAACGTCGCTTCCTTCAAATAGTCCGCAGCCAGCTATCATTTCATAGAGAACTGCTCCGAAGCTCCAGATGTCGGTGCGATGATCTATCAAAGATCCTTCCTTCGTCTGCTCAGGTGACATGTAGAGAAGAGTTCCCACCACCATTCCATGTCCGAGATGAGTCAATCCTGATTGCCCCAGTGAGAGCGTTTCTATTTCCTTAGCCAGTCCGAAGTCGAGAACTTTCGCAACTCCGTCGCTTCGCAACATTATGTTCTCGGGTTTGATGTCGCGATGCATGATCCCTCAGCCGTGCGCTGCTGTGAGAGCTGAAGAAACCTGGATAGCGATGTCCAACAAATCGCGGATCTTCCACCGCACGCTCGATGCTGGGATGCTGGAAGAAGTGAGAGGTGTTCCTGCCTGATGGTGGAGTTTATCCAGTCGTGCTCTAAGGGTTTCTCCTTCGATGTACTCTGTGACGATAAAGCTTACCCCATCAGCGGTGCCAAATTCGTATATGGTGAGAATGTTGGGATGGTTGAGCGCAGAAGCGGCGCTCGCTTCCTGCTTGAGACGGGAAAAGTATTTCGGATTTGCGAGTAGATCGTCTGAAAGCAGCTTCAGGGCTACCTTCCGGCCCAGGTCCTGATCTTCAGCCTGGTATACCTGTCCCATGCCGCCCGCACCCAGGCGCTTGACGATTATGTAATGACCGATCAAGCGTCCCGGCTCTATTTCTCCCGGGACATTTTCCACGATGCTCTCGGCGACTTCTTCGACGGCGGAAGATTCCAGGAATTCCGGATCCTGGCTGTCCGCAGCAATGAGCCGCTCTACTTCCATCCTCAGCTCTTCGTCGCCATGGCAGGCTTTTTCCAGGTAAGCCGCTCTCTGCCCTGAATCAAGTTCGACGGTGGAGCCAAACAGCTCCTTGATCCTCAGCCAGCGATCGCGATTCATTCAACGACCGTCCATAATTTCCGCTCTCAGCCATGCCTTCGCCATCTGCCAATCCCGCTTAACCGTTCGTTCGGAAGCGCCCAGCGCTTCTGCGGTCTCTTCGACGCTCAGTCCGCAGAAATAGCGAAGTTCCACGATGCGGCTTTGTTGCGGATCGAGCAAAGCCAGCCTTTCGAGCGCCTCATCCAGGGCGACCAGGTCAATGAACCGGTCGGAAGCGTCCGGTTCCTGTTCATCCGGCGGCAAGAGGATGACGGATCGATGCCTTTTGTGGGCATTGTGCTTGCGGGCATAGTCCACCAACACCCGGCGCATCAGATTGGAGGCAACGCCAAAAAATTGAGCCCGGTTTCGCCACTGGACGTGCTCGGCATTAATGAGCCGGAGATAGGTCTCCTGGATTAGATCCCCAGTTTGGAGGCTGTGATTCGCCCGCTCTTTTCTCAGGTGCCGTGCTGCCTGGCGCCGGAGTTCTTTCTCGATGACAGGGATTAGTTTTTCCAGCGCTGAATGATCGCCTTGATTCCACTCGCGCAATATCTGTGTTACATTGCGCGCAGACATATTCATAGTGCCGTCCGCAATTCTGCCACCACTGGGCCAATCCTCATGAGCGAGCACGTTCTTCGTGGGCGGTATTTCCAGGGGTGATGGGGCACGATAAACAGCATTTGATTCAAAAAGCCTGGCCCCCCTTACTTCCTTTTTGCGCATTATAGATTAGAGGACAAAAAATCTGCAACGTCGTTTTCTGACGGGCGGAGTCACGAGATGACAAGTCCCAATGTTTGCATTCATCGGAACACACCGGCGCCAAACCCGCCATTTCGATGTCGCTCGATACGCCGTAACTTGATTCCCTATCTATCTTGATGGTCTTAACGGTATTGGATGCCTGGCGCGAATCCTGACGGTGGCGGTGGTGCTCTCGAACGAGGAGACGTCGTGAAAAGATTAAAAGAAAAGATAATGCATGAAAGATCTCAGGCCTTCGCGCGCAGGGATTTTTTGAAATCGGCCGGGGCGACCGGGGTTTTATTGACTGGCGCGGCCGGATCGGCACTCGGCGTCAGTACTCCAAGTCCCGACCCCCAGGTACGGGTAAGGCCCAAATCCGAACGAATCAATCAGATTGCCTCCTGCAGCTATGCGGTCAGGCAGTTGTTCAAAATCCAATGGTACAACATAGTGCCTGGCATGGCCGAGGCGAACCGCGCCCGCTACGCAAAAGAATCCGTTGAGGGGACGGAACTTAAGAAGAAATACGGCGAAATTACCATGCTCGAATTTCCCGAGTTTACCAAACGAACCTACCCGGGGGTAACGAGCATGGATGTCTGGGATGCTCTTTTCGGTGATACAACCGATGAAAGCCAGTTCTTCCATGCAGACGGCCGCCGGGCAGGATTTGATCCTTCCGCTGCATCCTCCAAGAAATGGCTGGATAAAATGGCGGACAACATCGCGAAAGCCGGGGTTTATGCGCGGCACATATCCAATAACGCGCCGCGCGACCTTTGTGATGAAAACGAGGCGAAGAGGCGGGAGGGTATCCGCATTGCGAAAATGTGGATGGATGCCGGGAAGCAGATCGGTGCGCGGTCGATGCGCGCCAACACCGGCGGGCCCCGGATTCTTCCTCAGGCCAAGGAAGTGGAAGGATCGATGGGCGGGCACGTTCAGAACTATGACGTCCTCCCCTATATCGACCGCTGCATCCAGTCCTTTCGGGAACTTGCGGAGTACGGGGAGAAGGTGGGGGTGAAAATCACCATCGAGAACCACTGGGGAATCTCTGCGGATCCCAGTTATGTACGCATCATTATTAATGAGGTGAACAGCCCTTACTGCGAAACCACCCCCGATTTCTGCAACTGGGAGCTCGAGTATCTCTGCTATTACGGTCTTGAATTGCTCGTCCCCTATGCAACCAGTATGGTTCACGCCAAACGCAAAGTTGCCGTCCCGAATGTGGACATACGGCGCTGCGTCCAGGTTTTAAACCAGAATCATTACCACGGGAACATCGCGCTGGAGTATGAACTCGGCGGAAATCCGGTCGAGGGCAGCATAAAGCTGATGAATGATGTTGTAGATGCTCTTATTTAAAGCCTTTTCTCTTTTCGGACAGGCGGTTGGCAATCGGCCGCCGGTCCTATCGCTTAGTCTGACCGGACCGGATCACGGGAACTCCGAATTCGTTAAGACTTTTATTTCAGAGAGGAGATTTTTCCTATGGAGTGTTTGTCCTTAAAACTGTGGGGAACTCGTCGGACTTGCCTAGGGATTTTGACTCTGGTGATATTGCTTGCCTCCCCCATGCTGCAGGCGCAGGTGATCACCGCCGACATTATTGGAACCGTTACCGATCCCTCCGGGGCGGTTATGCCCGGCGTGACCGTGACCGTAAGAAATGGCGCAACCGGCCTGGTTCAAACTGCTGTGACCGATAACACGGGCACCTGCGTGATCAGGATGCTGCCGCCCGGGAAATACAGTATCAAAGCTGAACTCCAGGGCTTTAAAACAGCTACCATCGCTGAGGTCAACCTTGCCATCGGCGACCGTTTGAGGCAGGACATGCGCCTGGAAATCGGATCGCTGCAGGAGTCCGTCGAAGTGACGGCCGCTCCTCCCGCGCTGCAGACGGATAGCTCTTCGCTCGGGAGCCTTGTGACGGCAAGTGTAGTGCAGGATTTGCCCCTCAACGGGCGAAATTTTGTGGAGTTGGCGCAGCTTGTTGCCGGCGCCAACCCGGGGCAGGCCGACGCGCTGTCCAGCGGCACCCGACCGGATGATCGGCGAAGGACCTCTGCTATTTCAGTCAACGCTCAAGATCCGGTCTATAACAACTTTTTGCTCGATGGCATGGATGATAACGAGCGATTTATCGGGACGGTGATGGTCAAGCCATCCGTCGAAGTGATTCAGGAAATGAAGATTCAAACCAGTCTGTACCCGGCCGAGTTGGGACGTACCTCTGGAGGTGTGGTCAACTTTATCACCAAGTCGGGGACAAACAAATTTCACGGTTCGCTTTTCGAGTTTTTGCGGAATGAAAAACTGGATGCGAGGAACTTCTTCTCCACCAGCGGCCCGAAGCCCGTCAGAAAGCAGAATAATTTCGGCGGCAGCCTGGGCGGACCGATTGTACAGGACAGAACATTCTTCTTTGTTGACTACGAAGCCCTGCGCAACCGGGATGGGAAAACCCTGGTCAGCACCGTGCCCACTTTGGCCATGCGCAACGGTAATTTCTCAGGAGTCGCGGCGGTATTCGACCCGTTATCAACCCGCATCAATCCCTCGGATCCGACCAAATATGTTCGCGATCGCTTCCCGAATGACACCATTCCGGCCGATCGAATAGATGCCGTGGGCAAGAATCTGATCAACCTGTTGCCGCTTCCGCAGACCAGCGCTCTGGTAAACAACTTCCAGCTAAGCCCGAAATATCAACAGGATGACGATACCTTTGATGTTCGTATCGATCATAGGTTTTCCGACAAGAACAACATATTCGGGCGGTATTCGTTCAACAACACGTATACGCTTAAGCCGGGAGCCTTTCCTCTCGCGGCCAATGGTATGAATCCGGTGGGGGACGACACTTTCTCCGGCACCTCTGACCAGCGGGCCCAGAATGTCAACATCTCCGATGTGCACACATTCTCGTCCAAGCTTGTTCTGGAAGTAAAAGGCAGCGGCAGTCGATATCACATCGCGACACTCCCCCCCAATTTTGGGAAGGATGTCGCCAATCAAATCGGGATCAAAGGCGCCAATGTGGACGCCGTAAGCTCGGGGCTTTCTTATGTGAGCGTTGCTGGGTATCGCGTTATCGGCGATCCGCGCTGGCTGCCGATCATCATTACAAACAACGTGTATCAGGGGATCAGCAATCTCATTTACATGACAGGCAAGCACAGCTATAAATTCGGGGTTGACTTGAGGCTACGGCAGGTTGCTCCGACACAGAGCCAGGCCGCCAAGGGGAGGTTCGATTTCGACGGCAATCTGACAAATGATCCTTCGGGCTCGACTTCCGGAAGTGGCAACTCGTTCGCCACGCTCCTCCTCGGTTACCCGTATTCAACCCAGAGGGTCAAGTTTCTCGTCGATCCCTACAGCAGTATCTGGGAGTGGTCGACGTACGCGCAGGATGATTGGCGTGTCTTGCCTTGGCTGACGCTCAACATCGGCGTACGCTACGATTACTACGGGCAGATGATCGAAAGGTACGACAGGATCGCTAACGGAGACATTGCCAAAGGCCTGGTCCTGGTCGCCGGCAAGGATGGTGTTTCGCGGTCTGCGGGCCTGAACGCCGATAAGAACAATATTGCCCCGCGTTTCGGATTCGCGGCGTCGTTCGGTTCGGGTACCGTTCTGCGAGGCGGGTATGGCATCGCCTATATGCCCTCAATGATGGCTTCTGTCAACGCTCTGCGCAACCCGCCCTTCACAAGTCTTTATGGCGCAACCGCGACCGTTTTAACGCCTGCCAACAAGATTTCGGATGGACTGCCCTACCCTTCACCCTCCGATCCGAAGAATCCGAATGGCCCGCTGAACTTTGTGGGGCTCGACAATGTTGTCCCCTATTTCCACCAGCTCAATCTGACCCTGCAGCAGCAGATACCCTGGGGCATTGTGGCCACCGTCGGCTACTCGGGTGTCTTGGGAAGGCATACGTTTATTTATGACGGCGGGTATACCGAGAATCAGGCCCCTCCGGGTGCCGGAAGCGTTCAGGCCAGGCGTCGGATGTATGGAGTCTGGCCCCTCGCCACCGATATCACGACTACACACTCATGGAATTTAACCAACTACCATTCACTGCAGATGCAGTTGGAGAGGAGATACAGCGGCGGTCTGGGTCTGTTGGGTACTTACACCTATGCTCATGCCATTGATGACATGAGCAGTCGCCTTGGAGCCTATGTGAGCCGGAAGATGGAGCGGGGCAATTCCTACCTGGACATGCGTCACCGTTTCACCTTCATGGTCAACTATGACCTGCCAACGATGAAAAATGGCTCGGGATTTGCCAAAACTCTCGTGAATGGGTGGAAAATAAACGCCAAGGCCATATCTTCCACCGGACTCGCGTTTGATATCCTCAATGCCTCCGCCCGGTCCAACACGGGAGGCACGGATCGTCCAAACCTGGTCGGCAATCCGATCCTGGATTCTTCTCAGCAAACGGTCCAGAAGTATTTCAACACCTCTGCCTTCGCGCTTCAGCCGCTCTACACTTTCGGAAATCTAGGCAGAAATATCCTTCATGCGCCCGGCTTCAACGGGCTGGATTTGTCCTTGAACAAGGACTTCAAGCCAATGGAAGGAATGACCCTGCAGTTCAGAATGGAAGCGTTCAATATCATGAACCATCCCAATTTTGGCACTCCGGGCAACTCCTTCGGATCCTCGACTTTCGGCGTGATAAGTAGTGCTCAGGCCGCCAGAAATATTCAGTTTGCGTTAAAGGTGCTCTTCTAGTCTAGAGCCGTGCAGTTCGCTGTGGAGTACCCCGGGGGAGGGCAGGACCCATCCTGGCGCTTCCTCCCCCGCCCCCGGGCCCGCAACGTATCGAAGTCGCGTATTCGTGGCCGGTGCTGCCGCGAAACTAATACGTTTCATCATTTGCCGCCGCCCTCGTTTTCATTGCCCGAACATTCCGGCGCCACTGGAAGCCTCCTTTCCTGCTCGAAATGGGGATTTTTTGAGGAGGTCATGAGTATGACCACAAATATGAATCGTCGGCGATTCCTGCAGACGGCTGTGACGGCGACGGCGCTGACGGCAGCCTGCACCACGATGCGGCGCCGGGGGCGGATTCTGAACCAGGCGGAACTCGAAACCCTCGAGGCAATGTGCGAAAAGATTATACCGGCGGACCAGGATCCGGGGGCGAAGTGGGCCGGCGTGGTGAACTACATCGACCGACAGCTTTCGGGTTTCTACCGGGAGCACCGCCAGGATTATAGAGCGGGGATCGCCGAAGCCGACCGGCGCGCAGGCGGCAGCTTTGCCCGGGCTGCTCCTGCTGCGCAACTTGAAATCATGAAAAGCCTGGAAGACGACAATTCGACCAAAGTGTTTTTCGCATTGCTCGTCAGCCATACGATGCAGGGCTTTTACGGCAATCCTCGCCATGGGGGCAACCGCGACTACTGCAGTTGGCGCATGCTTGGTGTCCCGGTGTCCCCGGTCAGAGGCCGGGACCATTATGAAATTCCCCGCGGAGACCGTGCATGAAGAAAGTGAATGCAGTCGTAATCGGGGCGGGTGCCGGCGGTGGCGTGGTTGCGAAGGAATTAGCCGTAAACGGCATGAGCGTCGTACTGCTTGAACGTGGGCTCTGGTACACGGCTGATGATTGCAGGAAAGATGACCTGAGGAATCAGCGCAACAGCACCCTCGGAAACAATACCGGCCCGGATGAGAAGGCGAATCCGCGCGTTTTCGTGGATCCTTCCGGCAACGAACGAATTGTCTTTCCCAGCAAGCCCGGCTACGGCAACAACGCCGCCTGCGTGGGGAGCGGGACGGCTACTTATGGCGCCATGGCATGGCGTTTTCACCCGAAAGACTTCCGGATGAAGTCAACCTATGGCTGTCCCGAGAGGTCCACTCTGGATGACTGGCCGATCTCCTACGATGATCTCGAGCCCTACTACACCAAGGCGGAATGGGAATTTGGGGTATCGGGAGACGATTCCGGCAATCCCTTCAAGGGTCCCCGGTCCAAGCCCCTGCCGATGCCCCCTTTGCCCCCGTCGCGCGAGCAGCAGATTCTGGAACCGGCGGCGAAGCGTCTGGGCCTGCACCCGTTTCACATATCCATGGCGCGCAACAGCATCCCCTACAACGGTAGGCCTCCTTGCATGCGCTGCCGCTGGTGCGTGGGATTCCTGTGCGAAGTAGACGCCAAAGCGGGAACCCAGAACACGGTCATTCCCGTTGCCCTGCAGACAGGGAATTGCGAGCTTCGCACCCGAGCCATGGTCAAAGAGATCTTGCTGGATGACCGCGGGCGGGCGACAGGCGTTTCTTATTTCGATGAGAACGACCGTCTTCAGACGCAGGAAGCCGACCTGGTGGTCGTATCCGGGGCAGCGATCGAATCGGCGCGACTTCTCCTTAATTCCAGGCACCGGCTCCACCCGAACGGGCTCGGGAACCGGCACGATTGGGTAGGCCGGAACCTCCAGGCGCACACCTATTCCGGTGCCATCGGGTATTTTGCCGAACCCACATACGATGACCTCGGCCCCGGAGCCGGGATCGCCCTATGCGATTTCAACCATGGAAATCCGGGCTTGCGCGGGGGCGGGTTGCTGGCCAACGAGTTCATCCGGCTGCCCATTCAATTCCTCAGCCGCCTCCCCAAAGGGTCTCCGACATGGGGCGAAGATCACAAACACGAGATGCGGCGGCTGTACCGGAACACGATCGTGGTCATCGGACCAGTGCAGGAAATGCCGATTTTCGAAGCCCGAGTCCAGTCCGATCCCAAGGTCAAAGACCGCTGGGAGATTCCGGTGGCGCGCTTGTCCGGTACCAAACATCCCCATTCCGTCGAGATCGGAGAATTTCTGGTGGA
The DNA here is from genome assembly GCA_963839475.1 of uncultured Acidobacteriota bacterium. GTDB lineage: Bacteria > Acidobacteriota > UBA6911 > UBA6911 > UBA6911 > CAWIVH01. The sequence goes on along the minus strand of CAWIVH010000012.1, from coordinate 66,299 downwards.
GAAGGCCACGATGTGGCTCAAAGAAGCGGGAGCTGTCCAAACCTGGGAATCGATCAACCGTAACCTGGTACTGTCATCCGGACAGCACCAGGCGGGCACGTGCCGCATGGGAAACGATCCCAAAACTTCGGTGGTGAATAAACACTGCCAGATTCACGATGTTGACAACGTCTTCGTGGTGGACGGTAGCGTTCATGTGACCAATGGCGGTTATAACCCGGCACTTACCATCATGGCCGTCGGGTATTGGGCCTCGGACTACATTGTGAAAACCTGGAAAGGTACGAGATTCCGCTCATGAAATGGCTGCGCTCTCTTCTTGGATGGCTGGCCGGAGCAGCGTGCTGCGGGCTGCTGGCTATTCCTGCTGCCGATTTATACTACCGTTCCAGCCGGGGCGAAGGCTGCGCACGGTGTCATGAAATCCGGCCGAACCTTGTCTCCTGGCAGGGATCGACGCATCGCAATATGAACTGCGTCGATTGCCACACGAGCACCACCCGGACCAACCTGCGCAGAGTGACCAGGCATTTCTTCGGCGAGCCGCCGGAACAGATCCATCTCAAGACCGCGGACGCTTTCAATATGATGAACAAATGTGTTGCCTGCCACCGTGAGGAAAATGCACGGTGGGGTGCCGGGAAGCACTCGACAAATTACGCACGGATCTTCTCTGATAAGGAACACAATAAAAAAAGGCAACTGATGGACGATTGCCTGCGCTGTCACGGGATGCACTTCGAAGGTGCCATCAATGATGTCGTTGAACCGCTCGACACCAAGGGTCCCTGGAGGATAAAAGACGCTTCGCTGGCCGGCCGGCCGGCCATTCCCTGCCTTTCCTGCCACATGGTGCATCGCGACGGGATGCCGCTGAAGAATTCCCCTCAGAGAATTGCAGTGAAAGAGGAAGTATTCCGTCCTTCGCTCGGGCTGTTCGACCGCCGTGCCCGCTTGAATATAGGTGCGGATCTGTTGCCGCTGCCGGGAATGTACGACAGGGAACGCAAGGTGAAGATTAGCCCGGAAAAGCGGCAGGCCCTGTGCTACCAGTGTCACGCGCCGCTTTCGTCGGGTCAGATCGGCTCCGGGGACGACCGGACCCCTGTGGGGGTGCACGAAGGGCTGGGATGCCTGGTCTGCCACGAAAAGCACAACCAGAACACACGCCAGTCCTGCGCCGGCTGCCACCCGCGCCTGTCCAACTGCGGCATCGATGTGGAAAAGATGGACACGACCTTTGCGAATCCGGACAGCAAACACAACATCCATTGGGTGAAATGCGAGGATTGCCACACCAAAGGAGTTCCAAAGAAAAAGCAGTCGCAATGAAGATATTTGCTCCGGGTCAGCAGCGGGATTGATATACATGAAGTTTTCGTCTCAAATTTCTCATCTCGAGGGTGGAAAAATATATGAAGAAGATCTTGAGAAACGCCCCTATTGCGCTCTTTCCGATTTTCCTTGCCGGCCTTTTTTTTGCGGCATCGTGCGGCAAGGTCGAAAAGAAACCTATTCGAATCCTGGTCGGCGGAATCGCCCACGAATCGAATACGTTCAATCCGGTTTTTACCACCGAATCGTATTTCACCACCAGGCGAGGTGAGAGTTTGCAGGAGAAGGAAGCCTGGGCCGCGTATCTGAAAGAAAACGGTGTTGAAATCATCCCGACTCTATATACCCATGCCGGTCCATTCGGGGTAGTAGCGAAGTCCGCCTATGAAGGATTTAAGAATGAAATCCTGGATGGGTTGAAGAAAGCGGGACCGCTGGACGGGATATATTTGATAATGCATGGGGCCATGCATGTCGAAGGCTATGAAGATGCCCAGGCCGATTTTATCCAGGCGATTCGCGGCATTTCCGGCGAAAAAGTGCTGATCGCCGGGAGTTTCGATCTGCATGGAAACATGTCGGACGAATTTGTCAAAGGGATGAATATCCTCACCGGGTATCGCACGGCGCCTCATATCGACGGGGCGGAAACCAGGCTGAGGGCGGTTAAACTCCTTCTCGCGGCCATCAAGGAAAATCAGCATCCGGTTATCGTGAAAATCGACATTCCCGTTCTGATCCCGGGGGAAAAAGGCATCACGGCCGTCGAGCCTCTCAAATCGCTCTATGTACGCCTGCCGGAGATCGGCAAGGAGGAGGGGTTGCTTGACGCTTCCATTTTTGTCGGCATGCCCTGGACGGACGTCAAGAGGAATGGCATGAGCGTTCATGTAGTAGCGAAAGATCCGTCCTATGTCCAGAAGGCCAAAGCAGAGGCAGGGAAAATGGCAGACCAGATCTGGGAAAAAAGAAAAGATCTGAAATTCGATGTGCCGACGGACACGATTGAGGGGGCCATAAAAACGGCGATGGCAGCAAAAGAATCCACTGTTTTTATCAGCGATTCCGGTGACAACACAACCGCCGGCGCCACGGGGGACAACCCGGGCGTCCTGGGAGCCCTGCTTGCCGCCAAAGTAAAAGATGCGGTCTTTGCCGGGATTGTCGATGCCCCCGGCGTGGAAGCGTGCGAGAAAGCCGGCGTCGGTGCGAAGGTCAACCTGGAGATCGGTGGAACCATAGATAAAGTCATCTCCAAGCCGATGAAGATCAGCGGCAAGGTGCTTTTTATCACCCCGGCCGAAGTAGCCAGGAAGGCGGTAGTGGTTGAGGTGCAGGGGGTCCAGGTGGTTTTATTGAAGGACATCCGGTCCTTCACTGCACCGAAGGACTTCAAGGAAGTGAATATCGATCCTCTGGCCCACAAAATCGTGGTGGTAAAGCTCGGTTACCTGTTTCAGGAGCTGAGGGACATCGCCCCGAGAACCATCATGGCGCTGACTCCCGGTTTTGCCAACCAGGTCATTGAATCGCTTCCCTACAAGAACACTCGACGCCCAATATATCCGCTGGACCCGGACATGACCTGGACGCGCAACTAAAGGCGATTTTCCAATGTCCGGCAAGGGATGGCCGATTTCAAGCCCCGTCCTCGCCTGGATTGCGCCGGGGTAGGTCCCGGAGGGGCGATGAGAAAGCAGCCAGGCACTTAAGTGCCTGGCTGCTGTATTGAGTGCAGATCAAGTCCCATCGGGACGGCCGAAACGAGGACGCCGTTTTTCAGCGATAAACACAAAGGCGGCGGGTCGCGACCCGCGCCGCATCCCATTAATAAGAAGAAAGGCAGGGGGAAATGGAAAGCGACAGAAGAATTTTTTTGAAAAATGCTTCCCTTCTAGCAGCAGGCGCCGCGGCCGGGACGGAATTGCTGGGTCCGGCGGGCACGAGTGCCGCAGCCGTTCCGGCCCCCACAAAACAGATGGGACTGCAGATCTATTCCCTGCGCTCGGACTTGCATAAAGACCGGCGTGCAGGGCTGGCCAGACTTGCCAAACTGGGATTCACAGAGCTTGAATTGTTCAGCTACGACGAAAGCGGCATGTTTGTGGACGAGAAGGGTGCGGCTCCCATCTCCCCTGCCGACTATAAAAAAATGGCGGACGACGCTGGGCTCAGGATCATCAGCTCTCACTGCTATGCCCCCGGCTTGTCGGGGCCCTTTCAGGATGCCACGACGGGCTACTCGAAAGCCACCGTCACTAAATGGGAGGAGTTTTTCAAAAAGGCTGCCGAGGCACATGCAACGATCGGAGTGTCTTACCTCCTGCAGGCAGGAATGGGCGATGTCGCGAATATGGATCAGGTCAAGTTTCAGTGCGACCTGTTCAATCGCATCGGCGGAATCGTGAAGGCAGCCGGCCTGAGGTTCGGATACCACAACCACAGCGGCGAATTCCGGAGCATCCCCTGCTACGTCGTCCCGAACAAGAACGATGCTCACGTCCCCGGACGGTATCCTCACGACGACAATTTCGAAAAATTCATCATCGAAGGCACCGATCCCGGGTTGGTTATGTTCGAACTGGACTGTTACTGGGCGGTCGTGGGCCTTCAGGATCCGCTGGAGTGGTTCGCCAGGTATCCCGACCGTTACAGATTAATGCATATCAAGGACCGGTGGATCGTAGGCGCTTCCGGAGTGATGAATTTCGAAAACATCTTCAAGAAGTCTTATGAGATCGGGATCCAGCACTTCTTCGTGGAGATCGAATCCAACCGACGCGATCCCAAGGCAAGCCAATGGCATGCTGTGGAAGAGAGCGCAAAGTACATCAGGAATGCGCCCTTTGTAAGATCGATGTGAGCTGAACCAGAAGCGGGTCGGAGATTGCCAGCGAGCCGGGATCCGACAAGGAATGACTAATTTCGAAGGATGTTTTGGAGTGCGGCGGCGTGACCCGAACCTTGTACGCATTTCGTCGCGATCAGCATCATAAACAGCTTTCGGACTGATGCTTATTTTACCTGTGCATCCGGGCTTCAGCCCAGACCGTTCGGTAAAAAAATGCCGCATTATGGACCTCAGATATAGCGACTGCATGAATAAATATGGTTGCCTGCAGGTTTTTGGCACGGTCCGGGCTGAGCCCGGATGCACAGGAATATCAAAGTTCGAATGCTAGCCTGGTGAACATCGCCACGAGTTCACGCCCGCGGCTATTAATTGCCGGCCCTGCGGGCCTCATCTTCAGGACCAGCCAACTCCAATCCTACTCTACCAGCGTGACCTTGGTCCCGTAGCGGAATTCGCCCGTCCGGACGCCGCGCTGCTTCGCAATTTCATACACGAGGATTTCCTGCGTCGTCGCCGCCGCGATGGGGAAGAGATCCTCGCCGAAATCCGGCACCTTCAGCACGCAGCATGTACTGATCTCAGGCAGCTGAAGATCCTGGTCGGTTACGACGATCGCACGACTCCCTTTTTCCAAAATCTCACGTGTCATGTTGCTGAGCAGGTGAAGTGCGGCGCCTCCGGATATGAAGATCACCGCGTGATGATTCGGCCCTGCAGTTTCAAACGGCCCGTGCCTGAAAGCCGCTCCTGTAAGCGCGGCGGCGGGGAGGCGGGCGCCTTCCTGCACGGTGAGCGTTGCCTGCTTGACGGCCGCCATCGCGGGTCCACGGCCGACCACATGAAGCGCTCCCGCGTTGGCTACGAGCGTGGCGGCGCTGACGATTTTTGCGCGATCCAACTGGTGCATTTTTTCGGAGAGCCGGGCAAGCCGATCGAGCGTTGTCTCCACAGCGTCGGAACCGCGCAGAGCCTGCGTCATCAGGACCAGAACCGCCATTGTGTTCACGTAGGTTTTAGCGGAGACCGTGGCCTCAATACCTGCGAACATCGGCAGGTTGACTGATGCGGCGCGGGCAATGGTGCTTTCAACGCTGTTTATTAAAGCAACAACATCGTCACCGGATCCGCAACGCTCGACGATTTTGCGGGTTTCAACACTCTCGCCGGACTGGCTGACGAGGACGAGCAGCCCTTTTATGGGCCTGGGATAATGCAGCAACTCTCCGGCGTCGAAGGTGGATGCGTCCACACCGAGCCTCGCCATTTCGGCCAGCACAAGCTCCGCAGCAAATTCGGAAGTCCCCATTCCACAGAAAATCACCCGTCCCGCTGCCCCTGCTTTTGCGGCCCACTGCCCGAGAAGCGACTTTCCTTCCGAAGTTCTGTAATAATTAATTAGATTCCTTAACGCCTCCGGCTGAGCATGCACGTCCAGCAAAAACTGGTTTTCCGCTGACATCTGAAGCTCCTTGCTAAAAGAGGCAACATTATTGCATGAATTGTTTCACAGAATTATGGAGAAGTTTGCCGAGATGCATCAGAATCTCCACAAGATTCCAGCCGCCGAATCATAAAGACTCTTCCTTTATTCGCAATGATGATCCGCACGGCGACATACCCGAAGGAGAACAGGAAGGCTCCAAATGCCGGTGAATCTAACCTAATCGAAGACCGATAGCTCAGCAGAAGCGAGAGGTTTACAGATAAGACCTGCACAGTGAATATCAGCGTCCCTGCAAGCAGAATGCCGCGGTTCGGCATAACCAGGAACTTCTGCGCGAGATGGCCCCACGATGACCGTGACAAGACAGCTAAGGTGGACCCGAAAATGTCGCTGGAGTACGCACTCGCTCCCAATGCCGCGCCACTGCGTCCCTTGTCCCCAGAGAGCTGAAACATATTACAGTTACCCCGAGCGGATGATAAGCCAGATGTGTTAGTCTGTCTGTCGTCGGAGGGAAGAGAAAACCCATGTCGCTGTCGGGAAACCTGAAGACCATGGACCTCGCTGAACTTCTCCAGTGGGTCACGCTGGGGCGGAAGACGGGAGCGCTTGCTTTTGTCCGGGGCAAGACCAAAAACTTCATCTATTTCCGGGACGGGCAGATCATTTCTTCGCTTTCGAATGAGCCCACAAAGCAGCTGGGACACTTCCTTTTATTCCAGGGGAAGATTACGGAGTCGCAGCTGAAGCGCGCCCTCGAAATCCAGGCTCAGTCGCGCCAGACGCTTGGCAGAGTGTTGATTCAAGAGGGATTCATGACCCAGCCGGGCGTTCAGAAGGCCCTGCTGGAGCGAACCCAGGAGGTCATTTACGACCTGTTTCTGTGGGATGAGGGCTTTTTCCATTTCACGGGCAACGGATTTAACCTCGACGACCTCATCCTGATCAATATCGACATCAACTCCATTATTTTTGAAGGGGTGCGTCGAAAAGACGAGTGGGTGAGAATCCGTGAGGTTTTCCCAACCAACAACACCGTGCTTTCGCTTACTCCGGGCGTCGATCCCAAGGGCCTGCAGCTGAGCGCATTGCAGAAGAAGCTCCTGTTTTTGGTCACGCGCGGCAAGACGATTTCCGAAATGATACTGGAACTTCACGGCTCGGATTTTCTGGTGAGCTTCGAACTGTTCGACCTGTATCAGAAAAACCTCTTGCAGGTTTCTTCGGTGGCTCCCGTCCCTCCGCAGAAACCTGATTCGGGAGAGCTTCTCTCCCGCGGCATGGAATTGATGAAGGCGCAAAAATACCGCGACGCCATCGCCGTGTTTCAGGAGGTGTTAAAGATCGAGCCTCAGTCGGTGCAGGCAGACCAGCAGATCAACGCGGCCGAGAACGCTGTCTGTGAAGAAATCTATCGGACCCTGCTCCCCCCGGCCAGGGTACCGTTTTTTATTGTTCCAGAGGCCTCGCTGACTCGTTTCAATCTGACTCACGAGGAAGGGTTCGTGGCTTCACGGATCAACGGAGAATGGGATATTAAATCGATCATCATGCTTTCTCCGCTGCGGGAAATCGAGATCCTCCTGGTCATGGAAAAGATGCTGAAACTGGGGTTGATCGGATTGAGATGATGAGCCGAATCAAGGTCGCGGTCACGGATTACATCGAGGATAACCTGGACTGGGAAGCCGCTGAATTGGAACGGCGCGGCCTCGATTATGCCTTTCATCAACTCAGCCACGCATCTGCCGCTGAAATAGCGGATGCCACACGCGACGCCGATGTCGTCATCGCCAATTTTGCGCCGATTACTACGGAGGTCATTTCGAGCTGGGAAAAGTGCCGCCTGGTGATTCGCCATGGAACGGGCTATGACAATTTCGATCTGGCGGCCCTCGATCGCCGGGGCATTCCTCTGGCCTACATACCCGACTATTGCGTCGAGGAGGTCGCCGAACATGCCATCGGTCTCGTTTTTGCTTGCGGACGCCGCCTATTCAGCAGCCGAAAAGTGCTCGAGAACTCGGCCGGCGGTGTGCAGTGGGCGTTCGAAGGGATGGTGCCGGTGTTCCGCCTGTCTGCACGCACCATCGGAATCATCGGTTGCGGCAGGATCGGCAGTTCAGTGCTGGGCAAAATAAAATCCCTCGGTTGCCGCGTCCTCGTTTGCGATCCTTACTTGTCCGCGGATCGAAAGAAAGAATTGGGAATCGAAGTTCACGACAAAGAGGCCGTTTTCCGAGAAGCCGATTTCATAACCCTTCATACTCCGTTGAATTCGGAGACCCGGCATCTGGTCGATGAAAAAATGTTGGGCCTCATGAAACCAACGGCTTACCTGATAAATACCTCTCGTGGTCCTGTCGTCGATACGGGAGCCCTCGCCGCGGCTCTGCGAAGCGGCAGGATCGCAGGCGCGGGGATCGATGTCTACGACAGCGATCCCCCGGGGCGGGATCATCCATTATTTGCGCTTGCCAATGTTGTTTTAACACCGCACTCCGCATGGTACTCCGAGGATGCCGCCTGGAATATTCGCAAGCTGATACTCCTCGAGATTGACCGGTTCCTTGAGGGGCTCTCCCCCCGCTACGATGCGGTGTCGGAGCGGGTGTTCCGATAAAGATCAAATAAAGATGATGATAACTCGACGCGGCCAGCCCCGAATCCTGCTGGTCAACCCGCCGATCTATGACTTTACAGCTTTCGATTTCTGGCTTCGGCCATACGGGATGCTGCGGACCGCCGGAATGGTTCGTTCGTCCTGCGATCTGGCCTATTACGACAGCCTGGTTTCAACTCGGCGCGATGCCTGGGGCCGCGGCCGGCTTTCCGATGACGTGATCTCCAGGCCGCACGCCCTGGCCGATATTCCACGGAATTTTCGCCGCTTTGGAAGGCCGAGAGCCGAATTCCGGGAATTCCTCAAAAAGCAACGACTGGATGTTGCGCTGATCCAGACCGGAATGACCTATTGGTATCCCGGTCTCGTGGAGGTTATCGAGGATCTGCGCGAATATCAGGCCGGGGCGACGATCGTTCTTGGCGGCCCCTATGCCTCGATATGCACGGACCATGCCCTCGGTCTTGGGGCCGATCTCGTCGTTGCGGGTAACAACTTGTCTCCCCTCTGGGATTTGCTCGGCGTGGAACCTGACGGCGGATTGCCTTTTTGGTATTCACCCCTTGGATCCGTCGGCGTGATGAAGCTCTCAGAGGGCTGCCCTTTCAGCTGCACTTACTGCTCCGTTCCGCAGGTATACCCCGGTTTTTCCCTTCGGCCGATCTCCCAGTGCCTTTCGGAACTCGCGCAGCTGGTCAGCCTGGGGGCGCACAATATTGTGTTCTATGACGACGCCCTGCTTTTCCAGGCGGAGAATCTCCTGGTGCCCTTCCTTGAGGACGCCTGCATTCGGTTCCCGGCGGTTTCTTTTCATACCCCCAACGCGCTGAATGCCCGGTTCATCACCGCCGGGTTGGCGAACCTGATGGTGCGGGCCGGATTCAAAAGCTTCTATCTGGGTTTGGAGAGCGGAGATCCGGGATGGCAGCGGGATACCGGCGGAAAAATCTCCCGCGCCGAATATGCGGATGCCGTAGCAAACTTGAGGCATGCCGGCGCGCCCAGGGTCACCAGTTACATCCTGATCGGTCATCCGCGCATGGATTCCCAGGAATTGGAGGATACGGTCCGATTTGCCCATGGTCTCGGGACCACCGTTTCGCTGTCGGAATTCTCCCCTATCCCTGGGACGCCCGACGGAGATGCCTGCGGCGCATGGACCGATTTGAACGAGCCCCTGAATCACAATAAAACCGCGTTTACGATTCGGCGCCTTGGTTCGGACGTGTTGAACGGCTGGAAATCTCTCGCGCGGCGATTGAACGAAAGCCTCTAACCGCGTAGACCGCCACGCAACTTGCGGCCGCAATCCATTTAGACGGAAAGTTCACAGTTCGCGGTATCAGTTCGCAGCTCTTCATAAGTAGCACACTGCTGCGAACTGATGCTGCGCACTTATGACATTCGCCACCGTATTCACGATTCAATCAATGTTTCTTGAAAAACAAGAATTTACCGATGTGATACTCCAAGGGCTTTGCGATTCAATGGGATCTGCAACTTTGAAAAAGCTTGGAGCCGGCCATTTTTCAGGAGCAGCAGAAAATTGCTGGCCAAAATCCTCAGAGTTGGCATAATGCATCTCCCGGTAGGAATCAGTCGGAATAAAAGGTGATACGATCTTGGAGAATCCAGCAGGCATCGCAGGTTTGTTTGTCGCCGGTGTGATAGCCGGGGCCATCAACTCAGTGGCCGGGGGCGGCACTCTCGTTACCTTTCCATCCCTGATTGCTTACGGTGTTCCGTCCATTCTTGCCAATGCCACTAATACCGCTGCCGTCTGCCCGGGAGCCATGAGCAGCGGTGTCGCCTATCGCAAGGACCTGCCCCATGATCGAAGCCTGCTGTGGGAACTGCTGGTGCCGAGTCTGGTGGGAGGTTTGCTCGGCGCCGTAGTGCTCGCCGTTACGCCGGAGAGAGTTTTCGCGCGCATCGTACCCTTCCTCGTCCTGTTTGCCACTGTACTCTTTGGCGGCAGGGATTATATTGCCCGACTTTTCAAAGTCTCGAACAATCATGGGGAGCCGGTCGGGACCGCTGGAAGGGTTTGGGGTTTCTGCTTCCAACTTTTTGTGGCGGCTTACGGCGGCTACTTCGGTGCGGGAATCGGGATCCTTATGTTGGCATCGCTTGGCTTGATGGGACTGCGGGATATCCACCAGATGAACGCCTTGAAGACTTTCCTCGCCTCCGTAATTAACGGTGTCGCGCTTATTTATTTCATCCTCAAAGGACTGGTGATTTGGCCCATTGCGCTGCTCATGGCTTCCGGTGCAATCCTGGGAGGCTACTGGGGAGCCAGGCTGGCAAAAAAAATACCGCAAAAACTGCTCGCGCTTTTCATCGTTTGCGTTGGCCTTGCTGTATCCTTCTGGCTTTTTGCACGGAGTTGAGCATTGCCGGACCTCCGGGCCGGCTGCGCGCCATTCCGCTCCCGCAACGGCCCATTTCTCAATGCACTCTCCGGTCCCACTCCATCGCATTCCGGTCCGGGGAGATATGGATCTGCGCTGCCTCGTTGTAGTTTTCGATCAGCATTTCGAAAAGGTGGGATTCATCCGGCATTTCCGCGTCGCTTGCCTCAGGCTCGGGCGCAGCAAAGGATCGTCGCTTGAACGCCGCGATTTGCCGGAAAATGTCCTGCCTTTTATGCAAGACATCAATGACCTGCTCCGCCATTTCCAGCGCGGCTGCGATGGGAGGCTGTGCCGCGGGCATTTCCCGCACTGCAATTTCGAAAGCCTGCGCAAATTTTTCCCGGGCTTCTTCCACAGTCCAGAGATCGTTTCGCCTGCTGCGCCCGAACAATGCATTCCCATAATTGTAGGACAACAGCATTCTCTCAATGGGATTCTGGATGCCGGCCAGCAGCATTTCCGCGCGTTTGTAAGATGCGATAGCCTCGTCCAGCCATTCTAATCCAGCCTTCTGGCTTAAGTCGGCATAGGCGTTGCCAACATGGCGCCAGTTCCGGGCGCGCTCAAGCCGATCGGGACAACTGTCGTCCATTTCCTTAACCAGAGCTTCCAGGTCAGCAACAGCGCTTTCAGCCCGGAGAAGATAACCCAGGTCCCCTGATTCGGGCCAGTTCCCGAGCAAGGTTTTGATCTCGCTCATGAGTGCCTCTTTGTTGGCACGTTTTTGTCTGTTCAGGGTTTCCATGTTTCCTTTGCTCCTTCCCTCCAACTTACGACAGCACGACTTTTGCTGATCGTGTGTCCAGCACCATCCCCATCTACTGCATATAGCGTGCCAAATACTCTGTGATTTACCGCGCCGCGCTCGACCGCGCTAAATAGTTGAAAAATATCATCATATTTTCCTGTCTGACGCGGGCCGGAAAAGTGTAGCCAGTGAATTCGGTTGTTTATGGGTCCTGAGTGTTATCTAATTGATATGTTGTGTGAGTAAATGATACGGGCTTGGCACTTGAAAAGAAGGAGGGGAGCTGTTAATCCTCCCATTATGGATTCTGCAAGGGCAAGGCTGGAGAGCCTCATCGAAATCAATCAGCTGATGCTGAGTACCGTCGAACCTGCGGACCTGGTCGGCGTGATCATCAATTCCGCGCGCCGCCTGTTTTCAGCCGAGGCCTGCAGCATTGCCGTGATGGACGATGCCGCGAGCGAGCTGGTCTTCGCCTTTTCCGACGGCGGAGCGGAAGTAGGAAAAATCCGCATGAAGCCGGGCCAGGGAATCGTAGGTTATGTGGCTCAGACGGGGGAGCCAGTCGTCTGCCGCGACACGACCAAAGACCCAAGGTGGTATCGCGGCGTGGACGTCAAGACCGGTTTTCATACTCAGTCGCTCATGTGTGCCCCGTTGCGGCAGCGGGGCACCCTGATCGGAGCCATCGAAGTCCTGAACTTTTCCGAGCCGGAAAAACTGACCGATGAAGATCTAAGGCTGCTGACTGTTTTCGGAGGGCTGGCGGGAACGGCGATTGATCGCGCCAAGCTCTTCGCCACGGCAAGCAAGGGCAATGCGGCCCTCCAGGAAATGGTCCAGGACCGCTATCAGCTCATCAGGGGTTCAAGTCCCTCCATGCAGAGCGCGATTGAGCTGGCTAAAACGGCCGCAGAATCCAATGCCACGGTTCTCCTTCTCGGTGAGAGCGGAACCGGCAAGGAGGTGTTGGCACGATATATTCATCAGTGCAGTCCCAGGGTGAACCAGCCTTTTACGGCCGTGAACTGTGTCGCCCTGACTCCGGAACTGGTGGAAAGCGAGCTGTTCGGACACGAAAAGGGTGCTTTTACCGGGGCCGTCGCCCGCAAAATCGGCAAGTTTGAACTCGCCGAAGGCGGAACCCTTTTTCTGGATGAAATCGGGGATTTGACCCCCCATCTCCAGACGAGGCTTTTGCGCGTACTGCAGGAACGGGAGTTCCAGCGGGTAGGCGGAACGCGCAATATCCAGGTGGACGTGCGTGTGCTGGCTGCGACCAACCGGGATCTTTGGGCAGCGATTCGTTCCGGCGCATTTCGCGAGGACCTCTTCTACCGATTGAATGTCGTGTCCGTAACGCTGCCGCCTCTGCGTGACCATCGGGAGGATATCCCGGCACTCGTGGAGCACTTCATCGGGCGTTACGCTCGCGAGGTCAAAAAGCCCCGCCTCCAGATCGACCCGGCGGCCATGGAGCGAATGATGCTCTATTCCTGGCCGGGAAACGTGCGCGAGCTACAAAATGCCGTCGAACGGGCTGTGGTTCTCTGCCAGAGTCCGATACTGACGCCGGATGACTTGCCGGCCGAAATCCGCCGTTGCCGCCCTGGCGAAGGTGCTTTTCCACAGGATGCAGGTGAGGATCTTGATGTGATGCCGCTGGCGGAGGCTCTGGACCGGTGCAGACGCTCTCTGATCAAGAAAGCTCTGGATCGGGCGGGTGGCAACCAGACGGAAGCCGCGCTGCTGCTGGGCCTGCAAAGATCCAATTTGTCCCGGCTAATGAAATCTCTCGGTTTGCGTTGAGGCTTTCGGCTCGCCAGGTTTGCCACACCAAGGGACGCGTCTATTTCTGGGCTGCCGCCCACTGTTTGAAAAGCTGGGCAATGGAGGCTTCCGCTGCGTCTCCCGCATGAATCACGACACGATAGCGGAGCTTCAAGGCGTCCCCTTCCTTGATCCTAAAGCCTGATTCATCCAGCCAGAAAAACGGTGTCGGGGAAAGGAATCCGTAGTCTCTCGTAAACCATTGGCTGGGGAACCAGGGATTATGGGGTGAGTCAAAAATGGCAAGTCCTTCCACGCGGCCGAATACCTTGCCGGAAAAGTCGGCCCATGGGGATGCTATTCCGTACGTCCCTTTTTCTTTCTCGGCTCCCTCAGCGTTCACCAGCGAGCCTCCGCCGCTGACGGATAGTTCGTGCCTCACCCGGGCAGAAAAAAGCGAATGATTGGTTTTCTTTATTTCAATCGGCACGAGCGCCCGGGCCTCTGTCTCAAAATCGATCATGCGGAGGGCCGCTGAAGGGGCTTCGATTCTTATCCGACGCCGCTCGCTGATGACTGGATTCCGCCCGGGCTGACGCCAGCTGCATTCATCGGAGATCTCCACGTAATCGGGTCCTCCGCGAATGATTTTGGCGCCCGTGGAAACGATCTGGCCGCGATCGTTCCCCTCCTGCCAATAATTGCCGCCATTCACCTGGTCGCAGCCGAAAAAAAGCGACCGGTGGTGCGGCCAGGGCAGGGAAGACTCGCTGGTTAGGGATTCGCCCGAAACCGGTCCGTTGACCGGATAGAAATAGGGATATTTCTGACCGGCGCCAAACCTATAAACCGTAAAAGTACTGTCGTTGATCCTGACGATGATCCTGTCATCCAGTGTTTCCGCCGAAAGTTTCTGGACGGACTGCGGCAAAACCGAAGCGGTATTGCCGGCGGCAGCGATGCCGATCAGGACTATCAGCAGCAGCCACACTTTTTGATTGGGTGTTTGAGCCACGATACTCTCCTTACTCTCCTGTGAAAAAACGGGGACGACCATTGGAATTCCTCCTATTAAACTCCAAACCTCCCAGGATCCTGCCGGAAATTCGGTGGTTGTCCACGCTTTTTGTGTGCTCATGAGGACTTGGCCGCGACAGGGGCCGTGTTGTGGTATAAAGACAATTTGTGGGGACTCCTTTTCCCGATCCAACTCATAGCACTTTCTCGATTCTTTCTGCAATCGGCACCCGGGGATTTGAGGCATGACATTTCTGGACCTCCATCAGCATCCGCATAAACGCTTCAATCCGCTCACCCGCAGCTGGGTCTTGGTTTCTCCCCATCGAACCCAGCGCCCCTGGCTGGGAAAAAAGGAGGACGGGGGTTTTCGCGTTCGTCCGGCCTACGACCCGGATTGCTATTTATGCCCAGGCAACGCCAGGGCCGGTGGCCTGCGTAATCCGCCCTATACCGATACTTTTGTTTTCGAAAATGATTTCGCCGCCCTGCGTCCAGATTCGGAGACAGGGGTTCTGGACCTGGAAGGCCTCATCGTGGCCCGGGGTGAAAGGGGAATCTGCCGCGTAGTCTGTTTTTCCCCGCGCCACGATCTGGACCTGCCCCTCATGACCACGAGGCAGATTCGGAACGTGGTCGATGTCTGGGCGGAGCAGTACGATGAACTCGGGTCCATCCCGTGGATCAAAAACGTCCAGATTTTTGAAAATCGCGGCGAGATGATGGGGGCGAGCAATCCGCATCCGCATTGCCAGGTCTGGTCCAACTCATCCATCCCGGTAGAAAACCGCCGCGAACTTCAGTCGTTTAAGTCCTATTCGCGATCGCATGGCGTCTGCCTCCTCTGCCGCTATATCCGCCTTGAGGCAGAGGCAGCGGAGCGGATCGTCTTCGAGAACAACCATTTTGTCATAGTGGTTCCTTTTTGGGCCGTATGGCCGTACGAAACCATCGTCCTTTCACGCAGCCACAGGGCCAGCCTGGATCAGCTGAGCGGGGAGGAACGGGACGGGCTGGCGGAGGCCCTCCATCGGATCGCCATTCGCTATGATAACCTGTTTGAAACGCCGTTCCCTTATTCCATGGGTTTTCATCAGAAGCCAACCGACGGAAAGCCGCACCCTGAATGGCATCTGCACGCTCATTTCTATCCGCCCCTGCTGCGTTCGGCTTCCATTAAGAAGTTCATGGTCGGTTACGAAATGCTTGCCAATCCGCAGCGGGATATCACGCCGGAAACTGCAGCAGAACGGCTCCGGCAGCTGCCGGATAAACTCCACCGGGCTTGAAAGGGTAAACCATGTTCCGCAAACCGCTGTTCTGGATCCTACTCGCCGCGTTATCGATTGCCAGCGTTCTATTCTCCTCCAGGTATTTTTCCCGAGCCTTCCCGATCGTGAGCATCGACTTGCGGATGAGCCGTGAATCTGCGCTGGCACGATCGGCGGAATTGTCCAGCCGGTTCCAGTTTCCTCCGGCAGGCTATAGCCAGGTTGCCTCTTTTGGCGGCGACCAGGAGGTGCAGAACTTCGTCGAGCTGGAGGGCGGCGGCACCCAGGCCTTTCGTACCATGATGGTGGATGGGCTTTACCATCCCTTCAAATGGTCCGTCCGTCATTTCAAGCCGGGCGAGACTCATGAAACGAACTTTTTCTTTACACCACGCGGTGAAAACTACGGTTTCTCGGTAAAACTCCCGGAAAAAGAGCCGGGAGCGGCGCTGGAACCCGATGCGGCGTTAAAGATTGCTGAAGAGGGTGCGACACGGGACTGGCAGCTGGATCTCCGCGCATACCGCCTTGTCGAAAAGTCACAGGACGTCAGGACCGGCGGTCGCATCGATCACTCCTTCGTTTACGAACGACAGGACGTCCGCGCAGGAGAAGGTCGCTATCGAGTCCGGCTTAATGTCGGAGGCGACAAGCTCACCGGCGTGGTTCACTTCGTGAAGGTTCCGGAAGCGTTCAAGCGCCGCTATGAAAAGATGCGTTCGGCCAACGAGGTGATCAGCGCGGCCGGGTCCATTACTCTGGTGCTCGCCTATCTGGTGGGCGGCTGCGGTGTCGGAATATTTTTCTTGCTCCGCCAGCGCTGGGTCATTTGGGGCAAGCCCCTGGCCTGGGGGATCTTCATCTCGTTTCTCCAGTTTCTCGCGGGACTGAATCAGTGGCCGTTGCTCTGGGTCGGGTACGATACCGCCATATCGGCTCAAGGTTTTGTCATCCAGCAGCTCGTGCTCATGATACTTAGCTTTCTGGGCTTTGCCGGCCTGTTTACCCTCTCATTTGCAGTCGCCGAAAGCCTGTCCAGGAAAGCTTTCCCCGATCACCCCCAGATGTGGAGCCTCTGGTCCAAGGGAATCTCTAACTCCAGGGAGGTGCTGGGGACGACGGTTGCGGGCTACTTCCTGGTGGCAGTTTTCTTCGGCTATGAAGTCATTCTTTATTTTACCGCCAACCGAACGCTGGGATGGTGGACGCCCTCCGACTCCCTGATCCAGCCCGACATTCTGGCCACCTATCTCCCTTGGCTTTCACCCATAGCGATATCGGCCCAGGCCGGATTCTGGGAGGAGTGTCTGTTCCGCGCGGTTCCACTCGCCGGCGCGGCGATTCTCGGAACCCGATTCGGACGCAGGAACTGGTGGATCGCCGGCGCCATGGTGCTGCAGGCGGTTATATTTGGCACAGGGCATGCCGGGTACGCCAATCAGCCATCCTATGCCAGGGTGGTGGAGTTGATTGTGCCCTCACTCATGTTCGGCGGATTGTACCTGTCTTTCGGACTTCTGCCTGGGATCGTGCTGCACTATACGTTTGATGTCGTCTGGTTCGCCCTCCCGCTTTTCGTGTCTTCGGCTCCGGGCATCATGTGGCATCGGGCCATGGTCATCCTGCTCGTACTGGTGCCTTTGTGGGTTGTTTTCGCCGGTAGAATCCGATCAAAATCCTGGGATTCCGTGCCGGAAACCTTTCTCAACCGGAGTTGGCAGCCTGCTCCTCCCCAGATCCATGGGCCCACGGTTGAGAAAGCTCCGACCGGCGCTATCAGCCCGGCCATGCTGAAGATACTTCCTGCGGCCGGCATATTGGGGCTTGCCGCGTGGCTGATGGTAACCGAATTCAAAAGCGACGCTCCCCCGCTGAATATGTCTCGCGCCGAGGCTGCCTCCGTGGCGAAAAAAACCCTGAACGATCGAGGCGTCAAAGTGCCTGATTCGTGGAAAGTGCTGACCTCGGTGGTTACCACGCCCGGAGAATCATCCCGCTTTGTCTGGCAGACTTCGGGGAAAGATACCTACAAAGCCCTGATCCATGAATACCTGAATCCTCCCTGCTGGTTTGTCCGCTTTGCCAACTTTGAAGGGGATGTGGCGGAAAATGCCGAGGAATACCAGGTCTGGATTTCCGATGCCAAAGGGGCGTTTCGCGTCAAGCACCAACTTCCTGAGGGGAAGGCCGGCAATTCGATTGCCGAAGCCGAGGCTCGAAAGCTGTCTCAAGAGGAGATCAGCCGCGAGTTCAAGCTCGATCCGGGACTTTTGAAGGAGGTATCGGCTTCCCCGGCAAAGCTGAAGGCGCGAACTGACTGGGTTTTCACTTTCTCCGATCCGAGGGCGCCACAGCTCAAGCAGGGCGAAAAACGCATCGGCGTCTCCATCGGTGGCGATCAGGTCCTTGACATATACAGGTTTATTCACGTTCCTGAAGAGTGGTCCCGGCAACAGCGTGACAAAGAGACGATACCCAATATCGTCCGGGCGGTTTGCGCTGTATTGACTGGGATCATGGTCGTTACCGGCATGGTGATCGCTATTTTCAGCTGGAGCCGGAAAGGGTTCGTAGCCTCGAGTTTTGTGGTGATTTTCCTTCTCCTGCTGTTCTTGAACCTGAGTTCCGCCTTGAACTCTATTCCCGCTGTAACATCTTTATTTTCAACAGCTCAACCCTACAAGGTGCAGATGTTTATCTTTTTGGGGGTGGGGATTCTTGGGGCTGCAATCATGTCCGCCGGCGCGGCCCTGGTAGCGGGATTAGTGCACTATTGGCAAAGGGATGCCGCGAAAGGGACGGCCCTCTCGATATGGACGTCAGGTCTATCCCTCGGGGCAGCCGCTGCGGGATTATCATCTGCCGGAGCCTGGCTCCGCCCATCGCTTTCTCCTACCTGGGGCGATTTTTCTTCCATCGGAACGCTATGGCCCCTGGGTGACATGGTTTTGGATAGTATGAGCGGTTACTTTCAGTTTGCCCTTTACGGGATTCTTTTGTTTGCTTTTGCCCACAGATTGACTCGTGAGTGGAGCGGGAAGCGCCTTTTGTATGGTGTTTTGCTGTTTATCTTCGGTTTTGCTGTTATCGGCGCGCGAGGCGTCGATTCCATGGGGTCCTGGATTGCCTCAGGAGCAGCCATGGGGGTGGCGCTGCTCGCCGGCTACGTCCTGGTTTTGAGATTTTCGTTGCCGGCGTTTTTTCCAGCCGCGGCGTTGCTTCAGAGTCTTTCCTGGATTCGCCATGCTGCGCAGTCTCAACTGCCCCTGGGAGTCCCAGGTCTGCTTTTGGGAATGGCAGGGATGTGGTTTTCGGCGGCATACCTGGTGAACCGCATGGCTCGGACCGATCCTTCGGCGAATTCTCCCGGGTAGTTACATCGGGGCGCGCGGCTGCGCGCCCTATCCTCGCCTTGCCATATATCTTCAGGGCTGTCAAGACCCCAATTAGCTCTTTTTAATAAATTGAAGATTGCATATTGCAGCTCACTCCTCCGGCCTGTAACATTTTTCCCATGACATTGACGATTGATACCGTTGTAGCCGGTTTTAGCCGACCGCGGCTTCGCCTGTCGCCATTCCATAATTCTTTCGGGCTTTAGGTCTCCATGTCCCCGTCCTGATTTTAGCGAGGATATTTTTGTCTTCAACGAAAGGTAGACTTATGCAAGACGAATGGAATAAGGAATTTGACTTTGTCCAAGCGCAGTTCGGTCCTGAGGACTCTGCTGATTCTCGGAGGTTTAGCGCCCGTTTGGCATACGATCGGGCTCGATTTTTTCCACAATCCGGAGACTGAAGCCCTTGCGGCCACGATTCAACAGGCCAGGTGCCAGTTGCTCCCCTATCCCAGTTCACCCATGCCATTCCAGGCGACTGCCTATAGCGAATCAGGAGTCACCAAATCCGGGGTGCCGGCGAAGTACGGCATCGTAGCTGCTGATCCTGCAGTTTTGCCGCTTGGTTCCTGGATTCGGGTGGAAGGCCCGGCCCACCCAGGAGTGTTCAGGGTAATGGATACGGGGCGACTCATCAAAGGGAGGATCATCGATATTTACCTGCCGGAATTCCGGCAAGCGGTGGAATACGGCCGGCAGAGCGTTCGCGTTACGGTTCTGAGATATGGCATGGCTACCGGCAAATCTATGATTTCATTGAATTAGGGTTTTCGTCAGAAGGCATTTCGCGGCGAGCGATTTGATGGACGTCCCGCGCAATTTGAGAAAACTCATCGGATCGCGAGGTGTCCAGGCGATAAAACGATTTGCCTTCGGCAAGGGCCCGGATTCCCTGGACCAACTGCCCGAGGGGAATCGCAATCGAACGGATGATGAGGATCGAGAGCAGCAGACCCAGGATCCAGCCGCAGGCGAGGCATAAGCGAAAAATAAAAATCGCCTGATCTCCGGCCTGGCGGGCTTCGACAGCCTGAGCTTCGATCGATTGGATGCTGGCCTGATACACGGTTTGGGCCTGTGCGCGGACTCTTTCCAGGTCTTCTTCCAAGTCAGCAGGAACGCCTGCGGGAGAGATGGCTCTCAAAGGCTCGCCGGGGGCTGAAGTGCGCGGCAATAAGGGAAGAATACGGCTGGAACATGCCTTCCAGAATTGTCCCAAGCGAACCATCTCTGTTTTCTGCTTTTCGGAAGAGGAGAGCGCCTTGAGTTCAGCAAGGTCGGAATCAAAAGTATCCAATTCGGATCTCAGCTGCGCCAGGATATCGGGGGATGGGCCCGCCAGGCACTTTCTCGTCAATTCTTCGATCAGGTCCCGTTCACGAATGATTTGGAGAGAGAGAACCGCCGCTTTGAGGTTGCTCCCCGAATTCACCTGGTTGGCGGCCTGTAGCTTGCCTAGGACGCTGATAGGATAAATCAGCAACGCCGCCATCAGAAAGAGCAGGATTCCGTAACCCGCAGCAACCCGGCCAGCCACTTTCATAATATTCTCCCAACGCTATCTCGCACTCAGTTTCGACACAGTCATTTCAAGCCAATCCGTCAGATCGCGAACGACCTCGTCGCGATTCAATTCATTCAGCATTTCGTGCCGCCCATCTCGATAAAAGCGGAATTGGACGTCCGCCATCCCCGCTTTTTTGTAAGCAGTGACAAGAGATTCCAGGGCGCGGCAGCCATGGCTGACCGGGTCCTTGGTCCCGGCGAAAATATAGACCGGCATATTCTTCGGTGCTTTTTGCCTGTTTGCAGGGTCGGCTATGAAAAGTGCACCGTCGAGCAGGTCCAGCCACAAGCTCGTGGTTCCAACAAATCCGCAATAAGGATCCGCGATATAGCGTGCAACCGCCTCAACGTCCCGTGAGAGCCAGTCGAAATCGGTCTTGAGCGGTTTGAAGGCGCGATTGGCGTTGGCCAGGGAAAGCCTGTGCATCAGCACGCTTCTCCCACGGGATCCTATCCGCAAGCGTTCCACCAAGGCTAAAGCCCGTAGCAGGTGGACTCTGGGCCCCGCCTCTCCAGTGGATCCGGAAAGAATGCAGCCATCGAACCGGTCGCCATGCTGGTACATCATTTGTTGCGCCATGAAGGATCCCATGGAGTGCCCGAAAAGCACCAGGGGAAGGGCAGGATGCAGCTTACGTTCATCCTCGAGCAGAAGCCGCAGGTCAGCCACGGCGCGCTCCCAGCCGTTTTTTTCGGCGAATATGCCCAAATTCTCCGGTCGACCGGCAGTCTGCCCGTGGCCGCGGTGATCGTGGGAGTAAACACAGTATCCATGCCGCGCCAGGTGCTGCGCCACTTCGTCGTAACGCCGGCTGTGTTCTCCCAAGCCGTGAGCGATGTGCACAACGGCCTTGGGCTGTGCCCGAAGAAGCCATCGTCGCCGATAAATGCGCAATCCATCGTCGCAGGAAAAATAATCGATGTCTGGAGTCTCTGGAGTCATGATGAGGTGAAAGCTACACAATTGGATGGCCATTTGTCTAAGACTTTGCGCTGCGGCCGGCGTGGCTTTTAATTGTTGCGCTGCTGTCAGGAGTCAAAGAGCCTGATTTTCTGTTTCTCCAGAGAGTTCCTGCCACGCCCGCGTGGTTTATTGAAAACAGAAATTTGGACTAGCGCACGGCGGGAGTCATCCACCTGCGGCAAAGACCTCAAAATCAATCGAACCGCTAAGTCCACTAAGACCGCAAAACTATTGTTTATAATGCTCTGTGGTCTTCGTGGCCTTCGCGGTTCAATCCGTCGAGCGTGCCAAGTTTCCCGGCGGGCCCGCCGAGTCTCATCCTCGCCGGAATGTATGAATTCGGGATCCTTTCCCCATTTTATTGGATGCCCAATTCCGTGAGCAGGGCTTGAGCTCCGGAGAATTTTTGTGCGACCCAAAGGACGTACCGGATGTCGACGCCGATGGACCGGCTGTAGCTTTCACTCCAGGCGTAATCATTGATGGTGGCGTCGTAAGTACGGTCGAAGTTTACGCCGATGAGTTCCCCTTTGCCGTTCAGCACCGGGCTGCCACTGTTCCCCCCTGTGGTATCCGCATCGTAGAGCATGCAAACAGGGACGTCTTTGAGGGCCGGGTTCGCGAAGCGGCCGAAATCCTTCGATTTGCTCAGACTGACCAGTTTTGCCGGAGTGTTGAAAGGGGGCTCGCGGTCAGTTTTTTCCACAACGCCCGAGAGAGAGGTGAACGGGCCGAAACGGACGGCATCAGCCGGAGAATAGCCCTTGATGTGTCCGTAGGTCAGACGCAAGGTGCTGTTGGCATCAGGGATGAAATTTTTGCCGAGGAATTTTTCCTTGATATCGACCAGCCGGGCAAAATAGGTGTCGAGCGCCCCTTTGCGTGAGTTTTGCGCTTCCTTCAACTCTTTGTAGGCTGGAACCAGTGCCTGGGCCAACTCCACAAACGGATCGTGCATCGCCTGAACCTGCTCCGGAGTTTTTTTCAAGGCATCGCTAAGGTAATTTTCATCGTTCAACCGGGAGTTCTTGTAGGCATCGGCAATGAAAGCATCTTCCGACCGGCCGCCTTTAAAAAAGTCGTCAAGCGCGTTGATCCTCGATCCCTTCAAATGAAGCGCCCGCCGCAAAAGCTCTTTGAGAATCTCCCGGTCGACCGGTTCATAAAAGTTCTTCCTGGCCAACTGGAGGCGCTGAACGGTTTGTGCCCAATTTCGTTCCATATAAGCCGAGTCACGTTCGATATCGGGTTTCCGGAGTTCCGTTGCGGCTTCCTGGATCGTCCATGCGAATTGGAACATGTTGATGCTGGAGCGCAGGTATTCGAGGATCATTTCCATTTCCGCCCGGTTTTTGAGGGCTCCGTAGACCTGGTCGATGCCCGGCAGCACATCTCCATAACGCCTCTTTCTCTCGGGGTCCGAATCGATGTATTTCTGCAGGCTTGTTTCCTCCTGCCGCTTGGCATCCACCAGGCCCAGTTTTCCCATGCCTTTGAGCTTGCCGCGGTAGTTTTTCATGGTGTTGGCCAGCCCTTTGATTCTCGCAGCCAGCATGAGTGCCACCGCCGGGTTGCCGGCCCCCATCTTTTCCATCAGGCCGATCTGCCATGCATACCAGTCGGCAACATAGGGCATTCGGAAGTTCTCCTCGTAGGCCATATAGCTTGCCGTGTAATGGCGATAGGTCCGCCCCGGATAGCCCATTAGGAAGACGAAATCGCCTTCAGCCACCCCCGCGGGATCGATCTTGAGAAATCTCCGGGGCTTGAAAGGCACATTGCTTTTGGAATAATCCGCCGGCGAACCATCGGGTGCAACGTAAGCCCGGAGAAAAGAGAAATCGCCCGTATGCCGCGGCCAGGTCCAATTGTCGGTCTCTCCGCCAAAATTGCCGATGGCGAGGGGCGGAACGTAGACGATCCGGATGTCCTTGAGGTAGGTGTAGACAAACAGGACATAGGTTCTCCCTATAAACATCTCTGAGATTTCCGCCCGTTTCCCCGGGAGTTGTTTTTCGGTTTCCAGAACGATCTCCTTGATCCGCTTTTCTATGGCCCGGGTGCGATCACCCAGGGACATTTCCGGTTTTACGGCCGAAAGGACCTCAGAGGAAACATCACGGAATGATTCCGTGATCCTTGCCCTCATACCCCTCGCCTGCACCTCTTCATTCCGGATTCGGGCAAGGAACCCGTGGGTCAGGTAGTCCTTCTCCGTGGAACTCGCAGCCTGGACCGCGCCGAAGGCCACATGATGATTGGTGACGAACAGGCCGTCGGGTGATACGAATGATCCGGTCGCACCGACGCTCACGATGGCATAGATCAGGCTGTTGCGGTCGGACCCGAAAATCTCCTCCGGAGCGATCTTCAGCCCCTTGGATTTCAAATCCAGCTTTGCCAGTTCGCTGATCGGATACATCCCTTCTTCGAAGCCCGGAGCAGGCGGGCAGGTCAGTAGGAAGGCAAACACGAGGACTGAACCGGTGATTCCCAGTTTTCGGGTGTTCATTTTCTTTCCTCCAGAAAAGGCTCAGTATAGTGCCAGTGCTCGGCTTCCCGCCACATCTGATCATTCAGCTTTGTGCTTGCACTTTGATGGGGGATTCATCTATAGACCTTGCGGCACTGGCGGAATATGCTATCGACAGGATCCCTGCCAAACCGGGCAGGGTTCCGCGCAAGCCGTTGACGAGGTGATTCGACTGCGGCAAAGACCTCAAAATCAATCGAACCGCTAAGACCACTAAGACCGCAAAATTAATGTTTATAATTCTCTGGGTCTTCGGGGTCTTCGCGGTTTAATCTCTTGAGCGCTCCAAGGTTCCGGAGGGAGGATTCAATATGAAAAGAATTATTCTGACCTTCATAGCGCTACTTGCATTCTGGAGCGGGTTGACCGGATCCCGATCGCAGGATGCAGCGCCGCAACGCCGCGACTACTCCATCCCGGTCATCGATCTGGATGGAGAAAAGCAGCTGCAGGTTGTAGTGGATCAGGAAAAAGGCCAGTACCTCGGGCATCCCTCAACCGTCCTCCTGGAGGATGGCAGGACCATCCTCTGCGTTTATCCTAAAGGGCACGGGAAAGGGGCCATTGTGATGAAGCGAAGCCCCGATGGCGGCCTGACCTGGTCTGAGCGCCTGCCAACCCCCCGTTCCTGGGAAACCTCACTGGAAACACCGACCCTTCATCGTGTGATCGATCGGCAGGGAAAACGGCGCCTGGTCTTGTTCTCAGGCCTCTACCCCGTAAGGATGTCCGTCTCGGAGGACGATGGGCACATCTGGTCCGAATTGAAAGCCATTGGTGATTTCGGCGGGATCGTTGCCATGGGTTGCGTCGAGCGATTGAAGAACGGGGACTATCTCGCCTTCTTTCATGACGACGGCCGCTTTTTTGCGGCCGGGGGCACTCGCAGTGATTCGATGACCTTGTATAGTACGCGCTCCCGTGATGGCGGGTTGAGCTGGGGCGCACCCGAGAAGATTTACTCTTCCAGCCAGATCCACCTCTGCGAACCCGGAATTGTCCGCTCGCCGGACGGCAAACAAATGGCAATGCTGTTGCGGGAGAACCGGCGGGTGCGAAATTCCCATGTCATGTTTTCAAATGACGAGGGAAGCACATGGTCGACCCCGCGCGAATTACCCGGCGCCTTGACCGGAGATCGTCACACCGGGAAATATACTCCGGATGGCCGCCTCTTCATCAGCTTCCGCGACATGGCCTTTGAAAGCAAAACACGAGGCGATTGGGTGGCTTGGGTTGGCAAATATGAAGATATAGTCCAGGGCCGCGAAGGGCAGTACCGGATTCGCCTGAAACACAACTTCGGCGGAACGGATTGTGCCTATCCAGGTGTGGAGGTCCTGCCCGACGGCACCATCGTCGCAGTCACCTATGGACACTGGCTGGAAGGCGAGCAGCCTTTTATCCTGGCCGTGCGCCTGACCTTGAAGAACCGCTGAAATGTCCCCCTGACGATGGAGCCGCGACCTTTTAGCAAATCCTAGGAGGAGATATGAACCGGCGAGAGTTTCTTGCGGCATCCGCAGCGGCTATTGCAGCCCCGCGAGTGGGCCGATCGGCGCAACAGCCCAACATCCTGTTCATTCTGGCGGATGATCTCGGATATGGCGACCTCGGCTGCTACGGGCAGCAGCAGATCCTGACCCCGAACCTGGACCGGCTTGCCGCTTCGGGCATGCGGTTCACCCAGGCATACGCGGGGAGCACCGTCTGCGCCCCCTCTCGCTGCAGCCTCATGACGGGGTATCATACCGGGCACGCGACGATCCGGGGCAACAAAAAGCCGGAGCTTGGCATCAAATCCTCTGAAGTCACCGTGGCTTCGCTGCTCAAAAAGTCCGGCTATGAAACCGCGCTCTTCGGCAAGTGGGGAATGGGAGGGCCGGCAACCGGCAGCGTGCCCAATACCCGCGGATTTGACCACTTTTTCGGATATTTGAATCAGCAGCACGCCCATAACTATTACCCCGAGCACCTGTGGGAGAATCAGGACGAGTTTTTCCTCACGGCCAACTGGTTTGACCAGAGAAAACAATACGCCCCCGACCTGTTTGCTCTTCGTGTGCTCGATTTTCTTAAACGCCCGCGCCGGCAGCCATTCTTTATCTATTACACGCCCACGATTCCTCATGCCAACAATGAGCTCGGGCAGTTGAAAGGGAACGGGATGGAGGTTCCCGACAATAGCGCCTATTCCAGCCGCGATTGGCCCGACACTGAAAAGAATTTCGCCGCCATGGTCACGCGGCTCGATTCCGATGTGGGGAGGATACTCGATCAACTGAAGGCTGCAGGCCAGGAGCAGAATACTCTCGTAATTTTCACCAGCGATAACGGACCGCACAAAGAGGGCGGCCGAAATCCCGGATTCTTCCGGAGCAGCGGACCCTTGCGTGGCATCAAGAGGGATTTGTATGAAGGTGGGATCCGGGTGCCCTTCATTGCCCGCTGGCCGGGAGTCGTACCGGCAGGATCGGTCAGCGAACAGGTCATTGCGTTTTGGGACTTCCTGCCGACAGCCGCAGCGCTGTGCGGGAGCGCGGCACCGCAGGCTCTGGATGGGTCTTCTTTTGTCGATGCCCTGAGCGGCAAAAAGCAATCCTCTCATGCGCCTCTCTATTGGGAGTTTCACGAGGGCAGGTTTGCCCAGGCGGTCCGGATGGAAGACTGGAAGGGAGTGCGGTTGAATCCAGGCCAGCCGATAGAGCTTTTCGACCTCGCGGGCGATCCCGGCGAGAAAGTAGATGTTTCGGCAAAGCATGCCGATATAGTAAAAAGAATCTCCGGATTGCTGGATTCGTGCCGCACCGAATCTCCGGATTTTCCCGTTTCCCGGTAGTGCCATCGGGTGGCCGCCCAAAAATCCGTCCGTCCAGGATGAAAAAAGCAAGGAAACTCTTCAGTCGGCCATGGTGGATTTAAGTTCGGAAATGGTCGCTAAACGCTAACAGTGAGCACCTGTTCATGAAACGCGCCCGTATGTTTTTGTGGTCCATCCTGGTTTTCCTCACGCTGGGGCTGCCTTCACGAGCCACGGAAATGCAAAAATCCCTGGCCGGCGATTGGCGATTCGCCCTCGATCCATCCGGTGACGGGATAACACGGGAGCTCCACAAAAATACGCTCACCGACAGGATCCGGCTCCCGGGGACCACCGACGAAGCCGCGAAGGGTCCCAAAAACACTTCTACCGGCGAGACACGCCGCCTGACCCGGATGAATCCGTACTCCGGGGCAGCGTGGTATCAGCGCGACCTGGACATCCCCGAGGAATGGAAAGGTAAAAGGCTGACACTGCTGTTGGAACGAACCAAGCGCAGCCGTGTATGGCTGGACGGCAGAGCGGTCGGCGAGCAGGTCAGTCTTGCCGTTCCGCACGTTTATGATTTTGGCAACAAGGTCGCCCCGGGGTCTCACGTGCTGACGATCCTGGTCAACAACGGCAAAAAGCCCCCGGTGAACGGGGGGCATCAGCTTTCCGAAGATACTCAAACCGATTGGAACGGCATCCTGGGGCGCATCGAACTGCGTGCTTCCGATCCGGTATGGATGGATCATGTTCAAATCTACCCTGATCCTGCATCCCACAGGGCCCGGGTTCACATCTATTTCGGGATCCTTGGCGGTGTGCCCGCCTCGGGCACGGTGGAGTTGTCAGCAAGGGCATGGAATACCCTGCCGGGGAGTGCTGCCAAAGCGGCTGTAGCCCGATTCGATCGAATGGTTAACGGCGGGGTGGTGAGCGCGGATTTGGAGCTCGGGGCTGATTCTCAGAATTGGGATGAATTCACTCCGGCCCTCTACCGGCTTACGATCGATATGCGCGGAAAGGCCGCCAGCAGCAGTGTCTCGGATCATTACCAGACTGACTTTGGGCTTCGCCATTTCGCCGCTGCCGGCTCCCAATTCGTTCTCAATGGCCGGACGGTTTTTTTGCGGGGCAAAAACGACGCCTGTGTTTTTCCCCTGACGGGCTATGCTCCCATGGCCCTCGAAGCCTGGATCAAGGTTTTCCAGACGGCCCGCTCCTACGGTATCAATCACTACCGCTTTCATTCCTGGTGTCCTCCCGAAGCGGCATTTGCTGCGGCTGACCGCGTAGGAATTTACCTCCAGCCCGAGCTGCCCAATTTCGGTGGCGATCTTGCCCGGGATCGGGCTGCCGCCGAATTCACCCGCGCTGAAGGCCACCGTATCCTCCGGGAGTATGGAAACCATCCTTCCTTTGTCATGCTTGCCCTGGGAAATGAGCTCCGAGGCGGTCGCGAAGCTCGCGCCGGCATCGTCGCAGAGCTCCGGGCCCTGGACCCCCGCCGTCTCTATGCGCAGGGATCCAACTACGATCTGGATGAACCCGGTTTTGCTGCGGGAGACGATTACTGGACGACGATGCGCACGCGGAAAGGGGCCGAGGGTGCTGTGCGCGGATCGTATTCCCATGCCGATCCGCCTTTGGGCCACGTCCAGGCGCTGCCACCGGGAACAACACATGACTACTCCAGGGCGATCGCCGATGTGCCGGTTCCGGTCATAGGGCATGAAATCGGCCAGTATCAAACATTTCCCAATTTCAAAGAAGTTGCCAAATACACCGGTGTGCTCCGGGCTTTCAATTTCGGGGTGTTCCAGGAAAGGCTCAAAGCCAGGGGCATGCTCGATCTGGCCGACTATTTCGTCAGAGCTTCAGGATCCTTATCGGCGCTTTGCTATCGCGAGGAAATCGAAGCCGCCTTGCGCACGCCACGCTTCGGCGGATTCCAGTTGCTCGATCTGCAGGATTTTCCGGGCCAGGGCACTGCCTTGGTCGGCATGCTGGACGCCTTCATGGACAGCAAAGGATTGATCGAGCCGAAGGTGTGGCGGGAATTCTGCTCCGAAACCGTCCCATTGCTTGTAATGAAGCGATATACCTGGACGGCAGGAGAAACCTTCGAGGCCGAGGTCAAAGTCGCGAATTACGGTCCCTCCGCGATTGAAGGCAAGGCAGTTTCCTGGAATCTCTCCGACCGCATGGGCAAAACCGTCACTCTCGGGAGGCTGCCGGTCAGCAGCATAGGCCAGGGTGCCCTGACCGAGGCGGGACGCATCAGGATCCCTTTGAACCGCATGGATGCTCCCCAAAAACTTCAGATTTCGCTGACGATCGAGGGTACCCCTTATGAGAATCATTACAGCCTTTGGGTTTATCCCTCCTATGTTGATGAGACGGTACCGCCCGAGATCATTTTCACACGGGCTTTGAATGCCCGCATTCTTGGATTGCTGGAATCAGGCAGCCGGGTTTTTTATATTCCCCAGCAGAATGCGATGCCCCGCTCCATTCAAGGTTTTTTTGCCCCTGATTTCTGGTGTTTTCCCATGTTTCGCGATATCGCAGAACGCCAGAAGCTCGCGCCGGCGCCGGGAACCATGGGCATTCTCTGCGACCCGAAACATCCGGCTTTCAGCAAGTTCCCGACTGAGCCCTACACCAACTGGCAATGGTGGCACATTCTCATGAATTCCAGGGCGGTGATCCTCGATGAAGCTGCTGCAGGATTTCGCCCTGTGGTGTATGTCATCGACAATTTTGATCGAAACCACAAGCTTGGCCTTGTATTTGAGGGGCGGGTCGGACAGGGAAAACTTCTCGTATGCGCCAGCGATTTGCCCGCCCACAAAGCTCAGCCGGAGGTTCGGCAATTCCTCCGCAGCCTGATGGAGTACGCAGCTTCCCCGCGGTTTGAGCCAGCTGCCGAATTAAGCCCTGCCCTGCTCCAGCGGCTTTTCGCCGTCAATTGATCGGATCCAGTCTGCCGCATCCACAGCTCTGTAGCATGGTTGCCCGGGCAAGTTCATGCATCGACCGATGGAAAAGTCGATCTGCTTTTGCGGCAAAATGCAGACCCGGCTTGCCTTTACAGCCAAGAGCCGAATAAGGAATCTCGTGCGCTAAATCGGAAACGTTGCACGGCGGGGGACGTAATGGCTATTAACCGGTCTATAGTCGATACTCATTACCCCGAGGCCTCCATTGTCCCGGGCGCGGAGGTTTTATGCGGCATTGGAAACCAACCTGGGCGGTTTCCCGCCTGATTTTGGCAATAACCTTTGTTCTGTTGCCGGCATTGGCTGCCGAGGGCCCGTATCACTTCATCAAACAAATCGATGTGGGAGGTGAAGGCGGGTGGGATTACGCCTCGGTGGACGCTGCGGCGCACCGGCTTTATGTAACTCATGCAACCAAAGTCATGGTCATTGACCTGGACAAGGATG
This sequence comes from uncultured Acidobacteriota bacterium, assembly GCA_963839475.1. Taxonomy (GTDB): domain Bacteria; phylum Acidobacteriota; class UBA6911; order UBA6911; family UBA6911; genus CAWIVH01. The sequence continues at coordinate 36,105 of CAWIVH010000012.1, read as the reverse complement.
CCGTGGTCGGTGAAATTACCGGGACTCCGGGAGTTCATGGCTTTGCCATCGCACCCGATCTCGGCCTCGGTTTCGTCAGCAACGGCCAGGAAAACAAGGCCGGCATCGTTGATCTGAAAACCCTGGAGATTAAAGCCAAGGTCGATACCGGCGCTAATCCCGATGCCATTCTCTACGATCCGGGCCGCAAAGAGGTCTACGCCTTTAATGGTCGCGGGAAGTCCGCCACGGTTTTTGAAGCCGCTACCGGCAAAGTCCTGGCGACCATTCCGTTGCCCGGCAAGCCCGAATTCGCACAAGTGGATGTGAAGGGCGGGCGTGTTTTCTGCAATATCGAGGACACCAGCGAGGTGGTTTCCATCGATACCGCCAAGCACGAGGTGGCTGCCAAGTGGCCGATAGCGCCGGGGGAAGAAGCGTCAGGAATGGCCATCGACCTCGTGAATCACCGCCTCTTCATCGGGTGCTCCAACAAACTCATGATCATGATGGACTATGTCTCAGGCAAGGTAATCGGCTCGGTGCCGATCGGCGAAGGCGTGGATGCGAACAACTATGATCCCGAAACCCGACTTGCTTTCGCATCCAGCGGCGGGAGCGGAAATGTCACGATCGCCCGGCTCGATACTCCCGACAAACTGACCGTTGTCCAGACTCTCACAACGGCAAGAGGCGCTCGAACCATGACCCTTGATCCCAGGACGCACAAAATCTACCTGGCAGCGGCTGAATATGAAGCCCCTGCAGCGCAGCCAGCCCCGGGAGGTCAGCGTCCGCGACCTAGGATGGTTCCGGGTTCGTTTAAAGTGCTGGTCTACGGTACCGATTCCAAGTAATAAAAAACTTCAGGAAAATCAGCCGTCGAACCCGGTAACCATTCCGGATTCAATCGGCCGGGGCCATACTGAGTTTGCTTATGGAGGCCCACATCATTTTGAGGATTCGTATGCGCGGGATCAAAACCAGAGGGTGGTTGTTTTCTATTCTGATTATTTCCGGAATCGCGGCACCGTTGAATGGACAGGGTTCTCCTCCGTCATCCGGGCCCGCCGCGGTTACGGTGGACTTGAAGGGGGCGCTTGAGCGCGCCCGGACCGTCAGCCCCCTGCTGCAATCCGCCGTTCTTGCCGTTGCCTCGGCTCGGGAAGATCGCGTCCAGGCCAAGACCGCATTGTTTCCAACGCTCCACTTTCAAAACCAGATGATCTACACTCAGGGAAACGGAACTCCTTCCGGAATCTGGGTGCCCAACGACGGCGTGCACGTTTACGGCAGTATGGCTGCGGTTCACCAGGAACTCTACTCCCCGGCGCGTATGGCCGAATACCGCCGGTCCATCGCAGGGGAGGCACTGTCTGCTGCCCGCCGGGAGATCGCTGCCCGTGGAGTTACAGCCATCGTCATTCAGGATTATTACACGGTCGTAGCCGCCCAACGACGCCTCCGCAATGCCCGGACTTCTTTGGGTGAGGCGCAGAAATTTACCGAAACCACAGCCCGGCTGCAGCAGGGCGGCGAGGTGGCTCACGCCGACGTGGTCAAAGCCAGATTGACCTATCAGCAGCGGGAGCGCGAACTTCAGGAGGCGATCCTTGCGGTGGAAAAAGCCAAAGTGAACCTGGCGGTCCTGATCTTTTCCGACCCGGAGACGGAGTTCACGGTCGTGGATGATCTTGGATCTCTGGATGAGCTCCCTGTGCTGGAGGTGGTAAGAAAACAGGCAGAGCAGATCAGCCCGGAGCTGCATGCCGCCGAACTCACGGTCCGCCAGGAGGAATTCGGCGTCGCCCTGGCCAAAACCGCCTACCTGCCATCGCTCAGCCTTGACTATTTCTACGGCATCAATGCCAACGAATTTGCCGTCCACGATTCCGAGGGGTACAACCGGCTGGGATCCGTGGCCCAGGCGAGCCTGAATATCCCGGTTTGGAACTGGTGGGCCGGCCGGAGCAAAGTCCGCCAGGCTGAGTTGAAACGCCAGCAGGCCCAGCTGGATCTCCTCCTGGCGCGGAAACAGCTCGACTCCAATCTTCGCACCTCTTACCTCGAAGCCCGCGCCGCTCTTGCCCAGCTGGATTCACTCAAGCAGTCGCTGGATCTTTCGGATGAAAGCCTCAGGCTAACCACACTCCGCTACCAGGCGGGCGAAGCAGCGGTTCTGGAGGTTGTGGATGCCCAATCGACCCTGGCGCAGGCGCGCAATGCCTACGATGATGGCCTTTCCCGCTACCGGCTTGCGCTCGCAAATATCCAAATTCTTACGGGGACTTATTGACATATGCGGAATCCATTCTATAGAGCCGGGATCAGTATGACAGGCACATTTCTGTTGCTTCTCGCATCCGGCTGCTCGAAAACCGAGGAGAAGGAGCCGGAGCCGGTGGTGCCGGTCCGGACAACGGCGGTCGAAAAATCCTCCATTCGACGGATCGTGCAGGCGCAGGGCATCCTCTTTCCCCGAGATCAGGCCGCCGTTGTGCCGAAGATCACCGCCCCGGTGCGGGAGTTTTACGTTAATCGCGGGGATCACGTGAGCAAGGGACAAGTACTGGCCGTCCTCGAAAACCGCGACATTGCGGCCGCCGAGATGGAGGCAAAAGGAAATCTCGATCAGGCGGAGGCGAATTTTCGGATCACCACTACTGCATCCCTTCCCGACGAAATCGCCAAATCCCAGGCTGAAGTCACTGCCGGCAAAGAAGTCCTGGACGCTGCACAGAAGGTGCTGGAGAGCCGCAAGGGCCTGTTCGAGCAAGGGGCCTTGCCGCGCAGGCAGCTGGATGAGGCATCCGTCGCCTACGCCCAGGCCAGGAGTTCGTATGATGTAGCCTTGAGGCACCTCGAATCGCTCCAAAAGATCGGCCAGGGAGAGGCGGTAAAGGCCGCCCAGGCACAAGTCGATTCGGCCCGTGGCAAATTGCAGGGTACATCCGCCATGGTGTCCTATGCCCGGATCACCAGCCCGATCAGCGGTGTCGTTGCCGATCGTCCGTACTATGCGGGTGAGACGGCTGCCGCAGGGACGCCTTTGCTGACCGTGGTGGACATCTCCAGCATAGTGGCACGTGCAAACGTTCCGGTCGACCAACTTCCGCATGTCAGGCTCGGAAACACGGCAACGATCGCGGCGCGCGAATCGGAATTGGAATTGCACGGGAAGGTAACGGTGGTCAGCCCCGCATTGGACCCCAACAGCACCACAGCCGAGATCTGGATCGTCGCCGAGAATCCCGGAGAGCGGATGAAACCCGGAATGACAGTTCAGGTTTCGATCCTGGCCGAAACTGTGATCGATACCCTGGTGATACCTGTCGAAGCGATCCTGCCGGCGCAGGACGGCTCGACCATCGTGCGCGTCGCCGGTTCCGATTCCGTCGCCCATGACCGGCAGATTGAAGCCGGAATTCGGGAGGCGGGGAAAGTGCAGGTCCTGAAAGGGCTCACCGCCGGGGAGCAGGTCATTACCTCAGGCGGCTACGGATTGCAGGATAACGCGAAAATCAAAGTGTCTGCGGGTGAAGAAGAACCCTCCCAATCAGAAGAGGGAAAAAAAGCCGACCGGGATAAAAAGGAACCCACGGGGAAATAAGATCCGTATGAAAGTAGATCCTGATGTTGAGCTGAATGCTGCGGAGGAGAATGTTGGGGAACATTGGACCGCACGCCACTCGAAACCGGTGATTTTCCTTATCCTCACCTGTGTCGGAGTGGGAATCTATCTCGCCTTTACCATCCCGATCGCGGTCTTTCCCGCGACCGATTTTCCCCGCATCATTGTGGGAGTGGATAACGGCGTGGCGCCGATCGATCAAATGCTGGTTACCGTAACGCGGCCGATCGAGGAAGCGATCAATGCGGTCCCCGGCCTCGAGCGGGTGCGCTCTATCACCAGCCGCGGCACCGTGGAGGTAAACCTGTTTTTCGACTGGAATGCCGACATGTTCCAGACGCTGAATCTGGTCAATGCCGCCGTGGCCGAAATTCGTTCCAACATGCCAGCTACCGCGAAGGTAACCGCAAACCGCCTGACCTTCGCCGCGTTTCCGATCATGGGCTACAGCCTGACTTCCGAAAAGGTCCCGCAAACCCGGTTATGGGAGCTCGCGACCTATGACCTCAGGCCCCGGCTGAACCGGCTGGGCGGCGTGTCGACCGTTGTAGTCCAGGGGGGGCAGGAGCCGGAGTTCGAGATTATGCCGGATCCGGCCAAGCTTTTGCGCACAGGGATCACGGTGCCGGCACTACTGGATGCCATACGGCGGAACAACATGATCGATTCCCCCGGGATGATGGAAAATAGCCATGAGCTGGTGCTCGCACTGGTGAGCGGGCAGGCACGCAATGCCGCGGAAATTTCGGATATCGTGGTGAAAACCACGCCGGCGGGCATTCCCGTGCGCATCGGAGATATCGGAGAAGTCCGCCCATCATTCAAGCCGGTTTATACCCTCATCACCGCCGACACCAAGCCGGCCGTTCTCCTGACCCTTTACCGGCAACCCGCCAGCAATACCGTCAGTGTCGCCGAAAAGGTTCGGGCAGAAATTGAAGTGATTCGGCGCACGCTGCCTCCCGGTGTTGAATTGAAATCCTGGTACGATCAGTCCGAGATCGTGAACGATTCAATCCAAAGCGTTCGGGATGCGATTATCATCGGCCTGGCTCTGGCTTCTTTGATCCTGGTGCTGTTCCTGCGCGACTGGGGCACTTCAATGGTGGCGGGGATGGTGATTCCGGCCACCATCTCCCTGACCTTCATTGCCCTCCGGGTCATGGGTGAAAGCTTCAATTTGATGACCCTGGGCGGCTTGGCCGCTGCGGTCGGGCTGGTCATCGACGATGCGATCGTCGTGGTTGAAAACATCATCATGCACCGGGATGCCGGCCAGGATCGCGCCGAGGCGGTGCGCAGCGCCCTGCGCGAAATCACCGTTCCCCTGGTAGGTTCGACGCTGACCCCCATTGTTGTCTTCCTTCCCCTTATTTCGATCACCGGTGTTACCGGCGTTTTTTTCCGCTCCCTGGCCCTTACGGTCGGCATCGCGCTTCTGACCTCGCTTGCCCTCGCCCTGACCTGGACGCCAGCTCTGAGTCACTATCTGATCCGCAAGAAAGGGAAAGCGGTCGATTCACCGCATCTGCCCGCTTCATCCGGAATGGCACCGGCATCCCATCCTGCCGGTGGAATCCTGAACCGTATTGCCGGGATGTATGGATCCTTGCTGCGTGGCGTCTTGCGGCATCCATACATTACCGGGATGTTTTGTCTGGCCATCATCGCCGGCTCCTTCTTCTGTTACCGGGCGCTGGGATCCGATCTCCTGCCCAACATGGATGAGGGCGGCTTCATCCTCGATTACTGGATGCCTGCCGGATCATCGCTCAAGGAAACCAACCGGGTCCTGACCGCCATCGAGACCATGCTCGTGAAAATGCCCGAGGTCGAAAGCATCTCACGGCGCACCGGCAGCCAGCTGGGGTTAGCCACGGTCACCGAAGCCAACACCGGCGATTTCGCCGTCAAGCTCAAGCGGGACCGCTCCCGGGGGGTGGAGGAAGTCGAATCGGAACTGCGCGACCGGATCGGGAAGGAGTTCCCGATGCTTCAGATTGAATTCGTTCAGCTGCTGCAGGACATGATCGGTGACTTGACCAGTGCTCCCGAGCCGATCGAAATCAAACTCTTCTGCCAGGATGACAAACTGCTGCGCGAGTGGGCGCCGAAGGTGGCCGATGAGATCAAGAAAATCGAAGGAGTGGTGGACATTCTGAACGGGATCGACAATACGATCAGCGGCCCGGCGACGGTATTCCAGGTCGATCCGACCATTGCCGCGCGAGCCGGATTCACCCCCGAAGAGGTGGAAATCGATGCCAGCGCGGTCTTGCAGGGGGAACCGGCTCCCACACCCGTAGTGGTGAACGAAAGAGCCTACACCATTCGCGTCCGTTTTCCCGAAGCAACGCGGTCATCACTGGAGGCCATCAAAAACACCCTGCTTGGGAGTGCTACGGGCCAGAAGGCGACGCTTGGGTCTCTGGCCAGGGTGGTTCAGATGCCGGGGCAGACGGAAATCCGGCGCGATAATCTCCAGCCTGATAAAGCGGTCACGGCACGTCTTGAGGGGCTTGATCTGGGGACTGCAATGACAGAGGTCAAACTTGCGGTAGCCAAGGTGAACCTACCGCCTGCGATCCGTGTTGAATACGGCGGGGGATTCGAAGAGCAGCAGCGCTCGTTCCGGGATCTGGCGCTTGTCCTCATTCTCGCAATCCTGCTGGTCTTTATTGTTCTTCTGTTCGAGTTCGGGGATTTTGCCGCTCCGATTGCGATCCTTGCCTCAGCGCTTCTTTCTTCTTCCGGCGTCTTCCTGGCTCTTCTTCTGATGCGGATAACCTTCAACATTTCGTCGTTTATGGGATTGATCATGGTGGTGGGTATCGTCGCCAAAAACGGGATCCTGCTTCTGGACGCCGACAAAAAATACCGTCAAGCCGGAATGTCGGCCGAGGAAGCGATGATCGCCGCCGGCGAGCGCAGGCTGCGCCCCATTGTCATGACAGCCCTGGCCACGATTGCCGGAATGATCCCGCTGGCTCTTGCCTTGGGCGCCGGTTCGCAGATGCTCCAACCTCTTGCCGTGGCGGTGATAGGCGGTATTGCCGCATCGATGGTGCTGTCCCTTATCGTCACCCCAGCCGTCAATCACTATATGACGCGGAAATAGTCTTGCGCTCGCTTAGAAAGATGCCGGGGTCCGGATTCCAGGGCCGGGATTCCCGGTGTCTCCGAGATCGGCCCGGGCGGCATCCGCGATTTTTCTCAGCCGGGCCACCACTTCGGGGTATCGGTCAGCAAGGTTGGTTTGCTCGCCGACATCGTTATCCATATTATACAGCGCCAGGGTCACAGACCGGTTGCCAGTTGGTCCGGGGATGCCGTCGCTGCCGGGAGAGAAACCCTCATAGGTCAGCGTTTTGTGCGGCAGTTGCAGCTTCCATTTTCCTTCCCGCACACCAGTCAGAGTTTGACCGTAATAGAGAAGGATCGACCGGCGGGGGTCGGCGCCGCGCTTGTTCTGCAACAGGGAAAGGATGCTGACGCCGTCGATACGGCGTTCGGGCAATCGCGCTCCCGCAATTTCGGCAAGGGTCGGAAGGAGATCGATCGTCGAAGCGATTTTGTTGCAGACAACTCCGGCGGGGATGAAGCCAGGCCACCGGGCAATACATGGAACCCGGCAACCACCTTCCCACATGGTCATTTTCCCCTCGCGAAGCGGTCCCGGACTCCCCGCATGATTGCCGAAATTCCGCCACGGGCCGTTGTCGGATGCAAATACGACCAGCGTGTTTTTCTCCAGCCCGTGCTCCTTCAGGGTCTCAAGGATTCGGCCTACCGACCAGTCGATCTCCATCAGGACGTCGGAATACAGCCCGTGTCCGCTCTTGCCCCGGAACTTCGCTGAAACCCCGAGCGGTACATGCACCATGGTGTGGGGAAGGTAGAGGAAGAAAGGTTTGTCCTTGTGTTTTGCGATAAACCCGGTCGCTCGCTCTGTGTACAGAGTGGTCAGTTCATCCTGGTCGGTCAAATTCCGAACCTCGCGCACCTTCTCGTTGTTTTCCATCAAGAACAGGGGCGGGTAGTAGGAGCGATGCGGTTTGCCGTCATCGGCATTTCTTTTCTGGCCCGGCGGAATCGGCGTGCCGTCGTAGTCGACGGGCCACATGTCGTTGGAATAGGGCAGACCGAAATACTCATCGAACCCCTGCTGAAGCGGAAGGTAAGGCTGGTGGTCGCCGAGGTGCCATTTGCCGAAAATGCCGCAAGCATAGCCGCGGCGTTTCAGTACATCCGCGATGGTGTCCTCCTGCGGGTCGAGCCCGGTTTTGGCGTTCGGCCCCAAAGCACCGGAAATTCCCACACGGTTGGAGTAGCATCCTGTGAGGAGAGCTGCGCGAGAGGCGCTGCATACCGCCTGCGCCACATAAAAGCTGCTAAAACGCATGCCCTCGCGCGCCATCCGGTCAAGGTTCGGTGTCAGGCCGGAGATCCCGCCATAGCAGGCCGGGTCCCCGTAACCCATATCATCCATGTAAATGACAACGAAGTTGGTGGGCTTCCTGTCTGCTGCGCCGGCGTTTTGGACTATCCGGGAAAGCGCCAGGCCGGCGCTGATATTTCCCAATCCCCCGATGAAATCCCTGCGGCTCCAATTCTTCATCCGCGACCTCCCGGTTAATCACATCCTAATCCTTTTGCACGCCAAAGGCATCCATTCGATGGGGGGGCATGCGGGATGTCGCAGAAAACCGCGGGGCGCAGGTTCTCCTCGCCAAAGGGCTCTGGTGCGTTATACTATGAATCCAAATTTTCCATCGAGGAGCACAACCGTGACCAAAAGGACTCAGCTCTCGGATCAGGCTCTGGAGTCCATTGCCGCGCGGTTTCGCTCGCTAAGCGAACCGACGCGGTTAAAAATCCTGTGGCTCCTGGAGAGCAGCGAATTGTCGGTCGGGCAACTGGTGGAACGGTTGAATTCGAGCCAGGCCAATGTCAGCAAGCATCTCAAAGTCCTACTCGATGCGGGTGTCCTTGCCCGGCGCTCCAGCGGCACCTCCGCCTACTATTCCATCAGCGATCCGGTGATCCTCAAAATCTGCGATACCGTGTGCAGCAGCATGACAGACAAGATCAGGCACCAGGCCGAAGAGTTCGGCCTCAAAGTTTCCGCGCGCGGAAAATAGATCGCGTTCTCACCCCAAAGACTTCGAAACATAGATAAACCGCAAAGACTTCGAAAATTGCCATGATTTTTATGCGTCGGTTCCCGGCGGTTTCTTGGGAGGGTGCGGTTCGCTCTCGGCGGTTCCAGCGGGGGAGCACAGGAAAAAAATCCCTGCCTCAGGGAAATATTCCTCTATAGCTATAGAAGTATATAAGCGGAAAGTGTAATATTGCTGCAATTTCAACGCGCTTTTGCCCCGGGCCTTCTCTGGCACAGAATTTGCACTAATCCGGTCAGCGAACCATTGTTTTAGTTATTACTTCTGCTTTTCAGAGAGATTAGAAAAATGAAATTAAGCAATCGCGAAAAATCTCGCTGTCTTTCCGCTCCCCAATGGAGAATCGTTCTGATGTGCCTGGCGGTACTGGTCGGCAGTTCCGCCGTGGCCCTTCCCCAGAAATCGATCAACTCGACCAGCCAGAACAGCGGCAAGCAGCCTGTGACGCCGGTGGCCGAACGGCCCTTTCAGGGGCTGAGCGGGTATCAGATTGTGGCTTCGAATGACCTGGGAATGCACTGCGGCGACATCGATCAGCGCGTCGCCAGCATCCTGCCTCCGTTCAATGTCGTCCACGCCCAGGTGCTGAAAAAGGGCCACACTCCCCTACTGCTCGACCAGAGCCAAACCGGAGTCTATTATTCAGCGGCTTCCAATCCCCTGGACCCGTCGCTCGCTTACGCAGTCCCGCCTATCGTATACAAAACCAACTTCTGGGATATTAACCCAAGGACCGGAAAGCCCGTGGCCTACGATGCCATGAATGCGTATTATCCCCCCGGAATCCTGGGCCTTTTCCCGATCGCCCCGGATGTCGGCCTTCCGGTGCCCGACCTGCAGCGGCTTTACCTCGGGGACGGAAAGCTTGCAGCGGACCAGCAATGGATGCCCAGCGTCACCGCTCCCTTTGTTTCCCAGCCCTACTCGCTGAACATCCCCCAGCCGTTTGCACTTTTCTACAAGAGCCTTCCGTTTTTCATCAATTTCCCTTTCGGCTACACCCAGACCAGCGTCAACTGGTTCAGTGCGGAGGGGATTCCTGTTTCACCTTTTGATGACAACGGCAGACTCAACGCCTATCCGTTGATGCGAGTGCAGGCGATGGCTTCGAAAGGAAACACGCTTCAACTCGCGGCCGGCACGGTCCTTGCCAGCCTGGATGTCGTGACTCCTGTCTCGGGTGAAGTCGACTGCAAGAACTGCCACTCGGCGATAAGCGACGGCGGAAACGGCAGCGCGATCAGAGGTATCTCCCCCGCCACAAGGGTGGACGACCCGCTCTATACCAAGGTTCCGACAGCTGTCAGCATTGAATACGCCTTCGATTTGAACATCCTTCGGCTGCATGATCTCAAGCACGGCACCAATCTGCAGAACGAGACCCCGGTCTCCTGCCAAAGATGCCACTACACACCAGCGCTCGACCTTGCGCATGTGGGACCCAAAGGGCCGGGCGCCGATGCCAATGGGCGGGAACAGACACTCCACCAGTCGTTCTCCCGCGTTATGCACGGCTACCATGCGCGCGTCGTTCGCTTCCCGAGCATGCCCGGACCTACCGGGAGGAGCGCCGCGACCCGCGATGATATCCTGCAAAAGACCTGCTATCAGTGCCACCCCGGCAAAGTCACTCAGTGTTTCCGCGGCGAAATGTATAACGCCGGCCAGGCCTGCCAGGACTGCCACGGCAATCTTCAGCAGGTGGCCAATGATTTCTCGCAGAATGTCAGCGCGGGAAATCCGGGGAAATTCATCGTGGCCGGCGACTATTACACAAATCCCAAAACACCTCGTATTCCATGGGCGAATGAGCCGATGTGCCAGTCTTGCCACACCGGCGACATCAACAGCAACCTGACGGCATTATCCGGCACGGTGAAAAGTTCGGACGGGCTCCGCCTGGCCCAGGCCTACCGGACCGGGGATGCAAACGCCAAGCCGATTGTCGCGGTAAACCGCAGGTTTTCTGAAAATCAAGTGGCGAGCCAGACCGGCACGAAGCAGGTGCTTTTCCGCCTTAGCCGCGGCCATGGCGGTGTTTTCTGCGAAGGATGCCACGGAGCGACCCACGCCGAGTGGCCCAATGCCAATCCTGCGGCCAATGACAACGTCGCGGCCAATCAGCTTCAGGGCCATTCGGGCAAGATTGTGGAATGCCAGACTTGCCATGGAGTCGGCACCCTTACTCTCAGTGACTTCCGCGGGAATCTCGATGCCAACGGCTGGATGAAGGGCCCGCATGGCATGCATCCCGTCGACGCGCGTTGGGTGTCAGACCATCACGACATGGTCGGAGACTCCAGCTCCTCGATGGGTGTCTGCCAGGCCTGCCATGGCAAAAACCTTCAGGGTACGGTCCTTTCCAAGGCTGCCACCAGTCGGACCTTTAGCCACGACGGCAGGACCTTCACCATAGCCAAGGGAGCCGTGGTCGGTTGCGCTCTCTGCCACGAGAATCCCTTGAATAACAATTAACAAAAGCAAGCCCTTCCCGGGGTGGTTCTCTGCAGATTCCGCAGGGAACCACCCTGGTCCCCCCGCCTTTAACTCCTCTCCCGTATTATTTCGCACAGCCTCCCGCCAACGAATAAACAATTGAAACTGATAATATTTTCTCATTCCAGCCCCATCCCTGAAATAATTCCAGCGGCCTGCCGCCGGCCTTCTAAGTTCAGCGACAGCGACGCGAACCTGCAAATCATGAGAGAATAGGAAGCGTGCCGCTGCGGACAGCGGTTTCATTTTTTCCGGGAGTCCAATCCCATGGAAAAACGACCTGGAAAAAACAGGATGAAGAACCTTCGCCTTGCGACGCGCCGCAAAAGCCGGCAAATAGAGCTGCATGCGTGGTCCCTGAATGCCGTCTTGTTGTTCGCGATCCCACTCGCCAGGATTGCTTGGGCTGGAGCCGAGGAACAGGAGAACTGCTCACCCGCCCAGTCGGCGGAGAAAGAGACCGGCGCCGGGGCAAGCGCTGCCGCTGTGTCCAAGATCACGACCCCTCTGCAATCCCAGGCCAAGGTTGCACTTCCTGCTGACGGAACTCCATCCGTAACTGCGGGTGAAAAGAAGACTGATGTTCCTGCCAGAAAAAACGCTGCTGGCCCGGAATTCTGGCCGAGTTGGTTCAAGATGGGCGTCCAGTACCGGGGAAGGATGGAGCATCCGAAAGGACGATCCTATGCGGCCGATACCGGCGACGGCTATTACCTGAATCGCATTCGGGTCGATGCCATCTTGAAGGTAAACCGTTTCCTGGAGTTTACCGCCACCACGCAGGATTCCCGGTCCTTCGGGTATGACCTTAAGGCCCGCCCACCCGGATTTATGGATGCCTGGGACCTCCGGCAGGCTTTTATGAACATCCACGGGAAATGGGAAGATAACACGCTCGCCTTCCGGGTCGGGCGCCAGGTGCTGGATGTAGGGTCTAAACGGTTGGTGGCTACTTCGAGTTGGGCCAACTCGCCGCCCACCTATGACGCCGCCAAACTCAGTTACGGAAATCCTGAAATGACCGCCGAGGCTTTTGCTGCCTCTCGGGTTTCAACCATTCATGCCAATGAACTCAATGAGGTCAGAAAGGGCGAGAATATTTACGGCAGTTACTTTTCGTTCGGTAAACTCGTTCCGAAAGCCGAGATCGAACCCTATGTTTTCTGGCGCACCCAGCCTCTGGTCACGGATGAAAAAGGGAAAAAGGGGGACAGCGACCTGGTAACGTTTGGGATGAGGTTCCTGGGAAAGCTGCCCCGTGCCATGGACTATACTGCGGAGTTGGCAGTTCAGCGCGGCAGCTTTGCAAACGATAAGAATGAGGCATGGGCAGGTTCCTGGGGATTAAGTCACCTTCTCTCGAAATCCTCCCTCAAGCCTAAGGTGTTGTTCGAGTACAACTACGCAACCGGTGATGCTGCAAAAGCGGATGGTACTCGCGGCACCTTCGATCAATTGTATGCCTCCAATCATTCCCATTATGGAATCGCCGACGCGGTGGGCTGGAAAAACACCAGCAACTATAAGGTCGGGCTTGATATTCAGGCGCACAAGCGGCTAAGGATTCAATTCGACATCAACAATTTTTACCTGGCAACCACGCAAGATGCGCTCTACGGCGACAATGGGACGGCCATTGTCACCAATATCAAGGCTACGAGCCGGCATGTCGGATGGGAGCCAGACATTCAGGTAAATTTCAAGGTATCGAATTCCATCAACATTGGTGCCGGATATGGCGCTTTGATTCCAGGCAGGTTCCTGAAGCAATCGACGGCCGGGAATGTTTATCACTACCCTTATATCTTGTGGGAGTTCCAATACTGATTTCCGCCTTCAGGGCGAGATCCAGAAGGTGAGCTTTACCAGGAAAACATTTTCCGGGCGTTCATTCCAAAGTGCGCTCCAGTTTGATGAAAATCCGGAGTCCCAATGTTGATCGAACCCGGTCCGGCCTTGCGACCAGACGGCATAAAACGTGGATCCGGGCCTGTACTCCCATCGCAGCACGAGATTCGAACGGAATTGCCGGAAGCTGAAATCGGGATTTGCGAAAGTATAAGGTGCGGGATCCGATTCTTCCTGTACCCGATAGCTGTTGGAATCAGGCAGGAATGTTATTTCCTGGGGTGACAGCGCGTGGAATCGATCTTCATAGCGCTCGGCCAGAGTGTCCGTTGCCCGCTTGAATTCCGTGTAGCTGCCGGCACTTAAAAATGGGCTGCCATAGTATTGAAGGGTCAGGTTCGGCGTAAGGATCAGGTTGACCCGAAGGGTAAAATTCCAGGTCTCCTGCTCGATGCGGCCGAGCAGCCAGCGGGGGCTGCCTGCCGAATCGGCGGTCGCCGCGTATTGCAGGTTGTTGGCAAGCTTCTGGTAGGACGGCTGTCCGGAAAAGGAAAACCGGTTGGAAAGCCGGAATCGAGCCGTGCCCGCAATGCGCGAGACTCGTGAGTTGTCTCCGAGGGCACGCGTATTTTCACCGGCGAGGGCGAACGACACGCGACGCGACGAGTCGGTTTCCAGGTTGAGGAGGCCATTCCAGGTGTCGTGAAAACGCAGTGCGGGTCCCCCACGGAGAGCGCGAGTGTCAACCGATTGAACAAACCCGAAGTTCCCCAACGCTTCCCATTTGTTTTTAAAACGGGCTGAAGCTTCGATCCGATTGGCTGATTTCGTTTTCAGACCGCCGAAGTCCCACTCGTCTTCCCTCACAAATACCGCAGAGTACTGCCGGAAGATGCTCCTGGGTTCGGTCTCTGACCAGCCCAGGAAAACCTGGTTCGAGACAATATCCGCCTGCCTCAGAAAGCCGAGGTCGTTCAGGTCGAGACCCGGCGAGTACCAGTGCAAATGATCGGTCAGGCGAAGCCGGCTGGTTTCAGAGCGTCCGAAGCGCACAGACCCGCCGTGGCCCGAGAGGGAGGTTGCCCTTTCGTCCACGCCGAGATGACCGGCATCGGGGCGCTGGTAGTAGTGCACGGGATTTGTCTGCAGCGCGCGTATGGCTTCATGGTCGCCTTGGATCTGGCTGAAAACAGCACTAGCATCAAGCAGCCAGGAGCGGTTCGCAAAATGCCGCGTGAAATCAACCCCCCCGGTCAAGGCATTGGAAGGCAGGAACGCGAGCTCCGGATCGGAGATCGACCGATGGGATTCCGTTACCATTCCTCCCAGACTGGTGTTGCCATTATTCCAGTCCTTGTGGACGCGCCCGACCGTATAGCTGGCAAAGGGTTCCACCGTCTGTTCACGATTTCCCGACGATGATGAAATGCTTGCGGTCTCATTTGCGGTGAAACTCTGCAGCACCCCTACGGAAAGCCCGTTTTCGGTGCGGCCCGTGACCTTGGCGGCACCCAGGATCGTTGTGCTTTCAGGGATGTTGACCGACTCGTCGGCGGCGAGCTCCGGGGAATACGAAGGCGCCTGCCCAATCCTCCGGGAATAGAAAAGCTGGTCGAAGCCTTCGATCTCGAAATCCAGGATCTTGCGCCCCTCCAGGAAAAAGGGGCGTTTTTCCTCGTAGAAGGTTTCGTAGGCCGTCAAGTTGATGACCGACGGATCGGCCTCGACTTGGCCAAAATCCGGGTTAACCGTGGCATCGAGCGTAAAATTCGACGTGAGCCCGACTTTTACGTCGAGCCCAGCCGAGGCTGATCCTTCCACGCCGCTCACAGCCTCAGGATATTGGGCAGCGCGCCCCAGGAGGTGGGGGAGCAACTCGATGTGGCGCGGGCGTGGCAGGCTGCGTATTCCGTGCAATTCACCGAGTTGGTGCATGCGCCCCGTGTTTTGCCGCGGGATCAACTGCCACTGGGATTCTTCCTGGAAGCGGCTGATCCAGCGCCATGCGTGCATCCCCCAGATTTGCTCTTCTTGCCGGCCGAAGCGCAGCTGGCTGAGTGGAACCCGGAACTCCGCCGTCCAGCCCTTCTCATCGTGCGCCACCGCCCCGTCCCAGACTGCGTCCCAGGTGGTATCCCACTCCAGTTCACCGTTGCCAAGGATCAGGTCGATTTTACTGCCGCCGGCAGTGAGATCGAATTCGAATCCTGTTCGTTTGCTGTTGTAGCTGTCGAAACATATCCCGACGATGTCGCCGACTAAATCATCTCTCCTCCCCGGGTAGCGGTGTACGAGGGCAGGATCGTCGTAAACGCGGATAGCGACGTAAATGTTGCGGTCGTCATAGAGGATCTTGAGCTCGGTCGGTTGGCTGGGCTTGGCGCCCTCATTCGGCGTCTGCTGGATGTAGTCGCCGGCCCAGTCCCCTTCTTCCCAGGCGCGGTCGTCCAGCTTCCCGTTGATCGTGGGGGGTGTGCCTGTCAGCCGAACCGTCCGGTACACACGGGCGGGATACTTCCGCCCGGAGGGATTCGCGCCTGCGGGCACGCCATTCTGCTGCGCGGATTGAGCCTGTGGGTTCGCGGTTGCCCCAGCGGAGGTGCACGCCCAGATCCACAGCACGAGAAGTCCCGAACTGATCGGGATTGCCGGCCCTGTTCCCAGGCATCTGATTTTTCGGAACCTTCCATTCATGAGTCCCGATCTCCACAAGAAGTTGTAGGTGTGGCTCAGAATATTTATCACAAAGATTGACCGAAAGGTTTTACTGCTTCATTCCAGAATCAAAGCCAATCGAGGCCTGTTTACCTGATGGAATCGGAATTCCTTTGTCCGTGCCGAAGCCAGTCTGGTCATCGTTGCCGGCCGGCCTCCAGCAACCTTCGGATCCGGGTCAGGATGTCGATATCCCCGAAGCCGCCGGCTTTGGTGATCCAAATGCGGCTGGTCATCCCTGAGGTCTCCCCAGATCCTACGGAGCACCCGGCTGCGCGCGCAGCTGGAACACCTGGTAGAATTTCGCTCAGCGGCTGCAAATAACGGACCCCTGCTTTTTTGAAAAGTGCTGCGGCCGTATCTCCGCCGAAAATGATGGCGGCTTCCGCGGAAAGCTGCTCGATCGCCTGATGTGCGAAATCTCCGAACCGGTCCGAGAATGCTTCCACCTCGCCGGCTGCAAAGGCATTGCCATCCAGGACCGTCCAAAGAGGGCTCGCCGGAGTGAACGATTCATCATAAACCGACCAATCCTGGTTCCGGGCATGCGCGATCTGAGCATTGGAAACCGGATTCCGGCTCCCGTTGATCGCAAGACAGCGGGTGATTCCGGGCCATTCCGGCGAAACGTATCCGGAAGAAGCCAGTTCGTTCGCAAGGTGGCGTGCAAATGCGGCAGGGCCGGCAGCCAGGCGAGTGGGACGCAGTCCAAGGAAATCCCGCGCGGTCCGGTGGAGGTCATCCTCCGTTGAAGCCTCGGTAATATAAAGGCCGGCGGTCATCGAGGCCTGAAGGCCGTCGCACGGCATGGTTTGAATTGGCGCAGGAAACCGGCTGGCGGCAATCAAGGAAGGAATGTGACTTTCCCGGACCGGGTTCAACAAGTCGGCTCCAAATTCCGTCTGACTGACCGGGACGCCGTGCACGCAGAGCGTCCCATCTCGCACCGTGCGGCCCAACTGCGGGTAAGCCGGGGCGAAAATCAGAGGGGATCCAGGCATTGCAGTCATCAGGCCGTGCAGTTCAGCGGCCAGATTGCCTCGCAAGGTTGAGTCGGTTTTTTTGAAGAGGTAGTCCCATGCGCTGGAGTCGGCTTCAAGGGCAATCGACCGGATGCGTTCAAAAGCCTCCTGCTCCGGCAAATGACGGCTTTCGGTATTGATGACCAGGACTTGGATCTCAACCCGGAGCGCCTCGATGCCGGCCTCCGGCTTGATGGCGACCAGGCTGGTCAATCCCCGCTGAGCGAATAGGGCTCCGACTTCCAGCGCGCCCGTCATATCGTCGGCAAGAACGAGAACGCGCGGGTCAGCTCCCGGATGGTTGGGACGAAGGCTCCTGATCATGGCGATCAGTATATCGGTGGAAATTGGCGGCCGCACTTCAAATACACAATTCGGTGGGATCCTGGGCCAAAATTAAGTACAACTGAATTCGAGGTGACCTTTTATGAATGGATCCGAACTGATTCGAGCGATGCATTCCGGGCAGAGAGTGTACGGCACTATGATCGTTTCGCCGGCTCCCGAGTGGCCCATGGCGGTGAAACAGGCTGGTCTTGATTTTGTATTTATCGACACGGAGCACATTGCGCTGGACCGAGCGGTTCTCTCCTGGATGTGCCGCACCTACTCGGCCCTCGGGCTTGCGCCTGTAGTCCGGATCCCCAGCCCGGATCCTTATCAGGCCTCGATGGTGCTGGATGGAGGCGCGGAAGGCCTGGTTGCGCCCTATGTCGAGACCCCTGAAGAAGTGATGAGGCTCCGGGGGGCGGTCAAGTGCAAGCCGCTCAAAGGCGAGCGGCTGCGCCGGGCGATCGCAGGTGAAGAATCCCTCGATCCGGAATTGGCCCAATTTCTCGCTTCTGAAGCCGAACGCCGCGCGCTGGTGGTGAATATTGAGAGCGTTCCGGCGATGGAGGCGCTGGATGAGATTCTGGCGGTGCCGGGGCTGGACGCGATTCTGGTCGGTCCGCACGACCTGTCTATCAACCTTGGAATTCCGCTGCAATATGGGCACCCGAAATTTGTCGGGGCCGTTGACACGATTTTTGAAAAGGCGCGCGCCGCCGGGATTGGCGCCGGTTTGCATGCGATGTACGCGGATGCGATCGAGCAGGAATTGAGGTGGGCGCGGATGGGGGCCAACGTTATTTTACACCAGGCCGACATCCTCTCCTTCCGGCTGGCGATGCAGCGGGACATCCGGCAGATGCGGGAGACTTTGGGTGACTCGGGCGAGTGCAGCTCGGATTCGAGCAGGCAGCCCTATAGCTGAAGATAACGGCTACGGCAATCCCGAAAAAGCTGAAGCGAGCCATTCGAGAAAGCTACTGCCAAAGCAAACCTCATTGCGATTATCCTCCATCTCCGGCATGCCGCCCCTTTATGTTCAGGATATGTTATTCGAACGGCGCTTCGCTGTAATCTTTCGGCCCGCGCGGCGACTAATAGCAGGTAGAAGGAGAAAAAAATGCTCGAAGCGCGAGGGCTCACCAAAAAATACGCGGGTTCCCCGGTTCTCAACGGCGTTAATTTCACACTCAGGCCGGGCGAAGTAACCGGATACCTCGGGCCGAACGGGGCGGGTAAAAGCACAACCGTCAGGATCTTGACCGGCCTGCTCCAGCCGTCGGCGGGAAGGGTTTTCTGGGACGGCCGGGATATCAGCCGATGCCTGGTGGAATTCAAGGCGTGCCTGGGCTATGTTCCCGAGGAGCCTCTCCTCTACCCTTTTTTGACCGGGCTCGAATACCTGCAGCTGACCGGTCGACTGCGGGGATTAAGCGAAAAGGCGGTCAACCACAAAGCAGATGCGTTGCTGGAGCTGTTTTCCCTGCACCCGTTCCGCCATGTGCCTCTGAGTTCCTATTCCAAAGGCATGCAGCAAAAGGTTCTGCTGGCGGCGGCGCTGCTTCACGACCCGGACCTGCTTATCCTGGATGAACCGTTGTCCGGGCTGGATATCGCATCATCCCTGATCGTAAGAAACCTGATCCGTGCACTGGCGCAAGAAGGCAAAGTGATTCTTTTCAGCTCTCATATCCTGGAACTGGTAGAAAAAGTCTGTTCGAGGGTCATGATCCTCCATAAAGGCGCGCTGGTCGCAGACGATTCGGCTGATAACCTGAGAAATCTGATGAATCTGAATTCACTGGAACAGGTGTTTTCGCAACTTGTGATCCGGGAGGATACCGAAAAAATCGCGCGGGATATCGTGGAGGTCATGAAGCTCGATGGCAGACAGGGGGGGATGGCACGATGAGTATCATTCCTGTGGCCAAGGAGCAACGTGCCCTGCTCACCGCTCACTTTTTCAGGCAGTTCTTCAATACCGAACTCGTGCCGCGACAGACGGAGGCCCGCGTCACGATAATCCAGATCCTGGCGCTGGTGGCCACTCCCGGATTCCTGATTATGTGCGCCCTGCTCCGGAAATATGCCAGCAACGCCCGGGTGTCCGGGGCCGCAGCCCAGCTGGCGGCCTTGAATGAGAAATGCCTCTTCATTTACTTCTCGATGGTGGTCGTTGGATTCATCGCCGCGCTCCAGTGGGACTCGCTTTTTCCCGACCGGAGGGATTACCTGGTTTTCGGGCCGCTGCCGATCGACGAAAAGACCATCCTGGTCTCCAAGGCATCGTCACTTTGCCTTTTTCTTGTCCTGTTTTCGGTCTGCGTAAATGCATTTCCCGCGATCCTGTATCCACTTTTTGCCGGTACCGGAATTCTGCAAGCCTTCCGATTCACCCTCAGCCATGCCTTGAGTGTCCTGGCGGGAAACGTTTTCATCTTTTTTGCCTGCATCGCCATCCAGGGATTTCTGCTCAACATCATTGGGCCGAGATTTTTCACGACGGCCTCGCGGTTTATACAATTGACGTTGCTCGTTAGCCTGCTCACTTTGTTTTTCCTGATGCCGGCCGTGTCTTACGAAGACCTGCGCCAGAGACCTGCTCTCATGGCGGTGTTCCCTCCGGGATGGTTCCTGGGGCTTTATCAAACCCTACTCACGGGCCCTTCGCCCGAGTTCTCCCCACTCGCCGTCCGGGCCCTTCTCGCGCTCGGACTGGCCGTGACGGGATTTCTAATCTCCTATTTTCTTGCTTATCGAAGGCACGTGCGCGGAACCCTGGATGCCAGGAGTTGCAGGCCGGCGCGAACCCGCAAACTCAAGTCATTCTTAACCGGGTTTTTGCAGCGCCTGCTGTTGCGGAATGCTGCCGAACGGGCGGTTTTCAGTTTCGTGACTAATACCGTTAAACGAAGCCAGATACACCGGGCTTACTTCCTCGGTTATTTCGGGGTGGGGTTGGCCTTCGTGATCATGGGAATCGCAACCGTGATCATCCGTTACGGAACAGCGGGCGCATATCAGTGCCGGCCGGAACTGCTGTCCCTTCCCCTCGTCCTGGGTTTCTTCGCTCTCCTGGGACTGCGTGTGGCATTCTCGATTCCAGTCCAGTTGCAGGCAAACTGGATATTCAAAATAACGGAAGGAACTAACCAGGAGGACTTCCTGTCCGGAGTTCGCAAGGCGATGTTCGTTCTTGGGGTTGCTCCCCTGTTGATTGTTTCAACCCCGGTCTATGCGATGCTTTGGGGCTGGCCTATGACGGCGCTGCACCAGGCCTTTTGCGCAGTACTTTCGCTCCTGCTGATCGAACTGCTGATCTGTCGCCTCGACAAAATCCCGTTTACGTGCACCTATCTGCCGGGGAGCGCAAACCTAAAGCTCTGGTGGCCGGCTTACCTGTTCGGATTCACCAACTACGCCTTCACCATGACTGAATTGGAGGTGAAGCTCCTCAGGAATCCGATCCATTTCGTTCCCTTTTTCATCGTGGCCGTTGCTTTGCTGCTGGCAATAGCAGCCTATCGCGCGAGGCTAATCCGGAAGCTGCCTGGCTTCCGTTACGAGGCTGAAGTCCCGCCTTCAGCCGAGCCTCTGATTTTGGGTAGTCGGTCGAATTGAAACACCGGTCCTGATCTCGTGCGTGGCGGCCCTGGATGCGCGAAGCGACGACGAAGGCGATGCCGGCCAGCGTCGAGGAGGAGCGACAAAGCAGACAGGGCGGCCACGCCGGCGCCCGAAGGGCTGGGGGGTCAAGAAGCCGATGGCGGTGGCGAGGACCAGAATAGGAATTTTGGCCGATTGCGCGATCTTTGGAGCCCACCAGCAGGCGTTATCGTAATTATGAATACGCGTACTTAGTTACGGTCATACACCCATACCATCGGCTTGTCCTTGCCGCCCGGAAAACTCTGCGTGTCTGTCAGCGTCTTGCCGTCGGCAGAGACCTCCAGTCGTTCGGTAGAGACCGGCTTGCCGTCTTTCTTGTTGACAATTTCGATCACCCCGGGTCCGATCAGCTTTGCCGAGGCGGTAGTTCCAGCCGGTATCGTCGGACCGCTCACCACGTAATCCTTCCCGTCGAATTTTGCCTTCAGCGTAAACTCCCAAGCCGGAAGCGAAAGCGAGAATCCGTTCGGTCCGTCGGTGGCAAAAACCATCAAATCGGGAGCGTCCTGGGCAAGACTCACCATCTGCCATGTGCCGTAGAAACCGTTGCCCGCCCCGATCCTCCGCATCTCGGTCTTATGCTCGAATGCTTCCCCCGTGGGCTTGGTCCCCTTAAAGACCGAGGTTATCGTTCGATTGTCGCTCGACAGCTGCATGTTCATCGTACCGATGACTTTCTCCTCATTCTTGCTGGTGACCTCCCATGTTCGTTCCCCCGTTTCCCGAAAATTCATCAGATATCCCAACGAATGCTTGTAATCCTTTCCGTCCAGCCGGAATTTCACTTCTTCGCCCGGCGCTGCAAATCGAGCCATGCCGTCCGTTGTCTTCTCGATTACGACAGTATTTCCGGTGACCTGACTCTTGGCCTGGTTAAACTTCCAGGTTCCAGCAAACCGCCCGGCCCCATCGGCCGCAAAAGCCGCGGCGTTCACCACGAATGCGAGTGCAAGGAAGGTGTACCTCATTGTGGATTCCTCCAAGGAGAGAAAAACAAAACCTGCGGTATGCGATCGGCCATTTGCCTCTCACGGGTTACCACGAGCTCGGAGTGACGGAGTTCAGGTGCGTATCCAGGAGAACACTGGCCACCCACTCCGATAGGATTTGGTTACCTGCGTGGCAATCACAATTACTCGGGCGCCGCTTCACTCCAGTCACAGGAGACGCATATGTTGAAATAATAACAAATATGGAATATCGGATCCATGCGGGGCCCTGCAAAAAACTCGCGTCAATTCCGTCCCGTCAGCCCACTGATTTATCCGCTGGCCAAGCAGCCGTGGATTGTTCCAATCGCGGGTACCACGAAGCTGGCGCATCGAGAGGAAAACCTCAGAGCCGTTGCGATCGATCTTACGTCCGACAATCTCCGCGAGATCGATAGTGCTGTCTCGAAGATCACGGTGCAAAGCGTTCGGTACCCCAACCTATTGAGAAAATGACGGGTCGCTCAGTGGCATACAAAGTGTTCTCTTCTGGAATTCTGGTCTGCGACGGGGAAAAAGCTTTGAGGTGACACACAAGCGAGTGGTGTACAATCGCTCGCAAAAATGCAGTCCGGGAGGTTGTCAATGAAACCAGATGTTTCACGTCGCGATTTCCTGACGGCCGGCCTGGCGCTTCCGGCGGCCGGCCTTCGACACGCCAACCACCCGCCTCTCCTGCCGGACGGTAGCCAGGCAAAACCCGAATCTGTCAAACTGACCTACCGCACTTTGGGCAAGACCGGCCTGAGGGTTACATCGCTCGCGTTCGGATGCATGACGACTGCAGACGCGTCCGTGATCGAGCGGGCAGCGGATTTTGGCATCAACCATTTCGATACCGCCCGTAGCTATCAGAACGGCAACAACGAGAGAATGGTCGGCGCGGCTCTCAAAAAGGTGCGTCAGAAGGTAATCATCTCGAGCAAGAGCGGGGCTAAAACCAAAGCCGAAATCCTTGCCGACCTGGATACAAGCCTGCGCGAATTGGGAACCGATTACCTCGACATCTGGTACCTCCACATGAAGAATGAGCCGGAACAGGTGAACACGGACCTGCTCGAAGCGCAACGGCTTGCCAAGCAGAGCGGGAAGATCCGTTTTGCCGGAGTCAGCACCCATTTCAACATGGACAAAATGCTGGCTTTTCTGGCGAAGCTGGGCCAGGTCGATGTTGTCCTGACCACCTACAACTTCTCCATGCGATCGGTGGATGCGGCCATGAACACGAATCCTGAAGCGCCGCGAACCGATATGACGGAAGCGATCCGATCGGCCCGGAAAGCTGGGCTGGGGATCGTGGCGATGAAGGTACTGGCCGGCGGCGTCAGCCGCGTACAGCGAGGAGACCGGCTCTATGGGGCCAATCCGCAGGCGCTGAGCAAGCGGCTCAGCCAGACTGGGGTTCCCGTAGCCGCGATCAAATGGGCTCTCAAGAACGAATCGGTAGACACCGCCATCGTATGCATGACCGACCACGATCAGTTCGATGAGAACCTCCATGCGATGGCAGAGCCATACACGGAAAGGGACGAGAACCTGCTCACGGCCCAACTCGCCAGCATAGGCCCAAATTACTGCCGGATGTGCGGCTCGTGTGGAGGATTCTGCGATAAGGGCGTTCCGGTTCCCGATGTACTCCGGTTCCTGACCTATGCAGAAGGCTATGGCCAGTTCGCACTCGCCCGCGAACGGTTCCTGGAGATCCCTCAGCCGGCCCGAGATGTTCGATGCAGCGACTGCTCCTCTTGTTCCTTCAGATGCACCTATAGTGTGGCGGTCCGAGACAGGCTAACGTACGCACAGGAATTGTTGGCGTAAGACGCCACAAGCCGCAGAAGATCCCCGAAATCACCATTTCGACGTGCAATCGCTTCCGCGCCCGCGGCTGCGATCTAATCCATTTGGAGGTGCGTGATGCGTCGAATTTAGGCTTTTCCAGGGGTCCTACGGCTTGTCGGGAAGTTGCCTTCCGGGAGATCGTGCATGAACCGACATCGGAGCGCTTCTACCATGATTGTTACGCACCCGAAGCCCGGGCCATGAGGGCCGGGCTTAAGGGAAGTCAGGATCGTGTGAGAGCTCTTGATTAAGCGGGAGATGGGCGTATCGTGTAAGCAGAGACTCATGGTGCATATTGTTATGATGCAAAAAGGGTTTCAACGGTTCCTGTTTTTGCTGCTTCTAATCCCGGGCATTTGCCCGGCCAGAGGGGGAGTAATACAGAGCAAATCGCAGGCGACCGCCACACCCGACGAACTGCTGCCCTATCTACATGCCAGGTCCATCATAGACTTTTCCCAGCGCGGACTGATCGAATGGTTTCCTGAGCTCAAAAATCTGGAGTTCGCCCAGACACAGGAAGAACTTCCATTGCTGCTGGACCGGGTGGGAGAAAATGTTGAGATATTCTTCAGAGATTTTCCCAACACGTCTGCCCTGGAAAACGTCTACCAGGAGAGGTGGGAACCGGGAGGGGCACGGGACGATTACCTGAAGCCAAAGTACCATTACATCATCTCGGCAAGTTCTGATCCGGATGAGCTGGGACTCGAAGAATATAGGACTAATCTCAAAGACGAAAAACTTACTTTCAAGGACCTGAAAGGATCCTATTTGCTTACGTCGGGATACGCCTCCCACCCTCTATACTTTCACCCACGTAACAGGAGCGCCAGCAATTTTCGCTGTATTGGCAGGGAGCGATCAGGGCAAAAGGCGATTGTGATTGCCTTTGCCCAAATTCCTGAAAAAACCAAGACCTTGGGCTCCATAACACTCATGGGCCAGCATGCTGTGATCCTGGTGCAGGGGGCTATTTGGGTTGCGCCCGACTCCTTCCAGATTCTCCGGATGCAAACCGACTTACTGGTGAGCCGATCAGACATCGGACTGAACCAGCATGCGACCCGAATAGAATTTGAGGAAATCGCATTTCCCGGCATTTCCCGGAAGTTGTGGCTGCCCCGCGAAGTGCTCATCACAATCCAATTCCAGGGCTACAAATTCCGGAACCTCCACCGATACACCCAATACAAGCTATTTTCGGTCGAAAGTAAAGACGGCCCTAAAAAGCTTGCTCGTCCGTGATCTTGAGAAGGGTGTTCTCGATTTTTCGCTTCGGCCAAAGTCGATTCCGTTCCTTAAAGCGGCAAGGACTTGCTTTGACGCGGGCACAACAGAATTATCTGTTGCTTCCATCCATCGTCATCGCAAGAATCTGGTTGGACTTCAGATGATCAAGAATGCGGAAATCCCGTCCCTTTCCGGAGGAGATTCAGCAGGCTGGCGAAAAAATTAGAATCGACATCATGCAAAAAAGGGGCAACAATGGGGCAGCAGGCCGATTTAGGAGGGCAAATTAGAACTAAGTGCCTGTAAATCATTGGAAATAAATGTGCCGGGGTGGCGAAACTGGCAGACGCACAGGACTTAAAATCCTGAGTCCCGACAGGGACGTGTGGGTTCGATTCCCATCCCCGGCACCATGTTTTCAATAGTTTAGCGGAATTGCCCTAATGAGCCATTCCACCCAACACCCACCACTTTGCCCGAAACTCTGTCCATAAAAATTCAAATTGCCCGTTCACGGCCACTGCAGCCATTTGTTTAATAAGGCAGGTGATATTTTCAGGGGACACGGATGCGCAAGGCTTAAACCAGACCGTTGAGGAATAATCTGGGATTCTCTGCGCGAATCCGAGGCGCAGCATCCGTGTACAGGAGACGAAATGGACGACGAAGTGAGGAAACAACAGGAAGGGCTGCTTTTGACGTTCGGTGAGATCACTGCAGAGCTCAAGGAGCTCGAAAAGAAAGACGACCCGGCATCGCAGGAACGATTCAACGACCTGTTAGAGCAGCTGTTGACAGTGGATATGGCTCTGGGCCCGATGAAACGCGCCATGGGCGGCGCTGCCGCATCAAAAGACACGGACAAAAAAGCATAGGCTGAACTTTGATTGGGCGGACCAAATATTTAGCTATCAAGGTATTGAAGATTTGAACCGCGGAGACCTCCAAGACCGCCAAGAAATAAACGAGTCCACTTTGGGCAAAAAGTCGGATCAGGCGATGTCCTGTAGGGTTGCGTAGATGCCGGCGGAGTCAGCCACCAGGCGGCGGTGCTGTGCGCTAAGGGATGGCGCTGATGGTGCAAACCAGTTTTCACACTGGATTTCTTCGCCCTCGCTTGACCCCGGATGTCACTGCTGTGATATAGAATCCTCTCGAATTCCAACTCTCAAAGGAGCAGGAAATGGCAGGATTTTCGAAGATTTACTGCATCGGCGGGCTGGGCGGATTTGACGGGGCCGATGGGATAAACCCGATCGATATTCAAATCTGGCAGGGCGAAGGCAACCGGCAATGGCTGGAGGCGCGGTATTTCAATGAAAAGCTCAAGCCGTTGGCGAACCTGAGGACCCTCATTCCAGAAAGCCCCAATCACCCGGATGCGCTGCTTGATGCCTGCATTGCATTCTTTCCCGATTACTTCAAAGATTGTGCCCTGTTGCTGGCGGTTTGTGAAAAACTGGGGGATCAGGAATGCCTGGATTTTAACCAGGGGAAGGAGCAAATTCCAAAGGCTTGGAAAAAGTTGAGGGAACAGGCGCGCCCGCTGTTCAGAGACCTGGTTGTTTTTGAGGCGGTTCTCGAGCCTCTAAGAAAATAAGAATTCCAGTGCGTATCAATGGGAGTCAGACGGGGCGGCAATGATTTTTCAGAAATACAGCTGCCTCGGATTTAGCTTTGCTTCCGGACGCCACTCCTGCCACCAGTTCGTAGATGCCGTCTTCATCGGAGAAAAGCCTGATACCGTTCAGCCATAAAAATACCAGAGCGGCTGCCAATGCCGTTCGCTTGTTGCCGTCCAGGAACGGATGATTTTTCGCGATATGGAAGAGATAAGCCGCGGCCATCTCCAAGATGTCATTGTGTAAAAACTCACCGGCAAAAGTAGCAGACGGCATTCCGATGGCGGAACTCAGCAATCCCATGTCCCGCACACCGGAAATTCCCCCATAACGGGAAATCTGATCTTTATGAAGAGCCAATACCTCTTCGAGCGTCAGGAATGTGGGGGACATCATTCTGCCAGTCGCCGGAAAACCCCGGCATAGTCCTTGTGGATTGCTTCGACCGCATTGCGGATCTTATCCGACCGCTGTTTTTTTCGAACCGGCGTGATGACTATCACATCCCCGTCCGTGGAAATATCCAGCGGGGTTTCCGCAGTGATTCCAGCGGCCTGCAGCAAGGGCTTGTCCAGGACCAGCGCCAGACTATTGCCGGTCTTCGTAAGTCGCTTCACCATAATCTCACCTCGTACATACAGGATAGCTATATCGTCATAACGAGGCAAGCGACAGAAGCAACACGGGCCAGCCTCCAGTCCTGGCGGGATGATTGCGAAGGATCCCGGATGTCACTGCCGGCAGCTATCATCAAGTCGTTGGAAGTCAATAAAATCAAGGCTTTAACCTGCTTTCTGCTCCACGAAGGGCAGGTGGGCCCATGCGCGCAGGAGGCAGCTTGAAATCCATATCGGATACGATTTTAGGTGTCAAAATCGGTACACCCAAGGCTTTCCGTAATCTGACCCTTTTCCCGATCCTCGGGGGAAAAAGGGGGAGCGCCGGCTATCTCACCCTGGATCAGGCGCTGGCGCAGAAGTCGGCGCACATCACCGAAGTGACGGATGCGGGATCGGTTCCTGAGCTGAAGTTCGTCAACGAGGCAAAACTGCCGGTATTTCTACTCGACGGGGAGGAATTGATCGGGGCCAAGCAGAACCGGGTGCTCAACCTGAGCATCCTGGTCCCCGCGGGGAAGACCCTTGTTATTCCGGTTTCCTGCGTCGAAAGAGGACGCTGGCGCCACCGGTCTCAAGAATTTGCCTCGGCGCCACACGCGCATTTTGCCGAGGGCCGGGCGAAGAGGATGTCCCACGTGACGGATTCCATGAAGGTCAGCGGCCAAAGGCACTCGGACCAGGGCATGGTCTGGATGGATATCGACCAGAAGATCTCCAAGTTGGCGGCATCATCGGATACATCGGCGATGAGCGATATCTTTGAGCGGCACACGGCGGCGCTGGAGGACTATGTCCGTGCGTTTGCGCCAGAGAAAGGGCAGACAGGCATCATGTTCGGCATCGACGGCCGGGTGACAGGCTTTGACCTCTTCGATTGCCCCACCACCCTGCGAAAGCTCTACCCGAAGCTGCTGAGAAGCTATGCCCTGGATGCTCTCAGCACATCGATGGCCGCCAAAAAGGAGACCAAAGCGGCTGATGCTGCCTCAGCCGCAAGATTCATGGATCGGGTTCGGCGGGCCAAGCTCGAATCGTTTCCAGCCATAGGCGAAGGCGAGGATGTGCGCTTGTCGGCGCGCTGGCTGACGGGCGCTGCTCTGGCGAAGCAGGAGCGGGTGGTTCACCTCAGCGCCTTCCGGCTTTCAACCGGATCCGGCCGCACGGCCAAGCCCCACCGTGAAATGGACCCTCACGTGTACTGACAGGAATTAACGTAACAGCCGAGGTCGTAATCGGAGGAGATTCTCTGGCGAGGAGGTTTCATGAGCATAACCGTGGACATATTTATCAAGTTCAATGGTTCCAAGGGCGACCTGCTCAAAATCCTGGCCAGTGATTTCCTGATCCGGGCCGGCAGAAAAGAATACTGGTTCTTCAATTTTATCGAATTTGGCCTGAGTTCCCGTGAAGAGGATGAGGAGTATTTCACCGGGCACCGCTTTCGTCCCTATAACTTTGTTTTGTGGGGAACGACCCATGCCTGGAGTTCGAGTTTCGGCACAGCACGGTACGCGCATTCGGTCATTATGGACACCCTGGCCCAGATGATAACGGTTAAGCTGAATGCACGTACCATGATCTGCGTCAGGGATTGGGGGGAGTATCGGCGATACCACCACGTTCGTCCGATGAAGCGGAATAAGTTCTGTACCATCCTGGATGAAAAGACCAAGAAGCCGCCGAAGGAGTTTTTTAATCCGTAGGGCCTTGGGTAGAATGACGCATCGCGCGCTCAGCGAACTCCTTTCTTCTTTTCATTGCCATGGCGCGCAACGAGCTTGCGTACCTTCCGAATGTGAAGGTCAGAGAGGCACCTATTCCTTCTTTTGTCCAAGGTTCAGGGCCCCGATAACTTTAACAACATAGTAGATCCATTCGTCGGTGCCGGGTTGGAGAAGACTCAAAGTATAGGTGCCCGGAATCAGTTTGGATGAATCGAACGGAAAATCCAGCTGAGAGCTGCCGGCAACGATGGTTGCTGCCGACACGGCAGAATGCAGAACTTTCAGTAATAAATCAGCTCGGCTCTGAGTATCCCAAAGAAAGTCTTTATAACATCATTGTCCCAGCAGTTACCGCTGCATCTCATGCTACATCAGTCGTATCGGGGGTTATGCTAGGATAGGCGTTGACGCTTGAGGTACAAGGGAAGCATCGAGTGAGGAGGGCTAGCGCGGGGTCTTGCGGCGTGCGCCCTGCTTATCCATTCCTAATGAAAGGCGTTTGGTGGCTGAAGAGCTGACCTCCTGGAAAGAGATTGCGGCGTATCTGAAAGTGACGGTGCGCACGGCACAGTTGTGGGAATCGGAGCGCGGGCTCCCGATCCGGCGATTGCCCGGGGGACGCGGGCGGGTGCTGGCGATCGTTGCGGAGCTGGAGGCGTGGAAGAACTCCGGCCCTGCCGCGATGGTGCAGAATGGGCTGCGCGAGCCAGAGAATCGACGATCGGTGCGAGCACTACGCGGCCGCTCTATTGCGATATTTGCTGTTGTTTCTGTGCTTTTTCTTCTCGGAATTGGGGCGGGCATTTCCCACATCGTCGGCCGCGGCAAAGTGCCGGCACAATGGCGGATCGAACGGAATGTCCTGGTGATGCTTAATGATCAAGGCGCCGAACTTTGGCGGCACAAGTTTGAGCGTGCCCTCATTCCGGAATGTTACTCCCCAGCATCCAATGATTTCGGGAATCTGCTGTCGATAGTGGATGTGGACGGTGATGGCCGGCAGGAAGTGCTTTTGGGGGAGCGTGTTTCGTGCACCGACTGTCCCGGCCATTCCAAGATCTATTGTTTTTCAGATGCGGGAGCGGTCAAATGGACTGTTGATGCTGGTCGAGGGGCAACTACGGCATCCGGCTACCGTATTGCAGACGCGTTCTCGATAACGAAACTAGTTGTCGGGTCCCTCGGCCGGCGCAGGCAGCAGGCGATACTTGTTGTTGCGGTGCATAATAGCGAAGAGTTTTCTCGAGTATGCCTTCTCTCGCCTGCTGGCGTTTTGCAGCATGAGTATTGGCATGCTGGGCACCTCGGAGTTGGGAGGAACACTGCGGCCATCGGCGATCCGGATGGTGACGGGGTCAATCTGCTGTACTTAAGTGGCGTCTGTAATCCGCGTCAGGCTGCAACGTTCGTGGTTCTCGACCCTGATGAAATGACTGGAGCGTCGCAGGAGGATGCTCCACGCTCTCAACTCGTGGGTTTCCCAAGGGGTCGGGAGCGCGCGAGGATCTTTTTCCCTCGCAGTCTTGTTAACGACGGTTGTGGGGGCCCCTATAATCATGGTTGGCAGATCACCCTGAGTGCCGGCCTTATCGGGGTGGAAGTTGTGGAAGATTGCGGCCAGGGCCTCGCGAGCATCCACTATTCGATTCGCCCTTCTGATTTCTCGGTTTTTCAGGTCGGATTTGCCGATTCGTACCGGGTGATGCACCGTCGATTGCACGCCGAAGGTTTGATCACGAGTGAATTTGTGGAATCCGCAGAAGCAGAACGATTGCTGCGATCAATCGGCAGAAGCGGAACGCCAGCGACCCATTAAGCGGGACCCGGAATCACAGTCTTGTCGGGGCGAATGAGGAGCGCAAATAAGCCGGCAACAAGACGATCTGAGGTGCGCCAATTGGGCGATCGCTGCCGCGAACTACTCCGGATAAGGAGTTGCAGTCTGACTTGAGCGGACTCAGGCCCATAGATGATTCAAAATGAGATAGGGGCGAGCGACCAACAGTTCATTCACAGCGCTTCCGCAATCAAGATAAACAATTTCATTTTCATAGCGCTGTTCGTCCAAATGAAATTAGCAAATCTCAAAGCATGTCTTTTTGAATCTCAAATTTACTCGTTCTGAAGTTCCACCAAGTTAGAAAACCGCGGATCCTTCGTGCCCGGCTATGATCAGGCGATTCGGTATTAATCGAGATCATAGACTATGAACTGTCGGTACTTTTAAGGATTTTGAAAACTAATTTTATAATCTGAAATATTAATCCAACAAAACAATCCTACCCGGACGCTGCGCAATAGGCGGGGAAGCGAAAAAGCCATCAATTCGCTTGAATTCGCTTGAATTCGCTTGATTTTTCCCCCGTTAATACGCCAAATCGCCTACGTTGCTATTTATTAATCTATGGACCTTTTAATTTTAGGATCACCGAACGGATCATTGGATGCCATATCTTAGGCAAATACCCTGCCAGTACTCTGGAATACAATGATATCTATGCAACCCACGATGATTCTAGGTACAGATGTGAAAGAAAGCCAATGGAGATGTATCAACAGTTTACATAATCCAAATAGCTTAATCAGAAGATATTGGCCAATTAGTATTACAAGTAGCCCAACACATCTAATTAGAACATAGATTTTGCATGCGTTCGCGATTTGAACGGGAATTAGGAACGTCAAGGAAGGTTAATTTCTCGATGAATGTCAAAAGGAAATTGCATTCCTCCCGTAGAAAATTCTCGCTTATCATCATGTTATGCAATACTTTGGTCGATTAATATGAATCCAACCAGATCAAATTAGGATATAGGTCATGAATAATCGGAATAAAAGCAATTTAAGAATAGGCAATATTGCTTCCTTATCCAAAGCGACGTTTACCCTGCTAGGGGTAACCGCCATACTAGTTTTATGGGCTGTACCCGTGTTAGCCACAGGTGCGAGTGTAGACCACGTCACGATTACTTATGTCCTCAACGCTACTACCTATTCAAATCAGACCATTGCTAATGGTGGCACTGTAAATATTGATGCTGGATCAACTTACTCATTTAGTGTTTGGCGCACTACTGCGACGTCACCGTACACATTTACGGCCACCTCGCCCAGTGGTATTCCAGAATCACATTCAAGCTCCGGCTCCTATTATGTATTTTCTTCAAAAACCGAAACCGGCCAATGGAAGGCCACAGTTGATAATTCTTCCGCATATACATGGTATGTTCAAACTGCTGCAAGCTTACCGGATCTGGTAGTGAACAGTGTGACGGTGAGTCCGAGTTCGCAGGTGCCGGGGGGTTCGATCAGCGTGACGTTTACGGTTCGGAATCAGGGGGGCCAATCTACATCGAGTGCGGCCACGTACCTTTATCTATCGACGGACAGCACGATCAACAGCTCTGACACGTACCTGTGTTCCGATCTCTACAGTTATGCGCCCGGGGAATCGCGAACAATGACGAAGAACTGCACGATTCCGGGGACGGTCGCGCCGGGCACGTATTATGTCGGGGTGTATGCGGACGCACTGTCGTCGGTGCCGGAGTCGAACGAGAACAACAACACCCGCACTTACTATCCGTTCACGGTATCGCAGCCGCCGCTACCGGACCTGGTAGTGCAGAACGTCTCGGTGACGCCTACCACGGTCACGCCGGGCAGCGGAATCACGGTGAGTTTCACAATAGTGAACCAGGGGACGCAGGCGGCGAGCATCTTCTCGAACGATGTGCGGCTCTCGCCGGATACGACGATCACGGGCGGGGACCAGTTGCTGGCAAACTGCAATATCGGCAGTTTGGCAGCGGGGGCATCGTACACGTGCAGCAATATACCCGGCACCATACCGTCAACGACGGGCAACGGCACATATTACGTGGGTGTAATAGCCGATACGGCCAATACGGTATCCGAATCCAACGAAGGGAACAACACGGGATCGACCACGATCACCATAGGCACTCAGCCGGATCTGGTAGTGGACAGTGTGACGGTGAGTCCGAGTTCGCAGGTGCCGGGGGGTTCGATCAGCGTGACGTTTACGGTTCGGAATCAGGGGGGCCAATCTACATCGAGTGCGGCCACGTACCTTTATCTATCGACGGACAGCACGATCAACAGCTCTGACACGTACCTGTGTTCCGATCTCTACAGTTATGCGCCCGGGGAATCGCGAACAATGACGAAGAACTGCACGATTCCGGGGACGGTCGCGCCGGGCACGTATTATGTCGGGGTGTATGCGGACGCACTGTCGTCGGTGCCGGAGTCGAACGAGAACAACAACACCCGCACTTACTATCCGTTCACGGTATCGCAGCCGCCGCTACCGGACCTGGTAGTGCAGAACGTCTCGGTGACGCCTACCACGGTCACGCCGGGCAGCGGAATCACGGTGAGTTTCACAATAGTGAACCAGGGGACGCAGGCGGCGAGCATCTTCTCGAACGATGTGCGGCTCTCGCCGGATACGACGATCACGGGCGGGGACCAGTTGCTGGCAAACTGCAATATCGGCAGTTCTGGCAGCGGGGGCATCGTACACGTGCAGCAATATACCCGGCACCATACCGTCAACGACGGGCAACGGCACATATTACGTGGGTGTAATAGCCGATACGGCCAATACGGTATCCGAATCCAACGAAGGGAACAACACGGGATCGACCACGATCACCATAGGCACTCAGCCGGATCTGGTAGTGAACAGTGTGACGGTGAGTCCGAGTTCGCAGGTGCCGGGGGGTTCGATCAGCGTGACGTTTACGGTTCGGAATCAGGGGGGCCAATCTACATCGAGTGCGGCCACGTACCTTTATCTATCGACGGACAGCACGATCAACAGCTCTGACACGTACCTGTGTTCCGATCTCTACAGTTATGCGCCCGGGGAATCGCGAACAATGACGAAGAACTGCACGATTCCGGGGACGGTCGCGCCGGGCACGTATTATGTCGGGGTGTATGCGGACGCACTGTCGTCGGTGCCGGAGTCGAACGAGAACAACAACACCCGCACTTACTATCCGTTCACGGTATCGCAGCCGCCGCTACCGGACCTGGTAGTGCAGAACGTCTCGGTGACGCCTACCACGGTCACGCCGGGCAGCGGAATCACGGTGAGTTTCACAATAGTGAACCAGGGGACGCAGGCGGCGAGCATCTTCTCGAACGATGTGCGGCTCTCGCCGGATACGACGATCACGGGCGGGGACCAGTTGCTGGCAAACTGCAATATCGGCAGTTTGGCAGCGGGGGCATCGTACACGTGCAGCAATATACCCGGCACCATACCGTCAACGACGGGCAACGGCACATATTACGTGGGTGTAATAGCCGATACGGCCAATACGGTATCCGAATCCAACGAAGGGAACAACACGGGATCGACCACGATCACCATAGGCACTCAGCCGGATCTGGTAGTGGACAGTGTGACGGTGAGTCCGAGTTCGCAGGTGCCGGGGGGTTCGATCAGCGTGACGTTTACGGTTCGGAATCAGGGGGGCCAATCTACATCGAGTGCGGCCACGTACCTTTATCTATCGACGGACAGCACGATCAACAGCTCTGACACGTACCTGTGTTCCGATCTCTACAGTTATGCGCCCGGGGAATCGCGAACAATGACGAAGAACTGCACGATTCCGGGGACGGTCGCGCCGGGCACGTATTATGTCGGGGTGTATGCGGACGCACTGTCGTCGGTGCCGGAGTCGAACGAGAACAACAACACCCGCACTTACTATCCGTTCACGGTATCGCAGCCGCCGCTACCGGACCTGGTAGTGCAGAACGTCTCGGTGACGCCTACCACGGTCACGCCGGGCAGCGGAATCACGGTGAGTTTCACAATAGTGAACCAGGGGACGCAGGCGGCGAGCATCTTCTCGAACGATGTGCGGCTCTCGCCGGATACGACGATCACGGGCGGGGACCAGTTGCTGGCAAACTGCAATATCGGCAGTTTGGCAGCGGGGGCATCGTACACGTGCAGCAATATACCCGGCACCATACCGTCAACGACGGGCAACGGCACATATTACGTGGGTGTAATAGCCGATACGGCCAATACGGTATCCGAATCCAACGAAGGGAACAACACGGGATCGACCACGATCACCATAGGCACTCAGCCGGATCTGGTAGTGAACAGTGTGACGGTGAGTCCGAGTTCGCAGGTGCCGGGGGGTTCGATCAGCGTGACGTTTACGGTTCGGAATCAGGGGGGCCA
Source organism: uncultured Acidobacteriota bacterium (assembly GCA_963839475.1). Classification (GTDB taxonomy): domain Bacteria; phylum Acidobacteriota; class UBA6911; order UBA6911; family UBA6911; genus CAWIVH01. Next base: position 970 of record CAWIVH010000012.1, on the reverse strand, counting down.
ATCTACATCGAGTGCGGCCACGTACCTTTATCTATCGACGGACAGCACGATCAACAGCTCTGACACGTACCTGTGTTCCGATCTCTACAGTTATGCGCCCGGGGAATCGCGAACAATGACGAAGAACTGCACGATTCCGGGGACGGTCGCGCCGGGCACGTATTATGTCGGGGTGTATGCGGACGCACTGTCGTCGGTGCCGGAGTCGAACGAGAACAACAACACCCGCACTTACTATCCGTTCACGGTATCGCAGCCGCCGCTACCGGACCTGGTAGTGCAGAACGTCTCGGTGACGCCTACCACGGTCACGCCGGGCAGCGGAATCACGGTGAGTTTCACAATAGTGAACCAGGGGACGCAGGCGGCGAGCATCTTCTCGAACGATGTGCGGCTCTCGCCGGATACGACGATCACGGGCGGGGACCAGTTGCTGGCAAACTGCAATATCGGCAGTTTGGCAGCGGGGGCATCGTACACGTGCAGCAATATACCCGGCACCATACCGTCAACGACGGGCAACGGCACATATTACGTGGGTGTAATAGCCGATACGGCCAATACGGTATCCGAATCCAACGAAGGGAACAACACGGGATCGACCACGATCACCATAGGCACTCAGCCGGATCTGGTAGTGGACAGTGTGACGGTGAGTCCGAGTTCGCAGGTGCCGGGGGGTTCGATCAGCGTGACGTTTACGGTTCGGAATCAGGGGGGCCAATCTACATCGAGTGCGGCCACGTACCTTTATCTATCGACGGACAGCACGATCAACAGCTCTGACACGTACCTGTGTTCCGATCTCTACAGTTATGCGCCCGGGGAATCGCGAACAATGACGAAGAACTGCACGATTCCGGGGACGGTCGCGCCGGGCACGTATTATGTCGGGGTGTATGCGGACGCACTGTCGTCGGTGCCGGAGTCGAACGAGAACAACAACACCCGCACTTACTATCCGTTCACG
>CAWIVH010000011.1:0-53066 GCA_963839475.1 uncultured Acidobacteriota bacterium | reverse complement strand
ACAGCAGTTTTCCAAAACCCTCGCTTCCGTCAAAAGCCCCCGTTGTGCCCAAATTGTGCCCAAACTCGAAAAAATGCGCAGAAAAACTTTGCGCGTTATTTCCCAACTCCCGTTATTCAAACGGGATAGAGAGGAGAGAAAAACGTGACAGAAATTGTAGATTTCGCGTTCCCGTACCTGTTCGAGTAGCAGACAAGCGCTCTTCACTTAATCGAGACCGAGTGACCGATGTCTAAACTTCCTTCCTTCCAATTCTACCCGGGCGACTGGCTCAAGGATCCGGCCGTCCGCTCCGTCTCTCTCGCAGCCCGCGGGCTGTGGACCGACATGCTCTGCCTGATGCACGAGGGCGACCGCAGGGGCTTTCTACAGCATGCGACAGGCAAACCCGTGACCGCAGAACAGCTCGCTCGAATGACCGGCTGTTCTACCGACGAGGTTTCCCGGCTGCTCCAGGAGCTTTCAGACTCCGGCGTCTTTTCCTGCACGGATCACGGCGTGATCTACTCCAGAAGGATCGTTAGAGACGAGCGGAAGCGGCAACTTTGCGCGGAAGCCGGGAAAAGGGGAGGAGGAAACCCGACCTTTAAAGGTCAAGACAAAGGTGACACCAAAGGTGATGCTAAAGGTGATCCCAAACAGAAACCAAAGGCTTCATCTTCATCTTCATCTTCATCTTCAAAGCTTAAAAGCAAGGCCGGCGACAAAGCCGCCGACCCCCGCTTTAAACCGCTTGTCGATCACTTCTTCGCCGAATTCCAACGCGTTCGCGGCCAACCGCTTGTAACCCAGCCGGCTGATTTCGAGGGGCTTAAACTCCTTCTCGCCAGAACCGCCGGCCAGGCCGCATTCGATTTGCCACCGCTAAAAGCCGCCATCACGCGATTCATCGAGAGCAAGGACGCGTTTTTTCTCAAGATCGGCAAGCCCATGGCCTACTGGGCCGCGAATATCAACGCGTTCATGACATCGGCTCCTACGGCGCCGCCTGCGCGCGGCGATCATGTCGGGGAGACTCCGGAGGGAACCACGAGCATGCTCGACGACCCGGAGTATCGGGCGGAAGTCGAGAAAGCTGATGAGATACGGCGCAAAAAGGAACTGGAATCCATCGCGCGCGAACTACAGAAATCGCGCAGAAAGGCCTAGATGGTGAACGGAAAGGAATTATATCGCGTTGACGAACTTTCAATTGCCAGCGGCTTTTCGGAAGATACGATCAGACGATGGATAAAACACGGTCTCTTGGAGTGCGTCCATTTCCTTGGTGCAGTTAGAATTCCGCGTGATGAATACCATAGGATTTTGAAGCACGGGATTGGGAAAAAGCGGGGGAAACTTGCCAAAAGCACAATTTGAATATGCATACTGCTGCAGTCTGCTGCATACTCCTGCGGCTTGTTGCAGTCTCCTGCATACTGCTGCACCTGTATTTTGGGCGGTGACAGCGATTTCTGTTGAATGGGTGGATTAACCCGATTAAAGATTGCCATCGAACAGTCTGCCATCAGGCAGCCAGGCGTGATCCGGCCTGATCCACGGACGCCGACGGGCAGCACACCATAGGTATCCCTAAAATGGCAAAAGTTGAGATCGCCAACCCAAGGTTGGATGGATCGAGGTACACCTCCGAACAAAGGGCAAACGAATTCATCAGGAGGGGCATAGCCAGCTGGCTGCCTGATGGGCGGTTGTATTTTCGGGATGACGCCGATCGCCAACGCAAGATGGCGGAGCTCAACTTCAGCCTTCGGGGCGAGCATGAGGAATTCCAGCGTAACCGCGGAGAGAGGGTGTACTGGAATGGGGCTCGCAACTATCCGGGTGCCGCCTATCCTCCATGCTGCAACGTTGCATTTCCGAAGATCGGCACGGAAGCGGCCATTGAACGGATCTGGTTGTGAGCACAGAGGATTGGGCCTTAGTTTATCGTGACGATCAGAGACACCCATACTACTCGGTTCAGGGAGGAAGGCATGTAAAGCGAATAGGCAGAAAAGAGAGAAGGGCACGATGGATGTGGGGTCATTTTTCAAACGCTTTGAGGAATGCGCTCGGGCTGAAGGCAAAGGAAAGTTGATAAATGCCAAAGAACAGCGTCAAAACTTTCAATCAGTCGATTCCTCTAAGTGTTGATTGTATAGGGCGTTATGGAAGCTATTGTATAGCGCTCTTGGGTCCTTCCTGTGCGAAAACGCGGGCGGGTGAACTTGTGGCGATTTGTAGTCAGCCACCAAAAGTGACAAGGTCTTGCCAAGGACTTGCCAAGGGTGGTTTCCAGACCCACCTGAAAAGCATGACCGTAAAGGCATAGGAAATTAGCATCGTATGTCAGAAACAATCAGTACCAAGGCGCTCGCGGAGGCGCTCGGCATTTCCAGACAGCGCGTCAATCAACTTGAGCAAAAAGGCAAGCTCAAGAGGGAGCCCGATGGAAAGTGGGACTTGTCACGGGTTCGGGAGGCACTTGGACGAAATCTCGACATCCACCAGAAGTCGCCGGCGCTCGGACAGGTTTCGAAATCTCGCCGACCTGGCCGGCGGGAAGATCGGCCCGGCAATGTAGCCCGTCCAGGGGATGTCGGCGATCCTGAACCGACTTCTATTGCAGAGGCCCAGCTGAAACATGAGATTGCCAAAGCGGCGCGGGCCGAATTCGAGGTGGCAAAGCTTCGCGGGATCATGGTGGATGCCTACGAGGCCGCCTGCGAGTGGGGAGCCCACATCGTAACAGTCCGTAACAGAGCGCTCGGGATCCCGTCGAAGATCGCACCCAAAGTGGCTTGTGTTTCCGATGTGCTGGAGTGCCAGGAGATCCTGGACCGGGAAATTCGATCCTTTCTTTCCGAACTGAGTGAGTATCGACCCAATGTATGACCATCGCTCAGATGCTCTTTCACGCCTGCCGGCTCTGGGCGCCGCAGACAAACCGGGTGCTGGCAGGACGTATTCACGACGTCGTAAAACTTTGGGGACCCCCGAAGGGAATTGCGGTATCCGAATGGGCCGACAAATACCGATACCTCAGCTCAGAAAGCTCAGCCGAACACGGAAAGTGGGCGACACTGCCATTTCAGCGGGAGCCCCTGGATTCGGTTTCGGATCCGCGGATCTACCGGACGGTCATCCGGGCGGCAACACAGATGCTCAAGACCGTGACCATCGAAAACGGCATCGGGTATTTCGCGCACCTGGATCCGGGTCCAATTCTGGTTTTGCAACCGCGGGATGCGGATGCGAAAGCGTTCTCCAAAGAACGGATTGCCCCGATGATTCGGGACACGCCGGCGCTCCGGGGGATTTTCTCGGAGATGAAATCCCGGGTTTCGAACAATACGATCGAGGAAAAGCTCTTTCCCGGAGGCATGCTGGCTATCACTTCAGCGGGATCCCCGGGCAACCTGGCCAGGCGGGCGATCCGCTTTCTCTTCTGCGACGAGGTCGACAAATATCCGCCCACCGCCGGCGCGGAGGGAAATCCGATCTCGCTCGCGCGGAAGCGCCTGGCCACATTCCGGCACCGAAAAAAGGAAATCCTGACCTGCTCCCCGACTGTGGCCGGTTCGGAGATCGATCGGGCCTACGAGGCCTCGGACAAACGGGAGTATTACGTTCCCTGCCCGGCATGCGGACACATGCAAAGCCTGATGCTGTGTTTTCGCACGCAGGTGCGCTGGGACACCAAGCTCGAAACTCGGGAAGAGCAGGCGCGATCGGCGAGGTATTACTGTGAATCCTGCGATGCCCCCTGGGATGACGCTGCGCGATGGAAAGCTGTAGAGCAGGGAGAATGGCGGGCCCATGTTCCATTCAACGGCATAGCCGGTTTCTGGATTTCGGAACTCTACTCCCCATGGAAGCAGCTTTCGGAAATCGTTTTGGATTACTTGTCGAAAAAAGACAGCGTCGAGGATCTCAAAACTTTTATCAATACCTCGCTTGCCGAAAACTGGGTCGAGAAGGGCGAAGCCCCGGAGTGGGAGATTCTCCTGACCAAACGCGAAGGCTACGATCCGGGAACGGTTCCGCCAGGCGGGCTGTTTCTGACGGCGGGCGTCGACGTGCAGCGCGATCGCCTCGAGGTGGAGGTGGTTGCATGGGGCCGCGGCCGGGAGTCATGGTCGATCGACTACCAGATCTTCGAGGGCAAGACATCCGAACCGGCAGTTTGGCAAAAATTGGAAGCTTTCAGGTCCGGCACCTATACGACGGAGAACGGAGTGGAGCTCCCCATCTCGAGGATGTTCGTGGATTCCGGGGACGGAACGACGACAAACGACGTGTACAACTGGGTCCGGATGCAGCCTGCCGGCCAGGTAGTAGCGATCAAGGGGACCGACAAGGGAATTCTGCCGGTATCTCAGCCTTCACCAGTGGAAGTGACCATCGGTGGGCAGAAGATCAAGCGCGGACTGAAAATCAGGACGATCAATGTTGCTTTCTTCAAGGCCGAACTATACGCGGATTTGAAAAAGCGGCCGCCGACGGAAGAAGAGCGAACGCAGGGATGGCAATATCCGCCCGGCTATTGTCATTTTCCGACCGGAGCCAATTACGGGGACGAGCATTTCAAGCAGCTCTGTGCCGAGCAGCTGGTGAGTCACATAAACAGGCGCACCCATCGGGCAAAGACGGAATGGCAGCAGACCAGGGCGCGCAATGAGGCTCTCGACTGCCGCGTATATGCCCGGGCAGGAGCGTGGGATCTTGGAATGGATCGCATGCAGGACAAACACTGGAAAGCTCTCGAGGAGCAAATGAAAGCCAAGCCGGCCGAGCCGGAGCAGTCATCGAACGCTCGACATGAAACCAAGCCAGCGCCTCACCAGGAGGCTCGAACCGCCCCAGCGCGCGGAAACTCATGGCTCGGCGATCGCGGGAAAGACTGGTTGCGAAAATGAATGACAAGATGAAAAGGTCGCACAGGGCCATAGACGAGCAGCTGGTCCGCGAGAACCCGGATCCGATGGCGCCGGCGACTCTATTGATCAGCGAGCCTCCGAAGTGGGAATACAAATCAGTCCTGCTGCACCGCGAGGCGGACCTTGCTGGATACGGTTCCGAAGGATGGGAGCTTGTGTCAGTCATTCCCCAGGCTGCCGACCAGGCGGTCTTTTACTTCAGACGGCAGAAATAATGACGACATCCTGGACTCAAGTTGACATCGCAGCCCTGGAAGCCGCGATCAAGGGCGGAACCTTGAGCGTTCGGTTCGGCGACCGCGAGGTGCGGTATCAGTCCATCAGCCAAATGCTGATGCTTCTGCAAACGATGAAGGATGCGGTGGAGTCCAGTTCTACGACCGGCAGCGCCAGTCGCACCTCTTATGCGAGATTCCGCAAGGGCCCAGGCGGTGGAGGATTAGGCGAGTGAACAGATCTGCAATCAGACAGACGTGGCTCGACCGCGCCGTAGATTGGCTCAGTCCCCGGTGGGGGCTGGAGCGCGCGCGGGCGCGCGCAGCTGCCGCGATCCTGCTCTCCTATGAGGCTGCCCGAAGCGACAGGCGCACCTCGGGATGGAATACTGCCGATAGTGGGGCAAATGCCGAGATCGGCCCCGCTCTATCGAGACTTCGCCAGCGAAGCAGGGATCTGATCCGGAACAACGCCTATGCGACCAACGCCCTGGACGAACTCGCCGGCCAGGCCGTGGGAACCGGTATTACCGCTCAGGCAAAGCCGGCCAACAGGGATGAGACCCTGGCCAGGCAGATCAATGAAGCCTGGAGAATATGGGTCGACGAGTGCGACGCCGACGGTCAACTCGATTTCTATGGTCTTCAGGACCTGGCCGTCAGGATGGTCATTGAAAGCGGTGAGTGTCTTGTGAGGATCCGCCGGCGTTTTGCCGATGACGGATTCCGGGTTCCGATGCAGATCCAGGTCATGGAGCCCGACTATCTCGATACCAGAAAGACCGAGGAAACCAAGACCGGCCGAATCATCCAGGGGGTTGAGTTTGATCTTCTGGGTAGGCGCATCGCCTATTGGCTTTACCCGGATCACCCTGGGGACATTACGGTCGGCTTTTCAAGGGCAAATCTTGCATCCCGCCGGGTGCCGGCTGATTTGATCCTCCACATATACCGCAAGAAGCGCCAGCAGGTCCGCGGGGTGCCCTGGCTCGCTCCGGTGATTATCACGATGCGGGACCTGGACGAATATAGCGAGGCCGAACTCGTCCGGAAAAAGATCGAAGCCTGCTTTGCCACCTTTGTCACCCAGCCGGATGCAACCGAAGGCCCCTCGCTCGGTGAAACAAGCACCGATGGCAGCCAGGTCGTTGAGACCATGGAACCTGGCATGATCAAATACCTGAGGCCGGGTGAGGAAGTTGCATTCGCCACACCGAGCGGTCACGGTGAAGGCTATCGCGATTTTATGCGCGACACCCAAACGAAAACCGCTGTGGGTATTGGTCTGACCTATGAGCAGATGACCGGCGACCTTTCGAATGTGAATTATTCGAGCTATCGCGCCGGCATGCTTTCGTTTCGGACCAAGATGGATCAGTTCCGCTGGCTCTGTTTCATTCCGATGTTCTGTCGCCCCGTCCGAGGTTGGTTTATCGATACGGCTTATGCTGCTGGACTGATAGCGGCGCGGGATTACTTCACGGAATGGGCGCCCCCAAGCTATGGCAGCGTGGATCCGGAGAAGGACGCAAATGCAACCCGCGCAAAAATCCGGCTGGGGACGAAGACCTGGCCCCAGGCCGTGGGCGAGGAAGGTTATGACCCGGAAGAGCAGATCGCGGCGATCCAACGAACCAACGAGGCCCTGGACAGAGCGGGTATCGTGCTCGATTGCGACCCGCGCAAGCGCACAAGCGTCGGTGCAGCAGTATCCGCGCCCGGGTCACAAGGTCAAAACCCGCAACCAGGTCAGGAGGGTAATAAATGAAAATCCCCTTACAGCAGCTTCAGGCCGAATTCTCCGGCGCCGAAAAGGGCGACGCTCGAATCGCAAAATTGAAGTGGTACACCGGAGCCACGGTCACGCGCCGCGGCTGGGGAGATAAATATCTCCTGACACTTTCCATGAAACCCGAGCACGTCCGTATGGGCAGGCTCACAAGCGGCAAGGCACCGCTGCTGAACTCACACAATGATTGGAGTCTCTCCGACGTTGTAGGCGTGATTCAAACTGCGGATCTGAAGGGTGATGCCACAGTGCGATTCAGTAACCGCAATGAGGTTACGCCAATCTGGACCGATGTCCAGGACGGCATCATCCGAAACGCGAGTGTCGGTACGATAATCCACCGGCTCAAGGACATCACCGAGAAGGACGCGGAAGGGAGCGAGAAAACCAAGGCCTATCTCGCGGTCGATTGGGAACCGATCGAGGTGAGCCTCGTCCCGATCGGGGCCGATCCGCAAGCGGGCCTCAAATTCGAGGAAAAAGAACGATTTTCGGACGCGGAGATAGTTTTCGCGGATGGTCCGGTCAGAGACAACTTCAACCTCGAGATAGAGCGCGAAAGATTGAGTCTTTTGTTTTAGGCCCGCCAAATCGAAGCGGGTAACACAGTGAGGCGCACTCCGAAGAGGCGCGCGCGGAGCTGTATGGTTTCACGCGAATAACACAACTTAACGAAGCGCCGCGGGCCTGCAGCAATGCGGGCTTTTTTATTGGGCGCTACACAAAGGAGCGTTCCTCATGAAAATGAACTCACGTGATCGCCGAAAATGGTTTGGAGCAAATTTCGGCAGAGGCTATTTCCGGTCTCAGCCCTTGATCAATCCTTCTGGACTGGTCGGGTTTGCGCTTCCCTGCGCGGCGATATTGCTGGTCTGTCTGGTCCTTGTCGGGACGCATGCTTTTGGCTCGCACGCCGAACCTTTTATGCTGATACCGCCCGCGGGCCTGGTGGGCGTCAGCCAACTCGGGAAGAACAAGATCGACCTGGCCAAACAGGCGAGCGACATGCTCGATGCTGCAAACGCAGCGGGCGGATTCACCGATGAGACTCGCAAGTCGTATAACGAGCTCAAATTAAAGATCCAGGCGAACAATGAATTGCTCGCCGAAGCGGAAGCGCAGAATGCCGGCGCGGGCAGTGGCGGCAATGGACCTATCCTCGAGGAGGCGAACGAGGCCGACAGGGAACGTCTGATCAATGCCGGGCGCGATGCTGAAAGGGCGCGTGTTCAGACGATCAATGAGACTGCCAGGGCTCTGAAGCTGCGTCAGTCATTTGCCGATCAGCACATCAAATTGGGAACCACCATCGAAGTGTTCCGAAGACTCGCCATCGACCAGGCGGGGGTTGAGGAAGAGGCGCGCCGGCAGCAGGAAGGAATCCGAGGCGGAGCAATCGCAACGCCTGCCGGTGACCCGAGGCTGCAGGATGAGGCCGACGCCCGCCGGTTCGGCATGGTCGGGGCCCTGCTCGAAAGGTTCGAGCCGAAAGGTTGGAGCTGGGACGAGCGGACGCACGCATACATCTTCCACAAAGAACGCCGCCAGCAGCTGTTCGAGGGTGCCAGGCAGTACATCGGAATGAGCCTCATGGATGTCGCAAAGGAATGCCTTGCGACCGTCGGGATCCGGTGGCAGGCGAAGAGCCGGACCGAAATCGTATCGTTGGCCTTCCAGTCGACAAGCGATTTCCCGTACATCCTGGCCGATTCGGCAAACAAGAGCCTGCGCGCCGGCTATGAGATGGCCGATTCTCAGTGGCGCCTGATCGCCGCCCGAAGGACCGCCGCCGATTTCAAAACGATGTATGAACTGACGCTCGACCAGTCGTCCAGACTGGAGAAGGTCAAAGAGACCGGCGAGTTCACCAGGGGAGCGCTGATCGAGGGGCGTGAATCCTATGCGCTCAGCACTTACGGCAAGATCATTGCCATCACCCGCCAGGCGATCATCAATGATGATCTTGGGGCATTCACCCGGGTTCCATTCCTGCTCGGCCAGGAAGTTGCCATGCTCGAGGCCGACACGGTAATCGGCATCATCACGGCCAACGGGCATCTGGCGGACGGCCAGGACCTGTTTGAGGAGTCCACCTACCACAAGAACTACACCTCCAGCGGCGCCGCCATCGCGGTCGATTCCATCGGCGCCCTGCGAGTCAAGATGATGGTCCAGGAGAGCACCGGCGGCAAGATGCTCGGAATTGTCCCGAGATACCTGCTCGCGCCGGCGACCAAGGGTCAGCTCGCAATGCAGTACTGTTCTCCGAATTATCAGGCCGCGGAATCGGCGAAGATCAACCCCTGGGCCGGCCAGCTGACGCCCATTGTTGAATCCAGGCTCGACGGAACGTCCACCACTGCCTGGTATCTCTTCGCGGATCCCAACACACCGAACGGGACCGTCCTCGTTTACGCCTACCTCGAAGGGCAGGAAGGCCCATACACGGAAACCCGTCAGGGCTTCGATGTCGATGGCGTCGAAGTAAAAATCCGGCAGGACTTTGCGGCCGCCGCGGTGGACTATCGCGGGGCAGCCAAGCAGGCAGGAGCCTAATCATCCCAAAGCGGCGGCCTGACACCCGGGCCGCCGCTTCGATTTGAACCCGTGCCGGCCCAATGCCGGAACAAAACTTAATGGAGAGCAGGATATGAAAAATTTCGTGCAAGAAGGAAAGGTTTTGACGGTCACGGCGCCCTATCACCTTGCCAGCGGCCAGGGCTGCCTTGTCGGAAACCTTTTCGGCGTTTCATGCGGGCACTATGAATCCGGCGACACCGAGGCGCAAGTCGCAGTCGCCGGCGTGTTCGATCTGGACAAAGCGGCGGATGCCTTTTCCCAGGGCGACATTGTCTACTGGAATAACACCGACAAGGTTGTGTGTGCCTTTGCGGGCGCCAACCGGGCCATCGGTGTTGCCGTGGCGGGCGCGTTAGCCGGGGCGGACACTGTCCGGGTAGCCATCCAGGGGTTGGCATTCGATTTCTTCCTGAGCTAGTCGCGAATGCTCCTGACGATTTTGACTACCTGCTCGTCCGAATTGGATGAGCACTACCTGAAGCTTTATTGCGAGGCTCTTCTCCGTTGGAATGAGAAGGGCCTCGCCGAAACTCAGGTTATTTTGCTGCCGCAGCTACCCCTTAAGATTCCCGTTCCCTTTGATGTCGTGGAAACCGAATACGAGCGGGTGAACGGCTATCCCATCTGGGATGTGATGAAGGGAGTGCGGCAGGCCTGGCCCAAGGTTATCGGGCAATATGTCACTTTCGATCACCCCGAATTCATTTGGGGCCCCGGCCGGCTCGAGAGAACTGTCGCGTGGCTGAAGGATAATCGTCCTATCTACGCTTCGGGTAACCTCCGCCGCCCCGGGATGCTGGAGGATATCTCCAATCCCCATGAAACCAGCGACTGCGTGCGTAGCGCATCGCAATGGTTGGAATCGGTTCTGGCAAACGGAAGATGGGATGAGGCTGTTCCGATCTTCGAATACCTGCACACCACGCATTGGATGTACTGGACCTCTAACCCGCAGCGCCCAGGAACAAACCCCTGGATAGAGGATGCATTCTATGCGGACAAGCGATGGCTCGACCTGTGGGGATTCACTCGGTACGACTCTGAGATGCCCTTTCAGGATGTCTACGACCTTATCCAGGTTGGCGCTCGTGTCTTGTATGAATGCGGGGTGCCATTCCAATGCCTGCGCCCAACCCAGGCCGTGAACAAGCTCATTCATCTCTGGCATCCGCGCACCTGGGACAGTTGGACCCCGGAAATACGGGACTGGTTCCTGGCGCAGCCGGAGCGGTGGCGCCATACACGGCTCGGGGAGAAGAAAACCTGGGACGAGTTGATGGCATTCCGCCTTCATCCGCAGAAGGACAACGCTCCGGTCAATTCGGTGCGCTTCGGGCCGCGCGGGACGGCGATCGGCTTCGGGCTCGCCCTCGCCGAGTGGCTCAAAAACCAGGGTGGCACGGCGCAAGTGAGGGAATTCTACCGGCGGCATGACAAAGAACGGCGGGCGGCATGACGATGGCGGATCTTGAGGGCCTATGGCCGGCGGTGCTCCTCGAGTGCCAGGAGGAGGTTCAGAAATATGTCTGGGACCGCTACAAAAAGGAGTACCGGCCGCAGGAGATCTTTTACTGGACCTACATCCCGCGATGGATGGCGGAGGACTTTGGCAACAGGAGACCCGGCCGCGTCCTCGATATCGGCTGCGCCTATGGAACCCTTCTCCTCTATGCGCACAGGCTCACAATCTGCGAAGCCTTCGGCATCGACTTCATCAAGCAATATGCGAGCCCGGAATTCTTCGCAAAGTGGAACATGATTTTCGCGGTTTGCAATATCGAGCTCGATCCGTTGCCGTGGCCCGGGCTGTTCGACGCGATCATCTTCACTGAGACCATCGAGCACCTGAATTTCCATCCCTTACCGACGCTAGTGAAAATCCGCGAGCTGCTTGGCGACGGCGGGATCCTCTACCTGAGCACACCCGACAGCGACTTTTGCGGGCGCATAACGAAGTACTACGAAAGCCTGGACAAGATGCCGGAGGCGAACCGGGACCGATACCTCTTCGACGATCACACGTGGCAATACAACGAGGCCGAGATCCGGGAGCTGTTCCAGAAGGCTGGACTCAGGATCACCAGGCTGGAGCGTTCGCCCGGCACCTACAACAAGCACTTGAACCTCACGGCGGTCGCGGGACAGCAATGAGACTGGACATCATCAGCCGGGACTATGCCACAGCGGCCGGTGAGCTCTTCTCCGTCTGCATGACGGTATTGAACGAGGCCGACGGCATCGAGGGATTCCTGGGCAGTCTTCTCGCCCAGACCCTTCCGGCGCATGAGATCGTCATCATTGATGCCGGTTCGACCGATGGGACTATAGAGAAGATCGGACAGTTCGCTGATCCACGGATTAATCTCCTCGAGGTTCCTGGCTCCTCCCCGGCCGCCGCGCGGAATATGGCTTCCAGGGTTGCCAGCCATGAGCTTCAAATCACGGTTGATGCAGGCTGCATTTTGGACAGGATGTTTCTCGCCAATATCGTCGGACCAATGTGCGAGGCGGATCCGCCGGACATCACAGCGGGCGTTTTCGGCCCGCGCATAGTGAGCCCATGGGCTCGCTACTTCATTCCCGACTGGCGGGACCATGAGTATCTGAGGGCCAAATTCCTGCCCTCCTGCCGGGCAGCTGCCATGAGGCGATCGCTCATCAATAGAATCGGGGGATTCGCCGAAAACTTCACCTATAAGGCCGGCGAAGACACATTCTTCATGATGAAGGCCAGGAAGCTTTCAGATCGGTGGCTATTGAACCTGAATGCCCGTGTCTCCTGGGATGCACCAACGACATTCGATGAGGCCATGAAACTGGCTTACCACTACGGTGTGGGAAATGGCCAGGTTGGATGCGCCTATTATGAATCACACTACCGGAAATCGAGCGACCCTGTAGTCGGCTCGGCTTTTGAAGGCTACAAACGCGGCTGCAAATTGCGGATGGATCAGGAAGCGTGCCAATTGGCGCATGCATGAGGCAAACCCCGTGAGTTTCGATGACTTGGCGGCGTTCATCAACGATTCCTGTCTGTCTGTGTTTGGGCGGGAGTTTACGTTTACGCGGGTGGCGTCTTTGGTGGATGAAGAATCCGATGATCCGCAAGCGATTACTGGGATTCTCGAATCAGGTGTCGAGCCCGAAGGGGTTGCTCCCGGCGACGGCAGTACCTATGCAAGATTCTGGATTAAGTCCGGTGACATCGACCCGGCTCCCCAAAAGGGTGATGAGATTTCGAGCGCCACTACCATCTACAAAATTGTCCGGATGGAAGAAGACGCGGGCGGAGGCCTCTGGTTTCTGCTGCGGCAGGATCGGCCGGTGATCTGATGGCAAAGTCCGTTCGCATCTGGTTCAAAAAACAACTGCGGCTCGAACCCCTGACCTTCAAGCAGCGCGACATGGTGACGATTGGAAACGCCGGCCTGCTTTCCGTGTTCAATCGACTGCGGGAAGCAAGGGGCCCGAACGACGGACCGGCAAAGCCGCTCACGAAGCGATATGCGATTTACAAGACCAGGCGCGGGAAGGGAAACGTCAGGAATCTAAGTCTCACCGGTCAATTGCTGGCAGGTCTCAAACTCAGGACTGTTAGCGACTCTCGTGCCTATGCGGCGCCAGACGGAAAGCTCCGGGGCGAGAGCATCGGATGGAAGAAGTCCGGTGCGCGCAAGGTTACGAACCGGGATGTTGCGATGGGAAACCAGAAGCGCGAACCCTGGCTGGTTTTTTCACCTGAAAACAGGCGCGTAGTTATGCTCAAGACGCAGGAAATGCTCGCCAGGGCCAAAGCCAAAATCTTCAGGTGGGGATCTTAGAGTGATCAATCCGAACGACATCGTCGAGGCGCTTGTTTTGTTGCTTCGGGATATTCCCGACCTCGTTGCCGCGGTTGGCGGGGATGAAGAGCGGATTTTTTCCTACTACGACCAGTACCCCAAAGATGTGAGCCTGGAGCTCGCCAGATACCAGATGCTTGCTCCCGGGATCATGGTTGCCTGGCAGGGGTCGGGGCCCGGAAGCTTCGGAAACTTTGAGGTCTGGAAACATGACATATCGCTGACGCTGCGCGCTGCGGAGGATTCAGGTGAAGAAACGCCTTCGGGCTATTACCGGTTATTCCAGCAAATCGTAAAGGGGAAGCCCAAAAGTCTGGGGCAGGCCATGCAATATGTCACGGTCCACAGCGCCTGTCAGCCCATGGATACCCCTCGCATGCAGCGTCAGACGGATTCTGCCGGGGTTGACTATTTCGAAGTTTCAATGACTTTCACTGAGAGCGGAGATGATTAAATGCCAGCCAAAATCAGAGAAATACTAATCGGCTTTGGGTTTGCCAAACAGGACGATATTGCCACGGCCAACACTGTGGCCGGCATCTGGAGGCTCGGCAAGCTCAATGCCAGCTTCAGTGGCCCCACGCTAAACACGGAGAACGATGCCCCGGAGTTGGGCAAGGGCAATGAATTCGCGACCCAGGTGTTTAAAACATCATGGGATGTTAAGGGGCAGATTGAAAAGTATTTGTCTTCGGACTTCGCTGCCTGGGTCATGGCTTTCGGCCTGGGAAGTGTCACTCCCAGCGGATCGGCGGGCAATTTTATCTACACCTGCATACCCCTGGATCCGGTTGAAGATGGGATCGAGCTGCCCTATTTCAGCTTCGTCGAACAGATGAGACCGGACGCCGACCCAGTTGTCGATCGGATGGCGGTCGGGTGCGCCATCGAGGACTGGACGCTTACCGTCGGAAGTGGACCTGGCAGGGCTAACAGCAAACTGGTCGCCAATTTCTCAGGCAGCGGAAAACATATCGAGCCGTCCGCGATAACACTTCCGACGGCGACGGTCGAGAAGCTGCTCCCATCGGCATCGCTTGCGTGCACGATCAATGGCGTTGATTACG
Organism: uncultured Acidobacteriota bacterium; assembly: GCA_963839475.1. Lineage (GTDB taxonomy): Bacteria > Acidobacteriota > UBA6911 > UBA6911 > UBA6911 > CAWIVH01. The sequence goes on along the minus strand of CAWIVH010000011.1, from coordinate 38,651 downwards.
TAACCAATAAAAACATTGTGTCGCTGGAGGCCACCTGGAAAAACAACCTGAAACTCGACGCGGGTTTCTACCCCGGATCCGGGTTTCAGACGTCTGGCGATGCGACCACGGGCGCTGTCCGCGGTCGGCTGGAGGTTGGCGACCGCGAAGCTGGCCTGACCTTCACAGCTCGTTTTGTTCACGACTCGGACGAACTGGCAAAGCTTCTAGCTCAGACCGAAGGCACGGCCGTCATATCACTGACCTATGACGTGAACAACAACCTGACCCTTACCTATCATCGTGTGGTCTTTTCGGTGGCGGAACTCGGAGAGATCGATGGCATCGTGACCGTCCAGGTTACGGTTCAGCCCCTGTGGCATTCGACCAATGGTCTGCTGACCGCGGTTGCCAAGTGCAATACCGAAGGCATCGCAGCGGCCGAGGCATAGGGGAAAAAGGACGCGGCTAGGGACACGTGCCCGAAAAGCCGGCCTCCCACCGGCCTGCCGCGATTAACCTGGGAGCGTGAGGGAGACGCATCACATGCACGATCAGGAAGAGAAACGGCAGTTCGACGCATCACAGCCCATCACCAAAAAGGTTCGCACGCCCAGAGGTATCGAGAAAATATCGATACGCTTTCCCTCGGATGACGAATGGATTGAGAGACAGCGTAAACGCAAAATTGTAACGAAAGATCTTGGCGGCGGAAAAACTGAAACAACCGTTTCCAATAGTGAAGAAATCGATGCGGATCTGCTTTCAAAAGTCCGTCTTGATGATGGCGCAATAGAAAACGATGGATGTGAGGCGGGTTTCATATTTGATTCTCTCCAGAGTGCGGAGGTAATTGGAGACATACCTTTTGAATCTGGGCAATTCAAGGTAACGTTGCGCGTTTTTGGGGATATTGAAACAACTCATGTTTTGCGTATGCCCACCCCAAAAGAGGAAATGAACTATTACAAACATAAATCTAGCTCCTTTGACCTGGGGTCAATAACTCAGTCGATCATAAACCTTGCCTTTTGCGCCGATCTCTACAAGGCTTTGTCGGTCTCCAATACCGGCTATGTTGGGACGGTTCCGGTGGTGCATCAAGGCTTTATGGTTCAGGTTATTATGCGCGCGACAAGGAAAGAACTAGGGGAGAATGATTCCGAAAAAAAATCCTAGATAGCGAATGGCCCGAGTGCCCCTCCATGCGCTATCTGGCTTATTGGGGACTGCGTCGCGAGCAGCTATGCGATCCTAAGCTCGGCTGCCCCGATACCGAGAAACACAATAAGAGAAATTGTCCTCTAACGAAACTGGAGGCGGCACAGAAGTCGCGTGCGGGCCAATTGCTCCAAAGGGCCCTTGATCTCATATCCATAATCAAACTCGGTGTTTCGATCACTCTCGATGATATGGGGGCGGACGAACTCCGTGCAATGCTGATCATCGAAGAAGAGAACTCGAAACTCGAAAAGGAAATATCCTCCAGAGAGTCCTAAATGTCCTTCGACAATAAACTTGAACTCCTTATTGAAGTAGACTCCAAGCAGGGCAAGACTGAGATCACCAAGATCAACAAAGGACTGTCAGAATTCGAAAAAAATGCCATCAAGGTATCTGGGATGGTTTCATCCGGCATGGATGGAATGGCGAAGTCATTTGCCAAGCTCGGGCATGGCATTACTGAATTTGTTGAAAACCCTCTTCGCGCAACTCAGACCGGAATCAGCGAACTACTCACTAAGATGGGACCGACCGCGGTAGGGATTGGCGCGGTTGGAACAGCCCTTGCCGTCGCCGGTGAAAAGATGTGGGAGTGGGCGGAATCCACGTCCAAGGCCGCTATTGCAATCAAAAATCTGAGCTATTCCACCGGACTAAGTGTCGAAAACGTGCAGGCTCTCAATCTGGCAGGCGAGGCCCGGGGGATCAGCAACCTCACGAGCAGCCTCGAAAAGATCAATGCCCAGATCGGGAAAGAGGGCGGCGGCCCGCTCGTAGATGCTCTGCTCAAAATAGGCATTGTCGGCAAAGAGGGATGGACTGCGGTTGACTACCTTGATGCCTTGCGGGAACGCTATCTCGCGATCCCCGATCCGGCGCAGCGGGCGGCAACAGCGGCGGCGGAACTTGGCCGGCGCAACCGGGAATGGCTCCCCTTCGTCCTTGACACGAACAAGGGGCTTCGGGAGCAGACCAATGAATTCCAGGGATTGTCTGCCGTTATAAAGGGCGAGCAAATAAAAACGCTTGAGCATCTCCACGAGCAGATGGAGGAAGTGGAACATGCATGGACGGGCATGAAAACTCAGGCCGCCATTGCCAATGCCGAAATTGTCTCTGGAATCCTGACAGTCGCTAAAACTGTTGCCGAAAACATGCCCTATCTCGTGGGCGCAGTTTTGAATCCATTGGGAACCGGCGCCAAGGCAGCTTTGGATTATTCCAAGGCTTTCATGGGAAATCCAAATGGACCCGCTTCTGTCCCTTTCGGGAATGTGCCGCCCAGGTCGGGACTTTACGGCGACCAGCCGAACGAACTCGAAAGAAGGCGGTCGCTTGTCTCATCCGTCGAAGTCGCAATGACCGGGGCCATGGGTAAGGAGTATGAACTCCAGAGAACATTGATTGAAGCACAGCGACGCTACAATGAGGAGAAAAAGAAGGAAGGAAGCCTCAATGAATTTAATTCCCGCCTGTTCCAGAAATACGCCGCTGATGTACTCGCCGCAAAATCATCATTGAAACAATTCGAGGATGACAAAAGGTCTGAAGAATCCCTGCGGGCGTATAACGAGAATATGCAGCACATCCAGGCGCTTGGGATCGACTGGGTGAGGATCATTGAATCGGCCCGGGTAGCCTATGAAAAAACGCAGGAACCGCTGAGAGAGATGGTCAGACTCCACGAGGAATTGACCAAAGAAGCTGAAAACTTCGGCAAGGAAAGTGAACGACTTTACGATTCCGCCATGACCCAGATGGAGCGCAGCGGAAAAGAAAACCTGCGCGATGTTCTGGATTCAGTCAAGAGGCCAGCGGAAGCAATTGAGCAAGCAGATAAGAACTGGTGGGTGGAACAGGAGCGGATGGCCCGGGAATATATCGGCAACATCCGTGAATCTGCAGGACACATCTTCGACGATCTCATGTCCGGGTCAAAGAATGTTTGGCAGGATCTGTTGCGCACGTTCAAGGGAATCTTTCTCACTCCCGTTAGGATGGCGTTCCAGGATCTCGCCCAGATGATATTCACCGGAACAAGGCCGGCTACTGCTGGAGGCGGCGGCTTCCTCGGGGCGCTGGGAGGGGGAATTCTAGGCGGAGGCGGGGGAGGTTTCGGTACTCCACCCTTCATGCCATCGGGCGGCGGTGCCGGCGGATCCGGAGGGGGTGGATTTGGCGGACTCGGAGGATTGATGAATTTTGGTGGACTGAAGCAATTCTTCGGTTTCGGCGGTGCCGGTGGAGCTAACCTTCAGAACAGCATCGGCGGAAGCGGCATGTTCGAGAACCTTGCCAAGCTCGGCAAATCGAACGCTTCCGTTCTTGGTGGTGGACTACTTGCAGCCTATGGACTGCAGCGCGGAGGCCTCTCCGGCCTCGGGATGACAACCGCCGGCGGGGCCCTCCTCGGCTTTAAGTACGGTGGGGAAATGGGAGCTGCGATCGGCGGCGCGATAGGAGCAGTGGCCGGAACGATCAGACTATTTATCAAGGGCGCAACCGAAAAAGCCCGCCAGTTGGTGAAGGCCACCTATGGCATCGATATAAAGGACAAAGGTGTGCTGCAGCAGATAGTCGACATGGCAAAACAGGGCTACGGCGGGAACCTGGAAATGGCTATCCGGAGCTCGGCCGTTGCCGACCTGGTGCGGCTCTATGCTCTGACAACCGGGCAGGGTACTGGAGGACTTCCACAACAGATGACTGCCGGATCTTTGATTCAGAGTGGTGGCTCGCTTTTCCAGGGCGCTCAGTATTCCAATGGATCTTTGTTGCCGACTTCGGGAGGCTTACCCGGCGCAGGCCTCGGCGGGCTATCTGCCGGTCGATCCTCGAATGCCGGCCCGATGACGATAAACATCAAACTCGACGGCCCGGCGACTACCTCGCTTATGCAGGGCGAGGCGGTGAATGCAGTGGTAAATAATCCGCGCGCGGTGCAGGCGGCATCGGCGAAGGCGGTTCGGTCAAATTTTAATCGCCGGGAGATGACTGCGCTGCAGCTTGCGCCTGGAACCCTTACGTCCTAACCACATGAAATTACATCGATTGATCAAACAGGATCGGACGCCAGAAGGCGATCCTGTTCCAGGGACAGAAACGCTCCTGGGCTATTTAATAGCCTGCCCGGGCTGCGGAGCGCACCATGCGATCTATACCGAGGTAGTCAATCGCCTTAATGCAAGGTGGAGTTTTAATGGCGATCTGGAAAAGCCAACCTTTTCGCCGAGTATCAAGTCCACCTGGACGCAGGGGGAGAATCACATTCCCCAGATCTGTCATTTCTTCGTGCGCAACGGGAAGATCGAATATTGCGAGGACTGCACGCATGATCTCCGTGGAAAAACAGTCCCCATGATCGAGATGGAGTGTTAATTGCCAGGATCAGTAGCCAACGCCGCGCCGGTAACGGTGCTTCCCTGGAGTCTGTGCAAGGCATTCGCCCGCGCGCAAGAGTTCGCCGTGGTCGACAACGAATACCGCAACGGGGAATCTCAGCGCTCCTATCTCGCCTCCACTAGCCGCAAGACGTGGAAGACGCAGAGGCGACTGACTCCGAGCCTTCTGGAGACATTTCGCGATTTTTATGACGATCGCAAGGGCCCCCTCGAGCCGTTCTATTTCTATGATCCGTGGGATTCAGATTTCGCCTATGACGAAACCGGTGTGGAGACGATTGGGCGCTACACCGTACGCTTCGAAGGGGAATGGCAGCAGATGTGCGGGATGGGCAGAGCAGATGTCAACATAGCTATAATCGAATTGGCATAGAAGAAAAGAGGACGAAATGAGGATTCGAATTGTATTTCTGAATTCCGGCCAGATCATCAAAACCTTTGATCGTGAAGCCCATGACCCTGCGGCAGCGAAAGCGCTTGCGGAGCAAATCGGCAGGGACAGCGGAATCGCACATGAAGAAGAAAAGATCCTGATCGAGCGGAAGTGCATCCTGGACCTTTTCGACGGGGAAGGCAAGGCTGTTGAAAAGCTCGAATCAAGTGCCCTGGATGAAGCCGACGCAAAGCAGATCGCACAGAAATGGGCGACAGCATGCGGGAAGACATTCGCCACGGCTCAAGTGGCGTGGAAGTAAAAGCATTTGGCAAAGGGAGTCTGAAGCCATGAAAATATTGACCTTACTCAAAGCCATCCTCGTCCGATTGATCAATCAGTTCAACCTGGGACTTCCAGCCGGCATCCGCCAACTTTATCGGGTCGAATGCTGGGAGCATTTTCACGAGAACGGAGAGCGGTGCACCACCCCGCACGATCAGTGCGATCGTCCCCACCTTTCGAAGCTGAAGTGGCAGAACGAGTTCGCGAACCTGGTCCCAACGGTGATGTTGAATAAGTACCTCGACGCCACCTTGAAAACCGGATTGGCGGCGCCGGCCTGGTATGTATTTCTGGTGAACAACGCCACATTCTCGGCCTATGCGGCAGGGGATACGTTTGCCAGTCACGGAGGGTGGCTCGAGGGGCAGCCCTACAGCAATGCGACCAGGCCCGCCTGGACCCCGGGTACTGTCAACGCCGGATCCGTGGACAATAGCGCGTCCAAGGCGGTGTTCAATATCAACGACGTTCTGACGGTTCGTGGCGCCGGCATTTGCGATAACGCCGTTAAGGCGACGACCACGGGAATACTCGGGGGCGTTGGCGACTTCACCGGCGGCAGCAAGGCCGTGAGCAGCGGCGACACAATCAACGTAACGGTCACCTGCACCATGGCGGCAGCATGAAAACAATCCTCTCTGCAATTCTCTGGCTTGCCCTCGCGGTTTCCGCCTTCGCAGGAGTCAACCTGAAGCTCGCCTGGGATCCGAAGCCCGCCGGCGACACCCGTACCTCGACGCGTATTTACGAGAAGGTCGGAACCACCTACACCCAGGTCGCAGAGGTGCAGGAGCCTGCCACCACCGTCACCCTGACGAATGTGGCGATAGGAACTCACACCTATGTGGCGCGGGCCTGGAACGGGCAACAGGAGTCGGTGGACTCGAATTCAGTCCAATCGGTGATACTTCAAGCACCCCAAGCGCCAACGACGGTCACAATCACGGTGATAATCCAGTGAAAAACTATTTTTACCTGGGGCTCCTGGGGCTGCTGGCCTCCATTGTGGGCTGGAACCGCGATGGGGCGATTCTGTTTGCGGGCTGGCTGCTGTTCCTTTGGCTGTGCAGGAAAACTTTGGAGATGAGGTTTTAAGATGGGATCGCTCTGGATTGGCGGTGAGGACATTTGCTTTCCCAATGGAGCCGCTGGAAATTATTACAGCAGCGGAGGAGCATATAGGACGGACTATGCCAGATGCTCAATTTACGCGCCGTCATGGGAAACGGGACTGATGAAGTCCACGACATTTCCAGGAGGGGCAATTACCTCTGGGTGGATCGGATGTCGATTATATGTGTCCGTTGGGTCGGCGGGAGCGATAAACGGGATCATTGGACTTGGATTGTCAGGCACCAATAAAGGAATTTTCATAGGAATCGATGCATCGAACCCTCCTAAATTAACTTTAGCCAAATGGGATGGCAGCACATTGACGGTCTTGGCTACCGCCACAGCCACAATGTCCTTCAATGCAATTCACAAAATCGACCTCAACCTAATTACTTACAGCGCATCTGGCCGCATTGTGGTCTATTGTGACGCAACGTCAGTCATCGACTATTCAGGCGATGTAACGATCTCTGGAGTGAGTAATTTCGATTCCGTATTTCTTTCGAATACCGCTGCAGCAAACTGGGGGAACGAGAAAGCCCACATAAGCGAGATAGTTGTGGCAGACGCAGACACCAGAACCGGATCTGTTGTGACTCATGCCTCAAACGGGGCGGGCGATGGGAATTCCTGGACTGGTGGGTACACTGACATAGACGAACTTTTGGTGAATGACGTCGATCAAATCTACGACAATGTAGTGGATCATGATTTCCAATGTGCCCTTTCCGATTGTCCTTCAGGAAGTTTCTCGGTCAAAGGATTGATGATATTTGCCAGGGCGCAGAAAACCGCAGACGCCACTCCTACAAAACTGAAGATCGGGATCAAGAGTGATGGAGCCGTGAATGTTGATGCCGGCTCATCCCTCACAAATCTGACCTGGGAGACAAAAGCGAGGTTAATGGCCGTTAATCCAATCACCGGCACGGCATGGAACACTGACTTGCTCAATGCTTTGCAACTTGATTTAAGGGCAGGTTCATAATGGCGAGAACATTTGATTCATCGTCGAAGCGAGCCAGAGGAGGAACCGCGCCTGGGGCATTGTCCTCAACCGGCACGCTCGCTCAATGGATCCGTCCGCACAGCGCCTACAATGACGGGGTCATGCACTGCTATTTAATGATCACGGCACCAGGCGGAACATATTTATTTCACGTGTTTAAATATAGCGACAATCAAACCTACGTCGGATGGTATCCGAATGGCGCTGGGAGCAGGATAATAGTCTCAACCAACGCGTGGGTGCAGAACGACTGGAACCTTCTCGTGTACGATTGGGTCAGCGGTGGGGCGTCCCATCTGTTTATCGCCCAGAAAAATGCGACTCCTTCTGAAATAACTCATCTGACCACTACGACTGTTTTCGGCGGTACTCCCGATTCAGTCACGATTGGGGGCAGTTATTCAGGTGACGATAGAAATGCTGATGCTGACATGGGAGGCACCTGCATATGGAGCAAGGTCCTTTCTGAGAGCGAGAGAAATAGCCTCTTCGCAATGGCCAATCCGAATACGATATCCGGTCGAACTTTCTACTATCCCATGGGAGGGACTGCAAGCCCCGAGACAGACGCCGAAAGCTCATGGCCCTCGCTAACACTCGCTGGAAGTCCCGCAAGGTATATACCGGACATTCAGGATACGATGATTGAAGTCAGCAAGGGGGTTGGATTTTCATGGCTGGATGTTCATGCAGATATACAGGTGAGTAAAGCAGTGGCGTTTTCATGGCTGGATGTTCCTGGGGCAGCTGGAGGCCTTCTTGTCGGTCCCAGTGGCCTGGTCGGATTCAATCCGCTTGTGGGCATAAGCAGACTCGTGGGTTAGGGGGAGATGTATGCAGTACCTTGGAGATTACACAGAGGATTATGCGACCCTGAACTTCTATTTCTCGAGCCACAAGGCCGACGGCACTCCCGCGACTTTGTCCGGAACTCCTGCAATATCGGTCTACAAGGGCAGCAGTACGACGCAAATCACCGCTGGAATTACGCTCAATGTTGACTTCGACGGAGTGACCGGACTTAACCATGTCTTGATTGACCTTTCGGCAGATGCCCTCTATGAAATAGCCAATGATTATGCGGCGGTCATCACGGCTGGGACCGTAGACTCGGTATCGGTAGTCGGGATGGTTGTGGGTCACTTCTCGATTGAGAACCGCAACACCAAGGCAAATGTGACTAAAATTAACAGTGTTGCGGCTGCAGCGGCAATACTGGCTAAGAGTGTGCAAACCGTTCTGGATTGCACAGTCGACAACCAAAACTTCACGCCGACCGCCACGGAGTTCGAAACTTCGAGTCTGAGCGACTCCGATGCAGACGGCATGGTCGGGCGCGTCATTATCTTCATCAGTGGAAACCGGATTCACGAGGCCTCTATTATTGCGGCTAACTCGCTGATTTCCGGGAAGGTTCATTTTATCGTGTCTCCTGCATTCCCAGGCGCTCCGGCAAATACCGATGGGTTTCTGATTTTCTGACATGGGACTCCCGGGGCAGAAGACACATATCGGATCCTTTGGCGCCGCGGCAAACACCAATAAGGGAAAAAAGAAAGGAACCGTTTTTCAAGACTCGGTAGCAGTACGCGCGAGAGGATTGGTTACAGGAAGCCCCATAGGCGCCTTTTTGAGCGGTCTGTCTCTGGGGGGATCCGCCTCGCAGGCACAGACAGGACTGGCCGGCCTTCTAAAAGCGCTCGTTCTTGCCGCTCAATCTTCGAAGCTGAGTGCGGGAGGAGTCGGATCCGATGCGACGATGTCGCTTAGCGCCTGCGCCGGAGAGTCTGGAGCGGAGATGGTTGATTCATTTCCCGCCCTTCCGCTGCAAACCCTCGGTGGGTCAGGTCAAGGCGGCAACGCCGAGCTTTTAATGGCGATAGATTTACCGTCCAGCGCTGCGATCATTCTGGCCCAGATATCTGAAATATCGCAATCCTTGGTACTCGCCGGGATATCTGACATCACCCCGGCAAGCCAGTTCATCGCAGAGGCCAGGGCCCTCCTTGAGCCGCAAAGCTCCGAGGCCTGCTCACCAGAAGGATCGGCCTACGGTGGCAGTGTGCTTTCATGCGCAACGATCAGAGCCGACGTCGGTGGATTAAGCGGGTTATTTGACGAGCTTTCGCTCGAGGTTAGTTCGTCCCTTTCTGAACAAGGAGGAAAGGAATTCGGCGATGAAGTCCGGATCGACCATGCAGCTGGAATCGATGAGTCGGAACTGGTTGATTTCGCCGGCACTCTGCAACTGGTGTCATCGGCTGATTTAGAGACAGCGGTTCAAGCCGCATTCGACGCTCAACAGACTATGAGCGTTGATGTGCTGATCGAATTACTGGAGCTGCTGTATAAATTTGCCGCGGCACGACGGCTGGTATGGGTGCCATTTGACAGCCGATTTCACGTTGTGCTGGAGAATCGTTTTTGGGCGGTGCCCCTGGATGAACAATCGCTGAGCGCTTCCGGTATCCGCTACCACAGGGTTTCGGCGGAGAATCGGATCATCAGAGTTCCCTACGAAAAACAGTATTAAGTTTCCGGGCCGAGGAGTCCTCGCCAATGCAATATATCAAAGATCCGGACGCCGTTTTGGATTATGGATTCGACTGGTCACGCTGGCTGAACGGAGATGAAATCGACACCAGCGAATGGATTCTTGATGAGGGCATAACAAAAGACAGCGACGAAAACAGCGCTACCAGAACAACCATTTGGCTCTCCAAAGGCACGGCCGGGGAATCCTACACAATCACAAATCGCATCACGACCAAGGCCGGCCGCATTGACGATCGCTCCTTCACGCTGCTTTTGAAAGAACGCTGATCCCGATGTCTGATTATATTGGCGAAATAGAAGTCCCGGAAATTAGTGCGAGCGGCGTTTTTCCGATTGTTCCAGACTACGGGTATGGGCTGTCCCTTAAGCCTCAAGTCGCCATACACCAATTCGGAAGCGCAAATGCCAAGATTGAGCAACGATTTCTGCTGGGAAACGGGGCAAAGGTTTTTACTCTCCGCAGAGCCTCACTTACCCTCACTGAATTAGGCAGCCTGAAAACATTCTGGGAAAGCAAATACGGCCCCTATGGAGCTTTCACCTACAATGCTCCGAATGACAACGGGTTAGGAACCACAGCCTACACCTGCAGGTTTGCCAACGAACCTCTCTCCTTTGAATTCCTGGCCGATGCGATTGTATCGACAGGTATTACCCTGATCGAAATTCCAAGCGACTCTCAGATCTATACCCTGAATTCCACGGTAACCAGATTTCCGAGTTCCGCTCTGAAGACGGCTCTCCTCGACCAGGTCCAGGAGATAATCCCGCTGATTAAAATCATACCCAGAGGAACAACTGCCGTTACGGTTGATGGCCGCTGTGTCCCATGGAAGGTAAATGGGTCCATCAATGAGGAATTTGCCGTAGATGGGTTGGAAGGCGGCCTGGATCCTATTGCCCTGCGTGTCGTGCCAGGGGACACCGTGACTGTCGATTATGTGAGCGGCTTGGCATCGATCGGAGGGCTTTACGGCGATCATGATGCCGATGGTCAGACAGGTGGCGCAAATTTGGCCGGCGTTTCCGGCCAAACCTCATACTGGTTAAATCCCGCGACCGTGATTTGCTATGCAGGCGCCTTAATTGGAGCATTTGTAGACACTGACGGCCAGGTGCTGGAGGTGGTCGCAATCAACAATCATGCTTCCCTCACTGTTCCGACTGGCGCGGCAAAACTGCAAATGGGCATGAATGACGGCACCTCCTGGAGCGACAATCGCGGTTCCTGGCAGCTTTCGGTCAACACCAATGCAGCCGGCTATCCGACAATTTACCTTTCGGATCGCCGATGCACAGTCGGCGGCCAGCTTTATCTTGCGCGCCTGCTTGAATTCAGCGGGATATCACAAAGCCTGGGCAACGAGTCCGACCAGGCGCAATTCACCTTTGGCAATGCCGACCGGGTGATGCGCAATCTGGCTAACAGTGTGGATTTGTTCAGAGCCGGGATTGAATTCAGCCTTTTCCACGTTGGATCCGGGATAAAGCTCGATCTCTGGAAGGGCGAAATCATTGACTGGCACATGGATCAGGGCCCCGAATTTTCCGTTACGGCGGCCGATGGGATTTATGAACTGACTCTGCCTTACCCGACCAGGCGCATTTCCCGAACCTGCGGCAAGGCTTTCGATGACGGCCAGGTCTGTCCATTCACAACGATGAGCACCGGAATGGACACCACCCACTTCCCGGATTGTGATGAAACCAAGTGCGACAAGGGATATGACACCGCCAATGGATGCCTCGCCCATGGCATGAAGCACTATTTTGGCGGGATCCTGGCGAAGCCGCAGGGCGTGAAAACAAAGGACAACTCGACGGGAACCTGGGGATTTGGACGCTCCAATATCACCAGCACCTCCATTGTCGAGGATTCGATCTACGACCAGGTCGTCCCAGAAATCTATACCAATGGGGAAGCCTATAAGGACGCCGCAGGTGTAGTCCACTATGGCCGCCTGGTCAACTGTAAGATCGCCGCCGGCAGGGATGAGGGCGACTTCTACGCCGCATTGGGGATCGTCGGTGCGGGGCCAATCACTTTTGGCGATGGGCATACTCTCGATGGGCAATTCCACCACGGATACCCCGGCGTTGCAGGGCTCCGGGAGATTGAGGGCCACGACCCGGCGTTCATCTATGACTTCTTCTCGCTCGGGCAGGCCGGCGGCAGCGGAGGAGACTGGCGCAAGTACCAGGGCTCGGGATGGACCTGGGAGGACAACTTCGCCGCGGGTCTCGCGTTCCTGGAAATCCGCCGCAAGGACACGCAGGGCATACAGCTCTCATATCCTTCAAGCCACGGGATGCAGGCTATCATCACCCAGGGCCTGGAGGGATGGGTTTGGACCGCGGCCGGATCCAGGACGGAGCAGGTTTTAACAAATCCAATCTGGATTGCAGTCAATATGCTGTTGCGCGCGCGCGGGCTCGCGAATGCGGGCGCGGCCATCGCCGAACAGACTTTTGACGTTACCTCAGCGATTGCGGCCGCGGCGATCTGCGATACTCTGGTTGAACCCCTCGTCGGACGGACTCAGAATATTTGGCACGAGGAGGAGGAGGATCCGGAGACGCACGACATAATACCGGGGTACTGGGAGGATGTTGCCGTTACCGAAGAAACCCAATTCGAGTTCTGCGGGATCATCCAGGAAGAAAAGCCTCTCAGGGACTGGATCCAGGAAGTTCTGATGAACTGCCTGGGCAATTTCACCTCCAGTTTCGGCAAGCTCGAGTTCATCATCCGATCGAATTCCTCGGTTTCGGAGGCATTCACCGAGGGCAACATACTTTTCGGCAGCCTGCAGCTGGCCCCGATCAAGCCAATCTTCAACCACCTGACCGCCAATTTCGCCGAACGTGAATTCAATTACTCCGGCAATTCCCTCCAGGTCTACGACATCGACCATGCCACTTTGCTGGGCGGAGCAACGGCGCCGCTTTTCCTGAAGAGCCAGGTCAACCTTTCGGGAGTATCCACGAAGAGCCAGGCGTCCAGGATCATCAGCACCAGGATCCGGGAAGAGCTTGGCGGAATCACCGCGGAACAATGGCTGACGGCTCGCCAAATATCGTTTAAAACGACCGTGCTGGCCTTGAATGCCAAGCCTGGCACCATCTGCTCAATGTCTCACAGTGACATGCCTGCTGGGGTACACAACGGCACTCCGACGCCAAATTATGGGGAATTCCGGATCAAGGGTTGGAAGCTGAACAAGGATTATTCCATCGACATTGAGGGCCCCACCACCGTTGATGAAATGTACGACCTGACGGTCGGGCCCAAGCCGGCCGACGTGGAAGCCGACCCTTTGCCGATTGAAGACCCGGTCGATCTGGGATATCCGGATATTATGCACGCCTACTCCCTCGTCGACGGCATGCACCTGCGCTTCGGCGGTGTCGCCGAAAAACACAACGACACGATTTATCTGGGAGAGTTCAGGGCGCTCTATGTTCCGGCCGGCGGCAACGCCGACGCGAACGGGTACGTTGACCTGCGAACCCCGGATGAGGGCGGTACGCTGGTTCATAACGGGACCACGGCATTCGTTGTTACAGGACTCTTCGCCGACTGGTCCGGATGCCAGTACTACTTCGACAGCCCGGCCGCCGGGCGCTGGTATTTTGCATTCCGGTTAAGAAACCATGCCGGTTGGTCGGTATGGACCGACGGCAACTATTACCCGGACCGTGTCCATGATTATTGCGACACCGAGGATCCGGACATGCTCGCCGACGGGCCGGCGGCGGACTGGGACCTGTTAATAACGGCGGCGCCTGGCGGGGCGCATGCAGTCGTCGTCACGGCAACGCGACCGATCATTCACGGAAAGCGCATTTACGGCGTCGTATTTCAGATCAAGGATGTCAGTGACTATCCGGATTTTCTGGACATTGACGCGGGTGACGAGCCGGCCGAGATCATCTACGACGGTTCGACGCGCGCCCACACCTATGACGCCAACTCCAATGTTCTCACGCGCACCGATGGAGAAGATTGGCTTGGAGAATATTTTGAGTTTCCCCTGGCGGTCGGAGATCTGGTTCTTTTCGATGTCAGGAACGGATCTGCCGGGGGTTACGCATGGGACAGGCAGAACTGCCAGTGGGCGACGATTAAATCTTTCACCGCCAGGCAAATAATCATCCAAGGGAAATTCAATTTATTTCCTACCGGTGAGGACTACCTCACCAGCTTCCGCGTTATGGTCGTGAAACCGCTTTGGAAGTGGATTGAGGGCGGTTACTTCGGAGAGTCGGGAATCTTCTGGCGCGAATTCTTCCTCGGGGGGAAGAAGGGGGATACGACAACCCAGGCGTTCGTCAGCGATCCGATCCAGGTTCCGGCCGACGTGCCCCTTACCGATATCAAGGCCGTAGTCTGGTTTGACAATGGATATTCCCGAAGCAACGACGATACCTTTTCCCCAATTTACGACGGTGATCCGGACGTCGAATCAGGTTACGAAATAAACGTGCCTGATGATTCTGTTCTGTCGATAAACGCGAAGCTGTCGGACACCCAACCGCGCAGGGTCTATTTTACCCAGCTGCTGGACTCCGTCGGGAGTACTCGCGTGGTCGGCAATCCTACGGGAGCCAAGCATAGGCAGCCAATGGCCCACATTTTGAAACAGAGTGCTTCAGGAGGGCTCGGTTGGACGCTCGGGGATAAATACCGCCTCCCCTCAGACGGATCTCTTTTTATCCGCCCTTCGACCCGGCCGAATGCGCAGGATTACATCGGCTATTGGTACGACGCCTATGACGACAAATTTGACGTTGTGAGCTTCGTGAAGAATTACGGGGCATAGCACAAAGGGAACATGATGGCGGTTATACGTAAAACCTACATCGGGACTTTCGGAACTCCGGCAAGCAGGCCAAAAAGGTTTGCGTGGATCCGGGACTTTATGGCAACTCTCATGAGGTTTTTCGGATAAATATTCCTGATTGGCGGATAGTTGGCAGGGGGCCGGATTTCGGGCCCTTTTTTTATTGGACCGGCGCAATAACATGCAGAGCGGAGCGCACATGATCCAAATGTTGGCAAACCACTGGGGAGAAGTCGTCGGGCTGGTTATATTCATCGCCTATGGTGTCGGCCTCTATTTTGCACTACGGGGAACCACCGATCGTTTGGGGGATCAGCTAAAAGCACTTGCCGCTGAGGCCAAGGCATCGGCATCGGCACTGGAACGAAGGGTCGCCACTGTGGAGGCGTGGATCCAGTCGCACACGAATGACCCAATGCCACACCAGAATTGCCCGGCGCACTCGACGGCAATCGATGATATTGGCGGCCGCCTGGACCGCATCCAGGATGATATCCGCGACATGCGCGATGAAGTGAACGCCAGCGTGCGAGAGCTGCATAAAGCAATATTCGATGCCCTAAAGCCATCCAAATGAGCGAATCCAAAGGAAATTGGTCGATTTATGAGATCGTCCTGCTTGCGCTTGTCATATGGCGAGAGGCGCGCGGCGAAGGCGCTCAGGGAATGCTTGGGGTTGCTTGCTCGATTCTCAACCGTGTTACTCATCCCGGATGGTGGGGGAGCGACCTGGCCGGCGTGATCACGAAGAAATGGCAGTACAGTTCGATCACCGATCCGCAAGATCCGCAACTGATCAAGTTTCCGGTCAGCCGGGATCCATCATTCCTCGCGGCCCTGGACGTGGCTGAAATCGCGATCGGGGGAGAATTTAAAAATCCAGTTGGCGATGCCGACAGCTATCACGACATTTCCATTGAGCCGCCGAAATGGGCGAGCGACCTCTGTTTCGTGACTCAGATAGGCAGGCTCAAATTCTACAAGGTGAGGTGACGCCATGCGAAACATTTGGGAATGGTTGCTCGATGAGAAAATCGTTCTATGCGCCATGGCCATGTCTTTTGCCGGGATCACCGTCATGCTCATCCACTGGGGATCCGACAAGGAATATATTCAGTTATTCGGCGGATTTATATCCGGCCTTGTAGGCGCCTTGCTCCGAGGCATTACCCATCAAAATCCAACCACGGATTCGAATCAATCCGTGACCAGCACTACAACAGTCAAACCCAAGGAGTGATACCATGCGAAGGCTCACCCCCATATTGCTTCTGCTTTTGCTGGCTTCCTGCAAACCGCCAAGTGCTTCCAACATCCTGCACGCATCGGCCGTCAGCCTGGAGGCCATTTCCATCGGCTGCAATTCCGGAGTCAAATATGTTCTCACCGTCATGCCCAACAACACCGCGGAGCGACGGGAGATCCTTGGGGTGTTTGCAAAGGTTGTAGAGGCTGATAATCGAGGCGTGGCGGTCGTCAAGGCGCTGGACGGCACTACCGATGCCGCGAAGGTTTTGACGGCCATACGGCCGGTCCTTGCAGAGATAAAGGCGTCTATAGACTCGGGGCTGCTTGGAATCAAGAATCCAGCAACGCGGGCCATGGCGCAAGCCTACCTCGAGGCGGTGTCTGCTGCCGTTGCCGCGTTCCAGGTCATTCTGGAGGTGAGCTAATGGACCCCGTAACCGTTCTGGCAATCATTAAATTGGCGACCGAACTTGCCGTTCCAATCGTTCCCTTTTTCCTCCACAAGGATGCCAACGGCAATCCGGCAATAGCCATAGGGATCATTCTTAAAGACACACCGCAACGAAATGCGGAAACCCTGGCACTGATTGCGGCCGCTTACGCGGAACCGCAGAAATAGGAGAAAGCATGGCAGACGAAACCGAAGTACCGGAACCGTTCAAATCCATCCTGCACAGCACTTTTCCACCGACGGCAGAATCCATGCGGATCTGCTGCCTGGGCACCTGGGTGAGCGCCGGCGGGGGCGGAGTTTTGATGATGATGAAAAACTGGGAGGTTCTGAATCATCGGAATATCCCGGCGGCTGAGAAGCTCGGCTTCTTGGGTGACGTTGCCATCGCCCGGGAGCAGCTCTCATCTCTCACGAGTGACGTATCAAAGGCAGACGCCGCATGGATCGCCATGCTCTGCCGGCATTCGAGGGTTTACTGGGTCGACGATCTGACGGAAGTGTCGCTCTAAACAGAGGATAGTAAGGGGGTCAAATGGAAATAATATCCGTTCCAAAATTCAACGGACTCATCACCAGGATCACGCCTACCACTTACATGCTGAATCTGGACTGGATGGCAGAATCGGGAGGCTCCAGCCTGCGCCTTTCCGGCTTCAGGGATTTTCCCGATGCCAAGGATCTCCAGTTGCAGCCGTTCAACTGCATGACTCAGACCGTCAAGGACGGGATTTATAGCCTGAGGATGTTTTTTTATTACCGGTCGGAAAAGTCCTTTTCCGAATTCCCGATCGTGCTCGTATTTCAGGCCAACGGTTCCGAAACCGATGCCGAAGGATATCCGGTCATAAATCGCCAGGTCGTGCCGGCGAATTTCCTGGTGGTATAAGGGCGCAATACGGCGGGGATTTCTAAGAAGACGCTGCCGCCTAAATAGAAAATGAAGAAGCTCGATAAGCCGCGCCTCAAGAAATTAACCTGATTCCACCTGCCTCCAGATAGCCAGAAAGCCAAAACAGTAGGGGTATACCAACCTGTCTCCTCCGGAGATCGTTGATCCTGGGGCATTACAGAGGGCGAGATTTGGTAGTGGGTCATTTTCAAAATTAAGAAGAATCGTCAGGGGTTTATTTCAAAAGACCTATTCGGAGCGCTTCCGCTTCAATAGTGCCAATGATGCCATCAACCATGCTGGCCATTTGCTTGAGAATTGGAACCGCTGGCTGTCCACCAACAATTTCGATTTCGTCAAACGCTACGTTGACGGAAAAATCTACCTTGTATTGGATTTGTCCTTTGGGTCCAATCCTCGCAAATATCATCTCGTTTTTGCTTCTATCCCACCGAGGACTGGGAATGGAAGCGGGTCCGCTAATCGTCATGTTTCTATATCGCACAGCCCCAACAGCAAATCCTATTGGAACAAGCAGTTTGTGCTTATTAATGTTGCATATCCTGTTCAATGCCCAAAGAAGATTGTTCCCTCCTTTGTATGGCTTGAACGTCCGCATAACATCAACAATTTCTTTAGGAATATCTTTGCACCATCCTTTGATGACGTTCTCAAGCTTCGAAACATCGTCGGCAATGGGAAAGTAAGTGTTTTTGGCGTCTGGTTTTCCGCCAGCGGCGACAGTCGCGTAAGTAGCCTGATCAAGCGATGCTCTGAGTTGTGCTATCGCATCAGAAGCTATATCTTCCATGACATCAGGAAGGGATTTGGTGAGCTTGAGTTTGTGCAGTTGATCGACTCCATCCGCATCAGTCTCGACGACAACGGCGCATGGTTCTTGTTGGAGGAAAAATCCGATTTTTCTGTCAAGATCTCTGATGTGGGTTTTTGCCCGGCCAATACATCGCTTTGAACTATAAAACGGATCTGAGTGTGTCATAACGTAAGAACTTCATTTGCCGGTGTGGCCGCGGGCGGTTCCATGGCAGCGATCGCAATTTTCATGACCCCGGCTATCACGTCCAGTGCGTCGAGTTCCTTCAGGAGCTCTTCCCGGTTGACAGGAGCTCCTCTGGCTTGTGCGAGCTTCCGGATGGTCGAAGCGCACTCTTCCAGGTTCGCGTGGCACCCACGCAGGGCCATAATTGAGGCCTCGATTACCAGATCGGCTTCGGAGGGATTCTTCATCGATTCCTCTGTTTCATTCAGATCAAGAGCCCGGATCCGTGGTGGCCTCCGGGCTCACCCGGGAGTTCAGTCGATGTTCATTCCGGCGCAGGAGACTTTATTGCCTTGCTCCGTGATGATGCAGCTATATCGGGATCGGACTTTTTGGCCAAAAGCATTCGGAGCCTCAAACCAACCCTTCACGTAGTATTGCCCCTCGGAGAGTTTCTTGATGGTAACCTCCGGATCTCCGCTGTTCGGAAAATCCGCCTCGCTCGGAGTTCTGATCCTCTTTTTCACGAACTCCTTAGAATAATAATAAGCGGAAAATTCGGGGCTCGCTCCACTCGTCCCGCTTTTGCTGTTAAATGCTGCAATGTATCCGAGCAGGACGATCAGGAAGAATCCGAGAGCCATGCAGGCAAGTAGAATTCCGATTAATTTGGGAATCTGGCTGGGAGTTTGTTTCTTACCACAGAATCTGCAGAGGGACGCTTCGTCCTGGATGAGTTCGGCGCATCGGAGGCATTTTTTCATGATCCACCTTTTAGGCTTGGGTGGAGGGAAAACTCAATTCTCAGTATTAGGTTCTATGTTTTCCGGGGCGGGCGCAGAATCAGCAGGAGACTCTGGAGTGGCCTTTTCAGGTAAATCCTGAGTCCTCGCCGTTCTCAACGGCCTGTCGTTTTTTTTGGAAACACGGCGGATGGCATCTTCAGCCGGCCGGCCCTCCATCACATCTCTCTTTATCACCTCACTTTTCAGAACGCATACAATTTCTTCATCGGAGACGAGTACGTCAACAACACGCCGCAACTCCCGTCGGATGGCGGAAATAACGCTGTCGTTGTTGATTAAAAGCGCGGCAATCATAAATCTGCTGGTTGCGTCCTGTCTGTCTCTGAGCGCGATATGAGCACCTTTACGGAATCCTTCTTTGGTGAAAAGGTAAAGCTTCTCTGCGTTTTCCTCGCGCTTGAGGTCCAATCCGGTTATTCCCAATTCGGCAACAAGGCGTTTATCAATTGGTTTTCCGAAGATGACATGGTAAAGCCGCCAATTTTCGGCGTTCGTGAGAATAACCCACTCAACTCCCTGATTTGAGGCATAATCTATGGCCTGCTTAACATGCCGGTCGTCAAGTTCAATGCCTATGGCTTTGACTTCGACCAAAAGAACCAGCTTGTTTTCAATTTTAACCGCCAAATCGCAATAAGTTCCGCGGATGGCATATTCGCTCGTGAGATCGGAATACTTGTCGTATCCCAAAACATCGGCAAGAAGATCTTTGACCAATGTTACCGTGTCAGCCTCGGAAACATCGCGGGCTTTTTGCTGCAAAATTATGGGTGAAAGGCGCTTTAATCCCACTGTGAGGCGATCTGCTATTTTTGAAGGAATTGACATTTAAGTCTCCACTTGTTTCTTTAGCTTACCGATAATCGGAATATCTATTGCTCGATCATTTTGTCCGTAACGTATCCCGATGTTCCATCCTTGAGCATGATTAGGCATATCCTGCCATCAACTGTGATGACGTCGACCTTCGATCCGCCAGGATACATTTTGACTCGACCGCCATCTATGAGTTGACCCATAGAAAGAGTATCTTTATCTTGAATTGCGCGAACACATTCTCCGATATCCGACAATCCACGTGCGACGGGAAGCCTACGCATCTTTGTCGTCAACCATCCAGCACCTTCATGGATCTGACTGACGTATTTTGTATTTAGTTTGAGGTTTTCAACATTGGGTGCCTCGACGTTTTGACCTGCGCTTTTGAGAGTACTGGCAGGACGGTCCGGAGTACCCATCCATAAACTAAGGTAGAAGAGACCGACTATTGACAAGATCGCAGAAAAGAGCTTGGCAATTGTTCGCATCTGGATCAGCTTACCCATTTTACTTTTTTTCGAGGCGCTTTCACCGTGACATCGCAGGTCAAAAGTCTCGAATTAAATCAAAATAATAAATTTGATCGTGCGTGGGCTGTTAGATTAGGGTATTCCCATTCTGATAGGCGGAGACCCCCAATGTCTGAAACTGCCCACCTGCTCAAGTTGGCTAAAAACGTGCCTGATGTTTTCCTCGTCATTGACGATAATTTCATCTGCCGGTACGCCTCGCCTTCCATGATTGACGTCCTGGGATGGTCGCCGGAGGAGGTAATTGGGCACCCGAGATCCGAATTCGTAATGGACGACAAAACGGCGCCATCGTTCTATGTCACGGAATTGGGAATCGAATACTACAAAGCCATTCCCCGCGTGAAGTGCAAGGATGGAAGCCTGCGCTGGATGGAGTTCTGGGGCCGGAAGGTTGATGGACTGCTCTATGCTGCGGGCAGGCCGGTCAAAATAAGGTGCAAGCCGTTGGACCATATCTTTGAACGCCGAGACAGCATTATTTTTTGCCGGGATTGCGGAGTTTGGGCCGAGATGCCCGAGCAGCGGCAGCCTGCTCTAATATTGCCCTTTCGACGACTTCTTTCTCATTATCTTCTGGCCTCAAGTGCTCTTTTGGGGCTTCTCGATTTGGTGGTGATCGTCTGATCGTCGCTTCGTAATGGCTATTTATATTCACAACGATCCCGCTATAGATGGGCGTTCCGTCCTCATCTATCGCATTGCTGTGTAGAATGCCCTCAAGCCTTTCATGATACTTAGGGTGTAAGGGGTTTTGGCAGCCGGGCCAGAGTTGCTGATAGGGGTCTAAGGGTGCTGTAAT
Source organism: uncultured Acidobacteriota bacterium (assembly GCA_963839475.1). Lineage (GTDB taxonomy): Bacteria > Acidobacteriota > UBA6911 > UBA6911 > UBA6911 > CAWIVH01. Next base: position 17,259 of record CAWIVH010000011.1, on the reverse strand, counting down.
TTCCCCTACTCTCTTTTTGCTCTCGGGAAAGAAGGTCCTAAATAAAACTAGATAATCTGGCCGGTCTGCCATTTCAAAAATATGGACGGGCTCAACTTTAAAATAAGCTGCAATTCGGAGGCAATTTTCGAAGTTAGGAGCCCGTTCAATCTCTCCCTTTGCCCACTTGCTGACCGTCCCATCCGATATTTTCGTAGAACGCGCGAAGGATGCCTGCGTTCCCCTGCCCTGAAGTTTCTCCTTGAGGAAATCCGAAAGCCTCATAGCACAACAAGCTAATGCTGAATTTTTCCCCAGGAAAGAAATATTTTCCATCGTTTGCATAATTTCCTTGACACGGAAAGATAATCTGAATATCTTTCCTGAATATGGAAAGAACGCTAAATCAAAAACAAACGCAAAACACGCAAATTACCACCCGATTAAGGAGCATCAGGCTTGATCGGGACCTGACATACGACCAAATCGCGAGCCTGTCCGGTTTGACTGCTTCCACGATTTACCGGATCGAAAAGGGACTGGTCAGCCCAAACGAAAGAACCATTCACAAGCTCACTCAGGCCATTCCAGAGCTGTTAAACGAATCGGTTTCATAGGCGGCAAGGAGAAGAAATGCCTCCGAAATACGAAAAGAAGACGGCGATCATCACAATCCGGGTCACGGAGAGCGAAAAGCACGACCTGGATGCGATTGCCTCTCGATTCGAACTGCCCGCTGGCTTCATCGCACGCAGGTTAATCCGGGCCGGGATTCGTGATCAAGGAAAGCAGCGTATGACATTGTGCGCCCAGGTTGGCACGGAGAAAACAGCCTGATGCCGGTGGGGGAATGCAATGCAAAGTACATTCGGATTCGAAAATAAGGCACCGATCGTCGGATCCAAGGATCCTGTCACATCGGCCATGGCGGCCCGCGAGCTCGAGGACAGCGGCGCCCGGGATTGCCAGAAGCGCGATGTCTACCTGGCGGTGAAACGCTTTCCGGACCGCACCAGCGCCGAGTTGGCCGTGATCACCGGGATGGATCGATACATGCTAGCCCGCCGGCTGCCGGATTTGCGTGTGGACGGTTTAATCGAAAACCCGGGCAAGAAAATCTGTCTGAAAACCGGCCGCCTGGCCGTTACCTGGAGGACAGCATGAAAGTCGATGGCGTAGCGATTAGTCGGATTCTTTACTTCGTTTGCGCTCTGGGCATTGTTGCGTCTCTTATCTGGGGATGGAGATAACCATGGATCCCGAAGAACGCATTGACAGCGTTCCGCTTTCCAGGGCGATCCTGTGCCTGGACTGCGAACAGATCACGGCGAGCGAGCAAAACTGCTCAGTCTGCGGGAGCAGATCGGTATTGAGCCTGGCGCGGATTATTGACAGGGAAGAGGCCGCGGCATGAATCACAAAAAGCGAGGAATTCAATGATGCCGTCGCCGGTCGAACAACTCAGAGAAGTACAGAAGAGCATCCGCTGCTGTCTGGTTTACCTGGCATGCGCGCTGCTCGGGATGCTTATCACCGCTTTGCTGGTGGCGGGATGCGTGGAGGTAAGAAAATGAGGGCATACGGTGGTTTCGAATGTAACTGCGAAAGGTTTCGGGCAATCGAGGATTTTCGACGGGCGATTCTCGATGGAAACCCGTCCCTCGGTGCTGCCCGTGCTTATGGTTTTGCCCGGCGGATCGCTGAAGCGGAAGCACGGGAAAATTATACCGAGATGCATCGGCTCATTAACGAAGCCCTCTACACCGAAAAAACTGAAACCAAAGATGCCGCTTAACTCCATGGACAGAACTTTGGCAGTCGTCGGAAGACCCTCACGACATCAAGGCTTGCGCAGCTCTGCGGGGAGCTGTTCGAAAAACTGGCCTGCCGGGAAATGCAGATTTCCAGAATTTGCTTCGCAGGGCTGCGCAGTGAACTCAATCAGATCGGGGAATGACATGGTCAATGATTACGCAAAGCAGAGAATCAACAACAGGATTCGAATGCGCGGTTTCTGGCCGGGGTTTTGCACCGGGCTGGTCTCATCCCTGTCCGCCCTGGGCCTGGTGTGGCTGATCACTAATTAATTTTAACCGTGGCCCCGGGAGCCATGGTGGTCATCGCCGGCGTTGGGAGATTGAGCCATCCATCCCAATAACTACCCTTCGCCAAACCGGGGCCACGCCATAAAAGAGGGAAGTGTGACATACGATCACGTCATGCACATTCACCGGGTTCCGGTCGGTCCAAATGGTCCGAAGGGACTCCTGAGAATGCATCACAGCGAGCGGACGAAATACAATCGCCTGTGGAAACTCGAGATTCGCAGTCACATTCAAAGCCCCTCATACCCTGACGCCATCTCAAAGAAGCACGTCTCGATCCACCAGGTGAGGACGCGTCTGATGGATGATGACAACCTGGTCGCGAGCTGCAAACCCATCTTCGATGCGATCGTCACCTGGGGGCTGCTGTTCGATGACGATCCCGAACATCTGATCCCGCACGTCACCCAGGAGCGCGGCAAACCGCAGACGACCACGATTCGCATTTGGACTGAAGAAACCATCGTTTCAGGTCGGGAAAGATCGGGCGAAAGGTCCGCGGTTGGTTTCTGTGAGGACTGCGGAACCAACATTTACACAACCTTCTCCGAACACCAGAAATTAAAACACATGAGGCAACTGACGCCTCGGATAGGGCAGCAATCATGAGCGAAGAAATGGTGACATTGTTCAGCCTGGCCGGCGGGGGAGCCGCGGAACTGTTCGATTCCGAGCTTCAGATGGTGGTCGAGAACATCCTGGACCCCAACACGGACGCCAAAGCCCCGCGCGAGGTCTGTCTGAAAGTAAAGATCAAGCCCGACGATGCCAGGCGCATGGGAGCCGTATCGATCTCGATCACCAGCAAGACCGGTGCAATCAAGGGGCTGGGATCCGTCTTCTATTTCGGCAAAAAGGGCGGCCGTTGCTTCGCGGTGGAAAACAATCCGCAGCAGGGCCAACTGTTCGACAAGGTCGCAAAACCCACAGAAGTCGACTTCAAGACCGGGGAGGTAAGGAATGGCAATTAGCGATAAGACAATTGAGCAGCTTCAGGAAGCCGTAAACACGAGGATCCTCACCGCAGGCGAAGGCAAAGAATTTGTAACCCGGCCGGTCTTCAGTTTGCCTTGCGATGAAAAACCGCAGCCGGAAGCACTGCGCGTTTCCACCCTGACGGGATTCGTCCACTACATCAAATCCAAAGATTTCTGCAGGGAATATCTTTCAGTGCTGATCCAGGTGGTGAGCCACAAGGAAGTCAGGCTGGTTTCCTCGATCTACGGTGAGTGCGAACAGAGGGATTGTTACATCGTCGCCGCTTTCGAGGAACTTATTGGCAAGGGTTTCAATTTCGGCACTTATTACGATCATGAATCCTTCATCGTCGCCCTGCAAACGCTTTTCCTGGATACGCCGGCACGCGCGGAAATCTTGAAGGTTGTCGGCACGATTACCGACGAAAATATCAGCCAATTTTCAGATGACGGTGTGACTCAGACAGTAAAGGCGTCCGCCGGCCTGGTCATGGTAAAGGACGTCGCAGTCCCCAATCCCGTGGAGCTCAATCCATTCCGGACATTCCGGGAACTTCCCCAACCCCGCAGCCCATTCATTCTGCGCGTCCGGCCCAGCAAAGGTAAACCCGAGTGTGCCCTCTTCGAGGCGGATGGCGGGAAGTGGAAATTGGACAGCATTGAAGACATCCGGGAGTATCTCGAGGATCACGATCTTTCTATTCCCATCATCGCATAAAAGCCTTCGCCCGCGGGGCATTGTGCGCCGGCACATATCTTTCATTGTCGGGATGCCGGTTCCCAGGTGAGGCAGAGGCGTTGCGGGGGGCCGCGGGCGATCCAATCTTTCAGAGGAAATCATGGATATTAAGAGCGTCATTTAGGTGATACGGGAAGAAAAGTGCGGCGCGTGCCCGGTATCGAAGGCCATTCAATCATTGCAGGAGCTGCAATCGGATCCTGCTCCGGTTGAAGTAACGATATGCCCGCCGGCTGCCGCGATGAGAGTCGCAGGCAGGATCAAAAAAGTGAGGCGCGTGAATTTTGAGGACCCGAAAACCCGCACTCACAAACCCTGCAACATATGCCACAAAGATCTGCCCCTGGCTGAATACGGCAAGAACAAAACCTGTGCCGATGGGCATGAAGGGACTTGCAGGGGGTGCAAGAAATTGCGCATAAAGGCCGCATATTTGAAAAAGCGGGGCAAAGCCAAAGCGGGGAAGCTGCCGAGTCCGTCTGCGGCGCCGGATCCCGTTGATTCGGATCTCAACTGCATACTCTGTCATGCGGCGGCAACCTCTCCCGAGAGATTGGCTTCGCACATGAGGGTTGTGCACAACTACCAATCCGCATAGGTGGCGCCAATGAAGGAATTTCAGATTGTCCCCCTCAGCCTGATTCAGGAATCGGAAACTAATCCCCGTCGGCGCTTCTCGGAAAAGGGCATGGAGGAGTTGACGGATTCCGTACGCAAACACGGAGTCCTGGTTCCGCTGCTGGTTCGCCCGATTGAAAACGGGACGCCGGAGGATAAACGGCCGAAGTTTGAAATCGTCGCGGGGGCCCGCAGATATCGGGCTGCCAAAGCCGCAGGCCTCGAGGATCTCCCTATCCGGATCAAGGAACTCGAGGATGGGGAAATGCTCGAGCTCCAGGTGATTGAAAACCTGATGAGGGAGGACGTCCATCCCCTGGAAGAAGCGCTCGGCTATCAATCGCTGCTCACCCGCCCGGGCTATGACGTGGCGGCGATCGCGGCGAAGACGGCGAAAAGCGAATCCTACATCTACCAGCGCCTGAAGCTGGCGGAGTTGATCCGACCGGCCCAGGATGCGTTCCTGGAGGATCGAATCACAGCCGGTCACGCGATCCTGATAGCCAGACTGCAGCCGAAGGACCAGGAAAGGGCGCTCTCGGCCTCGTTTGAATCTTATGAGCGAGATGGCGACGGGATGGCCCCGGCCGTTCCCGTACGGGAGCTGAACCGATGGATCCAGCACACTATACACCTGGACCTGAACACGGCGCCGTTCAGCAAAACGGAAGACAGGATATGGCTGGGGCCCGCGAAAGATCTCACGTCCTGGGGGGTGGCGGTGCCCTGCATTACCTGCCCCAAGCGCACAGGATTTGCTCCCCAGCTTTTCCCGGACGTGGCCAAAAAGGACACCTGCACGGATCCGGAATGCTACGAATTGAAGCTGAACTGTCACGCCGGTCTGAAGAAATACGAGCTCGAATCCGGAGGGACGAAGGTCGTTGAGGTCACCAGGGACTACTCCTACAACCTTCGCTCAAAAGAAGAGAAGAAATTACTTCCCGGCGATAAGTATTCGATAATCGAAAAAAAGAAAGATCGATGCGAACACGCGGAAAAGGCGATCGTCGTGCACGGGCATGTTGATCGGGGCCAAGTGATCGACATCTGCCGGGATCCTGGGTGTAAGACACATGGCCGCAGGTCCATCTATGCCACCCCGCCGGCAGAGCTGGCCAGGCAAAAGGCCGCCGACGCAAAGCGAAAACGCGAAATGGAGATCCGGCGGCAGACTCTCGCCGATGTGCTCCGCCGAGTGCCCCTACTTCCCCTTGATCTCTCCAGGGAGGATTGGAACCTCATCGCGTATGGCTTCCTGAATGAGATGACACAGGACAAGCAAAAACTCATTTGTCAGAGCCATGAGTGGCAGGCAACGAAGCATCAGTATGGCAACCCGGACTGGAGCACAGCGATATCGAAGCAGATCCCGCTGCTCCCAATTCAGGACCTCATGCGGTTGCTGATCGAATTCTCCGTCGCTGGGGAATTGCTGATTGGAACGTGGGAGATCATCGGTAAGCCAAAGCATCTTTCGGAAATCTCAGAGCGCTACGGGGTGAACGTAGCGGCGATTGAAAATTCGGTGGATGCCGGTATCGCCGAGAAAAAGACGAAGAAGGCCGTCAAATCCGGAGCAAAGCCGACTAAATCAGGCCAAACCCAAACAAAGCAGTCTAAACCCGACTCAAAAAGATCGGTCAATAAGGCCAAACGACCTAAGGGTGGAAAGATGTGCGAGCGATGCCAGGCCACAACAAAAGACCTTCGCTCGACAGGATCTATCTGGAGCCAACACTTTTACAATCTGAAGCGCAACGTTTGTACGAGCTGCGAAGAAGAGATCATGATTGCGGAAGAACCTCAATTGGAGAAAACCCTATGAAAATCACTGAAGTCAAGGTGTCGGCGGGGCGGACCTTTAACCACCCGCATGAGTCCTACAGTAACCTGCGGCCGCACGTCGAACTGAGGGCGACGATCGAGGAAGGCGACGATCCGCACAAGGTAGTAAAGGATCTTTTGGCCTCGGCTGAGCAGATCGTCGAAGATCACAAACAGGCAATGCTGCAGTCGATCGACAACCTGTATCAACTGACCGAGCGACAGCGGGAAATGACCACGCTGCAGGAGCAGCTCGGGCGGGCTCAGTCCAGGCTGGATCAGATTAGAAACCAGTATCCGCAACTACAGTTTTCTTTGTCAGGATCAGCCGAGGAAGTAAAGGATGACGGACTCCCGGTCTAACACCGAATTTATTTTGCAGGAAATGAGGGAAAGCGTCGTCGAGGCGATGCTCAGGCTGCCGAACGTCTCCGAATACGTACGGAAAGTAGAGCAGGAGAACGAAAGACTCACGAGGGATCGCGCGCGACTTCGGGCGCAATTGGCATTTAACGGGGAGAGAAGCATGATCGATGAAGTTGTGGTGGACGTCGAAATACAGAAAGGCGTCGGACAGGACGGTCTGACCTGGGACGACACTGACAAGATGGGAGTGGCCGTCGCTGTTGTCTACGAGTATAAGACCGATCGCTTCAGAATCTTCGGCCCAAATGATGTCGAGGCTCTCAAGCGGCGTCTCCTCGAGGCCGACAGAATCACCGGTTACAACACCTGGTCTTTTGATTTCCCGGTAATTTGGGGTTTACCACGCAGAACTCGGCGGGTGACTGAGCTCGAAGGCAAATCCAATGATCTGCTGCGTAGGATCTGGAAGGGAATGGCAATCGATCCGGACTCTCCCGGTCCGCACGGGTCCGGAGGCTGCAAACTCGACGATGTCGTTCGCATGACGCTGGGCCCAGGGGTCGGGAAGATTGCCAGCGGCGCCCAGGCTCCAATCTGGTTCCAATCCGGAGAGTGGGCGAAGCTCGTCAATTACTGCATTGACGACGTGGCGCTCGAGCGCGACCTCGGGCGTTTCATCGACGAGCGCGGATACGTGGTGATCAAATCGGGCGATCGCGTGATATGCAAAGGGTGATGCCGTTACCGATTCGTGAAATTCACTGCCCAGTGCCGACCTGCAAAGCTTGGCAGATGGGACAGTGCCTGGTATTTGCCGGGATTGAGTCAGGCAGGTGGCATATGTCGATTTCTCACCCCGCCCGCTATCCGACCTGGGATGAAATCAAGGAAGCGCGATACAGATTTGTTCCTGACAAGGCGACTATGGCCATGATTCTGCCGCCTAAGTCGGAGTATGTGAACATTCATCCTAACTGTTTTCATTTGCACGAAATAGAAGGTTGATCATGGCCCCGCGCGGCGGACAACTCATTGATTTGGTTCGGAATGACAATTCCGGTCCTGTGACGATCAATAGAATTCCCGCGTTGTCTTGTGCCGCAGGAGTGCGTTGCTCCAGCGGGGCCGCCAGTTTTGCGGGCCGTTCTGCTCTTTTTGGTCGGTCGTGCCTGTCAGTTCCGGAAAGGCCAACCGGTTTAGCCAGGCGGACGAGCAGCGGCCCTCCAGGAATGATGCCTGCCAGCGGCGTGGAAGGACACGCCTTGGGAGGCTGAATATCTAATCCTCATTCCAATGAGCATCTGTAATGAGGACCAATTCAGAGCCGGTACTCAAGCCCGGCCACGGCGGCAGAAAGAAGGGGGATAAATGAGAGATCCAGACGAGAATCTGTACGCAGCGGCTTTGAATAAAGCCCGTTCCACGGTCCACAAGGTCAGGACAGTTATAGTTCTTGCTCGGAATTGTAAGTATAGCTACGACAAAGGACGTATGTCAGAGGAGCGATACGAAGATGAACTTGATAAAGAAGAACGCAAACTTCTGAAATTTATTGCCACGGGTGAGATTGAGTCAGAAGGCGGGGCGGCAGGGGGAGAGGAGTGATGGGTCTGCAATGGTCGCAATTATGGCGTTACTTTCTGGCGCAGGTAAGTCTCTGCTTGTTCCCGACGACCAGGGCGTTCCTTTACGTCGAGTGGATAAAGAAACGAAGGGAGATGTGAATTGAGCCTATATATGCAGACAACACGGATTTCCCCAGAACGGACAGCACAGGAAATATCCATGTACCTGGCTTCGGCTGGGGCAAGCGCGGTTCTGACCGAATATACGAAGGACCGGAAAATAAGGGGGCTGTCCTTCAAGCTCGAAATAAAAGGGGAGCAGGTTCCATTTTCCCTGCCGGCCAGGATTGATCCGGTTTTCAAATATATTCAATCTGGACGAGCCCCAAGGAATCGATATCGCCATGAGGAGGCAGACAAAGAGCAGTCGGAGCGTGTCGCCTGGCGGCAACTCCTTCGATGGATTCAGGCGCAGCTCGCCATGATCGACTGTGGCATGGTGGAAGCATCCGAAGTTTTTCTCCCATACGTGCAGACGGGACCAGGTCAAACGCTGTATGAGCGGCTGACGTCCACTGGCAGGCTCTCACTCCCTCCGGCGGCCGGGGAAGAAAGCAATGTGAAAGAATTCAAGAGGTGAATGATGTCATTCCCAAGAACTGACACCGATCTGGTTGCCCGGGGATACACCTTCGAAGCCAAGACCAAGTGCCGGGGATGCAATGCACGTATCGAGTTTTGGCTCACTCCGAAGGGAAAGCATATTCCGCTAAATCCCGGGACGATGGAACCGCACTGGAGTTCATGCCCTCGCGCGAGGGATTTCAGAAAGAGCTGATGCATGGAAATGAATCTGCCGGAAGCCGGGGAACTGGCGCTTGAAGACATCCCGCCGGCGCTCGCGCGCCTGGCTGCGCTCCAGGGGCAGCTCGCGGCGCGTCTGATGATGATGGGAAAAGAGGCGCCCGCCGCGGCGGTAAAGCCCGAAGAGGGGGACGAGATGCTCACCACGAAGGAAGCCGCGCGGGAGCTCGGAGTCGACGTGGACTGGCTCTACCGCCACGCTAAAACCCTCCCCTTTGCCCGCCGGCTGTCACGCAAATGCCTGCGTTTTTCGCGCAAGGGTCTCGTTTTCTGGCGCGACCGGAGAAAGGTCTGACGTAATATGCGGCCAGGGAGGATAAACACCATGACCCAGAAATTACTTCGCGGCATGGGCACCATCTATCGCCGCCGTCACAAAAACCGAAAAAAGAAGTGGGTGAAATCGAAGACGTGGTGGATCATGTTCTACCATAACGGCCGCAAAATCCGGAAAGCCTCCGGGACGGAAAATCGCGGGAAGGCAATCCAGTTTCTAAAAAAGCAGCTCGAAATGTCGATGTCCGGCAAAATGCTGGTGGGACAGGGGGAGAAGATGAAATTCGCCACCCTGGCCCAGTTCGCGACGCGCGACTACACCCGCAACAAACGTAAGAGCCTCGATCGCCTCGAGGACGGCATCAACCATCTGCAAAACTATTTCGGATCCAGCCGGGCAGCCGATATCAACAGCGTCCGCATCGATGAGTATGTCAGTTATCGTCTCGAGGTGGAAAAGGCCGCCAACGCCACCGTCCGTTACGAACTCTCGGCGCTCAAGCGCATGTTTCGCCTGGCTGAAGACATCCTCGGGAAGGCGCCGCGCTTTCCGGTCCTGCACGTGGCAAACGCGCGCACCGGGTTTTTCGAGGAGTCGGATTTCGTTAGGATCATGCAGGTGATGGATCCGGACATAAAGCCGGCGATCCATTTCGCCTACCTGACCGGGTGGCGGCTGAAGAGCGAGATCTTTTCGCTACAGTGGAACCAGGTTGACTTTCATGTCGGAGAGGTCCGGCTCGAGCCGGGAAAAACGAAGTCGGGGGAGGGGAGGACCTTTCCGTTTGGAATCCTGCCGGAGGTCGAAGAGATCCTCCGCACGCAGCGCGCGTGCACCGACCGGGTGCAGCGCGAAAGGAACGTGATCATCCCGTGGGTATTTCATCGCTCGGGGAGAAGGATCGCCGACATCCGGGACGCCTGGCGCGAGGCGATCGAGGCCTCCGGGATCGCCAATCGCATTCCGCATGATTTCCGCCGCACGGCCGTGCGAAACCTCGAGCGCTCCGGGGTGCCGCGATCGGTGGCGATGAAGCTCGTCGGGCATAAGACGGAGAGCATCTACCGACGTTACGCGATCGTCGCTCCTCACGACCTGGTCGACGGGGTGAAACGCCTGGCCGAGTTCAGGGAGGCGATGCGGGCGGAGGGGGCGAAGGTGGCATCAATCGCTAAAAAGGATGGTTAGGGTGTTGTGCCCAAGTTGTGCCCAAATGCATTTCGGAACACTGCAAAAAATCGAGAATTGGAAAAGCTGATGAAGCCCGTAAGTTGTTGCAAACCGAAGCGGATTCTCCGATTCTGTGACTATTCGAAAATTGCCCCCGAGACCTTAAAATCCTGGGCTCCGAACGGAGCGTGTGGGTTCGACCCCCATCCCCGGCACCATAGAATCAACAACTTAGACCTCTTCAACCCCCACCGCAAAACAGGCAAAAAAGGCCCAGTTGTCCTTGTTTTGTCCTTATTCCGAAAAAATTCTTCGCGGAATCCCTCCGAAAATCTGACCGAAAACGCACGAATCGCGAATGCCGCGGATAGTCTCCCGGTGGAGCGACTATCGTGCCGAATCGGTCCCATTTCGGAGCGTGAAGATGAACCGCGGCTACACCCTGCTCTGGAGAAAAATCTGGGCCAATCCGCTGCTGTGCGAGCCGGGGAAAAAGTCCTGCCGGCTGGAAGCCTGGCTCTACATCACCAATTTCCTCGCGGCCGGGAAGGACGATGAGTCCGCCGGCCTTAAACGCGGCGAGTTCGTTGTCAGCGTCCGCTATCTCGCCAGGTGTCTCGGCTGGAGCCATGGGATGGCCCAGCGCTTTCTGGATCTTCTCATCGAGAATTCAATGATTTCGCGGGTGGTACGCGAAACGGTACGCCCCGCGGTACAGGAAGCGGGACACTTTATTGTCTCTAATTACGAGACTTACAACCAAGCGCGGTACGCCGACCGATACGGGAAGCGGTACGGCGGGCGGTACAAAATAAAAGAAGTAGTAAAAGAAGGTTTTAAAGAAGTAGAAAGAAAAGACACACACATGCCGTCTGACGACGGCGCGAGTGTGTCCCCAAATATTCTTCTCGAAATCTACCGGCAAAACAACCAGGCGCTGCCCGAGGTGAAGGCACTTACTTCCGAAAGGCTGAAGAAGTGCCGGTCAAGGATTGACCAGGCCGTCCGCGACGGATGCCTTGAACAATACCTCGAAGACTTCAGTGCGGCAGTCAAAAAGGCTCAGCAAACGCCCTTCCTTCGCGGGGAGGGAGCGCGCGGATGGCGGGCGAGCTTCGACTGGTTTATTGCCAACCACCTGAACGTCTACGCCGTGATCGAGGGCAAGTACGACGGCCCCGCAGCGGCTTCACAAAACGGAAACGGAGGCAGTGATGGAACATATCAGCAGGATCCCGACTGTGAACCGGGAGGAACTTCAACCCGGCGGACGAGCCGCGGCGATCTCATGTACCGTCCCCGACAGTGACCATGAGTACGTCTACGCCTGCCCTGTCTGCCAGGACAGCGGCTGGATCAGCAAGAAAACTCCGAAAGGTTCGGTGTCGGCCGTGTGCGAATGCACGCTGGCAAAAAGACGGGCGGAGCGCCTGTCGATCATTCCGGAACGATTCAAGGAAAGCTCATTCGAATCCTACAGACCCAAGAACCCGCGGCAGGAAAGAGCGCTCTCGCTGATCCGTGAGGGATTTGCCGCCAACTGGTATCTGACGGGATCGTACGGCAGCGGCAAGACGCATCTCCTGTATGCGCAGTACCGGCGGATGGTGGAGGATGGCGGGATCCGCTGCCACGTCCGCACCACGCGTGAACTGCTGGAAGAGCTCAGGCGCGCCGAGTTCGACGAGGATTTCGTCTCGCCGGTGGTCGCGGCTGCTTCCAGGCGGGAGGCCTACCACTTGTTCTGGGACGATGTCGACAAACTGAAGCTCACGGATTTCAAGACTGAAGTGCTGTTTGACCTCGTGGACAGCCTCTACAGGCAGAAGCATGGATTGACGGTCACCAGCAATCACTCGATGCAGGACCTGGTTGAACGTGAACGCATGCACCCGGCGATCGTCCGCCGGCTCGACGACATGTGCAAGGTCATTGAACTCTGAACGGAGACAAACAGCGAGGAGCGATGAAGATGGATCCGGTGACTTGGTCCGAAAATCTCGCGGCCGCCTACAGTATCGGATCGTCCGAAGCGACGACCAGGAGGCACCTGAAATCGCTGGAACGCTCGCGGCGGTTCCCGATGCCGGGAGAGCTTCAAGAGATCGCCACCGAGCTCAGGGAGGATGCGGAGCAGCCGATCTTCACGCAGTACCTGGCCCGGATGCGGGAAGAGTGGTGCCCCGGCGCCGAGGAAAACACCTTTGACCCTATGGGAGACGCGGCATGAAAGCAGGCGATCGCGTAATCTGGCTCCGATCCCCGGGCCGCTCGATCCTGAGCGGGTGGCGGGTGCAGAAAATCCCCGGGGTGATCATGCGGGTCTGCCGTCAGCGCATCAGGCTCAAGGTGCAACTCGCCGGGTGTGAAAGACTCGTTATCGTCGATCCCGAGAATGTGCTGCGCGAAGAGGAGGAACCTGATGCGATTCCACCGTCTGATGGAGTGGATTGATAATCTACAAATCTTCCGGCCGACAAGTGCTCGTAAATCACATTGATATGGATCGCTTCCAGGAAGCCCGTTTCTTGCCAAATGACCGGATTTCGAGGCCTCGAAATCACGACAAATACTACAGATTCAGCTATCCTCGGCTGTATCAGCCGATTATAATGGCCGCAACTTCAGCTCGCTTCAAATCTAAGTGCACGCATTGCTAGTGGGGGCTTCCTGCATGATTGGCAGTACCAGCTTGAACAATCGGAGCTCAGACAGTTTCGGCAAAGGCAAAAGGAGGAGATCTCTATCGCGCCAGTGGTGCGGATCTCTCCGACATGCCTCGATCAAGACCCTACCTGATGTATTCAACCATGACACCGAACAGCTTGCCCACACCAAACGCCAGGCGGAGTTCTGGCTGCTGACGGAACCGGAGCGGGGACAATAACAATGGATCCGGAACGAGAAAATGGGGACGCCAGCCCATATATCGTCGTAGTGGCCCTTATTCAGCCCTGAAGATCGGGCAAAACGAGATATGGGTAGAACGTCCTCATTTCCGCTTGCGAGGGTCAAACTGTGTCTATCGTACGGTCAGGTTGCAGACCGTTTTACGTGGGTAAGGGATGCCAACCGGCCCCGTGGCCCCCCACTCAAGGACGTATTCCCCGGGAGGCAGAGGAGCTAAGATCAGGGCGTATCCAGCTGAAACAGATGGTCCTTTCAATCCGGGTGGTAGTGGCCAGCCCTCCCCGTAGTAAAAGTAGAACGTCGGGGTCTCAATCCTGTAAGCCTCCAGATCAACAAGGTCTTCCCCGTTAATGCGACAGAATAGCCCTGTTATCTGGTCTGCGAGCCAATTGGTTGCGATCCGTATCACCTGCTCGTCCGTGAGTTCTGAGAGGTCGTAGCCCAGATTACTCACAATTGTTTGTGCGAGAATAAGGGCGTCAGGAGCCGAAACATATGGAGGACGAACCGGGATGAAGAGCGACCGCCCTGGGGGAATAGTGACATTGATCGTGCGAGGCGCGTTCGGGAGGAAGAAAAGTGATCCGGGCTGGTTCTCATATATGCTGGCATCCACTATCATGGGATTATAGTTCCCGGGGAAGGCAAATATCCATGACCAGTAGCGGGCGGTCCACTCACCCAACGTGCTGCCATGGGCGAGTGCATGGGGCGGAAGTATTCTGGGATTCGGGTTGCCTTTTCCCTGAGAATAACCACCTGCGGGCAGCAGCACCGCAAGGGTAATTACAGCGACAATGAGCACCATCAACCTCCGCAATAATGGGCGAGACATAGGCATCCTCCTTTGGGGTTACGGGTTGTTTTTGACGCCGAGCCACACTCCTCCGCATCAAGAACTAAGAAAATTGGGGCGAGCAGTGGGCAGGAAATCGCTGGCAGACCCGCCCTCAGTCCGTAATGCGGGATCAGGCAGGAAAACCCGCCAAGACGTCTGAGAAATTTCTATTCGTGGCGACAAATATATGAGTCGAGGTATATAATCGCTCGAATTCGTGTGCTCTCTTCCGGGGGGTTATGAGCGGACACTCGCCCAGGGAAGTCACGCAGCTTTTGTACGCCTGGCGCGGCGGCGATCAGGCAGCCCTGAACAAACTTATCCCTTTGATCCATGGTCAATTGCGCCGCTTGGCACATATCTATATGCTGCGCGAACGCAAGGATCATACGCTGCAAACCACCGCACTGGTGAATGAGGCATACCTTCGCCTGATCGATGCGAATGCGGTCTCCATTCATGACCGCGCACACTTCTTAGCCATCTCTGCCAATCTAATGCGCCGGATCCTGGTGGATTTCACACGGTCCCGCAGATACCAGAAGCGGAGCGCCAATATCGTCAAGGTGGATTTCGGGGACGCATGCATTCCCGCGTCCAGCAAGAGTGCCGATGTGGTTGCGCTCGACGAAGCCTTAAATGCGCTTGCGTCCCTATATGAGCGGGAAGCAAGAGTGGTGGAACTGCGCTTCTTCGGCGGGCTGAATGAGGCGGAGACAGCGGAAGCGCTTGGGTCCTCGCTCAGGACGGTGCAGCGGGACTGGGCTTTTGCCAAGGCGTGGCTTCTGCGTGAGATGAGATCCGGAGGAAGGCATGGATCCGATACGTCGTGAGCGGGTCAGGCAGGTCTATCACGCGGCTATGGACGTCGAGCCTGGACGGCGGGAAGCCTTTCTCAAGGAAGCTTGCGCCGGCGACGAGTCCATGTTCAAAGAGATGATATCCTTGTTTCCGCAGGAGGGGAATTCGGAAGCATTTTTTGAAAGGCCCGCCCTGGAGGTTCTAGCCAAAGAGTTCGTCGAAGACGAGGCACGAAAGCTGCGACCGAATCTGACCGGTGAAACACTGTTGCACTATCGCATTGGAGCCAAGATCGGCGAAAGGGGCATGGGTGTCGTCTATAGAGCCCAGGACACACGTCTGACCGCAGCGTGGCCATCAAATCACTGCCCGATGTTTTCGCTGCAGATCCCATCCGATTGGCCCGCTTCGAGCGAGAGGCAAGGATGCTCGCAGCACTTAATCATGCAAACATCGCGTCGCTTTACGGTCTGGAAGAATCCGACGGCAGGCGCTTTCTGGTTCTGGAACTGGTCGAGGGAAAGACGCTTGCGGAGCGGCTGAAAAAGGGGCGGATGCCACTGGATGAGGCGCTCGAGATCTGTTGCCAGATCGCAGCCGGACTCGAAGCGGCCCATGAAAAAGGAATCATACATCGCGACCTGAAGCCATCCAACATCAGACTCACCCCGGATGGAAAGGTCAAGATCCTAGATTTCGGTCTGGCAAAGGCGTTCAGCAGGGAACCGGTATCAGAAGAGTCAAACTTTGTGAGTCCCCCGGCAAAACCGGGGGCTTACCCCCTTCGGTTATGTGAACCACCGGCAAGCAAGGATAGCCTGTCCGAAAGTGGCGTCATTCTCGGCACGGCGGCATACATGAGTCCGGAGCAGGCCATAGGAAGGCCCGTCGACAAGCGCACCGACATCTGGGCCTTCGGTTGCGTTCTCTTCGAGTGCCTGACGGGCAAAGCGCCCTTCAAGAGTGAAACGGTCGCAGAGACCATGGCCTTGATCCTGGATGGGACGCCGGACTGGAATCTCCTGCCCGCCGGAACTCCCGCGATTGTGCGCTCGCTACTGTGGCGATGCCTCCAGAAGGACCCTGGGCGTCGTTTTCATAACATCGTCGATGCCCGGGTGGAAGATACTCCAGGGTCTCACTGAGCCGGCAGAGGTAATCCCCGTTGCTCCACGCATCCATTTGATGTGGGTTCTTTCGACGGGTGCAGCCGTCCTTGTGATCGGACTGGTGAGCGGCTTGATTCTGATGCGATACTTACGACCTTTGTCGGCACCTACAGTTGCAAGGTCAGTGATCAGGCTTGCTCCAGGTCAATGTCTCGCTGGATGGGAGTCGGGAACCTTCAACTTCCATCGCCCAAGTAGAACGGCCGTAGTCTTCTCCAATGATGGTCGTTTTGTTGTTTATGGAGCTGTCCCCCAGGTTGCTCTCGCCGATGCTGACAAGACCCCAGCTGATGTCAAACCTCTGCTTTATCTCCGGAACCTGAGTCAGGTAGAGCCCAAAGCCATTGCAGGCACGGAAAGAGGTGAATGGCCGTTTCTTTCGCCGGATGACCGATGGCTCGGGTTCTGGGCAGGTGGCAAGCTGTTGAAAGTTTCCGTGGAGGGTGGCGTCCCTACAACCTTGTGCGAAGTCCCTTTGCCTTTTGGTTTCAGCTGGGGTAGCGACAACCAAATTGTCTTTGGGAGTGGAAATTCCGGATTGTCAAGAGTCTCTGCAGACGGTGGAAAGGCCGAGACGTTGACGCAACCCGACAGGACGAACGCAGAATCGAGTCACCGTCTGCCCCACTGTCTTCCGGACGGAAGGGGTCTACTCTTCACGATATTCAAGCATGGGTGGGATATTCAGCCTCGAACTGCCCTGCTGGATGTCAAAACACGGAAGTGGAGAATCCCAACCGAGAATGCCGCCGACGCCCGCTATGTCCCCACAGGCCACCTCGTTTTTCTCCGGCAAGGGGTCCTGATGGCCGTCCCGTTTGACCTGAAGAGACTCGAGGTTCAAGGTCAGGCGGTGTCACTTGTTGCGGACGTGATGCAGGCCATGAATAGCTGGTCCAGTCCTAACTTCGTCGGTGCGGGACAGGTGAGCGTTTCCAATACCGGATCGCTGGTCTATGCTACCGGTGGAATTCTTCCCGACAGTGAATGCTCTCTTGTCTGGGTAGACGCGACTGGCGCGGCGCAGCCTGTCATTTCCACCAAAGCGCCATTT
>CAWIVH010000010.1:0-96492 GCA_963839475.1 uncultured Acidobacteriota bacterium | reverse complement strand
TCATCAAGGCCACGGGCGAGAACACTGTTGATAGTGAGGCTGCTCTGACGGACTTACTGAAGCGCAGGCCCGACCTGGCAAAACTCGCTTCGCAAGTGGCCGCCAACCCGAAGGATATGGATGCCATCCAGACCCTGGCCGATGCCTACCTGCAGGAGAAGCTGTACCTGCAGGCGCACGACCTTTACCGGCAACTGGTTTTTCTGTCACCCGAAAACCCGAAAGCCAGCCTGGGCCTGGCGCGAGTCTACGAAGCCTGGGGCGAGAACGAGCTTGCGCTCGTGAATGCGACCCGTGCCGCGGAATTGGATCCGGGATCCATCGGTGTTCTGCTGACCCTGGCTGAGATACAACTCCGCCGCCGCGAGATCGATGCCGCGATAGTCACTTGTCTCGCCGCGCTTTCCAACCATCCCGATGACGTAAAGGCCCATTCTTTTGCGGGATATGCTTATATGCTCAAGGCGGATTGGGAGAACGCGCGCCGCGAGTTAAAGCGCGCATTAGAAATCGACGGAACCGGCGCCGAAACCCGCAACAACCTCGGGATTACGCTGGCCAGGTTGGGAGACCGCGATGGCGCCCTGCGGGAGTTCGCTATGGCCGGGGATTCCGCAACGGCCCATAACAATTTGGGGGTCGTCGATCTCTCGGTTCAGAACTGGCAGGCTGCCCGTGCTGAGTTCAGCCGAGCCCTGGCTATCAGGCCAGACTATGCCTTGGCAGCCGCAAACCTCCTGGAAACCGAGTCTCACTTGCGTCCGGCTGCGGAATCTGCGTCAGAACCTCCACCCGGCTCCTTTGTTGCAGCTCCTTCGAAAAATGGCGACGGCGATGAAGTATCGCGTCGGAATACTGAACTGCGGGAGCCGGCTGAGGAGTATTATCAGCAGGGTATGGCCTGGCTTTCAAAAAATAATCCGACCCAGGCCCGAAGCGCATTCAAGAGCGCCTTGGAAGCGAACCCTGACCTGGAAAAGGCGGGCGAACAGCTCAAGGCAGCCGAAAGGCAATTGTCCCATTCTGCCTACTCTATTCAGGTCCATTCGGAAAAAAGCGAGGATGCTGCCCGGGCCAAAGCTGCCATTCTGGCCCAAAAGGCAGGATTGGACCCCATCATTATTCGCGCGGATCTCGGCGAACGCGGTATCTGGTATCGCGTGCAGTTGTGCATGTACAAATCATTCGCTGAAGCGGCCAATGCTGCAAAGAAGTTGAAGGCTGCCGGTTGGATCCGGGAGTACTGGATTGTCCCCCCGGGAATCCGCACCCCGGTAAAATCGGAAGGATAGTCGAGGCGAGATAAAATCGGAAATCGAGTGATTTCCCCGAACAGGGAGCATAGAAAATTGGATTGGATTGAATTGGGATTGATAGCGGCTGTCGGGTTTGTCTGCGGCATGGTGGGGCAGTTGACAAGCGGCCATTCCCGCGGCGGCGGGATTGTCAATATCGTTATGGGTATAGGCGGAGCCGGCCTGGGAGTTTACCTGTCGCGCTACATCAACGCCCCTGAAATCGTGAACCTAAAACTTGTCGACACGAATTTTCCAATAATATATTCGCTGCTCGGCTCCGCTCTGCTGGTGGGATTTATTAGCTTTCTGATTAAACCTGCCAAGCGCTGATCCGAAGCACGACGCAGCCTTTGGCTATAACCGCAGGCGCGCAACTGCGTGCCCCAAACAGATTGGTAGACGCATCTATGGATGAAAAAAGCGTGTCGACGCCTGTTTTTGACGAAACCTCGATGTACCCGATCATGCCTGAAACCATTTCGGATACCCGGCTTGAATTCGGGTTTCTCGCGGACCTCACTTTAAAGGCAGTCTACTCTGATTCGGATTGCACCTCTGAGCGCGTTTCGGAAAAAATCCGCCTGCCGCTCGGAGTAGCCGAACCCTTGCTCCAGCATCTTTATAAGGAAAAGTTTATCGATATCCGCGAGCGGAAAGGCCTGCAGAGCAATCGCTACGGCATGCTGGACCGCGGTTGGGAGCGGGCTCACAGACTGCTGGAGTCGAATGCCTACATTGGGCCCGCCCCGATCTCCCTGGACGTATACGCCGAAGGCGTGGCTTCTATGGAAAAGAAGAGAAACACCATTACCCCGGAGGTAGTCAAACAAGCGCTTTCGGACCTGGTGCTCTCGGAGAAAGTGCTTCACACGCTTGGCCTTGTGATCAACTCCCGGCGCAGCTTATTCCTGACCGGCCCGCCGGGTTCCGGAAAAACATCGGCCGCCAAGGGGCTCCACAAGGCACTGGAAGGCGAAATCTGGATTCCCTATGCCATTGAGGTGGACCACCAGATCATCAGGGTCTTTGACCCGCACAATCATCAGGCCGTCACCCCGCCTGCTATTCGCCATGACCGGCGCTGGGTCAAGGTGAAACGGCCTTTTGTCATTGTCGGCGGGGAGCTGACGATCGATGAGATGGACCTTTCTTACAGTGATACGGTCCGTTTTTATGAAGCCCCGTTCCAGGTGAAGTCCAACGGCGGAGTGCTGATCATTGACGACTTCGGAAGGCAGCGCGTCGATCCGCATGACTTGCTCAATCGGTGGATTGTTCCGCTCGAGAACCGTGTGGATTTCCTGACGCTCCACACCGGGAAAAAAATCGAGGTCCCTTTTGAACAACTGCTGGTCTTCGCCACCAATCTGAACCCGAAGGATCTTGTCGACGAGGCTTTCCTGCGGCGCATGGGGTATCGACTGATGTTTCAGACCCCTTCACCGGAGACCTATGGCCTGATCCTCGAGCGATACATGGCCATGAAAGGCCTGAATTACAGTTCGGATTTTCTCCAATTTCTATTACAGCGCTATGCCAGCGAGGAGCGCGTGATGAAGGCGTGCGACCCGCGCGATCTGGTGGAACGCTGCCTGGACATCTGCTTTTATGAGAAAGCGCCCAGGGTCATAACGATCGATCTGCTGGAGCGCGCCTGGAGCAACTATTTCGGCACCTAATAAAACGGGGACGATTACCGAATTTCCCGCAAGATCTTCGAAGATTTGAGTTTAGCTGAGAAGAAATTCGGTAATCGTCCCCGTTTTATGGATGGGTGGGTGGCAATGAAGCCTTGAAGGATGTTCCCTGGTTGATCGCCTCCACCAGATCTTCGGGTTTTACCTTTGTGGGATCGTAGCGGACCCAGGCGCGGCCCTTCTGCCAATCCACCTTCACCTCTTTCACTCCTTCAACCTTCTCCAGCGCCGAGCGCACCGCCGGCTCGCATCCGGCTCAGGTCATCCCCTCGATGCGGATCTCTACCTGAGCCAGGTTTTCGTCGCCGGCACAGCCCTGCAGCCAAGGCTATCAGCAGCAAGCCCAATGCGATGCAGCAGAGGCTCCAACTTTTCACGATTCAGGATCTCCAGGCCCGCTATTGTAGCGCATATGTTGACTTCGCGGCGACACCATGTGAGATTGTGGACACCCATTTATTATCCGGCGCAATGGCATCGCCGAATATTGGGTGGGTGTCCACAACTGACAACTGACAACTGACAACTGGTAACTGATAACTGCCTTAGATGGGTGTCCATAACTCCACAACTGGGAGAAAGCATGAGACTCGGTCTGAACCTGGGCTATTGGGGAGCGAAACCCGTGGATCCTGTCCCCCTGGCCAGGGAGGCGGAGCGGCTCGGTTATCATTCCCTCTGGACCGCCGAAGCCTGGGGTTCCGATGCCGTGACTACCTTGACCTGGGTGGCAGCCCGGACTGACCGCATCAAGGTCGGAACCGCCATTATGCAGATCCCCGCCCGCACCCCGGCCAACACTGCCATGACCGCGGCGACACTCGATGCCCTCACCGGTGGACGCATGATCCTGGGGCTTGGAGCTTCCGGCCCACAAGTGGTCGAGGGGTGGCACGGCATCCTTTACGGCAAGCCCCTGAAACGCACCCGGGAATATGTCGAAATCGTAAGGGCGATTTGGGAACGAAGAAAATCACTGGAGTATCGCGGTGAACACTACAGCATCCCGATTGCCGGCGGGACAGGATTGGGAAGGCCGCTCAAGCTGATCTTCCACCCGCTGCGCCGCCGCATCCCGATCTACCTTGCCGCGATCGGTCCCAAGAACATCGCGCTCGCCGCCGAAATTGCCGATGGCTGGCTGCCGGTCTTCTTTTCCCCGGAACGGATGTCCGAATACCGCCTCTCGATCGACGAAGGATTCACCAAAGCTGGCCCTGAGAAGGATCGATCCGCCTTCGATATCGCACCGACTGTGCAGGTGGAAATGGAAAGCGACCTTGACGCCTGCCGCCGGGCGGTGAAGCCGAACCTCGCTTTTTACATTGGCTGCATGGGGGCCAAGGGGAAGAATTTCTACTACGATCTCGCCTGCCGCTACGGCTACGAAGAGGCAGCGGCAAAAATCCAGGATTTTTACCTGGATGGCCGCAAAGCCGATGCCGAAGCTGCTGTGCCGGACACCTTGGTTGATGAGGTCGCCCTCTGCGGCCCTCGCGAGCGGATCGCCGAGCGGCTGACGCTCTGGCGGAATTCCGGGGTGACCACGCTGATCTGTTCGACATCCGATGTGGCTACCCTTCGAGCCATGGCTGAAATCTGCCTCTAAAAAACACTTAAACCGCGAAGACCACCAAGACCTCAAAGATCTGCAGGGCAATATCAGCGCCCGGGGGCAGCCTTCGGCTTCCATCCTCACCCATGAGTGGAGCGAGAGCCGATTGAAACCGTCCTGGTGGAATTGGGTCCGACGGCTTTCGCTCCACTCATGGGCGAGGATGGAACAACGCGAGGCGTTGGCCCCCGGGCGTGCTGCATGGTCGACTTCGCGGTCTTGGAGGGCTTTGTGGTTAATCAGTCCTGGTTTTAAGTAATTTTTTCCATGGGGCGCAGGTTTCGGTACAATGTCGGCTTATGCATATCCCCGACGGATTCCTCGCCAACCGCATTGCCCTTGCCATGGACGTGGTGTCGGGCGCTGGGGTCCTTTATGCCGCACGGCGCATCAAGATCGAAGCCTCCACCCGCGTCATTCCCCTGATGGGAGTGCTCGGGGCTTTTGTCTTTGCCGCCCAGATGCTCAACTTCCCCGTTCTCGGCGGCACCTCGGGCCACCTGGTCGGCGGCGCCCTGCTGGCCATTCTCCTCGGCCCCATGGCGGCATTCCTGACCATGGCGACCGTTATCATCGCCCAGGCCCTCATTATGCAGGACGGAGGGCTGATCGCGTTGGGGGCCAATATTTTCAATATCGGGGCTACCACCGTGCTCTCGGGATACCTGGTCTTCCAGTTGCTGGGCGGGCCAAAATGCAGCGGCCGCCGATTGAGCCTCGCTGCTTTTGCCGCGGGATGGGTTTCCATGATCCTGTCGGCGGCGGGCTGCGCGTTCCAGTTGGCAGTGTCGGGAGTCATCCCGCTCAAAGCCGGCCTGGGCGCCATGGGGGGCTACCATGCGGTGATCGGCATCATGGAAGGCGGCCTCACCGCAGCCGTTCTGGCTTTTCTCGCCAGAGTCCGGCCCGACCTGGTGGAAAGACGCGGTGATGCGCGACTCGGGATTCCGGATTGGATCGGCGGAATCGTCTTCGTAGCCCTGCCCTTCACCCTCCTGGTGCTGATCGGCAGTTCGGAACTGCCGGACCCGCTTGAAAAGCTGCTGGGTTCCGCGGCCGTGGCGGAAGCTTCCGCTGCAGCGCAGAACCTGCTTCAGCCGCAGCGCTTCCGAGCTTTCTTCTGGGAGGTGATGATCCTGCTGGGCCTCATCGCCGCGGCTTTCGCGGTGACCAGCCTGGTCCGGGGGAAGAAGGGTCATCACTCATGAAACACAGCTTTATCGACCGCTATGCGGACCTTGATTCGCCGCTGCACCTGCTCGATGCCCGGACCAAGATCATCGGCTTCACGATACTGATTATCGCCGCTCTCCAGGTTTCGGCGGGAAAGCCCCTGATCCTGTTCGCCTATTTTTTCCTTGCCGCCATTTTCATGGGAATTTCCCAGATACCGCTGGCCTACATTATTGGGCGGGCGTTGATCATCCTCCCCTTTGTGCTCCTGGCCGGCGTCGCGGCTCCATGGAAGGGATCGGGGATGCCGGTTTTCGGCGTCGTCCTGATGCGCTCGCTGTTGTGCCTGATCCTCCTCGTTCTGCTGACCAATACGACCCGGTTTGGCGAATTGCTGCGGGGGCTGCGCCGCCTCGGCTGCCCGCGGATCCTGGTCATGAACCTCAGTTTTCTGTACCGTTATCTCTTTGTTTTGATCGAAGAGGTGATGCGCATGAAGCAGGCTCGCGATTGCCGCAGAGTCGGGCGTGCGCCGATCAAGGCGGAAATCAAGCTGCTCGGCTCCATGCTGGGAACGGTGCTTGTCCGCTCCTTCGAACGGGCTGAGCGGATGTACCAGGCCATGCTGTCGCGCGGGAGTTCGGGAGAAATCCCGATCCTCGCGCCCCGTAAATTCACCTGGCGAGACCTGGCCTTCCTGGCCGGTCTCGTCCTTTTTGTGGTCGTGGCTTCTTAGCCCACGGCCCGATAGAGCCGGATTAGGAGGCGGTCCATCCGCCCGCCCCGGCACGAAAGCCGCTCTACATGGAATATGCAGTCAGGATTACCCGGCTCAATTACAGCTACCCTGATGGCACCAGGGCGCTCGAAAACATCGACCTCGATCTCCGCCCGGGAGAGCGGGTCGCGCTGGTCGGGCCCAGCGGCGCAGGCAAGTCCACGCTCCTGCTTCACCTGAACGGCGTGCTGACCGGGACCGGGTTGGTCCGCATCCATGGCCATTCGCTGGACGGCGGCGACATGAAGGAGATCCGGCGCAAAGTCGGCCTGGTTTTCCAGGACCCGAACGATCAGCTGTTCTGCCCGACCGTCCTCGAGGACATCGCTTTCGGCCCGTTGAACCTGGCGGTTCCCGCCGAAGAGATTTCCCCGCGGGTGGATAAAGCGCTCCGGGACGTGGGACTCGACCAATCCATGCGCCACCGGTCCTCGCACCACCTCAGCCTCGGGGAGAGAAAGCGAGCGGCCCTTGCGTCCGTCCTGGTCATGGAACCGGCCATCCTGGCGCTGGACGAGCCCTCCAGCAACTTGGACCCACGCAACCGCCGGCACCTTATCGAGCTGATAGGCAGCCTGACCTCCACCATCCTTCTGGCCACCCATGACCTGGAAATGGTGCTCGCTATCTGCGACCGGACGGTTGTGATGGACCGGGGCCGCATCTGGTCCGACGGCTCAACCCGGGAGATCCTGTCGAACGAGCAGCTGATGCAGGAACATGGTCTGGAAGTGCCGCTGAGTCTGAGATTAGGGAAAAGCTAGCCCGGTCCGCCGGATTTGGATTGTGCCATGACTTTTTTCATACCTTCACGAACGGTGCAACTGGAGGCGATCCTGCGCGAACCTCGCGGAGTCGATTTGCGGGCTGCGGCCGTGGTCTGCCACCCGCACCCGGGCTACGGCGGCACCATGGACAACCGTGTGGTCTACCGCGCCGCCAAGGCGGTCCAGGAGGCGGGAATCGCCGCCCTGCGCTTCAATTTTCGCGGGGTCGGACGAAGCTCCGGATCTTATGACGAGGGGATCGGGGAGCAGGAGGATGCCAAAGCGGCGCTCGACTGGCTCGAGAGCCGTTATCCGGAACTTCCGCTGGCGCTGGCTGGATTTTCCTTTGGATCCTGGGTCGGGCTGCAGGTAGCGTGCGCGGACCCGCGAGTCCAAGCCGTCGTCGGCCTGGGCCTCCCCTTGAACTTTTACGATTTCGATTTTTTGCTGGAAAACCGGCGGCCTGCGCTGTACATCGTGGGAACAAACGATGAGTACTGCGCGCCGGAGCGGCTGGACCGGCTAGAAAGAAGGCTGCCGCGGTCATCGTCCGTGAGGCGCATCGACGGCGCAGACCACTTTTTCATTCAGAACCTGGAAGAGGTTCAGGAACTTATCACCGGCTTCTTCCGGCAACTGCATTTCGAGGAGATGGCAGGATGAACAAAGCCATTGCGGCTGCCCTGCTTTGCGTAATTTTGCAGGCCGTACCCACTGCTTCCGCGGCTGTGAAATTCGAGAAGGTGACGGATCATTATTACTGGCTGGAATCGAGCCCTGGTGGTATCGCCATGTCGGCCGTCGTGTCCGAAGGCGGGATCCTGATCGTCAATCCGCCCGGCGAGCCGGCCTTCAGCGAGGCTATGAAAGCCCTGCAAAAGATCAGCTCCAAACCGGTAAACTGGATCGTCTGCACCGATTATGCCCTCGCTCGCGAGGGAAACAGCGATCTCCTGGGCAAGCAGGGAGCCTCCTTGCTCGGGGGCGTGGAATTTTGGAATCTGATCGATTCGGCACCTAAAAATGAAGACGCCGCCGCTAAAGCCAAATCCGACACGCCCGACCGGATGATTTTCGGTAAGCAAGTGCGGCTTTTCCCCGACAACCTGGAAATCCGGGTCATTGCGATTCAGGCCAAAGCGCGCACCGCCGGGGATCTGGTGGTTGCCATCCCGGCGGAGAAAGTCCTGATTATCGGGGATCTTTTTTCCCCCGGGAGTTACCCGACGATTGACGCCTCTCCCGGCAATGGCACAGCTCTGGGTTGGCTCGAGGGGATGAAGCAGGCCATCGATGCCGTGCCTTTGGTGAAGTCAGCCATGCCAGCGCCCAAACCCGATCCCAGCAAACCGCCGCCGGAAGAGAAAACCCTGGAAGAGCTGATCTTTGTCGTTCCGGGCCATGGCCCCCTATCCAACCTGCAGGAAGCAAAAAGCCTCTACGACACGGCGTTGAAGCTGAAGGGGGACGCGCAGCGTTCGGTTTCATCCGGGCGCAGCCGTGAGCATTTTTTGTCCGCCGTAGCGACCGGGGTTTACCGCCAGTACGCGAATCTGGAGCCATTCGCAGGTCGGCTCTACGATGAGCTCCTAGCGTTGAAGGCGAAAACGGGCAAATGATCGTCGGGAGTTTATGCATCTTTTGGAGGATGGAATGGGCCTTCAGCCCTCATTTACCCTTCTGACTCATCCCAGGGCTTCGCCCTGGGCTGGTATGGCGTCGCGCTTTCAGCGCTCACAAATGCGGAATCAGTTTGCTTTTATGCAATAGGGAAAGCCCGAGGGTCAGGCAATAGATTCGACTAAATTCGAATCCTCATGAACTCATCAGAAGTAATCGTGAGGGCCGAAGGCCCGGCAACATACCAGACATAATGGAGTGACCGGTCTCCATCGCGTAATATTCGTGGGTTGTTAGTTTGGTGAATAACAGAGCCACATACGGGAGGAAACCGGCCATGACGAATTGTATCACTTGGGTAGGGATGGATGATTCAGTAAATAAGATCAATGTAGCAGTTTACCTGGGGCATGAGGACGCTCCGTATGCGGAATTTGTCGTTGAAAACAACGAGAGCGGTCACGGCCGACTTATAAAAAGACTCCTGTCGCTTCCCGGACAAGTCCATTGTGTCTATGAAGCGGGAATCAACGGGTACCATCTCCACAGGGTTCTGAGCCGGAGCAAAATCTTGTGCGACGTCGCGGCGCCGTCTTTGACTCCGCGCCGAGCGGGTAATCGTGTCAAGACTGATCCGCGGGATGCGAAGGACCTGGCGAAACTGTACCGGTCGGGGGAGCTTACCACGATTGCAATTCCCGGGGTAAAGCAGGAAAACCTGCGAGATCTTTTGCGGGCTCGCGAAGATGCCATGGAAGATCAGCAGCGCGCGCGTCACCGGCTGAACCGCTTCCTGGTGCGACACGGAAAGAAATACTGGTCCGGCAAGGCCTGGACGAGGGGGCACCTGAAGTGGATAAAAGGAATTCGTTTCGACGACCCCGCAGCTCAAAGGGTTCTTGAGGAGTACTGCCTGGCCCTGGACGAAGAGACGGAGCGAATGAAGCGCTTCGACGAATTGGTGCTGAAGGCGGCAATGGATGCGGAGTATCAAAAGCTGGTCGGTTACCTGATGGGTCTCAGAGGAATCAAAGAACTGACTGCCATGACTATCATCGCCGAGGCCATCGACTTGAAACGATTCCGTGATGCCCGGGCTTTGATGGACGCGGTCGGAGTTGTTGGCTCGGAATACAGTTCGGGCACACAGGAAAGACGAGGGGGAATCACCAAAACCGGCAATGCTCATCTCCGGCGAGTCGTGATTGAAAGCTCCTGGCACTACCGTCACAGTCCGGTTGCGGGAGCGGCGCTGAAGAAACGGCGCGAGGGGCTGCCGGCGGAGGTGCTCGAGATCGTACGCAAGGCTGACAAGCGACTGAATAAGAGGTATTGGCATCTCGTCAACAAAGGGAAAAACACACGGACGGTGGTGGTAGCAGTTGCACGCGAACTGCTCGGGTTCATCTGGGCCATCGGCCAGGCTGCCTGAAGGGAGACGGAGAGGACATGGGTGTTTTTCTCACAGCGCCAGTTTGTTCCGGATCTCTGGCGGCCTCAAGGCCAAGCCCGAAGGGCGGCAAGCCGGCCTTGACCCCGCCAGAGATCCGGAGATTTGGGCGCTATGAGAAAAACGAGAAAACAACGAACACTACCAGTGAACGGAACAGGGTGTCGAGGCGCCCGGCTTACGAAAAGGAGAAACCTCGACTGGGCTATGCGGTATGGGAAACCAAAACCCGCGCATTCAGAGTGAGGCAACTCCCGACGGATCCCTTGTCATGCGGCTCGTATAACGCGCGAATAACAGAGTGATCAATCGTCGCCGCTGCCGACCCTCGGCGCCCTGTTCCTTTCACTGGCTGAACGAGAAAGAGTAGAAAACAATCATGACCTGACTGAAAAGGCAGCGTGCCAGAACAACCGGCGAATACGGGCACTGGAGAAATATATTGACATGTCACTCCATAACAGCCCAGGGCGAAGCCCTGGGACTGAATAAGAAGTGAGAAAAAGGGCTGTAAGCCCGTCCCATATAAGTTGTTTCTTTCGAACTTCACCGGGGAATCAAGATCGACTTGATAGATGCATAAACTCCGAGGTCCTGAATGGTGGTGGAAAGAGCCTTGGGGCGACATATTTCGATGGGCCGGAGTAAAATGTAACCGGAGGTAGCACCATGCAGCAGGCTCGAAATTCTGAACCAACCCGTCAAGTGGCGAATACGGAACCCTTGCCCGGTTCGCGCAAGGTTTACGTTCGCGGGCCCGGAGGGATCCGGGTCCCCATGCGGGAGATCGTACTTTCCCCGACACGGCAAGCGGATGGATCACTGGTGAACAATCCGCCGCTGCGCGTTTACGACACCTCCGGCCCTTACACCGACCGGGGAGCCGAAATCGATCTCCGCCGCGGGTTGCCGGGGCTGCGCCGGCCTTGGATTGAGGCGCGGGGGGAATACGATTTTATGCAGCCCAGCTACCGGCCGGTTCCCGGGCACAGCGACCCTGATACCCCGCTGCCCATCCGCCGCACGGTGCTTCGCGGCCGGGGCAACATGACCCAGATGCACTATGCGCGCAAGGGTATCGTGACACCGGAAATGGAATTCGTCGCCCTGCGGGAAAACCAGGACCCGGAGTTCGTGCGCAGCGAAATCGCCTGCGGCCGGGCCATCTTGCCTGCGAATATCAATCATCCCGAATGCGAACCGATGATCATCGGCCGGAACTTCCTGGTGAAGATCAACGCGAATATCGGGAATTCGGTCGTGAGCTCCTCGATCGAGGAGGAAGTGGAAAAGATGACCTGGTCCATCCGCTGGGGTGCCGACACGGTGATGGATCTTTCCACGGGAAAAAACATCCACGAAACCCGTGAGTGGATCTTGCGTAACTCGCCGGTTCCCATCGGCACGGTGCCGATCTACCAGGCGCTCGAGAAGGTCGGAGGAAAGGCTGAAGACCTGACCTGGAATGTTTTCCGCGATACGCTCATCGAGCAGGCCGAGCAGGGAGTCGATTATTTCACCATCCATGCCGGAGTGCTGCTGAGATATATTCCCCTCACTGCCAACCGGGTGACCGGGATCGTCAGCCGCGGCGGATCGATCATGGCCAAGTGGTGCCTCGCCCACCACCAGGAAAGCTTCCTCTACACCCGCTTCGACGACATCTGCGAAATCATGAAGGCGTACGACGTCGGATTTTCGCTGGGCGATGGATTGCGCCCCGGCTGCACCGCGGACGCGAACGACGATGCCCAGTTCGCGGAGCTCGATACCCTCGGCGAGCTGACCCTGCGCGCATGGAAGCAGGACTGCCAGGTGATGATCGAAGGCCCCGGACACGTTCCGCTTCACCAGATCAAGGAAAACGTAGACCGGCAACTGGCCGTCTGCCATGAGGCGCCTTTCTATACCCTGGGGCCGCTAGTGACCGACATTTCGCCTGGTTATGACCACATCAGCAGCGCCATCGGTGCCGCCATGATTGGGTGGTTCGGCACCGCGATGCTCTGCTACGTGACGCCCAAGGAGCACTTGGGCCTGCCCAACAAAAAGGATGTCCGCGACGGGGTCATCGCTTACAAGATCGCAGCCCACGCCGCCGACCTGGCCAAAGGGCACCCCGGGGCGCGCCAGTGGGACGATGCCATGTCCAAGGCCCGTTTCGAATTCCGATGGGAAGACCAGTTCAAGCTGGCGCTCGATCCCGAAACGGCACGCGAATTCCACGATGAGACGCTGCCCCAGGAAGGGGCCAAGATCGCGCATTTCTGCAGCATGTGCGGACCGCATTTTTGCTCCATGAAGATCACTCAGGAAGTGCGCGATTTCGCCGCGAAGGCCGGCGTTGCGGAAGACCGCGCGCTGGAAAAAGGGCTCGAAATCAAGAGCCGTGAATTCGTGGAAAAAGGAGCCGAGATCTACCAGAAGATCTGACCCCGCATGCTGGATTCACAAGCGAACCACAAAGCCCTCGAAGACTGCAAAATCGACTTCGCAATCTTCGAGGCCTTCGCGGTTCCATTTTCTATTTGCCGCTCAGATCGAACTTCATCCCTGCTGTAAGCACATGCATCTTGATATCCCGTGCCGCGGCTACTTGTCCAACTGCGCGCTTCTCGATGGCCGCTCCACGGGCATCGACGACAACGACCGAGCTTTTTCCTATGACCTCGAAAGTGTTTCCAGTCACGACCACGGCGGTTTGTTCGTCGATCCCGACACCAAGCAGCAAAGGGTTTTCCAGCACGAGGCTGATCAGGCGATTCTGTCGCTGGCGTTTGAGGAAATGCTGATCAAAAATCACAAACTCATTTAAGCCGAGACCGGGAGTCGTTTTGGTCGCCCCGACCGTGAGGCTCTGCAGATCGGCGTCCCCTGTGATCATCACCCCGGACATTACGGCCGCTCCGGCGCTGGTACCGGCAACTGTTGCTCCTTCAAGATAGCGTTTTCGAATAGCCTCCGGAACACCCGTATTCTCCATCGCCTTTGTGAGCCGGTTCTGATCGCCACCGGGAAACCAGATAAGCGTTGATTCCGCAACGGCCCGAATGGACGCCGCCGGATCGGTGAGGGGCACAGAGATAGCTTGCGCGGCACCCGCCTTTTTCCATGTTTGAACGGCACGTTCTCCTGTGTCGGCCAATTCCGAAGCCTGGGGGAAGATCACAACCTTTGTTGCTTTCCCTCCGGATAGCTCTAAGGCTTTGGCGTATATTTCATCCGGAATGGTTCCTCCGCCAATAACCACCAGATGGCCCCTGGGATCCGCGGCAAATGAAAAGGATGCCATCATCAACACCAGCAGCGTCACTGCACAAGTAGTCCTCAATGCAACCTCCGTAGATTTTTCACATCGATATTACTATGGGAAACCGGCTGTGCGGGAGTTTTGGGATTTCTCCCTCATTCGAATTGCCTTATCATGTCAAAAACGAGGTGAAATATGCGTCGATTGTTCCTCCTGGCGGTGGCGTTGTCGGCAGCAGCATGGATAGGCTCGGCGGGTGTGGCCCCCGCTCAGCAAATGGATTTCACCCAAATATTCGGCGGCCGCGGTGGAGATGAATTTACCGATTTTTCACCGCCCGCCGGCTCGCGAGTTGTGGAGGTGCGGATCTATGCGGGCGATACCATTGATTCCCTGCAAATGATTTACAGCCTGCCCGACGGCCGTACGACCGCAGGCTCGAAGCATGGAGGGAGGGGCGGCAATCCCAACACATTCCGTCTCGACGCCGACGAGTACATCACGGGCATCTCGGGCCGCTTCGGCAATACCGTGGATTCGCTTCGCTTCCACACCAACCGTCGCACTTCCCCGAACTATGGCGGGCGCGGTGGAAGCCAGGACTACAGGGCGGAGGTGCCGTCCGGATATCAGGCGATGGGATTCAAAGGACGTGCCGGGAATACCATCGATGCGATCGGCCTGGTCTACAGTCCGGCTTCAAGATCCAGCAGGTCTTCGAATGTCATGAGTCCGTCGGGCGGGAACCAGACCACCCTCGCAGGAGGCAGGGGCGGCAATCCTTTCTCCGACCGCCCTCCTCAAGGTGCAAGGCTGGCTGAAATCAGAGTCCGCGCCGGGGACGCGATCGATGCGATCCAGGCGATCTATGTCACGCAGGACGGACGGATCCAGGACGGGCAGCGGCACGGCGGCGGCGGGGGACGCGAAAACATTTTCCGGTTAGATTCCGGAGAATACGTCGTTGGCCTTTCCGGCCGGTTTGGCAAAACCGTGGATTCCCTGCGCATCGAAACCAACCGCCGGAGTTCGCCGCTTTACGGCGGCCGCGGCGGCAGCCAGGATTACCGGATCGATGTTCCAGCGGGTACCCTGGCAATAGGATTCGTTGGCCGGTCGGGGAAGACCCTGGATGCGGTGGGCCTCAACTATGACACGCTTTCATCGCGCGACAATCCCCGGAAAGCCCCCTGGCAGACGGCCGTAGTTTTGACGAGACTCTCCGAAAATTTATAAATAACTTCGCGATCTTGGCGGCCTTTGTGGTTCGAATTGGTTTGCTGCCATTGCGAAAAACCGTATTCCCGGAGATCCATTTGTGCCTATTCCGCCATCTGGTCAACCAAATTGCGGAGAGTCGCCACAGCGCGGACCGGATCGGTCCCGACCGCGGTTTCGTCGGAAAGCACGAATCCCCTGTATCCGGCCCGCACCAGGCTGAAGAGATGGCAGACCTCGGAACGGGTTGGTTCGGCATGGGCGGTAAGGTGCTCGAGCACCTGGCCTGCCATGAACACCGGGCACTCCACCATTCGGGGATTGTACCCTGCAATCCAGCGCGCCATCGCGACCGGCCCGATCTGTGCTCCCAGGTCGCCGCGGCAGATCCAGATTTTGTCGACCCGTCCCGCAATCGCCGCCGCATTCAGCGTAGCCTCGGCGCGCTCGATCTTGCCGGTCACGGGCCGGCTCGGCGCTTTCTGCCGCACCCAACCGGCCTCGCTGCCATCCTTCATAAATGAAAAGGCATAGCTGATGCCGGTGAAACGGGACGCCGTCTTCACACACTCCGCGTCGAAGGCGGACAGCCCCGCCGGGTGGACCGGGTGCTCGAGGACATTGATTCCCTTTCGCGGCTTCAATTCTCCGCTCGAGAGGCAAACCGCCTCGATGACTTCATGGGTGGTCGCTAAGACGCAGAAGGTCAGGCGGTCGTCATCGCAGCTCAGGGTTTCGCCGGCCTTCACTGCATTGAAGATCTCCGGGTGAGGAACCGGGACAGCGTCCTCCCGGGCGTCCATGGAAAAACGGATCCGTTGGCCTGCTTCGACCCGCTTTGACGTAAATAGTCCCAGTCGCATCTTCGCCCCCTGGAGATCAACGATGATCGGGATTTCCGGAAGCTGCTGTCGGACCGCGGAGATCCTTGCGGACAGCGCCTGCGGATCCAGGTGCGAGGCATTGATGCGGAGTTCAGTAGCTCCCGCACGCGCGAGATCCACCGGAAGTTTCCAGCTGGAGGGGCCGAGTGTGGCGACAATTTCGACAGGATCTGATGGCATGCAGTACATTCCCGTTCGCCGGATGATGGAGGGACCGTATCAGCTTCCGGCATCCTTCTCAATGGCGGCGGCAATCCGATGCGCCATTTTCACACAATCGTTGAGTCCGACTCCGTAGTAAGCGTTCCCCACCATATGAATCCCTGGATGGCGGGCGATGAGCGATTCAATCCTTGCGCGTCTCTCGCGGTGACCCAGGGTAAACTGCGGAATGCCTCGGTCCCAACGGAAGATGCGGAGAAACACCGGATCCTTCCGAATGCCGATCAGCGGAGACAATTCGCGTCGCAAAGTGTTCCACAGTTCGCTGTCGGAGAGTTGCATCACCTCGGGGTCTCCCGCGCCGCCCAGCATAGACCGGAACTGGATGTGGTTCTCCGGCGCGCGGCCCGCAAAAATCGACGAAGTCCAGATCGATCCCAGCGTCCGCAGTTTCTGAGTTCTCGGGATAAGGAAGCCGAAACCGTCCAGCGGGTGTTCGATATCCTCCTGGCGGTGGCCGCTGGCC
Source organism: uncultured Acidobacteriota bacterium (assembly GCA_963839475.1). GTDB lineage: Bacteria > Acidobacteriota > UBA6911 > UBA6911 > UBA6911 > CAWIVH01. Next base: position 80,054 of record CAWIVH010000010.1, on the reverse strand, counting down.
ACCACTGCGATAGGGGCGTAGGGGATATCGGAGAATGCCTGGGCCAGGGCCGGATCGAAATCCCGCAGCATCTCTGCGGCGGCGAAAGCAGGACAGGCCAGGATGACCTGCCGGGCCCGCGCCGAGCGCCCTGCAGAATCGCTTATTTCCCAGCCCTCGGTGCCGCGGGAAATGCGCGCGACCTTTCGCTCCAGCCGCAGTATCGGCTGAAACCGGTCTCTCATTCGATCGACAAGGACATCCAGACCCCCCTGAAAGGAGGTGAGCCATCCGCCGGGACCAGCCGGACCGCCTGCCCGCTTTTTTGGAGCCCCGCTGAGGGCCTGCTCTTTGCGTCTTTGCCGCGTTCGGGCGATCATCCCTTTCACCAGGCCGCCATGTTTTATTTCCAGCTCGCGCATAATCGGGAAGCAGGCCGGCAGGGACAACTGGCCTGCGACACCCCCGAACACTCCGGAAACCATCGGGTCCACGAAGGTTTCCGCTGCACCGCGCCCGATGCGCCTCGCCGCAAAATCGAATACGGATTCATCACGGTCGTCGCGCCGCGCTGGAATGAAAGGCTCGGCGAAAATCCGGAGTTTTTCCGAAACGCTCAAAAGGCCGGTCTTTAGAATCAAGGGAGGCGAAAAAGGGACGGGGTGCAGCCGGCCGTTTTTGGCGATGAAGCGTTTTTCGCTCTTCCTGTCGGCCGGCTCAAGTCGCGGGTCCAGACCGATCTCGCGGACCAGTTGAAGGGTGAGCGGCTCCCGGTCCAGGAAGCCATTGGGGCCCCAGTCCACAGAGTATCCGTCGACCCGGTCGGTTCCGATGGTTCCGCCCAGCCGGTTTGAGGATTCCCAAAGCTCCCAGCCGGAGGGCTGTTCGTGAAGGCGCAGGAAATGCGCCAGGGCCAGGCCCGAGATGCCGCCTCCGATGATGATTCCCTTTAGCAAGGTACGCCGCTCCCCGTATGTTCCTGATTGAGCATCCGCGCAAAACCAAAGCGTGAAGCCATTCGGGCTGAATGTCAACGGCAACCGCCATTCGAACCGCCAAGCCAATACCATATCGCGTGACTCATAGAGAGTTTGGCCCCATCATCTTATGAACCACAAAGAACGTTACGCAGCCTTTGGCCGCAACCAAAGTTCTCAGTTTTCAGTTCTCAGTTCTCAGTTTTCAGTATCAGTTCGCAGTTCCTCATGCGACTGCGAACTGATACTGAGAACTGCGAACTTTTTGCTTTCACCACCGTTTTCACGATTCAATAAATCTTGCCTGAAAAACAAGAATTTACAGATGTGATACGCGAAGTCCGCCACTTCCCGCCTCTATTTTATTGATAAAAACAAGGGTGCAAATTAATATGATCGGTTCCCCATGCGCTCGAATCTGCTTTGGGTGGGGAGTTTTGCGGCTGGATAGTTCATTCATAGATCATAGGAGTCATCATGGCTACCAAAACTATCGAGGATATCGACGTCAAAGGAAAAGCGGTCTTGATGCGGGTCGATTTTAACGTCCCGATCAAAGACGGCAAGGTCACTAACGATAAACGGATCGTGGGCGCGCTCCCCAGCATCCGGAAAGTCCTGCAGGGTGGCGGCAAACTCGTGCTGATGAGCCATTGCGGACGCCCCTCGGGCAAAGGCTACGAAGCGGAATACTCCAACAAGCCTGCGGCGGAAAGGCTCAGCCAGTTGCTCGGGCAGCCGGTAAAGCTGGGCGATGGAGAAGTGGGCGGTGACAAGGATTTGGAGTCCGCCAAAGCGCTTCAGCCGGGAGAGGTTCTCCTGCTGGAAAATGTGCGCTTCAACTCGGGCGAGGACCTGATCGACAAGGCAAAAAAGAATCCCGACAAGAAGCCGACACCGGAGCAGGAAGCCACGATCAAGGACTTCACGGAAAAGCTCTCACGCCTGGGCGAAATCTACATCAATGACGCCTTCGGAACCTGTCACCGCAAACACGTCAGCATGTTCGGCGTGGCCAAGAGCATTCAGGCCAAGGGCGGCCCGGCGGTTGCGGGATACCTGGTCGAAAAGGAAATCAAGTATTTGAACGAAGCCGTTGCCAATCCGAAACGGCCGTTTGTCGCCATTCTCGGCGGAGCCAAGGTATCCGACAAGATCAAGTTGATCTCGGCTTTGCTCACCAAGGTAGACAAGATCCTGATCGGCGGGGCCATGGCTTACACGCTGCTAAAGGCCAAGGGAGCCAAGGTTGGCGCGAGCCGGGTGGAGGAAGACCAGGTTGAGGAAATGAAGAAGCTGCTGGCCGCAGCGGAAGACAAAATCATGCTCCCGGTAGACCACGTCTGCACCGATGCCTTCGATTTCAAGGCCATGAAGGGCGGAAAGCCCGTGGTTACCGGCGGCGTGGATATCCCCGTCTTCCTGATGGGAATGGATATCGGGCCGAAAACGATCGAGGCTTTCGATGCGGTAGTCAGCACGGCCGGCACGGTCGTCTGGAACGGGCCGATGGGAGTTTTCGAGGCGAAGGACTACTCGGCTGGAACCAGGGCGGTGGCCGAGACCCTGGCGGCCGCATCCGACAAGGGTGCGGTGAGCGTGATCGGCGGGGGCGATTCCGCGACAGCCGTGGAGGAGATGGGCCTGGAGAACAGGATGACCCATGTCTCGACAGGTGGCGGCGCCAGCCTGGAATACCTCGAGGGCAAAGCGATGCCCCCCATCGAGGTGCTGGACAAAAGGTAAAGGTCGAAATTCGGGACAGGCACCATTTTTCCGAATGGCGTTCACATAACCATTTCTCGCAGCAAATGACGAATTTAGAATGACGAATGACGAATCTCTCCTCGTTGGATATTCGTCACTCGTCACTCGTCATTCGATCGAATGACTTGATCACATGTAAAGCGAACGATAGACTGTTTTGATTTTATTGCACTGCTAATTGCCATAAGGAGGCTGTTATATGAGTACAAAAGTCGGAATCAACGGTTTCGGCCGCATCGGGCGGCAGGTGTTGAAAGCTATCCGGGATCATTATCCGCAGTCGTTGGAAGTGGTCGCCTTCAATGATATCGGCGACCTGAAAACAATGGCCCATCTGCTGAAATATGACTCGAACTACGGAAAATTCAACGGAACCGTGGAAGTCGGCGAAAACGCGCTGATTATCGACGGCAAGCCGATCAAGGTTTTCAAGGAAACCGATCCGTCCAAATTGCCCTGGGGCGACAACGGCATCGATATCGTGATCGAGAGCACCGGCCTGTTCACCATCAAGAAAGACGGCGTGAACAAGAAGGGCAAAACGGTCATGGGCGCCGAGAACCACATCACCAAGGGCGGCGCGAAGAAGGTCATCATCTCGGCTCCGGCCGAGGGCGAGGACCTTACGATCGTCATGGGCGTCAACGAGGACAAGTATAACCCGGCCGCGCATCACGTCGTTTCGAATGCGTCTTGCACGACGAACTGCCTGGCGCCGGCAGCCAAGGTGGTCCACGACAAGTACAAGATCATCCGCGGTTTCATGACCACCATCCACGCTTACACCAACGACCAGAAGATCCTCGATCTGCCGCACAGCGACCTGCGCCGCGCCCGCGCTGCCGCGATGAGCATCATCCCGACAACCACCGGCGCCGCCCGCGCGATCGCCCTGGTGATCCCCGAGCTCAAGGGGAAGTTCGACGGTTACGCTCTGCGCGTCCCGACTTCGACTGTGTCCGTGGTCGATTTCACCGTCCAGGTCGAAACTGCAACCACCACCGAGCAGCTGCGCCAGGATTTCCGTGATGCGGCGGCCGGCAGGCTCAAGGGCGTCCTAGCGGCAGTCGATGAACCGCTGGTCAGCATCGACTTCAAGGGCGATCCGCACAGCTCCTCCGTCGACCTGCCCTTCACCATGGTACTCGGCAAGGAGAAGAGCGACTTCGTCAAGGTGGTGACCTGGTACGACAACGAATGGGGATACAGCGTTCGCACCGCGGACCTGGCGAACCTGATGGCGGGCAAGCTCTAGTTTTTTCGTTGGGAATTACTGGGGGCACGCGGCCGCGTGCCCCTACCCCTTTTCGAACTTCAGCGATGCGGAATTGATGCAGTAGCGCAGGCCGGTCGGTCGGGGGCCATCGGGGAAAATGTGCCCCAGGTGGGCGTCGCAGCGGGCGCACATCACCTCGACCCTGTGCATGTGATGGCTGTAGTCCTCTTCCGTGCGCACGTTTGCGGCGTCGACGGGCTGATAGAAACTGGGCCAGCCGCTGCCGGATTCAAATTTCGTATTAGAATAAAACAGTTCGCTGCCGCAGCAGACGCAACGATAGAGACCCTCCTGGTGGTTGTTCCAGTATTCGCCCGTGAAAGCGCGCTCGGTTCCTTTTTTCCGCGCGATGCGGAACTGTTCCGGTGTCAGCTGCTGTTTCCACTCCTCATCCGTTTTGGATATCCGGTCAGGCATTCTACCTCTCCTTAATTTCAACCGCGAAGGCCTCAAAGACCTCAAAGTTCACCATGTTACGCACCCGGGTACTCATGGAAGCCTGTCAATCTTCGCGGTTAATTTTATTAAGCGTATCCATCGTCGTCCAAATTATACCGTTCAGAGGGGGAATTGTCAGATCCGGCCGTCCTGGATGTGGATGATGCGGCTGGCTTGCTGGGCAAAATGTTCATCGTGGGTGACAATAAGAAACGCCTTGCCGGTTACGTGATTCAATTCCTTCATCAGGTCGAAAACCGCGCGCCCGTTGGTGCTGTCCAGGTTCCCGGTCGGCTCGTCGGCAAGAATGATCACCGGGTCGTTGGCCATCGCGCGCACGATGGCGACCCGCTGCTGTTGCCCGCCCGACAGCTGGCCGGGATAGTGCCGGAGCCTGTCTCCCAATCCCACCCGGGCCAATAAATCCGCCATCGCCTTTTTCCGCCCGGTTTGGAATTCCTTCCCGCGCAGCCGGCAGGGCATCAGCGCATTTTCGAGGACATTGAACTCGTTCAGCAGGTAATGGAACTGAAAAATGAAACCCAGGAAATCGCGGCGCAGGGCGGAGCGGTCGAACTCGGTGAGCTGGGCCACATTCCGGCCCCCGAGCCATACTTCTCCAGTGGTGGGGGAGTCGAGCAGTCCGATGATGTTCAGGAGGGTAGTTTTTCCGGAACCTGAAGCGCCGACTATGGCCACGAACTCCCCGGGGAGGACCTGGAGGTTAATGTCGAAGAGGACAGGCGTCGGGACGCCATTTAGATAAGTTTTCGAGACGTCGCGGAGCTCGATGGCGGGAATAGGATCGCTCATGTCGCCCGAATGACCTCGATGGCATTGGTGCGCGCTGCCCGCCACGCGGGGTAGAGGGATGCAACGAACCCGATGAGCACGGCGATAGCCATCGCCTGCGACACGATGCCGTGGGTCAGGTCCATCGGAAATACGTCCACCATGCGGCCGGTGGCGCTGGCAGTCGTGCGAATCCGGCCGAGTGCCAGGCAAAGCGAGACTCCGACAGCTGTTCCGCAAAGCCCGCCGATGGTGGAGAGCAGCGTTCCCTGCAGCGTGAACACACCAAGAATCTGCCCGCGCGTGGCGCCCATCGCCTTGAGAATACCCAGTTCGCGCATTTTGCTGACCACCACCATGACCAGGATTGCCGCGATTCCCAGCCCTGCAGCCACGGTCGTAAAGGCTACGATCAAGGTCGAGGACTGGGCCTGCGCCTGCAATCCGGAAAGGAGAGACTGGTTGTCCAGCATCCAGGAACGGGCTTCGTATGGCATCTGAAGGGCCAGCTTTGCGGCAAGCTGGTCGGCGTCGAAAATCCGCTGGAGTTTCAAGCCGATGTTGGTCACCGCGGTGCCGAGGCCGAATAGCGATTGGGCGTCACGCAGGGAAAGGAACAGGGTGCTGCTGTCGACCACGGCAAAGCCGGTATCGAAAATGCCGGCAACCGTGTAAGTAGCGGCTATGTCATCGGAGCTGACCAGGCGGACCTTATCGCCTAATTGCAGGCTGAAGTCTTCAGCCAGCTTCCAGCCCAGTGTCACTTCTCCGGCATTCAGGCCGAAAAACCTGCCCTTGACCAGCTTGGACTGGATGTCCACGACAAGGTTGTGGCGTTCGGGAATCACTCCCGTCGCCACGACGGCCTTCCTCTTTTCGCCTCTCGAAAGAATCCCCTGGCCCTCGACTACGGGGGAAACCGCGAGTATCTCAGAATCGAAATTCTCCAGCCGTGACAGCCAGAATTGCCACTCTTCGATCTTGCGCTTGCGCTGCTCCAGCTTGACCCGTTCGCCGACATAAAGCAGCAGGGGTTCCTGGAAACTGACGAGTTTCGAGGCCGGCAGCGGGAGACGCTCCGGTTGCTTAATAGTGATGTGCGCGATTGAGTCGGTGACGTTCGACAGCAGACGGCGCTGGAGTCCGGAAATCAATGCCGTCAGAAATATGATCAGGGTGACGCTGGTTCCAACAATGCTAACCGTCAGGAGGCTCTGCCGGAGATTGAAGCGCAGGTTGCGCAGTGCGACAGACCAGACAAAGTAATCGAACATGGCTAGAATTCCTCCAGCGCGCGCACCTTTTGCCCGGCTTTTGCTTCCACCGCCCGGGCGACGACGCGGCTGCCTTCAGCCAGCCCCTCCAGGGCCACCCATTCGCCGCTCCGGCCCAGCACCTTCACTCTTTTGTCTGCCGTCCTCCCGTTTTCCACCTCAAGAACATATGCGGATCCGTCCCGTTCCAGGATGCTGCTCAAGGGCAGGCTCCAGGCATTTGGAAAGCGGGCCACTTCGATGTTCACATCCATGGTCATATCGGGACGAACAAAGTCCGGAAGGGACTCGGGCTGCAGGCGCAGTCCGACCACACCCCGCTTGTTGTCCACATCCGGGCCTATCTGCACAAGGATGGCTTTGAACGGCCGGTCCTGGTAGGCCGGGGCGGCCACCAGAGCGTTTTGCCCGGTCCTTAGCTTGCGGAGATTGTTCTCGTCGGTTTCCACGTAGATTTCGGTCCGGTCCATGTGCGAGAGAGTCAGGAGAGCGTTGCCCGGCACAACACTCTGGCCCGGCTCCACCTGCCTCTTGATGATCAGGCCGTTTCCCGGGGCGCTTACTGTGCGCTGTCTCAGTCGCTCCTCGCCCAGCCGGATGGCCGCTTCCGCCTCGCGCACCCGGGCTTGCGCCACCTGCAGATCTTCGATCCGGGGCTGTTTCAGGAGCGCTTGCAGGTTCTGATCGGCCGCTTGCTGCGCCGCGGCCGCCTGGTCCATCGCACTGCGTGCGCGCTGCAGGTCGGCGAGGGCAAGTACCCCTTTTTCTTTGAGCTGAAGAGCGCGCTCGTAATCTTTTTCGGCCAGTTCGCGCGCACTGCGGGTGCGGTCCAGTTCGGCGCGTTCGCGACGAATCTCCTCGGGAAGGGGACCGCTCTGCACCTTTGCCAGCTCCCGCTGCGCGGTTTCAAGCGCCAGCCGTGCCTGCTCCAACTGCCGCATGGAATCGGTCTGCCGCAGCACAAAAAGCGGCTGGCCGGATTGCACGCGGTCACCCTCCACTACGAATACCTTCTCCACGGTCCCTGCGACTTCAGCGCCAATGTCACTCTGGCGTACGGCTCGCAGACGGCCGCTGGCGGTGACCATTTCCACCACCTCGCGTCTCTGCGGGCGGGTTACTTTGATGGCCGCCGGCGCGGAAAGGTATCGCCATACCGCCGCGACACCAGTTAGCAGAAGTACGATCAGGAGCCAAGTCCGCCAGTTCATGAATGCCTCGGATCATCTTCAAGCACAGGGCAGTGCTTGGCACCCTGAGCTGCAGTCTTTAACAGCAATTTGAGCGATTTCCGTATGCGTTTCAGCGCTTCGATCTTGTTGTTGATGTCTTCTATTTTTGATGTTGCCACGGCGTGCACATGCTCCACATGCAGACCGGGCTCCTCCAGCCGCATCAATTCCTGGATTTCCGCCAGTGTGAAACCCAGTTTTTGTGCTCTCTTTATGCCGAGCACGCGTTGCACGGTTTCGGGAGCGTAATTTCGATACCCGGACGAAAGTCTGGGCGGGCTGGCCAGCAATCCGCACCTTTCGTAGAACCGGACGGTCTGGACATTGACCCCGGCTGCGCGGGCGACTCCTCCGATTTTCATCCGGCGGCTCCTTTTTACACCCTATAGTTAACACCCTATACCTAGATATAGGGTCAAGCAAATTCTATAGTAGGGCGCCGTTCCTCTTCGCCCATGTGGCTCCGGGCTTCACAGGGTGTCTCAAAACGTGAAAACAATGCATTATGGATCGGGCTTTCAGCCCTTTCTCTCATTTCTGCCTTTCCTGGAGCTTCGCCCTCCCGCGTCGCGGGATCTGCGACGAGGCTGGTATGGGATCGCGCTTTCAGCGCTTACAATTTTATGAATAATATGCCTTTATGGAATATAAAGGGCCGAAGGCCCGATTTCATAACAGCCCAGGGCGAAGCCCTGGGGTTCAATCCAGTTCGACAGAAAGGGCTGAAAGCCCGCTCCATAGCTGCAGTCTGGCAAGTTTTGAGACAGCCCGTTCAGCCCGGACACGGTCCTGTTTGAATAAATGCGGCATTGTTGGCCATAAGACTGGCGTCTGGAGAAAGAACCAGAGTCCCATCACTATTCTCTGGACTTGTCCGGGCCAAATCCCGGACCCACAGGCATATCAAAGTTCGAATTCCTCATTTGGACAGATGTGGGATGAATCCCGGAGCCATATGGTGTGTAGCTATGAGGTGTGACGGGGTCTTAGCGGTGGGATTGAGAGCGTGGTACGATAAAAGTCGCGTACCGAAACCCACAATCGTCTCTTTGGACCATTTATCGGAGGATGCGATGGCACAGATTGCTTTTAAAGGAAATCCTGTCAACACAGCGGGCACACTGCCGAACGCCGGTGGAGCTGCACCCGAGTTCAAGCTAACCAAGACAGACCTTGCCGACACTAAAGCCGCGGACTACCGGGGCAAGCGCCTGGTGCTGAATATTTTTCCCAGCATAGACACCCCGGTTTGCGCGACCTCCGTCCGGAAGTTCAACCAGGAAGCCTCCGGCCTGAAAAACACTGTGGTGTTGTGCGCATCGAAAGATCTCCCGTTTGCGCAGAAGCGTTTTTGCGCGGCGGAAGGGTTGGAGAACGTCGTGATGGGGTCGGAATACAAAGACAACAGCTTCAGCAATGCCTACGGGATAAAGATGGTTGACGGCCCGCTGGCTGGACTGTTCTCCAGGGCCATCGTCGTCATCGACGAAGCCGGCAAAGTTGTCTATACCGAGCAGGTGCCGGAGATCACCCAGGAGCCGGATTACGCCAAGGCTCTCGCCGCCCTTTAGAGGCCTTTGATACAGCTTGTGAAGTGCCGGGCTTGGAGCCTGTCCGAGAATTACTAGGGGCCGTGTTCCGCCGGAACCCGAAGGGAGCACGGGTGTCGCGGGCGATCTCTGCGTTGCTCGTCGTCGACGATGCGCCGCGACATTGCCTCTGCCTTGCGCCTTGAGCTTGCCTCGCAAGCCCCATGCGCACGACCCCTCGTAATTCTCGGACAGGCTCCAAGCCTCATTGCGTCCCTCATGGACGCCGTGAGTTCCCCCGTTATCCGCTGGTTTAAATGAGCTTCCTTAATGTCTGTAATAGGCGCGGTACCGCCGTCTTCGGGTCCTCTTTTGCCTCATACTCCAAAACCACATAACCGCGATATCCGACCTTCTTTAGGATTTCTATTTCCCTGCCCAAGTCGGCCTCTTGTCGGGTTTTGCCCATCGGGGTGATCTCAGTTTTAATTTGGACTGTCACAGCATAAGGCGCAACTCGTGCCAGTTCCTCGTAAGGATCTTCGCTACGGAAGTTGCCGGTATCCAGGTTGAGGCCGAACCATTCCGAATTCACCTCTTTGAGGAAGGAGAGGGTCTGGTCGGCGGTTGTGACGATACCTCCATGGTTTTCAAGGGCCAGAATGATCCCGCGCTCTCCGGCATAACGGCAGGATTCCTGAATGCACTCGATGGCCCACGAACGGGCTTGTGCTTCGGTGGTTCCTTTCTGCACGGTTCCCGCGAAAATGCGGATGCAGGGCGCGTTCATGGCGACCGCATTATCCACCCACTTTTTTACGTGAGCTATCTCCTTATCTCGCGCCGGTCCCGGCGGATGGGTGAAGACATTACCCACCGATGTGCTCGAGATGTCCATGCCGAGCAGGAAAGCCTTCCGTCGAAAGCCCCGCAGATATTCGGCGGTAACGTCGGCCGGGAAATAATAGGACGTAGGCTCAATCCCCTCGATATTGTACGTTGCTGCCAAGTCGATGAAATCCTCGTACGACATGGATTTCGTCGCTCCCTGCAGGTATTGCCGGAAGGAATAGGCGGCCAGGCTGAGTTTCATGCGCGGCCCGCTCGAGCGCTTCACGGGTTCGTTGGCTCGCACAGCCGGGGCAAGAAGCCCCGCTGCTCCGCTGGCACCCAGCCCATGGATGAATGAACGTCGGCTTAGACTCATGAATACCTCCCTGAAAATTTTAGGAATGCGTCCGCCACTATATCACCATTCTTGAACCGCAAAGGCCCCCAAGACCGCCAAGGCGAAATGTTGATCGCAGGGGGGGCGGCCCGATGCTAAACTGGGGCGATTTCGAAAGGATAGTCTTGACATGATCCATGGTGCAGATGGCTCCGAATCAGCCCCCTTGAAGGCTGTCCGCCCGCTGAGCATTTCCGATGAGCATCCGGTCGCCCAGGCCAATCGGCTGGCCACGCGATTTCAGCTGCGCTCACCGTTGGAAGCCTACGACTTCCCTGATAAAGGAAACATCAACCAGCACACCTACCTCGTCACGGCGGGGCGGAGCGGCAGTGAAGTGGAATACCTCCTCCAGCGGATCAACCAGCAGGTTTTCACCCGGCCGCGCTCGGTCATGCAGGCTATGGTCGCGAGCATTGAAGCGCAGCGAGACTGCCTCGGGCGGGGCCTTCTCCGCGAAGGCGAGGAGTGGGAGACGATCACCCTTATACCTACCCGTGCCGGCGACCCCTTCCTCGAGTTGAGCGACCGGCGCGGGTACGCCTGCTGGCGCCTGATGATCAAAATACCCGATTCGCGCACTTTCAAGAGCCTGAGCGAAATCCGGGATCTGCAAGAGCGCTGGAGGGTAGCGGAGGAAGCCGGGAGCGGGTTGGCCCTCTACGGCAGCTTCACATCAGGGATGGACACTTCAGGCCTTGCCAGCCCGTTGCCGGGCTACAGGGACACACGGCTTTACTACGACCAGCTGCTTTCCGTTCTTGCAGGCAACCGGGAACTCTCTCAAGCAGAAAAATACCTCCCTGCCGACCCGGATGTCCGGCAGAGCACGGAGCGCCACTTCATCCTGCACATTCCCGATGAAGAATACCGGCGGCGCAAGGGCGACCCGGGGTTGCGCCGATTTATCGACCTCGCGCGCGAGCAGGAGGAATACGGCATGACCCTGCTCCGTGAAATGGCTTCCGGCGGCATTCGCCGCGTGGCCATCCACGGGGACACCAAACTCGATAATTTTCTTTTCAGCATAAGGACGGGCCGGGTAAAGGCCCTGATCGATCTGGACACGATTATGCCCCACACCTGGCTGGTGGATTGGGGCGACATGGTGAGGTCTCTGGCCAACGTGGCCGGCGAAAAGGAGCAGGACCTCGGAAAAATCCAGGTCGATATGGACATATTCCGCGCGGTGGCACGCGGTTTCCTGCGTTCGGCGCGGGGCATTACGGAGCGCGAGATCGAATTGATGTTCGACGCCATCCGCATCATCGCCCTCGAGCTCGGCATTCGCTTCCTGACCGACTACCTGCGGGGGGACAGCTATTTCAGGCTGGGAGCGGCAGATCCGCCGGATTTGAATAAAACGCGCGCCATGGTCCAGCTGACTCTTTTTGAGAGACTGGGCGAACAGGCCGTCGCGGCGAAAGATTGCATCCGGGCCCTGAGGGCGGAACTTGGCGCGGCAGGCAAAGAGGAGAGGGAATGAAAGAATTAAAAATCGGCACCTCCTCGGTGCGGGGGGTCGTGGGCGAGGCCTTAACCCCGGAACTCGTGGTCAATTTTGCTTGCGCATTCGGCACCTGGAGCAATGGGGGAGCAGTTGTCATCGGCCGTGATACGCGGCGTTCGTCACCCACTTTCCGCGCGGCTGTTGTAGCCGGCCTGCTTTCGACCGGCTGCGAAATCATCGATCTTGGGATCTGCCCCAGCCCCATACTCTCATTCGCAGTCCGGGAACTGGGGGCTGATGGCGGAATCTCGATCACGGGCGGCCACAACGGGGCACGCTGGAACGCACTTAAATTCATCGGGGGAGATGGCACTCTGCTCAACGCGGTTAAAAGCGAGGAACTATTGGACCTTTATCATGGCTCAGCCTACCTGCTCGCCCCATGGGATAAAATCCGCACCGTTACGAACGCACCGTCCGTAGAGGAGCGCTATCTGGAGCATTTGATCGCGGCGCTGGATTCCGAGCGGATCCGCGAGAAGCGGTTTCGCGTAGCCGTCGATTTCTGCAACGGTTCCTGTGCGTCGATCACAGCCCGATTTCTGGACCAGCTCGGCTGCCAACTGCTCCCCGTGAACGAGCAGCCCAGCGGCCAGTTTGCACACTCGCCGGCTCCGAGCATCGCCAATATGCAGCAGCTGGCGGCCATCATGCGCTGGCTGCAGGCTGACGTCGGCGCCGCCATCAATGTCGACGGGGACCGCATCGGCTTTGTGACTCGCGACGGGGCAGCCTTATCGGAGGAATATTCCCTGCCGCTGGCGGCAGGCATCCGCCTGAAGCGGCGTCCGGGCACGGTTGCGACGAGCCTTTCCACTTCACGTATGATCGATGCGATCGCACGGGAGCATGGCCGCGGGGTGGTGCGAACCCCGGTAGGGGAAAGCCATGTGATCGATCAGGGTCTGGCGGAAGATGCCGTTCTTGCGGGTGAGGGATCCGGCGGAGTGGCGGCACTGCCCGCGACGATGATGTTCGATGGCCTGCTCACGCTCGGCTATGTGCTCGAATCGATGGCCGTATCGGGCGAAAGCCTTTCTGCACTCGTCGATCGCCTGCCGCGTTACGTCATGCGCAAGCGACAGCTTGCCTGTCCCCCCAACCTGGTTTACCGCGTACTCGACCGTTTCCGTGCGCACTACGCGGATCTCTCGCCCAACACCGCTGACGGCGTATATGTATCGTGGGAAGATGCCTGGCTGCATGTGCGCTCGTCCAATACCGAGCCGCTTTTGCGAATCATCGTCGAAGCGGGAACGGCTGAACGGGCCGATGCCCTTATGGAGGAGTCTCTGACCTTTGCCCAGCGGGCTACCTTCGGACATGGGGGAAACTGACATGAAGAGACCTATGCCTCCCAAGATCGGCGTCTCGGGTGTTCGCGGCATCATCGGGGAATCGCTGACGCCGCAGCTTGTTACCTCGTTCGCCGGTGCATTCGGCAGCTATTGCGGGGCGGGACCCATCCTCGTAGGTACCGACACACGCCCCTCAGGTGAAATGATCAAGCAGGCGGTCATTTCCGGGCTGCTCGGAGTCGGCTGCATTCCCGTCGATACCGGCATCGTCCCGCTGCCTGCGATCATGCTGCAGATTCGCAGGACCGGCGCCTTCGGCGGGATTTACATCAGTGCCAGTCATAACTCGATCGAATGGAATGCGCTCAAGTTCATCGGCTCCGATGGCGTCGCATTGCGCCCCAACCAGTCCGCGGAACTTACCGATCTCTATCATCAAGGCATTTATTCGCGGGCCGCTGCACATGAGATTGGCGAAGCCCGCAGCGAGGATGGAACTGTCCGCCAGCACATCGAGGCTGTGCTCCGCGCGGTGGATGCGGATGCCATCCGCTCCCGCCGGTTCAAGGTGGCAATCGACTGCTGCAACGGCGCGTCATCGGTGTCGGGACCTGCCCTGCTACGCTCGCTCGGCTGCGAGGTCGAGGAGCTTTATACCCGCATGGACCAGCCATTCCCCCATAATCCCGAACCCTCCCGGCAGAATATCGGCCGGCTTTGCGAACGGGTGGTCGAATCCGGATCCCAGCTCGGCTTCGCCCTCGATGCCGACGCCGATCGGCTTGCTATCGTCAACGAAAAAGGAGAACCTTTGGGAGAGGACTGCACTGTTTCTCTCGCCATTTACCGGCGGCTTTTGCTGAAACCGGGTCCCGTTGTCGTCAACCTTTCAACCAGCCGCATGGTGGACGATATCGCGGCCCAAGCCGGGTGTCCGGTATTCCGCACCCGCGTCGGCGAAGTTCATGTTGTGGAAAAAATGCAGGAAACCGGGGCGGAGATTGGCGGTGAAGGAAACGGAGGGGTCATTTTCCGACCGGTGAATTCCTGCCGGGACGCATTTGTCGGCATGGGATTGGTGCTGGAGGCTCTGGCCGGACAGGGAGGAACCATGAGCGACCTGCGGCAGCGGCTTCCGAGGTATTTCATGGTCAAGGATAAACTTACATGTGCCGGCCGTGACATCGCCCCTTCGATGAGGCTCCTGCAAAAGCTATACGCCGGCGAGAAGATTGATTTGACCGATGGGGTAAAGGTGATATGGCCCGACCGTTGGCTTCACGTCCGCCCTTCAGGAACAGAGCCGATCATCCGTCTCATCGCGGAGGCCCCCACAGAACCCGATGCCCGCACCTTGCTGCTGGGGGCACTCGAATGCCTCTGCCCGACGACCTAGTTTTGAAATCGTAAGGAACTCGAAGAGAATCAATAAGAAACAGGCGCCTTTCTCGAGCGTATTTTGATAAGATAGCCCTTTTTCCCCCGATCGGGGGCTGATGCTGGAACTCTTTCCGGCATAATACTTTAGGAGGTTTTAAATGAAAGTAGGACCCGGAAGGTCAGTCTTGCTCATGCTTTTGTGCCTGAACTGGCTGATTCCGCCAACCGCAATAGTGGCCCAATCGCAGCCGGCTCCGGTGCCGCCGACCAGCGATCTGCCTGCTCCGGCCGGGAAAGGATTCTCCCGCGTGTTTTCTCCCTACATGCAGCGGGAGATATCCGGGGTTGCACTCGGGAATTCGCCCCGGATTGAAACCCTGATCCGGGACGGAAAGCTGAACCTAACGCTTTCGGATGCTATTGCCCTGGCACTGGAGAACAACCTTGATATCGCGGTGCAGCGATACATTCCCCGCTACGCCCAGACTGACGTGCTTCGAACCCTTTCAGGACAGGCGGCGCGCGGATTCAGCGGCGTGTCGATCCCCAGCGGCCTGAGCGCCGGCGCCATCGGAGCCGGGGTGAGCGGCACGGGGACGGGCAGCGGCGTTGGAAGTGCCGGCGGCATCACAGGAGGCGGCGGGGCCGTCTCGGTGGGACCTTCAGGTAACTTCGACCCTTCGCTCAACATGAATTTCAGCTGGGACCGCGCTACCTCGCCACTGAACACGATCGTGGTATCCGGCATCCCGAACGTGACCGGCCAGACCACGGCGTACAGCAGCACCTACGCCCAGCTTTTCCCCCAGGGCGCAAGCTATTCGCTGGCCTTAAGCGCCCAGCGCCAGAGCAGCACCCAAAGTTACCTGCGGTTCAATCCGGCCATTGTCAGCCGTTTTTCTTTTGGTTTTAACCAGCCTCTTCTCGCTGGCTTCGGACGAGAGTCGGGTGAACGCTTTATCCGGGTGGCCCGGAATAATATCAAGATTGCGGAAGAAGTTTTCCGCCAGCAGGTGGTGACGACCGTCGTTCTGGTTCAGAATACCTACTGGGACCTGGCCTCGCTGCAGGAAAACGTGAGGGTAGCCGAGCAGTCGCTGGCGGTGGCGGAGCAATTGTTCAAGGATAACCAGGTGCGCCTGGAAGTCGGCACCATGTCGCCGCTTGATGTCACTTCCGCCGAATCCGAGGTCGCTGCGCGCCGGCGCGACCTGACGCTGGCCCAGACCAATCTCCAGGTCCAGGAAGCCGCGCTCAAGAATATCTTGACTAAACAAGTGTCTCCCGAACTGGGTGCTGCCCGTGTGGTCCTGCTCGACAAGATGCCCGAGCCGGCGAACGACGATGTTCCGGCCATGGATGCCGCCCTGGATTCGGCATTGAAGAAACGCCCGGACCTCCAGCAGTCGAAGCGAAATCTGCAAAACAACGAAGCGGCCACCCGGTATACGGCAAACAGCCTTATGCCGAACACCAGCATTTTCGGTTTCTACGCCGGCTCGGGCCTGCAGGGAGTCTCAGCCACCGGCGAAACCGGTCTGTGGGACGCTCTGGCCGATTCTTTCAAAGGCTCCTATCCCGAGTATGCAGGTGGTCTTTCCTTCACCATAGCGCTGCGTAACCGGCAGGCTCAGGCTGACAATCTGCGCGCCCAGTACGAAGGGCAGCAGCTGCAGGTCGGTGTGCAGCGGCTGCAAAACCAGATTGCGCTCGAAGTCCGCAAAGCGATGATTGGGATTGTACAGGGTAAAGCGCAGGTAGCGGCTGCCCATGAAGCCGTCCGGCTCGCGCAGGAAATCTATGATGGAGAGCGGAACAAACTGGATGCCGGTGTCTCGACATCTTATCAGGTCATTCTTCGGGAGCGGGACCTCGTGGCGGCCCGGCAGGCTGAAGTGCTCGCCGTTGTGGGTTATGCGAAAGCAATGGTCGAACGTGACAGGGCCATGGGCACCGTCCTGGAGCGAAACGGGATCGAGTATTCCGATGCGCTCTCCGGGACTGTCACGAAAATGCCGGTGACCCCCTTCACCCTCCGAAAGCCCGGCCAGGAGGTCAAATAGATCCCCATGGCCACACTTTGTAAGCACTTACTTGACCGATCACACGCGCTCACCCTTCTCGCGTTTCTTATGCTCGCCGGCATTATCTGGCCGGCTCGAGGCGCGGCAGCGGACGATCAGAGCGCACTGCCCCAGCCGGAAGGCGGCCTATTCTCTCCTGCGCGCATATTGGGTCCCTACCGGCAGAAGACTGTCGCGGATCTCCGGTCGACTGACAGTGTCGACCTCGAGCGGATGATAGCCGGCGGCAAGCTCAACCTCTCCCTGGACCTCCTCAAAAAGGCGGTGCGGGGCAACAATCTCGACATTGCGTCGGCCAAATTCAATACGCTTTATGCCGAAACCGATATACTTCGCGCCAAAGCCGGCGGCGCCCCGCGAGGAGCAACCGGAGTGGTGATCCCGACGGGGTTATTCGCGGGGGCTATCGGGGCGGGAGTCGGAGATTCCGGCGGCGGCACCACCGGCACCTCGGCGGGTGGGATCAGCGGCGGTGCTCGAGCCGTTACTGTCCGGCCCCGCGGGACCTACGATCCCACGGTCAGCCTGAACTTCAGCATGGACCGGACAACGAGCCCGCTGAACACCGTTCGGGTTTCAGGCATTCCCGTAGTAACAACTTCAACTACGGCCCTTCAGACGCGCTATACCCAGGCTTTCACCACCGGGTCCTCGTTCAGCATCTCTTTCAACAATCAGCGCCAGAGCTCCACCCAGCAGTTTCTGCTCTACAACCCGAATATTGTTTCCTCATTTGCATTCAGCGCCACTCAACAGTTGCTCAACGGCTCCAGCCGGGATGTCAACCGGCGCTTCCTCGATGTCGCCATCAACGAGCGCAAAATCACCAGCGAGACCTATCGGCAGCAGGTGATCACGACCCTGGCCCAGGCGGAAAGCCTTTATTGGGATCTCGTAGCCGCCTATGAAAACCGGCAGGTGGCGGAAAAATCCCTCGCGGTCGCACGTCAGTTGTACGAAGAGAACAAGATGCGCGAGGAAATTGGCCGGCTCTCGTACATCGATGTGGTGACCGCGGCTGCGGAAATGGCGGCGCGCCAGCGCGACCTGGTGGTCGCCGAGTCGGCTCACAAGATGCGTGAAGTGGAAATGAAAAACGTCATCAGCCCCCAAATCAGCTCCGATTTGGCCAGCGCGGATATCGGGATCGGCGACAAACTTCCGGAGCCTAAAGATTCCGACATTCCCAAGCTGACCGATGCCATGAAAGCAGCCATGGAGAATCGTCCGGAGCTTCGGCAGGCTGAGGCAAACATGTACAACCAATCCGTGGCCATCCGCTATGCCAAGGATCTGCTGAAGCCGACCCTGGTCTTGTTCGCCCAATACAGCGGGTCCGGTCTCTCGGGCAACAGGGTCATCCAGGATCCTGTCAGCGGCTCCATCATAATCCTGCCTGGCGGCATTGGCGGGGCATGGGGTCAGCTTGCCCGCTTCCGCTTTCCCGATTACGCATTCGGCTTCTCCCTCAGCATTCCTCTGCGCAACCGCAGCGCCCAGGCAGACAACATGCGCACCAGGTTCGAGCGCAATCAGTCTGAAACCGCACTGGAGCAGACGAAGAGCCGCATTGCCCTTGAAGTGCGCAAGGCTGTGATCGGGCTGGTTCAGGCGAAAGCCCAGGTGGAGGCGGCGAGAAAAGCCGCCGATCTCAGCCAACAGTTGGCCTCTGCCGAGGAAGAGAAACTGTTAAGCGGCGTATCGACACCCTATGATGTGATCCGGCGGCAGAGAGATCAGCTCGCGGCGCAATTTGCGGAAGTGCAGGCCAGGGTCAACTATGCCAAGGCCTTTGTCGAAATCCGGCGCTCCATGGGCGTTCTGGATTCAGACTGAAATTCCGCGATGGGATAAGAACCGTTGTGGCGGGCTGAAAGCTCACGCCAATTTCGTGCTTCAAGACATTCGTGGATCCGTTCATCGTGCATGTCGCGTTTCCGGCAGGCCTCAGGAATCGTTCGAAGGCTATTCGGGGCTGAGAATGAGATTGCCGTAGGCATCCACACCGCACGCGAAGCCCGGTGGAACGACCGTGCTTGCACTGTACTCAAAAATCAGGGCGGGTCCGACGATCCGATTGCCGGCGCGAAGGCGGCTGCGTTCAAATAGATCCGCGCGCAGCACTTTTCCCCTGAATTGGGCTTTCTTCTCGCCAATGTTTGCTGCGGATGGATCAGCTCCTCCCATCCGTTGCCTGGTAATTCGCGGTTTTTCCGACAGTCCCCGTGCGCGCACTCGAAGAGTTACGATCTCCGCTTCCCTCGAGGGATCCGCGTAGCCGTAGCGCTGCTCGTGAAGGCGATGGAAGGCGGATTCGAATTGCCGGGTGTGGGGAAGGCTGATTTCGTAGCTCTGGCCGCAGTAGCGCATGTCAATCCAGCGCTCGAGACGAATGCGGGAGGGGACATAGCCTTCTTCGCGCATTGCGGCGCGGCCTTTGATTTCAAGCTCGCGGAAGATTCTTTCCATCGCGCGGGCGCTTTGGTGCCCTGACTGCAGCATGACGGTTCGGGAGAAATCCTTGACCGTATTGGACAGCAGTACGCCCAGGGCCGAGAGCAGTCCGGGATAGGCCGGGATCAGGACGCGCGGGATCGACAGGCTGGATGCGAGTGCTGCCGCATGCAGGCCGCCGGCGCCGCCGAATGTTACCAGGGTGAAATCGCGGGGATCGTGGCCGCGTTCCACCGAGATGACCCGAAGCGCCGCCTCCATGTTGGCGTTGGCGACATCCACTACTCCCTGGGCGGCGGCGGCAGGGCTGCGGAGTCCCATTCGCCGTGCCAACTTGCGGAATTCTGCATCCAGTTTATCGTCACACAAATAAAGGGTTCCTCCCAGCGGATAGCGGGTATCGAGCAGTCCCAGGTAGAGGTTAGCGTCGGTGACCGTGACGCGGTTGCCCTTGCCATAGCAGATGGGTCCGGGATCTGCTCCGGCGCTCTCCGGCCCTACGCGCAGGGCTCCCCCTTCATCGATACCCGCAAGCGACCCGCCCCCGGCCCCGACGGTGTGTATGTCAATGACCGGAACCCCCACGGGACATTGCGCCACGACCGATTCGTTGGTAACCCGGATTTCCCCGTCGCACAGCGAGACGTCGGTCGAGGTTCCACCCATATCAAAGGTGAGGATCTGATTGAAACCGGCGAGACGCGCCATTTCCCACGCACCCACGACCCCCCCGGCCGGACCGCTGAGAATGGTCCGGACCGGTTCACGGATTGCCAGGCGCGCCGATACCGCACCGCCGTTGGACTGCATAACGCTCAGCCGGGGACTCTTTGTTCTCGATCCCCGCGCTATTCCTTTCTCGAGCTCGGCCAGGTATCGCCCCATGATCGGCGCCAGATAGGCATTCACTACCGTTGTGGAGGTTCTTTCATACTCGCGGTATTCCGGCAAAATTATGTGGCTCAGGCTGATTGGAATTCCCAGACTGCGCAGTGCGCTGGCGATGGCTTTCTCGTGAGACGGATGGGCGAAGGAAAACAGCAGGCAGACGGCCAGGGACTCCGCTCCGGCACGGCGCAGCCTCCTTTCCAGGACCGGCAATTGAGCCCTGTCGAGCTGCACCAGGACGGAGCCGTCATGCAGGACGCGTTCGCGGACGCCGAAGCGCCGCGATGCCGGCACAAGCGGCCGGGGGCGGGAAGGGTGAAGACTATAGATCTTGGGGCGGTTCTGGCGGCCAATCTCGAGAACGTCCTCGAAGCCTGCCGTGGTGATCAAAGCGGTGCGCGCCCCTTTGCGTTCAAGCAGCGCGTTGGTGGCAACAGTCGATCCGTGGAGAATCTCGCATTCGCCGTCCGGGGCTAGTGATCGCAACCCTTCGAGAATGGCTAGGGCAGGATTGGCCGGCGTTGAGAGCAGCTTCAAGAAATGAAACTTTTTCCCGCTTTGAATGATAAAATCGGTGAATGTGCCGCCTGTATCGATGCCTATTTTGAGCATGTCGTGGCATTATAATCGAATCGGCGGAACTGGCCGCACTTTCTGAATCAAAAGGGATCTCAAATGCCGGTCATCGAGATCGAAAGGTTGACCAAGGATTTCCAGGTCGGGTTTTTCAAAAAGCATTCGGTCAGGGCGCTGGACGCACTGGATCTTCAAATCGAGCAAGGGGAGGTCTTCGGCTTCCTTGGGCCCAACGGTGCTGGGAAAACCACGACGTTGAAGATCCTTATGAACCTGATCAGGCCGACTTCGGGCGAGGCGCGCATCCTGGGTGAGCCGACCGGTTCCGTGGGGATGCATCAACGGATTGGCTACCTGCCCGAAAATCCCTATTTTTACGACTACCTCACACCGGTCGAGTTCCTGAGCTACGCGGGAAATCTTTTCGGGCTTTATGGTCCGGCATTGGATCGGAAGGTAAAGGAAACCCTCGAAAAAGTCGGGTTGCCGCATGTGGGCGGAGTTCAGCTGCGGAAGTTTTCCAAGGGGATGATCCAGCGGATCGGAATAGCCCAGGCAATCATCAACGATCCTGAAATCGTTTTCCTCGACGAACCGATGTCCGGGCTCGACCCGTTGGGGCGGCGCGAAGTTCGCCAGGTGATTTCGGCGTTGAAATCCAGGGGCGTAACCGTATTTTTCAGCTCCCACATTCTGCCCGATGTGGAGGCTTTGTGCGATCGCGTGGCCATAATGAACCGGGGAAAGCTCCGCGCCGCCGGCGCCTTGAACGAGATCCTGGACATCCGCATCCAGGAGCATGAAATCATCCTTTCGGGGACGGCCGACGGGTTGGCCGAAGAGTTATCAAGGATGTGCGGGCAGTCCATGCGGATGGGGGACCGGTTGGCGCTCCGCGCAGCAGACCAGGCTCAGGTTTCGGCTCTTCTGGCGCTGGCGCTGTCCCGTGGAGCGGAGCTCATCTCGGTGAATCCCGTTCGCCCGTCCCTCGAAGATTATTTTGTTCATGAGGTTACCGGCCGGCAGGAAAACTGACACGATCGAAGTCGGACACCCAAAATGAGAATCCTGGCTATCGCACGCAACACCTTTCGGGAATGCATCCGCGACAAGATCCTGTACAACCTCATTCTCTTTGCCCTCATCATGATATTGAGCTCGCTGGCCATCGGCGAGCTGAGCCTGGGAAATGAGGCGAAAGTGATCGTGGATCTCGGCCTGACCGCCATTTCGGTGTTCGGCACCCTGATCGCAGTTTTCATAGGGATCGGTCTCGTGTATAAGGAGCTGGAAAAACGGACCATATACGCCCTGCTTTCCAAACCTGTCCATCGCCATGAATTCATCCTGGGAAAATTTACCGGATTGCTCTTCACCCTGCTGGTCAACGTCGTGATCATGACGATCGGGCTTTGCCTGGCTCTGATGTGGAGGGGAGGGATCTCTTTCCAGAGTTATATCCGTATCCTGCCCGCGGTCTTCCTGATTTTTCTTTCGCTGACCCTTACTACTTCGCTGGCGCTGCTGTTTTCGACCTTTTCAACCCCGGCTCTCTCCGCACTGTTCACACTTTTTCTCTGGGGAATCGGGCATTTCAGCCCTGACCTGCTCGAATTCGGCAACCTCACACACTCCATGGTGGTGAAAGGCCTCTGCCGGTTTTTTTATTATGTGCTGCCGAATTTCGGCAACTTCGCCATTGCCGGCGGACAAAATGTGATTCAGAGCGCCGCGTATTTTGAGCCGTTGAATCCGGTCGCCGTAATTTGGATCACCGTCTATGCATTTCTCTATTGCTCTGCCATCCTCGGGCTTGCCGTCATGATTTTTTCGCACCGGGATTTCAAATGACCATGCAGCTCAGACCCCTTTTGCGGCAGGGCGCCTGGATTCCCGCCGCAATCGTTTTATCGGCAAGCCTCTGCATCAGGCCTGTGCAAAACCGTGTGGACGAGGCGCTGTCGCGCCGAACCGGAAGTCCTGACCTGCTCTATTTCCCTTCTGCTGACGCGGTCAGGCGCATGGCTTTCGGGTACGACAGCCTTTTTGCTGATTTTTACTGGATTCGCGCCATCCAGTACTATGGTCGCCGGGAAGAAGCGGCGCGCCGGCCAATTCGGTATAAAAATCTCAGCAAGCTCCTGGACATCACGACTTCGCTCGATCCGCGGCTTATAGATGCTTACCGTGCCGGCAGCAACTTCCTGGCAGAGCCTGATCCGCTCGGCGCGGGGCAGCCTGCGGAGGCACTTCGTCTCCTGGATAAGGGGATTTCCTTCCATCCAACCGAGTGGCGCTTCTATTTCGACAAGGGCTTTATCCATTTTTGGTTCACCCGCGAATTCGCCAAATGCGCGGAGGCATGGCAGATGGCCGAAAAGGTGCCGGGCGCGCCTCCGTGGATGGCGAGTTTGGCAGCCATGGCGCTTTCCAAAGCCGGCGCGGTGGAAACCGCACGCGCTCTCTGGCAGCGGCAGTACCAGGAATCCGACCGGGCCGATGTGCGTGAGAACGCCTGGAACCACCTGGCCACGATGCAAGTGAACGAGGATGTCTGGCTGCTTGAATTCATGCTGGAGCGGTATGTGAGGGCAAACGGCCGCCGCCCTGAAAGGCTCGAGGATCTCGTTCGGCCGGGATTTCTGACCGAGATCCCCAAGGATCCTTCCGGCGCGCCCTATTTCTATGATCCGGCCAGCGGAGCTGTGACCCTCGGCCCGCTGACGCGCGTCCGGTACCTGGCCATGCCCTACGATTACAAAGCAGCGTTCCGCGAAAAACTGGTTGCAATGACAGGGGAAGCGCCCGCGAAGAAATAGCACTGCCTACGGCTCGCCCTTTCGACGTTTGGGGAGCTTTTCGATTATTTTTGTGCACGATCCAATTCCTGAATTTGGAGATTCCATGAAAATCCATTTTATCTGGCGGCAAATCTTTCCGGCTGTACTGCTCTTTTCCCTGATTTCCCCGGCCAAAGATACGAAACTGAAACCTGAAGAAGTTGTTGCCAGGCATTTGGCATCCATCGGTGCCCCGGAAGCTCTATCCGGTGTTCGCAGCCGCATTATGTCGGGGAAGGGTCAGACGATTTCTCGAATGCCCACCAGCGGGCAGTCGAGCGGCACCGCCACCGTGCAATCCGAAGGGCGCAAGTTTGCCGTCAAGTGGCTTTTCAGCGCGCTCGATTATCCATCGGAGCAGCTTCTTTTCGACGGCAACAAAGTCAACGTCGCGCAGATCCGGCCGGGCCAGAAATCCCATTATTCGGCTTTCATTTACCAGCATGACTCGCTCCTAAAAGAGGGGTTGCTGGGTGGAACCATGACGACGGCGTGGGCGCTCCTGGATGTCGCTGGCCGCCAGCCCAAATTGGAGTATTCGGGAATAAAAAAATTCGACGGAAAAGACTTGCACGAAATCAAATACCGCATGAAGAAGGGCGACAGCGGCATTCAGGTATATCTTTATTTTGAACCGGAGACCTTCCGGCATGTGGGATCCCGCTACAGGATGATTCAGCCGGCCACGATGGGAGCCACCCCGGATGCCTCTTCCGGCCAGAGGGATACCATCTACACCATTGAGGAAATGTTTGGCGATTTCAAAACGGTCGATTCAGTGACCATTCCTCATGGCTACAAGTCGATATACACGGTCGAAGGGCAGGTCAACACGATCATGCAGCAATGGGTGATCGTCATCGAGAGCGTGGCGCACAATCAACCCCTGGGTCCTAATGCATTCATAGTTCAGTAGTTGTCGGCTCCAGGGCTATCTTTGACTTTCGCAATCGGGATCTCCGAGTCCGTCAGGACAGAAGGTCGAAGACTCTCTCCGGCGAGGATAAGAGGCTGGCAGGGTATTTCTCGCGATTTCGGCCCCGCATTGATTCCTCCTGGCAAAAGTGCTATCCATTATAGGCATCGGGAGAGCTTTCCGCCCCGAGTCAGGCAGCTCCAGACTCGGGACGGTGCCATTGGAGGTTCGCAACATGGGCGGTTCTAAGGCAAAATTCTTTGTAGGGGGATTTGTGGTCCTGGCAGCCCTGGGTTGGCTGGGTTTCGTGGGTTTCCAGGAGAGCAAGGCCTACTACATCACAGTTGAAGAATATACGGCGCAGCAGGCCGATTTGAATGGGAAAACCCTTAAGGTTGCTGGCGATGTCGTGGAAGGCTCGATCGACCGGAACAAATCGCCTCTTGAGTTTGTCATCACCCACAATGGCAAAAACCTCAAGGTCTGCTACATTGGCAAAGACGTCCTGCCCGATACCTTCAGGGATGGCTCTAAGGCTGTAGTTGAAGGCAAAGTAGATCAAAAAGGTGTGCTCCAGGCGCGCAAGATCGAGGCCAAGTGCGCATCCAAATATGAAGCGGAATACGAGAAAAAAAGAACCTAGGTCAGGGAACAATTCTCCGTTCCGCGCTCGGGTTTAAATCTGGGGAAGGGTCTCGGATCTCGTTTTCCGCCGCGGTTCACCTTCAGGCCTGCGGCAGGATGCTCCTGTCTCCCCGAGAGTCTCCAGGATCAAGCTATACTTGATAGCTGGGATCGCGTTGATGGCTCCGGCAATGTTTTCCGGGCTGGCGCGGCCGGCAAATGGCTGAGAGGGGTTATTCATGGCCAATTTTGGTAGCTTCAGTCTTCTCCTGGCGCTGTGTCTTGCGGTGTATGCCATTTTTGCATCGCTGCTCGGCGCGGCTCAACAGCAGCACCGGATCGTGAGGAGTGCCGAGAAGGCAGCCATCGCATCCACGGTTTCCATTGCTGTTGCGCTCTGCACATTGATGTACCTGCTCCTGATCAGCGATTTCTCCGTTTCCCATGTCGCGAACTCCTCGAATCGCGATCTCCCTGTGTTTTACAAGATTGCCGCGCTCTGGGGCGCTCATGACGGATCCATGCTACTTTGGGTATTCGTAACCGCGGCTTTCAGCGGCATAGCGATCTTCCAGAACCGCTACAGGTTCCGTGACATGATGCCGTACGTCATCGCCGTCCTCATGCTGAACCTGAGCTTTTTCCTCGTGCTGAATATCTTCCTGTCGAATCCCTTCAACCAGCTAATGCGGGTCCTTCCCGGCGGCGCCATGCAGCACTTTACGCCCGCCGACGGCAGGGGGCTGAATCCCCTGCTCCAATACTGGGCGATGGTGATCCACCCCCCGATCCTGTACTTCGGGTTTATCGGCTTTGTGGTCCCGTTCGCATTTTGTATCGGGGCCCTTGCGACAAAGCAGTTGGGAGATTCCTGGATCCGGACGACTCGCCGTTGGACCCTGTTGACCTGGCTCTTTCTGGGCGCCGGGCTGATCCTGGGGGGCAAATGGGCTTATGTGGAACTGGGCTGGGGGGGCTACTGGGGTTGGGACCCGGTGGAGAATTCGTCCCTCATGCCCTGGCTGACAGGGACCGCCTACCTGCACTCTGTGATTGTTCAGGAACGCAAGGGAATGCTGAAGGTGTGGAATGTGCTGCTCGTGGTCATCACTTACCTGCTCGGCATTTTCGGGACCTTCATCACCCGCAGCGGCGTCGTGAGCTCGGTGCACGCCTTCGCCGACTCTCAGCTCGGCAAGTTCTTCCTGATCTATATGATTTCTGTGCTGGGAGCCAGCCTTTACCTGATCTTGGACCGTCTGCCGATGCTCAAGAGCGAGCGGCCACTGGATTCTGTTCTTTCGCGTGAGAGCGCATTCCTCTTCAACAATCTCATTCTGCTGGTTTCCTGTTTTGCGGTCCTGTGGGGGACGATGTTCCCGGTGCTCTCAGAGTGGATTCAAGGGAGCAAAATCACCGTCGGCCCGCCGTTCTTCAACAATGTCAATATTCCCATAGGGCTCTTCCTCCTCTTTCTTACTGGAGTTGGGCCTTTGTTCGCCTGGCGAAAAACATCCCTGGACAGCCTGAGGAAAGCATTCTTGTTGCCGGGAACTTTATCGCTGGCAACCGCGGTGATTCTGGTCGCAGGAGGAATGCGCAGCGTTTATTCCATCATTTCCTTCAGCCTGTGCATGCTCGTCACCGTGACCATCATGGAGGAATTCTTCCGCGCGACGCGGATCCGGGCAAAAAACACCGGGGAGAATCCTCTGACTGCCGTGATCAACCTGACGCTGAAAAACAAACGCCGTTACGGCGGCTACGTGGTTCATTTCGGGATAGTGTTGATCTTCATCGGATTGACCGGGAACGCGTTTAACCGCGAATCCAGCCAGATGATGTCCCCGGGGGATGAACTCAAGATTGGGCATTACACACTGCAGATGTCGGAAGCGCGGCAGGAAGAAACGCCCAACTACCAGACCGAGATCATTTGGCTCAAAGCCTTCAAGGACGGCAAATTGCTCCGGACCATGAAACCGGAAAAACGTTTCTATAAAATCGGGGAAGGGCAGTCTTCCACGGAAGTATCGCTTCACAGCACCCCCAAAGAGGATCTTTACGTGGTCTATGCCGGCCGCTCCAGTGACGGCATGCAATATGAAATCAAGGCTTACGTCAATCCGCTGGTCTGGTGGGTTTGGTTCGGGGCTGCGGTCATGATTTTCGGCACCCTGATCTGCCTGTTGCCGGATCGCAAGGGAGCGTTTACGATAACCGGCACAACCGCCGGTGCAGCCGTCAAGCTGGCTGAGACGGCAGGCAAGGCAAAATAGCTTCTGTCTCGAGGCTCGTTCGATCGTATGATGAGACCCAAAGGGCCGGCATAGAATAGCCCCGGGGCATTCTGTGTCGCTCCTTCGGGGCTCGCAATAGTGACGCAACCGAGTTTCGCAAGAGAGATTGGAGATTTCCGGGGAAATGAAGCCTAAAGCAGCGATTATGTGGCTGTTCCTTCTGCTTGTGCCCGCAACCGGCTGGAGCCAGAAGGACATCAGCAAGGATTACAAGGACGCGTGCGACCAGCTCATCTGCCAGTGCGGCTGCAGTGAGCAGCTCAGCGTCTGTGCCATGCAAAACTGCAGTTCGGCAACTCCCATGAGAGCCGAGATACGAGAACGGCTGCAAAAAGGGGAATCGGTCCAGGTGATCGTGCAAAGCTTCGTCGACCGGATGGGAAAAAAGGTGCTGTCGGCGCCCACCATGCAGGGTTTTGACATCACCGCCTGGATCATGCCTTTTCTGATTCTTTGCCTCGGACTTGGCGTAGTGGGATGGATCGTGGTCAGGATGGCCCGGCCTGCGGCAGTTCCCGCCGCCCAGGGAGCGGCTCCTGCTCCCCTCGATCCGAGAATCGACAATGAATTGCGCGATTTTGAAGAGGAGAGCTGATGCTGATACTTGCATGCACGTTGCTGACGGTGCTGGCAGGTGTTTATGTCCTGACTCCGTTGTTTGTCGAACCCAAAGGTAACTTGGAAGTCGAGCTCCTTGCGGAAACCGAGCTAGACCGGCTGCTAAACCGGAAAGCCATCATTTATACCAACTTGAAGGATCTTGATTTCGAGTACAAAATGGGCCGGCTGGGAGAGACAGATTATCGCCGTCTTGAAGCCGGATACAAAGGCGAAGCGGCCGCCATTCTGGAGAAGCTGGATCATCTCGGAGCTGAAAAGGATCTCGATGATCAGATCGAGCGGGACATTTCCAACCGGAAAAACCGGCTCTTCTCCGCGTCGAATTCGCCCGAGCCGGGTGACGGGGCTTCCTGTCCTTCCTGCGGCTCCCCGAAAGTTTCCGGGAAGAAATTCTGCGCCGATTGCGGACAAAAATTCTAGTTCCCAGTGAGTTCCTACCACGAGCGTGCCAAGTTTCCGGAGAGTACAATTTGATGAGTCTAAATCTTAATCCCGGTCGTGCCGCTTCGGCGGCCCGGCCGATCCCTGTTTTATTCCGGTATGCATTGTTGTGGTGTTTTGTGTCGAGCCTCACGGTGCCGAGCGCCTTGTCGCAGGGGAACGGTACGGTCGAAGGGCGGCTCGTTAACAAGACGAACCCTTCAATCCTGTCTTCCGAAGTCGAGCTGGATGTCGTGGGCTTGGGCGGCGGCATGAGCATCGTCAAATCGGCAAAAACCGACAAGTCCGGCCATTTTAAGATCGACGGCCTTCCAACCGATTCCCCCCTGATGATCCGGGCCAACTACAAAGACGTCAATTACCATGGGAGAGTCAGTTTTGATGCATCGGGCAAAGCGTCCGTCGAAATCCCGGTGTATGAAACAACCACCTCCATGGCCGGCATCCGGATGGATGGGGCGCGGTTCGCTTTCCAGCTCGATGGCGAATCGTTGCGCTGCATGGAGCTTTACTCCTTCTCGAACGAGGCCAATCCCCCGAAAAGCTACATGAACATGGAAGGTAACTTCCGATTCTCCAAAGCTCCCGGGATCCAGGCGCCGCCCAGGATGAACGTAACAGCTCCGGGCTCGGCCATGCCATTGAACCAGTCGCCGCTCGAGAGTCCAGACGGGCAGTCCTACTACAGCCTTTTTCCGCTCCGCCCCGGCACGACGAGCTTCGAGATCGACCAGCAGCTGCCCTACGCGGGTAAGACTTACACCTACAAAAAGAAATTTTATTATGACGTCGCCAGCTATGAGATCGGGGTAATTCCGCAGGATATGACCCTTTCCGGCGACAGCGGGGTCGCGCGAATACAGGCCGACGCGCAGCGTAACTTTGCGGTTTACCGCGGCGGGCCGGTCAAGGCCGGAACGGAAGTTGTGTGGACATTTTCCGGCGGCACTCCTCCGGCGCCAATGGCAGAGTCTGCGCCTCAGCAGGAAGAATCGAAGATAAAACCGATGCCGAGTCTGGTGGTGCGCAATTCCATGATCATCGGGCCGCTTTTCCTGATCGGACTGGTCATCGTGCTCTGGTTCGCATTCAACCGTGTTCCCGAAATGTCGGGCCAAACGGCGGAGGCCCGGACCAAAGAGTTGCGGAGCCGCCGGGATCAGCTCCTGAATCATCTTGCCGGCCTGGACCATCAATATGAGAATAAGACGCTGGACCGGCGCGAGTACCTCGGCCAGCGAGAGCAGGGGAAACGGCAGCTCCGCCGCATTTCCCTTCTCCTGAAAAAGTAGGGACCTTCACTTTTCGCGCCTTCGAGGCTTTGAGCTTTTGTGTTGAACCCGCAGGCTCCTGGATTCGAAGATTCGTGGTTGGGGCAATGATTGAAGTCCAAGGCTTAGCCAAATATTTCGGCAGATTCTCTGCTTTGCGCGACCTGAACATGACGGTGCGCCGGGGTCAGTTTATTGCTCTTTTCGGACGGAACGGGGCGGGAAAGACCACTTTGCTCAGGATCCTGGCGGGGCTTACACGCCCATCATCCGGCTCCATTCGCATCGGGGAGCCCGAACCCCTTTCATCCCGGTCGGCGCGCGGCGCCATGGGATACCTTTCGCACAACACAGCTCTGTACAGTGATCTGACTGCCCTCGAGAACCTGCGTTTTCACGCCCGGCTTCACGACCTCCCGTGTGATGAAGAGAGTCTTCAGGAACGCATCCGGAGAGTGGGACTGGCGGGACGCAGCAGCGATCCCGTCCGGAACTTTTCGCGGGGGATGCAGCAGCGGCTTGCCATTGCGCGGGCCTTCATTCACGACCCCGACATCCTGCTCCTGGATGAGCCCTTCACGGGGCTGGATGTCGCGGGCACCGGCTTTCTCAAAAAATACCTGTCGGACTCTCACGCCGCGGGCAGGACTTGCCTGATGGCGATCCACGACGCTCCCCTCGGGTACGAGTTGGCCGACCGCCTCGTCGTGCTTGAAAAAGGAAAGGTCGGCCTGGACTTCGAAAAGAACGTCACCAGCTACGAAACGTTCCAGCAGCATTTTAACGAAATGGCGAAAGAGCAATAGAGATGCTGGCCAAGATATGGGCGGTCTTCCGGAAAGACCTGTTGATTGAGTTGAGAACCAAGGACTCCGTCAACGCCATGCTTTTTTTCGGCATCGTGGTGCTGGTCATATTCAACTTCGCCCTCGAGTCGATCCGCGACAATATCCGGATGGCGGTTCCCGGGGTTCTTTGGGTGGCGTTCGCTTTTTCGGGCACCCTGGGGTTGAACCGGATGTTCGCGTGCGAGAAGGAAAACAGCTGCCTGCAGGGGCTGCTGATGATCCCGATGGACCGCGGGATTCTCTACCTGGGGAAAATGCTCGCTGCTTCGGTCTTCATGCTGATCACCGAGGCGGTCATCTTCATTTTTTCGCTGGTGTTCTTTAACCTCACCGTCTGGCGCGAACTGCCCTACCTTGGGCTGGTTTTCGTAATCGGGACGTTCGGCTTCACCTCGGTAGGGACGCTTCTTTCCGCGGTGGCGGTCAATACGAAAATGCGCGAGGTGCTTCTGCCGCTCATTTTGTTCCCGGTCGTGTTGCCGATCCTGGTCAACGCGGTGGAGTCCACCAACATCATCCTCAACACCATTGAATACGGCGCCCTGAAGCTTCCGCTTACGATAATGACCGTGTTCACGATAGTATTTGCTACACTGTCCTACCTTCTGTTCGAATATGTATTGGAGGATTGAGCGATGAATCAGAGAGGGCCGTCGCGCTTCGACGTAATCCTGGGGGCGCTGCTGTTTGTTGTGATGATCCTGGCTCTCTACATGGCGTTCATCGAGGCGCCGCGAGAGAAGACCATGGGGGATCTGCAGCGAATCTTTTATTTCCACGTGCCCGCCGGCATGATCGGATTATTGGCCTTTGCGGTGAACTTCTTCGCCTCGGTGACCTACCTCATGAAGAAAGACCGGCGATGGGACGGGCTGGCCCTGGCGGCGGCCGAATCCGGGGTTGTATTCCTGGCTATCATCCTGGTCACGGGTCCGATTTGGGCAAAGCCGGCCTGGGGGGAATGGTGGACCTGGTCGCCTCGGCTGACCTCATCACTGGTCCTGTGGCTGCTCTACATCGCGTACTTGCTGATTCGCAGCTATGTGCCCGATCCCGAACGCAGGGCAACGATGTCGGCGGTTTTCGGCATCATTGCGTTCGTCGACGCTCCCATCGTTTGGTTTTCGATCCGCTGGTGGCGCGACATGCACCCGTCGGCCATGATCGAAACCGGCGGATTGTCGCCGGCCATGCGCCCAGCTTTGTACACCTGTATTGCGGCCTACCTCCTCCTGATGATCTACCTGATCCGGCGCCGCTATTATCTCGAAATCGTCCAACAGGACCTTGAACACCTCGAGCGCAACGCCGCCGCTTGATCGGCAAAGGGGATTCTATTATGAACAGCATGAGCTATTTGTTTTCCGCCTACGCCGCGATCTGGATTATTCTCGCGGCCTACCTGTTTTCCATTCACTCCCGGGAACGAAAACTCCGGGCCGATGTGGAGCGTCTCAAGCAGATGCTGGACAAATCACGCTGACCCGCGGAAGTGAAAACTCCAGCCGCGATCGGCGCAAACCCGTGACCGGCCGGATTCCAGGGAGTGGGGTTATTTCGCAGGAGAGCCGGCGCGCAGTTGAATAAGGTTCTCCACAACTCGAACACCTCATCCGGGGTATTTATAAGGAGATGCTATGGGGCTGCAGAATTCATCAGTAGACTGGCCGAAGATCTACCGGGACCGAAGAAACGAGATTCGCAAAGCCATTCCCGATGGCGTCATCCTTTGGCTCGGGCACGTGCTCCAAGCCCGCAATTATGCCGGAAACACCTACAACTTCCGGCAGAATTCGCATTTTCTCTATTACACCGGGCTGGCCGAACCCGACCTGGCGGTGCTGTCCTATCCGGAAGCCGACAACGATATTCTCTTTTCCAGACCCGGCAGTATTGAGGATGTGGTCTGGAGCGGGACCGGACTGAGCCGGATGGAATTGGCGGGAATGGCCGGTATCGAGACGGTGGAGGAGATTTCACGCCTGGGAGTCTATCTTACAAAGGCCAGCAGCCAGGGAAAGAAGATACACTATCTTCCCGCCTATCAGGCAACATCGGTGTTCCGCATCGCTGAACTTCTGCTGATGGATCCTACCGAGGTCGCCGACGGCGCTTCGCGCACCCTCCAGGAGGCGGCGGCAAAGCAGCGATCTGTCAAATCGGAGGTCGAGATCGCCGAGATCGAGCACGCGCTCGAGGTCAGCGCAGCCATGTATCGCGCCGCACTGGGGCGAATCCGGCCCGGCATTTTTGAATATGAAGTCGCCGGGGTGATCCAGGGCGCCGCCCTGGAACGGAACTGCGAGCAGGCCTACACCCCGATCGTGACCATTCACGGCGAAATCCTTCACAACCACGCCTATCACCACCGTCTCAAGGACGGGCAGCTCCTTTTGATCGACGCGGGGGCGGAGGTTCCCAGCGGCTATGCATCGGATGTCACGCGCACTTTTCCGGTGAACAGCCGATTCAGCACGAAGCAAAAAGAAATCTACGAACTCGTGCTGAAAGCTCAGATGGATTCTATCGCCAGGATCCGTCCGGAAACCGATTTCAAAGATGTCCATCGGAATGCCTGTCTGACTATTGCCGAAGGTTTGACCTCCCTGGGGCTAATGAAAGGAAATCCTGAGGATGCGGTGGCTGCCGGCGCCCATGCGCTGTTCCTCCCTCATGGACTGGGCCACATGCTCGGGCTCGACGTGCATGATATGGAGGATTTGGGCGATATCGTCGGCTATGTCAAAGGCGAAAAGCGCAGCGCGCAGTTCGGGCTCAATTACTTGAGACTGAGCCGGCCGCTCTCTTCCGGTTATGTGCTGACGGTTGAGCCCGGGATCTATTTCATCCCGGCTTTGATGGACCGGTGGCGGCAGGAAGGTTTCCATACCGAATTCATTGAGTACGACCGGGTCGAGAGCTACAGGGGTTTTGGCGGAATCCGGATCGAGGATAACGTGGTCGTGACCGAAGCCGGCTGCCGGGTGCTCGGCCCCGGCATTCCCAAGACGGTCGCGGAAATCGAAGGTATCATGGGAAGCCGGTAGGACCAGCGGGCCGCGGCTACTTCTTCAGCTCATAATGCGGCGAATCATCGGGATTTTCCGAGATCCGGGCGTTCTCCTGCTGGATCTTGAACACCTTCCGCACGATGATTCTCCTTTTGGCGTCCGGGATGCCGGTAAATTCTATTCCCAGGCGGAAAAGATGGCGGCCGCTGGGATCCTCGGTCTGGTTGATGGTCACGATGCGTGCAGTCAATTCCAGCGGCGGCTCGCCTTCCTCCAGCTTCAGCTTGAGGTGGATTTCGGTCCCGACAGGAACCGAAAGCTCCTTGAGGATGGCGATTCCCCCGCCGCTCAGATCGACGGTCCGCCCAGAAATCTGAAGCGCCCTATATTCCGAAGGCTTCGACGCCACCCGCGTCGGCCTGGCTTCCTGCATGATAACTGGAAGCGAAGCCTTGACGCGGACATAGTCCCTTCTCTGCAGCCGGTCTATCTTCCCATTCATCCGGAAATGGACGATAGGAATCGGGCTGTGGCTTATTTCCGCGACCACACCCGGACAGAAGTAGACTCCCGACTCCCGGTGATACACGATGGTAAGGCGCCTGTCGCGGGCGACAGGAACGCGAACGCCTGAACGCGTCGGCCAGAAGAGCTGGATCAGGTCCTGGGACTTGTCGTAAACCTGTCCGGAGACGCTGGAGCGCACCCCGCCGTCTTCGATTACAATCTCGACCGTTTCATTGATGTCCGGCGAATCTTCGCTCATAGCCACACGTACAACAATCGACGCCTGACACTTTTTTCTTTAGGCGTTTGAAATTTGAGGAAAAGGGCCTGGGGGCTGATGCGGCCCTTCTACTGAGTATTCAGTATACAGATTCGGTGAGTTCATTTCATCCGGCTGACATTCGGCTTTGCCATTTTCCCTGTTTCCCCTGGATACCGAACCGCGAATCCCGCGCAGCATTATTAGAATGACCTCCATATTTTTTTGCAGGCACCCGTTAGTTTTTTTTGGCGAATGAGGGTCTGCAGTCTATAATTACCTCAAATTCACCCATCAATAACCATGCAACGGAAAGGATAGATATGCATAAGCGGTTCGTGTGCTTTGCCGTTTCACTCGTGATACTGGGCGGGGGATTTGCCGGCTTGCTGCTGGCTCAGGCGTCCCCGTCGCAGATTGCTGTCGCCGGTTCACCCGAAGTTGCGGTGACCGCCCAGCAGCAGCGTATCGCGCAGCTGGAACAGCAGGTCGCGGACGCCCGCTCGGCGGGAGATAACGGTTGGATGTTGGTCTGCTCGGCGCTCGTACTCATGATGACGGGCCCCGGACTCCTGCTTTTTTACGGCGGCCTGGTGCGCCAGAAAAACGTGCTGGGAACTTTTATGCAGAGTTTCATTTTAATGGCGATCGTAACCGTGCTGTGGGCGGTGGTCGGCTACAGCCTCTCGTTCGGTGCGGGAGGCTCCATTCTCGGCGGATTCGGGCATGCCTTCTTGCGCGGCGTCGGTGCGGCTCCTGAGCCGGCCTATGCGCCGACCATTCCGCACCAGACTTTCATGGTCTACCAGCTGATGTTCGCAATCATCACTCCCGCCCTGATTTCAGGCGCCTTTGCGGAACGGATGAAGTTCAGCGCCATGGTAATGTTCACGACACTTTGGTCGCTCATCGTTTATACACCCATGGCTCACATGGTGTGGGGCAAAGGCGGGATGCTGAATGCGGCGCTGGGCGGGGCTATCCCCACGCTCGATTTTGCCGGCGGAACCGTTGTGCACATAACCTCCGGAGTGTCAGCACTGGTTTGCGCCCTTTACCTGGGTAAACGGCTCGGCTACCCCAAAACGCCGATGCCGCCGCACAGCGTGGTGCTGAGCTTCATCGGAGCCTGTCTGCTCTGGGTCGGTTGGTTCGGGTTCAATGCCGGCAGCGCCCTGGCGGCCGGAAGCCTGGCGACCAGCGCGTTTGTGGCGACCCACTTCGGCGCCGCGGCCGCGGCTCTCAGCTGGACCGGCGTCGAGTGGATCCGAAACGGCAAGCCCAGCGCCCTGGGTGCGATTTCCGGTGCGGTGGCAGGCCTCGTGGCCATTACCCCGGCATCCGGCTTTGTCGGGCCCATGAGTGCCATCGCCATCGGGCTCATAGCCGGGGTGGTCTGTTTCTACATGGTGGCCAAGGTCAAAGGAATCTTCGGCTATGACGATTCCCTGGATGCTTTCGGGGTGCATGGGGCCGGGGGTACGATCGGTGCGCTGTTGACGGGCGTATTTGCCTCCAGCGCCGTCAACTCCATTTACCACGATGCCAAGGGGAATGCGCTTCCCGTCGGCCTGTTTGAAGGCAACTGGCATCAGCTGTGGAATCAGTTTCTGGGTGCCGCCATTGCCTGGGTTCTCGCAATAGCCGGGAGCTATCTGCTGCTAAAAGTGGTGGACATGACGGTCGGCCTGAGGTTGACCGAGGAAGAGGAGTTTCAGGGCCTCGATATTTCGCAACACGGCGAAGAAGGCTACAACTTCGAAATGTAACCTGGGCCTGCAGTATGGGTGTCAGGCTGCAATTGCCCCAATTTCCGGCTGAGAAAGAGCGTCGCTGCACATGATCAGGATATGGGGACAAAGGTAGCCTGACACCATTCGCGCCAGGGGATCAGCGGTTGGGGATGCCGACGGCGTCGCGGACCTGGCGGACAAGCGGCACTGCCACGGCGCGCGCCTCTTCCACCCCTTTCATCAACGCTGCTTCGATATACTCCGGCTCTTTTTCCAGCTGCTTTCTCCGCTCTCGCGCCGGCCCGAAGAATTGCATGAATCGATCGAACACAGCCTGCTTGGCCTCGCGATAGCTCAAGCCGCCGCGCCGGAAACGGTCGGCCCATTCCACAGCCTCATCCGGGGAGCAGAACAGTTTCAGAATTGCATACAGGTTGCTTTTGTCCGGATCCTTTGGATCGGCGACGGGCGCGGAGTCTGTGGCAATCGAAAATATCTGGCGCTTGACCTCGTCGTCGCCGGCAAAAAGCTCGATAGTGTTGTTGTAGGACTTCGACATCTTACGGCCGTCCCTCCCGGGCACCACCGCCACTTCCTCCGGGATATACGGCTCCGGGATCGTCAGCACCTCTCCATAGGTATTGTTGAAATATCCAGCGACGTCGCGCGTGACCTCGATGTGCTGTTTCTGGTCCTGGCCCACCGGGACCCGGTTGGAACGGACTATCAGAATGTCAGCTGCCTGCAAAACAGGATACGTAAACAATCCGGCATCGGCCGAAATGCCCTGCTGCACCTTGTCCTTGTAAGCATGACAGCGCTCCAGCAGCCCCATGGGGGTCAATGTCGTCAGTATCCAGGAAAGCTCGCAAACCTCGGGAAGATCACTCTGGCGGTATATCGAGCATCGGTCGGGCGTGAGCCCAAGAGCCAAATAATCCGCCGCGGTGCTTCGGGTCAGCTCCAACAACCGGTCCCGGTCGCGCAATGAGGTGAGGGCATGATAGTTGGCCAGAAAATAAAAGCAGCGCTGACCGCTTTGAATAAATTGCAAGTATTGCCGCACAGCCCCGAAATAGTTTCCGAGATGGAGATTGCCTGACGGCTGGATGCCGGAGAGTATTGTCAGCGAATTTGATGAGGTCACTGTAAATCCTTATTCAAAATGCCGGAAAGAATCCCTATTCCTCCGGTGGTTTCAATTCCATGGGCAGGCAGGCCCAGTTTCGCAATGTGGGAGATTACCATATTAAAACAGGGAGGTCCCACTCGTTTCCGAGCTTCCTGGTTCAATCTCCGTCGAGCGTGTCCAGTAAACGAGTGGGTAATCCCCATTTTGTTGACAAGATTTGATAGGGCTGGTAACCTTATTTCGGACTGAAATGGTCCAGTATTAAAACGGGTGTAGGAAATATGCTTCGAGTGACCAAACTGGCGGATTACGGCATTGTCATGCTGACCTATTTCGCCACGCATGAAGGCAGTACCCACAACGCCAGGGACATTGCCCGTATCGTAAAGCTTCCCCTGCCAGTCGTCAGCAAGGTTCTTAAGCTGCTGGCAAGAGAGGGTTTATTGATTTCCCAGAGGGGAATCAAAGGCGGATATATTCTGGCGCGGCGCCCGGACCAGATCACCGTGGCTGACATCATCCGGGCTCTGGAAGGGCCCATCGCCGTCACCGAATGTACCGATCTGGTGCATGGCGGCTGCGACCTGGAAATCGGGTGCCCGGTGCGAACGAACTGGTATTTGATCAACACGGCCATACAGGACGCGCTGAAGAAAATCAGCCTTGCGGAGATGACCCAGCCGCTGCCAAGAACCCTGGTGAATCTGAGTTCCCCGTAGGGGCTTGGAAGCCTATGCGTTTTTCATCACAAGAATCAGCGAGAGCGAATTTATGAGTTCGGCCGACAGCCTTCACGAGATAACCAGTCAGGAATACAAATACGGCTTCGTTACTTCCATCGAAAGCGACACGGTGCCCATCGGGTTGAACGAAGATGTCATCCGGATGATTTCGGCCAAGAAGAACGAACCGGAGTTCATGCTGGAATGGCGGCTGCGTGCCTACCATCACTGGCTGAAAATGGAGGAGCCGACCTGGGCCAACGTCCACTTTCCCCCGATTGATTACCAGGCCATCAGTTACTATTCGGCGCCCAAGCAGAAAAACAAGCCCAAGAGCCTGGATGAAATCGATCCGGAGCTGCTGGAGACCTACGAAAAACTGGGGATTCCGCTGAAGGAGCGGGAGCTTCTCGCCGGGGTGGCGGTTGATGCCGTTTTTGACAGTGTCTCGGTCGCGACCACATTCAAAGGCAAGCTGGCCGAAATGGGGATTATCTTCTGCTCCTTTTCCGAAGCCGTGCTGGAGCATCCGGACCTCGTCCGGAAATACCTCGGTTCGGTGGTGCCCTATACCGACAACTTTTACGCGACGCTGAATTCGGCCGTGTTTTCCGACGGATCCTTTTGTTACATCCCGAAGGGCGTTCGGTGCCCGATGGAGCTGTCGACCTATTTCCGCATCAACGCCGCCCAGACCGGCCAATTCGAGCGGACGTTGATCGTTGCCGACGAGGGCAGCTATGTAAGCTACCTGGAAGGCTGCACCGCCCCCATGCGCGACGAGAACCAGCTTCATGCCGCCGTTGTTGAACTGGTGGCGCTCGATAACGCCTCCATCAAGTATTCGACTGTTCAGAACTGGTACCCCGGTGACAAGGAAGGCAAGGGCGGGATTTACAATTTCGTCACCAAGAGAGGCAAGTGCCAGGGTGTGAATTCCAAGATCTCCTGGACCCAGGTCGAGACCGGCTCGGCCATAACCTGGAAATATCCCAGCTGCCTCCTGTTGGGTGACAATTCGGTCGGCGAATTCTACTCCGTAGCTCTTACGAATCATTTCCAGCAGGCCGACACCGGCACGAAAATGATTCATATCGGGAAAAACACGCGCAGCACCATTGTGTCCAAGGGGATTTCAGCCGGCCGTGGGCAGAACACCTACCGCGGGATGGTTAAGATACTCAAGGGGGCGGAAGGTGCACGCAACTACTCACGCTGCGACTCTCTGCTCCTCGGCGACAAGTGCGGGGCCCACACATTCCCTTATATCGAAGTGAAGAACTCGACCGCCCAGATGGAGCACGAAGCCTCAACCTCGAAGATCGGAGAGGACCAGATTTTTTACTGCCAGCAGCGTGGTATTTCCTCTGAAGCCGCGGTTTCCATGATCGTCAACGGCTTCTGCAAAGAGGTCTTTCGCGAACTGCCGATGGAATTTGCCGTGGAAGCCCAGAAACTGCTGGGGGTAAGCCTGGAAGGAAGCGTGGGCTGAGCCCGGACGCGAGCTCCGGGAATTCAACCGCCTTTGTTTGGAGAATCGAAATGCTTGAAATCAAGGACCTGCACACCAGGGTCGAAGGCAATGAAATCCTGCACGGAATCAACCTGGAGGTGAAGCCCGGGGAAGTGCACGCTATCATGGGGCCGAACGGTTCCGGCAAAAGCACCCTGGCCAAGGTGCTGGCCGGCAGGGAAGGCTACGAAGTAACTTCCGGCGAAGTTCGCTACATGGGCAAAGACCTGCTCGGGATGTTGCCGGAGGAGCGCGCCTGCGAAGGCATTTTCCTAGGATTCCAGTATCCTGTTGAAATTCCCGGGGTCAGCAACATGTACTTCCTCAAAGCGGCGCTCAACGCCGTGCGGAAGTACAGGGGTGAGCAGGAATTGGATGCCATGGAATTCCTGACCCTGGCCCGAGGCAGGATGAAGCTGGTCGAAATGGACGAAAGCCTGATCAGCCGGGCCGTCAACGAGGGATTTTCCGGCGGCGAAAAAAAACGCAACGAGATTTTCCAGATGGCGGTTCTGGAGCCAAGGCTTGCCGTGCTGGACGAAACCGACTCCGGCCTGGATATCGATGCGCTCAAGATTGTCGCCGCCGGCGTCAACGCCCTTCGCCGGGAAGACCGGGCGTTCATCCTGGTAACCCATTATCAAAGGCTGCTGAATTACATTGTTCCGGACCGCGTGCATGTGCTTCTCGACGGCAAAATCGTGAAGTCGGGTGGCAAGGAACTTGCCTTCGAACTCGAAGAAAAAGGTTATGGCTGGCTGGAAACGCCTGCCTTGGCGGGCTAGTTTCAGTTTTCCCTGGGGGTTTGCGGTTCATGAATGAAGTCAAAGAGCAGTACGGCACCTATCAATCGGCCTTCGCTGCTTTGGAAAAAAGCAAAGCAGCGGCGCGAAATCCCTGGCTGCACGCAGTCCGCAGATCCGCTTTCCAGCGGTTTACATCGCTTGGTTTTCCCACGCCGAAGCTCGAGGATTGGAAGTACACGAACGTCGCCCCCATTGCCAATACGGGATTTGCCCCAGCCGGTTTCATTCCCGCGACCTTGACGGCATCGGAGTTGGGAAAATATACCTTCAGCGAATCGGAGTGCTGCCAGCTGGTTTTCATGAACGGTCGCTATTCACCCCAGCTTTCCTGCCTTCAGTCCGTACCACGATCGGCGCGGGTCCAGAGTCTCGCCGCGGCGCTCGAAGGGGATGCCGATCCGCTGGAGCCCTTCCTCGCAAGGCTGGCCGGTTTCGAAGAGAACGCTTTTGTCGCTCTCAACACGGCTCTCCTCTCCGACGGAGCCTATGTCTATATCCCTCCCGGAATGGTGTTAAAGGAGCCGGTCCACCTGCTGCACCTTTCGCTGGCCGAGGCTGCTCCAACAGCAAGCCACCCCCGCAGTCTTATTGTGCTGGGCAACGGGGCTCAGGCCACCGTTATCGAGAGTTATGTCGCATTGAAGGATGGATCTTATTTCACCAATGCCACCACCGAAGTGAGCCTGGGAAAGAACGCCATACTGGATCACTACAAGCTTCAGCGCGAGAGCGAAAGCGCCTACCATGTCGCTACCCTTCACGTTCGCCAGGAAAAAGGAAGTAATTTCTCGACCCACTCCATTTCCCTCGGCGGCAGCCTGGTTCGCAACAACATTCACGCGGTGCTAAATGCGGAAGGGTGCGAATGCACCCTCAACGGGCTTTATGTCACCAAGGGAAAACAGCACGCTGATACTTACACGGTGATCGACCACGCCAAACCGCACTGTTCCAGCCGGGAACTGTACAAAGGGATCCTGGACGATCAATCGACCGGAGCCTTCAACGGCAAGATCATCGTGCGGCCCGACGCTCAGAAAACAAACTCGAAGCAAACCAACAAAAACCTCCTGCTGTCGGACAATGCCATCGTAAACGCGAAGCCGCAGCTGGAAATCTTTGCCGACGACGTGAAATGTACCCACGGGGCGACCATCGGCCGGCTGAATGAAGACGAGCTCTTTTATCTGCGCTCACGCGGGCTGGCCGAGCGGCAGGCGCGAACACTGCTGACCTACGCGTTCGCCAGCGACATACTGGGCGGCATGAAAGTCAAGCCGATCCAATGCCAGATCGACCTGGTGCTGCTGAACCGCCTGGCCCACCTCAACTGAGGCGGCGCATCCCGGATCAGCCCTGATTATCCGTATGCGTACTTGAAACAGGATGAAGCGCCATGATGAGTGAACTTAAAACAGATTCCCGCCCGGCCGTGGGCGGTGTACTCGATATCGAGCGGATTCGGAGAGATTTCCCGATCCTGGCTCGAAAGG
The DNA here is from genome assembly GCA_963839475.1 of uncultured Acidobacteriota bacterium. Lineage (GTDB taxonomy): Bacteria > Acidobacteriota > UBA6911 > UBA6911 > UBA6911 > CAWIVH01. The sequence continues at coordinate 38,335 of CAWIVH010000010.1, read as the reverse complement.
TGCACGGCAAGCCGCTGGTTTACCTGGACAATGCCGCTACCACCCAGAAGCCTCAGGCGGTCATTGACGCCGTGGTCCGCTTTTATGCCGAGGAATGCTCCAACATCCACCGCGGCGTGCACCTTCTCAGCGAGATCGCCACGAGGGAATACGAAAATGCACGGCTCAAAGCGCAGAGGTTCCTCGGCGCAGGCGATGCCAGGGAAGTCATATTCACCCGCGGGGCGACCGAGGGGATCAACCTTGTCGCCCAAAGTTATGGGCGGGCGAATGTTCAGGCCGGCGATGAAATCCTGATTTCGGCCATTGAACACCACTCCAACATAGTTCCGTGGCAGATGCTATGCGAGGAGAAAAAAGCCGTCCTGCGTGTGGCGCCGATCAACGAGAAGGGAGAGGTGATATTCGAGGAGTATAAAAAGCTGCTAGGTCCGCGCACCCGGCTGGTCGCCCTCACGCATGTCTCCAATGCTCTGGGGACGGTAAATCCGATTCGGGAAATGATCGAGGCGGCTCACGGCAGCGGTATCCCTGTGCTTGTCGACGGCGCCCAGGCGATTCAGCATCTCCCCGTAAATGTGCGCGAGCTGGATTGTGACTTTTATGTCTTCTCGGGCCACAAGATCTATGGGCCGACCGGGATCGGCGTTCTGTTTGGCAAGGCGGGCCTTCTGCAGGCCATGAAGCCCTGGCAGGGCGGCGGGGATATGATCAGTTCCGTCACTTTCGAAAGAACGACCTATAACGCCCTTCCGCATAAGTTCGAGGCCGGCACGCCCCATATTGCAGGCGGAATCGGGCTCGGGGCCGCCATCGATTACGTGGAATCTGTCGGAATTGGAGCGATCGCGGCTTACGAGCACGACTTGCTTGCGTATGCCACGGAAGCTTTTTCCCGGCTGCCGGGCGTCCAAGTTGTCGGGACCGCCGCTGCGAAAACCAGCGTTCTGAGCTTCACGATCGAGGGGATCCACCCTCATGATATCGGAACCATTCTGGACCAGGAGGGGATTGCCATCCGTACGGGTCATCACTGCGCCCAGCCGGTCATGGAGTTTTTCAAAGTGCCTGCAACGGCCCGCGCATCGTTTGCGTTCTACAATACGCGCGAGGAAATAGATGCGCTCGCCAACGGCATCCAAAGCGTCATCGAGGTATTCCGATAATGTCTGATCTTCGCGAACTCTATCAGCAGGTGATCCTCGATCACCACAAGCGTCCCCGCAACAATCACAGGCTCGAAAACCCCAACCGGACCGCTGTCGGACACAACCCGCTGTGCGGCGACAAGCTCCTCCTGTATCTGAAGGTGGAAGACGGCGTGGTTCGCGAGGTCGGGTTTGAGGGCGCCGGATGCGCCATTTCCACAGCTTCCGCGTCCATGATGACCGACGCCGTCAAAGGGAAGACGCTGGATGAGGTGCAGGCCCTCTTCGGACGTTTCCACGACCTTGTCACCGGGAAAATTTCCCCCGATTCGGATCTATCGGCTTTGGGTAAGCTGGCGGTTTTTTCCGGTGTGCGGGAATACCCTGTCCGGGTGAAGTGCGCCTCGCTCTGCTGGCACACGCTCCGGGCTGCTCTCGATCAGCGCCAGGACCCGGTAGCCACCGAATAAGGAAAAGCGATGGAATCCATTCAGAACAGCGCCGCAGCCGCACTCAAGGAAAAGGTGGAGGATGCACTCAGGACAGTGTTCGATCCTGAAATTCCGGTCAATATTTACGAACTCGGCCTGGTGTACCAAATCGACATCGGGCAGAAAAATGATGTGATCATTCGCATGACGCTGACCTCACCCGGCTGCCCGGTTGCGGGATCCCTGCCTCCCGAAGTGGAGCAGAAGGTTCTGGCGCTGGACGGTGTGACTTCCGCCCGTGTGGAACTGGTTTGGGATCCACCCTGGAATCCCTCGATGATGAGTGACGCCGCCAAACTGCAGCTCGGCTTTTTATAATTCAACAAACGCGAAGACCTCGAAAGCCACCAAGCTCGATTTAGGTAGTCCATCCGGCTCGATCAGATTATATTATCTGACGATTTATGCCAGGCCCGCATCTATGCGGGCAAGCCATCCGGAGGGATTTCATGACGCGATCATTCAAGTTCTCAAGACGTTTTTTGGCCGGTCCGGCAGTCGTTTTCTGCCTGGCCCTGTTTTTCATCCAGTGGCTACCCGATGCCACTTTTTCGCAGGGGAAAAACACCGTGGGCGAAGTCCGCTTCATGACGCTGGATCCGGGCCATTTTCATGCCGGACTCGTTCAAAAGGAAATGTATCCGAATGTTTCACGGCGGGTCGATGTCTATGCTCCTCTCGGTTCTGACTTGATGGAACACCTGAACCGCATTGTGGCTTTCAACACCCGCAAAGAGAGCCCGACTTCCTGGCAGCTCGAGATTCACACCGGTGACGATTCCCTTGCGCGGATGCTGAAGGAGCGCCCAGGGAATGTGGTGGTTCTCTCGGGCCGCAATCGCGGCAAGATTGACAAGATCAAAGCTTCCGTCGAAGCCGGCCTGAACGTACTCGCTGACAAGCCCTGGATCATCGATCCGGCGGATTTCCCCAAGCTCCAATCGGCGCTGGAAACCGCCGACCGCAAGGGACTGATCGCCTATGACATCATGACCGAACGATATGAGATCACCACCTTGCTGCAGAAAGAGCTGATCCACGACGGGGAGACCTTCGGCACGCTGCTGCCGGGTTCAGAATCTGACCCGGCTATCTACATGGAAAGCATTCACTACCTTCTCAAGATGGTCGCAGGAATGCCGAACCGGCGCCCGGCCTGGTTCTTCGATACTGAACAGCAGGGGGAGGCCATTGCGGATGTGGGAACCCATCTGGTCGACCTGATCCAGTGGATGATTTACCCCGACCAGGCGCTCGACGCCGGCAAGGATCTGCGCATGCTGGCGGCCAAACGCTGGCCCACCGTCATGACCAAGACCGACTTCCAGAAAGTGACCGGAGAGGCCGATTTTCCCGCTTACCTTCAGAAAAATGTAAAATCTGAAAAATTGGATTATTTCTGCAACACCCAGGTTGTCTATGCACTGCGAGGGGTGCACGTAAAGCTCGATGTCCTCTGGAACTACGAGCCGCTTCCGGGCACGGGCGATACTCACTTCGCCGTGTTCAAGGGCTCCAAGGCCCGTGTCGAAATCCGCCAGGGGAAGGAGGAAAAGTACCGTCCTGAGGTATATGTAGTTCCGAATGACCCGGCCTCCAAGACAGCGGTCGCCGCGGCGCTGGCAAAGAAAGTGGCGGCTCTCCAGGCTTTCTACCCCGGAGTTTCCGTTACGGATCTGGGGAAAGATATGAGAGTGGAAGCGCCCGACAAATACCGGGTCGGTCACGAGGCCCATTTCGCCCAGGTGACCAACAGATTTCTGGCCTACCTGAAGGATCCCAAATCGATGCCCGCATGGGAGAAGCCGAACATGCTGGCCAAATATTCCACCACCACCCAGGGACTGGAAAAGAGCCGCAAATAGCGCAACTGTGCCGGGAATTCAGGCTGATTTTAACAGGCGCGGCGCAAAAGACGCGGGGATCACCAGCGCCGCGCCGATCAGCAGGTCGATGATGTAGTGCTGGTTCAGAAATACGCAGGCGAACCACATGCTGGCGGTGTAGATGGCAGCACAGGCCGTCAGCTGCCATCTTTCGCGGCCCAGCGCCAGCATGACGGTCAATAGCAGCGGGTAGGCGCCATGCAAGGAGGGGATGGCTGCAAACCGGTTCGGGCTCAGATGGAAAAGGCCCGCCAGCACGGAACCCCGGGCCAAACCCATCGGAGCTGATCGCTGCAGAGTCGGAGCCGTCAGTCCATTTTCCCAAACCCACCAGGGCGGCGCCGCCGGATAGGCATAATAGATGACGAGAGTCATGACATGGAGCGCGGTGAAAGACCAGATCAGGGCCTTGAAATGCTCCGACCGGCGAAGCCAAAGCACCATAAAGACCCCGGGAATGGCGAACAACTGGGAGAGGTAGATCAGGTTGCAGTAGAGTGCCAGCGGACGGAACCAGGAATCTGTAACATGTGAGGCTGTCCATCGGGCGAAAAAAAAGGGCCAGATTGATCCATCAGGCGCCCGGAACAGCGCCGATTCCCAGCGGTACGGTTCTTCAACCGATACACGGCTTAAGAGATCCGCAGAGAAGATTCGCATCAGGTCGTAGCTGAGCCAGAACAGGATCATCGGCCACCAGTCGCGAACGAAGCGGCGGGCGGCAGGTGCTGGTGCCACGCATGCCCAGGCCAGCAATGCCAACCCCAGATGCTGCCAGCCGAGCTTCCCGGAGATGGCCATCGCGAGGACGTAAATAGCTGCCGCGGCTGCCCCCCATATCAGGGACGGCTGAGATTGACCGGGTTTTAAATCGGTTGGCATGACCAGGACCACCGGTGATCCATGAATAAAAGGGATTTATTTCATCAGACCTGCCGGATCGCAGCCTTTCTTGAGCAGGCATCGCAGGATCGGCACAGGATCCATTTCCCCCCGGCGGATCATCCAGGTATAAGGGCGTGAAGCCCTTGAAATGCCGAAGTGCAGATGAGACGGCGTGCCTCGCGCATTCCCGGCGGCGCCTATCGATCCCAGTTCGGTTCCCGCCTCGACCCTCTGCCCTTTCCGGAGCCGCTCCGCAACACTTTTCAGATGGCTGCCATAATAGCGGAACCCGTCGTTTCCGAGCAAGCTGACCCACCTCCCGCCTTTTAAAGCCGGATCCTGGGCTTTCGGGTTCCAGTGGTCCTCGTTTTCGAGGTCTTCAATGATCCCGGATACCGGGGCTACAAATGGCGTGCCTTCAGGCGCAAAAATGTCGACAGCCGGGTAAGGGTGTCCGCCTTTGCCGAAGGATGCTTTGGCTGCGGGTGAGACCGGAAAAACATATTCCATCCCGCCGGGGATGGGATTCGATGGCATGAAGCGAACCGCAAGGAGAAGCGCGGCGCCGAGAAGAGACGAAGACATGGCATTTCCCACAGAAAAATCAGAAAATAATCCCTTTCGTGTATCACATCTGTAAATTCTTGTTTTTCAGGCAAGATTTATAGAATCGTGAAAACGGTGGTGAAAGCAACAAGTTCGCAGTTCTCAGTATCAGTTCGCAGTTCCTCATGCGACTGCGAACTGATACTGAGAACTGCGAACTCTCAGTCTATTTTGGTTGCGGCCGCAGGCTGCGTCACGGTCTCCGTGGTTATGTTTGGGTGTGCTGGTAATGCCTCGCTTATTCGTAACGCAGCGCTTCAATGGGATCCAGCATGGCTGCCTTGCGCGCCGGCCAGACGCCGAAAATCAGGCCGATGGCCACGGAGACAGTGAAGCCGGTAACGACTGCCCAGGTCGGGATGGTGGCCGGAAGCGAGGGCACAAAGGCTATGATGATGTAGCTGGTTATGATGGCCAGCAATATTCCGAATATTCCGCCGATCGCCGTCAGCGTCATGGCTTCGAACAGGAACTGAAAGACTATATCCCGGCGTGTGGCGCCTATCGCCTTTCTCACGCCGATCTCGCGCGTCCTCTCCGTCACCGAAACCAGCATGATGTTCATGACCCCGATCCCGCCCACCATGAGCCCGATGCTTGAAATGGCGATCGCGATGAGCCCCACCGAAGCTGTAATCGAATCAAACTGCTGGATCATCCGGTCGGCAGTTGAAAGGTCGAAGTTGCTCACTTCGTTCGGCTTTACCCCCCGCTGCCTGCGCAGAAGGCTCTCCACCTCATCCAGCGCTCGAGGCAGCTGGCCTGATTTGGCTTGGATCATCAGGAAATGCCAATCTTCCTGGGGCATCATTTTGCGGAAGGTCAGGTAGGGTATATGAACGGCATTGTCACGCTCATTTCCTTCGCCGATGAATCCTCCCTTGCTTTTGGCAAGCACGCCCACCACCGTAAACGGGTGGTCGTTGAGCAGTATCGCTTTTCCAATGGGATCCACAACGGGGAACAGCGATTCCCGGACATTCGGGCCGATGACCACGACATCCATGCGATGTTCGTTTTCCGATTCAGTGAAATATCTGCCGACTTCAACCTTGAAGTTCGCAATCGTGGAGTAGTTGGCCGGGACGGCGTTGAAATCGAGATTCCGCGCAATGAAAGACTGGTATTTGACCCTGATCCGGTTGTGGATGGGGAAGGCTGACCACGTAACATCTTCCACCGACGGGCAGCTTTCTTTTATGCTGAGCGCATTCTGGACCGTGAGCGGCTTGCGCATCCATTCCTCCCGCGGCCGGCGGCCCATGTGCGGCCCGGTGCTCAGGTGGAAGGCAAAGATATTGTTGGTGCCGTATTCCTCGACAAAGCTGATGATGTTCTGCCTCATGCCGGTGAGAATGGCGGAGATGACGATAACGGTCAATACGCCGATAATGATCCCCAGCACCGTCAGGAAAGACCGGAACTTGTGTGCCAGCAGGGTCTGCATCGCCATGACCAGGTTTTCACGATTTTGAAAAACTCTCATATGCCTATTCCCTGGAAAGAGCGACGATGGGATCGAGCTTGGCTGCTTTGTGAGCCGGATAGATGCCCGAAATGATCCCGATGCCGCCCGAGGCGGCAAGGGAAAGCAGAATATACCCGACCGTGACAGTCATCGGGATCGGGGTTGTGCTGCGGATGATGATCGACACAACATAACCCAGGCCAATTCCCAGCCCGCCTCCCAGCGATGCGAGCAGCGCGGACTCGATCAGGAACTGAAGCATGATATCTCTTCGCCTGGCCCCGACGGCCTTGCGCATGCCGACCTCTTTGGTTCGTTCCGTGACCGTCACCAGCATGATGTTCATGATGACGATCCCCCCCACCACGAGCGAAATCAAAGTGATCGGGGTCACGACAGCCGCAATTGCCCCGGTGAACTGGCCGACCGACTCCTGTATGGTCTTGCTGCCCAGGATATCGAAATCATCTTCCTGGTTGGGGCGCAGATGGTGGCGGGAGCGCAAAATGACCCGTACTTCGTCCTGGACTGCTTCCTGAGTCTCGGCCGATGGCGCTTTGATCCGTATATTGATCGACTGCCTCGATCCGTACTTTTTGAGATAGACCGAGTAGGGTATGTAGACGTTGTTGTCCATCGACTGGCCGAAAAAGGTTCCCTTGCTTTTTTCGACCCCGACAACAATAAAGCTATCCCCGCCCAATTTAAATTCCTTGCCGAGGGGGTCCAGAGAACCGAAGAGCTCGTTGCGCACATCCGCCCCAATCACCGCCAGGGATCGGGCGTGATCGACATCGAAGTTCGAAAGGAAACGGCCGAGCTCGACTTCGAGGTCGGTGATTTTGGTCATGTTTTCATTGACCCCGGTAACGTTTGCGTCATAGAAGGTCCGGTTTCCCAGCTTGGCGTCGTCCACGCCCCGCAGCATCGGGACTACAGCTTCGCATCCTTCGCAACGCTGATCGACCGCACGCAGGTCATCCAAATAAAGCTTCTTGTTTCGCTTGAGAGCTTTCTCCCATTCTTCTTCCGACCGGTTCATCCCGGCCATGCGCGCGACGATGAAGGTGTTGCTGCCGAAAGTGGATACAAGTCTGTCCTTGACGTAGACACCCAGTCCCTCAATGGCACCGCCAACTGCAATGACGGAAGCGACGCCGATGATGACTCCCAGCAGAGTGAGTATGGAGCGCAGCTTGTGCGACCAGATGGAGTCGATCGCGATGATAAAAGCTTCCCAGACGGCAGCCTGGGATTTGACTTTTCGCCTCACGGGCTTGGGGGCCTCGCCGGGATCCACGGAACCGGCTGATTTTGCAGCAGCTTTCATGAAGTCAGATCCACACACAAATTACGCATTTCCGAGAATTCCCGGACTCAGATTAATACGAGCGAAAGCTCCAAAAGGTTCAGAAATGATGGGATTTGCGCTGCCTGATTACGATGATGGCTTGGCAGTCTTCTTCAGGGCGGCAGTCGAAACCCCGGGCTTGGGTGCCGGGGTTTTCGCGGCCGCTTTTGCCGCAGTGGTCGAAGACGGCTTTGCCGTCGCGGCATTCTTTTTCACTCCCGTCGCGGCGGCCTTGGCTGGCGAATTTTTGGATGCGACTGATTTATTCTTTGTTTGAGAAGGCTTCGGAGCGGATTGAGCAAGCCTGGGCTGGCTCGCGGGAATGCGCAGGTAGGTGCCGGCCCGCAAAGGTTTGGCGGAGGAAAGGCCATTTGTCTTCAAAAGCTCCGCCACGGAGACTTTGTAACGGGAAGCGATTCCAGCGAGAGTATCGCCCTGTTTGACCTTATAACGGACCGGGGCATCGCTGGCAGGCGGTTTGGCTTTTACGGCCGGCAGGCTGGCGATTTGATCCTGCTGCCCGGCGTTGCTCCCCGGGGGTATTTTGAGCATGAAATCGGGGTAATTCGCCGGGGTTGAATTCCAACGGAGCGCGGGATTCAGGCGCTTCAAATCCTCGACCGTGATATTTAGAATTTTGGCTACCGCCTTCAAATCGACGGGATGATCCACGAGCAAATAATCGTAGGTTTCAGTCTCATCGAGTTCACGCGGAAAGCCATACTTTTCCGGGTTGCGCGCGATGATGATGCTGGCTTGGATCAGAGGCACATGGTTCTTGGTCTGGTTGGGAAAATTGCGCCGGAGTTCCAGCATGTCCCAGAAATCATTCAAGCCCGACCGCTCCATCAGCTTGATGATGTTTCCCTCACCCCAATTGTAGGCAGCCAGTACCAGGTTCCAGTCCTTGAACATCGCGTAAAGATCGTTTAGGTATCGGGCCGCGGCGCGAGTCGATTTTTCCGGGTCGGATCTTTCGTCGATGTAGCTGTTGACTTTCAAGCCATAGCGGACGGCTGTGCCCCGCACGAATTGCCATATCCCTTTGGCCTTGGCTTTGGACAGGGCATTGGTTTTAAACAGGCTCTCCACCTGGCCAAGGTACATAACGTCCTGCGGAATACCCTCTTCGCGGAAGGTTTTCTGAATCATTTCCTTGTACCGGCCCGACCGGATCAGCCCTTCATGGAAAAATTTCCGCCCGCGGCCAAGCCAGAAGTTCATGGATTTGAGCACCATTTCGTTCATCACGATTGGGATATCGTACTTGGTATTGGCGACGTCGGCCTCGACGACGTTCATCAAAGATGGGTCCACTTTAATGGGGATCAGGTCAAGGTTGGGCAGCTCATCCACAACCGCACCTTCCGGCTTTTCTTCAAACTCGGCTTGGGGTTGCAGGTAGCGGGATTCTTCCTGGTGGATCCGGTTGATGAGGTCCTGAAAGAAGATGTTAAGCTCTTTGTTTTCAACAACATTCCATTGAGACTGCAGGAGCAGGTCCACGGCTTTGTCGAACTCGCCTCGGGCCCGGAGCGATTCCCCGCGGCGGATGAGCTTGGATCCTTCGAGATAACGCAGGCGAGAAGCCCGCATCAATTCCTGTATCTCGTTTGGATTATCGGGGTTGTCAGCGGAGGCGGAGACCGGAATGCCGCTGGGAGCAGGGTCGGATGTGGCGGCAGCTACCGCCAGCTGATCGGTCTGCCCGAAGGCGGACGACAGGCAAAAACAGCAATATATTATTAGAGCGCAAACGGGCCAGGACCGTTTCATTCTCGCCGTTGGACTTAATAAATTATTACTTTTTGGGCTCCGGATTCTTGAGTCCCGGATTTTCTGCCACAGGAGTTATCTTGCCCGTGGTCATCAAAGTCTTTGCCTCTGGGAGAACTTCCAGGGCCTTCAGAACCTGGGTATCCCCCTGGACAGCGACCTTGAAGCCCTCGGCCAGGCCGAAGGCGGACGTGAAAACTTCCTGTTTGATGCGACGCTTTATGAAATCTGTGTTGTTCTTGAAATCCTCGTTGGTAAATTCGATCTTCTTCTCGCGCAGCATGCTCTTGAAGTCTTCGAGGATCGCATCAGATATTTCGAACTTCGGTGGTGGAGTCTTGGCGCTCTTGCCGGCAGGTGCACTCACCTCTTCGTTGGATACGGGAACCTGAAAATTGCTGGCAGCCGGCACTTGGCCGGAAGTAAGCCTGCGGGCAAATTCGAAGAAGGCGTCCTTCGATGTTAAAAGCGCCTCGAAGCGATTTAATTCGCGCACTGGAACAATAATATCCGGAGTTATACCGCCCCCACCGAGCACCTTTCTGCCGTTATCGGTGTATTTCGTTTCGCGGTTCTTGTTCTCGGCGATCGGGGCGTTGATATAAAAGTATTCAAAATTCGATCCTGTGTAATCGCGCTGGATCAGGCGGCCGCTTGGCGTGTAGTACTTGGCGGTGGTAAGCGCCATGCCGGTTTCGTTTTCCAGGGTGTAAACCGACTGAACCAGGCCTTTGCCAAAACTGGTCTCACCTACGATCAATCCGCGGTCGTGGTCCTGAAGAGCTCCGGCAACGATTTCAGAAGCACTGGCGCTGTGGCGGTTGATCAGTACAACCACGGGCACCCGCACTTTTTCGAGACTGGGGGCTTTGTAGGCGCGTGCGGAGCCTTCCATCCGTCCCTTGGTGGATACAATCACAGCCTTTTGGGGAACAAATTTGTCCGCGACTTCGATGGCCTGGTTGAGCAGTCCGCCGGGGTTGTCCCGAAGATCGAGGACTAGACCGGACAGCTGATTGGCGTCCAGCTTTTTCAGCTTCTGCTCCAGTTCGTCAGCCGTCGATTCGGAAAAACGGTCGATCTTGATGTAACCGACACCCGGCTTGATTTCAAAAGCGTAGGGAACCGTGATCAGCGGGATCTCGTCACGCTCAACCTTGAATTGCAGGGGGTCGCGGATGTTCGGGCGCTCCACCGTGATATTCACTGTGGTTCCGCGTGGGCCGCGCAGGTGATTGACGACCTCGTCCGATGTCCATTCGTCGATCGACTGGCCTTCGATTTTGGTGATGACGTCTCCTGCGCGCAGGCCTTTTCTTTCAGCCGGTGAACCCAGTGCGGGCGGCTCGACGATGACCACTCTTCCCCGGTTGCTCAGAAGGGGCCGCACACGGATTCCCAACCCGAAGTATTTGCTGTGCTGCTCTTCACGCAGCCGGGAAAAATCTTTGGGCTCAAAGAAACTCGAGTGAGGATCGAGCGCGTGAAGCATCCCCTTGATGGCGCTGTACACCAGCTTGTCGGGTCCAATATTGTCGACGTGGTTTTTCTGGATGATGTCGAGCGCTTCCGTGAAATCGCTCAGGAACTGTGTCGGCGAAGTGCCGGTGGCCGCGGCGTTTCGGGCAGGTCCCGCAGCGGCACTGCCCCCCATGAGGCCTCCCACCAGGGACGACATCGCAATTATCAAAACCACCACGACCACAAATCTATGTTTCATAAAGGGTTGGCTCCAGAGCCAATAGAATGGCTCAAGCTGAGTATATCATGCGGTCCAAGGGGTGACAAGGCGATTGGCGGCAGTATATCGCTGACGCACGCCCGGGTTTATCCCGGGCGTGCGTCAGCGATGTTGACAGGCAGCCTGCCTTGACTTCAATATCGCGGTAAATTAGACTTGCACTCAGGCTGCCAGCTTCTGGACATGCTGGGAAAGCAGGAGCTTTATGGGTTCGCTGGGAATGCAGGAAATCATTGTCATTTTTGTTTTGGCCCTTATCGTTTTCGGCCCGCGAAAGCTTCCCGAACTTGGAAAATCGCTCGGCAAGAGCCTTGCGGAATTCAAGAAAGCGTCCAATGAGCTCAAAGCCACATGGGAAGAAGAAGTGCGGCTGGATAAAGAACGGGAAGAGTTACAGGGTCTCATGAAGGACCAAGACAAAGACAGCTCCATAGGACCTAAAGATATTCAATGAAGGATCAATCTACGGAGCTGGATCCGGAGGCAGTTTCGGCCGATTCCGAAGATGCTGAAGGAGCAAAGATGACCTTCCTGGAGCACCTTGACGAGCTCCGGAAGCGCCTGGTAAGAGTCGTTACCTACATCGGCATCGGCTTCCTATCGTGCTTCTACTTTTCGCCCAAGATCTATCACTTCCTTTCAGTCCCGATCCTCAAGGCGCTGAACGGGACGAAACTCGCATTTACGAATCCCACCGATCCTTTCACCAACTACATGAAGGTCGGGCTGATCGCGGGCATATTCCTCACGGCGCCGTTCACGCTTTATGAAGTCTGGAAATTCATCGCTCCCGGCCTTTATCGCAAGGAAAAGAAGTACGTGGTGCCCTTCATGGTCTCCTCGATTCTACTTTTCGTTTCCGGGGGAGCCTTCTGCTACTACATTGTCCTGCCGCAAACCTATGGCTTTCTGATTGAGCTGGGTAAAGATTTCACGCCGGTCATCCGGATTGACGAGTATCTCGACCTGACCAATATGATGCTCCTGGGATTTGGACTGGTATTCGAAATGCCCGTTATCGTGGCCTTTCTCAGCCTCTTCGGCCTGGTGACGGCAAAATTCCTCTGGAATTCCTTCCGCTACGCCATGGTAATCATTGTCATCCTCGCCGCCGTGCTATCCCCCACAGGGGATGCCTTCAACCTCCTGGTGTGGTCGATCCCGATGGTGCTTCTGTATACCGTCAGCATCGGGGTCGCTTTTATTTTCCAGCGTCGGCGCAAATCGGAAGATTAGCGAAACTCCGGCATCAACGGACTGCCGGCAAAGCGGAACTGCCTCATTCGGGGGAGGTCGATGACGGTTCTCCTCCAGCCCTTGTGAGGGATTCCCGGGCAAGGAACGCATGCAGGCTATCCATGAATTGGCCGCAAGTTCGCGCCTCATGCAGCACGGCTCGGAGATGGGCCCCGCCCGACAAGCCTTTGGATAGATAACCGCCCATTTTTTTCATCTTACCCAGGGCGACCGGGGGTGGAGTCTCCCGCTCGACCCGCTCGAGAAATCGGATCATGAATTCAGCCTTTTCCCGGGTGCCGATCGTGCGTACCGATAATCCCGACAAGTGATCGTAGCATTGGCGGATAAGCCACGGATTGCTGAGAACCCCTCGTCCCATCATAATGCCGTCCACGCCGGTTTCCCGGAACATCCGCTCGGCATCGTCCGGCGAAAAGACATCCCCGTTTCCCATGATCGGAATCTGGGCGGCGGATTTGACGCGGGCGATTATTCCCCAGTCTGCGCTCCCCGAGAACATGTCGCAGCGGGCCCGGCCGTGTATCGCCAGGGCATCGATGCCGCAGTCTTCCGCCAGTTTCAAAACTTCAATCGCGTTTATGCTGTTCCGGTCCCAGCCGGAGCGAATCTTGATGGTCAAAGGGATGGTGACCGCCTGGCGAACCGCTTTGAAGATCTTCTCCAGCAGGGGTAAGTCCCGCAGCAGGTTGCTTCCGCCACCCTGCCTCACAACCTTTTTGACCGGGCATCCCAGGTTGATGTCCACGATGTCCGCATTCATCTCCTGCACCATTCGGGCGGAGTCGGCCATCCGCGCCGGATCCGTGCCGAAAATCTGAATCGATACCGGCCGCTCCATATCCTCGAAGCGGGTCAGGTGGAAGGTCCGGTCCTGGCGGCGGGTCATTCCTTCGGTGCTTACCAACTCCGAAACCACCAGCCCGCATCCTCCGAGGCTCTTGATGACCTGCCTGAATAGGGTATCGGTGTGCCCTGCAACGGGGGCGAGAATGAGCGGCGGATCAATAATCACATCACGAATCTTGAACATTTCAATCCCATTATATAATGAGGCTGGAAGGCACAGGATCATAACGAGGGCTGACGATCATATGGTTTATCCTCCGGGTCAGGGAAAGTCGGGCGATTACCTCATGCACCTCTGGCGGCAATATCTGGAGCAATATGCCGCGCAGGACGGGAATATCGAAGACCAGATTGTCGTCGCGTCCTATCACGCGGCAGAGATATTCGGTTTTTTCTCCATGACGCTTGACAAGGAGGGCAGATTTGCCCACCTGATCGAAGCCCGCATCCGGTACTTCCACGATGGCAGCAAAAAAGCCGAGGTATTCGGTGATCATCTGATCAACGCCGCTTTTGCCATCTACAATCACTTGAGCACCTTGGCAACCCAATTTGCGCGCGATAACACCGATTCGCTCGAGCTGATCAGGGAAGTCAATCGCCGTGTCCAGGAGCAAGTTCAAGCAGCCGGCCAACTGGAAAGCACCTCGGCAGCCATTCGTTCTTCATTTCCCCTGCTCAGCCTGATGACTCTGATACTCGACTCCACGGACTCCGTCACGCCGGCGATTCGAAAAGTGGAGCAAAGATTTACCGCCGGGGCGGCGCGAGCCGGCTCGGAGTGGGACCAATTACTCAATGGCCTCTATCGCCTTGTCGAGATGATGCAGCTTTTCGTGGTACTTTCCGATGCCGAACTCCGCGGCCAGGTGGACCAGATAGCAACCCAGTTCGAGGAAGAGGACCGAGCTCCCGATCTGAGGTCTAAAATCAGAAACGGCTTCTGCCGCCTCTTCGAGCTCGGACATCTGCTGACCACCCACCTGGACGAAGTTCTCTAAGCCCACTGCCTTCGCCGTGGAGCGCCCAAAATTTCGATTCCTGGGCGGTGAACGTATCATCCTCCAAATACAATTTATTGGGAGAAATCCAATAATTTGTTTCGGAATGGAAAATCTGCCAATCCTAAATCAGCGTGTAAAACCATTTAATCCATTCAATATGAATGATTTATGTGAAATCAGCAGCTCCCAGAACAGTCTGGCATACGGCGTGCATTATCAAGGTTGTAATTTCCCGTGATCCGAGCTCGAGCTCTGATGCGGATCAAAGCCGAAGATGAGTTATTCGCGGTCCCTTCCCGCGATGCCAGGGATCTCTGAAACGGCGGCGATACAAATCAGAGCCGGGCTTGGAAATTCCTGCCGTAATCACCTCATTAAATATAGATAGAATTCCTTGCTGCAGGTGTTTTTGGTACCGGCCGTGGTTGGAAGTTATTGCTGATGTGAGCTGAGCAGGTATTCTTTCGGGTTGCCGGGCTTATTTGCTCTCGCCAAATATTTGGATGTAGGCTTCTTCTTTGAGCTGAGCGATGAAGCGGTCATATTCCGGCGCAAATTTCTGCTGCCAGATCCGGTTTTTGACTTCTTCCCGGATTTCCTCCAAAGGTTTCACGCTGGCAAGCTTGCGCGTATCGACGCGGTAAATAATGAATCCTTCCCGGCCTTTCAGCACCGCGGTGCAGTCGCCTTCTTTGACTTTGGCAATGGCGTTGGAGACCTCCGGATTGAGTTTTGCAGTCTGGTAGGTGCCGATACTTCCGCCTTTGCCGGCGGTAGGACCTTTGGAGTACTGGCTCGCCATATTTGCGAATGCTTCGCCTGCGACAATTTTGGCCCGGATTTCGTTCGCCTTGGCTTCGGATTCGGCTGCGGAGCCTTCGATCGGGATGATAATTTCGCTCAGGGTCACCTCTTCAGGCGTGGTGTAATCAGCCGCGTGGTCCCGGTAGAACTTCTCGATCTCCTGGCTGAGGAGAGTGATCCTTGAACCTACGAACTCCTGGACGACTCCCTGGGTTATTATCTGGCGCTTGATTTTGTCTCTCAGGCCGGGAAGGGTCAGTCCCTGCTGGGCAGCCGCTTTTTCAAGCTCCTGCATATCTTTGAGATTATTCTCGGTGCGGATACGCTCGAGAAAGGCCGAAACCTGGAGCTCGACATTGGCTCCGAAACCCAGCTCATTTCCTTTTTGATAGAGCAGCTTCTGGCGGATCAATTCTTCAAGAACATCTTTCTGGGCTTTTTTGATTTCCTCATCCAGTTGTTCGCCGCTGAACTTGGTAGCCAGCTCGCGCTTGATATCGACCATCTCCCGGTTCAAGTCCGACAGGGTGATAATGTCGTCATTGACCTGGGCAACTATGCGGTCGACGATTTTAGCGGAGGCCCCCCAACTCAGGGTCAAAACTAGGATTGCTGCGCCGATTGCCTTATTCATATTCCTATTTCAGCGGGAGGGGAACCGGGTTCCGATAAATTTAAAGTCCAGGTTTTCGGCGTGAATCACCACCGGGTATCTGGCGGCCAAGGTGGCCAGCTCCTTGTTGATGAGCTCTCTTTCGCGCTCCTGCTGCAACCTTTCTTTGATCTGGTCTTTAACTTCCCAAAGCCTCTGCTGGTGGGCGAGGACTTTTTCCTCTACCAGGAAAATATGATAGCCGTATTTGGTACCCACAATCTTGCTTACATTGCCCGGCTGAAGGGCGAAAACCACTCGCTCGAGCTCTTCCGGGAGCTCTCCCCGCTGGAAGGTTCCGAGATCGCCGCCATCGGCGGCGCTGGGTGATTTGGATACCTGCCGCGCCAGCTCCGCAAAATTCCTGTTGCGGTTCTTGACGAGCGATGCAAGAACCTTCTTCGCCTGGGCTTCCTCCCCCACCAGGATCTCCCTGACGTGGACGACATCGTTGCGAATGAACTCGCCGATGTGAGCTGTGTAGTAGGCCTCACATTCGGCATCGGTGATTGCGATATCCTTCAGCAGGTAGTCATGAAGGTACTGCTGCATTTTCAGGCTGTCGGCCAGGTCTTTTTCCAGGGCAGCATTCATCTTGGCATCGGTTGCTTCGGCTGCCTGACCCGGCAATCCCTGCTCCATCTGTCCGATCATGGTTTTCAGGAGCTGCGGGTTGGCCTCGACCTTCTTGGCTTCGGCCTGCTGCAGCAGAAGCCGGTCCTCCACGAAGGATTCCAACAAGTTGGATTTCACTTTGTCGGCATCAGCCGGATCGCGGAATTCACTCAAACGACTGTCAAAGAACCGATCCAGGTCAGCCCTGGAATAAGACCTGTCCCCGATTTTGACCGCAACGACACCGCGGCTGTCATCGAAGAATAGGCTGCGGATGCGCGAACCCACTCCGCACGCTGCCAGCGAAAGTGAAAGCGGTGTGATCAAAAGCCCTATCGCCAGCCGGCGCATGGGGAACATAGAGGGTTCTCCGCCCGGGAATTCTACCCGGCCATCGCCAAACCTTTAATTCTAAAGGATTCTCTCCGGATTGGCAAACATGGTTCGCGATTCGCTCCAAATTTTCGGCTAGGTTCATTTCAGCGCGGTCCTGGCGGTCGACGGATCGTCCTTATTGACGGATCTGATTGAGGATTCGGTGAATCGACTCAAACAGCTGCGCCGGGCCTGATTCCTGAATGTCGAGAGTCAGCATCCCCTGCGGTGAAAATTTCGCGTGTTTGTTGCGTTTGACCAGATCCAGCAGCTTCTGCGCGCTCACCTTCGATTGGTCCACGAAGCGGAAAAATATCTGTCCGCGGTTCTTTTCAATCCCCTGGATCTGCAGAGCCAGGGCTTCGATGCGGAGCCGGGCATAGCGGAAGAGATTTTCCACTGGCTCCGGGTATTTTCCGAAACGATCGATCATCTCCTGCTTCAGCACATCCAGCTCGGTGCCGCCGGCTGCCGACGAGATCCGCTTGTACATCCGGAGGCGTTGGCTTGCATCGGCCAGGTAATCCTCCGGGATGCGGATGTCGAGGTTTAGATTGATGGCAGTGGATACCTCCTCTTCCGGCTTTTCTCCTTTGATTTCCTCCACCGCCTGTTCCAGGAGGCTGCAGTAGAGGTCGAACCCGACTGTGTCGATCTGGCCGCTCTGCTCGCCGCCCAGCAGGTTGCCCGCGCCGCGGATTTCGAGATCGAGCGCGGCGACCCTGAATCCCGTGCCGAGGTCGCTGAATTCCCGGATGGCCGCCAGCCGCTTGCGGGCCACCTCGGTCAGGGTCTCGTCTGACGGGATGAGGAAATAAGCATAGGCGCGCCGGTCGCTGCGCCCGACGCGTCCGCGCAACTGATAAAGCTGGGACAGCCCGTACATATCGGCCCGGTTAACGATGAGGGTATTCACACGCGGGATGTCGAGGCCATTCTCAATAATGGTGGTGGCCGCCAGGACGTCCAGCTCATCCTGCACGAATCGGAGCATCACGCGCTCCAGGTCCCGTTCCGACATCTGCCCATGGGCAATCCCGATGCGCGCTCGCGGCACCAGCTGCTGGATCATGGCGGCGATCGAGTGAATAGTCTCCACCCGGTTATGCACGAAATAAACCTGGCCATTCCGGGCTAACTCGAGCTCAATGGCCGAGCGGATGACATCGGAGTTGTACTTGACCACCGAGGTTTGGATGGCCAGCCGGTTTTTGGGAGGCGTCTCGATGATCGACATGTCCCGCAGCCCGAGCAGCGCCATGTTCAGGGTGCGCGGGATCGGGGTCGCGGTCAGGGTCAGGACGTCGACCCGCGTCTTGAGCGCCTTGAGTCTTTCTTTGTGCGCAACTCCGAAGCGCTGCTCTTCGTCGACGATGACGAGGCCGAGATCTTTGAATTTGACGTCCTTCGAAAGCATCCGGTGCGTCCCGATCACAATGTCCACCTGGCCGGATTCGAGGCCCTCCACGACCTGCTTCTGTTCCTTGGGGCTGCGGAAACGGGAAAGCAGCTGGATCCGCACCGGGAATGCGGTGGTCCGGCGCGTGAAGGTCGTGAAGTGCTGGAAAGCGAGGACCGTGGTCGGGGTGAGCACCGCCACCTGTTTACCGTCCATCACCGCCTTGAAAGCCGCGCGCATCGCCACTTCGGTCTTGCCGTAGCCTACGTCGCCGCACAGCAGCCGGTCCATGGGGCGTTGCGCCTGCATGTCCATTTTGGTGGCCGCAATGGCATCAGCCTGGTCCGGCGTAAGGTCGAATTCAAAGGCGTCCTCGAACTCCTGCTGCCAGGGGGAATCGGGCGAAAACGCATGCCCCTGGGAAAGCTGGCGCTGGGCGTAGAGTTTGAGGAGCTCCCCGGCCATGTCGCGCATCGATTTCTTGATGCGGGTTTTGGTGCGTTCCCACGAGGTGCCACCCAGGCGGTCGAGGGTAGGCTGCCCGCCTCCGAGATTGCCGTACTTCTGGATCAGGTCAAGGCGTTCGACCGGGACATACAGCTTGGCGTCCCCCTGGTAGGTAAGCAGCACGAATTCCTTCGCCCCCTCCTGCAGCTGGATGTTCTTAAGTCCGCCGAACTGCCCGATGCCGTGGTCGATGTGAACGACAAAATCCCCGGGTTTCAGGTCGCGGAAATCGGAGATGAAAAGGTTGCGCTGAGACCGCTTCGAACGACGCGGCGCGGCGCCGACATCCGCATCGTCGAAAATCTCGTGCCCGGTCAGCACTCTCAAGCTTAAAGCGGGGAGGAAAAATCCGGCGTGCAGCTGCCCGACCCCCAGCACAACAGTTGCCGGAGGGCATTCGGAATCCAACGTCTCTTCCGGGCGGTCCAGCCGGGCGGGGATTTCGTATTCCTTCAGGATGTCGTTCATCCTTTCGGCGCGTCCGAGATTGGAAAAAAGAAAGACGACCCGTTCTCCCTGGGCGCGGAACTTTTCCAGGTCGCTGATCACGTCGTGAATGTTCCCGTGGTAATGCCGGGTCATCTGCGCGGATAGGAACAGCGGACGTTCACCGGCCTGCTCGATCGCGAGCTCCTCCACCGCCAATCGGGGGAATCGATCGATGCCGTTGTGAAACTCCTCGGCTTTCAGGTAGATCTGGTCCGGAGCCAGCACGGGCTTGTGCGCCTCGATCCGGTCCACGTACCTTTCATAAAGCTCGGCGTGATGCTTTTCGAGGGTCGCGTGGAGCATTTCGCTTTCGGATACGATTAAACGGAAACCGCGCAGGTAATCGAAAAGCGCATGGTCGAGAGGGTCCGATGTGGGGACCAGGAATTCGAAAGCAGGAAACGGCTCGCCCTGGCGGGCAAGGGCCAGCTCTTCGACCAGGTGCGGCTGGAAGGGTTCACTCCATTGGGTTTCGGCTTCCGAAGCCCAGCGCAGGAGAAGTTCGCGCGTGGCGCGGTACTCGCGCATCGGGACGATTTCGGCGTGCCGCATGGAGGATATCGATCGCTGCGAGTCGATGTCGAACGCCCGCAGCGATTCGAGGCGGTCGCCGAAAAACTCCAACCGTACGGGATTGTCCAGGTTCGGTGGAAAAACATCGAGGATGCCGCCGCGCAGCGAGAATTCGCCCGGTTCGGTGACAGGATCGTCCTCCACATAACCAGCTTCGCGCAGCACCAGGCGCACCTGGTCGGGCGGGAAATCCTCGTCGCATTTCAATTCAAGGCAGCCGGAGAGAAAGCGCTGCGGACTGTGTAGCCTCACGGCCGCCGCCCGGGCCGAAGCCACCAGCACTGCCGGCTCGTCCTGCAGGACCTGCCAAAGCGCGAGAGCCCTGGCTGCGGCGATTTCCGGGTGCGGCGAAAGACCCCGGTAGGGATCGACCTCGAGGCTGGGCAGATGGACGACCTTCGGCGGCGAAGGCGAGAGCAGATCCAGCAAGAAGCGTAAATCTTGTGCCAGGCTTTGAGCCTCGCTGTTGCTCCCGGTCAGCACGGCGAACGAACGGCTCTCCGCCAGGATCGCGGCCGCAACGGCCAAAGACTTGGAGCCTCCCGCCACTCCGGCCAGGTTTACGACGCGGTCTCCGTCACGCAGCCGGGAGGACACTTGCTTCAAGATGTCGCAATCGATGGCGGATTGGAAGATCTTTTTCAGCTGGATCAAGGTCGTGCCCGGACTTCGAATAGGAAGGGATGGCAGGCTTTATTTGGATCCGAAATTTTGGAGGATCCGCCCGATGATGTTGGTGGTCGAAGAGCCTTCGACCAGTGTAATGTTCCGGACCACGCCTCCGGCTTTTTCCACGGTTTCCCGGCCGACGATTTCGGAGATTTTCCAGTCGGCCCCTTTCACGAGAACATCGGGGACCAGCGCATCAATCACCCGCTGGGGAGTCGAGTCGTCGAAAAGGAATACGTAGTCGACACAGCCCAGTGCAGCCAGGATTTCGGCTCGTTCCATCTCCGGAACGACCGGTCTGCCGGCCCCTTTCAGATTCCGGACGGAACCGTCGCTGTTGAGCGCAAGCACAAGCGCGTCGCCGAGAGTGCGCGCCTGGTTCAGGTAGCGGACATGGCCCACGTGCAGGATATCGAAGCAGCCGTTGGTAAAAACAAGCTTCTTACCTTCATTCCGGAGTTTGCTCCGGATCCGCACCATTTCATCCAGGGATTTGAGTTTTTCAATAATCATGGCGACCATGGAGAATAGCGCATCACGATTGCGAATTGCAAATTGCGATTTGCGGCCGCGTGCGTGACCCGGTGTCATTGAAATGTAGGGGCACGGGCCGCGTGCCCAGTGACACCTTAGTAATCGATTGCATAAGCACAGAGACGCATTTCCGCTCGTTAGAAAACCGCATTCATTGGTCATTTATCAATTGTCATTTATCAATTTTCATTTTTTGGTTTGGATCAATTTGGAGGAGGAGTGGTTTAAGTAGGCAGGAGGCACGATGCCGCGTGCCCAGTGACACCTTAGTAATCGATTGCATAAGTACAGAGACGTATTTCCGCTCGTTAGAAAACCGCATTCATTGGTCATTTATCAATTGTCATTTATCAATTTTCATTTTTTGGTTTGGATCAAATTGGAGGAGGAGTGGTTTAGGTAGCCAGGAGGCACGCGGCCGCGTGCCCAGTGACACCTTAGTGATCGATTGCATAAGCACAGAGACGCATTTCCGCTCGTTAGAAAACCGCATTCATTGGTCATTAGGGCTTCACGAAATTAGTTTTTAGAAATTTGGGCACAAAAGACTTGATCCAGCGAATTTTGTCCTTTTCGCCCATTCGGAAAGCAGTCAACGCAACCAACAAGGTGGCAATGTGGGCGATCGTGCAGTGATTTCTGTTCGCACTGAGCCCCCTGACGGTTGGATTCTGCATCGTGATCGTGAGTAGGCGGGAATAAGTCCGCTCAATTGCTGTGCGCTTGGAATAGATATCTTTGAACAGATCGGTTCCATAAGGAATCTGGGTCCTGATGCTGGGAGTCAAGCGAATCAGGGCGTTGCATCCTTTTTGCTCCAGGAATTTTGGGTGACCGATGGGACAAAGCAAATACTGGCGCTGGAAAAGCCTCCGCCAATGAATGGGACAACTGTATTGACGATAGGTGATTCCACTCACCTTCGGGGTGAATTTCCCTTTATGAGCCATGGGGAGATCGGCGGCGCAATAGACCTTTCCGGAGCGAATGGTGTACGTGGCGTCCTCGCTCGAGCGAGGATTGCGGGCCACGATCGGCTGAGCTTTAAGCTCTTGGACGATGTAGCACAGAATTGCTTCCGTATCATATTCAGCGTCGCCTGCGACAAAACGGATGGGGAGGTTCAGTTCCTTCACCGTTTGCAGCATCGGAATGGCGCGATTGACTTCACTCACATTGGCGGGGTGCGTCTCCTCCCATATGGTCAACTCCGAGGCTGTGTCCGAAACCGTGTGATTTCTGTATCCCCAGAAATAAGTGACCTCCTTCTTTTTCTCGCTTGGATAGTGGATTCGTACTCCGAGGCCGGTTTCAGAATCTCCCTTAGGGAATTGCGTCTTGTCGAAGCGGTTATGAGACAAACCCGTTTTCAAATTATTCTCGCGAAGGCGCGCGGCCACCGGACACGAATCCAATGCGATTACGTCGCCGCTAATCAATCCTTCGTCGATCAGCGAGCGCACCAAGGCAAGCCGCACCGCCTGCAGCACGGCATTTTCCGTGTCCCGTATAAAACAGGAAAACCGCTCAATTGTCGGAACAGCTTTCAGCGGATTCAGCCCCAAGCACTCCAGAAGCGTCGGGTTGTTATTCAATTCAAAAACGAGTTCGGCCAATGTTGGAATCTGGCGAAGACATCGGTAGACCAGTGCCCGCAGTAGCAAATTGTAGTCATAAGGTTTTCGTCCCGGACCTGCAGAAGGCATCAACGCCAGGGCAGGGAGGTTTTCGAACAGTTGACGGTACCGGTAACCGGAGGGAAGGTCTTTACCGTGCCATAGAGGAAGTTGATTCATAAGCCCCTCGAATTTCGTGAAGACCGTGGGAAGCGGAGTACATTCGAGGGTAGCATTTGCGAGGCAGTTAGGCAGATAAAATCTAATAACGACGCGGGCCCGACTGGCACCATGCAGAGGGTTTTCACGAAATAAAAAAATGCCTAACTGCCCCCTTTTTGAAGGGCAAAACGGTGGCAAAATCGACAAAAGGGGCCGAACGGTCCTTGCAAACGTATGAGACTAAAAGGTTTAGCCAAGTTAGGCATGTGCCATTTTCGACGTCCGCAATTACCTGAAAACAAATGACTTATAATTTCGTGAAAGCCTAATTCGTCATTGGTCATTTATCCATTGTCATTTTTTGGTTTGGATCAATTTGGAGGAGGAGTGGTTTAAGTAGGCAGGAGGATACTGACATGGCACAAGCTGCTGCCGACGCGTTCCAGGAGAGGCTGGTGCTGTTTGCAGTCAGGATCATCGACCTGGTCACCTGCTTGCCCAAGACGACCGCAGGACGGCATATTGCCGGGCAGATCCTGCGCTCGGGTACTTCTCCGGCTCCGAACTACGCGGAGGCGCGAGGTGCGGAGAGCCGCGCAGATTTCGTTCACAAACTCCGTATCGCCGTCAAAGAGCTCAATGAGACCGGGATCTGGCTGCTCATTATCCTCAAGGCTCGAATGGCACCGGAAGCATTGGTCAGCGACCTCGCCAGGGAGAATCGCGAGCTTGCCCGTATCCTCAGCGCCTCGATCCGGACCGCCCAGTCGAGAGGCTCACAACAGACAGATGACAAATGACCATTGAGGAATGACAATGGATAAATGCAGTATTTATGAATTCATGCACTTAGCTCTCCGACTGGTTCGGAGGCGGCGATGCCTGTCCGGCGGGAGCCTGCTCCTTCATCGAAATGCACATGAGGGTCATGTCGTCTCCTGGGCGCGATCCTTCACAGAACGCCAGCACATCCCGGACCAGGCCTTGTATCAGGTCCTGATCCGGCAGCTCCATGTGTTTCTGCAGAAACGCTTCCATCCGCTCCTCGCCGTACTCCTCCTCTTTTTCATTAAAGACCTCATTTACGCCGTCCGTAAACAGCAGGATCTTCTGACCCGGATTCAGCCTGATGTCCAGGGCCTCAAACTCGGCGTCGCGCAGAACCCCGAGAACGAGGGATGTCGCCGGCATCCGCTGAGCCGCCGACCCACGACTCAATAGGAAGGGAGCATTATGCCCGGCGTTGACGTAGTGGAAATCTCCGCTGCCCGTATCCAGCTCGCCGTAGAACAGGGTGACCAGCTTGTTGGAAGGAATGTTGTCGAAGAGATACTGATTCAGCCTTCCGACCAATTCGGTCCCACGCAAGCCGGCGGTAAGCAGGGTGCGGAGGCTCCCCTGGAGCAGCGCCATCATCAGCGCAGCGGGCATACCTTTGCCGGCCACATCGCCGGTCATCACAGCAATCTTGCCGCCCCCCAGGTCGACGATATCGTGGTAGTCGCCGCCGACGGTATTCGCCGGGCGCATGTAGCTATGGATTGTAATGGTGTTGAGATGGTAGGGGCGCGACGGCACCAGGGCGATCTGTATCTCCCTGGCGACTTCCAGATCACTTTTGAGATCCAGTTTGTCGCGAAGTTCCATCAGCAGAAGAAACGTGTACAGAACCAGGGCGACGAACCACCAGAAGATCGCCGACACCAGATCGCGGGGTTGGGTCAGGGCCAGCAGCATTTCCAGACTGCCGAGGAGGAAAGCGAAGGTGGCAATCGCGAAAGCGATGCGCCTCGGTGGGCTCAGCCGGTAGGCCGTAGCCACGAAAAGTTTCCAGGCCGTGACAGGATAGCGTTTGTACCAGGGGAGAGGTTTAAGGGCTTCGAAGTCGATGTCGCGAGAATAGAAGCGCAGGGTTTCGCGCGCTTCGTGGCGGAGGAGGTTGCGGATTCCCTCCTGGGTGACCCCACGAGTCAGGAGATCTCCGAGATTCTTGAAGGCGGATTCGAAAAACTTGAATCCCTTTTCTGTCGCCTTGTCCACCCGCTGTTTTCGCGCGGATTCCTCAAGCCGCGAAGTGAGTTCCGTCAACCGGCGGCTGAGTTGATCAAAGTCGAACTTCGGATCGAATGCCATAACCCGTCCGTCAGCGGAAAACAATTCCCGGTTATTTGGGCTTTCTGTCGCTTTTTTCCACCGCAACCTCTGCCGGGAGAACCCCCTTCACCATAATGGCGGGATCCGATGGACTTTTAAGCCGCACATCGACACGCAACCTTAAGTTCTTCGCGGCTGCATCGCTCCCGGCCGCCGCCACTGTTGCGTTGAAATCCGCCGGCGTCAAGCTTTTCTCGGAGGACACCGGCACCAGAACATGGACCGTGACGGTTCGCGGGCTGCATTTCAGTCCGGGTTCGTCCGGCTGCACGACGATTCCCGAAACACGCTGAAGCCTGCGGTGCGGCCCGAGCTGCACCATGACTTCGAAGGGGCCGGCAGGGGTGCTGTGAACCGCATCGTCCTTGATATCGAGATTCGCGTAAACCCGCAGCGACTCTCGGCGACCGGCCGTGGAGACCGGTTCGGTAGTTGCCTCTTTGATATTTTCGATACTGCTCCGCGGCCCTGAAAGTAGCGCTGTCGGCGGTGAGACCGAGATCCCGTAGATATCGAATCCTGTCTCGGGTTCGCCGCGGGAAACGACGCGGATCGGGACTTCCTTCGATATGGTTCTTTCCAGCACCAACGTCAGACGCGCCGGCCGCACCGACATGGCTTCGAGCCCGCTGGCCCGCGGGAAGCGGACATTAGCCGGCGACAGCTGGACGACATGATCGCCTTCGTTGAACGACTGCATGTCGATGATGTAGGTGGGAAGCGTTTGTGCAAACCACATGTTGGTGGAGGTTCCCCTCACTGTGACGTCCACCATGCTCGGGCGTTCACTGGTGATCTCCATGTTGCGAGGCACGCGGATTTCGAGCGGGACGCTCAGCACGCGTTCGGCGTTCGGGTCTCCATGCACCATCAGCCAAAGCACGAAAGCGAGAAAGATCGCAGTCAGTTTCAAGCCCCAGTTTTCCAGCAGAAGCTCTTGGACCTTCATGCGACTTCCTTGCGCTGCTTGAGCGAGGACGAAGCGAGTCCCGAGCGGCCTTCCATGGCGCTTCGCAACAGGGCGCGGAGGCCGGTGCCGTCCAGGTTGCGGGTGACCTTGCCCCCGATAGCAGCCGAAATGATGCCGCTTTCCTCCGATACGATGACGGCAACCGCGTCGGATTCCTCGGTGATTCCGATGCCGGCGCGATGGCGGGTGCCCAGTTCCTTGCTCAGGTGCGGATCCAGGGTGAGGGGAAGAAAGCAAGCCGCCGCCATGATTCGGTTCCGCTGAATGATGACAGCTCCGTCATGGAGCGGCGTATTCGGGCTGAAGATGGTGACCAGCAGATCGTAGGTCAGTACCGCATCGAGGGCAATGCCGCTTTCGGCGTAATTTCGGAGGCCGATATCGCGTTCGATTACGATCAGGCCTCCGATTTTTTTCGAGGCTAGGGTTGTCGCGGCCAGGATGATCTCTTCGAATCCTTCACGGCTGCCACGGCTGCGGTTCCTCCCGATCAAGGGCGTGCTGCCGATATTCGCCAGTCCCCTGCGGATCTCGTTCTGGTAGAGCACGATCACACCGAACACGATGTAGGTGAGCAGGTTGCTGAGCAGCCATTGGACCGCTGTGAGCCGGTAGTAGCGCGTGACGCCATAAAAAAGCAGGAGCACGACGATCCCGAAGGTCATCTGGGCTCCGCGCGTCCCCCGCATGAGGAGCAGGAAACGATAGGTAATGTAGGACACCAGGGCGATATCGATCACATCGCGGATCGAAATGGCCGGCACCCTGAGAAACTCGAGCATGAATTCCACGAGCAGGCTCACTCCACCGTTGAATCGTCGAGTATGGCATCGGTCATGCGTGCCACCTCACGCATGGCTGCGACGTCGTGCACGCGCACGATGTGCGCACCATGAATTATAGATGCTGCCACAGTGGCGGCGGTACCCCAAATGCGTTCCCCTGGAGGAATATTCAAAATTGCGCCGATGAAAGATTTCCGGGAGGTGCCCACCAGCAGCGGAAGCCCGGCAGTAGAAAGGCGGTCGAGCCTCCGGATGATTTCGAGATTCTGCCGGACGGTTTTCCCGAACCCGATTCCAGGATCCAGTATGATCTTCGCGGAGGATACGCCACAGGCTGCCGCGCGCGCAACCGCTTCGGCGGCCCACACCTCGATTTCCAGGAGGATATCGTGGCTGGGGGGAAGCTTTTGCATGTCGGATGGTGTGCCCCGCATATGCATGAGCACCATGCCGGCCCCGGTCCGGGCCGCTTCGCGGGCAAGCTGCGGATCGCCGCGCAGACCGGTGATATCGTTGACGAGAACGGCTCCCGCCTCCAGGGCTGCCCGGGCCACCGCTGGTTTGGTGGTGTCGATGGATATCGGAATGGAGCAGCTGCCCTGAAGGCCCTTGAGCACGGGGAGGACGCGGTCCAGTTCTTCCGCCTCGCTTACACCGATGGATCCGGGGCGCGTCGATTCGCCGCCGATGTCCAGGATATCGGCCCCCTCCGCGGCGATCTCCCTGGCTCTTGCGATCGCAGCTTCGGGACCGGCAAACCGGCCGCCGTCGGAGAAAGAATCGGGGGTGACATTGAGCACACCCATGACGAGGGTGCGACGCCCGAGTTCGAGCAGGTGGCCGGGGAGTTCGATTCTGAATGGTCTGCGGCCGGTGAGGAACATAGTCACGAATTGCGAATGACGAGTTACGAATTCCGAATGCAATTCGTCACTCGTCATTCGTCATTCGTAATTCAATGTTGACGATCAAGCTGGAGCCGGTTTCCCCTTGGGGTTGACCAGCTGGGGCAGCGAGTGGCCGGCGCTTTTTTCCTTGACCGGCAGGCCTTCCGAGCCGCCGCTGTCGGAAGTTTGATTCGAGCGGTTGATCGGCTGGCCCTTGATCACGGCTTCAATTTCCCAACTATCCAGAGTTTCGTACTCCAGCAGCGCCTCCGCCAGTCGGATAAGCGCCTCACGGTTGGCCTCGAGCAGGTTCCAGGAGCGGTTGTAGCCTTCCTCGACGATGCGCTTGACCTCCTGGTCGATGCGGATGGCCGTTTCCTCGCTGTAATCGCGATGCTGCGAGATTTCCCGGCCGAGAAATATCTGCTCCTCCTTTTTGCCGAAAGTAAGCGGTCCCATCGAAGGGCTCATGCCCCATTCGGTGACCATCTTCCGTGCACGCTCGGTGGCCACCTCGATATCGTTGGCGGCACCCGTGGTTTCGGTATTGAGGAAGATCTTTTCAGCGCAGCGGCCACCCATCAGGATGGTGATCTGGCCTTCGACATACTCCTTGGTGTAGTTGTGTCTGTCGGTTTCGGGCAATTGCTGCGTGAGCCCGAGCGCCATCCCGCGGGGGATAATCGTGACTTTGTGCAGCGGGTCGGTGCCGGGGACGGAGAACGCAACGAGCGCGTGCCCGGCTTCGTGGTACGCCGTGACCTTCTTGTCGGCTTCCGTGATGACCATCGACTTGCGCTCTTTGCCCATGAGCACTTTGTCTTTGGCCCCTTCAAAGTCGGACATGCTGACAAATTTCCGGTTGTAGCGGGCGGCGTTCAGGGCTGCCTCATTCACCAGGTTCGCCAGCGCCGCGCCTGAAAATCCGGGTGTGCCGCGGGCAGTCACAGAAATGTCCACGTCTTCGCCGATGGGAATTTTGCGGATGTGAACCTTGAGAATGCCTTCGCGGCCGCGGATGTCGGGCAGCGGGACCACCACCTGACGGTCGAAACGCCCGGGTCGGAGCAGGGCGGGATCCAGGACATCGGGGCGGTTGCTGGCCGCGATCAGGATGACGCCGTCGTTGGATTCGAATCCGTCCATTTCCACCAGCAGCTGGTTCAGGGTCTGCTCGCGCTCGTCGTGGCCGCCGCCCAGTCCGGCGCCGCGATGCCGGCCGACCGCGTCGATTTCATCGATGAAGATGATGCAGGGGGCGTTTTTCTTCCCTTGCTCAAACAAGTCCCGTACACGGCTGGCGCCGACGCCGACGAACATCTCCACGAAGTCCGAGCCGCTAATGGAGAAGAAGGGCACATTCGCTTCCCCCGCGATGGCGCGCGCCAGCAGGGTCTTGCCTGTGCCCGGGGGGCCCATGAGCAGGACACCCTTGGGAATGCGGCCGCCGAGCTTTTGAAATTTCTGCGGCTCTTTCAGGAATTCGATGATCTCGGTAAGCTCTTCTTTGGCCTCCTCGACTCCGGCAACATCTTTGAACGTTACCTTTTTCTGCTGGCTCGAAAGCAGACGTGCACGGCTTTTCCCGAATGAAAGTGCCTTATTGCCGCCGCTCTGCATCTGCCTCATCAGGAAAATCCAGAATCCGATGAGCAGGATGAAAGGCAGCCAGGAGGACAGGAAGACATACATCAGGGATGTATTCGAGGACTTTTCAACCTTCACCTCGACGCCGTTCTGCTGCAGTTCCTTGGCAAGATTATAGCCTGCATCGGCGGGGATCACGGTTTTGAACTTCTTGTTGCCCGCAACCTCCTCGCCTTCCATATCTTCGCCGGCGATCTTGACCGACTTGATCTTCTTCGATTGCATCTCCTGGTAGAAGGTGGTGAAGGATTTTTCTTCAATGTTTGCATCCCGCACGCTGTAAAACAGTTGCCATAGCAGTACCAGAGACACCACCACAGCCAGCCATACCAGGATGTTTTTCAAATTGGTGCTCAAAGCCCGAACCTCCGAAGTGTTGCTTCGCGTTTCTCCGCGGCGAGCGCAAAAATACCAACCTGCCGAAGAGCGGCGTAGTCCACCCTCGCATTATAGCAGACGCGCACGCCACTTCACGACACCCTAATTAGACGTCACTGAGAGCCTTAAGTTACCAATAATTCAGGAATCTTCCTTTTTTCCTCCCATTCCTCGGCTTTGCTGGCGATATCGGGGCCATCATTTGAAATCACCTTCTGGAAGAGTGGACACCCACTTTTCCTGAGAGATCGGGATTATCAGGATTAGTGGACATCCACTTTCCCGGTAATGCGATGAGGTGGGTGTCCCGATTAGTGCGCTTCACTGAAAGGCTGGGTACCGCTGTTAGAGGGGCTTGATGGTGACGACAAGGCACTTGTCTTGGAGGGATTTGGCTTTGTAATGCCGCGCTGGTTCAAACCCTGGCACCCAGATAACGGTTTCATTCGATGTCAGGAGGGGGAGGATATCCCGCGCGGCACGCTCGATCCGGTTATCTATAAGCATTTTCTTGACCTTGCGGTGTCCTTCACCGCCATACCGGTCCCCCTTGCGCCTCGGGCGCAACCACAATTGCAGTGGCGTGGTCTCCGGGTCCAGGCAAGCGCGGTTATCTCGCGACGGCGGCTCGCCGGGAACCTTCAGCTCGGCGGAATACTCGACGCCGGCCTCCGGAATGGCGCAACGGCCCGGTATAGAAAGCGGGTATAGGAATCCAGCAGCGGGGGGTGCCAAAGCAGATTGGAGAACAAGTTTGCTGAATTCGCGGCGAATCACAGTGCCGCCGGGAAGAAGGAGCTCTCTCCCGCCGCCTGTATTTGTGCAGAGCCTTAAAATGGCATCGAGATGGAGCGAGGTGATCCCGCGGAGCGATCCCCGGGTTTCACAAATCGCCGCCCGCAGGACCGCTTTGGCGAGCGCCGGATCAAGCCGTGCTATTTCCTCTGCAGGGATGTCCATTCCATCTGAACGGACGCGCCTCAATACCTCCAAGTGCTGCATTACCAGGCGGTTGATTAGTATTGTGGACTGACGTGCTATACCCGCTTCGCGTGCCAGGGTTTCGATAATCGCAGGATTGAAGTATTTTGCCAGGTAGGGAAGACACTCATGCCGGATGCGATTTCTCCTGTAGCGAAGATCACGGTTGGAGGAATCTTCGCGGAAAGCGACGCCGTTGCTCTGGAGGTAGGCTTCAACCTCGGCGCGACCGCATTCCAGAAGCGGACGGATCAGACCGCCTTCAGTTACCGGGTGGATCGCCGACAGTCCTGTAGGGCCGCTTCCGCGTAGGAAGTGGAGCAGAACCGTCTCAGCTTGGTCATTCTGGCTGTGACCGAGGGCAATTTTGTTTGTATTGGATTTTTTCGCGGATCGCTTGAGAAAGCATTGGCGTGCAATGCGGGCCTTCTCTTCCAGGTTTCCCGAAAGAATGGCTGCTGCCTGTTCCTCGGTGAGCGACTCGACCATCAGCGGCAAATCCAGACGAGAACAGAGCTGTTCCACGGCAGCTTCATCGGCATTACTCTCGGGACCGCGGAGCCGATGGTTCAGGTGCGCTACCGTAAGGGAAAAGTTCAGTTTCGATGAGAGGCGTTTCAGGCATAGAAGCAGGGCTGTGGAGTCGGCGCCACCCGAGACTGCGACCAGGACATGATCACCGGGATCGATCATTTGGTGCGTTCGGATGGTGCGCAGCACCTTGAGCTCAAAGGAATAGAGTCGATTGGACATAACCTGCCGCGCCGCTGATTTGGCAAGAATTGCGGGGCACGCGGAAGCGGGCCCTGGATGATTCTATAATAGGATCATTCAATTGGCACGCATCTGCTTGCAGTGGTTTCTTTCAAAGGAGGCTCCGGTGGTGGTCATCCGGCCCCGTGCCCCGGTTTGGAATTCTGCTATACTTCAATCCTTAACAAATATCCTGGGAGCATCCCTATGACCTTCCCTGTCAACCGCATGCGCCGGTTGCGCATGACTGAACCATTGCGTGCCATGGTTCGCGAGACGCGCCTTTCCCCGCAGCAATTCATTTATCCGCTGTTTGTCGTTCCCGGCAGCGGGATAAAAAAAGAAATATCTTCGATGCCGGGCAACTACCAGATGTCGATCGACAATATCGTCGAGGAGTGCCGGACATTGAAATCACTGGGCGTCGGCGGGACGATTCTCTTCGGCATCCCGTCGGTCAAAGACGAGCGCGGCAGCGGGGCGTATGACCCGGGCGGAATCGTGCAGGAAGCGGTTCGCGCGGTGAAGCATGAGGTAAAGGGCCTTATCGTTATTACCGATGTTTGCCTGTGCGAGTACACCAGCCACGGCCATTGCGGCCTGGTCTCCGGGGATGAAATCCTCAACGACGTTTCTGTCGAACTGCTGGCCCGCTCGGCCCTGACCCACGCGCAGGCGGGCGCGGATATCGTCGCGCCTTCGGATATGTTCGATGGCCGGGTGGCTGCGATCCGGGCCATCCTGGATAAAAACGGGTACCAGAACCTGCCGATCATGTCGTATGCGGTAAAGTACGCCTCGGGGTATTATGGGCCGTTCCGCGAAGCTGCGGAATCGGCACCGGCCTTTGGCGACCGCCGCAGCCACCAGATGGATCCGGCCAATGCCTGGGAGGCGATGCGGGAAGTCGACCTGGACGTGGAGGAAGGAGCCGACATCCTGATGGTAAAGCCCGCAGGCCCTTACCTGGATGTCATCCGGATGGTACGCGAGCGTCATCTTCTGCCGCTGGCGGCCTACCAGGTGAGCGGAGAGTTTTCCGCTTTGATGGCGGCGGCGCGCCTGGGCTGGCTCGATCTCCCGCGGGTGATGATGGAGTCATTGACCGGCATCAAGCGTGCCGGGGCGAGCATCATTTTGACCTATTTTGCCAAGGACGCTGCGAAGCTTTTATAGCCCGGATGGATCCCGCGGCATTCCGCGGTGAGCCAAGGAGATAAACTCGTGACCAGGAAATCCAAAGTGCTATTTGCGAAGGCGACCAAGGTGATTCCCGGAGGGGTTAACAGCCCGGTTCGAGCCTTCCGCTCGGTGGGCGGCGATCCCCTTTTCATTAGGTCGGGGAAGGGAAGCCGGCTTGTCGATGTGGATGGGAATTCCTACATCGACTACGTGGGTTCCTGGGGGCCGCTGATCCTGGGGCATGCCCCGGCCCCAGTGCGTGATGCGCTCGCCGGCCAAATCCGGCGGGGAACGAGTTTCGGTGCCCCGACCGAGCTCGAGGTAATCCTGGCAGAGATGATTTGTGCCGCGGTACCCTCCATCGAGAAGGTTCGGCTAGTCAATTCCGGAACGGAAGCGACGATGAGTGCCATCCGCCTCGCACGCGCCTTCACCGGCCGCAGCCGCATCATCAAATTCGACGGCTGCTATCACGGCCATGCCGATGGCCTGCTGGTGAAAGCCGGTTCGGGAGTCGCCACTCTGGGCTTGCCCGACAGCCCCGGGGTTCCTCCGGAAGTTTCGGCGCTCACACTATCGCTGCCGTTCAATGATATCGAAGCGGTGAAGCAGGCGCTTGCCAAATACCGCGCGGAGATAGCCGCCATCATTGTGGAGCCGGTGGTTGGAAACATCGGAACGGTTGCTCCGGGCCGCAATTTCCTTCAAGGACTTAAAAAGCTGACCCGGGAACACGGTGTTTTGCTCATATTCGACGAGGTCATGACCGGCTTTCGGGTATCCTACGGCGGCGCGCAAGCGCTGTATGGTGTGAAGCCCGACCTGACATGCCTGGGAAAGATCATCGGAGGCGGCCTTCCGGTTGGCGCGTATGGTGGCAACCGGCAGATCATGGGGCAGATTGCGCCAGAGGGGCCGGTATATCAGGCCGGAACCCTTTCGGGAAATCCGCTGGCGATTTCGG
Source organism: uncultured Acidobacteriota bacterium (assembly GCA_963839475.1). GTDB lineage: Bacteria > Acidobacteriota > UBA6911 > UBA6911 > UBA6911 > CAWIVH01. The sequence goes on along the minus strand of CAWIVH010000010.1, from coordinate 4,777 downwards.
CCGGCATCGCAACGCTTAAAGCGCTCAAGAAACCGGGGGTTTATGGCAAGCTGGAGCGGGCATCGGCTGAGCTCGAAGCAGGGCTGAGAAAGAGCGCCGCCGAGGCGGGGGTGCCTGTCCAGATCAATCGCGTCGGATCGATGTTCACGGTCTTTTTCACCGGGACCCCGGTAAAAAACTATGAATCAGCCAAAACCTGCAACACGGCGCGTTACGCGCGCTTCTTCCACACGTTGCTGGATAGCGGTGTTTATTTTGCGCCATCCCAGTTCGAAGCCTGCTTTGTCTCCCTGGCACACACGCAGAAAGACATCCAGGCCACCATCCGCGCTGCCCGCAAGGCCTTCGCCGCCGCCACCATCAGTTAGGACGGTAAGTATAAGATTATAAATATCTTATAGGTATTTGCGGTTCAGTTAATGGATTGGCTTGATTGAATCGGAACACGCACGCGGATGGAAACCGTCCTGAAGCCGTCGACCTTCTCGATGGAGAAGGTAAGTTCCTGGTAGCGGACCATTTCCCCCTCCTGCAGTAGTCTTCCCGTTCGGGTCTGAAGAAAACCGACGACCGTGGCGTATTCTTTGGATTCGGGGATTTTATGTTCAAAGAACCGATTGAAATCCTTGACCGGCAGGCTGCCTGCGATGGAGTAGAGGTCAGGGCCCAGAGGGTGGACGGATTCTGTTTCGGTGTCGTGTTCATCGCGAATTTCGCCGACGATTTCCTCGATCAGATCCTCCATCGTGACGATCCCGTCCACGCCGCCGAATTCGTCGACCACGATGGCCATATGCTGGTGCATCGATTGAAGTTGGCGGAGTGCCGCATCGATCCGGGCAGTATCCGGCAAATAGGGTGCGGGGCGCAGCAGAACCTCGAGGTTGATCTCCGCAGGGCCGTTGCAGGTAAGGGAGCAGGTCTTTCACGTTGAGGATGCCGAGGATGTTGTCAAAGCTTCCGCGATAGACCGGGAATCGGGAGTAGTGGGTTTGGCGGATTTTGGCGAGGGTGTCTGCCATTGGGTCGTTGATGTTAATGGTAGTGACGTCGACGCGGGGAATCATAATGGCACGGACCTCAGTTGCCGTGATTTCGAAAATATTGTGCAGCATTTCCCGCTTTTCATCGGCCAGTCCATCGGCGGAAGATCCGGCGATGATTGCGCGAATTTCATCTTCGCTGAGGGCATGGACGAAGGGGCTGGAGGAAGGGGCGAGCCGGGTCAACCGCACCAGCCGGTTGGCGAGCCAGGATGCCAGGCGTGCGAAGGGACCAAGTATCCAGAGCACGAAGCGAATGGGAAGCAAGATCTTCCGGGAGACGGCTTCGGCGTGTGCTGCGCTGATGATTTTGGGTGTTAATTCGCAGAATATGAGGACGACGATGGTGAGCAGGATAGTTGCCACGACGCTGATTTGTTCGGCGCGGGCAGGAAAGTATTCGGCGACCAGATAGGTGACTAAGCTGGCGGCTGCGATATTAGAGATGGTATTTCCCAGGAGGAGGACGCCCAGAAGCCGGTCCGGGTTGGAGACGATCCGCTTGATGATTTCGGCTTTTTTGTCGCCTGATTCCGTTAAATATTTGAGTCGTAAACGGTTAACGGCAGTGTAGGCGGTCTCCGCCCCGGAAAAGAAAAGGGACAACAGCAGGAGCAGGAGAAGGAGCGCGGTGTAGAGAATCAGGTAGTGCAATGTTTTAGGCGGATGCCTTCACTGAGCGCTGGTAAGCGAGCGCCATTGCGTTATCGATCTGATCTTCCACTGCTTTTTCGTTGGCGCCGCGAACGGTCGCGATTTCGCTGACGATCAGCTGTTTGGCGCGATCGAGCATGCGTTTTTCGCGGAAGGAAAGACTCTTTTTATAGCTGAGGTACATGAGGTTGCGCAGCACCTCGGCAACCTGGAAAATGGACCCGGTGCGCATTTTCTCGGAATGGTCCTTGTAACGTCCTTTCCAGTCGGCTTCGGGTTCAAAGAAATCTTCCTGGAGGAGTTTGAACAGGCCTTCGACTTCGGCTTTTTTGATAATGCGCCGGAGGCCGACGCTTTTGACGTTGGCGGTTGGGACCATGACGAGGGACGAGTTGGAATGGATGCGGAGCATATAGAATTTTTCATCGTTGCCGTTGTCAGCTCGGCTCTTGATTTCTTCAATAATGCCGACCCCGTGATTCGGGTAGACAACTTTGTCCCCGATGCGAAAATCCATATTTCCCTCCCCAAAGGAGTTAGTATAGCGCAAAAAAGGCCGCGAGTCAAAAGCGGCCTGTTTGTGAGCGGGCATTAGGGGCTTTGACTGTAGGAGTCTTTGGGGCTTAGGGTTTTTGTTTTAAATGCCAAAAGGATGTTGTAGGGGTCTTCGGATTGCATTAGGGCCGGCATTGGTTTATTATCACAATCCTTATCAAGGCTGGAAGCCGAAGTGGCGGAACTGGCAGACGCACGGGACTCAAAATCCCGCGGCCCTTGCGGCCATGAGGGTTCGACCCCCTCCTTCGGCACCAATAGAATCAACGACTTAGCCAGACCGATCCCCGCTGTGAAATCCGGAAAAACGCTCCATTGTACTTAAATTGTACTTATTCCGAAAAAATCGCTGACGGTTTCCCTCCGAAAATCTGACCGAAAACGCACGAATCGCGAACGCCGCGGATAGTCTCCCGGCGCCGCGACTATCGCGCCGAATCGGTCCCATTTCGGAGCGTGAAGATGAACCGCGGCTACACCCTGCTCTGGAGAAAAATCTGGGCCAATCCGCTGCTGTGCGAGCCGGGGAGAAAGTTCTGCCGGCTGGAAGCCTGGCTCTACCTGACGAACGTTCTCGCGGCCGGGAAGGACGATGAGTCGGCCGGCCTTAAACGCGGCGAGTTCGTTGTCAGCGTCCGCTATCTCGCCAGGTGTCTCGGCTGGAGCCATGGGATGGCCCAGCGCTTTCTGGATCTTCTCATCGAGAATTCAATGATTTCGCGGGTGGTACGCGAAACGGTACGCCCCGCGGCACAGGAAGCGGGACACTTTATTGTCTCCAATTACGAGACTTACAACCAGGCGCGGTACGCCGACCGATACGGGAAGCGGTACGGCGGGCGGTACAAAATAAAAGAAGTAGTAAAAGAAGGTTTTAAAGAAGTAGAAAGAAAAGACACACAAGTGCCGTCTGTCGACGGCGCGAGCGTATCTCCCAATACCCTCGTTGAAATCTACAGGCAAAACAACCTGGCGCTGCCCGAGGTGAAGGCACTTACTTCCGAAAGGCTGAGAAAGTGCCGGTCAAGGATTGACCAGGCCGTCCGCGACGGATGCCTTGAACAATACCTCGAAGACTTCAGTGCGGCAGTCAAAAAGGCTCAGCAAACGCCCTTCCTTCGCGGGGAGGGAGCGCGCGGATGGCGGGCGAGCTTCGACTGGTTTATTGCCAACCACCTGAACGTCTACGCTGTGATCGAGGGCAAATACGATGGCCCCGCAGCGGCTTCACAAAACGGAAACGGAGGCAGTGATGGAACATATCAGCAGGATCCCGACTGTGAACCGGGAGGAACTTCAACCCGCCGGACGAGCCGCGGCGATCTCATGTACCGTCCCCGACAGTGACTATGAGTACGTTTACGCCTGCCCTCTCTGCCAGGACAGCGGCTGGATCCGCAAGAAAACTCCGAAAGGTTCGGTGTCGGCCGTGTGCGAATGCACGCTGGCAAAAAGACGGGCGGAGCGCCTGTCGATCATTCCGGAACGATTCAAGGAAAGCTCATTCGAATCCTACAGACCCAAGAACCCGCGGCAGGAAAGAGCGCTCTCGCAGATCCGTGAGGGATTTGCCGCCAGCTGGTATCTGACAGGATCGTACGGCAGCGGCAAGACGCATCTCCTGTATGCGCAGTACCGGCGGATGGTGGAGGATGGCGGGATCCGCTGCCACGTCCGCACCACGCGGGAACTGCTGGAAGAGCTTAGGCGCGCCGAGTTCGACGAGGATTTCGTCTCGCCGGTGGTCGCGGCTGCTTCCAGGCGGGAGGCCTACCACTTGTTCTGGGACGATGTCGACAAACTGAAGCTCACGGATTTCAAGACTGAAGTGCTGTTTGACCTCGTGGACAGCCTCTACAGGCAGAAGCATGGATTGACGGTCACCAGCAATCACTCAATGCAGGACCTGGTTGAACGTGAACGCTTGCACCCGGCGATCGTCCGCCGGCTCGACGACATGTGCAAGGTTATTGAACTCTGAACGGAAACAAACAGCCAGGAGCGATGAAGATGGATCTGGTGACTTGGCCTGAAAATCTCGCGGCCGCCCACAGGATCGGATCGTCCGAAGCGACGACCAGGAGGAACCTGAAATCGCTGGAACGCTCGCGGCGGTTTCCGATGCCGGGAGAGCCTCAGGAGATCGCCACCGAGTTCAGGGAGGATGCGGAGTGGCCGATCGTCACGGAGTACTTGGCCCGGATGCGGGAAGAGTGGCGGCCCGGCGCCGAAGAAAACACCTTTGACCCTACGGGAGACGCGGCATGAAAGCAGGCGATCGTGTAATCTGGCTCCGATCCCCGGGTCGCTCGATCCTGAGCGGGTGGCGGGTGCAGAAGATCCCCGGAGTGATCACGCGGGTCTGCCGGCAACGCATCAGGATCAGGGTGCAGCTGGCCGGGAGCGAAAGACTCGTTATCGTTGATCCCGAGAATGTGCTGCGCGAAGAGGAGGAAAATAGAGCGATCCCGCCGTCTCATGGAGTGTAATAGTCTCCAGATCTTCCGGCCGACAAGTGCTCGTAA
>CAWIVH010000009.1:0-142125 GCA_963839475.1 uncultured Acidobacteriota bacterium | reverse complement strand
GAGGATTCCATCGCTCCCAGCTCTTTGCGATATATAATCCCCTCGGAGTCTAGCCAGCGGAGTGAATAGAATATGAAAAGATCCTTGGGAGTTGTGCTCACTGTGGTGTTTCTCGCCGCAGCGGTTGCCGGCGTCGTTGGGTTCCGCAAGATGGGTCAGCAGCCGGATGGCAGCATCCTCGTCCCGACCGGACAGAGATTGACCCCGGCCGGACGCCACCTGGAAGTCGCCGACCGGCCGCTTGGCATGGTGGCCAGCCCCGACGGCCGCCTTATCGCCGTCGCCACCGGCAGCAACTTCGCACCACGGCAACTCCACCTCATCGATTCCGAAGGAAAGAACCTCCGCCAGAGCCTGCCCATCGGCGACAGCTTTGTCGGCATTGCATTCGGGCAGGGGGGAGACAAGCTTTTCGTCGGCGGGGGGCGCGACCACGACATCAAGGTCTTTGCGCGGCAAGGCGATGGAACCTTTTCCCAGGAATCCACCATCAAGATCCCCGGGTCGGCGCCAAGCGGGCTGGCACTTTCCCCGGACGGCAAAACACTCTACGCTGCGCTGAACCTCAAGCACGCCCTCGCCGTGATCGACATCGCGAGCCGGCAGGTTACGGAAATTCCCGTCGGCAGTTTTCCTTATACAGTTGCAGTAGCCTCCAAGATCTACGTGAGCAACTGGGGCGGCCGAAGGCCGCTTCCGGCCGACCTGACCGACGGCACGTTCCCCGTGGTCCTCGACCGCCGCGGCATCCCCGCCAGCGGCACCGTCTCCGTGATCGATCCCGGAACGAAGCGCGTTGTGAGCCAGATCGATGTGGGCCTTCATCCCAGCGCCATGGCCCTCAGCCCGCGGCGCGACCTCCTTTACGTTGCCAACGCCAACAGCGACTCCCTTTCCGTCATCGACACCGCGACCGACCGAGTGGTGCGGACCATAAACGTGCGGCTCTACCGCGATGCGCCGCTGGGCAGTTCGCCCAACGCGCTCGCTGTCAGTCCGGACGGCAAAATGCTTTATGTCGCCAACGGGGCGAACAACGCCGTCGCCGTCGTCTCAACCGGGGGGAGCCAGGACGCCGTGAAGGGAGCCCTCCCCACAGGCTGGTACCCGACGGCGGTAGCGGTAAGCCCGGACAACCAAAAACTTTACATCGCGAGCGGATACGGATTTGGTTCCATCGCGGCATCACCTGCCGGGCAGCCGGGCCGCAGCTATAGGGACCGGGCCGGGGTGGTCTCAATCCTGGACATTCCCTCGGGGAAGGAGCTGGAGTCGTTTACAAAACAGGTAGCGCAGAACAACCGGGTGCCCGGGACGGCTGCCGCACCGGCCGTCGAAGCCAGGCACCCGGTTCCGATGAACCTGGGGCAGGCCTCCCCCATCCGGCACATCTTTTACATCATCAAAGAGAACCGCACCTACGACCAGGTTTTCGGCGATCTTCCTCAGGGAGACGGCGATCCGGCTCTCGTCCACTTCGGGCGCGAAGTCACGCCCAACCACCACGCGCTGGCAGAAAAATATGTCCTGCTCGACAACTACTATGCTCCGGGGGATCAGTCTGCTCTCGGCCACCGCTGGTGCACGCAGGGATATGCCAGCGATTGGATTCACAAATACGGCAATGCCCGGAATGACGCCAATCCCATGCTCTTCGCGCCCACCGATTTCCTCTGGGACAACGCGCGTAGCCACCAGGTCGGGGTGCGATCCTATGGCGAGCGCGGGCGCGTCGTGATTTCGCCGCCGGAGGCGGGTTGGGCCGACATCTACCGGAACTGGAAAAACGGGACAGGCAAGATAAGCATCTCCGCGAGCCCCCTCGTTCTCGGACTGAAGGAGATCTACCATCCACGGTACGCAGGCTTCGAAATGAGAGTTCCGGACCAGGTGCGCCTGGACGAGTTCCTGAAGGAGTTCCGCGAATACGAGAACAACGGGACCCTGCCACGGCTGGTCGTGATGCTCCTGCCGCAGGACCACACCAACGGCACAGCCCCGGGGTTCCCGACGCCGCGCGCATGCGTCGCCGACAACGATCTGGCCCTGGGCCGGCTGGTCGAAGCTGTCTCGCGGAGCCGATACTGGAAGGAATCAGCCATCTTCGTCACTGAAGACGACGCGCAGAACGGCCTGGACCACGTCGACGGCCACCGCACGGTCGGAATGGTCATCAGCCCCTGGGTGCGGCGCAATGCGGTCGACAGCACCTTCTACACCACCATCAACATGTACCGCACGATTGAGCAGATCCTGGGCCTACCGCCGTCGAACCAGTTCGATCTCGCCGCCGAGCCCATGTTCACGGTCTTCACGCCGGATCCGGATTTTTCGCCTTACACGGCGCTGCCGAACCGGTTACCTCTCGATGAGATGAATCCTCCCGCGGCGGCCCTCAAAGGCCTCCCCAGACGCCTGGCGGAGGAATCGTTGCGGATGGACTTTTCGGAACCAGATGCGGCACCGGAAGATCTCCTGAACCTCGCGATCTGGCATTCGGTAAAGGGATTCGACACTCCCTATCCCAAAGGATCGGGGACTGACAACAGCAAAATATTGAAACATTAAGGTCAGGCGCCTTGACAGGTCGCACGCGGCACGCTTCCCCCGTACCGGGCTGCACACCGTGAGATCTTTCCTCCGGTACAGTCTTTCCGATCCGGACGAAGTTTTTGGCAAAAACAATCGGAGAAATATGACCGCATCGGCCGGTCCGATCGTCTACACTACAAGCACGGAGTTTTGGGATTGGAACCAGTGGATGAGAATTCTCCCTTCGATTAAAGCGTGGAGTTTCATAAGCGTTACCCTTGTCGCCGGAGTGTGGATCTGTATTTCGCAGACCGCACATGGTGCCGAGATGACCTCGGCCGCGCTTCTCCAATACCTCAATCATACGATCGGCTGGTATCGGTCCCTGGACCTTCAGCGGCAAATGGTGACTGACCACGACGGGGCAATGGTCCTAAATGACAATCAGCAGATCGCGGACCAGGTAGTGTCGCTTGCCTTTGAGTTCGCCAGAAGCGAGGCAGAGTCGATTGAAAAAGAAGAGGCTTCAGAACCGGCGGCGAATCCGGGAGAAGCCGGCTTATACCGTTATCAATCCTTGCGCCAGGTGCTGACGGGTTTGGAGCGGCAGGTTCGCGCCAACCAGATGGAACTGGAATCGCTGCGACAGAAGCTAGCCAACGCAACCGGCGCCCAGCGCGAGTCACTTCAGACCCGGATTGCCGAGACCCAGAGCGAGCTGGAACTTGCACGGGTGCGAAGCGACTCGCTCCGGAGCATGACCGAATTTGTAGGCGGATCGAGCGCCGGCGGCCTCGGCGCTACCGGGATTCGTGAAAAGATCGAAGCGCTGGCGAGGTCGGTCCCCGCAGCTCTGGCGAAGGCTTCGGCAAAACCGGGGGCGCCGGTAACCGTCAACGAGCAGGTTTACACCGCTCCCGAATCCAGCATGCGGAAAAGTGACCCGTCCGGAGTTTGGGGACTAACCTCCGACCTCATCGCCGTCTCCAGAAAAATTCGCACGATTCGTGACGCCATTCAGCTGACCGATGCCCTGAACCAAGACTTGAAAGAATTGCGCACGCCCCTGGTGAACACACTGAGAGAATTGTCCAAACGGGGTGATGAATTAGCCGCTCAGTCCGACACTACCGACCAGACCGTTCTTGTCCAGCAAAAAGCGATGTTTGACGTTCTGACCGCGCAGTTCAAGCGCACGTCGGACTCGGTTCTGCCCTTGAGCAAGCAGGGAATCCTGCTCGGTCTGTACAAGAAGAACCTGGCTAACTGGCAGGCTTCACTCGAGACCCGATATTCGACGGAGTTGAGGGTTCTCCTCGCCAAGCTGGCGGTGCTTGTTATGGCCCTGACAGCCATTATCGGAGGCGCGGAGCTCTGGCGGCGCGCCATATTCGGGTATGTGCGCGATCCGCGCCGCAGATACCAGTATCTGCTGCTGCGCAAAATTGTGCTCTGGTGCGTAATCTCCATCGTGCTCATTTTCTCGTTCGCGAACGAGCTCAGTTCGGTAGCAACCTTTGCCGGCCTCATTACCGCCGGCGTTGCCGTTGCGCTGCAGAATGTCATCCTTTCGATTGTGGCGTACTTCTTCCTGATCGGCAAATACGGAATCCGGGTGGGTGATCGGGTGCAGGTGGCTGGAATCACAGGCGAAGTCATAGATATCGGACTCGTGCGGTTCCATATGCTCGAACTGGTCAGCGGCGAAGATAAAACGGCGAGCGGCAGGGTCGTCGCGTTCTCGAATTCGATCGTTTTTCAATCGAATGCCGGTTTTTTCAAACAGATTCCCGGTACAAGTTTTGTCTGGCACGAGGTCACATTTACGGTGCCCCCGGACGGCGATTACAAACTTGTCGAAGAGCGGTTGCGCGGAGTTGTGGCAGCCATTTTCGCAGAGTACCGGGATGAAATGGAAAGGCAGCACAGCCACATGGAAAAGACCTTGACGACCACGTCAGCCGGAGTTTTGCAGCCGGCGAGCCGGCTACATCTGGCAACGTCCGGCCTTGAGGTGAGCATCCGGTACCCGGTGGATTTGATGAATGCGTCCATAATCGACGACCGAGTGACCCGGGAGTTGCTCAAAGTAATCCATCAGGAGCCAAAGCTGAAATTGGCTGGTGCAGGCAATCCCCCATTCCATCTGAAAACCAACATCCCCGGGTGAGGATTCGGGATGAATAGAGGCATTCGTTGACGATGGCAGACTATTCGTTGTACCTTGGCCCGGGATCTTATGGGAGAGGTGTGAAGATGTGGAAATCCTCTGTCGCATTCGGGATCTGTATGATTTTGAGTTTTAGCCTGGCGATTACTGCCCTGGCACAGACTCCCAATGAGAAGTATCTAACGGGAGCCGATATCGAAAAGGCCATCGGGATGAAGGGGGTCAAATTGATCCCGCGCGGGACCGCCGCCGGAGCAGGTGGCGATCTTAACTTTGTAGATGCTTCAGGCGAACTGATCCTGATGATCCAATTCACAGATGCGAAGAATTTCGGCGGTTTTAAAAGCAAATATTCCAAAGAGACCGTAAGTGGCATCGGCGACCAGGCAATTCAGGGGGCGGCAATGCCCGGGATGCCGGATAATCTGCTCGCGTTCACAAAAGGAACCCATTGTGTCGTCTTGACTGCTTTCGGGGATTTTGTGAAAAAGAAGATCTACCTGACAGTTGACCAGCTTTTCACCCTGGGCAAATTGATAGCCTCCCGCCTTTGAGGCAATTCACGGATCGATGATCCGTTTCCCGGGCGCGACTTGTTCCTGCCGAGGGCGCAGTAGCCGACATCCCCGGAATGAGTAGCCAACTCGTTCGGAATACTCGTCCCCAGGAGGCAATACTCTTTCGATCTCATCGAAGTGCCCGCCGTGTGGACATTCCATCGGATGTAATTTCGCATCCGATAGGCCACACGCGGCCTGCTAGAAATGACCGAAGAAGGAAAATCATAAAGGAGCGGACAGCCAAGGCGGGGCTTCATCCTGCAACAGGCGTCAGGCTCGAGACAGGCATGCGCGCACCCGCGCATTCAATTGCGGCACACTAAACGGCTTGGCGAGGTAATCTGTGGCACCCAGATCGAAAGCCGCCCGAGTATTGCCTTCGTCGTCATATGCCGTAAGCACGAGCACCGGTAGACCGGCTGTCCCCGGATTTCCCCTGAGTGTCCGCAAGACTTCAAGGCCGTTCGGCGACGGCATATTTAAATCCAGCACCAGCAGGTCCGGCTTGTTCTCGCCGATCATGCGCAAACCCTCCGCTCCGCTTTCTGCCTCTTCCACATGGAATCCCCCCTTTTTCAAAGCCGCGCGTGCCAGCAATCGCAAGTCCTCATCGTCATCAACGATGAGAATTCTGAGGCTCTTACCTAGAGCTCCGGGAATCGCCGAGTTCGAAGCCGGAGCCTGCCTGCCCGGAGAATCGACAGGATTGACTGTTATCTCGCTACCCTCGCGAGCACAGAAAACCTCCATAGACGAGCCGATTCTGGCGGCGGCTTCCGCCGCCTTTTCTTCGATTTTTTGTATATTCTCATCCGTGTGCATTGGATCGTGGTGGGTTAAAGCCAATCGCCGCACGCCTGCCGCTGCCGCCAGTTCAACGGCATACTCGTAGGTGCTGTGGCCCCAGGTTTTTTTGGAAGGATATTCTTCAGGGGTATATTGGGCATCGTGTATCACCAGATCCGCCCCGGTCATGAACTCGGCATGGCGGCGGTCGCCGGCATGGAGAATTGAGGCGATCTTTCCCCGCTGCGCGTCGGCTCGCCAGAGCGGATCCGCAAACAGCTCGTGATCACAAAGGTACATGACCGAGGCACCGTCATGTTCCACACGGTATCCGAGCGTTACGGCTGGATGGTTGAGGTATTGCGCGCGTATGCGTACGCCGTTGATATCGTGAACGCCTTCGCGCAAATCTTTGTAAATGAGCCGCGCTCCCAGCTGCCCCAAATCGACGGGAAAGTAGGTGTACTCCATTTGTCCCGCCAGAACCTCGGGCAGCGACTTGTTCGATCCTTCCGGACCACAGACCGTAATTTCGTTTCCGGGGACGAATGCGGGAACAAAAAAGGGGAATCCCTGAATGTGGTCCCAGTGCGTGTGACTCAGCAGGATCGTGGCCCGGATCGGCTTTGCCTTCTTAGCCATCAAATGCATTCCGAGCTGTCGCGCTCCCGTCCCACAATCGAATATAAGGGTTTCTCCGGCGTCGGTGGTAAGTTCGACACATGAGGTATTGCCGCCAAATTTAAGGGTATTGTGTTCCGGCGTGGCGATCGAGCCGCGTGTTCCCCAAAATCGTACCTTCATGCCTCTCCCTCCAGTTCGACGTGCGTGAGATAATCGCCAAGCTCAACGACCTTTGCGCTCAACCGGATAAGGTCTCGTTCCTTCGCGGCGCTTTCGAGGGCTGCTCCGATCTCCGTAAGGGCGGGAAACCCGTACCCGCTGCCGGTTCCTTTTAGATTGTGCCCGGCGATTCGTAGCGCTTCGAAATCAGCGGCAGCCAGGGCCGCCTGCAGCTTTGGCAGATCCTTGCGTCGCTTTTCCAAAAAGGCCGGGGCGATGTCCCGGATGGAGTCATCGAGGGCAACCCGGATTTTTGCCGGCCCGGTGTTCGCCCCCGCGGTTGACGGGCGCGGCACGTAACGCTCGACGGCCCTGAGGAGCGTACCCTTCCGGATCGGCTTGGTCAGGTGTTCCGTAAAACCGGACCGACGGCTTTTTTCCGCCGCCTCCCGAAACGCGTGTGCGGTCAACGCCAGGACAGGCGCGGCGGACGATGCCCGCTCCCGCTCATAATCCCGGATTGCCTTGACCGCGGCATACCCATCCATCTCCGGCATTTCGACATCCATTAAAACGAGATCGTAATGCCCTGCCCGGAACTTTTCCACGGCGACGGCTCCGTTTTCAGCCGTCTCAACCGCGCAGCCGCTTCCTTTAAGATATGAGATTATGAGGAAACGGTTGTCCTCATTGTCGTCGGCCAGCAGGATGCGTGCATGAGACAGGTCCAGGGGTTGAGCCGGTTGACTGGACGGTTCCGATTCGGTTTCGGTCCCTGCCGGCTCGGACCGCCGGAAGGGATCAGCCTGGGTGGCGAACCTCGCCGTAAAAAAGAACGTGCTCCCCTCGCCCAGATAGCTCTCGACCCAGATGCGGCCTTTCATCATCTCGACGAATCGTCTGGAAATCGACAATCCCAGGCCCGTCCCGCCATATTTGCGGGTTGTGGAAGAGTCCACCTGGCTGAAATTTTCGAAGATTGAACCCAGTTTCTCCGCGGGGATTCCGATGCCGGTATCCGAAACCCCGAAGCGAAGCGCGCCGAGGGTTGTATCGTCGGGATCGCGCTCGACGACGATCCGAATCCCACCGCGCTCTGTAAATTTCATGGAATTTCCGATCAGGTTGATCAGAATCTGCCTTAGCCGGTGAGGGTCCCCGATGAGCGCCGTAGGGACGCCGGGAGCGGTCTGCCAGTCGAGTGCAAGCCCCTTTGCCTGGGCGCGTGTGACCATCAGTTCCCGTGTTTTTTGTAGCAATTCGACAAGGTCGAACTCGGTTGATTCCAGATCCAAATTGCCCGATTCAACTTTGGAGAGATCCAGGATGTCGTTGATCAGGTTGAGCAGATTCGATCCCGCCCTTCGAAAAATGCGGACGTACTCACGCTGCTCCGGAGACAAATCGGAATCCCAGAGCAGGTCTGCCATGCCGAGGATCGCATTGAGAGGCGTTCGGATCTCGTGGCTCATCGTGGCCAGAAAATCGCTCTTGGCTTGCGTGGCGCGCTCAAGTTGGAGATTCGTATCCGATAGCTGCCGCTGAAGACGCTCAAGCTTCTCCGAATAAAGCCCCAGATCGTGCGCACGCTGCTGGGAAAGACGGCGTTCTTCGAAGGCGGCTACCGGCGAATCGAGGACAAGATACTTGCATTCGCCGACGCGCAGTGCAAGAGCCTGGAGCTGGACGTCGCATCCATCGGTGCCTTCCTGGGTCCAAATGTCGGAGCGCGCACGGGAAGTGCCGGCCCCTCCCCAAGCAACTTCGGCTTCGGGCATGAAGACTTCCAGAAATGGAAAGGTTTCGGTGAGTAATTGGTTTTCCACGGAGAACTGCCGCAGCCAATCGGGAGGTTCCCCGACGGACTTGAAGGATCCGTCCGATTGCCGGACAAAAACGGCCAGATTGAGTGCCGCTAGGGCTCTCCCAAGGTCAGCCGACATTTCCTTCTTTCAGCATCCGCCCGGCAAGGGTCAGGAATACGGTCTCGACGCAGTCGCCTGTTTTTGCGCTGGTCTCATAAATGGGCCATCCTTCGTTCGCGAGCTCGCCGAGCCGAGAAGCCGCAATCTCCCAGTTTTCTTTCTGGTCGTTTTTGTTGACTACCAGCACGAAAGGAACCGGACCCGCGGCCTTCCGTGCCCGCTCATGAAGGCTGAGCGCGACGTCGAGTGTTGCCGCACGCAGCCCGTCCGCCACAAGAATGTAGCCGGCGGATCCGGTCAGGTGAGCCGGGCGAACCTGCACGTGCTCCTCCTCGCCGGCGAGGTCCCAGAGCATCAGGGTGACATTTTCCCCTCCGACCGAGACGACTTTCTTGTCGATCTTCACACCGACAGTAGTCTGATATTTTTCAGAGAAAATGCTGCGGACAAATCTCGCCACGAGGCTGGTTTTCCCTACACCATACGAACCTACCATGCATATTTTTTTCTGGATCATTTGGAAGCCGTCCATAGCACGCGGAACGAGACGCAGCGGTTTGCCGCGGCATCATATTCCGTGGTTCCCCGGCGTTCCGGCCGGGTGTCGCGAACTCCTTCCGCGAGGAGCAGCGACGGCGGGAATTTTCGCTGCAACAAAGCTTCGTGTACTGCCTCCGCGCGCTGGGCGCTGAGAGCGGCATTGAGATCTTCCTTGCCGGACGAATCAGTATGGCCGAAGATCTCGAATCGAAGGGTGGACTTACGATCCGCCGCTTCGCTGACCAGGCTTCGCATTTCATCCTCAGCCGCGTCGAGCGCCTGGAACTGGTCGGCCGGAATCTTGGCGGAATTAACGGGAAACCGGATATTGATCCGTTCAAGCCGTTCCTTGAGATCCCCGATGCGCCGCGCCTTCGCCAGCTCCGGATGAAACGAGAGATATGTGTGCCAAGTCGTAACGACCCGGCCCGGGTCGAGGCCGGAACCTTTCAAGAGGCCCGCGGGATCCTCCGCCAGCGGGTCGCGGAGCCCTGAGAGATAGTAGGTCCGGCCACGGGCCTCCTCGCTCAGTACAATGATGCCCGGAAGATCGCGAACGCGGGCTACGTACTCCGCCCACAGAATGCGATCTTTATAATAGAAGAAGTACCATCCGGCACCGATTGCCAGCAGGATCAGGAAAATCGGATAAATCCAGCCGTGAGACGGCGGTCGTTGAACCGCCGCCTGCCCCGGGAAGCAGCTTTCCAGGACCGGGCGCCACGGCTCGAGCGCGGAACTGTCGCCGGAGTATTGGGCGAGTACATCCCGCGCTTCTTCGTGAATGCGCTCCAGAGCCCCTTCAAAAAGATTTCGCAGCTCGGCAGGCGCCGTTCCCCAAATGACTCCCGCCAGCAGTGCATCGGGACCATATGCGATCCAGACGGTATGCTCACCCACCTGCATTGTCTGGAGTTCGTCTGCGGTGCCGCCGCCGAACGAATCATGGACGAAATCCTGGATTGCGGTGAGCATGCCCGATACCAGGTCCGCATCCTGAACGATCTTCTCGTCCCGGGCTGCGTGCAGAAGCAGAAGCCCGGTTTTTCGATGGATCAGGAAAACCTGTTCGACCCGGTAGCGCAGGCTCCGTGTGAGGACGATTTCGCCGAAGTTTTTCCCTGTGCGCAGAGCTTCAAGGCGCCAGCTCAGGCCGCGGAGTGAAAAACTGCGCTCCCGGACCTGTTCGAAGGAGTCGATCATCCCTCGTAAAGCGTGTCCGAGGGCCTTTCGTACTGCCGTGCCGATAATTGGGAACAGGGCAGTGGCCAAAAAAGCGGGATTCCGCGCCACTGAGATCCTGAGGGCCTCTTCTACCAGGGGATGAAGGGCGCCGTGCAGGCTGCGGTCAGCTCCGGCACGAAGGATGATGGCTTCGCTGACTATCCGGCTTACCTCCTCGGCCCGCATTGCCGGATCGTCCAGTCGCTTGCTAAGGCGTTCGATCTGCGTCAACTCGCGGCCGATAATCAATTCGCGGAGTTCTTCCAGGCGGTGGTCCGTGTCCATGTCGGCATCCGATTCAGGTTGTCCCTCGATGGCAAGCCGATGACCGGGAGTTGATTCCACTATTTTTCGCCAGCCGGCTGGGGAAGGTCTTCCGTCAGCCGGATCGCGATCTCCGTGAGAAAGCCGGCGAGGGCGGCGCGATCCGTCTTTTCTGTCCGAAGCTCGATAACCCGCTTTTCGAGGAGTAACGAAAGGTCCGCGTGCTTGAGCCGGATTTCTTCGACCAGTTTTTTCGATTCGGTCATCAGATCCTGTCGGAGAGCGCGCTTGTCATCGGCCGCCGTGTTGGCCAGGTCGCCGATCTTTTTGGCGAGTTGTTCATTGCTTTTTGCCAGATCACGCGAAAGCGAACTGATAGCATCGGTGCGTTCTTCGTGTTCCGCTTTCACCCTCGCTGCCAGGGACTCCGATTCTTTCCTGAAATAGGCCTCGAGGGTATCGAAGCGCCGTTTCAAGCTGTCCTTGACATCCGCGACTTCCCGCTGGACAGTGTCCTCCAAGTGGGTGAACCGGGATTCGTAGTCCTTGATCTGTGCGCCAAACAGAATATCGCGAATCTTGTCGACATTCCCTGCCGATGACTCTCCAGAAGCGGGCCGGGGGCGCTGCTCTGCCTTTTCCTCCGATTTGTCCTTTCGAGCATTGTTCATTTGGGCTCCTGTAATCGATCAGATATCCTATCTTGGCGGCATCTTATCTTAGAATCTGCACGGCGAGATCAAAATTATACATTAGAGTCGCTTGGCCGACAAGGCGTCGAAGGACCCGACAGGCCATGATCCCTCACCCTATAATCCGTAGATCAGTTTTTGCGCTGCTTTCACCACCAGGTCGGCCGGCTCAGGACCAACATTACTACTGAATACATCATCGCCCACACGTACCGCAGTAATGGTAATGGGGACTGTGAACCCGGGATCATTTGCGATTTCGAGGCTTTGAGGTTTCTTTCCCGGCAGGCGGAAAGTCGAAGCCGCGGTCTTGATTTTCCTTCCCGGCGATCCTTCCTTGATCCCGCGGGACACATGTATCACCTCTTGACCCAGAAGGGTTCCAAGCAGAATGGTTTCGGGTATCCATCCCAGTTCCGCGGTGAATTCCGGGAGCATTGCGTACCAGGGATCGATGTCCCTGGAAGCGCCCACGAATACAAGGGCACAAGTGTTCGGCCCGGGATTTTTTCCTCGAACTGCTGCGGCTGATAGTCCGAATAAGCGCCTTTGGGGTCGAATTTGCAGCGGATGCGGCTGCCGTTGCATGCTCGTGCCTGCAAAATAACAAGACAGAGCCGTTGCCGACTCTGTCTTTTCTCCAGGCCGATTCCGATAATGCCGAAGGCCACCTGCTAAATTCAGTGTAGCTCGATTGTGTCCTAGTGTTGATGTCCCAGAATCCAGCACATATCATTGATATTTGTAACCAAAGGTTCTGGATAATAAACGACGCCCTGGTATAGGACCGGGTTGCTCAGTCCTTGTTGCTCCATTAGCCATTCGATGACAATCCCTTTATCAGGATCGATGTTCCATCCCTGCGGTCTGGTGTAGAGACCTGTCGGGAGATCGGCGCATGGCTTGCGGGTTACCATGTCCTGCACCCACAGTGATCTGATCCAGAATGCCTGCTCGATGTCCGAACATTGGTCATAGGGACTTAGGTGTTGCCGCCATGCAGGGCAGGGGGTATAACCTGCCATATTCGGGCGAAGGACTATCGGGACCGAAAGCTTGCGTTCCGTATTGGATATCCATGGGAAGTCTTTCGGCAGGGGAACCCTGGGGGTAGCTGCAAATACATTTCCCTGCCCGATATAGAAATGCCAATCCACCGGGTCGAGCAAGTCAAGCGAACCGGTCTGGGTAAAGGTAAACGTCATGACGGCAGGCTCAAACCCTGAATAGGCCGTCAGCCAGTCTACGGGTGGTTGTACGCCGTATCCTCCCCTGTTTTTTGCACCGAGTTGGTTTATCAATGCATTTGCGTAATCGCCGGCATGGTTTGCTACCCCTTTCAGGGCCTCTTTTGCCACGTCATCGAGCAATGTGTCGGCCAGGCTCCCGATGCCGGACTGTTCGGCAATCTGTCTGGTGAGGTAATCCAGTCCTTTGTCTTTAAGTTCATCCCAGTTCGGGAGAGATGGAGGCAAACCCATCGCGGCCAGCGCGCTGTCCATACCGGCCTCTACCCATTTTTGACACCCCTCGCCGCATTGTATGCCAAATGGTTCGCCGGCAATATTCACAACTTCGACAATAACAGACTCCACGCTGGATTTTATCCGCTCGTACAGCTCTGCGAATTGGGTCACCAGCCAACCAAACCCGTCGATCAGTCCTGTGACAAAATCCAGGAAATCGTCCAACCAGCTATCCGTATCCAGGCTTTCACAAAAATAGTAACCCGCAGGTATGGTCAAACCTGGAGTTGAAGTCATATAATTCCAAGGATTCACTTTGTCCATCAATGAGTATCCAGCCCCGAAGTTGACCAGTTTGATATCCCAAGAGCAGGTGTTCTGGTCAGAAAAGCAGAGGCCAAAAATCAAATTCGGGTCGATTTGATGCTCTTTAACAGTTACGTAACAGGCCTCCTCGCCAATCTTTGGATGACCAAGCCAATCGAAGTGCGGTTCTGTGTAATTGGCTGTATAGATGTGATCATTTTTTTGCAGAGAACCCGGATCCGGATAACTTCCAGTGATCGGAGATGCCCCAAAATTGGAGAGGATCACCCATCCCGGAAAACCTATAACAGTGGGATCTGTGAGGCGCACGGGGACGCCATTATCATCCTGGATGACGGGGATGGCCCGCACATAAACAGGTGCCCCGAATTTGATTGCCTGCACATCGGCAAGTGAGAGTCTCTCGCCCTGGTGCTCATCCCCTGGTGTACAAATCGTATTGTCGGACCTCGGGTCGCATATCGTCATAAGCTGCTTGAAGTTGATCGGCCCAAGATCAGTCCATCCCTGCTTGTCGACTGGACGAGATATCGAGGCAATAATACCCTTGAATCGGGTGGTTTCCTGGAGGGACTCCACTATTGCCCTTTCTTCCCTTGGAAACACTCTATTGGAGATCTGCAGGACGACCGAAGTGATGTTGGGTAAATCACTATAGACTCGCAGGTGCCGGGTGGCCGAGGCCTCATCGAAGAAGTCCATGTGGGCCGCTCCCACCCATGCAGGTACCTGGCTGGTCTGTTTGCCGCTTGCGCTGGACTTTGCGGACGCTGGGATTTCGCTGAGCACTTCAACTTTCGTGCGGATGGCGTACGCTTTGATTTTGAAGTCGCTTGTCCCGGCAACAACCTGGCCATTATTCTTCTGCCCGTTAAGCTCTGCGCGCCAGACTATCTTATCTTGAGCCTCCCAGAGCAGTTTTGCCTTGAGTGAATAAAACTTGCCCGGTTCGGCCTGGTCAAAGGTGAAATTGTATAGTCCATCCCGGATCTTGTTAATTCGCGCCACCAGGGTTTCCTTGTTATTCGTCTGGGGCTTGCCGGCAGGCTTGACTTGTGAGGGTACTACTGTTATTGCATGCAGCCAGAAGGGATTTTCCCCCACCGGGTTGCATCCATAGAACTGGACAGTTCCCGAGATTCGATTCTGGCTCGGATTTGTGGCACCGCAGAGATCGGTGGAAAAGAGAGCGGCTGTGAGGATTCCTGCAATCACTAAGAGAGCAAATTTTTTCATAGTACATCCTCCTGGTTTCGCAATTTCTTGGGGCAAGTCTTCGCATTTTCGATACCCTTCCACGATGAGTTACCGAGCCTCGTGAAATCCCGGGCCAATAAGGCTATTCAAGGCTATGTTTAATCCGCTTGTGAGTTCGATGTCACCGTGTATTTACCTAGTCTCAGTCGGGACTCTCAGGTCTCATCGACTTGGTCCCGGTCCAGATAATCGACGAACCCGAGACTGTTGGCGGTATTGTCGTGGAACGTTTGCCACGGGCTCTCCTATCGAGTTCCAGGTCGGGGCAGCTGGTCAGGACGCATTCGAGGGCGATGCAGCAGGCGATTCTGAATTATACGAGGCGGTTACGAAGTGCCTTCGCCACGGCTTCGGATTTGGAGTGTACGTGAAGCTTTTCGTAAATTTTCTGCAGATGGAAGGAGACGGTCGGGACCGCGACGCCCAAGTGGGCCGCTGCCGTTTTGTAGCTGTGGCCGTCAACGAGAAGCTTCAGAATGCGAACCTCATGAGGCGAGAGGTGATAATGAGCCTTCTCCGCTGGAGGAAATTCCCGGAACAAAGCAATCACCCGGCGCGCCACCTCGGGTGACATGGGAGCGCCGCCGGCCGCGGCCTCGCTGATTCCCTCCATCAGCCTCGCAGGTGACGTCTTTTTGAGGAGATAGCCGGATGCCCCGGCGCGCAACGCGTCGAAAATCCGTTCGTCATCCGCATACACCGTGAGTATCAGCAACGCGAGCGAGGTGAACCGTTCCTTAAGGATCTGAATTCCTTCAATTCCAGACATGCCAGGAAGACCGATGTCTACGAGCGCTATGTCAGGAGGGTTGTTTTCGATGGAACTCAGCGCTTCCTCCATCGACCGGTAGCTCCCGCTGCAACGGTACCCGTCTGTATTACTGATTAGGAACGCGAGCATCTCGCGGTATTTGTTGTTGTCCTCGATAATCGCAATGTTCGTAACATTGGGCTGCTCTGCCGACGTGTGAGATCCGGTCGCGCTGTTTTCATTCAACATCAGTAAACTCCGGTCCGGACTTCAGCCTAGCGGCTGCGGGCGACGCTGTCACCATGTATTCGCATAGCGTCCGTTAGCGCGCGTCGGACAATAGACCGGGCTTCTTTGTGGATATCCTGAGCTTCAGGGTAGTACCTCCGCCCGGTCGGGAATCTATCTTAAGGGTTCCGCCCAGCTCTGCGGCCCTCTTTTGCATGCTGATCAATCCGTTACCGCCATCGGCTCGAACCGGGTCAAATCCGACACCGTCGTCGGCCAGCTCGAGTTCCAGCCGCCCGCGTCCCGTCTGGAATAGAATGCAACACTCGCGGCAGGCGGAGTGGCGAAGGATGTTGTTAATACCCTCCTTGAATATCAAAAAAATCTCTCGCCGAATGTCCGGTCCCAGCTTGACATCCTGCTCCAGATTGGGGGTGGGGAACCGGAGGGTGATGTTCCGCGGCCCAAGTGTATCCTCGGCGAACCGGCGCATCCTTGTGGTCATGTCTTCGAGCCGGTCATGAAGGGGATTGACAGCCCAGACGATGTCGCTCATCGAATCTACGAGCTCCCTCGACGTGCTCGAGATCAACGAAAGCCACTCCCGGAGCTGCGCTTCGTTGGGCGCAACACGACTTCGGGCAACTTCACTGACCATCGCGATTAGCGAAAGGTCGGAGCCGATGTCATCGTGCAGGTCTGTAGCGATGCGAGTGCGTACGCGTTCCAATTGGATGAGTCGCGTAAGGCGATAGCGGTAAAGCGAGTAGGCGAGTGCCGCGAAGAGCGTGGCGGCCATAGCCATAAACCACCATCTGGTCCAGATCGGGGGGAGAATCAGAAAAGGAAAGACCGCCGGCTCGGCGCTTTCCAGCCCGTCCTGATTAGCTGCCTTTACCAGAAATCGATACGATCCCGGCGAGAGCCGCGCATAGTTGACGGAACGCTGATAGCTGGGCGAGCTCCAACCCGCGTCCGCGCCCTCAAGCATGTACCGGTATCGCAATTCCCGCTCCCTGCCAAAATGCAGACCCACATATTCGATGAGGAGATTGTTCTGCGAGGGGCGAAATTCGAACTGCCGCACATGTCTTTCGCCCGTTTCTGCAAGCCGCAGGTCGTCTCCTGCAACCTGTATCCGGCTCACGTAGACCGGTGGCGGGTGAGCGGATACCCGTTCGGCCCTCGGATCGAACTTTGAAATGCCTGTTGTGGTTCCGATCCAGATATTTCCCTGCCGGTCCCTCCTGCTGCAAATGATTCTGTCTCCGGCCAGTCCGTCTGCCGAGGAAAAGTGCTGTATCCGGCCCGAAACCGGATCCAGCCGATCGAGCCCTTTGCCCGTCCCAAAATAGATTCTCCCGGCGTTATCCTCGCTAATGGACCAGACGGTATCACTCGCCACGCCGTTCTCGGTGGAATAGGTCACGAAATCCGGGTGCACCGCAGTTGGATCCTTCGTCATCGCGACGCCCTTGAAGCGAAGACCGATCCACAGCCATCCCCTGCTGTCTTGATAGAACGCCCTTGGATCCGTTTCCGGAAGGCCACGATCCGCCTGGAACATGCTCACCTTGCCCTGAATCATTCGAGCCAGAGCACCCTGCGCCCCCACCCAAAGTGATCCTGCCCGGTCCACCATCGTGAGCGTCGGGAGTTTCTCAGACGGCCAGGCGTTGCCCGTCGGGACTCGCTCAAATCTCAGGCGCCCATTTTTCGAGGGTGTTCCGTGGTAGAAGTTGAGGTCGTTCTGCACAACCCACAAATCGCCCTGTGGCCCTTCACAGAGCGTGGCCACACCGACCGGTGGGATGCCATCCGCCTGGGTCACCCACTCACCCCGATCCATTTTGAGATCCGGTCCTGAAATTCTGATCAGGCCCCGGTCGCTGCCTAACCACCAGTCGTCGCGGCGGTCCTGCAAAATCTGATTCCGGATCCAGGTAAACCTCGGGCCGCCGAGAGAGCGGATTGACGGGATCCGGCCTTCCGTTACTTCCACCATCCCGGCCCGATCCGTTGCGGCATATACCCTTCCGCCTTGGTCCACCACGATCTGATGGACCTTCTGATCCGGCAATCCCTCGGACCTCGTTATGCTCACGATCATTTCGTCGGCGATCCTGCAGATGCCACCTCCAAAGGTTCCGATCCAGAGGTTGCCCCCAGTATCCCTGAGCAACGCGGTGATATCGTTGTCGCTAAGTCCCTGAGCCGATGTATAGCGCGCTTCCCTACCGTCCCTGGATCTGACCAGACCATTGGTCGTCGCAATCCACAGAGTGCCGTCCGGGTCGGAAATCATTGCATTGATTGTCTGGAGTGAATCGAGGGCGAGCTTCACCTGGTTCCAGCTTCCGCGCGCCGATGGGTCTGGAGGCGCGACAAACTCGAACACCGAGTGATCATTTGCCACGACGAGTCTGCCCCGTCGATCTTCGGTAACACAGCGGATGGGGAAACGGCCGACATCATCCCCCGGCCCGTACTTGATGATGGTTCCACCAACAACCTCGATCAGATCATCGGCGACGCCGAACCAAAGCCGTCCTCTGCTGTCGGCAAAGGCTGCCATTGCTTCTGTCACGCGCTTATGGGGAACGACAAGGGTGAACGCAAGAGTCCCCCGCAAGTCCACGTCGCCTCTGAAAAGTCCCCCGTCAGTGACGCACCATAGAGTGCCGGCGCTATCAAATAACAGCTCATTCACCCGATTAGATTCGAGTGAAGTCCCCACGTTGTGATTGACGAATCTCGAGGGTTCTGCCGACAAGGTCGGACTTCGGCGGCCTGATTGCTCGGGATGATCGAGGAAAAGCGCGACCCCCGCACCGTTGGTTGCCACCCATATCCGCCCCTGACGGTCCTGGGTTACATCATTTGTGACCGCGTGTCCCAAACCCTCGCGTCGGCCGTAGTTGCTGAAACGATAGCCGTCAAAGCGGCTGAGGCCTTCGGAGGTCGCAATCCACAGGTAACCTTTGGCGTCCTGAAATATCGAACGGACTGCGCTATGCGCCAGACCATCGGAGACGCCATAGCAGCGAATGGACGGACGTTGAGCGACGGCGGTCGCAGGAGCATGAAGCATCACTACCGCCCCGATCACCAGACTCACCGATAACCGGGCGGCGACGACAACGACTCCTCCAGAGCGGTTCAGTGCTTGGCAGTGCCGCATCTCTTCACGCTGTCAGGGGCGCACGGGCTTCAGAGCGTGCGCTGAAAGTCCTAGCCTGGACAAAAAAACGTCCGTACCATTCCATTAAAACTCGGCCAGGCCCTCCGTGTCCAGTAGATCGGAGGCTGACTGTCGCTCGCCAATATCATGGCGGACCGGAATGCCGACTCCCGCAGACCGGTTCCCCATGATATTGGCGAGGGACACACTGAATCAGACGCCAAATTGTGCATCCGCACCGACAGGGATTCATGGCCTCGACCAGCATGAAGCGGGCAGGAAATCTCATGGATATCGAGGCGAACACGATCAAAATCCAACTGGCCTTGCGCCGATTGTCGGGGATCTCCTCCGAGGGATCGGAATGGTACTGTCAAACGTCCCAAAACCGACCCGCGCGGGCTTGGGCATGGGTTGTCATCTCAGTTATTTGCAGTTCGGATGAACTCCTTTAACCTACGAAATTCCCTTCGCCCATCGCTATCGCCAGGCTTATGATGTGCCCCTATTTTGGGATGTTCTGCACATTTTTGTGCGGGCCGTATTCGGTCCGCTGAAGCCACGGGCCGGCTTTGCCGCCTGGGAAGCTCCATCGGGACCAAGTCCTACCTTGCTGTCCGCAAGAGGCGAAAGCCGAGGTCATAAAATGAGTAGCCCGGTACATAGCTGCCTCGACTTGCGAAACGGCAGTAGTAGGGGATGTCGTACCATCCGCCGCCGCGGAAGACCTTGGACGAGCCAGTCAATGGTCCAGGCGGGTCCGTTGATGGACTGCTCGCATAGTAGCCGCTAGCGTACCAATCCTGCACCCATTCCGAGACGTTGCCCTGCATGTCGTACAGTCCCCAAGCATTCGGTTGTTTTTGGCCTACAGGGTGCGGCTGATTGCCGGAATTGGCGGAGTACCAACCTATATCACCCAGAATCCCGGAAATCTCGCTGGTTCGTCCCGCGCGCGCGGCGTATTCCCACTCCGCTTCCGTTGGCAACCGGTAGAGATACCCATCGTTCGAATTGTTCAATTGTGCGATAAATGCTTGTACGTCATTCCAGGAAACCTGCTCGACCGGACGGCTCTCATCCCCTTGGAAAAAGCTTGGATTGCTCCCCATCACCGTAAGCCATTGTCCTTGAGTGACCTCGAATTTTCCCAACTGGAAAGAATGGCTGATCGCCACGCCATGGACGGGTTTTTCATCTATTTCGCCTCCATTCGAACCCATTTGGAACCCGCCCAAGGGCACCGTGACAAATTCCATTGCAGTTCCGACGGTGAAGCTCAGGGGATCGCTCCACGGGCCATAGCCTAAATCATTCCACGTTTGAATCCACCACTGTGAGCCTCCCCTCACGAGCGGAATCTCCGGGGTAACGGAACACGTCCCGATTCCCGAAGAGCATCCCGCTTGCGCCGCCGTATACCAAATTTGAATCTTACCATTAGAATTCGTGCTGTCGTTGACCCACAGCTGGTACCAACTCGAAGCAGCCACCGCCCCCCATGCATAAGTCGGGGTGGTGGATGAAATGACGCCTGCGGGAGAGGAAAGGACCGCCTTGACCAATGATCCATCTGCGACGGTGAAGCTCATGGAATCGCTCCACGGACCCGCGCCACTATCGTTCCATGTCTCAACCCACCACTGGCAGGATCCCTTGGCAACAGCGCTTATTGGATTGACAGAGCATGTTCCCGTTCCGGTTGGGCATCCAGCCTGCGCGGCTGTGTACCATTGTTGGATTTTTCCGGTGCCTGTAGCGTCATTGACCCAAAGCTGATACCAGGTCGATCCTGTCACAGCATTCCAGGCATAAGCTGGGACCGTTGTGGCGATCGTTCCGGAAGGCGACAACACCGTGGCTTTGCCCGGCGGGCCGACTCGTTTGACCGTCCTTAAGATACGGAACCCGACACCGTTGCCCACGTAATTCGGGGCGATATCAGCGCGAAACGCCGAACGGAGGTTGTAGGCACTGTTATACCAGCCGCCCCCCCTGAAAACCCGGAGGGTGCCTGACTCCGGGCCCTGCGGATCGACTAGTGGGCTTTGCGAATAATAGTTGCTGTCGTACCAATCCTGCACCCATTCCTCGACGTTTCCGTGCATGTCGTACAGTCCCCATGCGTTCGGCTGCTTCTGGCCCGCAGGGTGGGTCTTGTTTCCGGAGTTGTTGAGGTACCAACCCATTTCATCCAGATTCCCAGCATAGTCGCCGGTTGTTCCAGCCCGGCAGGAGTATTCCCACTCCGCCTCAGTCGGCATTCGATAGAGATACCCATCGTTCAATGCGTTCATTTTCGCGATGAATGGTTGTATGTCATTCCATGAAACCATCTCTACCGGAAGGCTGTCATTGCCCTGGAAATGGCTCGGCCTGCTCCCCATAACCTCTGCCCACTGCCCTTGCGTTATCTGGAATTTGCCCAACTGGAAGGATTTGCTGATTATGACCCGATGAATCGGCAGTTCATTGGATTCGCCATTACTCGACCCCATTTGAAATTCACCCGAGGGCACCGCCACGAATTCGATACCGAACGGCCAAGTTTCGCTGGCGGGCACATTAAAATTCGCCGGATCACTCCACGGGCCATAACCGCTATCATTCCAAGTCTGAATCCACCATTGGCATGAACCCAAAGCTAATGCCGTAGTTGGCGCCACCGAGCAAGTGCCGGTACCAGTCTTCACAACCAACTTGTGCCGCGGTGTACCAGGTTTGAACCGCGGGTCCGGTAACATCATTGACCCAAAGGAAATACCAGGAAGATGAAGGAACGGCATTCCAGGTGTATCTGGGAGTGATTGTCGAAATCGTACCCGAGGGTGAAATCAGTATGGCTTTGCCGGGCGTTGCAGAATAGGCCGACCCGGGCAGGAATAAACAGATGAAAATAGTGGGGTAAAGCAATCGTCTGTAACATGGGCGTCTCCATCAAATCGACACATCGATTGTTGGCATGCCAAACCATAAACTGCCCTTGCATCAAGCAAGCGCCGTACCAAACAACAAAACACAGCCCGAAAGAACGTCCCTGTTCGAGAGCTTTTCTGAAAAGAACTGTTCCGAACCCGGAAGTCTCCAACACCTGTGACGGAGCGGCCAGCGACTGAATCGTGGGAAATCAGCGCTTTTTATCCGGTGATAGGCTCTCAGCTGATGCCGCACGCTTCAATAGGTGGACTCCAATCTGCCATACGTTCCCCGTGTGGCCGAGTCCGTGACGCAGCCGCGGCTGATTGAGCCTTCCGAGGGATAAACCGATAGCCATACCTCACGGGGAATGCCAAGAAAAGTTGGCTTCGGATATCAGCAATTTTCCTTGAAAAATGCAACCTCTCAAGGCAGCGACCCATCGAAAGTGTATGGTTGTGCCGCGACTTCCGAGCCAGCTTTTATCCGCATTTAAGAGTTTATTTTTTGTCACATCGGGTCCAATAAAGCTCTGATCTTGGCCCCTTTGGGCTTCGGAATCCGGAATGATGAGAGCTTTTAAATTCCACATTGGTAGTATCCGGCTACCACTTTCGCGAAACCGCCGCGCCAGATGAGTGAGGCTTGATTGCACTGGAAATCCCGGGCGGACGATCCGTGAGGTCTTTTAGCCCGAACAAACCGTGAATCATGGGATGACTGCCTTCGATTTGAACGGCATTCTTGTATCAGATGACATTCCCGAACATGCTCCAGTAATTCTCGGGATTTGTGCGGCCAATATCTTCCGCATGTTGTTGGAAGCCGGCTGAAGGTATGTACAAATCCGAGTGCTCCAATCCATCCAGCACCACCGATCCCCTTTTCCTTTCTGCGTTGTATTGAGCAATCCTGATCATGAAAATGAGCCATTGAGAACAGACACATCCGATGCCCCGAGGTATAAAAGCCTCGTGATTTGAGCTATTTGCCAATACCTGGTGGGGAACCAATCCAAACCGGGGAAATGGAAACTTTTAATGAACCATGTGAAATCGGAGAAAACAAAATGCGTCGTTCAATACTCGTAACAGCAATGGTTGTGGTGGGCTTGATGGTCATCCTGGCCGGAATCAGCCTGAGGGTCCCCAATGCCGCGGCCAAATCCTGGGGATGGAGTGAAACTGATTTTAACGGTGCCTTCGCCTCCCAGTGGAGCGGTACCATTGCCTTTGCTGCAGACAACCCTTTATCCCAGCTCAACGGTCCGTACTCCCTGACCGGCAGGCTCACATCCAATGGCCAGGGTAAGGCCCAAGCCAAGATTATCGAAAACTTCAATGGCCACATCGTACGGCAGGTATCCAATGCGCTCTATCGGGTTAGCGAGGATGGAACCATCATCCTTTCTTTCGAGCGTAACTATCCGGGAATCGGACCGGTCACTTTTGAAATGGAAGGAATTTTATTTGATGAAGGAAGGCAGGCTCGCATGACAGTTACCGGACTTACCGGAGCTGGTCTGCAAGATGATAACGCAGGGATGACTATTGTAGGTACCATAGTCAGGCAATGAAATTCAAGGAAAGTGGGGGGATCCGAAAACTGCAGCAACCCAGCTGGAGAAATTCCATCGGACCCCCGCTCTTCTAGAATGGAAAATCAATTCGTTGTGCCTCATCACATCCCATCCAGATTCCCCAGCCAAGTCGGCACGCAAATGTAGGCCTGAGATAATCGGCGTCGCATATCAGACAACCACTATTTGAGATTTATCTGAGATAATAGGTTTAACGCATTTGCTGAAGTTAAGGCCTCTGCTTGAGTTGCACCACTCGACAGGTAACATTTCAGTTTAAACAGAGATAGAGACAATACATTCATATATTTTTATATCTCCTAATAATTATGTCCGAGATGAGAAATAGGATTGCGATGGTGCTAAATCTGAGGTATGCCCAGTCATCAAAATGAAGCTTAGTACTCTTGTTCGTAAATACGATAACGTATGCGCCGAGCGCGGCGGCCCTGGATGCGCGAAGCGACGACGAAGGCGATGCCAGCCATCGTCGAGGAGGAGCGACAAAGCAGACAGGGCCGCCCCGCCGGCGCCCGAAGGGCTGGTGGGCTTCAAGAAGCCGACGGCAGTGGCGAAGACCAGGATAGGGTTTTTAGCTGATTGCGCGATCTTTGGAGCCCACCAGCAGACGTTATCGTATTTACGAACACGAGTACTTAGTCCACCCATGCTCCGAGTGGAGTTTGGTACGATGAGATAATCATTTCTGATCGAGGGGGAATACCTCGGCTACTGTCTGTATTCTCGATAGGTGGCCGAGCAAGGACTTTTTTGAGTTCGGGAAAATGCGCAAGGTTGGCCGGCAACCATGCATCATATATTTCAGGGAGAATCTTCGTGCTCGGACCATGTTGCAGGTTTTGGGGTTTAGTCCAACTGCTTGTTTCACCCTTTCAGGTTTTCGCGCTGTGAAATGGCACCAGGCCCCAGGCTGGACTAATGGACCCGAGGGATTCCGTAGAAAGTAGATAAACTCCAGGGAGCTTTTGCCGCCAGTGGCGGCAAAAGCTCAGGCAAGTATTATCGGCGATATTCGCCTTCCCCGTAGCATTACCGGTGTGCAAGGAATTTCGTAATTACTTTTTGCTAGCGAGTGATAGCCGATAATATGAGAATGCCCCCTAAGACTCCATCCAGGATTCTGTTGGCGCCGTTGTCATAATGGCCGTACTGGTACCGGCTATAGAAACCATCCTGGTAGCCGCGGCGGAAGCCCTGTCTAAAGTAGTAGTTATAGGCGTCCTGATCCACATAATAACCTGCATATCCAAAGTTGGCGTCTCGATATGCATAGGAGTCGCGGTAGTTGAAATGCCATCCATCCTCCCGGTCCGCCCGTCCTGCATGATATCCTTCTGAGTACCCGAAGTTTATCGCCTGCCGGAGTAAATCCACGCCGTATTGATTGGTTTCGTAGTATATACCCCCCCGGTGGTACCGATAGTTCGCGGCAGTGTAAAAGAAAGGATCATTGTGGAAATCATGGTTACCACCATTCTGAAATCGATAATTCTGCTGCCGTACTCGGTCGTAATACTGTTGCTGATATTGGTATTGCGCCCTACGATTTTGAGTCTGCAGCTGATTTATT
Source organism: uncultured Acidobacteriota bacterium (assembly GCA_963839475.1). Taxonomy (GTDB): domain Bacteria; phylum Acidobacteriota; class UBA6911; order UBA6911; family UBA6911; genus CAWIVH01. The sequence continues at coordinate 117,353 of CAWIVH010000009.1, read as the reverse complement.
TGCTGGGATGCCAACGGTTGCTGTCGGTCAATGTTCTGCCGATATTGCGTCATGCGCTGCTGTTGCTGAGAAATGAGTTCCTGCTGTCGTTGTTGCGGCAAGCGTTGTGACTGCTGTGGTTGGAGGACCTGCTGCTGAGCTCGCTGCTGCTGCTGAACCTGCTGCTCCTGGTTCTGCTTCTGCTGCTGAGCTCGCTGCTGGCTGAATCTGCTGCTCCTGGTTCTGCTTCTGCTGCTGAGCTCGCTGCTGCTGCTGAACCTGCTGCTCCTGGTTCTGCTTCTGCTGCTGAGCTCGCTGTTGCTGCTGAATCTGCTGCTCCTGGTTCTGCTTCTGCTGCTGAGCTCGCTGCTGTCTGAATCTGCTGCTCCTGGTTCTGCTTCTGCTGCTGAGCTCGCTGCTGCTGAACCTGCTGTTCCTGGTTCTGTTTCTCCTGCTGTTTCTGTTGTCCCTTGTTCTGGTCCTGCTGTTGTCGAATCTGCTGTTCCTGGTTCTGCTTCTGCTGCTGAGCTCGCTGCTGTTGCTGAACCTGCTGTTCCTGGTTCTGCTTCTCCTGCTGTTTCTGTTGTCCCTTGTTCTGGTCCTGCTGTTGTTGAACCTGCTGTTCCTTGACCGGGCTCTGCTCTGGAGCGCCCTTTTGTTTATTTTTCTCCTTCTGAGGTTTGTTTTTCTCCTCCTGTTGTTTTTGTTCCTGCGCGCCGGCAAACGTTACTATTCCAGCCAGCACCAAAGCTAAAATAGGTACTACCAATAAAAACCGCCTAAATGTTGTAACTTTCACTGAACCCCTCCATTTTATCTGGTTGGTCCATGTTCATCCCATCCGGAATGCTCGGCGACGGAGAACACAACGCTAAGGATGAGAAACAAGACACTCGCTTATTTCTACCATCCGCCTCCCACCAGATCCTGGAGACACTCAATATATACATTAGATTTTCAACCCCGTCAGTTCTCTAGTGACCAATGAATTGATCAAAAGAGATCATCTTTGGTTCTATGTTGAGAATATCTTGAAGAACAGCTTTGTGTTGAAGGTGCAAGCAAGTGCTGCGGATAAGGTTCCTGCTCCCTGCAGTGAGGGTGAACAGGTAAAACACGAGTCAACCGGGGAACTCCTTCTTTTCCTAATCATGCATGTACAAGTACTCATGAATCGCCGCAAGGTAAAGATAACTCAACGGGAATCAAGAGTGTAACCATCTTTCCAGCGGGAAGGAGAGGCTATCTCCTTCCCAGCCAAAAAGGGTAATGCGTTGATTTCGACTGCGATTGTCGGATGCAGAGTTCAAGGAAGCCTATGCACCTCATACTCGTATCGAATTCTCAAGGCTCAGCAGAGTCATTTGCGAGTCGTGACGGCAGCCTCACGAGCTGATTCCTTCAATGCAGAAGACCACTCGTCTGCTTGCTTTTCGGCTTCTTCTTTTGCGAGTCCATAGCGCTCCTGAATCCTCCCAACCAGAACCTCCTTCTTTCCGGCGGCAGTCTTGAAGTCGTCGTCGGTAAGTTTGCCCCAGCGCTCATGGGCAGCTCCAGTAAACTGTTTCCATTTTCCTTCTATTTGATCCCAATTCATATTGTCAGCCTTTCATTCGCTTGATTGACATACAGTTGCCCGGAATCCGTCTCTGATGTTAGTCTTTTTGAGCTTCTTTACGGGCAGAATATCTGTTCAAATCAGCCGTCAATTTGGTGCCCGCTGCTGGCGTCTTGATTTTGCCCATGACAATCTGTTCGTTGGTCAGTTTCCTTCCATACAGCCCCGCATTCGCATCATCATCCGGTCTTAGCGTTGCGCCCTCCAGTGAAACGCCCAAAAAGATTCCTCGTGAGCGCGAATAGGAGAGGATCTCGGCATGGAATTTCGCATCTGTATCGGCAGAAGCGGTGCGTCCGACCGGTCCTGCGGCCACGGCTGCATCCGCTCCAAGTGTAAATTTACTTGAAAGAAGTTTTTCAGCACCACGCTTGTTCATTACAAGCATGATCACATCTGTTTCCGATCCCCCGATTTGAAAGCCGACACTGCCCCCTTCGACCTTGACTCCGGCTGGTGCCGACCACCCAAGTCCAGAAGCATGCCGACATAACATGAAACCCCTGCCGTAGTCGCCGCCCACGACGAATGCAGCCTTTTTCATACCCGGAACGATCACGATGCATTGGCAGTTTTCGAGCAATTCCTGGGGAATTCCCTTGTCGGGCGTCCCCATAATCTCCGTAAAAACCACGCCTGCCGTCTTTAGACGTTTTGCGGGGGTCTCACTCTCGGCAAACAGTCCCGCAGCCAACACGCCTATGCTCAGACAGGCGATTCCGACTCTTGCTAAGCATTTCAGTATCATAATTCTCCCCTTGTTGAGTATTTTACTTCCGTTCACATTGATCCATCTCTTAAATGGATTTGATCTCGACATTTCCTGAAGTGGATGCAGGCCGTATGTTCCACCCGAAATCATTTCTTGCCAGAATCCAGGGGGACCGCCTCTGATCCGAGTCAAGCCGAATATCTTCGGCCGTTAATCTGATTGAACAAAAACACAACAATCGCGATAACCAGCATGGCATGAATAATGCTTCCGCCGGCACGCATGGAAAAACCCAAAAGCCACAGAACGAGTAACGTTCCCGAAACAGTCCACCACATGACTGGATCTCCTCTTCGTTTTGAGCCCGCACCGACAGTGTGCGCGCTTCCGACTTGATGCATTTATACCCCGCGGAGTAATCCATGTCAGTTCTGTCCGGCACATCTGACCGTTCACAATTGCTCACTTATAAAATGACTATAGTTTCAGGCCTGCCCTGCGGCGAATCAGAAGGCGCCTTTTTCAACTGCCGATATACGATACGGAGGGTCGCCAAAATCGGGATAGCCAAAAAGCTACCCGGGATCCCGCCGATTTGCCCGCCCGCAAGGATTCCGAAGATTACGAGCACAGGATCGAGCTCTGTTCCCTTACTCATTAACCGGGGGGACAAAATATAATCCTGAAAAATGCGGAACACGGCCAGGAAGACCAATATCCAAAGCAAGTGGTTAAATCCGCTTAAGCCGGCGACCATCAGGATAGCGACAGCTGCAACCAGGGGGCCTAAAACGGGCAAAAACTCAAGAAAAAATGCAATGGCCGCCAGCAGAATTCCATAGGGCACGCCTATAAAAAAGAAAAACAACGCATAGGCGGTAAAGGTGGCCGCCGCCAACAGCACTAAGGCCCGCATGTACTGGGCGAGCAATAGATGTACATCAGCCGCGATTTCCCGGATCTCGTCGCGTCGAATCCCCTCGGTAAAGATCTCCAACATCGAACCGCGAAAAATGGCACCATCTTTTAGAAAGAAAAAGCCAAGGATAGGTACCAGCAGTATGTAAATGAGACTCCCGGCATGGGACAAAAAGCCAAGGGCAATATTGGGCAGGAGCGATAGAAGGTCCCGCGAATGTTCCACAAGCTGCCGCTGAAGGGTCAAGATCATCAATTCTTTGAACGAAGGAAGGGACGGTGATTCAATCGCTGCGACCGACTTTTCGAGTCTGGAAAGAAGCTCCGGGATCTTCTCCGCGAGCGCATTCGCCTGCACCATGACCCGAGAACCAACTGCGATTCCAGCGATAATCAACAATCCGACGAGGGCTAAATAAACGATGGCAAGTGCCGGCAACTTGGATTTCCCTGGCAGGCGCCTATCGAGATATCGCACCAGAGGTCTGAGCAGATAGGAAAACAGCAGCGCGAGCGCAAACACAAAGAGAGTTTCCCGGATGAGATAGACTACTCCCACTAGCAACAAAACAAATGCTACCGTCCACGTATAACTTGCAGCGCGGTGATCCAGTCCATGTTTGAACATCACAATCCATTCCTGTCCACCCAGGGCGCCGAGACGAAACGGCATATCGGCACACCACCTACGTCAGGAGATGTGCAATGGGCCGCTGCTGCTCGCGAGCCGTGTTTGTTGGCGTAGACATGCGTGAATTCCGCACCAAAGAGAAAGATCTGTGCTGAGTAGTAAATCCATACCAGGACAACGAGAGGCGATGACATCGCCCCATAGGCTGAGGCTACTGCGGAAAAGCTGAGATACAACCCAATCAAAACCTTGCCGGTTGTGAAAAGGAGAGATGCGATAGCCGCACCGATCCAGACATCCTCCCAGGCAATCTCCGTGTCCGGCAACAGTCGAAAGATCGCAGCGAGAAGCAACGTTATCACGCCGAACGAAAAGAGAAAATCGATAAATTCCAACAGAAACATGGGCCAGGGGATCAGGTGTCCCGTGAATCTGCCTGCCGCACCGAGCAAGGCGCTCGAAAGGAGTGACAACAGCAACAGGCAGCCCGTGCCCACCACCAGGCTGAACGATAAAATTCTCTGTCTTATAACGCTCAGCAGGATATTTCCTGACTTCCGCTGCACTCTCCATATCTTGTTGAGCGCGTCCTGGAGTTCAACGAAGGCTCCTGAGGCCCCGACCAGCATTGTTCCGATTCCAATAGTGCTGGCCAAGGCGCCTAGAGCGGGTCGATGGGCGTCAACCATGGCTGATTGAAGTACTCTGGCACTCGCTTCGCCCACCAGGGCTTGAATGTAACGTAGGACTTCAGTCTCAGCTGCTTTTTGCCAAAATCCCAGACCTGCAATCGCTGTCGCAACAATCAGGACAGGAGTCAGCGAAAGGATGGCGTAAAATGTCAGTGCTGCACCCATACTCGGTGCGTTGTCAGCGAGCCAGGCTTCGGACGATTCCTGGAGTAGGATCCAGCCCAATCTTGCCTTCAACGAAATGATCGACATTGGCGGATGAGCCCGCTTCAGCGGGCGACTTACCCCCGTCGGGCCCATATCGAGCACCTCTCTGCCTGATAGGATTCCCCTGGCCGGATGCAATTTCTCCCGCATTGATTCGATTCAGCCGAGAATGAGCCCTTGTCAGCAGAATGTCGCTTAATAATCAAAGTAAAACATGGTGTACGACTATACCGCCACACATGTTTCCCGGAGCGAGATGAATGGCTAATTCTTTCGCGCCAAACCTGCAACCAGCAGGACGATCCCTGAGACTAATGCGATTCCTCCGATTATGGGCGGAAGGGGAATCCTCTCATGAGTTTCTTTGGTGGCATGAATCGGCCCAATATCCAAAATCTTTTCGGTGCGGGTGTAATTGATGCCTTGATAGGCGAATACCAATACACCCAGAATCAGCAATGCGATGCCAATCATGGCAGCAGGTTTCATTTCTTCCTCCTTGACGATTATGCGATTCCTCTTCGGCCTTGAATAAGCCGAATTAGGACCATGACAACGGCCACCACCAGCAGCACGTGAATAAAGCCGCCAAAAGTGTAGGAAGAAACGAGCCCCAGGAGCCACAATGCAAGAAGAACTACAAAAATCGTCCAGATCATACGATCCTCCCCTCTGACATCCGCTTTCCACACGTTTATGGTCGGCAGACAGAAACAACTTTCTTTATACCCTTAAGGCGCGGTCGCGTCAGTCCTATCCGGCACACATCTGCGGTCAGAATTGCACATTCGAATTCCACTCGGGTCAGGACCGGTTCATGGCGAGGCTGGGGGCGCCTGGTCCGTGGGGATGCCTGCAAAGTAGCGGTAAAAAGCAACCGCCCGGTTGATGGAAGAGGCTTCATGCCCCGCCGTCAGCCAGTTAGCCTTCCTGCCTGTGCGAGAGATACTGTAAAAGCGCCAGACGTCCCCTGACTCCCGTTCGAGGAAATAAACCGACTGTAATTCTCCCGGGCGGAAAAGGGACCATAACAGATACCGAACCGTGCTGGTGTTTTCGATATCAAATACCAGGCGGTCGGGAGCAGCGCTTTGAATATGCATCCGGTAGGTCGCTTTCCCCGACAGGTTATCTTCCTGTTGGAAATAAAGAACCTTGCCGGTCGAGATTTCTTCCGGTATGAAATCCCGGCGCCGTCGATCGCCGGTTGGCCCGTACAGCGCATAGGAATCGACAATGAGTGTCTGCCACCGCTTATGAGTGGTCGACCAGTAGCGAATCCCCGCAAGTTCCGATATTCCACCTATGCGGCGCACCAGACCTTCGACGCCGTATCCATTTCGAAACACTGCAACCGTCGCAACAAGGGAGGTAAAACCGCTTGTGGCCCATCCCGTGCAGTCGGGCGGTATCCAGTCGCGGCCCAGATCGGAACGGTCCCATGAGATTGTTATGGGCGATTTCTCCAGGTCGGGATATGCGGGAAGCGTCTGGCCGCCGCATGGCGGCACCGGTCCGGAATCGACCTGGCTCATGGCTTCACCGCAAAGGATCGCTGCAAACAAAATCGCAGGGATGCCCCTCCGCCATCGTTGATAAAGCGGATTACAGGACATTGCGATTTTCAGCTCCCATGATGAAGTTCACTTTTTAGTGGCAACCGCCAGGGCCGGTTCCGGAATTATCGAATTCAGCTGATCTAAACCGATCAATACCCCTTGCCAGAGAACCTGATCCTTTTTCGTCTCGATCGGAATAGAGAGGTCGGAATAGAAGCGCAGGATATCGGCGCGCAGTTCCTTTGTGGTCTTATCGAACTTCCGCTCCGACAACCTGGCCAGCAGCTTGGCATAGGTGGTGTCTGCCAGCGAGTATTCGCCGGGTTTAGTCATTTTGCCATCGTCCAAATCACGGTTGGCTGGAAACAAAGAGTCCTTGCGCACATCCGCCAGAAAAGCCCGGTATTGATCTACCGTGGTATTGATGCTCTTGAAATACAGTTCCTCTGTCTCCGGGGTAGGGTTGTTAAACGCAAGTGCCTTGAACGGACCGACCTTCGGCATAAATCGAAGCATTCCCGCAGTAAAGCGGATCCCAGGCCCGGGTTTCTTATAGTCTTTTCCCCATTCCCGTTCATAGTCGGCGCGTGACAGACTGTACAGGAACTTCTTTCGTGCCGCGGTAGACGCTTCGGGCGACATGTCCTTCTTGTGAGTTTTCAATGCTACCTGAGTCATTTCTGGAATGAGTCGGCTAATGGAATAACGATAGGAACCGATTGCCAGGTCGGCGCGGGGGAGAACAACATTCAGTTCCAATCCGTAAACAGTTGGAAACACCCGCTCGAGTAGGGCCTTGGACACTTTAAAGCCGATGAAATCATGATATTGTTCCGACGCATAGCGATTCTTGGCTACCTGAACCATGTCGAATCCAAACTCAGTCTTCAAATGAGCCGCCCTATCCTGCGCGTACTTAACCGATTTACCGTACTTGGCCCGCAGTGCCGGGTACCGAATCGAGACGGACAGGTTGACAGCCGGGTGACCGGCGATATCCGACGCATAATGCGACAACGCGCCCAGGGCAAAGGCGTATTCGTTTACATCCAGGCTTTGCAGTCGCAGTTCTCGAACGAAATCTCCGCTGCGAACATAGTGCACCAGGTTGCTAAATTCCGCACTGCCGAATGGGTAGTAGCCGAGATCCTGGATAACTGCCCCCCCATAAGCATAGGCATGCGCCTCCCTGAGCTGATCTTCCGACGATTCCGGATACTTCAAAAGAAGCAAGGGGCGAATCCCATCGGTCCAAAGCAAATCGACGATTTCCTCATGTGTGAGAACGGAGTATCCGGACAAGCTTGTGGTGCAAATCAGCGCGGTGAGAATAAGGATCGAGACACAAATCAATCGGGAGGTGCCTGTTTGATTATTAGCCTTTCGTAAAGACACCATGAGTAAGTCCTCCTTTGAGAGGAGATGCAGATTGTTGCGCTGACCTCCACAAACAAAACCAAAGGCCAGATGCATACACTTCTTTATAGCCCCGGATGCCTCGCATGTCAGTTCACAATTGCTCGCTGACCCGGTCAATACTGCTCCATACTCTTGGGGGAATTAAGGCAGGTGGAACGCGGGGCGAAATATATTTTTCGCTCCTTTAGTGATTACGATGAGATTGCAGATTCGCGGATTGAGGATCCTTGAAAGGTCAGCAATAACTCGACATAAAGCCTTTGTGTATCCTGGACCATCCGCGTGAGCGAAAAAAGAGCCTCAACCCGTTGCCGGCCCGCGGCTCCATAACGGGCGGCAAGATCTGGATCCGACAGAAGGGTGCGCATTGCCGCCGCAAGAGCAGCCGGATTTCTGGGCGGAACCAGCAATCCACCCACACCATGTTCGACCACTTCAGGATTGCCGCCAACATTCGTCGCCACTACGGGGATTCCTGCGGCCATGGACTCCAATAGCACATTGGATAGCCCCTCGCTCAGCGACGGGAGCACTGAAATCGCGGAATCGGCGAGTATGGAAGCAATGTCGAGCCTGAAACCTGTAAAAAGGACCCTGTGCCCCAGTCCCAGACGGGCTGCTTGGACTTCCAACGCAGCCGTATATGTGGCATCGATAGAACCGCCTACGATTGCAAAATAGACATCTTCGAAGCCGGCTGGCAGCAGGGCTGCCGCATCGAGAAAATATTCTATTCCTTTGAGCGGATTCAAACGCGAAACGACCACAACCAGGCGGGCATTCTCGGGCAGGCCGAACTCCTGCCGAAAATGGCCGCGAGGAACAGCAGGGGTACGCGCTGGGATAATAATCCCATTTCGTATGACTCCGATTTTGTCTTTTCGGTATCCCGCTGATAAAAGCCAGTCACGCACGGCATTGGAATTCGCCAATATATGATCCGCAAAACCGCAGATGAATTTCTGGACTCGCCGCTGCCAGGGAGTGAGAGGATCGCCAATATCGCGAATGGAGGCGATGATTACGGGAACCCCTCCAAGGAAGGCCGCAGGCACCGCAAAGACATTGGAATAGAAGCCATAAGAATGGACGATTTGAATCCGATTAAGTTTCAAGTATCGGATAAATTTCCACAATTCTATGAGGGTCGTGTGATTACAAAGACTGTTGATCCGGTATTCGGTCAACGGGATCTGATTCCCCTCGATGTGATCGAGAAAATCCCCTGAGCGACCGAGGCATGCAACATGTAGATCAAAACGCTCCCGATCCAGGCCGCGCGCCAGATTCACAACCTGCCGCTCCGTCCCGCCTATCTTGAAGTTCGTGAGAAATTCGAGGACCTTAACCTTTTCCATTTGCATATTCATGAGTCCATTCCATACGAAGGGGATGGCGAAGCGCGCAAGGAGTGCCGGGGAGCCGCATGAGAACCACAGGGGCGATCAAGAAAGGCGCGGCACCAGAGTTCGAAAGAAATCAGAGTCCAGATGTGCAAATCAAGGTCCTTCCCTCTATCGTGAAACTCAAGAAGATCCTCGATATATTCGGGATTGAAAATGCCCCGGCTCCTGCTTTTGTTGGACAGCAGCAGATCCCGGACGAAATTGCCCAGCCCGGCGCGGAACCAATGGCCAAGCGGAATAGCGAAGCCGCGCTTGGGCCGATCGATAATTTCATCGGGGAGAAGTCCCTTCATGGCGCGCTTGAGGAGTATTTTGGTCGAGCCTCCACGCACCTTCAAGTCGGGTGGGATGGTGGCCGCAAATTCAACTAATTTGTGATCGAGCAGCGGAGCTCTGGTCTCAATCGAGTGCGCCATACTCATACGATCCACTTTCGTCAGGATGTCCAGCGGAAGGTAGCAGTTCAGATCGAAGTCCTGGATGGCCGAAAGCCAGCTGCCATCACGCTTGCCCAGCAGATCGAGGCCATATTGCCATGGATTGTAGGCGGACAATTGCTCCCATACCTCACTTCGGAACAGCATTCGCTTTTCATCGGCGCGGAACAGCGTAGATCCGTCCAGATAACGCTCCGGTTCCTCTAGAGAATAATGCCGCATAAAATTACGTCCAAGGGCGCCTATCGGCATCCCATTGGCGAGCAGTCGAAGCAGGAGCCGAAATGGGGCGGGAATGGATCGGCGCTGCTCTGCTTCCGACTTGACGTAGCGGTCGTACCCGCCAAAGATCTCATCCCCGCCATCGCCCGACAAGAGGACGGTCACGTGCTCCGAAGCCAATTTGGAAACCATATACGTCGGAATCACCGACGAATCGCCAAGCGGCTCATCTAGATACCAGGCAAGATCCTCAATCACCGGAACAATGTCGGGATCGATAACCAGTTCGTAATGTTCGGTGTCGAACCGTTCAGCTGCGATCCGTGCATAGGAAAGCTCATTGAACTCCTCTTCTGCAAATCCGACTGAAAAGGTCTTTACCCTTCCGGGAGAGAGCCGCGACATCATGGCCACGATTGCGCTTGAATCAATCCCGCCGCTCAAAAATGCGCCGAGTGGAACATCGCTTATCAGACGCAGTCGCACCGATTCCTCGAGAATTTCACGCAGCCTTTCGACAAAATAATCCTCGTCATGGCTGTAATCGGGATTGAATTCACAAGCCCAGTAACGTTCAATTTGGAGGCCGCCCAGAGCAGAGACGGTGAGGATATTGCCGGGCTGCAACTTGTTTACTCCTTCTACGATGCCCTCCGTTGAAGGAGTAGATAGGAAAGTGAACAGGTGACTGACCGCCCTCCAATTCAGAACGCGATCGACCTCGGGGAGCTGCAGCAAGGTTTTCAGTTCAGAACCGAAGAGAAACCGCCCTCTGCAGTTTGTGTAGTAAAGAGGCTTTTTCCCCATGCGGTCGCGCGCGAGCAGCAACCTTTGATTGCGATCGTCCCAGATCGCAAAGGCGAACATCCCGCGCAGCCGATCGACGCACTGTTTCCCATACTCTTCGTAGAGATGGACAATGACCTCGGTGTCAGTTTCTGTATAGAAGCGATGCCCTTTTTGCTCCAGGCCTTTGCGCAGCTCGCGGAAATTGTAAATCTCGCCGTTAAAGACAATCCAGACCGTTTTGTCCTCGTTGTGTACCGGTTGTTGTCCGGTTTTGATGTCAATGATACTCAGGCGCCGCATTCCCAATCCGACATTCGGCCCCATATAAAACCCCGCATCGTCAGGGCCGCGATGCACAATCGCCGCGCACATGCGCTCGATCTCATCGAGTGAAACCGGCGCACCCTGGATATTCAATATTCCTGATATTCCGCACATACTATTGCACTTCCAGCGGAGGGTCCGCTCTTCGGGCTGCTGTAATCGCGCGAAACGAACCCGAGAGCATTCCCACAAGGCCGTGTCGTTCCTCGTCCGTGATTATCCGCAACCGAAATAAAAGCATGAGGTAGCAAATCAGATAAACCGCCCCGGCAAGCAGCAATCGCGGCAGCGGCGCAGGCTGCAAAATCGACTTTGCGGCAAAGGCCGCACCTGCGGCTACGCCCGATGCTCCCAGGATCATCAGGAGATTCTTCCAGGGCACAAAGGATTTCCATGGAACTCGAATCAGGTGCCTGGCGACGGCCAACCCAATGGCCTTGGCGGCCAGCAAGGCCACCATGGTGGCCAGTACCGCACCGATCAGGTGAAAATGGGATAAAAACCAGCTGATCAGAACAGCAATAACGGCCAGTCTCGCTAAATTCATCCACAGCAGGGCGCGTGTCGCCGCAAATACGCGCAGCACACCATCTACCTGGAAAGCAGAAAAAATGATGGTCGATGTCCAGATAATGAAAACAGGAACGCTTGCGGCATACTTCAGGGTGAAAAGAAATGTGATGATTTCATGGGCGCATATCATCAGCAATCCCGCCAACGGGAAAAATACCAGCGCCAGCTTTCTGGTGGTATCTTGCCACAGTAAGAGAACCGTGGCATGACTCCCCTTTCGAATCTGCTCGCTCATATTCACCATCATCACGTTGCATGCCGGATTGCCTATGAAGTCGACCAGAGGAATTTGGAGTATGCCTATTGAATAAACGGCAAACGTCGCAGCGTCGAAGTTGTAGGACACCATATATTGGTGCAGGTTGAGGTAAACGATCTCTACAATGATTGCGAGCTCGAAGGGCACGACATAGGAAAGCTGCCTTGAAAAAAGCGCGCGATCTGGTGTGAGGCTTCCGCAATAACTCCGATAGAGGTAAATGACAGTTGCTGTAAGGCGAAGAGCGGCATAGGCGACCGCTCCGATCATCAGCCAATGCAGTCGGCCATGAAATAGAGCCGGCACGACAAGGAGAAACGATCGAAGCGCATCGGAAGCTGCATAGGATATGGCGGCCATGGCGTACCGGCTCTGTGAGATCATGACAATTTCGAGCACAGCCGATGCCATGCTCATGAGAAGGTAAACTCCGAGCAAAACAAGATAAGGTGCAAGATCGGGATTGTTCATCCAGACGGATATCCGGCGTGCCGATAACGAAAGGATCCCCAGACAAGCCGCTCCTGCCCCGAGAAGTACCAGGAAAGCATTCACAATGTACCGGCTCGCATGCTTGGGATCTGAAGGTATGAAATAATATAGACTCTCAGCCATGCCCAGCTGGGCAACACCGAAAAGGGTTGAGTAGAGAAGAAAAATCTGCTTGTACGTGCCGAACTGTGTCTGATCGAAAACACGAACAAGGATGACCGGAATGAAAAAGCTCAGAACAAATCCCGCCATTCTTCCTGTCATCAATTGGAGCGCAGGTTTGAATGGGGATGTCATATAGATCCCTCTAGGGGAGCAACTGCGGCACCTTCCTGCCTGATTTTCACCGTGGCGGACACGAGGCCTACCAAAATGAAGGGAAACCAGCTCATAAGGTAGGGTCCAAAGAGTCCACAAACGACATACCCACACAGCGAGGTTACCATCCCGTCAACCAACGCCGCGCTTGCGGGTGGTCTCGCGGGGTGGGCACTCACCGGACGAAATGCCGCGGTGGATTCATCATTTCGATTCCCTGCAGGGAAATCTGTCAGGGAAAATTCTTCGGCTTTGGAAGCGCGAACGATGCGACAGCCATCCACAATTCCTGTGGCAATGAACAGCACAAAGAAAAGGCAGCCGAAAAAGCCCAGTTCGCTCAATGCCAGAACAAAAGTATTATGGACAACAAAGGCACTGGTGAAGTCCAGGTTGGGAGGGGCATAAAGTGGAAATGCCGCCACGGAGCCGCCGAGTCCGACCCCCAGAAGCGGACGGTCGAGAAACATTTCGAAGCCGGCCTGTACCTGAATAAGGCGCTGATGCAGAGTGTAATCAGCCAGGTTCGTGAATCCCTCTGCCCTGGTCCAGAAAAAAGTCATAAAGATCAGGCATGCTGCGACGGCGCCAAAGGTGGCGAGCCGGACCGAGCCGGATCGGTGCCGGACTCCCATGATTACTAGCACCGCCAACAGGCCGATTACCCCCCCTCTCGAAAAAGTGAGGTAGATTGTGGCGATATAAACCGCAATTAAGCCCCAGAGAAATGGTCGCTGCCGGTCTGTGAGTCCGTCCCGGAGTGCAAGCGCCAACGGGACCAGCAGCACCATGCTGTAGGCAAGATCGTTCGAGTTGGCAAAAATCCCGACCCAATGGACCGTTGAACCCGGGTCTACTTTCCCGATTGCATAATTGTGAAGCGTCCCAAGAGATGGGAACAGGCCTCCGAGTACCATCATCCAGAGAACGCCTTTCACGCGTTTCTCATTGTTTACGCTGTTTACGAGCACGAGGTAAATAATGAAATACTTGACGAGATCCAGGGTTGTATCCACTGAAAGCTTGGGCCAAACGGCTGTGAAACATGAAAGTCCTGCGGTCCAAACGAGGGCGATCAACAAATAGCTATGAGGCCAAACCAGCCAGATTCCCTCTCGATTTTTTAATTTTTCAAATGCCATGGCAGCCAGTGCAAATCCGCCGACCAGCTGCGCCGGACCTAATGCAGCCAGTTGAGGGATCAGCAAACCCGGGTTGGCATAAAGCACCATGACGAAAAGCAGAAGAAATCCATACGAAAGCGTTCCCGCGAAAACACCGACGCGCCTCATGCCGGCGCCGCGCATTCTGAGACCCACGCTTTGTGAGGGAGGAAATCGATTTTGTGATACAGCTGCAATCATGCATGCTCCGAATTCTTTCCGCGCTGGGATTACTCTGCGATCTGATGCCAGATGTGCTTCCGCCCCCGGGCAAAGTAGTACAGTGCAACCACGGCAGCCCAATTCATCAAGACAAAGCTATAAGGAAAAAGCAGAGCTTTTTTCATCGTTCTCCCTCCCTCCCTGGGGATAGATCGGGCACAGACGGATGCCTGAAGAGGTCAGAGCGGGAAATCAAGATTCCCAGCAACACGAGAAAGTACCAGGCACCTTGAATTGCCAGGGGAATGAGGTAATACCCCCGGAGGAAAAGATTAGACGCGGCCAACGCCAAAAACGCATAAGGAGAAAGAAGCCGAAACAGCTTATGGGACACGAATTGAAAAAATACAGGATTCTTCCAAGGAATCAGGAGTTCCGGCATAAGCTGAATTAACTGATAATTCCCCATCAGTGTGCGAACCTTCCTACGATATTCCGCCTCGGGGGTCGGGGTTACCCGGTCCAATGCGTGCGCGCGTTCATCCAAAATAATTCGGTAGCCTTGCAGAACGGCGCGCATCGGCAGCATCACATCGTCGAGAATTACGCCCTCGGGGAGGGGCTTGGCCAATTCACGGCGGATGGCGTAAATAGCACCGGTGCAGCCGAGCGTTGAATGAATACGTCCTTCCATCATTCGTAATTTCTTTTCATAGCGCCAGTAAATGCCGACTGCGTCCTTGGCTTCACAATCCGACTCATCCAGGAGAACCAGTTCCCCGGACACAGCGCCAACCTGCGGATCGGCGAAGTTGGACACCAACTCGCGGATCGTATTCTCGGCGAAGATCTGGCGAGCGTCACCAAAGAGCATGATCTCCCCATTTGCGACCGACATTGCCCGATTCAAAGCAGCCGCCTTGCCCTGATGATTCAACGACTCGAGAATCACAATTCCTGCGTTTTCATATTCTTTAGCCAGAATATCCGTACCGTCGGTGGGGCCATCGAGCGACACGATGATCTCGAGCTTGTCCTTCGGATAATCGAGTGTCAGACAGTTATCGATCCGGCGCTGGATTCCCTGCTTCTCGTTGTAGGCGGCGATGATCAACGAGACGGTTGGTTCGATGCACCGCCGGCAAATCGGACGGCGCCGCAAGGTGCTCCAGACCGCCAGCACAATCGGGTATCCCAAATAAACGTAGGCAACAAATAGCAGGGATCCCCAGAATATTGCTTCGGCTAGCATATTTCACCGATGGATCAACTCAGTTATTCTTTGCGACTTCACCAAGGCGCTGGAATGCCTCCGCAAACACTCCATGATTCACCCTCAGCGTCCTCCGCCACCCAAGACAACAGGCAAGGTTTTGAGAAGGATTTTTAGATCGACCGCCAGGGACATGTGCTTGAGGTAATAGAGGTCATACTCAAGTTTCACGTAGGCATCCTCGATCGAGGCTCCATAAGGCTGCATCACCTGAGCCCATCCGGTAATTCCGGGCTTGACGCAATGCCGGAGCGAGTAGTAATCGATTTTATCCTTCAGCATTGCCACGAAATTCGGGCGCTCCGGTCGGGGTCCGATACAGCTCATCTCACCATGAAAAACATTCAGAATTTGTGGAATCTCGTCAATCCGATAGCTCCGCAGGATTTTGCCCACCGCGGTTATGCGCCTGTCTCCATCCGTGGCCCATACCGGGCCGGTTGTGCGCTCAGCGTTGTGGTACATGGTACGGAATTTCCAAACGTAAAAAATGGCCCCGTTAAGACCAACCCGTTTCTGGCGAAACAGAATCGGGCCGGGCGAGTCCAGCTTTATAGCGATCGAGACAATGGCAACGATTGGAGCCGTAACGATTGCCAGAGCCGTGGCAATGATCAAGTCCAGGATGCGCTTTGAACCAAGATAGAGCCTCGAAGGTTTGAAACGAGCGCTGTAAATCAGCCAGGCGGGGTGGATTCCGGCAAGCCAAATTTTTCGAATGTATTTCTCATAGCAGTCAATCGCATTACTCACTTCGAGTCCGCGCAATTTGCAGTCCAGAAGAGCCTCCGCCACGCCTAACCGGTTCTGGAAATCCGGTTCTGCAATAACAATGGTCGTAATTCCATTCTCGATCGCCAGTTCGGGAAGGGTGTGACAGTCGATCGAGGAACCGGGTGCAATAAATGGCTTGGACGAGCGGGGCGGCGAAGGTTCAGCCGGTCCCCGTGTTTTATCGATCAGTTCGGCATAGAGTTTTTGCGCATACGGACCCGTGCCCACAAGGAAGTGTTCCTGGAGAGTTCCTTCATGGCGCCTCAGATAACGCAGGGAAAATCTCATCGCGAACAGAAGCAGCAATGTAAGTAAAGCAGCATTTCGAACGTTGCCGGAAACGGAAATTCGCGGGTAGAAGCGTGGAACAAGCGCAACCATCACAAAACATGAGCCGATAGCCCCCAAGGTCCGCATTGAAAACAGGCGCTGATTGGATTCAATTAGCACTCTGTCGAGCCCGACTAGATAGCATATCGCCAGATAAGTGAACAGGCCGAAGGCGAGCTGGAAAGTCTGGGTAACCGACTCCCCGGCCGGAACCACTGTCCCCGTCCAGGCAATTGCCGTCACAATATTAACTAAAAGAAAGACTACGACGGCAAGATGGGGAAAGGTCGGACGTGTTGTCCAGTAAGGCCATACCCGAATGACCTCTTCGGGTATGCCGCCTTCTTCACTGTTGCTGTCCAAGGTAGTTCTTTCGATAGTATCTATACGCATGTTCGTAGCGCGAATGTTGGAAGTCGACATCGTTCAAAACAACCCCCCTCATTTTGGCAGTATCAAGATTTTCGACCGCATGATGAAAGAGCTCCCGCGGTGTCTTACCGGCGCGTATTACCATAAATACTTCATCCACCAGGCCCGACAGAATGATGCTGTCGGCAACTGGAAGTATTGGCGGAGTGTCAAAAATGATGAATTGGAACTCCGTCCTCAGCTGCTGCAGGACATCGCGGGCCCGCTGAGAGGCTAGAAGGTTTATGGGGTTCGTGCAGCGGACAATGCCTGGAATTACGTAGAGATCTCCGGTTTTCAAAATATACCTCTCCAGGTCGACCTTGCCCGGATCGGAAAGAAGGTCGGCGAATCCCTTCTCAGGATGTGTTTTGTGCCCGAGAAGCTCCCACACCCTTGGCCGGCGCAGATCCCCATCTATTAGCAGCACTTTGTGGTCCTGAGGACCGGAAAGCGCCACTGCGAGGTTTATAGCCGTAAGTGTCTTCCCTTCGCCGCCCGTCGAGCTCGTGATGGCGACGGTATGGGACGGCCCGCCGTTTCGCGCTTGCAGCTTTATTGCCAGGATCCTGTACTGTTCGGCGGGTATGGAGAAGGGATCCCTGAGCATCACAATTCGAGGGTCTGCAATGATGCCGTTGGTGGACTGGTGTGCAGGGAGACGGCGTCCAATCGATGGAATAGTTGCTAATAGGGGAATATCCGATGCCCTTTGATAGTCTTCAACGCTGCTAAAGGAGGAATCCATTTGTTCCCTGAAGAAGGCAAGGACGATCCCCAATCCAAGCCCAGCAAGAGTTCCGAGAAGAATGATTCGCCCACGTCGCGGACTGAAAGGCACTAATGGGAATCGTGCCCGGTCGATTACCCGGAAAATGACCTCGCTCCTCAACTTTTCGAAATGTTCAGCGAGCCGGGCATTGTGTTGCCGTTCACGCATTTCCTGGTACTGTGCCTGCGTCGACGTGTAGTCGCGCGCCATTACCGCCAGTTCCGACTCGCGGAGCGGAGCGTTCTCAACCCGCGAGCGGTAGGCGGACATTTGTTTGGCCAGATCCTGCTGTTCCCTTTTATAGCTTTGGGCCCGTCGGTCCAGTTCCTCGATTTCCGATTTAAGCTGGACATATCGGAGATAGAAGGGGGAATGCTCCACTCGAGGTTTGGTGCCCCGCTGTGGCACCAAAAGCTCGATCTCGGCAATCTCCTTCTGCAACCTTTTCAGCTCCGGGTGATCCGGGGCATAGCGGACCTGCATCTGCCCGTACTGCATCCGGAGATCATCCAACTTCCTCTGCATCTCCGTTTTTTCCTCAACCGCCGTGACGGTTTCGAGTGCTCCCTGCTTTTCAAGTTCATGGAGTTCAGCTACCGCTGCGGCGCGACGCGCTTCATCTTTCGCCAACTCTTCGGTCTTGGCCAGATACTGCGTTTGGAATCCCTCCAGGAGCCGAAGATTGGTAGTCGCCAATTCCGGGAGCGAATCCGATGCCCCGCGTTTGTATTGCTTGATTTTCTCGCTCTGATCGTCGAGCTTTTTCTGAAGCGGCGCCATCTCAGCCTGTATGAAACCGACGATTTCCTTGACCCTGCGCTCGCGGGCATCGGAAGACTTGGTAATGAAGAGGTCGGCCAGACGGTTGGCGACATTCATTATCTCCCCGCGGTCCTTTCCCTCGAATCCGACGAAGAATGACAGGAAGCGGGGCTCGTTGCGCCTTGGGATGTCGCTGCCTTCGATACGGATGACGACCCGTTTTTTCATCTCCTGGAGTGCCGCCTCCGGCACCTTTCCATTGACCAGGTCGTACAGCCTGAATTCTTCGATCACCGTAGTCAGCACATCCGTCCCTAAAACGATCTCCTGAATACTGCGAAGGTGCTCATCGACATTTAGCACGCCGGCCTGGGACCCACCTGTGACATTGACGAAATCGCGTACCGTCTCCATAGGCTCAGCGCGGAGGAGGGCCTCTGACCGGTATAGGGGAGCAAGCCTGTAACTGTAGAACGACGCAGCGGCAGCGAAAATCAGGGTGGGGATCAGAAGCTGATATTTGCAGCGTCGTATGGATTCCAACGCTGAATAAAAGAAAATTTCGCTAGCGGCATCCTGTCCTCGGGTTTTCATTTATTCCTCCTTGATGTCGCTGGTTTGGGCCGCGGCCGGGGCACCCAAGGCTCGAGAACCATCTCCCAATGCGGGGCGCCGCTTCTGAAAAGACCATTGGAGTCCGCCGTAAAAACGATGCCGGCTTGTCGGGGTCCCCGGAAGTCTGTTCAGATTTTGACTGTAGACCTCCGCAGCGGAATAGAGTGTCATGTGCCCCGTAATCCGGTAGTCGAAGCGAATGGTGCCAATCAAGCTTTCGCCGGCCAGCCCAACGGGTCCGGAACCGGTCCGCGATCCAGTTACCCGCAGGTTCAGGCTTAAGCGACTCCCCAAATTTCCATTGGCTCCAAGGGTAACCAGTTCGTAAAGATTGTTGGCGAGTACGCCGCCTGCGACGGGGGAAGTTCCTGAACCGCTGAAGGCCTGCCCGCTGAAATAGGAGAGGGTTCGACTATATCCAGTGTCGAGCCAAATAGGTCCGATCCGCTTTCTGATCTGTCCTGAAAGGGCATAGGAAAAAGTAGCGGCGTGAATCAAACCGGCTGTCGCCCCGAAGGTCAAGTTCGGGTTTACCGAATTGAGATAGCCTACCGTGAAGTAGTGCGTAGGGCCTGGGATACTAGACCCGGCCTCCGGCGGCTGGCCGGGTGAATCCAGAATCGTCAAATGGAGCAGCGTATAAGTCGCAGTGATTTTCTCGCCTTCCTTCAACCGCCGGGCAATGCTGGCGGTCCAGGCATTTACCATCTGATCCAGGAAGCTCTTGCGAAATTCTGCCCCCAGGCCATAACGGGTAACCGTGTTGTCATAACGAAAGCTTAAAGTTGTAAGCGGGGTGAACAGGTAATCACTGCTAGCATAAAAGGCATTCTCTTCATAACGGCTGCGCGGGAGCAGAAGGAAGCTGTTGGCCAGCTGACGACTCGGATCCGTCGTGGAAATAAAGGATTCTCCAATATCAAACAGAAGGCGGGGCGAGATTTTTCGGGTCGCACCGAGCCGGGCAAAATGGTTCCAGCTATTGAGTTCGGTATGCTTGCCGAATAATTCGAACTCGGGGATATAACTTGCCGAGAGCTGCGTACGGGGAGAGTACCTGCTTACCGCGAGCAAAGACGGGCTAAATAAGTAAATAGAATCATTAAAATTGGCTCCCCCCTGCATGGACCTGCTCTCGGTGCCGGCGCCTAAACTGAAAGACTCCTCCAAATCGACGATCTTGGCGTTCTGCGCCTGCAATGGAAAGTCCATCATGAGGATCACGAGCATCGATAGCATCTTTTTCATTTCATCCATCCGCAAAATCTGTTTCAGTGGTTGGATCTCCTTGCCCACATCCATACCCTTATGCAATGTGATGACCGAAGATTTGAATCGGCAAAAATCGAGCGAGGAGGCCGGACTGAGCGGGTTTACAACCGAGCTTCACTATTCCGCGAGCGAACGGTGCTGCATGAGGGTGAGAAAAAGTGGCAGCCGGATTCTATCGGTGTGGAATTCAGGAACTCTCCCGAAGACACACGGAAACACAAAATAGAATTATGCGGTCTTCACGGTTTCCATGACTATTCAAGTGGTCTGGTGGAGACTTTCGTCATTAGGAATCGTTTCCCGTCTGATTATTTCCCCACAGCCAATGGCGCCCCGTTGACCCCGAAGAAATGGATGGTTGTAGTCGATGTGCCTGTCGCGCTTAGCAGAATGAACTGAGTCGTGTATCCCCCGCCGTCGGCGATCTGCGGAAAAACTATGGGTGTGGGCGCTGGCCGATTGAAGTCTGCAACCGGAAATGTCGTCAGGAGAAAATCCCTGCGTGCGTTTGTGAGCGAGCGCAACGTCAGAGCAACAAATGGAGTGGACGAAGTGATGTCGAGGACACCTGTAAACTCATCGGGCAGGCCCGAGATCAACTGGTAGACAAACGCCGCCTTGTGCCCATTTCCACTCAGTGCAATGGGCCCCATGCTATAACCTGCCGCGGTGCTGCCATCTTTCTCAAAAGCCCTCACGGCAACGTTTACGCCCCCATTGTCCGGGGCGGCAATCGCAATCCCCGTATCGTGTCCTCCAGACCTATCGATGAATATGCGGGCATGGGTTAAAGGAATCGATGCTGAAATTCCAGATTCGGTTACCACGACTCCACCGCTGGTGAACCGAAAGATGCCGCTTCCTGCCGGGGTTGAAGTCCCCGAATTCGGCATCAAGCGGACAGAACCGACTTTGACCGCTGAAGGAAATCCGTCCGTCTGAAAAACAAAGACTCCGCCTGCGGCAATAGCATAAGAGAAAGAAGAATCTTTCGTTCCCCCAACCTGATTGACGGCAAGCGGCAAACCGTCATCATCAAAAATGCTCAGCTTTCCGGTCTCGGGTACACCGGAGGTGTTCATTAACAGAATGGTGCTGACGTACCCTCCTCCGTCGGCGAACTGGGGAAAGTAAATGGGGGCTGTCGAGGGCGATTTCGTCAGATCCGCAGTTGGGGTGCTGGTGAAGATTGTTTCTCCACGCTGATTGATGGTCAGCCTTAAGGCCAGGATCGACACAGGTTGGTCGCTTGTGATCTCCAGCGAACCGAGGCCGGTTGAGGTGGCGAAATCCTCCGGCAAACTGAAATCCGGAGCGACATCTTTGAGTTGACTGATGAACTTGGCAAAGTGAGCAGCGGCGGCCAGGGTTCCGTGTCCGGTAGTCCATGTCCTCCCGTCCGTTCCGCGCAAGGTATAGATGATATTAGCGGGGACCGTTCCACGATTGACGACTGCCAATCCTGTATTGATATCGAGCGTACCGGCGCTGAATTGACCTTGGGTGGATGGGGCCCCGAATCGATAATCTATGAATATTCTGGCGGACGTCGTAGGAATGGATGCCGGAACCCCAACCTCGCTGACCACCACGTTGTTCTGAGTGAGGCTAAATACGGCCGTGCCGTAGGGAGTGCTTCCCGAGCCGACCTCAGCCAACGCATAGCCGGCCTGAGTCGGTCCCGTGCTGCCAAAGGTGGAGGCTGTACCAGCGCCACCATCGGGGATCGTCAGACGTTTTTGGAATAGGGGTGTCGACCCCGAACTGACGGTGATCTCCCGGACTCGGTTATTCATCAAGTCTCCGAAGAAAACGCTGCCGGTATCATCGAGCGCAATCGACCAGGGAAGATTCAGCGTCGCCTCGGTGGCCAAACCGCCGTCGCCGGAGAAGCCGTCCGAGCCGATTCCGCCAATCGTAGTAATCACATTGGTGCTTGCCATTACCTTTCGAATACGATAATTCTCCGTATCCGCTATATAGAGGTTTCCGGCCGGATCCACGGTAATACCTTCCGGAGTGTTCAGACCGGCTTGGCTTGCCAAACCGTTGTCTCCCGAGTAACTCCCCCTGTCGGTTCCAGCTCCCGTGCCGTTCCCAACGACCGTGAATATGAAGCCATCGCTAGCCCTTACTTTTCGGATTACATGGTTGCGCGCATCGGCGATGTACAGGTCGCCCGCAGCCATTCACCGCCACCCCGAGAGGAACATCCAACATCGCGGATGTCGCCGGTCCGAGATCGCCTGAATATCCTGCCACACCCGTGCCGGCTACAGTGGTGATAATGCCGCCGGTCCAGATTTTTCGAATGCGGTTGTCGACACTGTCCGCAAAATAGATGTTGCCGGAGGTATCAATAGCCAAGTCCACGGCACGGTGCAGCATCGCGTAGATGGCCAGGCCGCCGTCCCCCGAATATCCCTCGGTGCCTGTTCCGGCGATGGTCGTGATGATCCCGGAGGAAGCATGAATCTTGCGGATCCTGCGGTTCTGGGAGTCCGCGATAATCATATTGCCGGTCGAATCAAAGGCCATGGCGCCCGGCTGATTCAGCATCGCCGCGGTCGCCGGGCCTCCGTCACCGGAATAACCGGCCGCGCCCGTGCCCGCGAACGTCGAAATCGTTCCCGCGGTAGTGATTCGCCGGATACGATGGTTCAAGCTGTCGGCAATATACATGTTTCCAAATATGTCGAAAGCCACTCCCTTTGGGTTATTCAGAGCCGAGACCGTGGCTGCCATTCCGTCGCCGTTATAGCCCATAAATCCATTTCCAGCCACGGTGTTGATTATTTGGGCGTCGGCGGTTATGGTTCCGATTAACAAAGTCAGCGCAGCGATATGTGAAACAATCGTCTGCTTCCCGAATCCAAGAACTGCTGCAGGGAGGATTGCTTTTTGTACCATTGAATTTATCATTACCCTTCTCCTTGCTGGCCCATCGATTGCCGGTTCTTCTGGAAACATCATTCGATTTACGGCAACTTGGCCACCAAACATCAAGCCGGTGATTAGCAAGGATTTAATCGCATCTAGGTGAATCACCCGCGGCAGGCCGATTCCATATATTGGTAGTGCAATTCCACTTTGAAGCACGGCCGCAAACATTGCCGCTGAGCTTCCAGCCGACGGAAAACAATCCCGGAGCGGTTTCCATAGTTGCGTGCCCAGCCACCCGATTTTGCACCGTCGCGGGTGGATTATGTTGCGACCTGGAATGTTCTTATCGTGAGCCCATTCGGGAGGATTGATCCATCAGGCGTGCTGCTGGTCCCAACTACCGGAATATCACCTCATTCCAATCGCGTTCTGCGCGTCAAAATCAGAGGCCTCCGATTCCACCGAAAGAACTTGACTACCACTTCCCTGCTGAAAATGCTGTTTGCTCTGGCCTATTATTGAACGGATCCTAACCCATAAACTCCATACCCCCATTCATTTAGTCACTTTAAAACACCAACGGTCCCTGGGCATGCTGCTTGCATAGGAAGTTGTCGGATTCGTTGAGTTAGTGTTTGAAGTCACTCAATGGACATGACCGATTGTCAATTCATTGTCCTGATGGCGGAACATCTGGTTCCCTGAAGGAAGCATGATCGCTGCCCACCCTCTGAATTCCTCGTCATCATCTCTCCACATCGAGGCGATTACCGAGTTCCAGGCTTTTCTCGGTCTTCATGATATTTGGGATCGCCTGATAAACGAGGCGGGAATCGATCATCCATTCCTTTCACACGATTGGATCCGCACATGGTGGGAATGCTTCGGGAAAGGCAAGCAGCTGCACATTATTTTGATCAGGAATCGAGGAGTGCCGGTCGCATTGATCCCGTTGATGTACAGTACCGGCCGGATGTATGGCCTCAAGATGCGACAGCTTGAATTTATTTACAATTCCCACACTCCGCGGTGTGATTTCATTGTGACCGGTTCTCCGATAGATGTCTATCGGGCCGTATGGAATTACCTCATTGAGATTGGAGCCAGCTGGGATCTTATCAAGCTTCCTCAGTTAACTTTGGAGTCGCAAACACTTCGCGTCATGCGGGATATGGCTCGCGACGATAACTCATTGGTCGGTTGCTGGCCCTCAACTGAATCGCCGTACCTACCCTTGGCCGGAACATGGGACGACTACTGTGAAGGGCTTGGTCGAAAACACCGTTCCAACATCCGTAACCGTTTGAGCCGTCTGCGCAAAATGGGTGCCGTGGGATTGGAGATATTTTCAACGCAAGATGAAATTGCACACTCACTCCAGGCAGGACTGGAAATTGAGGCAAAGGCATGGAAGGGTCAGGCGGGAACCGCCATCCTGTGTCACTCCGATCTGCTCGCTTTCTATCAGAATTTCGCACAAAGGGCCGCCAAACAAGGATGGATGAGACTCTATTTCCTTACCTTGAATGGGCGCAAAATTGCGTTTAGCTATTCCCTTCGATATCGCAAAACGCTTTACATGCTGAAACCGGGATACGATCCGGCGTTGGCTTCATTGTCCCCCTCAAATCTACTCTGCTCCATGATGATTCAGGATGCCTTCAAAATCGGCCTGGGCGAATACGACTTTCTCGGCACGAACGACGAATGGAAACTCAATTGGACTGGCGTGACGCGGCCGCATTGCTGGCTGTTCATTTTTTCCAAAACGCTTCCGGCCATACTCCTTCATTATTTGAAATTCCATGTGTCACCCGAGCTGAAAAAGTTCCGTCTGTTTCGCATGCTGAGCAATGCAGGGGGGAGGATGTTCAATGCGGATCATTCATGACGTTCCTACTGCCCGCCGGCGCACTCTGCAGCAGAACTCCATTCCTTTTGTTCCTGGATGGCCGGTCTTATCACCGGCGGATCTCCTCAGGGCCAAATCCAAAGGCTGTGCCCCATTTCCTTTGGATGCCACCAACCCGTCCTATTTCTATCTCGCCCGAAGCGCAA
The DNA here is from genome assembly GCA_963839475.1 of uncultured Acidobacteriota bacterium. Classification (GTDB taxonomy): domain Bacteria; phylum Acidobacteriota; class UBA6911; order UBA6911; family UBA6911; genus CAWIVH01. Next base: position 92,323 of record CAWIVH010000009.1, on the reverse strand, counting down.
TTTATCACTTGTTTCGAGCCCTGAATTTGAAGCCGGGTGAATGTGTGCTGATGCCCAATTATCACAGCGGAAATGAAGTGGCGGCGGTCCGAGCGACAGGAACACCCATTGTGTATTATTCCATCGGCCGGAATCTCCAACCTGATTTGGACCAGCTTTCCTTCCTCGCCCGCGGGGGTGCCCGGGTACTCTACGTCATTCATTTTATAGGTTGGCCGCAACCCATGGAGGAGATAGTGGATCTTTGCCGGACCCGGGGGTTGATCCTGGTGGAAGACTGCGCCCTTTCCCTTCTTAGTCAATCGAGCGGGCAACCCCTGGGTAGTTTCGGCGATTACTCGGTCTATTGTCTATACAAGACGCTTCCAATTCCGAACGGAGGTCTTCTGGTACAAAACAACCCGGATTTGCCGCAGATCGGGCCCCTGCATCTCTATCCCTGCAGCAGGCTGTCAGTCACCGCCCGCAGCGGGGATCTATTGGTCGGATGGATCCGAAATCGTTCGAACCGATTCGGAGCGCCCCTGGCGGAACTGAAGAAATTTATCGGCCAGAAACTGAATCATGCCGGGGTGAAACGCGTTCCAGTGGGCGACATCGGATTCAACTCGGCTCATGTCAATCTCGCTATGTCGCCGATTTGCCGATCCCTCCTCAGACGGTTTGATTACGAGTCTATCATCAGGATACGACGATCAAACTACCAGCACATGTATGAAAGGCTTATCGGAAATGCCGATCCCCTGTGCGGGGAGCTGGACGATGGTGTTTGCCCGCTTTTCTTTCCCATCCTCGTGCCGGACAAATCGGCAGCGGCGAAAGCTCTCTCGCGGCTTGGGATAGAAGCTACGGAACTATGGAATGACGGAGATCCGCAAGTGCCCGATAAAATCTCGGGGGACGCCGAATTTTTGCGCAGACACGTCCTCGAGCTGCCGATTCATCAGGGAATCTCTGACGTCCAGATCGAATATATGGCAGAACAGGTGCTTCAATTAGGACTGCATATCGGGGCCGCCCGTCGGCTGGCCTAAGCATAAGTATTTTGTGCCAATGTGCAGAACCTTGGCCATAAACGAGGCGAATGGATATGCTGCTCTTCTGTTGCCAGGATTCAGTCCCAGTGCTGATCACTGCTGCGACCTCTATGAGGACAGTCGCATTGGGCAAGGAGAATCAAAAGCGTGTTGAACATCGTATCGATTGAGAACCCGGAAGGTTTCCAAAGATTGCAGGAGGAATGGGACGAACTTCTCCAATCGAGTGCGAGGCACTGCATTTTCCTGACCTGGGAATGGCTTCACACTTGGTGGAACCACCTGTCCGGTCGCAGGCGCCTGCTGATTTTAACAGTCCGAGCTCAGAATGGACAACTTATGGCGATTGCCCCATTTGCCATCCGTCCCCGGGCACTCATGGACCTGACTCCGTTCGCAGCAGTGGAGTTTCTTGGCACTGGCAGTGTTGGTTCTGATTACCTCGACATAATCGTAAGACAGGGAAACGAGGAAGCGGTTTGCACCGTTCTGACAGAGTACCTTCGTCGGCGGAATCTATCGCTCAGGCTGGCTCAGCTGAGTGCCGAGTTCTCATTAACCAGGGAGATTGCGAATAGACTTTCAGGGCAAAAATGGAATCTTCGAGTCTGGGAAACCAACATCTGCCCCTATATCCAGCTGTCCGGTCACACCTGGGACTCCTATGTCGCGACTCTGGGTTCCGAGCATCGGTACAACCTGCGCCGTAAAATCCGTCGTTTGAGCACCGATTTCAGAGTCGATTTCACAAGAGTTGAGTCCGAGACACAGCGAGCGGAGGCATTGAACGCGCTTGTCGTGCTGCATAACCTGAGATGGGAAACGCGAGGCGGATCCGACGCTTTGAATCGTGATGCTCTGGTGGCTTTCCATAATGAATGGACTCATCTGGCCCTGTCGCTTGGATGGCTGAGACTTTTTGTGCTTCGACTCGACGGTCGGCCGGCCGCAGTCCTTTACGGTATGCGATTTTCGAGCACTTTCTATTTCTATCAGTCCGGTTTCGATCCCGATCGCAGCAAGCACAGTATCGGTCTTGTGACCCTCGGCCTGAGCATCAAAAGTGCCATTGAAGAAGGAGCCGCTGAGTACGACATGCTTCATGGCGATGAGGAATACAAGTTCCATTGGGCCCGCAGCGCGCGGCGGTTGACACGCCTCGAGCTTCATCCGCCAAACGGGCGTGGCCTTCTGTGCCGGGCAGCCCGCACCTTTCGCAGTGTGGCAACAAGGATGGCCCGCCATTTGCTTTCAGAGTCCGGGGTGGAGTGGATGAGTAATCTAAATCAGAGCCGGGAATCGAGGGGTTGGGATGCTGCGAAGCTTCGTTAAAAGTGCCGTAGCATACAGTCTGTCGAACATCGGAGTGACCGGCTGGACAAGATCGGCAAACGAATGGCGCGACCTCCCGCTGGTGCTTTGTTATCATCGAGTGGTAGAAGACTTTACGCGCGAATCCCTACATTCAATCCCCGCTATGCTGATCACGGATAGCATGCTCGAAAAGCATCTCGACTGGGTGGGACAGCATTATCAGTTTTTGTCGATGCCAGAAGCCTGCTCAATCCTGGGAGCCGGAGAGCCGTTTACAAAACCATCGGCGCTGGTCACTTTTGATGATGGTTACCAGGATGTCTACCAGAACGCATTGCCCCTATTGAAGAGAAAGGGGATTCCCGCAACTGTTTTTGTGGTCACCGGGTTAGTGGGCACGAGCAGATTACAGATCCATGATGAGCTTTTTTTGCACCTCGCCAACGCCCAATCTCGCTGGCACAAATCCGCATTCGAGTTTGCGTCGCTTCTCTCAACCCTCGGGATCCCGAATTACAGGCAGATGGAGCTTCAGAAACTATTTTCACGAGGTCTTTTCATATTGACGGGCAAGCTTCTCGATCTCCTTTGCTTCGCGGATGTCCGGCGCTTGATATCAGCCTGCGAGGCAGAGGCCCCATTACAGAGCCCCATCCCTGATGGACTCCGCCCCCTGTCCTGGAAGATGCTCGAGGAAATGCAACGAGCGGGATTTACCATTGGCTCTCATACTGCCTCCCATGCCCTCCTGACGAATGAATCGATGACAGACATTTTGCGGGAACTCATTTCGTCCCAGTCGGAGCTGAAGGTCCGCCTCGGAGGTGCAACTCCCTATTTCGCATACCCCGACGGCAGGTTCCACGGGCAGGCAGTCAGGGCTGTAAAATCCTGCAGATATGATTTTGCTTTCTCAACCTGTCTCCATCGAGATCCGGAATATCCATTGCTCACCGTTCCGAGAAAGGTATTGTGGGAAAAATCCTGCATCGATCCTTTTGGTTCCTTCGACCCCTCCGTAATGGAATGCCTGATCGCACGTGTTTTCGATTTCATGTCACCCTGCAGAAAAAATCACGAGTTTCCCGAGGTTTCGATCGGACTCCGTGAAGCACAGTCATTTACAGGGTTGGAGGGCGGTTAATTCTGTCGCGCGCCGGCATCACTTCGTTAAAAGGGTGGTTCCCCTTCGCGCGATGGATAGGGCAGCCGGAGGCCCGCCCGAAACGGACCCCCCCCCGTTCTTTGAGGTGGTGCTTTGGGAAACCAATCGCGGCCTGAGTCCTTGGGACGCAGCTGGCCCAAAGGGCTTCAGCCGGATTACGGACCGATTATGTCAAAGGCATCCACCCAGATCCACGATCCGCTTGATGCAGGACCATGGGTTCCCAAGACTTCAATTGTCAGTGAGTGAATACCCGGTGGTAGGTTCGCAACCTTATAAACCACTGCCTGAGCCATCGCCGGAGAGGCAAAAGTGTCCACCTGCGTTTCAGAGGTCCCATCCAATATCACCTTGGCGATACCCGACCATTCGTCACGGTACGCGATCCAGCTAATACCCGTCCCGCTAAAGCTGATTGTGATATTCGAACCACGATCGATGGACAACCCCGCGGTGCCGCCGCTGTGCATCGGGTGCACATGCGAAAACCAGGTGCCGGTATAAAGGGAAGCCGCGGTTTTTTCCTCGCTGCGGCCCGGCAAAGCAGCAACTCCGCCGGGAATTCCAGACCCGTCGTAAATCTCGAAGGCATCGATCCACACCCAGGCGCCCTTGGCATTTCCGTCCCTGGTATGCGTAACCTCAATGGAAAGTGTGTGCAGGCCAGCGGGCAAACCCTGCACCGAGAAAATTGGTCTCTGGTAGAGGGTATCCTGTCCGTACGAATCAACCAAATACATGGTCCCATCGACAAATACGGTCGCGAATCCGGACCAGGGATCGAGCACGCCGATCCACTTGACGCCGGTGCCGGTGAAGCTCAACTTCGCAGTGGCTCCACGCGCGTTCGTCAGAGCAGCTGAACCGCCGCTGTGCGCTGTTGTGCTGTTGCCGTACCAATAACCGGCATAGGTGATGCTCGGGTTGTCCTGTTCGAGACGCACAGTCGATGCCGTTTGGGCCAGGGCCGTGGACAAACATGCGCCGAGCAATACGGTGACACAAAGGATCTTATATAAAACATGTTTCATGCTGTGTCCCCTCCTCAGGGACCAGACCGAACTTGAGCCGGGTAACCCGGCACTCATTCACTTTATACAGCCGGACAACTGCTGTGTCAGTTCAGTACCGCTCGGAGGTCTGAGCCTTATGGCTCCAGCATTTGGTCTAAACTGCTCATCCTTTCCAGAATGGCGATCTGCCTGGAGCGGAGCCGCGCATCATTGGTCTCCACCTGGCGTGCAAACACATCCGCATGAGTGTCCGATGTTGGCTATTGGCAGTCCTTGCGGCCTTCTGAATTTTCCGCAAGTCCTGATAGGAAAAGAGCCGTGGTCTATTATGAACAGAGAGATGATCAATTTTGTACTGCACCAATCCCCAGTATCAGTAAAACTGCCCTTCGAGTGGGAATCATATGCAACCCAATCCAACGATGGAAGCAACCCAGAATGCGATCAGGAAATGCGTGGAGCAGAAGGCGTTGAAAACTAAAGGAAGTATTTTGGTTGTAAATGACGACCCCGATAATCGAAGACACATTACTGACTTTCTGGCAGGTATTGGTTACCAAGCAACTGCAATGTCCTCAGGGGAGGAAGCTGTCGCGCATCTCAAGTCGGGTTATGCGCCCGATGTGATTCTATTTGATTTGGCAAGGTCAGGGCTTTCGGACCTCGAAACGCTGGCATTGTCAAAGCAAATCGTCCAATCGATCCTGGTCATTGTTCTGGCCGATGGCGGCCAGGTGAGGAGCGTAGTTGAAGCGATGCGAATGGGGGCATCGGATTACCTTACCAGGCCCTTTGATGACCAGGAATTGCGGTTGACCATTGAGACCGCTCTCAAGAATAAAATCCAGGAAAACGAAACGCAGAATCCGGATTGGAAACCGGAGCAGCTTGAAAATTACAGAGATATTCTCTTTTCCAATGCAGGCATGCTTCGAATCAAGGAAATTGGCAGACGCGTGGCCGATCAGGACGTCCCCGTGCTCATTCTTGGCGAATCCGGCGTCGGCAAGGAGGTTGTGGCGCGCTTTATCCACGCACAATCCAAACGGCGATCCAAGCCGTTCATCAAAGTCAATTGCGCGGCTCTTCCCCGGGATCTGATTGAGTCGGAAATGTTCGGCTATGATCGGGGTGCGTTTACCGGAGCGCTGTCCGACAAGCCAGGAAAATTTGAACTTGCCGGCTCCGGTTCCATCCTGCTGGATGAAATCGGCGAGCTCGATCCTCTGATGCAAGCCAAATTCCTTCATGTTTTGCAGGACGGTGAGTACTCCAGACTCGGAGGTCGGCGCACTATCAAGGTTGAGGCCAGAGTCCTTGCCACAACGAACATGCGTCTCGAGGAGGCCGTATCCCGGGGGGAGTTCCGACCCGATCTCTATTTCCGGCTCAATGTGATAAAACTCGATATCCCGCCCCTTCGTGCACGACCGGAAGACATCCCTCTTTATTGCGGCTACTTTATCCAGAAATACAGGGAACGCTACAACAGCAAAGTGACACATTTGCCCGGCGACTTGATGCGCGCGTTTTCAAAATATAGCTGGCCGGGAAATGTCCGCGAGCTGGAAAACCGGATCAAGCGCCACCTGATCCTTGGGGAGCTCGATTTCAATGCCGCGGAGTTTGAGCCCCAGGCGCTATCGGGGGAGACGAACGGAGAGGAGCTACCATCGCTGAAAGCCCTGTCGGCGAATGCCGCAGAAAACGCCGAAAGAGCGGCCGTGCTCAGCGCATTGGAGCGAACCCAGTGGAACCGCAAAAAGGCGGCGGCCGGCCTCGGCATTTGCTACAAGGCTTTGCTGAACAAGCTTAAAAAATGGCAAATGGATAACCGCACCAGAGATTATCCGGGAATTCTCACACGAACTCACCCAACGCCGTGAATTCCCGAATGCAAAGTTCGGAGGTCCAATGAAGGGCATAGCAATCTTCATCATTGCGGTCGTTTTGGCTGCCCCGGATTCCGCCTCGCCGGCGGGAGAAAAAAAGCCCATGGCGCAGACGAACACCTTCGGGGACATCGAATATCGACTCGGTCCCGGAGATGTGATCGAGGTCTTTGTGTGGAAGGAGCCTGACCTCACCATCACGGCTGTGGTCAGGCCGGATGGGAAAATATCGCTTCCACTTCTCAGCGAATTCGAAGCGCAAAACAAAACCGTTGCCGAACTCCAGCAGGAGGTCTCAGTCCATCTCCGCAAATTCCTGGCCGAGCCGAAGGTAACCATCATTCTCAAAGAGGTCAATGCGCCCAGAATTTCGGTTTTGGGCAATGTCCGCAAGCCCGACGTGTACAAGATATACACGAAGGTGAGCGTGCTCGATGCGATTGCCCTCGCCGGCGGGTTTAACGAATATGCCAAGCGTAATAGCGTAATTGTCATCCGCACGACGGCCTCTGGCACCCAAAGATTCAAATTGAACATCAAAAAACTCCTGGAGGATCCGGGCACGGGGATCTTTTATCTAAACCAAAATGACACCATTTATGTGGAATGACCCGAACCCTGGAATATCGGTCGAAGGGATTCAAATGGCCTCTTTTGGACGGTTCGATTGCGGAATAAAGGATTCTTCAAGAAGGAAACTCACCGCCCTATGAAGGTACTTTTGATTGGTCCTTATCCGCCTCCCTACGGGGGGATCTCGGTCCATGTGGAGCTGGCCCGCGAAGAGCTCCTGCGCGATGGCATTGAATGCCGTGTGCTTCGCATCGACCGCTGCGTGCCTCAAAGCGACCGCTATATCCGGATAAATGGAGGATGGGAATTGGTTCGAAAAGTATTCCATTATGCCGGACAAGGTTGGATGCCACATGTTCATATCAACGGACATACGATCAAAGGTTGGCTGATAGCGCTTGCCTGTGGAATCGCAGGTCACGCCGCCCCTGCAAAACTTCTGACCATTCACTCCGGGATGACTCCCGGTTTTGTGGCGAGTGGCAGACATCGAAAGCTGCTGGCACGACTGTCCTGCAAACCGTATCAACGAATTATCTGCGTAAGCCATGAAATACGGGGCGCCTTGGAGAATTCCGGGGTGGATTCGGAACGGATCGAAATTGTTCCGGCCTATATGGAAGACTCCAGCCAGCCTGTCTCGCCTCCAAATATCCTCAAGAAGTGGCTCCTGTTGCACACGCCGTTGTTATCCACAACTCTTTCATTCCGGCCGGAGTATGGCTTTGAAACCCTGCTAGTCGCCTTCCTTGAACTTCGTCGCACCCAACCGGGCATCGGCCTGGTGGTCATTGGGGACGGCGAGGATTTTGAGTCGGCTAAACAACAAGTCGCAGCTTGTGGGCTTCAGGACACCTTCCTCCTGCTTGGTGAGATACCGCACTCGCTCTGCCTTTCTGTCATGGCCAGCTCGAATATTTTTTTGAGAGCTACCAGGGCTGATGGAGATTCGAATTCGGTACGCGAAGCGCTCGCGTTGGGCATCCCCGTCATTGCCAGTGATGTCTGCCTCAGGCCGCCCGGGACTGTTCTTTTCAAGAACGGGGATGCCGACGCCCTGGCTGATGCCATCGAAGCTTGTCTGATTCAGGAGAAACCGGTGGCCGCCAAGCGCCGGATCGAAGTGAAGCCGCGGAGATTAATCGATACATACAACCGTACATTGCAGGGAAGCCCATGAAAACAAAGACTCCTCCATGGAAAAGGCGGCTGTGATTTTGCGAGCTATAGGCGATTGGCATTTAGGTCGCAAGGAAGAGCCCAGAAGATGATGCCGGCCTTCAAGCATTGGAGACGTGTAAAAGCTATGACCGGACGCGAGATTTCCTCACGTTTCCGGGAGAAGCTTCGAGTCGAACTTGATCGTCTGAGCATACTCATCGGAATGAATAGCGGATGCGGGAGTCTGCCTCGAGCCCTGGAGCCCGAACCGATTTCAGGAACGGATACATCCGCGGGACATTTCTCCTTTCTTGACTACCTGCGTGGCGGGCCTGCCCGACGGTTCTATTTTGAAGCAGACTCTCAAACGCAAATCCGCAGTCTATTGGAGCAACAGGCTCCCGAATGGATTAAGGCAGCAACACTGGAAGCGGATCGGCTTTGCCGCCATGAGGTTTCCATTCTTGGTTATGGAGTGCTCCACCTGGGCAGGGACATCGACTGGCACAGAGATCCCCTCACGGGCCATTCCTGGGAGAGGCACTTCTGGGCCGATTACGAGCCTGTCCGGAAACATCCGGCAGGGGATCCAAAAACCATTCATGAGTTGAATCGGCATCAACATATCGCCCGCCTAGCGAAGGCATTTTTTCTCACCGGCAATGAGAAATACGCCATCGAAGCGGTCAGCCAAATGGAAAGCTGGATCGACCAGAATCCGCTTTTCATGGGGATCCATTGGCACTCCTGCCTTGAAATATCCTTGAGAAGCACCGCCTGGACCTGGAGCCTCCTCTTCCTGCTGCCAAGCCACGCTTTGCAGGAATCCATCGCGCGGCGGATCGGAACATCCTTATTCGCTCAGATCGAACATGTTTATCGGTACCCCTCTAACTACAGCAGCCCCAACACTCATCTGATCGGAGAGGCCACGGCTCTATTCGTGGCGGGCATCGTCTTCAAGGAGCACCCGAAGGCGTCCAAATGGCTGCGGAGGGGGTACGAAATATTAACGGCTGAGATAGACCGCCAGGTATCCCGGGACGGCGTGCATAGCGAACTCTCATCCTGCTATCACTGTTACACACTCGACTTTTATCTTCAGGCGCTCGCGTTGGCTAAACACAACCAGGTGACTCTTCCTGCAATCGTTTGGGAAAAGACAGAGCGGATGATTGATTTCGTGATGCACCTTACCCGCCCCGACGACACGCTGCCTCTATTGGGCGATGATGACGGGGGACGGGCCCTGGCGCTGTCCCGGAGTGATTACGGCTCGTTCTCCGATTCGCTTTCAACCGGGGCCGTCCTTTTCAGTCGGTCCGACTTTAAAAGCAGCGCCGGTTTTCTCCGGGAGGAATCCTTCTGGTTGCTCGGCCAAGACAGTTGGCACAATTTCGAGAGCCTTCCCAGCCGAAGGCCGGCATTGACAAGCCTCAGTTGCCCGAACGCCGGATATTTTATACAGCGCTCTGCTTGGGACAAAGGTGCCGCGCACCTGGTGTTTGACTGCGGCGGACTGGGCAAAATTGGCGGCGGGCATGGACACGCCGATGCCCTGTCCTTCACGCTGTGGTCAGCCGGTAAGGACCTGCTTGTGGATCCTGGGACCTTTATTTACAACGGCGATCCGAGATGGCGTGACTTTTTCCGATCGACGAGTGCTCACAACACCATATCCATCGACCGAATAGCGCAGTCGGAGACGGATTCTTCCTTCCGCTGGAAGTGGAAGTCATCCACTCGAATCCTGGGAGAGATCATTCTTCCACAGATAGAATGTGTCGGGGGGGAACATAACGGGTACACCCGATTGCCGGAAGGCGTGATACACCGCAGGCGCCTTCTTTTCCTCAAACCCGAATATTGGGTTCTAATTGACAGCTTCCATGGCAAGGGGGAGCACCGTTTCGAGAAAAATCTTCATTTTTCACCTGAAGTGCGGTTACACGTCCGCAATGGTAACGATGATGGGGGCGTCCACCTGGCGGTCTATTCGGGTGAGGTTGCACTGGACCTCGCTCTTTTCGCTGGAAGGCCCATGGATACCCAGATCATCAAAGGCGCCGATAACCCGATTCAAGGATGGTCCTCGGACCGATATGGACGAAAGACTCCTGCCCCCGTCTTGAATGCTTCGTTTTGCGGCGCGGCGCCGGCAGCCTTGATCACGGCGATCCTGCCCTCCGCACCATCATCTGAATTAAGCAGCGTGGCCACCATGAGAAGGCTCGAACCGGAAGGCGCACCTGCCGTCGCCTGCTCCATCGCCCGAGGGCCTCGCACGGACCTTTTCGTTGTCAACCCCGATGGCGGGGAAGTGACCGTAGCTGGCTTCAAGATGGCGGGTGAATTCTTCTGGATCCGGACCGTCGATAACTCCTCGGATCAATTCCTTGCGCTTGAGGCCAAACACCTGAGCGCCAACAGCAGGACTATTTTCGATACTCGAGAACCCCTCCCGTACCTCTCGGATAGCATGATGCAATCGAGCCGTCACGATCAGGGATCGGGCATCACGGACAAAAGCCATGTGCGGAATCTGCGGGATCATTCAATTTGATAGGTCCAACCCGGTCGATGAGAGGTTTGTTGAGGAGAATGTCCTCGACGCTGGATCATCGCGGGCCTGACGATAGCGGCTATTTTTTGGATCGGCATGCTGGTCTGGGTCACCGTCGACTTAGCATCATTGACCTCGAAGGGGGGAAGCAGCCGATTTTCAATGAAGACCGATCCGCGGTCGTCGTCTTTAACGGCGAGATATACAACTATGCTGACCTCGGCAAAGATCTCGCAGCTCGTGGGCATATTTTTCAGAACCCGGTCAGACACGGAGACAATCATACATGCCTATGAGGAATATGGTTGTGACTTCGTCGAACAGCTGCGGGGCATGTTTGCCATCGCCATCTGGGACAGCCGGCGGCGCCGCCTGGTATTAGCGCGCGACCGGCTGGGGCTGAAACCCGTTTACTATTGGGAAGGAAAGGGGATATTCGCCTTTGCTTCGGAGATCAAGGCTTTGCTTCAGATTTCGCAGATCCGCGTCGAGGTTGACCCGGAAGCGCTGGATCTTTACCTCTCACTGCGCTACGTCCCAGGACCCAAAACGATGTTCAAAGGGATCCTTAAGCTTCAGCCGGGGCATATTCTGGTGGTTGATCCAGAGGGGGTCCACTCACGGCGTTATTGGGATATCGGGATGGAAGGAGAGACAGCCACGGGCGACGAAGAGTGCCTGTCGCGCTTCGAAATATTGCTTGAAGAAAGCGTCCGGCTAAGGCTCATTTCCGAGGTACCCCTGGGTGTGTTTCTGAGCGGCGGGATCGATTCAAGTGCGATCCTTGCCCTCATGAGAAAAGAAGGCAGGGGTGAGCCGCCGCGTTCATTCAGCATCGGCTACGAGGCTGGCACTCGTGAGGAGCAGGAATCGAATGAACTTGTCTATGCCCGACAGGCCGCGAGCCGCATTTAACGCACAACATCACGAGTACCACCTGAATTCGAAGGATTTCGAGAATGCGATCCCCAAACTCGTCTGGCATCTCGACGAACCCCTGGCCGATCCAAGCTGCATTCCGCTGTATTTCCTCTCCAAACTCGCCCGCGAACACATCACGGTCGTGCTATCTGGAGAGGGGGCTGACGAAATCCTCGCAGGCTACGGCATTTATCGGAAAATGTTGGCTCTCGAAAACCTGAGCCGACGGTTCTCCACTTTGGCCTGGTTCACTGCCGGGCTGGCGCCCTATGCCCCAGGCCTCAGATTGCGCAATTATATGTTGCTTGCCGGCCTGGATCCCGAAGATAGATACACCGGGGTGTCGCGGGGACTCTTGCCGGAAACCAAGGCTCAACTGCTGCCGGGATCTGACGATTCCCTGCTTCGCGACCTGTATTCCTCGTGCGGGAGTTCGGAAGACGCAACACCGCTGAACCGCATGCTCTATCAGGATATCAAGATCTGGCTGCCTGATAACCTTTTGATGAAGGCCGACAAAATGACGATGGCGACCGGAGTGGAGCTGCGAGTGCCCTTTCTGGATCACCGGCTGGTCGAGTTTGCCTTCACTTTACCGCAAACGCTCAAAATCCGTCATGGTCAAGGAAAGTACCTGCTCCGCCGCGCCATGGTAGACGTGCTCCCAGACTCCATTTTGAGACGACCCAAAAAGGGATTTCCGGTTCCGACCGAATTCTGGCTTCGCACACAATTAAGGGACCTCGTGCGCGACGCGTTGCTGTGCCCCGGTTCGGCTTGCAGACAGTTTTTCAACCATTCCGCGCTCGAAATGATCGTGTCCGAGAATGAAGCGAAGGTCGCCGGAAGGCATCAGGATGTTTGGACCCTTCTAATCTTCGAGTTCTGGTATCGCATTTTTGTCAGGGGTCATTCTCCGGATGGCTTTGGAAGAATGGCCTCCGAAAGAAGAGGGTAGACAAATCATGATTTCCGGCCGGGACATCATTTGTTTCAGCAATGATTGGAATGGAGATCCGCTGAGCAAGAAGCATATCATGAGGCGCCTTGCCCGGCACAACCGGGTTCTCTGGGTCAATTCGATCGGAAATAGGAATCCGGAACCCTCTCTGCACGACTTGAAACGCGTAACCCGAAAGCTGCGTCAGTTCGCCTCGGGATTCAGGCAGGTGGAGGATCGGATTTTCGTGCTCTCGCCTCTGGTTATTCCATTCCACGGCAGCGCCATCGCTCGCAGGATCAATCAAAGCATTCTCACCTGGCATGTGCGTCTCATATCGGCGCGACTTGGCTTCGCCCATCCGATCACGTGGACCTTTCTCCCCACTTCGGCTGACATCGTAGGGAGGTTGGGAGAGAGCCTGATTGTGTATCAATGTGTGGATGAATACTCGGAGTTCAGCGGATCTCGGAAAGCCGCCATTCTGCAAATGGAAAAGAATCTCATGGCGAAGGCGGATGTCGTCATCGTTTCCTCCATGCTGCTTTATAAAGCCAAGAAGATTTACAATCCCAAAACATTCATCGTTACCCATGGGGTGGATGTCGAACATTTCCGCCAGGCATGCAGCCTGAAAACAGAGGTGCCGTCCGAAGTGGCCGCCCTTCCCCACCCCGTGGTCGGTTTCTTCGGACTCATTGCCGATTGGGTGGATCTCGAGCTCATCCACTTTCTCGCCTCGGCACGGCCGAAGTGGACGTTTCTGATGATTGGCAAGATCCAGACGGACATCTCGCGCGTCAGAAACATGCCGAACGTCCACCTGATCGGCCGTAGGGAGTATGGAGATCTCCCCGCATACTGCAAGGGAATGGATTTCGGGATTCTGCCCTTCGTTGTGAATGATCTGACGTTGGCTGCCAATCCGCTCAAAATGCGCGAATATCTCGCGGCAGGACTTCCTGTGGTATCCACGGCGATCCCGGAGGCGGAAATACTGGGGCCGAATGTCCTCATCGGACGGAACCATGAGGAATTCCTGCATCATCTGGATTCCCTGGTCGAGAGGGGAATTCTGGGTGCGCGAATTTCAATATCCCGTTCCATGGATCAAGAGTCCTGGGATAAAAAGGTCGAAGAGATGAGCCGGATTGTATCCGGCATTGCGGATGAGCAGACTGAAAAAACGCCCGGTAGACAGGTGCGGGCTTGGGGCCCGACAGGATCCGTCGAGGCAAAAGGGGTTTCGGGATCCGATGTATGAATATTTTGAGGCGTTCTTTCATCACGCCGCCCCGCAGATTAGGAGGCAGTCGTGCCTGTTCCCTTCAGACAACCTGAGACCTCACCATGATCTTGCGGATACTACGATTGATAGTTTTCGTGGCCTTTGCGGCCTCGTTCACAAAGGCCGCAGAAACCGGGCCGCTTCAGTTTTGGATCACAACGGCCCTGGTCAAGGTACGCCCGGGAGATCCCCCTCTCCAAAAGAGCGCGCAGAATGCGGAGATTTGGGCTGCGCGCAATGAATTTGAATCGTTTCAGCTCATCCTCCGCTCGGCGAGGGGCGATCTCTCAGGCGTCGATGCGACGGTCTCGATTCTGCGCGCGGCAAACGGATCCACAATTCCCGGCACCCCTGCCACGATTTATCGAGAAGAGTACCTGAATCTCCAGCATCCATCCTCAGTGGAAGGCGAGTCAGGCTATTGGCCCGATCCCTTGATTCCGCAAGTGGACCGTTATTGGCATGAACGGAGGAGCGCTTTTCCCTTTCTGCTGAAGGCACAACAAAATCAGGCATTGTGGATCGAAATATATGTCCCGATCGATCAGGCAGCGGGCGATTACCAGGGCTCCATTACGATTTATTCGGAGGGATCGGTAAAAGGACGCATACCATTGACCGTTCACGTCTGGGATTTCGTCCTGCCCTCAACGTCCAGCCTCCAGACGGCCTTCGGGCTCGGCGGAATCGGCATTCTCAAACAACATCGTGGAGCCTATACCCGCGATAAGGATTTGCTGGAGGTAACGCGGCTTTATACCGAGGCGGCCCTCCTGCATCGCATCAGCACCTATGCCGGATCCATGATCCCACCGCGCACTTTAAGAGGGCGAAGCGGCGTTCAACTGGATTGGACTGAGTACGACCAGGAAATGAGCCCATTCCTGGATGGAACGGTATTCACTCAGGAGCATCCGCTTCCGGGCGCGCGTGCGACCAGTGTTGATCTCCGGATCGGTGGCTACAAGGAAAAATCTCCAGCTCAGACTCTCTATCTTCAAGAATGGGGCCGCCATTTTATAAAAAAAGGATGGATCGAAAGGCTTTATTTTTATTTGTGGGATGAGCCATCCAAACAGGATTTCTCGAAGATTTCGTCACGCGGAACGCTGGTACATCGCGCGTTTCCCGGGCTGACAAATCTCGTTACAACTTCCTACTCCGCGCAATTGGCAGATGTGGTCGATATCTGGACTCCCTTGATCAACTGTTTCGAGAGAAAACCCGGATTTGAGGATTTCTGCACCAGCATGGTTTCGCGCCAGGAATATCTGGAAGAACTCAAACGCGGCAAGAAGCTTTGGTGGTATCAATCCTGTGCCAGCCACGGCTGCGGACCTTCAACCGATGAATACTTCCGGGGATGGCCAAGCTACGCGATCGATGCGCCGGCAATTTCCAGCCGCATCATGGAGTGGTTGACCTGGAAATACAAAATCAGCGGGGAGCTATATTACAGCATGACCGAATCCTATGAGCAGAAGCGCGACCCGTGGCAGGATTTTTATCTGCATGGAGGAAATGGAGACGGAAGTCTATTTTATCCGGGCCGCATCAGCCGCATCGGCGGGAAGCACGATATTCCGATCGAGAGCATCCGGCTGAAACTTATCCGGGATGGCCTAGAGGATTACGAATACCTCAAACTCCTGTCGGACCAGGGTTTCCAGAGATATGCAGACGATCAAGCCGATAGGCTGGTTTCCAGTACCTACAGATGGGAACAAAATCCGGAAGTTCTTTCATCGGTCCGTCTGGAGATGGGACGAAAACTGGACAGCCTTGGGCGCGTCCAAACCAAGGTTTTCCCATCCGCCAGATCCATGTTGGGGGCAGGCACGCAGAAGAGTGAAACGCAGCGATAAGCCCGATGATGCACTTGGAGTGACGCAGGGAGCAGGCAGTATGGGTGGAGTAAAAAAACGAACCCGAGTTCTGATTTGCGAGGACTACCCGCTTTTCCGGGAGGGGATCAAGGCGGTCTTGCGTAAAGATCCTTCGATCGAAGTGGTGGGCGAGGCAAAAAATGGGCGGGAGGGGGTTGAGATGAGTCTCAACCTTGATCCGGAAGTGGTAATTCTGGACATTTCTTTGCCGGAGATCAGCGGGCTGGAGGCCACACGCCGCATCAAGCGGGCAAACAAGCGGATAAAGATCCTTATACTGACAACCCATGATGAACAGGAACTGGTCTTACGCTGCCTCGATGCCGGAGCCTCAGCTCACATGCTCAAGGATGTTCCCCCAGCCCAACTGATCATCGCCTTGAAGGCCATTGCCCGGGAGAGTATATACCTGGACCCGGATTTACCGAAAAATGCTTTCCCCCCGCCGTCCCGAGGCTCCCACGGGCGAGTCGCCGGGCGCAACCTTCTCGCCGCACATTATCCTCTGACCAATCGCGAGACAGAAGTGCTGATCATGATCGCAGAAGGGTGCACGGTCAAAGAGGTGGCCAGCCGCCTCAGGCTTGAAATCAAGACGATTGACTCCCATAAATACAGGCTGATGCGAAAGCTTGACATCCACAACAAAACCGACCTTATCAAGTATGCGATCCGCGAAAACCTGATAGACCTGCATCTCTGACCACCCCCCGGCGCCATCATAACTCATGGCATTTCTCCGCAAGCGAACAGCAAAGTACGCCAAAACTGCTGTTCAAGAGATTTTTCGAAGGCTTTGGAATTGCCACGGTTTGAATACCTTTGGGCGGATGATGGCCTGAATCCTTGCGCCTTCTCGCCTTTCAAAGCTGGTACTGTCTGCGGGTTAAGGTGTTTTTTATTTACTGTAGGGAATTTTAAAGCTTGCGGCGCCATCTCCAGAATAGGTAGCCTTAGCCCTTAATTCGATGCCTGGTGGGTTTCTGCAACGACACAGGCGGCTGGATAGACCCCTCCCGAACCCACTGCGCCAGTGGCAGCATAGATTACAGAAGGGAGCAGTCCGCCATGGTGTGCTGCCTGTTCCCGTGAGCTAGCGGCCTATTCAAGGCTCATTCTTCGGAGATCCGTTGACCATGTCGCATTGAAGCACGCTGGTTTCAATGAGTGATTCTCGTCCTGAATACAGACTGCGGGCGAGGGATCTCTGCCGTTGGGTTGCTTTAACCTCCTCTCTGTTAGATAGATAGCCCAAGCCACTCCGAAGAGCTGGCCAGCCATCCGGAGGCAAGCGTCTCGACGCAAATCTCTAACTCTGCCTTCGGAAAGGAAGGCCACTAGTGTTATGGCCTGTGTCCGCACTAGGACTTGCATTCCACGATTTTGCACGGCTCAGCCGCACGCAAAGCTATCGCAAGCCCTTAAAAAACCACCTTACCTTCACCTCGCGTGACAACCGTCACATACAACCTTGTTCTATGAGGGCACACTCTTTATACCCTGGAGATAAGTCCGCGTCAGTTCAATCCTGCTCACATCCATGGTCAATTATGCTCACACAGTTTTTTCAGCAGCACGCGTCTCGCCAAGGGGAATCGAAGTATGCCCCGGAAAGGAAGCCAAGTCATGCCTTCACGCCTCTCCACTTCGGGATTCGCACCACCAATCCGCGAACGCATCATTGACAAACGACATTGCCTTCAGCCCTCGACGAGCGGTTGCCGGTGCAACTTGATCGGGCGCCATCACCAACAATGCCGTTCCCGAGCGATACACGGTTTATACATGGAAGGTCAGCCGCGTGTCAGTACAACAATGCTCACACGACTGGTCAAAATTGCTCTCCCTATCATGGGAGTAGTGCTTACCATCCTGCTTTCATGCAGTTCCGCTCCGGCTCAGGTCATCGACAAAAACATTTACCTGCCGCCCCAATACCAAACCCTGGCGCCGCCGGCCGAAGGCGCTTCCTATGTCGATCCTGCATTTGGAACCTCCATCAAGCGCATCTCGAACGCGCTTGTCCAACCCAATATTGACCGCGGCGGGATGCTCACGTTCATTACAGATGAATACTCAACCATGAGCTCATTCAACCAGGATAACTCGAAAATCCTGCTCGTCTTTCAAAGCTACTTCGGTCTGTATGATGGCACGGGTGCCTTTCTGAAAAACTGCCCGTTGGAGGTATCCGCATCCAGTGAGCCACGCTGGTCTCGAACGGATCGCGATGTCTTCTACTACCACCGCGGCAACGAATTGCGAAGCTACAATACGGCGACCGATAAGATTGCCACCCTGCATGTCTTCGGCGAATACGGATCGATTAGCGGAAAAGGCGAATCCGATATCTCATCCGATGGGAATCATTTTGTCCTGGTTGGAGATGACCGGTACATATTCGTGTACGAAATCAGCAGCGACACCAAAGGCCCGCTTTTCGATGCAGGCAGCAATGCCTTCGACAGCGTTTACATGACCCCCGACAATAACGTCACAGTGACATGGCTCCAACCCGGCAGCGGGCGTTACAACGGCATCGAGCTCTTCGACCGGAACATGAGTTTTCTGCGGCAGGTCAGCCGTGTCGGCGGTCACATGGATGTGACGCGCGATACGAGCGGAGAAGAAATCCTGGTTATGATCAACGCCGCCGATCCTACACCTGTCTGCAATAACGGGATTGTCAAAATCCGCCTGGCGGACGCCCATCCGTCATGCCTCCTTTCGCTCGACTGGAGCCTGGCGGTCCATGTGTCAGCGCCCGACGGCAACGGCTCGGTATTCGTAGAAACCTATGCGCCGAGCGATCCTGTCACCACCCCCTCGTGGGCCGTCTACACGAATGAAATTCTTCAAATCAAGCTGGATGGGACTGAGGTGCGCAGACTTGCCCATCACCGCAGCAGGCCATTCAATAGCTACAACTACCAGCCGCATGTCTCCGCAAGCCGCGATGGCAGCAGGCTGATTTATAACAGCAACTTCGGACTTCAGGCGACCGCGGGCTATCCGACCGAGTATTCCGACGTCTATTTTATCGCCGTCTCCTCCGGCACGGGGACTGACCCCGGGCGACAATCGACCGCAACCTCCTTCGAGCAAGACAACCCGGCAATCATCTACAGTGGACCGTGGTACTCCAACACCTCGGCGGGCCACAGCGGGGGAAGCGCAAACCTTGCCATGGATACCGGCGCCCGCGCTACCCTTACCTTTTATGGTTCAGCCGTGGCCTGGGTCGGCTATCGGGATGAGTGGTCCGGTATTGCCAATGTTTATTTGGATGGCCAGTTCCAAAGAACCGTGGATACCTCTGCCTCCCCGTCCAAGTTCCAGTCCATACTTTACACGCAGTCAGGTCTGTCCGAGAGTTCCCACACTCTCAGCATAGAAGCTACGGGCACCACGAATTCTGGGGGCTCATGGATCTGGATCGATGCCTTCCTGGTATCATCTCAAAATGTCCCTGTGCCGGCTGCAAAGACTCGCATTGAACAAAACGTCCCTTCGGTAAGTTCATCCGGGAGTTGGCATAGCAAAAGCATGTCCGCTCTTAGTGGTGGCAGCGCGATACTAGCCATGGATACCGGCTCCCGCGCATCGCTGTCTTTCACAGGGACAGGCATCTCATGGATCGGCTACACGGATGCCTGGTCCGGTATTGCCAATGTATCCATCGATAACAATAGCCCCATTCGTGTCGACACTTACTCCTCATCGGATGTCGCCCAGGCAAAGGCCTTTAATATTGGCGGGCTTGTACGAGGAAACCACACGATAACCATTGAAGTCACCGGCCAAAAAAATCGACTTTCCCGTGGAAGATGGATTTGGCTTGACGCCTTCGATGTATCCCCCTGATGCGTTGAACACTAAAGCCACGGGCGGCTCTGCGTCGTTCCCTGAACAGGACGCCAATGAAGAGCCAAATCAGCCGCGAATGAGAGGGTCCATGAGCGAGGCATGGAAAGCCCCACTCGATGGACCTTCTTACTCCGCTCTTTTAAAATCGATATATCCGTGCTCGACGTCCGTGCGAATCAACTCCACACGGAGCCGGTGACCGACATCCAGGCCTTCAAAGCCACCCATGAGTCTCCCTTCAATGGGCGGCTGCAGGATACGCACCCATGTACCCTTGCTCGAAGCACCCGTGACCAAAGCGTCGAATCGTTCCCCGATCCTTGATTCGAGCAAGAGCGCGGCTGCGGATTTTTCGACCTGACGTTCAACCTTCTTCGCCGCATCCTCTGCCTCAGTACAATGCTTTGCCAATTCCTCCAAATCGGCCATTTCATAGGGAGGCCGGTTTCCGGCTATGGCGGCTTTGAGTAAACGCTGCGTCACCAGGTCGGGAAATCGGCGGTTGGGCGCGGTGGAGTGAGTATAATCCCTCACGGCAAGACCAAAGTGCCCCGTCGCAGTCTCTCCCGGGTGTTCCACGACGTACTCACCGGAACCCATCAACTTGACAACGCTCAGAGATAAATCCGGGAATCGAAGTGGATCGGCGGTCCTGGAGGAAGCCAGGAACTGCCCCAGTGCTTTTGAATCCGGCGCCTCGGGAAGTGTGTAGCCGGTCTGCGAAGCCAATTCGACGATCCGGTCCCATCTTTTGGGTGTGCGTACGACGCGCCGTATAGACGGGAACATTTTGGCTGCCAGATAACGCGCGGTGACTCCATTCGCAGCAATCATGAAGTCTTCGATAATATCTTTGGCCCTGTTCTTGGTGTCAGGCAGGACATCCTTGAGTTGATCTCCGTCAAAAAGCGGGTGCGATTCCATGGTTTCGAGATTCAAGGCACCATGGATGTGGCGGATATCCTTCAGCTTTTGTGCGACGCGATCCTGAAGAAGGAGATTCTCGTCGAGGCCGCGGACCAAACTGATCGCTGGAGGTTTGGGACCGCTCCCTTCAAGCCAGCCAGCGACACTGGAATAGGCGAGTTTTGAATGATTGCAGACCGTCGCCCGATAGAGATCGGTATTCTGAAGCGAGCCATCCGCGGCAATTACCATTTCAACCACGACGGCCAGCCTGTCCGATTGATATTTGAGAGAGGTTAGATCTGTAGAGAGGATCTCGGGGAGCATTGGAAAAATCGCAGCTCCCGTATACACCGAGGTAGTGTTGTGGCGGGCATAAACATCCAGCGCCGATTTCATCCTGACCACGGAATCCACGTCGGCGATGGCCACCCGGATTTTTGTGGCCCCGCCGGCGATAGCCTCGGCCGATGTGAGCTGATCCAGATCGCGGGAGTCATCATTGTCTATGGAGCACCAGATCAGACAGCTGAGATCCCTGATGGATTCATCGGATGACGCCGCGGGGCCCTTGATTTCATGGAGTTCTTCCATCACTTCAGGCGGAAAGTCAGGGAGCAATCCTCTATCAACCATCGCCCGCCGGGCAATGCTCAGCAGAATAGATCGGTGTTGCGAATGATCGGAGTGTTTCATAAGGTCACCGGCAAACCGCTGCACCTCGTATGGATGCTTTTTGCTTTCGTTTTGGGAACTGGCATCGAACTCGAGCTGCAATTTGTCTATCGGTCATCTTGTCGGTGGTTTCAATTCCAACGACCCGGTCCTCGAGAGATTCATTCGTCAGCCGTTTTTCGAACTCTACCTTCGCTTCGCCGGGACCCAGTATAAAGATGGCTCCTGCATCACGAATAGAAGCTATGACTCGGTCATAATACTTATTGAGATGCGCCCTAAACCGGGAGTCCAGTTGATCCTCCGCCGAATCGTCTTGTGCCGCACCGGAAAACCGGACATGTTTCTCCATGCCTGATTCTATCAGGCTGGTTGTTTGTCCGTTGTCGCCCAGACTCACTATGACCGTCTTCCGGTGGTCGATCCAAATACCCACTTCTCTTTTCATGGCTTTCCCTTTTATGAATCCACCAGCTCGCTGGGTGAACCAATCGGAGCGGGTACCCAAACCCCATCGTTCCGCCCCGATGCGCTTTCAGCCAATAATTGCCGAGGCATCACCCTCACTTCGACGATGTGGCTTTTTGGTTTTTAATCTGGAGCTCGTTCACAACTTGTTTCGCATTTGGAACGGACGCTGCAACTTTTTCAGCCCGCGCCCGATCGGACATGGAGTTGACCTCGCCGCTCAGCGTGATCACTGCATTCTTAACACTGAATTTCACGCCCTTGTGAAGACTGTTGGTTAGAAGCGCTGCATCCAAATTTTTCTCAATCCCTATGTCAAGATCGGAGTTCACCGTTTTTGCATCACTTTCGATCCCGGCAGGAATCACTTCAATCTCATTCGCGATGACCTGATCCGGTGTTATGGACCTTGCTAGAGATTCGGCGCGAACCTTGTCCGCCTCAGCCGCGACGTGTCCGCCCAAGGTCACTACCCCTCTGTCACGGTTCTGACTTACGGAAACATCCTTGAGCCCGGCGGTATCCAGTGATTTGCGGATGTTCCCGGCAACATCAGGTGAGTCCGCGGACGTCGAGCATCCAACAAGAGTCGCGAGTGCTACTAACACGAGCAATCCTATTCCCAGTTTGCAGGTCTTCATATTTCTCCCTTTATGTTGAATTCACCTTTCGGTGACGACACGAATCAAATTACTTCCCGGCTATAGATATACGCGGGAGCGAAGTGCGTGTCAGTCCGGTAGTGCTCACAGATCAGTTCAATTATGCTCATCCGGACCATGACGGGGGAAAACAAGCCGGAGGTTGGACAGGATCGATCCTTGGCGGCTCCTGCATTTCAATGTAGAAAAATGCGGTTGGCCCCGATTTATTCATGGCAGAGAGGATAAAACTCTTTTACCCGGCTCGCTATGATCGCTCGGCTGTGATGATGTGATGTTCAATGGCGTATCGCGTGAAATCTGCGCCTGTGTGAATATCGAGCACCCGCATAATCGCTGCTTTATGGAACTCGACAGTCTTGACCGAGATGTTCAGCCTGGCTGCAATTTCCTTGCGCGATTGGCCTTCGGCCACCATTTGTAGAATCTCCCGTTGGCGTTGGGTCAGGACTTCGGTTTTTTTGGCTGCCGGTTTGGAGGTCGAAACCAATAAATCCAAAGCATTGCGCGTCACCAGCGGACTTACGTAATGGTTTCCCCTCAATACCACACGGATGGCGTCGAGCAACTCGGATGCTGCCGATCGCTTCAAGAGGTATCCCATGGCGCCCAGCTGGAATGCTTCCTTTACATAGTCGGGGTCCGAGTGCATGGTAAGAAAAATCAGCTTGGTGGAGGGCAGAAGCTTTCTGAGCCGGCGCGCTGCGCTGAATCCATTCAGAACCGGCATTGAAATGTCGAGCAGGATCACATCGGGCTTTAGTTTTTTCGCCGCGGCTAAAAGCGCATGGCCATCCTCCACGCTGCCCACAAGGTCAAATTCCGGTTCGAGCATGAGCCTGATGCCGTCGAGCATCAGAGTGTGATCATCTGCGAGTAGCAGCCGCGGTCTCATTTAAGCTCCTTGTGGGCTCAGGGGCACCTGGATATTGATGGTCACACCCCGTCCGGGCAGGCTTTCTAATACGAAACGGCCATGAATGAGTCGCACGCGTTCCTGCATGCTAACCAAGCCCAACCCGCCCCGGCGATAGGACGGATGTATTTCAAAACCAATTCCATTATCCTGAATGATCAGAACGATCTGTTTCCGATCCCCATTCAGGCTGATTTTGCCCGTAGCCTTCCCCGCATGTTTCACGATGTTTCGCAAGGCCTCCTGGACGATCCGGTAGAGGGCGGTGCTGATTTCGAGTGGTATTCGAGACGGCACCTTGCGGGCAGTA
Source organism: uncultured Acidobacteriota bacterium (assembly GCA_963839475.1). Classification (GTDB taxonomy): domain Bacteria; phylum Acidobacteriota; class UBA6911; order UBA6911; family UBA6911; genus CAWIVH01. The sequence continues at coordinate 68,766 of CAWIVH010000009.1, read as the reverse complement.
AATACTACCGGGATTTTCTCGCGTTTGGAAAAATCCCGGATGTAGGCGCTCAATGCGACCTTGAGGCCCAGGTGTTCGAGTGCCGCCGGATGGAGTTCATAAGCGATTCTGCGGATGTCGTTAGAAAGCCCTTCGACCGCCTCGCAGCAAGCCCGCAGCCTTTTCCTTATTTCCTTCAGGTCGGAGGGAGGATGCTGGGCGAATCTCTCGAGGTCGAATTGCAGTTTGGCCAGTTTTTGGCTCAAATCATCATGCAATTCCCTGGATATACGCCGGCGCTCGTCTCCCTGCGAGTTCAGCAAATCTGCCGACAAGGCGCGTAATTCGTTACGACTCTGAAGCAGAGCGGCCTCACTCTCGTGCAAAGCCACTTCACCAGACTCAACGCTGGTTTTTAGTTTTTCCTGTTCACCAATCAGGAATTCCTCTCTCCGTTTTTGAGTGGTAACATCCTCCACCGCGACGAGCACCTGATTTTCCCCGTCGGGCTGGACCCGGCGTGCATTGATCAGAAGTACTTTCGTCTCGGGCCCGGCCGACTCCTGCTCGATCTCAAGCGATTCAACCGCGTCCTGGATCGTCAAGAGTCGTGCCAGAGCTTTTCGGAGCTGCGGCAGGTCCCACGCTCCCCCGCAGATTTCAAACAGGAGCCTGCTTTTGATTTCCACCGCCTTCAGGCCGTACATTTTACGGAAGGCGTGATTCGCTATCTTGACGTGGAAGTCGCTCCCCAGCAGCAAGAGCGGGCTTTGGACCGATTCGATGATCAACTCGGCGAAGTCCCTCGCTCGCCGTATCTGGTCGATATCGATCAATGTCACGACAGTGCCCTCAATCCGGTTACTGGAAGTGCGATAAGGACGGATGCGCAACAAATGCCAATGTCCTTTGCGGTCCTGCAGTTCGATCTCTTCCGCTCCCAGGCTCTGCATGACGCGCCGCGCATAGGGCTCCAGACTCTCGATATTCAGGGCTGTTCGGATGTCCCCGACCGGCCGGCCGAGGTCCGCCGGCCGGATGTTGAAAAACTCCCGGGCGGTTTCTGTCACCCGCCGGATACGGGTTTCCTCATCGAGCATAAGGATGGGTATCGTCGTACTGCTCAGAAGATTGGACAGGTCGTCGCCCAGGCGAGTAAGGTCCCGGTTGCGGTTCAGCAATTCCTCGTTTAGGGTAATCAGCTCCTCGTTGCTTGACTGCAGCTCTTCCTTCGAGGTCTCCAGCTCCTCATTGATGCTTTGCAGCTCCTCGTTGCTCGACTGTATCTCTTCATTGGCCGAGACGAGATCCTGGGATGCCGAATCGCGTTCGTCGATTATGGACTGCATAAGCCGGCTGGTCGCTTCAAGTTCCTGGTTGAGCCGCTCCAGATCCACCAAAGCAGCCTTGGGTTCACGGCGCATTCCCCGGGCGCGTCGCGATCGGGCAACTGGCTCGGCCGGGTCGTGCACCGGAGCGAAGAATAAAACTATATAACTGCTCCCCTGACCCGCCGGATTGGTCATGCGCCGCACCTCGAGCCGCACGATTCTTAACTTTTCGCCGGTAATCTCCCTGCAAACGCCCGATTGGACCGGATCGTCGTCGCGCTTTGCTTTGGCCAGCAATCTCATCAGCTCGCTTCGAATTCCTTCTCGCGTCATTTTCATGAGCGACAATGTGGCCAGTCCCGGAGCAAGCTTTAAGTAGGGACTTGTATCCCCGTGAGACAGAATGACTTCGAATTTATCGTTCACGATCACCCAGGCTGGACCGTATTCAGCCAGGACAAGCCGCTCGGCTGCTCTCTCAAGCTCCGGCATACTCCGCTGGGAGGAAGATGCCGGAAACACCACCTTTCCTGCCTTGTCGCTCGCGAATCCCTTGCGAATCAAATCCAAATTTCCGGGATCAGCAGCGGATTTTCTGAGGTAAAATCTATGCTGGTTTTCAACGATTGAAAAGAGGTCCGGAATTTGACGCAGGCTCTCCGACCGGCCCAAAATAAGGTAGCCGCCGGGCCGCAGGGCGAAGTGAAACGTCGCTATTGCTTTGCGCTGCAATTCGGAACCCAGGTAAATCAGAACATTCCTGCAGCTGATCAGATCGAGCCTGGAAAATGGAGGATCTGCGACCAGGTTCTGGCGGGCAAAAACGCACAACTCACGCAGCGGTTTAACGATCTGATAGCCGTTGTCAACCCGCTTGAAAAAGCGCGATTTACGTTCCGCTGAAAGTTTGTCGATACGGTTCTCTGGGTACGTGGCTGCACGCGCGGTCGCAATACCCCGCTCGCTCAGGTCTGTGCCGAATATCTGAATGGGAACCGGATGGGGCGAGGCTGAAAGTGACTCGACCAGGCACATCGCAATCGAATAGACTTCCTCGCCCGTCGAACAACCCGGAACCCACACGCGCAGCGGCAAGCTGTTTTTTCGCTCATTCAACAGCTTCGGGATTAGGTCGTTTTGCAGCACTTGAAATGTGTCGGGATCCCGAAAGAATCCAGTGACGCCAATGAGAATGTCTTCATACAATGCGTGCAGTTCCGACGGGTTCGACTCCAGGTTGGACTGGTAGACAGCCAGATCATGATGGCTTTCCAGTGCGATGCGGCGAGAGATGCGTCGCCGGAGGGTCCCGAGCTTGTACCCGCGAAAATCGACCCCGGTAGAAGCCCGCACGAGGGCAAGTATCCGGTTCAGTTGAGCGTCATCCCTGCGCCCACTCTCGCCGTCACCCATTGGATCGGTTCCCATCATCGCATTGCTTTTTGCGATCCTCCCCAAGGCGCTTCCCATCTCTGCCGGGGATAGGACAAGGTCAACCATTCCGGCCGACAGAGCGGCTCGAGGCATCTCTGGATATTTGGCCGAACTTTCGCTTTGGACAATCGCAATGCCGCCCTCCTCCCGGATCGCCTGAAGGCCCAAAGCGCCGTCAGAGTCCGCCCCTGAAAGGATCACACCGATCGCAGCTCCCTTCCGGTCCGCCGCAAGCGAGCAAAAGAAATGATCAATTGGTCTAGGGGCACCACGCTCTTCCGGGCGAGGCTCGAGTTTCAGGACTCCCGATTCGACGCTCATCCGGGTATTGGGCGGGATGATATAAATATGGTCAGGCTCCACCAACATGCCCTGTTGAACCTCTATCACAGGCATGGGCGTTTCCCTCGACAAAAGCGAAGGGAGCATGCTGGCATGCTGAGGGGAAAGGTGTTGAACAAAAACGAATGTCATTCCGGTATCGGCGGGAAGGTGCTGCAGGAGCCCTTTGAATGCTTCAAAACCGCCGGCGGAGGCGCCGACCGCAACGACAGGGAAGGTGTCTGGAGAGGGCAGATCGTCCTCTGAGGCATGAACCGTTGCCTGTGCCGGGCCATCCTGGATTCCCATGGCAGGCATCACGTCCGTACCCTGTGCCTCAATTGCAGCCAAGGTGCGGCCAGGGTTGGGCCGCCGGAACGACGCTTTTTTAGACTTTCCCATGACTTTCCTCAGTCGCGTGGGATGCGCGGGAGTACCTTGCCCTTCGTGGAGCCTTGATGATTATGCATCCCGATGCTCTCCCCCGTCAATCCAGCTTTGTATTGGTGGGCAATCAAAAGGGGCAGACAACTCAGTCCGCTGATGGTCAAGAGGCCTTTGCCGTTCGCTTTTTGCGGAGAGGATAGCCTGATCGGCTGGACCCGGAATGCTTTTCGACCTTCGAGCTCTTGGGATGAAACGGCAAAATTACTCTCACGGTGGTGCCGCTGAGCTTGGAATCGATTTGCATAGAACCACCCAGCGACCTGATGCGCTCCCGCATTCCGGCGATTCCGACGCCAGACATTCCCGTGCCCTTGTTCACCCGTTTCAGAATTTCGGGGGATATGCCGCGGCCGTGGTCTGCAATCTCGAATCGAAGCTTGCCGCGCTCCCTCCGAAAACGAATTTCAGCCGTGCAGGAGCCCGCGTGGCGGTCAATGTTCGAGATGGCTTCCTCTGCGATTCTGAACAAGGTAGTTTCTACCTCGGCGGGGAACCTGCCCGGCCTGGGGGGAAAGGTGAGGCTGATTTGTGTCCCCATCCTCCGATTATGATCCGCGGCGAAGGCTCGGAGCGCGGGCTCCAATCCCTGCTCTTCCAGCAAGGGAGGTTGAATCAGGTAGGCCAGATCGGCAAGATCGCGGCAGCATTCACCAATCTGAACTAGACTTTCGGAGAGGATCCGTTGGGCATCCGCCGACAACCGGGCCGACACTTTTTTAACAGTCGTGAGACCGAACTCGACGGAAGCAAGCCGTTGGAAGGCGGCGTTATGGAGCCGATGCGCGATGTGCCGCCTGTCATTATCCTGCAATTGAAGCAAGCGCGCGGAAAGCGCATGAAGGACCTCCTCATTTCGCTTCCGTTCGGTAAGATCCGATAGAATGATGCAGTAGCATTTGATACCATCGATATTCAGCCTGCTAACAGAAAGGGATACGGAAATCAGCCTATCACCGGGCGTTTTCAACCGCACCTCACCCTTTATGCTGGATTGGGACTTGTCCTCCAGAAGAGTCCAAAAAAGTGGGGCATCTTCCGGAAAAATAAAATCGGACAGAGCGGAACCAATCAACTCCTCGTGCGGTATGGCAAGAATGCGTGCCAATTCCTCGTTGCAGAACAAGATCAAGCCGGCCGGCGAAATGGTCAAAGCACCTTCCGCCATGTTTTGAACAATGAGCCGGTAGGCTTCATCAGCTCCTTTCAGCATGTAGACTCGATCACCGGCGGGATCCGCGATCACAATCGCGTCGACTTCTCCACCTCGCAGGGCCCGCAGGGTATCTTCGGCTGCATCGAGGCGCTCCCGAAGCGTTCTTGGCATGCGATCCCTTCCTGCAGTATAGCTTCTAATACGCATAGTTCGCTGCGGCAATACCCAGAGCGGAGATCAAACGATCTTCATTCGACAGATCGCCAATGACCGTGCGCAGCGGGAGTGGCCGCATTTTTATCAGCGTCGGTGTAACAATGATCTGCTCCCGAACGACCTGCTCAGGATGCTGATAGATGTCAATCACATGGAGTTTGTAGCATCCATGCAACTTCTCTTCACATAGGCTCCGGATATTCTGTATTGCGCGGATCGATCTTGGACTGCTGCCGCTCACAAACAGCGATAGAATGTGACGTTCCGTGGTAGGCCGTCGTGATGAAGCTTGCTCAAAAGCTTTCAACTCATTGGGAATTTTTCCTTTTTTCGATTTCATGCCATTCCTCCGGTACGCGGTCGCAGATCGAGACCGACCAGTACACGCTCGGTATTCGATAGATTCCCAATGATTTTTCGGACTGGCTCCGGAAGCTTCCGCACGAGCGTCGGAAGTGCAAAAATCTGCTCTCCTTTAGCCAGTTCCGGATTCTTCATCAAGTCAATCACTTCAATTTGAAACTCGCCTTTAAGGTATTCATCGCAGATCCTCTGTAGATTGACGAACGCCTGCAACGATTTTGCCGTTTGTCCGGCGACGTAGAGCCTCAACTCCCATTTTTGTTTCTTGAGGATTTTCCGTTTCGGGACTGCACGTGCGGCTGATTTTTTCATCTCCGGTCCTCATTCCTTCCTGCGCTTTTGGTGTTCCCGAACCGAATTCCCTCGTTGAGCTTCCGGCTCCTGGCCATTTCGAGCTGGTCCTGCGCCCTCTTATTTAACTCCAATTGTTGCTGTGCGATGAGCCGCCTCGATTCTTCCTCTTCGGTCTGCAGCTCAAATCGGAGGACATCAATCTGGGCCTCGATCGCCTTGCGCTTGCGATCGAGTACACACTGCCTGGCTTCGATATCCTGTGCGGCGCGCAAGGCCTGCGAAGCGTCGCTGGCCTCCCGGGCGACACGGGCAGAACCGGTAAGTAGACCAGTCTCGCCGAGGTAGACCTTACGAAGTTCCACCCCCCGATCGGTCAAAAGGAACTCACGAATTTGGTTGGAATGAGCTCCACCCCTGGACTTGAGGATGTAGAGGCCCCGGTTCCGCTCACCGCCGCTCTCGATGTCACGCAGCAGGAGCCAGGTATCCACCAGCGAGGAGATATTCACTTCAGATTGCTCCTGCGCCGCCGCTCCGCCGGTCAATGTCGTCATCAAAGCCGTGATCTGCTTTTGCTTCAGGGAGTCGATGAGACGCAGCAGCATGCTTCGGGTCTCGGACTCAGTGCCGGATTCTATCAGTCCGGTCACCGGGTCCACGACAACGATGCCAGGATCGAAGTTCGCGATGATCTTGTGCATTGTGACAAGGTGCATTTCAAGACCGAACGCCGTCGGCCGCGCGGCATGAAACCGCAGCATGCCACTGTTGATCCAGCGGCCAAGATTGATGCCAATCGACAACATGTTGCGCACCACCTGATCGGCCGACTCTTCGAAAGAAAACATGACACATCGTTCTCCACGCGCGCATGCGGCATCCACAAAATGGGCGGCGAGGCTGGTTTTCCCGGTGCCCGCCGTGCCGGAGATCAGGATGCTGCTTCCCCGGAAGTAACCTTGGCCGCCAAGCATGTCGTCCAGCGCGGGAACGCCGGTCGAAATCCGCTCGCGCGAAGCGGAATGCTTGAGGTCGATCGAGGTCACCGGCAAAACCGAAATGCCGTCCCGGTCGATGAGGAATGGATAGTCGTTCGTGCCATGCGTCGAACCTCGGTATTTGACAACGCGAAGACGCCGGGTAAAAACCGCTTGCGACACCCGGTGGTCGAGCAGAATGACGCAATCAGAAATGTACTCTTCCAACCCATGACGAGTCAGTTTGCCTTCGCCGCGCTCACCGGTAACCACGCAAGTGAGCTTCCTGTTTTTAAGCCAGCGGAACAAACGCCGGAGTTCCGAGCGGAGAATTGCCTCGTTTGTGAGGCTCGCAAACAGCGACTCGATGCTGTCGAGCATCACCCGCTTCGCTCCGATGGCGTCAATGGCTTGTCCCAGCCTGAGGAATAACGCCTCCAGGTCATACTCGCCTGCTTCCTCAACCAGGCTGCGCTCGATATGCACGTAGTCGATGACCAACTTTTTCTGTGCCACGAGCGCATGGACGTCGAAGCCCAGCGACCGCATGTTTTGGGCGAGTTCCTCCGCACTTTCCTCAAATGAAAGGCAGACCCCTGGCTCGCCATACTTAATTACCCCGCGCATGAGAAATTCCATGCCTAGCAGTGTTTTTCCGCAGCCTGCGCCTCCACAGACCAGAGTCGTCCTCCCTCGCGGCAGGCCGCCAAATGTGACCTCGTCTAAGCCTTGTATCCCAGTCGGGCATTTTGGGATTCCATTGATCGGGGGTTTGGATTTTTTGGCCATGGCCGTATCTTTTCCTCCAACCTTCAGTCGTGCAGTACCACGTTTAGAAGGCCGCTCTTAACGGTCAGTCTGGTCGCGTCGTACTCGATAAAACCATGCTCGCGGAACCTGTTCATAAAATGACTGATCCGCGACCGGGTTGTTCCTACCATCTGCGCCAGGGTTTCCTGGTTTACCGCGGGAACTATGGGCTCGGACCTGCTTTCCTTGCCAAAGTGAGAAAGCAGGAGGAGAATCCGCGCCAGACGCTTCTCGCTCGAGTTGAAAAGCTGGTCTATAAGATCCGATTCAAATTGGATGTTGCGCGACATAAGGTGCTTGATAAACAGCTCCGAGATTGCATGTTGCTCGTGGAGCTTAAGCACCATCAGAGATTTTTCTATTTTGTCGAGGGTGCAGTTTGTCATGGCAACGGCCGTTGACATGCGCAAGGTTTGACCTGCAAGGCACCCCTCACCGAAAAACTCACCGGCACTTAGGATGGCCACGATCGCTTCTTTTCCCTCTTGGGATGTAACCAAAAGTTTAACCTTGCCCTTCCGCAGGTAGAATACTGAGTCTGCAGGCTGTCCTTGACGGTAAATATTGCGGTCTGCACCGCATTCGATCAAGGTTTTCTCTCGGAAAATGCCGTTAAGCACGGATTCCCAATCCACAAGCTGATCCTTTTTGATCTCCATCCCGTCCTCCTGACTACGACTGAATTGTAAAATGCAACGAATGCACTTCCTCCTGTCCGGAAAAACATGACCAAAAGAAATGAACACATCGTCAGGATTTAACGAAGAGTGTCACCCGGATCTAGCATACGTACTCGGAAACAAGCCTGAGACTCAAACACACAGGAGAGCCCATGCCGGCCAAGTCTTCCAATAATCATGAGTAAAATTAGCAGTGATGGAGTGGAATGTATACTGGGCAAGGGCCTAGTTCCGGCAGGGAACATGCCTAGTACTGTCCCAAATCAGGTCAAATGAGGTCATGCCTGTCCATGTTTGCCGGACAGGGGGTTCAACAGGCTTCAAAGCAGCGCGTGCTTGCGGTAAAACCAGGACTTCACAGCCTGCACCAGAATCAGGTACGTCACGGCAAGCAATGCGATGAACCCCAAAAGCGGCAGCGGCAGCGGAACGAATCCCAGGAGGTTGCCGAGCGGCGTATAAGGGAAACCAATGCCCACACCGACAACCGCCAGCACAGAAATGAGCAAAGGCCGGCTGGGACGACTTTTGAGCGGGTTGCCCGCGGTGCGGATCACAAACACAACCAGCGTCTGCGTCGCGAGGGATTCCACGAACCATCCGGTATGGAATAGCGGAGCGTTCGTGGCCGCTTGGAACAGCCAGAGCAGCGCCCCGAACGTGAGGAAATCATAGACAGAACTGATGGGACCGATGATCATCATGAACTGGCGAATAAACGAGATCTGCCACCGTTTGGGACGGTGCAGAAGCGCGGAATCGACGTTGTCGGTGGGAATACTGGTCTGCGAGATGTCATACAAAAAATTATTCAGCAGGATCTGCGTCGGGAGCATGGGAAGGAAGGGCAGGAAGAGTGACGCCGCGGCCATGCTGAACATATTCCCAAAGTTCGAACTGGTTCCCATGATGATGTACTTCATGATATTGGCGAAGCAACGCCTGCCTTCGATTACCCCGTCGTTCAAGACAGCAAGATCTTTCTCCAGCAGGATGATTTTTGCCGCATCTTTGGCGACATCCACCCCGTTCATTACCGAGATGCCGACATCCGCCGTATGCAGCGAGGGAGCATCATTGATGCCATCCCCCATGTACCCGACGACGTGTCCACGGGACTTGAGAGCGAGGATGACCCGGTTCTTCTGTTCTGGAGATACCCTGGCAAATATGGCTCCATTCTCGGCCTGATAAGCCAGTGCGGCGTCATCCAGTTTATCAACCTCGATTCCGGTGAGAATACGGTCTGCCGGAAGTCCTACATCGCGCGCGACCTTTTGCGTCACATATTGGTTGTCACCGGTCATGATGACCACGGCGACGCCATTTTCTTTCAACGCCTCCAGAACGGAATGAATGCCCCCTTTGGGCGGGTCCAGGAAGGCCGCGAATCCGACCAGCGTCATATCCCGCTCATCTGCCGGAGTATAGGCTTTCCGCTTGTCCACATTCAGGACTGCAACCCCGAGCGTCCGGTATCCATCGGCGCTCAACTTCTTGAATGTCGCCTCCGCCGCGGAACGTCGCCCTTCATCCAGTGGTTGGGGCTCACCCTCTATGCTTACGTTGCGGCAGATGCCAAAAATGCCTTCTGCTTCTCCCTTTGTGATCAGAAGGTGCTCGTCACCATGCCCTACTACCACCGAAAGGCGCTTTCGATCAAAGTCGAAAGGGATCTCGTCCACTTTGATATATTCCACGATCTTGGGGTGCTCATGTTTCAGGATGGCATCGTCCAGAGGACTCTTGATGCCCGCTTCAAAGTAGCTGTTCAAATAAATTAGCCGCAGAACGTTATCATCCTCTTTTCCCAGTACATCGACGTGACGGTCCAGTACGATTTCCCCTTCGGTCAGGGTACCGGTCTTGTCGCTGCACAGAATCGTTACACTGCCGAAATCCTCGATAGCCGAAAGCTGCTTGACTAAAACCTTTTTGCGGGTCATCCGCCTGGCACCTTGTGCCAAAGTGACCGTGATGATCATCGGCATCATCTCGGGCGTCATCCCGACCGCCAGAGCGACGGCGAAGAGGAAAGACTCCATTACAGGCCGGTGGAAGTATAGGTTTACCAGCAGGACAAAAAGCACCAGCAGCATGATTACGCGGGTGATCATCAGCCCAAAGTGGTGAATGCCACGGCCAAACTCGGTTTCTGGCGGCCGTTCAGCCAGGTGAAGTGCGATCCCCCCAAGTGCGGTGTTTTTGCCAGTGCCGACGATGACCGCAGTGCCCATCCCGGTTTGAACGGCGGTGCCCAGGAAAACGCTGTTAACCGCATCTGCAATGGTATGGTTCCCTGCCGGGAGGTCTTGCACCGTTTTTTCGACGGGCAGGGATTCACCGGTAAGCGCTGACTCGCGCACATGAAGGTCCTTGAGATCCATCAAACGCGCGTCCGCCGGTACAAGATCACCGGCATTGAGCCGGACGATATCCCCGGGGACCAGCTGCGCAATCGGCAACTCCTGTTCCTGCCCGTCGCGGATAACGGCGGCAGTCGTGGCAACCTGTTTGCGAATTTCTTCTACAGCATGTCGAGCCTGGAATTCCATAAAGAAGTTCAATAGAACGCTGAGCAGGACCATGGCGATAATAATCAGCCCGCCGGCCCTATCCCCCAGCATCAGGGAGATGCTGCTGGCCACAACAAGGATGATGACAAGGGGATTGGCAAAGAAGCGGAGGAATGAGATCAAGCCGGCAAAGCGCGACTCCTGTAGGAGGCTGTTCGGACCATAGCGCCGCAGGCGGAGTTTTGCCTCGCCCGTGGTAAGCCCGGCCGAGGTTGCTTCGAGCAGCTGGAGCAGCTCCTGCAAGGGCTTGTCCCAAAAGTTATCTAATGAAGTCTTGCTCTTTTCCATGCGGGCTGACCCCGTGGCTTTTGCATCGAAGCTTACTCCCCGGCCAGGTCAGGCTGTGAGCAATATGGAACAACTTCTGTTCGATTTTGAACTGCCATTTCCGACTGCGCCGGGACAGTCACGGGAAACTGCACACAATCCACCGTCATTGGGGGCGACTATCTTTAGACCCAATTCGCCAGAGTTCAAGGAGATGTTCAACGGGTACGGTGAAGACGCGATCCAATCGGGTGAGTGGTTTCTTACCCCATTCGCCACTCAAATCCGCAACGATGATGCCATTCGGCGCCGAACGATAGTAAGTGTCCTGGCAGTGATCGAGATTCGTTGCCCAAAAATGTTTCATGCAATGGGTGAGCTGCGAGACGCATCCCGATTTTGCTGTCAGGAGGTTTGGAGCAAGGACCAATCTTCACTCGTCGAGGATCCGACAAATTGAACACCTTCTTCAGACATCCAAGGATTGCACCTTCCTGTTCGGAGGTGACGCGATATCCCTGCGGGAATTGGACACGCGCCTGGTTGCGCCCTGCCGCGAAGGCAAGCTCGTTAAGCTGCCAGCCGTAACCGGTTGCTTCACTGAGGGGATCTTGCCTCGGTGGGACGACGGCCCTGACCTCCAGGTGGAATTGATAGCGAGGAACTGCCGTACCGTCAACCTGGTGAGAGCTATTGCGTTGCGTAGGATACTCAATATCGAAGACTTCCACGAGAGCTCCCGACCAAATTTGAACCTTCGGTCTTTTCCGTTCCTGCCCACGCAGGGTGGCATTCAATTCCGTCTCGTCGAAGATTACCCCACTATACCCTGCGATAGGGTTCTGGGCGGTGTTCGTTCCCCTGATACGTGAATTCGGGCCGGCGTTGAAAGTGGACTTTTGACACACAAGAATGGTCGGCTGATGGGCTTGCTCAAGCGCCTTCTCCGAATCCCAAACAAGCACGAGGACGCGGTTGCTGGCATTGTAGATGACCGAGCCCTCCTCTTCGTCGAGACACTGCAAATACAGGCCACCAGTCGTTAGTTGTCGCCAATTTAGTGGTTCGCTGCCTGCGCTAGAGCCCTTCAGCACTGCCAGGAGAATGGATTGATCTTCGAGCGACGGACCGTAATCCGGGCGCATCCTTGGACATGAGATCAGTTCCCAGTCACGAAACGTGGCTTCAGACTCCTTTGTGGCCGGCAAGCAGAGCGGCAGATCCCAAACGGAGAGCAGGTGCCGATTGACTTCCGATGCAATGGAGGCATCCTTTCCGTCAAGATCTCCTGGCATGAAATCGCACTCGAACCTGAGCGAGGCCTCGACATTGCGGGGCGAGTGCGGGCCGAGCGTACGACCAGTCCAGTTATGCGACCCGATATAAACGACAGACTTCTTTTCGTTCGGCAAGAAAAGGTAAACAAGTTTGGAATGCAGGAGAGACAAATGGTCTACATCGCCACTTTCACGAAGGCCAGGATCCATGAAGTATTTAAGTCGTGCGTCTTCAATTCCTGTGAGCCGCCGCTGAAGATCGCTGAGCGGGCCATGGCCACAGGAACATGTAAGCGAACTTACACCGAAGGACTGAGGATGCGACAGAACACGACACAGTCGAGACTCGCCGATTGCATTCAACCCTCTTGAAGAGACATAGCCGATCACAAAGCGACAGATCGACGCCCTATCAATATCGGCCCGCAGGAAATTCACATACTCTTCAGCTACCAATGCTTTACTCAGCAGTTTCACGATCTAACTCCATAATTTTCGCCATTCAAGAGCATGAAGAATTCGACTTATGCAATCCATCGGACCATTTTATACCCATTCGCAGTGAACGGGGCCATCGAAGATCATTTTCCCGGCAGAAGCGATTCTGCATGCGCGGAATCCACTTTACCCTTCATTTCAAGATGGACCTTGGATCCTGAGGATTCATTGCCGGGGGACAAATATTACTTGTTGGAGCGGTCGATTATCCGTGCGGCGATGCTTCTCATCTCATGGTTTTTCGGTTCCGTCCCCGTGCTTTTTTCCTGTCGCAGGTTCATAGACAATTGATCTGGTCGACTTTCGCAGGGATCAAGGCCGCGGCCAGGGGATGTGGGGTTGGTCCGGAACAACATGCCCCATGGAGCGCAACCGGTTCCGGCAGTTCAGGCAGATATCGAATTCCCGGTTGCAGGTACGGACCATTCCGCCGGAATCCTCCATGAGGCATCCCCTGGTGGGGCAGTGACCGAGCCCCAGCGTATGGCCGACTTCATGCACAGCGATCTTGGCAAGGATAATCGGTTCAAGCACCTTTTGCATCGAAGCGGAATGAAAGCGGAAAGAGGAGATAATACATGCTTTTCCTCCCAGTTTTGCTGCACCGATAATGCCCCAGTCTTCGATACTTCCTTTATGGGCTGAAATATCAACTCCGGTGAGACCCAGGATGCGATGTCCATCGCTGGGCAGTTTTTCTGTCAAAAATGGGAGGAGTTTTTCGGCACGATAGCGGCGACGGGGATGATAGTAGGCTTGTTCGGGCAGGTCGACTCGCGGCAGGACCCTTATCTGTACATCAAAGAACTCAACAAGAGCCTGCTTGACCAAAGCGATATCCCGGAAAGGAAGTTCCTTGCCCAGCGGTAAAATCAGGAGCACTTGCCTGTCCGGGATATCGGCTTGCGCCGAAATCGTCAGAAAAACGGTGCCCGCGAGAACCGCAACGAGAGGAATACGTCGCATGATTGCTCCTCCGGAGATCAGACCGACAGAACTTCAGAACCGTTATTAACAGATCGGCATCGAAGGAGCAATCAATTCGTTAGTTATTCGTAAGTTATGGGATTCTAACGAATCATCGGCGACGGATTGAGGAGGTGCTGCGGAAAATGGTTACCTTGGAGTTTCTGGAGGTTCTTTGCACCCAATTCCATAAATACTACGCATAATTTTGTGCGCGATTCGGACTCCAGGGTGCTCCTGCCGGTCGGAATCGGTCTCGGGGTCGGCATCGCAGTCGGGCCTCGAGAGCAGGGCGGCGAAACGTCTCGAATCCCGACGGCGATTCCGATCCCGACGTCGAGACCCACGCTTCGCATAACGGTGTGATTTGGTACCTTACTCTGTTTTTCAATATCAGCACTTAGCGGCGGGAAGATGCGTTTTAAGAAGACGGTGCAGGGTTTTTATATTCTGGAGGGATGAATCGCACCTGGAACCGGGAGCACGACCTGCCGTGCCCCGGGTCCATCCGTGCGACTGTAATTGCTTTCAGTAGGGGAATTCCGCAGGTTACCTACCGGGATCCATTAAGTAATGTGAGTTTCGTGCCGATGAGTTCACCGGAAACTATGAGTTCTACCCTTCGATTTTGTTGTCTGCCTTCAGCCGTGTCATTGGTGGCCACCGGCTGTGACAGGCCAAATCCCTTGGCAGGAGTAGAATTCATATCCGTAAGGCCCTGATGGATGAGATAGTCGCGTACCGATCCGGCTCGTTGCTCGGATAGACGCTGGTTGTAGGCCTCGCCTCCCACGCTATCGGTATGGCCTTCAACCTCCAGCTTCAGTCCGGGGTGCCCCAGAACGATACCGGCCACTTTGGCCAGCCGTTCTCTTGCTCCGGGCCTCAAGCTGTATTTCGCCGTATCAAAAAGCACATCAGACATGTTGACGATCAGGCCGCGGGCCGTATCGCGCGTTTCGAGAATCAAATTGAACTGGCGCAAGAGTTGTGCGCGGAGTTCCGCTTTCTCTGCCTCTTCCTTCAATCGCAGACGTTCGATTTCCTGAGTTGCCAGAAGGGTTCTGTCGGATTCGGCCTGTGCTGCCAGTCGGGCTGCCTGGTCCGAGGCGGCCTTTGCCGCATCACGCGCCAATTCATTCTCGCGCTGGACACGAGCTGCCTCGGTCTGAGCTGCAATGCGTGCTGCTTCCGCGTCGAGCTTGGTGGCCGCGGCTTCAGACTGGGCTGCGTTCCGTTCAGATTCAGCACGCACCCTGCGATCTGCCTCGATCCGCCGGTCTTCTTCTGCCTGCGCCCTCAAACGTGCCTCGGCCTCTGTCTCGGCCCTGGCTTGGCCTTCGCGATCCGCACTCGCCTGGCGTTCGCTCGCAAGACGAGCTTCTTCCTGGCGTTTCACTGCGATTGCCCTGGAGTCCTCCGCAACCTGTACCGCTTCTCTGGATGCCATCACAACGGGCTTATGCCCTGCATTCCTTGCATGGTACGCCTCGGCCTGTTTCAAGCTGTTTTCGGCTTTAGCAAAAGTGTCGGAGGCGAACTGATCGGCTCCAACGGAGCGTGCGATCTGGACGGCGTTGCGTGCTTCGTAGAGTTCCAATGGCATCTTCGAATCCATTTTTAGCGCCAGAGGATTCGATAAACGCTCGTACTGGCCCCTCTGGAGGAGTTCGTATTTAGCATCCATTTCCTCGATCTTTCCACTTGTGTCCCTGCGCACTACATTTTCCATGACTACCAGGTTGCTCGGCATGGTCACAGCAAAGTAGGGCTCTGCAGTCACCACTAGACCGAAAACCTGCAGTTCCGTTGTGACGTTCACTTTTGCTCTTGTTCCGTTCAGCAGGATTTCGCCCAGATTGGAGGTCCGGCCTTCCGGAGTAATGGCCCAAAGTACGTAGGTTAGGTATTCGGACCCATATTTGTTGGCTGCGTGCAGGTTATCGAATTCCACTTCGATCTCGATATACCCTTTTTTGCTCTCGACTTTGGCCTCGCCATGAGCCTTCGGCAGGAGATCTGTTCCGCTGAAATCAATCTTAGTGGCACCGCTGCGATGTTGATAATTGATGGCCTTCATCGTCCGTTCGATCACGGTGACACGATAAATGGGCACGGTCGTCCCGGTTGGGCTCTGAACCCACTGCTGCGCCGGATCAGGGGACGGGGGCGTTTGCGCGGAAAGCATAATGCAGGCAAAGCAACAGATCGCCAGAAGCATGCAAATCCTCTTCATTTTTCTCACAACTTTCTATGACAACAAGACAGGAATTCTTGAGCAACATTCGTACTGCCGACCTCGCTAATCTTCAGGCCCATGCCTTGACAAACCGGGTTGTCTTCCGATTCGTTAAGGCGGTTCGAGCTGCAATGCTTATACCCTGGGGGAGATCCGGTGTCAGTTCCGTACAGCTCTAACGGGGGGTCAAGATTGCTCACGCCACTTATTGTCCAGCTCCTGAAATCCACCGGTGAATAGCTTTGATTTTTACACTCTCTGAAATCAGCAGGCTGGCAAGTACTGCGAGGCCGATCAGAACCACCTCGCCAAGACGGAGGGACGAAAATCGAAAAACGCTGCGCAGGGGAGGTGTACCTATCACCAACGCAAGAAATCCGAGTGCTCCGCCGGCTATCCACCAGAACGCCCGGTTTGGTATGCGGAGGATCTCAAGGAATGATATTTCCAGTGAGCGGTTAGTGATGATTAATGCCAGGTTGGCAAGCACCAGGCATGCGAAGGCACTCATCCGAGCTTCATCCTCGCCGTAGCCCCGTATCAGGGCATAGGCGTAAACGGCCAGAACCGCAACCAGGACGCCTAGCCCCTGGATCAGGCCATTGAGGATCATGGTGCGTCCAAACAGCGGCTCGTTCAGGCGGCGTGGCGGACGCCGCATGATGTCCGGCTCACCATTTTCCGTCTCGAACACCACCGTACAGGCGGGATCAATGATCAACTCGAGGAAAAGGATATGCACGGGAAGCAGGGCCAGCGGCCACTTCATCACGACGGGGATCAGAGACATCCCTGCGATCGGGATGTGAACGGAGAAGATAAAAGCCATCGCTTTTTTCAGGTTATCAAAGATGCGCCGTCCCAGCTTCACGGCCTGCACGATGGAAGCAAAGTTATCGTCAAGCAGAACCAGTGCAGCGGCTTCGCGTGCCACATCCGTGCCTCGCCCTCCCATCGCAATCCCGATGTGGGCGGCCTTTAGCGCCGGCGCATCGTTAACGCCGTCGCCGGTCATCGCCACCACTTCGCCGTTGGCCTTGAGTGCTTCAACAATCTTCAACTTCTGCTCGGGAACGGCACGGGCAAAAATACAGGTGGTCTTGATTCGCTCCTGCAATTCAGGCTCGCTCATGGAATCCAGGTCAGAGCCGGTGATAATCTGATTCAATGGGCGCAATCCGATCTGCTGGGCGATGTTTTGTGCCGTGGCCGGGTAATCGCCCGTGATCATGATCACGCGGATCCCCGCGGCGTAGCACTCCTGGATCGCGGCGGAAACCTCAGGACGCACCGGATCGGTAAGCCCCAGAAGGCCGACAAACTCAAAATCGAATTCATGCAGCTCCGAAGGCAATGACACGGGCTGAAACCGGGCCCTGGCAACGCCGATTACCCGGAGACCTTCGCGCGCCATGCGCTCGATCATTCTCTGCAGCCCGGCGAGGCTTTCGCCGCTCAGATGGCAAAGGTCTGAGATCACTTCGGGGGCGCCTTTTGCCGCAACAATAAAATCCTGCCCATTCTGCGAACGCCATACATGCGACATGGCCATCAGTTTTTCGGATAGGGGGTACTCGCGCACCAGCGTCCAATCTTTGTGGATATGCTCGGTATTCGCCAGGGTCCGCCCGCCAAGATCTTTCATCGCCTTTTCCATCGGATCGAAAGGGTCGTTGGGGCTCGCCAGGATACTGAATTCAACGATCTCGTGCAGACCTTCCGGCAGCGAGACCTGCTTGCCGTCCACATCAAATAGATTCTGGCCGGCATAAACTTTCGTTACCGTCATCCGGTTGAGGGTCAGCGTACCTGTCTTGTCGACGCACAAAGCCGTTGCCGCGCCCAGCATTTCGATTGCCGTTACCCGTCGGGTGAGCACATGGTGCTTCGAGATTCTCCATGCGCCCAGAGCCAGAAAAACTGTTAGGACTACCGGAAACTCTTCCGGGAGCGTTGCCATCGCCAATGTTATTCCTGCGAGGAACCCGCCCAGCCAGTCGCCTCGAGTCAGTGCAAAAACGACAACCACGAGAACACACAAGCTCAATCCCAGGAAGGCGAAGTTCCTTACGATCTTTCTCGTCTGACGTTGAAGATTGGTATCCTCCGGTTCCAGAATTCGCAGCGCCTTTCCTATTTTGCCGATCTCCGTGCGTGGACCGGTTGATCTCACCCGGGCAATACCCTGGCCCTTAACCACCAGCGTGCCCGAATAGATGAATGGCAGGTCGTCGCCGCCGGGCCGGCCCATTTCGAGCCGTCCGTCCCATAGTTTTTTGCGCACCGGCATCGATTCGCCGGTAAGGAGAGACTCATCTACGCTTAAGTTGCTGACAGACAGGAGGACGGCATCTGCGGGAACGCGGTCTCCCTCGGAGACCAGGAAGATGTCATCATGAACTACTTCACGCCCGGCGATACGTTTTTGCCTCCCTTCGCGGATCACTAGCGCCCGAGGACTGGAGAGATCACGCAGAGCCTCCAGCGCGCGTTCGGTTTTTTGCTCCTGATAGAATGTGGTGCCGATAATAACGAAAACGAATCCCATCAGCATCAGGGCTTCTTCGGTATCACCCAGGAACAGGTAGAGCAGCCCGCATGCGATCAGCATGAGGAACATCGGCTCGCGCACCACTTCCAGGAGGATATGCCAGAAGGTGCGCTTCTTCGACTGCGGCAGTTCGTTGTAGCCTTCCAGGGCCAATCTCTCCAGGGCTTCCTGCTCTGTCAGTCCTTGCAGGTCGGTCAGGTTTGCAGTCGAACTCATGGCAGTTCCTCTGTTTTCGGCATTCGGGAAAAAAGCATGGGCTGTACAATCTGGTCCTGCGGGCTGAAGAAACCGACAACGCGTTGAGCTTCCCCTGATTCTGGTTCGACACTGTTGACCTTGGGGCAGAACGGGCGGCGCTTATGGATTTAAGGTTCATGAAACCGAATGCTCCGATGGATTCAGCGGGTTCAGCCAAATGCTCGCGGGACTGCCCACGGCCAGAGCTTCTTGTGTTCCGCGGATAAAATGGATTTGTCGTGCGCCGGTACAAACTGCTGGGGCCAAATCAAAATGGCGACTATTGAAGGAATTCGGTTCCATGGGCGTTGTCGAGATTTCAGGGTGCACTCCTTCTTGGACCTCCTGAAGAAGAAGCAGCCACAGGATTCATGGCACGCGCTTTGGAAACGCACCCACCCGGATTCCAGCCGGCTTCCTTATATTTCTCTTTCCCCGTGGACTCTACCGTTGAATATTGACCTTTGAGATCTCTGAGTCGCTCCCTGATCTGCACCATGGCCTCCTGGAGGAGTTCGAGGTGTTTGTCAGCGAATATTCGCCCCGGTACCCCCGTGCTGAACTCGCCGGAGCCTTCCAGGTTAACAACTTCCCTGAGGCAAGCCTTGCCCTTCTCTGTCGTGAGTTCCCAGACCTCATTTCCCTTGGGCGCTTCCAAGCCCTGGAATCCCACCACGGTCGGGACGCCGAAGTTGGCAATGATGTACGATTCTGAGCCGTGACTGGCATCGGCGGCGCTCCTGCACCAGTATACGGATTGACAAACATTGAAGCGTGGAAGGAGGGGATTTTTGTGATCCGGTTCGAAATTCTCGATACATCGTTCCGATGCGGTCGTTATTTGCTCCTCCGACGTGGTGGCATCCAGCTTTCCTTCGGCCGGTCTGTTCCGATAGGTAATGTGTTCTCTAAGTTCGGATACCTTGCCTGTAGACTTTGTCCAGTAGCCTTCAGGTCCGATAAAAGGCGCTCCGATTACTACTTTCCTCAGCTCCTCTTCCGTCGTATTGGTAAAACAAAAACGGTGATCCGAAGATTCCAGCAGCGCTCCGAGCATGGTCGTGTTGATTTCTGTTTTTCCGGTCTCGAGCTCTACCTGCCCAGGTTTCATCTTCGCCTGCATTTCAATGCCCGATACCATGATCGTATTGCCTTTCAATTCACCTTTGAGTTGAACGGACTGTCCAGCATACGATTTAAGGCTCGCAAAATCCTGGTTCTCGATTTTGTAGACTGTGCCTCCGCGGACGAAAACGAATTTGCCGCCATCTTTCACACAGGCCAGCGTGCAGTCTCGATCGGACATTGTTTCGGCACCATGTTCGGCTCCCTTGCGGTGGGTTGGGCCACAGGCGCTGTCGCTGATTTTGCCGATCCATTTGCGTTCCGCCGCCGTCGCAGTCATCACGCCTAACGCCAGCACTAGAATGATAATCCCTGTTTTCATCGATCCCCCTGCCATCAGAATCACCGGTCGACACATCAGGCAGATAAATCTGATCCGCCGAATAAACGCCGGCGGACGCCACGAAAACTGATCACCGACCAAACGAACCACCGAATTGAGAATATACGACCTTGGTCCTTACCAGACCAATTCGAACTCATAGAAATTGTTGCGGGCCGTGTTATCAGTTATAAGCACAATCGCCGTATAATTGTTCGCCGCCGAAGGCTGTTGGTGGAGCACTACCGTGCCTCTACCCTGCAGCCTGTTGAGCCGCAATGATACGCGTCTCTGAGGCAGAGGGCTGCTCAGGACGTAGTCCGAACCGGCAATTATTTCTGGCTGTCTGTGGTGCACAGTCACCCGATCACGGCAGAGGTCTATATAATCAGAGCCTTCGACCCGCCCGCGCCAGCGCAAAGAACCGTGGTAGGTCATGCCGCCTTCAGAAACTCGGTCGAGCCCCATCCGATTGTCGGCATGGATTTCCTCATGAATGGGCATGATCCCATCCGGTCGGTAACCCGGCGGGACCATGGTCGTGTTCCTGATGGTCCTGAAGTTGACCCTCTGATTCTGGTTCGGCGCCGTTCCGATCGTAATGGTATTGGTCTCGATCGGGATAACCGTGGAGTCGACCTCAATGCCGGTCAGCGTGAAAGAAACCCGCGACCGGTCCCTGCTGGCCCCACCACCCGCGTTCACATCCACCAATCGGAAAAATACTACGCTACCGGCGCGAGCCAGGATCCTGCCGTTCGACACCAGGTCTCGATCCAGAATGGCTTCAAATTGATCACCGTTCTGGTTTCTGTCGGAATCCAGGTTATCCGGCAAACGAACCCGTATGATGGTCCCTTGCCTAAGGTTACTGTTTTCATTTGGATTGCCCCTTTGCGCCGAAACGAAACTGGTCCCTAACAGCAAAGTTGCAGCCATGGTCCAATACGCTATCCTATTCATATCGTTCACCCTGACTTTTTGGAGTTGAGAAGAAAGTCTGTATAAGGCTGCCATCCCATCATTTGTTTCCTCAGAAGCACTCAGGCAAATATGGGGTTCCATTAACAGTTGCCCGCATCAAAACCTTGCATCGCAACTCAAGATACAATTTTTATACCCCGGGATTGTTCACACGTCAGTTCCGTAGTGCTCACCCGACCGGCTAAGATTGCTCATCCGCCTCTCCCCTGCCAACGCCGGAGTTGCGCTGGCTCTTACTGCATTCAAAATCCGACCAGAGCCGTGCGGTGGATAGTCACCTACCATCCCCAGAGGGGGGTAGGCTAAGGAGGCCTCCCATAGGGAAGCAAGTGTCTGAAAAGCCCCGCCGGGGTGCGCGAAACCCACGGCAGTAGCTCAGGGCTATCCGAATCTGAATGAGTGGGTCGGGTGATCGGCATTTTGAGCGAATTCAGCAACTGGAGGATTATTTGGGTGTAAGATTCCTGTTTGAATAATCTGGTGCAAGCACTTCTGGAAGCTTAAATAACGAATGCGGACTTCTCGAGCGCTGCACGACGGCGCTGCGGCGGAGCAAAAGTCGAACTCTAGCCGCAAAATGCTTTTTGATCCGATGATCTGTTAAACATCGCCGAGCGGATAAGTATTCCACTGCTAGATGAAAATGAAGCCAAAAGCGACCAAGACGTCGAAGGATCTCAGCATCCTTTACTTTTTGCGGCCACACTGGAAAGCATTGGCATTAGCCTTGCTGGCGGTGGCGGGCGAGACCGCAACCGACCTGCTCGAACCCTGGCCTTTGAAGATCGTGCTTGATTACCTGCTTCAAACCAAACGGCCCCCGGGTTGGTTGAGCGTCATGGTCGGCTGGATCGGGCAGAACAAGCTGGCTGTCCTCAATTTCGCGGTGGCGGCAGTGGCGGTCATCGCCGTCGTGGGCGCCCTGAGCTCACTGCTGGAAAAATACCTCACCACCAGTGTCGGCCAATGGGTCATGCACGACCTGCGACGCACTCTCTATCACCACATTCACCGCCTGTCGCTGGCCGAGCACGATGAGAAAAGGACTGGTGATCTGATCGGCCGTGTGACCAGCGATATCGAAGCGATCCAGAACTTCGTCACCACGGCGCTGCTGGGCATCCTCGCCAATATCCTCACCCTGATGGGGATAATCGGGGTCATGCTTTACCTGAACTGGCGCTTCACGCTTATATCGCTCTCCATTGCGCCAGTGCTCTTCCTGGTGGTTTACGTCTTCACCCGGCGCATAAAAAAGGCCTCGCGCGACGTAAGAAAAAAGGAGAGCGAGTTGGTTTCGATTGTCGAGGAGGTTTTTACCTCAATCCGCGTGGTCAAAGCCTTTGCCCGCGAAGAATACGAGGAGCGCCGCTTCGAGCGCCAGAGCCTGGAGAATGTCGAAATGGCTCTTGTTGCGCGCGGCATCAAAATGAAGCTCTCACCGGTCGTGGAGATTGTGGTGGCGACGGGGACCTGTCTGATGCTCGGCTACGGCGCGCGCCTGGTACTGGCGGGCCAACTCACCGTTGGTGCGTTGGTCGTGTTTTTGCTTTACCTGGGCAAAATGTATAAGCCCATGCGTGACCTTTCCAAAATGACGGACACGGTATCCAAAGCGGCCGTGGGCTTCGAGCGGATCCGCGAGGTTTTGGAAACCGAAAGCGGGATGCGCGACCAACCAGGTGCCCGTGCCGCAGCGCGCTTCAAGGGCAAAATCGAATTTGCGAACGTCTCGTTTGGGTACAACCAGGACCAATTGATCTTGAAAGATATAAGCTTCAAGATCGAACCCGGCCAGGTCGCCGCGTTCGTCGGTCCGACGGGGGGCGGCAAAACAACGATTATCAGCCTGGTTGCGCGCTTCTACGATCCCTTCTCCGGGGAAGTCAAGATAGACGGGACAAATATACGCGGTTACACAATGAAATCGCTTCGGCAACAGATCAGTTTTGTTTTGCAGGAGACGTTGTTGTTCCGCGCTCCTGTCTGGGAAAACATCGCCTATGGCCGCCCGGAAGCCAGCCGAGCAGAGATCATCCGCGCCGCAAAACTGGCCAACGCCGACGAATTCATCGAGCAGATGCCAGAGGGTTATGACACCATGGTCGGAGAACGCGGACTATCGCTTTCCGGGGGCCAGCGACAGCGTATCGCTATTGCCCGGGCCGTTATTCGCGATACTCCAATCCTGGTTCTGGACGAACCCACATCAGGACTGGACGCCGCATCCGAGCAGGCCGTATTTGAAGCCCTCGATCGTTTGATGAAAGACAAGACCTGCATCGTCATCGCGCACCACCTGGCGACGATCCGGCGCGCTACTATCATTTTCGTGTTGAAAGACAGTACTCTGGTTGAGCGCGGCACCCACGATGAGCTGCTGGCGGCAGGCGGCGTCTATTCCGAGCTTTACGAAATCCAGTTTCACAGGGAAGATCCCAAATCGGATGTTGCGAAAAAAACCTAGCCGCCGGCGCCGATACCCTATGGCTCATCACGGACCAAAATCTCAGGCCGGCCACCCGTTGGGCGTATCATAATTCGCTATAACTTCTTCAATGCCCCGATCCGCTGTTCGACGACGGTGGAATAGCCTTCAACCTCGGTTGTCGAAAAACCGGCGGCCCGGAAGCAGTCCCGAATCTGCTCGGCTGACAATTTGCCCAGCCGGTTGCCAAGCCAGCGTGCGTCTGCCACCGGAATATGCTTCGCAACCTTCTCCATGCGCGTACGGGAGAAGTAGTTGGGGAAATAGAAAAAGGTAAGGAAGAAGGGACGGCTGTGCATGACGAAGTCTACATGCTCCGGAGTGACCCTGTGGATAAACTTTGTTTCCGCGTAGTCCTTCATCACACCACGGCTGCGAGTAAAACCGTTGCCGGTGCGGCCGAAGCTGGCGCCCAAATCGGAAACCACGTATCTTCCCTTGGCACCCCCTTCGTCATATACATCATTATTGACTTCCTTCAGATCCCAGTTGTTGACGAGCGCCATCATCACCCGGAGGCCGTTGAACTCCCGCGTTCCGACGTACGGATTTTGGTACCAGCTCCAGTTATTCAGTTTCTTCCCGACGTCCTGGCGTTCCAAACGAGCCTCGCGAACTATGCCATCATGAGACACGTACTCCTGCCCGCGGGAGAGGGGTTTCATCCCTGATACGCTTATTTGGGGGCGGTAATAGTCCTCATCGGCATAGTAACCCGCAGCCCTCACCAGGAGTGTTGCAGCGGTTTCCGGTTTTGCTTCGCGGCCGAGTTTCACCTTCCACTTGGCGCCATTTTCGTCCTCGACTTCAAACTTGGCTGAACTTCCGCCTTTAGATTCCTTAATAAACTTAAAGCTTGTCCCCGGTTGGCGATCGCTCCCTCCCGGACCGGCTAGAAGACTGAGGGCTGAAGCATCACCCGGGTCCCGCCATAGGGCGGTTGTGGTCCCAGCCTGTTGGGCGAAAATGGGCATCGCCAGGAAAAGAACAAGGATGATTGGGAAGATCCCTCTGTGGCCTCGCATGGTCCCTCCTAAAAAAAGCAAAGTCCCATTCCCCGGTTTGCCGTTGAGCCGTCGTGAGCGACAGGCTGCTGAATCTTGCGGCGAGATAGGGACAAGGCGCCGCATCTTTTCTGACTCGCGGTTCCAGCCACCTTTTTTATACTCCGCGTTACTTCGCACGTCAGTACGGTATTGCTCGCTCATTTGGTCAAAACTGCTCATTGCCGAAAGCTCAGGGAACCGCCTTGACATGCAATCACAAAGCTCTTAACCTCAGTTACAGGGAAGAAGCGCAATGTCGGTCGGAATGCGCCTCGTGGATCGGAAATTCGTTACCTTCGCATAGCCCAATAAAGAGATGCAGCCTCTTCCGATCCCTTTAACCCGGCCTGCCTCCAGGTGAAACGTCCGTGAAACTGTTAATCCAACCCGACGATGGAATCGCAGCGCTGCTTTCAGGAATAAGAGGCGCTAAAAAAAGTATCGAAATGGCAATCTTCCGCTTCGATCGGGCTGAGATTGAGGCGGAGCTGAAGGCAGCCATCGGCCGGGGCGTTTCGGTAAGCGCGCTAATTGCCTACACCAACCGCGGCGGCGAGATAAATCTGCGCAAACTCGAGATGCGACTGCTGGAGGTGGGCGTCGCGGTTTCGCGAACCGCCGACGATCTGGTGCGCTATCACGACAAGCTGATGATCATCGATCGCCGCTTGCTCTACGTCCTCTCCTTCAACTTCACCCATCTTGATATCGACCACAGTCGAGGCTTTGGCATCGTCACCCGGAACACAAGCCTGGTTCACGAAGCGGTGAGGTTATTCGAGGCGGACACCACGAGAAATCCTTATACTCCCGCACTGGACACTTTTCTTGTCAGCCCCGCCAACGCCCGCAAACTGCTCGCTGAGTTTATCCGGAAGGCCAAAAGGGAGCTCCTTATTTACGACCCCAAGATCGCCGATCTGGAAATGCTGCAGGCCCTTGCCGAGCGTAAGAAAGCGGGGGTGGAGATAAAAATCATAGGGCGCATCGGCAAGAGAAGCCTGGGTCTGAAAGCTCAAAATCTCATCCAGATGCGTTTGCATACGCGCACGATCATCCGCGACCGCCGGCAGGCGTTTATCGGCAGCCAGAGCTTGCGCCAGGCAGAACTGGATTCGCGCCGCGAGGTCGGCGTTATTGTCCGCGAACCGAAAGTGGTGCAGGGCTTAATCAAAACTTTTGAATCGGATTGGGTCACGAAACCGGTAGGAGAAAAAATACAGGCCGATATCCCACCCAAAGTCGTCAAAAAGACGCTGAATGCACTGGTCAAGGAGCTATCGCCGCTGAATCCTATTGTAGAAGAGGCGCTTAAACAGGCAATGGCTGAAACTGTTGACGCGGGTCTGACCCCGCAAGAAGTGAAAGAAACCATCAAGGAAGCGGTTAAGGAAGCCGTCCGGGATCGGGTCGAAGAAATGGTAAAATGATCCCGGGAGAAGTCCAGGCCCTGCCCGCATCCTTTTCAAACCCAGAATATATCCCGCAGGTAATTCCCCATTTGGTTCGTCGCGATGAGCAACATCGACCACTGCCGTGAACAGTATTGAACTGACATCCTCGTCATTCCCTGAGATAAAGAAATGTGCATCGAACTATCAGCTGCCATTTCCTGAGAGTGTGCGGGAAACAGGTTCGTGAAAGGGGCTCTGACATCGGAAAAACCTTAGTACCCTTTCAACAGCATACTTGACCGGGGTTTAATGGAAAATTGCGTCCCCGGCAACGGCTCGCCAGCAGAACCTGCAGCTCTTCGGACCTGACAGTCCTGGTTTGCGTTCGCGAGGAGCCATGAAATACCGAATTCGGATCACCCATCTATCCCTCCCGTGGTTTTTCATTGTGCTTCTCGCGCCCGGTTTTGCCGGCCAGGCGCCGCCGCCGCGGGATAGCGAGGAAGCGCACGACTTCAAGGCCTTTACCGACTACGTCCAGAATTACGTAAAAATGCAGAAGGCCTTGAAAGCTTCGCTGCCAAAACTGAGTCCCACAAAGGATACGGCGCAGATTTTGGCACATCAGCAAGCGCTGGCCGGGAAAATCATTGAAGCGCGCCGCGAGGCACATCAGGGTGACATCTTCACTCACGAAGTGACCGAGCGCTTCCGCAAAATCATCGACAATACATTTCGGGGACCCGAGGGCCGGCTCGCGCGGGAGACCATCCGTCCTGACAGCAAGTTCAAAGTAATCGTTCTGCATGTGAACGACGTATGTCCGGAAGATATGCCCGTGACGACCACGCCGCCAACGTTGCTGCTGAAGTTGCCTATACTACCCCCGGAGTTGATCTATCGGATCGTCGGACACGACCTTACATTGCAGGACACTGAGGCCCGATTGATAGTGGATCTTATTCCGAAAGCAATTCATTGAGACTTCCCATTATGACTGCCATGCGCCGCGCCGTTTTGACATCCTGCATTGCTCTCGCAGCATTGACGCTCTCCCTTTATGCTCAACTGGCCTTGCCCCTGATACCTGACTCGGTGCGTTTTGCGGTCATCGGTGACATGGGAACGGGAGACAAGCCGCAATTTGAAGTGGCCGGGCAAATGATAGTGCAGCGCCAGAGATTTCCCTTTGAATTTGTGATTGCGCTGGGCGACGACCTCTATGGCGGAAGCGAACCAAGCGACTACGAAAAAAAGTTCGAGCGACCCTACAAAGCATTGCTCGATGCGGGGGTAAAGTTCTACGCAGTGCTTGGCAACCACGACAGCCCCAACGAGCGGTTCTATAAGCCTTTCAACATGAACGGGCAGAAATATTACACGTACAAGAAGGGAAATGTCCGCTTTTTCGCCCTGGACAGCAATTACATGAACCCGCAGCAACTCACATGGCTGGAGAAGGAGTTGCAGAACTCGGGATCCGATTGGAAAATCTGCTATTTTCATCACCCGCTATATTCTTCCGGAGCTTTTCACGGTTCTTCGACCGAACTGCGCCTTCTGCTGGAACCCATATTTATTAAATATGGCGTCCAGGTGGTCTTTGCCGGGCACGATCACGTTTATGAACGGGTGAAGCCGCAACATGGCATCAACTATTTCACGGAAGGAGCCTCGGGCTCGTTGCGAAAGGGAAATCTGAAGAAGACAGTCCTAACCGCAATCGGCTACGACCAGGACCGATCTTTCATGCTGGTCGAAATGTCCGGTGATGAGCTTCACTTCCGGACTATCTCACGGACAGGGCTGACGGTCGATTCCGGGGTGATAAACCGTGCCGCAAATATCACGGGCGCCTCGTTTGGACCAAAATTCTGAGTTGTGCAATATTGACCAGATCCCTGTGCATTACTGACCTGACACGAAGCTTACACGGCGCAAAAATGACAAAATAACGATGCTGGTCCCTTCAGGCGTCGCATCCGGGTGGGGTGCGACTGCAGATTGGGATTAGAAAGGCAGAAAAATGCTTCCCCTCTGCGATCTATCACGGAGACAGAGCTATGCTGAAAACTAGTGAAAGGGTGGTCTCTCAAACGAAAGAAGGCCGAACCGGTCACGAGGCACTTGCAGGCCATTTGACTGCGCCACTCATGCATTTCAACCTTGCGGCCGAAATCGAGAAGCTTCACAGCGAAGAGGCGTGGATGCGAACCGGCCGGAATTCAAAGACTCTGGTAAAACAGCCCGATCTCAGGATCGTGCTTGTCGCACTGGGTGCCGGGAAAAAACTCGAGGCGCACAAAACCGATGCGCGCATTTCGGTTCAAACCCTTAAGGGACACGTGACTCTACAATTGGCGGATCAAGCCGTGGACCTCCCAGTGGGACAGCTGCTCGCACTCGATCGCGCGCTCAGCCACGATGTGGTAGCACTGGAAGAGAGCGTGTTCCTGATTACGGTTTCTTGGCCTCAGGGCAAAGAATAGGCAGTCGAAGGTCTTATGAGAATGCTCTAGGCGTCAAATTCCCATCTCCGGCAATAAGAGAATTCACAGGTGCCTCATGGAACGTAATCGCTTTAGCCTCCTAGGCCTCACCGGTCGAATCGTGCTCCCCTTTGTTCTGGTTTACGGGACTTGGAACCCCTCGAGCCTGTCGTTTTATCACTGGGCCATCGAGCCCTTTTTCTCGGGAAAGCCGGAGATCGGGCCGGCGAAGGTCTTGGTGGCCTTGCTCCTGCTCGCAGGCTGGGCCGTGGTGATCCAGGCGACACGGCTTTCGCTCGGACTCGGCGGGACCATTCTTCTTACCAGCATTTTCGCCGCTCTCGTCTGGCTTCTCATCGCTAAGGGGGGTGTCTTCCAGCCGCACAGTGCGACAGCCTTTTCGCACCTGGGCCTTGCGGCTCTCAGCCTGATCCTCGCCATCGGGATGAGTTGGGCCATCGTTCGGCGGAAGTTGACCGGTCAGGTGGAAGTGGATGCAACACACTAATAAATCAATCCGGAATCCAAAGCCGGATGTTCTACAGCGTTATTTGCGTAGCATGAAATGCGGCAGCTGGCATCCCCCGGTGTGAGCAATTCGGTTCAACCCCATGAGCCGTACTGAACTGACAAGCGATTCCCAATCATCTATAAAGGTCATGCGGTGGTAATCCCCCGGAAGGCATTTCTTCGGCAGCCGGTGGATTTAAACTGGAATTTCCAGAGATATCTGGAGGAAATCTATGAGAAGGCAATGGTGGAGGACCGCTTTCGCGGCGGTCCTGCTGGCTTTAGCCTGCGGTACAGCGCCAGCATGGGATTCGAACAACCAGAAACACGAGAAGTACGAGAAGGGCGAGAATCGCGGCCAGATCAAAAAGCACTATCGCCAATTCCAGGCAAATCAACGCCTGTATGCGCGCACTTATTATGGTCAAAATCAAAATGTTGAAGCTTTTAGACATGATAATCGCTGGAATGACGATTTTGACATCTGGCTTCAGCCGGGCTACGTGCTCGATCAGAACATGCAGAGAATGAGTTGTCCGGCGCCCGACGCGATGATACGCGGTCTCGGCCGTGCACCTGGCGGCTATCGTTACATCGTTATTGGCGGACGTTTGGTACTTGTCGACAGTCAATATCGTGTTCACGACACTATCCGTCTAGAACTTTACTTTGGGCGTTAGCACGGGAGTGAGTACCGATGCATTCTTCGGATTCCGACAATCTTCGGTTTTGTTGGCAGATCGGTTCCTGATGGCGCTCCACGGCATGGCAGAAGCACCATCGCAGTGCTATGATTTCAAGGTGGAAACCAGGTTAGTTTTAACACTGGCGTTGCTCTTCCTTTTTTTACCTCCACTGCACGGGCAAACCAAAGTTCCGCCCTGGGATCTCTGGACAGACCAGGTCATAAGCACTATCCGGGATAGATCGACGCTCGAACTGACTGTCTCCACGCAGAGCGATCATGCCGATGTTTTCTTCACATCCAACCCTACGGCAAGCTGGTTCGATGAAAAACCGCCCTATGCCGAGCATCAGAACGAAAAGATCCGTATTCATGGAATTCTGGTCTATCCAAAGTTCGGCGCACCACGCCCGGCACTGGTGATCGGACACGGACATGGAGGGCATGCAAGTCTATTAGCAGCCCAAGCCGTGGCGGATCTGGGCTATGTGGCCTTTTACATTGACGGCCCGCAAGCAGGAGAATCTACGGGCGGACCTAAGGATGATAATCAGGCATGGATTTCGCTCGACAAGGGCCCCCAGTACGGGTTCCTCTACCACTACTCTTATGCCGGCATGCGGGCGCTGACTGTGCTCGAGGAACTGGCGGCACAGTCCGGAAACCCCTATCGTATCGATGCAACGCGATTCGGCGTGCTGGGCGCTTCGATGGGCGGCATTTTGACGAGCCATATCAATGCGGTCGACGACCGGATCAAAGCGGCGATCATCATGGCATCGGCAGGAAACTGGCAGCACACGTTGCGTTATCCGAACGACTGGCTCTACACTGGAATTTACGCGGGCACCCGGGACGTTCCTTACAATGGCATCGATCCTCTGAACTCGATCGAAGACGTCGATTGGGATCCTACGGCGATCACCTTCATCAACTACTTCGACCCGATCCGATACGCCACCCGACAGCACGCTCCAGTATTGACGCTGATGGGAACACACGACCAATACTTCCCTCTCCCGAATGCCAACCTGATGCTCCAGGCGATTACGTCGGCCGGCGCTCAAGACAACTTCGAGAAACGTCTCTGGCTGGTCCCGAATAAGCCTCACACGTTCGCCGACGGGATCGCGGACTTGCCGGAGCTCCTTCCCGGATTAAAGGGCTGGCTGGATTACTGTTTCGGCGGACGAAGTAAGCCGCTGGCCACTCCGCAGGTGGCCGTGACCGACATCGGCATTGGCCTCCGTTTTTCGATCTCCGTGGCGGAAAGCTCAGCGCGCCTCTCGGGGGCAATAGCCGTGCTCTACGCCGCCACACAAATTGATTCGAGTGAGGCGCCGATCAACGACTTCAAACTTTATCCCGCCGTGCGGCTGGGGGATAGGTTTGAAACACTGATCCCCGCGGGGGACAGGTCTCCCGGCGGCAATCTCATTCGCGCGGATAACGTGATCTTTTACACAACGGTCACGGATTCGTTCGGGCTGGGCATTTCTGTATCCTCACTGGTCTATCGGGGTAATATGCCGATGGACCTTTCGACCGATTTTGTTCCCACGATCGATCCTTATCACGGTATCGTTGCCCCCCCGCCACCGCCTCTGCATGATGCAGCTGTGAGCCTTTCCAGTTCGCTCCCGGCGTCCTCCGACAGGGCTTATCAAGGCATGGCCCTCACGAATCCAACCGATCAACCGCTATCCGTGCGCATAGAGGCGCGTACGGAGGATGGAAGGATCGCCGCGGGGGAGGGGCTGATCAACCCGATCTTCATTTCACTCCCGCCGCGGGCTCAACAGGTGTTCGTAGCCAGCGAGTGGTTCGGTCCAGGGGCGGGAAAGCTCCATGGGAGCTTTCGGGCCGGATGGAGCGATGCCCGCGCGGCTTCGTTGTTGTTCAGAGGCAGTGTCGCGCCTTCGGAACTGGATGAAATAGGCCCGGTCGAGGCAGCGGGGACGGACCTCTGGCTATCCCTTGCGCCCGAGCAAGATCCATCGGCGACTCGGAAAATCCTGATCTTCGCCGGCACCGCCGCTGCCAGTATTCAGATAGCTTACCGTACTTCGAACGGAATCCCCGTGGCAATCGTTCAGGCCGCCATCCCTGCAAACGGCACTCTCGACTTAATTCCGCCTGCAGTAGGAGGACCGTCCGGGCCCGTCTCAGTTGAGATACAGGCCTCGACCCCGATATCGGCTCGCCTTGAGACAAGCGGCGCTCGCGACACCTGGAGTATAGACGCGCGACCGGCTCCAACAGCAACCCGCTACGTTCAGCCCCACACCGAATGGAACGGGACTTATACTACCTGGCTGCTGGTGACCAACCCGTCGAACCAGACACGACGCCTGAGCCCTGAGCTGCGTTGGCCCGACGGATCTCCGGTGCTGAGATCTTCCGTCACGCACAACCTCGGCCCGCTGATGAGTATCAACCTGACAGTCGAAACCGCCGTAGGAATGGCGCCCGGCCATTCCGCAGGCGCGGGATGGCTCAATCTGGATGCTCCGGATGGCCCTCTGATCGTTACCGCACTCGCGGAGGATCCAAAACGTGGCGCCGTTGCGGCAACAGCCATCCATGCGCCCGCCGGCGGCCTGTGGTCCATGCCATTCTACGTAGAAAGTTCAGGCTACTGGACTGGACTGGCGATTGCAAATCCGGGCGAGTCTGCCGCGCAAATCACAATCACGGCTTTCGGAATGGCCGGGAACCTGATGGCAAGCGCGAATCAAACGCTGGAAGCCCAACACAGCAGCACTCAATTGATCCACCAGTGGCTGGCCTCTCTGCAGGCGGGAAGCACCGGTCATATCGCGGTCCTGTCGAATGTTCCGGTGCAAATGGTTGCATACTTCGGAACGGATGACAGCGCCTCGCTTGCCGCAATCCCGCTGCAGACCGTTGCTCCCTAGCCTCAATGATTCAAGAATTAGGGTTCACAATTGTTCAGCGGCTCGAAACGTGGAATTCGCTTTCCAGAGCGTGGGGCACGATTCGCCGCCTATGAGAGGGGGCGTTGCAGCAGCAGGATCAGCACCAGAGGAAATATCGGAGGGTGTGCGTACGTATGATCGATTACGGCTCGCAGGAGAGGGCCGCCTGCCTGGCTTCCTCGGTATATTCGAGGCACCCGTCCCTATCCGTGATGCTTCGTGCCTTCTGCTGATTCCACACCAGTATCAGGAGGGATTCTAGAGAATCCGCCCCGCTAACCTCAGCATCTTGCGCCGCCAGGTATTCCGAAAATATCGTTTGTCCGAGCTTTTTCATAAATACTACCTCTAATTCACCTGCGGTGAAAAGGTACCAGTTCGTTAGGCTTGAGCAGCACCATACCGCTCGGTTCCAGCAGAGTAAATCACCCCGGGGTGCAGTTTTTGTACCTGATTAAAATCTATGCGTCTGTTCAATTAAGATCACGCCGGTGGTCAATATTGCTCATCTGCATCCATTTCTTTATTCATGAATAATAAATGCGTCCGCTGGTTTGGAATACGAATTCAGCATTGCCCAGAGACATAAAGTCAGAAGTACTTATCCCAATGGAAGCATCGATCCAAACCGGAGTTCTTATTGCGCACCCCAAAACCAAGATGAACGATTTTGACCAGGCGGGTGAGCAGTCCTGAACTGACACGCGAATCGCGTCAAGCTATAAGTAGTTGTGTCTTATAGGTGAGGTGTTTGTCCCGGGATGCGTTTCTGGTCGAGTGCCAGGTAGTGTGACTCCCCCATTATTTCGGAGTCGCCTGAGTGTTTCTTTTGTCTTCCGGAGAATCAAGAATGGGCTGCAAAACTTACGAAGAAGCGGAATTGAGTTTGATCGGGTCCGACGAGATCGTCAGCATAATCGCCTGTTTGATTTCTACCACTTCGTCGACCGTTGCCCTGTATTCGTTACGCTGTGGTTCTTGCGGCGTAAAATGGGAATTGGAGCTTGAAAGAGGCGAGTGCCACGTCCTTACATGCCCGAGTTGCAGCAAGAAAGGTATTGCGGATGCCGGTAAAGTGAACGCCCTGTAACACAGGCTGCAGATAACGATTCACGTCCTCGACACCACTCGGCAATAACATGGCATTGGGCGCTGATATCGCATGCGTTCGGGTGCCCGCTCCACTCCAGTTCGTCCAGGATCTCCCCCGACCGGACTCACGCTTTGATGGATACAAGGAGAACAGCAAGCCGTGTGGCTGTGGAGAGCCCCGTCACTTTCGCCGGTCAGTGACTGCACGCACTTCCCTTGATTTGGCCGCTGCGCAGCCAGAAGCTATAAACCGATGTGAAACACAGCGACAACCATGCTGAGCCCTCTGCCATTGCGCCCAGTGTGTCGCTCAGGTAGTGAACGCCAAGATATATCCGGCTAAAGCCAACCAGCAAAATTAGGACAATTGTCGAGAAAACTATGAGCGCGCGACGGCGCCAGTTCGGAGTGTGTGCAATCAGGTACACGGCCACGACACCATACAGGACTGACGCCATCATCGTGTGGCCGCTGGGAAAGCCATAGCCGGATAGCGTCAGAATCGGATCGGCAAAATGAGGTCGGGTGCGATGAAATGCATACTTCAAGAGCATGTTGAGCAATGCCCCGCCGGCAACGGATAACGCCAGCGCGGCAAGCCAATAAGGGCGTCGTCGCCATAGCAGGTAGAGTGCCATGGCAGCTGCAATACATGTCACCATCAGTGGTGAGCCGAAAGACGTGGCAACTAGCATTGCGTCCGTCACAAACGGAGACCCGTGCGCATGCAACCAGTTGCTGAATTGCATGTCAACCACGGTCAATCTTTCGTGATCGATAACATCATCAGATATCCCGGCAAGGATCAGAGTCATGGAGGTGAAGACAAGAATGCCGACCGTCAGATGCCCACCCGGAAAGCCTTTTGCGACGGCGTGAGTCGTCATGAGTGATGTCCCGTGTATCTGGCCCGCCTTTTCCTCCGGCTGGTCGAGGGGCTGCAAAAGCATCCCCTAGCTGAAGCGCTCGGAGTCCTTATTCATAATGTCTTCCGCGGTATAACACCATTCGTCGCATTGTTTTTCTGCCACTTCCTTGTGAAGGCCATAGCATTCCTGCAGCCGTCCGACCAGCTTTTCTCTTTTACCCGCAATCTTATCAAGATCATCGTCTGTGAGTTCTCCCCATTTTTCCTTGGCAGCCCCCTTCATTTGTTTCCACTTCCCTTCAACTTGATCCCAATTCATTGCAGAGTTCCTTTCCCCTTCCGGTGAGTTCGCCTCTAGGCTTTTAAAGTCCGCGCGACGGATTCCTTGGGATTCGAATTTTTTAGAACTGTCTGGATTTTGAAAAAGCATCCACTTTTCTGCGACAGCTACTGCTTCCCGATGAGAGCAGAATTTCTCTTGGTCGCTCTCCGATTTCATACCTCCAAGATGGATGCCTCGGCCTCAAAGCCGCAGTTCACTGACCTGTTTGTCGCCGCTTAAAGGCGGTGGATCGCCGCTTGGTTTTTGAAGGGTCCTCCCTTTCAAGTAAGGTTTCACTCGCCGGATCGTGTTCTCGCTGAAGCGTGCCCATCGTGGAATCGGACGAGGATCTTCTGTCAAGAGGTTGGAGAGATGAATGAGCGAAGGACGCGAATCGGCAACCAATTTGACGAAGGCCGTGAGCGGAACGGCCAACAGCAACCCCATGAATCCCCACAGCCAGCCCCAGAACAGCATGCCAATGGTTACCGCCACGGGTCCCGACCAGAAGACGGGAGCCGATCAGCTTGGGAATCAAGAAGTTCGCGGCAATCAAATGAAAAAAAAGGACCGCGATCGCAATGGTGATGAAGGGACCAGGGGTGTTGAACTGCAGGAGAGCCGCTGCCAACGGAACTGCGGCAGCCAGCAGAAGGCCAAGAAATGGAATCAGATTCAGAAACGCGCTCACGATCCCGAGCGTCACGGCTCCCGTCATTCCGAGCGCCACAAAAACCACCGAGGTACATGCGGCCATAATGGATCCGACGATAAGGTTCCCGAGCACAAATCCTCGGATCATGTTACCGAGATTGCTGACGAACGTGGGAACATCGATTTTGCTTTCGAACATGTTGTGGAGCCGAACACTCATCTGTTCTTTTGAAACCAACATGAAAAATACCAAGAACGTCGCGATCTTCTTCAGCCACCGTTGCTCAGAATCAGAGCCAGGCGTCAGAGTTGTCGGAGATCCCAAGAGTACCTCCCTGTGGCATGAGCTTAGACCCAATTACGGCAGGATGATCAGAATCACAAGGATCAAGCTAATTATTTGTACTCCAAATCAAATTTCATGTCAGGTCAGTACTGCGCAGGGCTCCGGTCAAATTTGCTCAGCCCGGTTATTCAGAAGGAGTTCGCTCGAGAATGTCGCAGCCGGCGGATCGGCTCAAAGAGAAGGTTGCTGCAGGTAGGGAAAACAAGGCTGGCCTGCGATAATACAGGGACACCCTTACCGGGTCGCGATTTGATGACGAAACCTTGTATGCGTACGGGAGTGAGGTGTGGTCCCCATTGACCTCCGCCTTTATGGCCGAGTGCTTCTCGAGCACTTCTCAAAACCTGACGGAGTCTTACCGGCACGCCCCATTTCCCTGGCGTGCATCGATGATTCGCTGCGACATGCAAATCAGCCAACGAGCAATTTTGAACAGACGGCTGAGCAATTTTGAATAGACCTGCAAATGGCCCCATGAGTAACATTTTCGCGAGGGTGGGGGTAGCTGAAGCAGGATGAACAAAATGCTGCGCCGATGTGAGTGTGAAAAATAAGTGGAGGCGTCGTGAGCGCATGCAATTTTGACCGGCTGTTGAAGTTAGTCAACAAGCAGTTGGATCTGGATGAGCAACTGGAGATCTACGATCATCTGGACCGATGCTGTTTCTGTCGTGATGCCGTTTGCCAGATTTCGCGCGACCGGGACAAATCCTATTTTAAATATCGCGCCTACCGCGTGAGACCGTCCGTCCGAAGGCACCGCATCGATGCGGCATAGGTATTTCTGAGGCTTGTGGGCATGCAAAAAGGAGCCTGCTGGCTCAGCGATGAACAAAATCGCCAAAACACCCCCATCCTGCTGGCTATGTGCCCCGGCGCTGCGGATCCTTTTTAGACCATAGAATGTCCGGTGCACGTTCAGTGCCAATTCCCTGATGCTGGATAGTCAGACAAGTCTCCCTTCCGGAAAAGCTCCGGACCGCAGGAGTGCATCAGCGCCGGATATTTTCAAAACTATCCCACGATCGGCAGAACTAAAGGCCGGCGGAAGGAGAGGAGTGGTATGGGCAGGAAGGGCAAGGACAGGAAGCGGCACGAGCCGTTGGACTATGCGAACATGATCGGGGTCCTCGGTACCTTCCGTAGCCAGGATCGGACCGGCTGGAAAGACGCGTGGGTCGGCATCGAACCCGCGTTCCAGTCCAAGAAGACGATAAAGCTCTGGGAGAAGATGTCCGTCGATGAAGCGGGGGAAGACAAGTATTTTGAAAACGACGTCATGCTGGGCCTCCAGAAAGAAGTCGCCAAGGGCATCCGGAACAAGTACGAGAGAAAGCGAAAAAACGGCGAGCCCTATTGCATGTTTGCCAAGGTCAAGATCAAGGAGGACATGGACCAGTGGGAGGTAAGACGGCAAAACATCGAGTTTCACTGGTCGGACGCAAAAATCGAACCGTTCACTGTTAGGATCTCGATGGACCCCGAGACGGTCGAATACAGCATCAAGCCGGTTCCTCTCGTGTGGTTATATGACGACCGCTTCGTCAGCTTCCTCCAGCACATGGTCTGGGAGGTCCCCATGAAAGGAAGTGGGCTTGCTCCCTCCATCGCACATGGCGGCTGCCAGTTCTCTTTTTCGGCCAAATCATTTCTGGGCGGAAGTCTCCTCGCCGATACCATCGCGTACCGGGTCAACCACCCCGAGGTATGCCTGTTTCTGATGGACTGGCCAAACCCCGACGACCGCGCGTTGCGCGCCACATCGAAGCGCTTCGCCGCCTTTCGCGAGATTCTCGATTGCTACTGGAGGGGTGCGTTCCATCCCAGGTCCATCGGCGTGCCGACCCCCGAGAACTGCTATCTCGACCGCGGTTGGGGGCCCGCGCCAAATCCGCCCAGGGGCCTGATGGACCCAGCGAAGGGCCCGGTTGGCAGCCCGCGCGAGGTCTTCCAGACCAATTTCGCGTTCGGCCGCGCCGTACGCTTGAACGCCCAGTACATCCACCCGGGCTACTGGCAGTCTGCGCACCCCAAGGAAGCGGGCTACCGTCCCGACCAAATCATGCGGTACAGCGAAGTTAA
This sequence comes from uncultured Acidobacteriota bacterium, assembly GCA_963839475.1. Taxonomy (GTDB): domain Bacteria; phylum Acidobacteriota; class UBA6911; order UBA6911; family UBA6911; genus CAWIVH01. The sequence goes on along the minus strand of CAWIVH010000009.1, from coordinate 30,804 downwards.
CCTGAACCGGCTCCAGATTTCCGGCGAGTGCCATGTCAAGAGCGCCATGATTCTCGATGTCGAGCGGGTGCCCGAACTCGATGCGCCCCTCGACATCACTATGCTGTATGACGAGGCGAGCTTCGAGGACCGCGGCCAAATGGGCAGGACCAGTGCGCGCGATTTCGTAGAGTCGGTGCTGCTCGATGTCCATCATTGCCGACATTTGCAGACCCATCCCCGCGTGCGAATAAAAGACTCGATCCTCCTGGACATGCTCCTCATGGATGGCGAAAAGACCTTGGCCAAGTATGGTGGTCCCAAGGTGCTCGACAGGCTCAGGCGCCAAGCCCGAAAGCTCAACCTGGAGTCGGGCCATAATCGCATCCTGAGCGATTTTATCGAGCCCGAAACACTGCTCTGGGAAGCCTGGAAAGTTCTCCCAAGGGTCCAAAAGGCGGCTATTGCCCACGATGTCGTATTCGGCTTCATTGAGCGTGTCCAGCAGGCGAGCGCGCATGACCCGCGCCCCGGGGTGAAGAGAGGGGACCCGATGAAATGGCACCGTCACCGGGTGCTGCCGCTTCTGTGGGCCGCGCTGGATAGTCCGAAGGCCGGACTGAAGCCTTCGGGCCCGGTCGCGAAAGAGCTGGAATCATGGAAGGCAGAAAGGGACACCTACCTCGAACGGCGACCGGAGTTTTCACCGGCCGGGCTGGAGCCGCCTTGGGAAGATGCATGACATTCGCCAAGGGGGTGAGAAGGCAGAGGCCGCTCAAGTAGCGATGAAACTTCCCCGATAGACATAGTTCATCGCCAGGGTTGTGAGGAAGGCTGACAGCTGAACCAGTACACGGTCCCGTTGCGCGAGTGGATAGTCGAGGCCGGACTGTTTGGCGCGGTCGGCCACGTGATCCAGCAAGGCATGCGTCAGAGCATGATCCATGCCGGTCCACCAATACACGGCCTCGGCCAGCTCGTTCTCATGACGCCGCATCAAGGATGAGGCATCCTCAACACGGCCGGCATCGGCGTCTCCGGCATGCGCCCGGTAGCGCGAGAAAATTCCCCTGAGATCCCCGTCGAGGCTCCTGGGGAGTGCGATACCCTGGATCTCTCCCTCCTCGTAGAACTGAGCCACCGTCTGTTGAATATCGCGGACGTCCGTTTCAATGACAGTCAGAAAAACATGCGGCTCGCGGTCCTTAATGTCGGCCATGATGCGCTCGCAGTACAGAAGCTTGGCCATGGTCGCCGCTGCATCCTGGTATTGGATCATCCAATCGGAACCCGGCGTCATCCACACGGCGAACGTCTCAGCCCAATCCTCATCCGGGTGCTTCTGGGCGTAATTTCCGGGCAGATGGCGCACGAAGGCCGGGCTGAAGGGGATGCTTCGGTATTCGTCGGTGTAAGGTCGCGACATCGGACCGAACAAGTTGATCCAGTCCGCGCCTTCATAGAGAAGATAGGCATAGTTGACCACGTGGCCCATTTCGTGGCGAAGGTAGCGCAGGATGTCGTCATCGTCCTCGCCTTCCAGGACACCCGATCTGGCCTGCTGGACTTGCCGGAGCCTTTCGTCCGCCAAATAGAAGGGGATGCCAATAGCAACCGTGCCGTCCGACACACCCCATTCGTCCGAGAGGTAGAGGGCGGGCTGAAGCTTCGTGATGCCGCGTTCCGCCAGCTCGCGGCGAAATCGCTCAATCACGTTCTCGAGCGGCCCTCCTTCGATCTTGAGGTCGAAATCGCAAATACGTTGGTTGAGGATTTCAGGGGGTAATTCGTGCTCCGATGGATTTTCGCGTCCAGGCGGGTTTTTTACCTCGACGGGTTTCCGAAGCTGCTCGCCGTGATCTTGCAGCGGCTGATCTTTTTTCGGCGTCGACGTCATAGGCTTCACCCCGGACGCTACCCTGCACCACATTGCCGATGACCGTGCGGCACGGTGTCCAGCAGAACGCCGCCTGAAGATCGCATGGTATTTCCCGGCTTTTCCCCATGGGATGCCGGGAAAGACACAGGAAATGCAGACAACGCTTGCCGGTTGTCGAGCAATAATGCACTCAAATCCGCACTTGTCGCGAATTGGCTAGTCGTCCAGCACAAAAGTGACGGCCATGTTCACCTGGTACTCGACGATCTTATTGCCGTCAAGACGCACGTGCTGTTCTTTCACCCAAGCGCTGCGGACATTGCGAAGAGTCTTGACTGTCCGGGACAGCCCTTCTTCTATTGCATCCTCAAAGCTTTTTTTGGATGTGGCGCTGATTTCTTCGACTTTTGCAACTGCCATGGAAATCCTCCTCTAGTTTGTTTTAGGGCCTCACCCAGGCGGAAAAGGCCCCCGACCCCTTAAACGCCGCCTAAAATCCCCTCTTGTGCGGTAAGCGGCGATGCAGTTCCTGCCTACTATCATTCATTATAGAGGCTCCACAAAAAGGGCGTCTGTGCAAGACTGCTCAAACGCATGTTCGATAATGATCAACGTCCACGCTCAGCCGGATTTATTATGGATTTCGAGGTCAATCCCATTACGAGTCACTTTCTGATGAAAGGAAATCTCATGCGCTGGACATCAGGCGGACAAAGCAGTGATATTGAAGACCAGCGGAATGAAACGGGAGGCGGAGGTTTTCGCCCGCGCGGCATTCACTTGGGATTGGGTGGCATAGTCATCCTCCTATTGCTGAGCTGGGTTTTCAAACGCAATTTTTTCACGCTGCTGGAGTCAGTCCCGGGCGGTGCGGAGGGCAGTGCTGTTACCGGAACGGATCCAGCGCGCGATTCCGCCGAGGAACCGTTGGTGCAGTTCGTATCCTTCGTGTTGGATGATACCCAAAACACCTGGAGACAGATATTGCCAACGATGGGAGCCCAATACAGGACCGCCAAGCTGGTGCTGTTCCACGATAGGATCAACTCCGGATGCGGGGCGGCCGAAGCGTCTTCGGGACCATTCTATTGCCCGGGCGACGAGAAGGTCTATATCGACCTTGGATTCTATGAAGAGTTGAAACGTCGCTACGGCGCCCCCGGGGAGTTTGCCCAAGCCTACGTGCTGGCACATGAAATTGGGCACCACGTCCAAAAGATCCTGGGAACCGAGCGGCAGGTTCGCCAACTGCAAAAAGCACATCCGGAACAGGCCAAGTCGTTATCGGTTCGCCTGGAATTGCAGGCTGATTGCCTCGCTGGAGTTTGGGGTCACTCGACCGCCAATCGCAACATCCTGGAAAAAGGAGATGTGGAGTCGGGCCTTGCGGCGGCGGCGGCGGTCGGAGACGATCGCCTTCAGAGAACCTCAACAGGTGTGGTAAACCCCGAATCATTCACCCATGGCAGCTCAGCCCAGCGTGTGGACTGGTTTAAGCGTGGCTTGGACAAGGGTACTGTGGCAGCCTGTAACACCTTTGAGTAACAAAACCTGCTGCACCGAGATTACTTCCCCCCGGTACCAGCGCCGACCACCGCCCATGGCCCGTCCCATTCGAGGCACAGTGGATAACCCTATATAGGCCGGGATGAGCAATTCGGATGGGGCGCGTGAGCCGAATTGACCAGACATCCTTGCTTCACAAGACTATCTTCAAAATTGCAGCGTTATATGCCAACCGACGGTCGGGTGGCAGCTTGGTATCCCCCAATCAAATGACGGGCTACTCACTGACAGTCACACAGGAGAAAACCATGATTTCCAGCACCGAGGATAAAGTGAAAGGTAAATTTCATGAAATAAAGGGAAAGGTTAAGGAGGAGGCGGGGAAACTGACGAGCAATCCGGAATTGGAGACCGAAGGCAAAGATGAAAAGAATTCAGGCAAGATCCAAAAGAAAATCGGCGAGATAAAGAAAGTCTTCGGAGAATGATGAGGGCCGTGATCCAAGGCCCAATCGTGTGCTCAAGTGACCAGGGGTATGTCCCTATGTGAACTGACATCAGTCTTGGCACCGTCTATCATTGTGGAGTTGGGGAGCGGGCGGGAGGATCACGAAGATCCGGCCGCCGACTTCCTCCAAAAGGGAATGAGGAGCGATATGTCAACGTTATTGATTGTGCTATTAGTGTTGTTTTTGTTGGGTGGTGGAGGCTGGGGCTATTCCCGTTGGCGCCGATAACATGCCTTCCATTCAAATGCACTGAGAGCATTTACCCGCGCGACGTCAGAGTCCTACAATGCTCTGCTTTTGGAACATCATTTTGAGGAGTCCGGCGCCTGATCGGTAAGGGATTGCCAGCCGCCAAGAGAGGGTAATCCAATATGTCCGAGGCCAGGTTTTTCAGAATCACTCCGAGCGGCGAGTTCGAACACTTTTCAGCGCTTCTTGCTGCGCTATCATCGCTCGGACAGGGCGGATATATCTGGCTGGATTATGCGGATCCCACCAAGGAGGATCTTTCTGCCCTGGTGGGACCGCTGAAAATTCATCCATTGTCGATAGAAGATTGTCTCGACAAGCAACAGATCCCCAAAGTCGACATCTTTCCAGGCTATACCTTCCTCCTGTTCAACCGATACTGCTACGCGGAGCGGGTCTTATCGGTTTCCGAGGTGGACTTCTTCATTGGTAAGAATTTTCTTGTCACGGTCAGTGGTCATGGGAGTGCAGAAAGCGGATTCCATACGAGACTCGAAGAGAGGTTCCGCGAGAATCTGGGGACCGCCCAAAATGGACCCGATTTCCTACTACATACCATCCTCGACGACACGGTGGACAGCAAATTGTCTTCGATTGAAAGCCTTGAGGACGATATCGACTCCGCCGAGGAGGCGATGATCCGGGACGCCTCCACATTTCAACTGGAAGGCCAGATGCACCTGCGCCGGGCTTTGCTTTCTATGCGCAAAAGCCTTTTTCACGAAAGGGAGATTCTGGTGAAAATATGCCGCCGCGATTGTCCCTTCATTTCGGAGGCGACCATCTACCACTTCCGGGACATCTACGACCATCTGACCAAGTTTTTCGAGCTCACTGAGATGAACCGGGACATCGTAACGAGCCTCACCGAAACCTACCTCTCCATCGTCAACAACCAGATGGCCACGGTTGCCAACAGAACCAATTTGAGCGTGCGAAGGCTCACGCTCATAACAACCATCTTCATGCCGCTTACCCTTCTCGCGGGGATCGGCGGCATGTCCGAATGGAGCATGATGACCGGACCGGAGAACTGGCGTACGGCTTATCCTGCATTCCTTGCCGGTATGCTGTGCATCGCAATCATCAACTACTATTGGCTCAAGCGACTCCAATCCGCAGGCAAACGTGAGAGTACATGACAATCGGGCTGCGATGCCCGTCATTCAAATCCGGAATGATCGGATATCATAATCGAGGCGTTCCGGCGAGGCTGTGCGTTCGCACATCTGAGGCACTTGGGCACTTGTGGGCGGCCGGTGCAACTCACGGGGGGACAGGACGAAATGGAAATCCTCGGAAGCGACCTCGAAGATCTAGAATACGCGAAAGAACTATTGGAACATCCCGGTCTGGCCGCTAAGATAACGAGCCTTCTGGGAACGCCCCTGGAGAAGGGATTCAAACTGCTTCCGGCAAAGTGGACGGACTCGGTGCAGGAGGCAACGAGGATCGCACTTGGAAAGGCCCTTGACTTCACCGTCCGCACACTAAACGACAGGCCGAGCAGACCTTCGTCCGATTTTGTTCATAAGATGATTGTGGCGGCCAACGGGGCGGCTGCTGGTGCTTTCGGACTCCCTGCTCTGTTTTTCGAATTGCCGCTGTCGACTATCATCATGCTTCGCTCGATCGCCGATGTTGCGCGAAGCGAAGGGGAGAGTATCCTCGAAATCGAGGCCAAACTCGCGTGTCTCGAGGTTTTCGCGCTTGGGGGACGAGCTTCGTCAGACAATGCTGCTGAAACAGGCTATTTCGCTGTCCGGCTGGCGCTGGCCCGCACGATCACCGAGGCTGCAAAACATATTGCACAGCGGGGCGTTGTCGAGGAGGGAGCACCGGTTCTGGTCCGGTTCATCAGCGCGATCGCTTCCCGCTTCGGCACGGTTGTATCAGAAAAAGTAGCAGCCCAGGCCGTGCCTTTGATTGGTGCGGCAGGCGGCGCAGCAATCAACACCATCTTCATCCATCACTTTCAGGATATGGCTCGCGGTCACTTCATCGTGCGCCGCCTGGAACGGGTCTATGAACCCGATGTGATTAGACGTCAGTATGAAATGCTTTGATTCCGTAAGGTCGAGGAACCTGGAGATCCGGCAGCCGGATTCCGCCCTGACGGTTCAGGTTCGGAGAAAGCGCCGGCGGCCGCCCTGCTTTTACACCGGCCTGGTCCGGGATGCCGACACAACCTCGATCATTCGTACCTCAAGGCTTCGATCGGATGCAGCGCCGCCGCTTTTTGAGCCGGGTAGTAGCCAAAGAAGATGCCGACCGCGCCGGAAAAGCCGACGGCAATAACCATCACGAGCGGCGAAATGGCCGTCTCCCATCCCGTGAACTGCGCGAGTACTTTCGCGCTCGTGATGCCGAGGATGAGACCGCCCATGCCGCCGAGGACACCCATCACGATGCTCTCAACGAGGAACTGCATCAAAACATCCGAGCCGCGCGCGCCGAGTGCGAGGCGAATGCCGATCTCACGTGTGCGCTCGGTGACCGATACCAGCATGATGTTCATCACGCCGATGCCGCCCACCAGGAGTGAGATGGATGCGATCGCGGCCATCAGTAGTGTCATCACGCGGGTGCTGCTCTCCGCGGCCGTGGCGAGGTCGGTCTGATTACGGACTGTAAAATCATCTTCGTCCTCGCCTGATATGTGATGCGACTCACGCAGCAGCATGTTAATTTCATCTTGCGCTGCCGGGATATCGCCTTCCGAAGCGGTGCTGGCGAGAATCTGCGGAATGCGGGGCCTACCAGTCAGGCGGGTCGACGCGGTCGTGTAGGGAATCAAGATCACGTCGTCGGAATCGCTTCCGCTGGCGGTCTGGCCCTTCGGCGCCAGGACACCCGTTACTTTGAAGCGAAGGGCCGCAATCTGGATTTCCTGTCCGACGGGGTTGCTGCCGCCAAAGAGCCGTTGTGCGACCGTGCGGCCAAGTACGGCCACGCTGCGCGTTGCGAGAACATCATCGGGTCCGAAAAATGCGCCAGAGTCCGTCTGCCAGCTGCGGATCGTTTGGTAGTCGGTATCAACACCATTGATCATGGTACGCCAGTTGCCGCCCGGCGCGATGACCTGGCTGCGGCCGACGATGACAGGAGAAACGGCCGCGACGGTTTGCGACTCGTCGCGGATCTTGCCGGCATCCGCGAGTGTCAGCGTCGCGAATGCCTGGGCACCCTGGCTCACGCCGCCGCTGGTGCTCGCGCCAGGTGTGATGACAATCATGTTGGTTCCGAGGTTGTTAATCTGTTCCCGAATCCGTGACCGCGCACCGTAGCCGACGGCGACCATTACTATCACGGCGGCTACGCCTATGATGATCCCGAGCATCGTCAGCATCGACCGCATTTTATTCTTGAGGATGCTCTGGGTGGCGAGGCGGATCAATATCGTTGATTTCATGCCGCACTCCTGTCGAGCTCTTCAAGGTCGCGGGCGGCGCTATGCCGGTTCGCGACCGCCGCGTCGCGGCAAATCCGGCCATCGCGCAACTGGACAATGCGGGTCGCGAAGACAGCTACATCGGGCTCGTGAGTAACGACGACGATCGTGATGCCCTGCTCGTTCAGTTGCTGGAAGAGTGCCATTACCTCTACGGTCGTGTGGGAATCGAGATTGCCGGTCGGCTCATCGGCCAGGACGAGCGCCGGCTCGGTCACGAGGGCTCGGGCGATGGCGACCCGTTGTTGCTGGCCTCCGGATAACTCGCTCGGCTGGTGATCGAGACGCTCGCCGAGTCCGACGCGCTCCAGCGCTGCCACGGCTAGCGCGCGAGTGTCCCGTTTTCGGCCACTGCGATCATACAGCATCGGCAGCTCGACATTTTCCACTGCGCTCGTCCGTGCCAGCAGGTTGAATCCCTGAAAGACAAAACCAAGCTTCTGGTTGCGAATCGCCGCGAGTTCGTTCTTTCCTATTCCGTCGACCCGTACACCATCCAGCGTGTATGATCCCGATGTCGGCGTATCGAGACATCCGAGGATGTTCATCAGCGTCGACTTTCCTGAGCCCGAGGTGCCCATGATAGCCACAAACTCGCCCCGCTTGATGGTCAGGTCCACATTACTCAAGGCATGCACCTCGTTCGTGCCGCTTACATAGGTCTTCGTGATCTTATCCGTCCGGATGACAATGTCGTTCATGTCATTCTCTTCATTTAGAATCCGCGGCCGCGCGCGCCACTACTCTGCTGACTGCCGCCTAGCGGGTTGCCCGGCGTCTCTGCAGACTTCTGAGAATTCGACGCCGTCGTCGATGCAATGCCGTCGATGAACTTCATGCCTTCGGTCACGTCGGGGTCCTGAACCTCGGTCAATGCCCCGTCGCTGATTCCCGTACGGACGCGCATAACCTGCAACTTGCCCTGCGTATCGAGGTAGTGCAGCGTACCGAAGCTGTTGCCGGCTCCACTTCCCTGCCCCTTGCGAGCGCGCATTCCGCTGCCAGCGGTTTCCGTCCCGCTATTCGAACCGGCAGTTGTCGTCGCATCCTGGGACGGAGCTGCAGCGCTGAACTGGGCGAGGATTCCGGCGCTTGGCCTGTAGCGGAGTGCCGCATTCGAAACCTTGAGCACGTTCGACGCGGATTTCACGAGGAAGTCGATCCGTGCCGTCATTCCGGGCAACAGCCTGCCGTCAGGATTCTCCAATGTCACGACAACGGTATAATTCACGACGTTATCCGCTGTCGTCGACTGCAGGCGGACCTGTTGCACGGTGCCCGAGAACGTCTGTCCCGTCAAGGCCTGCACCGTGAACTTCGCTGGCTGGCCTTGCTTGATCTGGTCGATGTCACTCTCACCCACCTGCGCAAGAATCTGCATGTGCGAGAGATCGTTTGCTATGAGAAACAGTTGTGGAGCAGAGAGGCTCGCCGCCACCGTCTGTCCGTCGTTAACGTTCCTTTCGACGACAACCCCATCGATGGGCGCGTAAATGGAGGTGAAAGACAGGTTCTGCTTCGCACGCTGCAAGGCCACACTTGCCGATTTCACACCGGCTTCCGCCACCTTCAGCGCCGAGCCGCCCTGGTCGAGTGCACTTTGCGCGATGAGCCCTTCCGATGAAAGAGCGCGGTTGCGGTCCTGGTCCTCGGAGGCCTGGTTCGCCTGCGCCTGCATCTTTTCGAGGTTGGCCTGGGCATCCGCGACTCCCTGCTGGGCAATGGTCGGATCGATTCGGGCGAGGAGTTGTCCCTTTTTGACGTGGTCATTGAAATCGACCAACAGTTCAGAGACCTGTCCTGATACCTGTGTACCGACGCTAACGGTCCTGACGGCATTGAGGGTCCCGGTTGCCGTAACATAGGCTTGGATATCACCACGTTTCACTGTCGTCAAGCGGAACGCAGGCGCCGGCTGGGTGTACACAAAATGACGGAGCAGCAATGACGTCGCTGCGATCCCTGCCACCAAGCCAATGATGACGATTACTCTATTTTTGACGCGCATGATGCGCCCTCCTCAATCTGCTTGCCGAGAGCATTTTGGGAAAAGGCTCTGCCTCGCCGCCGGACTTCAGCGTATAGCTAAAATATTGAGCCGCGAGTCTTATATACCCTGAAGCATTGGGTGTGTCAGTTCAGTATGGCTCATGCCTTTGGTTCGTTTTGAACAGACACGTGCACCGAAGCGCAGATAACATTTCGGCCATGCCCGGCCACACTTCAAAGGAGAAGATTTGTTCCGATTAACGGGTCTGAGCACGAAGAAGAAATGGCTGATCGGGATCGCGGGGATCGCGATGCTCGGAATTGTCTCTCTCTTTGTGGCGGCATTCATTCTGGCGCGCCGCTACGAGCCATACATCCATAGGCAGGCGCTCGAATACCTGGAGAAAAGGTTCGATAGCGAGGTCGAGCTGGCTACTCTTCGCGTCCACCTCCCGAAGACTTCACCGTTGCACCTGCTGTTAACGAAAGGCCGAGGCGCGCTGGCCCGCGTGGAAGGCGGGGGAATCTTACTGCGCCACAAAGGCCGCCGCGACGTGCCGCCGATGTTCAGCATCCGTAAGTTCCGATTCGAAGTCGAGCTCGGGAACCTTTTCGACACGCAAAAGATCATTCCCTTGGTGTTGCTCGAAGGGATGGAGATCACCGTTCCTCCGAAGGGAGAGAGGCCGAACCTCAATGTCCATTCGTCGCCGGGGAACGGCAACGAATCGCAGATTGAAGTACTTATCAAGGAGGTGATGATCTCCGATGCCAGGCTGGTGATTCTGCCCAAGGACAGCAGGAAAATCCCGCTCGAGTTCGCCATACATAACCTGCGGCTCAGGTGGTATGGCAGGGGAGCGGCAATGCAGTATGATGCCACGCTGACCATTCCTAAACCGCCGGGCGCCATCCGCTCCATTGGAAATTTCGGCCCTTGGAAAGCTGCGGAGCCGGGCGACACCCCTCTTTCTGGAGATTATACGTTTGGGAATGCAGATCTGGGTGTTTTCGCCGCCATTGCCGGAATTCTCAGTTCAACAGGGCATTTTGAAGGCACCTTGGATACCATCCGCGCAAAGGGGCAGGCTTCCGTGCCGGACTTCCGGCTGAAAAAGGTCGGGAATTCGGTGCCGCTCATAACTCAGTTTGAAGTTCTAGTAGACGGGACCAACGGAAATACGATTCTGCAGCCGGTAAGCGCCTCACTGGGAACTACCAAGTTCACGACCGGTGGTGGAATAATCAAGCATGAAGGAGATTTGCGGCGCGCCATCAGTTTGGATGTATTGATGCCCCGAGGCGACCTGCGAGACCTGCTGCGATTGGCAATGAAGGGAAATCCGTTCATGGAAGGGCGGATCTTCCTGAAGACGAAGATCGACATCCCTCCGCTCACAGGAAAAGTTAGAGAAAAGCTGAGATTGGACGGACGATTCGAGGTGCGGCAGGGCAAGTTTCTGAATTCCGCGACTCAGGATAACATCGATAACTTGAGCCGCCGTGGCCAGGGCCGGCCAAACAGCGAAGAAATTGACGAAGTGGTTTCAGGAATGAAGGGCACATTCAAGCTCGAAAACGAAGTGATTCGATTCCGCTCATTATCCTTCGGCGTGCCGGGGGCAAAAGTGGACCTGAAAGGCAGTTATGACCTCCACCGGGATTCACTGGACTTCCACGGCACATTGAAACTGCAGGCGAGGGTGTCACAGACCATGACCGGATGGAAGCGGTGGGTAATGAAGCCGGTGGATCCCTTTTTTGCCAGAGAAGGCGCAGGTACGTTCTTTCACATAGAAGTGACGGGTAAATCGAAGGCGCCGAAGTTCGGCCTGGACCATGGCAAAACGGGCTCCATATGATACCCATGAATTCAGGCAGCGCGTTCCCGAACGGGTACCAGCGAATTTCCAGCCAAGGTCAGGGATGAGCACTATTGATCTGTTCCCCGAGCAGTACCGGACTGACACTGCAATCTCCCAGGAGTATAAAGAGCATCGAGGGATGATTGAGATGTCCTTGTCAAGGTGAGGGCCATCGCTCAGCGGGATGATCGAAAACAAGCCACATACACGAGTGAGGAGTGTACCCCCGTGCAAGAATTCCCCGGGTTCAAAAGATGGTCGTATTTGAACGGTTGCGGAGTCATGAGGTGTTTTTCAGGGCGCAATCGGAGGCCAGAAAACCCGCAAGCGAAACGGGGAGTTTTCTGTGCAATAGTCCGGCCACGAGCCCTTGGGTGGCTTATCCTCCTACTCAGCACTGCGCTATCGGGGGCATCGCCTCAGACCTTAAGTCCAGTTCCAGCCGTGGAAACCATTGTGGCCCGCATGGCACAAGCTCGAACAATTAACCAGATTCGCATCCAGTCTTACAGCGTGACTCGCGAATACGAGCTGTTCGGCAAAGAGAGGCAGAGCAGGAAGGTCCGGCTGATTGCCGATGTCACCTTTGTTCCTCCGCACCTGAAAAACTTCTCCATTCACCAGTCCGAAGGTACCGGACTGGGAGAGAAAATAGTTCGCCGAATACTGGCAAGTGAAGTGGAGATTGCGAAAGACTGCAGCTCAACTGATTTCACACCTGTGAATTATGACTTCCTCTTCAGACGTGAGGAGAACCTGGATAACCAGAACTGTTACGTGCTTCAACTTCTTCCCCGGCGCAATGAAAAAAATCTGCTTAACGGCAATATTTGGGTCGATGCAAATACCTACCTGGTCCGCCGCGCCGAGGGTAAGCTGGCAAAAACCCCCTCCTGGTGGGTGCGCGATATTTGGGTGGCGCTGTTCTATGCCGATGTCGGCGGAATGTGGCTGCAGACGGCCTCAGAAGGCACAGCCATGATCCGGATATTCGGCCCCTACACCATTACTTCCCGCGACCTGCACTATGAGATGAGCGGAAACGGTGTTAGCGCGGGCGTGGAGCAAATAGGAGATTTAAGTTTCTCGAAAAGGGAATGAGAAAGTCTTCCGGGCCCGGAGGGATTACATAAGTGAACAGCCACGTATCTTAAAGTGAACAGACGTAGGTCCACTCCTCTTCTGTTGCAGACCCTGGATTTTGTGCGGCGGGCGATTAGCTCGAATGGATTTTTTCGATCTCGCCCTGGATGAATCTTCTTCCGGAATCTAAGGCGCGCTGGAGTTCCGCAATCTTGTCGTCGGTCCAATCGATCCCGCGTTCCAGGCTCTCCTCTATCTTTTCTGTAGCATCCGCGACGATATTATCAATGGAGCGTCTCAATTCAATCTGTGCTGCCTCCACCTTGTTGCAGGTTTTCTTGGCGATGTGACCCAGGTCACGACGGGTCTTGCGACCCGATTGGGGTGCCAGCAGAAGAGCCACCCCTGCTCCCAACAATCCACCTGCAATAAATATGGCAACACTGTTCCTATTCATATCGGTATTGGACATTAAGATTCTCCTTTCCAGAGAACACCAGTTGGGGCCGGCAAAGCGCGAGCCTCTGCTTTCGGGGTTGAGAGCCAGCCGACGCCTTGCATTTCAAAATCTACAATTCATACCTCTCAGGATGTGCAATTTTGACCGCATTCTTTGGCTCAGTTGGATTCACCTGGATTTGTTCCTGTGCCTTCCACGATGAGATCCCGTCAAGGTTCAGGGCAAGCTGCCCTCCCATTCCGTGTGAAACGTTCCTTTGGCATCGATCCGCTCATAGGCGTGGGCACCGAAATAGTCGCGCTGGGCCTGGATCAAATTCGCCGGCGACCAGGCGCTGCGATAGGCGTCCAGATAGCCCAGGGCGGTCATCAAACCGGGCGCGGGGACACCCAATTCCGCCGCTGCGCAAACGACACTTCGCAGTTTCTCTTCGCTCGCCATGATCGTTCGCCAGATTTCGGGATCAAGCAGGAGGTTCGGGAGTTTGGGCTCATGGCGATAAGCCAAACGTATATCGTCCAATAGTTCCGCCCGGATGATACAGCCGCCACGCCAGATGCGCGCCACTACCTCAAGGTCGAGGTGATATGCATATTTCTCAGAGGCGACAGTGAGTAACGCCATGCCCTGCACGTAGGTTATTATCAGCCCGAGATGCAGCGCATGGCGCAATTGAATGAGGAACCCATCGCGATCACCGGCAAAGCGCGTCATTGGCCGCTGCAGCAAAGCGCCGATTTTCAGCCGTTGATTCTCGAATGCGGACAAATCTCTCATTGCAACCGCCAAGTCAATAGTCGGGATCGGCACCTGTAATTCCATCGCGCTTTGTGAGGTCCACATGCCGGTGCCTTTCTGGCGGGCTACATCGAGAATTTCATCGATCACTCGTTTCCCTGTCGTTTTATCAGCTTGACTAAAGATGTGTCCGGTGATTTCCATCAGGTATCCACTCAACTCGCCGCTATTCCAAGCGCTGAACACATCGTGCAGCTCGTCATCATTCAAGCCCAGGCCGCGCTTCATCAAGTCGTAGGCTTCAGCGATCAGTTGCATCACTCCGTATTCAATGCCGTTGTGCACCATCTTGACGAAATGTCCGGCCGATCCGGGACCGAGCCAGCTCACGCAGGCCTCGCCATTCACCCGTGCGGCGATTGCTTCGAACATCGGTCGGACCCGTTCGTAGGCTTCTGATTGCCCGCCGGGCATGATACACGGTCCACGCCGTGCACCCTCTTCTCCTCCGGAAATGCCTACGCCGAGAAATTGAATCCCTTTCCCAGCCAGTCTGCGCGCGCGCAGATTGGTATCCTTGAAGTAGGAATTGCCCGCATCGATGATGAGATCTCCCGGCGTGAGCTGCGCTAGCAGATCGTTAATGACCGAATCGACAGGAGCTCCAGCGGGCACAAGCACTATTACCGCACGGGGTGGTTGTAACATGTTCACAAAATCGCTGATATTGTCGGCGCCGGAGATGACCTTTCCTGCTGAATCCTTCTTCATGGCTTCCACCTTACCCGGCTCTTTGTCATAGCCAGTAACTGAAAAGCCGTGGTCCGCTAGGTTCAGCAAAAGATTGCGTCCCATGACGCCCAAGCCGACCATGCCGATATCACTCCGTTGTTGTGGCTGCATAGTTTTGCCTCAAGACTGGTCTGAGAATATGTATGTTGATGAATTGCCCCGGTATCGCGCACCGGTGAGTTTTGGAGCCATCATTTGGCGTTGTCCCACTTCCAGTTCCGAATCTCCGGCAGATCTTCGCCGTATTTGCAGATGTATTGCCTGTGTTCGATCAATTTATCCTTGAGCTGTTGTTTCAAGTAGATGCCCTTATCTCCAATCTTCGGAAGGCGATCCATGGTGTCCATCACGAGGTGAAAACGGTCCAAATCGTTCAGCACTGTCATATCGAAAGCTGTAGTAATGGTTCCCTCTTCCTTATAGCCCCGGACATGGATGTTATCGTGGTTGGTACGCCGGTAGGTCAGTCGATGGATCAACCAGGGGTAGGCATGGAACGCGAAGATGACCGGCTTATCCCTGGTGAAGAGACTGTCAAAATCAATGTCGCTTAAACCGTGCGGGTGCTCGGATCGTGGTTGCAGCTTCATCAGGTCCACGACGTTGACCACCCGTATTTTGAGTTCGGGCAGATGCTCGCGCATAATAGCGACGGCGGCGAGCGTCTCCAGCGTGGGTACGTCGCCGCAGCAGGCCATGACAACGTCGGGTGCTACGCCCTGGTCATTGCTGGCCCATTGCCAAATGCCGATTCCCTCGGTGCAGTGCTTGACCGCAGCCTCCATCGTCAGCCACTGCGGCGCCGGGTGTTTACCTGCGATCACGATATTGACGTAATGTCGGCTGCGCAGGCAGTGATCCATCACCGATAAGAGGCAGTTGGCATCGGGCGGGAGATATACCCGAACGATCTCGGCCTTCTTGTTCACGACGAGGTCGATGAATCCCGGATCCTGATGCGTAAAACCGTTGTGATCCTGCCGCCAGACATGCGAGGCCAACAAGTAATTTAGCGAGGCTATTTTCCGCCGCCATGGCAGATGAGAGGTAACCTTCAACCACTTGGCGTGCTGGTTGAACATCGAATCAACAATGTGAATGAACGCCTCGTAACAATTAAAGAGCCCGTGACGCCCCGTCAGCAGATAACCCTCGAGCCAGCCCTCGCATTGGTGCTCGCTGAGCATCTCCATCACGCGGCCGCAGGGCGCTAGAAATTCGTCGTTCGGCGCGGTCGCGGCATTCCATTGACGTTGAGTCACCTCAAAGAGAGCTTCCAGGCCGTTTGAGAGTGTCTCGTCAGGACCGAAAACCCGGAAATTGCGCTGTTCATTATTGAGCTTGGCCACATCGCGCAGAAAACACGCGAGCACGTGAGTGTCGCCAATCCCGCGTACTCCCGGCTTGGGCACGTCTACTGCATAGGCGCGGAAATCCGGCATCCGCAGGTCGCGGAGGAGGATACCGCCGTTGGCGTGGGGATTCGCGCCCATGCGCCGTTCGCCCTTGGGCGCGAGTTCGGCCAGTTCAGATTTCAGACGGCCCTGCGCATCGAAGAGTTCCTCCGGCCGGTAGCTCTTCAACCAGGCCTCCAACAGCAGAAGGTGCTCGGGGTGGGTGGCAGGCTCTTTGAGCGGCACCTGGTGCGACCGGAAGGTGCCTTCCACCTGCAGGCCATCGACCATCTTCGGCCCTGTCCAGCCCTTGGGCGAATTGAGGACAATCATCGGCCAGCGCGGACGCGCACCATTGCCCTTGATGCGGGCATCCTGCTGATGCATTTGGATCTGCTCCACCGCGGTATCGAGCGCCGCAGCCATAGCCTCGTGCATCTGCCGGGGCTCATGGCCCTCGACGAAGTAGGGCGTCCACCCATAACCGCGCAGCAACTGTTCCAACTCCTCGCGAGTGATGCGCGCCAACAGAGTCGGGTTGGCAATTTTATAGCCATTGAGATGCAGGATCGGCAGCACTGCGCCGTCGGTGGCCGGGTTGAGAAATTTGTTGGAATGCCACGCCGTGGCCAGGGGTCCGGTCTCCGCCTCGCCGTCGCCGACGACGCAGGCGACAATCAGATCAGGATTGTCGAAAACCGCCCCAAACGAATGGCTGAGCGAATAACCGAGTTCCCCGCCTTCATGGATTGATCCCGGGCACTCCGGCGAGACATGGCTGGGAACTCCTCCCGGAAATGAAAACTGAATAAAGAGCTTCCGAAGTCCATCCTCATCCTGACTTATATCAGGATAGACCTCGCTGTACGTGCCCTCGAGATAGGTATTGCCCACGATCGCGGGGCCGCCGTGCCCGGGTCCGGAAACGTAAATCATATCGAGGTCGTACTTCTTGATAACCCGGTTCAGATGTACATAAATGAAGTTCTGTCCGGGGGTCGTGCCCCAATGTCCCAGCAGCATGTGCTTCACATCCGCGATCGTCAGTGGCCGCCTCAGCAGGGGATTGTCGCAAAGATAAATTTGGCCGACTGATAGATAATTGGCAGCGCGCCAATAGGCATCCATCTTGCTAAGCAGCCCCGGATCGAGTGCGCTTGTGCTCATAGTTTGCCCCTAATCAGGTGTTTCGAGGTTTCGATCACCGTTGCCATAGAATTCGCGTGTTTTCCAATGGAATCGCGACGCCGCCGAATTGCGGTATCAACCGTGCCGTATAGGCTGTTGCCGCGCAAATCGCCGGCACCGTTGCGCTGTAGATTTGAAATCCGTTTGCTCCTCCTTCCTGCGAACAGCGCTTCATCGCCTGCCGCACCGGACCACCGTTGACCGCGTCCGCATAAAGCTCAACCCGCACTGCATCCGGGTCGAGATCGGCCAAATTAACTTCAACCTCAAAAACATGCCGCTCCGCGTCAGATGAAATCTTCATTTGACCGAAACGCAGTGCGGCCCATTTCTGGCCCAGGATGGATTGCCAATGGACTATGCGCCTCCCCACTTTGCAGTTATCGGCGGCCCGCACGCAATAGGTGGCCGCGGCGGGAAGATAGTGTTGCTCGGTGTACTCACGTACCGTGCGATTGACACAATAATGAGGGGTTAATCGCGCCATGCTCTCCCGCATCCGCTGAACCCATGCGATCGGAATACCGTCCTTGTCCCTGGTATAAAACTCGGGAATTACATGTTCCTCGAGCAACACGTAGAGTGCGTCGGCTTCGACGGAATCCCAGGCTGGATCGTCGCCGTGCTCAAGGCCATCCCCCAACGCCCAACCCACTTCAGGCGTATAAGCCTCCGCCCACCACCCATCCAGCTCCGACAAATTGATGCCCCCATTTACGAGCACCTTCATGCCGCTCGTGCCACTTGCCTCCCATGGCCGGCGGGGCGTATTGATCCAAACGTCGACTCCCTGTACAAGGTGCTCTGTAAGCCGCATGTCGTAATCGCTGAGAAATACTATGTGGGGCCTGACCTCCGGCTGACGTATAAAGTCAATCCATTCGTGAATAAGGGCTTGCCCCTCCCGATCCTCCGGATGGGCCTTGCCTGCGATGATGAGTTGCACCGGGCGCTCAGGGTTTGCCAGCAGGCGCAGAAGCCGCCGCGGATCATGTAGCAGCAAGTTCGGTCGCTTGTAGGCCGCAAAACGGCGGGCAAACCCGAGTGTCAAAAACTGGGGGTTAAACAATTGCTTGGCAAACTTGACTTCCATGGCAGATGCGCCTGAGGAAATCAGTTGTCGCGACAATCGCTCGCGGGCATATACAACAAGGGCCTCGCTGGCATGCGTGCGAAATTGCCAGAGCCGCACGTCGGAGACGCGGCGAATGTCCTGTTCGAGTGTTTTCGCCGTTCCCAACCATCGGTCCTTCCCGCAAGCATCGGTCCAAAGGTCATCAGCCGCGGCCGAATCCCAGGTAGGCATGTGAACACCATTGGTTACATATCCGATGGGGATTTCGTCCTGCCCCCAACTCGGGAAAAGAGGCAGGAAGATGTGCCGGCTCACCAGCCCATGCAGGCGGCTGACGCCATTGACGGCCCCGCTCCCGCGGATGGCCAGATAAGCCATGTTAAAACTCTCCGAAGGGTCGTTAGGGTTCTGACGGCCCAGGGCCAGCAAATCGCGAAGTGAAATTCCAAGCTTCCTCTCGGCATAACCACGGAGGTAATGCTCGATTAGGGTTGGGGTGAAATGGTCAAAGCCGGCAGCCACCGCCGTATGAGTGGTGAAGAGATTGCCGGCTCGCGTTACGGCCAGTGCGACTTCAAAAGGCTGCCCCGTATCTACCATGAAGTTCCGCGCCCGTTCCAGGATGGCGAATGCGGCATGCCCTTCGTTCAGATGACAGACTTCCGGTTGTATGCCCAGCGCATGAAGCAATCGCCAGCCGCCGATCCCCAGGAGCAGTTCCTGCTTAAGACGCAATTCCGTCCCGCCACCATACAGTTCACTGGTAATCCCACGATGAATGGGGAAGTTAGCCGCATCATTGCTGTCCAGCAGGTAGAGTTTGATTCTGCCCACCTGGACCTGCCACGCGCGCAACCAAACCGAGTAGCCGGGCAGCGTGATCTCCAATCTCAGCCACTCCCCGTTGGATTGGCGAAGAGGCGTGATCGGCAGCTGCCCGGGGTCGTTGTAAGGGAAAAGCGCCTGTTGAGCCCCATCCTTGTCAATGACTTGGCGAAAGTAGCCTTGTTGGTACAGCAGTCCCACACCGACCACCGGCACTCCCAGATCACTCATCCCCTTGAGTTGATCGCCGGCTACATTACCCAGCCCCCCCGAATAAATGGGCAAAGCTTCGCTTAACATGAATTCCATGCTGAAATATGCGACACAGCTCAGGGAATTCTGCGAATGGTTCTTCTGGAACCAGGCGGGTTCCTCCATCGCTTGCCGCCTCGCCTGGACGAGGTTATCCACGTTATCGCGAAAAACGGGATTGTCCAGCATGCGTTCGATCCGATCGCGCGAGACTGTTTGCAGCACAACCCAGGGATTATGAGTGATCTCCCAGAGTTCGGGATCGAGCTGGCGCCAGATTTCATCGGTTGCATGATTCCACGACCACCACATATCCAAGGCCAATTCGGCGAGCGAATTGAATCCTTCGACTTCAGTGGGCAGAAGATTGTAGATGGGGTGTTGGACGCGGGTTAGTTCACTCATGAGTCGCTCGTCAATTGGGTGTTGACCTTTGCGTCAAGATTTCCATCAGCCTGTTGAACGGTTGGATAAATTTCTCGACTCCATCGGTTTCGAGCTGGCGCGTTATAGGATCGATGTTGATTCCCAAATCAGGCAGTTGGTCTAATACCCAGCCCGCTTCCTCGGCATTTAGCTCAAGCCGGGCTGCTGGTTCCCCATGATCGCGGTAGGCATTTAGGGTTTCCAGCGGGACCGTGTTGACGGTGTCCGCTCCGATCAGCGCCTCGATGTATTTCACATCGCTGTAGTCCGGATTTTTGGTGCCGGTGCTCGCCCAAAGAAGTCGCTGGGAACGAGCACCCTGAACGGCCAGATTTCTGAACCTGTCGCCGCCGAAAATCTCTTTATAGTGTTGATAGGCCATTTTTGCACTGGCAATGGCAACCTGCCCGCGCACTCTCTTCGCAAGGTCCGCCATCCGGCCGCCTTGAGCCATGATTTTTTCCAGCATTGGATCCAGCATCGTATCAATCCGACTCACGAAAAAGCTGGCCACTGAGGCCAGATGCTTCACGGACTTCCCTTGTGCAACCCTTTCTCTCAGGCCGGCGATATAGGCTTCCACGACTTGCCGATAACGAGGTAGTCCAAAGAGAAGCGTCACATTGACGTTGATTCCCTCGCTGATTAGCTGCCTAATGGCATGCAGCCCTTCAGCGGTGCCTGGGATTTTGATCAAGACATTGGGCCGGTCAAGCGCAGTCCACAAGCGGCGGGCTTCTTCTATCGTCCCGCGGATATCCTTGGCGAGGTGAGGATTGACTTCCAGACTTACGTACCCGTCTATGCCGTCAGTCCTATCGTGAAGCGGCCGGAACTCGTCCGCGGCATTCTGGACATCGCGCTGGCTGATAGATTCATAAATCGCCCCGGCGTCCTTCCCTTCTATTGCCATGGCCTGGATGTCCCCGTCGTAGTCATGGCTGTCTGCAATCGCCTTCTGAAAGATGGAAGGATTCGAAGTCATGCCACGCAGCCCATCCTCTTCCATAAGTCGCCGCAGTCCGCCGCTGGCGATGAGATCGCGTCGGATGTAATCCAGCCAGATGGATTGTCCGAACACATGTAACCGTTTCACAGGATTGTCATTCATGAGTACGTTTCCCCACTTCGACGGGCTACCGCAGCATCGTCACTTTTCTTCATATTCGCCTTCATTCTTCATTCGGCCCTCGTAGCCCTCCGAAGAACCCGCATCAAGTTCCCAGCGAGACTGGTCTCTAGCTTTCATCTTTGCGCTGGCGTTCAGCGGTTCGTTGTCTGCGAAAGTAAGCCCTATTGCTTTGCCGATCTCTTCAACATTGTTCTGGTCCGGCGTCGGGTTTCCCCCGCCCACCCTCTCCTCACCCACATCAACATCTTCCCAGGCAGGTGCAATGTTGTCGCCCGAGCCCTCAGGCGAGGTTAAATGGCGCTCCCGCAACTTGTCGATGATATGCTGCTGCCCCGCCGAGCCGAGGCTAGAGGCTTCATCAAATTCACGCTGCACCTCATCACTTGGCGCACTTATTTCGCTCTCCATTCTGCCTGCAACCATGGGCTTTGGCTTCCGAGTCTTGGCCATTTCTATCATCGCTCCTTTCAATACCTGAACCCGTCCAAACAGATGCGAAGTCGGGGCCTTTGGTTAACCGTTGGTGACCATCGCCGAAGTTCCCTTCCTGATTTTTTCATGATCGATGGCATCGTGAATATCCCGCTTTAGTCCATCATCATCGGATGGCTCATATCACCGAGCTATCAGTGAAGAGAGCCATGAAGTCCTTGTGGCTCAATCCGTGAGGTTGCCCATTCGAACAATCAGAACTGAGCAAGGTGCCGATCGAACAACAGCTTCCGCCACGCTGCCTAGTGCAAAACGGCTCCACCCCGTCCTGCCGTGCGTGCCTACCACGAGCAACTGCGCCGGCAGTTCAGACGCTGCATTCAAAATGGCCGGAGCCGCCAATCCTTCGCGAAGCAGGCTGCCGCCCTTGGCTTTGAAATGATGCACGCACTCATCAAGCCTGTGCTGCCAGATCTTCCTCATCTGGTCGCTGAGATCCATAGGAAGCCCGCCATAGAACTCGCCATAGGAGAGTCTCATCAGCGGGAGCAGATCAATGACATGAATGATAGCGAGATCGGCATGACGACGGAGGGCCTCAGCTGCGCCCGCTTCAACTGCAGGGATTGCAGGGTCGGAAAAATCGGTCGCGGCCAGCACTTTTCCTGCCGGAGAAGATCGCGCAACTAGAACCGGACAACTCGCATAGCGAACTACATGTTCAGCAGAGCTGCTTAGAAAATGCAGCCCCTTGTCGTCGACCTTGCCGCCGATGACAATGGCGCCAGCCCCGATATTTTCTGCAGCCCGGATAATTCCCGCATGCACAGTGCCCTGTTCAATCTCGATCTCAATTTGGGGCGGTACCCGAGCTGTCACAGCTCGAATGCGTCCCAGGAGAGCGTCTCGAACCGAAGCCTCCAGATCAGAGAGTTTCAGAGCATCGTCCAGATGCAGTTGAGGAAATAAGGGACGCACGGCAAAGACCTCAGGCAGGACATGACATATATGGAGTTTGACGTGATGGGATCGCGCAATGGCGTCCGCCTGACGAAGAAGCTCATCGGATCCTTTACCAACATCCATCGCCGCAAGAACTGGGCCTTTGATGTGGAACATATATGCCTCTTCTAAAGATGAGTGAGTAAGATCCTTGGCTGCCGGATCGCGAACATTATTCGTAAATGCTTCCAGAGGCACGATACCATTCGAGAAATTTGCCTGTCTGATCAATAGTGACCATATCTGTGAGCAGTACTGGACAGACGTCTGGTCTCCACAAAGGTATGAATAACGCGTCGCTCTTTAATATAAAAGTGTTGGCGTTCCACTCCGTGGTGGATCGGACAGTACCTGCAGGAGGCATGTCATGGCGAAGGCAGTTGGTATAGACCTCGGCACAACCAACTCAGTGGTTGCGGTCATGGAAGGTGGAAAGCCGACAGTCATAATCAATAGTGACGGGGGCCGTATCACGCCTTCCGTGGTGGCCTATTCGAAGACTGGCGAGCGGTTAGTGGGTCAAATAGCCAAGCGCCAGGCGGCCATCAACCCTGAACAGACGATCTATTCGTCTAAACGATTCGTTGGACGCCGATATTCGGAGGTCCAGTCGGAGGTCAAAAACGTACCTTATAGAGTAACAGCAGGACTGAATGATGCTGTGCGTTTCGAAATTGCCGGGAAGCAACTTGCCCCGGAAGAGATTTCGGCAGGCATACTCCGCAAGTTGGCTGACGACGCGTCCAAATACCTCGGTGAAAAAGTCACGGACGCGGTTATCACAGTTCCGGCTTATTTCAACGATGCGCAACGCCAGGCTACCAAGGATGCGGGAAAGATTGCAGGACTCCATGTGTTGAGGATCATTAACGAGCCAACGGCCGCCGCCCTGGCCTACGGCCTCGACAAGAAAAAGAATGAGACCATCATGGTCTTTGACCTTGGGGGCGGCACATTCGATGTTTCCATCCTGGAAGTCGGGGATGGAGTGTTCGAGGTAAAATCCACCTCGGGTGATACCCACCTGGGGGGCGACGATTTTGACAAGCGCATCGTCGACTGGCTGGCTCAGGAGTTCCTGCGGGACCAGGGCATCGATCTGCGAAAAGATCGTCAGGCACTGCAGCGGCTGACGGAGGCGGCGGAAAAAGCCAAGATCGAGCTGTCAACGGTGGTAGAGACCGCCATCAGTCTGCCGTTCGTTACTGCCGACGCAGCAGGTCCGAAGCATTTGGAGGCGAAGCTGGCGAGGGCCAAATTCGACCAGCTCACAGGCGACCTGGTGGAACGTTGCGTAGGTCCGGTAAAGCAAGCGCTCCAGGATGCCAAACTCAGCGAGCGAGATATTGATGAAGTCGTGCTTGTAGGCGGATCCACCCGGACGCCGGCAGTACAAGCCATGGTTCGTCGTCTGACCGCCGGCAAAGAGCCCAACCAGTCCGTCAATCCCGACGAGGTGGTTGCCATCGGAGCAGCCATCCAGGCCGGAGTCCTCGCTGGCGAGGTCAAGGACGTTGTGCTGCTGGATGTGACGCCCCTCTCTCTGGGTCTCGAAACCCTGGGCGGCGTAATGACCAGGCTCGTCGATAGAAATACGACCATCCCGGTCAAACGCTCGGAGGTTTTCTCAACCGCAGATGAAAACCAGACTGCAGTGGATATCCACATCCTGCAGGGAGAGCGGGAACTGGCCCGCGACAACCGCACCTTGGGTCATTTTCGCCTCGAAGGCATCCCGCCTGCACCACGCGGTCACCCTCAGATTGAGGTAACCTTCGATATAGATACCAACGGAATCCTGAAAGTGACGGCGAGTGATAAGGACACATCCAAGGCACAAGAAATCACAATCAGTGGTTCGACCCAATTATCGCGCGACGAAATTGATCGAATGATTATGGATGCGCAGGGGCATGCGCAGGAGGACCGAAGGCGGCATGAAGAGGTTGCAGCGCGCAATGCTGCCAATGCAGTAGCTTACCAGGCTTCTCGTCAAATAACGGATCCTGCTGCCCAGGTGCCGATCCATGAAAAGGTTCGAGCAGAAAAGCTGATAGCGGAAATCCAGCAACTGACCCAACGGGAGTCCTCCGATATTCCACAATTGCGGCAATTGACGAGCGACCTCCAACAACTCGTCGAAGGGCTGGCATCAAAACCTCATTCATCCAATGCGGCCGGGGGTGATCGGGGGGCAACACCCGGTGAGGAGGAAGTGATCGACGCCGAATTCAGGGCTAGCTGAGATAACTATCAGAGCATCGGGGATCGATTGAACGACGAGCGTCCCGAGGTGGTCAGTTTGACCTGAGGCCAGGATTTCGAACCGGAAACCGTGGTTGAGGAATGGAGCCGGAAATATCGCAGTGGTGGTGAGGTGCTCCGGCCGGTTCGTGTCCGTGTTGCCCAGTAACGCAGAAGGCATTCTCCGATAGCGGAGCGCAGGCAATGGCGGTGAAGTTTAGAGATTATTACGAGGTTCTGGGAGCGTCCCGAACTGCCTCTGCGGAAGAGATAAAGAAACGGTATCGTAAGCTCGCGCGCAAGCATCATCCTGATGTCAATCCGGGGGACCATTCAGCCGAGGCAAGGTTCAAAGAACTCAATGAAGCCTATGAGGTTCTGTCTGATCCGGAAAAGCGCCGGCGTTATGACCAGCTCGGCCAGAACTGGAAGGGGGGCGCCGACTTCAATCCGCCTCCTGGCTGGCAAGGGGATTCTGCGGATTTTGCGGGCATGCACGGCGCGGAGGACAACGCCGATGGATTCAGCGATTTCTTCGAGATCCTTTTTGGAGGCAAGCGGCCGGCTCATGCGAGGCGCGGAGGGGACGGATTCGCAATGCGGGGATCAAACATCGAGGCCGGGATTGCCCTCACGCTCGAAGAAACGCATCGCGGCGTTACACGCCAGCTCACTCTGGAAACCGAGGTGAATTGCTCCGATTGCGGCGGAATCGGGTCCAGGAACAAGAAGGCGTGTGAGACTTGTCGCGGAAGTGGCAGTGTTCGCCGGCCAAGGACCTTGGAAGTGGACATTCCTCCAGGCGTGCGCGATGGCACAAGAATCCGCCTCGCCGGTCAAGGCGAGGTCGGCGCCAAGGGAGCACCGCCGGGTGATCTCTATTTGCGCATCGGAATAGAACCCCATCGCCTCTTTACCATCATCAGCAGCGATGATATCCAGATCCAGTTGCAGGTCTCGCCTTGGGAAGCCGCGCTCGGGGCGAGAATCGAAGTTCCCACACTGGACGGGCCGGTAAAAATGACCATTCCGGAGGGGTCACAGGGTGGCCAGCGCCTGAGGCTGCGCGGGCAAGGTTTGAAACGACGGCGTGGCGGCCGTGGCGATCAATATCTCCAACTAAAGATCGTGATCCCACCTGTGCTTTCAACCACGGAAAAGGAAATGTTTGCGAAACTGGCTTCGGAGTCGCGGTTTAATCCGCGAGATCTCACGACGGGGCGCCGACCGTGAAAGAGAAACTATACGATATCGTGCTTTGCCCATGTGAGACCGAAAAACTGACATTGCTCAGGCTCGCTGCCACCGCCGGAATTCATCCCGGTTTGATCGAACAATTCGTGGCATTCGGTCTGCTCGAGCCTGTCGAATGGGCCGGTCCGGTGATGCTATTTGATGAGGCGGATATCCCCCGCTTGCAGACTATTTTGCGATTGAGGCGTGACACAGGAGTGAACCTGGCCGGGATCGGAATGATTTTGGATTTAGTGGATCGGCTCCGCACTCTGGAGCGGGAAAATCTGTGGCTGCGCGCTCAGCAATGAGGCTCCCATGGTTTTTTGCTAAAAGGTGTTTCTTTTTGAACAGTCAGCTGGTCCTTTCAGAACAGACAACTCGAGTCCCGCCCTGTTAAATTTTTCAAGGATCAACGAATCCGCGATAAAAATACTAATCGCGGATTGCAGGCTCGAAAGTGGCAGTGCAATACATTTTTCGGGGGTGTGCGCACTGCAAACGAAATGCATTCAAAACAGATAGGAGCTTGTCATGTCATTACTCGTTTTGGTTCTTGTCCTGTTGCTCTTGTTCGGCGGCGGAGGAGGTTATTACGGATACCGGAGATGGGGTACGGGTGGCGGACTCGGAATCGTCGGCCTGGTACTTATCATCCTGGTGGTTTTGTACCTGGTTGGAGGAGTACGCCTGCCGATTTGAGATTTTGGGAATAAATACCACAAGATAGAGTTCTAATAACATTACCCCCTCTGAAGCGAAATATGCGCTCCAGTCGTTTTCGGTACGGTGGAGAAAATAAATGGCGCCCGACTACGGCAATCAATATCGGATCAGAATCGTCCGCGAGGACGGGAATGAAGAACTGAGCGAGTGGATGAATAGCACCGAGCAGGTTGCACAGATCATGCACGCGATCCACCAGCCGCAACACAAACAATACTGGCTTCTGGTGCGAAACATTCTCAGCACCCCATCCCCTGATGGGGAGCAGATAATGGAATACCCCATCATACCTAGCCCATCTCCAAGATACAGGACCCAGGATACCCTCCAATTCAATCCAGCCCGCTTTGGCTACCAAGGCAAGTGAAGGTTGAAAAGAAGGACGCTGAAAACGCCGGTATCATCGATAAACGCAGGCTTGTTTTATGCGGTTTTGAGGAAAGGTTCGGCTGAGGGTGAGAGCCTCTCAAATCCCCCGGGCACACGTCCTAGATCGGCGCATGCCCGATGCATGCTTCTAGCCCATTATACGCGCAGCTTGGAGAGCATGGTTAGAAAACCAAAAGCGTTCAAAAGCCACAATACCACCGCAATAACCACGACGGCGTTCAAGATACTCTTAATTGAACCTGCCATTGGTATGAAGTTATTCACCAGCCAAAGCAGAACTCCTACCACGACCAAAACAACCAGAATACTAATCAAAGGCATGATCATCCTCTCATTTTACGTTTGCGAGCAAACCTGACCAGGTTCTGCCCGGTTAAGCGTCCGTTTGGCTGTGCCGGCCCGATCTTCATGCCCGGTATTAACAAAGCCATCAGGGCGCAGGTTACCAATCCATTCCATTACTCGGATATCAAGCGTGCGTGAACAATAAACCTCCTGGGTGCAGGACCTACAAAATAAAACGGATAACAGGTCACCAGGGTCAGTACGGCTTCATCGGAATCGGCCAGCACCTCCATATCCTCGGGTTCAACCACTCGTGTGGTTTCCACCCGATAGTGAAAGGATCCATTTAGTGTCGTCAGGGTGATTTCATCATCCTTCCGGATATTGCGCAGCGGCCTGAAAAAAGTGTCGCGATGCCCGGTGATGGCCACGTTGCCCTGTTGGCCGGGAAGTGCGCTGCCCGGGATATGCCCGACCGCTCGCCGCAAGGTTCGTGCATCTGAGCCTTCCAGGATCATGGCCGAGAGGCCAATGCAGCTGATCTCGATCCGCCCCAGCGTAGATTTTTCCGTTGAAAAAATGATATGCCGGTTTGATCCCAGGCCATTCACCTTTAGTGTTTCGAATGGAGATGAGGGAGGGAGAAGATACCGGGTACCGCTTGCGGACGTTTTCGAGACTTCGAGTTCCTTTTGAAATTGCCGCGATTGAACAGCCTGAAATTGGCGGGCGTCGAGCACGACGAATCCCACGTAGGCCAGTAAAAGAACACCCGCAACAAGCAGAAGGTATTTGCCGCCCCGAATGGCAAGGCTATTCCTGCCCGGAAACATCCCCTGCCATACATCTCGCATCTTCATGGAGTTGCTCCAGCTACCGGACCTGGTCCGGCTTTTAGAGGCGCAAAGTAACCAGCCTTGGTGCGGACCGACAAGCGCTCGCGGCTCCCCGGCATCCCGGCACGCACCTGTATGACTCGATAAGTCCCATCCGGCTTCCCATTGGAGGGCAAGTAGAGGATCGAATATTGGTTGCGAATATCGCGCGCGATTCGTTCACATACGGGGAAAACATCTTTCGGCGTGCCAGGCAGGAAAGTCTCACCTCCGGTAGCCCGCGCCAGTTGGCTCAGAACGAGGGGGTTGCGATCCTCATCGCTTTCGTCAAAAAGACCAATAGTATAAATAATTGCGCCCGATTGGGTAGCCAAGGCCATTACCTGTGCAAGGTTTTTGTGGCTCGCGTTGTCTCCCCCATCGCTGATCACGATCAGTACCTTTTTATCCCGCACGCCTTTTTTGAGGTGTTCAAGCGCGGCGCCAATCGCATCGTAAAGAGCTGTTTTGCCGTCCGCTCCGATTTTGGAAAGTGCTGCCCTCAATTGCGATTCCTGATCCGTGAAAGGCTGGTCGTCCGGCAGGCCAAATGAAACATTTTCGTTGAAACTGACTACAAACATCTGATCTTCAGGATTGCTCGAGCGGGCAAAGGCCAGAACAGCAGTGATCACCTCCGCGCGTTTCGGCCGCATACTCCCGCTGTTGTCAACGACCAAGCCGACCGTGACTGGAATATCTTCATGGCTGAAGGATTCAATTTTCTGAAGGATGCCATCTTCATATACCTGAAAGTCACTTATTCCGAGTCCCGAAACGAGCTTACCATTGCGATTCCGCACGGTTGCATGCAATGCAACCAGATCCACGCTGACGCTAATCGTATATTGAGCGCTGGGAATGCTCTGCGTGGGAGAGGTTTCCTGCATACCCATGACGGCAGGAAGAATCATGAGAGGAAAAAGTACAGCCAAGGGCAAATGCGTGAAGGTTCGTTTTCCTCTGCGGCCAACACGAGTATGCGATATATCCGTGACCCACACGACATAATCTCCACTCGCGCAGGTGAATGTAGTCTGCTGCGCGGAAGACCGATCGTTTCCGGCCAGGCACTGGAGGCTTCCTCAGCTTTTCTTAGCCGAAAGATCTGTCACTTTCCCATCCGCATTCCTCATTCGGGCGCCGGCAATTCGTGCCTGCGCCCGCAATGAGATATTCCAGGACGGATCCTTTCCGTATGGCGATCTACGCTTTCAGATACCCATCCTTATGAGACACTTCGTTTCTGGTAGCCCCAGAGAGAGAGGCCTGCAAAAACCAGCAATAACCCGGCCAATCCCAAGAGCGGCAATGGACTTGCCGTTAGAGGCATGGTTTTCTCCGGCGCAGGGGCCGGCTCTGTGGCTGCTGCCTGAACCGGCGGTGCTTCAACCACCTCTGTTATGGCAACGGTTTCTCCTGTGGGTTTAACAGCCTCCAGTGGAGCCGTCTTCAATGCCACTACAGGGGGGTCATCCACCTTGGTTATCGGCAATGTAAGGTTGGTTTCGAGTTCGGTGGGCATGGCAAGGACTGGAAGGTTGGTTATCCTGGCAAGTTCTATGGCCCTTTGCTTTGGATACACGAATTCTTCGCCCCAATTTCTCCCCGGATAAAACCACGCTCTGATTGCTTCGGGTTGGCCGGCGGTCTGTTCCCTGAAGGTAATGACCGTTTTATCCGTCGATTTAAGACGGTAATTCGGGATCGCCAGGATCGTCGCATAAATGTGGTCCTCGCGTTCATTGAAGATTTGAACGATGTGGCGATCAGACAAAGAATCAAGCAGCTTGAATACATACGTTCCTGCCGGCAAAACCTGTGCACCCGCACCCGGAATTTCGACCGGCAAACTGAACGTCACAACAGTCTTCTTGTTCCACTCATCCGCTGTCGCCCTGTGAGGAAACACAAGGGCGAAAACAGCCAGACAAGAAACCATCGCGCCTACTCTGAATCTACTCATTTGTTTTGCTCCCTATTGACCACTGGTTGAACTTCCTGCCGCCGTGACTCGATATCGGACTCCGAACCAAACTTGAGGCGCCTTTCCATCTCAAAGCCCCACTTCACTCGGGCCAGGAGGTCGCGCCTCCCTCTGAATCGGGCCTTCTATCGAATCACGGTGGCTAGCTCGATGCACACGTCTTTATACCTTGGGGTGCTCACCCTGTCAGTTCAGTAGGGCTCACGCCCCTGATCAAGATTGCTCTGGAGAGTTCAACCGGTCGTGACGGAACCTGGCGAATCCTTGCTTTTGGGGAATAGGTGCGCTTCAACTTGCGACTTTGCGCACTGTGTTCAATGTAACTGAATCAATCAGTTGCAGCCATGTCATGATTTGAAGTAAGTCGGTTTAGCAGAGAAGGCTAGTCGTGCAGTACAATGCTTAGTAACCCACTGTGGACCGTCAATCCATCGTTATCGCTGTAATTGATGAAGCCCAGCTTCCGGAACTTGTTCATAAAATGACTCACCCTCGACCTAGTTGTGCCAACCATTTGGGCCAGATCATCCTGGCTAACCCTGGGAAACACAACTTCGGCCCTGCTTTCCTTGCCAAAGTGAGACAGCAACAAAAGGATCCGTGCGAGGCGCTTTTCGCTGGAGTTAAAAAGCTGGTCCACGAGATCCGCTTCGAAACGGATGTTGCGGCAGAGCAAATGCGCGGTGAATAATTCCGAGATCTCGTGCTTCTCGTGAAGCAACCCTATCATTACCTCCCTTTCGATCCGAAACAGGCCGCAGTCATTGATGGCGGTTGCCGTTGACATGCGCAGATGTTGACCTGCCAGGCATCCTTCGCCGAGGAAATCGCCGCTGCT
>CAWIVH010000008.1:0-172601 GCA_963839475.1 uncultured Acidobacteriota bacterium | reverse complement strand
ATCAGTCCAACTTCTTCTCCGAGAGAAACTTCGACATCAGGTCAGCTACTTGTTTGTTATTCAAGTCGGAGAACGGGAAGTGGGTATTTCCGTGGACGCCGATTTGCGGGAGGTGAACGACTGTCACGTCGCCACCGTGACGGTTGACTGTGTCCCGCCACTTTCTGGCCATCTCCAGCCGGACTCGCCATCCATCCTGGCCGGGATTATCGCTGGGTTTGTCGGGGATGAAGTCACCGTAAAAGATGATGACGGGAATCCGTGGTGAGTTTCATGAACTCGGCCATGGGCACTCCGAGGGCCGCGAGCGGACCGCCGGAACTCGGCAACGCCTCCGGAACTTCTCCTTCCGGAAACAGGAATCCGCTGCCTGGCTCGTACGATACGATTCCTCGCACATTGCCTGTCTTGAGCACTGTCGCCCATCCAAGTCCGCCACCCTGCGAGTGAGTCACAAAGACCGCCGGCCCGATCTTGTTGAACAGTGCCGCGCAGGCGTCGGAGATCACGGCGGGATCGTACGGTCCCACGTTCGGTGTCATCTGACGGAAGTACTGGTTGAGAGTTTCAGGATCTTTCGAGAACTGGACCCCGGGAAAATATTCCGGCCAGATACCAACCCGGAACGTATCGAACCACATCTGCTCATCGGGCGTAGCCTCGATCTTCGCCGAGACCGTACTACGCCCCGCATTGCCGCGGCGCGGCTGATCGATCAGATATACCGGAAAGCGACGACGGAGAAAGATCGTCTGGAAGCCCTCCCGGCCATCGGGCGTGGTTTCCCAGGTCTTCGAGAACTGCCCTGCACCGTGCAGGAATACGAGCGGAAGCTTACGGCGATTCACTGGAATTTGGTAATAAACGTATGCGTGATCGCCATGCAGTGTCTGGCCATCAGGCGTGGGCTGCTTTGGATTGAAGGTTCCGGAATTGGTGATGACTTTGCCGCCGACCGCGAAGCTGCCTTGCTCCTGGATCATCAGCGGCTCCGGCTTGCCGTTCCTGGCGACTTGTGCGCTTGCTGAAAAAAGCAGCGCAGTTGCGATCAGCCCGAGCGCGATGAAGGACTTCGAATGCTTCCTGATCATTGAATTTTCTCCTAGCCTAGTTTCTGTCGCGAAACGCCATGTTCATTCGACTTGGACCTGGACTTGGACCTGGACTTGGACCTGGTCCTCGGTTTGGACTTTAACCACTCTCTCCAAATAAGCCTTTGCGAACTCAGTATTTAGCATCATGCCATTCGGTTGCTTGGTGTCCACGTCTAGGTCTAGGACCAAGTCGAGGTCGAGGTCCAAGACCAAGCATCACCGAGTTTCGCGACAGAAACTAGCCTAGGGATCGGCTCGCTTACCCGACTCAGTGGCCTTCTCCGTCACGTCGAGCCGTGCTTTGCGGATGTCCGGACCCGCACCCGCGGAACCATCGGGCCGAAAATCGAAGATTTGGCCGCTGCCCGCGACGTGTCGCGGCCAAGTTGGTAGTCCCGGTCCGTTTGGATCGCCCGTTTTGGCGAAGTTCACCCAATAGCTTTGAGCCATCCGCGAGACTGCCAGGTCCTCCGGTGTTGGCGCACCGCCGCGTCCCGCAGTCAATGTACCGAACACAAAGGAGATCTCGCCGCCGTGCGGGGCCCCGGCTCGCAGCATTTCCCTCATCCCCGTCTGAACGTACGAGAACCGGTACAAATAGACCGGCGAACCGTTGGCAGCGAAAGCATTCGCAGCAAAGCGCGCCGGCTCGGCCTGGCCGAAGTCGTCGTTGGCTCGTGACACCATCGCGGCAAACTCGGCAGTCCCATCGGGATCGTAGGCCGCCTTCGCCTCGGCGCTCCACTGGCCGTACCGGGCGAAGAACTCGTCCTTGGTCCGGGCTTTTATCCGGTTGCCTGCGGTATCGGCGCTGTTGCTGCCGAGCATCAGCGGGATGCGCGGCTGGCGGCGAGCCTTGTAGACGGTTTCCGCGGTTTCAGTGATCAACTTGCCGTCAAGAATCGGCGTCGTCTCGTAGGAGGGCGTGTTGGCTCCCGGCCGGGCGGGAGCGCCACGAAGGACATCGTCGGCGCTGAGGGCGCGCAACTTGGCGAGAGCGGCCTGGTCCGTTCCCTCGATTCCCATGGATTTCGCGAAGTTGATCCCGATTGTCTCGGCCGACACCGGATAGTTCGGATCGACCCCATCCGCACGCATCGGCCGGGCGGTGAGCACGCTGTCCCTGGAGCCGCCCGACTCGACGATCGCCTTGTGGAACAGGCCGCGCGCCAGTGGCGAAGCGATCATGCTGTGGACGGAGACACCACCCGCCGAGAATCCAAAAATGGTGACGTTTTTCGGATTACCTCCAAAAGCAGCGATGTTCCGCCGCACCCACTGCAAAGCGGCAATCTGGTCCATGTACGCGTAGTTGCCCTTGTTCTCATCAGGACGTTCGCTGCTCAACGCAGGGAACGCGAAGAAACCGAAACGTCCAACTCGATAGTTCATGGCGACAAGGACGACTCCCTGGTTGGCGAATTGAATACCAGAAGTGTTCGGCGACGAGCTCGAACCGCCGACGAATCCACCGCCGTAGATCCAGACCATCACGGGGAGATTGCGCGCGGCCGGCTCAGCGGGGCGCCAGACGTTCAGATACAGGCAATCCTCGGACGGCTCCTGAGCCGCAGGCGCACCAGCGCCCGGTGGCGGCCCGAATCCTCGTCCCTGCATGCAGCTTGGTCCGAATTCCGCGGCCTGTCGCACGCCCGTCCACTTCGGCGCCGGCTGTGGTGGACGCCAGCGCAACTCACCGACGGGTGGCGCGGCAAAGGGAATGCCCTTAAAGGAGATCACGCCCTCGGCCTCGACTCCCTGCAATTGACCGCTGTCAACTCTCACGACCGCGGGCGCTGGCTCTGGTTTGCGCTTGCTGGCTTCTTGTGCGCTTGCTGGACCAATAAGGGTGGCTGCGAACAGCCAGAGCGCGATGAAGGACTTCGAACGGTTCCTGATCATAGAGTTTTCTCCTATGCTCCTGAGGCCCGGGAATCTCAGGTTGCTCCTTCCGGGTCCATGTTGTTGCACGATTTCTCCTGTCATGGGCTTTTCGTAACTCACTTCTTTTCGAAAACTTCCCTGGCAACGGAGATGGCGGATACGGCGTTGGGCCAGCCGGCGTAAAATGCCAGGTGAGTGATGGTCTCGATCAACTCCTCATGCGTGACTCCGTTCTGGCGCGCGATGCGAAGGTGCGACCGAAGCTGGTCAGGGCGGTTCATGGCGATGAGAGCGGCTACCGTCACCAGGCTACGGTCACGCTTCGACAACTCCGAGCGTTCCCAGATGTCGCCATACAGCACGTTGTCAGTCACGTCGGCCAACTTGGGGGCAAAGTCGCCCATGGCCGCTTGAGATGGCCGAGGCCGCGCGGAGGCATCAGCGGCCGGTGTCTGGCCGCGCGGAGGCGCGCCGTACTGCGCATCGCTGACATTCTCCATCCAGTCGACCGTCTTGCCATCGAGCTGTTCGGCGATGGCGATGTGCGTCATTGGACTGTTCGGAGAGGCGCCGTGCCAGTGTTTCTGACCTGGCGGAATCCAAATGACGTCCCCCTGCCGGATTTCGTCTACGGGATCGCCCCAGCGCTGCACCCGGCCGGTTCCCGTTGTCACGATCAGAATTTGCCCCAACGGATGCGAGTGCCAAGCCGTCCTGGCGCCGGGCTCAAATGCCACTCGAGCGCCGGACATCCGTGCCGGCGCGTTCGCCTGGAAGGAAGAATCGACCCGCACGGAACCGGTGAAGTGGTCGGCCGGCCCTGGCCGGGGAGGTTGCGAGCCGCTCCGGGTGATTCCTATCTTTTCCTGATCACTGGATGTTTGGCTCTGCCCGCCAGACGCGAGCATGCAAAGCGAGATCGCGATCGCAGCGAAGATTCTCATTGGGGTCCCTTCTGCCATGGTGTCCTCCTGTTCCTTGATACGCTCCATCGCAGCGTTGAGCCCCCTGAGCGTATCGCCGGAGCCGGCAAGACGGTCCTCGAACGGAACAAGGCGTGGCACGACCGGCTGGTCAGCGATTCGAGTACCGCAGGATCTGTTCAGGAAGCCGGGCGCCTTTCACTGCGACGCCTGCAAACGATGTCTCAATGTTGCGGAGGTCGTCGAGCGTAAGTTCGACTGCAACTGCTGCGAGGTTCTCCTCCAACCGATGTAGTTTCGTAGTCCCGGGAATCGGCACAATCCAGGGCTTCTGCGCGAGCAGCCATGCGAGAGCTATCTGAGCAGGTGTCGAATTCTTTCGCTTGGCCATCTGCTTCAAAAGATCCACCAGGGCCAGGTTGGCCTCCCGCGCCTCACGGGTGAAGCGGGGAAACATGGCCCGGAAGTCCGAGCGGTCAAACGTCGTGCCCGGATCGATTTTCCCCGTAAGGAAACCCTGGCCCAGTGGACTCCACGGCACGAAGCCAATCCCAAGCTCCTCGCATGCCGGCAGCACCTCCGCCTCTGGGTCCCGCGTCCAGATCGAATACTCGCTCTGAATCGCAGTTACCCGATGGACTGCGTGCGCGCGGCGGATAGTATGGGCGCCAGCCTCGGAAAGCCCATAATGGCTGACCTTTCCTTCCGCGATCAGCTCTTTC
Source organism: uncultured Acidobacteriota bacterium (assembly GCA_963839475.1). GTDB lineage: Bacteria > Acidobacteriota > UBA6911 > UBA6911 > UBA6911 > CAWIVH01. Next base: position 167,978 of record CAWIVH010000008.1, on the reverse strand, counting down.
AGGGTACCGGCGACTTCCTCGATCGGCACTTCGGGATCGACCCGGTGCTGGTAGAGCAGATCGATGTGATCGGTTTTGAGCCGCCGGAGCATACCTTCCGTTGCGACCCTGATGTGCTCCGGACGGCTGTTCAGGCCCGCGCGACGCTCTCCCGTCTGCGGATCGATGTTCCAGCCGAACTTCGTCGCGATGACGACCTGGTCACGGATCGGAGCCAAAGCCTCACCCACGAGTTCCTCATTCGTGAATGGCCCATAAGATTCCGCCGTGTCAAAGAAGGTCACGCCGCGCTCGGCGGCGACGCGAATGATCCTGATACCTTCCCGCCGATCGGTTGCCGGACCATAGCCGTAGGTCAAGCCCATGCAACCGTATCCCACCGCCGAGACCTCCAACCCGCAATTGCCCAGTCTTCTTTTCTGCAACACCCTTTCTTTTGAACCCCTTTCTCACGTAAGAGTACTGGAAAGTGCGGATCGGGCGATATCCTGATCCTCCGGATTCCTTGCCTATTCCTCTGATTGGTTAAAAAAGCATGCAGTCCCACGCGGCCCGGAGTGTATTGTAGGGATGAGCAGATGAGAGGTGAAGACATGAAGAAACACTTGGAGAGAACCTTTCCCCGGTCCGTCCGCCGGACCAGTGAGCTATCCTCCGACCTGGCGCGCAAGATTGCCTCTTTGATAGGATCGGCAGAGAAGCGGATAACGGAAATTCCCGGTCTGAGCCTCCACCAACGTACGGCTCCGACCGATCTGTGTCCCGCGACATACGAGCCGGGTATCATGGTGGTCGCCCAGGGCAAGAAGCAGGTTGAACTTGGGCAGCACACCTTCATCTACGACCCGTCCAGGTTTCTCCTGACCTCCGTCGACCTGCCCGTCGTCAGCCGTGTGGCCGAGGCTACCAAGGAGACTCCCTGCCTGGTGCTTTTGCTCAAACTGGATATGGCTGTAATTCGTGAACTGCTCAGCCTGGAGGAGATTCATGCTGATTCGGCTCCTCCCGATGCTCTCGCGATGGCGACCGGTGAGGCGACTCCCGAGTTTCTCGATGCATGCAATCGCCTTTTGGCCCTGCTCGAAACTCCCCGCGATATCCCGTTCCTTGGCGGCCAGGTTCAGCGGGAGATCATCTACCGGGTTCTGCAAGGAAGTGCAGGGATGCGCCTCCGGGCCATTGCTACATTAGGAGACCACCACCAGCGCACGGCAAAGGCCATTGCCTGGATCAAGGCAAACTACGCAAAACCGATTCGAGTTGAAGATCTCGCACAAATCGCAGGGATGAGCGTTTCAACGTTCCACCACTACTTCCGGGTGCTGACCGCGATGAGCCCGCTGCAGTATCAGAAGCGGCTCCGTTTGCAGGCAGCACGGGGACGCATGCTCCTCGATGGCCTCGACGCGGCAAGTGCCGCCTTCGAAGTGGGATACGAAAGCGCCAGCCAATTCAACCGCGAATACGGCCGTTTCTTTGGACAGCCCCCCATGCGGGATGTTCGGGCTCTCCGCTCGCCGGGGGCTCGGATTTTGGAGTCTGTCAGCGCCCGCTAAAACGTTATGGCCCTTGAACCATGCGTGATCGAATGGTGGCGTGGTCCACTGACGCTGGAGCGATAGAGCGTCTAACATCTACGATAGCTGTGATTTAGAGCCGATTACGGGGAGCAAAAATCGAAGCCGAATCTCGCGGGGATTATGGGTCCCGACCTTGAGGCTCATGTAAGTATGCGTGTCATGCTCCGGGGTGGTTACGGACGTGGCTAGATTATTTCAGAGATTTTTAAGTCTGCACGTAGACACGAGAAAAACCGGATGACGCTATCATCGGCCCCATTTCTTTTAGATGTGACCGGCAGAGGGAAGAAAATCAAACAAAACAACCCGCGAGGAAGCGGGACCGGCGTCGGATTGCTGCGGGCACCGGACCCTGACCAAAACCGATTCCCTGGCGGTGAGAAATCTTGTCGGGGCCGGGGTGCCAGAACGGGTGGCGATGACCATGACGGGGCATAAAACCAGATCGGTCTTCGAGAAGCATAACACCACAAGCGAGGGCGACTGCGGAACGCTGCCGCCAGCTTGAACGCAGACTCTCAGAGGCAAGAAAAGCAGATTCCGGGCAAAGACGCGGGCAAAGACGGCCAAATCGCGGGTTTTTGCGGGGGCTGCAAAGTGTTGAAAATAAATGGTGAGCCGTGTTGGACTCGAACCAACGACCCTCTGTTTAAAAGTATTGTTTTCGCGCGAGAGCTGTATCCGTTTCAAGGCTTTAATTGCTTGATTTGTAAGGTGATTACCGGATCCTTCCAAAATGTAGTGCGTTGGTTTTCGTTGGTGGAAGTTGGCTATTTTGATGGGTCACAAGCACAGTCGCAAGCATAGTGGATTAGCGCCCGCGGCTCGTTGGAGGGCATATATCGTACCTATAGATCCGGGAGCAGGCGATTCGGATCATCACCCCGGCTGTTGTGGAAAACAGCTTGCCCAAGCCGAGAGTTGCAAAAAAACATACCATGGCCGGCGACGGAATTATAAGTGGGCTGAGTTGATGAAAATGGTTTTCGAATTGGACATTTTAGAATGCCCTTGCTGCGGTGGTCGGATGAGGATTCTAGCCGCGATTCATTCTTCCGACGCGATAAGAAAGATACTTGATTGCATCGGCCTCCCTTCAAGACCCCCGCCGATTGCCTCTGCAGTAAACCATATGGACGAACCTTTCTTTTGGTGTGCGGATAACCTAATCTGCCCTGCAGTAGGGAAACGTGTGTGATAATTTCTGTCCGGCAACATCGTTTCAGCCTGAACTCCCGATTGTGCCGGCAAGTTGACATAATGCCTTCCTTATCAGCAAAATTCCGCCGCATCGGAGGCAGAACCCCTTCCAAATTCGACCCAAAACGCGCTTATTCAGACTATCAACCGGCTGGCCCTGGTTCGTTCCACCAACACCGGCACCTCATGTTTTATCGATCCATGCGGCAGAATTCTTGCACAAACGGGATTATCGGTTGTGGGGACGCATCTGGAGAAGATGCCCATGATGGAAAGCAAAACGCCTTATCAGCAGTTGGGCGATTGGCCGGTCTATGCATGCATCCTGGCGGTCATAGGATTGTGGTTTTGGAAATACGATGACTGCAACAGGATGGTTCCATATATCCGATACTCTTTAAGATAGAGAATTAGGCAATTTACAGCTGGAGCGCTGCATTCCTGGTCGGCCTCCTGACGGGGTTCCCCGTTTCTATGAAGCGAGCGCCGCGAATCAATAAATCCCTCTCTCTATTAGCTCCAAGTCCATTGTTGCACACCCTGCACCGCAGCATTTCAAAAATTCGCTTCACTTGTCGTAGTCAGTTCCCGATCGTCACTTAAGGCGCTATGGTGACCGTTACACTTGCCTCACTCCAGGAATTGTTAAAACCTATGGCCGTGACTTTAACGATAGTGGTGCCGGCAGCCAAGGCATCCAGCGCGACGCCTCCCGTGGCAACCGTTGTACGCGAAATCTGCTGATTTACCGGCACTTCCACTGTTACTTCATTGCCATATTGAGCCGCCGTCCTAAGTTTGCCCGCTGCCGGATTGCTGCTGGTGACGAGAACCTGCACCGGAGCCGATGCGTTTACATCCTGCCAGAACCAGATTCCTGTTCCTGAAGTATTGAGAATACCTGTGCGCACCCAGAACTCATCGTCGGCGGCGGCCGCGGTTGTGGAAGCGTTCAGGTTCTCAATTCGAAATACAGGCTCCACCACTTGAATGACGACCGTGCCGTCCGTGAACAAAACACTGCTGGCTGTGACGGTAACGGATCCGGTTATCGCTTGCACACCTTGCACATAGAAGTCCTTATAGTTCGAGCCATCCGGGATGAAAAGGTCGATAAAAGCGGTCCCGACCGTGGTGGAATTCGGAGATACCAAAAGCCGGTACGTATCACCGCTCGAAATGCGAACGGTCACTCCTCCGTGACTGGAGCCCCCCAAAGTCAGCCGCAATTGCCCCTGGAGGCTCGAACCCACGCGATAGGCGCCAGCCCATGGATCCGTAAGTGTCATTCCGGGCTGGGAGACAGAAACGGTTGCCGATGCCTCGGTCCAGGCGTTATTGAATCCCGGTGCCGTTGCCGCAACGACCGTGCTGCCGGCCGCCAGAGGATCAAACGCCACGCCGCCAGAGGCAACTGCCGTTGACGTGTACTCGCGGTTCACGGGGATATCCACCGTTACCGATGCGCCGGCCTGGCCGGTCTTCTTCATCTGGCCGACGGAAGGAACGCTGCTGGTAAAGGTTACCGGCAACGCCCCGGCAGCGCTCACCGGTTGCCAGCTCCATATGCCCGTCCCTGAAGTGTTGAGTATCCCGGCATATGCATAAAACTCATCGTCGGCCGAAAGCGTGGTTGTGGTGGTGTCAAGGCTGTAAAGCCGGAATACCGGCTGCACAACCTTAACGGTCACAGCCGCGCTGGTAAAGAGCGCTTGTGTGGCCGTGACGGTTACATCGCCTGTCGCGCTCCTGACTCCCTGGATGTAGAAATCCCTGTAGGTCGTCCCGTCTGCAAGGAATATGTCAATAGAAGCTGTTCCGGCAGTGGTGGCATCCGGCGCAACCCGTAACACGTTGGCATTCCCGCTCTCGATGTGAACTGTGACGCCACCGTGACTGGAGCCGCCCAGGGTAAGTCGCATTTGCGCCTGGAGACTCGAACCCACGCGATAGGCGCCAAGCCAAGGATCCGTAAGTGTCATGCCGGGCTGCGAGATGGCAACTGTCGCCGACGCCTCACTCCAGGCGTTATTGAATCCCGGTGCCGTTGCCGCAACGACGGTGCTGCCACCCGCCAGAGGATCAAACGCCGCGCCGCCAGAGGCAACAGTCGTTGAGGTGTACTCGCGGTTCACGGGGATATCCACCGTCACCGATGCGCCGGCCTGGCCGGTCTTCTTCATTTGGCCGACGGAAGGAACGCTGCTGGTGAAGGTTACCGGCAACGCCCCGGCAGCGCTCACCGGTTGCCAGGTCCATATGCCCGTCCCTGAAGTGTTGAGAATCCCGGCATATGCATAAAACTCATCGTCGGCCGAAAGCGTGGTTGTGGCGGTGTCAAGGCTGTAAAGCCGGAATACCGGCTGCACAACCTTAGCGGTCACGGCCCCACTGGTAAAGAGCGCCTGCGTGGCCGTGACGGTCACATCGCCTGTTGCGCTCCTGACTCCCTGGATGTAGAAATCCCTGTAGGTCGTCCCGTTTGCAAGGAATATGTCAATAGAAGCCGTTCCGGCAGTGGTGGCATCCGGCGCAACCCGTAACACGTTGCCATCGCCGCTCGCGATGTGCACCGTGACGCCACCGTGACTGGAGCCGCCCAGGGTAAGTCGCATTTGCGCCTGGAGGCTCGAACCCACGCGATAGGCGCCAACCCATGGATCCGTAAGTGTCATGCCGGGCTGCGAGACGGAAACCGTTGCCGATGCTTGAGTCCAGGCGTTATTGAATCCCGGTGCCGTTGCCGCAACGACGGTGCTGCCGGCCGCCAGAGGATCAAACGCCACGCCGCCAGAGGCAACAGTCGTTGAGGTGTACTCGCGGTTCACGGGGATATCCACCGTCACCGATGCGCCGGCCTGGCCGGTCTTCTTCATCTGGCCGACGGAAGGAACGCTGCTGGTGAAGGTTACCGGCAACGCCCCGGCAGCGCTCACCGGTTGCCAGGTCCATATGCCCGTCCCTGAAGTGTTGAGAATCCCGGCATATGCATAAAACTCATCGTCGGCCGAAAGCGTGGTTGTGGCGGTGTCAAGGCTGTAAAGCCGGAATACCGGCTGCACAACCTTAACGGTCACAGCCGCGCTGGTAAAGAGCGCCTGCGTGGCCGTGACGTTCACATCGCCTGTCGCGCTCCTGACTCCCTGGATGTAGAAATCCCTGTAGGTCGTCCCGTCTGCAAGGAATATATCAATAGAAGCCGTTCCGGCAGTGGTGGCATCCGGCGCAACCCGTAACACGTTGCCATCGCCGCTCGCGATGTGCACCGTGACGCCACCGTGACTGGAGCCGCCCAGGGTAAGTCGCATTTGCGCCTGGAGGCTCGAACCCACGCGATAGGCGCCAATCCAGGGATCCGTAAGTGTCATGCCGGGCTGCGAGATGGCAACTGTCGCCGACGCCTCACTCCAGGCGTTATTGAATCCCGGAGCCGTTGCCGCAACGATGGTGCTGCCGGCCGCCAGAGGATCAAACGCCACGCCGCCAGAGGCAACTGTCGTTGAGGTGTACTCGCGGTTCACGGGGATATCCACCGTTACCGATGCGCCGGCCTGGCCGGTCTTCTTCATCTGGCCGACGGAAGGAACGCTGCTGGTGAAGGTTACCGGCAACGCCCCGGCAGCGCTCACCGGTTGCCAGAACCAAATACCCGTTCCTGAAGTGTTGAGAATCCCGGCATATGCATAAAACTCATCGTCGGCCGAAAGCGTGGTTGTGGTGCTGTCAAGGCTGTAAAGCCGGAATACCGGTTGGACAACTTTGATCGTTGTCGTGCCATCTGTAAATCGTGGCGATGTAGCGGTGATCGTCGCATCTCCCACCGATCCCCTTACCCCTTGCATGTAAAAATCGAAATAGGTTTGTCCATTGGGGACGTTGATTTCTGCAACCGGTTCACCTGGAGTCGTTGCCGCAGGAGCAACGCGTGCGATTGATGGAGCGCTACTTTTGATCTGAACCTTTATGCCGCCATGGCTGCCCGTGGCGAGGGTCACCCTTAATTGACCCTGGAGGCTCGCGCCCACCCGATAGGCACCATACCAGGGATCGGTTATGGTCATAGCACCAAGATCAGGTGTCTTGCCGACAGTAATTTCGACTGTGTCGGCGCCAAATAACGAGGAGGTAGCAGTCACTATGCAGGTGCAGGGCAGAGTCGCGGTGCCGCCGTAGCTCACGGTCGCCGTTCCAAGTGAGTGCCCGATGGCAACATTGATGGATGATGCAACCGCGGCGCATGCGGGATTGCTCGATGAAAGGGTCACGGAAACCGCGGTCGGCGTCGCGTACGGGATACCACCGCTCATGATCTCTATGAAGAGGTCGTCAGTCTTATCTTCGGCAAAATTGGAAAAGGTCTGGACGATATTCAAATTAGCGGAAACGCTTACCTGCATCATGTCGGGCGCGAAACCGGCGTTGGAGGCAGTTATCGTGGCGCTGCCTTTTGACCCGATGGCGGCGCGGATAGTCGCATTGGCCTGGAACGAACCTTCGGGAACCGTGACAACGGGAGTCAGCACCTCCACGAGTGAAGGATTGCTGCTTGTCACGCCAATTACCACGCCGCCCGCAGGAGCGGCATCCGGGGCAATCAGGATGGGAAAGGTAACGCTCTGGCCCAGAGCCAATTCCTGCGCGCCGGGAACATCGATCAGGCGGTTAGTCACCGTAATGTCGAGTGTCTTGCTGCCGTAACCTCCCGCAGTCCCATCTGCAGTGATATTGGTGAATGCTATGGACGATCCGCCTGAAAGCTCAAAATTGCCAATCGACCCCCCTTGGGCAATAGTAACGATCGAAGGTGAGATAGTCGCAACGGTCGTATTGGCAACGGACATGGCAAAGGAGATTCCTCCCGAGGGCGCGGGTTGGGCAAGAGTGATGCTGCCCACGACAGTACGATTAATGCCGACCAACGGGCTATACAAGGTAAAGGCCCGCGCTACTACCGAAACGGTGCTGGTGCTGCTGGTGAGTCCCGATGCTGACGCTGTGATGTCGACATCGCCGGTCTGGATGCTGGAGGAAACGTCAAAAGTGGCATAAAGCTGCCCTGCCAGGATAGTCACATTGGATGGTATGGTTACAAGGGAGCTGCTCTTGGAGAGATCAATGACCCGCCCGCCGGTTCCAGCAAGTTGATCCAGGGTAACAGTCATTGTCAGCGTACCTCGTGTAATCATCTGGCCCGGCGAAGGAGTGAGCGTGATTTTGCTCGCGGGCTTCTCGCTTGCCGTGATCGCAACCGTCGCCGGGACGCTGTTCAGGACGCCGTCGCTCACAATCAGCTGGGCGACATAGTCCCCGGCGAGATCCGCTCCAAAAGTAGGATTAACGATGATGGGATTGGAAATGGCAGCCGAGCTGCCCCCGGGTTTGGTGATCAGCGACCAGGAATAGGTGATGGGATTGCCATCCGGATCCGAGGATCCGCTGCCGTCCAACTGCACGGTCGTCCCTGCGGTCACATTCTGCGGCAGTCCCGCGTTGGCAACGGGCCTGGAGTTCAGAGTGGATATCGAAACCGTGTCCGGAGCGCTGTTCACATACCCGTCGTTTACGATCAGCTGTGCCACATAAGTTCCCGGCTTGTCGGCGGTGAATGACGGCGACACCGTGTTGGCACCGGAAAGACCCGCGCTGCTGTCGGATGGTTTTGACGTCAGCGACCAGCTGTAGGTCAGTGCATGCCCATCCGCATCGCTTGATGCACTGCCGTCAAGAACCACGACGCCGCCAAGAGGAACTGTCTGATCCGGCCCGGCCTTGGCGACAGGCTGGGAGTTGGTGGTGGAGATGGTCGTACTGTCGGGCGCGCTGTTTACGAACCCGTCGTTCACAATCAGCTGAACCACGAAATCGCCCAGCCGATCCGCGATAAAAGTTGGCTTCAGAGCTGTTGGATCCGATAAAACGGCGCTGCTTCCTGCAGGCCGCGACACAAAGGACCAGGCGTACGTGAGGGGATTGCCATCCACATCCGTCGAACCGCTGCCGTCGAGATTCACAGTGGCCCCGGCGACAACCGGCTGGTCAGGCCCTGCATTAGCCACGGGCGGGGTGTTGCTGGTGGTAATGGTCACCGTGGACGGATTGCTGTCGATGGTGCCGTCGTTTACGATGAGCTGAATAACATAGCTGCCGGCCTTATCCACAATAAACTTTGGATTGACCTTCGCATTATCGTCCAGGTTTGCACTGCTGCCCCCAGGTTTGGAGGTGAAGGACCATTTATATGTCAAAGGATCGCCATCCACATCGCTGGAACCACTGCCGTCGAGAGTCACGGTCGCTCCAACCAGAACCGTCTGGTTCGGCCCGGCCTTGGCCACCGGCTTGGAGTTCACGGTGCTTATCTGCACTGTGTCCGGCAGGCTGTTGAGCGTGCCATCGTTTACAATGAGCTGGATTACATAAGTGCCGAACTTGTCAGCTACGAAGATCGGATTGACTAATGTCGGGTCCGACAGGGTGGCGGTGCTGCTCGCAGGCCTCGATACAAAGGACCAGGCAAATGTGAGCGCATTGCCATCGACATCGCTGGAACCGGCGCCGGTCAACTGGACCGTTTGACCCGTCGTTACGGTCTGGTCCGGTCCCGCATTGGCCACCGGCGCGGAGTTCTTAGTGGATATGGAGACCATATCCGGAGCGCTGTTAACCGTGCCATCATTCACGACCAACTGGACCACATAGGTGCCGAACCTGTCAGCCACGAAGGTGGGATTGACCAGGTTCGGATTCGACAGGCTTGCCGAGCTGCCAGGCGGCCAGGAAATGAGGGTCCAGGAATAGGTCAAAGGATTGCCATCGACGTCGCTCGAACCGGCCCCGTTCAACTGGACCTGTTGGCCAGTGGTCACGGTCTGATCGGGCCCTGCATTGGCCACCGGCGCGGAATTCAGCGTACTTATCACGACATCGTCCGGAGCGCTGTTGACCGTGCCATCGTTCACAACCAACTGCACCACATAAGTGCCGAACTTGTCTGCCACGAAGGTGGGATTGACCACGATCGGGTTCGACAAAGCGGCGGTGCTGCCCGCAGGCCGCGATACAAAGGACCAGGCATACGTGAGGGGGTTCCCATCGGCATCGCTGGAACCGGCGCCGTTCAATTGGACCGTTTGACTCGTCTTCACGGTCTGATCGGGTCCGGCATTGGCGACAGGCGGAGTGTTGACAGCTGAGTATGAAATTGCCCACGACAATCTGGATTCATCAAACTGATAGAGGCGATTCACCCGGATGGTAAAGGTATCTGCGCTGGCCTTGGTGGCGCCGGCCGCCACATTCCCAAAACTTAGCGCCCCATCAATCACTGCCACATTCGGATCGGAGCTGGTCAGCGTCGCCTGAACATCATTTACAGCCGGCCCGGTATTGGTAATGACAGCCTTGTATGTATAGTCGAAATCTACGCGCGTGATTCGCACCGAACCGGTTAAAGTATAGTCACCTATGGTCAGCGAGGGTGGAGGCGCCGGAAATATTGTTTGAATGCTGGGAAAAGGCAGAAGTATTACAATCGATAAAACGATTCCGATCCTGCTGTTCATGGCGCCTCCCATCAAGGTTATCAATTGGCCAGGTTATTCTACAGCGTTGCCTTATAGAACCTCTTGACACTTGTAGTGAGAGGCCAGGCGCTGCGCGGGACGGCTTTGGCTGGCGGCGAATCGAATGCGCTTCCCATCAAAGCTGTCTCCTGAGCTCGAGGGATACCACAGCAGCACCGCACTCCACTACGACCTTGGAGCTCGTTAACCCGCTTCGATAATTGCGCCCTAAGTCCTGCATTTTGATTTTGTTAAGCGCCATTCTGGTTGATTTGACGTGCGCTACACCGGGGAGGCTTTGAAAACCCGGCATTCAAAGCCGGGGCGATGACTTGCCAATTATTGCTTCGCGCACCAGGATACAGGCCGGGTCAACCGCTGCTTCCAGATTCATCGTGTTTCTGTTTCCGGCCGGAGTTCCTTCCAACCGGCATCGACTCGCCCCGCCGGTTCGCGGCCAAGCAAAATGCATTTTGCGTCCCTGGTCATAATCGCACTTCCGATTGCCCCTGCTTCGGTCTCGTCTCCCGTTGGATGAAGAAAACAAGGCCGCAATGCCTATTTACTATATTTTCCGTCGTCCCGCTATCCATGCGCCGGCAATGCCAAAACCCAGGAGAACTAGCATTCCCGGCTCCGGGACGGATGGTCCTATCGGAATGGTCCTTCCGGTTGATAAAATCTCAGATGCCTCATGGTTCGGCTGGATCCCATTTGTAGATTTCGAAGGGTTGGGAACCGGGTTAAACCTTTCCCCCATTCGAATATCACGCTGAAACTTAAGGATGCCGGGTCAGCGTCTTCCGACGCCATGGCATCATACCATCCCGCTCACCTTTTCGATCCATAGATCATTTCTCTCGGCGATTAATAACATCCCAGCCCGGCTGGGATCCTGACAACGCAAGACTTCCGTACAAATCGTAAGCGAAATAGATTGTGAATCCCTGGTTCTTCAGGAATCCGCGCTGAACCTGGACCGTGTAGTCATAACACCAGTTACTGCCGCCTTTATTCGTCATCTCGAAATTGAATTGATCGGATCCCCGAAAACGGGCAGAGGACATGCGAATAACCAGAGCATCGCAATTGATAGACAAACTAGTTTCTTCATTTCAGACTCCCCGTAGGCCACATTGGCATTCTGGAACGATAAATGGCCGAGGTAGAACAAACTGATTGCACCTTATTGTTGGCAATATTGTCGGTAGAAAATGAACTCGGTAAGTGAGGAGAATATTGCGAGTGATGGAGGATATCACCCATTGAAGCCCTCACCGGAATCCTAAATGGGGCTACGATGGAGCAACGGCCACACTTCCGGCCGCCATTATCTAAGCAAAAATCATTCCCATTTGAAAATTTCACAGGTCAACCATCATTAATGATCTTTAAACTAATGAAATCAATATACATCTGGTCTAGAGAGTCTATCTCTACAGGGCCAATCAATCTGGAGCTCGGCACCGAGGGGCAGCTGAAAGCGTAAGACTTATCGACAAGTCTCGGGCGAATAACTGGAAACGAATTCCACAATCTTATTATTTTATTTAGAATAAACTAATAATAGACATGCCATTGCGCTTGATGCGGATGTAAGGAAAACCGACACAACCAGAGCATTTTTCATGACGCTCGAGAATGGAATGGATGCTGCTGCGGCTGTCAAGCTGGTGCTTCCGCCATTCAGTGTTGCTACGCTGCCATTGAAAGGTGCGAATCGTCCATATTGATCAACAAGGCGGAGTCGAAGAATACGACCGTGACATTTTGCAGCACTAAAAAATGCATCGTCGAGGAGAAGATCTCCCTGAACGTCAGCCGCCCATAGGTCAATCCCGCATGCATTGCCGGCGTCCTGACCTCCCGTCCGAATCTCAGCGCCCTGTGAGGCCTGACGAAGTTGTAGTGGCAGCGAAGCAATTCGAGATGATCCTCGAGACGCTGCTTCCATCGCGCGTGACAGATCGTCCGCCGGCGAAGATACGCTGAGCCCTGTCGGATTGTGAGATTCAGTCGTTCAATGAACGACGTGTTCAGTTTTGAAGAATCCTCGGAGTTGCGCAAGGCCTCTTCCAGCCGCCATGCGGCGCCGATCACCTCTTTCCTCTCAACCTTGATCACGCGATCGTTCCTGCGCGTCTTGATTACCTGACCATAGAGACATGCCAGTCCAAAAACGCGCCGGATTACTTTTGCGTAGAAATCGAATCCGTCCGTGGCGATCAGCGGAACATTTTCGATATTCATTCGGCTGGATACGTTTCGAAAGACAGCCAGCATGTTTCGATAACCTCGTCTCCCGACAACTGTCGAAGGCCAAAGCCGAGACCAGACCTCGATCGCAGCGAAAACCCAGATCGGCTGGTCCTTGCCGGCGACAATTGTGCGAATCTCGTCTGCCTGAAGCTCGGCAACGGTGAATCCCGTTGTTTTGCGATCATTGAATCGACGACAGGAGTCAGCGGCCTTTTCGAGCCAGCGATCGACAGAATTCCAGCCGATTCCCTTTATTCGAGCAATTGCGGACTTATTCAGACCTTCGACGCTGAACGTGGCGACCTCATCAAATGTCGCGCGACGGTGATGGAGTCGATAGTAGGGTGTATCCATGTTCAAACAGAAGGTTTTCCTGCAAATCCGGCAACGGTATCGACGGCGCTTTCCCGAGTTAGTCTTATAGAAGCCGTGGCGGATGATGTTTCCAACCCCGGATATTCGCGTATGCGTGCATCCCTTGTTGGGACAGCAGAGACTCTTCATTGCTTCCGAACTCTTTTGAGAGTAGAAGTGATCGTCGGGAATTGAGTCTCAAACTACACCACGCACGCATGTTACGGTTGGGCCGCCAACATTTGGTGACGGAAGCACCAGGGTGCGAGGAACGGAACAATCAACAGGGATCTCACTGCGATCAAACGAACGTTCTCACTCGCAGCACAAGCCGGAAGGATAATGACCAAGCCTCACGTTCCGATGTTAAAGGAGAACAATGTCCGGCAGGGATTTATTGAGTGGGAGCAATTTTTAACCGTTCGCAGCCGCCTGCCTGGGGACTTGCAGCCGGTCGCGACATTTTCCTACATCACCGGATGGCGGAGGAGCGAAGTACTCAACCTCCAGTGGCAGCAGGTCGATTTCAAAGCTGGCTTTGTGCATCTGGAGCCGGGGACGACGAAGAACGATGGAGTGTGAATGTTTCTGCTCACCGGGAAATTGAGGGCTGCCCTCGAAGCGCAGAAAGCGAAGATCGACGCACTGAGAAAGCTGGGATTCATCTGTCCCTGGGTGTTCCATCGAAGGAGGAGAAAGTCGAAAGGGACAAAGATTCGATACTTCCGCCGCTTTTGGAAGAGCGCATGCAAGGCTGCTGGTCTCCCTGGCCGTCTGGTTCATGATTTCAGGAGAACAGCAGTCGTGATCTAATTCGTGCAGGCATTCCTGAACCCGTGGCCATGAAACTGACAGGCCATAAAACCCGTTCGGTTTTCGAGCGGTATAACATCGTCAATGAAGGGGACCTCACGACGCCGCAAAGAGGCTGGACGCCTTCACTCAGAAGGCAGAAGGTCAAAACGCGGGCAAATGGCTAATTCAGCCAGACGGAGTAACTGTAAATTGTTGAAAAGACTGGTGAGCCGTGTTGGACTCGAACCAACGACCCTCTGCTTAAAAGTCCCTTCTAAACAGCCTTCATACAGAAACAGCAAAAGTAATAATTCCTTCTTTCACCCAGTATTCATGCGCCTTCCGATGGTCATTTATCTTTTTTCTGGTTTTCCTAAGTTTGTGGTTGTATATTGAGATTGCACTGACAGTGCATTGACCACGGGAAATTTGAACGCACTTAAGGAGGGAAAACGGATACAGGCAGTCGTAAGCAAAACGCTGCTATCGAAGCTAAAGCTCGATGCAAAGCCTTTTGAAGTCCGCGATTCTAGACTCCCTGGATTTATCTTCCCGATGCAACCCAGCAGTTCAATGTCCTATTACGCCGAGTTTGCGCGGGGCCGCCGCATGGCGATCAGCAGAGCATCCGTTATAAAACCCGATAAGGCGCGCGACCGCGCAAAAGAATTGCTGTCCGGGTTTGCGCTGGGCAATGATCCGATGGAGACCCAGCGCGCCGGGAAACAGTTCACCCTGAAAACCTACATTGCCGAAGTCTACCGGCCGTATGCCAAATCGCGCATGAAAGAGCCAATGGAGATCTTTCATCACATTTCCAGATGTTACCCCGACCTGAGCGATACAAAATCGCAGACGTGTCGCCCTTCATTTTTGAAAAACACCGTACAAAGCGCCTCAAGGATGGTTTGACGGGTGCGACCACAAACCGCACGCTGGCATCCTGAAGGCTTCGCTCAATAAAGCCGTGGAATGGGCATCCTGAAGAAAAACCCGCTCCAAAGCGTTAAAAAGCAGCGCGAGGACAATAATGCGGTTACTCGTCACCTATCGCCGGAAGAAAATAAGCGGCTGCGAGAAGCGCTCGAAAAGCGAGAGGCGAGGCGACGCCAGGAACGTGAGCGCTTCAATGTTTGGCGGCGCGACCGCGGTTATAAGGAATGGCCGCAGTTTGCGACTTTACGGACCATTTGAAGCCGATGATACTGTTGGCGCTCAACACCGGGATGCGGCGCGGCAGCTGTTCGATCTGAAATGGGCGGATGTCGATTTTGTGAGCCGCAGCCTCACTGTATCGGGCTGCACAACCAAAAGCGGGAAGACCCGCCGCATACCCCTTAACAACGAGGCGATCGACGTTTTAAGCGGCTGATACGCGCAGCGAAAGAACTCGGAACTGGTTTTCCCGAGCAACGACGGCGGGCGCATGGGCAATATTTCTACCAGCTGGGTGAAACTCATGAAGGACTCGAAGATCGAAAACTTCCGGTTTCACTATATTCGCCACGATCTCGCAAGCCGATTGGTGATGGCCGACGTCGATCTAAATGCCGTCCGCGAATTACTTGGACATTCCGACATCAAGATGACCCTAAGGTATGCTCACCTGGCCCCCGAAATCAAAGCCGCAGCCGTGGCTAAAGTCGGGGGTGTGCGATGAGTCACAAACTGATCGACACCGGAATATTCGTTCACGATGAAGTCATCAGTCCAACACCGAAGAAGAAAAAAACGAATGCAAAAAAACTTCCTGATTTTCATCAGGTCTTGCACAACCGATTAAAATCAATTGAGTCAATCGCAAAGAATTCTTGGCTGCAAATGGCATCGACTGTTACAAGGATATATTCGTGGAGGAGGGCGCACCCAGCGTTAAAAGGGATATCGAAAATATGGAGACCTCCGACGCAATCATTATTTGGACATATGTCCAAGTCCTTCGCCATGCGCTTGAAGAAAAAGATTCTTCGCGCGCCGCATTAATAGCCTTAACCCTGGGGAAAGGTTGACTACTTTTTATGTGAGGCCGTATGAGGAGCCAGCCGTCGTTGGGCGCAAGGTTCGCGACGGCGGCAAGAAGGGCCGCAGCCGAATCAGCAAAAGCAGGTTCGACGCAATCCATCAGCGCAATGAAGGTTGGCGAAAACTGGCGGAAAAGATCGACGGCTCCACAAATCACAAAGCTCGGATTATCGCCCAGCGAAACGATTGGATTTTCAGCAAGGAAACCATCAGGAAAGTAATATCGAACAAATAGCCGCAGCAAAAGAAAGTTGGGATAGTCACTCCTGACTTACCAATCCATTATTCAAAATGCCTCTGTCAACAAACGGAGGCATCAATGGACGCACCGAATAACCCAAAGCTAAGGATAACGGACAAGGAAGCCGGGCCGTACTGCGGTCTTGCTCCGATTACTCTCCGCACCCTGCGGATGCGTGGCGATGGCCCAGCTTACATTAAGCTCGGGCGCGCCGTTCGCTACGATGTGCGCGACCTGGACAGCTGGCTTGAATCCCGCAAGGTCAGAGCTTAGGAGGCCGGGCCATGCGAACAAAGAAGAAAGGCCCACCGGGGTGGCAGCCGGCGAGCCCAAAAGGTCATGCGGGAACAGTGATAACGATATCACAAATTCCCGTTATCAGTTTTTCAAAATCCTTTCCTATGCCATCACCGGCGCTTTAGTTTCTGCCAGACCCGACCAGGTCGACCTCCTTCTTCGCGCAAAGCAAGAAATCAACCGCGAGATCGGAGGCGACAGATGAATCTCAACAATTTGACATTCTTGGAAATCTTTGCGGGGGCGCAGGGATGAGCGCCCGCGAACCATTCAACATTGAAGAGGAGAAGATCGTTCTTGGTGCAATACTTTTCGAGCCCGCGACAATCGAGGCTGCGGCTGAGATAATCGAACCAAAAGATTTTTCATTTTCTCATGCACTGATTTACTCCAGAGCCCTCGAATTACATCAAGAGGGAAAATCTATTGATTACGGGCTTGTCATCAACGCCCTAAAACAAAACGGCGAGTTGGATAAAACCGGCGGCCCGGCTTATATCTGCGGACTCACCGAAGGAATTCCGCGTGGGCTGAATATTCGGGCCCATGCCGATATTATCCGCAGATTTGCGGATGCCGAGCCGCCAGGTCCGCGGTCAAAGCCGCTGTGACAAAGGCCGGGGATAATGGCTCCGATCCCGACACAGTTATAGAATCTTTGATAACCGACCTGCAAAGAATTCCAAGGTTATCACCCGAAAAAGCCGCGCCCAAATTTGAATGCCTTGGCGAAGATCGCTATATACTTTCGTTCCCGGGATGGGAATTGCGCTAGAGGTCGACCGACTGCGCCGTGAACATGGGGAATTGATCGGCGAATTATGTGTCCGCTGCCGGCTGCCGGGAGCGAAGACTTACGACGGAACACTTTCAATCGCGGACTTCAACCTATCATCCGCGAGGGCCCGAACCGAACGGGCGCGGCTGCTGGCAGCGCGATCCAATGCCGAGGAACATGACTGGGCGGGATTTATTGCGGGATTCTGCAGCGCACCCTTGCGGCCGAAAGGGCCGGGCAGCCGGCTGTTGACCTGCGCGACCTCGAAAAACCAAGTGCCGACGACACCATCACGATAGAAGGTATCAGTCTTCCACGAAGACATCCGACAACCCTTTTCGGCGACGGGGGCGCGGCAAAATCCTATCTTGCCCTTTATGTCGCCGGCGGCATCGCTCAGAAAGGAATGAGTGTCGCCTTTTTGACTGGGAACTCGCCGGCGAAGATCACCGCGACCGCGTGGAGCGCCTATTTGGTCCAGCCATGCCCCCAATCATTTATGCCCGCTGCGAGCGCCCACTTGTCCATGAACTTGACCGCCTAAGACGAATTGTCCGCGAGCACGAAATTGATTTCGCCGTCTACGATTCCATCGCTTTCGCGTGCGATGGTCCACCCGAATCCGCTGAGATAGCCGGGAAATATTTCAGAGCTGTGCGACAAATCGGGCCCGGATCCTTGCACGTCGCCCACGTTAACAAAAGCGACAACGGGGATCAGAAACCATTTGGCTCCGCTTTCTGGCACAACGGCTCAAGGATGACTTGGTTTGCAAAGCTAGTCGATTCCCCCTCTGCCGGGAAATCAATCAGCCTGGGCCTTTTTAACCGCAAATCAAACCTGGGCCGGATTCAAAGCCCGGTCGGATTCCGGTCGAATTCAAATATAACCGGACGTTTTTCAATCGTGAGGATGTCGCCGAGGTTCCCGACCTGGCCGACAAGATGCCCCTTCGCCAGCGGATCATTCACCTATTGCGGGCGGGGTCATTGCCAATCGACCAAGTCGCGCAGGAACTCGACGCAAAACCGGACACAGTCAAAAAAACTGTCCGGCGGTACAAGGACATTTTCACGGTGCTGGACGGAGGGCAAGTTGCTTTATTACAACGGGTTGGCTGAAGGATTAGAGGTGCCGGACAGTCATCCAAAAAGTGTCCGGGCGGACAAAGTGTCCGGACACTGTCCGCCGAGCATACCGACATCGAACTTAAACATATGAATATCAACAATATACAAAGCCGGACAAAGTGTCCGGACAATGGTTATAGACATAGGCGGACGGACACACCCTCCCTCTTAGAGGGTGTCTGTCCGAGTGTCCGGATGAAAAGTGTCCGCACATAGCGCTCCAGGGAGCAGGGGATATAGCGCTCTTGGGTCCCTGGTATTGGAAAACGCGGGCCGGTCAGGCGTGGGCACAAACTCACTAGCTGAAAGGTTTTTGAAAGGGGTTTCAGGGCCATGGCAGGGGTAGACGTTTCAAAAGAGAAGGCGGCACAGATTTTCGGGGTTGATCCCCGGACAATCGATAAGTGGTTGCGCGCAGGTATGCCCGGCAAAAAGAGCGAAAAGGGCCGCTGGATTCTCAATTCGGCTGAAATCTCCGAATGGATCAAGCAGCGCGAGCGCGAGTCGGTCCTGGGCGACCTGGTCAACATCGACGAGCAGGAGGCGAGGCGCAGAAAGCTGGCAGCAGAAGCCAGCCGCGAGGAGTTGAAACTTGCCATCGAGGAGGGGGCCGTAGTGGCCATCGCCGATTATGAGGCCGAGCTTGGGACTGTGATATCCGCCTTCCGAGCAAAGGCACTCAATTTTCCCGCCAGGATGGCCCACCAGGTCATGCAGTGCGAGACGATTGCAGAGGCCAAGACAATCCTGGATGCAGGAATCAGGAGCTACTTTTTGAATTGAGCAACCTGAGCGAGAATTGCCAACCACGGAAGGGGAGGAAATTTGACATGGGCGATGAGGTGAAGAAGTGAGCGAAAAGACCTTCTTTCAGCAGAAGTGTGAGGCCTACATCATAAGCGTATTGAGTGGAAAGATCGCGGGAGAAATCCTATTGGAAAAGCGGCCGGATGCCGGGTGTCTGAAAAAATCGCCTATCACGAAGCAGGCCACGCCGTGCTTTCGCTGGAATTCGATGAACCTGTAACCGGCGTGTCACTCACATATGATGGTGAGAGAGTATTGGGTTTATGTCATCACGGACCGATTACCGAATCCTCGTTTGTCAAGGTCCGGAAGACTGATCAAGACCAGGTTGCCGAGGCACTGCACCTGATTGGTGAATCCTTTCCCGTGGACAGACCCGCGCTTGAGGCTGAAGCCGAAGCGGTCTTGCGGCGCCGCTGGAGTGATGTCGAAAAAATCGCTCGTTGCCTTTTTGCTCGGTCCATTGCCGTTGGGAATGCCGTTGTGGGAATTAGCGAGATCCGGCGCTTGCTCTGGTCAACGGAACAATGGCGGGAGGCTTATGGAGCGGATTTCGCAGCAGGGGGTTGCGAATGCTGAAAAAGATTTGAGACTCTTCAAAAAAAACGAGCCGCAACCGGTCCAGCCAGGATTAACACTCGCCGAAATCCGCCGGCGGCAATTTCCTCGCTCCTCCTGGCTTGATAGTCGATGGAGGACCGATTCACGACAATCACCGACGATGAGCCTGGGGGACTTCGATGCTGAAATAAAGTCGATCCCCCGGCGCAAGTTCCATTCAACCTGGTGGAGGAGCATCTGATGCGCTGGCGGCGGATACTGCGAAGGTAGCCCGGAAAGCGTGGCGTGCTTCGGCCGGGCTTGTGGCCCGGATCCTGAAGCCTTATCGGAACAGGTTGGCTCGGATCAGAGAGGCAGAGGATTTTATGCGGCAAGTTGAGTTTCATTCTCGATTGGCGCCGCTCAAGAGCGATCAGGCGAAGGATCTTGGTTTGATAAACGAAGTCTTTAACGAGGAGATAGGAAATGCGATATAAAAAACGAGATTTGGCAGCGCAGCTGAATGACCTTCAAAAGGCCGACCAAAGTAAACTCGATGCGAACCTGGCGGCGCTGGAAAAGGTCCGGCCCGCATGGGACAAGGCCCAGAGCGAGGCTGAGCGGGCGAGCGCAGCGTATGAAGCGCACGCTCTAACTTTTCGCGGTCCATCCGGTGATCCAACGGAAATTCGCCGGATGAGCCAGACCCATGAGGAATTTTTCGCCCAACGGGCGGAAAAGCTGAAAGCGGATCTTGAAGCCGTTTGCCAGAAACGAGACGCACTCACCTTTGATCTGGTCTTACAAAATCGATACTTGAAGGAAGCTCTCTTCAAACGGCAGGCGATCGTTTCCGGCGCATTTGGAAATTTTGTTTCGGTGATTGCAGACCACCACGCAACAACGGCACTACTCTCCAGTGTGATGAAGCAACCCGCGAAATGCTTCTTTCCTGGCGTAGGCAGGCGGAGACGATAAGCGACATCGGCAAGTTGCTTTCCTTCATCGAAGAAAAGGTTGAGGAAATCGAGGATATGTCCAACTTGCAGTTGATACCGCTGTGCCGGATGGACGAGGCCATCGGGCAGGCGCTGCAAGTTTCCAGTGCCCCGCAGCCGCCGATCCCAGGCCCGATCAACACGGGCGATGTGTTGCCACAAGCAGTTCGCCCGGGCTTTCCTATTAATCGGTTTGTCGAGCCCGGCGTAGGACTCGACATATCCAGGGAGCCTGAGCTCCAGCTGTTCTGGGCACGGCTGCCCAGGCGCGATCCGCTTCCCCTGGCGTGGGGGCACTCCTCTTCCACGGGCACGGCGGATCATCGGAGCTGGAAAATGGCGAAAGTTGGGCGGGTGCGTTGCTCGCCCGTAGGCGGCCCGGTTTTCCGACATTGAGCCGGCCCGCCGAATCGGGGAAATGGCACTTTAAGGGGGTGAGGGAAATGTCCTACGACAATAAACTTGAACTGGTAATCAAGATGACACAAAGCAGAGTACGACCGAGATTCTGAAGATCAATAGCGTCTATCAGAGTTCGAGAAGCACGCCGTCAGGTTACGGGGAGAGTATCGCAGAGCTTCGACGGAATGGTGACTTCATGGGTCAAGGCGAACCTCGGAGCGGAAGCGCTCAAGGAAACGTTCAAGATGGCTCTCGAGGCGATCAAGGAGTTCACTGTCGGAGCCATCGAGAATATGGCGATGATGGGACACCTGGCAGAGAAAGTCGGTCTTTCCGTAGAGGAAATATCAGACTTGCCCATGTCGCCAAATTGACGGACCAGGATCTTGAAAGATTGACTGCATCAGTAAAGATACTGTCGAAGAACATGCTCGCAGCCGCGGCCGGAGGATCCAGCAAGCCAAGGCGTTCCGCATGTTGGGAGTTGAATACAGAAATGCCAATGGAAGCCTCCGCCCCACAATGGACGTTCTGGATGCGTTATCGGACAAGTTCAAGGAACTTCCAGATGGTGCCTATAAAACAGCGATAGCTCAGAAGCTCATGGGTAAGAGTGCTATCGACATGATTCCCATGCTCAACCTGGGTGGCGAAGCTATTCGCAATTATAGAAAAGAGGCGGAGGAACTAGGCCTTGTAGTGGGTGAGAAAACAGTTGAGGAAGCGGAGAAATTTGACAAGAGCGTGATCCGAATCAAAGCCGCTCTCTCCGGGCTGGCTAACAAACTCTCTGAAGAAATACTCCCTTATTTAAATGAGTTCCTAAAGTCAGTAGTCGAATGGTTCAAATCCGGGGGATTGCAGCAAACTGTAATCCAAATGAAATCCTCTCTGGATTTGATCGCGCAGGCTCTTTTATTGATCAAGAAGATTGTCGTCGAGATCGTCAATGTTGTCCTGAACATGGTTCTACTGTTCAGCAAGGCCGCATGGACCCTGATGAGAATTGCTACTATTCCGCTCCCCGCCTGGATGAGAGTGGGAACTTCCACCGCTCTCGAGGAGTCTGGAAGGCGTTGGTATGAAACCATTCTCAAGGGCTATGCGGTCATCGGCAAAATTGAAAATAGAAACGGGTTACTCCCCGCTCACAACGTCGGGGATTACTCGATTCATAAGCCCGGTCCTAAGGCGGAGCCGGTCGTAGCTAATGAAAAGATCGAAGATTTCATCCGCGACGCCAATAAGGCCGCCCGTGAATTCCGGAGATCATTGAGCAGGGCGTAGTGGGTCCGGTTGCCAAAGAGTTCCTCGAGGTGACGGATGAGATTAAGAAGCTCACCACTTTCGTGGATTCGGAAGGAATTACCCACATCGTCAGGATGTCCGCCCAGGCCCGCGAGGATATCGAAAAAGCCCTGCTTGCACGCATCCAAAAGGTCCAAAAGGATTACGCAAAGGAAATAGTCAAGGACTACCGAGACGCCGCTCAGAAACGATTTGATGCGGATGTGCAGTACTTCCAGAAGAAACTGGCGATGGAGGAGAGTCTGGCAGACATCCAGGTCCAGAATGCCCGCAAGGTGATCGAATACCAGGAGACTCTTGCCGGAAATAAGCGCGACGCGGCACTCCGCAGAGTGGACCTGGAGGGAGCGGGGGCCTACGGACTGACGCCCCAAGAGGAGGCGGCGCGCCAGATTGATGCTGTCGGGAAAAAGGCCGAGATAGAGATTCAATACATCAAAGAAGTACACGACGTAAAGATGGTTCTTTTCGACCTCGAGACGGAGCAGATCATTCATCAGATGAATTTGCAGGAGCAGTTCCTGGCTATTCTCGGTCAAGACACGGCATGGATCAGGGCGCAGATAGCCGGAATTGAAGCTGATCGGAAACTGGCGCGCGGGAGAATGGAAGATCAGACTCAAACAGCCATTGACGCCACGAAAGAAAACGCTGAGGTCCGCAAGATAGAGATCGTCCGCGATCAGCAGCAACGAATGTTCGACGGGCTGAAGCGCAGCGCGGAGGGAGTCTTTGACGCCCTGGTCACGAAGTCTCAATCTGTTTTCAGCGCGATCGGCAATGCTTTTAAAACCGCAATCCTTACGGCAATCAAAGAAATCGTAACCTCTCAGGTCGCCAGGATGCTCGTGGGATTGTTTGGCGGCGCGCGGATGGGCGGAGGCATGGCGACTGCGGGAGCTGGCGGAGGCGGGATCTTGGGAGCATTTGGTGGACTAGCTCCGATGATCATGGGCGGCGGAGGAGGTTTCGGCACTCCACCCTTCATGCCGTCAGGCAGCGGAGGCGGAGGGGGTGGATTTGGCGGACTCGGAGGAATGCTTAATCTCGGCGGGCTGAAGCAGTTTTTCGGTTTCGGTGGTGCCGGAGGCGCTCACCTGCAGGACAGTATCGGCGGAAGCGGCATGTTCGGGAACCTCGCCAAGCTCGGCAAATCGAACGCTGCCGTTCTCGGCGGCGGACTTTTGGCCGCCTACGGCCTGCAGCGCGGCGGCCTTTCCGGGCTCGGGATGACAACAGCCGGCGGGGCCCTGATCGGCTTCAAGTACGGCGGTGCCATGGGCGCGGCGATCGGCGGAGCGATAGGACTCGGCGCTGGCCTGGTCCGTCTGTTCATCAAGGGCGCAACGGAGAAGGCCCGGGAAAAGATCAAGGCGACCTATGGAGTCGAGATCAAGGATAAGGGCGTTCTCCAGCAGGTTGTGGACATCGCCAAACAAGCCTACGGCGGAAATTTGGATATGGCGATCCGGACGCAGCAGGTGCGCGACCTGGTTGAGCTTTATGCCATGTCGACCGGCCAGGGTGCCAGGGGCCTACCAGCCAAGATGACTCCGGGTTCTCTGATTCAGTCCGGGGGATCCCTGTTCCAGGGCGCTCAGTACTCCAACGGATCGTTATTGCCTTCGAGCGGAGGATTGCCTGGAGCACGCCTGGGCGGATCAAGCGGTCAGATGGCAGTCACCGTTGTATTGCCTGAAATTACGGTTCGCGCGCCCAACGCTCAGGACCTCTTCAGCGCCGGCGTCTGTCAAGCAATAGCGGATAACCCTCGGATCACGGCGCAGGCGAGCTACTCAGCGGGCAAGCAGAATTTCAAGCGGCGCGAGTCTACCGCGCTGCAGCTCGCTCCAGGGACGCTGACATCATGACAATTCTCGAAGAGGCGGACGAAGACGAGCGATTTACTATGAACGTCAAAGCGGATCCGCTCCGTCTAGTTTTTATGAACTCGAGGGGCCAATGGGTCAACGTGCCCCTCGAGCCGACGATTGGGCTTCTGCTCGCTGTCAACCTCCTGCGGTTTCCCGAGGTAGTGAAGGTGGCAAAGCCGCGGTGGAGGATGCTTCTTCGATTCCTGGCTTGGGCGCTTAAATGATCGCAAGGGGCGGGGTGTCCTGACAAGGGCCCCGCTCAGATCGAAGCTCCTGGGCGATTCTGCGAGGGTTTTTTGCCGATGCGCTCGAGGGGATTCTCCAACCAGGCGGAAGTGAAGTGGAAGTGAAATAATTTGACTTCCGCCGGGATAACGGGGCAGGATGGAGGCGAAAACTAATCGGAGCAGAGCGGCCGATTGGCTCGCAACCAACCGCCCGCTCCTAACCAGATTCCTACAGAGGAGGAAACATGGCTAAAGCGATTGTACGTAAACCCACATCAAAACCCCACTATATTTTCCCGAAACAAAGTGAAATTCCTGAAGCGCCTGGTCCCGTGGAAGCTTACAAAGCTATCAGGCTCGAAGGTGCCGAGGTATATTTGCTCTTGAACAAACTGCATGGCCTATGCAGCTTCCGGGGCACTGTCAAAGCCCTCATGGCGGATGTACAGAGGGTTTACGAAGAAACCACATACTGGATCAGGGAATATGCCGTTTCAGCGGAAATTCCGCATGAGGGAGTTACCCTGACCCTGGGGCAATACGAGCGACTTCGGGGCATATGGTGCAGCCTGGAGGGAGTCGTTGGCGTCCTAAAGGGCTGCACTTCCTCGGAGTTTTATCTCGCCTATCATGCCCTGCGGCCCTTGCAGGATGAGCTTTCCGCTTTGTTTGCCGATCTCCCGATAGTCAAAAGGAAAATCGTCGGACGAATAAAAGACCGAATCATTGAGGCCCTGGGAGACCGGGGCCGAGAGTGCCGGGCCCCCGAGGTTTGGGGGCCTTTTTGCTTGCACTTAGTATGCACTTAGCGGCTTATTTCCTGCCCTGCTGCATTGCGCTAAGTTATTGATTTTAATGGTGAGCCGTGTTGGACTCGAACCAACGACCCTCTGCTTAAAAGGCAGATGCTCTGCCGACTGAGCTAACGGCCCACTTATGGAATGAAATGCACGCACTCTCTAAACAGCGTCCCGTAGATTAGCATGCCGGGAGATGGTTTCAAAGGCAGTTCTGATATCTGTCGCTGGCTGCCGGGAATATCTCTTACCACCCCCTGGAAACAGCTTTCCTCAAAAATCCCCGCCATGAATCAAGATCAACATGACTTCGCAGCTTCCATTCCGAAGAACGTACGCTAGAATGAAATCCATCGGAAAAGTGGGCGTGACGATCCACCGACCGGCGAGTACTACCATCCGATGATTGCGCATGATAAGAGAGGCCGAAATGAATTTAAGCCGAAGAGAGGTTTTGAAGTCAGCTGCCCTGAGCGCTTTGTCCTACTCTCACGTAATTGGAGCGAATGACCGGATAGGGCTCGGTCTGATCGGCGCGGGTGGGAGAGGAAGGGCCGTTCTAAGCAAGTTTCTCGGAAATCCCGAGGTCGAACTCAGGGCGGTTTGCGACGTCTATGGCGACCGAGCCGATCAGGCAAGGGAAAACGCATCGGGCGCCAAATCCCTACCCCAACATGAAAAGCTCCTCGAACTGAAGGAGATTGACGCGGTTCTGATCGGCTCACCTGACCACTGGCACAAGGACCACACCGTTGACGCGCTATCCGCGGGGAAGGATGTGTATGTCGAAAAGCCGCTCTGCAGAACCCTTGATGAAGCACCGCTGATGGTGCAGGCTGCCAGGAAAAACAACCGCATCTGCCAGGTCGGCGTGCAGCAGAGGTCGGGGCCGGTTTATATCGAGGCCAGGGATCTTTACGTAAGATCAGGCCGCTTGGGGAAGATCCATTGGGTAGAGTGCGTCTGGAATGACGGCCCTCCTCGTCCTTACACACCACGCTCCACCGATAAACCACCGAACCTGGACTGGGTGAGGTTCCTGGGGCCGGTTCGATATCGCGACTGGAATCCGAGAATCTATTTCAACTTCCGCGCCTTCCTTGACTTCAACGGTGGTCGCATGACGGACTTCGGCCATCACTGGCTGGATGTTGTACACATGTTCCTGGGCGAACGGGCGCCCGATTCCGCAGTGGCGGCAGGTGCCATTTTCGACCGGGAGCAGGGCAAGGATGCCCCGGACACCATTTCGGCTTTGTTTGAATATCCCGGCTTTGTAGTCTCCTTCCAATCCGTAATCGTCGGAAACCCTTTGCCCTACGGTGTGACCTTTTACGGCGAAAACGGCAAACTATACGTGAACAGAAACCGCTACCAGTTTATGCCGGTCGAAAAGGGTGTGGAGCCGGTTCAAAAGGATTTCCCCGGTGACATCACGGCCGATCACGTAAAGAATTTTCTCGATTGCTGCCGGACGCGCAGGATTCCCAACGGGGATGTCGCGCTTGCCGCGGTTTCGATTCAGCCGCCCTTACTGGCTGTAAAATCATACCTGGAAAAACGGCGGATCCATTTCGACGCTGAACATAGCCTGGTGCTGCCGGCTTGAAAGAGGAACGGTTCACAGCCATGCGAGGATCATGGCAGAAAGGCCTGAAAAAATGGAAAACAAACAATTTTCGTTTCGCTCCGATGAAGCACACGAGCATCAGAATCCAGACTCAGGGCTGCAACCCTCCCGGCGTGAATTTCTGAGGGCGTCGGCTTCCGCCGTTCTTGTCACCGGGGCGGCGACGCCGCGCCTGACAGCCGCTGAAAATCAGCCTCCGGAGGCACCTCAGAGAACCGACAATCCGGCCAAAGATCCGTATGCCCTTGCGCTCCGTTTCAACAAATTCCTGCGTGTCACCGATGTCACCGACGGATTGGATGCTGTGGGCAGGGCCGATCTTACCCTGCTTGATCCCGCGATCCGACCGCTGTGGATGGGGATGAGGTTCTGGGGACCCGCGGTCACGATGCGGGTCATTCCTGCGAATCGCCGCATGCCTGTGGTCGAAAGCAAGGATGCCCTGAAACAGCACGACATCTGGAACAAAATGGGAGGCATGCACGCCAGCTTGAATGCGCATATCAAGCCGGGCTGCGTCATCGTCACCTCCACCAACGGTGCACGCGAATGCGGCTACTGGGGTTCCAACAACTCCATGGGAATGCAGGCCCTTGGGATTGCGGGCATTGTAACGGATGGCTACGCTCGGGATACTGACGAAATCGTTATGCAGAAAAGCCCGGTAGCCTGCCGCGGCATTGGCCGCACCATCATCCCGGGGCGCGTCGAGTTGATGGATGTTCAGGTGCCCGTGGGATGCGGCGGCGTCATGGTTCGCCCTGGAGACATCGTGGGTTGCGATTGGGACGGAGTGATCGTGGTCCCGATCGAAGTTGCCGAGGAAGTCCTGGTGATTTCAGCGCGAATCGCCGTGGATGACAAAAAGTCCCGACGACGACTCTATGAAAAACTGGGAAAGCAGCCCGACGAAACGGTCGACTGGGAAGCCGCTGCGGCGTTTTTCAAGGATCTCCTCTAGCCCGGGTTTTCAACGGATCTCCGATGCGGCGGGTTCGGGCGCGGGTGATTGGGGCGATCCCGGCCGTCCGTTAAATTGTTTTTTTTACCGAGCATGAAAGGCGGCCATGCAGACCTTTTGGCAAGATGCACATTACGGCTTGCGGACGCTGTTGAAAAACCCGGGATTCACCGCCATCGCCGTGCTGACGCTCGCACTGGGGATCGGGGCAAATGCCGCGCTGTTTTCCGTGGTCAACGGAGTTTTGCTCAATCCTCTGCCCTACCAAGAGCCCGAGAAACTGGTGGCACTGTATGCGAAATCGAGAGAGTTTTCCCGATCCTCGATTTCCTATCCCAATTTTCTGGACTGGCAGCGCGAAAATCGCTCCTTTACTGCCCTGGCGGCGTTCAGGTCCGAAGATCTGAATCTGACAGGAGTCGGTCAACCGGAACGTCTGAAAACCGAGATGATTTCCGCCACGTTCTTTCCGATCCTTGGGGTGAGGCCGCTGATAGGCCGGGTCTTCAGCGAACAGGAGGACCAATTGGGCAGAGACCCGGTGATCCTCCTCAGCGAAGGGCTCTGGCATCGGAAGTTCGGCAGTTCTCAGGATGTGCTGGGAAGTTCTATTAGCCTGAATGCGAAGTTGTATACCGTAGTTGGAGTGATTCCCGGCAATTTCCACTACCAGAACAACAATTTTTACAGCAATGCGGAAGCATTTGTGCCCATTGGGCAATGGGATGAGAAGCTGTTCCGCGATCGCCGCACCGCCATGGGAATGAACGGGGTGGGAAGGCTCAAGCCGGGGATCAGTTTCGAGCAGGCGAGCGCCGAGATGGACGCGATTGCCGCGCGTCTTGCAGAGATGTACCCGGACATCAACAAAGATTCCGGCATTACGCTGGTGCCGCTCAAACAGAACGTGGTCGGGGATATCCGGCCTTTTCTGCTGATGTTGATGGCAGCGGTGGGGTTTGTGCTGCTGATCGCATGCGCGAACGTAGCCAATCTCCTGCTGGCGCGGTCGACAGGAAGAACGCGCGAATTTGCAATCCGGACGGCACTCGGAGCCAGCCGTGGCCGCATGATCCGCCAGGTCTTAACCGAGAGCATGATGCTGGCCCTGACGGGTGGAGCGATGGGTATGCTCGTCGCGGCATGGGGTACCAAGGCCTCGATCCGATTACTCCCCGATGCCCTGCCTCGCGCCGAGGAAATAAACATAGACGGCAGGGTACTGCTTTTCACATTGGCGGCCTCGTTGCTCGCGGGTTTTTTGTTCGGCCTGATCCCGGCGCTGAAAACCTCCGGCAAAGATCTCCATGAGACGTTGAAGGAAGGCGGACGGGGCGGGAGCGGAACGAGGCACCGCTCGCAGGGCGTGATCGTGGCGGCGGAGATAGCGCTGGCCCTGGTGCTGCTGGCAGGTGCCGGGCTGATGATCCGCAGCCTGGCGAACCTGTGGGATGTCGATCCCGGCTTTGATCCGAACCATGTGCTGACCTTCAATCTCACCTCCGCGCAGCCGCTGGGCGAAACCCCCGCAGCCGCCAGGGCGGCATTTCGCCGGTTGCACGACGCCATCGCGGGTGTCCCGGGGGTTCAGGCTGTATCCTTGACGGTAGGGTCTTCTCCGATGGCTGGAGATTCCGAATTGCCCCTGTGGCTGGAGGGAGAGCCGAAACCGACGTCCCAGTCTGAGATGAAGGTATCGCTTTTTTACGTCACACAGCCGGATTACATCAAGGTCATGAAAGTCCCGCTGAGGCGCGGGCGCTTTCTGACCGAATCGGACAACGAAACTGCGCCGCAGGTAACTGTAATCGACGAAGAGTTTGCCAGACGGTTTTTCGGGGAGAAAAACCCGATCGGAAAACGCGTCAACTTTGACGTTTTGAACTCGACCCTGGAAATCGTCGGTGTGGTGGGACATGTCAAACAGTGGGGGCTCGATGAGACCAATGATTCTCCCGTTCAGGCGCAATGCTATTTCCCCCTGATGCAGGTGCCTGATTCACTGATGCCGCTATTGGCGCACGGATTGCAGGGGGTGGCACGCATTGAGCCGACGATGTTGAACAACGTGAGCGCCATCCATCGTTCGGTGGAGACCGTGAACAGCCAGATTGTTGTCTACGGAACGCGGGCGATGACCGAGGTCATCGCAGAATCCCTCGCGGCCAAACGCTTCGCGATGATGTTGCTGGGGATATTTGCCGCTCTGGCGACGGTGCTTTCCTCCGTGGGGATTTATGGAGTGATTTCCTACATTGCCGGACAACGGACGCACGAGATCGGGATCCGGATGGCACTGGGCGCCGGGCGGGGAGACGTGCTTCGGATGGTACTGAGGCAGGCAGGGGAAATGGCTATTTTAGGAGTAGCCCTCGGGCTGGTCGCAGCCTTCGCGCTGACAAGGCTGATGTCCAGTATGCTCTTCGGAGTGAGCACTCACGATTCGCTCACGTTTTCGTGCGTGACACTTTTGTTGTTGCTTGTCGCCCTAACGGCCTGCATCGTGCCGGCGCGGCGCGCCTCGCGGGTCGATCCCCTGGTCGCACTGAGATATGAATAAAAAAACAGCCATCGTAACGGCTTCGGACAAAATTCCCCTAATCCGATGAGGAATGTCGGCTTGTTTTGAACAGCTCCGTGAAATACTCCATCACTCGGATTTCGATTGTGATTACTCTGAATATGCCACCGATCCGGCGTCACCCTGGTTGCCGGCGTCCCGAGAAATGCCGCATGCTTCTTCCCTTTTCCTCTTGTACAGTCTGGAAACACTGACCTATAAATGATTGTTGCTTTCCGGGAGAAGAGCTCCGTTTGCACCAAGAACCGAGTTGCAGGGCATGATGATGACGAATCCTTCAATTCTGGATCAGATTCTCGAAGCAAATAAGAGTTTTATGGCGGGAGCGCCAAAGCCGCTGGATGATGCCGGCCCCTTTTTTCTCATCATCACCTGTATCGATCCCCGACTCACAGGACTCCTGACTCCGGCGATGGGTCTTCCCAGGGGCCGCGCGATGATTATCCGCATCGCAGGCAACAGTATCCTGCCCTCGAGTCATGATGTTCAGCGTTCAGTCGCCGCTGCGATGTATATTCGTGGGGCCAGGGAGATCTTCGTCGCCGGCCACACTGACTGTGCCATGGCCGCATTTTCCGCGCAGTCGGTAATTGAAAACTTCCGCAGCGCAGGAGTGCCGCGAAGCGCCTTTGGAAGCGGGGACCTTCGCGAGTGGTTCGGCGCATACTCCGATATCAAAGCCAATGTATTCCAAAGCATCGAAAACCTGGCCCGCTCAGGGATTTTGCCATCGGACGCCGTGCTGCATGGCCTGATCATCGACACGGTCTCAGGCAAAGTCGAAGTCCTCAAAAGCACCGATTTTGAAAAGCACACGTCAACGGAACAGCCGCGCTCAACCGACGTCACCGAAATATCGTCGCCTCCCGCAAACGCACCGGTCAAGGCCAGCCGATCACTGCCGGCTTCTCACGGTGAAGCCCGTACTCCGATCCCCACAGAATCCAAACGCCACAAGGGACCCGCCAGCATCCTTGGCGGTATGCCGTCGAATCAGGAATCCGCATCCCCCCCTCAATCCATGGCGGAAGCTTTGAATATCCTCACGGACTTTTTCCAAAAAGAGAGACAGAATCCGAAACTGCGGCCGGACCTGCTTCTGCTGAGGGAAAAACTATCAAAGGACGCCAGTCCATTGGAGTTGTTGTTGGATGCCGCGCGCATTGCGCGGGAGAACGCGGTCCGCTATCCCCGGGTTCCCGGGGCCATCGAATACCTCGCGTCACAGTTGAAATCGGGGAATTCCGGCGAAAGTCGGATCGGATCTATCCTGAGCCAGATATTGCGTTATTAACGTCTGGAATCCAGTGTCACAATGCCTCCGGCCCTTCAGGCTGCCTGGGATCAAGCGGCTGGTCGCCGAAGGGCGAGAGGCGGTTCCGTCAGGCCATTTCGAAGGGCCGCCTTCACATCCCCAACCTGTTTTTCAGTTGGACCGTTTTTCTTCAGAGCCTCGACCTCCCCTGAGACGGCTTCGGCCAGGCCGAGCTGGTCCTCGTCCTCGAGAACCGATCCCGCGTTCACCACGAGACGGCGCACGAATCCTGCTTTCTCCTCCACACCCTTTTCGCCTACAATCACAAAGTAGTGGGGCCAGGAAACCGGAGACAAAATTATGCCCCCTCACAAAAACCAGAAATCGGTGCGCGCGTCTGCTGAGACGGCAGTCAGGACCTGCTGTTTCCGGGTCAGAAGAGCCTGCAGCACTCCGCGTGGCATCCGATTCCCAGACACTGGAGGTCCAGTCATGACTAACGCGAGTACCAGGAGAGCATTCCTCAAATCCACGGGCATCAGCCTTGCGGCACCAGCACTTTTGAACGCCATGCCGGCGGCGAAACAGTTGCCAATTGCGTTCTCTACGCTGGGCTGCCCGGCGTGGGACTGGAAGACTATTGTCACCCGAGCCCGGGAATGGGGCTACGCAGCGATCGAGCTCCGGGGGGTGAACGGCGAAATGGACCTCCCCAAAGTCCCTGAGTTTTCTCCGGCCAGGATTGCAGGTACGATCCGGGAGCTTAAGGACAGCAATCTGAAAATCAGCGATCTGGGTGCCTCAGCCCGGATGCACGAAAAGGACCCCAAGGTCCGCGAGGCGCAGTTCGACGAGGCGAAACGATTTATCGAACTCGCGCACCGGCTGGAATCACCCTTTGTCCGCATCTTCGGCGACAAGTTCGTTGAGGGTGAGCCGAAAGAAGCTACGATCGATAGGATCATCGAGGGATTGAAGAAGGTCGGTCAGTTCACCAAGGGGACGAAGGTCGTTGCGATCGTGGAGACCCACGGCGACTTCACCAGCGCCGACGTGATTGCGAAAATCCTCTCATCGGTCAACATGCCCGAGGTTGGGCTCCTCTGGGACACTCGGCACACCGTTGTTGCCGGCGGGGAGGCTCCCGCCGATACCTGGAAAAAGGTCGGAAAGTGGGTCCGCCACACTCACATCAAGGATTCCGTCGGTGAGAAATACGTGCTGCCGGGCACAGGCACGGTTCCGCTCCGCGAAATCGTCCAGGTCCTTCGCAAAGGCGGATACAAAGGGTACTACTGCTTCGAGTGGGAGAAGAAATGGCATCCTGAGATCGAAGAGCCCGAAATCGCCTTCCCGCGGTATGCGAAGGTCCTAGCGGAGCTTCTCCAGTCCTGATCCCCTCCGGCATGGACCCATAAAATGAGCCCCGCATCACCCGATAAGTTATCAAAAAGGAGGGCCTATTTCTCAAGGCAGGCATGAGCGAGATTTCGCGCGCGGGCAGAAACTGCGTGCGGAAATAGAATTCGCCGATGGCTGCGCACCCTAGCCACTATCGGCAAAGGGGCGAGGATGCATCCGCTCGACATTTTAAAAAACGGCAGTCGAAGGCTGAGAGCTTATTTAAGGGGACCGTCAAAAATCGTTCAAAATGCCTTCATCCCGATATGCACCCGGGCTAAGAGGCCAATTCCTGGAGAAGTTCTACCTTCTTGCTGTAGGCGGCCAGCATGTACTGCGCAAGATAAGCATCGCGGGGATGGGAATAATAGGCATCCCGTGTGGCGCGGATGCTTTCATCAATGGACCGGAGGTTACGCTCCATTTCCTGAACCAGCTCTGCCTGCAGGGAGGATTTGCGCTGGTCCACAATCGCACTCAAGAGCTGAATCGCTTGAATATACTCCTGTTCTGCGCGCTGTATCGCCTGGACTGCAGCCTCTAATCCACCGTCGCCCGATGGGCCCTTTGCCGGTTTCCACGGGTCTGGATTTGGACGGTCGAACGGCACCGACGGCAGCGGCGCTGACATAGAGCGACTCCGGGCATCCGGTGTTTCTTTGCCCCGATACTGCACGTAGAGTAGAGTGCCAGCAATCGAAACCACAACAAGAAGCGCTGCCAACCCAGCCTGCGGGAGCCAGTGTCCAAAAAGAAACGCAGGAAATCCAAATCGGGATTTCCCGATTTTGACACTTTCACCGGCGGCTCCTCGGACCGGCTTATCCTGCAAAACCTCGCGGCGGATGGCCGGCCACATTCCTGGTGGAGGATCGAGTGCTCGTTGAAGGGATTCGCCGAAGTTGCGGTACAAATGCTGCTCTGACCGCATGAGATCCAATTGCTCTTTGCATTCAGTGCAATGGCCAAAGTGCAGCTGGAGGCTGGCAGACAGTTCCCCTTCCAGTTCCCCGTCCAAATAATCCTCAAGGACTGCCCGGACATCCATGCATTTCACGACTCGCCTCTCAATCCAGGAATTCCATCCCCGAAAAAGGGCTTAAGCCTGCGCCGCATATCCATGCGCGCCCTGTGCAGGTCTGTTTTGAGTTTCGATATGGATGCGCCGGTGATCTCGGCAATCTCCTCATAGCGCAATCCATGCACCATCTTCATCAAAAATACCGCCCGCTGGTCCTCCTGCAGGCCGGCCAATGCGCGATGAATCTTTGTCATCATGTCGCGCGAAATGGCGCTCTGGTCAGGGAGCTGCCTGTGATCCAGAAGTTGAAGCAAATCCGACTGCTCCAATCCCACGTAGCGGCGATTCCTGTACTTCTGTCTTATGGCTTCTCTTGCGACGTTATGCGCAATTCCGAATATCCAGCATGAAAGGCTGCCGCCCTCGCGGCGGCTGTTGATATTGCTGAAAGCACGAATGAAGGTTTCCTGGGCCAACTCCTCAGCGCTGGATCGGTCTCCCATCAGATTGAAGATAAAACTCATGACCGGCCGGTTAAAACGCTGAAATATCGCTTCAAATTCAACGGGGCCGGCGTGAACCTCCACCCGGGCCGCGTCCCGGGTCGATCCGTTCTCCAGCGCTTCATCCCTGACCCGCCGGCGCGCCAAGACGAATCCCCCCTCCGCATTTGTTAGCCCTTCGCCCGACGGTCTGAGAAAATCCGACGGGATGCCCGGGCTTTCCGAATAGGTATGCATCCTGTAAACCCGGCTCAAATCCGAATCAGGCTTACTCTGCCAGATACGGAATTTATACGCAAATGGTTCAAACCGGAGCCCAGGCGTCCCTTGCCGGAGCGTCCCGGACCGTACCTCCGCTCCTGGATCTCAATCGGAAAATCGCATTTCAAGGAGCCGCTGACGCTGGAGATTTCAACATCAGCATCCAGGTTCGCCGGAGCTTTGACCGCAACATTCCCGCTCACGGAGGCAAATTTCATTTCACCGCTGCCTTCGAGCTGCACAAATTCAACCTCGACGTTGCCGCTGACGGACTGTGCGCTTACCATGCCGGTGACATTGATCATGGTCACGTTGCCGCTGACGCTGCCGGCTTTCATCCGCCCGCGAACCGAGTTAATTACGACATTGCCGCTCACGGAACCGATCTGATCAAAATTCAGGTCCAGATTCTGCGGAACCTTCACGCTAAAATTGACGGCTGCATGCGAGTTACCCTGTTCCGGATAGGAGACCTTCAAATCGATCCGCTCAGGGGTGCTCAAATCTTCAATTTTGACCAAGTCCTTGTCGACTCCGGTTTTGACGGCATCGACAATAATGACGTCCCCGTTATAGCCGGTTACCCGGACATCCCCGGATATGTTCCCAATCCTGAGATGGGAGCCCGAGGCTGCAGGATAGGTCTTATGAAAATCCTGGGCCTGGGCTGAAATCGCGATAAAAATAGTCGCGGCTATCACCCCCAGTAATCGCAAACCTGGTTTCATGTTCATAGCCAACACCCCCCTGGGAATCCCTGTCTATTCCCTCTGATGGGTAAGTGTTCGAGGACAGTCAAAGGTTGCATGTTAATTGGAAGAATATGGCATAGCCCAAGCCTGCTGGCGAGCAGAAAAGCAGATTAGAGCCGAGAGGGTTAAAGCTGGGGACAGTAGGAGTTTCCGTTTAAAGGGCGATCCACCTGCCCAGCTTTGAAACGGGTGAGGCCACGATCGTCTCGGTCCGGTCAGGTCCCGTCGATACCACTGAGATTTCGGTCTTCACGAGATCGGACAACAGGCGCAAATAATCCCTTGCCAGCTCCGGCAGACTGTTGAAATCCGTGATGCCTGCAGTCTTTTTCTTCCAGCCCCGGACCGTTCGGTATTCCGGCCGACATTGCTCAAGCACCCGGATTTCCGGCGGGAAGGTTTTCAGCAGTTCTCCTTTATATCGATACCCCGTGCATATCTTGATTTCTTCAAGGGTGTCCAAGACGTCGAGCTTGGTTATGACCAGCGTATCAAGGTTGTTGACCAATCTCGCATAATGCACAACGACAGCGTCAAACCAGCCACAGCGGCGCGGCCTTCCGGTTGATGCGCCGTATTCCTGTCCCCGGGCGCGGATTTCCTCGCCAAGGGAATCTGTCAGTTCTGTGGGGAATGGGCCCTCGCCGACGCGGGTTGTATAAGCTTTGACTATACCGATGACTCCGTGGATCCTGGTGGGTCCTACTCCCGTTCCGGCGCAGGCGCCGCCAGCGGTCGCATTCGATGCGGTAACAAAAGGATAGGTGCCATGATCCACATCCAGAAGGTTTCCCTGGGCACCCTCAAAAAGGACGTTTTTGCCCTCATCTATAGATCGGTTCAGGAATTCTGAAGTGTCAGCAAAAAAAGGAGAAAGTTCCTCGCCCAGCGCAGCAGTCTGGGCCGCAAGAGCCTCGGGATCGATTGTCAAATTGTCCGGGAACAGGGATTCTTTCTGGCTGATGTTTTCACGAATGAGATGCACAAGGTCGCCAGGGCTACCCAGATCGCAGATCCGGATTCCCCTTCTTCCGGCCTTATCCTCATAGGAGGGACCAATTCCACGGTTCGTGGTACCTATCTTTCCGGACCCGCGTCGCTCTTCATCGGCGCGTTCTATTAACCTGTGGTAGTCCAGAATCAGGTGCGCCCGGTTGCTGACCAGAAGCCTACCGCGGCAATCGATTCCGCCGGATTCCAGTTCCCTAAGCTCTTTCTTCAAAGCCGCGAGATCGATCACGACGCCGTTGCCGATGACACAGGTTTTTCCGGGATGCAGGATTCCTGAAGGGATCAGGTGAAGAACGTACTTCTTCCCGCCTATGATAACGGTGTGTCCGGCGTTGTGACCTCCCTGATAGCGTGCAACGATATCGAAATTCGCCGTCAGCAGGTCAACTATCTTGCCTTTGCCTTCGTCGCCCCACTGAGCCCCTACAACTATGAGGTTGGCCATATAGTGTCACTGCAGGTGGTTGTCGATCATCTTTGAGATGTTGTCTTTGGTGGTATTGCCAACGATTTGCTCCTTGATCACCCCATCCTTGAAGAGCAGCAAAGTCGGAATTCCTTTGATGTTGTACTTCATGGAGGTGAGGTTGTTTTCATCCACATTCAGCTTTACCACTTTGGCTTTGCCCTCGTATTTGTCGGCAATCGCATCAACTACGGGTGCAAGCATCCTGCAGGGCGCGCACCACGCCGCCCAGAAATCGACCAGAACCGGAACCGGCGAATTCAGCACTTCTGCATCAAAATTCTGGTCCCCCACCTCTCCGACTTTTCCACTCATACTCAATCCTCCAAAACTATGATAGCGTAGTTCAATCCCAAAACCGGCAATCAGGGACCAGATATTATGGGAACCCTTTCGAGGGAAGTCAAGTCAAATGAATCCGGCGGCTAAGAAGCGATTTGGTCAGCATTTTCTTAGAGATACAGGCATGATCGAGCGTATTGTCACGCTCATCGAACCATGTTCTGCGGATAGCTTTGTCGAGATCGGCCCGGGAGACGGAGCTTTGACGCGTCGTTTGGCCCCACGGGTCAATTCCCTGGTTGCCATTGAGGTGGACCGCGACCGGATTCACGGATTGGTGGAGGAAATGAGCCCTTTCGCTCATGTCCGTATTGTGGAAGGAGATATCCTGAGTTTTGACCTTGACGAGCTGCCGGCGCTATTCCCGGCAGGAGAAGGCACCCTGCGGGCGGCCGGCAATCTGCCGTATAACATTGCCACCGCCATCATCGAACGATTCCTCCAAAGCAAGCTGAAATTCCGCGATATGACTTTCATGGTGCAGAGGGAGGTGGCGGAGCGAATTGTAGCCAGGCCGGGAACGCGGCAGTATGGCTACCTTTCCGTTTATTGCCAGTACAAAGCATCCGTTGCCCTGAAATTCAAAGTGCCGCCAGCCTGCTTTTCGCCGCGTCCCAAGGTTTTGTCCGCCATCTTGATCCTGCATCCGAGGATAAGAACAGAAGAACCGGAAGTTGAACGGGCTTTTATAGATGTCGTCAAGGCTGCATTCTCGCATAGGCGCAAAACCATTTTGAATTCACTCGAGAAAAACGCCATGTTCGAACCCATCGCCGTGGATCTGCTGGAAAAAGCCGGGATCAAAGCAACCCGCAGGGCTGAAGAACTTAGTGTCGAGGAATACCTGGAGTTGGCCAAACAACTGTCCCTGTTCCATGCTCGAGGGTAAATCAACCAAAGGACACTGCAACAAAATGGGGGGAAATCATTCTGTGCTATACTGCCGTACATCGTGGAAAACATTGTGCCTGAGAATGATACGATCGAAATAGTGCCCCTTGGCGGACTCGGGGAATTCGGGATGAACATGATGGCGCTGCGCTGCGACAGCGACATTGTAGTCATTGACGCCGGCCTGATGTTCCCACGGGACGATCTTCTGGGTGTAGACCTGGTAGTACCGGAATTGACTTACCTTTTGGATCGTCGCGACCAGGTCAGAGCCGTCATTCTGACCCACGGTCATGAAGACCATATCGGCGGGCTATCCTATCTTTTGGAGGAGATACCGGCTCCGGTATACGGCACACCCTTGACCCTGGGCTTCGCCGAAGGGAGGCTTGAGGAACGTGGCGTTCTTGGCAGAACCGAACTGCGCCAAATAAAACCGCGGGAAACACTCCAGGTCGGGCGCATGAATTTCGAATTCCTTCGGGTTACCCACAGCATTTCAGACAGTATAGGGCTTGCCATCACGACCCCGGTGGGAACCATCATACATACCGGCGATTTCAAATTTGACCAATCCCCCTCCGATAATCAAGTCAGCGACTATTCCCGTCTGGCTTTTTTTGGGGAGCGGGGAGTTCTGGCGCTGCTTTCAGACAGCACCAATAGCGAACGCCCCGGTTATACCCCATCGGAAAGTCATATCCGGCGGCACCTTGAGCAGGTGTTTTACACCAGTCGCCGGAAAATCGTAGCAGCCTGCTTTGCTTCCAGCATCCACCGGATCCAAATGATGATCAACCTTGCTGCCGAATTTGGCCGAAAGGTCGTTCCGGTTGGAAGGAGCATGAAGGAAAACATTGCCATCGCGGATCGGCTGGGCTACCTGTCCATGCCGCCGGGTATAATTGCGGATGCAGGCGAGGGTGCGAGCCTGCCGGAAAATGAAATTGTTCTTTTATGCACCGGGAGCCAAGGAGAGCCCATGGCGGCGCTCTCGAAACTGGCTCTGGGCAAACTTAAGGAGTTTGAACTCGAACCTGGCGACTCCATCGTGATCAGCGCCCGCGTAATTCCCGGCAACGAGAGCCAGATCTCACATCTTATCAATCATTTCTGTCGCCGCGGCGCCATCGTATATGATGAAACCCATTGGATGATTCACGTATCGGGTCACGCCAGCCAGGAAGAGCTCAAGTTGATGTTGAACCTCACGAGACCCCGGTATTTCATTCCCGTGCATGGCGAATACCGGCAGCTCTATCATCATGCGCTTCTTGCGCAACAAACCGGTATTCCTCAAGAACGCATCCTGATCGCCGAAACAGGGGACGTCATTGCCCTGAGCAAGGAAGGAGTGGGGATCAGTGATAAAGCTCCTGTTGGACGGCGTTTCATCGATCAGGACGGCATCGGAGAGCTGGATGAATATGTTGTCAAAGACCGGCAGCACTTGTCCGAAGAAGGCGTGATCCTGGCAGTCATACCGATCAGCAAGGCAACCGGCCTGGTCAAGGGCACACCCGAACTGGTCAGCCGCGGGCATCTGCAGGAGGAAGACAGTGCTGCGCTTCTTAACCAGGCCCGGGATGTGATTTTGCGGACGCTGGAGGATTGCTCGGATGAAGAACGCGCGGATTCCCTCATACTGACAGAGTTGGTTCGAGCATCGCTCAAGCGTTTCTTCCGCAAGCATACGTCGACACGGCCCATGATTGTTCCTGTGGTTTTGGAGGTTTAAGCAAGGCTGATCTGTCCATGGCTACTGAAATGGCTGCAAAGAAGCATCAGATCATCGGCGTTCTGATCCTGGTCGCCACTCTTCTGATATTGGTCGCGCTCACGTCTTACAGCTCCCGCGATTCAAGCTACAATTCTCTGTTTTATAAGCCGGTCGCAGACAATAAGGCAGGTCTGATCGGGGCGATCATCAGCGATTTTCTTTTTCAGGCATTCGGATTTTCCGCCTTCTTGATATTGATCCCACTGCTGGTTCTGAGCTGGAAAATGATGCGTGGGCATGTCATTGAAGCCCCCTACAGCCGCGGTTTTGGCATTCTGCTCCTATTGATGGCCACGTGCGCCACACTTCAGCTGCTGCCGATCCACAGGCCCGATGTGAATTTTGTCCAGGGCGGCGTTGCCGGAGTTCTCATTGCCAATCTCCTGCTTCCGAACCTCAACAAGACCGGCACCGCAATCATCATCGCCGGGATTTTTATCCTGGGACTACTTTCGGCGACTACCTTTTCGCTCGAGGCTCTTTTCGGCAGGTACTTGCGCTCACAAAACCCTGAGAGGCCCGGAATATGGGCGAGGTTCCGACAGTGGCGTGAAAGCCGCAAACCGGTAAGAACAGTCGTAAGCATCAAGACCAAAGGCTCGGAACAAATGGAGCCGACTCCCCGTCCCGCTCCGATTCGACCTGCCCTGACGCCTCCCGTCGCGGAGGCGCAAAAACAGCCCTTCGTAAAGATGCCTGAACCGGAACCCGTGCGGCTCTCGGCGGCCGAAAATCGAACGCGAGCTTCATCCAGCCGGAAGTTTGCCCTGCCGGACATCGACTTGTTGCAGAAACCCGACTCCCACTTCAGCGTTGATGAAACCGAGCTTATGGAACGGGCGAGGCAGCTGGCAGACAAGTGTGCCGAATTCGATGTTCACGGCAGCATCACCCAGATCCATCCGGGGCCTGTGGTCACCACTTTCGAATTCAAGCCGGACGCAGGCATCAAATATTCCAAAATAACCAGCCTGGTGGATGATTTGTGCCTGGGGATTAAAGCCGAATCGATCCGTATCGACCGGCTGCCCGGGAAAGCAACGGTTGGGATCGAAGTCCCCAATCCCGTGCGCGAAACCATCTACCTCCGGGAGGTGATCGAATCCGACATTTTCAGGAAATCAGCCTCCAAGCTGGTTCTCGCGTTCGGAAAACTGATCAACGGCACCGTCTATGTGGCTGATCTCGCAAAAATGCCCCATCTCCTGATTGCCGGCGCCACCGGAGCGGGTAAAAGCGTGGCCTTGAACTGCATGATCACATCGATCCTGTACAAGGTTACTCCTGAAGATGTCCGCTTCATCATGATCGATCCCAAGCGCCTGGAACTCGGGATGTACGCCGAGATACCGCATCTATTGACCCCGATCGTGACGGACCCCAAGGAGGCGGCAAATGCACTTCGTTGGGCGACTAGCGAGATGGAGACTCGCTACAAAAAACTCGCACTGAGGGGAGTTCGCAACATCGACCAATATAACCTTCTGTTGCGTTCCACGGGGAGACAGCTGTCTTTGCTGGAAAGTGGGGAACCTGCGGGAGAACTCGACAAGCCGCTGCCCTATATCATTCTGGTTATCGACGAACTGGCCGACCTGATGATGGTTTCCTCGCGGGAGGTCGAGGAGTCCATTTCACGTCTCGCCGCCATGGCGCGCGCCGTGGGCATACATCTGATACTGGCAACTCAGCGCCCTTCGGTGGATGTAATCACCGGCGTTATCAAGGCCAATTTTCCGAGCCGCATCGCATTCCGCGTGGCGACCAAAGTTGACTCCCGGACCATTATCGACTCCAATGGGGCGGAGCAGTTGCTGGGCAACGGTGACATGCTCTTCCTTCCACCGGCATCGTCGCACATAACCCGGATCCACGGCGCTTACGTCAGCGAAAAGGAAACCCAGGCGATCGTCGAGCACCTGAGAAAACAAGCCCGGCCGGTCTACGACGAAGGGGTCCTGACTTACGGCATAGAAGAAACCGACGAGGAAGGAAATCCTACGGATACCGGAGCATTGGATCCGCTGTACAATGATGCTGTCCGGATCATTGTGAGCGAAGGGCGGGCTTCCACATCACTGCTGCAGCGCCGGCAGAGCATAGGCTACGGCCGCGCGGCCAAGCTGATCGATGAAATGTATCGCAACGGGATCGTCGGCCCGCCCGAAGGCTCCAAACCGCGTGAGGTTCTGGTCGGGCTGGATTTCCTCGACCGTATACAATAACAAACAGAAGCCGGCAGGGGATTTCCAGCTTTCTTGACACGCCCGGCCACTTTGCTAAACTGATCTGAGACTTGGAAGAATCCGATCATCGCGTGCAGGAATCGGAGAACGATGTGCGGCAAATGGGATTTCAAAGAGCACTGGTTCTGGCTATCGGCGCTTTGACTTCCTGCGTTGCGCTATCGTTGGGACAGGCCCCCCGCAAACCCGAGGAAAAACCTCTATTTCGCGTCGGTGTAGAAACGGTCTTTGTCAAGGTTTCGGTCACTGATCCGCTCAATCGTTATGTGACGGGACTCGAAAAGGAGCACTTCAGGGTTTACGAAGACAAAGTCGAGCAGCAGGTCATCCATTTTACGCAGCAGACTGCGCCCATTAGCGTCGGCATAATTTTCGACGTCAGTGGATCCATGAAAGATAACAACAACCTCCAGTCGGCAAAAAACGCCATCGTCCGGTTCCTGCAATCGGGCAACCCCGATGATGAATATTTTCTGGTGACATTCAACCAGAAAACGACCTTGGTGCAGAGCTTTACCAACCAGAGAAAAACCATAGAAAACGACGTTTCCTTCAGAACCCCCGGCGGACGAACTGCGTTGTACGATGCAGTCTACATGGGGCTGGACCAGATCAAAGGTGCCAAAAATGAAAAAAAGGCCCTTATCCTGATCACGGACGGCGAGGACAACAGCAGCCGATACTCGGCTACGGAAGTCAGGGAATTTGCCAAGGAATCGGATGTCCAGATTTATGGCATCGGCGAGGAAGGAAAGCTGGGTTACGGAAGGTCGGAGATTCAGAATATCGTTGGAATCACAGGCGGCCGAGCTTTCTTCCCCAACAATTTTAACGAACTGGATTATTACATCGATCTGGTCCACGCCGAATTGCGCAATCAATACATCCTGGGGTACACCCCGACCAACAGGACTCACGACGGGAAATGGCGCAAGATTCGCGTCAAGCTCGAGCCCCCGCCGGGTCTGCCCAGACTCCTGGTCCATGCCAAGGAAGGATATTATGCCTCGAAGGGCCAGTGACCCTTACCGCAGGGCTGCTTTTGCCAGCCTCCTGCTGGCTTTTCTATTCGGCGGTTTGTTTGCGATCACGCTGGGAGCTCAGGAACCCGAAGATAAATCCAAAAACCAGGATCGGAAAAAGCAGGCAAAACCGGAACTGGAATCGAAATCGCCGCAGCAGCCGCCGGCGCGGAAACCCAAGGGATTTACTATTGGGGTTAACGTCGATCTGGTCGTGGTCCACACCACCGTGCTCGATAAAAACGGTCATTTCGTCAGCGGGTTGAAAAAGGATAACTTCAAACTTTTCGAAGACGGAATTGCGCAGAATGTCACAACCTTCTCACAGGAAGATGTACCCATCAGCATGGGGATCGTGCTCGACACCAGCGGGAGCATGCGCAGCAAAATCGAACTGATCACCAAGGCCGCCCTGGCATTCATCCGGGCAAGCAATCCTGAGGACCAGGTATTTCTGGTTGGCTTCAATGACCAGGTCGAACTGCTCGAGGATTACACCAGCGACCTGGACACCATCAGTGACGCGCTGGAAAACGTCGTAGTCACAGGGGGCACAGCTCTGTATGACGCCATCTACCTGGGGGTGCAAAAGGCTCAAAACGGAGTAAAACCCAAGAAGGCCATTGTAGTGATAACCGATGGCGAGGACCGGGACAGCTACT
This sequence comes from uncultured Acidobacteriota bacterium, assembly GCA_963839475.1. GTDB lineage: Bacteria > Acidobacteriota > UBA6911 > UBA6911 > UBA6911 > CAWIVH01. Next base: position 124,022 of record CAWIVH010000008.1, on the reverse strand, counting down.
ACAAGCTTGACGAACTGGTAGCCAAGGTGCAGGAATCCGATGTGGCAATCTACTGCGTCGGTTTCCTGAACGAAATCCCGGATAAAGGAATCTTCGGCCGCTGGTCGAAATCGGTTCCCGAGAAGGCCCACGATGCCCTGCTCCGGATATCGGAAGAAACCGGCGGAAAAGCGTTTTTCCCGAAAAAGCTTCCCGAAATTTCAGGAATTGTCGCGGAAATTGCCCAGGAACTGCGCAACCAGTACAGCGTCGGATATATCTCATCCAACACAGCACGTGATGGCAGCTACCGCAGATTGAAACTAGCGCTGGATCCGGCCAATCTGGGCACGCTGAATCATATCCGCTACCGCAGAGGCTACTTTGCTCCCAAAGACCAGACCAATTGAGAGCCAGGGATTTCGCTGGCAATCCCGCATCATTATATCGGTAAAGCCCCGGTGACTTTCTGCCGATCCTAAAAGAGTATCAGTCCATTCGGAGAACTGCATCACCTGCCTTTCGCACCTTATGGCAGGAAATGCGCCATGCGCCTGGCAACAGGCAGGGATATGTCTATGGTCACTGGTGTTTTGGAAAATGAAAACACCCAAATTGCTGAAGATTGGTTAGAATTCCTGGTGGCGAGAGAGGCATGCTCCCACAATTCCAGCGGCGCCACCGCAGCTTATGAACTGCAGATGAAGCTGCAGGACTTGGGACAAAAACTCAACTCTCTGGCCCGCAAGCAAGTCCAGTTCCGCAAATCGGTGGAGCGCCTCGCTTCAACACCGGCGCCTGAGCCCCTATTTTTTGATCCATTCCCCTCTTCACTCAAACCCGCTTCTCAGAACACTTCTCCCGGAAATTGGAATGACACCCTATCGGGGCAGCCAATTCCACACACGGAACCAGATCAGGAAATTGGTGTCGATTCGGGCAGCCGGGCCGCGAAGAACAATATTCTCACTCACATGTTCGACCGAAAACATTAATCTGAACTTTCCCTGCCCTTAGATTGGTATGGCAAATCGGCATGGCCATTCCTATAATAGCAGCTACTTTTGATGTCTTGATTCTTTAAGCTTTCGATAACTGAACCTATGCGGTTTTGGGTCTGATTCCGGCGCCGATTTATGATTGCGGACTGGCCCCGGGAATTCTTTGCCTGTTATTGACAATTATGGCCATTGCTTCATCGCAGCTACCGAACGGAAGCGGAAAACCGGGCTTTTCCGCCCTGCGGAAACTGGCTCGGCTGACTTCCTCCAAGGCTGAATTGACCACCATGCTGGGCGCCGCCCTGGAAGAAATCCTAAAGACACTCGAAGTCGAGGCGGGATCAATCTGCCTGCTCGAAAGAAACGGCAGCCCTGCCGCCGAGGAAGTTATCAGGGGGACCAATAGCACTTTGCTGAGCTTTCTCGCCGACCGGTCTCGTGAAAGTGCGTTCTTTGAAGTTCTCCACAAGGATTCAGATTCAAGTAGCAGTGCTGGCGGCGAGACGCGTTCCGACATCCGGTGTGCGGCGCCCGGGCACGGCGTTGGATTCAACGCATCCATTCAGCTCCGTTCGAACTCCCGTGCTCTGGGAATAATCCAGCTCGTCTCTGAAAAAGACCTGAGGCTGGATGAGGAACAGAAATTGTTCCTGGCTGCATCCGCAGATCTTCTGGCTACAGCCTGCGAAAACGCGATTTTGCGGGAGGAAGCTGCCAAGCTTTCGGAAGACTTGATTACTCTGCAGGAAGTGAACAAGATCATTTCCCAGAGCTTCGACCTGGAAGACATCATCCGGCGGATCGTAATCGAAGGCAAACGGCTGGTGAAGACCGACGAATGCCATCTCTTCCTGCTCGAAGAGCGGCCCGCCAGGCTGATTGGCTCGGCTTCGACCGAAACGGATGGTTTTGATATTTCCAGGATTGAGCTGGATCTCTCGGTTGATTCGCCTCCGGTACGGTCTCTCGTTGAAAAGCGGATTATTTTCAGGCCGGATTCGAGAGAGGGAGGCCAGCAGGACGCCGCCTTCATCGAGGAAATGGGATGGAAAGCCGCTGTTTTTGCCCCGTTGATCTACAAGGATCAAGGGATTGGCATTCTCGTTTTCAGCGATCGGAAACAGGCGCGCACTTTTGCACAGCAGGAGCTATTCCGTGCCGAAACTCTCGCCCACCAGGCGGCCATTGCGCTCGAAAATGCCAGGTTGTTCCATGTTGTATCCAGGAGCCACAAAGAGTGGGAAACCACTTTTGATGCCATGCAGGACTGTGTGTCGGTCCACGATACGGGTGGACGGGTCATCCGCGCCAATGTAGCGCTCACGAGGCGCCTTAATACCACTCCCCCTAAAGTAATCGCACGGTTGTGCTCTGAGATTTACAGCTCTCCGGAAGCCGAGCCGGGTCCCTGCAGGCACCTGGCCGCATTGGAATCAGAAGGGCTCATTGTGGAGGAAATAGAGCTCCCAGCCATGGGGGGCATATTTCAGCTTTCCGTGACTCCCTGGTACGACAAGAACAACCGCCTTGCCGGGTCTATCCATGTAGCCAAGGACATCAGCAACGAAAAACATTTGCAGTTGCAGCTGATCCAGTCGGAAAAATTATCCGCCATAGGGCAATTGATATCCGGTATCGCACACGAATTGAACAATCCGCTCACCGGCGTTATGGGGTATTCGCAGCTGTTGCAGCTGCGGAAAGATATTGACGAACGGGCAAAAGAAAGTCTCCTCAAAATCAACAATCTGGCGCTCAGGTGCCAGAAAATCGTTCAAAACCTGCTTTCCTTCGCCCGGAGGCAAAAGCCAGAGCGAACCCTGTGCAATATCAACGAGATCCTGGAAAGAACCGTCGACCTGAGAGGCTATGAACTGCAGGTCAACAATATCGAAATCAACCGGGACCTTGATCGAAGGCTTCCCAGCACGATAGCCGATTCCCACCAGTTGCAGCAGGTTTTTCTGAACCTGATTACGAATGCAGAACAGGCCATGCTCGAAGCCCACGGCCACGGGAAGCTTACCATCCGCACCCGATCGGACTCCCAGGCCGGCAGAATCGTGGTTGAGATCATCGACGACGGCCCGGGAATCCCCGAAGGCTATCTGACCCGCATTTTCGACCCGTTCTTCACCACGAAGGAAGTTGGCAAAGGTACTGGATTGGGCCTGAGCCTGTCCTACGGGATTGTGAAGGAACACGGCGGAAATATCTACGCACGGAGCCGTATAGGTGAAGGATCGTCCTTCATTGTCGAAATACCCGTGGCAGCCCGATTGCAGGAAGACCCGACCCCGGTGCTGGAATTGCTGCCCCAGGCCATACATTTCGAGAATGTCGTGCGGAATAAGCGCATCCTGGTGGTGGATGACGAACGCTATATCCTCGATTTCTTTATCGAGGTCTTTAAGATGTACTCGATAGAGGTGGACACGGCGGATGACGGCAAGCTTGCGATGGAAAAAATCATGCGCCAGGACTATGACCTGGTGATCACCGATTTCAAGATGCCGTTGATGAATGGAAAAGACCTATACCACTGGATCAGCGAAAACCGGCCACAACTTACGCGGCACGTGGTCTTCGTCACCGGCGACACGGCATGCACGGATACTCAAACCTTCTTTGAGAAAATCGGCAACCGATATCTTGCCAAACCGTTCAAAATCGAGGAAGTCAAGGAAGCCATTCAGGAGACTCTGCAGCGCTCTGCAGAATGACGCCCATCCGGTTAGTAGCCTGCCGCTTTCCCGTCGAGTCGCGGATCCGCTGCTCCCAGACGGTCACCTGTTTTGGGATCGATCATGATAGCCTGGCAATCGCCAATGGTGCGTCCCACCTTCAGCTTGTGCCCCTTCGCGCGAAGAGCATCCGCAACATCGACCGGAATCCCCTGACGTTCCAGGACAATCTCGTCCGGCATCCACTGGTTATGGATCCTCGGTGCGTCGACTGCCTCTTGCACCGTCATTTGAAAATCCACAACATTCAGGATCGTCTGCAGCACTGTATTGATAATGGTCGGGCCGCCAGGGCTCCCCAGGACCAGGAAGAGGCTCCCATCGCGCACCACGATGGTCGGGGTCATCGCGCTTAGCGGTCGCTTTTGCGGCGCGATGGAGTTGGCCTCTCCGTGAATCAGGCCGAACATGTTGGGGGATCCCGGTTTGGAACTGAAATCATCCATCTCGTTATTCATGAGGATGCCTGTCCCTTTTATGGTCACTCCGGATCCGTATCCGCCGTTCAAGGTATAGGTATTGGCGACCGCGTTTCCGTCCTTATCCACGATCGAAAAATGCGTGGTTTGATCGCTTTCGTACCCTGCCGGGTTGCCATGCCCCAGCGATTTCGTATCGCTGGCCAGGAAGGGATCCATAGAAGAACGGCGGTCGAGTGCGTATTTTTTTGAAATAAGACCGGCAACGGGAACCTTGACGAAATCGCTGTCCCCGAGGAATTCAGCCCGATCGGCAAAAGCCCTCTTCATTGCCTCGGCCAGAAGATGAAGCGTCCGGCCGGAGCCGGAGCCGTAGGATTGCAGCGGGTAAGGCTCAAGCATGTTGAGCATCTCAATCAAAGCCACCCCGCCCGAACTGGGGGGGGGCATGGAATAAATCTGATATCCCCGGTACGTCCCCACCACCGGCTTCCGTTCAACGACCCGATACGATTTCAGGTCTCCCAGAGTAATCAAACCGCCGTTCGCCGCCATATCTTCGGCAATCCTGGCGGCTATTCCTCCTTCATAGAACTCCCGGGATCCGTTTTTTGCGATCGCCTCCAGACACGCAGCCAAATCGGGCTGCCGGAAGACTTCCCCGGCACTGTAGGGGTTTCCGTCCCTGGTATAAATGCGACGCGTTTCGGGAAACCGACTTAAATGCTTCAAGTTATTTCTTAGGGAATCACTCTCAAAATAGCTTAATTCAACACCATTTTTGGCGAGCCGGATCGCCGGGGCAAGCACCTCTGCCAGGGGCATTGTGCCGTATTTTTTCAGCGCGTATTCCAACCCGGCGACTGTTCCAGGGATGCCGCTAGCCTTGTAGCTCAGGGTTGAGAGGTCGGGGATGACATTTCCCTGAGCATCCAGATACATTTCCCGGCTGGCGGCGGCAGGAGCCATTTCCCTGTAGTCAATCGCCGTAACGGAACCGGCGCCGGCAATCCGCAGCAGCATGAATCCGCCCCCGCCAAGGTTCCCTGCCGCCGGATGAGTGACGGCCAGGGCAAATCCGACCGCGACAGCGGCATCAACGGCATTGCCGCCTTTTTTTAAGATTTCAATCCCAGCGTCGGATGCCCGGCTCTCGGTCGAAACGACCATGCCCCGGGGCGCTCGGACAGGCGCTTTGGAAGCACCGTTCAGGAGTAAACTCGAGTGAATTCCAACAATAGTGGCCAGAATCGCCACAATGCGGCGACAGCGCATGCTGCATCCTCCAAAGCAAAGGATCTGGGATGGGTGGTCCCCTGAATTATCGAGACCAGGCAAAAGGAAGATATCACCGGAACAAAGGGAACGGCATCTATTTAATTTCGGTCACCAGGACCTCATTCAAGGATCCCGTGCGGTACCCTTCCAGATCCAGCGTAATGAATTTGTATCCAAGAGATTTAAAGATCGAAGCCAGTTTGGAGGCCATTTGCGGGTCCAGGGCCCGCACGAGATCTTCCCGCCCGAACTCCAGACGCACGATATCCGCATGATGCCGCACTCTGAACACCTTGAATCCAAGGGCGCGAAGTTCCTCTTCGCCGGTATCGACCCTCCGCAGATCATCCTCGGTGATTTGAATTCCGTAAGGAAACCGCGAAGAAAGGCAGGCAGAAGCCGGTTGATCGGCAGTGGGGAGCCCGGCTCGACGCGAAAGTTCGCGGATGTCGTTTTTGTTCATGCCGGCTTCAACCAGCGGGCTTCGCACACTGTGTTTGTCGGCGGCCTGTCGGCCGGGGCGGTAGTCGCCGAGGTCATCGGTGTTGAGGCCATCCAGCACCGTCATACCGCCGCGCTCTCGCGCGATCTCGCACAAGACGGAAAACAATTCGTCTTTGCAGAAGAAGCAACGGTTCGGAGGGTTTTCCCGGTACTCCTGGCGGCTCATTTCATGGGTGGAAATGAGCTCGTGATTCAAGCCGAAATCCTTCGCAATCTGCAGTGCCATTTTGCGCTGGTGTGACGGCACGGAAGGGCTTTCCCCGGTTACAGCCAGCGCTTTTTCCCCCAGGACCCGTTGGGCTTTGTAGGCGAGGTAGGAGCTATCGACTCCTCCGCTGTAGGCGACGATCACGCGCCCCATTTCTCGTAGAATGCTCTCCAGTTTGGCTTCTTTTTCGTTCAGAGTCATAAAATCACTGTACCATACGCTCCAAGGTTTCAAAACCGGGGCAGGCCTTGCAGGGACATTAATCGAATGAACTCGAGGCAATAGCGTCGGCCTGGCGGATCAGCGGGACCAGATGGGCCAGTGTGGGGGATTCGAAGACTGCCGCCGAGAAATCTCTTTTCTGCTGAAGTCCCCAGCCGCATCCGATACTCGAAATATTCAGAATCCGGGCCGCATCAAAATAGAGGCTTCTTGTTCCCAAAATAAGCGTTTCACTGGGAAGGACTTCGGCCTGTTGCATCAAATCTTCGAACATCTCCTCAAAGCTTCCGCCCCCATACTCTGCGGTGCAAAGGGAGAGGTCAAAAATCTGATCAAGCACAAGACGGTCGCTGACGGACATCAGGTAATCACGACCTGAATCAGCTCCAAGCCCGAGAATCAGGCCGGACTTACGGCACCCCGCAATAAAGTCACGGATCCCGTGAAATAGGAGGCCGCCCCCGGCTTCCAGATAGCGGGATTCCTCAAGAAGGTAGTTCCTGACCAACTCGAGCTGTCCCGCTTCATCCAAGCCGAGATGCATGGATGATAGCCACTCATGGCCGGCTTCCAGATAGCTATCCTCAATATCGACAGAATCAGGAAGCCGGGCGTCGGTAGGAATCTGATCGGCAAACTGCAGAAGGCAATGCCTCAGGACTCGGGTTTTCAGGGCGGCACAATCAAAGATCACATAATCGAGGTCAAAGATCAGCAGCCTGATTTTTTCCAGCAATGGTCAAACTCCCGGTGTGATCGAGGGAAGGACAACCTGAGAACTCAGCCGGCCCCATAACTACGGGAACAGCGTTCCCGATGGAGACCGGTTCAAAACTCTTCTTCTTCCTCGTCCTCGTCGTCCTCTTCGTCGTAGGAACTCTCCTCGTCGTCCCAATCATCCTCATCCGAGTCATCGAAATTGAATTCGTCGTCGTCCTCTTCGTCGTCGACCGGGGCAAGATCGAATTCCAGGGGATCGAGTGATGTAACCTCCAGTTCAACACCGCACTCGGGACAGGTGATCAGCTCTCCGACGTCCTCGAACTCCTCCTCGATGACCGCCTCACATTCCGGGCAATAGCTCACGATTAACCTCCGGATTTTCCGTTGCAGACAACCTCAGAAACGACCAAATTATTAGCACCGCTAAATATCGGCGTCAAATCATTTGTCCGATACGGTGATCCTTTCCGCACCGGTGGCTATATGTTACGATAGATCAGATGAAAAGTAGGGCCTGAAAGCTCACCACGGGATGAAAAAGCCGGAGCATTTTCTATGAAGCGATTCCGATTACTTGCAGCATGCGCTGCCGTTGTTTGGCTAATGTTGGCACCGGTAATTCAAGCGAGGCCGGAAGCCGCATTTCATCCAGGATCGCCTGATGCGCAGCAGAGCAAAAAAGGCAGCACATCCCAATCCAAGAAGGGGGGGACGCCGGCCGATGCCGAGGATCAGGACAAGCCCAAAGGCCAGACGGCAATTTCGGTTTCCGTCGACCTGGTCAGCATGAACGTCCTGGTAACGGACCAGAAGGGCAATGTCATCACGGGCCTCCAGGCCAATAATTTTACGATTTACGAAGACAATGTTAAGCAGGAGATCAGCCATTTTGCTCCGATCGAAGCCAATATTACCGCGGTGCTTCTCGTCGAATACAGCCGTCTGATATCTCCATTCATCTATGAGGTTTGGAACGCGGTGTACGGATTCGCAAACAGCTTGCGGCCGGGAGACTGGGTTGCGGTGATAGGCTACGATATGCGTCCCGCGATCCTGTGCGACTTCACCCAGGACCGCAACAAGCTTAACGAGGCGCTGAGCCGGTTCACCTACCCGGCATTTTCCGAGAGCAATCTCTCCGATGCGTTGATAGACACTCTCGACCGGGTGGAGGAGCTTGAAGGCAAGGTGGCGGTCATCCTGATCAGTACAGGGCTGGACACCTTCAGCCGTCACACCTACGACGAATCCCTCAAAAAAGCCAAGAGTGCCAGCGCCAGCGTCTACCCTATCAGCCTGGGGCAGAATTTCCGGCTTCGATACGAACAATATATGTCCTCGTCGGTAAACATGGATTTCTTAATGGCGGACAACCGTCTGAGAACCTATGCGGAATTTACCGGCGGGGAGGCGTTTTTCCCACGCTTTACTACAGAATTCCCTTCGATTTTTAACAACATTTCAGTGCAGCTCCGCAATCAATACAGCATCGCCTACGCTTCGACCAATACGAAGAAGGACGGCAAATATCGCAAGATCCGCGTTGAGGTTAATGCCAGCATTCCCGGCGACACCAAAGGTTCCAAGCTGAAAGTCCAAACTCGCAAAGGGTATATGGCCAAGGAAAACTAGCCCACCCATTTGCCGCAATGGACGAAGCCGCAAGCCGGATCGGAAGATTGCTCCGGGATTGCCGGAATCGGTGCACAGCTGTAGACCGGATGAATCCGGCAGGCAAGGCGGATACCTCGCTTCATGATGATGCTGACCAGTCATTACTAAAACAGGATTAAGATAGGTATAAAAATCATTCGGGTCGTGATGCACGGCTCCCCAAAATCATAAAGGGTAAGAGCCTGGTTGAAGATTTATCTCTGGAATGTCCTTCGCAATGCTTGCCGATAAATCCGATTTAGAGGTGATGGAATGAAGAGACTTGTTCCGCTTTTGGTGATGCTGTGGCTGTCCGGACTCGCTTTCGCCGACTCCAGGCTGATCTTCCCCCGGGTTGTTTTTCAACCGGGAAGGTTCGCAGGAATCGCAATCGCCAATCCGACGGCAGATAAAGCCGCCATCAGCTTCACGGCTTACCGGAGCGATGGCTCACAATACGGGAGTCCTGCGACCGTCGAACTGGACAAAGGGCGCCAGTATGCCGCGCTGGCGAGCCAGCTGTTCCCCGCTCCCAGCGGCTCGGGAACCGGTGCCACTCTGCTATGGGTTGAGGCCACCAGTACAACCGACGGCCTTACAGGTTTCTTCCTCGACTTCAACGACAAACTCACCTTCATGGATGGGTCCGACCTGGGAGACGGAGCGATTTCGCTCATTCTGCCTCTGGTTGAGCATTCAGCCAATTCGAAAACCGAGATCAGCCTGGTGAATCCCGACAAAGAAGAGGCCAGCGCCGACATCGAATTCGTTGGAGCCGACGGAAAGCGCGTGGGGTCCCTGCAATCCAAGAAACTGCCAGCGCGCGGCGCGCTTCATGGTTCGGTCTCCGACCTCTTTCCGGGGATTGACTTCACTCTGGTGGCCGGGATGCGAATCAAGGCTAACAAGCCGCTTATCTGCTTCGGCTATATCTCGCGTCAGCCTGAGGATTCTCTGGTAACCGTCTCTGCAAAAAACAGCGCCCAGTTTTCCAAGATTCTGTTTTTCCCCCAATTGGCGCAGGGGGACGGCTGGAACACCTCCATTGGAATCGTCAACTTCTCAGATTCTGAAATTGCCGTTACGCTGTCTGCCTATAACGCCGATGGAGCCCTTTTTGGGGCGCCTGACGCAACGGAAAATGCGGTGTTGCGTAAAATCCCTGCGGGTGGATTTTTCCGCTCCTCATCCAAAGACCTCTTCGGCTTTTCACCGTCTCCATTGAAAGGCGGCTGGATAAAAGCCGAGACAACCCAGCCGGCGCTGTATGGATACGTCGAGTATGGTGCTGGCAAGGACCGGGCGTTGGTGTCAGCCCAGATCGACACCGTGACCAAAGCGGTGTTCTCTCATCAGGCAATGGACGATCCCTGGTTCACCGGCCTGGCGGTTCTCAATCCCAGCAGCCTGAGCGCCAACATCGAAGTGGTATCCTTGAAACCGGACGGCACCATCATGGGCAAAGCTCAGATGGTGCTGAAAGCGGGCCAGCGGGTATCGCAGCTGCTCCAGCAATGGATAGGGACGGCCAAGGGCAATGGCGGATTGGTGGTTCTGAAAAGCGATATCCCCGTGATTGCGACCGAGCTCTTTGGCACCGCCCCGAACGGGAGCATCACCGTCCTGGCCAACGTGCCTCCACAAAAAATCTCCACCTCATTCGACCCGGCGGCCAGCCTGCCGAGTGTGAAGGTCACTCCCCCCATCGCCGTCGTCGAGAGTGGCAAAACCATGAAGTTCTCATCCACGGGCCTGCAGGGACTCAAGTGGAAGGTCAACGGAGTGCTTGGAGGGGATAGCGTCTACGGCTCTGTTAGCGCCGACGGTACCTACAAAGCGCCGACAAAAGTGCCGAAACAGCAGAGTGTAACGATCGGTGCCAGCTCTCAATCGGAGGATCAGTCCGGCGGCGCTTCGATAAATCTGGTTCAAAAAGAAACTCTGGTGTCCGGCTTAAGCCAGGTGACAGCAGTCGCGTACTTTGAAAACCTGCAGCGGTTTTTTGTCGCAGAACTGAAGACCCTGTCCGCTCCCAGCGCCGAAAATCAGGCTCAGGCGCCTTCGACCGACAGCGTCATCATCGATCAAGGCCCTCCTCCGGGAAACGAGCGCACCACATTTCTGACCCTGGCCGGGGAAAGCATAGGGAAGATGTTGCCGTACGTCGATGCTAAGGGCGACAGCTACCTGCTGGTAGCCGGGACGAATACCGGCCAGATCTATCGCATCAACATGGCAACCAAAGCTCAAACGGTCATAGCCAACGGTCTTATAAAGCCAACATCCATGGCGCTCGACCCCAAAACCGGAAACCTTCTCGTCTGCGAAGCCACGCAGATTACCATCATCCCGCGCTCGAAGTTTGACGCGGCGCTTTCCAGCCTGCCCAGCGCGGCCCTCGCGATGCTTAGCACATCGAGAAAAAGCATCCAGGCCCCTTCTCCAAAGGGAATAGTCGTCGATTCCTGTGACGGAAGCGTTTATGCAACCATGGCAGACGGTTCACTGCTCCAGTATTCCGGGAAAAACACCCGAACCGTCATTACGGGCCTGACCGAGCCGGGGGAAATGATGATTCTGCATATTGACGATATGTCTTCGTGCGAGGAATCGGTGGTGCTCCTGATCACGGAGAAAAATGCGATAGCGGTGGTGTTTCCCGCCTATGAAATCGGGCTGGAATTTGTCTCCGATTCCGCCGGCCCGATTGATCTCGAGTATTTTCCGGCCGGAAGCCGTTTCGCCCCGACAGAAGATACCCTGGGCATCGCTGAACCGACCACGATTTCTTCGGTTGATGTGGGCGGTCTCTATACGGAGGAGGATCCGCTGTCATCCGACGGCGGAGACTACTATGAAGACCGCTTTCCCTATCGCGATCCTGAATATGACACCTTTGAAACAGAGGATTCTTACCTGCAAGGATACCTCGTGCCGGATATCCTGGCAGTAGAGGCGCTCACGCTCTCCGATTCTGTTTTGATGGCAATTACATTCACCGACACGGTGAGCCCGGCAGAAGACAATGTTGAAAACAGCGTCGGTGGCTACATCGATTTCGATACGATAGCCGGAGTCGGGAGGCTTTCCCATGTGGAAGAATGGTACGAGTTCGGGGATACTGGCCTGGGAGTGGATGCCTATGTCGATCTGTTCTCCCAGTCTCTGGTTATCGTTTCTACCGGCCAGGAAATTCCGATAGACATGGCTTTCCTTGACAACGTGCTGGTGTTCGAGATTCCCAAATCGGTTTTCGATGTTTCCCGGGCGCTGGTTGCGGTGCTGGTTGGAAATCCCTGGGAACCCACGGATATCGCGCCGAATGCGCTTTACCTGGACATGGCGTCCGCCGACTCGCTGCAGGCGGGCCGTGGCGTTGCTGCTCCGGGAGCAACGGTGGAATCCGGGATCAACCGGCGCCTGCCGATTCCGCCCAGGCGCCCGCGTGCCGCCAAGCGCACGCGAATCGAAATTCCTTAGGTCCCGGTTGTCAATTCCGGAGATCCGCGGGCCGCGAAAGGAAATCGGGCGCGCGTGTTGCGGGCAGACTAATGGGAACTCGAGGGTGGAACAGGTTCGACACGGACCTGTTCCACCACCGTCAGACCATACCCCTGCAACCCCACAATCTTCCGCGGATGATTTGTCATCAGGCGGATCTTCCCGACTCCCAGGTGGCGCAGCATCTGCGCGCCGATTCCGTAAAGCCGTAGATCGCCACTTGCCGCGGGCACATCGAGCTTGCCCCCTGAGCGTTTTACCTCCCGTATCTCGGATGCCAGGTGTTTCCCCGAGTGCTCCTGCCGCAAATAGATGAAAATGCCCTTGCCTTCGTTCTGGACCAGGCGCAGGGCATCGTGCATATGGAATCCGCTGATCCCCCGCTGGCAATGGAAAACATCCAGGAGTGTAGACTGTTCCTGGACCCGCACCAAAACAGGTTCGTCGGGGCTGATTGTTCCTTTAATGAGGGCCAAATGGTTTTCGCCGTCGAGGCTGTTTTCGAAAACGATCGCCCGGAAAGTACCAAAGTCGGTCGGCAGATCGCTCTCTGCAACCGGTCTGACAAACATTTCCGTGCGCAGACGGAATGCAATCAGATCGGCGACGGTCGTCATTTTCAATCCATGGGTTGCGGCAACCACGCGGAGCTCCGGTCCGCGCGCCATCGTCCCATCTTCGTTCATGATTTCGCAAATGACGCCGGCGGGCTCCAAACCCGCCAGGCGCCCCAGGTCCACTGCCGCCTCTGTTTGTCCAGCCCGCTCTAAAACCCCGCCGGGGCGTGCGCGGAGAGGAAAGATATGGCCTGGCCGAACAAGATCTTCCGGACCGGTGGAGGGATCTATAGCTGTCAGGATAGTGGTCGCCCTGTCGGCGGCGGAGATGCCGGTGGTGACACCCTTTCTGGCCTCAATGGACACTGTAAAGGCCGTGCCGTACCGGCTCTGATTGCCTTCGACCATCGGCGGCAGTTGGAGCCTATCCAACCGCTCGCCGGTCATGGCCAGGCATATCAGGCCGCGGCCGTAGCGAGCCATAAAGTTGATCGCCTCCGGGGTCACCTTTTGAGCCGCTACAGTGAAATCGCCTTCATTCTCACGATCTTCATCATCCAACACGATAATGATCTCGCCCTTGCTAATAGCGTCAATCGCTTCCCGAACGCTGTCAAAACTCACGATGACATCCTCCCAGCTCAAAGTGTACCCGATTTGCTGTGAAATGAGGAAATGGGTTGCACTTTCCGGATTTCCATCTATCTGAAAGATTCGAATCGAGGAGAAAGCACCACGATCCATCGATTGGAGAAACTCCGGAGGAATTGCTTGGATCCAGCCTTTACCTGGGCGTGAAGCGTTTCATGCAAGTGTCATTCACGAAAGCCATTGCGCTGAAGCCTGAATCCGGTACAATTTACGCCTTATTTGCAGCCGCCTGAGATCTATTTGTTTCTGGAGATCGGAACAAATGATACGCAGCACTTTCGTATATGCTTTTGTTGCTCTGTACATAGTGGTGTTTGCGCCGCCGGCACTGATCTGGTCTTCGGTGTCCGGAAAGTCGGATCTTCTTTATACCTTGTCGAGGCTCTGCATTCGAATCGCCGGCGTGATGGCCGGAGTCAAGGTTCGCATTCAAGGAAGCGAAAAGGTGCGGCCGGGTGAAACCTATGTTTTTTTGCCCAATCATCAGGGAAATTGCGACGCCCCGGTCATCGCACATGCCGTTCCGCGCAATTTTGCCGGTCTCGTCAAAAAGGAAATGATGAAGCTCCCGCTTCTTTCGAGAGTGCTCAGGGCTGCGCAATTCGTGCCGGTTGACCGGCTTGACGCTGCTCAAGCGCATGCCAGCATAGACCGCGGAGCTGCACTGTTGAAACAAGGAGTATCCTTCGTTGCTTTTCCCGAAGGGACCCGCAGCCGTGATGGACGCCTGGGGGAATTCAAGAAGGGCGTTTTCATCATGGCCATCAAAGCCCAAAAGCCGATTGTGCCTGTTACCATCTTGAACAGTTACGCCGTCCTGCCCAGCGGCAGTTATAGGATCAATCCCGGAGAAGTGGGGGTCATATTCCATGATCCCATTCCGACCGCAGGTCTTGCTCTTGAAGATCGTGACAGCATAATCGCGGCAACCAGGAACGCCATCGCTTCTGCTCTATAGATCATTTGTATGTTTTTGCGCAGCAGAGAGGGCAGAAGGCCCGGCGACGTGCCGGCCCAGGACAAAGTCCGGGTGTAAGTCAGAAGCGAGAACAAGGGCTGAAAGCCCAATCTATAAGGGCTTTTGCCGCCTACTGAGGGGGGTGAGCGAGTTTTTTCCCTTTGATCCAGCGCAGAGTATTGGGCTTGTCCGTTGTAATACTTATAAGTGTCTGGACATAATCCCGGACCATATGCTTTGCCAGGAGTGGATTTTCTTCCAGATCGAAGAACCAGCGTTCGGATCCGCGCTCGTCCTTGACTTTGATCACCGGGATCATGATTGGCACCCGGTTCACGCTGACTTCAAAATTGTCGGTTCCCGTTAAATGGAGCCAGCCATCGACCGAATCCAGCGGGATCTTCACCTTGCCTCTGGCTTTGAGTTCTTTATAGACAAATTGGCTCAACCAGAGGGTTGTTGCTTCTTTGCCTTTTGTGTCAACACCGCCTTCGAACAACCGCGCATTGAGGAATGTTTTGGCCCCTTGCAGGGCCTTGGCGGTCATAAAGATCGTGCCCTGGGTAGACGCATCCTCCCATTCAATAAACCTGTCAGGTGAAAATTCTGCAATCCGCACCACAAAATCGGGGATTTCGTCCGGCAGCCTGGTTTTCCAGACCAGCACGGTGTCGCGCCCAAAGGAAGGCAACGCGGTGTTGGAACTTTGCCCGAATCCATCGTCCGACTGCAGAAGGACGGCGAACAGCAAAGCGGCAGAGAAAAAGCGGAACTGCAATATCATGGTCTCAATATCCCTGATCCCTGAGGTAGCTTTCATTCCACACCGGGGATGACGCCTGGATTTCCCCTGTTGTAAGCAGACGTTCGACATATTTGCCAAGCACATCCGTTTCAAGGTTCACGGCGTCTCCGTGCCGAAGGATTCCCAGGTTCGTGGCGTTAAGGGTGTGCGGAATGACTGCAACCCCAAACGTCGTCTCTGTCAGCGTTGCGATTGTCAGACTGATCCCATCCACCGCGATGGACCCTTTGAACACCAGATAGCGAAAAAGCGGAGCTGGGAAGCTTACCGTCAGCATCAATCCTTCTCCGGATGGCTGGAGGCTGCTGACAGATCCAACACCATCGACATGGCCAAGAACGAAATGTCCGCCGAGTCTTGAATTTGCCGCAAGCGCCCGCTCCAGGTTTATAGCGGTGCCGCGGACCAATCTCCCCAGCGTCGATCGTTCCAGAGTCTCAGATGATAGATCACAGGAAAAAAGTTCAGCGCTGATCTCAACAGCGGTCAGGCAAACGCCGTTGACGGCGATGGAATCGCCGGGCTTAAGACCTGGCATTATGGTCCGGGCCTGGATGGAAACGCGGGCGCCACAGGTGCCGGCTCGGATTTCATGGACACGCCCAACCTCCTCTATGATCCCGGTGAACAAGGTTTCCTCCAAGCATTCAGGGAGCTGATTCTTGGCATCATCCTGTCAGATCAGGCCTCCGCCGAATCTCTGTGCGGATTCTTCCGGCCGCCGGCAGTCAAACGAAACACCCGCGCTACCTCCTGTGGGCTCAGCGGGCGGAACTGCCCCGGGGCAAGGCCCCGATCCGTCAAGAATCCGATTTTAACCCGGCGCAGCTTCATCACCGGATGCCCTACCTGCTGAAACATCTCGCGAATCTGACGGTTAATCCCCTGATAAAGGGTCACTTCCAACCAGGTGTTGTTGGCCTGACGGAGCGGCTCGATTTTGCATTTTCCCAAGCGGACTCCGTTTCTCAATACAAGACCCGCCCGGAGCCGCGCCAAAGTCCCCTCATCGGGAGAAGAGCGAACCTTGACATGGTAAACCTTGGGAAGGCTCTCGCCGGCCGCGGAGGCGCACTTTAGGAAAGCACCGTCGTTGGTGAGCAGGATGAGACCTTCGGTGCCATAATCCAGCCGACCGACCGGATTCAGCTTGATTTTCGAAGGCACCAGATCCGTGACTTTTATGCGTCCCTGGGGGTCGGAAGTTGTTGACATAACCTGCCGTGGCTTGTTCAGGAGGATATAGACTTTTTCGGGAAATTCCCGTATGAGCTTGCCATCGACCTTAATGTGGTCTACCGCTGGATCCGCCTTCGTCCCGAGTTCAGTGATGATGTGGCCGTTTACACTTACCTTGCCGGAAAGTATGAGCACCTCGGCCTGACGCCGCGATGCGATCCCGGCGGCCGAGATAATCTTCTGCAGACGTTCTGTTTTGGATATTTGGGTCACAGCTGCGCTCCGGCCATTTGGGCGAATTCCTCCAAAGTGGGAAGTTCGGATAGATCCTTCAATCCAAAATGCATGAGGAACTCGCGCGAGGTTGCGTAGAGGATCGGACGCCCGACAACAGGCTTCCTGCCCGCAATAACGATAAGTTTCTTTTCGAGGAGGGTTTGGAGTGCGGTCGATGATTTCTTGCCCCGAACCGCGAGGATCTCAGCCAGCGTTATCGGCTGACGGTAGGCGATGACCGCGAGCGTTTCCAGAGCTGCCATGGAGAGCCTGGCATTCGGCTTGGTTTTGAGGTAAGCGCGCAAATGCTCGTGATGCTCCGGACGCGTGGTCATGCGATACCCGCCTGCGACTTCCCGGATCCACATCCCCCCATTGCGCGCGTTGAAATCCTCTACCATCTTCTGAAGGGCAAGTTCAATTTTGTCAAAACTCTCCTCAGGAAAAACTTCTTTGAGGTGCTCGGGTTTGACAGGTTCATCCGCCACGTAAATAATGGCTTCGAGTATCGGCACTAATTCCGGAATATCCATAGGATTAGGACGGTTCCCCGGCGGTTTTCCCGCGGGTGATAAAGATCTCGCCAAACGTTTTTTCCTGATAGACCCAGATTTCGCGAAGCTTTACCAGTTCGAGAAGCGCGAGAAAGGTTACGATCAGGTGACGTTTGGACAGGGCCTGGTTAAAAAAAGTGGAAAAAACAATCGTGTCATGGACGAGCAGCATGCGCCGCACTTCCATGAGTTTATGCTCGATGGTGACCTCCTCCTGATCCAGCTCCATCTGGGCTTGCGATTCGAAACGCTTCACGACCTCGCTGAAAGCTTTGAGAAGATCAAAAAGCGTCAGCGCCACAACCTCTTTGCCGTCCTCGAGCGCATCCTCCGGCGGCTTGCTCCAGACTGCATTTTCGACTTCCTCACGTGTGTAGAGCATTTGCGCGGCATTCTTAAACTTCTGGTGCTCCAGGAGCTGATACACGAGTTCGTTTCTGGGATCCTCTGATTGCGATTCGGCTGTTTCCTGAACCGGATCAGGAGGCAGGAGCATTCGGGATTTGATAAATATCAATGTGGCGGCCATAACGAGCCATTCGCCCGCGACATTGATATTCAGTTCTTTCATCATCTCCAGGTATTCAAGATACTGCTCCGTGATCCGGGAAATGGGGATGTTCCAGATGTCGAGCTCCTCCCGTTTGATAAGGTGAAGCAGCAGATCGAGCGGGCCTTCGAAGGCATCGAGATGAATCGTAATGCCCGGCGAATCGCCTGATGTGCTTTCGAATTCAGGGTTTACACCATTTTCCATATCTGCGACCAGTATCCGCGATACCGATATTGTACCAGTTCAAGATCCAATCCCATGATTGCCGGGAAGGAAAACCATGCCACCGGCAAAATCCTCCCGAACAGTCCGGGATTCCGGCGCCGTCGGCAGGATGACCGAAACTCAGAAAAAAATCAAAAACGAAAGAACCCATCGAACGGGGATGAAAATAAACTGGAACACCCCTAGGAACATCAGCCCATAAAGCAGCAGGAAACCATAGGAACCCGTTCGCGCCAGCATCTGAGCGGCATTATAAGGCAGCAGGCCATAAAGCATCCAGTGACCATCCAGCGGCGGAATCGGTATGAGGTTAAATATCGCGAGCATCAGGTTGATCGCCAGGGTAAAGACCAGAATTCCGGCCAGGGGTGCGAGCACTGATGAATGCCGCGGAATGGTCATGGTCAGGGCAGTATTCGTGATCAAGCTGCTGGCTTCCGGAGAACTGAGTTTCAATACTGCAAGAAAAGCAAAGGCGCAGATTGCAGCTAACAGGTTGGCCCCGGGGCCTGCCAGCGAAATAAAGATCTGATCCCGGCGGGGGTTTGCGAGATGAGCGGGATTCACCGGAACGGGCTTGGCCCAACCAATCAAAGGAACATGAGCGACCAGTTGGAGGAGCGGAAACAGGAGTGTTCCAAACAAGTCCATATGCGGAATCGGATTCAGGGTAACGCGCCCCAGGTAGCGTGCCGTGTAGTCACCCATCCTGTCCGCCATCCAGGCATGCGACGCCTCATGAATGCTGAGTGAAAACAGCAGCACTGCATACTGGATCAGTACCCCGGCGATATCGATGCGCTGAAGCAATTCCACGCTTATTTAACTCCTCGAGAGATGGAAAGAGCCACCGGGAACCAGGAAAAAGTCGAGCGCGCGTCCCTGCGGTTCGTGGTTGGAATCCGGAAGCGGGAATACCGCGCGCCTGCCGGCCCAATGGTGATAACGGAAAGGCCTACCTGGTGTTGAAGAGCGCGATCGCCTCAATTTCGACCAGGAGATCTTCCCGGCAAAGGCGCGTCTGCACGCCAACACTCGCCGGAAGCGGATCCAGGCCTAACCAGCGGAAATAGGAGGTGCGTATTTTGTTGAACTGATCGTAGTCCCTCTCGATGTCCCTGAGGTAGCAGGTCGTCTTAACTATGTCGTGCCAGGTAGCGCCTTCGGATTTGAGCAAAGCCGTGATATTGCGGTAGGTGCGCCAGCATTGCGCGCCAAAATCGCCCACGTGGACGCTCAGTCCGTTTTCGTCCACACTTGCCGTCCCCGATATGAAGAGGACGGTTATGCCGCCGACGTCAATACGGAGCCCTCTGGCAAATGAAGAAGGCTTGGGATAATGAAAGGCTTCATTCAAGACTTCCGGGGCCGTGATAAGTCGCTTGGTTATTATGGGATCCTGCCTGGCATGTTGGGGCGGCTGTTCCGATTCCCGGAGAACTCCCTCAGCTGAAATGATTCCCAGCATCTTCATTTCTTCACGTTCACCATCGGTCAAGCGCGCAAGATCCACAAGCAGTTCCACGTTATTCAAAACTCCTTTTGACATTAGACGGTTCCTTGCACCCGATCCTTCAGACCGGAGGACAAAATCTTGATATTATAATCGAATTCCTTCCTATTCCAAGCGAACCCAACGGTTTTCCTTAAGATTCAAAAGCACCGGCGAAGCCTGGCTGCCGCCAAGAGTATTGAATTCAATTCTGCCGGAGAGTCCTTCAAACGAGGAGCCGGAGATCCGATTCCGGATGGCGGCCCGATTCAGCCCGCCTTCTTCGATCGCCCGCATAATCAGGCGAGCTACATCATACGAATAAAGGGCTGTGGCAGACGGCCATTCGCCGGCAATTTTTGTAAATTCCCTGACAAATTCCGTGCGCATGGGCCCATCCTGGCTGAGATCGCAGGAAGCAGCCACTGTAATATCGCCCACGGCCGCACCCCGCTCCAGCACTTGCCGGACCGCCAGGCTGGACGGTCCCAGGATAGGGGAGCGGATGCCGGATTCGCGTAGTTTGAGGATCAGAGGCACGGCAGCATCGGCATGTCCCCAGAGGATCAGACAATCGAATCGCGCATCTCTCAGACGCGGGATGATCTCGTCGGGAGCGACAGCCGAGTACTCCAGATGCAAATCCAGCAACACACTGCTGTGGTGGGCAAGCCGCTCCTTCAACCTCATGAAGCCCGTACGTGCTTCCCGCTCCGCCTCCGAGAGGACTACCAGCCGGCGATAATTTCGTTTTTCAGCGAGATCCAGCAAGGCGTCTGCCTGCTTGGAGTCCGACGGCGAGGCACGGAAGACCCAGGGGACATTGGCATAATCGATCGAAAAGTCGGAAGCCGAAGGACTTACCACTGGAACCCAGGCCTTTGAAACGACCAACTCCGCCATGTGAGTGTGTTGTCCGTCAAGTCCCCCGATGATGGCCCAAACCCTGTCTTCGTAGGCCAATTGCACTACCTGCCTGGCGGTGACTCCCCAGGGACCATCATCTTCTCGAAACACCATTTCATAGGGAAGATCGACGTTTTTCCTGATGCCGGATGCCTCAGTTTTCCGGGCATCCTCTGCCCTCCCGGAGTATTTGTATCCGCCTGCTGCATTCGCCTGTTGGACCGCAATTTGAACCGCAACCCTCTGATGGAGCCCTTCACGGCTTTTGGCCGGACCCAGAACGCCGATACGCACCGATTGCAGCGCAGCCAGGTCGGCATCCATGCCGGTCTCGCCATAAAAACCCGCGCCTTTACCGCTGAAATCGGCATAGGGCGCAGTTTTCTGAACTTGAAGGGCAAGGAGCAGGTACAAAAGGACAGATGACATGGAGAGCATTGAGCCTTGGACCGGCCTGGATAGCCCCGGTCTATTTTTTAAAAAAGACGGTCAATTTTGGTAATACCGTAGACAAAACGCCCATTTTTGACCGTGGCCACGCAAACGGGCCGCCGGTTGGTGTAGACGTCATCCATCATAATTTCGCCGGTGACGCCATCCCATTGTCTCATTTCCGCGAGGGTGTCTCGAATCCTGTAACGGTTGAGGCCGGCCTTGCGCACAGCCTCAATCACCATTTGAGTGCCGTCGTAGGAATGAGCCGCATAGGCATTTGGAGCCTCGCCAAATTTCGCTCGATATTCTTTCCTGAACTTAGCCAGCCTGGGGTTGGAGGCATCGGGATCGAACGGCGAGGTGGCAACGACTCCCTCAGCAGATTTTCCGGCGGCCTTGAGAAACGCGTCGTTGATAATCCTTTCGCAGGCAACCACCGGGATGTTCATCCCTAACTCGCGCATTTTTTTAACCAGGAGACCGGCCGGTTCCGCGTCGGCCCATAAAATCACCGCATCAGGCTCCGCCTTTTTCAAACGGTCTATCTGGGTCAGAAACTCCGGATTCACCATGTCGTAGTTGAGCTCGTAATTCACCTCGATGGGAGCAGGCTTGCCCAGCCGGATGGAGCTTTTTCTGAATTGGGCGACGCCGAAGCGGCCGTACCGGTTGTTGGCTCTGAGGATGGCGACTTTCTGAAGGCCCAGTTGTTTATAGACGTAGTAGGCAATCGTGTAGGCCATTTGCCTGTCGTCAGGAATCACCCTGAAGATCCATGGAATCCGCGTTTCCATTAGAGTCGGGTCCAGATCTGCGACATTCATCATCGGAATATCGGTCCTCAGGGCAACCCGGATAGCAATATGGCTGTTGGCACCGTCGACCGTCCCGATTACAGCCCAAACCTTGTCCTCGTAGCTGAATCCGATGATTTCATTGGCGGAAGCGCCCCAAAGTCCGGCATCGTTCCGTTTGACGATTTCGAATTTCTTGCCTTTGTACCCTCCGGCAGCATTGGCCTCATCGATCGCCATCTGCATCCCGTTCAGGATGGGCCGGCCCATATAAACTTCATGACTCCGTTCCAAAGGGGCGAGCAGCCCGAGCTTTATGGTTTCGACGTCCGGCTCGGGCTTATCGCGCCCCGGGCCCCAGAAAGCTATGGCGGCATCGCTGGGAACAAAATACTTGTGATACGGCTCGCTGATGAAATCACGGAACGGCTCGAGGTCCTCGGGCATGTTGCCGTAGAGTTCCTTTTTGCGCTCGGCCCCCGAATTGTCTCCTGGAGAGGAGGCAGGAGACTGACCTTTGGCATCGGTAGGCTTTTGGGCGGTTGAGGCTTTGTCCGCGGCGGCCGGCTCCTGCCCTGAAATCGGCAGAGTCCAGCCACTCAGGAGGGTCACAAAAAACACCACCAGGATCCGGATGTACGGCTTCATTTCCCCGCCTCCTTCTTCCACACTCCCCTGCTTACGCCTTTTGATGTTGCTACCCAGACATCATCGCCTTGGAAATCGATGCCATAAACATGATTATTCGCCAGGCCTTCCTGCAGTTTAACGGTCTTGATCAGTTTGGCATCATCATAAATCCTGGCTTCCCAGCCCTTGGTACCTTCCATAGGCCCATCGGAAGGGGATGGGACTCTTTTGTGGGCCCAGATGGGATCGGACGGTACATAACTCACCCAGCGGTTGGTGTCGCCATTCACCGAACCTAATCCCCGATCCGTGCAGGCCCAAGCAACGCGCCCTTTGGCCTTTACCATGTTGATAAAATTGCTTGGGAGCCCCGAATCCCCTTCAATGTAGCCGCGCCAATGCCGGCCATCATACCGGCTCATGCCGAAATAGGTGGAAACCCAGAGGATTTTCTCAACGTAACTTGTGCTGGTGGTAATCACATGAATCAGTCCGTCGTCCCGGAGCACATCCACTTCCATTTCACCATCGGGATCCCTATACGATTTCCATTGTTCGGTCGTGGTATCGAACTCGAGCACGCCGCCGCCCCAGAGCGCTGCGTAGACCTTGCCGTCGGCATAGGTCACGAAATAACCCCAGGGTTCATGCTGGGGCGAATTGGCCGGTGTATAGACATCGAACTTGTTGTCCTTGACCCGAAACCGTGCGGTTCCATTGGTGGTGGCGATCCAAATATTCTGGTTTTCGACGCAAACCCCGAAAACCACGTCGTTCGGTAACCCGCTGTTGAACTGCGTATAGGTTTTGAATCGGCCTGCAGAAATATGATTAAGCCCCTTCATCGTCCCGGCCCAGACATCTCGTGTAGCAGGATCTACGGCCAGGCAAAGTACAGCCGGGAAAGCCAGGCCGTCCGCCACACCATAGGATGTCCATTTGCCGTCCTCATAGACCGCCAGCCCGTTATCCGTCCCCGCCCATACCCGGTCGCCATCCACCGCGATGCAATACACCTTTTCTGCCGGAAGACCGTCCTCCTTATGATAACTCTGCCAATGCGTGTAAATCCTGGGCTCGGCTGAGTCTCCATCGACAGCTGCCGTCTGCGCCGCGGCATTCCTAGGCACCCTGATGCCGGGTATGATCGACGCAAGCAGCAGGGCCGCGGCGATGATTGCCAATAGCTTTGAGGATTTCATCCGGGTCCACTCCACTTTTAATGTTTGATTTTGCTCCATGCCGTGTCGAAGTTGAAGGGCGCGCGCCCAAGAACCTTGTGCGAGGGTTTTGCCTGATGGCAAACCAGACAGTCTTCTTTGGTGGCTTTGCGCAGCCCCAGGGCCTTCGATTTTTGCTTGTCCCGCATCGTCTCTGCGCTGGAATGGTAGCTGCCAGGGCCATGACACCGCTCGCACTGCACCCCCTCTTCCACATGAAATCCTTCGGCCTTGAAGTTCATCGGATTCATTCGCCGCCGTGGCATGGCACCGAAGGCAAACCCCGCTGTGCTGCGGATGGGAAGCCTGGATAGGAAGATCCCTGGATATGGTTTTCGCAACCTCCCGCTGCAGCATGACCCATGTGCGCGCATGCTTGGTTCCGAGCCAGCCTTTATATTGTTTCATATGACAGCCGGCGCAGACCAGGTTTCCGACGTATTTATAAGGCGGATCCGGCACCGGCACTTTTTCTTCCAGCTTGAAGTTACTGCGCACCCGGGCGGTGGGCGGAAACATGGTTTTCATCATTTCATCATCCGACATCGGAGCTCCCGCCGAGAGCGTCTTGATGTACTCGATCAGCACATTGAGCTGCCTCTTGTCGAGATCGTTGCTCACACCATGAAGATCCTCGGGATTATAGACCGTCCAGATTTCCTCCAGGCTGTAGCAGCGGCCGTCGTGAAGGTAGGGAGCAGTTTCCGCGACATTCCCGATATGTGGAGTGTCGAAGCTGCTTTCATCGTCGTGCGCCGCTTTGGTCCCGACATCCTCCATTCTTTGATCGGTATAGTAAGGCGGCCGGTGGCAGGTGAAGCAGCGATTGTTCACCGGGATGTACCGCCCGTCTTTGGTAAAATCCCGTTCGAAATATCTCTTACCTTCCTCCTGGAACTCGTTCAGCATCCCGTCCGAGCTCAAATAACGGCTGGATGGCACGGGGATGGACTCGACGAATGTCACGATGTCTTTCAATTGCTCTGCGTCGAAGCCATGGGAGCGAAAAAAAAGCATGGCAGCCCTTGGGCCGTCCTGCCGGGCAAGGGTGGGATTCTTGCCGTTCCATTTGAAGGGTGCGGTCTCCGCCAATCCGCGCTGGCTCCGGTTGTCCACAAGATTCTTCCCCATGGGATCACCAGGCCCCACGATGTCATAAAGCAGGCCGTCCAGATGGTATTCAGGATGACAAGTATTGCAGCTCAATTGTTTCTGGAAGCTGATCGTGCTGTAATTGAAAAGCTTCTCACCACGGCGCAACGCCGTCTCGGTTTTCGGCCCGCCCAAATCGATGAAGCCGACCGTCCTGTTGTTTTGAGCATCAATCAGCTGCACGTTGTCCGAAAGGCGATTGGCCACATACAAGAGTTTGCCATCCGGCGAAATCAAAATGCCTTTAGGATTGTTTCCGGTCGGGATGCGGGCAGAAACGAACTCAGCGCTCAGAGCCAGGTGCCGGGCATAGGATCGGATATCTTCATCCGAGGCGCCAATTCTGCCATTCGAAACCCTCAGCAGGCTCTTCAACTTTTCGAAATCCACGACGGAAACGATATCCACGCCGCTGGAGGAAACGTAGAGGCGTTTTCCGTCCGGCGAAAAAGCCAGGCCATAAGGATCGGCATAATAGGAGTTCGCATCATCAAGCAGGAAATACGCCGGCTTCCCCCTGGATCCGGCTTCAATGACGGCGATGCCGTGAGTCACCATCCATCCCTGATATACCTGGGTCTCCGGGAGCAGGTTTTTCGGCATTTCGAGGGCGACTGCCACGAACTGGCTGTCGGGCGATACCGCCAGACCCTGGCCAATCACCGTGGAATAAAGCTGCCTTCGGCCGGATACCATGCCCGAACGCGCGTCGACTACGGTCAACTCCAGCACCGGCGCGGTACGAAACGGCACCGGGTTCGAAAGCTGGTTTGAGACATAAATATACCTGCCGTCAGGAGACAGGGCTACGCCGAAAGGATAGGTTCCGGCCTCGATGGTTTTGACGGGCTCAAAAGTGGCTGTGTCAATAAGCGAAATATGATTGGCTATCAGGTTGGCAACGTAGAGGGTCTTGCCCGAAGCATCCGTGGTCAGCTGGTGAGGATCACCAGGAACTGCGATGCTGCGAAGGACCTTCGCGCCGGCCGCATCGACCTCTGAAACGGTGTTATCCATTCGGTTGCTTACATAGAGGCGGGATTCGTCCGGGCTCAAGGCCAGGCCAAAAGGGTGCCGCCCGACTTTGACCGATCCGGTCACTTTTCGTGCCGCAGCGTCGACAATTAGGACTTCGTCTGTGTTTTCACAAGCTACAAAGAGCCTCCTCCCATCCTTGGTGATGGCCATTTGAACTGGAGATTTGTACAAATCGTCTTCGGGTTGGGCGACCAGTGCGCGCCGGCTCCTTGGAATCGATCCGCCGGAGGGACTCTGTGAAAGGCTCCAAAGTGAAATGCCCAGCATGCTTGCCGCGCACAGAACGGCGGTCCACCAGCGGCCAGAGGGATTGGATAGCGGTTTCATCGGTTTTCCCAGCGGGCTCCCAAATCGATCCATTCCATGAGCGTCCGCAATTCCTCCGCCGTCATATCCACTATGGAGTGCTTTCCGCCGTTAGCGATGCCGCCCTTGCCGGACAGGATCTGCTGGATCAAGGGGCTGGCTTTGGCATGACCGGGCAGAACATAGGGCAGGCCGCCGCTTGCCGCCTTCCGATCCCTTACAAGACTATCAAAAGCCTTCCTGGCATTCTGCGCTGGTGTGGTCCTCAAATCCAGCCCTCCTTGTCCGGAACCGCCCTTGTGACAGGGCACGCAGTGTTTTTGAACAATCGGCTGGATCGACTGAAAATCCGGAACCGGCCGCCTGCTTTTCGGAGTATCCAGAAGGACCTGGGGATGGATTTTGAGCAAAGCCTGAGAAACACGATTTTCAGGTGCGTGCTCCCGATTCTCATGGCAGCCGATGCAGCTGCGGCTTGTGCCACGACGGCCCCAGATCCAGGTGCTCATCGACTGCAATGCCATGCCGTCACCACCAAGCAGCTGCATGTAAAAAGGGGTATCCCCGGGCAATGTCACAAAGAATGATCCATCGGGCTCCACTGCGGCTTCTCCCAGGATCCTCATCCGCACCCTTGTGCCATCGGGAGGCGGCAGTTTTTGCCCCTTCACCGCTGCAGATAGAGGTACTCCTTCTATAAAACGAATCCTTTTGACCTCACCTTTATGGAGGGTTTTTACAGACGGAAGGTCCGAGTCATAGATGCTGAGGCACTGCACATCGACGGATTTTTCACTATCGACCACGGCACTGATAAGGCCTTGGGGTTCAGGACGGGATAATACCGCGGCAACAGACTGGTCGTCCCATCGGGGATCGAAGTGCAGCTTTAATCCTGGAGCCCCTTTCGAGAAGTCAAAGAGATAGATACCCCGGGCTTCGCTGCCGCCGGTATAGGAAACCAGCAGACGGGCATCGGGCAGGGCATGCGGCTTGCGGTAGAACCCACTCCCACGGCTCAGGAGTTCACGGCTGTGAAGCGGCCGCTTGAACGAAACCCTGGCCAGGGCACCGCTTCCATCCTCCGTTTCCCCTCCGGATTCCACGAAAACAAGCGTCCGGTCGGGAGATTCGCAGGCCATGGATTTGACCAGGCCCCCTTCATCGCCGCTATAGAAGAGGTTCAATCCCGTGCCATCCCAATTGCATGCCAGAATGGGAAAGCGTCCATTCGGAAACCGGGCAGAATCGCCGGTTTGCCGGCTCGTAAACAGGATCCGTCCATCCCCGATAACGGTGGGAGAGTATTCGCTGGCCAAGTTGAAAGTGCTACGCCTGGTGACAATCCCCCGCCCTTCCATAGGCTCAATATTCTGAGCGTAGAGTGCGAAGCTGAATCCCTTTTCCCAGGAGTCGGGGGCATTTGCCTGATTGGATAAGTAGGTGATCCAGCGAACCTTGTCGGCAAATTCCGGAGGCGTAATGGAGCTCGTGGCAAGGTACTTGGGTTCCAGGCAATCGCCCTGATCCCTGGTTATCTGGCGTTTGTTCTTTCCATCGACATCCATCTCCCAGATATTCCACGGCTCGGCCACCTTTTGCCGGCCTGCAAAAAGGATTCTTTTGCCATCGAATGAAATTTCAGGATCTGCCGCCGCAAAGAACTCCTGGGTGAGGGAGCTGATTTCACCGGCGGAATTGACGAGAATGATGCGGCCGCTCTGCTCCCGCGCCCTGGAAAAAGAAAAACGTCCGGTATCCCCGCGATGATGGCCCGGGCGGTGCGGTACCTGCGCAATCACCAGGTCCACGCCAATCGATTCCTCCGACTCGAACGGAGCGGCATAGAGGCCGACGACGAAGGCAAGCAGGATAAAAGCAACGGTTATCCGCGCGGTTCGACTACCTTCATCACCTGGTTGATTTTCACATCCTTCAGTTTTTGCGTAATTCCGCTCGGCCATTTAATAACAACCTCATCCACCTTGGCAGCCTGCCCGAGGCCGAAATGAAGCCTCGGGTCGGCCTGCGACAGATAACTGGTGCCGCTTTTCTTCTCGTCAAACTGCACCATGCCGCCAGCGGTCACAGTGACTTTGGCGCCAAATCCATCCTTGTTGCTGCGGGTTCCCAGGAGATCGAGCATCAGCCAATTGTTCCGGTTTCCCCCATCGTTGCGAATCAACATGGCCGGTTGATCGATGTTGAGAACACAGGCATCCAAATCTCCGTCGTTGTCGTAGTCCCCGACGGCAAGCCCTCGCGCCACGGATTTGACATGAAAATAAGGCCCGGCCTTTTCAGCCACGTCCTGAAAGACCCGCTTGCCGCCCGGTCCTGCGACATTCCGGGCGAGAATCGCTTCCTGCGTGTCGGAAAGGCGGTGGCCGTCACCATTCACGACCATGACATCAAGATAGCCGTCATTATCATAATCCAGGAACTTGCCGCCCCAGGACCAATACTGCCCGCTAATCACAGCCAGCCCTACCGTAACGGCGACATCCTCAAACAACCCCTTGCCCAGCCCCCGGTACAACGCGTTATATCCCATCGCCGGAACAATCAAATCAAGCCTGCCGTCATGGTCATAATCGCCCCAATCTCCTCCCATGGATGCAGCCGCATTGCCATGCTGTCCAAAGGCTACTCCCGATTTGAGCGCTATTTCGGTAAAGGTTCCATTCCCGTTGTTGCGATAGAGAAAATTGGGGGAATTGTCGTTCGCTACAAAAATATCGGTCCATCCATCCCCGTCATAATCCACTGCCAGGGCTCCCATCGCCCGCCCTTTCATCGCCACGCCGGCTTTTTCGGTCACATCCGTAAAAGTACCGTCGCGATTATTGTGATACAAAACGCTTGCCTGGGCAGGATAGGCCAACGGGCCGGGATAGATATCGGCTTCATAATAAAGCCGGTAGCTGGCATCGAACGACAGATAAACCCCGACGAACAGATCCGACCATCCATCATTGTCGTAGTCCAGGAAAGCGGCGCCGGTGCTCCATCGGCCGAGCCCGACGCCTGCACGCTCAGTGACATCGGAAAAGGTGCCATCGCCATTGTTGTGATACAGGGTGTTACGGCCGTAATTGGTTACATAGATATCGCTGTGGCCGTCGTTGTCGTAATCGCCGGCCAGGATCCCCATTCCATAGCGGTTATCGTTCCCGACTCCCGCCTTTTCAGTGACATCGGCAAAAGTCCCGTCGCCGTTGTTCCGGTAAAGACGGCTAACCTGCCTCTGCCCCTTGAATGGAGAGCGGGGATCACTGATTCCCTCAAGGTAGGCCGCGTTCACAAGGTAAAGGTCGATCTTGCCGTCACCATCGTAATCCAGCCAGCCGCAACCGGACCCTGTGGCTTCGATGATATTGGCGATCTTCCTGGCACCCAGGCAATGAGTGAAGGAAATACCCGATTGGCGGGTGACGTCGGTTAAAATTGGCAAGCCATTTTCACTTCCGGATGCCAGTCCGATGGCAAGGAGCATCCCGATAAGTTTGGATTTCATATGGCTCCTCCATCTAATTCACTGCGGCAGGCCGAACCGTGAGTCCCGTTTCATTCGAACGAATGAAGCAAATCAGGCGCCGGCTCAGAGCGTTCTGAAGAAAGGCAAACGAAACACGCCCCATGCAAAAATTGTGTTCCATAACCTGATCCGACACCAGGATTCCGTCAAATTATAAGGCGCCACTCTACCCCATCACATCGGAGACTGCAAGGCTGGGCAGGGCCCCTCAAAACCTGTTGATCCTGCCCAAAACAAATCCTTAACCAATTGTACAGGCCGGTGTGTGATGCTAAGATTTCTGGACTCCAAGAGAGCCAAAAGAATGGGATGGACATTACAGTTCGCATTGATACTTTATACGCTTGGATTGCTGCATTCGCTGTTCGGATTCTTCACCAAGCGTCGCGTGTTTGTTCAGGTCGCCCTGGGCCACGTTGCCGTCGGGTTTGCCAGCCAGACCGCTTTCATGGTTCTCATAGGGATGGAGCGCCGCCACTTTCCGATTACAAATCTGTCGGAAACGCTCTGTTTCTTTTCCTGGTGCGTGATCCTGATATTTATCCTGGCCAGCCTGACCTACAAAATCAACGTTCTGGGAGCTTTCGTCCTTCCGCTGGTGTCGCTTCTGACCATCACCACAGAAATTATTTGGGAAGAACACCATACCATTCCCCCGGAGCTCAAGAGCGCCTGGGTTTCCTTCCACTCGAGCGTGGCCATGCTGGCCTACGCCGCTTTTTTCCTGACCTTCGTTTCGGGTGTCATGTACTTGATCCAGGAAAAAGAGCTCAAGGCCAAAAATTTCCGCTTTTTTTATTTCCGCCTTCCCTCTCTCCAAATTTGTGATGATCTCATGCGCCGGTCGCTTTATTTTGGTTTCATACTGATGAGCCTCACCATCCTGACTGGGGCTTTCTGGGCGCAATCAGCCTGGGGGCGATTCTGGAGCTGGGATCCCAAAGAAACCGCCTCACTCGTGAGCTGGCTAATCTACCTGGTGCTGATAGTTTATCGTCTGTCGGCAGGGTGGCGCGGCCGGATTGCCGCCTACATCAGCATCGCCGGTTTTGTATCGATCCTTTTTACATTCGGACTCAATTGGGCTAAAGGCTTGCATACTTACATTTGAATTTGGGGCAACGGATGCTTAGGTTTCCGCAACCCTGATGAGTCCGGGGATTGGCAAACCGGAATAACGACGGGATAGAGATGTTTGCACTGGCATTGATCGGGCTAAACCATCGCACAGCTGATGTGGGTATAAGGGAGCGAGCCGCTTTTCCGGCTGCCGGATTGCCGGATGCCTTACGTACACTCATCACGCTTCCCGGCATCCACGAAGCGATGATCCTATCCACGTGCAATCGTGTCGAATTGCTGGCCGCGGTCAGTGAGGCCAAAGAAGGAATCGAAACTTTGGAAGGTTTTCTGCGCGAAAACAGCCAGGTTCCGGCCGACAAGCTGAAACAGGCGCTTTATCGCTACACCGACGCTGCCGCCATCCGCCACCTGTTTCGCGTTGCCTGCTCCCTCGATTCAATGATTCTCGGCGAACCGCAAATCCTGGGTCAGGTTAAAGATTCCTACAACAGCTCGGTTGAAGCCCGGACGGTGGGAGCGTGGCTGAATATAGTACTGCAGGCCGCATTCAAATCCGCGAAGCGGGTCCGTACTGAGACCACCATCGGCGAATATTCGGTGTCGGCAAGTTCGGCCGCCGTCGAGCTTGCACGCAAAATCCTCGGAGATCTTGAGGATAAAAGCATTCTGATCGTTGGAGCGGGTAAAATGGGCGAGCTTGCCGCCCGACATCTGGCATCGAGCGGGATTTCCAAGATTCGGGTCACGAACAGAAGCCCCGAGGCCGCCGCCGAACTGGCAGCCCAGTTCCAGGGCACAGCCGTTCCCTATCAGGATTTGTCCCGGTATATTTTATGCTCCGATATCGTTGTCGTATCTACCGGCGCACCCACGGCTGTCGTGACTTGCTCCATGGTTGAAGGAGTCATGCGCGAGCGCCGGCATTCCCCCCTCGTGCTGGTGGATCTTTCCGTACCGAGAAATATCGATCCGGCTGCCGGCAATCTCGACAACGTCTTCTGTTACGACATCGATGACCTTGGGGCTGTGGTCGAAGCCAGCCTCCAGGAACGTCGCAAAGCCGCTCAGCTGGCTGAAAAGATCGTGGAGCAGGAGCTTGAGGTTGCCTGGTATCGCCTCAAGTCCCTCGATGTGGCACCCGTCGTGGTTCAGCTCCAAAGCCGGATCGACGAAATCTGCCGCACCGAATTGGCCAGATATCTACGAAAAACCGGCGCCAGAGATGCCAGAGACGTTCAGGAACTCGAATCGATGATAGCCCGCATCGCCGGTAAAATCGCCCATCCGCTCATCAGTCAGCTCCGCACGAACACCCAAACCCCGGAACACCAGGACGCCTATATCACAACCATCCGGCGTATTTTCGGAATAACGCCGCCAGATTCGGACTAGACATCGATAAGGAGCCGATCCATCCATGCTGAGAATTGGCAGTCGCGGAAGCGCCCTGGCGATGACCCAGACCCAATGGATCCGGAACCAGATCCTGCATCACTTCCCGGAAATCCAGGTCGAAATCAAAATCATCAAGACCTCGGCGGATAGGGATCAGATCAGTTCGCTCCGCTCGGGATCTACGACCGGCGTTTTTGTAAAGGAAATCGAGGAGGCGCTGCTGGGGGAGAAAATCGACCTGGCCGTCCACAGCATGAAGGATGTTCCCACCAGCATTCCCGAAACGCTTGAAATCACCGCCATTCCGGAGCGCGAGGATCCGCGCGATGCCCTGATTACTGCAAGGTATGCCCGCTCAATAGCCGATTTGCCCGCCGGGTGCACGGTGGGCACGGGCAGTATCCGGCGGCAGGCGCAGCTACTTGCCATGAAATCCGATCTGCAGATTCTGGACATCAGGGGAAACGTGGATTCCCGGATCAAGAAAATGGAAGAGGGCCGCTATGATGCCATTATCCTGGCCTGCGCCGGTCTGAATCGGCTCGGACTGCGGGAGCGCATTTCATTCCCGATCGAGCTGAGCTCAATGCTTCCGGCCCCGGGCCAGGGAGCGCTCGCCATTGAAATCCGGAAGGGCGACAGCAAAACCGCATCAGCGGTAGCTCCGGTCCACCATCCCGCAACCGCCGCGGCCGTGCTTGCGGAGCGTGCTTTCCTGCACGCTCTTGGCGGGGGCTGCAACAGCCCCATTGCAGTCATCGGCGACGTAGATGGAGATATTCTGAAACTGGAGGGGCTTGTGGCATCGCCCGACGGGAAAAAACAAATCCGTGGAGCTGTTTCTGGACCGGCATCTTCGCCCGAGGAAACAGCTAGGATTCTGGCAGAAACGATTCTTTCCCGGGGGGCTGGCCGCCTTCTTGAGGGCATCCGCTGATAGAGATGGCTGAATTTCACAGCAAGGATTCATTGCCCCATGTGCGTCTCGGCGGAAAGCGCATCCTGATCGCATCCAGCCCGGCAATCTTCGAAAAGCTTAGCCACTTCCTTGCAGGCTGCGGAGCGAATCTGATCGAATTCCGGGCGGTTGAGATCCGCAAGGTCACCGACACTGAATCGTGGGTGCGCACGCTGGCTTTTCCGGGGGCATTTTCCTGGATCATCTTCACCAGTGCTTACGGAGTGCGCTATTTCCTCGAGCATCTGGGCGAGCGTAGCCGATCGCGAGCGGATTTCCCTGCGGCCAAAATCTGCGCCGTCGGGCCGGCGACAGCCCGCTGCCTGGAAGAAAATGGATGGAAGTCGGACTTGCTGCCGACCGATTTTGTGGCTGAGGGGATTCTGGAAGCTTTCGCCAGGCAACCAGGTGGGCTTGAAGCATTGCGCGGGAAGACAATATTGCTGCCCCGCGCGCGTGAGGCACGGGATGTCGTGGTGGAGGCCCTGGTGGAGGCCGGGGCTTCGGTCGCAGTCCTCCCATGTTATGAAGCGGTCCAGGCTGCACCCGATCCTGAGGTGATTCGATCGGTGCTGGAAAACCCTCCGGCCTTGATGATATTCACTTCCTCTTCGAATGTCTCCGGTTTCCTGCGGCTGGTCGGAATGGAAAACGGGCAGCTGCTGCTCCATCGGTCCATTGTTGCATGTTTGGGCCCTATCGTAGCTGCAAAGGTAAGATCTTATGGCAAGGATCCCGAAATTCTACCGAAACGGAACACTGTCGAGGATCTCGTGGAAGCGGTCTGCGATTATTTTGCGGGATCCTGAGAGCAGGCAAGTCCGCAATTTCCTGAAATTCAGGGCTGCTTTTCGGGGGGAAGAAACTCAACATCGAACATGACGGATCCCTCGACCACCTCACCGTTGCGCGTGGCCGGCAAGAACAGCCAGCTGTTCTTTACCCCTTCGACGGCACGCTCATCCAGGCCGCGACCGAGCCCCTTCTCAACCTTCAGATTCTGAATTCCGCCATTTCGGGTAATGAGTGCGGAAAGTCTGACCTTGCCGAAGGTTCGGTGCTTGGTTGCCTCTTCGGTAGGCCGCACGGGGGTTTTTTCGATGATCTTGGGAACATTGATCCCATCCGGCCTGATGAGCCCCTGCCAATCACTGTCCCAGTCCGAAGTTCCGTCGGTGCTTTTTACTATTCCGATCTCGGCCAGATTCGCCTCTTGAATCGCAGCGCGTGGGCTAGGATTCTTCAGATCAATTTCGCTGACCTTTGCCGCCAGTTGATCGAATTGGACTTTCTCAAGGGGTTGCAAGTAGTAACGTTTAGCCCCAATGCGATAGCTTAATTCCTGGATCTGACCGGTCTCCAGAAACGCTCCGAAGATGGTCAGACCGGTGAACGTTCGTCCACGCAAAAGAACGGATGCGGAATATTTCAGCAACTCTCCGCGCGTGTCCTTGTGTTCCTGCTCAAATACCTGGCCGATGTAAAACCTGCCTGTCGCGCCCTTGTATATGAATTCGTTCGGCTGGGCAACCACGACGAAATCGGAGAGGTTAATTATGTTCACGATGAAGCTTCGCTGGGAAGCGAGTTCTGCCGTGATGATAAGTTGGGGATTCACGAAGGCGAAGAATTTTTCCGCCTCGCGCGCCTCAGCGGATGGCGGTAGTGCGAGGCCTGCCATCCCGATCAGAAGAACAAATCTCAGCAAACCCTTCATAAAGTCCCAAACACCCATGGGCAGCTTATACTACTACCGGAACAGTCCTATCAACAGGGCGGATGATGCCATCGAGCCATTATCCCCAAATCCTTTACGCAAAGCGACTACTTCGAAAAAAATCGGCCGGTCTGCGAGTCCTATTCTTTTTGGCGGCCTTCATCGATCCCCTGGGAGTCTTTTTCACTCCATTGATCCTTCAGGCAGACAAGACCGCACAGAAGCGCTGCCCGGAATGACAGGTCCGAGATTTCAATCTGTTCGTCGCGGGCATGAGCTCCGGAACCGCGGACCCCAAGGCCATCGAGGGTCGGGATTCCCCAATGGGCCGTGAAGGAACCATCGCTTCCGCCCCCGCTTGTGCCTTCCCCCAATGGTGCCCCCAGACCATGGGCAATCTTTTGCGCCTCCCTGTAAAGCCGGGCGACAGCTTCTGTCCGCTCGAGAGGCGGACGATTGACTCCTCCCTCAACCGTAAGGATGCAGCGCCCGTCGAACGGGAGCAATTTACTAATCCGGCGTTCTATGGCGTTGCCGTCGGAAGGATTGACAAAGCGGAAATCGATTTCGGCGGCAGCATCCTCAGGCACGACGTTCACGGCTACCCCTCCGCGGATGAGGCCCGGGCTCAGGATTGTGCCGCGCGCGGCATCATTCAGTTTCTGGAGCTCAAGGAGCTGCCGGCTCAATTCCACGATGGCATTTGCACCTTTTTCGGGTGCTACACCCGCATGTGACGCTACGCCCCGGACACGCAATAGAAAATTCCCCACCCCTTTGCGGGATGTTTTGGCCGCGCCGTCAGCGAGTGAGGGCTCGAGACAAAACACAGCGCGGCACCCCTGAGCCGACTCGCGCAGCCAGGGAAGCGAAGTCTCGGTTCCGATCTCTTCATCGGAAGAAAAGAAAAAGCGGACTTCTCCTGATGCGTTGATAACTCCCTCCGCCAAGGCCTCCGCTACCATCAGGCTCAATGCTATGCCGCTTTTCATGTCAAAGATCCCGGGCCCGTAAGCCCGGCCGTTCGCGACCCGGAATGGTCTCGCTGCAACCGTTCCCGCCGGCCAAACCGTATCCAGATGGCCTAAAAGCATCACAGGACCGGCCTTTCCCCTCCCCCGCCAGGAAGCGCTAATACAACCTCCGCGCTCCGGGTGCGCATGAATCACCGATTGAATTCCTAAACCGGCCAGCCGCTCATGGACGAAGGCCCCGATCGCATCAACCGCCGGCTTGTCGCATGAAAAGGATTCCAATTCGACCAGTGTTTTCAGCAAGCTGAGGCACGAATCCAACTTTCCCTCAAAATGGCGCTTCAGATTCCCGGCATCAAAACCGCTCATAGAATCTCCCCCGCCTCAGGTTTATGCATTCTGCGCAAGCCGGTCTGAATTCATCTCAGCAGCAGGCCCCTTCGGATTTATAACGGCCACAGCATACAAATTCAGCGGGTCCGGTCAGAACCAGTTCCCTGCCGGGTTGCCAATCCACGAGGAGAGCTCCCAATTCGGATTCTACGGTTACCGGGCTGTCGACAAGCTTTCTCAAGATCGAAGCTACCGCGGCAGCGGAGCTTCCGGTGCCGGAGGAAAGCGTCGGGCCCACTCCGCGTTCCCAAAACCGCACCCGGATCCGGCTGCGATCCAACACCTGGATAAACTCGACATTGGCCCGGTTGGGAAACCGGGAATCTCGCTCCAGCACAGGCCCGAGCGTTTCCAGCGGAGCCTTGGCAACATCCGGCCAAAAGGTCGAGCAGTGCGGATTTCCCATGGATGAGAGGGTGACGTGTATCCGGCCGCTCGCGGTTTCTATTGGAGTATGGATAACGGCCTCATCGCCGGTCTCCACGCGGGCTGGAATACGTTTCGGCTCCAAAATGGGGTGCCCCATCGAGCATTCAAGCCGATACAGGTCCTTTTCCCGGGAGCGCAGGATCAATTTCTTGATGCCGGAAACCGTGCGGATCTTGACAGCTTCTCCCCGATGCTCATCCGAATGCATCAAATGCGCTGCGAGGCAGCGAATGCCGTTTCCCGACATTTCCGCCCTGCTCCCGTCCGCGTTAAAAATCAGGGCCGAGAAATCTGCATCGTGATCTCCCTGGGTGGGCTGGTAAAACACCACACCGTCCGCCCCGACGCCTCGGTGCCGTTCGCATAGGCGGATGGCGATAGCTGAAAGCGATCCGGGATGTTCATCCTGCGAGAACGCCCTGCAAATAATGAAATCGTTTCCTAGTCCATGAAATTTGGCAAATTCCATCCCGGATATATCCCCCGTCGCCCATTGATGGCGCCTATCTCCCCAGGAATGAACCCTATAGGCCGTCCTATCTCCAAAACCTGGCTTTCAGCGGCTCAGTTCGCGTTTGAGGAAATCGATCGCATCAATTCGGGTCGGATCCACGCCGTTCAGCAAGGCGAGATAGTAACTGACGAAATCACCCAGATATAGGGTCGAGAACAGCCGGGCCAGGCGAGAATTGCCCTCACTCCAAACCTCGTGGACTACGCCCGCCCTTCGCCCGACAATTTCCATGGTCAGGTCAAATCGACGCTGAACTTGAGAGTGGTCGCCCTGATCGCGCAGGAAAATGGCTCCAAAACCCGACAGCCCTTCTTCCGGACACTCCCAACCCAGAATTTCATTATGGTTCATCTCGGGAAGCAGATGATGAAAGGCCAGGTTTTTGCCATTTTCTTCAATCTGCCCGCGCCACCGGGTCGCGGCAGCATCGAGAAGGCCGCTGGCGGCATAGATCGCCGCCACCTTGCCATATAGGGATCTTGCGATGCTTTTGGCTGCATTTTGATCCGAGTCGACGCGGCTGCCATAGCGCCCGGCAAGCACCGAAAGCAGTTCAGTTGTTTCCTCCAATTCCTGGATCAGATCCGGAATTACCCCCAGTTTCATCAGAGAACCAAGAAGAGCGATTGCGGAGTGTCCCAGCGCTGCGCGGGGAGGCATCCCGCCGGGAATCGTGACCACTTCGATTCCATCGGACGCCGCCGCCTGTGCCAACCGTCCTCCAGAAGTGATGCAGATCACTCTGGCGCCAGCCTGACGCGCCGAATGGTAAACGCTGATTGTCTCTTCTGTATTCCCGGAATAGCTGCACGCAAATACCAAGGATGATTCGTTGACATAGCCCGGAAGCTCGTAAGCCCGGCACACATTGAAGGGTACCTTCAAGTGTTTTCCAGCCGCGCATCGTACCACGTCGCCGCCAATTGCAGAACCACCAAGCCCGGCAATAGTGATACTGCCCATTTCTGCGGGCTTCTTTAACTGAATCAAAGACACGGCCTTTGAAGCCGCCCGCAATTGGTCGGGGAAGCTTTCAATCAGACCGTACATCCCGAGCGGGTCCATTACCGGCCAGAGACCGGGTTCGTCTAAAATCGACAAATTCCACCTCGTATCAACAACCAATAAGCTTGAGTACTTTGTTTCGAAATTCCAGGATATTCAGCGGTTTCGTGAAAAACAGGTCTACGCCGGCATCTAAGATCTGCTGCTGAGTCGAAGAGCTGGTATCTCCTGAAATTGCAGCAATTTTGATACGCTGATTTCGGGGCGAAGACTTGAGCTGGCGACAGACTTCAATCCCGTTCATGCCTGGCATCCTGATATCCAAGATGAGGAGGTCAGGAGCCCTCTCGCCGATCTTGAGAAGAGCTTCCACCCCATTTTCTGCGCTCGCCACCTCGATCCGGGCCTCCGATTCGGTCATCAGCTCAACCAGCATTTCCCGGATATCTCTTTCGTCGTCGACTATCATCACAAGTGGCATTTTTGGCGCAACCTCGGGCGGAATCGGCATCCGGAATTCGGCTAGGAAGTTGAGGAGGTCTTCCCTTTTGATCCGTCGATGGCCCCCGGGCGTGACAAAAGCCTTGAGCTTTCTCTCCTTCACCCAATTTTGGACAGTCGTGGGATTGACCTCGCAAAGCTGGCTGATCTCAAACGTGGTGAAATAAGAGCGTCGGATCATCAGGTTGGCGGCCTTTTCTTATAAGTTGTTGAAACTGTAAAATATATTGCAGTTCATGGCCTCGTCAAGCATCTTACATCTCATCGGAACGAGCTGGTGGCCAGACCATCGTAGCTTCCTGGTTTCGGCCTTATAAATGATACAAATGTGAAGGGTATTTTCGGTCGAAAGCCGGATGAAGGGAAAAATCGGGAGTGATGAACGAGGCAGGGATCAGGCTTCGTCCAAAACCTTGGCTATTATTAAGGTCATATCGTCGTCACGCTCTTCTTCGAAAGACCACTCCAGGACTCTTTCGACGATGATTTTCTGGATCATCTCCGCCGACAAATGTCGGTTCCTCTCCAGGATCTGCACGATTCTTTCTTCGCCGAATTCTTCGCCGTATTCATTTACGCTTTCGCTGATCCCATCGGTATACGCCAGTAGGATATCTCCCGGCTTCAATTCGACGGTTTCCTCCTCATAAATGGCATCCGGGAAGATTCCGACCACGGTTCCGCCTGTCATCAGGCGGCGGCATCCGTCGCCGTTGAGGAACAAGGGGGGATTATGTCCGGCATTGCAATAGGTCAACGACGGCTGACGCCCATCATAAACGGCGTAGAAAAAAGTGGCGAACTTATTGGCCGAAGTATGGTGATAGATTTGCCGATTGACGTGCGTGACCACCCTCGAAACACTAGCTGATCCGGCACCTGCAGAATCATCTTCAAAGTCCTTGAAGGAGTTGGTGACATTGCTGCGCAGGGTCGCCTGGAGGTTGGCCATGAGCAGCGCCGCCGAAATTCCTTTCCCGCAAATATCCCCCAAAGCCAGTCCCATCCGCCTGTCGTTGAAGGCAAGAAAATCATAATAGTCGCCGCTCACGACGCGCGCGGGCAGGCACAGGCCTGTCAATTCGAGATTCTTCATTTTGGGGGCTTGCCTGGGGAAGAGCTGCTCCTGCACCTCCTTTGCAATTTCGAGCTCGCGTTCCAGCCTTTCTTTTTGCACCCTTTCTTTAACCAGCGACTGTACATATTCGGTCATCTGGTTGAATGATTCCGCCAGCGCCCCGAGCTGATCATCGGACCGGACCATGATCCGATGGCTGAAATCTCCGCGCTGGATGAACTGTGTCCCTCTATCGAGGTTATATACTGCCGAAGTGATCGATTTCGTGAGGAGGATCCCGAAGATCAGGGAAATGATCTCAACCACCAGGAAAAAGCCGATCACGATTTGGAGCACTCCCACAATGGTTTTGCTTACGTTGCTTTCGGAACGGAAGAGATTTTGAATCAGGCGTGACATGGAAAGCTCCACAAAGAGAACCTGGGAGTCTCCATTCTGGACCTCGGTACCGGAATTCCAGGACGTTGGATAAAGCATGATCGACCAGACCGAGCGGCTCGGCTCCTGGGGCAATGAATCCGAATCATAGGTGGAACACAGAATGTTATCCCTCAAAATATCCGTGGATTGGAGCATCACATTCAGACCCGAAACAGGAATCTTATCTGCCAGCAGGAGTTCCTGTCCGAGTGCAGCCTTAAGCCTGTCCAAGAGATATCGGTTAAAAGGTACGGATACTTCAACCGTGAAGGTGCCTCCCGGCCGCGCTTCGCCTGTCACCAGGCTTCGGAGATACAGCCTCCCCTCTGTTCTAGCGGAAGATGCATTATCGGGAGCCGGAAAAATTTGAGGCTGGAAATCCTCGTAAACCAGGCCATTGAATTCATGCTCTCCAGTCCAGCGCGGGACCTGGTATTCCCGGAGCCGGTCCTGGCTTATGTTGGCGTTCCCAATTATTACTGTTTTCCCGCGGGTCATATCCTCGTAGCGCAGCATTACAGCGGCGGATGGGTAAGCACCGAGAAGGATTTCCGCATCCTGATCGAATACGGTCTTGACCTGTGCGGGATCGATTCGAGACGCGGTCAATACCCGTTCAAGGTGAGTCTTGATGGAGAGATTGAACGCATGGATCTGACTTGCATGGATTCCTATCTGGTTGGAACTGAGGTAGTAGCTGAGCTGATAATAGAAGAGCAGCGCGGCTACACTCAGGATGATTAACAGGAGAATGGAGGGTATCGCACCGATAAAAACGTGGGCGATGACCAGGCGCCTGCGGATCTTCCAAAGCAGTTTTCGACGCGCGACCGTAAACAGCTTAAGGCTGTAATAAATCGCCGGGATCACCAGAAGAAAAGTAAGCAGTTCGATGACGAACTGCTGTCCCGGGGAGATCACCTGCCTGAACCGGGGGACGATTACGAGGGTTTTAAGGCACCAAAGGGCGATGAGAATCGAAGTGAAAATGCCCATTCGGGTTGTCGGCAGGAAACGGCGCACGAGATTTATCTCCGCTATCCAGGTCGTTCACCCTGACTCCGGCCACTGCCGGGAATTTAACAGAATCGTCAGTTCACCCTACACTATACCCTCATGTTTGCCGCCGGAGCCGCCATTTTTGCGCCTGATCAGCGCTTTCCAACAAGATGAACAGAAACGGACCTCCCGGGGCTTAGGATCCGGCGGGCGAGTTCCGGGAGATCTTCCTGTTTCACTTCCTGCAGGCGCGCGACGTGATCGAGAACTGCATCCAACCCATGCCCGGCAGCAAGACTGCGCGCGAGTTCCATGATCTGTTCAAAGCGATTCTGCTGCGAAAACCAGTAATCTGCCACGGCGCCATTGACGGCGGCTCGGAAGTCGCGATAGCTCAGCGGACTGTCAATAAATTTCGCCAGCTCGGCTTTTATCGCCTCAACGGCCTTTCCACCTTTTTCCGGGGAGGCATATAGTCCCGCAATTATCCGTCCACCTTTTGCCCGCGCCTGATACTGAAAGAAGGTTTCGATGGCAAGACCCTGTATATCCCGCAGCTGTTCGGTCAATCGTCCACCTTCCCCACTCATAAGGTTCTGGAGAATCTCCAAGGGATAGGAATCCTCATCGCCGTCGGGTGGAGCCTGAAAACCAACCTGGACGATGTCGGGACCGGCTTCACATTTCTCCTCCCATTGGAGCGCAGCCTCCACCGGTCTGGGAAAACCTTCAGGAAGCTTGGAGTCCTGAAACCTTGTGCCGCTGAACCTTCGGACAAAAAAACCGGCCAACGTGGTTCCTTGCGTATCTCCGATAATCACCACGATAGGTTTGCGGTTATGAACCGTTTTCGAATACCAGTCTTTCACCGCGGGCAAATTCAAACGTGCCAGATTTTCACGAACCTGATTTGCGCTCCAGGAATATGGGAAATCCGGAAAAAGGGACTTCATCAAAATGGATTCAGCCTTCTCCTTCGAGGATTCATCGGAAAAGAGCAACTGGGCTTGGATGAGCTCCTTCTGCCTGGCCAGTTCTTCTTCGGAAAGCGCCGGATTTTGAAGGATATCTCCAAGCAATTCCAGCACCCCTTCGACATTCCTGGACAGCGTGGATATTCGGACACCGAAATAATCATCGTCGACCACCGGCTGGACTTCGGCACCATACAATTCCATCTGCCTGTGGATTTGTCGGAGTCCTTTCTCCTTGGTTCCGCTCATCATTGTCTGGAGCAGGAGAAGCGTGATGCCGGCATTCTCCTTGCTTTCCATCAGCCGGCCGCCAGGATAGAAAAATCCGATTTGCAGGAGGGGAAGAGAGTGATCCTCCCTCATCAGGATTTCCGGTCCGCGCAGAATGGAGGCCTTCTTATAAGGAAATCGTACTTCGCTGGGCTTATAGATCCCAGCAGGCTCTGGCATTTTGACTGCCGGAATGGTCTCCTTTTCCTGTTCTGCCGCCGCCTGGTCCGATGCAGGCTGCAATAATTCGTTGAAGGTTCTCAGCGCGGCTTCAGAAGTCAGGCCTCTGGTTTCTGCACCCGCAGGAAGATATTCGAGCAAGGTGCAGTTGGCCAGCCGAAGGTACTTCTCGGCGAATCGCGCGACATCCGCTGGTTTGACCTGGCGGATCTCGCGAGAGGTACTGGTTGATCTTTTTCCAATCGCCTTGCGACTCAAAAAATGCTATCGCTCGCGACCTTCCGCTCACCGTCTGCAAGCGAGACCAGTATCTTTGTTCCAGCATGGCGAATGCGCGCTCCATAGCCTCTTCGTCCGGCTCATGGTGCTTCAGCAGCTCCAATTCCGTTAGAAAGGCTATCTCGCTCTGATCGATGTTCTTCGCCTCCGCTTCCATTCCCACCTGCAAAAAACCGACTCCGGCATGGGAGTTCAGTTCGGTGGACACTCCCAAAACCAGGTTCTTTCGGTCGCGCAGGTTTTGGGCAAGGAGCGAAGCATCACCCATGCCCAGGATGCTGGCCAGCACCTCAAAAGCCGGATATTCAGCCGCTGTCGAGGCAGGAACGCGAAATGTAAAAACAATTTGCGGGTTCCGTATGTGCCCCCGCTGTTCGAAATAGCGGAAACCCGTCGCAGGCCGGGGCGAGGCGGGAGCTTCGGGTTTTGGGGAACCGGGTCGCGCCTTCTCGTAAAGGCGAACTGCTTCCGCAAGCACCTCGGATACGGTGATGTCGCCGGAAACAACCATCAGCACATCTGCGGCGGTGTAGTGGGCTTTGAAGTAGTCCTGAATCGCTTCACGGGTGGAACTTCCTGATGCCAGAGCGGGGGCGAGTCCAGGGGAAGTCGCGGCATTTTGCGAAAACTCAATCGCCAGCGACCGATTCAATCCAGCCCCTCCCAGACCGGGCGGAACAATGCTGCGTGCCGCACCGGCATTCTCCGCTGCCCGTTTGATCTCATCCGGATCAAAAGCCGGATTGATCAACGAATCCGCCTGAATTTCGAGCGCCCTTTTCCATTGCGCCGCCGGAACAAGTAGTTCGTGGCGAATCTGGTCATAGGACGCCACACTGGACGCGGTTCCCCCCATTGCCTTTATTTCTTTCCCTACGATCGCGCCTGTCTTCGCGGTTGTCCCCCGGAAGAAGAGGCGCTCCATTGTTTCGGAAATTCCGGCGCTCTGATTATTTTCGAATGCAATTCCCGCCCGGACATAGCTCGTAATCGACACC
This sequence comes from uncultured Acidobacteriota bacterium, assembly GCA_963839475.1. Lineage (GTDB taxonomy): Bacteria > Acidobacteriota > UBA6911 > UBA6911 > UBA6911 > CAWIVH01. The sequence goes on along the minus strand of CAWIVH010000008.1, from coordinate 80,354 downwards.
ACCGGAAATGCGTGAAACTCATGGACGATAATGGTCAGACCATTTTTCAGCACCGCTTTGGCGGCAAAAGGAGTCTCGTCATAAGACTTCAACTTCTGCATAAAGGCAGGTTGACCGGATCGCTGGGCCGAGGGACGCTGCGGTCGAGGAATGGGCAGGGTCTGCGGGAACCCGGACTGGCTTGTCGAACACAAAAGCAGGATGATGGCTAGAATAATCTCAGTTTTCATAAACACATTTGATTATAGCTCATAAGAAAAGGCACACCAGAAAAGGTTGTCTGACTAATAAAGACGCCAAATCAGGGGCGTCGGCTCATAAAAATATCGGCCGCAGGGAGCATGCGAATCCGGCTGGCACAGGAGTCAATTCGATGCGGATGCTGGGATGGAATTTGGCAGCGTCAGAGTATAAACGCCTTCGGACCCGGTCCCCAGATAGATGCGGGAATGAAGGGTCGGGTCTTGGGTCAGGTATCGTACGGGTGAGCCGAACCGTGAAGAGTAAAGCTTTATCCATGATTTCCCGCCGTCTTGAGATAGATGCACTCCTCCGGCATTGTTATCAGCGGCCAGAATGGCCAGTCCTCCCGGCTGGAGAAAAATAACCGAAACAACGTCAATCCCCGGAATCGGATCAGGAACCGGGAGCCAAGATTCGCCTGCATCGGAACTTTCAAATAATCCGATGGTAGTCCCGACGAGGAGATGGCCGCGATCCGAAGGATCCATGGCAAGACATTGAACCCTGCATCTGGACGGCAGGCCTGAGGATGCGACCTCCCAGGTTGCGCCCTGGTTCCGAGATCGTATGACGCCCATGTTGCTCACGGCATAGACAAAGGATTCTCCGCGAGCGTGGAGAACGATAGATTGCACTTGCGGCCTCAGTCTGCATGTGACCGGACTCTGAAAGCTTAGAGGCGAAAGACGGGAGCGATAAACCCCCTCCTCGGTTGCAGCAAAGATCAACGAGTTAGCGTGATCGAACACCAGATCGCTCACGCGAAGCTTTGCGATCGGCCCAGGCAATTTAACCCACAACGCGCCCGAGGTGCTCTGCAGGTAAACCCCTCTCCCTGTCCCGGCGAGGCGGCCCTTACCCCCGGGTAGAGTCAGAAATGAGAGAATATCGGTATCATTGTGCAATCCGGCAGTCATGGAGGTCCAGCCGCCACCTTCGCCGTCGAACAAGTAGTAGCCCCCCCGCGCCCCCTCCGAAAGGATCCCGGTAACGAATCGGTTCGGTTTGAGAGGATCCAGAAGAATCCGTGAAACCTGCCGATGGATAAAGCCGTCGTTGGATTCTTTCCAGGTGGCCCCTCCGTCCTCGCTTCTCATCACACCCTGGCTTTCCGTGCCGATCAATAGCCTCCGCCTGTTTTTAGGATCCACCTGAATCGAGTTCACCGTGATTTCCGAATTTGTGATGCGCCTCCAGGATTGCCCGTCGTTTTCGCTGACGAATAATCCTTCGGTGGAACCCACGTAAACCCGCGAAGGCGATTTCGGATCGAGATATACGACCTGGGATCTTACTGTGAAGCGTTCGGATAGAAGCCGGAGCCTGATCCAACTCTGGCCCCGATTGGTGGAACGATAGACGCCACTGCAGGCGCTGGCATAGATGATGCTGGGGTTCTCCGGGTTTACAGCGATGGAAAAAACATCGGAGTCAAGCAGCATCCCGTTCTCGGACTTCGTCCATGATCTGCCGAAATCTGTGGAGCGATAGCTCAGCCTCCAGGTGCCGAGATAAATCTTCTCGGGTTCCTTGGGATCAATGGCGACCGACTCAATCTTGTTGAAGCCTCCCGGCACGGAATTTACTTTTCTCCAGGAAACTCCGCCATCATCGGATACCAAACCTGCGTCGAGAGTGCCTGCGATCATTTTTTGCGGATTTGCCGCGGAAATGGCCAGATCCCTGACTGCGGAGGATGTCTGTGGCAATGCCATCAAGCGCCAGGAATGGCCAAAATCCAGGCTTTCAAAAAGGCCGCCGCCATCGGATCGCAGATCCCATCCACCGGCATAAATGTGCCCCCTTTCCGTCGGGTGAGCAACGAGGGTATCCACAGCGAAATGTCGGCGATTGAGTCCCGGGAAGAGTTGCTCCCACCTCTTTCCCCCATCGGTTGACTTGAATATCTGGCCGTCGCTGGTGCCAAGGAATACGATCCTAGGCTCATCTGGGGCGATGAGGATCGAGCGGACCTCACCGCCGAAGGGTCCAAGGCGCTCAAACCGCACATCATGGGATTCTGAAATCCTGGCGATGCCGCCCTGCCCAAAAGCTAAGAGAACCATTACCGCGGCGAACAGCCATGGAACGGTGGGTCCGGGCCTGGAATCCTGTGCTTTTAAGTCAAAAGGGATGGGACCGTACAAATCTTTTTTATACCGGGGCCGGGAAAAAAAGAAGGTCCGGGATTCCGGCATGCGAAGCATTTCGCAACCATGGGCCCCGGACCTTCGGTTAACTGCAGTTACTTGGCTGAGATTTCAATTTCCAGTCGGCGGTTCTGCTTCCGGCCGGCAGCCGTTTTCGGGTCTGCGACCTGGTTCTTGGAACCACCATCGGTTGCTTTCAAGCGCGATGCATCGGCGCCTTTCTTTACCAGATAGTTCACGGCAGCTTCGGCGCGCTTCTGCCCCAGCTTCTTGCCGGCGGCCGATGCTTCTGCACGCGACCCGTCGGTATAACCGATGATATTGGCATTCAGCTTCGTGTCGTTCTTCATGCGAACTGCCAGATCATCCAGAGCGGCCTTCATTACGTTGTCGATCCGCGCGCCGCTGGGAGTAAATCCGGTAAGAACCAGCCTTTCGCTGACATTCACCGTCATGGTGCAGGACGCTTTGCCGCCGCGTCCATCATCGGCCGTGGCTGTGACATTGTAAATACCGGCTTTGACGCCGCTGGCGTCAAAAGTAGCGTTTTCGCCAGATCCGCGTACCGATCCGCCGGTCGCAGACCAGGAAACCGTCGTACGATCGCCATCAGGGTCGGATGCCTTAGCTTTGAGTTCCACGGAAGAGCCGGCCAGTACATCAACTGAGGTAGTCAGGCACTCGATCACGGGCGGCTTGTTGATTTTCACGGGTTCCTTGACCGTCACGGTGCTGGAGCAGTTCGCGGTGAATTCACCGTCGCTCACAGCAACCGCGACCGTATAATTTCCCGCCTGCCGGCCGCTGGTCCCGAAATTGATCGTGGGTCCGTCGGAGGCTACCTTCTGCCCGTTCACGCTCCAAGAATACGTCAAGGAATCGTTATTGGGATCGGAAGCCGTCGCGCGGATTGTCGTGCTGTCCGGGATGGTGACGGTCGCAGAACCCGGGCTGCAGCTTACGGTTGGAGGTAGATTCTTCTTGATGACTGTGATTTCGGATGTGCAGGAAGCTTCATGCTTTCCATCCGAAACCGTCGCTGTCACAGTATATCTCCCGGGCGCTACACCGGTCGCATCAAAATTGGCGGTGTCACCTGTACCGCTGAATTTCCCGCCGCTCGAGGACCATTTGTATGTTAGCGGATCCCGGTCTGGATCCGTCGCACTGGCGCGAATCGTCGTCTTCTCATCCTGCTTTATGGAAGCGTTGGCGACGGCGCATGTAACCGTAGGCGGATCATTTCGGTGATGTCCATAGGCCAGCTGCGCAACCATTCCGTTGGTGCCGGAATGATAGATCTGTGCCGCGGGATCTTCCTTGATATGGTTCAAGGCTGCCCGATAGCCGACGCTGGCGCTAATTTTGTCGCCGATGTATCCACGCATACCCACCAGGAGATCCAAAGGGCTGCGCGGATTGAGTCCGGCTGTCTTGTCACCGAAGTAAACCTTGCCATCTAATTCCGCGATCGCTTCCACCGAACTGGATAATGGAAATGCCGCGCCGCCCCGGTAGATGAATTCATTCTGCAGGTTCGCCAACTGAACACCATTGACGCTTGGATCTCCCATATAATTAAGCAGAGAATTGAAGTGAAGAATGGCAATATCGCCGGCGCGCTTCGAGACCAAAACGCCATATCCTCCAGAATACACCCCAGAGGTCATAGCGCGGTTCAGGAGGATCTCACTACTCCCCCTCGGGAAATTGACAAACCCAACGACGCTCAGGCCAAGAGGTGCGCCCGCGTTCTCGGAAAAGATGTTGAACTTTCCGCCCAATCTCGAATCTCCCATCCCATTGGAGCGGGGTACATCCATAAAGGGGGCTTCATTCGTAAAATAGGTAACGCCTAAGGGCGTTGTCGCGGGGCGGGGGAGTTGGCCGGGGAGAACCCTGTAGTACTTGATGTCGTTCGCGGTGATGCGCTTGAAGGGGTCAAATCCTGCGAACAATTCCACCCTATTCATTAACCCGACCGAGAATGCAAGCGGCACAGTTTTGATATTCAACTGGCCGGGATCGCGATTCTGATTCTCGTAGCCAAGGCTGACATTGAACTCACCCTGTTTTGAGGGCTCGGCATCCCAAACATGGAATAGTCCTATCGGGCCATCCAGGCTGGCGGCCTTCCGTTTCTTTTTGGTCTGAGCCAATCCCGGCAGCACCATGAAAATGAGCGCAAGAACTACAGCGATTAATCGTCCGTGTTTATGAATCATGGTCCATTCTCCATTTCTTGCCTTCGAGCTACGATCTAAAACGATTTATACACGAGGATCGTCTCTCGCAGGAATCCACCTGAACGATGACTGTACTGCTGTGAAAACAAATAACATGACATTCTAATCAATTCCGCGTTACTATAGCATCGCAAAAACGGCAAGTCAAACTGATGCATCATCTTTCGAGCACGGGCGCCCCCCCTCAAACATCGTAGTCTAACCCGCAACCAGGGACCGCAAGGGATAGATCCGGCGAAATGCACCCACCTTGAAATATCCTGTCATCGTCTATAAATTCATTCCCGGCCTTAGCCGCGTGCGGGAAACATCACGCGGTGCAAGCAAAAGGGGGAGTAGACATGAGGCGTCCAATGAAAATCCGGATTCTGGGGATAGCAGCGCTTTTGACATCGCTGCCTCTCCTCGGAATCGCTGAGAGCGCCCGGCCTAGGCTCTCCGATGATGAATTTCACTGTGGGACCAGCCCGGAACGAACCCGCCAGGTTTATGCCAACGGCCTTTACCATGAGGACAGGCTGCGGATTCTCAAAAGAAACCGTCAGTATCTTCCCGCGGCTTCACCAGGATTGGTCGCCATTTCGAAGGACGTCGGAGATGTGGCTGTTATCGAAGACGACGGCAGCCTGGTCGCAGAACCCAGCCCTTTTGATCTTGCGAGCCGCGCGATTCGATTCGAGCCCACCGGTTCTACAACCTACCGCGTCCTATTATCCACAACAGCCTTCAATACTGCCGGCGGGACGACCGTTCCGCTCGGAGATGACGCCTCGGCACTGCAGAATTTGGGGGAATTCAATTTCACCTTCTTCGGCAAAAGCTATAGCTCGGTATATGTCAATTCGGATGGGAACCTGACATTCGTGGAGCCCGAAAGCTCCTCGCTGGACAGGGACTTGGGGAGGTTCTCCGCCGGACCACCAAGGATAGGGGCTTTCTTCGCCGACCTGGACCCGTCTCAGTCCGGCACTGTATCTTACCGTCGCGATACCGACGGCCTGCAAATCTCCTGGGAACTTGTGCCGGAATTCTCGAGCAGTGGTGCGACTCGTCTCAACAGTTTCAGCATTAAACTATATAAAAGCGGGATCATCGAATACATCTATTCAGGCCGGATGGACTCGGTTGAAGCTGTTGTCGGAATTTCGCCGGGTTACGGCCGGACAGGCTTCAGTGCGGTAAATTATCTGGCCGATTCGCCGACCCAAACACTGTCCGGAACAATTTCCCACGTATACAGCTCGACGCGCAAAATATCCGAACTTGCCATCGCCCAGAAGTTTTTCGAGACTCATCCCGATACCTTCGATCATCTGACCCTCTTCCTCGGATTTGAGTACAACATGGGATCGAGCTACGCGTACGAAGTCAATGTCAAGAATGAAATTCTGGGTATCGGTCAGCCTGTCGAAGACTACTCCGAGCTTTTCGGGAGCAGGGGGAGACTTCGAAGTTTTCTGAACATGGGCCCTTTGAGTACGCGGTTCAGACCCTACCCCGATGATCCCAACCAAGTCTTTTTCGGCACCAACAGCACAATGGGAATCATGGGGCAGGAATCGGGTCATCGCTGGCTTGCTTTCACCCCTTTTCGGGATGGCAATTTCAATTCGCAGGCGATCCTCGGGCGCGACAACGCTCATTGGAGTTTTTTCTACAATTCGTTTGGTTCCGTGATGGAAGGCAACGAAATCATTGACCGGGGTGCCGATAGAGGGGTTGACCGCTTCATTACCACGAAGGCCACTTATACCTTTAGCCCATTGGACCAATACATCATGGGGCTTCGAGGCAAAGAGGAGGTGCCCCCTTCATTCCTGGTGGAAAATCCGGTCGGCACCTCGCAAGGGGCAGCCAGCAACCCCGCAATAAACATTGTCTTCGGAGGAACCCGAAAGGACATAGGGGTCGATAGGATCGTCGAGGCAAACGGGCCGCGAATTCCCTCGGTTACACGAGCTCCCAAGGTATTCCATCAGGGATTTATCTACCTGACTTTGAAGGGAACGACAGCGCCGGCTGATCAAATCCAAAAGGTTCAGAAAATCCGTGATGCCTGGGTTAGCTTTTTCCACGAACAGACATCCGGACGAGGCTGGATCACGACAAATTTGCAGGAAACACCGGACACCACACCGTCGGAAATAGTGTTTCCCTATTTTCAGGGAAACAACCAACGCTACACGGGAATTGCACTCGCGAATTTCGGCGCCGCCCCGGCGGATATCCTTTTCACTGCGATAGGAAATGATGGGCTGCAGGTTCATGAACCTTCCGCCATGCTGAATCCCAGGATCATGACCATCGGCCCCGGTGCCCAGATCGCCTTGCTTGCCGAGCAGATATTCGGGCTTTCTTTTTCCGATCCACGCAATGGATGGATTCGGGCTGAATCCGCCACCTCAAGCGTTCGCGGTTTTTTCCTGGACGGTGACCAGGCACAAACGTTTCTTACCGGAGCGGTAGCCGATAGTCGGGCAGTACGCCGTCTTTTCTTCCTTAGAGCCCAGCTTTCCTCGGCACCCAGCCCTGGCAACACCTACCGGAATCTGATCAATATTGTTAACCCTAATGCGGTTGAATCGCAGGTTTCGCTCGAGTTGTGCGACGAAACTGGAAAACCTTTGGACGTCGCACGCCGGACCCTGCCTGCTCGCGGCCGCCTGGCAACGGATCTTCCTGAACTTTTTCCGGCGGCGGGTGCGGCACGATCGCAAGGATATATCGTGGTCACAAGCTCCGTGGGGGTCATCGGTTACCAGTCTATAGACACCGGAAGCACCATTTTTTCCTTGCCTGGGATTCCCGAAGGATCCGCCGCCAAGCTCTATTCGGCTCAATTTGCTTCCGGGGTTGTGGGCGGAATTCGATATTTCTCCGATTTGAACTTCATCAACACCTCGGGCCAGAGTCGCGCATTTCAGGTCCAGCTTGTCGGGAACGACGGCCAACCTTTTGCAGGGATATCGAATCCTGTAATTCGAAATCTGGGGCCCGGAGAGCAGCTTAGAATCCGCGGGGAATTATTCTTCGGTCTTCCAGACGCAGCTGCCGCCTCATCCCTCGTGGAAGGGTCCCTGGTAGTCGCGGCTGACGGCCCCGGCCTGATCGGCGACGTAACTTTCGGCGATCCGCAGACCGGCCGTTTTATCGCCAGCCTGCCTCTGGATGGGAATCCGGTTTCTAATTTCCTGTTCTCGCAGGTTGCACAGGGAAAAGCCGGCGGCAGCAAAGATTATTTTACGGGAATTGCGATGTATAATCCCGGCGCAGCCGATGTTGATGTGAGCTTGGAAGTCTTTTCCGAATCCGGGGCGAAAACCGGATCAGCTGCTTTCAAATTGGGAAAGGGCATGCGGATATCCAAAACGCTGCCCCAGTACGTGCCGGCGCTGGCTGAACAGGCGCGTGGTTTTATACGAATCGGGACCGTGGGCGGCCCCGTGGTAGCGTTCGAGCTGTTTGGAGGCCAGTCGCTGGAGTTTTTAGCGGCCGTACCGCCCCAACCCGTCTCACCCTGACATCCGGGATAGGAGGCAGGGCCAATCCGGAAGTGACGGGTCTTTGTGCAGACTATCAAACTGCTCCCTGTCTTCAGAGTGAAGAAGCGCAGCTAACGGAGTGCATAGATGAGTCAGCGGCAAAACATGGCAGAAATCCCAGTTTCCCGCGAGCTTGAGCTTTCGGCCGAAGAAATGCAGCTCATGATCTCGCTGGCCATGGAGCGGATCACTGAATTCATCCGATCGCTTCCGGACCAGCCTGCGGCCGATGTGGACGGAGCGGCGGCGGCGGCACGACTGGTGATGGAGCCTGTGCCCGAGAAGCCCGTGCCCTTCCCTGAACTCCTTTCCTTTATTTTCGACCGCCTTATTCCGAAGCGCTTCAACACGGCGGGACCCGGATACCTGGCCTATATCCCGGGAGGAGGAATTCTGCACTCTGCCGTCGCCGATCTGATTGCTGATTCCGTGAACCCTTACGTGGGGGTCTGGATGGCAGCGCCGGCTCTGGCACAGCTCGAGGCTACGGTGGTGCGTTGGTTTTCCGATATTGTGGGATATCCGCCTGAGGCAAGAGGAGTCCTGACGACCGGGGGGTCCCTGGCCAATTTTATCGCCGTGGTCACCGCGCGCCGAAATCTCCTGCCGGAAAACTTCCTTTCAGGAACTATTTATGCTTCCGATCAGGTTCACCATTCGGTCGTCAAAGCAGCCATTCTAGCGGGATTTCCCGCGCAAAACATTCGCGAGGTCCCTTCCTGCCAACGCTTCAGGATGCGCACCGAAAAATTGGTTGATTGGATCAGGGCCGACAAATCCAGGGGGCTCTCGCCATTCTTGCTCGTCGGGAGCGCAGGTACGACCAACACTGGCGCAGTCGATGACCTGGTCGAATTGGGAAAGATAGCGCGGGCTCACTCGATGTGGTTTCACGTGGATGCTGCCTACGGTGGATTTTTCAATCTCACCCGGCGGGGACGAGAGGCAATGATTGGAATCGAAAAATCGGATTCTGTGACACTTGATCCGCACAAGGCCTTGTTCATCCCCTACGGCACTGGCTCTCTGCTGGTTCGCGAAGGCGAAGCTTTGAGACGGGCGCACACTTTAGACGCCGCTTACCTTCCGCCGATGCAGGACGATCCCGACTTTGTCGACTTCTGCCTTTACTCACCCGAGCTCTCGAGGGGCTTCCGCGGGCTGAGAGTGTGGCTGCCCCTCAAAATGCACGGGATGGAACCATTCCGACGCAACCTGGATGAAAAGCTGGATCTTGTTCACTGGGCGACGGACCAGCTTCAAACCATCCCCGGAATAGAAATTGTGGCCGAACCTCAGCTTTCGATCGTGGCCTTTCGCCTCAATCTGCACGGCAAGAGCGCCGCTGAGATGAATGAGTTAAACCGCAAGCTTCTCCATAAGATCAACAGCAAGCAGCGCGTGCACATGACCGCGACGACATTGGAAGGCAAGTTTGTGATTCGAATTTGTGTACTATCATTCCGGACCCATCTCGATAGGATCAGAGCCGCTTTGGAGGATATCCGCGCCGCCGCGCAGGAACTCCAGCAACCCGGCAGCTTGTGAGACAGATTTCCCGCCGGATCCTCCCGCCGCCTGAGGACTGACTTGTCAAAAGCCTTGGCTCTTTATCGCCATAGGCAATTATTCGAAGAAAGCGTGAAATCATGAGGACGACCTTCCGACGTGTAGCTGTCATCAATCGTGGCGATCCCGCGATGCGTTTCATCCATGCAGTGCGAAAATACAACCGGCAACATGGTACCCGGATCCAGACTGTCATTTTTTATACGACTCCGGACCGCAACTCCCGCTTCGTAAAAGAGGCTGATGATGCCATCCATTTGGGCGAAGCGACCAATCTCAATCCAAATACGGGAAAGCGCGAACCCTCTTATCTTGATTACTCGCGGCTGAAGCAAGCCCTGTCCGCAGCGGGGGTTGATGCCGTCTGGGTAGGATGGGGCTTTGTGGCCGAAAGACCTGAATTCGCCGAGTTGTGCCAGCAGCTGGGACTGACTTTCATCGGCCCGGACAGCAGCGCCATGAGAAAACTCGGGGATAAGGTCAGCGCCAAAACGATCGCCGAATCCCTGGGGATTCCGGTCGTGCCCTGGCCGGGAGCCCCTGCGCCCGATATTCACACCGCAAGAGAGCAGGCAAAGAAACTCGGCTACCCGGTCGTGGTCAAGGCAGCAGCCGGCGAAGGCGGGCGTGGCATCCGCAAGGCGATGTTGGAGAATGATCTTCCCGCCGCATTTCAGGCTGCCCGCAATGAGGCATCCCGACTTTTTGTGAAGGATACGATATACCTCGAAAAATGGATCGAGGGTGCCCACCACGTGGAGGTCCAGATTCTCGCAGACGAAGCAGGAAACACCTGGGCCGTCGGAACACGGGATTGTACGATCCAGCGCCGGCACCAGAAAATTGTTGAGGAGGCTCCGGCCAGAATCTTGAAACCGAAGCAGGAAAAAGCAGTCTGCGAAGCCGCTATCAACCTGTGTCGGGCGGCGGGCTATACGAACGCCGGCACCGTGGAGTTCCTCTACGACCCCGCGACGAGAAAATTCGCACTGATGGAGGTCAATACAAGGCTTCAGGTGGAACATCCGATAACGGAACTCACAACGGGAATCGACCTGGTTCACATGCAGTTGCACATTGCCATGGGGGGGTTGCTGGAAGGGGCATGTCCCAAAACCCGGGGCCACGCCATCGAGGTGAGGCTCAACGCGGAAGACCCGGAAAACGGCTTCTCCGCTGCGCCGGGGATGGTTGAACTATTCCGCCTCCCTACCAGTCCCGGTCTGCGGCTGGATAGCGGGATTGCCGAAGGCGATTCCATTCCAGGCGAATACGATTCCATGTTTGCCAAGCTTGCCAGCAGTGCAGCTACGCGGTCTGAAGCCATCGACGGATTGATTCAGGGGTTGGAGGAAACCGCAATCGTGGTTTCGGGAGGGACCACTAACCGCTCATTCCTCACGCATCTGATGGAACGGCCGGAAGTTGGGAAGCTTGATGTCGATGTCGACTGGCTGGATCGCCTGACTTTTTCCGGTGAGCACATTTCCGCTCAACATGCCGACGTAGCCCTCATTCAAGCCTCCATCGAAGTCTACGACGCGGAGTTCGAGCTGGAGAGGGAGGAGTTCTTTTCCTCGGCGGCGAGGATGAAACCTGTTGTTAAAACCGAGCCCGGAAGAGCGGTCGAATTGAGATATCGAGGCAACTCGTATCGCTTCACCGTCTATCGCAGCAGCCTTCATCGCTATCGGCTGGACATCGATGGCCAGCGGATTGAAGTCGAAGTAGATCGGGTTGGAAAGCTGGAAAGATGGTTGTCATGGGGGGGGCAACGGCACCGTATTATTTCTCAGGTGCAGAACCTGACTCATTACGTGGAGGTCGATGGGTCGTCCTTTAAGATTTCGCGTGATGAAGCCAGTATCGTGCGGGCCAACGCCCCTTCCGTTGTCGTTTCTGTGGAGGTGAGCCAGGGAGAAATCGTTTCAGCCGGAGACCGGGTTGCTGTTCTTGAAGCCATGAAAATGGAGATCCCCATTCTTGCACCGTTGACAGGGACCGTCGGGGAGGTCTTTGTGCTCAACAACTCACAGGTTGGGACTGGGACTCCCCTCCTGCGCATCGACGCTTCAGGGACGGCCGGCGCGCGCAGTGCGCCGGCGCGTGTTTCCTTTGTCCGAACCCAGTCTGGGCTGCCGACATCCACGGATCCGGCCGCGTGCCTTCACCTGGTGCTCGAGGATCTTCGCCGCATGATCCTCGGCTCCGATATCCACCCGTCGGATTCCAGGAAACTTATAGAGGAATATACAAGATTGTCGGCCTTGATCCCCGGCGATGATGGAGGACTGATACAGGCTGAAGATGAGATTCTGGAAATATTCACCAATGTTTCATCCCTGTTCCGCAGGTTGGCAACTCCCGAGGACCCGGAAGACGAAGAGCGCCTAAGCACCGGCGAGTACCTGTTGACCTACTTGCGAACCTACCAGACGCGGGGCGCCGGTCTCCCCAGATCGTTCATCGAAAAACTCCAGCGCGCTCTCCGGCCGTACGGAAGCGACAGCCTGGAGCCTTCTCCAGTATTGCGGGAACGCCTGCTCTGGATTTACAAATCCCACCAGCACGTCGAGCAGCAGGTGCCCGCAATATCGGCGATTCTGGAACGACGGTTGGGCAAGGCCTCCCTCCTGGCTTCCAAAGCCGGGCAGCCGTTCCTCATTATGCTGGACAGGCTTATCTTGATTTCCGAAAATCGCTTTCCTGCATTGAATGACCTTGCCCACGATGTCCATTATCGGCTTTTTGAGCAACCGCTTTATGAGCGGGCGAGGGACCTGGTTTATTCGGAAATGAGAGAACACATCCGCCATTTGATGGAAAAAAGCAGCCCGGAACACCGGCAGGTGCATATGGAAGCCCTGGTGAATTGTCCCTATCCGCTCAAAGGGCTTCTTGCGGGAATGAGGGAAAATCAATCGCCGCAGATACGAGAGCTGATCCTGGAGATCATGACCAGGCGTTATTATCGAATCCGCAATATTCAAAACGTGCGCACCTCTGAAATTGATTCTCAGCCTTTCGCTTTTGCAGAATACGATCACAGCGGGAAGCGGATTCATCTGGTTGCCATGCAAGCCTGCGGAAACAACCTGGCCGGAGCTCTGAATGGGCTCCGCAAAGCCGTTTCTCAATTTCCCGCGAGTGATGACGTGATTGCAGACGTCTATGTTTCCAGGGATACATGCGTTGCCGATTCACGGGAGCTTGAAAACGAGCTGCGCACGATCTTGAATTCGAATGATTTTTCCCGATCTATCCGCAGGGTTGTATTTGCTGTCACGGCCCCAGCAGCGGGAGGGGAACCTGTCACCCGGCATTACAGCTTCGGCATTACCCCGGAAGGATATGCCGAAAATCGGGCCGATTGTGGCCTTCATCCCATGCTCAGTGAAAGGCTGCAGTTGTGGCGCTTGGGCAATTTCAACATCGAACGCCTCGCATCGGCCGACGACGTGTATTTGTTCCGTTGCGTGGCACGGGAAAATCCGAAGGATGAGAGGCTTTTCGCCATCGCTGAGGTCCGGGATCTGACTCCTGTCCGAGACAGCGAAGGTCGAATCATCCAACTGCCGCATCTCGAACGGATGTTATCAGAATCCTTGACTGCAATCCGCCAGGCGCAGCTCCGGCGGGCGCCGGAAGAGCGTTATCATTGGAACCGGGTCCTCCTCTATGTCCGCCCGCCAATTAAACTGGCCCAGGAAGAAATGCAGTCGATTGCGCGACGCCTCGCCCGGCAGACCGAAGGCCTGGGCCTGGAAAAGGTTGTCCTTAGAGCAAACCTTATAGACCTCGGAACAGGTGAAGCGAAAGATACCGTGCTCGGTATCAGCAATCCGGGCGGCCGCGGGATCGTGGTCCGGTTCTCCGCTCCGGGCGACCAGCCGGTTCGACCGTTGACCGAATACTCGCAAAAAGTGGTACGAATGCGGCAGCGCGGGCTGAATTACCCTTACGAAGTTTTGAAGGCTCTCACTCCTGACCGTGACGAATCGAGGTCGGAGATGCCCCAAGGAGCGTTCGTCGAGTATGACCTCGACGCCGAAGGGCGGCTCCTGCCTGTCGAGCGAGCCGCAGGCTCTAACAAAGCCAACATCGTAGTCGGCGTGATCCGGAATTTTACCGAAAAGTATTCCGACGGTATGGCGCGGGTCATCCTTCTAGGCGACCCGAGCAAGGAAATGGGTTCGATCGCAGAACCGGAATGCCGGCGCATACTGGCGGCGCTGGATATGGCCGAGCAGATGAAGGTTCCCCTGGAATGGTTTTCATTGTCCGCCGGAGCAAAAATCTCCATGGAAAGCGGAACCGAAAACATGGACTGGATCGCTCGCGTTCTTCGGCGCCTGATCGATTTTACCCAGGCAGGGCATGAGGTCAACGTCATTGTCACCGGAATCAATGTCGGCGCACAGCCCTATTGGAATGCAGAAGCCACCATGCTGATTCATACACGAGGAATCCTGATCATGATGCCGGAGAGTGCCATGGTTCTCACGGGCAAAACCGCATTGGATTATTCCGGATCGGTTTCCGCAGAAGATAACCAGGGAATCGGCGGTTATGAGCATGTCATGGGCCCCAACGGGCAAGCCCAATATTGGGCACCGGACCTTGCAGGGGCCTGCAAAATCCTGATGAGCCACTACGAACATACCTACATTGTCCCGGGCGAAAGATTCCCCCGCCGAGGCGGTACCAGCGATCCCATGGATCGCGATATCCGGCAGTTCCCTCACGGCAGCCAGGATTCTGACGAGTTTGCTTCTGTAGGTGATGTTTTTTCGGATGAAAAGAATCCCGGGCGCAAAAAACCGTTCGACATCAGACGGATAATGCTGTCCGTCACCGACCAGGACCGGGTCCCGCTCGAGCGCTGGACGGGCATGGAAGATGCGGAGGTTGCCGTCGTCTGGGACAGCCACATCGGCGGCTACCCGGTCTGCCTGCTGGGATTTGAGTCCCGGTCCATGCGGCGGGTGGGTTTTGTCGCGACGGACGGACCCGAACAATGGACCTCAGGCACGCTGTATCCGATGGCTTCGAAAAAAACCGCACGTGCCATCAACGCATGCAGCCATAACCGGCCCCTCGTGATCCTGGCCAACCTCTCCGGCTTTGACGGTTCGCCGGAGTCAATGCGGAGGCGGCAGCTCGAATTTGGAGCCGAAATCGGACGCGCCATCGTCAATTTCAAAGGTCCTATTGTCTTTTGCGTAATTTCCAGATACCACGGCGGAGCGTTCGTAGTTTTCTCGCGGGCTCTCAACGGGAACATGGAAGTGGTGGCCCTCGAGGGCACCTACGCCTCCGTGATCGGGGGAGCCCCGGCAGCAGCCGTCGTTTTCTCCCGTGATGTCGACACGCGTACCCGCAAGGATTCCCGGATCCTCGCCCTGGAGAAGCAAATTGCCGGGGCCGGCGAATCGGAAAAAAGACAACTGAAGGTCCGCCTCGCTGAGTTGCGAAAAGTGGTCCGATCAGAAAAGCTGGGTGAGGTCGCCGAGGAATTCGACCGGATCCACAGCGTTCAGCGCGCCCTCCAAATCGGCTCATTGGACCGCATAATTCCGGCTTCAGAGCTCAGGCCTTACTTGATCCAGGCAATCGAACGCGGCATGCAAAGAGAAATGGAGCGGATCGCCGCAAAACAGTAAAAACGGAAAGGGGGAGATTAAAGCCACGGCAATCAGGGAATTTTTCCCTGGAGGTGGTGAAACAAGGACGCCCCCAAAAACCGAAAAAAGAGCTATTTGATTAATTGACAACAGTTTACGGCCAAATAATCCCCGGGCACGATCCGTGCACATCTCCATCAGGGAACCCTTGGACAATCCAGGATTCCAGGGAGGTGACAATGAAAGAGTCAACTTTGGTGGCCCCATTGGCGGCAAACCGGGAGGAGGGGTCATTGCGGCCGTTCATCATGGCCGCGATTCCGCTGATCGCCGCCATGTTGTGGGGATGTAGCGCAGGGCATGAATCAGTGGCCTCGGCCAATGTATTGAACAAGTCCCAAACGGATTCAGAGGCGGCTCTGGTCCCCGGCAACAGTTTATCTCCCAAACTCACAATGCCCAAAGGAACCCATATCAGCATCCGCCTGCTGCAGGCGCTTCACAGCCAGACTGCCGCCCCCGGAAGCGAGTTTCTGGCAGAGGTGGCTGCTCCCATCCAGATCGATGGGGCGACCGCCTTTGCAAAGGGGACTCGGGTGAAGGGCCGGGTTGTAGATGCCCGTCCCTCGGGCCGATTTAGGAATCCTGGGTACCTCAAGCTGACATTGGACTCCATACAGGTGGCGGACGGCGATTGGCAGAATCTCCGAACGAACTCTCTTTTCCTCAAGGGCGGAAGCCATAAGAAACGAAACGCAACTCTGATCGGCGGGGGAGCCGGCGTTGGCGGCTTGATCGGCGGGTTGGCGGGTGGAGCCAAGGGGCTGGGCATCGGCCTCGCTTCCGGAGCCGGAGCGGGGGTTGCGGGAGCGTTTGTCTCCGGCAAGAAAGACATCACTTACGCAGCCGAAAGCCAGCTGAATTTTACGCTCGCAGAGCCGATAGCTGTAACTCCAAAACAATGACGTGTCCCCCGGACAAAACTCCCGAATGAAGGAGCTGGGAATTTTTAGTCGGAAACAATTGGCCCTTTTGCTTTTCCTCGAGAATCTACTAATCTAATGGATGATTGGCGGGCGCAGCTGCTCAATGCCGATCCGCGGCAGATGGTACGATTCTCATGATGTTTGAAGGTGGAGCAATAGGGCAATGAAAACAGTGCATTGGATCTCCTTCTTCGTAATCCTGTCAGCCGCCGGCGCACTCGCTGGTGGTCCGCAGACCACGGCTGCCCCGGGCAATGACACCCTCAACTGGCCGCAGTGGCGCGGAGCTCAGGGAACCGGCATTTCGTTGGAAACCGGGATCCCACTCGAATGGAGCTCGGAAAAAAACATCCGCTGGAAAACTCCGCTGCCGGGCCGCGGCCATTCCTCCCCCATCGTTTGGCAGGATCGCATTTTTCTGACAACCGACATCCAAGGCGATGTGATCGAAGGCGCCAAGGCAGTCGTCCACATGGAGGAGGGCAAGGAATTCAAACATCCGGATGCCATCGGCGCCGACCGCCGTCATACGATGAAAGTACTGTGCCTGGACAGAGACTCCGGAAAAATACTGTGGGACAAAACGGTCTATGATGGAAGGGTGCACGATGACAGGCATCGTAAAGGCAGTTACGCAGCGCCCACCCCGGCAACCGACGGCAGCCGGGTTTATTCCTGGTTCGGAAGTGAAGGGCTTTATTGTCACGATTTCAGCGGCCGCGAAGTATGGCACGCTTCCCTGGGACCCCTAGCAACGATGGGGATGGGGGTTGCGACCTCACCGATTCTTTGGGAAAACCTGATCATCATCCTCTGTGATGAAGATACCGGAGTCCAATCCTTTATTGCCGCGCTCGACAAAGAAACCGGCAAAGAAGTCTGGAGAACGGCTCGCAAGGTCCAGGCCAGTTGGGCCACTCCCCTGCTGATTCAAGGCGAGAAACGCACAGAAATCGTATGCAGCGGCAACGAGTGGATCATCTCCTACGATCCATCGACCGGAAAAGAGCTTTGGAAGGTCAAAGGGCACGGCAGTAACGCCATAGGGACGCCGGTGGCCGGCCATAATATGGTTTTCGTTTATGCCGGTTTTCCTGAAAAAAAGACTCTGGCCATCAAACTCGGGGGATCGGGTGAATTGACCGGCAGCAACAACATTCCCTGGACCTACGACAAAGGCACTGCGTATGTTCCTTCAAGCATCCTTTACGGGGATTTCCTCTATCTTCTAAGCGACCGCGGCATTCTAACCTGCCTCGATGCACGCACCGGGGCAGTCCAGTATGAGGGTGGCAGGGTTCCCGTGCCGGCCACCTTGACCGCGTCTCCCATCGCGGTTGAGGGAAAAATTCTGCTGACCAGTGAGGACGGCGACACGTTTGTCATCAAAGCCGGATCGAAACACGAAGTGCTGGCCACGAACAGTCTTGAGGAGCCGGTTTTTGCATCGCCCGCCATCTCGCAGGGACTGTTGTTCATTCGCGGAGAGAAAAACCTCTTCTGCATCGGCAGGAAGGAGGCGAAATGAGCACCCGACCGGGAAGAGCCATCACGCTCCTGTTGCTGACTCAACTGTGGGCATTCAGCTTGCCGGCGTCATCCGAGCCGGATTTCACCGGTGTATGGGTAATGGATAAAGACCGGAGTTTCAGCTATCCGGCAGGGCTGGAACAAGTCACCACCATCGTTCACAAAGATCAATCTTTAACCCTCTCCTCGAAGCTGAAAACGGCACAGGGGGAACAGCAGGTCAATGAAAATTGGATCCTCGACGGTCAGGAGAAGGATTTCACCCCCGGAGGCGCGCCTCCGGGAACCACCGGCAGAGGGCATGCATCCTGGCTGCCAGGAAAACGCGGGATTGTCATCACGGATACAAGAAACATTCCGGGCAAAGAAGGAACGGTAACCCAGCTTACGACGCGAAAATTGACCCTTTCAACCGATGGCTCAACTCTGACTATCGACTACTATTTGGACACGCCAAGAGGCCAATTCGAAACCAAACGGATCTTCAGCCGAAGCAAGGAAAAGAATCCATAGTCAAAAGCTACGCCGGGAATTGCCGAAGCGAGGGGCATTTCAGTAGAAAGACAAAGTGCAAAGACCAGCCGGACAGCATTTGCTGCGGCGTTATTTAAATCGTCGCACCAGCCATCCTGAGACATCCGGGTAGTCCGCCGTCAATTGGAGTCCGGCACGGGTCTCATTCCGTTCTTCCAGCCCTTCGGAGAGCCTTCCAAAACTCTGCTCCACCCAAACCCGAATGCCGAAATAGTTCCCAAGCCTTTGCCCGAACCAGCCTCCAAAGCGCATCCGATGACCGTCCTGCTGATCCCATCTGGCAGCCTGCAGAGCGACTTCCCTTTCGCCTTTGAGCGCATGACTCCACTGTATGAACTGGCCGTTCACAAGCCCGTCATCGTCCCGACCGGCGACAATCTCAGCCCGGATCAGTTCCTTCCCCAGGTTTATTTCCAGGTCCAAGGCACCCCGGAACTTGTCCGTCGTATTCATCGAATCGCTGATTGGCTGTTCTTCCAAAGCATCGTCCATCTGAGGATCGAGCAGGACCGAGAAGCGAGGCATGTCGCGGCCATAGAGGCCGGAGACTCCTGCAACAATGGAGCCGCGCGAAACATCGAAGCGACGGGAAACGCGCGCCATTCCCTCCCGGCTGTGGTCTCCACCCATCGCCGCCAGCCAGTAATCGTAGGATCCCTTGAAGCCTTCAAGGCTCACACCTCGCTCGATGCGAAGACCGAGGCTTTGGGGAAACAGGCTTTGCATGGGTCGCGTGTGGGTTTCGTAGTAGGGCAGGTTCCCGAAAGGAATCACGAACTGCCCGAACCTTATATTGGGCTTGCCCAGGCCAAGTTTGTAAATGCCATAGGCATTGAAGAAATGCATCGATTTCCCGCGCCCGTCGACTCCTTCCATCTGTGTGAAATAAGGCCACTGTAGCGCAAGGTCGAGAACATCCCGCTTGCCGTTGTTTAGGGTGGCCGTTGATTCGAGTTCGAGCGCCATCAGGTTGCTTTCGGTACGAGACATGGAGGGCATGGCTGTCTCGGTTGTGCGCATCTGCATCAGTTGGTAATCTGCCCTCCCGCTGGTCTTCCAGGAGGAAAAATGCCAGCCGGTTCCCCGAGTGGGTTCTTTTTTTTGATCCTGCGGCGGATCACTGGAAGCCCCCGCCTGAACGCTTTCGGCCCCAGGCTGCGATCGATTCTCCTGCTGCGCACTGCTCAGGGCACTCTCCTGCCCGGCTCGCGAGTCAAGTTCCAACGAGCGTGAGAAAGCGATTGGAGACAACCCCTCCGAAATCAGGATGAATGTCCACGATAAGAGGCAAAGTTTCCTAAACATCCTGGGCCGCCGGTTGTTTGGTAATGATGCGGCCATCCCGGAGTTCAACGACTCTTCCGGTTTCTGCCGCAAGATGAGGATCATGTGTCACGATGATAACGCCGAGGCCCTCCTGCTGAAGACTCCGGATCACGTTCATGACTTCCACCCTAGAACCCTGTTCCAATCGGCCCGTCGGCTCATCAGCGAGCAGCAGTTTAGGCTTGCGTACCAGGGCGCGGGCAATGGCAACCCGCTGCATGTCTCCCCCGTTGAGCTGGTGGGGAAGTGCATGCACTTCTTTCAAGCCGACGCGCTCGAGGGCTTCCAGGGCTCGTCGACGCCGGTCTCCTTCCCTGGCAAAGGTCATCGGGAGCTCGACATTTTCAACAGCGGTCAGTGTCGGGATCAGATAAAAAAGTTGAAAAATGAAACCGATATGATCCCTTCGGAACTGAACAAGTTTTTTTTCAGGCATCCCGGTCACTTCAGTGCCGCAAACACGGATACTGCCCCTGGTAGGTGTATCCAGGCAGCCAACCTGGTTGAGGAAAGTGGTTTTGCCCGATCCCGATCTTCCGACAATACCGATCATCTCGCCGGGCAGAACGGTCAGGGACATTCCTGAAAGGGCATGGATTGTCTCCGATCCCCGCTTGTAGCTGCGCCAGACATCTCGGGCTTCCAGCACCGGAATCGTCATTTCAATTCTCCGAAATCCCCACGATTGCGCCGTCACTTAAGCAAACCACGGTTTGCACCCGTTCTGCCAAATCCCTGTCGTGCGTTGCCAGCACGATGGTAAGCCCGTCCCGGTTGAGCTCCTGGAAAAGCTCCAGTATGCCGTCGCGGGTGCCGGTATCCACATTGCCGGTAGGCTCGTCGGCCAGAAGCAGTCGGGGCCGGTTGATCAGGGCCCTGGCAATCGCAACGCGCTGCATTTCGCCGCCCGACATTTCCACCGGGCGATGACCAAGCCTGTGGCCGAGCCCGACGCGCTCCAGCAGCTCGGAGGCATAGCACGGGTCTTGCCGGCCGGTCCAGAGGAGCGGCATTTGCACATTTTCAAGGGCGGTCAACGTGCTCATGAGAAAAAACTCCGTGAAGATGAAACCAACCCTTTCCCGCCTCAGGCGGTCGCGCGCTGCTTCCGGCAGTCGTACACCGTCCGCATTAGAAACTGTGCAGCCGTCAACCTCCAGTGTCCCTGAAGTCGGCACATCCATCACTCCGAGCAAATTCAATAAGGTTGTTTTGCCAGCCCCGCTCGGGCCCAGGACGCAGTAAAACTTTCCCGCGGCAAGTTCCAGTGTTATATCCCTGAGCGCCGGGACCTCGATGGTTCCACGGTGGTAAGATTTGCTGACGCCCTGAAGGCGCGCGGCAACGGCTGGCGGCTTTTCCATCTCCCTGGCAACCGCAAATGCTGGATCGCTCACACCCTATCTCCTTTAGATTGCTCCTCGGATGGCTTCAATCGGCTTCAGGGTGCTGGCCCGCCAGGCTGGATAAAAACCCGCCAGCATTCCCAGGCCCACCGAAAGCCCGACACAGACCGCCACCACTCCTGGCGAAATTCCTATCAGTGTGGTTGCAGGCAGGGCCGAAAACTGCGAGGCCAGGGCCATGCGGAGAAACCATTCAATACCTCGGGCACTGGCTATTGCCAGTGCGATCCCGGTCAATCCCCCGGCGGTGCAAAGAATCACGGTTTCAGCCCAGATCAGCATGAAAATATCACCCGAACTGGCGCCGATAGCCTTCATCATCCCGATTTCCTTCGTGCGCTCAAAAACAGTCATCAGAATGGTGTTCAGCACCCCGGTGGAGCCAATGGCGATGGCGACAAAAACGATGGCCAGCACAAATACCCGGGTCACCTGCATCAATTGAGCGGCATTGTTCAACAGCTCCGAAAGCGGAAAGATATTCATGTTGCCGCCCAATGCCCGGAGCCCGGCGGTTACCTGATCCAAAGCGGCGGGATCTATGCTCCGGGCCCGGACCAGGACAACTACAATCTTCCCGGGCAATTCAAAAACCTTTTGCAGGGTATGAAGCGGCATAAAGATGAATCCGTCGTCCTGGCTATTGGTGCGATCGAGGATGCCGACGACTCCAA
Source organism: uncultured Acidobacteriota bacterium (assembly GCA_963839475.1). Lineage (GTDB taxonomy): Bacteria > Acidobacteriota > UBA6911 > UBA6911 > UBA6911 > CAWIVH01. The sequence goes on along the minus strand of CAWIVH010000008.1, from coordinate 58,524 downwards.
GATCTGCATCATGCTTCCCCGCTGCCCGCCCTCCTGCATCCTGGCGCAATGGGAAGAGGTCTCCGACCTTCAATCCCAGCTTTTCAGCGATCGAGGAGCCCAGGATGACTTCAGAACTTTCAAGACCGGAGAATTCCCTTCCCCGGATACTCCATTTGGGCCGCAACTTGCCATACTGGTCTGTAATGCCAAGGAAGATTTTGTTGTCGTTGGCGGCCGGGTTGATCATGGCATCCATCAGGATGGGAGCCGCCAAGCTCACGCCGGGCACATCTTGAATCTGTTTGAAATAACTCTCCTCCATATAACGGGGCCACTTTCCCCCATGAAGCACAATGGTAGCTGCCTCGTAAGGGCAACCCTTGGGAACCACCATAATGTGAGCTCCGAGTTGGTCCATTTCAGACTGGAGGCCTGATTCATAGCCTCTCTGGAACTCCTGCAGCGAATAAAGCACGGCAATGGCAATCGCGATTCCCAGAAGTGTGAGGAGTGTCCGCGATCGACGCCGCAGCAGGTTTTTAACTGCCAGCCGCCAATATTCCATAGGATTTTCCTTTCGTTATTCGCTCCGTAGTGCCTCAATCGGCTCCTGACGGCTGGCGCGATAGGCAGGATAGATCCCGGCCAGAAGACCGATGAAAAGCACGAATTGCATGGTCAAAACAACGATGCGCAGGTCGAACGTAGCCAGTTGGCTGCGTGAGCTCACGGTCAGGAATTTCACACTCGAGAGCGCAGCAACCACCAGTCGCTCCATAACTCTAGAACCCGCCAAAGCCATCCCGAGTCCAGCGGCTCCGCCGGCGGCTGTCATGAGGAAGGTTTCCAGCCAGATGAGTGCGAAAATATGGGATCTGCTGGCGCCCGTCGCACGCATGACACCAATTTCGCGTGTCCGTTCGAAAACCGACATCAGGACGGTGTTGAGAACTCCGAGCGATGATATCCCGATGGCAATGACAACAATCGACAGAATCAGCATTTTGGCCGATTCCATCATCCTCTGCTGGCTTCCCAGCAGTTCCGACATGGTAATGACCTCCACGCCATCAATCTTCTGAAGTTGGCTCTCGATTTGGCTCGCACGGGAAGGGTCATTGAGCCGGATAGCAACAGCCGTGACTTTTCCCGGCTGCCGGAAGACTTCCTGAGCCAGCTTGAGAGGCACGTAAAAAAAACCGTCATCCTGGGTGCCAGTCGGCTCCAGGATGCCCAGGATTTTAAGAGCGCGGTTCAACTCCGGCACCCAAAGCTCCTGCCCCGCCTTGAATGGATCCGTCTGCTGGTTTATCACAAGTTCCGTGACGGCTGCGTCGGAACCAAGCACAACTCCATCCTGCTGGCCGTCTTCAAACCATTTGCCTCCCGGCTTGAGCCGCCACCAGTTCTTGAGACGGACGGTGCGGGCATCCATGCCGTAGTAGATGTCGGTGCGATCGTCCCGCATGATGGCGGACATGAATCCGGGCGCCAGGATTTGGATCCCCGGAATGGATTCGATTCGAGTAAGAGCGGCTTCGTTCAGGTATTGCGGGGGCTTTCCGCCCTTGAGCAGAAGCGAGGCAGCTTCAAACGGGCATCCAGGAGGCACAACCAACATGTGAACACCCATCTGTTGCAGTTGCAGCCGAAGCGACGCCGAGTATCCTTTGTTGAAAGATAAAAGGGTGTAGAGCACCGTCACGGCGATGGCAATGGACAGCACCGTAAGACCGGTGCGCACTTTGCGCAAAGTCAGATTGCACCAGGCCAGACGCCAGAAAGTCATACACAAATCTCCGCAGAAAAGGGGTGATGGAGGCCGCTGCCTCGGGTAATCCCTACTGGATTGCAGCTCCCAGCGCTGCGATTTCGAGGTCTCCGCCCTCCTGGCGGATGATTTTCCCGCTGGTCCGGATAGTCTTTCCCTGCTGCCTTAACGGAAGCGCAAATCCGCCGGAGGAGCTGTCGGCCCGGATCTCTCCACCTTTATCCTTGATGTACCACCAACAACCGGTCTCCTGGCATTCCTGGGTCATCTCGCCCTCGACCGTAACCACCTGGTCAACGTATCTCTCCGGATGGCTGCGGATTTCCGAAATAGGCAGTACAGAAGCTCCCGGAGCCTGACCGAAGAGATTCCCCTTGCCGCTTTCGCCGCCAAGCGAATACCAGAAACTGATCCCAACCACTACAGCCAGTGCAATCCCAACTATGATTTTTTTCATTGCCACTCCCCTATTTTCCGAGCACGTCGTAAACCGTAACGATTTTTTTCACTGAAAACGCCACCGCTTCACTGGATTTGTCGGAGTCGGTGAGAGGCTCGATGTCCTTGCCCACCGCAATTGGATCCTTGGCGGTTTTTCCCTGGAACTGTTTGAGAAACGATTCTTTATTGAGATTGGCGGGCTCGCGGTGACGTTGAACATAGACGCCGATGACTCTGTCATCATTCCCAAGGCCCACAACAGTCTGAACTGCGCCGTATTTTCCCCGGGCTTGATGGGTGAGCACTGTACCGATGATCTTTCCCTGCTTCTTCACCCTGTAAAACTTGAACTCATTCTCGTCCGGATCCAGCCGGGCGTTGATACGCTGTTCAATGAGCGCACCCTGCTCCTTGGAGTACCGCTTGGTATCCGTGATGTAACTGTCACCACCGGGAAAAAAATTCTTGATATCCCTATCAGGGTTTATCCAGACGCAAAGCGCCGCATATAGAGGGGATGCCCCAACCAGCCCGGCATAGAGCATTCCCTGGAGCAGCAAATTTTTATATCTGTTCATGGATTAACCTCCCCGCCGAATAGAGTGCGGATCTTCTGCCGCTCTCCGTCTGCACACATTATCTGCAGGGGATCAGCGGCGAAAATGCCGCGAAAGGCACAATCAATTGATACTGTCCCGGGCAATAGAGCCAGGCAGAGCTATGGATGGGAAATCAAATTCGAAGGAGCGACAACAATTGCAGAATCGAGGTTTCGTTACAGCCGGAAGTTCCGTCCCGGCCGGTACGGACAAGAAATCTCCCCACGGTTTCGGATGCAGAGCCCGATTGCGTCAATGAAGCCCTGTGTTCCGATCGAGAGGAAGCAGGATCATACGCCGATTCCGGCGGGGTGCCCTCAGAATGATTATTCTGATGCAAGCAGCAGGTGCAACTGGGAGTGTTGGCGATGGAATCATCGCCATTCTTCCGAACGCACTCGGGGCAACGGGTTTCGACCGCCACGGAACTTTTGGAACAATGATCCGCCGTGGTCTTTTCCTGCATGAAACAGCCCGGCATACGGCCATTGCAAAGGGCAGAGGGCGAGGGCAAGAACAGTGATACCTGTCCCACCACAATCAAAACGGCCGCTATTCTCCGCCATTTCATGTTCATATTTACCTGAATTTAAGTATACACGAAGAGTCAATGATCGGGTTCCATTTATCGAGAATCAATAACAAGCCGCCCGTTCTGGATTCGGACATCGCGAATTTGCGGAGGAAGGTGGAATTTCTCTCTGTTTTCAGGTGATTCAAAAATCCGCTTCAATGCAGCATCAAGAACCGGAACGGTCAGGGGGAGTGAGCCAAGTTTTCCGGCGAGAGGGACCATTCTCAGATACCCCTCCTGCACGGCCAATCGTCCCGACAATTCCAGGGAAAAAGGCATGCCATTAGCTTCGAAAGAAGCATAGAGGCTTAAGCTGTCATCCTTTAATTCAACTCGGAGATCCTTGATCGAGGACCGGATCTCTTCCGACGATGACAGCGGCGCTGTTCCGGGATTCATCGCTTTGCGTGCAATCTCCATGCGCGCGTCGTCCGAAGAAGCAGGATCCCTTGAGATCGAACTGGTGGAGCTCTTCAAAGCGAGGTTGGACGCAATCCATCCATTTACTTCGGCTTCCTCAAGCTCGATCGAGGACGCTCTTCCCCGGCTTGCGCTGGCTTGAAATTCGCTGACCTTTACCTCGGCTCGCTGCATGGCTTCCGGGCTGACTGGAATCCGGGGCGGCTGGGCCGGCCAGAGAATCAGGACCAATACTGTCAGTAACAAACCCAGACAGGCCCATCGGAAGACCCGGTACAGTTTTCGTAGCGGACTTGGTCCAGCTGGGGCCCCGGCAACCCGTGGCTCTGGGAATCTGGGATTCCGGGCGGTTGAGGCCGAGCGGCAGCGCTCAAATATGACACCGCATCGATGGCATTCAACCCCATCCGCCTGGCTATGGCCGCATTTGGGACAGATGATTGCCGGCATAGTCAATATTTCCCCCTTCTCAAAGGACTCTCTTTTCATTTCGGCTGGATCGAAACATCACAACAGAACCATTTATGCGGAACTGCAGCAGCGGAGTCCGGCAGGTTAATCTTCAGAGAGGTATTTCCGGTCGGCTATGGATACCGGGCGCTGATTCAGAACTTTTGCGCCACGGCTCATATACACGGCCCCGGTTCGCGCCTGTTCCTTGATGCCGAAGGGTTTCAGCACCTGAATGAATTTGTCGAGCTTATCCGGTTCCCCGGTAGCTTCCAGCACAAGCGTGGTCGTGGAAACATCGACGATACGTGCTTTGAAGAGGTTCGCAAGGCTGACCACTTCCTGTCTGTTTTTGGAGTGAACCCTGACTTTGACCAGAAGCATTTCATAGGATAGCTGATCGCCATCTGAAGTAACATCGGCTACTTTTACAGCGCCGATCAGCTTACGGAACTGCTTGGCGACCTGGTCCAGTGCGGTGCCGGGCCCTTCAACCACGATCGTTACCCGTGTCATTCCCGGCAGCTCGGAAGACCCGGCAGTGAAACTTTGAACATTATATCCGCGTCGGGCAAAAAGGTTTCCCATTCGCGCCAGCATCCCGGGCTCGTCCTGCACCAGCGCCACCAATACGTGTCTCATTTTTCGTGAGTCCTCCGCGGATCCTCAACGAATTCCGCATTGCTGGTTCCCGGAGGAACCATGGGATAAACATTCTCTCCCCGGTCCACCTTGCAGTCGAGCAGAAATGGACCGTGGGTCGATCTGGCCTGCTCCATCGCCCGCTTGAGTTCCGTGGCCGTGTGGATTCGCATTGCGGGGATGCCATAGCTGCCGGCAAGCTGAACAAAATCCGGGCCGCTGATCGGAGTACCAATATATCGGGCTCCATGAAAAAGTTCCTGCCATTGCCGGACCATTCCGAGGTAGCCATTGTCCATGATAATGATTTTGATCGGCAACCGCTCCTGAACCACCGTAGCCAACTCCTGAATATTCATCTGAAAACTTCCATCTCCGACCACAACCCAGACGGGTTCCCCGGGGTGGGCGGTCTGGATTCCCAATGCAGCTGGAAGTGAATATCCCATGGTCCCCAATCCGCCCGACGTAAAAAAGCTGTTGAGCCGGTTGAATTGATAATGTTGTGCCACCCACATCTGGTGCTGCCCGACATCGCTGATCACGATGCCGTTCCCCGACGTGGCTTCATTCAAAGCGCGGACAACCTCCTGAGGAGGCAGGGTTCCCTCGCTGGACCGGCTAAGAGGATGCTTCTCTCGCCATTCATGGACCTTTTCCAGCCAGCCGCGGTGATCCTGCTGAGGAATGGCCTCGGTCAGGGCAGCCAGGACGATTTTGACGTCGCCCACGATCGGAACCGATGCGACCACTCGTTTTCCGATTTCAGCCGGGTCGATATCCACATGAAGCAGCTTCGCCTGCGGCGCAAAATGCGGCAGACTGCCGGTAAACCGGTCATCCATTCGCATGCCGAGCGCAATCAACAAATCGGCGTTCTGCGTCGCCAGGTTGGCCCATGCCACACCATGCATCCCTGCCATCCCCAGCCCAAGGGGGTGATCCGCCGGCAGAGCGCTCAATCCAAGCAGGGTGCTTACAACGGGGGAATCCAGGCGCTCGGCGAAATTGCGCAATTCCTGCCAGGCAGAGGCGATGTGAATTCCGTGGCCGGCAAGAATCACCGGTCGCTGGGATCCTGTTAATACCTGGGCTGCGCGCTGGATCTGGTAGGGCGCCGATCGAACCACCGGGCGGTACCCCGGTCTCGAGATCTTGTCGGGAAAGTGGAAATCTCCCTCGCGGAGAAGTATGTCCTTGGGCACGTCAACCAGAACCGGCCCCGGGCGCCCGGTACGCGCAAGAAAAAAAGCTTCACGAAGCGCGTGCACCAGATCTTTGCTGCTCCGCACGAGGTAATTATGTTTGGTGATGGGGAGGGTGATCCCTGTAATGTTGATCTCCTGGAAGGCATCGGTCCCAATGACCGAGTCTGCCACTTGGGCTGTAATCGCCACCATGGGTACGGAATCCAGCATGGCAGTGGCGATGCCGGTAACGAGATTCGTCGCTCCCGGGCCGGATGTAACCACGCAAACGCCTGGTTTTCCTGTGGCTCTCCCATAACCGTCCGCGGCGTGAGCTGCGGCCTGCTCATGGCGGACAAGCACATGGTGAATCTGAGGGAACCGGCTCAGTGCATCAAACAAAGGCAGTGCTGCCCCCCCGGGATAGGCCCAAACCCTCTCTACACCTTCGCGGATCAGACACTCCCAAACAGCCTCTGCCCCAGTACATCTCATAGATCCTGCAGCCTCTCCGGAAAAAAACAAGCCCCAAAAACATGTTTTATACAAGTCGAAAATCGGCCCTGAGTCAACCTTTGCATGCGTGACCGCCCGTTCGTTCGCAGGCTTTCTTCTCCTCTTCAGTACACCGCGTTATCGATCGGACACTTCTACTGCAACTGGTTCGAGAGAACAAGTGAATTAGTCCTCTCTTGGACGCCCTCCGCGGCCGGCACCGCCTGAAGCATAAGTCCAATGAGTGCCCCTGTGGATACCGTCTCTTATATGTTCCGAATTGGCGGGATTGGTCCACAAGGCGTGATAATTACTGTGGAGGCGGGCAGCCCTTCACATCGGGTGGGAATGGATTCGGCCGCTTGAGCGGATCAGCATTCCCTCGGACGCACTCCGCCGCCGGCGCTGCCGGAATTATAGGTCCAATGAATGCCCCCGTCAGTGTCGGCTATCATGGGTTCTGAATTGGCGGGATGGATCCACAGGGCGCGACAATCGCTGTGGATGCGCTGGCCGCGGCTCTGAGCGAAGGTTTTGCCGCCATCTTCGGAAAAGTACAACAGGGTTCCCAGTACCGATTTGCGCAAGTCATTACCAGCGTCGATCACAACCCGACGGTAATAAGAGGGGCGCGGACTAGGGTCGCTCTCAACAGCGGCGAGGTCGTCAATGCGCCAGCCTCCCCGAACCGCCGCGTATAGTGGAATTTGGATAGCTCCTGACCTGAACAAGGGCAGAACGGCATGGAGATCTTTGCAGGTTTCTATTTCAACTTGCGATGGCGCTCTCTAAAGAAAGTGTCCAGGCGTCTCCCTGCCGCACCGTTTGGCAAGGTGGATCACCACATACACTCATATCTAGCTTGCAGCATTCAACTCATTTAGCTTAGGATGCTCTCATATTTCCAGGCAAATGCAGGAGCCATGCTTATGCTTGCCATTCGGAAACTCTTCCTGATATTTGGCGTACTTCTTTTCGGATTCGCCCTGATAGCTAACGCGGTCAACGCCGCGATCCATTTCCCGATCCCTGCAAGGCTTCTTGCAGGAACGCTACCGACCCTTTTCTCGCATCTCCTTGCTCGCATGGCGAAAGCAGGTTTGCCGGTACCCGATCTTGGACTGCCTCAACAGAACCCGGCGATCCGGCCTCCGTCGCGAAGGAATTTTGCGCTTCCGGCGGGCTATGCAGCCACGGGCAGGGCGGCCGGACGATATTTTCCCAAATCGCTGACGGCACGCTCGCGGGCTCCAATCGCTTCTATCAAACCACGTTTGTGATTGTGAATGATTCCATTTATGACGTTACGGGACAGATCGAACTGTATGACAACTCCGGGAACCCTCTCAGCCTCACTCTGAACGGAACCTTCGCATCCGCATTCCCCTTTTCACTTGCCAAGGGCTCCCAGGGCCGCTTTCGAACGAAGGGCGATGGGGACCTGAAGGTCGGGTGGGCACTTATCCTGTCGGATCAGCCGCTTGAATGCACCTCAGGTTTCGAAATTCGCGATGCCTCCGGCAGGGTATATGGCGATGTCGGGATTTCTGAGTCGATTGGAGCGACGAAATTCACCATCTTCTCCGACACCCTGGGTCCGAGTACCAATACCGGCCTGGCACTGGTGAATCCGAGCTCGGTTGATCCCAACAATCTGCTCCTGGAGTTGATGGACCCGACAGGCAAGAAAATCAGCGAAATGAATTTGAGACTGGGGCCTCGCGAGCACATAGCCCGATTTTTGACCGAGTTTTATCCGAAAATCGCCGGCATTGAGGAGTTCGAAGGGTCCATGGTGATCAGCTCGGTAGACAACCGGAAATTCGGCGGTATTACACTGCGAATCACCGGCGATCAAATGACGACCCTTCCGATGGTGATTCCCCCACCCGCGGGTACTTTCAGAAATCGGCTTTACTTTCCCCAGGTGGCCGACGGCCTGCTCAACAAGTTGCGCTACACCACCAGCATTTTTCTTTTCAACAATACCGGCAAAGCCGCCAACGCAACCGTGGAATTCTTCAACTCGGATACCACGCCGATGAACGTCACCATCGAAGGAAAAACGGCCGCGACCTTTGACTACAATCTGAGCAGCGGCGGCGTGAAACGCCTGGTTACAAGCGGCGCCGGCGCCGCTCGTGTCGGGTGGGCAAGGGTGAAAATGGATCAGCCGATCAGTGGGTCCGCCATGTTCCAGGTCTTCAGCGACACGGGCTCCCTGCTGACGGAGGTGGGAGTATCTTCCGCGACTCCAACCACACGTTTCAATTTGATCACCGACGGGCTTCGTTTCTTTGACACCGGCATCGCCATCGCAAATCCGAGCGAAGACAATCAGAGCGCCTACGTCTCCATGAGCCTTCTCGACAAATCCGGTGTTTCAAAGGCCACCACCAGCTTCAATCTGAAAGTCAGAGAACACCGGGCACTGTTTATCGGGCAACTGTTTCCCAACGTTGCGGGAATCGACGAATTCGAAGGAATGATCACGTTTGCCAGTGGCGGCACGTCGGCAATCATCCCACTGTCCTTGCGATCTATTGATGAGAAGCTCACCTCGGTTCCGACGCTGCGGCATGTTCACGGCTTTGCTCCTCAATCCATCATCGAACCGGTTCAGAATCTCGCGGGGACTGCCCCTGCATTTCGCTGGCGCATCCATCAACACTGGGATGACTTGTCGGTCGCTTCCATTAAGGTTTCGGCGCCGGAAATGGGCCTGAAAACCACCGGCCGCAAGATAGGAGATGAAATCGGCTACGGTGTGTTCGTGCTCGACAACTATGGTTCCTTTACCGGCGGCGTTCTCAAGCTAAGCCTGACGAGTTTAACAGACGGCTTGGGTTTCAGCTCCGCCGCCTCGAGCTTGGGCGTTTCGAGTAGCAGCAAGATCCAATTGTCGGGAAGAATCCAGGGCACCGCCGGCGGCGGCTGTCTCTGGAGTTGACATCGAAGAACCTAAGCCCGGGCAGTTGGAATGGCAACATCGGTTTAGATATGGACCTATTTGTCCGCAGCGATCTTTTCGTGGCTCCCGCCGCTCCGGGAAACATTAACGTGACCACCATATTCGGATCTGCTTCGACCAAGGTCGATGAAGACAGTGTGCCGATGCAGTGGAAGGTGGTGCAACCAGTCACTTTCCTTGCCCAGAATTCATCGTTGGCGAATATAACCGGCATATCTCCGTTACTGCCCGGACCGGAACCGTGATGACGCTGGCCGGATCCAATTTGGGCAGCGCTCCCAAAATCCGCTTCCTGGCCTCGGAAGGGGGTGTATTTACCTGGGATCCTCTTTCGGTGAGCGCGAACAGTCTCACAGTTACCCTCCCGAGCGGCTTTGGAGATGGAACGGTGCAAGTTGATAATGGGAAAGGCTATGGAAACGCATACTACCTGAAAAGCATTTTTGCCCCGTCGCTCCGGCTGCAGACTACCGGCGCCGGCCCAGAGCTTCCGTTCACCTTTATCCTGAACCAGGGTGCAGGACAACTTGCCCTGCAGGGCTTCCGTATCGACATGTTCAACGTGGATCGCGATTTGTCCGGTCTGGCCGCGGGCAAGAAGGTTGGGGCTTACACAATCACCGGCGGGACGGGCAGCAGCGATGTCGAGGAATACGACCTGCTGGTAAAATCGTCGGCAACAGGCACTGCGGTTTTAACCATCGCACCGAAGGATACTACTGCGGCTTATGGAACTCTGACGATTCAGAAAATCTCGGGCACGATCAAAGGCCTTAGCCTGACTTATTCGCTAGCCTTTGAATCGAGAACACCGTTATCGTATGGATATCCGGTTCGGGGTGAGATGCAGCTCAGCGGGTTGCCAATCAAGACCTCCGTTGTTGCGGGTCAATCCTACGGCTTTTCGGCCGAAATTCAATCCGCCCCTGCCGGGATTTCCGGAACGGGGACGAGTCTTCGAGTCACCATTCCTTGAACCGTACACTTTTTGTTGCGGAAAACATCCATGCGCAGCGACCACCAAAGAAATCAGCTTAAGGCCGCAGCGGCTATTGGGATTTCCTTCATCGTAATACTCATAGCGGGATGCGGCGAAGAGGATTCGAATCGTCTTGATTTCAGCAATTCCGGGGTGCTGCAGCTCTCGCCCGGGCAGACAGGCAGCGTGCAGGTATATCTGTTTATCAACAATGTGCCGACTTTAGCGACAGCATGGAATGTAGATCCCGTCCCGCAGGATATTGTGAAGCAGATAACAATTAATCCAACGGTAAACTCCAGTTTAGCAACGATCACTGTTGTGGCATCCGACTCGGTTCCGACTGACAGAGGCGCCGCTGTGGATCATGGATTCTTGGAGGTTCCCGTTCATGTAACAGCCCAAACTGAAGAGGGTCATATTACTGGCCTCCTCACGCTCCGCCTGACACCGGCGACATTGCAGCTCACCAACGTTTCGTCAAGTTTGACATCATCCTTTTCCAGCTACGCTCTTCACACGGAAGGCACTGTTTCAGTGACAAATGACCCAACAACCGAGCCTTACCAATATACGGCCTCAGCCGTCGGCAGAGTTACCTGGAGCACAAGGGATCTTCTGGGCAAAGTTATTCAAGAGAGAACGACTGTGCCCAGCCAACCGCCGACCGTTGCGATTACGCCGACTTCCGATGGCCGCCAAGCCAAAATCTCTCTGGACCAGGCTTTCACCCTCCAGTCGGGCACGCCGGACAGAATGGGGTGGACCGTTGAAGTAGTTGCCACAGCTAAGGATCGAACGATCCGGAGGCGATTCTCGGTTGCCGCAGAGTGGATCACCGATTCTCCATGACAGATGAATCTCCAGCCTCTTCTGGAGCTTTCTTCGCTACTGCCCAACCAGCGAAGGGCAGGCGGCTTGCTCGATGGCTCTGGCATTATGCTGCCGCAATCGCGGGAGGAGCCGGGATCGTTCTCGGTTTTCCTCCTTTTGATCTGCCCATAATCGCCTGGGTAGGGTTGCTCCCCATCTTATGGGCAGCCCGCGGCGCCAGCGGCTGGGCACGACCACTTCCCGGTCTGTGTGCCGGAACCGCGGCAAACCCGTGCATTTTATATTGGAATCCAGGGACACTTATGGAGTTCGGCCGCCTGTCCTGGCCACGGTTGCTTTTCTCGATCAAAAGAGCACCCTGCCTCGGTATAAAATCATGGAGAGGCGCGCCATGAAAAGGGAATTATTTTCAAGTCACGGATCCCTCTGGGCTCACATCGTTTTCACCGCTCTTTTCCTCCTGCTGTCTGGTGCGGCCCCTGATCCCCTCCACGCGCAGGGCTTGAGCAGCCAGATCGCTCTCAACCCCCAGAAGCCGGCGGCCGGCGACGAAATCACTTTCACGCTCAGTGGGGTATGGAGGGATGGATGCGTGCCTCAATCCCCCAAGGTTCTCATCGAACAGGCAGTGGTGCGGATTGAAACCTCGAATCCCGGGATAATTTGTACTCAATCTCTCATGCCCTGGTCGCTTGCAGGAAGCATCGGCAGGCTTCCTGCCGGCAATTATGATCTCGTTGCCGTGCATTACGCGCAGGGTGCCACAGCCAGTGTCGACATTCTGCGGACGAGCTTCGTGGTGGAGCCTGCCTCTTCGAGCCGGGAAGTCATTTTTCCGATTGTCGTCAACGGGGCCTCTGCTGAAAAGCTTCATTATCAGACCATTTTCACCGTCCTGAACACCACGGCCGAAAATCTCGGCGCTACGCTACAGGTTTATGGAAACAATGGTGCTCCCGGGGGCGTTTTTTGCTCGCCCCTGGCGCCGCCGCCGTCCAAAATGACGGTCAGCCTCGATCCGAATGCAGAATATCTGCAGTTCACTTCTCCTGATTTGCTTTTCCATGACGGATGGGCCAGCCTTCGCTGGCAGGGATCCGCCCCAATCTTGGCATCCACAGAAATTACCCTGGTATCGGCGCCTCCCGCACCCTGCCTGCTCGTCTGCAACCGTCCCTCGAGCGAAAAACTCTCGAGCACTCAAGTTGCAGCAATAGCTCCGGCCTTGGCCTTTCGGTTGCCAGTCACGTTGAACTCCTACCGCCAGACGGCGCTTGCCCTCGTCAATCCCTCATCAACGGAGCCCCTCACCGTGAAAGTCACGATCCATGCAGCATCGGGAGAGAATGCCAAGCTTGGGGTACCAAGCAATTTCGAAATCAGGATCCGGCCACTTGAGCGGATCAGCAGACTCCTCTGGCAAATGGCGCTCGGTCAATCAGCGCCAACCCTAATCGTACCGTCAAGGGAGACGTTTCAGGGCTCTGTAGTCCTTGCCTCCAGCTCACCCTTTGCAGCAGCCGGTCTCAACATCATGTTTCCCGAGGGGAAGCTTGTTTCAATCCCGATTCAATGAATGAATTGCGCTCCATCGGAAGCGACTCAGGATGGTATCCTTGTCAAAGGAGTTGAGATATGCCCATCCGGACCGGACGCCGTGCTCTATTGCGGGCCATGGGTACAGCCGTAGCTTCCATGGCCGCACCCATCCCGTTTCCAGCCATGGCTACGCCGCAGCGCAAAAAGCCCAACATCTTGTTTTTATTCACCGATGATCAGCGTTACTCCGATGTCGCCGCATTCGGCTGCCCCGAGTTGCAGACTCCGAACCTGGATCGGTTAGCCGCATCAGGCACCTCGTTCAGGCGCGCCTATATCATGGGAGGCACAAGCGGTGCGGTTTGTGTCGCAAGCCGTTCGATGATGCTGACGGGTCGAGGGCTGTTCCGGCTGCAGGGAGAAGGCAGCATCATTCCTACCGAGCATGTCATGCTCCCTGAAGCGCTGCGTCAGGCCGGCTATGCAACCTTCATTACGGGGAAATGGCATCAAGATAAAGACTCGCTCCGCAGGGGATTCGAATCGGGAGGGAAAATATTCCTCGGCGGCATGTCCGATCACTTCAACGCCCCTCTCCGTCCATTTGACCCATCGGGAGCTTATCCAGAATCCGCGGTGATTCAGAACAACAACAAGCACGACAGTGAAATTTTCAGCGATGGCACTATCGAATTCCTGCGCAACCATGACGGGAAACGGCCGTTTTTCGCCTATGTCGCTTACAAAGCTCCGCATGATCCGCGCCAGGCGCCCGAGCAATTCCGCGCCATGTATGATCCGGACAAGATTCCGCTCCCCCCAAACTTCCTACCCGAGCATCCGTTTGACAACGGGGAGTTGAAGGTCAGGGATGAACTGCTGGCGAAAATCCCACGGAAGCCCGAGGAAATAAGGAGGCACCTCGCGGATTATTATGCCATCACGAGTCACCTGGACCATGAGATCGGCCGTGTCCTGGGAGTCCTCAAAGAGACAGGGCAGGGCCGGCATACGATCGTTGTCTTTGCCGGCGATAACGGCCTGGCGCTGGGACAGCACGGATTGATGGGCAAACAGAGTCTTTATGAGCATAGCATCCATCAGCCGCTGATTTTCAGTGGTCCCGGGATTCCGAGTGGTGCAACAGCTGATGCCTTTTGCTATCTCCAGGACATTTACCCGACACTCTGCAGTCTCGCCGGGGTACCTGTCCCTTCATCCGTTCAAGGACCAGACCTGTCGTCTGTCATCGCCGGCGAAAAAAGAGCTGTTCGCGCCACGCTCTGTTTCGGCTATCGCACTTTTCAGCGCGCCCTGCGGCAGGGCGATTGGAAACTCATCTTCTACATGAGTGGCGGAAAGATAAGGATTCAGCTTTTCAATTTGAAAGAGGACCCCTGGGAAACGATGGACGTGTCGGCGAGCACAGGCCAGTCAGCTCGGATCGGGGAGCTTACGGCTCTCCTCAAATCTGGACTGCAGCGAGAGGGGGATGGCGCTGGCCTGCTGTAGTGGGAATGTCATGCGTCGGCGGAGGATGGGCCCTATTTCTCCGTGCATCTCTGCCACAACGCCTGCATGGCCGGCGTGGATGGCTGAATACGCCCCTTGTCAAAGCCTGCTTCCCGGTACAGCCTCAGGAGGGTATTCGCCGCTGCAGGATCCAGCTTTTTTGAGACAGCGTCCTGCTCGATGAGCGCAACCACTTCCTGCGAAGGCATCGACGGTCGATAGGATCGATCCGCGGTAAGGGCTTCGAAGACATCTGCCACCGCGACGATGCGGGCGCCCTGAGAAATCTGATCCCCAACCAGGCCGTTTGGATATCCTCCGCCATCCAAACGTTCGTGGTGCTGCAGGACAATGACAGCGACATCCTGCATGAAGTCTGCCGGTTCCAGGATCTGCGCACCGTATTGTGGATGCATCTTGATCGCCTCATACTCTTCGCGATTGAGGCGTCCGGGCTTGTTCAGCACGGCCTCATCGATTCCGATCTTCCCCGTGTCGTGCAGCATTCCGCCCCAGACCAGCTTCTCGCATTCCTGTTCATTAAGCCCAAGCGCCTCCCCGATAGTAAGCGCGAATTTGGCCACCAATTGGGAATGGCCTCCCGTGTATCGATCCTTGATTTCCACCGCCATCCGCAGGGAGCCCACCATCTGGATATAGTTCTCCTGGAGGCTGCGGTGAAGGATTGCCTTTTCGAGAACGATGGCCGCCTGGACCGAGAAAGCGGTAAGCAATTCTACGTCTTGCTCTGAAAACACCTTGCGCACGACCTGGCTATCCACATACAGAAATCCGAGCAGATCATCCGGCCGGTTCGTGCGACGGATGAAAGCGGGCGAAAAGAACAGAGGAATCGCAACAACGCTTTCCAAGGACTGCAGCTGAATGCTTTCCTTGCTTTTGAGTTCCGGGGCCAGGTCGAGGTTATGGAGTAACAGCGGTTTTCGCTTTTCCAGCACCTGCGAAACTACGCTGGCGCTGATGCGGACTTTATCGGAGGGGACGCCAGAGCCTGCCAGTTTCTGACATGCATTCTGGAGTGTTCCGTGCTCGTCCTTGAGCAACACTACTGCTCTTTGACCGGCAGAGATCTGCAGGACTCCCTGAAGGATGATATCAAGCACCTCCTCCAGATTCAGAGAGCTGGAAATGGTCTTGTTGATCTCAATGAGCAGCTTTAGGTTTGCGAGATCGTTCAGGCTGGCCTTGCTAAAGTCGTAGCCGACGGCGGTCATGCCTACATCGGCAGTCAGCGCTTCCAGCACAAAATGGATGCTGACATCCTCGTTCAAACCGAGAGTGATGAAGTCCCCATCCCTTAACACCTGTCGCTGAATCCGTTCCCCATTCACGAAGGTCCCATTTTTGCTGTTCAGATCTTCGAGAATATAACTGCCGTCGATCTGCTGCAGCGAGGCATGTTCACGAGAAACGCTCCCGCGCTTCAGCACCAGGTCGCAATACGGCTCCCGTCCCAGTAGGAGGCGTTTGGCGTTGTCGATCGGGATGGTCTGCGACGATCCGTCTATCTGGTGAACACGCAATTCTGCGTTGCCAAATACCATGAGTCCCTCTTTTCCCCCGACGGCTTCCTCGACGAAGATTGTAGAGCAAGGAACCCTTCAGCTTAAAGCCTTTTGCAGATTTGCCGGAAAGGCAGGCGGTGGGCCTTATTCCCCTATAGCCCGATAAAAACGCCCCAGCGCTTCAACCTTGGCGGCTTGCCCTCGTAATGATCCCCAGGCAAACACCATGACACCCGTGGCGGGAGGGGTGGTCCCGTGGTCGAGAGCCTCAGGCACCTGCGACACAGGAACGCTCTCGCCCCAGTCCGAGATTTGGATAATAGGCCATATTTTTATGCGTTCCTCCGGACTTCCCCGGAACCCGAGGTGGCGGCCGAGCCATTGGATTTGACTAGAAATCCAGGCCGGGTCGGAAGCATGTCCGAAACGGGCGTGGTAAGGCATCGGACTGAATACATGAAGATATCGAGCCTGGGCTTTCAGGTCGATGGCCAGCTTGGCTTTGAGCGCACCCTCGAAATCCGCTTCAGTCCAGGGACAGTGGAAGGTTCCCAGAAGCGCATGGGGCCTCGTGCGATCCAAAATGGCTCTGTATTCGCGAACCCAATCCGTAAAAACATCACAGCGCCACTGCACCCAACTTCCCCGGTGCTCCCGGAGAATCCTCCCGGCTCGCGCCTCAATGGATTCAGTCGGAAGCACCGTTCCCGTATCCTTCTGGAATCGCAAAATGCAGCGATCGCAGAAACAGGTATCCGGGAGTAACGGCTGAGCTCGCTCCCAATTCGCGTGGCTATGATGGTAATCGAGCCATATTCCGTCTACAGGAAAATCGCGCAAGAGCTTCTCGTAAGCGTCCATCCGGTTTCTTCGATAGCCGGGATGTGTGGGGCAGATTCCCTGCCAGCCGTCGGGCGGCGGGGCGATTTGTCCGTCTGCGCCGACCGGTGATGCATCCGGGTGGTCTTTCAGAAATTCGGCAGCGTGCATCGAATTGAACTCAGCAAACAAACGCGCCCCCTGGGAGTGCACCTGCTCTATGCGTTCGCGGCTTATGCCGCCCGACCCGATAAAAATGGCATTGACCCCATAATCCCGGAGTGATTTGCCGGCCTGGAGTAATTCAGTCGGGATGCCACCATAAATGCCGCGAGTCTCGATCCAGGGCTTCTTGTCGATAACAGAAGGTTTGCTGGCCTGCAGCGGAAACAGGCATGCGATAATAAATAGTGAAAGACCGATTCGCAGGATAGTGGCAACTGATAGTTTTGCATGCATGACGAAGCTCCAAAAACAGGAGAAAGGTTTTTATCGCTGTTCTGATTCCAGCATAAATCCTCGTAGCTGGGAATCAATTTAAAGCGTTCAACGTGCTTATTTTCAATTAACCTCAGAGAAGGAGCGGCGTATGAATGACCTCTTGACTGAAGAGCAGGCTAAAACGATCGGAGATTGGTACCTTCAAGCCAGGAACGAAGCCAATCTATTGTTGCTGGAAAAGATCTTTTCTCCCAACGTTCTCATTCACGATCCAAGCCAACCCGGTGGAATACATGGTCTGGATGCACTCATCGCACAATACTCGACAACTCACCGAGCCGTCCCGGATCTGAAATTTTCGCTCGATGACATGTACATCAAAGGGGACAGGATCGTATGGATTTTTGCGATGTGGGGGACATTCACGGGCACATTCCGCACCCCCATGGGCGATGTACCGCCAACTGGCAAGGTCATCAGGCTTGCCGGTGCCGCGGTCGACAGAATAGTCGAAGGAAAAATCGTCGAGGAATGGGTTTACTATAACGTCCTGGATATCCTTCAACCCCTGGGATTTGTGCTTTCACCGCCGATTCCCGCGAATGCCTGAGTTCCCGGACAGAAGAGCCCAGGGGAGTTATTGGATAACTCGGCATGCAGCAAACATGGTGTCAGAGTTATGACTGCAGTAATCGATGTCCGTTTTTATGAAGAATTAAATGATTTCCTACGGGAGGACAGGCGTAAGCGCCGTTTCGAGATGCCGGCGGATGGGATAAACACCCTCCGGACTCTTCTGAAGATCCTGAAAGTGCCGGCGGCAAGCGTCGAGATTTCGCTGGTCGATGGCGAGTCGGTTGACTTGGGACACAACATCTCCGGCGGTGAATATATAAGCTTTTTCCCGGTCTTTGAGCGATTCAATATCGGCCCCTTATTACGGATCCGCCCTGAACCGCTGAGGCAGCCACGGTTTTTGGCCCTGGAGGAACTTGGGAGTTTGGCCTTGTTATTGCGCCGTCGCGGTTTTGACACCCGGATTGGTGTTGGCTTGACGTTGCTGGATGCAGTGCAGCTGTCCGAGAGCGAAGCACGGATCCTCCTCGTCATGCAGGAACAGCCGATGGAGAAAAACACGGTCACACGAATGCTGCGTATCCGAGAGATCGAACCGCAAAGACAGCTGTCTGAAGTCCTGAAAGCCTTGGATCTATGCGAATCCCAGAGCAACGACGATATGGAGTCGCAGGAAAAATCCACAAATAATCGGGGCTAAGGAGCGCGTCGATATCGGATCAGAAGTGAGCCGGGTGCCTCGGGTATCTTGATCGTGAGCCCCTCCGTCAATTGGCGTCCGCTTCTGGAAAGAGTAATTCCATAATCGTCAAAATGAACTTCGTGATTCGCGGCCCCCTCGAGGTTGTGGAGGCGCACCGTCAGGGAAGACGTAACCGCCCTCGGCCGTCGGAAAGCCATTACAATGCCATCCCCATGTTCGGGTCGGTCCCACTGAAAGGCCACCCAGGCTTCATCCGAGGTTGAATAGTCCGTCAATGGGTAGAAATCTCCATAAAAGTAAGGGCGCAGGTTTTTGAATTCCTCTATAGCCTCTCGCGCTTGCCCAAGGTTAAAGGATCCATTGAGTTCCCATGCCATAACGACCGCGCCGTTCATGGAACTCCGGAAATAGTACTTCTGGGGATTGTTATTTCCCGTTCCGCTGCAGGGCAGAAACTGCTGAAGACCATAAGTGTGGCATTGATAGCCATTCGGTTCGAAATAGGAGTAATCGGTGCGCCACAGCGGCACACTCCGGCCAATGGTCTCGAGATCGATTCGACGGCCGCCGGAGGCGCAATTGTCGATGAGTAATCCGCGGTTTTTCTCGAGAAGCGCATCCCAGAAAGTATAGAGTCCTTCGATATGCTTCATCTCGGCGATACCTATCCGGTCCGGAGCATCCATGCTTTGCCAATAAGGCAGGGGATCGAAGTTGAAATCCTGCCGATAAATCGTGACTCCTTCGGTCTGGATGAAGCTTGAAATCAGATCCGTCATCCACTTCAATGCCGCCGGCTCTCCAAGGTTGAACAACCGGTTGGGATTGCCGGGCAGCGCCTTTAACCATTCCGGGTGGCTCTGATCGATGCGTGTGCCTTCGTAGACCCGCTCCGGCTCAAACCAGAGCACGAATCCCTTGCCCCAGGATTTGGCGGCATCGGCCACGGGGCGCAACCCTCGGGGAAAGTTGGCGCGGTTGACGGTCCAGTTCCCGACCCCCTGCCACCATTTTCCCGTGATGGTTTCGTACCAGCCGGCATCGATCCAGCATGCTTCGGGATCGATCCCAAACTGCCTGAGGCGATCGATGTTAGCCA
The DNA here is from genome assembly GCA_963839475.1 of uncultured Acidobacteriota bacterium. Lineage (GTDB taxonomy): Bacteria > Acidobacteriota > UBA6911 > UBA6911 > UBA6911 > CAWIVH01. The sequence continues at coordinate 38,964 of CAWIVH010000008.1, read as the reverse complement.
ATGCCGCACTTTCAGTGGCGCAGACGTATTCATTGCAGGGGAAAGGGCCGCCAAATCCTATGCCGTGGCTGAGAGGAAGGTCCACGGGAGATCCCTGCGGCCTGGGTGTATGGTGGGCCAATACGAACCTGCGGAAGAGATTGTGGCCGGCCAGGCGGTCGTTTCCTTTCCAGAAAAGCAAGGCGATGGAAGGCGATCGTACCTCTTCTCCAGGCCGCAAGATGAAATGTGTCTTATCCATACCGGCTGCAAGCACCAGGCTTGCCCGATCGGTGCGCTTGACCGAAGCAAACCATTTCCCGCTCCAGCCTATGGCAGCCATCACGCCGTGATCAGCAGCAGCCAGGTTGAAAAATGGCAGGGCTATGGTATCCGAAGAGCGGCCGGAGTTTGGGCCGAAGCGAATTTCTCTCGGAGTGTCCAAAATATCCTTGAGGGGAGCGAAATCCGACCGATCTGCATTGCTGCCCCGTGACCTGTACATCGTCACGGGACCGTCCGCGAATCCATCCAACGCCACGGAACACGCCTGGATTCCTTCCAGGACCGGCGTATCGGACTTTGATGTGTTCTTGAAGCGGATAACCCATTCTACCGCGGGGAAATCGGAATAAAGCGTATAGGTAACTGATAGTCGGAGCCCGGTTGCAGGATCGAGATACATAATCCGCTTAATGGCTTTTCCCGAATTGGTTTCCGTATCGGTCGAAACAGACAAGTTTGGCAGAATTGCTTCAAATGGCTTTCCGCCATAAGAAAGCGTGAACGGCGGCGCACCGGTTTTTTCGACATGCGCTCGGACAAAATCGCCGGCGGCGTTTTTGTCAAGATTCGTGTCCGAGGTGCCCTGAGCAGCCGATAGCAGGCCACACGACAAAAAAAGCGCCACAGAGGCCATAAAGAGGTACATTCCGGTTCCCTCCCTTGATCCTTGAATACATCCTGCCGATCGCATTTCGTAAGTGCAATTTGCGATATCATATTGCCAGGCAGCAGCGATGGGAAGCGATAGGAAATTTGCACCTGACTCCCAGTACATTTATTCTATCCGCTTGAAGGGAAAACGCGGCACGGCTGATGCAGAAATCCTTAGGGGTAGGCAAAGCCCAATTCCTCAGGAACCTTGAATGACGCGATCCGCCCCTACCAGAGTCCTAACATCTTCCACCACATTCCTCCCAAGCCGACCCAGATGACGATGTTCACGACACTAACGATCAGTCCCACGCGCCACCAGGTTCCGACGTCGACGTATCCTGTGCCGAAAAGTACGGGTGCCGGACCTGTCCCGTAGTGAGTCATTCCAGCGAAGAGATTGCTGAAAAAGGCAAGAACCAGCGCCGCGAGCGCTGGTGGCGCACCGGCCGCAACAGATACGCCGAGGAAGGCTGCGTACATGGACGCAACATGGGCCGTGTTGCTGGCAAAGAAGTAGTGGCTGTAAAAATATACCAGAGCCAACACCAGGAAGGCCGCGACCCAACCCATGCCGGCCACCATGCCGCCCATGGTTTTGCTGAACCAGGGCACCATACCAAATTTGTTGAGGAAACCAGCCATCATCACCAGGGCTGCGAACCACACTAACGTATCCCAGGCGCCGGTTTCAGCCTTAATGTCATCCCAAGTAAGCACCCCGGACAGCAGCAACACCGTCAACCCCGCCAAAGCGGACGTGGTCGGATTGAGATCACCCAACCGGCCGGCGAAAATCCACAAGATCAACAATAATGCAAAAACCCCCAGCATTATCCATTCCTGCCGCTTGATGGGGCCGAGGTCGCGCAAATGTCCTTTCGCCATCTCCACCGCTTCCGGCGTCTCAGTAATGGCCGGGCGATGAAGCTGGTACATCAGAAAGGGGACAACGAGAAGGGCAACGATACCGGGCACAATGGCTGCGATCGCCCATTCGCTCCAGGTAATAGTCACCTTGAGTTCCCCGGCCAGCTTCTGGGCAAGCGGATTTGCAGCCATGGCCGTCAGAAACATAGCGCTGGTAATGCAATTCACCTGGTAGGCCGTGAGCGTCAGGAAAGATCCCAGCTTGCGGGCGCTTGTGCCGCTGGGATGGCTGCCGTAAGCCCTGGCCAGCGAAGTCATGATGGGCATCACAATGCCCCCAGCTCGGGCAGTGTTGCTTGGGATTGCGGGGGATAAGATAAGATCCGTGGCAGCCAGGCCGTAGCTGAGGCCCAAACTCCTTCTGCCCATGACAGCCATAAAGGTATAGGCGATGCGCGCGCCCAAACCGGTTTTGATAAATCCGCGGGAGATAAAAAAGGCCAGAACGATGAGCCAGATCACCACGTCGGAGAAACCACTCATCGCTTCGGTGATGCTCAAGGTCCCGGTCAGCACGGTAGCCGTAATGCCGATCATGGCCACAGCCCCCATGGGCGCGGTTCTGGCAATAATCCCTACGATGGTGGCGACAAATATGGCAAAAAGGTGCAGCCCTCCAACCCAATCAGCTTTCCGCCGCGCTTCGGCATCCGAATTCGCTTTGGCTGAAGTTGTTGTGTACGCGGGCGTAATAGCTCGAACAGATTCGGCCGGGGCCAGACTGGATCCGGCCGATCGGCCGGCGAAAAGCCCGGCGTCCGGTACAGGTGCCAGGCGCGGGAGGCCCAAGTAAAGGATCAAGCCCAGGAAGAACGTGGCGGCAGCAGAAAGGAATCTCGCTCCTTGTGGATCTTGCGCTGCTTTTCCTCCCGACGAATCCTGGCTCATTGAATCCTCCGCAAGGCTTGACCCCGCCTCACCGCAGCGCCTAGTTTACCTGTGAGTCCAAGAGTATGAAGGATTCATTTTAAAATATTTCTGCAAAGCCAGTTTCCCTTCGACCTGGATAGCTTCTGCCTGCATTCTTCGGGGGGCTGCCATTATGCTAATGGCGGGCCATGCGAGACGCCTCTCGCAAATGGACCATTCAGGCGGCATGAGGTTCCCGGCGGCCTCCAAGAAGTATATGGCTGCAACGCCAACCCTTCGATGATATCTGACATTGGCACAACCAGATTAAACCCTATAAATATAAGTATTTACACACCGATCGCCTCATAAAGGGATGGGGAAAATGACAAAAGTGAACAGCCTTGAGGTGAAGGGCACAATCAAAGCGTACCCGGAGGCACGAGAGCAGGACCTACAGTGACTCCAAATGTGCTGGGACAGATGCGAGCGGGGTGTTGACAACGATAACGAGCCAGAGCGGATCTGGCAGGACCTCGAAACCGCAATAACCGTCGCACGGACCCTTGCTGCTCCCTGGAAGCCAAGGGGCAAAAATGTAAAGTAAACCGACTAATGCCGGATCTCGCCCACCCCACAATGCAATCATTAACAAAATCTCTAAGATCGCTGGCCATGCTGAAGCAATCCTTCAAAATGAGGGTGTCGGAGGGCTTTACATTTTCCTCAATAGAGCCTTGCATCATCTGCCGAGCAATTCCATGCCACCCCTCTATCCAAATCGTCTAAATCCAGGAACTCATGCCAATTCGCGCGAAAGGCGGAACAGCATCATGTGGCGTGGGCAGCTAGTTGCATCAATTATTAGTGCATTAGTTTGCATCCGAGCCATGCGGAGGCCCAGCAAGTTCCACCATACGTTCACGCACCAAAAGAAAGGCGCATTACGGCAGCCCTGCAGAGTACCTCCTCACCTGGCAATTGCTGCTGTCAGATTCACGGCGATATGCATCGTGGCATGGCCAATCATGCTAAATCGTCTCACCGAGCGGTTTAGTTTCCACATGGAGGAATCCACTATGAGAACCAGCTACTTAAGGCAAGGCGCCGCCCTCGCGTTGTCTGCTATGATGGCGCTTGCGTTAACCGCAACCGTTAAGCCTGTCGTGCCGAAAGTCAAGGATGTCCAGTCGCTGGGCATGTTCCAGACGACCAAATTTGACGTCCACTATCGGGCGCCGAGCACCGAACAGATCGAAGCGCTTCTTGAACGAGAGGGCATCCCGCTGGCAGGTCCCGGGGCGAGAGCCCAGGCCATCCAGGTGTTCCAGAAGAAGTGGGCCGAGCGCAACCCCACGACCCCCAATCCGAAGAAGCTGCAGAAGCTGCTGGAAGAGGAGCGCCGGGGCAACCCAGGCGCCACCGAGGCCGCAGCAGCCCCAGATCATGAGCCTGGTCGTGCCAGTGGAGTTCCCCAACAGCGACACCTTCGAGTGGTGCGGCTCGCCAGTGACCACCCAGGGGCCGCTCCACAACCAGATTCCACCTCCGGGCCCTCGCGACAACAATACCGTCTGGTATCAAGACGCTACCCCGGCGATGTACAACGAGTTCTACTTCGGCGTGGGGCCGAACGCGGGCGTGATCATCCACCACCCGAACCTGGGTGACGTAGACCTGCGCGGCAACACCATGGCCAACTACTACATCGAGCAGTCCGAGGGCAAGTTCGTCCCGAAAGGCCTGATTTACCCCAGGTGGCTGCAGGCCGCGCACTCGGAGGGCTGGTATGGCGCCGATGACTGCACCGGCCCCAGCCACAACGTGCGCGCTGGTGACCTCGTGCGGGAAGTGGTGGATGCCGTCAACGCCGACAACCCGAGCTTTGCCTGGCAGAATTACGATGGCAACGCGGATGGCGTCGTCGACAACTTCACCGTGATCCATGCCGGCATAGGGCAAGAGGCAGGCGGCGGCCAGCAAGGCGCCTTCTCTATCTGGTCGCACGCGTCCTATATCAACCCCCCAGCTGGCTACCTGGCCTGCGCCAAGGGCTCGGCCGGGTGCCCTGACCGCGATATCTATGTTCGCGAGTACAGCATGGATCCGGAGAACCTCGACGTGGGCGTCATCTCCGAAGAGTTCGGCCACGCGGCCTTCGGCCTGCCCGACATCTACACCACCGACGCCCAAGCCTCGCCCTCCAACTGGGCGCTCTTCGAGGCCGGCTCGTGGAATGGCCCGCTGGGCGGCATGCAGCCCGCGCCGTTCCCGCTCGTCTTCCGCTATCTGGTCGGCTGGGCCAAGCCGGTGGAGATGGACTATGCCACCATGCCGCGCACGGTCAAGGTCGGCCAGCTCTCGCTGCGCCCGAAGAACACCGAGCAGGGGATCAAGATCAATCTGCCGAACACGACAATCGAAACACCCAACCCGCTGGGCACGGGGAAGGCCTGGTGGTCCGACCGGGCCAACCTGGCGGACTTCTATCTGGCCCACGACTTTGACCTGGCGGGGACCACGGCCCCGATCTTCTCCTTCGCCAGCTACTGGAGCTTCGAGCAGGACTACGACTACGGCTATTTCGAGGTCTCTGATGACGGCGGCGCGGCCTGGACCAAGCTGCCGGACATGGACGGGATCTTCGTGAACGACGGCAACGGCAACTGGGGCCTGAATGGCGAGCGCCAGGGCACCCTGCGCTTCAACCTGGCCGCCTACATCGGCAAGAATGTCACGCTGCGCCTGCATTACACCAGCGACGTCGGCGTGCAGTGGGCGGGCTGGTGGGGCGACGACTTTAAGCTCGCTGATGGCGCCACCACGCTGTTCTCCGACGATGCAGAAAACCCGCCGAACGGCTGGACGACCAACCACTTCGTGATCGTGCCGCTAACCCGGATCTTCCCCATGTACTACATGGCCGAGTGGCGCAATATGAGCGGCTTCGACCGCGGCCTGGCGTACGCTTACACGACGATCTACAACAACCCTGCAACGAACGAGTGGCAGGTCGATCGCTGCCCCTACACGGTGCCCGGCATGCTGCTGTGGCTGCGCAACGGGTCCCAGGAATTCGATTACACCCTCTACGACTCCCTGTATGACCCGCCCGGCTACGGCCCGAAGCACGCCTTGCTCGTGGTGGACAGCCACTACTGGCCCCTGGAATGGGAGGGCATGGGTACGTCCGATGCGCACCTGCGGCTGAACTCTCGCTGCCAACCGGGCAACGCCACGTTCAACCTGCAGGGCACTACACCGTACACCGTGCGTCGGGCAAACGCAGCGGGCAACATTCTGGAGACCAAGACCTTCGGTCCGCTCCCGGGCGTGACGCAGTTCACCGACTCGCTGGGCTGGTACCCCGGCCTGCGATTCAGGCCTGCGAACAACGGGCTATACTTCTGGGATGCTCCAGCAAGCCTTGTCGTACCGGCCAAGGGCAACTATACGACCAAGATCACGTGGGGAGACAAGACTCCGGCAACGGATCTCTACGGGATTGACCTCGGCGACACCATCCTCGGCACCGGCAACCCCGGTGACGCTGGTGTGCAATACGGGGTGCACCTGTCCGTGATTGCGCAGCCGAAGGACGGTCAGTGGGGCCTGATCCAGGTCTGGAATTCCCCGGACCGCAATGGACACTGATCCAAGACGTAACAGCTAGATCTGACGGATTGTCATAGCAGCCGTCGGATTCCACCGAAAAGCCATCGGGGCCAAACACCTCGATGGCTTTTTTTTCTGTTTTGCGATCCTCGCCATCCTGTGATCGTCGCTAATTGTGAGATGGCTCAGAGCAAGGAACGGCAAAAGAAGACGACTTGGCCGCTGGCATGGTACGCATACCGGTGCGCCGACGCACTCAGGAGGTTGCTTTGGCCTGACACCACTTGCGGGGATTCGTCCTGGGCGATCCGATCTGTTGACGTCCGGCAGCAGAGCGCATCGGCCGAAAAGTCCTGGCCGATAACAGCGCCGACCGCAGTGAAGTGAAGTTGGTGCCTGTCATCTAACTGCGAGTTCCGAGTAAAGGAAGCTGTGCGCTGACAGGAGTGACCGGCACCCCGCAAACGTCGGTCACTCCCATGTGGACAGCGAAGTGGGGTCAGGAATGTGACCCCATTTTCATTTTACCTCCGGGAGAAGGCACAAAAACGTCCCTGCCAGGGATCTCCTTGGCGGGGGCGCAGCGTTACCGGAAGGGGCAACAATCATTCACTTCAGCAAGTTGCCAAGTTGGCTGCAGACGCAGGAATAACAAAACCAGGATCAGAAAAGCCACTGAACATACCTGAAATCGATCGGGTTTTACACGACCCGATTTTCCACGTGCTGGATAGGTGAGAGCAGAAACGCAGTCTGATCGATTGATAAACATCATAAAGCAGATCCAAATCGATCCCGAGGCCGTCGACAAAATCGCTAGTGCTTTGCGCCAAAATCAATTTTAAAACTTGCTAAACATGCATTTAGTCAACACTTGCAGCAGAATCATCAAGAAAGGCGCAAGCTCCTGAACACGGTACTTTCGAACGGCGCCTATGAACGCGGGAACCTTTATCCCACCTATGATAAGCCTTTTAGCATCCTTGTCACCGGATTCATACTGGTGAATGGCGGGGCCGACGAGACTCGAACTCGCGACCTTCCCGCGAAGCGGGACGTTCTAACCCTGAACTAATTCCTCGCCGCCGCGACCGGAACTCCCTTCATGTGTCTCCGCTTGAGTTCCTGCTCCCGCCGCACAGCCTCTTCCCGGGTGGCGAATGCTTCGCTGTAGACCAGTTCCCAGGGGCCCCGTGATTTCGTGTACCGGCTGCGTCCAGAATTGTGGCGCTTTATGCGCTCCGACACATTATTCGTCTGGCCGATGTAATACTTGCCCGTGATTGATTTCAGGATGTACACGCTGAAAAGCATAGAGCTACGCTCCTGCTTTTTGGAGGGATTCTGCCGCGGGGGGCTGCCATTATGTTAATGGCGGGGCCGACGAGACTCGAACTCGCGACCTTCCCGCGAAGCGGGACGTTCTAACCCTGAACTGAATTACTCGCCGCCGCGACCGGAACTCCCTTCATGTGTCTCCGCTTGAGTTCCTGCTCCCGCCGCACAGCCTCTTCCCGGGTGGCGAATGCTTCGCTGTAGACCAGTTCCCAGGGGCCCCGTGATTTCGTGTACCGGCTGCGTCCAGAATTGTGGCGCTTTATGCGCTCCGACAAATTATTCGTCTGGCCGATGTAATACTTGCCCGAGATTGATTTCAGGATGTACACGCTGAAAAGCATAGAGCTACGCTCCTGCTTTTTGGAGGGATTCTGCCGCGGGGGGCTGCCATTATGTTAATGGCGGGGCCGACGAGACTCGAACTCGCGACCTTCCCGCGAAGCGGGACGTTCTAACCCTGAACTGATTTACTCGCCGCCGCGACCGGAACTCCCTTTATGTGTCTCCGCTTGAGTTCCTGCTCCCGCCGCACAGCCTCTTCCCGGGTGGCGAATGCTTCGCTGTAGACCAGTTCCCAGGGGCCCCGTGATTTCGTGTACCGGCTGCGTCCAGAATTGTGGCGGTTTATGCGCTCCGACAAATTGTTCGTCTGGCCGATGTAATACTTGCCCGAGATTGATTTCAGGATGTACACGCTGAAAAGCATAGAGCTACGCTCCTGCTTTTTGGAGGGATTCTGCCGCGGGGGGCTGCCATTATGTTAATGGCGGGGCCGACGAGACTCGAACTCGCGACCTCCGGCGTGACAGGCCGGCGTTCTAACCAACTGAACTACGACCCCGCATACTTCAAAACTCAAACTGCTTCGCCGCGACCTTCCCGCGGCAGCGGGACGTTCTAACCAACTGAACTACGACCCCGCATACTTCAAAACTCGAACTGCTTCGCCGCGACCTTCCCGCGGCAGCGGGACGTTCTATCCAACTGAACTACGACCCCGCATACTTCAAAACTCGAACTGCTTCGCCGCGACCTTCCCGCGGCAGCGGGACGTTCTATCCAACTGAACTACGACCCCGCATACTTCAAAACTCAAACTGCTTCGCCGCGACCTTCCCGCGGCAGCGGGACGTTCTAACCAACTGAACTACGACCCCGCGTTTAAAGGCAATGAATACTAGCGCATCAAGGCACACCATTCAAGGAGATTCAGCCTTTGCAGCGATCTTTTTTCCCAGTTTAGCTGCCGTCAGAGACTGCGAAGATATTTGCAGCTCTGCAGCAGACTATCCACCGGATCCCCCGGGCATTGATCCTGCTCAACAAAATATTCTTTCACTCCTGCAGCGGCCGCGGCGTCCAGAATCGCCGGAATATTCAGAATACCCGATCCTACTTCCTTAAATGCCGATGGCCGGACTTTTGCCTCCGAGTAGGCATTCTCCGTACCCTTTTCTTTGTCCTTCAAATGGATCAGTGGGACACGGCCTGTGAGGCTTCTCAAGAATCCTGCAGGTTCGATTCCAGCAACACTTACCCAAAATATATCGATCTCAAAACCGATGAGGTTCTTTTCGCAACGCTCCAAAAGGATGTCGATCGGCCTTTGGCTTCCCAGCGGCTCAAATTCGAAAGCGTGATTGTGGTAACAGAGGGAAAGGCCTGCGCCTTTACATGACTCGCCCGCCTTATTGAACTGGTCCGCGAGCCTTTTGTACAAATCAAGATCGCCTCGTTCATTCGGAGCAATATAGGGAATCACCATGTATCGGAGGCCGATATTTTTCGCCTGGGCAATTGCGGCTTGCCAGTCATAGCCCTTGGGCAGAAGGGCGGCGCCCGGCCCTCCCGTAATCAGAGCTGTATCAAAATGACCGGAAACCATTTTCAGCCCTGCATTTTTAAACATAGGCACCATGGGATCCAAACCGGCGCGGAGGACTTCAACCTGAGAATACCCACCCTCGGAGAGGCGCTTGAACGCACTTTCAGGATTCGAAGCAAATAGTTTCCTCAGGGTATACAGCTGAAAACCCAGCTCGTTTTTAAATTTTCCCGCGCTCATAGCCAGTCTTCCCGCCGACAAAGCGGCTCCACCTAAAGCCGCCTGTTTGAGAAATCCCCTTCGTGAGAACCCATTATTCTGCATTCTTCCTCCCAAGGTCACATCGCCAGATTGTCAGCGATAAGGTTGAATTTCCAGCGCAATCCACTCACCGCTCTGTCGCCGGCTCACCACTCGTCCGGCTTTCTCCAGGAAAGCTTTGGCAACATCCTCTTCATCCTCCAATTGGAGGCCTGAGAGCAAAAGCTTCCGATTCGAGGCGATCATGCCTCCGAAAATCTCAGTATGGGCCAGGATCGTTTTGCGATCCAGATTGGCCACAATCAGATCATATCCTGCAGGGTCGGGCTCCGACATCGATGCCACCCTTAATTCCAGCTCATCTCCGAAACCATTGATAGCGGCATTCTCTGCCGCACATTCGATGGCCACCGGATCATTGTCAAGCCCAACGGCCCGAACAGCTCCCAGTTTCAGCGCGACCATGGCGAGAATGCCACTTCCGGTGCCCAGATCGAGCACGGCCTCCCCCCCGGAAATACAATCTTCCAGGTAGCCCGCCAGCAACTGAGTGGTGGCATGAAAACCAGTACCGAATGCGCGTTTCGGGTCGATGACAAGCTCAAATCCCTCCGGCGGTATCTCGCCCCGATTCCAGCTTTGTCGGATTAGGATCTTTCTACCAATCCGAATGGGTTGGACGGATTGGGCCCATACGAGATTCCAATCACGGTCCTCGACTTTCGCTTCGATGATCTGGTCGTGTGGGACATCGATGTCGATAGACTTCAGCAACGCTTCGAGCTGTTGCCGGATTTCCGGTTTCCAGCCGCTCTCAGGCCAGAAAATGTGAATGAATCCTTCGCTCTCCCAGGCTCCAAGGCAATCATCGCCAGGAAGCATTCCCACAAGCTCGCCTGAATCGATCAAAGCCGGAATCCGTATTTCGATGCAGTCCATGCAGATTAAAGCCCGAAACTTGCCACGTCCTCCTGCTCGAACCAGGAGGATGCGGGAACAAATTGTATTTTCAAGGGAGTCAAACAGCATTCAGAGTAATCTCCCGACCGAGTCAATTCAATGTGATTTCGTTTCAAAGGGGTAATCAAACAACCTCCATTGCCGGCCCTACCCGCCGATGAACCGCCCACCGACGGCTGTGCCCCGGTCAAGGAAGATATAAGCTTCGAAAAATGGCTGGTGTCCCGTTTCTCGGCAATGCCTACAAGATTTTGGCGTCGTGGGATCAAGCTCGTGATGCTAAACTTCTATCGCTGGCAAACGTGGAGAATCCACTGTGACGAATGATGCCAAACTCTCGTTCTTTTCACGACTTTATGACAGAATCATCCTCGGCTATCCCCTGCTCGTCGCCTCCCTGATTCTTGCGGTTACCTTTTTCTTCGGCTACAACCTCAAAAAGTTCCGGATGGATGCGTCCAGCGACTCCCTGGTCCTTGAAAACGACGCCGATCTTAAATTCTACGAGACAACCAGGGAGATTTTCGGCTCGGATGATTACATCCTCCTCACTTTTTCAAGCGACCGGGGTGTATTCGACCGAGAGGCGCTTCAAGCCATCGGGACGCTGGTCCGAGAGCTTAAGAAACTCCCAGGAGTGGAATCGGTTAACAGCATCCTTTCAGTGCCTTTGTTTCGCAGTCCGAAGGTACAGCTCCTGGAAATGGGATCCAAGTTTGTCACTCTGGAGTCGGAAGCCTGCGACCGGAACCTGGCCAGGGAAGAACTGACAACCAGCCCGCTCTGGCGGAACAACCTGGTTTCAGCCGATGGGAATACCACAGCAATCATTGTCAATTTTAAACCGGATGCCGCTTATAACGAGTTGCGCGACGAGCGCTACCGGCTGCGAAGGAAAAGCTCCGATGGAACGATCACTTCGCAGGAAAAAGCCCGGCTGGTGCAGGTTATCGGTGAATACAATCGAAGGCACGCTGAGATTTCAGCGCAGCATCGGACCGACATCCGGGTGATCCGCGAGATTCTCCAGCCTTACAGGGCGCAAGGCTACTCCATCGCCGAGTCTGGCCTTCCAGCCATTGTGGCCGATATGATCACCTACATCGAGCGTGATATCTGGGTCTTCGGCATTTCCGTTGTGTTATTCCTCGGAACTGTTCTCGGACTCGTTTTCCGCCGGGTCCGTTGGATCATCCTGCCCCTTATTACATGCTCCATCCCCGTGATCATCATGATGGGATACCTCGGCCTGACAGGCTGGGAAACCACGGTGGTAACAGCCAATTTTTCATCGCTGCTGCTCATTGTTTCGATGCAGAATTCGATCTACCTGGTGGTCCGCTACCGTGAAATTCACGCCCGCTTCCCTGAAATGGACAAGCGTGCCATCCTGCTTCAATCTATCCGCGAGATCAGCGTTCCCTGTTTTTATACCTCGGCGACCCAGGTTGCAGGATTTGCCACGCTGGTCATCAGCGGCATCAGACCGATCATTGATTTCGGGATTCTCATGTCTGCCGGTTTGCTACTGGCTTACTTCATCAACTTTACCTTTTTCCCGGCTGCCCTGCTGCTTTTCCCGAAAGGGCCGCCGCCACCAAAGCATCTGGCAACCCTGGAAAAATCGCCGGTGGCGTTCCTAGCCGTGTTTACCGAGCGGAGGGGCGCCTGGATAACCGGCCTGGCGGGAGCGGTCTTTGCAATAGGATGCGCCGGAATCTACCGGCTTCAGGTCGAAAATAGGTTCATCGACTATTTCCGCAAAACTACGCCGATTTCGCAAGGATTGACCCTCATCGATAACCGGCTCGGGGGAACGACTTCGCTGGAAGTGGTGCTCGATGGCAAGGAAGCCGACTTCTGGGTCGAGCCGGCCAACCTGGAAACGCTGCGCCGCATTCATCAGTTTATCGAGCGCCTGCCGAACGTGGGGAAGGTAAATTCTCTTCATACGCTCGTGGAAATCCTGACCCAGGTGAACGATGGCAATCCCCCCAACAAATTCATCCTCAACATAGCCCGATCTTCCCTCTCCGACAAGATGCAGCGCGCCTACCTCCTTCCCTATGTCACCCGTGACTTTTCTAAAGCCAGAGTGTTCGTGAGAATTCGAGAGTCGAGTCCGACCTTGAATCGCGAAGCCATGTTGGGTGAGTTGGAGAAATTCCTGAGAAATGATCTCAAGCTGGACCAGGACAGAGCGAGGGTGACCGGTGTGTTCGTTCTGTACAACAACCTGCTCAAGAGCCTGTTCGACTCCCAGATCAAAACCTTGGCTTTGGTCTTCGCTGTTATCTATGTGATGCTCGTGGCACTATTTCGTTCGTTTTACCTGGCTTTCATCGCCATCGTACCGGCGTTGTTTCCGGTGATTCTCATCCTCGGGACCATGGGGTGGGCAGGGATTTCTCTCGATATGATGACCATAATGATCGCATCGGTCACCTGCGGTATCGCCGTGGACAACATGATTCAGTACGCGTTTCGCTACCGGTCGGAATACAATCGGGATCAGGATTACGGGGCAAGCATGTATAGGAGCCACAACAGTATCGGTATGGCAATACTATACGCGTCGTTGACAATCGTCGCAGGATTCGGGATTCTGACCCTCTCGAATTTCATCCCTACCATATACTTTGGCATCTTCACTAGCTTGGCGATGTTTGCAGGATTTCTGGGTTCGCTGACCCTGTTGCCGCTAATGATAAAAACCTTGAAACCGTTCAGCATCGTTCGGAAAGATTCGGCCAGAGTGTCCGGGCACCCTTGAGTAACATGCCATCGCCCGCTATTTGGCTTTGGGAGCAGCCTGTGCCTGCTTCGCTATCGAAAAGGTGCCATCACCCATCTTCTGCCCCTTAACCAGAACGGTAAAGGCGCCTGCAATGGCTTTGCCTTTTACGGGACCCGTCACCTCGGCCAGCAGCGGATTCTCGCCGAATTTGAAGGCGGCGGTTGCCGAAAAAATGCCCCGTTTGAGCTCGATCTTGCTTACCTCTCCTGAGTATTGAGCGCCGCCTGGGGCTTTGACCTGGATGGTTCCCTTCAGTTCAGCACCGACTCTAGAGAATATCACCGTAATATCTCCGGTCGGCGGCCCGCCCTGCGGGCCGGTGGCTTTTCCGATCCATGTTCCTACCAGGATCTTATTGCTATCAGCCGCAGGGTAGGCAGAAACGGCTAATCCCAATAAAACCCAGGCAACCGTCAGGTGCCACTCGCGTCCCATAAATCAAACCTCCAGACTCAGAGCGAGTAATGTCTGATAATTTGAAGTTTGGCGCCATCGCGCATCTTCGCATTCGCGGATCACAGGAAACACTCTACATCAGGAATCCGCCGACAGGCTCCGCAATTTCATCGATTGCCAGCCTCCTTTGCGGCCCTGAGATAATGCAGTCCCTGGGGAACCAATGGTGCCCAATGAGGGATTTCGTTCTGTTGCGAAAGCAGTAGAATCGACATGGCAACCATCCTGTCGGTAATTGCCATGTTCTCATAGTCGATCTTTTCCCACGTGTCTCCGGTACCATGATAACCGGGAAATTCGAGAGCAACGCATATCGTATGTGCCGGAATTCCTTTCTCGGCAAAGGGAAGGTTGTCACTGCGCTCAAAATAGGGATCGGGATTAGCGGCCGAACCGGCGATTGTTATTCCGAAAGGGCTGGAAGCCTTTTTGAGGATGGACCCAATGGTTGAATAGTCCAGACCGGTTACGGTCGCCGTTTTTTTCCGGTCTCCCAGCGTGCTGTCCGTACGACCCATCTGTTCAAGATTGAGGTCAACGATCGTCTGTTCGAGCGGGACGGCGGGATGCGCGATATAGCATCGTGCCCCAAGGGATCCCTCCTCCTCGCCATAAAAAGCCGCGAATACAACCGACCGGCGCGGGCGAGGTTGAAGCATCGACAAGGCGCGGGCAATCTCCATCACGGATGCAGTTCCGCTGGCATTGTCATTGGCTGCCTGCGCCACAGGTTCAATGCCCGGGATTTGAGCTGGCCCGATACCATCATAATGTGCTGAGAGGACGACGAAGGTGTCCTTGAGCTGAGAGTCCGAGCCGCGAAGCAGGCCGAGAACGTTTTTCAATTCCGTATCTTTCGTGATCGGCTGCAAAAGCTGCAACGTCAAGCGGGCACCTGTCTCCCCCGGGTTCATCGCATCATAAGCAGCAATCAAGGCGGGATCGCTGACTGTCGCAGCCGGATAACCGCCGCGCTTATGGCGGCCGTGATGCTCCTTATCCGCAAGAAGGACGGAACTGGAAAAATATCCGGAGTTGCCTTTAAGGGAACGGTCAACCACAACAAGCAAGGCGGGGCCAAATCCGGCTAATCGGCTCCTGAACTCTTCCACAGACAAGGAGGTTTCGTGCGCCGGGCCGTTATCGCGATCTTGCCCGCGAAACTCGGTGAAGACGACTTTCCCGGAAAGGTTGCGGAGATGCTTTATCGATGATTTTTCAGCTGCCACCTTAAGGATGGGAGCGGCGTTCAATTGCACCTGCTGAATCCCATCCAGTTGGAAATGCTCGGGTGAAACCTCAACCGTCTTGCCGTCGTAGTCAAACGAAAAACGAAATCCTTCGGGATTTGGAGTCAACGCAGCAACCCTGCAGGTTTGAAAATAACCGGTGTCCCCGATCGGATCCAGACCCGCGCGCTTGAATTGAGAAGCGATGTATTCCGCGGCGATCTCCAGCCCCTGGGAAGGAGTCCTGCGCCCTCCCAGAGCATCGGAGGCAAGATAGGCCAGATGGTTACGTAAAGCATCAGGCAGAATTGACTGCAAGGCCGCTTCATCGGCGCCTGACAGCCGGAAATCCCCTGATGCAGGTCCGGTTTTCTGCCAACTCGGTTCAGCAGGCGCTCGGGCCGTGGCGGCCAGAACGAAACAGAGCAGGAACCCCAAACAAAGCCGCAGATATTTGCTGTTTCGACTAGGTATCAATGGAATCCATTGCAGATCATTGGCTGCGTAGTGGAAGAGCGGATCCGCGCCGATCCTCAGCCGTTGCCCATCCTTCTGGTTCAATTCGGCCGATCATTCCGTGGAAAAGAATATCGCCGCCGCCCAGAACCAATAGTACATCGCCTATTCGAACCTCACGGTTGTTCAATCGGAAACGCACGACCGTCGCATGGCCGCCGGATTCTTCCAGTGCAGAATAATCCAGCTCCTGCACATCGACGCAGAGTGTTTGGGAATTACCGCCCTGTTTTTGTGTGTCTGGCATTGCCAAAGATTAGCACAGCCGCAAGTGCCCTACAATTTGGGACCCGGTTTGATGGCAGGGCAGAAATGGACTGGGTTTTGTACCTCAACCGCTGCCATAATTGATCGCAGAATCAGACTTGCGAAGGAATCCTGAATCATGCCCTACTGGCTCGATGGCAATAATTTGATCGGTCAATCCGCCGCCAGCGCAAGGCTGGACCGGGAAACCCGATCTCAATTCCTCAACTCCGTTGCACAGTACGCGAGAAATAAAGGAACAACTTTTACCGTTTACTTCGACGGCGACGATCCTGACCGCCGAATCCCTCCCCGGGGAGTCCAGGTCCGGTATTGCGCTCCGCTTTCGACCGACGATTCCATTCTCCGGAGATTGCATGAATCCAGAAATCCTTCGGAAATCATTGTCGTGACCAATGATGGATCCTTACGCTCCGCCTGCAAATCAGCCGGATCGAAAACCATGAACTGGAGTGAATTCCAGGACCGCATGCACCGTGCGGCCCGCCGTACACCCGTCCCGGACAAAGGAGATGCGCCAATCGATATAAGGGATTGGTCCCACTACTTCGGATTTAAGCAAGATCCGCCGGAATAGACGCACCTAATTCAATCGTGCGCTCCCGTGGGAGCTGCTCATTTCGGTGGCCCGGCTCGCATTTTGAGTGTAGCCTTAAGTATGTATGAGGTCATTTGCTTGGGGGGATCCGGAAATGCAGGATTCAACTTCTGAGAATTCTTTCCCTGATTCCCCGTGGAAGCAGCCTTTCTTTGAAACCGGAGTTATACACTATGCGCCCATCAGGCAAAAAACCTTCGTATATGGTTCGGCCGCATACAGCGGTTCTCACCCGAGGCTTTGACCCGCGGCTGTCCGTGGGATCGGCACGACCTGCGGTATTCCGATCTTCGACCTATGTTTTTCCCAACCCGGAGAATGCGGAACGAGCATTTGAGATTGCTTTGGGAAAAACTCATCCCGTCGACGGGGAGAGTGTCGACCTCATTTATGCCCGTTTGAGCCACCCGAATGCCGAAATTCTTGAGGATCAGATCATCCCCCTGGAAACCGGAGCAGTTGCATCGGCGGTCTTCAATTCGGGAATGGCAGCAATCTCGACGCTCTTTCTCACCTTCTGCCCCAGCGGAAGCAATTTCGTTTATACGACGCCACTTTACGGCGGAACTCATCATCTGATTCATCAGATACTGGAACCGCTGGGAATTCATGGCATTCCAGTACCCGCCGGTGAAACCCTACAAATCGCCGAGACGATCTCGAAGACTGCAAATCTCCGGCTCGTTTTCATCGAATCCCCGGCGAATCCAACTCTGAGGATGACGGACATTGCCTCGGCAAGCGCAGCAGCTCACAAGCATCCCGGAAATCCTTTGGTCGCCGTGGACAACACCTTCATGGGACCGGTATTTCAGCATCCGCTGTCGCACGAGGCAGATCTGGTGGTCTACTCGGCCACTAAATTCCTGGCGGGCTTCAGCGACATGCTGGCAGGGGTCATTCTCGGACAAGACATCGATCTGCTGGCTCAATTGCGAGGTACGCGGGCAATTCTCGGCAACATCCTTCAGCCCGACGAGTGCTGGATGCTGAATGGGCGGTTGCCCACAGTAGCCTTGAGAATGAACCGGCAAAGCAAAACCGCCCAGCGGATTGCGGAAAGCCTGGCCGATCATCCCAAAATCAAAAAGATGTATTACCCGACCCTGTTTGACGATCCTGAACAGATACGGATCAGGGACGCGCAATGCAGGTTTCCCGGTTCCCTCTTTTCATTTGAGCTGAACGGCGGCAAGCGCGCGGCATTTGATTTCCTCCGACGCCTGGAAATCACTCGGGACGCGGTAAGCCTTGGGGGAGTGGAATCCCTGGCATGCCATCCTGCCAGCACCACCCACTCTGAAATGAGCGAAGAGGATCAGCGGAAATCCGGCGTGACCGACTCGCTGATTCGAATCTCCGTCGGCATCGAGGATGTTCGGGACTTGCTCTATGAGTACCGCAAAGCATTGGACTCAATCTGAAACGTTCAACTCAAATCCTTGCCGCTCAAAACGGCGCATCATGGTCGGACTCAGGATCGCAGGAGCCTCCGGTGCCCGTTCCGAGCACCTGGTTACGTCAAATTCCCCAACTCATTCTGCTGGAAATCTATGCCACGCAAGGCAACGCGAAAGGCGCAATCCAGGAAGCCGAAGAATTTCTTCGACTGCATCCCGATTCGTCCTATGCAGATGGGGTTAAGAACCGGATCAAGCAATGGCGAAGCGAGGCCGCCTCGCGCCCCTGAATCATGAGCACGCGTAACGGAACCTCCAGTGAAGGGGTCGTTTGAATTGCTCCGCAAGGCAAGTATCTGAATTATGGGGGAAAAAGGATTTGCTCATGGAGTAATGGCTGCTAATGTACTCGCGGAGGAAGGCCGAAAAGTTACTGGGGGAGCAGTCGTATCCTGTTGCAAGGAGTACGCGCGAGTGACAGACAACATACCTGAACCTGAATTGCACGAAAATGTCACACAGGCGGTCGAGGCGCCCGGCGTCGGACCGGGTGAGGTCAGCACGCAACTGACTCTCATGACACGAGAAAGGGTGTACCAGACCCTGATCGACTTAATTCCTCAGAGAATATTCTTTAAGGACCGCAGTTCGGTTTTTGTCACGGCAAATCAAGCCTTTGCCCATGAATTCGGCGTCACCCCCGAAGAACTGGCCGGCAAAACAGATTTCGATTTCCTCCCGCGCGAGATGGCAGAAAAACACCGCTCGGATGATCAAGCGGTAATGGATAGCCTCAAAATCCAGACCAAGGAGGAGATCACCGTTGTTGACGGCCGGCGCAGAATCGTGGAAGTGACAAAGATCCCTGTTACGGACGACACCGGAAAGGTCCTGGGGCTGCTGGGATTATCCACGGACATCACCGAGCGGAAAGCGGCCGAGGCAGCTCTGCAAAAGAAGGAGCGGGAACTTCGGGCAGCCAAAGAGGCCGCTGAAGCGGCGAGCCGCGCTAAATCCGAATTCCTTGCGAACATGAGCCACGAGATTCGCACACCGTTGAATGGAATCGTCGGGATGACTGAGCTTGCCCTCTCCACAGCCCTGACTTCCGAGCAGCAGGAGTACCTCGAAACCGTCCGCACCTCGACCGACTCGCTTCTGTCCCTGGTCAACACCTTCCTGGATTTTTCCAAGATCGAAGCCCAGAAGCTGACACTGGACAAAACCGATTTCGGCCTGCGGGACTTCCTGGGTGTTCACCTCCCGATCCTGGCAGTGAAGGCCCAGCAAAAGGGCCTGGAACTTTCGTGCAGCATCCTGCCGCATGTTCCCAACGATCTGATAGGGGATGCAGAGCGGCTCCGTCAGGTGATTTTTAATCTGGTTGGAAATGCCATCAAGTTTACCGAGAAGGGGGAGGTTCTCCTTCATGTGGATGCGGAAATGGCTTCCGCCGATTCCGCAATTCTCCATTTTGCCGTCATCGACACGGGCATCGGCATCCCCGCGGACAAACAAAACGTTATCTTTGAGGCATTTGAGCAGGCTGATGGATCGACCACTCGCAAGTACGGCGGGACGGGCCTGGGTTTGACTATTTCCGCCCAGCTGGTGGAATTGATGGGTGGCCGAATTTGGGTGGAAAGCGAAGCCGGCAGCGGGAGCACATTCCACTTTACCGTGAATGTTAATCTCCAGAAAACGGGAGACACATCCAAATGGAGGAAGCCGATCGAGGAACTCCGAGGCGTCCGCGCCTTGATTGTGGACGATAATGTAACCAATCGAAGGATCATGCAGGCCATCCTGGTTTATTGGGAGTTACGCACAACGCTCGCGGAGAGCGGCCCGTCAGCCCTCCAGGCCTTGCGTGTTTCTCAACAAACCGGAAAGCAGTTTGCCTTTATCCTGATGGACGGAATGATGCCGGGGATGGATGGGATTGAAACCGCGAAAGCCATCCGTCGTGAATTCGGGGCGGCAGCGCCTCCAATCATCTTGCTGACATCGGCCATGGGACTCTCCGATGCCGCCCGGCACGGGGATCTCGGAATTTCCGCCTGCCTGATGAAACCCATTAAACAATCCGACCTGCTCACGGCGGTTGCCAGGGTTCTTAATATCGATCAGGAACCCAAGACCGAAGAAAGAAAAGTTTTACAGGAACCCGCGCGCAGAAAGGAAGATCCCATGAAGCTGCTCCTCGCGGAAGATAACCGAGTCAACCAGGTGCTGGCGGCTCGGATGCTGGAAAAGCGCGGGCACACTGTCGTAATTGCCAAGAACGGGCGGGAAGCGCTCGAGGCGCTGGACAAGGAAAATTTCGATGTCGTTTTGATGGACGTTCAAATGCCGGAGATGAACGGTTTTGAGGCAACCGCAGCCATCCGAGAACGGGAGAAACATCATGGACGTCACATCCCGATTCTTGCCATGACCGCGCACGCCATGAAAGGCGATAAAGAAAGGTGCCTGGAAGCCGGAATGGACGGGTATGTATCCAAACCAATCAACGCTAAAGAGTTTTTCGCCGCCCTGGAACAGCTTGTGCCATCCAGCTCCGCCGGAGAAGAAACGATGCTGGGACTGGCCGATCCGCCGAAATTGAACCGAGCAGCGGCACTCGCCCAAGTAGATGGGGATCCGGAACTCCTCACCGAGGTTGTGGATTTGTTCCTTCAGGATTACCCGCGGCTGCTGCGCCAGATCAAGGAATCAGCAGAGTCGGGGGATCACCAGTCTTTCCAACGCGCAGCGCATACAATAAAGGGCTCCCTGGGGATCTTCGGGGCACAGGTCGCAGTCAAAATTGCATTGGGCCTCGAAAACATGGGACGGGAAAGAAACTTGGAGTTTGCAGACCCCGCATATAATCAGCTCGAGGAGGAAATCAAGAGGATCCTTCCCGAGCTCGAAGCGCTGCGGAAGGTGGATTGAGGTGAAAGTTCTGGTTGCAGAGGACGATGTAGTTTTCAGGCGGATCCTGGAATCCATGCTAAAAAAGTGGGATTTCCAGGTGGTGACTGCATCGGACGGGAATGAAGCCTGGGAACTCCTCCAAGGGGAAAATGCACCCAGCCTCGTAATCCTGGACTGGATGATGCCTGGGCTTGACGGCCTGGAGATCTGCAGAAGGCTGAGAAAGCGCATCGCGGAAACCTATATCTACATCATCCTCTTGACCTCCCGCGACCAGCAAGGAGACCTTATCGCCGGACTGGACGCAGGTGCGGATGACTTCATCAAGAAGCCGTTCGATCCCCTGGAACTGCGGGGACGCCTGCGTTCCGGAAAGAGGATATTGGACCTGCAAATGGACCTGGTTTCCGCGCGCGAGGAGCTTCGCTACCAGGCAACCCACGACCCGCTCACTCGCCTCATGAATCGCGCCGCCATATTGAATGCCCTGCAGATCGAGGCAAAAAGAGCCATCAGGCAGACCACTCCGCTGGCCGTAGCGATCGTAGATATCGACAAATTCAAATCGGTCAACGACACCTATGGCCACGCTGCCGGAGACTCGGTGCTGTGTGAAATCGCCGAACGAATGGCAAATTCCATCCGCCCCTACGATTACATCGGAAGATACGGCGGTGAGGAATTCCTCATTGTATTTCCCGGGTGCGATGAGGGGAATATCCTGCAGATGGCCGAACGCCTGCTCAAAGTGATCAGCGATCAAAACATCCAGATACGCGATACCGAAACCAGAGTTACCATCAGCCTGGGAGTCGCCACCTATCGCGTAGCTGAATCTGAAGATATGGAGTCCCTCATCCGGAGAGCTGATATCGCTCTTTACCGCGCCAAAGCCGATGGAAGGAACCAAGTCGTTCTGGCCGGACTGGAAGATGTCAAGACCATGCCGCACTAAGTCTCAAAGCCGCCCCTCCCCATGCTCTTGTCCGCATGACTCATTCCATGAAGAAGGGTGCCCTGATTGGATCGCAGATTGCCAACCCGGATTGCGGCTATGGAAAAGAAAACCATGAAAATCAAACTATAGCCATCATTCGTCCAGGCAGATTCCGGCAAACTCACTGGATCTTTTTCATCTCTTCAAGGATCGAGCCCAGTCGGCGGATCTCCTCTCCGTATTTAGCCCAATCCCCCTGTTTTTGAGCATTGATCGCCCGGTCATAGGCTTCTCTTGCCTGACGCGCAAGATCCTTGGTCTCGAAAGGCTGGGCAGGCTGATTTTTCCCCGTGGCTACCGCCGCCTGTGAAATTCCGGGCACGGAAGCCTGGGGGACATCAAATTGGAATATGCGGGCAAGCGAACCCTCCAGTGTTTCCTCCATCGCTATCTTGTTTTCATAAGCCACAATCACACGCTTAAGTTCGGGAATTTTGCCGCTTTCAGCGCGCAGATACAGGGGCCTGATATAAAGCAGAGCCTCTTCTACCGGAATCACCAGCAAGGTGCCCTGAATGACCTGGGAGCCGCGCTGATCCCAAAGCGAAAGCAGCTTGCTGATTTCGGCGTCCTGGTTGATTCGCGCAGCAATCTGTTTCGGACCGTAAACCAGCTTCTTTTTCGGGAACCGGTAAACCACCAGCTGGCCGTAGCGTTCACCATCACTGCGCGCCACCATCCATGCCGACAAATTGTCTTTCCGGCCGGGCGTAAATGGCAGCATGAGGATAAACTCCTCCTGCTGCTCCTGCGGAAGCCTCATGATGGTGTAATAAGGGGACATAATCGATTCGTTTCCGGTCGCACCCAAAGCCGGAATCTCCCAGAGATCCTCCTTGTTGTAAAAAGTCTGCGGGTGAGTCATGTGATAAACGGAATAGATCGACGTTTGCACCTTGAAAATGTCTTCCGGGTACCTCAGGTGACTCCGCAAGCCGGATGGAATATCGGAATCCGGACGAAATACACCGGGGAATATCCGCTGGTAAACCCGTATCAGCGGATCCTCCGGATCCGTCACGTACAGGTCTACGGTCCCGTTGTACGCATCCAGGATCATCTTCACCGAATTACGCATGTAGTTGCCTATTCCGCGGACGGGCGTCGAATAGGGGTATCGCCATCCCGAGGTATAGGCATCCTGAATCCAGAAGAGTCGACCATCGTGAATCACCAGGTATGGATCCTGGTCAAGCATGAGAAAGGGTGCGACACGATTGAGACGAGTCTTGATATCGCGAAAATACAAAAACCTGCTCTCCGCTTTCACGAGCGGAGAAAGGACGACATTAGGATCCTTGAAATAGACCGCGAACAGGAGTTTCCTTAAAAAGGATTCGACCGGCACCCCCCCTGTTCCCTGGTAGGATGTATAGACATTTTCTTCACCGGCAGGATAGTCGAATTCTTTGGCGCCTGTTTTTACCGCCACATACCCCTTGGTTTGTTCACCGAAATAGATTTCGGGCCGATCGATCCGGAATACGGGATCGGTGGTCCGCGGAGGAATATCCTGCACCATCAGCACCGGTAAACCTTCGCTGGTGACCCGGTTCACCGGACCCAAGGTGAGGCCATAACCGTGGGTGTAGCTCAGGTGCTCATTGATCCAGTTCCTTTCGGGCAGATTGGCGCCGTTCAATTCACGCGCGGACAGCATTATCTGCTGGTGTTCTCCGTTAATGAGATAACGGTCATTGTCGACCGAAACAAAATCATAGTAGGTGCGAATCTCCTGAATCTGGCTGAAGGCATCGAGGAGCGGCTGATGATCCCAAAGCCGGATGCTGTGGATGGTCGCGGCGTTGGCTTTAATATCATCCGGAGTCAGCGCCTTGTCGCCGGAAAGATCCCGGTCCTGAACACTATCCAGCTTGTAGGCACGAAGGGTTGCGTCAATGTTGTGCTGGATTTGAGGCGCCTCCTTGCCAAGCTCGTTGGGCGCCACCACGAATTTCTGAAGCAAAGCCGGGTAAATGTTTGTTGCCGCAAGCGCGGCGCCATAAACTAGGATGCATACGACCGCAGCCCGGTTGTTTCTGGCGAAGGCGTTAAACAGCAAAAGCGCCGCACCGACTGCACTGCATATGGCCAGAAATCCCAGAAGCGGCAGCCTGGCATGCAGGTCGGAGTAGGTCGCCCCATACATCGGGCCGTGATTGGCGAATAGGATCTGAAACCTGTCCAGCCAGGCATCGGCGGCCAAAAATAGAAAAAACACAAAAGCCAAAAGCGATACGTGCGTCCGGATGCGCCCCTGGGGCCCTCGTCCCGAGGAAGGCTTGAACGAAAGAACGCCTTTAAAATAGTAAAGCACGAGGGATGCCACACCTGTCAGCACGCACATCAACAGGCCGACCCGAACGAGTTCCTCCATCACCGGGAGAACGAAGAAATAAAACGAAATATCCTTACTGAAGATCGGGTCGACAGTTCCAAACTCGACCCTGTTCATCCATTGCCAGATGATCTCCCAGTTCTCAGCCGAACGTGCCGCAAAGAACAATCCCAAGACACCCGATGCCATTCCCAGGAGTCTGCGCAGGAAATCCCGCGGGAAGGTATAGGCTGTAATCTGACCGGTGGGGGTAGGAATCCCGATTTGGATCAAACCGGGAGCATTTTCTGCAAACATCAGGTTTAGATAAAAGAAGAGAAATACCACACACAAAACACCCGAACCGATTACCCCCTTGGCATAGAGCGAGGTAGTGAAAATGGGGGTCTTGCCCAGCTCCTTAAACCACAAAAAATCGAAGTACATGTCCACGGCAAAGGCCAGCCCCATGGCCAGAACGAATAACAAAATCATCAGAGCGGTCCAGGCATATCTCTTCGGCATTTTCGTCCTCCTATCAAGAACTGGAGCAGGGCACCACAATGGCAGGAAGGTTATAGTAAGTCAAATCAAAGCGGAAGCTGAAGAGAGGAAGCCGACTCCCGCTGCCAGCACAACCGTCACGCGCGACACGACGGCCTGAATTCCTCTGGTCGCGGCAGCGGTTTTTCCGCAGATATCAAGGATCCGGACGACGCACGGCTATTTTTGTGCCTTGCCAGCATCCCGGCCTATCCCGGCGGCGAAATATCTGTTCACAAAGCATCCGTGCATCATTATAGTTTCCACCCATGCCGATCTTCGACGGGAGGCGCGGCTCGGATTCGGCTTTCAGAAACAGGCGCGCAGCAGCATGGTAGGGAGAACTCCAGCAGCCAGGAGGCCTTCATTCAGGAATTATACTAAGGTACCGGAATAATGGGTTTTGAAAACGGCCAAATTGAAAAGAGAGTCTTAATCCAGGCCAGCCCGGCGATCGTATTCAAAGCACTGACGGACGCGCGGGATCTGGTCCGTTGGTTTTGCGATCGAGCCTCATCCGATGCCCGGGAGGGCGGTGAACTCACTGCTTTCTGGAAATCGGAGAAATCGGGCACCAGAGGCAAAGGCATTTTTACCCGGCTTCTGCCCGGCACATTGGTCGAGATCACCTGGCATGATGAAGGAGGCGGGCCGGTTGAACAGCCGAGGCATGTTTTCCGTTATACGATCCAGCACAAGCGGGGAACAACGGAGGTCGATCTCCTGGACCAGGATGGACCGACGATGGATGAAGAATCTTTTTCGGTCCTCAGCGAGGGCTGGAATTACGTGCTGCAGGATTTGAAGGACTTCTGCGAGCGGCGGGAGCGGGCCGGTAAACCCCGCCAGCCGGAGGAGGAATGACCTTGCCACTTCCCTCGAAACGCCGGTATGCCGAGGTGATCCGCCTCCTGGCGGCTTCTCTGGCCCTGTCCCTCACCGGGGCAGCGCAATCACCGGCTTTGGAGGCGCTACTCACCGATCTCAAACCGGCCACCGTTTCCGCATGGGAGCGCTATTTCGCCTGGGCAGATGAACGGGTGCGCCAGGAACTGGGCGATCCATCGCGTTTTCTGATCGAAGATTTTCTGCCCGCAAAGGATCAAGCTGAAATCAAACACAAAATCGGAGCGGGCGAAATTGTGGTCACCTCCATGCGGAGCCCGGTGCCCCCGGGCGTTAAATTTTCGGTTCCAGACGGCGAGATCCACCACCTCTGGGGCGCGGTGCTTATCCCCGGCGGGAACCTGTCCGAAGTTCTGAAATTTCTCCAGGACTATGACAACCACGCCGCCCGGTTCGCCGATGTCGAAAAATCAAAACTTCTTTCCAGGAGCGGCACCCATTATCGCTTTTACTTCAGGCTGAAGCGGACCAAGTCTTTCGTAACGGCCTATTACAATACCGAACAGGAATGCGACTATTATTCTCATGGGCCCGGAAAGGCATCCAGCCGCAGCATCGCAGTCAAGATCGCCGAGCTTGAGAACCCCGGGACCGAGGCGGAGCGGGAGCGCCCCCCCGGCAACGATCGCGGATTCCTGTGGCGGCTGGTGAGTTGGTGGAGACTGCAGCAGACGGAAAAGGGTGTAATCGTGGAATGTGAATCGGCCAGCTTAAGCCGCAACATCCCGGCTATCATCAAGTGGCTGCCGCCCATCGCTGCTTATATCCGTTCCACGCCTCGAGAGTCGCTTGAGTCCGTCCTGAAAAGCGTCCGCACCAACGCGCCAAAGCACTGATCTCCCTGTCCTCCGGCCGCTCTCGCTTTCCGGCCATGGATGGTTTGACGACCAAGAAAGGCAGGTATCCATGCAAAACCGGCGCAGTTTCCTTGGCCATCTCCTGGGCCTCGGTTCCCTGGAAATGCTCTCAGCCCTGGAGGCGATCGCCGCTGATCCCCAGGGTGAACTGCCTGCACTTCGGGCGGCTTCCGACCTGGGACCCGGCCGGCCCGACGATGAAACCTACTGGGAAAAGATTCGGAAGCTCTTTTACGTCGCCGACGATGTGCTTTTTCTCAATAACGGCAGCCTTGGACTGTCGCACCGTGCCGTTGTCGAAGCTATGGTTCGCCATCTGATCGAGAGTGAGACCAGCCGGGCACGTAAATATGGCGAATACCCATGGTGGGGTTACGGCCCAAGCAAGGAAATCCGCGAGAGAGTGGCCGGATTTATCGGCGCCGATGCCGATGAAATCGTCCTGACCAGGAACGCCACCGAGGGGATGAACACCGTTGCCACAGGTCTGGACCTCGAGGCGGGGGACGAAGTCCTGCTCTCGGATCAGGAGCATCCGGGAGGAAGATCCGCCTGGTACCAACGGGCCAAGCGCTACGGAATTGTCGTTCGCGAATTCGAAATGCCTCTGTCCCCCAAAAGCCCGGGAGAAATGCTCTCTCAGATCGAACGAGCCATAACGCCCCGCACCAAAGTCATCAGCGTCAGCCACATTACAACAGTTACCGGCGGTATGCTCCCGGCCAAAGCCATATCGTCGCTTGCTCGCAGCCGCAACATATTCTCGGTTTTCGATGGAGCTCACGCCATCGGGCAGCTGCCGCTCGATATGCATGACATCGGCTGCGACTTCTACGCAACCAGCCCGCACAAATGGCTTTATGGACCCAAAGGCACCGGGGTGCTTTACTGCCGAAAAGGAATGGATCAAAAACTCTGGTGCCATACCGCGAGCGGCACCTGGGACGACCGCAAACTCGGCTGTGAGAGGCTGACCAATATAGGCACCTCCAATTATTCCCTGCTGGTAGGGCTGGTCGCCGCCATCGACTTCCAGGAGCGGCTGGGAAAGGAAAACATCGCGGAAAGGGGCAGATTTTTGAATCGCTATCTCCGGGAGAAACTTTCTAAAATCGAAGGTGCCTGGTTCATGAACGGACCGCCGCCGGAAATGTCCACATCCATGGTCAAGGTCGTCCTCCCGGCCAAAAAAATGGGCGATTTCCCGGGCCGTATGTGGGAGACCCATCGGATCTGGCTGCAGGCTGGCGAAGCGGCCGGAAAAATCGGCCCGAACATCCGTTTTTCACTGCCGATTTATGCTCGCCTCAAAGATCTGGACCGTGCGCTCGACCTCATCCGCACAGACCTGCTGCGCCCATCGTAAGACGAACCGCTGTCATGCGGTCGCAGGATTGGAGGCGCGCAAGACACCATCATCAGCCGAAAGGAAAACTGCCGCCTGGATAAGCGGGAGGCTATTTGATCTCGTAGAGCTGCTGCATGGCCGGCACAGGATCCTGGCGCTGTGGGCGCGAATGGGGGATTCCCTGGGGGTCGCGCCAGAAATCAAATGCGGCAACCTGGTGAACACAGGCGATCGTGCAATAATCCGCGCAGGTCTTCGTGGTCAGGTATTCCCTGCGGATGTCTTCAAGAGTGTAATTCAGAAGGGGTATTCCCGGATAGCCTCGCTGCTGCGAGCAATAATGAATCAGGCCGTCCTCACAAACATAAAGATAGCGTGCGCCCGCCCGGCAGCGCCATCGGTTGGGCTTCCCCTCAGCCAAATTGTCCTGAAAATAATTAAGCCGCGTGTATCCCTTCTTGCCGATCGATTTCATCTGCTCAAAAATGGCACGCTCGACACTATTTAGAGGCTGCAAACCTCCCGTGGAATCGTGGATGATTCCCAGGGAACTCGTCAAACCCAATTCAACCGCACGCTTCCCGATAACCAGCGCATCCTCGGGATTGCGGATCCCTCCTCCCATGACGGAATTGACATTCACCTTGAATTCAGCCAATTCCGAAAACCACTGGAGCTTCTTGTCCAGCAGTTTCAAGCTTTTTTTGGAGACCTCGTCGGGATTCACGTTGTCGATGCTGACCTGCAGATATTCCAGTCCGGCTTTATTCAACCGAAGGATCCGCTCCCGGGTCATCAGGTAACAATTGGATATAAGCGCCGCGAGCATACCGTGGCGGCGAATCCTCGCCACAATCTGGTCAAGGTCCGGGTGAAGGAGCGGTTCCCCGCCGCTGATGATAACCGCCGTTGTCCCCAGTTCAGCCAGTTTGTCAATCCGACGGTTCATGTCAACCAGGGGGACCGGTTGGGAAAAATTGTCGTACTCATTGCAGTAGGCGCAGGATAAATTGCACCTGCGCATGGGTATGATGTGGGCCAGGACGGGGTGATCAGTGGATAGCAGCCCTTTCATCACGAAACAGAACTCGCGATAGTAGGACTTCAGCCTGGTCGAGGTTTTCATTCAAGGTCTCCGCTACTTCCAACAAATTGAATCCGGGCCGGAGGCCGTGGCGATGCTCCACAGGACCAGCCCCTATTTCCCAAGACGGCTATGTTTTAGCATAGCAATTGAGATTAGTCTAGGCTCCCTTGTCTTACAAAGATACCTATTTAGTAATAATTTCCGGTATTTTTGAAAAAAGATACCATAATCATTAAAAAGAGGGAAGCCTTCCCGGCAGAGCAGGTTCGCAGCCGCAAAAGGATGTGGTATTCTTAGGGAAGTGAACGGACTGCTGACCATTCCCTGAGGTCTCGGAGGATATGCTTTGAAAACAAAAGTCTGGATGACGCTGCTGCTTCTTGCCGGCTTGGGCACCTCATCGGCCCTGGCGGCGAACGAAATCAACGACAGAGTGGTTAGAGCTGCCGTTGTTTTAAAGGAGATTTCGGGTATTCCCGAGAAGGGCATCCCCAAGGATCTACTCAACAAATGCGTCTGTGTGGCAGTGATCCCTTCCCTTAAAAAGGGCGGATTCATGTTCGGTGGGGCCTACGGCAAAGGTGTAATTGCCTGTCGGACGAATAACGGCGAAGGTCCCTGGAGTGCGCCTTCGATGATTCAGTTGGAAGGGGGCAGCTTCGGTCTTCAGATTGGGGCTCAGGCAGTCGACCTGGTGTTGGTGGTGATGAATCTGGGAGGTCTTGAGAGCCTCCTGGACAGCAAGTTCACGCTCGGGGGCGACGCATCAGTCGCAGCTGGTCCGGTGGGCAGGACTTCTTCGGCGGAGACCGACGCGTTGATGTCGGCCAAGATTCTGGCTTATTCCAGGAGCCGTGGACTGTTTGGGGGCATTTCGTTAAAAGGGAATACGCTGCGTCAGGATAGGGATGCCAACCAGATCCTGTATCAAAAGCAGGTTTCCCCCAGGGATATCTTGCTGCACCAGACCGCGAACATTCCGAAAGACGCCAAGATTTTCATTGATGAACTCACCCGGATCAGTCCCAAAAAAATGTAGTGTTCATCGGAACGATTCGCCTATCGCCTTTTCCTAAGCAGCGGTTTCAAAGTTTTCCAGACGTTTTCGGTTACTTTCCGGTAACCCTCCGCCGTGGGGTGAATTCCGTCTTCCTGGTTTAAATCCGGGATGCCCGCCACTCCGTCAAGAAAAAACGGGACCAAAGGCGCCTGGTATTTGGATGACAGTTTGCCGAACAATGCACGGAATTCCGCAGTGTATTCGGGGCCATAGTTGGGAGGAATCTGCATCCCGGCGAGGATTACCCGGATGCCCTCCGATTGAAGGATTTGAAGTATCTCCTCCAGGTTGCTTTGTGTCTGAGCGATCGGGATCCCGCGGAGTCCATCGTTGGCGCCCAACTCCACAATCACAAACTCGGGGTTCAAGGAGCGAACGGCCGCCAGCCGGTTCAAGCCCTGGGCTGACGTATCGCCACTGACTCCGGCATTAACCACGCGATAGCGAAATCCGTCGGCATCCAGTAAAGACTGGAGTTGAGACGGATAACTTTCGGACGGAACAACCCCCAGTCCGGCCGTGAGGCTGTCTCCGAGAGCGACAATAACAGGTCTGGGATCGGGTGCAACTGCCGGCATTGCAGCCGGAGGCGTTATCGGGGCAGTATTCCCGGCGGGTGCGCCGCGCTCAGGTTTTGCGCCGCACCCTTGGAGGCCCAGAACCAGGAACGTGGCCAACACAGTCACAGCGGCTTTTCTCAAAATAAAATCCTCCTGGTTTCATCCATTCCATGGCTCCGGGAGCCTCAGGCAGTTATTATTACACTTTCTGCTGGAGCGCAAAGATATGATTGAAATCCGCGGCCTGACGAAAACATTCCGATCCGGGTCTCATGAGGTTGAGGTATTGAAAAACCTGGACCTTAAAGTAAGCCCGCGCGAGGTGCTTTCCATCGAAGGCCCTTCGGGTAGCGGCAAAAGCACCCTCCTCGGTCTCCTGGCAGGATTCGACTTTCCGACGCAGGGGTCGATACGGATCGATGGCGAGGAAATCACGCGTATGGATGAAGACCAGCTCGCGTTGCTCAGGGGACGGAAAATCGGCTTCGTCTTCCAATCCTACAACCTGATACCGTCGCTCACCGCGGAAGAAAACGTCATGTTGCCCATGGAGCTCCGCGGCGATTCCGCCGGCGCCCAGGCGCGGGCGTGCGACCTTTTGGCGGCTGTTGGACTTTCCGACCGGCGGTTGCATTATCCGGCCCAGCTTTCCGGGGGCGAACAACAGCGCGTTGCCCTGGCGCGAGCCTTCGCGGGCAAACCGTCGATCCTTTTTGCCGATGAACCAACCGGCAATCTTGACAGCGCCACGGGGGCGCTTGTGCTCGAAATGCTGCTTACGCTCAACCGCCAGGAAGGCACCACCCTGGTTCTGGTAACCCACGACCCTGCCTTAAGCCGCCTCACCGACAGGGTCATCCGGCTCAAAGACGGCCGGATCGTGGAAGAAGTGAGACTGAATCCGGCAGGCGGCCTCGAGCAAGCCCATGGTTCCTAGCCCTTCATTTTTCAATAGCCCGGCCGGAACCTGGACGAGCGACAAGGCTATCAAGGACATCGTATGAAACTGGCCGTGGGATTTGAAGTTAGAATGGCTTGGCGAGAAATCCGGCCGGCTTGGAAGAAATTCCTCTTCATGGCAGCCGCTATTGCCCTCGGTGTCGGCGCGCTGACAGGGATCAAGGGATTTAGCCAGGCGTTGAACAAAGCCATGATCCGCTCGGCCAGGGATCTGATCGCCTCCGACCTCGCTGTCCGCTTTAATTCTCCGGCCCGGAAGGAAGAGTTGGGGCTATTGGAGGGTCTTGTCCGCAGCGGAGCGGAAATGACCCGTGTGACCGAGACACTTACCATGGCCTCCGCGCCGTCAACGCGGACGCCGATCCTCTGCACGGTCAGGGCAGTCGATCCGGGTGCTTATCCCTACTATGGAAATGTGGACCTCGAACCGCCGCGGAGGTTGCGCGATGTTCTGACCGATGACTCGGCAGTGGCCAGCCAGGAACTCCTGATCAGGGCTCGGTGCAAAATCGGCGATAAGATCCAGATCGGATCAGGGCGCTTCCGAATCACAGCAATCCTGAAGGCAGAACCGGACAGGATTACCTCCGGCTTTGATTTGGGCCCCAGAATCATGATGACGCAGGGAGGCTTGGATAGGACCGCTCTGCTGCAGTTCGGCAGCCGGGCTTCCGAGTCTTACCTCTTCCGCCTTCCTCCAGGCTGGAAAATCGAACAGGTCCGCGACGATCTCATCAGGAAACTCGGGCGAAGAGCCAGGGTTTCCGACTACCAGAATCCGAATGCCTCCGTGGCGCGCGGCCTCGAGAGGATGGCCAACTTCCTGAGCCTGATCGGTCTTATGGCGTTGTTGGTGGGAGGCCTCGGTGTAGCGTCCACCATCCACACCTATATTCAGCAGAAACTGGATAGCATCGCCATCATCAAGTGCCTCGGGGGCAGATCCGCGCAAATAATACGGGCCTACCTGCTGCAGGGCAGTATTTTGGGTGTGGCCGGGAGTTTGGCCGGGATAGCTCTGGGGTATCTGGTTCAATCCCTTTTCCCGCTTCTGCTCCAGGGGCTGATCGCCCTACCAACGGAGCTGGAGCCCGCCCCGGGCGCCGCAGGTCAGGGCTTTTTGATCGGGATGACGTCGACCCTGCTATTTCTGTTGCCGCCGCTGCTCGCGGTGCGAAAGGTGAAGCCTGCGCGGGTGTTTCTGAGGGAAATGCCCGAAGAAAAAGTCTCTCCATTCGAGTTTTTGCGCCGCAACGCTCTTTCCCTGGCGGCAACATCGGTTCTCCTGCTGGCGGTCGGGCTGCTGGCTGGCTGGCTTGCCGATTCGCTGCTGCGGGGATTTGTGTTCATGTCGGTTTTGGCTGCAGCCATTCTGGTCCTGGCGGCCGGCGCCAAGATGCTGCTCTTCGGACTGAAGCATCTGCCCAGGCCCCGCTGGCTGGTGCTGAGGCATGGGTTGAAGAACCTCAATCGTCCCGGCAGCCATGTAACATCCGTCCTGGTCGCTATGGGTGTCGGTGTCGGATTCATTCTGACCATCTACCTGATTCAGACTTCTCTTATTCCGCAAGTGGTCCGGAGCGCCCCGTCCAGCTATCCGAACCTGTTCCTTTTGGGCATTACCGAACGGGAAAAAGCTCCCCTATGGCAATTCCTCGAAACGCAGGCGGCAGTCACCGATGCTGGAAAACCCGTTCCCGCAATTCCCGCAAGGCTGCAGCGGATGGATGGAAAAACCGCCGATGAGCTCCCGCTCGAAAAATCACAAAAGGAATATTTCCAGATTGAATTTGTTCTGACCTGGGCGGATGAGCTTCCGCCTGACGTCCGGATACTCTCCGGCCGTTGGTGGGAAAAGCCATTTGGGGCGCCCCTGATTTCAGTGGGCCAGCATGCTGCCGATCATCTGAAGGTCCAGATTGGATCGCGTTTGGAGTTCGAATCGAGCGGCAAGGTCATTTCCGGCACCGTCGCGAATATCCGGGACGTAGATTTTGCACGGCCCGGGACCAACAACCAGTTCATATTCTCGCCGGGCGCTCTCGAGGGATTGCCGGCCTCCTATGTCGGCGGACTGCGGGTCAAGCCGGCAGGCATCATCGAACTTCAAAGCGCGCTTTTCGATCGCTTTCCCAATGTGACATCTCTGGATGTAGGCCAGTTGTTGACGCGGATTCAATCGATCCTGGACAAAATTGCCGCGGTGATCCGTTTCGTTGCCTTTTTCGCCATTGTCTCAGGCGTTATCATTCTTGCATCCAGCGTGGCTTCCACAAAAAAGCAGCGTACGCGCGAAGCGGTGCTCCTGAAAACCTTGGGAGCCACCCGTGCGCGCGTCGCCGCCATTCACGCAACAGAATTCCTGGTTGTGGGCCTTGTGGCGGGGATTATTGGTTCCCTGATGGCTTCAGTCGCCGCCAACTACCTTTTGAAGCGTGTCCTGGATTCCCCTTTCCAGTTCCAGTGGGGGCCAATTGTGGCCGCTGCCCTGTCGACCGCAGGCTTGGCGATTGTAACCGGATGGCTGGCAAGCCGCGGAGTCCTGAACCACAAGCCCCTGGAGGTTCTGCGTGAGAACTGATCGGCGCGGAAATGGCCTCAGCGCGGGGATCTTTCCCCTCCTTCGCCCAGGGGATTTTCCAGCCGGATCCGGGGATCCGTGGGGGGAACTTCGATCAGCTGTGTCGGTGCCCGACAACACATGCAGTCGCCGGGAGTGAAGGTGGTGATGTTGCAGACCTCACAGTGATAGATCACCCGGTAGACCTTACCCTGCCGGACGACAAAGAAATCCTGGACCTCCAATACGCCCTGCTTCGCCATCCTCCCGGTTACCCGCAGAACCCGCCCTTCCAGCCTGGAGTCTCCGAGGACGGCGGCCAGCGATTCATTCGCACTTGTCAGTTGAAGAGCAGTCCCACTTGTCTGGAGGGTTGCTTTTTCCGCAATGAACTTAAGTGTCCCTTCAATCGTAGCTTCGTCCTGTGTCTTCAGCCATCCGGCTGCCATGCCCGTGGTAACAGACAGCAGAATGAAAAGCGTCAACCTGGCCAGGACAAGGCTTCTTTCAGGCAAGGTCAAGTGGCCAGCGACAGGTCTGATATGGATCACATCTTTTTTATTCATGATGATCGCCTGTAAGGGTACCGCATCAAGGCGCTGGTTTTCAAACCGGACAAGGCTTCCATAGGCCTGTCTCAAGGCGCAGGGCCCTGACGAAAATCCAGAGACGACTATTAATTTTTTCTCAAGGGCAACGATTTCCTATCGCGATGATTGAAATTTGGTGGTTGAACTTGCTTTTGGGGGCATTATGAAATGAGGGGCTCCATTAGTAGTTGGAGAAAACGGTGGTTGGTTTGTGTTAAACATAGGGAGTCCCTGGCCGTACAATTCAACTTTTTTGGGAGGCATTCATGGCAGGCACTCTTAAGATCGGAATCGTGGGAGCAGGATTCATTGCACAGTTTCAAGTAGCTGCGATGCGCATGGTGCGCGGAATAGAGGTGGCGGGTGTCTGTTCGTTGCAGCGTGCTGACGAACTCGCCCAGAAGGCGAAGGATCTCGGTATGGGAGATCCAAAGGTATATCGCAGTGTATTCGAGATGGCTAAAGAGGTCGACGCCATTGCGATTTTCACCCCCAACTACACCCGGATCGCGATTGTGGAGGAAATCGTAGCGGCGGTTAAAGCCGGTGCGGAGCTGAAGGGCGTGATTTGCGAAAAACCTCTGGGCCGAACAGTGGCTGAGGCGCGCCGACTGGTGGAACTGGCCGACTCGGTCCGGCTCCATACCGCCTATTACGAAAACCAGCTTTTCATGAAGGCCGTTCGGGCTCAGATGGCCCAGCTGGAACCCGTTCAGCGAGCGATGGGACCACTATCGTTGACTCGCTGCGCCGAAGAGCACGGGGGGCCGCACGAACCATGGTTCTGGGACCCGACTCGGCAGGGTGGCGGCGTGCTCAGCGATATGGGCTGCCACAGCATTGCGGTAGGATGGTATCTTTTGACTCCACTGGGCAAACCCCTCACCTTCATGGAGCCTATCAGCGTCAGCGCCGAAGTGGCTCTACTGAAATGGGGCCAGCCCGTGTGGCGGGAAAAACTGCTTCAGAAATTCGGCGTGGACTATACCAAGGTGCCGGCGGAGGATTTTGCTACCGGGATCTTCACCTACCGCAATCCGGAAACGGGCCAGAAGGTCAAATCCCAGTTCACCAACTCCTGGATGTTTGAAAAACAGGGACTGCGGCTGTTCATCGACGGCATGGGTCCCAGCTACGCCTTCGAATTGAATACGCTCCAGTCCCCCTCGAATATTTTCATTGGGGATCAGGCAGCGGATTCGGTCAAAAACGCAGAAATTGCGCTTGAAAAATCCCAGGCATCACGTGGCCTCCTGCCGGTGCATCACAACGAGGCTGATCTTTACGGGTATCCTGACGAAAACGAGGATGCGTACGTAGCCTTCACCTCCGGTCGGGACGGAATGCTCCCCTGGAGCTACGGGCTCGAAATCATCAAGCTGGTGACGGCGGCTTATATGGCAGCGGAAACCCGGAAAACGGTGGATCTGACTGATCCTCAAGCTCAAAAAGAAATAGAAAATTACATTTCACTGATTCAACAAGGGCGAGGGGCCGAGGTCCTCTGATTCCATCGCTGGCTGAATAACCAATGGTAGGGTTGGATAGCTTGCCGGGGTTTGCCCCGCTCTGCCTCCAGCCTTGGAATTTCAGCCGAGACTTGCAGGTCAAGAGCACCCTCTGTTAACATAATAGTTTTATCTAGATCAGATTAGAAAAATCGTGATCATTTGGCCGGAAGGCTGCTGAGGAAGAGGTGTAATTATATGCGCAAGGTTCCCCTGAGTGAGTCGCTCCGAATCATCGCGCAAGGGTCGATGAACTGGCTTGCCGAGAGGCCTATCGTGGTCTCCTTCGAGGTGACGAATTCCTGCACCTGCTGGTGCAAGCATTGCGATCACGGTGGTCCGATGGATGATTCCAGGAACTTGAAACCGGCCGACTACCGGAGGTATATGCAGACTCTGAAGCCCGTTGTGGTTCAGATCTCGGGCGGAGAACCGCTCATGCGCCGCGACTTGGAAGAAATCGTCCGGAACGTGAAGCAGGAAAACGGGCTGCCTTTCATCATCCTCGTTTCAAATTGGTCGTTGATGAACAAAGCCCGCTACGAGAAGCTTCGGGCAGCCGGGGTGGACGAATTCTGCGTCAGCCTTGATTTTCCGGATGAGCGGCACGACGAATTCCGTAAGCATCCAGGACTTTACCGGCATCTGAATACCATCGTCCCGGAACTGGCAGCGATGGGGAATGACGACATCGTAATGAACAATTGCATCACAGCAGAAAACCTCCCTTATATTAATGCCGCCGCTGACCAAGCGCGCGAGTGGGGAGTGAATATCAATTACAGTGCCTATTCGCCCCGGCGCACCGGCTGCAGGGATTACTTCCTGAACTCGCCGGAACAGTTGGAAATCTTGCGCCGCGAGCTCAAAAAGCTTCGGGACAGGATGGATGAAAGCCACTGGATCACCACCACCGAGACGACGCTCGAGGCGACGATGCGGTATTTTGAAACCGGTGGCGCTCCTGGCTGCAAATCCGGGCTCCGCTGGCTTGTGGTGACCGCGGACGGCTACCTCCAGCCCTGCTCCATGCAATTCGTAAAATACCCTCTCGACCAGCAGCAGAAAATGGTGCAGGACTTCACCCGCAATAACACCTGCGATGAATGCTACGTATCGATCAGGTCCTATCTGGACAAGTCCTTTCCGCAATTGCTGAAGGAGAACGTGGCAGGATTCTTTTCTTTCAAGAGCCGTAACGGAAGTTCGGTCTAGACCGGCGAGATCAAGCTGGTTTGCGTGCCAGTATAAGGGCCACCTCATTGCACAACAGCACGCTACCGTCCCTGGGATTTGCCATTTTTTCGGAGAGTTCCGTCCTGACCTCATCCAGCACTCGTCCTGGAATATCCATCGACTGCATGGTGGTTCCACGGGTCAGCGTGTCCCAGTACTCTCCGAAAGTTTCAAATTCGATGGGGTAGGCGCGAAGTTCCCTGCGCACGGACCGAAAACCTGCAGCCACCAGATGGCCTTCCAGTGTTCCCGGCGTCCCAAACCTCACCGGAGAGTAGCCTAATGGACCTTTCATGGTCATAATTTTGTGAACCAGCGAAGTCCCGAACAGGGGAACTTTGAGCAGGGCTCGGACGGGCTGGGGCGCTATCCGCCGAAGCAGTGCTTCGGTGGGAAGGGAAAGAAAGGGGATCCGTTCGGGAACGCTCCAGGCGGTAAAGCCGATCCTGCCACCCGGCTTCAACACGCGCATGGCTTCTGCAACAGCACTTTCAATTCGGGGAAAGGCCATCGCCGCCTGAGCGCAAGTAACGAGATCGAAGCTCCGGTCGGGGAATTCCAGCTTCTCCGCATCCATGACGCAAGTTCGGATGGTCGCCAGCTTGCGGTCGGCCGCTTTTCGCGCGGCAATTTCCAGCATGGCGGGGGAGAGATCAACCAGGGTTACCGAACCACGGGGACCCAGGCGTTCTGCCATTTTGAGGGAAGCTGCACCGGTGCCCCCGGCGAGATCGAGTGCCGATTCTCCAAGCTGCGGAAACATCAGGTCGATGAGATCGGCACAGAATCTGGCGCTATAATCCGCCAGCCGGCCGTCGTACTCCGAGGCAATGCGGTCGTACCCCTGCTTCATCCTTGCTTTAAAAGCCTGATCCCGAGTCATGGGAGGAGATTATAGCAAAAGGAGACCGGGTGAAAGGTTAGACGGGAAAATCGAGGTAATCCCTTTACATCGGCGCTGATATTTGTTAGTTTTACGCGCGTCATTGGGTAGCCATGACACCGCGAGTTTCCATTGCTCCTCAGTAGCTCAATGGTAGAGCATTCGGCTGTTAACCGAAGGGTTGTAGGTTCGAGTCCTACCTGAGGAGCCACCGCTTTCTACAAACTATTGATTCCACTGATTCTAAAACTTGGCGTCGAATTTACCCCGCCTTGTGCACCACAATATCAAGAACATCTGTACTAAATAATTATTTATCATATATTTGCGGCTTCCATGAAGGGGAAAACCGACCTTCCGAGCGGCTTGGTGTTGTGTCCGACTTGACTGACGGGTGAAACAGGTAGGACGTGTATGACGAATGTCACTTCCCCATCATTTCCATGAAAATCAGTGAAATATTGCGACCGCGCGTGAAACTTCACTCGAGCATGACATGCAAGCCCAAGTGAACCTCGAGTTCGGGACCCGCAACCCCCGCGAGATCCGGCCTCGATATTGCTCCTTATTATCGGCCAGGATCGACGATCTCAACGTGATCCTAGTCGTGGCAGAGCCTCATCTTCGATCCTTCAGTGACTCTTGCGGCGGCGGCAGGTGCACAGCGTCGCAGGCAA
>CAWIVH010000007.1:0-18102 GCA_963839475.1 uncultured Acidobacteriota bacterium | reverse complement strand
ATTGTAGGAAACCGTCCAAAATGATGCCACTGACGGGCGGTTTCCCCACTCGGATGCCTTACAGCAGGTCAAGGTATTCTGATCAGTCAGCACCCGTCAGCCTTAGCCACGTTCCCTTGTAGTAGTAGAAAATCACCGAGGCCTTTCCGAGGAAGCTATCTTCGATGCCCTGGTGATCGATTGGGGGCGGTTTCGGACCGCCGAATGCTCCGTGGTAATCCAAAATGGCATTACCTTTTGCCGCGGAGATCCTTCGCGAGTAACCGATCCTCCTCTCCTCGACTGTCTGAAGCCAGTTTTTATCGGGACCCTTGGCGAGCTCCCAGACACCTTCAGTGGTTTGTCCCTTGAATACCAAGATGCTTGATTCGTCGCCACGGGAACACAGAACAGCCCAGTCGATCTGTCCCTTGCCACTGAAGTTGCCTTTAACTACGTTATGGGGGTGCGGAGATCTGTCGGCCTGAGGAATCGTGCATCGCCTTCGATTCAGGTCTCCAATTATAGCCGTTGGCAGTTCGCTGAATGTGTTAGGTGGGAGACGCCGTATTTCCTTTACGGCTTTGTCCCAATCGGCATCACTAGGTATCCATTGAGCCGAGATTCGAGCGGCGAAACAGATGAGTCCGCAAGCAATCACCTGAAGAATCATGATGGCCCTCCGGCGATGACGATATCATATACATTATCCAGTGTTCAGAAACCGTTCCGGGCCATAAGTCGCGTTGTGGGACTGAAGCCCGTCTCGTCACATCGATACTCGTTGGAGGCTTGGCAGCGCAGGTCAGGCAACGTTCCGATCTACGCTGGTCCGAAAAGCTGAGACAAGACTAAACCCAGCCCAGCTGTTTCATCGCTATGCCCGCATTCCAGATCTTCGTCATGTGGCGGATCTTGTCTCCGTCAAACTCCATCACATACACGTAATCGCTTTCCAGGCTCTTGCCCGTAGGGGAGCAGGGGCCTCCTGGGCCAGAACGCGACTTATGGCTCGCAGAGAATTTTTGCGCCTCTCCGGTGAGCCCGTCATCCAGCCATTGGACCGGCGCATTGTGGCGTGACATCTCCGCGCGTCTGGTCGAAATAAGCTGCAGGGTTACATTGCAGACTACCCATGATGCCCGCCAACTTCCAAGTCGTAGGTCTCATTTTAGTTGCGCCCGTCTGCTATGGGGATCTCTGACCGGGCAATTGGATAGGAATCGAACCCGCATGACCGGGCGTCCAAGTCCGGTCGTACAGTATCACTGTGGGTGCGGCCTCAATCGGCTCCAGACCGCGGCGAATCGAGGTGAGGGTAACTAGCAGAATTTGCGATCAGGTAAAGCCCGAGGATTAACAACGGAATCTGCAACAAACCGAGAATGAGGGTCCCAGCCAGGGTCTCCTGGAAATTCTGAATCGTCAGAATCCTGATGCTCGGAAATGCGTTAACCATGCCGTGGAAGAAGATCGCAGGCCAGATGCTTCCCACCCACAAGACCAGAGCGGCGTAAAAAATCCCAGCCAGCGAAGAATTTAGCACCTGCATTGCGGTGTCGACCAGCGGTTTGCCCGCCGCGATATTCAGGAGGTGAAGCGATCCGAAAAGCAGAGAAGAGAGGATCACACTCTTTGTGAGAGCTCGAAGAGAACGACCCCAGTGGTCGATCAAGGTGAACAGTATAATCCCCCGAAACACCGCTTCCTCCAGGAGTCCTATCGAAAGTGATTTTAGCGTGATCAACCCGGCGAGCACCGGTGGCTGAAAGGTGATATCGAAGTCCCCGAACAGAGAGTAGCTGCCGCTCAAGACCGAATAGACAAGAGCGGCAAGCACCAGCAACCACGATCGCAAGCGACCCGTCTTCGTGAAACCGATGAGAGCCAGCCAGTGGAGGCGCAGGATTAGGAGCAGGAACAGACCGGAAACCAGGACCCTGGCCAGGAACTCTCCCAACGCCTCGCCTGCCCTGTCACCCCGCAACGCCATCCCGCCCGCGAAAGATGCAACGGAGCCGACTATAAGGGCGACAAGGACCAGACCAATGAATATGAAAGGGTGCCGATGGACGAGATTTTTAACATGCGCCATTTTCAGGATCCTCTCGGTACGATGAAGTTTGCGTGTTCCGAGACGGCTTCGATGGATATGAAAGATGAGCTGCCTCTTTACCTGCCAGGCTTCTGATCCGGCCTTCCCGTCGCTTCTGATAAAAGGGGTGATATGTCGACTGAAACATCTGCGCCTCGGCTGCTGCCGCATTTTACACCCTAAGCCGCGCCGCAGCATAACGGCCTTTGGGGCACCCCCTACCTTATTGCAGGTGCAAAAAACCATTAGCGCTATTAGAGAGATTGCGCGACGATGATCTAATAGGCGCCCTTCTGACTGCTGTTGCGGAAGGCCGCGTTTTTGGCCATCGCTGGTAAGATGGATGCAAAAGTGGAGGTCGCGTATGACACGAGAAGCGAAGTTGCGGGCAACGTTCACCGCGATCGGCAAAGCGCTCAGCGAGAACGACACGGAGGCTCTCGCGCGTCTATATGACAAGGAATACCAGGGTCATAGCATCCGGGGCGAAGTAGAGATTCGGAACATGGTCCTCAGCACTTACGGGCCAGGAGGCGTGCGACAGTACGCAATGACAGAGGTGGAAATGAAAGCAGAGATCCAAGGCAATGTGGGGCTGGTAATCGGCAGTGGGATCGTCTCGGGAACCTGGGGCGAAACGGAATTCTCCCACCACGTCCGATTCCTGGAAGTCTACCTGTGGCGCGACTCCCGCTGGCAGTGTTACCGGTCGCAGTGCACGGAGATCCGTCCGGCCTGAAAGCGATCAATGGGAACCATATCTGCTCGCTCTAAGACGCTTCTCACGAATAGGCGCTGGAGTTGATGCCTTCAAGGTGGAGTTGAGAGCCGAAGGTCCGTCAATGAATATGCCAAAATCTTTCCCGGGCTCGCGTCAGGCTAAGATACTTCGGAACTGGAAATTGGAAGTTTTACAGGCATGGGATTCCGACGGACGGCCTTGCTTCCTCTGGTATGGGTGATGGGCATTGGACGGTGCTCGATGGTTTTCATGAATCCACTGTGTTGCAAGCAAATATCGCTCGGCTGATTTTTGCGGCACGAAGCGCGAAGCTAGATGATCTCGAGCTCGGCTCTGAACAGCTGAAGTCGCAGCACTTATCGTGATATCGCGGGATTGCTGCCGGGTCAGTTGGCCAGAAACGGGCTTGTGGGAAACGACTTTGGCAACGCTCTGGCATTCGCAGGACTAGGGCTCATTCTAAGGCCACCAGTATCGATTGCCCTGCTTTCGTTCATCCGGCATTTCCGAGCGTTCACCGGCGGACCCTCGCGGATATCCAAACTTCACCTTGAACCAAAGTGTCCTGCAACAACTTACGAGCCTATTGAAGCCGAGGTCGATATCTTGGAGTCTGGAGGCGTTCGCCGCGGAATCTATTGGGTCCCAAGGTGCAGGTTGCGGCCAGATCACCTATGAATGGTTCGAACGGATGTACCCGGACGTCGCCGATGCCGGTATCGGATTCGCCGCCATCGGCGTTGTCACGGCCGATCCGGCAAGTGTCGAAAGCGTCCTGGCTTGGGCGAACCGACTGCAATCCAGGGTTTCCTAACCGATCGTCGAAAACAGCATCACCAACAACGGGGATTTCACTAACTGGCACAACAGCGAGCAGGCCCGCGAATTCCGGGAATTTTTTGCCGGCTGTTATCCGGATGGATTACCGGCTGCCTGAACTCGAAAACGCCGCCCGGAACTGCGGCGTTACCCTCAGCTCTATCACCTCCCGCAAAACCGACACCGCGGAACTACTGAGAGCGTCGATCGTGATGAGAGCCCGGAGCTATGGCCGCCGTATTTTCGCCGAATTCGATCGGGTAAAGGAGTTGCTGCTTCCATGAAAGCCACTTCGGAGTCCCATATCATCGACAGGATCGGTGCCGCACTGCCCAAGAGTATCCGGGCCGACTATTTTCGCGAGGTGAACCAGAGCCGCTCTCTCCCGGAAAAAGATGAAATGCTCCGGATCCTCCGCGTCATGCTCAATCTGACTCTCCTGATGGAAACAGAACCGAACCGCATCGTGCAGGAGCGGGAAGGACTCGAACATCTCTTCCGCACCTACCTGCCCCAATTCAAGGAGATGCTGGGATCGGTCCACAAATACCATACCCTGCTCGACCAGAGGCTGAAGCGCCTTCCCGAACGGATTGCCGCCGGCTTGTACCCCGAAGCAGTCGCTGCCTGCATCAACGAGCAATTGCGAGAGCAGTTTACGCAGTCGACTATTTTGCAATCTGCAGCCAGGCCAGATCCCCACCTTCCACCGCGCATCCGGCGGAATCTCCAAAAATGACTCGGTCGAGGTTATATCAACCGGCGACAAAACGGCAACGGTTCGGGACAGTCACGGTCGCACAAAGGAAATCACGGCCAAGGACGCCAGGAGCCTCGATGTCTGCGAGCGGCGCCCTATCAAGGTGGCTGCCGGCGACAGACTACTCCTGACGGCCAATCGCAGTCAAAAGGGTTTCCGGGCGACCAACCCAGATATCATCACCGCAAGAAGCGTGGACCAGCAGGGACGGATCGCGCTTCGGGATGGACGCACTTTTCTCGAGTGCCCGGGTGGCAAAAGTCTTTCGGGACTTATGCAGGTACCATCGGCCCGGCAACTCCGCCCCTTCCACCACATATTTCAAAGTTCGCAGCAGATGTCCGTGCGGTTGGCCGCTGAAAGACGAGAATACGATTTCCCTGTGCCTCCTGGGCAGGGCTTTCAAAAGCGTGACCAGTTCCGGATGCAGGGGGATCGTCCGCTCTTCCCAATCTTTAGGGATAAAGCCTTTTTCGGCTTTGCACGAACAAACAGAAGTCCTTTCGACGAGTTGAGGTCGGACCAGTAAAGGTTGGCAAGCTCCTGCTCGCGCGGATCCATTCTGCGCCCTGCTTCGCCGGCGGCAGCTCGGCCGAGCAGTCCGAATTCCTTCTGGCGTTTGTTACCAATGACGGTACCATTCCGGAAGTTTACTAGTCAATTTTCCAAAAAATGGCTAGTAAGGCAGGTTAAGTTATTGATTCTAAAAGGCGTGGCGGAGGAAGTAGGATTCGAACCCACGAGGGAGTTACCCCCCTAACGGTTTTCAAGACCGCCGCCTTCAACCACTCGGCCATTCCTCCGCGGTCACAACGTGCCGCAAAGATTACGCTCTCCGGACCACTTTTTTCAAGCATTACAACTCATGTTGCCCCGTGCAACCCACTTTTGCTGTTGCAGCCCCCAGGCCTATGATTCAATCGGCTGTTTGCCTGGCCTGATTTCTGTGTTCGGGGTCAGACCAGATCGACCTTATCCCCAACCCGTATCCTGCCGCCGCGCGCCACCGAGGCGTTCAGTGCAAGCCTCCCTCCGAATTCCCGGACAATTTTTCGCAGGACTCCCGGATTCTGCACCTGCGAATCAGGATCGAAGGTCGTCATCACGCAGCGACCGCGCAGGTCTGCCAGGACTATTTCGACCTCACCAGCCTGGAGCTTGCGCCCCTCCCAAGAGCGCTCGGTCAAGCCGATCACGCCTCCGATCACAAGATTCGGCCGCAGGCGCCGCCCATCATAGCCGAATGCCGCAATCGCGCCATCGGTTGCGATC
This sequence comes from uncultured Acidobacteriota bacterium, assembly GCA_963839475.1. GTDB lineage: Bacteria > Acidobacteriota > UBA6911 > UBA6911 > UBA6911 > CAWIVH01. The sequence continues at coordinate 12,435 of CAWIVH010000007.1, read as the reverse complement.
AGCAGAGGCAGAATATCGAACCGGTCGATGCCATCATAAGCAACAAGGTGCGTGCCGGGACCGGCTGCGGTTTCCACGTCGAGCGCCACGGAGGGATCGACCCACGGCCGCTCATCGACTAGAGGCACGCCGTCCGGGCCAAGCCGCGCCCGGTGGCCGAGCAGGCGTGGTTTCGTCCGCGAAGTCACGACGCGCCCGGAGGCATCGGCGACATGCAGGATCCTGTCCCCAACGATCCCATCGGCATGCACGATGGCGTCCGTCAGGCGTTCGCCGGCCATGGACTTGACAGGGTAACGCCAGATTTCTGAAATCCACATGCCGACGAGTCCCGGAGCCGATGAGCCCACTTCCGGTTGGATTGCATGATTCTCGGGGGCGCTCCCCGTCTTTCGATCCGGCATGATGTCTCTTTTCTTCGCATAATCCGGCTGGCGACTGCTTGCTTTAACTTCTAACTCAGAATCTCCCGAACAATCCTTGTGTTTTCGGTGACTTGGTCGGAATAGCGCGGATACAGCCCGACGATGCAGGCATCGATCGGTTTAATATTCTTGTAGGCGAAGCTGAAGGCCGATCGGATGTCGGCCGGCGAACCGCACTTGCGCCCGGCTGCCAGGACTTTGTAAACCAGGCACATTTTCCTGGTCTTGCGCACTGATTCGCACATCTTGGGTGGATCGGAGGCCAGGTACATCTCCCCGACCGGCTGGCTCCCGATGTCCCGCTGCCAGTCCTCGGGACGCCTCGACAGGTAGTGCAACGAAGCCATGTAGAAATCGTTGCCGAAATCCTTCTCTTCCAAGGCATCGAGGATGACCGGATTGTGCGTGGATATTCCGGCGGGGATGCCGAGATCGTGAACGGCCTTCACATAATCGCGCAGCATATCGATTCTGCCGGCACGGAAAAGCATATCTGTCGCCCAACCGTGAAAAGCTATTCCGATCGGCTCGAATGCAGCAGCGGCCTTTGCACACTGAATTGTCCCACTCAATACCGCCTCAGGCGTCCTTGGCAGGGCCGGATCGAAATGCCATGAGGCCGCCAGGCAGACAAATTGAATCCGGCATCCGGCCGCGCGGATCTTTGGGAACTGACGGCTCATGGATGTGTTGTAGCTCGCCTGCCAGGTGTTGATTCCGGCTTTCTCGCAATCCAGCAGCAGTTGCACGATGCGCTCATCGGTGTACCACTCGAGCATATGCTGATCGTACTGCCGGTTGAAATGCGAGTATCCGAAAATCGGATTGCTGCCTGCGATGAATCGCGTCACTTCCTTTTTCACCAGGGCGACAGTGGGAAGCCCAGGCGCCGCGGCCGTGACTACATCGGCCCTTGCGGCGATCCCGGCAGTGGCTGCAGCTCCGAAGAGAAATTCCCGGCGGCTGGGACGGGAAAACTCACTGCATGCTTCGATGTCGATCTGGAATGTTTGTTCTTTTTCCATGGGGTCTCCCTTGTTTGCGGCCGTTTCATGAGATTGTACCACCGTAAAATCCAGTTGGGCCAATAGCCGCAATTTCATTTTCCTGATGAATGATTTCCCGGGGTCGATATTCCTTGATCATCCACATCTGGCTGACTTTTGATGAAGCCAGGCCTAACTGGCTCGAGTCGAATGGCTCCGCCCAGCCCGACGAAATTGTGTTGCGCATGTATTGGGACGATGCGAGGGAATCAGCGGTGGAGGCGCCGCTGGGCGACTTTTTTGGCGCCGGATTCGGCCTCCCCACGGAGTTGAATCACCAGCCGATGATGCCGACGGCCAGGCATTCGCCTGTGGTAGTTAAACTGCAGAAGGGTAACGACGGGCCGGGCGATGGCTGAAGAAACGGAAACTGCTCGGGTAGGAGCACCTTGGGACCAGGGGTTGGTTGCAGGTAGCAAAAGGATACGCCGCACCGGATGCTGCGATCAGAGTCAAACTCGGTAAGCTGATTCAGCCTTGCTCACACGCTATTTCGAGCCCTATAATCGTCCGGTGACCGCACGCCGAGAATCAATGTGCCTGCCATGGCCCCGGACGTGCAGGCCTCACACCGCAGACTGTCCGCTTACCAGCGAAAAAGGTGGAAGGATCGTTGCCACGCAGCTGATGCAGGACGGCGGGATTGCGTCGGCAACGGCAACTATCCATCGGATGCGCATGATCTAATAATTCTGCAAAGGATTCCCATGGTTCCAAACCCATTTCTGGGCGTATTCCTCCATTGGCTTGGAGGTTTGGCTTCAGGCAGCTTCGTGGTGCCCTACCGTTTCGTCCGACGCTGGTCCTGGGAGACGTACTGGCTGGCCGGCGGTTTCTTCAGTTGGATCATCATGCCGTGGTTGATGGCGCTGCTCAACACCCGCGATCTGATGGCGGTTTTCAAAGAGACGTCCCCGAGCACGCTGCTCTACTGCGCCATATTCGGCATGCTGTGGGGTGTCGGGAATCTCACGTTTGGATTGTCCGTTCGGTACCTCGGCGTCGGGTTGGGCATGGCCATGGTTCTCGGGTGGTGCGCCGCCGTGGGCACGCTCACCGAGCCGTGGTACAGGGGCGAATTCACCGCCAAACTGATCACTCCGTTCCATGGGAACATCATCCTGGGGGGTGTCTTTGTCTGTCTGGCCGGTGTTTTCATCACCGGGCTGGCCGGGCGGACGAAAGAAATGGAGATGCCTGCGGCGCAGAAAGTCGGCAACGTCGTGGAGTTCAACTTCCGGAAGGGCGTGCTGGTTGCCGCAATCTCCGGCGTCTTCAGCGCCTGCTTCGCATTCGGACTTGCCAGCGGCAACCCCATTAAGGAAATCACCATGCAGCATGGAACGAATAGCATCTGGCAGGGGCTGCCGGTTCTTGTTGTGGTTCTCGCCGGGGGATTCTGCACCAACGCCTTCTGGTGCATTTATCTCAATATCAAAAATCGCACCGGCTTCCAGTATTTCAAGGGCGAGATCCGCGCGGAGTCGCCGGCTGCCGGCCTGGCTGCTGGTTTCGGCAAGGGTGTGCCCGTCTCAAACATTCCCGCCGACGGACGCGAAGACAGGACACCCGTACCCATGAAGTGGAACTATGTCTTCAGCGCCATGGGTGGCATTTTCTGGTATCTGCAGTTCTTCTTCTACTCGATGGGCGAGACGCAAATGGGAGCGTACAAGTTCTCGAGTTGGACCCTGCACATGGCCAGCATCATCATCTTCGCCACCATCTGGGGAGTAATCCTCAGAGAATGGCGCGGCGCCAGCAATAAAGCGATGCTCTTGCTGCGCCTGGGCGTGGCCACCCTGGTGTTGTCGACGATCATCGTAGGCTATGGAAACTATTTGGGTGCAAACTTGTAGGCGATCATTATTCCACGAACATCCGCCAGTATATTTTATCGAGGCGCTGGACCCGCGGGCAACGGGACATTTTATCCGGAATTCGCCCGCCAGGCGCCCTATGTTGTATTGCGCCTGATCCGCTGATTTTTGTTGGGAGAACTTCTTATGCTGCGCTGTGGTACAGCTGTCGTTCTGGTGAGTGCGGCCATCATTGGCTGCGCCGGAATCATATATTCCATCAGCGCGCAAGGCCGGAACCTGGATCTCGAGACTTTGTTGAGCCCTCCGTTCCCGGATGCGCTTGTGGTATCACCTGTGGGCTCGACCATCGCGTGGACATTCAACGAGCAGGGGGTGCGCAATATCTATCTTGCGGAGGGACCTGAATTCAAGTCGCGCCGCATAACACCCTATGCCAACGACGACGGGCAGGAGCTCACGAACCTGTCATTTTCCGATGATGGCAAAACCGTCGTCTACGTTCGGGGCGGTGATCACGGATCAAACTGGCCGGCGGAAGGCAACGCCATGCCGAATCCCGGGAGCAGCTCTGTGCAACCGAGGATGCAGGTCTGGTCCGTGCCGGTCGCGGGCGGCGCGCCGGCACTGCTGGGAGATGGTGACGGGCCAGTGGTGGCGCCGAAGACCAGGCGCGTAGCTTTTACGAGGGAGCATCGGATCTGGCTCGCGCCCATCGATGGGTCGAAGCCTGCAGAGCAGGCTTTTTATTCGAAAGGCACCAGCGAGTCGCCGGCATGGTCCCCTGACGGGAAGACGCTCGCCTTTGTCTCAAATCGGGAAGATCACAGCTTCATCGGCATATTCGAAGGGAGCGATCGACCGGTTCGCTATCTTGCGCCCTCGACCTCGCGGGATGCGCTGCCGGTCTGGTCACCTGACGGATCCTCCATTGCATTTATACGTCAGCCCGGTCGCGGCGGGGTGCCGCGTTCACCATTGGCGCCGCAACCGGCTCCATGGGCCATCTGGATTGGCGATCCGGCGACGGGCGGCGCACGCGAAGTCTGGAAGAGCGGCGGGGCCCTCGCGGACTCGTTTCCGAGGGTTCGGGGCGGAGCAAACCTGAATTGGGCGGCGGGTAACCGACTCGTGTTTCTGTCGTATCAGGACGGCTGGCCGCACCTCTACTCGGTGCCGGTCGGTGGCGGCGCGGCGATGCTGCTGACCCCCGGCAAATTCATGGTCGAATACACCGGCATGTCCCCTGACCGCCGTTTTGTGGTCTTCAACGCAAACACCGGCATCGACGTGAACGATATCGACCGGCGGCACCTTTTCAAGGTCCCCGTGGACGCGGCAAAACCAGCGGCGCTTACATCCGGGCGCGGCATCGAGTGGAGTCCTCTCGTGACGGCCGACGGCAGGTACGTTGTGCATTTCTCCTCCGACGCACAGCGGCCCGGGTTGCCTGCGGTGATTCCCTTTGAAGGCGGCACGCCGATCATCCTGGCTTCCGATCGTCTTCCATCCGGCTTTCCCGCGTCATCCCTCATCACCCCGGAACCGGTCGTCATCCGGTCGGGCGACGGAATGGAGGTGCACGGGCAGCTGTTCAGGTCGCCGGAAGGCGAGACCCGGCGGCCGGCGCTGGTTTATGTCCATGGCGGCCCGCCGCGGCAGATGCTTCTGGGCTGGCATTACATGTATTACTACGCCAACGACTACGCGGCGAACCAGCTTCTGGCCAGCCGTGGCTACATCGTCTTGTCCCTGAACTACCGGCTGGGGATCGGGTACGGATTTGCGTTTCAAAACCCCGAACGAGGCGGCGCACGTGGCGCCGCTGAATATCAGGATGTGGTCGCGGCAGGAAGGTACCTGCTTGGGCGCAACGACGTAAATCCGAAACAGATCGGCATCTGGGGAGGTTCTTACGGGGGTTACCTGACCGCGCTTGCACTCGGACGCAACTCGGACATTTTTGCCGCCGGCGTCGATATCCACGGGGTCCACAATTGGGATCGTCAGGGTGCGCAGGCGCCCGACCTGAAATCCGCCCTGGCGGGCGACGGCATCACCGAACGCGACCTCCGGGAAGCGGCTCGGGTAAGGTATGAATCATCTCCAATTTCGGCGGTGCCCACCTGGAAATCGCCTGTACTGCTCATTCACGCGGACGATGATCGCAACGTTGAGTTCCACCAGACCGTCGATCTGAAGCAGCGCCTCACCGAAAAGGGAGTGACAGTCGAGGAACTCGTGGTTCCCGACGATATCCACGATTTTCTCCTGTGGCGCAACTGGCTCAAAGTGATCGCCGCGGCCGGCGACTATTTCGACCGAGTCTTGCGCCATAGCCCCTCTGTCAGCGACCGTGCGCCGCACAAATAATGATTGGCCTGGCGATTTATCTTATTTCTTTCTCACCGATCTGTTCCAGTCTGCCGTCTGGCGCAATGGTTGAGCCTCGGACGACAAAGCCTCGCAAATCTTTCAATCGCATGCCGAGGGCGCCTGGAGCCTTCCGGGCAGTAACATCGAGCAATTCGATGCCCTCGATGTCTTCCAGGACAAATGCTGGCCGCAGGTCTTCCTTCGCGTAACTGATCCGGACATGGTCCAACTCGATACCCTTGGCGTGACGGATGAAGAATCCATATGCCGGCAAAAGACCGAACATGGAGGGCTCGGGATACTCCTTTTCGCGCTCGGGCGTGGCATAGGGCTCGCGCGGCGGTACTCCGCCCTGTGCGCGAAAAAAGAATGTGTTGACCAGATCGGCCGGCTGCTTCGCCACATGATCCAGGGTCAGTCCGCCCCTGTACTGGATGGTAATGTGGCTGAGCTGGACATCTTCAATCGGATAGCCCGGGATGCCGCTCAGAATCGATCCGTAGCGCGGGTCGACGTCGGAGGCGATCACATGACTGATGCGGACACGCCGGATGGCGCCAACCGGGGTTCCCTCCGGGGCCCTCATGCGCGAGCCAAGCCGCAGAAAAATCGGGGCATTGGATACATCGCGCATCGTGAGATTGGTAATGGCTATATCCTCGATGTGGCTGCCATCGACTGATTCGAGGGCGAGCCCGCGAGAACGATCGAAAACGACGTTGGAGATAGTAATATTGCGGAAGTCGCCTTCCGATTCAGTGCCCAGCTTGATCCGGCCGGTGGGTCCATCACGATCCGGAGCCCGGGTTACATTGCGTTTGCAGGTGCCGTCCAGCAGCGAGCCGATGTCGTAGCCGCTCACGAGGCTGTTGGTGATGGTCACATTCTCGGTGGATTTGGCGTAGCCCAGCGCGTGCGAAGTTTTCAGCACGATGGCATCGTCGTTGGGCGAATTGACGCTGACATTCGAAATGCGGACGTTGCGGCAGGAGTCGATATCTATACCGTCCCGATTGGTATCGATCCGGAGGTTGTCGATGGTGAGGCTCTCGACGCCGGTGGCCAGGATGCCGAAATGCCCTCCATTGAGAATCGCAAAGTCGCGCAGAGTGACATTGCGGCAAAGCTTCAGGGCAATGGCCTTGTTGCCGCCCTGTTGGCGTTCACCGCGCGCGAGCCCTTTTCCGTTGATCAAACCGGAGCCCAGGATCGCGACGTCCTCCAGGCCTTCGCCCCAGATCAGGCTGTTATGCCAATGGCTGTGGCCGAAATCCTGGTATTTGTTCGATTCGTTCGGCTCCGGCGGGTCATACGTTGCGCCGTCGGCTGATGCCTCCAGGACCGCGCCACTTTCCAATTGCAGAGTAATGTGGTTTTTGAGCCTGATCGAGCCGGAGACGTAGGTTCCCGCCGGAAAGAACACGGTTCCGCCTCCTGCCGTCGCGGCTGCCTCAATCGCCTTGTTGATGGCGGGGCTGTCGAGTGTTTTGCCGTCCCCTGTCGCCCCGTAGTCTTTCACGCTTAAGGTTGCTGCCTGCAAACCGCTTGCGAAAATTGCGAATATTGCCAGATTTCCAGCCCAAAGTTGCATGTTCGATTCCTATTCGTCATTACGGCAGGATGATTCCCCCGTGCAGCACCTTGCCATAAGAGAAAAACCAGAGCAATCTGATTTCGGCGCCGGCCGGGAAGGTTAACAGGAAAAGCAGGAGCCTGGCGAGTCGAGATGCCTGCAGCCCTTTTCTCCTGATGGCAAATCCCCCTCCGACTGCGTATCATTTTATGAGCGGCTTATGCCGGAATCCACAAGGCCAGCTCACCGAGCGCGGGCCAGCATTTCATGGGGGGGGCCTATGGCCGAGGAATATCATCCTGAACGGAGCCGAGTCATTACTTGGGACGATCCTTCGGATGCGAAAAGGCAGGCGAGAAAAATGTCCGGGACGGATTTTTTCAAAGCAATGAGGCGAGGGGAAATCCCCGAACCGCCTTTCGGCAAACTCCTGGGCATGGATCTGTTCGACGTCGGGGAGGGAAGGTTTACGATGACACTGCAGCCCCAGGAGTGCCATTACAACCCTATGGGTTGCGTGCACGGCGGCATCCTGGCCACGCTTCTTGATTCTGTAATGTCAGCCGCCGTTCACACCACGTTGACCGCGGGCAAGGGCTACATGACACTCGAGATCAAAGTGAACTTTCTCAAACCGGTATTCGAGCACACTGGGGAGATCGTGGCTGAAGGCAAGGTGATCTCCTCCGGCATACAGGTAGCCACGGCCGAGGGCAAAGTGACCGATGTGAACGGGACAATTTACGCAACCGGATCCACTACATGTCTGGTTTTCGACTTTCCGACACCCAAATCCAAAAGCCAAGCGCCCTGAGACCTGCTGATTTCATAGAAAGCTGGCCACAGCCGCTGCCTCGTCTTCAAATGATTCAAACATTGCGGCGATGCCTGAAAGTCGCATCAGGTCCTTTATGCGCTTGGGTACGGCGGATAGCTTAAGACTTATGCCCTGATCCCTCGACAAGGTCGAAACCCGCACCAGCTCACCGATTCCGGAGCTGTCGATGTAGCGCACGTTGCCAAGATTCAGGATGATTTTGCGCGCGTCGTCCTTCAGAAGGTCCGCAACCGCATCGCGCAGGGCCTTGCTTGTATTCCCCATCACGATGTTTCCCGCAACATCAACCACACGAATACCATCGACCGATCTGACCGTAATTCCAGAACTCACCTCATGTCCCTCCCAACCCGGCTCCGCTCTGTGGCACAGGGTCATGCGGAAACCGCTTTGTGCCGGGCGCCTTTTGCCGCCTGTAATTGCTTTCCTTGCCAGGAGAGCAGGGAAATGTCGCCAGTTGTTTCCCGCAGTGGGGAATGGAAGCAAGGAGCCGTGTAGGAAAAATTACCATGATTTTTTTCAATTCGGGAGAACCGGTCTTCATTTTTTCCTATGGCGTCCAAACGCCAATACCTTTGCGTTTAGCAAAACTATACGCAGTGCGTCTGACTCAGGGCCCTGGAAGAAACGGCGCAGAAGCCGGAAAGCCCGAGTGCGATTATGCGGCAACCGAAGATAAAGGCCTGAATGCTACTCGCTGACTGCGGCTTTGCACACGAAGGCGCCGGTGATAATCAATCCCGTGCCGATCCACAGCGTGCGGCCCGGCGAGACGCCCAGGCGCACACATGAGATCCAGGTCGAAAACAGGGGGATGAAATAAGAAAGCGATACCACCAGAATCATCCTGCCCTTGCGCATGGCCAGGTCCCAAAAGATGAAGGCGAAGATGATCGGGAAGAGGACTACATAAGCCATCTCGAGGAGCACGGCCGGCCCGGGCATCATCCGTTCCGGCCTGAACAGGCGCAGCACCCCCATCAACAATCCCGAGACCAGCAGGAAGAACGGAATGGAACTGCCATCCTGGGCGCCGCCCCATTTGCGGCTCAAGTTGGAGTAAAACCCCCAGGTTACGGCCGCCAGCAATGCGAACCCGTAAGCGGCAAGTGCGGCTGGATTTGTCCGGAGTTCGCTCAATCCCGGCTTTCCCGCTTGGATGGAGACAAAATACATTCCTCCCAAGGCCAGCAATATGCCCGCGGGCAAAAACCATCGGACTTTCTTTTCAAAGAAGACCGGGGCCAGGACCAGGCTGAAAGCCGGCCAGAGATAATTTATCAAGCCGACCGCGATGGTTTCTGCGCGAGTGGCCGCCAGCCCGATCGCCAACTGCAGAGCTACCACGTTGGTTACAAACAAGGCACCGCAGCCGAATACGTAATGCCGTGAGCCGAGGCCTGGCATACTCACTTTCCCCATTGCCAGGTATTGATAAGCCAGGGACAAGACCCCTGCGGTCGTGAACATGATCGCCCCGGATGTCAGCACCCCAAGCTGCTCGGTCAGGCTTCGCGAAAAAGCCACGTTGGAGCTCCAGAACAGGATCGCGAGGATTCCGGCAAGTGTATACACGTTCATTTCGCCTCATGTGCCTGAAGACGGCATCTGTTTTCCCGGTGACGAGCAGCGAAGTTCTGAAAAAAGGCACCCTTCATTGGCCCGGATGATAAGAGCGCTCGATATGCCCCCGAAGCTGATCGCGATAAAAATATACTTCACGCAGGTCGCCCGTGCTGTAACGGATAGCCTGGTCGTTGAAGTGAGGCGAACGCGGATCGCCGCTCTCGCCACCGGCCGTGATCGCCCGGGCTTGCACTTTCTCTCCAAATTCCACTACGGCTACGAAACTGTTACCGCTGGTGCCGTACCATTTTTGGGTCCCGTTCTGGGCGCGGGCGCCGAAGGAGGCTAGTGAGCCCCAACGAGAGGACGTGAAACCCACAGGTATGCTCGGGCCGTTGTCTTTGAAGGGCTGGACGATATCGCCGGTGAGGCGCTGGAATCGGTTGATCTCCCCCCAGGGCGTATCCCACCCGCCGAAACCCGCGGCAATCTGGTCCGAAGCGACTGCCAGAGCCTCGAGCTTCCGCTCCGGCGACGTTTTGTCGCGGATAAAATCATACAAGGTTGTATTCTCTTCGTTGGCGTCGAGACGGGATCGCCGCCACATCTCCTCCCCCCAGAACACAGCAAGCGATGTAGGCACCGACACTGCCGACCAACGGAAGTCCCAGGCGCGCAGAGCCTGGATCTGGCGGGTCAATTTCGTCTTCAGCGGGCTTGAAGGTGGGGCTCCATCGTACGCCTGGATTAATACGGGAATGAGGTCTGCGAAAGCCGGCAGATAGCCGTCATAGGCTGCCGCAATGAGCGAGTCGAGGCTGAAATCCTTCTTTCCGGAAAGGACGCGAATGGCGTGGAGTCCGCGTGGATTTTCCACGCCCGCTTCCACATAGCTCGGAAAGTCACGCAGTTTTGGACTGTCGGCTCCCGCAGCCGAATAAGGCCAGTTGTTCGTATTGTAGAGCCAGCCGTTTTTCGGATTTACCACCAGAGGGCTTTCGTCCACCGAAAGCGGCGGCCCCCACTCCGTTGCCGGATCGCTGCCATCGACGGGCTTGCTCCAGTTGAACTTCGGGTCCCGCCTCGGGATGAAGTTCGCGTGAAAGTAGGCGATGGTTCCATCGGCGTCGGCGTAGATCGTGTTGTTGGAGGAGTTCGTGTGGAGGTCCATGGTTTTTCGGAACTCGCCATAGTTGTGCGCCTTGGTGCGGGTGTATGACTGGATCAGGGCCTTGAGCGGCTCCTGCATCAGGCGGATGCTGATCCAGGTGGAATCCAATGGGTGTGCATCACTGCCGCCGGAGGAAGACTCGCCGGCGCACCTGGAACGATGGCTTCCGCACGGACGATAGGGCCGTGATGCGTGCGGAATATCGTAAACTCCTTCCGGGCCGTGCCTGTCGGGGTTTTGTATGGCACCTGGATCTTGCGGGCGATGACAGGACGCCATTCCGTTCCATACCTGTAGTACAACCCGTCTGTCCGCCTCGCGATGGTTTCGCGGTATTCGTCGATGTTGTCGACGCCGCTCGAGGTATGCATCCACCCGACCCGGTCGTTGAATCCCTGGTAGACAAAGAACTGGCCCCACGTTACAGCCCCGTAGGCGTTCAGTCTTCGTCGCTGGCCACCTGGGCTTCGGCGCGAAAGAAAAACGATGTGTGCGGATTGATCAGGAGAAGGGCCTTGCCAGACGCGCTGTACGTGGGCAATGGCAATCCCATTCGATCCTCCCGGCTCGGCGGGCATGCATAGATCGAGTGACGCCGCCTGTTTGAGGGGCGGCTTGCTGTAAAAAGCCTCAAGCGCGCGGACATCCACGTGTTCGATGTCCCCGCCGATATTGCCTTCCGAAAAGCTCAGCGGCATCCAGGGCTCGAAGTGGCTTATGACTCTGGGCTTTGTCTTTGTGTGTTTGTGGAGATAGTAGTTGAGGCCATCCGCCCATGGGTTCATCAGAGCCTTGAGCCAGGCCGGGCTTGCGTCGTATTGATGCTTCAGATCTTCGGGATCGATGAATAGTCTCATCCGCAAATCTTTGGAAATCGCCGATTCGCCTTCTGCTTCGGCCAGCCGGCCCAGGAATTGAGATAGTTGGTTTCTACCCGGTTGAAATCGTCCTCGGCCTGCGCGTAGATCAGTCCGAAGACCGCATCGGCATCGGTTTTTCCGTAGATATGTGGAACGCCCCAGTTGTCGAACAATGGTTATCTGCTGCGCCTGCGCTCCCAGCGCGCGACCTCGGCGTTAACAGATTGGGGCGCAGTGCCGGCGGTGTTGACGATGGCGACGATGAGAACTATCAGAAATCTATTCATGTTCCGGTGTATCTCGCCACCAAAGTGTAGGGTGCGTTTCAAGCATGATATCGCGCGCGCACCATATTGAAGAATAACGAAGACACATTGTTCGCATGCGCCTGAAGCGTTGCCTCATTGATGAACAGGGGTACTTGGCCCACCCTTACGGTTCCACATGGACAAAGGTGAGGGGCGATCTAGCTGGTCAGCACCGGGATGAATCATGCCGCCGCCGATTCGGGTTCGGGCAGCCGGCCCCGCATATCGAGCCAGCCCCAGGCCAGGGCCGTCAGGGAGCTGAGCACACCGGACCATGCGCCTATTACCCGCGGATCATGATCGATCGAGGCGACGCCGGCGCCCATCATGGACAGCATCATCACGGCCCAGGTTAAGGATTCGAGGGTCCAGAACGCCGCGGCCACGGAATATGTCCGGGACCTGGCGCAGCAACTGGGTCATGTTCAACACTGAACTGACCGCCACTGCTG
>CAWIVH010000006.1:0-254713 GCA_963839475.1 uncultured Acidobacteriota bacterium | reverse complement strand
AGTGATCCTTCCCGAGGCGGGATTGGACGCGACCCGGCAGCGGGCGGAGCAGCTCCGAACGAAAACCCGGCACTTGAGCGTGCAACACAGGGGAACCAGTCTGGGATCCATCAGCCTGTCGATCGGCGTCGCGGCATTTCCGGAACACGGATCGGGAGCGGATATCCTGCTACGGGCAGCGGACTCAGCTCTATACGCGGCCAAGTCAGCCGGGCGGGACCGGGTGGAAACGGCGCCGATACCGGCCTCGCGCAAATCCGCCGATGCGGGAGAATGAACCAGCCGCCAAACGGCGTTAGGGAAGGTAGGTCTTTCCCATCAGATATTTGTCTATGGCTCGCGCAGCTTTGCGGCCATCGGCGATAGCCCAGACCACCAGCGATTGACCGCGGCGCATATCGCCTGCGGCGAAAATGCCGGGCGCTGAAGTCATGTAGTTTTCGTTTGCGAAAATATTGCCTCGTGTATCCAGGCGCAGTTCCAATTGCTCCACCAGGCCGCTCCGTACCGGTCCGGTGAAGCCCATGGCAAGCAGAACAAGATCTGCCTCGAGCACGATCGGATCGCCAGCCAAGGGCTCGAAGCTCGGAGGCGGTCCTACCCGGTTCACGAGCAGGCGCGCGACCCGGCCCTGCTCGTCTCCCTCGAAGGCGGCTGCAGAAACTGCCCAGTGCCTTGTTCCCCCTTCTTCGTGCGAACTTTCCGTGCGCATCATCACGGGCCATGCCGGCCATGGGGTTGAAGGTGAACGCTCCGGAGGAGGCTCCGGCATGATTTCAAGCTGATGCACCGATTCTGCCTTCTGCCGGTGTGCGGTTCCGAGGCAGTCGGCTCCGGTGTCTCCGCCCCCGATGATAATCACTTTTTTCCCGGTTGCCAGGATTTCCCCGCCGCCTGCAGGCTCATCCCCTGCGCAGCGTCGGTTTTGCTGGCTCAGGAATTCCATGGCGAAGTGAATCCCCTTCAGGCTGCGACCCGGAATGCTGAGGTCGCGAGGCTGCTCAGCGCCTCCCGTGAGCAGTATCGCCTCATGGTTTTCGCGCAAATCTTCGATGGCCACATTCTGCCCGACGTTGGCGCCGGTCTGAAATCGCACCCCTTCGAGCTCCATCTGCATCAGCCGACGGTCCAGTACGGTTTTCTCCATCTTGAAATCGGGGATCCCATAGCGCAGGAGACCGCCGGGGCGATCGCTCTTCTCGAACACCGTCACAAGGTGCCCGGCCCGATTCAACTGTTGTGCGGCGGCCAAACCCGCAGGCCCGGAACCTATGACGGCCACGCGCTTGCCGGTGCGCGCCTTCGGCGGTTCAGGCCGGATCCAGCCCTCCTGGAACGCATGTTCGATGATGGTCTTTTCTATGACCTTGATGGTTACGGCAGGCTCGTTGATCCCGAGCACGCACGAAGCTTCGCAGGGCGCCGGACAGATGCGGCCGGTGAACTCCGGGAAATTGTTCGTCGAATGCAGCACGCGAATGGCGTCTTTCCAGCGTTCGCGGTACGCGTAATCGTTCCAGTCAGGTATGACGTTGCCCAGCGGACAACCGGTGTGGCAGAACGGCACGCCGCAGTCCATGCAGCGGGAGGCCTGGGTCCTGACCTTTTCCGCTGCGAACGGCTGGTATACCTCGAGGTAGTCGCCCACCCGTTCCCCTACGGGGCGGCGTTGCGGCACCTCTCTCGTGTTCTCCAGAAACCCTTTGATCTTACCCATGAACTACCTGCCTGCTGTCAGACGTTGGTGGCATTTCAGGCGCCGGAACCGCAAGCCGGGGGATTCCGAGGACCCTCTTGTACTCGTGAGGGAACACCTTCAGGAATTTTTCCAGGCTCTGATCCCAGCTTTCCAGGATTGCCCGTGCTTTGGGGCTGCCGGTCAGTTTTTCGTGGCATTCAATAAGCTTCTTCAGCTGAGCCGTATCTTCCTTCCCGCTCACCGCTTCAAGGTCGACGCCGGAACGGTTGCACTTTCCCGCGGCGAAATCCCCGGTTTCGTCCAACACGTAAGCGATTCCTCCGGTCATGCCGGCCGCGAAATTCCTTCCCGTCGGCCCCAGCACGACGATGAGTCCGCGAGTCATATACTCACAGCCGTGATCCCCTACTCCCTCGACCACCGCTGTGGCTCCCGAGTTGCGGACGGCGAAACGCTCTCCCGCCATGCCATTGAAAAAAGCCTCGCCGCTGGTAGCCCCATACAACACGACATTTCCCACGATGATGTTCTGATCGGCCTGGAATGCCGAGCCGCGAGGAGGAAAAACCACGATTCGGCCTCCGGACAGGCCTTTGCCGACGTAATCGTTGGCATCACCTTCCAGGGTGAGGTCTACCCCTTTGGCAAGGAACGCGCCGAAACTTTGCCCTGCCGAACCCGTAAAGTGGAAGCGGATGGTCCTATCCGGCAGCCCCGCCGATCCGAAGCGCCGTGCGATTTCGCCGCTCAACATGGCGCCCACGGTGCGGTGAATATTCCGGATGGGGATTTTCAGCTCCATGGCAGAACCCGTTTCCAGAGCCTCGCGGGCGTGGTCGATCAATTTGTAGTCAAGGGCCTGCTCGATGCCGTGATCCTGGGCTATGAGGCAGCGGCGGCCCACCCTGGAAGGAACCGGTGGCCCATAGAAGATCGACGAGAGATCGAGTCCCTTGGCTTTCCAGTGCTCGATCGAATCCCGGAGATCCAGCCGGTCAACGCGTCCGACCATCTCGTCCATGGTACGGAAACCCATTTCCGCCATGATGCTTCGCACTTCCTGCGCGATGAAGAAGAAGAAATTGATCAGGTGCTCCGGCTGGCCCCGGAATTTTGCTCTCAGGGCGGGATCCTGCGTCGCGATTCCGACGGGGCAGGTGTTGAGGTGGCACTTGCGCATCATGATGCAGCCGAGCGTCACCAGGGGAGCGGTTGAAAAGCCGAACTCTTCGGCGCCGAGCAGTGCGGCGATGGCGACGTCGCGCCCCGTCTGAAGTTTGCCGTCGGTTTGAACGCGGATGCGGCTGCGCAGATCATTCATGACCAGGACCTGCTGTGTTTCAGAGAGCCCCAGTTCCCAGGGGATGCCGGCGTGCTTGATGGATGTGAGGGGTGAAGCTCCGGTGCCGCCGTCGTGGCCGCTGATCAGAACCAGGTCGGCGTGGGCTTTGGCCACACCCGCCGCCACGACCCCGACCCCCACCTCGGCCACAAGCTTGACCGATATCCTTGCCTGCGGATTCACGTTTTTCAAATCGTAAATCAGCTGCGCGAGATCTTCGATGGAATAGATGTCATGGTGCGGCGGAGGCGAGATCAGCCCGACTCCGGGGATGGAATGGCGGACCCTGGCGATCACTTCATCCACCTTGTGACCCGGCAGCTGCCCGCCCTCACCAGGCTTGGCTCCTTGGGCTACCTTGATCTGAAGTTCGTCGGCATTCACCAGATAGTTGGCGGTGACTCCAAAACGCCCCGACGCAACCTGCTTGATCGCGCTGCGGCGCGACTCGCCGTCCGGACCCGGTCGGAAGCGCTCCTCGTCTTCGCCCCCTTCGCCGGTATTGGACCTGCCGCCGATTCGGTTCATGGCGATGGCGAGCGTTTCGTGTGCTTCCTTGCTGATCGAGCCGTAGGACATGGCGCCGGTCGCAAACCGCTTTACAATTTCCTCTGCTGGTTCCACCTCTTCCAGCGCAAGCGGGCTGGCAGCTTTTTTCAGTTTCATCAGCCCGCGCAAGGTGCACAGCTGCCGGTTCTGGTTGTTGATCAGCTCCGTGTATTCCTTGTAGGTTTCGTAATTCCTGTTGCGCACCGCGTGCTGGAGCTTGCTGATAGTCGCCGGGTTAAAAAGATGATACTCACCCCCGACCCGGAAATGATAATTTCCGCCAGACTCGAGGTCGGTTTCGGATTCGGTAACGGGCCGGAACGCCACTTCGTGTCTCAGCCGCGCTTCCCGGGCAATGACGTCGAGTCCAACCCCCTCTATTCTGGACGAAGTGCCGGTAAAGTATTTTTCGACCGTTGACCGGTTGAGCCCGATCACCTCGAAGCACTGCGCGCCCTGGTAGCTCTGAAGCGTGGAGATCCCCATTTTCGACATGACCTTGAGCAGGCCTTTGCTGATTGCTTTGGTATAGTTCTTCAGGGCATACGGGAGGGTGAGAGTGGGCGGGAAGTGTCCCTTGCGGTGCATGTCTTCGAGGGTTTCCACCGCGAGGTACGGATTGACCGCGCTGGCCCCGTACCCGAGGAGGAGGGCGAAATGCATGACTTCCCTCGGCTCGCCGGATTCGACGATCAGGGCAACCTGGGTGCGGTTCTTTTCCCGGACAAGGTGATTGTGCACGGCTGTCAGGGCCAACAGGCTGGGAATCGGGGCGTAATCCTTTTCGAGCCCCCGGTCCGAAAGGATCAGGAGCGTGTAACCCGATTGGATGGCCAGGGAAGCGCTGCGGCAAAGATTGTCGAGCGCCCGTTCCAGTTCACGTTCGCCTCCGTCGACACGGAAGAGCATGGAAAGGGTCGTGGCGAGAAAGTCTCCCCGGGAAACCCGCCGCAGTTTTTCCAGGTCGTAATTGTTCAGGATCGGGCTCTCCAGCTTGAGCATATGGCAATGCTGAGGCGTTTCTTCCAGGAGGTTGCCCTCCGACCCGATGAAGCTGATCAAAGACATGACCATTTCTTCACGGATCGGGTCGATGGC
Organism: uncultured Acidobacteriota bacterium; assembly: GCA_963839475.1. GTDB lineage: Bacteria > Acidobacteriota > UBA6911 > UBA6911 > UBA6911 > CAWIVH01. Next base: position 250,025 of record CAWIVH010000006.1, on the reverse strand, counting down.
CGGGTTGGTGACTTGGGCGAACAGCTGCTTGAAATAGTTGAAGAGCGGCTGGGGTTTGTCGGAAAGGCAGGCAAGTGGGGTATCGGTTCCCATCGAACCGATGGGTTCCTGGCCGTCGATCGCCATTGGAGATAAGATCATCCGCAAATCTTCGTCCGAGTAGCCAAAGGCTCGCTGGCGGAACCGAACAGAATCGAGGTCGGACGGATGCCAACGCGGTGGATCGGGCAACTGCTCCAGCGTCAATTGGTTTTCCTTCAGCCACTGACCATAGGGCTGCCGCCGGCTGAGCTTATGTTTTATTTCTTCGTCCGGGACAATGCGTCCCTCCTCGGTGTCGACGAGAAACATTCGCCCTGGCTGCAGCCGTCCTTTCAGCCGGACCTCCTCCGGTTTCACCGGCAATACACCGGTTTCCGATGCCATGATGACCAATCCCCCTTCCGTCACCATATAACGTGCCGGGCGGAGGCCGTTGCGATCCAGCGTGGCGCCGATGATTCTCCCGTCCGTGAACGCGATCGCGGCGGGTCCGTCCCAGGGCTCCATCATGGAAGCGTGGTATTCGTAAAAGGCCCTCTTTTCTTCCGGCATGGATGGGTCGCCGGCCCACGCTTCCGGGATCAGCATGGCCATGGCGTGCGGCAGGCTTCGCCCGGACAGATGGAGCAGTTCGACGGCATTGTCCAGCATGGCGGAATCGCTTCCCCCCGGGGTTTCCACCGGGAACAGCTTTTTGAAATCGTCGCCGAAAACCGCGGAGGATAGCACCGACTGGCGTGCATCCATCCAGGCGACGTTTCCGCGGACCGTGTTGATTTCCCCGTTGTGGCATAGGAAGCGGAAGGGGTGCGCCAGATGCCATGTGGGAAATGTGTTCGTCGAGAATCTCTGGTGCACAAGACAAAGCGCGCTGATAACCGCGGGATCCGAAAGCTCTTTGTAGAAGTGGGCAATTTGAGGAGCCAGCAGCAATCCTTTGTACACGATGGTGCGTGAGGAAAGCGATGGGATATAGAAAAAGCTGCGGTCATGGATGTCCGAGACCGCCACCTCAGCCTCCGCTCTCTTGCGGATCACGTAAAGCCGGCGCTCCAGTGTATCCTGGTCCATGCCCGGGGCGTGACGGATGAATATCTGCTGAATGTAGGGTTGGGAAGCGCGCGCAATCCTTCCAATTGCATCCGAGTCGATCGGCGTGTCCCGCCAGCCGATGACGCTGAGACCCTCTTCGCGGACGATCCGTTCCACGATTCCTTCGCAGTTCAACCTTTGATGCATTTCGACCGGCAGGAATACCATCCCGACCCCGTACTCCCCCGGAAGCGGCAGGGTGAAACCCAGGCGGCCGCATTCACGCTCAAAAAAGCCGTGCGGGATCTGGATGAGTATCCCCGCGCCGTCCCCGGTGACAGGATCGCAGCCGCAGGCTCCCCTGTGTGCCAGGTTGATCAATACCTGGATCCCCTTGAGGATGATGTCGTGCGATTTTTCACCCTGGATACTTGCGACAAACCCGATTCCGCAGGCATCGCGCTCGCGGCTCGGATCATACAATCCCTGCGCCTCCGGGAGCCCCTGACGGCCCTTACTCTGATCCATGTCCACGTTTGCCTCTCCACGCCGCATCCCCGCCCCGCCTGCATAAAAATGTCGTCTTCGGAACCGGAAACCCGCGATGCCGCGAGCGGAAGCTACCTGCGGTGTGTCAAAACGTAATCGTTCCCGACCTAAATTTCAATGGTTTTTCGCATCGCACGACCAAAAAATGTCCTCTCCCCTGCCTCTCAGGTTGCGAAGTACTAATTATGAATCAGTTTGCATAAATATTAAGTCCGGGAGTGACTCCGCACGGCCCGCGTTTCTTCGAAGGACGAGCAAGATTCCTCCTTCGTCATCTGTCATTCCTCATTCATCCATGCCCGAACCGAGATATTGCTTGTTTCCTGACGCGCCGAGTATAGAATTCTGGCGCCATGATACCTTTTTCCAGCGCCAAGACCTACAGTGAGCTGTTCCAGGAGTCCGTGCGCCGTTTTCCGGAGCGGACAGCCATGCGATTGAAATCCGCGGGCGGGTATCGCAGCATCGCCTTCCACGAAGTTTCGCGCCAGGCCGAGGGGGTGGCGCGGGGGCTGGCAGCCCTGGGTCTGCAGTCCTCGGCTAGAGTTGCCATTCTTTCGGAAAACAGGCCCGAGTGGGTGTTCGCTTACCTGGGGATCTTTTTCGCCGGCTGCACCGCAGTTCCGCTGGACCCGCAGATTAGCCCGGCTGAGTGGAGGCGCCTCCTGGACGATTCGGAGAGCCAACTGGTGTTCGTCAGCGGGTCTCTCCTTCCGCGCGCGCGCGAAGCCGTGAAAGATTCGCCGCTGCTCGGCAAGCTGATTAGCTTCGATCCTATCGTGGGAGACCGTGACGCCCGCTCCGAACTGCCTGGCTTCGTGGAATGGGCTTGGGAACTGGATCCTCCCCCGGCACTCCCGCCAAGCCAGCCTTGGGACTGGGTGCTTCTGCTATATACCTCCGGGACCACCGGCCACCCCAAGGGGGTCATGTTGACCCAGCAAAACCTCCTTTCAGAAATGGTCGGCATCCTGGATGTCGTGCATCTTGACGAGAATGAAACCCTGCTCTGCCTGCTCCCGCTGCAACACGTGCTGGCCTCCATTGTGAACGTGCTCACGCCTCTGGCCATCGGGGGGCAGGTGATATTCATCGACACGCTCAAACGAAACGAGATCCTTGAAGCCCTGGCGGAAGGCGGGGTCACCCTGCTCCTGGCCGTCCCTCAGTTTTTTTACCTTTTCTATGACCAAATCCAGGAGGAGTTGGGCAAGCGGCCGGTATTTATCCGCAGCCTTTTCAGGGGGATGCTGAAACTGAACCGGTATTCACAACGGACTCTCCATCTGAACTTGGGAAAAGCATTGTTCAGACCGATTCATACCCGCTTTGGAGACAAACTCAAATACTTCGTCTGCGGCGGTTCCGCTTTCGATCCCAAGGTGATTCGATTTTTCTTCGACCTGGGATTCACGGTAATCCAGGGGTACGGCCTGACGGAAACGACAGGCGCGATCTGTGCCACCCGGCTGGAAGACAACGTCCTGGGCTCGGTCGGCAAGGCCATGCTGGGTAACGAAGCCAAGATTCACGAGCCGGATGCTTACGGCATCGGCGAGGTTCTGGTTCGCGGCAATTTGGTGATGAAGGGGTACTACCGAAATCAGATGGCGACCGATGATGTCATGCGCGACGGCTGGTTCCATACCGGAGACCTGGGACGATTCGACGAGCGCGGGCAGCTTTGGATCACCGGCCGCAAAAAGGAGGTCATCGTCCTTCCAAGCGGCAAGAACATCTACCCGGATGAAATCGAGGCTCACTACCTGCAGTGCCCATTTATTAAGGAAATCGCCGTTCTCGGAATCGTGGCCCGGGGACACGAAACCAGTGAAAAGCTCCATGCCGTGGTGGTTCCCGACTTTGATGTTATGAAGGCCAGGAAGATCGCCAACGCCCGCGAAATCCTCCGGGATGAGATCGGGCGTCTGTCGGGATTGCTGCCCAAATACAAGCGGCTCATGAGTTATCAGATCCAGAAAGATGCCCTTCCCCGGACTACCACCCGGAAGATAAAGCGGCTTGAACTCAAACAGAAGATCGAGAGCGGTGAGCTCCAGGGCGCCGACCAGGGAGCAGCGGCCTCCCTGCAAGCCAGCGCCGAAGATCTGGCCCTGGTGGAGTCGGCCATCGGCCAGGAGGTCATCGGCTGCCTGCGCGAAAAATATGGGCGCGAAGCCGTAGATCTGAATATGAACCTCGAACTGGATCTGGGTTTTGATTCTATGGAGAGGGTTGAACTCCTGGCGAGCCTGGAGCAATCCTTGAATCTTCGGATGCCCGAAGGGTTCGGAGCCGAAGTGCACACCGTGCGCGACCTGATTTCCGGGCTGGATCAGCAGGCCATAGCAGCTGGAGGGGAGGCGTCGGGATCCAAGCAGAGCTGGGCCACCATCCTGTCCGAGGAATCCCTGAACGAGCGGGGAGAATGGCATGTGAAGTTCACCGGGACCGCCCTGACCCTATTCAAGTACCTCGGGCTGCGGGTTATCTACCTTCTCTGCCGAATTTTCCTGCGCATGGAGGTCCGAGGACTTCGAAAGCTGCCGAGAGACGGCGCTTTCATGATCTGCCCCAATCACTTGAGCTACATAGATCCATTCATCGTGCTCTGTGTCGTTCCCTACCGCGTATTCAGGAAGGTTTTTTTCGTAGGGGCCAGCGAATATTTTCAAACCTGGTATATGAAGCTGTTGGGCAAGCTCGCCAATATAGTTCCTGTGGACCCGGATGCCCACCTGCTGCGCGCCATGAAGGTCGGGGCTTATGGCCTGCGGAAAGGCCGGATCCTCTGCATCTTTCCCGAAGGGGCCCGCTCGTTCGACGGCGAAATCAAGGAGTTCCGCAAAGGCGCTGCCATCCTCTCGCAGGAATTGGGAGTCCCGATTGTCCCCGTTGCGATCCAAGGAGCATTCGAGGTCTGGCCGAGGGACAGCTTCCGGATTCGTCCGCACAAGGTCAGACTCAACTTCGGGGCACCCATCCGGATGGATGGCGGAGGCGGCAAGGATCCTTATCAAGCGGGCACCAGCCGGCTGCAGGGAATTGTAGAATCGTTATTAAAAGAACTGGAATCGTCCGGCAGCTGAGCCAGGGCGGCGGAAACGTTCGCTTTGGCCGCCATGGAGATATGCGTGGAGGGGCGGGGGGCTGGTTTGTGGCCGTCGCGGGATTCGTTTCAACCTTTTCGCTTGATCAGGCGGGCACTCCCCAGAAATATCCTTGTCCCGATTTTACCCCGAGGTCTATCAGGGCGTCCAAATCCTGCCTGCATTCAATCCCTTCCGCCACTACTTCAGCGCTTAGGCTGTGGGCTACTTTGAGCAGCCGCTTGAGAGAACGGAGGCGGGAAGGGTCGCCGGAAACGCCGGTGACGAACGTTTTGTCGATCTTTATCAGATCGGGTTCCAGCATCACCGCGCTTTCCAGGCAGCTGCGGCCGTAACCGACGTCGTCGATGGCCACCTTCAATCCTGCCTCCTTGAAAGCCGCGACCGTTTCCAGCAAATAGGATGGATCGCCTATGATCTGCTTTTCGCTGATCTCTATGCAATAATCCGCGCGCGTTTCGTCGTTGGGCAGCGCCTGGACGAGGTGTTCCGCCGGGATATCGAGCATCGTGGACGGGAAGAGATTAAGATGACGGCGGATTCCTTTGGGCAGCGCTTTCGCCGCTCGGATGCAGTTTTTAAAACAGCGGTGATCGACAAGCGTCAGTATGTTTTCTTCCATGCATAGCCGGAAAAAGTCGTCCGGCATTTCGAAGGAACCCGGGCCGAGCCTTGAAAACAGCTCGAATCCTATTTCCTGTCCGTCTTCCAGGTCGTAAATGGGCTGCATCACCGAGTGAAGCTGCACACCGGTACGGAGCTGATGGAGAACGTGGGCGAGGGGATGGCTTTCGTCCTCCCCTCCGATCCCGCTCCAGGCGCAGGAAATCCGGTTTTTGCCGGAATGCTTGCTGCGCGAAAGCACCAGATGGGTTTGAGAGAGCAGCTCGTCGATGGATGGCGTGGCTTCCGTGACCGATAATACACCCAGGCTGGCAGTGATTTGCAGCGGCCGCGTGGGCAGGTAGACGGGGGACTCCGAAAGCGCCAGCCGGATTTTTTCAGCGACTCGGATTCCTTCGGCCCGGCGCGTTTGAGGCAGCAGGATCACGAATTCATCCCCGCCGATACGGGCAACGATGTCCGTTGTTCTGAGCGAATGCCGCAATTTCCGCGCAACTTCCTTCAGCACGATATCGCCGACCGCATAACCCAACGAGTCATTCACCTTTTTGAAATCGTCCAGGTCTGCCATGACCAGCAACAGTTCCGAGCCGTCGCGACGGACCGCCTGAAGTTCGCGTGAAAGCATTTCCTGGAGACCGCGGCGGTTGAGCAGTTCGGTAAGCGGGTCCAGAAGCACCAGGCGTTCCAGCCTGGCGTTGGCTGCCCTCAGGTCCATCGACACACGTTCCAGTTCGATCATGTGACGGTGGCGTTCAATGGCGTATCGGATGGTCCGGATGAACTCAGGACCGTTTCTCGAACATTTGAGAAGGTAATCCTGTGCGCCACGCTTCAACGCCCTTACGGCGGTGGGTTCGTCATCCAGGTTGGTAAGCATGATGATCGGGATCTCGGGCGCACACTCCTGGAACTTATCCAGGCTGTCCAACCCTGAGCCGTCCGGGAGCATCAGGTCGAGGAGAATGACATCGAAGCTCCGGCTCTTCAGCCGCTGAATCGCACCGGAGATAGTGTCGGCATGTTCAATCGAATAACTGATCCCATTGGTTCCCACGAGCAGAGAACGAACAGTCCGGACGTCGCTTTCGTTGTCTTCGACGACCAGGACCTGCAGGGAGGCCTTGGATTTGTGCATTGTCGCATCCGTTTCGCAATATCCGTGGTACTCGCCCAGCTTAGTCTGCATTTACGATGCTTTTCCGGGTTGCTCGGCCGGGATCGTGAAATAAAACGTGGAACCGGCCCCGGGTTCGGAATCAACCCAGATTCTGCCCCCGTGTCGCGTGATGGTTTTGTTCGCGATCGCAAGCCCCAGGCCGGTGCCGCGATAGGTGTCCCCTCGATGCACGCGCTGAAGGGGCTGGAAGATTTTCGACTGCATTCCGGGATCGATCCCGATCCCGTTATCCCTGACCGCAAACCGCCATTCGCCTGCACGCATCTCGGCGCTGATCCGGATCTCCGGAGGTTTTTTCCCGCAAAACTTGATCGCGTTCGAAATGAGATTCTGGAACACCTGCCCGATCTGTGTCGGCTCCGCCATGATTTCCGGCAGAGGATCGACCTGGATCGTTGCTCCGCTCGCGCGGATTGCAGCGTTGAGGTTGGCCAGGACTCTCTCCAGCAAGGCGGAGCAGTCGATCTTCACGAAGCTGACGATAGGGCTGTCAAGGCGCGCCAATTCGAGCAGGTTTTTGATCAGTTCCTGCATGCGCTGAACCCCTTCGGCGGCACGCGTCAACCTCTCCATGGTTTCCGGGTCGATGAAGTTCATGCATTTGTAGGACAGGTCCGCGAAGTAGTTTGCCATCGTATTTAGAGGCGCCTGAAGGTCGTGAGCTACGACCACGGAGTACTCCTGCAATTCCTGATTCGACTGGGTGAGGGAAGCGATCTGGGAGGATAAGTCCTCTTCCAGGGCGATCCTATCCCCTATGTTGCGATCGATCTCCAGAACTGCAATGGGGGCACCTGACCTGTCCCTGAGTGAGGTAAAAGAAGCCGAAACATCCGTCGGTGTTCCCTGTTTGGTGATCCGTGAAAGGTAGGATGGGTTGATGAACTCCCCAGCCAGAACCCTGTCTCGCAGCCTTTGCTCGATGGCCACTTGCTCCACGGGGGCCAGCATCCCGACCGGTTTGCCGATTGCCTCTTCCGCGGTGTAACCGTACATTTGCTCAGCCCCGGCATTCCAACTGCAGATGGTTCCGTCTGTCCCCACAATAATCAAGGCATCCGCTGCAGATGCCTGCAACGCCGATCGAATATCCCATCGGGCGCCGGCATCCACAGGGCGCTGGCCTGGTTTCCCGGGAGACGATACAGCATCCACCGCCCGGGTGCCTGCCCTGCTTACGACCAACTCGACAGATAGGTCGGCGGATTGCGCCGCAGCTTCCGGATCGGAGGGACCGGATGGTTCGAAGATCCCGGGCACCTGGATCTCCAGGATTTCCTTCCGGCCAAGGTCCTCCATATCCGGGAAAGATTTCCCTGAGAGAACCACACGGTTGGACCGGGTCACGAGGATGATCGCCTCTGGAGAACCCCTTAGTCTTAAACGGAAGGGTTCGACATCAGGCTCCCTCTGGTCTCCGTGCTGTTCAGCCTGGTCCTTGTGCTGCGCCATGGGTACGCCGTCCCCCTCAAAGCCGGCGCTTTCTGCTGCTGATTTTCCAAATTAACCGTCGCACATCCTGCTGTAATGATGAAGGCTCCAACCCGTTTCCTCACGGCCTTGCAGCTGTGAGGATCAAGCAGGACAAACATGCTTAAAAAGCATGACTGCCTTTTAGCCAGCGAGATGCGCATAAGTCAGGATTAAACCCCGAGGGGAAGCGGGGTTGTTTATAGATCCAGCGGACCACAACCATCCTGGCTCGACCCACATGGCGGACGAATTTAACAGCTTCCTCGCCTGATATTTATCGGGGCCCGGTTTCGGCATCGGGCTACCCCGGACGAGGCACTCAAGAAAAACCAGCAGACAGAGAATCTGAATTAGAACCAATAACAAAATTCCACCGACACAAACAGAGCCGGATAATGTCCACCGGAGGATCGATCTAGTGTGTATAATGCTCCGCCATGTGGCACTATACTATGATTTCTGCAAGAATGTCAAAAATTCGACTGCCGGATCACGACTAATGCTTTGGTGGACAATTAAAAAACTCAAATCTTCGGATACTCAGGCGAAAATAGCCGCTGCTAAGGAACTTGGGGCGACGAAGGAGAATCGAGGGGTTCCCTCGCTCATAGAAGGTCTGAAGGACGAATCGGAACCAGTCCGGATCGCCTGCGCTCGTGCCTTGGGGCAGATTGGGCATCCGGCCGGAGTGGAGCCGCTTGTCTGTGCCCTGCGGGCAGGGAAAAAGCGAAACGCCGCAGAAAAGGGGGACGGCGCGGAGTCGTATGTCCAGGTGCTGACGGAAGCCCTGGCCGGGGCAGGCGCGTTGGATCAGTTGGCCGGGCTTCTGGCGAGCGAAGATCGGGAGGTGCGACGCTGGGCGGCGCGCGCCCTGGGCTTGATGCGTGATTCGCGAGCAGTGGAGCCCTTGTGTATCCGGCTGGATGATGCGCGCGCCGAGGTGCGCAAGGCTGCGATCCAGGCGCTGGAGGAAATTGCCGACCCAGCGGCCGTGCCCGCCCTGGTCAAGACACTCTCGAACCGGGATCCCGAAACCCGGCAGGCGGCGGTGCGCGCTCTGGGCATCCTGGCCGATCCGGCCTCCGGTGCTTCGCTGGCGGCGGCGGTGCGAGATCCGGACGAGGGGGTTCAGCTTGCATCCCTCGCGGCGCTGAGCAGAGTTGGCGGTGCGCACGCCGTTGCCGGCTTGAATTACGCTCTCGAGTGCGGGAGAAAAAACGTCCGGGACGCGGCGTCGAAACTGCTTGAATCCGGGACCATCGCTGTGCGAACTCCGGCAGAAAGAGCGGCCCTCGCCGTTGCTGCTTCAGATTTTCAGAGAGCCGCTGCCGAGGGCGAAGCAGCCGTAGATGCCTTGCAGGAGGCGCTGACTTCAAGGGACGGCAGCAGGCGCCTGCAGGCTGCCCTCACGCTGGGCCGTCTTCGAGCGGAGCGCTCCATCCCCGCGCTCTTGCGATTGCTGAAGGACCACGATGCCAAGGTACGCGAGGGAGCAGCCGACGCCCTTGCCTGCTTGGGGCTTGCCGCGGTGGAAGGGCTGGTTTCAGAGCTGCAATCCTATGATCCCGTGGTTCAATCGCTTGCCGCCCGAGCACTTGGCCGAATCGGGGGGATGGATGCGGCAAAAGCGCTGGAGGAATTTGCGACAGGATTGCCGAAGACGGTCACCGGCGGGGAGTATTCCGAGGAACTGGCCCGCCACGTGGAGGAAGCTTTGGAGCTTATCCGGAAATCTTCAGTTCCTGACGACCAGAATCAACCCCGTGATTAGGATGTTGAGTATGGAGAGCGGCAGGAGAAACTTCCAGCCGAAATGCATCAACTGGTCGTAACGAAACCGGGGCAGCGTCCATCGAATCAACAGGAGGAAGAAACAGGAGAGAAAAACTTTGAGGCCGAAAGCGGCAATCTGCAGGATCGTGACGGTGACCTGCGACAGGCTCCAGGAGGAGCCCCACGGGAAAACGAACCCGCTCGATGTGAGGTAGGGAACCTGCCAGCCTCCGAAAAACAAAGTCGACATAAGCGCCGCGATCAGGATCGTCTCCACGAAGTCGGTCATGAAAAAGGCGCCGAACTTCATGCTGCTGTATTCGACGAAATAGCCGATGATTTCCGATTCCCCCTCCGGCAAGTCAAAGGGCACCCGCTTTGTTTCTGCCATCCCCGCAGTCACGAACAGCAGAAATCCCAGCGGTTGAAGGAAAATTCCCCATTTGGGCAACCAGCCCCAGAGCAGGCTGCCCTGGGCTCGGTTAATCGCGGCGAGGTCGAGCGTTCCGAAGATCATGAGCAGGCCCACGAGGGTGGCCCCCATCGTGATCTCGTAGCTGATCATCTGGCTGGAAGCCCGAAGCCCGCCGAGGAATGCATACTTGTTGTTCGAGGAGAAGCCGGCCAGAAACGTCCCGTAAATCCCCATCGACATCATGGCGAAAACAAAAAGCAGTCCCACATTCATGGGCAGAACCTGCAACTCAATTTTGTGGCCGCCGATGACGATGGAGTCTCCGAAGGGGATGGCGGCAAAGCTCATCAACGCGAAAAACAAGGCTGCGAAGGGGGCTACGGTATGGAGAAGCCGATCGGCGCCGGGCGGCACATAATCTTCTTTGAAAAACATCTTGAGTGCATCCGCAAGGATATGAGGCAGGCCTATCGCCCGAACTCCCATAATATCGGCGCGATTCGCTCCAATCCGGTCCTGCATTACCGCAGATTGTTTCCGTTCCATCCAGGTCAGCAATGAGGTCAGGGTCAAAACCAGCGAAATGAAAAAGATCGCTTTGACCAGGATGACCAGAATCTGGAGCCAGATACCCATTCCATTTCCCCTATCGTATGGGCTGGCCTGAATCGCCCACGGATGCGTGGGTCATGCCAGCGTATGCTTCCACCTTCCGGGAAAGCTCGGCGAAGACCTCGGTAGCCTGGGATGGAGGCATTGCAACCCCAACTTCTGCCGCAAGCATAGCCAGGATCTCGAGATCGGGCAGGGAAGAATGCAGCGGCGGCACGGCTGCGTTGATTTTCTGCACGCGACCTTGACAGTTTGTGAAAGTGCCGTCTTTTTCGGCATATACGGCGGCCGGAAGGACCACCTGTGCCATTTCCGCGGTTGCCTGCTGCCACGAGCCCTGAAATGCCACGAAGTCGACCTTTTCGAGCGCCGCCCGAACCCGGTCCACAGCAAATCCGCGGGCAAGGTCATGATGGCAGATGTAAAGGAAACGGACTCGCCCGTTTTCGCACTCGTGCAACAGGTTTTCAGCCCCGTCGCCAGCCAGGCCCAGGAGCTCGGCTCCGCGCGTGTTGGGATTCTTGTCCGCCGTAATCAGGAAATCGTCCGAAAAAGCGGGGGCCAGATCTGGAACCCGGAATTCGATCCGGGAGATTTTGAGGCTGTCCCTGAACAGAGAACGCAGGTTGTAGAGTTCCTCGTTGGTCATCTGGGGCGAGGCCAGCACGGCCACGCTGTCGGGTCCGTGTCTCTCGAGGGTCAATTTCAATGCCGAGGCTGTTTTCCGAATCGCATCCTGCCACCTGATTTCAACCGACCCTTCCGGAGTTCGGAATCTGGGAGATTGGATCCGGCTGGGAGCGTCGATGGCGTGATAGGAATAGCGCCCTTCGTCACACATCCAGAACCGGTTGACCTCGGCGTTGAATCTCGGCTTGAGACGTTGCACCCGCTTGTCGTGATAGCGGGAATTGAAACGCTCGTTGTAGTGAATCTCGATATTGCATCCCCGGCTGCAGCCCGGGCAGATGGAACGGCTTCGCCCCAGAAACCAGACGCGGCACTGAAAGCGGAAATCACGATCCGTGAGCGCGCCCACGGGGCAGATGTCCACGACGTTGCCGGAGTAGGGATTGTTGAGCTCTCTTCCAGGGAAGACATCGATCTGGCTTTTGTGCCCGCGCTCAATCACGGCCAACTCGGCGCTTTTCGAGATTTCCTTGGTGAAGCGAACACATCGTGTGCAAAGTATGCATCGCTCCTGGTCGAGGATTACGTGCGGTCCGATCGGGAATGCCTTTTTGCGCTTGGTCTTGTCTTCGTTGAAGCGGGAGTCGTAGACCCCGTGCTCCATGTAATAATTTTGAAGCTCACATTCGCCGGCCTGATCGCAGACCGGGCAATCGAGTGGATGGTTCAACAGGAGAAATTCGAGGACCGATTTGCGGTTGCGCAGGGTCTCGGGAGTCTGGGTGCGGACGATCATGCCTTCCGTTGCGGGCGTGGCGCAGGAGGGCTGCATTTTCGGAATCTTTTCGATCTCTACCAGGCACATCCGGCAGTTGCCCACAACCGTCAGCCCGGGATGATAGCAATAGTAAGGGATCTGGAATCCCGCGGAGCGTGCGGCGTCCAGGATGGAGGTTCCCTTGGCCGTCTGGACCGGTTTTCCGTCAATCGTGAAGTTTACCAGTTCCTTCTCAGACACTGCTTCCTCAGTTCTTTGGCCCGACGAGCGGCTGGCGCTTTCTCACCGGGTAGTCTTTTCGGAGCGGATGACCCTGGAATTCCTCGTACATCAATATTCGTTTCAGGTTGGGATGGCCGGCAAAACGGATGCCGAACATATCCCACACTTCCCGTTCCAGCCAGTTCGCTGAACTCCATAAGGCGCAGGCTGTCTTAATGGAGTTGTCGTTTTCATCGACTCTGACTTTCACCCGCAAGCGGCGGCGTGCTGGCAGGGCGAGAAGATTGTAGATCACGTCAAACCTAGGCTCCCTTCCCATGTGATCGACCGCGGTGAGATCCGCAAGAACATTGAAGCCGAGCCGAGGATCGTTTTTCAAAAACTCGAGGATCCGGCTCAGCATTTCAGTCCGCACTGTAACGCAAGCATCTCCCTGGGGCATGGAGGTTTCCAGCACCGCTTCGGGAAATTCCTCGCCGAGCAGATCTAATGCTGCCTTCGCCGGATTCTGTTTTTCCGCCGGATTTTCTACTCCCATTCCATTGCGCCTATTTTCCATGCGTAAATAAATCCTACCCCGCCTACCGCTATGAAGATCAGCATCTCGATGAAACCGAACATCCCCAACTCGCGGAAAACGACGGCCCAGGGAAATAAAAACGCCATTTCCACATCGAACAGGATGAAGAGGAGGGCCATGAGGTAAAAGCGAACCGGGACAGAGCGGTGGGAAATTCCATCCGATGCGATGCCGCATTCAAACGGCTCGTCCTTTACCGGTGTTCTTTTCTTCGGCCCCAGCAGGGCCGATGCGACGATGAAAAGCGTCGCGATTCCCCCAACGAGGGCTCCCATGATCAGAATCGGCAGCATTATATCCATGGCGGTCTTTAAACCCTTCTCCGACAAGCCGAAGGGAATTAATTTAGCATTGACCAAACTCGAAAGCAAACCAATAATCGGAGTCTTTTCGTTGCACAATATATTCCTAAGACAAAATAATACAAGCATTTAGAGGATGCGTGATGATGGCGCCGGCATTGACTGCGCAGGGCCCGGGGCATATCATCTCCGGGTGGCGCAGGGGGCCGTGAGCGCCGTTGAGGGCCATTGGCCCCCATCACGCTCAGCCATCATGAAATCAACCATGTGAGGGATGATGCAAACCAAATCGCTGCTTCTGCGAATTGTCTTTATTTTGCTGGCGCTTTTCACGCCGGCAGGATTTGCCTCGATGGCATTTCCCCAGGAATCTCCGTCAGACCTTCTGAAGACTGCGGACGAGATCATAGCCCGGGTGGCTGTATTGCGCGGCCTGGAATCTAAGGGTCCCATACAAAAAGGAGTGAAAAGCCGTGCCGAGATTTCGAAGTTCCTGGAATCTCACGTGAAGGACAACTACGACGAGGCGCAACTGCGATGGGAGGGCAAGGTTATCCAAAAGCTCGGCCTGATACCGCCCTCCATGGACTACAAAGACTTTACCCTGAAACTTCTGACGGAGCAGGTAGGCGGGTACTACGATCCCGAGAAAAAAACCTTCTTCATCGCGGCCTGGCTGCCGATGGATCAGCAAAAACCCGTGATGGTGCATGAGCTGACTCATGCCCTGCAGGATCAGCATTTCGATATCGGACGATTTCAAAAGGAGGACCGCAGGAGCAACAACGATGATCGTTCCCTTGCACGCCAGGCGATCTTCGAAGGTGATGCCATGGCCGTGATGCTCGACTATATGCTCGAGCCGGCGGGCAGGAATTTCACCCAGCTCCCTAACCTTGTCACTGTTATGCGGCAGCAGTTTTCAGCCATGGAATCTCAGTTCGAAGTGTTCAAGGAAGCTCCGATGTTCCTCAAGGAGGAGTTACTTTTCCCCTATGGTTATGGTGCGGCTTTTCTGCAGAAGCTTCGCTCAAGCCAGCCTTGGGGTGCCGTTGATAAGCTCTACCAGGATTTGCCTGCATCCACGGAGCAGATCATGCATCCGGAAAAGTACCTGGAAACGCGAGATCAGCCCCGGACTGTGGAATTGAAGGATCCTTCGCCGGCGATGTCGCCCGGGTGGAAGTCCTCCTATCACAATGTTCTGGGGGAATTTTCAATTTACCTTATGCTCAAGGCTTTTGTACCGGAGGAAACGGCCAGAACTGCCGCGGCGGGCTGGGGTGGAGATGAGGTTCTCCTTGTCCAGAATTCCGCCGGGGATTCCGCGGTTTTCGTTTCCACGGTTTGGGATTCGGTCGAAGATGCCGGGCAGTTTTACGCTGCGATGGATTCCTGGTTTAAGAGCCGATTCCCAGGATCCAAAAGGTCCGAAGAGTCGGCTTCTGGATTCCATATGACCAATTCCGCCGGATTCCATGCTCTTCGATTAGATGGGGATAGCGTGCGGTTCCTGGTCGGGCTTCCGGATAGCGAGGCCTCTCGAATCTCTGGATGGTGAGGATCCTATACCCGCACGACCCGGGTGCCGGAAAGACGATCATGCCAGCACCTGGATTGCCGGTCGAAAATTGCCCAGACAAATCCGGCTCCGCAGGATAGCCACGAGAGCAGGTAGGCCAGGCTTCGCCCTCCGATGCAAGCAAGGCTGGGGCGTTGCCCTTTGGATCCGACGATGCGGAGATCCTTGATCATCATTCCAACGGTTTGATTGGCAATCCCCAGGAAAAAAAACGAGTAAACCAGGTGGGTGGCAAGCAGCAGGAGGGTGTAGTAAGCCTTGCTTGTCCTATCCACAATATCGATTCCGGAAAAGATGTCGGCGGCAATAATAAACGAGCCGGTAAATAGGCCGATGATCAGCAGGTCGATCAGGCCGGATAGGGTCCGGGAAAGCAGAACCACCTTTTCCTCGTGTGGGTGTGAATCGATGCGGGGCTGGGCTGCGGCAACGGCAGGAATAGATGGCGCGGATTCCGCACCCTGGCGCAGCATGATACTGTCGATCAGCTTTTGAACCTTCTCCGGGTCGGGATCGGTGATTGTAGCGCTCGGGCGGTCGCCGCCTGCCTGCGCCGCGGGGGACTGCCTAGGGACGGTCTTGTTGGCACGGAAAAGGGGGAGCGCAGCCTCATTTTTCTGCGGCTGGCGGGCTGGACTGGACCCAATCCGCTCCTGGATTTTTGGCGCAGGGCGTGGGCGGCGCACCGCAGTTTTCGGGTTGGGCTTCGGGGCTTCCACAGGCTGCGTTCCCGCTTCTCCGGGATTGGCCCGCTGTTCGTTTTCGGGATTTGCGAAGGGCAGGGTTGGAGCTTCGGAAATCTCGAGCCCCCGTTTGCGCCGGATTTCAACCAGACGCTTGGAGAGCTCCAGCTTCCACTCCGGCGTTTCTCCAGTGTTTTGGCTTTCGGCGCCGGAAATGTCCATCTGGATCAATCCGGCGAAGCCGGGAACGCCGGGTTTTGGGGAGGGCGCCGGTTCAGGCTGCGCCTGGGAGGGTGCAGCATCTCCACATGCCGGGCAGCGACCTGAGGCATCCAACTCATGACTGCCACATTTGTGGCAAAACTCAACCGTTGCATCCATGGATATCAGCGCCTATATGGAAAAACCAGCGGTCAATTCCGATGCATTATATCACAGGCATTTCCGGCCGATTTCCCCGATCTGATATACTTTAATTTTCAGGGATTACATGCTGATTATGACCTTCCAGAACAGGCTGATCGTCGTTTCGATCCTGGCTCTTCTTGCTCTTGGGCGCCTATGGGACAGCAAGCTACTATTCGACGGCCATGATCGCCTACGTGGTGGAACAGGCCCTCATACAGAAATTGCCGGATGGGGCCGATACGGAACTTTTTCACAGCAGACTGCAGCGCCTGCTGGCCGGCATGCCCGACCGCCGGGCGAAAATGGCAAAGCTGCTTGAAATGTCGCAGTATATGGAGAAGGTGCAGAAGCTCACTCAAGTCGAATTGGAAGCCCTGTTTGCCGGGGCTGATTTCCCTCCTGTCGCTCCCCTGAATTAAAAAACGGAACTTTTGCTTCCAATCCATGTCTAATTGTTTAAGGATAATTTCCGGAGGAGACCCGTGAGAAAGCGCGGGTCGGCGCGACGATGAAAATGTTTCCGGAAGAAGCTGCAATTGCCGGATATGAAAACGACAATATCCTGCCGGACCGGTCGTCCGACACGGCGGGATTCCGTGAGGCAGTCACGGTCGGGTTTGAACGTGTGTTTGAACTCTATAACGGCATGGTTTTCCAGCTCTGCTTCCGGGTTCTAGGTGACCGTGAGGAAGCGCTCGATCTGTGCCAGGAAGTGTTCCTGATCATTTACCGCCAGATGCACCTGTTCCGGGGTGAATCCAGTTTGAAGACCTGGATCTATCGGATCACCGTCAATCGCGCGGCAAACCGGTGCCGATGGTGGAATCGCCTGCGGCGGCGAGGCACGGTATCGTTGGATGAACATCTCGCGGCGGACGGGAGATACAGCCTGGCGGATTCCCTGGCGTCCTCGGGGAAAACACCTGAAGAAACTGTTCTTTTGAGGGAAGAGCGTGACCAGATCGAACAGTCTCTGTTGCGGTTGCCGGTGCAGCAGAGAATTGCGGTCGTCATGAGAGATGTGGAAGGAATGTCCTACGAGGAAATTGCAGAATCCCTGGGGATTTCGTTGGGCACCGTCAAGTCGCGAATTGCGCGAGGCCGCGAAGACTTGAAGCGGCGGCTGAACGGCGTTCTGGGTTGAAGGGACCGGGAGTTATCGGAGGTCCTCTATGAAATGCGAAAAAATCTTGCCGATTTTATCGGCATACCTCGATGAGGTTTTGGAAGAAGAGGGGTCTTGCCGCGTCGCCGACCATCTGGGGGGATGCACTGCCTGCAGAACGGAATTCGAGCGTTTGCGCCGGCTGCGTCAGAAGCTGGCATCCCTGGAGAAGGTCGAGGCGCCGGAATACCTCCACCGCCTCGTCCACCTTCGCCTGGAGAAGGCCCGGCGGGAGACTTGGCGCGCCATGTTACGCCAGGCGCTCGAATATCGATGGTCCATCATCCGGACGACGGAAGGGCTGTGGTATGTGACCCGGCTGCTCGGTTCTGCGGCGACCTTCGTTCTCTTCTGCGCCATCGTGGCGGCCGTGCAGCCGATCTATGTGGATCGCCAGGATGCCGACCGAAGTGCTCTGCGCCAGCAGCTTCCCCAGATGCTTATGAAAAACCTGGGAATGTCCCGAATGGAAGCCCAGAGAAGGCCCATACCCCCCAGTGATCCCCAGATCAACGATCTGTACCTGCTCAATTTCAGCCAGAATGCGTCGCATGCCTCGCATGACGACTCGATCTCGGTGGTGACCAAAGTGGACCGGATGGGAGTGGCGCAGATTCAAGATGTTCTCGAGTACTCTTCGGACAATGCGCTTCTGAGCGACTTCAGCGACATGATCCAGAGCGCGCGCTTCCGACCCGCAAGCCACAACGGCCGAGCCGTGGATTCGCACCTGGTTCTCACCTTCAGCCGGATTTCGGTTTACGATTGAAATTTTTTCTTAGCCGCTTCCCGCCAGGGCGTAGCGCAGCAGGAATAAGAGGGCGAAGAGGTAAACGATCCAGTGAACCTCGCGCCCTCGCCCCGCGATCAGCTTGAGAACCGCATAGGAAATGAATCCGAAGGCAATCCCCTCGGTGATACTGTAGGCGAACGGCATGATAACCATTGTCAGAAACGAGGGGATGGCTTCCGTGGGATCCTCCCACCGGATCCGTCTCACGTTCTGAAGCATCATGCTTCCCACGACGATCAGTGCCGGCGCAACGACGGGATAAATTCGCCCTCCGGCTGCCATCGGAACCCCCTCACCGGCCATCCGTGTCAGCGGGTAAAAAAACAGGCTGAGCAGCATCAAAGTGCCTGTCACGAAGTTGCTCAGACCCGTGCGGCCGCCTTCGGCCACCCCGGCAGCGCTTTCGATGTAGGCGGTGATAGTCGAGGTTCCCAACACCGATCCCGCCACCGATCCAAATGCATCCGCCGCCAGCGCCTGCCTCGCTCTCGGGAGTTTTCCGTTCACCATCAGCCCGGCCTGGCTGCTGACTCCGATCAGCGTACCCACTGTGTCGAATAGCGCGAGGAAGAAAAACACAAAGATCACGCTGAACAGTCCGAGATCGAAGGCTCCCTTGATGTCGAGTCGTAACAGGGTGGAGGAAATGCCCGGGAAGCCCCCGGCCAGGCCGTGGTAATGAACGACTCCCAGGGGCAATCCCAGGGCCGCAGTCGCCAAAATCCCCCAGAGGATGGCTCCGCGCACTCGAAGTGCCTGGAGCACCAGTGTGAAGCCGAGCCCGAAAATGGACAGCAGGACGGGCCGGCTTTTCAACGGTCCCAAAGCCACCATGGTCCCGGGAGATGCGGCCACAATGCCCGCCCATTGAAAACCCACGAAAGCGATGAACAGGCCGATGCCAACCGCGATCGCTTCCTTCAGCGAATCGGGAATCCCGTCGATCAATCTTTCACGAAAGCCGAAAAACGAGAGCGCCAGAAAAAGAACGGCGGAAATGAACACAGCCCCCAGCGCCTTCGGCCAGGGGATTCCCATTTGCAGGACCACCGTGTAGGCAAAGAAGAAATTCTGCCCCATCCCCGGAGCAAGCGCGATCGGGTAGTTGGCGTAAAATCCCATCAGGAAGGTCGCCAAAGCGCTGGCGATGCAGGTGGCCGTCAAAACGGAGCCGAAGTCCATACCACAGGCCGAAAGCACCGTCGGCTGGACGAAGAGTATGTAGGAAAGCGTCATGAAAGTCGTGACGCCCCCTATTACCTCGGTCTTTATATCGGTCCCGTTTTCACGAAGCTTGAAAATCTTGTCCAGCACCACGGATTCATCCGACCTCTTCTTCGACGGATTCTTCGATGTCCTCTATCTTTTCCCCCAGGATCTCTTCGAGTTCGAGCGGATGTTCGTTGGCCATCTCCTCTTCCGTGAGCTTGCCGGTGAACCATGCCAGATTCATCGGGTAGACCTCGGGGTTGAAGATCACGAAATAAAAGTGCCAGACGATAATCGCCAGCGTTGCCAGGCAGGCTTCGTAGTAGTGGATGGTGCGGGCGATATCCCACCCGAGCTTCGTCAGCTTGTTGATGAAGAAGTTGTCGAACCAGAGAATCAGGCCGGTGGCGGCCATGACGATGACGCCCCAGACGAGGGCCCAGTACTCGGCTTTTTCGATGTAGCCGAAGCGGTGGAATCGCGGCCTGGATTCCGAGATTTTGAGGTAATACTTGATCTGCAGTACGACGTCGCGGGCATCCTGGACCTTGGGCAGGAGGCTGCGCAGCAAACCCCGGCCACGATCCGTTAAGAAAAGGTAAAAAAGGTGGAAGGCGCTCACCGCGATCATGGCAATGCCGGCGATCCGGTGAGTCAGACTCCGTACCTCGAACACCTTTTCACTCATTTGCCGGATTGGTATCACCCACCAGGCATCGGGGAATTTGAGCATGAAGCCAGTGACGACGAGAATGATAAAGCTGGAGAACATGGTTGCATGCTGGAGACGCTCGTTCAGGGTCATGCGTACGTAGTGCGTCGGGCCATGATGATGACGGGGGTGGTAGCCCCTCCGGACGGCAAGGACGTGCTTGCCCTTCTTCACGAAGTCGAGCAGGTTGTGCACGGTCATCCCGCCGACCACCAGCACGATCATCCAGATGTATATGTTCCGGATCCAGTAAAGGACTTTGTCCCCCTGGGGTGCGAGGGTGATATGTACGGAACCCTTCGCGAAATTCGCACCGGCGCCCGGATGGCAGGCTCCGCAGGTCGTTGCCAGGTTTGCCTTGTTGATGGTGGACGTCGGGTCCGAAGACTGTTTGATGTTGTGAACGCCATGGCAACTGGCGCAGTTGGCCACCGCCACCGAGCCTCCCCTGGAGGCCAGGCCATGATAGCTGTCTTCAAAGGTCTGGAATCGCTGGCTGGACATCCCGAACTTTTGGGTCAGCTGGACGGAACTGTGACACGGGGCGCAGACTTGCACGGACACATTCTTGGCAGCGACCCGCGACCGGGGGTCCTTCGGGGCGTAAATCTGGTGCTCTCCGTGGCATTCCGTGCACGAGGGTGCGTCTTTCGAGCCCCACTGAAGCGCCTTGCCGTGGATGCTCTCGCCGTAAATCTTGGCGATGTCCGTGTGGCAGCGGGCGCAGGTTTGGGGAATGTTCCATTTGTTGACGCTCGAAGTTGGATCTTTGCCCCTCTTCATGTCGTGGGCGCCATGACAGTCGCTGCAGGTTGCCGCTTTCTCATTTCCGGCGGCGAGAGCGAGCCCGTGGACGCTGGTTTCATAAGCCCCGATGAATCCGGCTGACGGCCCCACCCGCTGCCGCACATTCTCGTCGTTCTGATGGCAGCGCAGGCACACCTTGGCTTCGCTGGTTTTGTACATCGGCGATTGACGGCTATCGGTGGGCTCGACGTTGTGCTCGCCATGACAGTCGATACAGGAAGGGGCGCCTTTCACGTTTTGCGCCAGTGCCTGGCCGTGCGCCGACTGTTCGAAATGCTTTTCGGCGTCCTGATGGCACTTGCCGCAAGTTTGCGAAGGATGGGAACGGTTCGCCAGGGATTTGGGATCCTTGGGTGACAGGATATTGTGAGTGCCGTGGCAGTCTTTGCATGCTGCGGCCACGACGGCTTTTTTCTTGCCTTCCTCTCCCACCAGCTTGCCGTGCACGCTTTTCGGATAGGCGATGATGTCGTGGCAGGACTGGCAGTCGACCGGCCGAATGACCTTGGCGTGGGGCATCTCGTCGGCTTTGAATCCCTTGTGACAATCGACGCAGTCGGCCGATCCGTGCGCAGAGCCCTTCAGCTTCGCGACATCGACAAAGAGATCCACCGTACGCTCGCCCTTTTTCATGGTCAGGCTTTTGTCGCTGTGACACATGAGGCAGTCTTCGGACTTTTGAGCGCGGGCGGCAGCCGGCAGCAGGAAAAAGCAAACAGCCAGGCAAAGGCCTAACCGATATTCAATCTTGGAAAGATTCCGATCAACGATAGGCAAAAAGCATGGCATATACAATCCCGATCACCATAAAAAACCCGACTGCGAGCGCTGTCCAGGCGAAGGTGCGAATGAGCCTGATCACGATGGGAGGGTAGGGATCGACAAGGTGCTTTTCCAACTCTCCGTTTCGAACCATGGCATCGTATTCGGCCGGTTTGTCGTGTTTGAGTTCCTCAATCGACATCCGCCCGGTAAACACCACGATGTCCATCGGGAATTTCTCAGGCCGTAAGTGGGTATTAAAGAAATGAACGGTAAATATGAATCCGGTGGCCAGGAGCGCCTCGTCGCTGTGTACGATGGTCGCGACATTCAAGAACCATCCGGGCATGAATCGGGTGAAGAATTGCGGAAACCACAGGGTCATTCCGGTGGAGCCGATGACAAAAATGCCCCAGAAAACCGCGAAATAATCGAATTTTTCCCAATAAGTCCAGCGGCCGTACGCCGGGCGCTTGCCGAGGCCCAGGAACCACTTCACGGAGCCGATCAGGTCGTCCAGATCCTTGCGTGTCGGCAGCATGGTATCGGGACCGAAAAGGATCTGACGCCAGGTCTTTTTTGCCTCTTTCTTGCGCCGGATCATGTCGTAAATGTGCGCGATGAAAATGCCGATCATCATGAGGGCGGCAAATCGGTGGATGTTGCCGGCAGTCTCATAGCCGCCAAGCAGGTGTGAGAGGACGCTGGCCCATCTTGTATACGAAAACTTCAAGGTCATCCCGGTCAGCGCGAGGCTTATAAAACTCAAGATCATGACGACATGCAGCACCCGGTTCAGCCGGCTGAATCGTTCGTATTCGCGCGCACCCTCCGTCACCTCCACTTTGCCGAATTCGCGCCGCATCTTAAGCGCGCGGGGCAGCCACATTAATGTGTGGGCGCCGCCGATCGTGAAAGTCCCGATCAGGAGGCCGGTCATTCCCCAGAATGCCCAGAAAAGGAACGGATATTTGGCCGGGTCATGATGGGTTGCATGTGTCAGGTAGCCCGCAAAGCGCCTCGTGGCACCCTCATGGCACTTCTGGCACGTGGCCGTCACGTTGTTGCGCGATAGATGCGATTTCGGGTTTCCCACGGGCAGAATGTCGTGCGCACCATGGCAGTCGTAGCACTTGGCCGTTTTGGTGTAGCCAAGCTGGGATACCTTTCCGTGATAGGTATCGAAGTAGGTTTTGGCGATCTCCTCGTGGCACCTGCCGCACTGGGTCATTATCGTCAGCTTGAAACCCTGGTCGTCGGCCCGCCGGATCGTGTGGGCACTGTGGCAGTCGTTGCAGACCGGCAGCTTTTTGTCCGTCCGGCTCAGCTTGGTGGAGTGGATGCTGTTCTCGAACTGCTCCTCGATCCCGATGTGGCACGCGCCGCAGGTGGCCGGCACGTTTTTGGGATTCACGCTCGAATTCGGGTCCGTATGCGGCAGTTCGCTGTGCGCGGTGTGGCAGTTGGTGCACATGGCCGTGACCACCAGCCCGCTTTTCAGCAGCCCTTTGCCGTGAATGCTTTCCGTGTAGCGCTCCACGATTTCTTTCTCTGCGCCGGTGTAGCTGACCTGTGCTTTCTGGCCGATCCGGTGACAACGGGCGCAAAGGTTGGGCACGTTAGTAGGGAAGGTAACGGACTTTGGATTCTTCTTCCCCAACACGCCATGGTCGCCGTGACACTGTTTGCAGGTCGGGGCGTTGTTGTCTTGCTTCGCGTTCAACTGCCCGTGGGTGCTTTTCTGATACTGCTGGACAACCGCCGCGTGGCAGGAAGCGCAATCTACTTTCTGCTTGATGGTTTCGCAGGGGCGGACTTTCGAGGGACTCACGCCGGAATGGCACTGACTGCATGCCTTGCCCACGTGAATCGATGATCCAATTAATGCCTGGTTCACGAATAGAGAGCGGCCGTCTTTAGAGGACTTGATCGAGGGCCTCTCATGACAGCTCAGGCAGTCCTTGTCGGCCATCCCCTGGTCATAAAAGACCTTTCTTGCCTTGTGCGGCTGATGGCAATCGACGCAAGCCGGAAGGACATGAACTTCTTTCTCCCACAGCTCACCCCGGATGACTTTGCGATGAACTTCCTCGATCTGAGAATGACATTTGGAACAGGTAGCGGCGATGTTCTGGCGGGCGATCGAAGAACGAGCATCCGTGTGCTTCAGAATGTTATGCGAGGTGTGGCAGGAAATGCAGGTCGCGGTGACCGAGAGCCCCTTTTTCATCAAGGCTTCGCCATGGATGCTTTCGGTGTAATTGGTCAGTATGTTCGATTGATGGATTTCCCGCTGTTTTTGAACCGGGGCTCCCTCCGAGTGGCACTTCCCACAGAGGTAGGGAATACGCTGAGGCGCTACCGGCGAGCGGGGATCCTTGGCCGCGACGATGTCATGGTTTCCATGGCAGTCCTTGCAGCGAGGCGCCAGCGGGTCTCCCCGGGAAATGGCTTTTCCATGAAGGGATTCGGAGTGCTGCTTTTCCTCGTCACTATGGCAGCCTCCACACTGAACCGGTTTCAGCCTCTCCTCGTGCGGCAACTCCTTCTTCTCGAGGTCGACATGGCAATCGATGCAGTTCTGTTTGCCATGGATCGAGGCCGCGAATTTTTTTTGATCCACGAACAGGGAAATTGTTCTGCTCCCCCTTTTCGTTGTCAGGGTCTTGTCTCCATGACATGTAAAACAGTCTTCCGGAGTCTGCGCATTGGCCCAGACGGGCAGGCAGCATAGAACCAGAATTGTCCAGAGATGGATGCGAAATTTCATTTCTAATAGGACTCCGAGATTTCCAGAGAACCTGTTTAAGATTGCGATCTGGCCATCCGTATATAGATACACCTCTCCACAAACACTCCTTTGATGCAAAATCGGTACCAAGCTAAAAAGCATGTTCGCAATAATCCCCGCGAACTCCCAATCTTGCTTCCCGTTCGCACCCACTATCCCAAAAGACATTGCATACATTTGACTTACAAATATTCGAGCCTCATTCCTGGTCCTTAATGGATTCCAATCCCTGGCTAATAAAGAAGGCCCGAATCCTCACCAGGGAAGGTCGATTTGAGGTGAATTGATTATGTGGCCATGCAGGTGGGTAATTTGCCCCACCCGGAGGCTTCCGCCGACCGGGCTAATGCTGCCTTTGAATTCTTAGCGGCTTTTCTGGAAACTTGAGATGCTCGCGATTGAAACGCAAAGACCACCAAGACCACAAAGTTTTATAAACAATAGCTTAGCAGTCTTAGCAGTCTTAGCGGTCTTAGTGGTTCGATTGGTTTTTGCGGTTCGGCCGTATTTACATTCTGGATGACTGCCAATTCTCCTGCTGCCCGAGGAGATATGTGGTTTAATGGTTTCACCTGGAGGCCGCTACCTCCGGTAAAGGGATGCCAGACAGGAGTCGACCGATGGCGGCAGGCAAGGAGCAGATGACGCTGGACCGGGTGCTTTCCCGTTTTGGATTAGCCTCTCGCACGTCGGGCAGGGAGATCATCCGCAGCGGGCGAATGAAGGTCAATGGGCGCATCGTTTTGGATCCCGATGCCTGGATCCGACCGTCGGTCGATGTAATTCACCTGGATGGGAAGCGTCTCAAGCCGGTTCGCAAGGTCTACCTCGTGCTCTACAAGCCGAAAGGGGTTATAACAAGCCACGGTGATCCGCAGGGTCGAAAAACCATTTATGAACTCCTGGACAAAAAACTGGCCTGGGTATCTCCGATAGGCCGGTTGGACCAGGACAGTTCCGGTCTTCTCCTTCTGACCAATGACACCGAATTTGCCAACCACGTCACCGATCCCGATTCAGGAGTGGAAAAGACTTATCTTGTGAAACTGAATGCACTGGCCGGCGAAGATGCGCTTCAAAAACTGATGGAGGGAGTCGCCTTGAAACGCGGGGATTTTGCCCGTCCTGAAAGCGTTCGCAAAATCGAAGATCGCGGGAAATACAGCTGGCTGGAGGTAGTGCTCACGGAAGGCAAAAACCGTGAGGTTCGAAGAATGATGGAGGCGATCGGATTTCAGGTGCTGAAGCTAGTCCGCACCCGAATTGGCTCCCTCACCTTGAGCGGGCTCGAAGTAGGAAAATACCGCGAACTGACCCAGGTCGAGCTGTCGAGCTTGCGCCGCTCCCGAAAATCCCGGCGATCCGATCCCGCACCGCCGGATCGGCCTTCAACCTCCCGATCATGAAGGACTGAATCGGGCCTGCACCGCGAGGAATCCGGCGTCAGCCTGTTTCTTTCAGGGGATCTTCACCACCACACGGCTGTTTCCAGTATTCCCGCTGCTGTCGGTCACCCGGATTCCCAGAACATGTTCGCCTGTCGGCAACTCCGGCGTGGAGATTTGATACTCTTCCTGGGCCGAATCAGCAATCCCGTCCACAGGAAAAACCATCCGCCATTCTCCGCCGTCGATTGAGAATTCCGCGGATGATATCCGGCCCGTGGCTACTCGGGCGCGGAACTGGGCTTCGACCTTCTTGCCTTGAACCTTGTTGCCGGTAATTTCAACCAGTGGCGTCGCACTCGAGATGACGAACGGCTTGGAGACAAGTTCTCCGATCAGGAACTTGCCGAATGGATTGGAGGGCTCATCGCTGGCGACTACTTTCAGGGTGTAAACCCCATCAGGAACGGCGTCGCCGTCCAGCGTGTAAAAAGTGTCTCCAAGGTTTTTCTCGAGTAGCTTCCAGTCCGATTCGCCTTCCCCCTTCAGATACAGGCTGTAAACCAGGGTGTCGTCATTGTCATCCACGGCTTTCCAGGTGAAAGCCTGGGCTCCGGGCTGCAGCACCTGACGCGGATTCAACGGCAGACGATCTTTGCCCCTTTCGCGCGGTGAGTTGAGAGGGACGCTTTCACCTGATCCCGGTGTAAGGTTCAGGTTCCCAGCCGTCAATATCGGAGTTTTTTGCAGAGCCAATCCGTAAGGCATCATGCTGATATTGACGACCTGCGGCCGGATGTTCTGTTGCAGGTAGGCTATCTGCACACGCTCGAGCGCCTCGGATGTGGCATTGGCCGCGGTGCCCGAACCCCGCTTGAAGCTCACTCGCCACTGAAGAAAACGGGCTTTGGGGCTGCTGATCTGCTGTCCTGCGGAGGATGCATACGCTCCACTCCAGTCGCTCCAGGAATTATCCGGTTTTTCCGTATTCCCGGTCCTGGTCGACAGCTCGATGCCGGTACCCGTGGATCGCCATGCGATCTTTCCCCAGGCGGCGATCGTCTTGGCGTCCAGCACCTTGGATTCATAGGTTCCCAACTGAGCCCTTTGGGCCTGCAGCTTGTAGATCTTTCCCTGATTGCTGCCGGCTGTGAAGACCAGATCGCCTCCGGCTACCATCCGAGTCAGCTGCTCCTCGGGAGTGTCGGTGACAATCGTAACCTGCTTGGCCGTGTCGATGGAAAAAAGGCGCCCTTTCCCCCCGCTGGCTGCGAGCACGGATCCGTCACCCTGGACCAGGGCGTCATAAACAATCTGGTCACGGGTGCTGAAAAGGGTCTCGATACCACCGTCCTTTGTCAGTGAATAGATGGCGGATTTTGCGCCCGCCGAATCCTTTTCTCCCCCCGGCGCGCTGACCGAAGATCGCGAGTCCCTGGAACTTTCGGCCGCAGCCGCAGATAGAGCCTGGATGGTAGCCAGCGGCAGCGGGCCGCCCTTCAAACTTGCCAAATCGCTCTTAGCCGTGGCATCCGCTACCAGCCCTTTTGAACTGACGGCTGCGGCGTAAATTGTCCCGAAGCGATCCACCGACAGGGAACGGATTTCATCCATCGGCGAGTCAAACAATGTGAAGCCCTTCCCCTGAGGATTGATCTCGACCACAAGCCCTGAAGGCGAGGTGCCGGCCAGGAGATTCCCGTTCGATTCCCTCGCCATGGCGATAATATGAGTCTCGTCGCTGTCGTAAAACGTCGATTTCTTCCCGGTCTTGTCCACCTTATAAATGATTCCCTTGGGGCCCGTTCCCACATAGAGATTGCCGCCGTCATCGAAAAGCAGAGACCAGATGTAGTGTTCTTCGGGCGCACAGTATTCGGTGGCCTGATTTGCCCCTGTGACCTTGAAAACCTTGCCGTCCGGAGATGTGCCCACGTACAGGGTATCGGTCGAGTCCAGTGCCAGGGCGAAAACATCCAATTCTTTGCCCTGATAGTAAACGGAACCGTTTCCCTGCGGATCGATCTTGTAGACTTTGCCCTCATGCCCCGTGCCGGCAAAAATATTGCCGGCTTTATCGCGCACCATCGAGAAAACATACGGCTGAGAGGTGTCGTAGAAAAGATCGTAGGCGGGTGCGGGGGTCAGCTTGCCGTCGGCCGTCAGCGAAACCCGCGTGAGCGTTCCCTTGAGCAGATCCTCCTGCGAGAAGTTTTCCCAGAACTGCGGAACCACAGCCGATACGGTCACGGAAAGGGTGAGCAGGAAGGCAAACAGGACGAGGCTTCGAAGGCGCATTTTCACTCCGGCGACAACAGTCGGATAAGGCATTATGGCTTTATGTTCAGTGTAACCGTGCGCATGCCGGAGACGACGTATTCCGACGCCGGCAGCTCATATTCCATGAAGGTGGAGGTTTGGATAGAGCTCAGGCCGCCCGAATTCCGCTCCGAGCGCAGGATCGACAGCATCGATGGAGGCAGACCGGGAAGGCCTTCGCCGCGAATGACGGCTCCGGGTTCGCGGCGGAAGAGCCGCACGTACATGCGGTCATTTTTTCGGATGCTATTGATGAACTTGATCAGCTGCGTCAAATCGCGGGGGATCAGGTCATCCCCCTGTTCGTTGACGTCCGCAGTCATCAGGGTTGTGCCATCGGCTATCAGCATTGTCAGAGGACCCGGGGGGACATCGGGAGGAATTTTCACCGGGTAGGAGTCCTGCACCACCTCACCATTGGCTTTTTTGTAAATCAGGACAACGTCTACTGCCTCCCCGGATTTAAGTTCCTGGTGGTCCATCCGGAGCGCGTCCAGGACAGCGCCGCGGTCGTCTTCGAGGGAATTGATTTCCACGTCGATCTTTTCGAATTCCAGGTTCTTGTATCCCTGTGCCAGCAAAAAATTGACCGGAACGGCTATCGACATCGAGGCATACGCCGGCGCATTGCTGTCGGCGGAAAAACGGTTTTCGATCTCGACCGGCTTCTCGTTTTTGATGCTGATTTTACCCTTGATTTGAAGCGTGGAAAACCCCAGGGCGCGCTCGGAGGCGACGATGCTGTTGAAGAGACTGAAATTGACCAGGAACGGGGTCAGGAAGCGGTCTCGGGCCACCTCAAAATTCAGACTTTTCTTTACTCCGCGGCTGGTGGTGAGATTTACATGGATCGGGATCATTTTTGCAGGCGGCCCGATCACGCCGTATATTCCGGAATTCCTGTCTTGCCGGATGGTACCGACCGGCTCGCCGGTCTCCAGGATTTTGAAAGAGCTCTGCAGGCTCGGGAATACGGTCAGCGCCGTCCCTTTGTGCATGGGGAGCTCGATGTTCCCCAGGTTGAAAAACATGTGACCGAAGGCGTACATTTTGTCGCCGTCAATGTGGGTGACGGTCCCGCCGGCCGATGCATCGAGATCACCGCGGACCAGCGGTACAACGATATTCGATCCCGGCTCGAGAGCCGGCATCTCGCTGCTCTTGGCGGCGCGCCCGCGGTTCCCGCCTGCACCGAGCTCGCACCCGAACCCTGCAAAACCGTCAGTCCCAGGGAGCGGAGTTCGGGGGCAAACCGCTCTATCGCCTCGGCGCTGAAGCCTGCCAAGGACAGGGGCGTTGCAATAGGCATGAGCGCATGGCCGGAAAATGGAGCGAGCGCAGGCTGAAGTCGGATTTCGGCAGGAGGCACCAGGAAACTGTAATCGCCGGCCTTGTCTTGAAGGGATGGGAGCTGATATTTCCACAGCATGCTTTTTTTCAGGAGGACCTTGGGGCCTGAACCGGACGGCGGCCCTTCGGTGAAGGCATCCACCATCTGCCGGATTGGGGTTATGCCTCCCAGCGCTTCCTTCGCAAAGGGGAATGAAAAAGCCACGGCGCCCAGCAGTTTCCCGTCGATGTAGACGGGGCTCCCGCTCATCCCCTCGAAGACCCCGGTCTGTTCCAGCAGGCCTCCGCTGAAACGTGCCAGCACTGCGTTGGCGCCGGGACCCAAACCTCGCATGATCCCCAGCACTTCAACCTGGAATTCCTCAGGCGTGCTGCCGCGATAACAGGTTTTACCCACACCTTTCATACCCGGTTTGACCTGGTCGAGCGGGAAAAAATCCGTTTTCGGCCAGGTAGAAGCAGGGAGAAGCAGCAGGAGAGCTGCCACCAACAGACTGCGTTGTAACATGGGTAAAAACCTTTCCGAGGGAATGCTGGGACTGCCCGGCAATCGCAAATTCATAAGTATATTTGTTCGCTTGAGAGGCGGTCAAGGGCAGTACGCAGGCTTTGAACCGGGAAGCCCGCGGAGATCAATCGGGAATTTATGATTTTTTCAATCCGGGTTTTGGTAGATTTCGCGCATCAGACCAATAGACTGGCGGCCGCCGGTGTACTATGTTTTCACATTCCTATCCGAAGTGGAGATCACGATGCCTCGAATGAAAACTGTTTTTGCGCTGTGGGTGCTTGCGCTGCTGGCTTTGATTCACCCAGTCCCGGGCCTGCTTCGGGCGCAACAGGCATCGTCTACCGCCGGCGAATATGTACGTGCCCATTTCACCAAGTACGAATACCGGATCCCGATGCGTGACGGAGCCAGGCTGTTTACCTCGGTGTACGTTCCGAAAACCTGTGAAACTCCCTGTCCCATCCTCCTGAACCGGACTCCTTATTCTGTTTCACCTTACGGAGTGGATCAATACAGGTCCTCGCTGGGGCCCTCGGAACAGGTCATGAAGGACGGCTACATCGTGGTGTACCAGGATGTCCGCGGCCGATATATGTCGGATGGGGAATGGATCGAGGTCCGGCCGCATAATGCCTTAAAAAAGACAAAAAGCGATACCGACGAGAGCACCGATACCTGGGACACCATCGACTGGCTTGTGCGCAACCTGCAAGGCAATAACGGTCGCGTCGGCATGTGGGGAGTTTCCTACCCGGGATTCTACGTCTCCGCTGGGATGATTGACGCCCACCCTGCGCTGAAAGCCGCCTCGCCGCAAGCCCCGGTCACGGACTATTACATGGGAGACGATTCGTTCCACAACGGCGCCTTCATGCTTGCCGCGAATTTCGGTTTCTATTCGGTGTTCAAAGCGCGCGAAGGCGGACCCAAGCCGCCTCCGGGGACCTTCGTGCCTTTCGATTACGGGACCCCGGACGGATACGATTTCTTTCTCAATTTCGGCTCGCTGTGGGCCGGTTCCGAGAGGACCGGCATCAACTCGAATCCTCATTGGCGCATCAATCTCGAACACACCGCCTATGACGAATTCTGGCAGGCTCGCTCCATTTGGCGTCACTTTCACGGCCTACCCCCGGCGATTCTGACAGTCGGGGGTTGGTTTGATGCCGAGGATCTGATGGGTCCGCTTCGCACCTATCGCCAGGTGCGGAAGGAGAGCCCGGCAACGAAGAACCACCTGGTCATGGGGCCCTGGACTCACGGCGCGTGGTCCCGCGGCGAGGGAAACAAGGTCGGCAATGTGGATTTCGGGCAGAAAACCGCAGAATTCTACCGGGAAAAGATAGAGTTCGCCTTTTTTTCGGAGCACTTGAAAGAGAAAATAATCCGCGAGCTTCCAGCCATCCAGGTTTTCGAAACCGGCACCAACCGGTGGCGCACCTTCGATGCCTGGCCGCCGCCGGATCTCAAGGTGCGAAAGCTGTACCTGCAGGCAGGCGGACGATTGGGTGCCGATCCTCCCGGAGATGACGAGGCCTTCGACCAGTACATCAGCGATCCAAGCCGGCCCGTGCCCTACGTCGGTCATGTGCAGATGGGGATGCAGGGGGATTATATGACCGAAGACCAGCGCTTCGCGGCGAAGCGGCCCGATGTGCTGGTCTACTCGACCCCCCTGCTCGAGGAAGATCTGGTCGTCCTCGGTCCCATTGGAGTCTCACTGAACGTGGCGACCAGCGGGACCGATTCGGATTTCGTTGTCAAGGTCATCGACGTCTATCCCGGCGATTATCCCACCCCTGAATGGAGCGGTTCGCAGCCGGCCCCGGCAAACCGGGTTCGGATGGGAGGATATCAGCAGCTGGTTCGAGGAGAGCCGTTCCGCGGCAAATTCCGGAAATCTTTCGAAAAGCCGGTTCCTTTTAAGCCAGGTGAGCCTGATCTGATCGAGTTCGAGCTGGGTGACCTTGCCCATACCTTCCGGCGAGGCCACAGGGTCATGATACAGGTGCAGAGTTCCTGGTTCCCGTTGATAGACCGTAATCCACAGACATTTGTTGACATCCCCCACGCCCGGCCGGAAGATTTCCAGCCGGCAACGGAGCAGGTTTATCGTTCGAAGAGAAGACCTTCCCACATTGTTTTGAGGGTCGAAGATACGCCGACAGGGAAGTAAAATGGCCGTTGCTTGAATGAAAAGATCCGTTGTCCAACGCGACGTATTCTTGAATTTGCAGCCAGTCAGGCTGCCCCCTCAACACGTGCGGGATTGCCCGACCGCCTTCATCCCGTTGCAGGTATGATGGCACCATGCGCAGGCAAAAAGAGATTTGCGGAGTAATTCTGGCAGGTGGGCGCAGCCAACGAATGGGGCAAGACAAAGCCCTGATCGAATACCGCGGCACGCCGCTGATCCAGCGGGCCAGGGACCTGCTGCACACGCAGGTGTCGGAAGTGCTCGTCTCCGCGAATCGGCCCGAGCGTTACCTTTTCCTGGGCCTGCCGGTCATCCCCGATGTCTTTCCCGGCCAGGGGCCGATGGCCGGCATCCATGCGGTCATGGCAGGCTCAGAGTTTGATGCTTATCTGATTCTGGCCTGCGACATGCCCTGCACCACTCCGGCGCTGCTGGCTGGCCTGATTGAAGAAATGGAGGGAGGCGATATCGTTGTTCCTGTCACCAGCGATGGTCAAGCACATCCCCTGTGCGCTTTGTACCAACGCTCATGCTACCCCGAATTTCAAAGGAGGTTGCTCCAATCCAAAAATCGACTCATCGACGTTTTCCAGGATTCTGCCCTGGAGGTGAAATACCTTCATCCTTCCTCAGGCTATTTCCGCGACTCAGATCTGAAGAATATCAACACACAAACGGATCTTTCGGTCCATGAAAAAGCTGATTATTAACTGTTTTGGCGGTTTCTGCTCCACTGCCTGCCTGGAACTGGATATCCCATATATAGTGTTAATTTGAACCAACCCCTACGATATATTGCGATTTCTTTTGTCTCGACAAATTTTGCTGTGCTATATTTCTGCAAGCTATGAATCGACTGCGAGACGGCAATAACAGGGGTGTGCCCGCATGAACCGGCCGGCATCTGCGAAGTCGCGGGGAAACCGCCGGATCCGTTTTTTCTTTGTCCTGGTTGGGATCCTGCTGATCGTGGCGATAATCCCCTGTTTTTACCTGACTTATAGGATAACTCACGCGGGCGCGGTGCCTGAAGTGACGAACCCCTCCCACTATCTGCTTTCCTCCAAGGATGTGAGCTGGGGTCTGAAGGATTCTATCGATGCTTATGCCTGGTGGATTCCGGGCAATAAAGGGGCCCCCGGGATATTGCTGGCACCCGGGATGGGGCTGGGTCGATCGCACGGTTTAAGTTTGGCCGCCCAGTTAAACCGGTCGGGATTCAATATTCTGGTTTGCGATTCTCGCGGGAATGGGGCCTTGCCGCAGGGGGCAAGTACCCTTGGCGTCAAAGAACAGGAAGATTTGGCTGCGGCACTTAATTTCATGCGGTCCCGGCCTGAAGTTGACCCAAAACGAATCGGAATATGGGGAACAGATGTTTGCGCCCATGCGGCGCTGGCGGTTGCCGGGTCGATTCCAGAAGTTCGGGCGATCGCAGCCGACTCACCTTATGACACGGTGGGCGAGTTTCTTGCCGTCCGCCTGAGGGAACTGCTGAGAGTAGAGAGTCGGTTGGCTGAGACTGCCTGCGGGACTCTGTTCCGGCTCCTGAATTTCCTTCCCGAAAGCGCCCTGACGGAAGGGATCAACACGGCTGCGATTGCCGACCGGGGAATCCTTTTCATAACCGGCGACAACCGGAAGGATATGACTGGCCTGACAGTACCGCTTTTTGACCGCCTGCAACCGCGGAAGGAAAAAATCAATCTAACGCACTCCCGCGTACGTTTGATGACCGGTGAAGAAATGAGCAACTACGACCTTCAGGTCGCGGACTTTTTCCGCCTGAACCTTCAATAGTTTTTTTGGGGAGCGCCGACGCGGAAAGGAATTCCTTGCAGCGGCCGGCAGATTCTCCCCAGAGGATGCCATGCACCAGATTCAGAAGATTGAGCTTGTCGGATTCAAATCCTTTTGCGACCGGACCCAGATGCTCTTCCATGATGGCGTCACCGCGATCGTGGGCCCGAATGGTTGCGGCAAAAGCAACATTGCCGATGCGATAGGCTGGGTGGTTGGGGAGCAGAGTGCCAAGAGCTTGCGCACCGACAAGATGGAGGGGGTCATTTTCGCCGGCACGCAGGCGCGAAAAGCGACCGGGATGGCTGAAGTGGTTCTGACTCTCAGCCTCATGGATCACTTCAATATCCCGGAAGGGCTGGAACTGAACCCGGAGGGATTTACCGTCGGGCGCCGCTTATACCGGTCGGGCGAGAGCGAATACCTCCTCGATGGAAAGCGATGCCGGCTAAAAGACATCCAGGCTCTCTTCGAAGGTACCGGCCTGGGGCCGAACTCCTACGCTCTGATTGAGCAGGGGCGCATCGGCCAGATATTGAGTTCCAAGCCTTCCGATCGACGGGCTCTGATCGAAGAGGCGGCGCGGATCACGCTGTTCAAGAGCCGTCGCTATTCCGCGGAAATGAAGCTCGAAATGGCGCAGCAGAACCTTCTGCGCGTCAATGACATCGTACGCGAAGTGGCGCGGCAGCTGAACTCGCTCCGCAGGCAGGCTGCCAAGGCGCGGCGTTACAGCCGGTTCCGAGAGGAGCTGCGCGGTTTGCAGAAGCTCAAACTTTCGCTCGAACACCGGCAGCTCAGCTCGCGGCTGGAGGAATGCATCCGGCGATTTGATGCCGCCATCGGGCAGGAACAATCGGTCCTGGAGGAGCTTTCCAAGACCGAGGCTGAAAGAGCGGCAGGGCAGGAGGCCTACCGTGAGCAGGAACAGGCGGTTGAGCAGATGCGGGATGCCCTGGCCAATTTGAAACTCGAGCTAAGCAGCGAGCAGAATCTGCGCCAGAACCTGGAGTCCCAGACCCAGTCTCTTTCGCAGCGCGAGAAGGATCTCGACATCGAGCACAAGGCGATCGAAGAGCGGGGTGCTGTGGCTCAACGGGAATTGGACCGGCTGCGCAACGCTCTGGCTCAGATCGCAAACGAGATTAACTCCGACCAGACGGCAATCGACGGTGAAAATGCCCGCGGGGAGGTACTCCAGAATGCCATCCGCCAGGCTGAATCCCAGATCGAAGAAGTAAGATCCTTCCTCCTGAATGGCGCCGGTTATCTGTCCGACCTGAAAAACCGCCAGACGCGCTGCCAGGAAAATATGCAGCGGATCGATGCGCGTGTTAGCCGCCTGCAGGGGGAAAAGGAGTCGAAGGCCCAGGAACGCGCCGCCTTCCTCGCCGAATCCGGACAATTGCGGACCCAGGCTGAATCTATGGCTTCGCGCCAGAAAGAAATCTCCGACGAACTGTCGGAGCTCGAGCAGCGGGCTTGCGGCATTGCGGCGGGAGTCGAAAGTTCGACCCTGGAACTGGCGGCGCAGCAGGAGGAAAACAGCCTGATGCAGCATCGCTTCTCCTCGCTCGAAGAAGTGGAGCGCCGCAGGAGCAATTACTCCGAGGGAGTTCAAAAGTACCTTTCGACTCAGTTGCCGGGCGAGGAAACGACGCGCAGCGAAACCCTTGCGGATCACGTCGACACCGACCCGCGTTTTGAGGCGGCCATCGAGGATTACCTCAACGATCCCCTCCAGTACATACTGGTGGACCGTCTGGACGATGCGGTGCACGGCGTGGAACGGCTGAAGCGCATTGGCGCCGGCAAATGCACTTTTATGACCGTCAAAAATGGCCATCCTCACGCCCCGGAGCCTGAAAGGGTCCAGCTGTCAGGCGACGGGATCGTGGGATACCTCGATGGGCTGTTGAGCATGCGCGAGGACGTGCGTCATGCTTTCGAGCGAGCCCTCCCTGATTATGCGGCAACCGTCATGGTGGATGATCTCGGCACCGCGTTCAGGGTTGCCGAGACGAATCCGGGGTTTCATTTCCTGACCCTGTCGGGGGAAGCCTACTCCCCGAGGGGTACCCTCTCGGCTTTTGGCGAGCGGAAATCGATGGCAGGCTTCCTTGCCGTCAAACGCGAAAAGCGGGAACTCGAACGGAAGATTACCGCCCTGCGGGCCAGGATGCAGTCGACTCGTGAAGAAGTGGCGCGCCTCAAGCAGGAACAGGTATCCGTTTCAGAAACTCTCAAAGCCCTCAGCGCCGAATCACGCCGGCTCGAAGTCGAAGCGGTCCGGATCCACCATCAGAGCGAGAGGGTCGCTGCCGAGATATCCAAAATCGATCAGACCGAAAGTGTCGCCAGCACGGAGCTCTCCCAGCTGCTGGACGAGAGGAAAGATTTTGAACGGCAGATGCAGGAGGCTGGCGCCGGGATCTCGGAGATCGAACTTCGGAGCCGGACCAGCACCGAAGAATTGCGCGAACTGACGGGCCGGCTCGATTCGCTCAAAGCGGAGAGTGCCGGGCTGACCCGCTCCCTTGCAGGCATGGCTTCCGCCCTGGCAGTGAAGCGGGAACGCCGCTCGGGCATGGAGGTGGAGCTGAAACGGCTGCACGGCGAGTCTGAGGATGTGCGCAGGCGTCTCCAGCTGAACCGCGCCGAAAAGGAAGGCGCCCTGTCTCGACTAGCCGAGCTGGTGCTCGCCCAAAAGGCTGCAGAAATCCGCATCGAACAGAGCGGGACAAAAATTCGAGGGACGGAGCAGGAGCTCACCGAGGCTCAAAAGGGGCTGGCCGCGAATCGCGATGCGTTGTCCAGCCTGGAGGAACGGGCCCGGATCCTGCACGTGAGGCGCGAAGAAGCTCTCGGCATTCGCAGCAAAATCGAAATTGAAAAGACCCGGCTGGAAAGCGATCTGGAACACCTCAGCCGCAGCTGCCAGGAGGAATTCCACCACCCGATCGAGCAGCTCATCGGGGAAATTGATGAAGCCGGTTGGCAGCGGAACTACGATGAGGTCCTAAGCCAGCACGACGAGCTCAAGGAACGCATCGAGAATTTCGGCGCCATCAACATGCGAGCTCTGGAGGAATACCAGGAGCTCGATGAAAGGTACCAGTTTCTCACCAAACAGCGCACGGACATCGAACAATCGATTGCCGACACCCAGAAGGCGATTGCGGAAATCAACCGCCGCTCGGTGGAGCAGTTCCAGGATGCATTCAAGAATATCCGTGAAAACTTCAACGTTGTATTCCAGTTGCTCTTCAGCGGAGGGCAGTGCGACCTGCGTCTCCTCGATGACGGCGATGTGCTCGAGAGCGGCATTGACATCATCGCTCAACCGCCGGGAAAGCGGCTTCAAAATGTTCTGCTGCTATCGGGGGGTGAAAAAGCGCTGACGGCTCTCGCCCTGCTGATCGCCATTTTCCGATATCGCCCCAGCCCCTTCTGCGTTCTCGATGAAGTCGATGCTCCGCTCGATGATGCTAATGTTACCCGCTTCACGCAGTTGATCGCGGAGCTGAGCAAAGATACTCAATTCATCGTGATCACTCACAACAAGCGGACGATGGAAGTCGCGCGGACGCTTTACGGTGTCACTATGGAAGAGCCCGGTGTATCGAAAATCGTCGGTGTCGACTTCCATAGGGACGACGAAAAGGCCGGTTGATTACAGAAGCTGGCTTGCATAGGTGCAAATCTGCTATAAAAGGGGCCGCCCGAATCAACGGGCTGATCTCCTGAAGCGGATGCACGCGGAAAGAGGCCCCCGCGGGTCAGCTAATCAGATAACGAGTATACGTCGCGAAACTCGGTATTGCCTGGTCCTGGACCTCGACTTGGTCCTGGACCCGGACGTGGGCACTACTGGTTAAAGTCCAAACCGAAGACGAGGTCCACGTCCAGGTCGAAATCCAGGTCGAAGTCGAATGAACATGGAGTCTTGCGACAGAAACCAACTAGTAGCGAGGAACTGACATGTCAGATTCACAATCGGGAGTTTGTCTGCAAACCGAGTTGGAGGGGTTGCGGCTTTTCCGCCGCGGCAAAGTGCGCGACGTCTACGAATACGGCGACAGGCTCCTCTTGATTGCCACCGACAGGATTTCTGCATTCGATGTAGTTCTGCCGACTGCGATCCCGATGAAAGGCGCGGTCCTGACCCAACTGTCTCGCTTCTGGTTCCAACAGATGCACGATATCGTGCCGAATCACCTGGTGAGTGCGGATACGACGGAGTTCCCCGCGGATCTTCAGGCTTATCGCTCCCTGCTTGACCTTCGCAGCATGCTAACGGTGAAGGCCGAAATGTTCCCGGTCGAGTGCGTGGTCCGGGGTTATCTGGCGGGATCGGGCTGGAAGGACTATAAGGCCACGGGCAAGATCTGCGGCATACCTCTTCCCTCGGGCATGCGCGAGTGCGACCGGCTGCCGGAGCCGATCTTTACGCCGGCTACCAAAGCCGACACGGGCCATGATGAGAACATACCATTTCCGGTTATGGTGGAAATGCTTGGCAGCGAACGCGCCGAGGAACTGAAAGCGCTCACCCTGGCCATTTATAAACGCGCAGCCGACTATGCTCTCCACCGCGGGATCATTATCGCGGATGCCAAGTTCGAGTTCGGCATCCACGAAGGCCGCATTATCTTGTGTGATGAACTGCTGACCCCGGACTCATCCCGCTTCTGGCCGCGTGTAAGCTACCGGCCGGGACGTCCGCAACCCTCCTTCGACAAGCAAT
This sequence comes from uncultured Acidobacteriota bacterium, assembly GCA_963839475.1. Taxonomy (GTDB): domain Bacteria; phylum Acidobacteriota; class UBA6911; order UBA6911; family UBA6911; genus CAWIVH01. The sequence goes on along the minus strand of CAWIVH010000006.1, from coordinate 211,482 downwards.
ATGTGCGCGATTATCTCGAGGAAATCAAGTTCAACAAGCAGCCGCCCGGGCCGGAGCTGCCCCCGGCCGTTGTCAGGGGCACCTCTGAAAAATATCTCGAGGCCTACCGGTTGTTGACCGGAAGCGCCCTAACCGGCGCCTGAGCCACGGCCTTTTCGGAGCCCGCCATAACATTGATCGTCACAGTTTTCTTGGCCGCCTCGCGACCGAGAATAGAGCCTCCGCTCGCCCCGCCGACAATCCCGAGTAGGAACGCACCAACGGCTGCGCCCTCATTGGCGCCCGAGTAATAGGCAATATTGGCCGCAGCCAAACCTCCGGCGAATCCCCCCAAAACACCCAACGCAACCGGCGCTGCAACGCTCCCGTTTTTCTTGTAATGTACCACCGCGATATCTGCCGTCGCCAAGGTTGCTTCCGGCCCGCGAACGCTGTTCTTCGGTTCGCATTTCCGGATTTTCACGGTTAGAGATTCCCGTGTTGCCTGGCGGACCTTCCCTTCGATATAGGTGCCGTCTCTCAACATCAGATGAATGTTCTGATCCAGCACCAGCGAACCGACAAATTCAGGTCCGACACTCAATTGGTTGCTGCCGGATGCAGGAGGCCGATCGCCGGTTTGCCCATAGGCGCTCAGCGGCGTTATGGCCATTAAAATCACTAAGATGGACAACGTAAATGCCTTGTTCATAATCCCCCCTCTTCACTCGGCGGTGCCTTTGCGCCCGCCATTCCTGTTTCTGCTGCGTTCTTTGTTATCCTGCGCAATTTGGACGCCAGAGGTGCGGATTTCATAAACCTTGATGAAGCAATAAGATGAAGAATGATGCGGTCAGCTGTGGCTGCCTTAAGATGCAAAATCAAATGCCAAACAGGGAGGTTTCTTGCATCCGGAAGAAGCCGCAGGTAGAATAGCGCTCCTCGAATCACCTCCTGCCGGACAGAGTGGAGATTATGCCTTCTTTGCCTTCAAACCAGGTGCGGCCGCTAAACACGCCTTTCGTGGATCTCCACATTCATTCCCACTTCAGCGGCGACGGCCAGTATTCCCCGGACGAAATCTTCAAGTTTGCCGGGGAGGTCGGACTCGATGCGCTGGCCATTAGTGATCACGATTCTGTGGAGGCGATCCCGCGAGGACTGGAATTGGCGGCAGCAAAATCCATCGAATTCATTCCCAGCATTGAACTAACCACGGAATTCGACGGACGGGAATTGCACGTGCTTGGTCCCTTGATCGACTGGGCCAGCTCCCGCCTGAGGTTGGCCCTGGAGAGACAGATGCGGGGACGATTTGAGCAGGCCCTCGAACGGATTGCTCGCTTGCGCCAGATCGGCTTTAACGTGACTTATGAGGAGGTGTCGCAGCGTTCCCAGGGTTCGCCTCCGTCCGGAACCACCATCGCAGCCGTGATCCTCGACAAGCATGCCGAAACCCGGGACGCCCGGCTTGAACCCTACATCAGAGGACTTCGCTCCGATAAGCCGGAAATCCGGTTTTATCAGGATTTCATGGGGCGCGGCGCTCCCGCACATGTCCACCGGACCTGGATCGCCACGGAGGAGGGCATACAGCTGCTGATTTCATGTGGCGCAGTCCCTGTCCTGGCCCATCCCGGGGCGGGAATTTTCAGCGCCGGCGAGCGGATTGTATCCGACCTGAAGGCGGCTGGACTCAAAGGCCTGGAAGTCTTTACCCCCTATCACGATGAAAAAATGTCGGCCTATTACCTCGGTTTGGCCAAGAAACTCAACCTTATCCCCACCGCCGGGTCTGATTTTCACGGCCGCATCAAGCCGCATGTCACCTTCGGGTCCGTTCGGGCGATCGGTCCGGAGCTGATTTCCGTATTGCGCAGCTGCAAACGCAGCGGCGAGTCATTCGAAGGGAATCCCCCAGCATGCAACTAAGTCAATGGACGTTCCTGGATATTGTTTTTGCATTGATTGCACTGATTTCCATTATCCTGGCCGTGACCAAGGGCCTCATGCGCGAGATTGTCAGCGTTGTGGCTCTGATCGGCGGCTTTGTCCTGGCTGTTCTCTATTACCCGGTCCCGGCCTGGTGGTTCAAAACCCTGCTCAAGACCGATGCGCTTGCTGATCTGACCGGCTTCCTGGTCATCTTCATCGGATGCCTGGTAATCGGTGGTGTGATCTCCCTGCTGATTAACAAATTTATCAAGGCCGCTTCACTGGAATGGGTGGATCGCCTGCTGGGCGCCCTCTTCGGATTGTTGCGCGGTTGGCTGATCGCCTCGATTATCGTACTGGCGCTCGTCGCGTTTCCGGTCCAGGAAGGCCTGCTGGCACGATCGGTCCTGGCGCCCTTCCTGCTGGCCGGGGCGCGGGCTGCCGTGATGGTTGTCCCGCCTGAGCTGAAGGCGAAATTCAACCAGGAGTATAAAAAGGTACTTGATATCCTGAATCAGAAGAGGCCCCCTGTATGAGCGACCACGCCGCCAGCGAACACCATAGGCTGAAGGAGCGGCTGGAAGCCATCTGCCGTGAAATGATCGATCGGGGGATCCTGTTTGCGGAGGCGGCAGGGCAATTTGAGCGCCTTTTTATGGCCGAGATCGTTCGCAGGAACGACGGGAATATCCTCCGCTCGGCTGAGCAGTTGGGCATTCACAGGAACACTCTGGCCAAACGTCTTTCCCACAAATAGACAACACTATTTTGATTTTTCCTGCCGGCGAGGTTGACAATCCTGAATTCGCTCTTATACTATTAGCACTCTTTTTCGATGAGTGCTAAAAGAGTCCTCTAAAACTTTTGATTTGAATGGTTTATAGACAGCGTCCGTTGAACTTGGAAAGGAGAACGTTTCAATGAAAATCAGGCCTTTGCACGACCGCGTCATCGTGAAGCGGATCGAGGAAAAGGAAGTGATTAAGGGTGGAATCATTATTCCCGACACGGCAAAAGAGAAGCCGATGGAGGGAGAGGTCATTGCTGCCGGTCCGGGGAAGGTTCAGGAAGACGGCAAGCGGTCGCCCATGGATGTGAAGACGGGCGATCGGATTCTGTTCGGAAAGTATGCCGGAACGGAAATCAAGGTTGATGACGAGGAATACGTCATCATGCGCGAAGAGGAAATCCTCGCCGTCCTGGAATCTGGAAAGTAATTCTGAGAACCTCAACCTACTGAAAACAAGAAATTAAAGGAGCATAGAGATATGGCAGCAAAAGAAATTATCCATGGCGAGCAGTCACGCCAGGCCCTGCTTCGCGGCGTGAACCAGCTTGCCGATGCGGTTAAGATCACTCTTGGTCCCAAGGGCCGGAATGTCGTGCTGGACAAGAAGTTCGGGTCGCCCTTGATCACCAAGGACGGCGTGACCGTGGCGAAAGAAATCGAATTGAAGGAAGGCATCGAGAACATGGGCGCCCAGATGGTGCGCGAAGTTGCCTCCAAGACCTCGGATGTCGCCGGAGACGGGACGACCACCGCGACGGTTCTGGCCCAGGCCATTTACAAAGAAGGCGTGAAGAACGTTGCCGCCGGTGCCAACCCGATGGCGCTGAAGCGCGGGATCGAGAAGGCCGTGGCCGCCTGTATTGAAGAGCTCAAGAAGCTGAGCAAGCCGGTCAAGGGTGAGATGATTTCGCAGGTCGGCTCCGTATCGGCCAACAACGACAAGACCATCGGCGGGATCATTGCCGAGGCGATGAAGAAGGTCGGCAAGGACGGCGTCATCACGGTCGAAGAGGCGAAGTCGATCGAGACCTCGCTGGAAGTCGTCGAAGGGATGCAGTTCGACCGCGGCTATCTTTCCGCTTATTTCGTAACCGATCCAGAGAGAATGGAAGCGGAATTGAACGACTGCCTCATTCTCCTGCACGAGAAGAAGATCAGCTCGATGAAGGACCTGCTTCCCCTGCTCGAGCAGAGCGCAAAGTCCGGCCGTCCGCTGCTCATCATTGCGGAGGATGTCGAAGGCGAAGCCCTGGCCACGCTCGCGGTGAACAAGCTGCGCGGCACCCTGTCCGCGGCTGCCGTCAAGGCGCCCGGCTTCGGCGACCGCCGCAAGGCCATGCTGGAAGACATTGCCATCCTCACCGGCGGCAAGGTCATTTCTGAAGACCTCGGCATCAAGCTCGAAAGCGTCCAGCTCAAGGACCTCGGCCGCGCGAAGAAGATTATCATCGACAAGGACAACACCACGATCATCGAAGGCGCAGGCAAGACCAATGAGATCGAGGGCCGCGTGAAGCAGCTGCGAACTCAGATCGAGGAAACCACCTCGGATTACGACCGCGAAAAGCTGCAGGAGCGGCTGGCGAAGCTGGTCGGCGGCGTGGCGGTGATCAAGGTCGGAGCCGCAACCGAGACCGAGCTGAAGGAAAAGAAAGCGCGCGTGGAAGACGCCATGCACGCAACCCGCGCGGCCGTGGAAGAGGGGATCGTCCCCGGCGGCGGCGTTGCCTTTATCCGCACCATCGGCGCGGTTGAGAAGCTCAAGCTGGAAGGCGACGAGGCCGTGGGTGCCAACATCGTGCGCCGCGCGCTCGAAGAGCCGCTGCGGCAGATCGTTTTCAACGCCGGCCACGAAGGCGCCGTGGTGGTCGAGAAGGTCCGGAACAGCAAGGAAGTCAACTACGGCTTTAACGCCGAGACCGAGATCTATGAAGACCTGGTTGCCGCGGGCGTTATCGACCCGACCAAGGTGACCCGCACGGCGCTGCAGAACGCGTCGTCGATCGCGGCTCTTCTGCTCACGACGGAAGCCCTCGTCTGCGAGATCAAGGAAGAGGAAAAGGCTCCCGCCGGACCTCCGGGCGGCGGCGGCATGGGCGGCATGTACTAAGAATCGCCGCTTCTGGATTTCTGTGGAAGGGGGCACGGTTTGCCGTGCCCCCTTTTTTCATATAGTATCAATCCCCGTCGTGCAAAAACTCGCTCGCAGTCCTTTGCTGTCCTGGATTTTTCCGGCCCTTCTGGCAGCCGGCATTCTCGGCTTCCGTCTTGGTTCCCTCCCTTTCATCGGACCGGATGAACCCCGCTACGCGCGGATCGCCGAGGAAATGCATGTCTCGGGAAAATGGATTACACCCCGCCTCGAGGGACATCCCTGGTTGGAAAAGCCTCCGCTCTATTACTGGATCACTCAACCCTTTTATTACTGGGTGGGTACCGGGGAATGGCCGGCACGGGCGGGTACGGTCGTGGCAACCCTCGTGGCGGCCTACACCCTCCTCTGGTTCGGTTCACGGATGGCGTCCAGGTTTGCTGGATTGCTGGCCGCCTCCATTTTTCTGACCAGCTTAGGCATCGTCGCATTCGGCCGGAGTGCGTCGACCGACATGCCTCTTACTGCGTGCCTGACCATTGGCCTATCATTCCTGGGGCAAGCGGTGCTGGATGCACCTCGAAGCCGATTTCAGGTGCCCGTAGGATGGGCTTTCATCGGGCTCGCTGTTCTGGCCAAGGGGCCGGTTGCCTTGATCCTGCCTGCAGGCATCGGAATCATGTTCTGGCTCTTGGATGAGCAAGGGCAGCGCCTGAGCCGCCCCAGGATCCTTTCGTGGAGTGCGGTTTCTTTGGCGATTGCGTTCCCCTGGTTCTGGCTGGCGTTCAAGGAAAACGGCTTCTCCTTGATCACCGTTTTTTTTGTGAACCATAATTTGGCCCGTTATGTGAGCGACATCCACCACCACAGCGAGGGATTTTATTATTATATCCCGGTAGGACTGGGACTGCTCTTCCCCTGGACGGCCTGGCTACTCGTCATTTTCCCCGAATCACCGCTTCATGTCCTGAAACGCTGGCGTGAATGGGACCGGCAGACCCTTTTCCTCTCCTGCTGGGCGATCTTCCCCTTCCTGTTTTTCTCGATATCCACCTCCAAGCTTCCGGGGTACATATTGCCCTCCCTCCCCCCGCTGGCGCTGCTGCTTGGCCGGGCCCTGGCGCCCTGGCTGGAAGGGGCCAAAGCCGGCACTTCGCGACTGCAGTGGGCGGCCGGGACGCACCTGGTATTGTCGATTCTCCTGGCCGCGGCTTTTCCCCTATTCATGTACAAGAATTACGGGCATACCTGGAGGGAAGGCTTGCCTGTATCGGCAGCATGCGGGATTCTGGCATGGGTCGCGTACCGCGCCTGCAGGCGTGGAAACGCCGACGTAGGGATCCGGGCGGTCCTGGCACAGAGCCTGTTGATCGTGGTCGGGCTGGCTCTATTCTGCTTCCCGATCGTCGGCCGCTACAACTCGTCGAAGGAAATGGCTGCTCTCTTGAACCAAAGCCGCATGGCGGGCGAGCTTGCCATCAGCTACGGCTATTTTCATCACACGCTGCACTATTACAGCGGATATTCCATTGCCGAGGATATCAATGATCCGGTGATTTTGGGACGCTTTGCCGCCGGGCACCGCGTATTCCTTGTTGTCACGCAGGCGTCGCGGGCGGCGGAACTCAGGCACCTGGACGGGTTCTCGCTCACGCCCCTGGGAGACCAGGGGAAGCTGCGCCTGTTCCGCGTCCAAAGGATGTAGCTGCTCGGAAACGGGCGGAATCAATCTCCTTTTCCGGGATGTTTTAGGGGCAGCGGTTGCATTTATGAGCCTGCCCTGATTCAATATTGAAATCTAAACCAGATATTACGCGCATTCGGGAAAAACTATGCTGAAGCTCTATAATACGCTGAGCAACCGGAAAGAGGAGTTTCATCCGATCGAAGAAGGAGTGGTCCGCCTTTACACCTGCGGCCCCACGGTCTACGACTTTGCCCACATCGGAAATTTCCGCACCTTCGTTTTCCAGGATGTCCTGCGGCGCTATCTGCGGTACCGGAAATACCGGGTCATGCATGTCATGAACATCACGGATGTCGACGACCGGATCATCACGAATGCACGCGAACAGGGCATCAGCCTCAAAGAATATACCGAGCGATATACCGAAGCCTTCCTCCAGGACAGCCGGACGCTTCATATCGAGCTGCCCGAAATCATGCCGCGGGCCACGGATCATATCCGGGAGATGGTTGACCTGATACGCAAGCTCGGTGAAAAGGGGTTCACCTACACGCGGGAAGGTTCGGTGTATTTCAGCATTTCGCGTGATCCCGGCTACGGGAAGCTGAGCAAAGCCGATTTCAGCGGCATTCAAGCGGGGGCGCGAGTCGACACCGACAAGTACGAAAAGGACAATGCCAGAGATTTCGCTCTCTGGAAGGCGGCCCGCGAAGGGGAGGATTTCTGGGAGACGGAGCTGGGGCCGGGCCGGCCGGGCTGGCACATCGAGTGCTCGGCCATGAGCATGAAATACCTCGGCGAGAGCTTCGATATCCATGTCGGCGGAATCGACCTGATCTTTCCCCATCATGAAAATGAGATCGCCCAGAGCGAGTGCGCCACGGGCAAACCCTTCGTGCGCTACTGGGTACATCCCGAGTTCCTGATCGTCGACGGGGAGAAGATGTCGAAGTCCCTGGGGAATCAATTCACCCTGCGCGACATCATCGCCAGGGGGCATGCCCCGGAGGTCATCCGTTGCCTGCTGCTTTCCGCGCATTACCGGAAGCAGCTCAACTTCACGGAGGACGGGCTCCGCCAGGCGCAGGCATCGACCCGGCGCATCGAAGACTTCCTGATCCGGATGAAGGAAATCGCCGATTCATCCGCTGCCGGCGAGGGTTTCGCGGCGGAAACGGCCGAGGCGCGCGCCAAGTTCATCGATGCCATGGACGACGATTTGAACACATCCGCGGCGTTCGCGGCCGTTTTCGACTTCATCCGCCTGGCCTACCAGAAACTGGACCAGGAAGGCCTGGGGCGAGACGATGCCAGGATCGCGGCCGAGTTCGTCCGCGAGGCAGATTCGGTGTTCGGCATATTACGCCAGGAAACGGAGTTGCTGGATGACGAAATCAGGCGGAAGATCGACGAGCGCATAGCAGCGCGCAAGCGGCGCGATTTTGCCGAGGCCGACCGTATCCGCAAATGGCTGGCGGAGCAGGGCATCGTGCTGGAAGATACGCGTGAAGGGACCCGCTGGAAACGGACGAGCTGAACCGCGAGAACCGCAAAGAATTATAAGCTTAATCCAGCGGGGGCTGGGTCCGCTTTGCGGTTCGAATTGATTTTCGCCTTTCAGAAGGCATTGCGGTAGACCATGATTTGCTGACGGGGAGTTCCAGGCGCAACCACCGCAACGATGTCGAACCGGTAACTGTATTTTCCCAGGTCGTGGCGCGCGATGAACTCCTCGGCAGCCCGCCGGAACCGCTGCTGTTTTTCCCAGTCCACGAACTCCCACGGGTCGCCGAATTCCGTGGAATGGCGCGTCTTTACCTCAGCAAACACCAGGATTTCTCCTTCAAAAGCCACCAGGTCGATCTCGCCCGAGCGGCAGCCAGCGCGCCGCGCGAGAATGTCAAAGCCGATCTTGAGCAGGTGTCGGCAGGCGATCCTCTCCCCGAGCCGGCCGGTCTTGAGATGCTGCGGATTCATACGATGAATATTTCCGCCGGCGGCCGACTATTTCATGGTTCCATAGATGGAAGTCAGATCGGTGATGCGGAAGCGGTATGCATGCTGCCTGTATTGTGGAATTCCCATCAGGAGGCGGGCGGGGGAGCAGGACCAGAGATCAGTGAAGTAGAGATAGCCGTCGCGGATCGTCAGTGATGCCGGGCAAGGCCTCCCGCCCATCGTTGCCAGGCTGATTCTTTTGGCTGGATGCGGGGGATTCGATTTCAGGTCCAGTACCGTGATGAGGCCCCTGAGGTTTTCGGCCACATAAAGGAACCGGCGTTCCTGGTCCCGCGGGTCGAATGCCATGCCGCGAAGGCTGCCCCGCGAAAAATCACCCACCAGACGGGCGATCCTCACCACCTGCGGCTGGCTCGAAGTCAGATCCACCTTGGCGACGCTCCCGGAAATCGACTCCGCCACGTACAGCGTGTTTTCATCCTGGCCGAATACGAGGCCTTCCGGATGTTCGAAGGGAGCTATCTCCCGATCGGGAACGACCGGGGGTGCGGAATCAACTTTCAATCCAAGGAGCCGGCCCTGCCGCCCCGTGTCGGCAACCCAGAGCCTGCTGCCGTCCCCTGAAAGGATCATGGGGCCCGGGGATCCCAGATTTTGGGATAAGATCCCTGCCTGCCCGCTTTTCGCATCGATCTTAAGAATGGAACCGCCGGAGAATGCCGGGACGGAAACATAAAGGCTGCCGTCCTGAGCAATCGCGAGGCCGGGCATGCGAACGGATGAGCTGTCGGAAGACCAACCCTGCGACTTCAAGTAGGGGACGAACTGGAAGAACTCCCTGGGGGTTCCTGCGCCCGGCAAAATCCACACAATCCCATGGGCATCCCCCACATAAAGATTACCCGCCGGGTCGAACTGCAGGCATTCCGGACCCTGGAATTCGCCGGAAGCATTCAGGTTTTCGAGAAACGCCGCCCTGGCGTCCCCCCGGCCTGATTCAAGGGTTCGATAGAGATAGAGCGATGGCAACAGGATGGCGCAGCCGGCGAGCAGCAGGATGATTTTAGCGGGCTTTCTCATGTTCCGGTCCCGGGAGAAAATCGGAATAATAACATGCCTATAGGGGCGCCGGATTAATTAAGGGCCCGTCGATACCCTATGATAGGGCAGGACTAAAACTCGTTGACCCGATTTTGCCCGTTTGCTAATATCTTCCCTGCTTGCATGGGGCGGGAATAACTCAGTGGTAGAGTGCAACCTTGCCAAGGTTGAAGTCGCGGGTTCAAATCCCGTTTCCCGCTCCAAACTACCTCATATCCCACAGTTGCCTGGCGGAACCCATAGAACCCCTTCCGATGAACGGTCGGCGTTTTCAACGAACATCGGACTTTGCACGGATCAGATACAGCCGCCGCGCGGTGGCCAGATAAAGCGCATCCCCGACTATCGCCGGGCGTGAATATATCGGCGCTTCCATCTCGATCCGCGCCAACTCCTTCTTCCGGCGCCCCGTTTGCAGCACCGTTACGACACCGTCGGTGTTTCCCACATACAATCGGTCCTTCGCCGCCAGCAGACAACCCCAGATAGGCGCCATCGTATCCTGGGTCCAGACAACCACGCCGGTAGCAGCATCCAGACAGTGCACCACCCCACCCAAATCGCCCACATAAAGCAGCCCATCCTTTAATACCGGCGTTCCCACTACCCGGCCGACCTGTCGATAGGTCCAGAGGACTCTGCTGCTCGTAACGTCTCCCTGCCCGTTGGGACTGACGGCATATAGCCGCGACGGCCCGTTTCCATGCGAAGGATCCTGGCCCATGACGATGAAAACGCGGCCATCACCATAAACCGGCGCGGCTATAATCGAGCTGCGTGAAAAAACGCCCGGACGCGGAAGCCACTTCGCTTCGGGAGGATTTCCGCTAAATCGCCAAAGCTCCTGCCCTGAACCCGAATCGTAGGCGTGCAGCCACCCATCGCCCCCTCCAAAAAGCACCTGGGTACGTCCGTTCACATCCGCTGCCACGGGACTGCTCCACTGCCCGTGCAGCACGTTCGCGCCCGGCCCACTTGCGCGCCAGACCACATTGCCGGAACGCTTGTCGACCGCAATCAAACTCGGTGCAAGCGGGGACGGCATGCGCGTGTGTCCTTGGTTTTGACCGTTGGATGTGGAAATGACCAGCAGATCACCGATGGCCAGCACGTCGCTGTTTGTGGCTTCATGAGGGAAGACGCCCAATTGTCCGCACATATCCAGTTCCCAGATGACGTCGGCTGCATTTTCATCCTGAAACGGCTCATCCCGGAAAGGACCGTCGTTCCTGCCATCGCGGAAGCCCTGCGTATCCAGGCAGCGGAGCTGGCATTCGGCGGTGACGTAATACAGCCGGTTCCCTTCGACATAAGGGGTTCCGGTAGTCGAGGGAAGCAGAAAGTCGCCTAATCCCCGGTTTACCCGCGGAGCTACATCCTGCCAGAGAAAGGCGCCGTCCTTCGAACGAAAGGCCAGGAGCACACCACTCTCATCCTGATACGCGGGATTCATCTTCCTCCCATTGTCAGTTCCCACGAAAACCACGCCGTTGGAAACCACGGGGCGGCCATAGGTCTCGTCGCCCAAGCCAACACTCCAGACGATATTCCGGCCGGTTTGTATGTCCCAATCGTCCGGTGGATGGCCCTTATCCCCGGCGACCTCCTCCGATGCGCCAGCTGCCCGTCCCGACAAAGCGGCGCCCTCCTGGGGCACACTTTTCTCTGGACGAACGAAAGGTGCTGAATCTGCGCCCGGTGTGGCAGGTGTGATTTGATGCAGGGCCCATTCCGCTTCCGTACGCATCGCCGGATCATTTGCAGCCGCTTTCAGCGCCACAAGAACCGCCTCGGTGCTTGATCCGATGTTCCCCAGCGCGCTGGCCGCGCAGATGCGTACGTAAAGAAACTCGTCCTTCAGGGCCTCCAAAAGGTCCGGCACAGCGGGCGCTGCACGCGGCCCGATGGCCGCCAGCGCCTCGCCCGCAGCCCAGCGCACACCGGGACTCGGATCGCGGAGAGCCTTAGCCAGATCGGGAGTCGCCGCGGCGGCATCCGGGCCGATGGCCGCCAACGCCTCTGCGGTATAAAGACGGACAAGCGGATCGGGATGTGAAAGCGCCTTCACCAGCTGAGGCACCGATGGACTGGCTCGTCCGCCCAGAGCACCCAACGCGCGAGCCGCATCGCGCGCCAACGGCAGGTCCTCGCTATTCAACGCACGGATCAATGCCGGTTGAGCCGTATCCGTATCAGGCGCAAGATCAATCAGCACGCTGACGGCCTCTCGCGCGATGGACATTTCATCCCATCCAAGCAACTCGATCAGCAGCGGGAGGGCAGCCGCGCCGATGCGGCGAATAACCTCGAACGCTTCCTGATGCAGCCTTTCATTGCTCTCCAGCAGAAAATGCCGCAGCAATGGCAGGGATTTTGCGCCCCCCTGCACCAATTTCGCCGCTGCAGTTGCGCGGACCTTCGGGTCTTGCGCAAGCGCGCGTTCAGCCCAGGTCTGCACAAGGCGGGGCTTCGCAAGAAGTTCAGATTCCGTCGGGAACGTCTGCGCTGCCAGACCGAACCACTGCATCTGTGATGCAAAGATTCCGGCGCCCAGGAAGCACAAACCGATCCGAATCAACCCTGCCCTGCCTTGGAACAAGCCTTTAATTCCTTGCAGCGGGAGCAGGAATAGACGCAGCCGATCCGCTGTTCCCTGCGGTTTTGCCGTCATTCGCTCCTGTGTCCTGGTCTCGAAGCGAGATTTCTCGCTCATGGCTCCCCCAGTGCTTGATCCGATCCCACCCGGATGTCAGCTGGATTTTCCCGAGATCGTTCCTATAGTCCGCCCTAATTGTATTCAGATAAAGTGCCATTAAACAGGTATTCCATTCCCCGGTTCCTGCCGATGAAGAACGCATACCGGAAGGAATTATGAACGAAATTGCATCCACATCCCTGCAGGGTCTGCATCAGGCCCGGAATGAAATGGACAAAGCCTCACGCCGCATCGCTGCCTGGCCCGCAACTCCCGATAGTCAAACCACGCAGGATTCCGGCCCGGCGACACGGCTTACGGAAGATACTTATACCCCGTCAATCCGGCCTGACCTGGTGGCCGATGTTTTGAGCGTTCAGCAGGCGAGAACGGCTGCCGAGGCCAACCTCGTGGTATTGTCCAAGCAACTGGAGCTCGAAAAGAGCACGTTGGACCTGCTGGGCTGATGTTTCTGCGATGGCATTTAGCTGGTGATCCTCGACTCGGATTCGGTGCCTTCCGCCTCTGCTATTTTTCCAGTTTTTCCCCTAAAATATGGAGTAAAATAAGTTGTTTTTAACAGGGCTTTAAAGTCATTCAGTCATATTTTCAGGATTTCGATCAAACGGGAAATTCAGCGGGAAATTACGCGCAGCTCAAAAATCATCGGAGGATATAAAATATGAAGCAGAGATTTGGAATCCTGGTGGCACTGCTATGCCTGATGTGCGGCATGGCGGGCGCCCAGACAATCACAGGTTCCATCACCGGCACGGCGATCGACCCGAGTGGGGCAGCTGTGCCGGGTGTCAAGATAGTCGCCACCAATACCGGCACAAATGGTGCTTTCAGCGCTATCACCAACGAAAGAGGCGTATACAACCTGGTGTTTCTGCCGGTTGGCAGCTACGCCGTGGAAGCGCAGATTCAGGGATTCAAGAAAGTGACCATGGGACCCTTCCAAGCTGGAGGTGAACCAGATTGCCCGCATGGATATCAAATTGGAGATCGGCAGCACTGCTGAAACCGTGGAGGTTTCGGCAGCCGCTCCGATCCTGCAGACCGAATCGACGGCCACCGGAGACACGGTGACCTCCTCCAAGCTGGAATCACTCCCACTCAACGGCCGCAACTTTGCTTCCCTGACCCTGCTCATCCCGGGAGCCATCAGCACCGCTCCAAACTCCATGAACACTTCCGGACGCTTTCAGGGAAGCGGCAGCCGCCCCCAGATCAATGGCAACCGCGAGCAAACCAACAACTTCCTCCTTGACGGCGTGGATGTGAACGATTCGATTGACAATCGCATCGGCTACAATCCCAATGTGGACGCACTCGAAGAGGTCAAGGTCCTTACCGGTAACGGCGGCGGCGAGTTCGGCAACGTCGGCGGTGCCGTAGTCAATATGACCCTGAAGAGTGGTTCGAACAATTATCACGGCAACGTCTTCGAGTTTTTGCGCAACGAAAAGCTGGACGCCAACGGCTTCTTCCGCAACCGCTCGGCCGCTACCGCGAAGCGAGCTCCCTTTAAACGGAACATCTTTGGCGGCACCTTCGGCGGCCCGATCATCAAGAACAAGCTCTTCTTCTTCGTCGATTACGAGGGGACCGAGCAGCGTGGAGCAGGGACAGGGACTGCATCCGTCGCTCCCGCAGCCTGGCGCACAGGGGATCTCTCAGACTTCCTCAAGACCGGACAGATCGTAAAGGATCCGGTCACAGGGCAGCCCTTCCCCGGCAATATCATTCCCACGAGCCGCATTGTCAATCCGGCGGCCAAGTACCTGTTCTCCCACCCTGAACTCTACCCCTTGCCCAATACAGCCGGGACAGGTTCTCTTGGTGTAACCAGCAACTATGGCGCCGGCACGTCCAGTCTGCTGCGCAACCACCAGGGGGATGCCAAGATTGATTACCGTTTCAGCGACAAAGACCTCATCACCGGGAGGTTTTCGAGCGCGCAATATCTGAGCTATACCTCCCGCACTGTGCTACCCGTTCAAATGACCGGCGGGACCGAAGGTCCCTCGGTTAGCACACAGATCGGCTGGACCCGGACCTTCAGCCCGCGTGTGGTCAATGACATGCGGATCGCTTACAGCCGCATCGGCATCGACGATGCCGTTTACGATTGGTCCGGTTTATTGGGTTCAGACGGCAATGCCAAGTTTGGTATCAAAGGAGGCCAGCCCATTCCCGGGCTCAGCTCCATCACTGTCGGCGGCGGCCTGAGCAGCATCGGTTCCGGTGCCAGCATCGGCTCAACCATGGACAACAAGTATCAGTTCAACGACACCCTGACCTACTCCAAAGGCAACCACCTGCTCAAAATGGGTGGCCAGCTTCTGCGCATGCAGCAAAACCGATACTATGCCGGCAATAACGGCGCGCTCGGAATCTTCACCTTCAACGGGAGTTATTCGGGCCTCGATTATGCCGATTTCCTGCTGAGCCAGCTCGCCATCAAGGGACGGGGCGTGGTTACCGGCAAGTGGGGTCACCGGCAATGGCGCAACGGGTTCTTCTTCCAGGACGATTGGAAGGCCAAGCGCAATCTGACCATCAACGTCGGAATGCGATGGGAGTATGTGACGCCGATCTATGAGGTCGCTGACCGGCAAGTGAACATCAATACTTACACCGGGGCTTTGATCTATCCTGGAAAAACCGAGTACGGGCGCGCGCTGTATAATCCCTACTGGAAGCAGTTCATGCCGCGCATCGGTTTTGCTTGGACTCCGGAGATGTTTAAGAACAAGCTGGTGGTGCGTATGGGTTATGCGTTTACTAGCTTCCTGGAAGGCACGGGCGCCAACCTGCGCCTGCCTATGAATCCTCCCTTTGCCATGGAGAGCAATGTCAATTACGGAGCCGGTGCTCCGGGCGATATCAGCGTCGGTTTTTCTGATGTTCCGCCAGGCCTGAGCTTCGACAGCCCGGGCGTCACCCCTTACTCGATGCAGGGACGCGCCTGGGATCTGAATTTGCGCCCGCAGTTCACCAACCAGTTCAACGCTACAATGGAGTACCAGGTGACACCCCTCACCTCGGCCAGTGTGGCGTTTGTCGGTCAAAGGGGCACCCACCTGGTGGTTCCGCATGAAGCCAACCAGCCGGTCGCAGGCACCGGCGATCCCAAGACCTGGACCGCCCTCAACACCCGCCGGCCGCTGGCCAAGGTTCTTCCCAACCTGGGCAACATCGCCCTGACCGAGTCCAGCGGCACTATGAATTACAGCGCCTTGCAGACCAGTGTCCGCCATCGTCTGAGCAAAGGTTTTGAGGTGATGGGTCATTACACATACTCCAAGACCCTGACCGATAACCTCGGCTACTATGGTTGCGGTTCGGTCAACGCGGAAGGCGCCTATTGGCAGAATGCCTATGACCGCCGTGGCAACTATGGCCCGGCCTGTTTTGATGCCACGCACAATATATCCGCGGGTGGCTATTATGCGCTTCCATTTGGCAAGGGCCAGGCTTTTGGTGCTAGCTCGGGAAAAGCGCTGGACATGATCCTGGGTGGCTGGAACATCAACTACATGGTTTCGGCTCACTCTGGATTCCCGGTGACAATCTTTGCGTCAGCACACCAGGCGAATACGCTGCAGTCGGTTCGCGGCAACGTGCGCGCCAATCGATACCGGAAGATGAACATTTCGACGCAAACCGTCGATCGTTTCTTCGGGCCGGTGGATTCGAGCACCTTCTGCGCCAGCGGCGTGGATAACGGAACTTGCGCCTATGGTATTCCGGCGCTCGGCAGTTTCGGCAACACCTCGGTGGGCAGCGAAAGAGCTCCAAGCTACTTCAATTTCGACATGTCCATCGGGAAAAAGTTCCATATGTCGGAATCGAGGTATTTCGATTTCCGGGCGGAATTCTTCAACACTTTCAACCACGTTAGTTTTGGACCTCCCGGACGGGATATCACCAACCTCGCTGCGTTTGGCCAAATCACCGGCCAGGTCACTCCAGTAAGAAATATCCAGTTCGGGCTGAAGTACCACTTTTAGACCAGCTGGCAGTTCATTTCAATCTCTCACCGAAGGCCGGGTGTGAACCCGGCCTTCTTTTTGGGTGAGCCTGAAATCGGCAAAGCTGCCGCGCGACAAAAATCACCATTATTTCAGGGACATTTATGAGCATGGAAGAACGCGGATCTTTTATGAAGAATCCGTGTACAATGACCCAAGCAAATCTGGATCCGGAAAACGCGGTCGCCCAGCCTGTGCTTTGAGGGGGGATCCCAATTATGGGCTTTTTCCGCTTTATGTCGGCGCAATTCCGCAAGCCTAGCGGCTGGTTCGGGACTCGTATCCTCGCGCCGATGATGAATCACGGCAACAGGAAACTGGTCGAATCGGCTCTCACGATGCTCGATATCCAGCCGCAGCATCAGATACTCGAAATCGGTTTTGGCGGCGGTTCGGCCTTGGCGTATACCTGCAAGCGCCTGCGCACCGGCAAGGTGATCGGGGTTGATTTTTCGAGGGACATGGTCGAAAGCGCTGAGTCGCGGTTCCGGCGCGAAATCGCCGAAAATCGGATGGCCGTGCAGTGGGGCGAAGTTTCGAGCCTCCCCTTCACGGACGTTTCGTTTGATCGCGTTTTCACGATCAACACCATCTATTTCTGGCCGGATACCATGCAGGGCTTGGGGGAGATCCGGCGAGTCCTCAAACAGGGCGGCCGGCTCGCTATTGGATATCGCTCGAAAGAGGTGCTCCAGAGGTTGCCAATTGCCCAGTATGGATTCCGCCTGTTCGATCCGGAGGAGGTGGCCGATCTATTGAAGCAGGCCGGCTTCAGCGAGATTCAGACGGATCGCGGCGTCGTGGGCAAAATGTACGACAATGTAGTGACCGTAGGAATTAGGACGTGAATGGGTTGCCTTCAATAATCCAATAAGGCAAACCACCCCCTCCGGCGGTGAGACCCGACCAAGCGCTGCTGTTCCGGCGGCCATGGATCAGATGATCACAAGGAACCAAAAAAACGAACCACGAACCACAAAGACCACGAAGAAAAAGGATTAAGATATTCTCTCTACACACCAGTTGCAGCGCCTTATGGCGAGGCTTGTATTTGCATCGCAAGGATTCGCTCTGAATTTCCGTTAGGCTCCGCCTCCAAGTACCTTGTAAAGTGTCACACGGTTGGCCAAACGCGCAAATCGGACTGTAACCAGCTGCTGTTGAGCCGCATACATCGACCGCTGGGAAACCAGGACTGTCAGGTAGCTGTCAATCCCCGCCTTGTAGCGGAATTCGGAGAGCTTGAACGCTTCCTCCAGTGAATTCACAAGCGCCTGTTGCGCCTGTTGCTGAGCCGTCAGCGTGGTCCGGAGGCTCAACGAGTCACTCACCTCCCGGAATGCCGACTGGATGGTCTTCTCGTAGGCAGCGATGGCGATGTCCCTTTCCAGCAGCGCTGCTTCGTAATTCGCCTTGCGGGCCCCTGCGTCAAAAATCGGAAGCGTTATCTGCGGCGCGAAATTCCAAGTCCCCGCTGCCGGTTTGAAGAGGTTCGTCAGATCGTTGCTTGTGATTCCGGCGGCGGCAGTTAGCGTGATGCGGGGGAAAAAGGCAGCCCGGGCGGCTCCGATGTTGGCACTGGCGGACTTTAGCTGGTGCTCGGCTACGAGGATATCAGGCCGGCGCAGCAACACATCGGAGGGTAGGCCGGGCGCGATATCCTTTAGCGACTCTACCTTTCCCAGTTCGTCCGAAAGCATTGAGGCGGCTACGGGCGAGCCGACGAGCAGGTTGAGCGCGTTTTCGTCGAGGGCCAACTGGCCGGAGTACCTGGCGATATCCACACGCGCAACTTCTACTTGGGCCTGAGCCAGCCGGAGGTCCAGGTCGGAAGCGATGCCCACATCCACGGTCTGCTTGATCAGATCGTAAGAAGACTGCTGGGTTTTAAGGGTTTCCTGCGCCAGGCGGAGGTTTTCACGATCGGCAACGAGCGCGAGGTAGACATTGGCGACGGCGGCTACGAGCGAAATCTGAGCAGAGGCACGAGCCGATTCCGTCGCAAGGTATTGCTCCAGGGCGCTGCTTTTCAGGCTGCTGATGCGCCCGAAAAAATCGAGTTCCCAGGCTACCGTGCCCACCCCGACGGTGATCTGGGCGACGTTTTTATCATTTTCGGCACCCGACAGCGTTTTGGGCAGACGATAGGCATCGGCGCCGGCTGAGACCGCAACGGTGGGAAATTGCTCCGCACGCTGGATCCGATAAAAGGCCCGGGCTTTTTCGATGTTGAGTGCGGCCGCGCGGAGATCCCGGTTGTTCGCCAGGGCCTGCTCGATCACCGACCGAAGTCGCTGATCCGTGAAAAATTCCTGCCATTTCACATCGGTTGCCGCCGGCCCCCCTGTCTGGCTGGCGGCGCCGTCCGGCCAGGCCGAAGGGACCGGGAGCCCGGGGCGGACATATTGAGTCCGCGGCGGGCACCCGCACAGGAAAATGGCTAAGAGAGTGATGAGAGGTATGAGTTTGCGCATATTATTCCTGCCTCTCCGGATGCGTTGTGGTGTCCGACCCGGGCGGAGTTGCCTGCTTTTCTTGCCCTGAACCAAAAATCCTGGTCACCACCACGAAAAACAACGGGATGAAGAAAATGGCCAGAAACGTTGCGGTGGCCATGCCGCCCAGGACGCTTGTTCCGATCGCCTTCTGGGCTCCGGCTCCGGCACCCGTTGCCAGCGCGAGCGGCAGAACGCCGAAACCGAAAGCCAGGGAGGTCATGACAATGGGCCGTAGCCTGAGCTTCGACCCTTCGAGGGTGGCCTGTATCAACCCGGCTCCCTGTTCGACGCGGATTTTGGCAAATTGAACAATCAGGATCGCGTTCTTCGTGGTCAGCCCGAGAACGGTCAGAAGACCGATCTGGAAGTAAACGTCATTGGACAATCCCCGGGCGGAGGAAGCCGAAACGCCGCCGATCACTCCGAGCGGCAGGGCGAGCAACACGGAGATGGGGATCGACCAGCTTTCGTACAGGGCGGCAAGCACCAGGAAGATCGCAAGGATCGAAAAACCGTACAACAGCCCCGTCTGGGCTTGGCTCGCCTTCTCCTGATAGGAAAGGCCTGTCCAATCGTATCCGATCCCTTTTGGCAGCCTATTGGTAATCTCCTCCATGGCAGTCATGGCATCCCCGGTGCTTCCTCCCACCGCAGCCTCACCTTGGATATTCATGGCCGGAAAACCGTTGAAACGCTCAAGACGGGGGGAGCTGTAAATCCAGTGCCCCGATGCCAGGGCAGAGACCGGAACCATACCGCCCGCGGCATTTCGGACATAGAGGCGGTCCAAGTCCTCCGGAAGCATCCGGTACGGGGCGTCGGCCTGCACATAGACTCGATGCACCCTCTCCGCTTGTATGAAGTCGTTGACATACGCGCTGCCGAAGGCCACCGAAATTGTTCGCTGCACCGCGGGGACCGAGACCCCAAGGGTGCCGGCTTTTTCCCAGTCGATGTCGACCTTGTGCTCGGGCTGGTCCATCATCCCGTTCGGCCGGACGGCAGTCAACCTCGGGTCGCGCATGGCCTGGCCGAGGAGCTGGAACTGAGCCTCCATCAATTTCTCATGGCCGAGACCGCCACGATCGAGCAGCATGAAATCAAATCCCCTGGCCGTGCCGAGTTCGGTTACGGCTGGAGGCGGGAACGCCAGGACCGTCGCTTCCCTGATGCTTGCCAGGAACGGCATCGCCTTTCCCAGGATACCCCTGACCTTCAGCTCGGGCTTGTTGCGCAGGTCCCAATCTCTCAGCTTGATGTAAGCAAATCCCTGGTTTTGTGCCTGGCCGGCGAAACCAAACCCGCAGATGGTCAAGCAGGATTCGACTGCCTCTTTTTGATCCACCAGGAAATGATTGCGCACTTTTTTCATCACGGCTTCATTCTGTTCCAGGGTGGAGCCGGGGGGCAGCTGAACCATAGCGAGAATGACACCCTGGTCCTCGTCCGGCAGGTATGCAGTGGGCATTTTCCTGTAGAGATATCCCAATCCCGCAACGATCAGCACAAAAGCGAAAAGGTAGCGGAGACGTGCTCGCAGCATGTGCCCCACCGCATTTTCATAGCGACCCCGAAGCCGGAGAAACATGTGGTCGAACCCGAGGAAGAACGGGCGGAGGAGTCGGAAACCAGTTTCCGCCGCTTCGTGTCCTTTGCCTACCGGCTTGAGCAGTGACGCGCAAAGGACCGGGGTGAGGATCAACGCTACCAGAACTGAGAGAAGCATCGAGGAAATGAGCGTGACCGAGAACTGGCGATAGATGACGCCGGTGGATCCCCCGAAAAAAATCATGGGACCGAAAACCGCCGACAGTACCAACCCGATACCGACCAGGGCGCTCGTGATCTGGTCCATCGATTTCTGAGTGGCTTCATAGGGCGAGAGTCCTTCTTCGGACATGACGCGCTCCACGTTTTCCACGACAACGATGGCATCGTCCACCAGAAGACCTATAGCCAGAACCATGGCAAACATGGTCAGCATGTTGATGGAATATCCGAACAGTCCGAGCACACCAAAGGTTCCCAGAATCACCACCGGCACGGCTATGGTCGGGATGAGCGTGGCTCGCATATTTCCGAGAAAGAGGAACATAACCAGGAAGACAAGGAAAATTGCCTCGATCAGGGTTTTGACAACCTCATTGATGGCCACCCGAACAAAGGGGGTCGTATCGAAGGGATAAACGACCTTCATACCCGGCGGGAAATAACGGGACAATTCCTCCATCTTGGCTTTCACAGCGGTGGCGGTGTCCAACGCGTTGGCGCCGGCTTCCTGTCGGATCGCGAGACCGGTTGCCGGATGCCCGTCGTGTTTGACCTTGACCTGGGAGAACTCAGTGCCCAGTTCTGTCCGGGCCACGTCCCGGACGCGCACAATGGACCCATCCGGGTTGTGACGCAGGGGAATGGCGCCGAACTCTTCCGGGGTTTTCAATAGCGTCTGCACAGTAATCGTGGCATTGAGGCGCTGGCCCGGCATTGCGGGCGTCCCGCCGAACTGTCCGGCCGATACCTGCACGTTGAAGGCCCGGACGGCGGCAATCACATCATCCGAGGTCATTCTGTAGTTTGTGAGCTTGTTGGGATCCAGCCAGATCCGCATGGCGTAACCGGAGCCGAACGCCTCCACTTCACCCACGCCAGGGACCCTCGCGATGGAATACTGGACCCGCGAGAGGGCATAGTCGGCCAGATCATAATCGTCGAGGCTATCATCCGGGGAAGTCAGGCCCACAATCATCAGATAGTTACGGGTGGATTTGCTTACGGCGAGCCCCTGGCGCTGAACCACTTCGGGCAGCGAGGGTAGCGCGAGTTGAAGCTTGTTCTGTACCTTCGCCCAAGCCAGGTCGGGATCGGTTCCCGGGGCAAAGGTCAATTCTATATTTGCCAGCCCCGATGAATCGGAGGTGGAGTGGATGTAGATCATCCGGTCCAGCCCGGTCATTTTCTGCTCGATGAGCTGGACCACGGTGTCTTCCACCGTCCTGGCCGATGCTCCCGGGTAAATTCCCCGAATCGAAATTGTGGGAGGAGCGATGGGAGGGTACTGGGAGATGGGCAGGTTGTAAATCGCCAGAACACCGGCCAGCATCATGCCGATGGCGATAACCCAGGCAAAAACCGGACGATCCAAAAAGAATCTAGCCATGGTGTCCTCTCCTACCTGGCCTGCGCCGATGGACGGTTGTCGCCGGCATTACCGGGGCTTCCGGCCGGTTCGATAAAGGGAACGGCGCGGACCACGGCGCCGGGCCGGACTCTCTGCATCCCTTCCACAATGACGCGGTCTCCCGGATTCAGTCCTTGATTGACCAGCCATTTGCTGCCTATGGCGCGGTCAAGTTCGAGAGGGCGTAGAACCACTTTGTTTTCCTGATCTACGATCAGCGCAATGGGATTCCCCTTTGGATCGCGGTTCACACCCTGCTGGGGAACAAGCAGCGCCTGCTCTTTCACACCCTCCTCTACTACCGCTCGCACGAACATCCCTGGTAAAAGTACCTGCTTGGGATTGGCGAAGACCAGTCGCAAGGTGACCGACCCGGTGGTCGGGTCCACCGTAACATCACGAAATTGCAGCGTGCCTTGCAGTGAGTAGGACGTCCCGTCTTCCAATACAAGCCTGACTTTGCGCTGGCCTGAACCGCCGCTCGTGAGATTTCCACTTTCCAGACCCCTTCTCAGGTGAAGCAAATCCGAGCTGGCCTGCGTCACATCCACATAGATGGGATCCAGTTGCTGAATTACCGCCAGGGGAACGGGTTGATAAGCCGTCACCATCGCACCGACGGTAATATTGGATCTGCCGATGCGGCCGGAAATAGGGGCCTTGATGGGCGTGTAGGACAGGTTGATGCGGGCAGTCTCGAGGGCTGTCCGGTTCACTTCCACGGTTTTCCGGCTCACATCGACGGCCGTTTTTCTTGCGATAAGATTGGCCTGGGCCTGCTGCAGAGCGGCCACCGCATCGTCGTAGTCCTGCTGACCTACCGCACGGACCGCCACAAGCTCTTTGAGACGCTCGACACGCGAGCGGATTGCCGGCAGGTTGGCTTCAGCAACGGTCACGTTCGCCTCGGCCGTGACCACGTTTGCTTCAGCCGTGATCAGGGCTGCTTTCGCCTGATCGTAGGTAGCCTGGTAGGGGGCTGGATCGATCTGATAAAGCACATCTCCCTTTTTAATATCGGAGCCTTCGATGAAAAGCCGGTCCTGGAGAAGCCCGCTAACCTGCGGGCGGATTTCCGCCACCAGATAGGCCGCCGTGCGGCCGGGCAACTCCGTGGTCAGCACAATCCTCTCAGGTTGCATTGCGGCAACGGCAACCTCCGGCGGACCCTGCGGCGGTGGCGCAGGCGGCTTGGAACCGCAGCCGGAATAGAGAAGCCCCGAGATTGCCAGGGCTGCTGCCCAGATTCCGGCAATTCGCGATCGAAACCGCGCGTCACGCGTCATGGCTCCTGGAATGTCAACATCCCTTTTATGAAAAGTTTTCATTATGTCCTTTCGCACGCCTTGTATTTCCAGGGCAAGGGATTCGGGATCCGGATTCGGTTTTGCTATCCAGCGCCCTGAATCACTGAAATAGATCCATTGCCAAATATTCAGAATGGGCGCCCGGGCAATTCTACTTCCCCGAAGGTTGGTTTGGCAAAGGCACTCTTTCGATCCGCAAAACTGAGGCACCTAAGAATTGCGTTTATTTTTCTTCGCGCTTTGTGGTTCAATCCGTCGAGTTTGCAAAGTTTCCAGAGCGAGAGCCTCCATCCTGAAGGATTTTTTTCGAGTCTAATTCTCAATGGGTGGTACGCTAGTTGCCGGGATTGGAGGCATGGAGGAAACCAATGCCGGCCGACACACAATCCACGGCCAAGAGCGTTCAGATCAGGTCCATCCTGCTTGCCACCGATTTTTCTCCCGCATGCGAAAAACCTCTCCGCCATGCCGTTGCCATAGCCGGGCACTTCCATGCAAAGTTATACCTGATGCACGTGGTCTCCTCTCTCGGTCTGACCCTGGTTGGCCCGGATGCTGTTGCGGCGGCGGTGGAACTGGCGCGGGACGAAGCACGCCGGGTCGAGCAAAAGCTGGCGACAAACGACGCGATCTCGCGAATTGATTGCCATGTTATTGTCTGCGAGGGTGACATCTGGGAGGAAATGGGAAGCATCATTGAACAGGAGCATATCGACCTGGTGGTCGTAGGTACGCACAGCCGCAAGGGACTCAGCAAGCTCGTGCTTGGCTCTGTTGCCGAGCAGATTTTCCGGCATGCGTCCTGCCTGGTCTTGACGGTTGGACCCAAATCTCCCGAAGAGGCGGGAATGAAAGTGACGGATGCGGTCCGTCCGCTCCTGTTTGCTACTGATTTTGGGGAAGGATCCAGGCGAGCCCTCCCTTACGCCTTCTCACTCGCTGCTCAGCGCCGGACCAAACTGGTTTTGCTCCACATCCTTTCCCCTGTGCTCAAGATTATGGGTTTCCACAGCCGCACTCCCGCCGATATTGCGAAGATTCAAACGGATGAAAAGACCGCAGCACTCGCGAGGCTGGGAGAGTGGAACAGACTGGCTGCCGCCTATCCGGTGGAATCCGAGCTTATGGCCGAGTTCGGGGAACCCGTTGAAGGGATATTGCAGACAGCCAACAAAATTGGCGCCGAGGCGATTATTATGGGATTACAGCGCCAGACCCACGTCAAAATGGTCGCGCACCTTCCCTGGTCGATCCCCTATGATGTGGTATGCAATGCGGGGTGCCCTGTATTGACAATAAGAAGTTGAAATCACCATCGAGGAGAGTTCACAAGACCTTGCATCCATCCGCGTTGCACCTCAAGCGCGGGAAAAACGGCCATCCCAATGCCTAATGAGTTCCCTGGAGGGTCGCCTCTGCATTCTGGATGGCACCGGCCCTTACCGCGTCGTCCTTGGCATGATATATCATCCAATGCCATTGTTCCGCGGCGCTTCGCTTCCGTTCATCACCGAAAAAGCCGGATTTCTCGAAGTCCAAGGTTCAGAAGCAGGCGAAAAGTGCAAAAGGAGGCTTGAGGATCGGCCTGATACCCGGTGAAGGCTGCAAAGAGTCTGGGTACGTATTCGAACCGAAGACGGTCAGAGGGCGTATCATGCCCGGCGTCGACCTTCACGACCGCGACAGGCTTTTCGACCTGATGAACAGACGCTGAATAGATGATCGCGCTCGACACCAACATACTTGTCTGCGCGCACCGGGAAGGACCGGCGTACCACGAGCCCGCGATCAATCTGGTTCGTAATCTGAGTGAAGGCAGGAGGCCATACGGGCTTTTCTGGCCTAGCCCCTATGAATTCCCCAAGGTGGTAACACACAATCGCTTGCTTGATCCACCATCGACGGTGGAGGAAGCCCTTGATGCGCTTGAGGCCTTCTTGTGGCCGCCGACCGTTCGGTTACTTGCGGAGACCCCCTCGCACGAGGCGATCCTGAAGCAGGTTTTGCGGGAATCCAAGGTTGAGGGCAACCTGATCCATGACGCACATCTGGTTGCCCTCGCCCTGGAACACGGAGTGCGCGAAATCCTCACACTGGATAGCGACTTCAAACGAGTTCCCCAAGTCCTAAGCCGAAGTCCTTTCTAAGAATGACCCTTCCGGCGGCACGCTGCGGGCCGGTTCCACCGGATTTTGAGGAACATTAGCGATCGAGGTAACTATGAAAAAAGGAAAGCAATTTCAACCGCCCATAGTTTATCCTCAAGCCTGACCGGTGAAAGGGCATTGCAGGCTAAGATTCCGGCTGTACACTTCTTTGTGGCCGCTAAAAAGGCATTAAGCCCGGCGAGATCCCTTCTATCCCATCGGGTGGCGCCCTTGATTTCTATGACGATGCAAAGGACGGCCATGGTGGTCCCTTGAATAGTCAATTCGTAATTCCTTTACGATCGCCCATTCGAGGTTGCCCAGGCCCGCATTTTTGCCAACATGATGGGCGAGCTTGCCGTATCATGTGAACCATTCAGTGCGCTTCGAGAACAATTAAATCAGGCTGTGGAGAGCCTTGAGCGGTCTGGCTGGCTGCGCCGAGAAAATCTTTCTCATGCCGCGATACCGGCAGCTTGCGGGAATCACTGTCAATGCCATCAAACACCTCTGCAAGGAAATATTTGTCAGCGTAGCGGCGGAACGAGATGCTCGCATTTCCAAATTTACCGGACGACCGTACCGCAACGGTTGAAAAAAACTCTCCTTTCCCGACCTGCGGGTTCCGAATCAGCCAGAGGCCCGCGTTCTGGGTATCCGTCATCGCGTATTCACCCGAAGGAAAGGACGACTCTCCGATCTCGAATGCAAAAGGGATCGTCACAGTCATCCTCCGCGCAAACTGGGCAGGAGCGGATACCACCGAAAGGACGACGACCAAACTCAAGGCTAAAACACTTGATACAATGCTTTTGTTCATACACCCTTCTTTCTCTCGAAGACAGATCCACGGGGACCAACGTTTATCCCTGCTCCAAGCAGAGGAGGCCTCCGTATCCAAGATGAGAGGGTCATGCTGCTCCGTGAAGTGTGATGCTCTCGATCAGAGCCTATGGGGCAGGAGGATCCTGACATCGCAGATATGGGAATGGTGCACCTGGTTAAATCAATTGTCAAATGAATTTGATATCATATTTCATAATTGTAATAAACCTTTATATTTAAATATTATATGGCATAATATAATTACGATTTAAGCGAGAATCTACAGAAATGGAGGTGTACTCGTGCCGACCATTATTGCATGGCTCATCAGGTCACGTTTGGCTGCTGCCGCAGACGTCGAGCCGAATGCGCGGCGCGGCGCCCCGGTTTTTCTACAACAGCAGTGCACAAAACGTTGATATTGCGGACAGCCAACAAAATTGGCGCCGGGGCGATTATTATGGGATTACAGCGCCAGACCCACGTCAAAATGGTCGCGCACCTTCCCTGGTCGATCCCCTATGATGTGGTATGCAATGCGGGGTGGCCTGTATTGACAATAAGAAGTTGAAATCACCATCGAGGAGAGTTCATCAGACCTTGCATCCATCCGCGTTGCACCTCAAGCGCGGGAAAAACGGCCCTCCCAATTCCTAATGAGTTCCCTGGAGGGTCGCCTCTGCATTCTGGATGGCACCGGCCCTTACCGCGTCGTCCTTGGCATGATATATCATCCAATGCCATTGTTCCGCGGCGCTTCGCTTCCGTTCATCACCGAAAAAGCCGGATTTCTCGAAGTCCCTGGTGTACTGCTCGCACGACATCTGCTGATGCTGAAGGTGGATAAAAGCTTTTTCATTTTCCGAAATGACGGCAAATCGCCCCACGTTGTTTTCGATGGTGCTTTTCAGGTGATTAAGGCTGACCGTACACCGGGATTCACCGGTTGAGCGGGTAAAGTTGCGGTTCCGGGCGAATGAGATCTGGCTCAGCAGAGCAATGGCCAGCAAGCCAAAAGCCACCAGCCGGAAACGCAATGTAGTTTGGGGCTGGGTCAACAGAACTCCCAGGCGTACCTGCCCCTCCTCCCCATTCCGCCTGATCCACTGCACCACGGCGCTGGATTTGAGTTTATTAGGAAGGTCCACGGACACTACTGTACCCGGCGCCACGATGTCCTTGTCGATGGATAGACCCAGTCCCTTGCGGCTAAAATCCAGGCTTTTTCCGTCTATCTCGAAAGGATTGCCCCACCTATCCGTACCTCTAAGCCGGACGCTTTCCCGCAGATTTGCCCTGACGTTGCGACGTCCATTCATGGCACACTCCTTGCTCTTGATTGAATGGATTCAATCCAGGCAATCGCCCTATACCATTCTAAACTTTTGATATATTTCCATCAATTGAATTCAAATAATTGTGAATTCATTGCCCAGGATCAGGGAACCGGGAGGGATCCTTGGGCTGACAGGCGGGCCCATTCTACATCATTTTTTCCACAGCGGAACCTAACAAAGCATTTATTAGCAACATTTAACAATTAGAGAGTAACGCATTTCGAAACGGGCGCAAGTTGCGGCCCCTTTATTACAGAAAAATAGCTCGACGGGTCTTAATCTTTTTTTAATCATGGTTGTTGTTCTCCCAAGTTGGGAGCCGTGCAGCGGCCTTGATGTGCGGCTGCGCCCCGGCACTGCTTTTTTTGGAATTCCCTTCACTCATGCCATGACTTATGCCGCTCCCTTATCAACATCAACGCCACGAACGCGAATACGAGTGCCTGCCTCCAGATGCTTCTCCTTGTTATCAAAGTTCTAATCCCCGCAATCTGAAACCCGCATGAATCAGGAAATACACGATTTGACGGTTCGGGTTGACTTGATACGGTAGGCTGAGGCAGGATGCTAGCACGCCAGGCAGGGTGCGGTCTGGATGCAGTCCACATTGCCGGAAACGGGTAAGTCGCGATTCATCCATACGAATTCATTATTGGCGGGGTATACGTCGACGGTTCCGTCGATCGGGCATCCAAGGGGGTTGAGTGTTGAAGCGATACGGTCTCGCGGCTCGGGCATCTTCGGTGCTTGCCGTGCTCTCGGTTCTCAATCAGCTCACTATCCCAAGCCGTGCCAAGCGGCGCGCCGTCAACAGCATCTCGAAACGACGGCAGGAGCCTGTTCCCATCCTGCTGGTTCCCGGAATACTGGGAACATCCATGGTAGATCCCGTGCACAGCAATTTCCCGGTTTGGGGGGACTATCGCGGCTCTTTTTTTTACCGGCGCAAATATGACGATCTCGACCTTTCCATATTGCCCGGAAAGGAGAACAGGCTCCGGCCGGGCAAAACCGTCTGGAAATTCACCGTTGCGCCCGGACTGATCGATTTGCCCGTGTATGAGGATTTTCGGCAGAGCCTTCTCTGCTCGGGATACCAGATGGGCAGCCTGGAGAATCCGACTGCCAGAAATGGAATATACGCTCTGCAATACGACTGGCGCTGCGATATCGTTGCTGCCGCCAAGGCGGTCGCGGGTGCCATTGAAACCCTGCGGGAATCCCTGGGTGTGGAGAAAGTGCATCTCGTCGGGCATTCCTGGGGCTGCATCATAAGCCGCTATTACATCCGCTACGGCGATGCCGATATCCTTGCAGACACACCCGAGCAACCGCGGCCCGGCGCCGCGAATATCAGCACTTATTTTGCCGTTGCACCACCCTTCGGAGGCACCCTGCGTGCCTTTCAAAGTCTGCAATACGGCTACACTCCCGGGGTTTCTCTCTTGCGAGCTGTGGCGCCCCATCATGTCTCGGCATCCCCGGCCGCGTACCAGTTGATTCGCTACAACCGGAACCTCCTGGTGGATGAGGCAGGACGAAACCTGCCCCTCGATCTGATGGATGCCGATACCTTGAAGATGCTCCGCTGGGGGCCTTACCGGCCGGAATCGTTTGAATCGCTTTTCGCACGCGCCCGGGAAGCCAACCCCTTGATGACGGCTGACAAAATGAATGCCGCCGTGGAGATCTTTCTCAAAAAAGCCCTGCGCCGCGCGCGAAAGCTGGGCGATGCCATGAACCAGCCCCATCTTCGCGATGCCGATGTTCGAACGGTTACCTACACGACCCACAACCGGCCGACGCTTTTCAAAATGGTGCTTTGCTCCGTCGGAGGAGCTTACCGCCTGCTTGCCACGGAAAAGGAAATTCGCAGAAAGGCTCCCGCTCTCATACCGGCCGTGACCGCCGCCGGGGACGAGCATGTGACTTTTGGTGATATCCTGAAGCACACGGGCCACGCTGCGGTCATTTCAGATTCAGGCGACGTTCCATCCGGAAGCTATATTTTGACCAGCGATTCGCGCAGCCATCGGGAATTGTTCAATGCCGACCCGGTTCTAACCAACCTTCTGTTGAATATCTGCCGTCGATCTTGATCCCAATCCATGCCTGGTGGAAGCGAACAACGCATGAACTCAACGGAGTTGGCGGATTCAACACGGGAGCCTGCGACCCTGGTGGAGATACTCCGATGGCGCTCCAGTCGCCAGCCCGGCGATCGGGCCCTGACGTTTCTCCGCGACGGGTTTGAAGAACTTGGGCATTTTACCTATCGCTCCCTGGATCTTCGGGCCCGGGCTATCGCCGCAAAGCTGCAGGCGATGGCTGAACCCGGTGCCCGGGCATTGCTGCTTTACCCCCAAGGCCTGGATTATGCCTCGGCGTTTCTGGGTTGCCTTTATGCCGGTATCATCGCTGTCCCGGTTTATCCGCCGCGGCCCAACCAGAGTCTGAACCGCATCCTGTCCATTGCCGCTGACGCTTTTCCCGCGCTGGCGCTCTGCTCTTCCGAGGTCAAGACTAAGATTGCTGAAAAATATTCCCGCGAGGGACATTTCGAAAGCATCCCGGCCGTCGCCACGGATGAATGGATGGCAAGCCCGGAGGACGAGGATAGACTTGCGGAGGAATGGCGGGAAAACGATGCCATGCGGACCGCGGGGTCGATTGCTTACCTCCAGTACACCTCCGGCTCCACGGCCGCCCCCAAAGGCGTGATGGTCAGCCATAGGAACCTGATGCGGAACCTGCTGGATATGGATCTCGGTTGGAATCATGCCGCCGGAAGCGTGCTGGTGTCCTGGTTGCCGTTTTTCCACGATATGGGGCTCATCTACGGCGTTCTCGAACCCCTCTTCAAGGGCATCCCCGGCTATTTCATGTCACCGCTTTCGTTTCTCCAAAGGCCCGCACGCTGGCTGCAGGCTATTTCCAATTTCAAGGCAACCCACACCGTCGCGCCCAATTTCGCCTACGATTTTTGCGTGCAGCGAATCAAGCCGGAGGAAAAGGCCGGCCTGGACCTGAGCAGCTGGAAAGTGGCGGTCAATGGAGCCGAACCGGTGCGCAAAGAAACGCTCGACCGCTTTGACCAGGCTTTCGCCGCCTGCGGATTCCGCTATGAATCTTTTTGTCCGGGCTATGGCCTGGCCGAAGCAACTCTGAAAGTGACCGCCGTAAGGGCGGGCGATGCTCCGGTGGTTCTGGCGGTCGACCGGACAGCCCTGGAGCATGGCCGGGTTGCAGCCGCAGGCTTCGACGCCGCCGATTCACGCCGGCTGGTGGGCTGCGGCCGCTCCATGATCGATACCAGACTGGTCATCGTTCACCCATCGACGGGAGTTCCCTGCCTCCCTGATGAGATAGGTGAAATCTGGCTGTCCGGCTCAACCGTGACTCAAGGATATTGGAACAGGCCCGAAGAAACAGATTTGGCCTTCAAAGCCCGTCTCGCCGGCGGAGAAGGACCCTTTCTTCGGACCGGGGACCTGGGTTTCCTGAAGGATGGAGAACTTTACGTCACCGGTCGAATCAAGGACATGATCTTGATCCGCGGACAGAACCACTATCCGCAGGACATCGAAGCCTCCTCGGAAAAGAGCCATCCGGCGCTCAAGCGGCCCGGATTCTGCGCGGCTTTTTCGATTGACGCCAAAGGCGAAGAAAAGCTCGTCGTGGTACAGGAGGTGGATCGTTCCGACGGCCTTGACTTCGAGGATATTATTGGGGCGATCCGGCAGGCCGTTTCGGAAGAGCACGATCTGCAAGCCTACAAGGTCGTGCTGGTCAAATCGGGTGGTGTTCCCAGGACTTCCAGTGGAAAAGTCCAGCGGCGGGCATGCCGCGATGCTTACCTCGCCGGTGAACTGCCGCTCCTAAGCGAATAAAGCCATTTTCAGGAGGGGCGGCATCATAGCCTCGCAGGAGCGGGTTGTACGCATAGGAGGATTTTCAAATGTCCAAGGGCGGAAGGCTGGAAAGCGCTGATGTCATGGGGCTCCTGGCATCAACCGGCATTTTCAGCGTCCTCGATGAGGCGACACTCAAGGCTGTGGAGTCGACGCTCGAGCCGGTCCACGTCCCCGGCGGGGAAATCCTGATTCGCCAGGGTGAGCCGGGCGATTGCCTGTATGTTCTCATCTACGGCCGCCTGCTGATCACCATAACCAACGAAAAAGGGGAAGATGAAGTCATCGGGGAAGTGGCCCGCGGCGAGGTGGTGGGGGAGATGGCGGTTCTCACGGGTGAGCCGCGTTCTGCTACGGCCCGCGCGATAAGGGATTCGGAACTGGTACGCTTCTCCAAGGAAGCTTTCGAGCACGTCATCGACTCGAATCCGCAAGCCATGATGATGGTGGCGAGGCAGTTGGTGACCCGGCTGAAAAGGGCGAGACAGCCATACCCCAGGACACGACTCAATACCATAGCCATTGTTTCCCTTGATCCCGGGTTACCGGTTTCTGATTTTTCCTCGCGCCTTGCCGCAGGTTTTGCCAAGTCGGGAACAACCGTTCACCTGAATAGCCAACTGCTCAAACGAGAATTCGGCGAGGATGCAGCCGGCCTGGAAACCGGCGCCATTCGACCGAAGGTAAACGCCTGGCTGGACGCACGTGAATCCGCCTGCAAATATGTTCTCTACGAGGCCGATCCCTCCTTCACGCCATGGACAAACCATTGTGTCCGGCAGGCGGATCGGATCCTCCTGGTTGCGAGAGCGGCATCCCGGCCCGAGATCGGCAGAGGCGGCGAGGAACTCCAGCGGCTTTGCACCGCCAAAACCGCAGTGCGGAAGAGCCTGATCCTGGTTCACCCGGACCAGGCGGCACGCGCTTCGGATGCCAAGAAATGGTTGGACGCGGTGCCGGACCATGAGGCGCATCATAATCTCAGGTCCGGCGCGCAGGCCGATTACGACCGCCTTGCCCGTCTTCTAACCGGTGAAGCGGTTGGAGTCGTGCTTGGCGGCGGCGGTGCGCGGGGTCTCGCCCATGTGGGTGTTCTCCGGGCCCTGGAAGAATCCGGGATTCCGGTCGATGCCATCGGCGGAACCAGCATGGGTTCCGTGATTGCCGCGCAGTACGCCCTCGGATTGCGCTACCCCGAAATGCTCGCAATCAACAAGAAGGGGTGGGTAGACCTTGATCCGTTCAAAGATAAGACGATCCCGATCATGGCCGTGCTCTCATGCAAGAAGCTGGATCGTATGCTTTCCATGATGTTCGGCGATGCCCGGATCGAGGATCTCTGGCTTAAATTCTTCTGTGTATCGGCTAACCTCACACAGGCTTCGATGAATGTTCATACAGAAGGCCCTCTTCTGCGGGCGGTCCGCTCCAGCCTGGCGATTCCCGGGGTGGCGATACCCGTATTCGATCACGGGGATCTCATTGTTGACGGCGGCGTTTTGAATAATCTTCCCGGCGATGTTATGGGGAAGATTTGCGGCGGGAGCGTGATAGTTGTGGATGTGAGCGCCCAGAAGGATCTCTCGATCGATCCGGCGATCATCAAGCCTCCATCCCCCTGGCAAATCCTGTGGAGTCGGGTGAATCCCCTGGCAGGCGTCATCGACGCGCCGAACATTCTGGCCATCATGATGCGGACCATCATGATCGGAAGCATGCACAACAGCAAAATGGTCGCCCAGCAGGCCGACCTCTATCTGCGACCGCCCATCGACAAACATGGAATGTTCGACTGGAAAGCGATTCACCAAATCGTCGACACGGGCTACCAGTACGGTCTGGCGCGGATCGATGTATGGAAAAAAGCGAAGAAGGCGGCTGCACTCGATGGGTGATGAGACGCGGATACCGGGGCCGGCCCGGACTGAAGCCGAAATACAGCGCTGGCTGACCGAAAGGCTCGAAAAAGAGCTCGAACTGCCCCCTGATTCCATCCATCCAAAAAAGCCGCTGTCACGTTTTGGAGTTGACTCCATCGTGGCGGTAAGCCTTTCGGCTGAACTGGAAGACTGGCTCGGGCAAAGCCTGCCGCCGACCCTGTTTGCCGAATACTCCACGATCGAGGCGCTCGCCCGTTTCCTGGCTCACGATAAGGCAAAGCCGGCAGGCGGGACGCCAGCTCCCACAGATTTGGCCGCTCCTGCCCGCGAAACGCGGCCCGTTACCCGGGGATCGGACACACGAGACTGGACTCCGATTCAGCAGAGAGTCAGAAAGGTGCTCCAGGTTCTTGTAAGAATTCTCTGCCGGCTCGACTGGCGTGAATCGGAAGCCCTGCCTGAGTCGGGGCCCTTCGTCCTCGCAGCAAACCATCTGTCTGTTCTCGATACACCGATACTCTTCGCGCTTCTTACCAGGCCTGCGGCATTTTTTGTTTCCGCTCACATGAAAAGCTTCCCGATTGCCAGGTGGTTTCTTTCCCGGGTGTCGCACACGATCTGGGTCTCTCGAGGGGAAGGGGACGTCGGGGCGATCCAAAGCGCGCTGGCGGTCCTGCGCTCAGACGGTGTGGTAATTGTGGCGCCTGAAGGGATCATCACTCGCGGCGGCGGGCTGACCAAAGGACGCTCCGGCGCAGCTTACCTGGCGGCTGCGGCAGGCGTGCCTGTCGTCCCGCTTGCAGCCTGGGGCCAGGAGAATGCGCTTCGACGATGGACCAGGTTGAGGCCAGTGGATGTAGCTGTCAGAATCGGGTCGCCACTCTATCTCACTCAGGGTAATACAAGCGCGAAGGCGCTCGAAGCCGGCACCGAGGCCATCATGATTGCTCTGGCCCGGATGCTTCCGCCCGAGTATCGTGGCTATTACCGTAAAATGGTGTCAGGCTAGTTTTGCGCCCATTTGTTGCATGGCATAGGCAAAAGCCTGGTCAAGATGTTCGCTTGGGCGGAAAAGCTGCATTTTCGCCCACAGACCTGCCCATGGAAAACGATCTCCCCGGTTCATATCCCGATCATCGAGTTTATATGCTGCA
Organism: uncultured Acidobacteriota bacterium; assembly: GCA_963839475.1. GTDB lineage: Bacteria > Acidobacteriota > UBA6911 > UBA6911 > UBA6911 > CAWIVH01. The sequence goes on along the minus strand of CAWIVH010000006.1, from coordinate 176,967 downwards.
AGAGCGCGGCGATTGTGGCAACCTAGGAGTGGAAAAGGCTATATCCAACGCGGGAGGTTACGATGCAAATCCTACCTTCGAGTGGCCGGATACTGGCCATCATCACTCTTTGCCTGCCCCTGCTCACCAGTTTTCGCATCAGTTCAGCATCCACCCCAGTGCTCGAACTGTACGGCACTTTTCATTCCATGGGCGTCAATGTCGAGATCAATCCAGCCGACGATCTCAACGGAAATGCCACCGCCCAGGTTGTCTATTGGATCTACGGAAGTGACAGGCGCCTCACGGGACATCCGCTGAGCCGGGTTCTGCCGGGAAGATTCTCCGGCAGTATCTTCTGGCTGACGCCGGGAACCCGGTATCTTGTGGAGGTGACGTTTTCCGATCCGGACAATGGGCCCCTGAACCATGCGATGATTCGAGGAGACGCCCAGACCCGTGCCGAGATCGCGGTGGCCCAGGCCGTACATTCTTATTATGCCAGCCCCAGCGGGACCGGTACTGAATGCCTTCTCAGTTCGCCCTGCGCGGTGGCCCAGGCCATTGCCCTGGCTCAGGCCGGCGACGAAGTGGTCTTGAGAGGAGGGGTTTATTATCAAGGGGGCTTCGACCTGCCCCATTCCGGAGTCGCCGGTGCCCCCATCGTCATCCGTTCCCACAACGGTGAGAAAGCCATTTTCGACGGCTCCGACCCGGCGACCTTCAACTGGACGCATGAAGGTGACGGCATATATTCCACTGTGGTCCGAGCGGAAAATCCCCAGGTTGTGCTGGCTTCAGGGGAGCGCTTGTTCCCTCACCGTACTCTCGCGGATCTCCGCGGTTTGATCTACGGGATATCGGGGATGCTGGTCAACGGAACAAGCCTGCGCGTTCACCTTACGGGGAACGTCAACCCAGCCACAATCCCGATGGTGATCTCGCGCCACAATTACGCATTTTATTCGGAGCAAAACTTCATCTATTTCATCGGGCTTACCTTCCGTTATTACGGCTGTAATGAGTGGCCCAAGACCATTTATTTTCTGGATTCCAGCGACAACCTGGTGCGGGACTGTATTTTTGCCAACAACGACGTCGGCGTGGGCCTCAAGTACAATTCCCACCGCAATGTGATCGAGGATTGTGAGTTTTACGATTCGATCTACGGATGGTCCTGGTACGGGGTGAAATCGAACGGCTCTTTTGGTGTGGAAGACGGGGGCATTTGCGTCTATGAACCCTTTATAGGACGCGGGACAGTCATCCGGCGAAACACCTTTCACGATGATTTTGATGGTTTGCATATCTCTCCGGAGGATGGGACGACCTCGAGTGAAACTGATTTCTACGAGAATCGGGTATATCGCATGGTGGATGACGGCATGGAAGTGGATGGTTACGCCGCCAACGTGAGGCTTTGGCGCAACACCTTCCATGATTGCCTGATGGGCATCTCCCTGGCGCCATGCTATGTGGGACCAGTCTATGCCATCAGAAACTTGATTTACCGCATTGGCGCAACACCGCTCAGCGAACCTGACGGCTCCGTTTTTAAGTTCAACAGCGGCTATGATCCTTCAGGACCCATGTTCCTCTACCACAACACCGGCATCGCGGCCACCGAGGACCGTAACAGTCTTACCCTCTGGGAGCCTGGCGATTGGAAGATGGTCTTTTCTCGGAATAATATCTGGTCCGCCACTGCCTACGTTCTCGCAAATTACAACACGCGCCAGCCGCTGGATATGGACTATGACAACCTGTACACGTCGCGAACCGGAGAACTTGTCTGGTGGGAAGGATTGGGCGACGACGGGCATTTGCGAACCCTGGCTGAGTTTCAGTCCGCAACGGGGCTCGAGCGGCACGGAATCAACGCCCTGCCTGGATTCAAAAATCCAGGTGCCGGCGACTTCAGCCTCTCCCAGGACTCTGCTCTCATAAACAAAGGGATCTACATCCCGGGAATCAACGAGGGGTATTCGGGTGCCGCCCCCGATATGGGCGCTTTCGAGGCCGCCGCATCCGTAGCCAAGGATGATTTGATCGGGAGCTGGAGAGATCAGGGTGTTTACAACCGCAACTCCGATTCAGGCCAATGGACCTATGTGACAACGCCAGCGCTAATTCTGGCATCAGGCGACGTCGATGGTGATGGTATCGATGACATGATCGGGGTATGGGAAAGTGGTACCTGGTGCTGGCAAAGCGCCAGCGCAACGTGGAAGTTGATGGCTTCGCCCGCTGCGAGCCTCTCGGCCGGCGACCTCAATCGCGACGGAAAAGCCGAAATCCTTGGGATATGGGGATCGGAGATCTATGTCCGCGACAGCAAGGACGGATCCTGGCGAAATTTGGGTCAGGGCGCTTCCAGAGTTGCCGTTGGGGATATGGATGGGGATGGGGCGCAGGATGTGATTGGAGTCTGGCCCAGCGGCCTCTGGGTTCAATATTCATCGACGGGACAGTGGGCGCTTCTTAGTTCCCCCGCTGATTCGATCGCAGCGGGGGACCTGTACGGAGACGGGAAAGCCGACCTTATCGGATCCTGGAGCGGGCAGGGAACTTTTGTCAGAGACTCCGCTGGAGGTTCATGGACATTGGTGTCCGCTGCACCGGCCACGCAATTGGCGAGCGGCGATCTGGACGGCGATGGGAAAGATGACCTGATCGGTGTGTGGCCCAGCGGAACGTGGGCGCTCTATTCCGGCACCCGCGCGTGGAAACTTCTCGCCTCCCCGGCGGCCTGTATATCGGCGGGAAGACTCCGCACGCCGTTGCCGTAACAGGCCGATTCTGTAGAACTGTCTGAATCCGATGCAGGGTTGCTCAGGGCCGTTTGGGGGCATAGCGCTTCGCCACGGCCAGCACTGCCTGCAGCGGCGGCGAGGGATCCGATTCGCCGCCTCGATTCACCATGCAAGCGACCACCAGGTTCGCATCGGGAAAGATCGACAGTTGGGAACGGAATGTCCCGTTCGAGCCGTTGTGCGTGTGCATGGTTTCCATCCCCGGGAAGGCTTCGATTCCCCAGCCGCACGCGTATAGCAGCGGTGCGCCGGGCTCCTCAGGAATTCCCTGGTGAAGCCGTTGAATGGTTTCGGCTTTGAGCAGGCCGTCCTGACCGCGCAAGCCCTTCAAATGAGCTTCACCAAAGTGCACCAGGTCGGCGATCGACATGAAAAGGCCCCCGCCGGTAGGAGCCACCAGGATTTCAAGCGGACCAGACATGTTCTCCGGCCGCAGTCCCTGAGACCCTGGAACATGACCGCTAGGGCGCGATTCCGGCAGCTTGTCCATGGCAGTGTAGCTGTGCTTGAGCCCCAGTGGTTCGAACACAAGTTCATGAACCAGGATTTCGTATGGCTTTTTCATGATTCGTTCCGCGACCACGCCAAGGAGCGCATATCCGGCATTGGAATAGGCAAAATGCTGGCCTGGGACAGCGATTGGCTCGCGGCCGAGAATGTCGCGGGCATAGTTTTCCCTCATTTTCATGGGATCCCATGCCGTTTTCTGAGATCCGGCCGCCGCGCCGATAATGGCATCTACCCGGTCGCGGGTGAAGCCCAAATCCTGGGGTATGCCGCCGCGATGATGCATGATCTGTTCCAGCGTGGCGTCTTTGTACCCGGCCTTCATCGGTATATCGGCCAGGGCATCCCCCAGCGTCATGTCCCAGCGAAGTCTGCCCATTTCTATCAGCCGGCCGACAATGGTGGCGGCAATGGATTTGCCGATCGATCCGATGCTCCACGGGTCATCCACCATCACCTGGCTGCTGCCGCCTGTTTTGCGGAGGCCGGAGGCAGTCTGTTCCAATCTGCCGTCGCGCAGCACTGCAATGCCAATAGCCGGGGATTGCGTGTCGGCTCGGAGGCTCGCGCCGAGAGAATCAAGATCCTTCCATCCGCTGTAGTCTTTGGCTGGTGGGGAGTCGAGCATGTCCGGCGGCCCCAGACGCAGGGCAAGCATCTTGGGTTCAGCGCTTTTCTGCAGATCCATTATCAGGCCCAGTTTTCGGCCATTTTTGTCTTCGATAATGGCTCGAAGGCTGTCTCCAACTTCGGTTCCGGGCTGCACGATTTTGAAGGGGGCGCCGTTCTCAGCCATCCCTCTGATTCTGGCAACCCGCTGTTCGATCGGTACGTTGCCGGCTGCGTTCTTTTCAAGAAAACCGCGGATCCTCGATTCATCCCTGGAGTTGACGGCTTCCAGGAACTGGGAAAGCAGTATCTTGGACGTCATTTGACGGGCATGCCCGGTTGCAGCATAGGCGCATAAAAAAAGCATAAGCGCTATTCGACGCCGGCTGCCCAAAGATGACCATTCTCCATTTGCCACACTTCCTCCTGAGGTATGTAAGCAAAAACGTTCCCCTCGCGTCCGGGTTCCAATCATTTTCGCGCCGGGATCGATTCTTCCTCAAGGTCTTCCGCGAATGCCAATTGATAACCGGACGCCGATTTTCTATCATGAGCCCCTCGTGGGAGGTCCTGCCTGATGTCAATTTTGAAATTCCTGAACCTGCAACGGGGGAATCCATCCTCCTCTTCGGCGGAAACGGATACGGTGCGAAAAATTACAGACGCTATCGATCGAATGGAACCGGAGAGGGCACGATTCATCGCGGCATTTGCTTACCTGCTGGGCCGGGTCGCACGGGCCGACCTCCAGATCAGTCCGGAAGAAACCCGCGTCATGGAGCGCATCGTGATGGAACGGGGCGGGCTTCCGGAAGAGCAAGCCGTGATTGTGATCCAGATCGCCAAAAGCCAGAACATCCTCTTCGGCTCCACTGAGAACTACCTGGTCAGTCGCGAATTCAATTCCATGGCGACTCGTGAACAGAAGCTTGCGCTGATAGACTGCCTGTTTGCCGTTTCAGCCGCCGACAAATCGATTTCGACGGTTGAGGATAACGAGGTGAGCCAGGTTGCCGATGAACTGAGGATCGAGCACCGCGACTTCATTGCCATTCGCTCTTCCTACCGGGATTTCCTCGCCGTGCTCAAGAAATAGACAACTCCTTCCGGTGGCTCTAACTCAGCTTCTAATCACCTTCCCTTCTTGATGACCGTCAGGCAGGCAAAATAGATCGCGAAGGCCAGCGCCAACGTTACGTAGAACCAGATGAGTTTGCCGGAAAGGGCGAAAACCACCACACTCGAGGCCATCCCCCAGAAGAAGCCCTCGCCCAGCAACCCGGCGCCAAGCGAAAAGGGATTTCCCGCGACGACCACCCGGGGCGAAAACGACGGGATGAACCGGGGCACGGCCCGGAGATAGGCGGCGTAGGCTTCACCCTGCCCGGCAGCCAACTCCCGCTCTTCACGCGCGATGAGGCGCGGTAGGAAGAATGCGTGCCCTGCGATGAGCGCAATCGCGCCGAGGCGGCTGGCCATCACCGAGAATCCGAGTGCGAGGAGCATGTTGCCGAGATAAAGCGGGTTGCGCACGAAACGATACGGGCCGTCCGCGACCAACCTCGATGAATGCACCGCGCCGTCGACCATGACTTCAGGACGCAGATATCCCGTGGCCCAGGTACGAAGTGCCGCGGCCATCAGTGCAAGCAGCGCTCCTGCGAAAAAGATTGCGCTAATTTCAGCCCCGCTCGCGGTCCGGTGCTGCAGGCGCGCGACGGCCTGCGCCAGGGCTACCGCCGAGTTCTTACGGTCCATCATGTAAAGTGAGAAGGAGAGCCAATAAATTCCTCCAAAGATCCAGAAGCGATACTTGAATTCCGTTTCGCCGGCTGCGAACATCAGGCCTCCTTACAGATATTTGTACAAGCTTTCGCGGACGATTGAACCAAAGACTATCGCATCAATCGAGGGAACTATCATAATCTCCGGAGACTTGGTACGCTCGAAAGATTGAACCGCGAAGGCCGCGAAGATCACAAAGAATTATAAACAAAACCTTTGCGGATTTGGTGGTCTTAGCGGTTTGATTGGTTTTGCGGTATGTGCCGAAATTGGATGATTCCCGCAGTGCGGTAGGGTAAGCCCCGCTATTCGCTAACGGCCCTGCGGCCCTGCGCACGGTTTCGAAGCTCCGGGCAAAGGGATGGTTTTTAGTGCATGTAACCGTTTTGAATGGCGTATTTGACCAGGTCCACCGATTTATGCTTCCCCAGCTTGGCAAGAACGTTTGCCCTGTGGCGTTCCACGGTGCGCGCGCTGATGAAAAGTTGGGAGGCTATTTCCTTGCTCGTTTTTCCCGTTGCGATCAACTTGACGATTTCCATTTCCCGTGCGGTAAGACGATCGCAGGAAAAGCAATTCGATCTTTCCGCGCATTCATCCCCCGAAGCTTCAGAATCTTCCTTGGCTTCGCAGGCACGGGCGGGACTCCCCTCGTGTAGGATGAAGTCAATTGCCGGGAGGAGATCTTTGTCTCCGTCTTTCTTGAGCAGAAGCCCGTCTGCGCCAGCCGCTAGAGCGAGAGGCACGCTCTTTACCTCCTCCGGCTTGGTCAGAACCAGGATCTTGATCCCCGGATTGCGCTGCTTGATTCCCTTAATCGCTTCGATGCCGCTCTGGCAGGGAACGGCGATGTCCAGGATGATGATTTGCGCGGCCTCTTCGCCGAGCATCATCAGATGATGGATGTCACCGTTGATTTCGTCCAATAGCTGTTGATCCACTTTGGCCGTGATGCTGATGGTCATGCTGCGCCGATGGGTTATCGGATCGTTTGTCAACGTAATCTGGTAAGGTGCCATTTCAATACTCTTCCTTTGTTCGCAACCGCACTGCATGGAGGCGTTTCAACGCCCGATTCCAGCTCAGGCTGAAACCAGGAAAACAGAAATGCTCCATTGCCGGCTATTTCAGATTGTTCTGCGCTACTGACCGAGGATCCATCTTTCGGCTCGTGGGCTGCGTTACCGAGGCGAATTTTTCCGGATCCTTCGTGAAATCATCTTTGCAGCGATCCGAACAGAAATAATAAGTGGTTCCATGGCGTTCCTGCCGCGCCGTGCCGGCGCGAAGATTGAAATCCATGCCGCATACGGGATCGTGAGCAGTCGTCTGGTGTTCGGGTCCGCTGGCGGCCGCGCGCAGGCGGCTTTCCGAATCAAGCAGGAAATTTCCCGAGATGACCACCCTTTCTCCCACAGCTAATCCACGGGTTATTTCCACCCGATCACCGAAACGAGAACCAGTGTCGACCGGGCGGGGCAGGTAGTGTCCCTCGCCAAGATCCAAATACACTCTTTTTTCGAGGCCGGTGTTGACGACTGCATCGGCCGGGACGGTAATCATCGGAGGAATGCGGACGGCCAGTTCGATATCGACGAACATATCCGGCCGCAGCGCATTGGCGGGATTGTCCGCTTCAAGTCGCACCTTCAGCGTTCGAGATGTCGGGTCAAATTGGGGCAGCACCTTGCTAACACGAGCCTCGAAGGTTTTCCCGCCCTGAGGCAGCGCCACCGTTGCCTTCATCCCGGGTATGAAATATCGGGCCTCGTTTTCGAATACGTCCGCCAGCACCCATACACGGCTGATGTCGGCGATCCGGAAAAGTTCCGTGCCGCGGTCGAACTTCATTCCTCGCACCACGTTGCGAGCCAGTACATATCCGGTAATGGGAGCCCTGATTTCAATTTCGGTTGCGGCCTTGTGTGCGCGGGCTACCTCTTTGATTTGGAACTCGCTCATCCCCAGCGCCATCAATTCCCGCTCTGCAGACAATGACTTGAAGCAGGGCGGCATTGTTGCTGTCCACCTTATCCTTGGACAGCCGGTTTACGGTATCCTGGCTGTAGAGGTAGGTTAGCTGCGGCGCCAGGAATTCCTTGCTGTAGAAAGATGCAAGAAGTTCGCCTTTGCGGACGATGGCGTTGGTCGCCTGGGGATAGACCTTTTCGATCCAGCCATCTGTTGCGTTCATGCGCACAGCGCGAGTCTCATCGACGGCGATTCGACCGAGTGTCCGGAGTTTATGCTCGGCAGGAGATCGATCCACGGATATGGACTGCACCCCGATCAATTGCTGGCGGTCGGCGTTTACCAAAAGTGTCCCTTTGGGGAGGCTGGGAGGTCCTATCAGTGGCTCCCAGTATGCTCGATTCACCCGAATACACTGGCTCCAGCTGCATCCCGCAATCGGGGGCAGTGCCGGGCTTGTCGGATTTGTAGGAAGGATGCATCGGGTCGTGGTAATAGAGGATGTGACGGCCGCCCGAGCTTGCGGCGCTGGCCGATCGCTCCTTACTCCAGGTTCCCGCGAGGTACGAAATCGCCATCGCCATTATCAGTATGGTAGCGTATGCGGCTTTTCTCATTACTCTGACCCACTTTCCTGTTTCGAACTTACGGCTCTCCGGAAACCTGGAACGATCGAGAGATTGAACCGCGAAAATTCATAAACCATACCTTTGCGGTCTTTGCCCCAATTCGATGATTCCCGCCGTGCGCAAGCCCGAGTTTCTTTTCCAAAAAAACCACACGGGCCTTGCAGGAACTCTCTGTACTCCATAAGCAACGCAAATGTCCCCCGGACGCCTAATACATTGATGCCGGCTGCGAGCCGCTTCCTGTGAAGTACGGTTTCAGAACAGGCAATGATCTACTCTTCCTGTCTTCTCGAGAAGAATCGGTCTGTTCCAGGTATTCCTTCAGTTTGTCGGATTCGATAACCAGGCATCTTTCTTGGTTCAGGCTCACCAGACCGAGATCGCGGAATTTCTTAAGGAAGAATCCAATCCGGGGACGGGTCGTTCCAACCATCTCCGATAATTCCGTGTGAGAAATCCGGGAGTCGATTGACACGCTGGGCGAATCCTGGGCGCCCAGTCTGCGCGCCAGGTGCAGCAAAGTCTTGGCCAGGCGATGCTCGCTGTTTTTCGTAGCCATCGCAAGGATGATCTCCTGCTGCTCTGCGATCCCGACGGCCAGGTATTGAATCAGCCCTTCCAGCATGGAGCCCTGCTTCATGAGGCCCAGGAAGATATCGCTGGGAATCTGCTTTAAAATGGCCGCCTCCATCGCCACCGCAGTTTCGAGGCGCGAGGTTTGGCCGGAAAGGGACAGTTCACCGAAAATATCACCTGCAGTGCGTATAGCGAGAAGGCACTCTTTCCCATCATTCGCCGCTAGCAAAAGCTTTACCTTTCCGCTCACAACGTAATTGACCATGGTGTCCCGCTGGCCGGATGTGTACACATGGTGGCGCTTTGCCGCCTTTATAACCCGGCAGCCCTGAATCGTTTTGCTTAATAACCGCTGAAGATCCACCTTGAATTCGTCTGCGCACGGAGCCAGTTCGATCATGCCCGGCAATTCCTTCCCCTCAATAGTCCGCCGCCAAGCCCAGACAAATACAGGCATCGAACAAACCGCCGATCCCGACCGGGCCGGACAGCTTGCTCAGAGATGCGAATCATGCCTTCATCTCCATCGATCTATCCCTTTCGGGTTTGGATCGGTTTCAGTTTTGTCGTGTTTTCGCGAGGCGACTGCAATCAAACCCGAGTGTTTTTGCAGCGCGCAATGATCGTAGCATGATTTTTTTTAACCCGGCAATGCGTGGAAATACTCATTTTGAGTTCCCTCCGGAATGCGCATCAACCGATGGCAACATTTCGAATGTGGGCATGCTTGAAACTCGATTCATGGTGGAATCACCCCCGGTGGCATGGCGCCCCCAATAAAGATTCATGGATCTGTCCGAGTTGGTGACGTTCCACGAGGGTGATTGGGTTGCACCTGTTCTACGTAAAAATACCCATACTCCCCATGCAAATGTCAGATTTAATCATATCGTTGTGGGTGTTTATAACCATTTTGAAATTGAATGTCAGATAAGTCCAAAAAGTGTTCAATATTGAACAGAGACACTTTGAAGTCCTCCCTAAGATAAGCCACGTTTCGAGTATCACCATCGATTTTCATCAAAGGTAAAAAAGGGTCGTTGGCCGCATCGGCGGCACCTCCTCGAAGGAAGGTGCCGGAAAGCAGCCATTGGCAGGAGGATTGTATGAAGCAGAAAAGATCAGCGCGAACGGCGATTTTTTGCTGTGCGGCGCTTCTGTCGGTTGTTGTGGCTGTGTCAGTAGCGGCTCCTGACTCGTTCGCACAGGGGAAGCTCAGCCTCACGGTGGTTGGCGCTACGGCCGGCGAGTCGGTGACCAGCTACAAGTACATCATCAATCTCGACAATACTGGTGTCACCACTCAACGCACACCTCTGGATGGGTGTTCTCCAAGCAGCCCGGGATATCCAGCCTCCTGCAAATGGACATCCATCGCCGGTGTCCCGGGTTCGAGCCCCATCATTACCCAGGGAACCCAAGCTGATTTTGCCGGCGCGGGCAGTATTGACCTGCCAGCCGGCAGGTATCTCATTTCGGTGCTCGCTGACGGCTACAAACTCGATGGCGAGCACTTCACCGTTGGAACTTCAAACTTGGCCGTCACAGTAAAACTGCAGCCATTTCCGCTGCCCGACGCCACCATTCAAGCGGCGGTGTTTGAGGATATCTCCCCTGTCAATGGCGCTCCCGATCTCCCGGCCGAACATGGCCTGGCGGGTTTCCAGGGACACATTTCCGACTATCTCGGCGAGGTCACAACCGATGTTTATGGCGCCCCGCTGTGCGGAACCGGCCGATGCCTGAGCGCATGCTACGTGGTCAATAACGGGGTTGACATCGGGACGGTTTCGCCGATCGATGCCGCCGGACGGTGCCCCGTCGATACGACGGGTTTAGCGAACACGCTTGAGGGAACACCCATTCCGGCCGGAGCTGCAGTTGAAGGCAAACTCAAAATTCCCAACGTCGGTCCGAACCGTTATGCGCTTTCGATCACTCCGCCTGACGGCTCCCGTTGGATTCAGACAACAACGCTGGAAGGCAACCACGACTGGGATGCATGGGTCATGGAAGGCGCCACCGGCCTGGATACTGAGTTCGTCATCGCCGGCGAACCCTTTCCTGCGATCATCTTCGGTTACGTGCCGGGACCATCGTTGAACAAGCTGGCAGGCGGGACCGGGATCATTAAAGGTGTTATCGAAGGCGTCAAGGTTTACGTGCCCACCAAAGGTGGCATTGGTCTCCCCGGATCGATTTGGGGAGGGGCCTCGGGCATGAAACTGGACCAGCCGATCGCGAATCCCTGGGTCACCCTTTCGGATCTTTCGAATGGAGATACGGTTGTCTGGATTGGCCAGGGTGACGCAAACGGCGCCTTCACCATTCCAAATGTACCCGCAGGCACCTACACCCTCACCTGGTGGGACGAGAAGCAAAACTACATCCTCGACCTCCTGAACGTGACTGTAGGTCAAGGTGAGACCGTTGATATGGGGCTCCTGCCCCTTACCGGCTGGTGGACGCGTTTTGAAGGTTACGTCTTCAACGACACCAACCGCAATGGAGTCAAGGATCCCGGCGAGGCAGGCCTCGCCAACTACACCCTCACCATGCGCAAGCGCGAAAACTCGCTGATGGACCGCGGCGCTACCCTGGTTACCACCGACGCGGACGGCCACTACGTCATGGAGAACGCTTATCCGATGACCCAGTGGCTGGTGATGGAGGCCTATGACGACCTTCACTACACCACCGGGGTTACTTTCCAGGCCGACAACCAGCTAAACCCGACAACGCACCTCGGTGCCGGAGTGGATGTCAGCGTACATCCGGTCATCGGCCTGGGCGGACGCCTGGATTGGGGCAAGCATGTATACGATCCGACCGGCACCAATGGCATCGACCCCCGCAACGGCGGCATCGTCGGCACGGTCAGCTACGACACCACCCGCAACGAGCTTAATCCGCAGTATGCGGTGGCAGAGGACTGGCAGCCCGGCATCTCCGGCCTGACGATGAAGCTTTATGCGCCGGTGCCTTGCACCGCCGCTCCTTGCGATGCGTCAGGCCGATATGCGCTTGTCGCCGACGGATCCATTGCCAAGGGACCACTTCTCAACACCTACGTTACCGAGGCGTGGCAGCGGCCGAAGACTTGCGTGGCCCGCAACGTAGACAACAACCCGCTCGTGCATGGGGTTGATGAACAGGTGCTTCCCCTGGATCCGGATGCGGACTGCCTGGAAGGCCCGCTGATGGGCGTCCAGTTCGGCACGTATGCCACCGACCAGGGAAGCCCCGCAGCGAATTTCGGCGCCAATGTCGACGGTAACTTCGGATTCGGCGAGGGCTGCTTCGATGGAACCTTGGATGCCACGGATCCATCCAACCCCGTCTGCGTCGGTGGAAGTTTCACCACTCTGCCCGGCGGAAGAGACTACCTGGTCGAGGTCGTGATTCCGGATGATATCCGGGGTATTCCGACCTACAAGGTGACCCGGGAAGAGGATATCAACATCGGAAACGGCGACGATTTTGTGCCCGCGGTGCCGCCTCCATCTTGTGCCGGCCCGTTGCACACGGTGGATTCCACCGGCAACCCAACCTTCCCGGGCGGTCCTGGCACTTCCCCCTACGAGGGAATGCAGAAGCCGCTCTGCACCACGAAGCTCGTCACCCTCGCCAACGGGAAGTCGGTGGTGCCGGTCTTCCACCTTTTCACCGATGTGCCCATCCCGACCCGTTTCTGGGGCCTGATCGTCGACGACCTCAACTTCTCGGCAGATCCGAAGTCCTTGGACTATGGCGAAAAGGCAGGCGTTCCCTTCGCTCCTGTGGGGATCTACGACTACACCGACCGGCTGATCACCACCGTGGAATCTGATTATAACGGCCTCTTCGACGTACTGCTCCCGTCGAGCAACCGCATCAACTGCCCGACGCCTTCTGGCGTTTGTGCCAACCTGTATCGGTTCGTTGGCAACGATCCGGGCACGCCGGGGCGCCTCAATCCGAACTACAACCCTCAATTCCGGACCATTGCGGCCGAGTTTGAAGCGATTCCCGGCCTGCTGGTTCCTGCCGACCTCGCGCCGACCCAGGTCGGTGTAACCGTTCAACTCCCCGGCGGGCAGACAACTCAGCCCGTGAACTGTGCGCTCGATGGGGCCACGCCGCAGATCTTCGCTGTGAACCGGCCGTACGGTTTCGCGGGCGATACCATCACGATCAAGGGCCAGGGCTTCGGGGCCACCCGGGGATCGGGCACCGTTAAGTTCGATGGTGTAGCGGTGCCGGGCAATTGGAACATAACATGGAGCAATACGCAGATCACGGTTACGCCACAGAACTACGGGCAAATTGACGCCGGACCGCACCAACTGTCGGTCACGGCCAATAACGGACAGACCACGGTCAACGGGCTGACCTATCACTACCTCAGAAGCACCGGCGCGAATGCCTACAACCCGACAATTCTTGAGGTTGGGCCTGGTGTAGCTAATCCGAGATATCGGCCGAGCGAAACGCTCCCGGGAGCAGCGAACCATGCAATTCAGAACGCACTGGACGACGCTCCAGTCGGCGCGCTCGTGGTGGTCTATCCTAATAACCCGAGCGCCAACCCCCGCCAGAACCCGCGCGGCGCATACTATGAGAACCTGATCATCTCCAAGCGGGTCAAGCTGCAGGGCGTCGGTCCAGGCAGTCCCGATGGTGCGGTGCGCGGCTCGATCATCGACGGTGGCGCCTTCGCCGGCGACAGCCCGGTGGCGACCGATTGGTACACCAGGATTGGCTCGCTTACCTGGAGCGGAAACCAGACCATTTATGATGGCGCGGTGATCTCGCTATTCCTGCCGAGCAGCGGCAGCGGAGCCTTCCCGACGACTTACACCGCCATCACGGCACCGTCGATTGACGGCTTTGACCTGCGCGGCGGGGACCAGCAGGGCTTCCCCGGCAACATCAACGCCATCGGCGGCGGGCCCACCGGCTTGCCTGCCGGATTGATCACCCAGGGCGGCGCGATTTTTGCCAATGGCTACGCCCGCAATCTGCAAATTACCAACAATGTGATCCAGAACAACGGCGGCGCCTACGGCACGATCCGCATCGGGACGCCCGATCTGCCCGCGCCCGACACCAACAATCATAACGAGGGAGTGGTGATTGCCTACAATCGCGTCATTGCCAATGCCGGTACCAACCTTGCAGGCGGCATCGGAATTTTCAACGGCGCCGATAGCTATCAGATCGTGGGCAACGATGTTTGCGGCAACTTCTCCGCGGAATACGGCGGCGGGATCAGTGCCGTAGGCTACAGCCCCAACGGCACGATCCGCAACAACCGGGTCTACTTCAACCGGTCGTACGACGAAGGCGGCGGCATCATGATCGCCGGAGCGCTTCCGACCAATCCGGCCGCTCTTTCGCCAGGATCCGGACCGGTCAATATCTACAGCAATCTGGTCCAGGCCAACCTGGCCAACGACGACGGCGGCGGCATTCGCTTTCTGATGGCCGGCAATTTCCCGATGAACGTCTATAACAACTTCATCGTGAACAACGTGTCGACCCACGAGGGCGGCGGCGTGAGCCTGAATGATGCCCCCAACGTGAGGGTATACAACAACACGATCATGAAGAACCTCACCACCGCGACCGCTGTCACCAGCAATGGTTCTGCGGCACCGGCGGGTTTGTCCACCTCCCTGAACAGTGACCAGCTGCAGGCGACGCTGCCGGGCGGTTCCCCGCTCTTCAGCAATCCGTTGCTGTTCAACAACATCTTCTGGGACAACCGGGCAGGTACACGCGCCGGAGGCATCGTGACCGGGCTGGGTACTACTGGCGATGCATCGCCCATACACAATTGGGACATGGGTGTTGCCGATCTGAATTCCGCCCCGTTGCTCTCGCCGACTAACTCGGTGATTCAAACGGGCGAGGGAGTCATTGCATCCCCGACGAACCAGGTCGGTGTAAATCCGAATGTGAAGGCGACCTACGACACCTCGGTGGCATTCAACGCCTGGAGGAACAATCCCGCGTTCGTCGGCGCCATCCTGGTGGCGGTTGACCTGCCGCCGAACCTGATGGGAGATTATCATATAAATAATTCGTCTCCCGCCTACAACTCAGGGGCCGCAAGCAAGAGCGGGGTCGGCGCTCCATCCTTTGATATTGATGGTCAGGGCCGTCCGGCTTGGGGCGGCTACGACATCGGCGCCGATGAGATCCCCGCCCCGACGGCCAACCTTGGAATCGCCATAACCGATGGCGTGACCACAATCAACGCCGGTGGATCCATAACTTACACCATCGTGGTTACGAACGCCGGTCCCGATGCGATCACTGGAGCAACGGTGACAGACAACCTGCCTGTGGCACTTACAGGCGCGGCCTGGACTTGCTCAGGCTGTACAACAACCAGCGGCAGCGGCAATATCAACACCACGGTCAATCTGGCGGTGGGCGGCAGCGCGACCCTCACGTTGAATGCAACGGTCTCTGCGACAGCGACCGGTTCCGTCTCGAATACCGCCACGGTAGCACCACCCGCAGGCGCAATAGATCCGGTTCCGGGCAATAACAGTGCGACGGACACGGATACGATTGCAATTCCGTTGCCGACGCTGGCGGTGCTCGACAACTTCAACCGCGCCGACGCCACTACGCTCGGCAGTAACTGGAGCCAGGTGATTGCCGCTGGGGTCGCGGCAATCAGAATTGTCGACACCACCCCGGGTAACACCAGTACTGGTCTCGCGAACGCGACTCTGCCTGGCAATGCATACTGGAATGTCCCAACCTCGGGATTCGGCGCCAAACAAGGTGCAGCTTTCACGATCGCCAACACAACCCTGAACGGGGACAGCCTGATTCTGAAGGCGAGCGGGACCGTAACGCTGGGAGTTGCGCAGAACTTCATCCGCGTAAGAACCACCGGCACTCAGGTCATCGTGGAGACAACGGTAAACACCGGCGGTTCCTTTACATCGCAAGGTACCTTCGCGGCGACGTTCGCGAACGGAAACACTTTGACCGCGGTGGCCAATGCCGACGGCTCGGTGGACGTGTGGCGAACCGCAGGGGCGACGACCACCTATATTGGACGCAGCACCGCGGCCTCGGCCTTCGCCGGCACCGGCCGGATCGGCGTGCAACTTCCGACCGGAGCGCGGATCGACAACTTCAGCGGCGGAACATTGCCCTAAACCAGGAACCAGTCGGGGGGCGCATCCTGAAAATGCGCCCCCCATCAGCTTTCCAGGAAAATTCAGGAGGAAATCAATCAATGCGTAACCTAAAGCTAAATCATCCGCTCAGCCGACGGCGATTTCTCAGGTCGACGGCGGGTACACTGGTTGGGGCGACCATGCTGCCGAAGATTGCTGCCGGGGTGCTCGCTCCCGCCGCGGTCGTACAGGCTGCGGATACCCCGCCCGATCTTTTCTTTGCCGGGACGGACGGGTTTATCAGTCTGCCCATAAGCCCGGGAATTCCGCCGTTCCATCCGGACTCCAACGCTCCGTCTCCTTTCACGACTTACATCTTCGGGTTCCGGAATGTCACCGGGCTCAATGCCACGCAGCTGAGCCTGCAAAAGAACAAGGCCCAGCATTCAGCACCGTTTTTCTGGCTTGATCAGTTTAATCCGGCCGCCCCAAAAGATTTTAGAATACAGCTGACCAATCTGGGACTGGCCCTGAGGCCGGACCTGTTTGATGCGCACACAATCCACTGGCATGGTTTTCGCAACGTGATCCCGTTCTTCGATGGCGAGCCGACCGGATCGGTTTCGGTGCCCACAGGACGGACATTCACGTACGCTTACCGTCCGCGAGATCCCGGAACATACATGTTCCACTGCCATGTTGAGGACGTCGAGCATGTCCACATGGGCATGACGGGCCTGGTCTTTGTCCGGCCGCTCTTAGGCAGAAACTATGCCTACAACGATCCGGCGACCCGTTTCGACCGTGAGTTCGCAATGTTTTTGAGCGAAGTCTGGGCCGAAGCCCATTGGGCCGACGCTCATATCCAGTTGCCGGAATGGAGCGACTATCATGCCGACTTCGCTCTGCTCAACGGGCGGGTTTATCCGGACACACTTGTTCCCAATGCCCCGATTGACGGCCCCAGCTCGCTCCACGCCCTTTCTGTAGCGCGGGAAGCGGAGGGTGACCTCGTTGCGCCTGCGGGCAGACCGGATCTCCAGTACCAGCCACACTCTTCCCTTGTGACATGCAACGCCGGTGACAAGGTGCTCTTGCGCTTCGCAAACCTCGGCTTCAAAGAGGCCGCCATGACGCTGTCGGGGATCAAGATGAGAGTTGTCGGCAAGGATGCCACGCCGATGCGCGGCCGCGATGGAACGGACACGAGCTACGAGGCCAACACGCTCTCGTTCGGAGCGGGCGAGAGCATCGACGCCCTTTTCACCGCGCCTCCGAAAACGGGGCCCGGGTATGACACTTACATTCTCTACAACCGGAACTATGAGCGGGCCAACAATCTGGCAGGCGGTGGGTTCGGCGGGCAGATGACGGAAATCCGCGTTTATGCGGCCGGCACCCTGCCACCTCAACAATACCCCAACGACACAGGGGCATAACACCCCGATGATTCGAGAAAAGGAGCTGAAAATGAACATAACGACTCTGAAACGAATTCGGTTGGGGCTATTCAGACCACTGGTAGTGGCTCTGGTGTTGTGCGCCCCATTTGTGGTCGACAATCCGGCGGCGGCTCAGACGACGCCGCCTGTCAACGGCGTGGTTTGCACCACGGGCACCAGCCCGAACCCCACTTTTACCCTGACCGCGAAGGACGGCTATATCATCCTGCCCGATGGCAACACGATGTATATGTGGAGTTACGCCAACGGGAACGATGCCTTTCAGCACCCGGGTCCGGTGCTGTGCGTGAATCAGGGCGATAACGTCACTGTTATCCTGCAAAATCGCCTTCCGGAAGATGTGTCGATTATCTTCCCGGGACAAACGAATGTCCTGGCCAATGGTGTCCCGGCGCAGCCGCAGCTTACGGACAGCAACAACCCTGCTTCCCTCACGTCTCTGACCAATGTGGCTCCAGCCAATACTGGAAGCGTTACCTATAGCTTCGTTGCCGGCGAGCCTGGCAGCTATATCTACGAAAGCGGCACTCTGCCTCAGAAGCAGGTGCGAATGGGATTGTTTGGCGCACTGATTGTTCGTCCCACGATGGGCGCAACCTTTGCCTACAACCGTGCCGACAGCCAGTTCACGGCTTCGGAGGAGTTTATGACGCTCCTCTCCGAAATCGACCCCTACCAGCATCAGGCGGTTGAATCGGGAACGCCTTTCAATCTGAACAACTACCACGCGCGCTACTGGCTGCTGAACGGGCGCGGATTCCCCGACAGCATTGCGCCAAACTATGCCGATTGGGTGCCGACCCAGCCCTATGGCGCCCTGGCGCTGATTCACCCCTACAACTCGGTATCCCATCCTCTGCCAGGACGGAACCACTTCCTCAATGTTGGTTCCGAGGATTACCCTTTCCATCCGCATGGGCAGAACGGCCTGATCATTGGCCGGGATGGAAAACCCTTGGCAGGACCCGCGGGTGAAGATCTTTCCTTTGAAAAATTCTCCGTAAATATCGGTCCCGGCCAGACCTGGGATGTGATCTTCAAATGGTACGACGCGGAAAGCTATTCGCCGGGAACGCCGGTCCCCGTGACTATACCGGATGTGGCCAATATGGTCTTCGGCCAATTCTTCAGCGGCAGCCCCTACTTGAACCAGACTGGCCCGCTGCCCCCGGGCGCCTCGACGCTCAACCAGTGCGGTGAGTATTACATCATCGCTCACAACCACGCCCTCTATCAGATTACATCGTGGGGGGTGAACATGTCCGGACCCATCACTTACCTGAGGGTCAATCCACCGTTACCGAACTCTTGCCCAGTCAATTGAGAGGACACCGCAGGAAACAAGGAGATCTCTATGAACTTTAAAGAACGGCACAAGCAAAAAATCGGCGCCCTGCTCCTGGTGATTGCGGCAGTGATCGGGTTCATCGGCGTAAGCCGGGGTGATGCGCTGGCGACAACCCTGCCGGCCACGACCGGTACATTGGCGGGATCGACCCGCACGTTTGATCTATATGCCAAAGCGGGCACTTCCACCTTGCCCGGTGGGGCAACCGTGGCCGTCTGGGGCTATACGTTTGGCGCGGGCGATACACTGACGTTTCCCGGCGGTCCGGCGCTGATAGTCAACCAGGGCGAAACGGTGGTGGTAAATCTCCACAATACGCTTACGGAAGCCTCCAGCATACTCTTCCAGGGGCAAGGTATGGTTCCGGACACCACCGGCGCTGCGGCCGGAGGGGCGAAGTCTTATACCTTCACAGCCGCGAATCCCGGCACATTCCTGTATGAGGCGGGGCTTCTTGCCAATGCCCAACATCAGGCGGCGATGGGCCTTTACGGCGCTCTCATCGTGCGGCCCACAAGTGCCGGCACCGCGATCCTGACACAGGCTTATGCGAATGCGGCTACGACTTTCGTCGACGAGGCATTGCTGGTGCTCAGCGAAATCGATCCTGCGCTGAATGGCAGCTCAACGCCGGCTGCTTTCGACATGCGCAACTATGCCCCGAAGTATTTCCTGATCAATGGCAAGGCCTATCCGGCCACCGACCCGATTCCCAGTTCAGCCGGGAATGCATTACTGTTGCGTTATGTGAACGCTGGCATCAAAAACCATTCGATGGCAGCGCTGGGCCTGCGGCAGAACTTCGTTGCCAAGGACGGGAGCCTTCTCCCCACCTTAACCCACAACGTCGTGGCAGAATCTCTCGCGCCCGGCCAAACCGGTGATGCTATCGCCACCATTCCCTCAGCAGCGACGAGCGACAGCAAGTTCGCAGTCTATGATGGAAACCTGATGCTGCACAACAACGGTGGAGCCGGCTTTGGTGGGATGCTCACCTTCGTCACAGCCGGAACCGGCACTGTTGCGACCGGGCCAACAACGAGCGCAACGACGCTTACTCCTAATCCGAGCAACGGCAGCGTCAGCGTCGGATTAAGTGCCTCGATCTCCAGTTCCTCATCGACCGTCACGGCGGCGGAATACTTCATCGACACGACCAGTGGAACAGGAACAGCCATGGGTGGTTTGTTTGGCTCGGCGACAGCTAACGTCAACGCCACGCTCTCCACGGCGCTCTTGGCGTCATTGGGATCCGGAAACCACACCCTATATGTGCACGGACAAGACGCGACCGGCAAATGGGGAGCGTTGAACTCCGCCGTCCTGAATCTTGATAAGGCTGGACCGGTAACTTCTGCTCTAACCCTTACACCCAATCCGAGCAACGGCACCGCTAACCTGGCGTTGAGCGCCACCGGCGATGACCGAACAACCGGCAACAGCAACATCGCTGCAGCAGAATACGCTATCGATGGAGGATCCGCTGTTCCCATGGCAGTGAGCACGACTGGTGCTCCGGTGGCGAGCTTGACCGCCACTATTTCTGCTGCGACCGTCAATGCGCTTTCGGCCGGGCCACACTCAATCTCAGTTCGCAGCCGGGATTCGCTCGGCAATTGGGGCGCTTTCGTCCCCATGAACCTCCTGTTGGATAAGGCTGGTCCTGCAGCCTCCCTCGTGAATGCGGTACCCAATCCGAACAATGGAAGGCTGCCGCTGAACTCGAGCAGCGCCGTTGTGCGAGTGACGGCCAGCTTCAGCGACACCACCACCGGAAACTCCAACATCGCCGCCGCTGAAGGCTTCATCGACACCGTTGGGGCTAACGGCACCGGCTTCCCGTTTGTTGCGAGCGATGGCTCATTCAACAGCACGGCCGAGAACGGGTACGCAGATATCCCGCTCACGACCATCTACCAGCTGAGCGCGGGCAACCACAACATTTATGTTCACGGCAAGGACGCAACCGGCAACTGGGGGGCGACCGGCACGACGGTGCTTCTCATCGATAAAACGGCGCCAACGCTTACCGGCATTACCCTTGCGCCGAATCCCACTCTCGGGGCCACCTCGGTGACCCTGACGGTCATCGGGGCCGCTGATCCTCTGGTTTCCGGCCTTGCCAGTGGTGTGGCTGGCGGCGAGTACTGGATAGGTACGACAGCTCCGGCGGTTGGAGCAGGTACATACTTCACAGGGCTCACCGTCGCCATCCCGGTTGGCACGCTGGCCACGGGCACCTACACCATAGGTGCGCGCGTCCGCGACGCTGCGGGCAATTGGAGCTCAATCACCAGTGTTACTCTGGTTGTCGTGCCGGACGCCATCTTCTCCAATGGCTTCGAGACAGGGAGCTCGCCGTGGGGCTGGTCCAGCGCTTCGACCAATAGCGCCGCTCGCCTGAATGTAGCAGCTGCTGCGGCACTGGTGGGCACTCTGGGCCTGCAGGCGCAGGGCAATAACACCAACTACGTGCAGTATAACTTCGGTACGGCTGCCAGCCCTGCCACGGGTACTTTTGATGCACGCTTCTACTTCAATCCCAACAACAACGCGTCCACCGGCCAGGATATCTTTGCCGGCGCCACGTCCAATGCCTTTGGGACGCAACTTTTCCATGTGCGCTACCGCCGAAATGGTACACAGCCACAGGTGCAGATCCAGGTGGGCGCGACTGCAAACGCTGCGTGGGTCAATGTCAACAACAATGCCAGCAATCGCATCGAAGTGGTCTGGCAGTCTGGCGCCACGCTCCAGCTCTACGTGAATGGTGCGCTCTCGCAGACCCTGACTGCCGGCGCAGGTTCCGTGGCTGCAGTCCGACTTGGATCGGTCACATCCGGCGGAAGCAACACGCTGGAATTCTTCGACGCCTTCGCCTCCAAGCGTTCGGTGTCGCCGCTTCTGGGGCCATAGGCTCCCGGATTAGAAAAGCGGCAATGAATTCGGAGTGCGGCGCCTGCAGTTGCAGCGCACCGCACTCCGTATCAGTTTTCGATTCACAAGACACCCCGGGGAGATCGTTTTCCCGTGAGGCAACCTCAGAAAAATGGATGCATCACCCATTCTCCTCGAACACTGAATTGCGGAAGGTGGAATCATGAAAAAGATACTTTTGTGCACGACAATAGCCATGGCAGTGATGGGCGCGCTCTTTAGCAGCGCTGCCTTTTCCCAAGAGATTCTGGTCCAGCAGGGAGGGGCTCAGGTCCTGAATGCTGCACTGTTGGAGGATCTTTACGGCATCAGGATCACCCTCATCGGCATTACCGCCGCCGGAGGCATGATCGATTTCCGGTTTAAGATCCTGGATCAGCAAAAAGCGGAAACACTCCTTAAAAACGCGGAACAGATGCCCCGCCTTATTGCGGAGGAAACCGGCACGATGCTCCCGGAACCGATGCATAGGGAAATGATGAAGCATCAGAAGCTCAAAAAAGACACAACTTATTTCATGTTGTATCCCAACAGTCGCGACGTCCTTAAGCGGGGTGCTCCCGTTTCGGTTTTAATTGGCGACTTGCGCCTCGAACACATTGCAGCGCGCTGAGAGTGAGGAATGGACCGATGAGAGTCAAAACGGCAGCATTCGCAATCGCCAGCTTGATGTTTTCCTTGCTTTCGCTCCGGGCCAATGCTCAGTCCCCCGCCTCCAGAGCCGCGAAAATCGATCCCGAGGTTCAGACCGCGCTTGATTCCTTGCCGTCCGGTCAGATGCTGCCGGTAATCGTTACCCTTCAAGATCAAGCCGATCTGACCCATATCAATTCCGCGGACAAGGCGACTCGCCAAAGGGCAGTTGTCCAGGAGCTCAAGGATAAAGCGATTGGCTCCCAGACGGCCCTCTCCGCGCTCCTCGCAGCAAGACAACGTCAAGGACTGGTGGGTGAATTCTCATCGCTTTGGATCGTATCCGCCATTTCAGTGAACGCGACCAAGGATGCAATTCTGGAACTAGCGGCACGCCCCGATGTTGACAAGATCACTCCCGACCAGATTTTCATTGTGCCTGTCGCAGTCCCTGCCGCCGGTGCGCCTCAGCCGAATCTGACTGCAATTAATGCGCCGGCTCTCTGGAGCATCGGATTGCAGGGGCAAGGGGTCGTCATTGCCAATCTGGATACCGGAGTTGATGTCACGCATCCGGATCTTTCCACAAAATACCGCGGCGGCACCAACAGCTGGTTCGACCCTTATGGGCAGCACCCGACCACTCCCACGGATTTCAGCGGTCACGGCACCGCGACGATGGGAGTCATGGTCGGCGGGGACGCGAGCGGGAGCTCGATCGGCGTGGCGCCCCAGGCGACCTGGATCGCTGCCCGGATCTTCAACGATGCTGGCTCGTCGACCGCGACCGCCATACACCGGGCCTATCAATGGATCCTCGACCCGGACGGAAATCCGAACACCGCCGATGCTCCGGATGTCGTCAACAACTCCTGGACTTATGGGGCCCCGGGATGCAATCTGGAATTCCAGCCTGACTTGAAGGCCCTCCGCGCCTCCGGCATCCTTCCCGTATTTGCCGCCGGTAACTTCGGTCCGGGCACTTCTACGAGCGCCAGCCCGGCCAACTACCCGGAAGCATTCGCTGTCGGCTCGGTCGATAACAACGACGTACTTGCATCCTTCAGCAGCCTCGGTCCCACAACCTGCGGCCAGTCCCAGGCGATTTTCCCCGAGGTTATGGCTCCGGGGGTGAACATCACAACCACGGATCTCTACGGTTTGTACAACACCGTCAGCGGTACGTCGCTGTCGTCGCCGCATGTGGCCGGGGCGCTGGCGCTGCTATTGAGCGCAAACCCGGCTCTCACCGCAGTGCAGCAGGAACAGGCCCTCATCAATTCCGCGGTCGACCTTGGAACCACCGGCCCGGATAACGTTTTCGGATACGGGCGTATCAACGACCTTGCCGCATACAACTATATGAGCAGCGGCCCGGTTGTGTCCGGCGCAAGCGCAACTCCCAGCCCCGCGAGCGGAAGCGCACCGGTGCACTTGGCTGCTTCATTGACCGATGGCGCATCAACGCTCGCTTCGGCGGAATATTTCATCGACAAACTTGGGCCCGATGGATCCGGAAACGCCATGCTGGCCGCGGATGGCACCTTCAATTCGCTCACCGAAAGCATCAATGCCGACATTTCTTTGACGACGCTGTCGCAGTTGGCCGACGGCACACACACAGTTCATATGCATGGCCGGAATGCGGCCGGGAAATGGGGGCTGTTGACAAGCGCGAGCTTCTCCCTGTTCAAGAATCCGCCGGCAGTCAGCGGAGTCAATGTCACCCCGAACCCGACGAATGGCACGGCTAAGGTAACACTGACGGCTACCGCCAGTTCCAATGTCTCCACGATCGCAGCAGCTGAATGGTATCAGGGAGTCGACCCCGGAACCGGGCTCGGAACCCCGATGAGCGCCGCTGATGGGGCATACAATGGTGCCTCGGAAGCGTTGACCGCGAGCATTTCAACCTCCGGTTGGACGACCGGCAATCGCACCCTGTACGTACGCGCAAAAGATGCCGTTGGCATATGGAGTTCGAGCGGAAGCGTGGTCTTGAATGTGACCAGTGCTCCGAAGTCGACGGTAAGCACCGTCAGCGCCACTCCCAATCCTACGGCGGGTGTGACGACGGTGACATTGACCGCAACTGCCAGCTCGACCAATTCAACCATCGCGGCTGCGGAGTGGTTTCAGGGGACGGACCCGGGTGCCGGGCTTGGAACTCCCATGACCGCAGCCGACGGCGCTTTTAACAGTGCATCGGAGCAGGTCAGGACAAGCGTTTCTACCGTTGGATGGGCAGTCGGCAATCGCACCTTGTATGTCCGCGCAAAGGATGCTGCAGGCTTATGGGGCACGGCCGGCAGTGTGGTTTTAAGCATTACAGCGCCTCCCGCCCCAACAATCTCAGGGATCGCTGCAAGCCCCAATCCAACCGCCGGCGCAACCACGATAACTTTGACCGCGACCGGCAGTGCCGCCAATTCAACGGTCGCGGCCGCTGAGTGGTATCAGGGGGCCGATCCGGGCGCCGGCCTGGGAACGGCGATGAGCGCCACCGACGGCGCTTTCAACGGGACCTCCGAAGCGGTGCAAACAACGATTTCAACCACAGGGTGGGCGGCCGGGAGCCGGACGCTTTATGTGCGCGTTCGCAACGCAGCCGGAAGCTGGAGTGCAAGCGGCAGTGTCACCGTAAATGTGACCTCGAATGCGATTTTCTCGGATGGCTTTGAAAGCGGCAATTTCGCTGCCTGGTCTTCCGCAGCGGGCTCCGGCTCAAGCATTAGCGTTGCTGCTTCAGCCCTGCGGGCAGGATCTTACGGCATGAAGGCGGTTATCAGTGGCGGAGCTTCCGGATATGTGAAGGACAACACGCCGACAAACGAAACCAGCTATCACGCCCGTTTCTATTTCAATCCGAATGGTGTGTCGATTTCGTCTACGCCCCAGGATTTGTTCATAGGATTTAACTCGTCGGGCACCGCAGTCTTCCGCGTGCAGATGCGGCGCAGCGGCAACCAATTCCAGATCCGGGAGGTTGTCGCCACTTCGGGCGGCACCTCGAGCACGAACTGGTATGCGATCAGCAATGCCTATCATCCGATTGAAATCGCCTGGCAGTCGTCTTCATCGGCGGCCTCCACGCTCTATATAGATGGATCGGCCAAACAGACATTGAGCGGCTTGAATACCGGATCCTATACTCTCAAATCAGTCAATCTCGGACCCCAAGGCTCGCCCAGCTCAGTTTCCGGGACAGAGTATTTCGACAGTTTTGTTTCGACACGTACGACCTACATAGGCCCCTAGAGGGGCGCTATCAGAATAGCCTGGTATCTTGGGTAGGTAGGTCGTCATTTGAAGAATCCCGAAGGTGATCGGTGAGGAACTCGAGGCGGTAGAACCACTGCTGAAATCAGCCAAGTCCATTTCTCCCAGGTGCGGTGGAGCCAAACCGGTCCCCTGCAACCCGCGCTAATCGAGATTCAGTCTCGGAACTCGCTAGCGCCTCCGATGCGACATGTTGAGCGGCGCAACATTTTTTGAGTGCTGCGCTTCGGCGCCGCTTTCCAACGATATTTCGGACTTTTCTTTGCCCCGGTTAATTCGCTCCGGGAGCCGGAAAGGCCATTCCTTGAAATTTCTGAAATTCAATGTCATAATGCCAGCAAGAAGCATCGGGTGACTCAAAACTTCAAGGGTGAAAAAGCACTGAATGTGGGTGGCTGCACGGCCACATGAGGTTTGAATTCACCCTATCGGGATCCAGCCCCTTAATGGAACTCAGCTGCGCCAATCCGGCTATTGGAATTTTTCACGAACGGATAAAGCCCCTTTCGGTTTGCCGCTTTCCGGCTCGGCTTCTCCAATTCGCCGGGGCAGGCATCCTCTCGCTGGCCTTATGGATGCCCTTCATCGGTGGAATCGCCCCCCTTCTGCAATCCCGGACCGCCTCCTGCGGCATGGAATGTTGCGCCGGCTCAAAAAACTGCAGCTGCCGCGCGGGCAGAGATGCCCACCAGCCCGGTCCTGCATGGACTGCTGCGCCGGCATGCCCCAGGGGCTGCAATGAGCGACCCAGTTTGCCCGGGGCAGTCGCGTTAGCGTTGGTTCCTGTCCAGATCGTCATCGGTCAAGTTGCTCAGAACACTCTCCTTCGGGTTTATGCTGCTTCCGCCATTAAATGCGCCACAATAGAGTCGGCTCTTTTCGAAAGACCGCCCCCCTCCATTTGAACTGATTCAGATCCATCATCCCCTTTGGAGCAGAAACCTCCCGCAAGGCTCTTATTGGTCGGATTATTTGCAGTTTCCGACGAGATCTTCCCGATAGCTCCAAGGGGACAGGCATGAATGCAATCAGGTTGGTCTTTCATGAGAAAAGTCAAAATGAAATATGGATGGATAGCGGCGGTTGCATGGACACTCACAATTGGAGCGGTTCAACCCTACACTATTTCTGCGCAGGAAAGTATCCATCTTGCGAGTTTGAGCGGGTGGGTGACTGATCCGAGTGGAGCAATGGTGGCAGGCGCCGAAATCACCGCCCGCCAGACCGACACGAATCGCACCAGCACCGCCAAAACGGACCGGGAGGGAAGGTTCCGGTTCCCCTATCTTGTGGTGGGGCCCTACGAAATCGCTGTCAGCCAGCAAGGCTTTGCTAATACGACGAGAATGGTGCAACTCACGGTAGGGGCAGCCCTGGAACTTCCCATCCAGCTCAAAATCGGATTTAGCTCCACGACCATCCTGGTCGACAGCGAGGGTCCGGTTCTCGAGACGGCCCGGAGCCAGATCGCCGGAACCGTGTCGCAAATGGAGGTACAAACCCTTCCGCTCAATGGTCGGAACTTCATCGACCTGGCCATCATGGTTCCGGGAGTTTCTCCGACGAACACGGCGAGCAATCAGCTCTTCGCGGAAACCTCTGCGGTCCCGGGGCAAGGCATATCCATCGGTAGTCAACGGAATTTTTCAAACAGCTTTATCGTGGACGGACTTTCGGCAAACGACGATGCCGCCGGGCTCAGCGGCGTTTTTTACGGCCTCGGTGTCGTCCACGAGTTTCAGGTGGTGACCAACGGAGGGCAGGCCGAATTCGGCCGTGCTTTAGGCGGCTACATAAGCATGGTAACCAAAAGCGGTACGAATTCTCTCCATGGCGACATTTACGGCTTTATGCGCAATCAGCGCTTCAATGCCGCCAATGCGATATCTCACACGGCGCTTCCGCTGACCCAGGCGCAATACGGGGCCAGCCTCGGAGGTCCGATCGTCAAAGACCGTACCTTTTTCTTCACCAATTTCGAGCAACGCAGGTTGAACCAATCCGGCCTCATCACGATCACGCCGGCCAACGTGGCTGCGATAAACACGAGATTGAGCGCCATAGGATATCCCGGCCCGCTCATTGCCGGCGGGATGTATCCCAACCCCGTGCACAACAGCAACTATTTGGCGAAACTGGACCATCAGTTCAGCCCGATGGATCAGATATCCTTCCGCTACAGCCTTTACGACATTCAGAGCAAGAATTCCCGCGGCGCTGGAGGCTTGAGCGCGGCCACAGCGTCCGCGGGACTCGACAATGTCGATCAGACGGTTGCGGTCAGCAACGTTGCGACTCTCTCCTCACGGATGATGAACGAGACACGAGGTCAGTTTACCGATAGCAGCCTGAAAGCGCCTCCCACCGACACCATCGGACCGGCCGTAAGCATTTCGGGCGTGGCTTCCTTCGGAACTCTTTCGGGTTCCCCTGCGGCACGTCACAACAAGCTCTATGAGATCGCAGACAATCTCTCCTATCAGACGGGAAGGCACGCGCTTCGGGTCGGGGTGGACTATCTGTACAATGACACTGCTATTTACTTCCCGCGCGCCTTCCGAGGCAGCTACTCGTTTTCATCGTTAGCCAACTTCCTGGCGGGAACCTATATCAATTCCGGATTTACTCAGACATTTGGCGACCCGCTAGTTGTTCAAACCAATCCGAATGTCGGTCTCTACGTGCAGGACGAGTTGAAAATTTCACCTCGCCTGACGATGAACCTCGGCCTTCGCTACGATCTGCAGTTCCTTCAATCGATCTCGACGGACCGGAACAATGTTTCGCCGCGTCTTGGATTTGCATGGTCGCCGTTCGAAAAACGGCGCACGATCGTTCGAGGGGGTTTCGGGATGTATTACGATCGCGTCCCGTTGCGGGCGCTTGCCAATGCACTCCTCTCAGCGGGAAATTCCACCGACATCGGCAATCTCCGGCAGATCGGCGTGAGCTTGTCTCCAAGCCAGAACGGAG
This sequence comes from uncultured Acidobacteriota bacterium, assembly GCA_963839475.1. Lineage (GTDB taxonomy): Bacteria > Acidobacteriota > UBA6911 > UBA6911 > UBA6911 > CAWIVH01. The sequence continues at coordinate 148,341 of CAWIVH010000006.1, read as the reverse complement.
CCCCGGTGTTCCCGAACATTTTGAACGCCGCCGTACCATGGGTCACTCTGCCCAATATCACGACGATGGACTGGCGGATGCAGAATGCCTATTCCGAGCAGGGCAGCCTCGAAATCGAGCAGCAGCTCGGCGCTCGCCGCACCTTGAGTGTCGGCTATCAGCATATACGCGGGCTGCATCTGATCATGTCGATCAACCAAAATGTCCCCACCTGTGTGGCATCAGGCGGCAATAATGGGTGTCGGACGAATCCCGCTTATGCCAACAACAACCAGTATTCGCCACGTGCCGACTCGCGCTATGACGGCTTGTCAGTGTCTTTCACGCAAAAACCGGGCCGGTGGGCGAGTTACCGAATCGCCTATACCTATTCCAAGGCTCTGGATAATGTCGGGGAGTTTTTCTTCAGCTCGCCCATCGACAATTTCAATATCTGGAAAGATTATGGACGCTCCGATGACGACCAGAGGCATCGCCTGGTAATCAACGGCACCATCCACTCCGGGATGGACAAGGCGCACACATTTTGGGAGCGGCTCAGCCACGGCTTCCAGCTGAGCAGCATCCTGCAGTACTATTCGACGCTGCCCTTTAACATTACGACCGGGACAAATACGATCCAGGGCACAGCCGCCAGGCCAACCGTGGACGGTGCATTCATCCCCAGGAACGCCGGCACGGGGTTCGATTATTTCGTCGTCAACGCCAGGCTGAGCCGGATTTTTTCGATGAGTGAGCATATCCGTTTGGAAGGCGTGATCGAGGCGTTTAATGCGCTGAATCATGTCAACGGGGTGACCTTGAACGGTACTTTCGGCCCAGGTGCATACCCGTCCAACCCGTTGCCGGCATTCGGCCGGATGACGGCGGCAGGCGATCCCAGAACTTTTCAAATTGCCCTGAAGTTGACGTTTTAGCATGCGAAAACCGGATTTTCCCTGAAAGCCCGCCCCGGCCTGCAGTTCCGATTTTGCACATCGGACACAGCAGACCTGCCGATTAAATAATGGGAGGAAACGGGCATGTGTACCAGATACTGGTCCGTGTTCTGCTTTTTTTCCGGACTGATTGTCACCTTCAGTGTTTCGGCTGTACCGCCGTCTGAAAAGCGTCTGTGGGTGCTCCAGGCGCCTGGCCAGATGGTCGAATATGATCCCTCGACCTGGACCGCCATCAACAAAATCAAGGTTCCGCCCGAGTTTTTGCTGGACCCGGAGAATCTGCAGGTAAACCGCAGCGGCCAGATGCTGTTTTATTCCGATCCCAGGATTCAGTTCGGCGATCCGGACCGGCATTTCCCATCCGGCAAACTGTGGCTTTGGAACGGCCGGTCTGCGCTGATCCTCGATCGCTTCCCCGGCGATGGAGGGCCCCCGCCGACGCAAAAGAATGCCACCGTCGAACATGATCGACGATGGGCGTTGTCGCGCGATGGTGGGCATCTGTACTGTTTTGAAAACGAATTCAGAATCATCAAGAATGCCGAAGGGGTGGACGGGTCGGTATCCGCAAGCTTCCGGGTCTGGGAAACCGACCTGGCCGGCGGGCAAGCCTCGCAAATCGCCCAGTTCTCCTTTCCCAAATGCGAGTGCGGGACGGGGGTCTGTTCCGAGACCTGCCCGGAAGCCGGAGTCTGGGTTCCCGATGAGGGTCTGGATGATTTCTTCGTGGTAAGCCATTGGATACCAGGGCAGATCGGAACTACCTACCAATCGAGTCATGTCTATAAAAAAACCACAGGGAAGTGGTTGGCGCGCAAGCTTACCCAGGCTCTGGAAGAAATCCAGGATGCGGCTCAAGGGGGAGCGGCGATCATCCATCGAATCCTCGACGGCGGATGTTGCGGGTGGGACAATGAGGGTAACGACCAGACCATCTTCGATAGCAGCGGAAGATCCATCATTCTATTTGATGAACACCGCCGATATAAAAACCTGAACTATGATGTCAGTTTTTTTACCTCCAATGTGAAGTTTTCTCCTGATGGCCCTTCCATTGCCCTCACTATTGCCTCAACCTCGCTGCCCGGGAGCGAAATCCGGCTCTCCAGTGAGGGCAAACCCGATGCCGGCGAATTGGCTCGCATTCGTCAAAGCCTGGCCGGGCTCCCTGCGGTCGAGATTATCGGAGGTAAGGATTTTACAAACCGCTTGGCATGGCTTCCCAATGCCGTCGCCAAGGGCTGGCTGAGCCCGAGCGAAATCCTCATCGTGGCCAACGGCGCCCTTGCCGTGTTCGATGTCAAATCAGGAGTTCGCCGGACCATTCCGGTCACGGTAGCGAAGGAATCCACTGTGTTCTTACGCTAGGAATCACCCCCACCGCCGTTTTGAGAATATTTCCCCAGCACCTTCGGAGCACGCCGCCCTACGCCTGCCTTGGTCATTTTTTATTGCGAATCTCTTGAATTCCTGGACCTCGTCGTGAACCTAAACCTGGACCAGAATGTAAGCTGGCCTGCTCTGAAGAATAAAAGCGCTCTCACCTGCTTTTTGGGGTGGGCCTTCAACCCTTTTTCCTCTTTTCCTTCCCTATCCCATGGTGTTGCCGCCAACCGATAGGGATGGCTATTTTGGTACGTTCAGTTGATTTCCCAAACCTTTTGCCCCGAAATTGCGTCTTACATGTTTGGCTCGATAGAAGTGCCTCCTACTGAGACGTACGAATGCGCCCGAACCTGCCGATTGTTCCCATCCTGCCGTGGATGCTTTTGTTATTTTTAGGCCCGGCCTCCATCAGCCTCGGCCAATCCAAGCCTGGCCAGGTAAAACAAGAGCAAGTCCCGGCCGGGTCCTCTATTCCCGAACCCCGCAAGCTGCCGCCCATGAAACTGGCCTTCCTCGATCTCCCGCCAGTGATCGATGGCAACCTGGATGATCCAGCATGGAAAACGCCGCCGCTTCAGCTGGGCGAGTGGCTGACCTACAACCCTTCTTATGGAGAAAAACTGGCGCAAAAGACCGAGGTGTGGGCCGTCTACGACAAAAACTACCTCTATTTTGCATTCCGGTGCCTGGATCCCGAACCCGGTAAAATCAAGACCTCCATCGCTCGAAGGGATACACTGTGGAATGACGATTGGGTTGGGCTGAGCCTCGATTCGCTTGGGAGCGGGCAAAGCACCTATGACATGTTCGTGAATCCCAGCGGCATCCAGGCGGACATTTTGACCAGCAGCACCGCAGGCGAAAATGTATCGCCCGATTGGGTCTGGGACAGCGCCGGAAGAATCACGCCCGAAGGGTATACCGTCGAAATCCGATTACCGTTTAAAAGCATCCGCTTTAAGAGCGGCGCCAATGTGCCCATGGCGGTGCTTTTCTGGCGACGGGTAAGCCGGCTGGGAGTGTCGGCGTCATGGCCTGATTTACCCCGCGGCCAATCCATTTTCACCCGGCATGCCCCGATCAGCATGCAGGATTTGAAGCAGCCTCTTACCCTGGAAGCTATCCCCAATTTCACCTATTCGATGTTGCAGGCTCGATCCGCACCAGGGGAGTGGGAAGATGCGGATTCGAAAGCGGACGCCGGATTAACCATGAAATATGGAATCACTTCATCCATCACCGCCGATGGAACCATCCGGCCTGATTTCAGCCAGGTTGAAAGCGATGCATTCCAGGTGGAAGTCAACCGTCGATACCCTATCTTCTACAGCGAAAAACGCCCCTTTTTCATGGAAGGGATGGGAACATTCGAGCTGGCAGGAACCGGCGGAGACGGCAACATGTCGACCGCGGTGCACACACGGCGCATCATCGATCCGCTCTACGGGTTCAAACTCACCGGATCCCTCGGTAAGTTTACCTTCGCAACCCTATCGGCATCGGATCGAGCGCCCGGCCAAACCGACAGTTCGGACCCGTATTTCGGCGAGCGCAAAAGCTTCAATATCGGCCGGCTGACCTATGGCCTCGGGAAAGGCAGTTATGTAGGCGCCTTATTCACAGATACAGAATTTGGCGATGGGCACAACCGGGTAATGGCGGGCGATGTCTCCAAACATATAGGAGAGCACCAATCGCTGTCTGCTACTTTCATCGGTACTCAGACGGTATCTTCGGATGGCACGGACTCCTGGAAGGGAATGGCAGGTCAATCTTCCTATTTTTATTCCAGCAAGCGCTTCGAAGGCGGATTCCAGATGGAGCATTTCGACCGCGATTTCCAGATGGATACCGGGTTTTATAATCGCACGGGGATCACCGGGGGCTGGATTTATTCGGGCGTTAATTTTTACCCCGATCAACAGCGGCATCCCTGGTTCAAAAAATTCAACCCGTTCATCTTCACTCGAGGTTACGACGATCGTATTCAGGGCGGCTTCGAGAGGATCGCGGTCGGTGGGTTTCGCTTCAATTTCACGCGTCAGGGAAGGCTCCAAGTTAATATTGTCAAAGGGCGGGAGCCGTGGGCTCAGCAGATGTTCGAGGTCCGCAGCATTGAAGCCATGGGCGGAGCGCAGTGGTTCCGCTGGCTCAATTTCCAGTCGAACATCAGCTTCTCGCGGTCTACCTTTTATGATCCGGTGAATCCATTTCCGGGAAAAGAAATGGTTGCGGGAGCCGGTATCATCCTGCAGCCGAATTCCAAGCTGAATCAGCAGGTATATTTCACGCGGGATGTTTTCGAGCGGCTTTCGACTGGAGAACGTGTCTTTGCCGTCAACATACTGAACACACGCACCACCTATCAGTTTAATAAGCGTTTCGCGGTCCGGGGCATTGCCCAGTTCGACAACTCAAAAGCACGTTGGCTCCTTGATTTTCTCGGTTCCTATGAACTTATGCCTGGAACCGTGGCTTATGCGGGTTACGGAGCGTTGTACGAAAGAGGCGGCCTCGATAGCCAGCAGCTTGTGCGCGGGAGCGGGGCTTACTTCAACAACCAGCGCAGCCTGTTTTTCAAAGTTTCCTACCTCCATCGATTTTAGGCTCGGCGCCAGCCCGCCGCTGCGATTTTCTGCATCGACGCGCCCGGCAGTCGCTCGTCCAGAGGGCAACTTGCGGCTGAGTTGCCATGGAACTAGCTGCTGGTGAATGCGTCTGCCTGACAAATAGGGATCTGCATGGTGGGCTCTGCCCATGCCTTTGATCAGGATGGACTATTCTCCCCTTTTGGAAACGAGGTCGCCAAACCCGCCCAGGAGATCGTATTTATCCAGCCAGGTTGTGTAAAGGATCCCTTGGGCGCCCGGCGTTTCATCCAGGGCTTCGAGCCAGCCTCTCGGATTGTCCAGGTTGTCCGCATCATAATAAGATCCCGCCATGGTCTTGAATCCGAGGCTGGAAAAGTGTTTCAAACTGGGGATGCGAACCTCGTAATACCAGCAGACAATGTTCAGTTCCTTCGGGATGTATTTCCAGGACTCGGTGTAGGTCCCTTCTGCGAGGTAATACCATTTACGCCCGGGATTGGCGTTGTGATTTGGATCCAGCATATCGGACCAGACGAAAACCTCGGCGTCCGGATTTACCGTCTTGATCATATTGAATTGCCGGGTCAGTGTATCCCCCAGGATCTGCCCCATCGTCATCTTTCTTTTCCGGCAAGCCTCACAGGATCCGCCGACCCGGAGTTCGTCCATATTCAGCATGTAGTACCGCGGGGCCAGAGCCTGATGAACCAGGCGAATCTGCGTTTCCCAGATCGCGTAGACTTTTGACTCCGACATGCAGATCGGGGTCTGGTCATTGTAAATGAAAGTGCCGTGGTAGAAGCTGACACGCAGGCGCTCTCCTTCGGAAATCCGGCTTCCCGGGGAGATGCGGATCGATGGCCCATCGTGATCCACGTGAAAATTGATGGCCGAATCTGCAAGCTCGGCAAAATCTTTCCCTTCTGAATATTCCTGCCCGTTCGAATCCCCCTTCACCGTCAGCGGCGTACCGGATCGGCGCAGGATGTTTGCCAATCCGATTTCTTCGAGTTTCAAGTCGTCAATCCAGAATCGGCCGTCCCCGCCCCTGGTGACGGTAGGGACAATCTCGACCCTGTCATATCCCCAGGTGTTGAAACCGACGGCAACCCTGTGCCAATCGTCGTTTGAAGCGAGTTTCGGATTCTCGAATTGCAGCGGGCGCTTATCCACTCCACCCAATACTTTGAGCTGGAAGTTGCCGGTTCCGAACGGATCGGAGGGATGGAGATCTGCCGATTTGACCAGGCAACTCAGACGGTAATGCCGATAGGGGGCAACCTCGACTGTTTGCCGGATGCTGATAGTCTGTTCCGGCGCCTTCCGGAAATTCTCAAACCGCAGCGAAACCGCACCTTCCGAATGAACGGATCGATCCCGGATCACAAATTCCCCGGGACCACCGGTAAAGCTGAAGCCTTTGATCTGGTCTGCGCCGACATCCTCAAATCCGCCGTTCAAAACGAGTACCTCCGGATCAGCCTGCAACCTTGCCTCACCGTTTTTTACGACGAAGAGGGCATCTTTGACCGGCAGTCCCGCGGCCAGGTTTTTGTCGTGCGACAGCACCGCGCCGCCGTAACCGGCGGAAAGAAAGGACGGGATTATATCCAGCTTCAGGTTTTGGCAAATTTTGCGAACTTCCTTCAGGTTCTCGTGATATTGCGCCGGCTTGAGGTCAAGGGAGTCGAGTCCTGCCGAGAGCAGAATCCCATTTAATCCATGCTGGGCCGCGGTCTCCGCGATTTTTCGGACCTTCTCCACATCAGCGCTATTCCTAAGGCCTGAGCCGACCCGCACCCAACGATAGGGGTAGATTTTTTTTGCAGTTGTGGCACTCGTTGTCAGAACGAAAACCAGTACCAGTCCGAAAAGGAGCTTCTTCATAGGTTTTCCCTCTTGTTCTCCATGCCCGGCAAGCCCGGGACCCCAGCCGCGCTCACCGCATGATCGAGAGAATAACCTCGGCGCATCACCCCTTGCAATAGCCACCAGCCACGGAGGAGCGCACCCGGAAGGTGAGCGGGCAGGAAAGGATGCCTAGAGCTTTCACACCATCCTCGCCAAGCCTGTGTGCATTATGGCGCCGGCGCGGACTGCTTTATGTTGCAGCCTCGCAGATTTGCTGCGACGGCCGCGAGCAACCGAAGACCAGGGATGTCCCCCTTTACAGTCTACCTCAGGGCATCCATTATCTCGTCCAGCGCCGCGGCGGAGGGCCTCACCCGCTCCGCCGGCAGTTGCCCCAGCGGTTCGTCAGGCATATTGAGCAATTCGGTGAAGGACGGTTTCCCAGGATCGATGAATAGGAGGCCGGTCAGGAATTCGCCTTTCTCCCTTGATTCATGCAGCAGCCGCATCGAATCCAGCCGGCTCCCCGGATTGAAGTCACGCTCGAGCTTTTTCAGAGTGATGCGCGAACCGTCGTGTAGTTCCACCACCTTGGCAACACCTTCGTCATAATCCACGCCGATCGGTTCGTAGAAAGGAACAAAGCTGACCTCGTGCAGCAGCTCCTCCGATTCACGCGCGTACTTGTAGCTCTTGGTGGAATCGTCGTGGTTGTTGAACGTCACGCACGGCGAGATGACATCGAGGAAAGCCGTTCCGCGGTGGCCGATAGCTCCCTCCAGCAAGGCGACCAGCTGTTTCGGGTCGCCGGCGAAAGAGCGGGCGACATAGTTGCAGCCGAGCTCGATCGCCAGCGCGCAGCAGTCGATGGCCGGCAGATCGTTCACCACCCCGGTCTTGAGTGTGGATCCGATATCGGAAGTTGCGGAAAACTGCCCTTTGGTCAACCCATAAACGCCGTTGTTTTCCATGATGTAAATCATCGGGATGTTGCGGCGCAGCAGGTGCACGAAATGCCCCATTCCGATCGATGCGGTGTCGCCGTCGCCACTCACCCCGATGGCGATCAATGACCGGTTCGCCAGGATGGCGCCGGTGGCGATCGTCGGCATGCGGCCGTGCACGGCATTGAAACCGTGGGAACGGTTCAGAAAGTAGGCCGGGGTCTTCGAGGAACATCCGATGCCCGACAACTTGATCACCCGCTGGGGCTCCACGCCGTACTGAAAAAACGATCGGATGATCTGACTCGTGATCGCATCATGACCGCAGCCGGCGCAGAGTGTGGAGTCCTTGCCTTTGTAATCCTGCATCAGGAGGCCGATGCGATTGGTGTTGCCTTTGGGCTTTTGCGGTTCAGTCGTTGTGGCCATCGTTACTGGCTCTCCTTTTCCTGCGCGATTATGCTTTGGGTTATGGTGCGGGCGTCGATGGGGATACCGGTGTAATGAAGCACCGTGCGCAACCGGGTGGACATCTGCGGATAATCGAGCGCCAGCAGGCTGCGCATCTGCCCGTCCCGGTTCTGCTCCACGACATAGACGCGGCGGTGCCCGGAGAGGAAGGACCCTATATCGGCGTTGAACGGCATGCCGCGGATCCGCAGATAATCGGTCGCAATGCCGGCTTCTGCGACAAGCTGATCGCGGCACTCGGCGATCGCATGGTGGGTCGTGCCGTAAGCAATGATTCCTATCTCCGCGCCTTTGCCGCTTTCGACAATGGGCGCCGGAACGGCAGAACGGGCGCCATCGATTTTCCGTGCCAGCCGGTCCATCAGATTTACGTAATCTTCCGGACGCTCCGTGTAGTCGCCGCGCTCGTTGTGCCCGCTACCGCGTGTGAAATAGGCTGCGGATGGGTGAGGGGTGCCGGGGAGGGTGCGGTACGGGATGCCGTCGCCGTCGATATCCGAATAGCGGGCGAAACCGCCAAGTTTAGCCAGATCCTCCGCGGAAAGAACCTTCCCGCGCTCGATCGGAATATCGCTCGGGTATTTGAACGGTTCCGCCATCCAGTTGTTCATCCCCAGATCCAGATCGCTCATGCAGAAAACCGGAGTCTGGAACCGTTCGGCAAGGTTGAAGGCCTCCTGGGCAAAGCGGAAGCACTCCTCTACGGTAGCCGGGATGAGCATGATGTGTCTGGTGTCGCCGTGGCTCAGCAGTTGGGTCGAGAGAATATCGCCCTGGCTCGTCCGGGTTGGAAGTCCGGTGGAAGGGCCTACGCGTTGGACGTCCCAGATGACGGCCGGCACTTCGGTAAAATAGGCAAGTCCGATAAATTCGGACATCAGGGAGATGCCCGGTCCCGAGGTGGCGGTCATGGAACGGGCGCCGGCCCATCCGGCGCCGATGACCATGCCGATTGCAGCCAGTTCGTCTTCCGCCTGCACGATAGCATAGGTGGGTTTGCCCGTAGCGCCATCGATCCGGTACTTCTTCATATAGGCGATCATCTGCTCTACAAGAGAAGTCGAAGGAGTAATGGGATACCAGGTGACGACCGTGCATCCGCCGAACACCGCGCCCAGCGCAGCCGCCGCATTGCCGTCGATAATGACCATGCCCCGGGTCTTCTCCATCCTCTCCACTTTAAAAGGATCGCTCTTGACCAGGTTGGCCTGAGCGAACTCAATCCCCAGCCTCATCGCCTTGATGTTGACTTCGGCTGCTTTCAGTTTGGCGGCGAATTGCTTCCGGATCGCGTTTTCCACCTCTGCGGGGTCGATCCCGAGAAGCTGTGCCACAACGCCGACATAAATCATGTTCGAGAGCAGCCTGCGCAGCTTGGAATCAGGACTGACCTGGGAAGCGAGGGTTAAAAATGGGACTTCATAACAGCTGATGTCGCTTCTCAGGTTTTTCAATCCCAGTGCCGCATCAGCCAGCAGCGCCCCGCCCCGCACCACGGACAGGGCATCTTCGCGGGCGGTCTGCGGATTCATGGCCACCACGAAATCAATTTCTGCTTTGCGTGCGAGATAGCCGTTCTTGTTCGCCCGGATTGTGAACCATGTGGGCAGACCCGAGATGTTTGAAGGGAAGAGGTTCTTGCCGCTGACCGGCACCCCCATGCGGAAAATCGATCGCATCAGCACGTTATTGGCCGATTGACTGCCCGATCCGTTGACCGTAGCCACCTGAATCGTGAAATCATTAACGACAGGAGTTTGTATATTGTCTGACTTTTCCTGCTCAGCTTCGATCGAGTTTTGCATAGTCACCAAAGTCCCTTTTTGCGCTGATTCGGGATTGGAGTGGCGCTCTTTGAGCGAGCCATTTCATTTCGCATGCAAGCCGGACTTGAGCCTTTTGCTTTGAAAAAATCTTACCATCTATGCCGACTCCGTCCAAATCTCACTGTGCACTTCTGGCTGGCGGCCGGACTTAATGTGGCCGAATGAATGAGGTTCAAGTGCTCAAAATTCGGCGAATATTGAGTGCATATCAGTGGAGGTGTAGTTTTCCTGTATGGTCGGCAACTAACCTGTGCGAGAACTACGTAGAGGCAGCAATGCAAACGAGCCAGATGACCCGACAGCAGTTCGTGGAGTTGGTGGAAGCCCACCAGGGCATCCTTCACCGTATTTGCTCAGTATACGGCAGGAGCATCCAGGACCGCCAGGATCTGTTTCAGGAAATGGTGCTGCAACTCTGGCGCTCCTGTGCTTCGTTCCGCGAGCGATCCAGTTTCACAACCTGGATGTACAAAGTGGCGCTCAATACCGCCTTGATCGAGCGGCGCCGCGCTGCTCGGCGGCCCGACCTCACTCATGGGTATGAAGCGGAACTCGGCAGCATGGCGGTCGAGACACGGTCCCCCGCACCAGACGTTGCGCTGCTACGGGCATGCATCCAGGAACTGCCGTCCCTGGATCGCGCCATTGTGCTGCTCCACCTTGAGGAAAGAAGTTACGATGAAATTTCCGAAATCACGGGCATAAGCCGGAGCAACGTGAGCGTGCGACTCGTGCGCTTGAAAGAGCGCCTCCGTCACGCGCTGGAAGCAAAGGGCTTGGGTGAGGAGGCGTTCATATGAACGACGAACAGATTCAATCGCTCTGGAACAAGGGCAAACAACAGGAACTGAAGCTGGATGGGAACATGATCAACCGTATCCTGGAGAAGAGCGTGCGATGCGGATGGCCCATGCTGCGCGTCAATCTCTGGACATTCCTCGTCATGTTGGCAGTCGCCGAGATCTTCAACGTCCTGAACCTCGCGGGCTCCGTGTCTCATCGCGGCTGGTTGGCGGTGCACGCCGGATTGACCGTGTGCACCTTGGGCCTCTTCGTCCTCGGCTTACGAGTGTTCCGTGAGTTGCGGACGCTCGCCGATCCCGACGAGAACGTGGCCCTCCTGGTACGGAAACAGCTGAGTTTTTTTCACGGCACGTTCGAATGGTGGCTCTGGGGTTGGGCGCTCACGGTCTGGATTTTCTCGTTTTGCGTCCCCGTTTGGTTGGAGAACCAAAGGGGTGGTTATCGCATAGACAATGTGATCGAGTTTGTCGCCGTGTCCACGGGGCTGACCTTCGGCAGCTATGCCATCTTCCGATTGGGTCATCTGCCGATGGTCCAGCGCGCCTTAGCGGCACTGCACGACCTGGAATCTCAGATCACCGAACAAACAGAGCGCATCGAAGCGCAGCGCAAATACTGGATGATCGGGGTTGTTTTGCTCTTCGTCGCCCTCACGGTTGTGGTGGTGTGGACCATCAAGGTCTGGCTCTCTGCGACGCCTTAGGATTCAAGGGAAACTTCGACATGCCCCGGAAGTTGCATCCGGATGGATCGTGCCGGTCCAGACTTCGGAACGCCACTGCCTTGGATGTAATGGACCGGAAACCGGTCTGGACGTAAGATCCCACTTGATTCTGCTTGGGACCCATTCGGGAGTCGGAACAACCACTATCGTGCTGAAAGCGATTCAGGACGCGGGGGAAGGAAACTGCTATAAGCCATTGAGGGAGGTGGAGGCGCCGAGCGGATTCGAACCGCTGCATAAAGGTTTTGCAGACCTCTCCCTTAGCCACTTGGGTACGGCGCCCCAATAGGTAGATCAACATTCTATGCGAGCAAAGCCTAATCCGCAAGACCCTCAATCGGGCAAAAATCTTTGAATCCGATTGCACGAGGGCGGAATTCGGTCCCATGAATAAAAAAGGCGCTTTCCCCCCAAGGCAGAATTCCCTGGCGAGCCAGCGCCTTTTTGTAACTCCAGGCCAGGCTTACTCTTTTACCCGCTTGGCCAACGCTTCGCGCGCGGGCATGTCGGGGCCCATCTGGATGGTTATCTTGATTTCGTCGCCGCTAACCTTCCCCTTGTACTGGATTTTTCTTTCCTCGCCGCCGAAATTGCGCACGACCACGAAAGAGATGTCATCACCGCTAATTTTGCCTTCGGTGATGGCGGTCTCGCCGCCCCGACCGGTCACTGTGCCGGTCAGTTTGTCGCCATCGGCTTTGAAAGTGTAAGTAGTCGTCTGCGGCGTGCCGTCGCGTCCCGGCATCTCGGATTTCCACTTTCCATCGATGCTGGCAGCCATGGCCACCATTCCCATAAGGCCCATCAAGGCCAAAACCAGAATAATGCTGCGAATCTTCATTTTTTCCTCTCCACAAGAACCGCCCGGCAAAATCACTGGACGGAGGGTTCGTTCCAACCTGATTTTTCTCCTGGCGCTGCTTTTGCTCCCATGGCAAACGGGCGCGCATAGCATGAGCCGGTGAGATTAAATACCGCTCGACCCCCTCGATTGTTTCAGTAAAGTTATTAAAAAAACAATATTTCCCAGACTCTCCTGCCGGTTTCCAGGCGACTGCTCCCAGGGAAGGGGAGTTGGTCCATTTCCTCCATACCCATGTGCCTGCAGGCGCTTAGTAATCGATTTTATAGGTACAGAGCCGCATTTCCTCCCGTTAGAAAACCACAAGCCGGGTTGGATTGGGCAGAATTTGTCATTTCTCATTGGTCATCAGCCATTGGTCATTGAAACCAGCCAGTTTCAAATCGTCAAATGGCAAATGACCAATGACAAATGACCAATTCTGTGAAAATCCGGAACATGTATACTAGAAGCGGAAACCGGGCTTTTTCCGGGGAGGATTTCATCGGCAGTTGATAATTAACAATGTCATCGGAGCGGCAGCGACGCATGGACCTTAGCGACATTCGCAAAAAGATCGATATGATTGACTTCGAAATCCTCAAGCTGCTCAACAGCAGGATGGAGTATTCCCTCAGAACCAAGAAGTTCAAAACCGGAATCACTGACATAAAGAGGGAAGGTGAGGTCACGGAATACATCCAAAAGCATTCCCAGGGGCTGATCGAGCCCGATTTCTGCAAGGGGCTTTTTCAACAGATCATTTCGGAAGGGAAGCGGCTCCAGGCCGAGGAATTGAAGCTGATCGGAGTCCAGGGCGAGCACGGCGGATTCGGGGAAGTCGCCGCAGTCCGTTTCGATCCGTCCCTGATTTGCATTAGCTGCGACGAATATCGCGAGGTGTTCGAAGCAGTCGATTCGGGCCTCCTGCATTACGGGATCGTCCCGATTGAAAACACCCTCGGGGAAACCATGCCCGACGTCCACGAATTCCTGGTGGACCGGGACCTCCAGATCCATGGGGAAGTGAAAATCCCGATCCGGTACTGCCTCCTCGCTCTGCCCGGCACCAGCGCCGATGACATTCGCATTGTCTATTCGAGCCGCCTGGCGCTTTCGCAATGCCAGGATTACCTGGCCCGCAAAGAAATGGAAGGCCGGCCCTATTACGATGAGGCCGGGGCTGCCAAGATGCTACTCCGCGAGCGCCCCCGCGGGGCCGCGGCCATCGCCAGCAGCTTCGCCGCGGAATTCTACAACCTCGCGATATTGGACGAAGGGATCGAAGACCATCCCAGGAACTTTATGCGGTTCCTGATCCTTTCCAAAAAAGGGGGAAATCACGGTGGCAAATGCTCCATTATTTTTGCCACCGAAGATAAGGCCGGGGCGCTCTTCCGGATCCTGAAGGAATTTGCCGACCAGGGCATCAACCTCAGCCGGATAGAATCCGTTCCCAACCGCGACGATCCGGGCAACTACCTGTTCTTCGTCGATTTTCACGGTTCCAACAGCGATCCGGCGGTTCAGGCCGCACTGACGAATGTGCAGCGGATGACGCCGCTCTACAAGTTCCTGGGTTGCTATCCTGAAGCCGACAGCACTGCCGGCAAGTAGGCTCTGCGGTCTTGGCGACCTGGCGGTTCCAGAACCTTTCGGCGCGGCTATTTCTGCACCATCCGGAATTCGAAGGTTGCTTCCGGGGCGGGATTCCGGGCCTTGAGCAGAATCCGGTATAATCGATCACCCCACGAACTTCGCAATCGGCTGTCCTTTACCTCTATCTCTTCAATGGAAGGGGTCAAGGATTTGCCGTCGAAAGCGAGCCGGACTGTGCCCGAACTAAATTCGTCGTTCCCGAACTGAATCACACCGGCTGATATCTCCTGGACCTTGCAGGGAGTCATGAAGGTCCACATGATCTCATTCGGTTTCCGCCTGATTCCATAGTGATCGGTCAACTCCACCTGGTTGGCTGCGCGGTCCAGCTGCAGGGTCCGGGTCCAATAATTCAAGCCTGCCTCGGTAGGGTAGGCCTTGGAGATGTCCAGGGCAAGCTGTGCGGCGTTTTCACTCGATTTGTACTCCACCTGGCTGGCCGCGAATTCGATTCCCTCCTTCTGCATGATTCCGTCAATGGTGGGGAGATTGTGATAGGCCGACTGCATAGTCCAGATTTCGTATCTTTTCGAGCTGAAAGTTTTGGCTGAATAGGTCTCCACGCCGATGTCGATGATTACGGGCCGCCCATCGGCGTACACCATAAAGTTTCCAACGTCATTATGATTATGGCTCTCAGCGTTGTGGCCTCCTTGGGCGGCCAGGTACAGGCCTGAGGCCGAGCCCTCTTTTTGCCTCGCCATCATGACCTGGATTCCCGGAAGCCATGTGTCGCGCACCAAGGGCTGGCTCGCGGGAGCCGCTCTGAGGGCGGCGGCATTGAAAATAGCGGGGAGCTGCCGAAGAATGCTGTCACCCCTGGGCGATGCTCCTCCCTGTTTCGCAAAATAGGATCCCAGCCCTGATAGTTTTTCGTCCCTGATCCTCAGCCCATAGCGGTAAAGCAGGTCGGCAGACGGCCGCACGATCGCCGGGGCGTCCGCGAAGTTGGTGAAATAACGGTCGTGGATCTGGGCCCGATAGATGTATCGCCCGATCTCACCCACCAGCGGCGCGCCGTAAATGTCAAGCTTTCCGCCCGTGGCGCTGTACAGCAATTCCAGGCAGTCGAACAGGGAAGCGCCGGCTCGCCCCCAGTAGCCCGGGCCTTCGTCGCATCCGCCATCCGCCGCGTATCCGTTCAGGAATTTGTCGAGGCTGAGCAGGATTTTATGGACCGAAGCCACACGCCGTTTTTCGTCTTTTTCAATCAGCAGTGCGGACGCGAGCCAATTGGAATTAATCCACGGATTCCAGTTGTTGGGTGGACGCACCGGCCGGTTGGGATTCTCCTGAAAACCCATCCAGCCGAAGTTCCTGGTCAGATTGGGGGTCAGCACCCTCCGGTCGATCTCCAATCTGATCCGCGGCCTGATCAGCGGCGATACGCTCTCGAGTTGCGGGCCGAGGAGGTAATCGATCCACGAAAGCAGGCTGGAGGTTTCCCCTGTGAACAGGTCGACCGTTGGTTCGGCGACATCGGGCAGACCGCTGCCGGCCTTTTGCAGGTTCAGGTGAGCTGGCACCCCCCAATAGCTTTCCTCGCAGGTGGTCCAGATCCCGTTGACGATTTCATCCGTGAACCGCCCCTTGGCTTCCACACATTCGGCGATGGCGAGTTCGCGCAGCTTGTCACGCCGCTGATTCCGGACTCCTTCATAATTGGAGCGGTTGCCGATGCGCGCGTATTCCAGGAAAAGGGAAGCCGGCAAGGTCGGCCACCCGGTCTTGAGGCTGCGCACACCGTCGGCGATCAGGGATTCACGGTCTTCGCGAGGCAGCCCTTCCCAGGGCGCCCGCTCGGAGGCTGTCGCAAACGGCTTCCATTCGCTGCGCGGCAAAAGCATTGCCGCGAGCTTTTCCGGTGGAAAAGCAGGACCCAGCAGATTCCATTCCGGGGTTGCCGGAGAATTTCCGGTCGTCGGAAAACCGCCTGCTGCCAAGCTGAGCGCTGTTGTACCCAGGAACTCTCGACGGGACAGCGGATCCATGGAACAGCCCCCTTTCATTCCCTGACGGTTTTGAGAAAGCTTCTGCTTGCAGGGTTCATTACATTTTCGAGAGCGACGGCGAGGTAGCGCGCTCCGCGGGCTTTCCATTGCCTTGCCGCCTCTGCGTTCGGAACCATCATCCCGAGGGCCGGACCGGCGCCGGCAACCTGGTCGACGCATCGTTGTAGCGTGGCCTGGACCTTGGGATTCTGCAGTTCACCCGGGAAACCCAGCGAATTCGACAGATCCGTCGGCCCGATGAAGATTACATCCAGTCCTTCCACTTTGATGATTTCCGGGAGTTGATCGACCGAATCTTCGGTTTCGATATGCACGGCTATCAGGGTCTCGGCGTTCGCCTCGGCGACGTATTGTTTGAAGGGCACACGCTGCGCAAAATCAGCGGCGCGGATTGCGGCCAGCCCGCGGGAGCCCCTGGGTTGATACTTGACGGCCTGAACGACGGCTTCAGCATCGCGCGCGTTTCTCACCATCGGAACGTGCAGGCCCTGTGCTCCGGTATCCATGAATCGCAGGATGACGTGCTGCTGGTTCACGGGAACACGGATGATAGGTGTGACTCCTTGAAGCTCGGCAGCCCGGACCATCTGCTCGCAGTCGGCTGGCTCGATGGTTCCGTGCTCTCCATCAAATACGATGAAGTCCCAGCCGCAATATCCCAGTACCTCGACAAGGGTTGCATTCGGGTACCGTGTGAAACAGCCGATGACTGTTTCGCCATTTTTGAGTTTTTCTTTGGTGGCGTTGTGTCGCAATGGATCCTCCCGGAATTGTATTTCGGCGCTTTTATATCATCATTCTCCGCATGCGGCTAAGGTTCGCGCAAAAATAAGTTGGCTTTTTGGCGTGAGCCTGAGGAATCGAGCGGATTTTGCTCGCGCTTCTTGCCCTTCGCATGGCAAATTGTGGGCGCACCGCCGGCGTTCCGGTCAGGCCTCCGGGCGGTGCCCCTCAGAAAGCATTATTCCAGGGAAGCAGCCGGGCAGGACCCGGGAAGGGAGTGTCACATGAAAGTAGGTTTCGTCGGGCTCGGTATCATGGGGAAACCAATGGCGCGCAACCTGATCAAGGCCGGCCATTCGCTGCAGGTGTACGATCACGATCCTGAAAGAATGAAAGAGCTGGCGGCCACCGGGGCTGCAACGGCCGCATCGGCAGGCGCCGCGGCGCAGGGTGTCGATGTCACCATCACCATGCTGCCCGACGGTCCGGATGTCGAGATCGCTGTTCTCGGACCTTCAGGCGTGCTGGAAGGCGCCGGCCCCGGCTCGGTTGTTGTGGACATGAGCTCCATCAGCCCTTTGGCGGCCCAGAAGGTGGGCGCCGCGTGTGCCTCCCGCGGCGTCGAATTCCTCGATGCGCCGGTCAGCGGCGGAGAGCCCAAGGCGATCGATGGCACCCTGGCCATTATGGTTGGAGGGAAGAAGGAGGTGTTTGAAAGGGTCCTGCCTCTGCTTCAGTGCATGGGTTCCAGCGCAACCCTCACCGGGCCCGTCGGCGCAGGTAACATCACCAAACTGGCCAACCAGATCATGGTGGCCTGCAACATAGCGGCCATGGGGGAAGCCCTGGTTCTTGCTAGCAAGGCCGGCTTGGATCCGGAGATCGTCTTCCAGGCCGTGAAGGGGGGCCTGGCCGGGAGCACGGTGCTCAACGCGAAAGCCCCGATGGTGATCAGCCGGAATTTCAAGCCCGGATTCAGAATCAAACTTCACCAAAAAGATCTCAGGAATGCTCTCCTGGCCGCCGAGTCGTTGAAAGTTTCTCTGCCGCTTACCAGCCTGGTGCAGCAGTTCCTGGTCGCGCTCATGAACAGCGGCAGCGGCGATCTCGATCACTCGGCCATAGTGAATGTGATCGAGAATATGGCCCGGTGTGAAATCGCGCGCAAAGAGGAACCTGCGTCTTGAAGCGGGCGGGGGAGTGAGCGGGCTGCAAGGTCGCAGCCGACTCCATTCACAGCCGCCGGATCCTTAATACGGCGAATTGCAGCCATCTACTTATCCAGGGGGAAGCACCCTATGGCGGGCGGGAATTACCTTATTTTCCTCACACTCGGTTCTATTGCGTTCCTCCTGTTTCTCATTCTCTACCTCCGCCTGCATGCCTTTCTGGCGCTCATCATGACCGCTATGGCTTTAGGGCTCGCCAGCGGCATGGAGCCCGCCAAAGTGCTCAAATCGATCCAGGCGGGATTTGGAGAGGCGCTGGGCTTCATCGCCGTGGTGGTGGCGCTCGGAGCCATTATCGGCCGCTTTCTGGAACACTCCGGCGGGGGGCGGGCCCTGGCCGAATGGTTGCTCGCCCGATTCGGCCGGGAGCATGCAGCTTGGGCCGTGTTCTTCTCGGCCTTCCTCATCGGGCTGCCCATTTTCTTCGAGGTCGGATTTATCATTCTTGTCCCGCTGGCATGGAGCCTGGCTCGCGAATCGAAGAAATCTCTGTTGTTTTACGGTTTGCCCATGGCCGCCGCCCTGACCGTGACCCATGCCATGGTTCCGCCTCATCCCGCCCCGGCCGCAGCCGCGCAGCTGCTGGGCGCAAACCTGGGCCGGGTCATTCTTTTTGGAATAGGACTCTCCATCCCGATGGCGATAACCGGAGGCCTGGTCTACGGGCCATGGATCGCTCGACGCCTTTTCATCCCCGTGCCGAAACATGCCGTGGCGGAAGGTTCCCCCAAAGAGGGTCCACCTCCGAATGTTGCCCTGGTAATTCTGCTCGTGACACTGCCGGTGTTGCTTATCTTCGCCTCAACGATCTCCGATCTGGGCGGCGGCGGTGGCCGGAGGATCCTTGGATTTCTCGGGCACCCCTTTGTAGCGCTGTCCATTACCACCCTGATCGCGATGGTCGCATTCGGATTTCTTCGCGGCCTCGATCGCAGCATGGTCGCCAAGCTCGCGACGCAGTCGCTCGCTCCGATCGGTACCCTGCTGGTGATCATGGGGGGAGGGGGCGCCTTCAAACAAGTTATCGTGGACTGCGGAGTTGGCCCCTACGCCGGCGGATTGCTGGCATCGTCAAGCGTTTCGCCCCTTGTCCTGGCCTATCTAGTGGCCGCTGCGATGCGCGTGGCGCAGGGGTCTGCCACTGTCGCCATCATAACAGCCGCAGGTATCGTGGCGCCGCTGGTCAAGAATATCCCGGGATATTCCCCTGAAATGATCGTGCTTGCCCTGTGCTGCGGCGGAACTATTCTTTCACATGTGAATGACGCCGGATTCTGGCTGGTCAACGAGTCGTTTGGCATGACCGTGCCTCAAACCCTGCGCTCCTGGACAGCCATGAAAGTGGTCACTTCGCTCTTCGGAATTGGCATTGTGCTGCTGGCTCAGGCGGTCTTTGCTGGATCATAATAGAAGAGGAGCCGGAGGGTCAGCGGCGCTCTGACTTTAACTCCTCGCTTCTGCCCCGGCGGCGCATCTGCCATGCCGATCAATGGCGGCATTCAGGAGGGTCCATGAACTTGAGGAACCTGGTTGTTGCATGGATGATATGCCTCGGCTTCGCGACCGGGCCCCTGGTTCAGGCACTGGATTCGGTGCCAGCCTTTCAGGACGAATCCGAATCCCACCTCATGGCGGCCATGCATTCGATCTCCAGCCACACCATCCTCAGACTAGTGGCTGAATTGTGCTCGGAGAAGTACCAGGGCCGACTGACCGGAACACCCGGTTACGATGCTGCGGCGGAATGGACCATCGGTCTGATGTCGTCGTGGAATATCAAGGCCGGGGGCGGCGAGGGAGGTTTCCTGCAGAAGTTTCCCAATCCCTACACTCTGGTACTTCCCGGCGCGGAGTTGTCCCTCCGGCTTCCAGTCAACGGCCAGGCTTATGTCAGTAAAAAGTACCTCTTCGAGGAGGATTTTTTTCCAGGTTCGACCTCCGATTCAGGGTCGGTTACAGCCGAGGTCGTCTATGCGGGCTACGGCATCACTGCTCCCGAACTCGGGTACGATGATTACTCGGGACTCGATGTTCGCGGAAAAATCGTGATGATCGAACCCGAAGTGCCGCTTTCCCCTGACCGTGAACCGGAAGAGTTCAAGAAGTGGCGGCCCTATTCTTTTCACGATTACAAAGCCAGGAACGCCCGAACGCACGGCGCTGCGGCGATCGCTTACGACTACCCTATCGCGAATCCCAATTGCGTTTTTGTCCCCGGTTTGCAGCTCAGCTACATCGGTTCGGCGGTGGCCGACGATATTTTCGCAGGGACCGGGCCATCGCATCGGGAGGTGCTGGAAAAGATTCGAAAGGAGCGAAAGCCTGCCTCTTTTGCGACCGGGAAGACGCTCACCATTAAGAATGTGACCCGGCACCATCCGGAAGGGGTCGGATCGAATGTCATCGGTTTGCTGGAGGGCAGTGATAGCGAGTTGCGCAAGGAGATAATCCTGATCGGGGCCCACCTGGACCACCTCGGGCTGAATCCCGAATTGATGCCCGGTGCTAACGATAACGCTTCGGGAGTGGCGGTGTTGCTGGAAACAGCTGCGGCTTTGTCCCGCTGTGGCATCCCCCTGAAGCGTTCTGTTGGATTTATCCTATTCGGCGCTGAGGAGCAGGGAGTCAAAGGATCGGAGTATTTCCTTGCACACCTCCCGTTTCCGAAAGAAAAGCTGATCGCATTCCTCAACCTGGAAAGCGTCGGGCGCGGCAAACGAATTACCGCGGGTTCCGGAAAAAATTACCCGGGATTATTCCGATTCATTGAGGGCGCGAACCGACATTGGGTGCATCGGCCCCTGATCGCATCGATGAATTTGAACCTCGCCCGCCCTCGGCAGGATGCCGCGCATTTCCTATGGGAGGGGATACCTACCATTTCTTTCGGCACAACGGGCGGAACTCCGCTGCCTTATTCAACCTATCACACCACCAGGGACAAGGTTGAAATTCTCGATCCGGAAATCATGGAAGATCTGGCCCGCATCCTGTTCCTGGCTGCGGTCGACATGGCCAACGCCCCCACCCTTGCTTTACGGTAACTGTTTTAAAGAACAACGCAGAGATGCAGGGAACGCAGCGGGGCGCAAAGAAATACTGAACAAAATCTCTGCGATTCTTTGCGTTCTCTGCGCCTCTGCGTTGTCGTTGGATCAGACCTGCCTATAGCGGAAGCACGTAACGACATGGTCGTTGACCATCCCGGTCGCCTGCATGTGCGCGTAGACGATGGTCGATCCCACGAATTTGAATCCGCGCTGTTTTAAGTCCTTGCTGATGCGGTCAGACTCCGGCGAGGTGGCCGGCATCTCCCGCAGCGTCTTGAACCGGTTGCGGATAGGCTTACCCCCGATGAACTGCCAGATGTAGTTGTCGAAAGATCCGAACTCCTTCTGAACCTCAAGAAAACAGCGCGCGTTGTTGATGGCTGCGTCTATTTTCATCCGGTTGCGGATGATACCGGCGTCGGCCAGCAGGCGGGCTCGCTCTCTCTCACCATACCGGGCCACGATCGCGGGGTCGAAACCGTCAAAGGCTTTCCGGAAGTTTTCCCGTTTCTTCAGAATAGTGGCCCAGCTGAGTCCGGCCTGCATGCCTTCGAGCACCAGAAATTCAAAAAGCTTTCGGTCGTCATGCAGTGGGACTCCCCATTCCGAGTCGTGATATTCGATCATGAGAGGGTCCCGTAGTGAAATCGAGTCGGACCAGCCACAGCGCCTGGGTTCTTGGGTCATGTGTCGACTCCTATTCGTCTTTTAGCGCACGCTCCATCAGTTCACGAATCGCATCTCGGGGCGATATTTTCCCCTGCAGAACCCGATGAATCTGGCAGGTTATCGGCATCTCCACGCCGAACTGCTGCGCCAGCGCGACTGTTGCGCCTGTGGTTTTGACGCCTTCGGCCACCATCCGCATCGATCCCACGATCTCTTCCAGGCTTCGGCCCTTGCCGAGCTCGATCCCCACGGACCGGTTTCGGCTCAAATCTCCGGTACAGGTCAAAACCAGATCGCCCATGCCGGCGAGCCCTGCAAGGGTTTCCTTCCTGCCGCCGCAGGCTATGGCCAATCGGGTCATCTCTGCAAGCCCGCGAGTGACGAGCGCGGCCATCGGGTTGTGTCCCAGCCCAAGCCCTTCCACCACCCCCGCGGCTATGGCGATGACGTTTTTGACCGCCCCGCCCAGTTCCACCCCGATCACATCACTCGAAGTATACAAGCGCAGGGTTTTCGAGGAGAACTCCCGCTGGATGGTTTTGGCCGCTTCCCTGTCTGCCGATGCGATGACGACTGCCGTGGGATCCCCCAGGGCGACTTCGCGGGCGAAGCTCGGTCCGGACAGGACCGTCAGGCGCGGGGCGAAACGCTTGCCGACCACGCTTTCGATGACTTCGCTCATCCGCATGTGACGGTCCGTGTCAATCCCCTTGGTTGCGCTCACGAAAATCATTTCGGGCTCAAGCCGCGGGAGCATCTGTTCGTACAGCGACCGGCAGACATGAGAGGGCATTACGGTCAGAATAATTTGCGCCCCGTTAATGGCTTCCGCGAGGTCCGAGGTGGCCGATAATTCCGCTGGCAGAGTAAAGCCAGGAAGAAACAGCTCGTTTTCCCGGCGCGTGCGCACGCTTTCGCTCACTTCAATTTCATGGGCCCACAGGGAAACCGAATGCCCGCAGGCGGCCAAGGACATCGCCAGGGCGGTTCCCCATCCACCGGCTCCGATGACGGCGATCTTCTGTTTGTCGATAATGACCCTATCCTCCGTTTGCGATGGCCGATGTGCAACTAACGAGCCTGGCCTGCCTTTTCCCCCGGACGGCCTGGAATCTTATGTTGACGAACTTTTTGCCCTGGGTCCATTCCTCCGGCAGCGGCAGGACGAGGCTGGTATATTTCCCCGTATCCGTTGCCAGCCAGGCGCCGGGCAGGATTTTATGATGCTCGACTTCGAGGATGGAATTTATTTCTGCCTCGCTCTCCAGGATTTGGATCAGCAACACGGCCGGCCTGTCCGGCAGAATCGTCACATCGTAAGAAAACCAGTCTGCTGCGTTGATCCATTTTCTGCCCGATTCCTCTCCGCGCTGAATGCCGAAACCACGCAGGTGATGTGCCTCCTCCGAAGCCGGATCACCAATCCTGACGGTGTCCAGGGATCCGGAGGGCAGGGATGCGTTTTTGAGTTTCAACTCTTTCCATTCGCCGGGCGAATAGATGTTCCAATAAAGAGCGTAGCGCTCGCCGAACTGCTGGTGGAACGGCATCAGTTCGACATCAGCCGGTTTCCCGGCTCCCTGTGTGACGAAGCGAAGCTTTCCTGCCCCTGCCGGTTTGATCCAGGATGCGGGATTTCCGGCATCAGCTACGAAATAGGGGACCGGGGCGGCGTCGCTGCTCGGACCCATGGCCCCGCGGGTCAAATCCGTGGTCGGGACTTGCCCCAGCCGGCCGGCCAGGACCAGGGGGCCGTAGAGAATGGCCGCGACATTGGAATCGTCCGGCGCACGTTCCAGGTGCAAATTCATGGGAACATGGAGATCCACACGATCGCCGGATTTCCATGTTCGCCTGATTTTCAGGTAGCTCCCGGGGTTGGAAAACACAGGCTGCTTGATCCCATTGATGCTGACCGCGCCGCCTGCGGCGGTCCATGATGGTATCCGCAGGTTCAATTCCAGATCCACGGGCTTCGCTGCACTGAAAACCAGGCGGGTTGCCGCCTGTTCAGGAAAACCGGTTTCCTGGCGAATGCTGAGTCCCGCTTCCGGCCAGCGCAGCTCAGAGGCGATGAACAGATTGACATAGAGGCTGGAGTCTTTGTGGAAATAAATGCTGTCGCCGTACTTGGCGTGGTTTTCCATTCCGGTCCCGGTACAGCACCAGAAGGAGTTTTCCGGATCCATGAAAGTTTTGTACAGGCCTGGCGCCATCGGCACGTAATACATGACCATTGCGTCGGCAGGATTTTGTGTCGCCAGAATGCCGTTGAACAGGGCGCGCTCATAATAATCGAAATAGGCGGCATCCGGTTTCCAACTGAACAAATGGCGCGTGAGCTTGAGCATATTATAGGTGCAGCAGGTTTCGTGCGTCTCGCGCCCGAGCTCGCATGCCACCTGGTAAGGCTCTCCCAGCCAATGCTCCTCATTGCTGGTTCCGCCGGTGACGTACGAGCGCGCGGCGGTGACCTCGTCCCAGAAATAGGATGCGATGTCGCGATAACGGCTGTCGCCGGTGATTTCATAGGCCCGCGCCGCTCCTATGATCTTCGGGATCTGGGTGTTCACATGCAGGCTGCGCAGCGAGTCCTTGTGCATGGCCAGGGGATCCAGTATGTCTTTGTGGTCGAAGCGGTGCGCGAGCTTTAACATCTCCTCGTCTCCGGTAACTGAATAAAGGTTCCGGAGCACCTCGTTCATCCCGCCGAATTCGGTTTTGAGCATTCCCTGAAACTGCTCGTCGGTCAGCTTTCCGGTGCGGGATTTCGCCCAGGAAGCCATTTCAGTGGCCACCGTCAAAGCCTGTGCGTTGCCGCAATGAAGATATACGTCCAGCAACCCGGCATAGATTTTGTGCAGGGTATACCAGGGAGCCCACACTTTTTTGCCGGTTTCCACGCGATCGAAGAATTCTTCAGGAAACGCGCTCAGGTAACCCTTGCGCGCCAGTGCCTGCTGGCATTTAGCGAGCTCCGCCACAGTGGCAGCCGCTTTGGTTTTCAATTTTTCATCGCCGGTGGCGGAGTACATCAGTGCACATCCGGACAGATAGTGTCCAAGGGTGTGGCCGCGCAATTCGACATCCGGTTTTTCCCACCCTCCATAGGGTTTCGCCGTGGATGGAAGACCGGCATTCAGGCGGAAGGTGTGCAGCAGTCGGTCGGTGTCCAGGCTGAGAAGGTACTGGTGGGATCGTTCCATTGCATCTTTGAAGGGCCCATCGAGGAGACGGACCTGTTTGAGATCGAATGGTTTGGCCTTGAGTTCGACCACCGCTGGGACAATGTCTCGGCTCCGGCCGGCGAATGGAACCGCGGCTGCCAGGATCAGGGTCGCGAAGAAAAATCGGATCATGGGAGGGACACTTCTTGGTCGGCCCTGTCGCATATTAGGCTCCTTGGAAAGCTTGCAGAACCATTTCACCACGAAGCCCGCCAGAATCGCAAAGCAAACCATGCGGCAGATCGATACTTTGCCCTCCTCCACAAACCCGGACGGGGGGAGCATAATGAGGGCGTGTATAGAATAGCTGCTTCGCATCCTGGAGTATTTAGTCATGCAATCCCTTCACAGAAACCACTGGGGCATTTTTCTGGTGCTGTTCGGTTCTTTTTTTTACACTACGGCGCGGGCCGAAGGGGTGATCGGCACCATCGCCGGAACCGTTTATAAATTCCCTGCCACCCCCATCAATGCAGCCCAGGCTCCTCTGGGAACCATCCAGTCCATCGCGGTCGATCCATCCGGGAACCTCTTCATCGCCGACGACTCGAACCATATGGTATTCAAAGTAACGCCTTCAGCGGCATCCCTGCAGGGTGGAGTCTTGACCATCGTTGCGGGTAATGGCTCTTTTGGTTACGCCGCCGATGGAGCTGCGGCGATAGCTGTTTCGCTGGGTGCCATTACGGGCGTCGCAGCGGATGGTGCGGGTAACGTTTATATCGCCGAAGGGGCGACGGCTGGCGGAGGCGGAAACCGTGTCCTGATTGTGACTCCGGACGGAAAGATCTCGGTATACGCCGGTTGCGGCGATGCTGGCTATGGCGGGGATGGCGGTCCGGCCACCCGGGCATGGATCAACAATGTGCACGGGCTATTTGCGGACGGACAGGGAAATCTCTACATCGCGGACAGCGGCAACAACCGGATTCGCAAAGTCGACTCTCGCGGGATCATCCGCACTGTTGCGGGAAACGGCACTTGCTGTTTCGAGGGCGATGCGGTGCCCGCAACTTCAACGCCGCTTAACAATCCTTCCGGGGTGTTCCTTGATGATTCGGGCCGGATGTACATCGCCGACACCGACAACGACCGCATCCGGAGAGTTGGCACGGACGGCTCCATAACCACTATTGCAGGGAGTCAGCGGGGGTATGGCGGCGATGGGGGAGCGGCTACCCAGGCTAAGCTTCACTCGCCCACCGCTGCAATAGCGGACCCGCAGGGAAATGTATTCATCGCCGACATGTCAAACCAGCGTGTGCGGCGGGTTTCGCCTGAGGGCATTATTGAGACGGTTGCAGGTAACGGACAGGCGGCTTTTGTGGAGGACCCCGACCATCCTCTGAACTCGAGCTTCCGCAATCCCCTCGGCATTGCCATAAGCCTGGGGGGCGGACTCTTCATCGCGGACTCCGGAAACTCGCGCGTGCGCCTCCTTACTCCAAGCCTCCGACCGGCCGACCCTTCCCGTTCCCGGGCTCTCCTCACTTACGCTGGAAACAACAATTTCATGTTTTCCGGGGAAGGGGTTCAGGCAGTCCAGGCAGTGTTCAATGGCGCCTCGCGTGTGGCGTTCGATGAGTCGGGGAGCATGTTTATCACCGACACTTCCAATAACCGGGTGCGCAGGGTCGCGCCGAATGGCGTGATCACGACCGTGGCAGGCAGGGGACCCCAGGGATCCTCCGGGGACGGAGGGCCGGCTACCGACGCGCTGCTCAACCGGCCGGTCGGTCTCGCTGTAGATGAAGCGGGAAATATTTATATTGCCGAAACTACCCGCATCCGCAAGGTGGATTTGAACGGCGTCATCTCAACCTTCGCAGGGAGAGGCGGATCCTGCGCATCCGGCAATGGGGACGGAGGTCCGGCGCTGAAAGCATGTTTCAGCTTCATCAGCGATATCGATCTGGATCGTGCCGGAAATATGTACGTCGCGGATGCGCTGGGCAGCCGGGTGCGCCGGATTTCGCCGGACGGCACTGTCGACACCGTGAGCGTGTTCACCGGATTTCCGATGGCTGTGACGCCGGGGCCGGATGGATCTATCTACATTTCGTTGCAGGCTCTGAGTCTGGCCAGGCGCGATGGCGGCGTAATCCGAATCGCACCCGACGGAACCCGTTCCATCGCCGTTCAAGCGATGATAAACCCCGGCAAGCCCGCCATCGATCTTCAGAGCGCGGTCTATGTGACAGACCATTGCTACGGGCTGGTGCCGGGGTGCGAAAACACGGTGATAAAGGTCGTCGAAGGAAATAAATCGATCTTTGCCGGGACCGGAGAGCAAGGCTATTCGGGTGATGGCGGTCCAGCCGCCGCGGCAATGCTGGACACTCCCGGAGCTGTCCGGTTCGATCCCGCCGGCAACCTGTGCATCCTGGATTCCGGGAACAACAGGATCCGCAAGGTTTATACCAACCCGATCAGCGGATTGCCGGAGCCTTCTCTTTCCATTCACCTCAAGCCCGGCTTTTACATTGCCTCACTCACCACCGGCGATGGTGAACATGATGGCAATTGGGGGATGGAGATCCTGGCTCCCACAGGCGTATTGGCCGGGGGCTTGAACTTTGGCGGTGTCGTACAGGCACAAGGCCTGCCGCCCGCATTCGCTGCTGTTTTTCTGCCCACGCGCCAAACGGTTCGCGTAAAACTGGACGCACAGGTGATCCCCGGCGGCGACCCGGTAAAGTTGGGGCTTGTAATCCGCACTTTCGACGCCCAGCGGCAGCAGGTGGGCGACGCGCACCAGGGCACGACCTCGATTCTTTTCGAGCAAACCCTGGGCCAGGGCTTTTACATCTTTGATGTCAACGGGATCCCTGATTCCCCACGGGCTACCTTCCAGATTTCGGCCAATTCGGACTACTTTTCGGGGGGAGCCGATGCTGGCGGTTTCCTGGCAGCCGGGCTGGTTGGATTCGCGGCTCTTTACACTACGGAGGAGCAGGATATCCATATCCAGGCATTCGGTCAACCATCCTACGGAGGTGATGGTGCCGGGGCAATGGTCCTTCGTATCTATGACGAGCAGCGCCGCCTCCTGCGCACGATACCCTGAGGAGTAGGTATGCCGCCTTGCCTGTCCTGATTAATCCGTGTGTCAAAGCACGGCATCATGTGGATCCGGGCTTCACAAGGTGTCTCAGAACTGGCCAGACTACAGCTATGGCGCGGGCTTTCAGCCCTCTTTGCTGATCTGGCTTGAACCCCAGGGCTTCGCCCTGGGCTGTTATGTCATCGGGCCTTCGGCCCTTCATATTTCATAAAGGCATACTATTCAGCAAATTGTAAGCGCTGAGAGCGCGATCCCATACCAGCCTCGTCGCAGATCCCGCGACGCGGGAGGGCGAAGCCCCAGGAAAGGCAGAAATGAGAGAAAGGGCTGAAAGCCCGATCCATAAGGCATCGTTTTCAGGTTTTGAGACAGCCTGTTCAGCCCGGACACGGTCATTTTTCGGCGCTCGACCACATAAGATGGATCCGTCCCGGATGAATCTCGGACCCACATGTACAAAGATAATAAGCGTCTTACTTCATTTAATAGTGCCTGATTTCATACTCAAACCCTGGTTGCCATTAGACGGCTCATAGATAAAAATATGCGGGGATGTGCATCCCGATAGGAATGTGTAATGAGCCAGACTCGTCCCGACAACTCGAAAGAACGTTCCGGCGACATCAAAATGCTCGACTCGGCGGAAGCCGTGCTCTCCGGCCGGAGCCATGCCGGCAGGATAAAACGCCTTTTGCCTTTCCTGGGTCCCGCTTTTATTGCCAGCGTGGCTTATGTCGATCCGGGCAATTTCGCCACCAATATTGAGGGTGGTGCCCGGTTCGGGTACACGCTTCTCTGGGTTATTGTCGTCAGCAACCTCATGGCTATGCTCATCCAGACGCTCTCTGCCAAGCTGGGAATCGTCACCGGGATGAACCTTGCGGAGTTATGCCGGCGGAGTTTCTCCCGTCCTTATGTCTTGTTCATGTGGGTCATCATGGAAATGGTGGCCATGGCCACCGACCTGGCCGAGTTCCTCGGCGCAGCCCTTGCATTGAACCTTCTTTTCGGAATACCGCTGTTTGCCGCAGGCCTGGTTACCGCAGTCATCACCTTTATGATCCTCGGCCTCGAACGGTACGGTTTCCGTCCGCTGGAATTGGTGATATCCGCCCTGGTCGGCGTGGTTGCAGCCTGCTACCTGATCGAGACTTTCCTGGTCAAGCCGGAATGGCGGGAGGTATTGCATGGAGCGCTGGTTCCTCGATTTGCCGGGCCGGAGAGCGTGCTGGTGGCTGCCGGAATCCTTGGCGCAACCGTAATGCCCCATGCAATATTCCTCCATTCCGCTCTGACTCAAGGGCGGATTGTCACTCGGGACGAGCGCCAGGTCCGTCTTTTGTACCGGTATGAAATTGTGGATGTCCTGGTTGCCATGTGCCTTGCGGGCGCGATCAACGCTGCGATGCTGATTATGGCTGCATCGACCTTTTATAACCGCGGCGCACGCGGCGTGGGTTCCATCGAGGATGCCTACCGGACCCTCCAGCCTCTTTTGGGTCCGGCCGCAGGGATTGTTTTTGCCATATCTTTGCTGGCGTCGGGGCTTTCTTCTTCCTCCGTGGGCACCATGGCCGGGCAGGTCATCATGCAAGGGTTTATCCATCGCCAGATCCCGGTATGGCTACGGCGCCTGGTCACGATTCTGCCCGCACTGATTGTGATCGCCTTGGGGCTGAACCTCACCCGCAGCATGGTCCTCAGCCAGGTGGTGCTGAGTTTCGGCTTGCCCTTCGCCATCATTCCCCTGGCGTTGTTCACCAGCAGCCGCAAAATCATGGGGAACCTGGTCAACCGGCGGCTCACCACCTTTGCGATTTCGATTTGCACAACGCTGGTGGTGCTGCTCAACCTTTATTTGCTGTATCAAACCCTGTTTTTGGGGTAGCGCCTATGTTCAAACATCTGCTCGTTCCCCTGGATGGATCGCAGTTGGCGGAATCCGCTCTGGCGTCGGCTTCCAACCTGGCCCTGACTCTGGGCGCCCGTGTAACACTCCTCCACATAGTGGAACGAGATGCCCCGGAAGAAATCCACGGAGAAAAGCATCTCCGGACCGCTGACGCCGCCATAAGGTACCTCGACGACCTGATTTTGCGTGCCTTCCCGGCCACGCTATCGATCGAAATCAGGATCGAAGTCGGTGAAATGGGCACGGTGGCGAGGATCATTCAGGATTTCGGCCTGTCGGCCGGAGTGGATCTTATTGTCATGTGCACCCATGGGAGCTCGGGATTCCGGCATATGATGTCCGGCAGCAATGCTCAGCAGGTGATCGCCTGCGGAACCATACCGGTGCTTCAGGTCAGGCCGGCAGGTCATGTCGAAGGCGCATTTGCCTGCGGCCAGATCCTGGTGCCGGTGGACGGCAGCCCGGAACATGAGCCCGGGATCGCCATCGCGGCTGAACTGGCCCTGGCCTTTGATTCAGACCTGCGGTTACTGACTGTTGTGCCTACCAGGCAGACCTTGCGGGGCGAGTCGGCTGCTGCTGCGCGACTGTCGCCGGGGACCGCAGCCGCGCTGCTCGACCTTTCCTTGAGGGATGCCGAACATAATCTGAAGAATCAAACAGCAAAGCTGCGGAAACTGGGAGTCAAAGCCTGTGCCAGCATCGAACGCGGGGAGCCGGTCTCAGGCATACTCAAGGTGGCCAAGCTGAGCGAAGCCGACCTGCTGGTCATAGCTACACATCGCAAAGCCGGCGCCGATGCTTTCTGGTCCGGCAGCGTTGCGCCCAAAGTAACCAACAACGCGAATATCCCGGTCTTGCTCATCCCTCTATGAAAAAGCACGGTTCTTCGCGGCTTTCGCGAGCTTGGCGGTTTGTTAAAGACCGGCGCGAATGCCTATGCGGAAGCTGGCACGCAGCGCGGGATAACCGAGAACCTCCATGTAGTTTTTATCCAGGACATTGTTTCCCGCTGCAAACCAGGACAACCCCCCGACCAGACGGCAGTTCAAATACAGGTTTACCACACCATAACCTGGGCTGTGTGTAATTCCCAGGCCGGCAAAGTCCGAGTCGAGCCGCGGCCCCACCAGCAGGGTGGTCGACCCGAGAGTCCAGCGTCCAGCCCGCCAGCGCAAATCCAGATAGCCTGAATGACGCGGGCGCCTCAGAAGCGGCTGACCTGTGGCAAAAACGGGATTGAAATCATTGGCGCTTTCCAGGATCTTGGAATCCAGGTATGTGTAGGAACCGGCAAGGTCGAACCCCCTGCCGAGGACCTGCCGAATCACGCCTTCCACCCCGCGCGCCCGACTTTTCCCGAGGTTGAAGAATGTGCCTTCATAGGTTTGATAATTGGTGGTGACGAAGCCGATCTGATCCCGGAAACGGTTGGCAAAGTAAGTGATTTCGATCCGGCTCCGGCCTCCCCAGGCTTCCTGCTCCACCCCGAAGTCGAAGCTCACCGATTTTTCCGGCTTCAACAGAGGATTGCCTCGAAAATAGGGGGACTGGCTATAGGATTCAATCAGAGTCGGTTCCTTGATCCCAAGACCATAGTTCCCCTTGATCTTGGTTAAACCCCAGAATCCTGTTGCGGTGGGTTGGTGCACGTGGAAGGCCGCGGAGAATCGAGGCGCCGCGAAGAAGCCAAAACTGTCGTTTTCTTCCAGGCGCACCCCCGCCGTAGCAAAAAAGCGGTTCCCGGCCGCCCACTGATCCTGGATGTAGCCGCCGAAGTTGTTGCGCGCGGCCCGCAAAGGCAAGTAGGCGGGATCTCCGATGACACCGGTTTCCCTCTCGAAGTCGAACCCCGCGGTCAGCAGGTTCGTTCCGGGCAGTGCCAGATCGCTCTGGTAACCCGCCTTTTGGCGCCGCGTCCGGTTCAAGGTTTGAAAGACGAAATCATAAGACGGATAAGGTGCGGTGATGCCATCATAGCTGGGAATCGTCATCCCTGAGTCTGTCGGATCAGCCGAGAATTGCTTGGAATCGCTGACGCTGTAAGTGACCTTCTGGGACCAGGATGATGTGGGGCGGTGGGTCAGGGTAAGGCCGCCTGCGAGATCCCGGTGACGGTAATACTCCTCGGGATCCGGGCGCTGGAATGCCCATTGCCCCGGTACTCCTGCTCTTCCCGCCTCGCTGCGAAATACTGCTCTAATATCCAGCTTCGGGGAAAACGCGATCCCCAGGTTTCCACTCACCGTCTCCTCGTTGAATGATCCGTTCTGCACATTATTGTCAGTATCGCTGCGCGAAAAGGCGGCTGCATAATCCAGTTTCCGGCTTCGCCCTGAGATTCCGCCGGCATACCGGTAGCTGGCGAATGAACCGCCTTCGATTAAAAACCGCGGTTCGGGTGAAAGACCTTCGCTCTCGCCGCGGCGAGTGAAGATCTGGATGACACCGGCGATAGCGTCCGAGCCAAACAGGGCGCTCTGAGACCCGCGAACAATTTCGATGCGGTCGATATCGGTGGCGGACATGTTGGCGAAATTGTAGTTTCCGCCCGGTTCATTGACGGGAATGCCGTCGATCAGCACCTTGGTGTACTTGGATTCTCCCCCGCGCATGAACAGAGAAGCGACCGCACCGGCG
The DNA here is from genome assembly GCA_963839475.1 of uncultured Acidobacteriota bacterium. GTDB lineage: Bacteria > Acidobacteriota > UBA6911 > UBA6911 > UBA6911 > CAWIVH01. Next base: position 115,777 of record CAWIVH010000006.1, on the reverse strand, counting down.
CCACCGCTGGAGACCAGGTTTGCCCCGGGCACCCTGCGCAGGGCGTCGGCCAGGGTGCCTATCCCTTCCCGGGCAAGCTGGAGGCCGCTGATGACGGTCACAGCGGCCCCGACCTGGGGCAGCGGGACTTCCGTCCGCGTCGCGGTAACCACGATCTGCTGTTCGATGGTCGGAACCTCGAGCTTCAACAGGATGGGTGGTTCTCCTGGAACCGCATGCAGCTTGTATTCCCGCAACGGCTGAAACCCCGCAAGGGTTGCGGTCAATAAGTAATTGCCTTCGGAAAGTTCGAGAGCAAATTCTCCCATGGAGTTGGTGGACGATGAAGCTGCCTGCTTTCCATTTTCATCGGTGACCAGGATGGATGCGCGGGGAATCGAGGCTCCGGTCTGATCGATGATTTTGCCGGTGATACGTACCTTCTCCGTTTTGCCTGCTCCAGCCTGGGCTGCTGCTGCGATGATTGGCAGACAAAAGACGGCCCCCGCCAACCAGACCGCAACGAGACCGCTCAGGTTTTTCATGAAACCAGAGCCCTTTATCAAGCGGGCCCTGGAGCGCTTATCATGGCTGAAAATCATTTCTGCCCTCTTTCCTCATAACCGGCAACACCTCCCAAGCCCCTTCCCCGAGGTCCCTGACCTTGAAGTCAAGACCGAACATCCGTTTCAGATTTTCCGGTGTGATGACTTCACGGACGGTTCCGCGGCCAACCATTTGTCCGCTCGAAATCAGCGCCACTTCGTCAGCAAAGCTGGATAGCAGGGTGATTTCGTGCGAAACGATAAGCGTCGCAAGGTTCTGCTCCCGGGTGATTCGCCGCACCAATCCCATGAGCTCGACCTGGAAGTTGATGTCGAGATTCGCCGTCAATTCATCGAGCAAGAGAATCCTCGGCTGCTGCGCCAGCGCTCGGGCGAGCAGCAGGCGCTGCTTTTCCCCGCCTGAGATTTCACTCACACGGGATTCACGGTAGGTCTCCATGTCTGTCAGGGCGAGCGCTTCCTGAACGATTTCCTCGTCGTGGGAGCTTTCGAAACCAAGAAAGGAAAGATGCGGCGACCTTCCCAGCATCGCGAACTCGAATACCGTCAGCGGACAATCAAGGCCCCCGTTTTGCGGGACCATGGCGATATGTTGCGCCACTTCTTTGCGACGCAATTGCCCGAGGGGCCCCATCCCGGCCAGGATCACTTCACCGCTGACGGGGCGGAGAATCCCGTCGAGAAGTCGGAGAATGGTGGTCTTGCCTGATCCGTTGGGCCCGATGATCCCGCTCACCTGCCCGGCGACCAGATTGAGGGAAATATTTTCCAGGGAGAGCCGGGAAAATGCAAAACGGATATTCCGCGCTTCCAGCAGTATTTGGCCCGGGGCTCGATTCATTTCCCCCCTCCGCGCCGGTGCAGCAGGTAAATGAAGAGAGGCGCCCCGCAAAGCGCGGTTACGACGCCGACGGGCAGTTCTGCCGGCGAGAGGACCGTCCGCGCAAGCGTATCGGCCAGCATGGTGAAAATCGCTCCAAAGATGAAAACCGCTGGAAAAAGGAGCCGATTGTCGTTCCCGAAAATCATCCTCGCGATGTGCGGGCAGATCAACCCGATGTAGGCGATGGGTCCGCTCACGGAGACCACGGCTCCGGTAAGCAGCGAGGCGAGCAGGTAAACCGAGGCTTTAACCCGCGGCACTTCGACGCCCAGCAGCAAAGCGTGTTCTTCTCCCAGGGCGATGAGGTTCAGGCTGTGCGAGAAAAAGTAGAGAAGAATGGCGCCGGCCGCTACAAAGATCGCGACGGCATACAAGGAGGCGTCGACCGGCCGGCTCAGGTCGCCAATGAGCCAGTAGAAAATCCCCCGCAGGTCGGCCTGGCTGGTGCTGGTCAGCAAGAACACATTGATGGAAGAGATAAACGACGCCAGCACGATTCCCGCCAGCAGGAGTTTCTGCGAGCTCTCTCCCGATTTGCCGGTCCCTCCGGCGATCACGTAAACCGCCGCCACGGTGAGGGCCGCTCCCGCGAAGGCTGCCGCCGGCCGGCCGTAAACCTGGCCCACAGCCATGCCTGCCATGCCGGCCGATGCGGCGAAGACCGAATAGAGGATGGTTCCCATGGATGCCCCGGTGGAGACTCCCAGGACATAGGGATCGGCGAGGGGATTCCTGAGCAGGGCCTGGAATGCGGCTCCGGCAACAGCGAGCGCCGCTCCGACGATGGATCCCAGAACCAGCCTCGGCAGCCGGACAGACAGCAGGATGGTTTCAAAGGCGGAATCCGTGTACGGCCTACCCAGCAGCCTGTTCATCAGGATTTCCAGCACGCTTCCGGCCGGCATCGAAACGCTCCCGGCCATCATGGAAATGCATGCGGCAAACACCCAGAAGAGCGCGAGGACCGAGCTTGTGCCGAGTATTCGCCGGCGCGATAGCCGCTTCATTGGAACCTTTCGGGATGGAGTTTCTTCGCCAGCTCTTCCACGCCGTCGACGAAGCGGGGAGAGGGATGCTGGAACTCCTCCCGCAGAACATAGATTTTCCCCTGCTTGACGGCCGCGAGGGTTTTCCAGCCGGCAAGCTTGGACAGATCCGGAAGGGGTGAGCCTTCATGAGCCACCGTGATGATGGCATCGGGACTCTGTGCCAGCACCTGCTCCAGGCTGTATCGCGGGTAATATTCGCTGATGCTGCTCGAGATCGACTGGACACCGCAGTAGCCCAGCAGATCATTCTCGAAAGTGCCCTTGCCCGGGGCGAGGAGCGGATCAAACCAGGTGATGAAGAAGGCCCGTACCGGCGGGAGCCCGGACAGCCTGCGCTTGACTTCGTTCAGACGGTTTTCCATGCCGGAGTTCAACTGGCCGGCACGTTCGGCACAATCGGTGATCTCTCCCATCATCCGGACCGTGTCGAAGATTTTTCCGACCGACCGAGGTGCGGTCACGAATACCGGGAGCCCCAGATCGGCAAGCTTCAATACGGCCGAGCGATCATTGCCGGCAGTTGAGGCGATTACCAGGTCGGGTTTGCTGGCCAGTATCAATTCATAATTCGGATTGAGCAGGTCGCCGATTTTCGGCTTGGACAACGCCCCGGCCGGCCAGGTGCAGTGAGTTGTCACCCCAATCAGCCTGTCTTCGGCGCCGAGCATATACAAGACCTCCGTGACACTCGGGGCGAGCGAAATGATCCGCTGGGGCCGGCGGGGAACCTGCACTATCCGGTCAAGACCGTCCCGGAATTGCCGCATTGCCGGCAAAGCATTCGCACTTGCGCCTTGTGCTCCCATCCTCTCCCCGGATGAATGGCATCCGGAAAGGAAATGAGCTAGCGCCAGCAGCAGGAAAATGTAAGGGGAAGCCGAGCGAGGCATTCCATTTCTCTTTCTCGCGAAGAGCGGACTGGATCACGCCTGGGGCAGGTTTCCTGACTCTCGGGTCATCACCGGACTTCTCGCCTTCCCCGTCGGATTTACCGCGAGTGGCGGGCAATTCTGCGCATCGATAAGCAACAGGCCGCAGAAGCCGGCTCTCCGTATACAGTGGCGGGACCGCGTGGGATTTTCGCCCACTTCCCTTTTACCCCCGTAATGGGGCACCCCAAGCAATGCTGAAAAGAACTTGTCAGACGGCCCTATCAATATCACCCTGCTTTCATCCATGTCAAAGATTATTCCAATCATTTTCGACCGTGGACTTGCGCACCGCGGGAGTCATCCACCTGCGGCAAATACGGCAAAACCAATCAAACCGCTAGGTCACAACGGCCGCAAAGGTTTTATTTATATATCTTTGCGGTCTTGGCGGTCTTCGCGGTTAAATCTCTTGAGCGTTCCAAGTATCCGGAGAGAGAGGCCCCAAGACCTAAAGAATAGGCGGAGATGCGGGTGTGGAATGAAGTAGAATTGCCCCGACAGGCGGAGGCCGGGGAAATCGAATGCTCGTGCTCGGAATAGAATCATCCTGCGATGAGACTGCTGCGGCGCTGGTCGAGAATGGATATACCATTCATTCGAATGTGGTCGCTTCCCAGATCGATACCCACCGTAGCTTTGGCGGAGTTGTGCCGGAACTCGCCAGCCGCGAACACCTCAGAAATATCGGCTTTGTGGTCCGCCGGGCATTTGAAGAAGGAGCAAAAAGACAGGAAGATATTGACGGGATAGCCGTGACGCAGGGCCCGGGATTAATAGGCTCCCTGCTCGTAGGCCTGTCCTTCGCGAAAGCCATGGCTTTTGCCCTGGACAAACCGCTGGTTCCCGTCAACCATATCGAAGGCCATATTTATTCAGCCTTCCTGGAGAATCCCGACATCGAGTACCCGCTTTTGGCTCTCGTCGTATCCGGCGGGCACACTTCGCTCTTTTTCTCCCCTCATCCCGGTTTCTATCAGGCTGTGGGAAGAACAAGGGATGACGCGGCCGGGGAGGCACTCGACAAACTGGCGAAGTTTCTCGGGCTCGGCTATCCGGGCGGTCCCGTAATCGACCGCCTGGCCAGGTCTGGCAATCCTCGCGCTTTTGCTTTTTCGATTCCCAAAATCAGTGATGGCAGCCTCGATTTCAGCTTCAGCGGATTCAAGACCGCAGCCCTCCGATACATCGAACAGGCAGGAATCAAAGCCTGCAGGAAAAACGACAATCCCGGTCCGAAGATATTGGACCTGGTTGCCAGCTATCAACAGGCGATCGTGGATACCTTGCTCGCCCAAACCCGCAAAGCGATCAGCCGGACGCATCCCCGTTCGATCCTTCTCGTCGGCGGAGTCGCCTGCAACTCCCTCTTGCGCCGGTCCTTCAAGGAGAAATTCGAGATGGGAAGGGAGTCCGGAAGCGAGGGCGGGGATACGGTCACCGGGCGGAATCGTCTGAAAGTTTATTTCCCCAGCCCCATTTTAACCACGGACAACGCCGCGATGATTGCCGCGGCTGGAACGCCTAAGCTGGCAACGGCGAGGGATCTGCCTCTGGAACTGAACGCGTATTCCGATCTCCGCCTTTGCTGAGTGCGATTTTCTCGATGGCAAACGGGCGGCGTCCTGCGATAATGGCCCACGGTATGAATAGGGCGCAGGCTCCTCGCGGCTGTCGCGGGCCTTGCGGAAATTCAATAAAGGCAAATCCAGCCAGGCACCCTTGGCACTATTGAACGAGGATAAACAAAATGACCATTATTGCTCGAAGACAGTTCCTGCAATCCGCGGCCGCCGGCGCGGCGACTGTTATGGCCGCTCCCGGCGCACTCCACCTCGGCCTGGCCCAGGTGCCGCGCAAAATGACGCTTTGCCTGTCCGGCGGTGCCATCGGGGTATCCGGAAACCAGAAGGAAATAGTGGACCTGGCTGCAAAATACGGCTTTGAATCTGTCGAAGCCCACGGATCCTACCTGGCCTCGCTGGATGCAGCACAAATGGCCGAGCTTAAAGAATATATGAAGTCCAAATCGATCACCTTCGGCTACGCGAGCCTGCCGGTGGAATTCCGCAAGGACGATGCCGCTTTTGCCGCCGGCATGAAAGTATTGCCCAATGTCGCAGCAGGATTGAAACGCGCCGGTGTCAGCCGGATCAGCACCTACATGATGCCCTGCCACGACACACTCACGTACCTGGCCAATTTCAAACAGCACGCGCAGCGGCTGAAAGAGGCTGCCGTCGTCCTCAAGGAAAACGGGGTCCGGCTCGGCCTGGAGTACGTAGGTCCCCGACACCTCCTCGTTCTCAAGCGCTATCCCTTTATCCACACCATGGCGGAAGCCCGGGATCTTATCGCCGAAATCGGCACCGGAAATGTCGGCCTGATGCTGGATACTTACCATTGGTGGACCGCCGGCGATACCGAAGCCGATCTGCTGTCGCTCAAAAACGAGGATGTCGTTTTGGTAGATCTCAATGACGGCGTGGCTGGTGTGCCGCGCGAGGCCGCGCTCGACAACAAGCGGGAACTTCCCTGCAAAACCGGCGTGATCGACACGGCTACCTTTATCAATGCCGTGAACAAAATCGGATACGACGGGCCGATCCGCGCGGAACCCTTCAATCGCGAAGTGAATGCGCTGGGGAAGGAAGGAGCCTGCGCCGCCACGATCGAGTCGCTGAAGAAAGTGGTGGCCCTGCTGAAATAATTCTTAGCCTGATTCACTTCATGTAGGTCCGGGCTTCAGCCCTATAGGCGCTAACGTAAGCCGCCTCTCCATCCCCGACCTGGACCTCGACCTGGACCTGGACCTCGACCTGGTCCAAGTCCACGTTCAGGACTAGGTCCAAGTCCAAGTTTATGATGGCTTGGCGGCCTAAGTTAGCGCTTAGGGGCTTCAGCCCGAATCACACGATGGCAACCTTTGGAGAATGGCCTAATTTGGCACAGGCCGCGATACAGGGCGATTCGAGAACCATTGGCGGATCTGCCGCGGTTCGACACGCCGCCGCCGCCGCAGGTCACGTCGGGCCGCCCAGGCTCGGGGAATGGCCCGGAACAAGAGCCGGAAAGCGGGCAGGGATGACCGCTCGCGCACCATCACATAACCAATGGCCGCCAGGTCGCGAACCGAGATCGGGAAAAAGAAGCGTGCATAGGTTCCGGCGTCCATATTCTTGATGCGAAGCAGGAAACGGTTTTTGAAGGAATGCATGTTGATCACTGCCGGGAGCTGCCTCCTCCTCTCGGGCAGTACGCGGCGAAGGTGATACGCGGTGGCTGACGGCACGTAGAGGCATTCCCATCCCAGCCAGCGGGCGCGCCAGGCCAGATCGGCATCCTCCCGGTAAGCGAAAAAATCTTCATCGAAATACTCTTTCCCGTTTTTTATCTCCTCGAGCATCGACCGCCGGTAAAAAGCGGCCGCTCCGGAGGCGCCGAACACGTATTCATTCCGGTCGTACTGTCCCCGGTCGATCTCACCGCCGCCCCGGTCAAAGTGGCGCTGGTTCGGTGTGAAATAAATCCCGGTAGAATCGAGGACGCGCCCCTCCTTCTGGTTTCCTGCCGGTGTGGACGATGGCGCATCTTCGCTATCCCATCGCCAGAGCTTTCCTGACGCCGATCCGGCCCGGGGGTTGGAGTCCATTGCCCGGACCAGAGTTGCTAGAAACCCGCATTCCAGCACCACGTCGGGATTGAGCACCAGGATGTAATCTTCTCCCGATTTCAGCATTATCCGGTTGTGAGCGGCGCAAAAGCCCCAGTTGGAAGCGGAGAATTGAGCGGTTTCGATAAAATCAATGTGCCGTGAGAGGATATCGATGGTCTCGTCGGTCGAAGCGTTGTCCCATACCCTTACCCTGAAATCGGTGAAAGACTGGGCTTTCAGGCCGGCCAGGCAGCCCTCGATGAACCTGGCGGAATTGTAGGTCACAATGCTGACGAGCACGCGGGCGCTCATGCATTCCTCCCCGTCGTTCCGGCGATCCTCGCCGCAGCTCGACTAAAGCTGCGCCTGCAGGCGGCACGGCCCAGCGTGGGATCAGCCGGAGCGAGGATTGAAATGGCGGCCCGCAGACGCAGACCGGCCAAAACCAAGCCCCGGACCCGGGCAGCCGCGGCCTGTCCCAGGTGCTTTTCAAAATACCGGATTTGGTTGCTGTGGTAGTGCACCAGGAATTCTTCCCTGGACAGCCGGCGCAGGCTGGATCCACCCACATGCGTGAACCGGGCGGCAGGCTGAAACAGGATCCGGCCCCCTGCGTCGCGGATCCGCTTGCACAGGTCGACGTCTTCGAACCAGGCCGGGAAGAAAGACTCGTCAAATCCACCGATCTGTTCCAGCATTTCCCTTCGAACCATCAGGCAGGCGGCGGCGGGCTGTTCGACTTCCCGGATGTTGGAATAGTCTTGCCCTAACATGCGATACCGCGCCGACCAGGGATTCCCGGGCCAGATTTCATCCAGCAACAGAAGTTCGGATGCCACGGCGGCGACGGTTGGAAGGGTTCTTATATTGAATCCTGCCTGGGGAGTCCCTGAAAGATCGCACAGCATACCTGCGATTGCAGCGGCTCCCGGTTCTCTCGACAGCGTATCCGAAAGCAATTGGACTGCCCCTTCAGCGCAGAATGCGTCCGGATTGAGAAACAGCACATCGTCTCCCGATCCTGATCTCCAGCCCATGTTGTTCGCGCCCGCGAATCCGAGGTTTTCCGCATTTTTCAGCACCCGCTCATTTCCCGGATCGCTCGTGAGGAAATTCAAGCTGCCGTCATCGGAGGCATTGTCGACCACTACGATATCGCATGCGCCGGCGTGCTTCCGAAGCGAACCGACGCATTGTTCGAGCAAATCACCTGAATTCCAATTGACGATGACGATCGAGATCATAAAATCATGGCTGCCGCGGCGGCTGAAAAAATCTGAAATACCACCGAAGGTAACTGGAGCCCGCGCCGGATTGCGGGAAATCCTTTCTTGCCAGGTTTTCAGACTTCAGAATTTCCTGCCAAAGAACATCGGGATGCTGCTTCCAAGCTGCCCGGAGTTGCTTTCTCCGGGCTATCATGGGAGGGATCAGCGGGATTACGCCTGCCAATCCCCGCATGTAGCTCCAGAGCCTGCCGTGAGCGAGCGCTCGACCGAGCCAGACAGCCTGGGCCGATGCAATCATCGGGAGGCACTTGCATAAAATCGACGCTGGAAGGCTCTTGAGTAACAGCAGCAAGGCGTTCCTCGTCCGCAGGCGCACGGCAAGCGGGGAGAACTCGCCGCCGCTGGTCCCGCCGCCCAGGTGTGTCGCCTCCGATCGCGCCGCATAATATCCACATCGCCCGGCAGCCCTGAGACGAAGCCCAAGGTCCACATCTTCCAAATAGGCGAAGAAGGACTCATCGAACAGGCCCGCCGATTCGAGGGCATCCCTGCGATATAAGGCGGCGCAGCCGCAGGCGGAAAAGATCGCCGAATCCATGCGGTAATCTTCGCGATCCGGCAGTTCCTGCCCGCGGCGATAGCCTATGCCCGCTCGCAGAAAGCAGTCCCCCGCGCTGAAAAGCCGGCCCTCCCGGCTTTTTTCCATGATTCTACAAGCCAGGAATGAGGCGTCGGGCTTGCGTGCGATCACTGCGAGAGCTTCTTCGATCCAGGCGGGGTGCACTGTGGCGTCATTGTTGAGCAAAGCGATCCAATTGCCGCGCGCTACACGGATGCCGGCGTTCACTCCTCCGGCAAAGCCCAGGTTTTCGGGCAATGGCACCCAGACCGCTTGCGGTGCTTTGAGCCTCACAATCTCGGCCGATCGGTCGGTTGAGGCATTGTCGGCCACAATAATCTCGAAGGGCGGGCGGTTCTGCCGCAGCACGGAATCCAGGCAGCTTTCCAGGTAGGACGCCCCATTGTAATTTGGAATTACCACGGAGATCCGAGGCGTTTCGGGAGCGGCAATCATCGATGCGATTATATCCATTTCCCTTGACACCTGAACGACTTAATAAATATGTTCTCCTGATTCCCGGTTGGAGAGGTCGTCTCTGATGAAACTATCGGTTGTGATTGCGGTCTATAACGAAAAACAGACCATCCTGGAACTCCTCGCCCGTGTCCGGGCGGTTCCTATCCCCAAAGAGATCATCCTGGTCGATGACTGCTCGAAAGATGGGACGCGGGAAATACTCCAGGCGATCCCGGCCGCTGATGATCTGAAGATCCTGTACCAGCCCTTCAACCAGGGGAAGGGAGCGGCGTTGCGCGCCGGATTTCAGGCCGTTTCCGGCGAAATCGTCGTGATCCAGGACGCCGACCTGGAATATGACCCGGCCGAATACCCCGTATTGATCCAGCCGATCCTGGAGGGCAAAGCCGATGTAGTCTACGGCTCCCGCTTCCTGGGCGGTCCGCATCGGGTGCTGTTCTTCTGGCATTCCGTGGGCAACAAGCTCCTGACCACCCTTTCTAACATGATGACCGATCTGAACCTCTCGGATATGGAAACCTGCTACAAAGTGTTCCGCGCCGAAATCCTCAAGAGAATCACTCTGAAAGAAAACCGCTTTGGAATCGAACCGGAGTTCACGGCCAAGGTGGCCAAGCTGCGCTGCCGGGTCTACGAAGTGCCGATTTCCTATGCCGGGCGAGATTACGCCGAGGGCAAAAAAATCGGGTGGAGGGATGGTGTCGCCGCTATTTATTTCATCCTCAAATACCGGTTTCTCGATTAACTAGTTGATTCCCTAAATTCAGTGAAGTGTTCTCACCCTATATTCGGACCTTGAGAGCGCTCCCGCCAATCGGAATCGGTATCGCGGTCGGGCTTCGGGCGCGGCGTTTCAACTGATTCGAATCTCGACAGCTATCCCGATCCCGGCACTCATCCGTCGCAAGGCAGAGTCAGACGCTGGCGGAAGGATGCCCCAGAACCCTGGCGACTGCGCTGAAGACCTGGGATGCCGGCATCGCGTCCATGCATGTCCTTTCTTTGGGACATTGGCCCAGGTAGCAGGGGCTGCATTCGAAATCCGACACTACTTTCTCACCCCTCCCATACAGCTCGATTTCCTGTGCACAAGTCGGTCCGAGGATCACCACCACAGGCACTTTGAGTCCAATGGCGATGTGCAGAGCCAGGGTATCGCCGGTGACCATCAGGTCGAGATTCGCCACGATCCCTGCGAACAGGCGGATGGGGTTGTCGGTGCCCGTCTGGATCAGCGGATGACGGGAGGCGGCGGCGATCCGGCGGTTCCTTTCGGCTTCCTCCGGCCCTCCCAGCAGAAGCACCTTCGCTCCCAGCCTGGACGCCAGCAGATCCGCCAGCTCAATGTAACCGGTTTCAGTCCATTTCTTGGTCGCGAAAACCGGCCCGGCTCCGGTGTTCAGCCCGATTTTGAGTTCTCCCGGATGGATTCCCAGGGATTCGAACCTACGACGCCCGTCAGCAATCTCATCCTTGAAGTCCGGCAGGATGTATTCCTCGCGGTCTTCCAGAGGAATCCCAGCACATTGGTAAATCAATTCCGGGTAGGTATGGGGATTCCGCCTGAATTTCAAATCATCGTTGATGCCGAGCTCAAAGGTATACTCCGACTCCTGGTTCAGCGGCATCACGTTGCCATACTGGCTTAGTCCGAAGCCGAATTTGCGCAAGGCGCGAATCTTCATGGCCAGCCCGGTGGCCCTGGGTTCTTTGTCGAAGCAGTAGAGCTGGTCAAACCGTTCATTTTCGAGCAGCAACACGTTATCGGCTGAGTAGGGCAGGAGGTGATCGATTTCTTCGATGCCCTGAAGCATCGGGAGGACATTGGGCTCAGTCAACCAGGTGATGTGGCATCCCGGGTAGGTGATGCGCAATCCTTTGAGCAGGGGGGTGGTGCGAAGTACATCCCCCATCGCCCCCAGCTTGATGATCAGGATTCGCGTGCCCACCGGGGCATAATGCGGACACCCCTCGCAAACCCGCCGGAAAATGCAGGGTTTATGCCCCAGGAAATACCTGCAGTCATGGTGAAATATCATGGGTTCAATCCATCTTTATCCATGCGGTGCCTCGCAACCAGGCCCACATCCCCAGGAGCCAGAGGAAGCGGAACGGAAGGATGGCCAGTTTCATCAGGAGGGTCACCGTCAAACGGAACGGCTCGATCCGTCGCGACGAGTGTTTCACTCCGTAGTGTGTTTTCAGTCGATACATCCAATGACGGTAGAGAAGTTTCCAACCCAGAAAAAAGCAGCCCTCGAATTCGTTGTAAATCAGCTTTCGCGGCGCTCCTACCATGAAAGTGAAGTATTTTACCTTCCAATAGCTCGGATCCCCTGTGAAAAAAACCACCACACCATCAAACTGCCGGCGGCGCAATTCCCTCAGGTGCCGCCAGGCTGCCCGGGTCTCGGAATGGCTGATAATCTCGTGAATCATCGGGTGGCCGCGCAAGCGGCTGATGATCTCCAGACGGTTCCGGCAAAACACCGTAAAGCGAGGCGATAAAAAAAACGGTGTTTCCCGCATCCGGTCGAGAGCTCTGAGTATGATTCCCGGCTCAGCCGACTGAAGTATAAGGATACGCTCGCCGGCCCACTCCTGGGCAGAGGATTCTCCGGCTTCGGTCCCTGCGGCCTCGAACTGGAACCGGGCCTCGTCGGTCGGCCTTGGATGTCTCCACCGTATCGGCAAAAAGCGCAGGAAATTTCCCGGGGTGAGCCGCATCCGATTGCCGTCGCCGATCTCGACGATTGTCTGCTTCGCGCGGATCCGGAATGCCAGCCGTTTCATGGAGCGGTATTTTTTTTCTCCCGTCCAGAAGACCACGGCAATGTCATAAAGCGTTTGCCGAACCTGGTGAAGGATGTCTCTTCGGGCAAAGGATTCGAGGGGGATTATTTTTACCCCGGGAATTGCCGACAGATATTCCACCGAACCCGCCTCAGGACGACAGAGGATCGTCACCTCGGGCGAAGGGTAGTCCTGGCCTGACATTGTCTCCTCGGCTCGCTGGCGCACCCGCCTCGGAGATGCGGTTTCAATCAGCAGGATTCGAGTCATATCTGGAAAACAGCTTAGCCTTTCTTTTCCCCGCTCCCGGCGGCAATCAAGTCCTGGTAGATGGAATCCAGTTCACGGGCCGAGGCATCCCAGCCGTAGTATTGCTCGGCAACCCTGCGCCCGGCATCACCCAGTTTCCGCCTTTTACCGGCGTCCTTCAGCAAATCAACGGTTCTGTGCGCAAAATCCGCAGGCGAATCTGCCCGACAGAGATTCTCGGCATCTCGGAAACGCAGGCCCGCACAGGCTACCGAGGTGGCTACAACCGGCATGGACATGGCCCAGGCTTCCAGGATTTTCCCCCGGATCCCGACCCCCAGCCGAAGCGGCACCACATAGACCGCTGCCTCCGCCATGAAGGGTCGGATGTCGTTCACAAACCCGGTGACCTTGATCCCAGGGATTTCCCCGAGGCTGATGATCTCGGGAGTCGGCTTGCTCCCCACGATGGTCAGTTCCACCTCCGGAACCTCCCGGCGAATCAACGGCAGCGTTTCTTTGCAGAAGTGGAGCATCGCGTCAATGTTGGGTAGATGCTGGAAGGCTCCAACAAAAACCAGGCGGGCGCCTTCCGGTTCCCGCTCCGGCGGCTGGAAGTAGTCCAGGTCGACCCCCGTATTGACGACGTGAACCGGCACCGTAGAACAGAATCGCCGCAACGTTGCAGCATCCGGGGTGGTCATGCATACGGATGCAGTCACGCGTCGCTGGAGCTTGATTTCACGGTCCAGCACCTGCAGGTAGTTGTAGAACCATCGGAAGCGATTCCAGAGATGACGCTCCGTCGCCGCCCTCCGGAGACAGGCAGCGAAGTCGACTTCATGTTTAGTTAACAGCGAAGGTATGCCATAGGCTTTGTCGGCATAGCAGGCCATTTGTGTGTACTCGAGCTGGATGAGCGCGTAATCCCGGTTTTCCAGGCATTCCGCCATCGCATCCTGCATTTGCGGGGTGCGAAACTCATCGAAAGGTTCGTAGGGATAGAGCTGCCATCGCGGCGGCGGAATCCGTCGCATGGCCACGACCCGCTCGCACAAGGCTTCCACTTCAGGGAGGAATTCACGTTCGTCCTCGGTCTCCAGAAAGGTAAGCAGCGTGATCCGGTATTTCCGCGAGAGCCGGGACAGCAACTGGAACATGCGGCCCGCTCCGGCATGCCTCCCCTGGTGGGGAAGATAGGCAGTCATCCAGAGGACGCGAGGGCGTTCGTCCCGGGATTCTTCGATCGGTTTGAGAAGGGGAGAGTCCGGGTTCTTTCTGAAAAAAAGACCGGGCTTCTGGAACAAATCGAAAATCTCCCGGTCGGAACGGATTCCCCGGCAGCGTGCGCCCATCTTTGCGATCTCCACAGAAGGGAAGGAGAAGATGGCGCGCAGGATCCCGAGCCAGATTCCAATACCATGGTCCCGCGCCAGTCTGTAACAGTTCCATGGCAGGAACAGAGTATGTTCGGCCAGCATTCGCCAGTTGCGGATGTTCTTCCATAGGAAAATGAACTGGTTGCGCTGAATCAGAGACTGCAGTTGGCGCGCATTGAATCTCCGGCTGCTGGAAGCCCTGTGCTTGTGATACACAACCGAAGCCGGGGCGAACAGGACCTCGAACCCGGCTTTCCATGCCTGGTAGGAAAGATCGGTGTCCTCGACGTAGGCGGGCGAGTAAACCTCCTGGAATCCCCCAAGAGCCAGGAAGCGTGCGCGATGGAATGCCGATGATCCTCCGCCGGCCCAGAACACCGGGTAGTAGGATCGGAACATGCGGCAGCGATCCACCGGGGAGTGAGCGTAGTCGATCATGCCGCGGCGGTATACAGCCGCGGTCTTCCCGGTTTCTTCCCGCCGCGCCTCGGTGTCCTGCAGGAAGATCTGGCTTGATACCGCAAAGGTTTTAGGCCCGAATCCGTCCAGCAGAGGGCGCAGGAAACCCGGATCCACAACCATATCGTTGTTGAGGAGAACCACAATATCATGTCGCGCCGCGTGCACCCCGGCATTGTTGCCTTCGGCGAAGCCGAGATTCTCCGGAAGTTCGAGAAGACGCGCCTGGGGAAACTGCGTTCGCACGAATTCGGCGGAGCCGTCTTGACTGCCATTGTCGACAACCAGGATCTCATGCGGCCTTCCGTCCACTTTGATGGCTTCGAGGACTGACGGAAGTCCCTGCGCCAGGAGATCCTTTCCGTTCCAGTTGAGGATGATGATGGAAGCCAGCCCCGACAACGGAGCACTCTCCACCGGCGGGCACGGGCGGGTGAACCGGGTGATCCAGTGGACCAGGTTGAAGAACAGGAGCGTTACCGCCAGCAGCAGGAGCGCCGGGGTTAAAGCCAGCGTCAACAGGATCAGGGTCAGTTGTCGAATAAGGAAAAACATCGCTTATTGCATTACCGGAAGTTCGAGACGGGCGTCAGTTTTCAGAAACCCAGGTTTTGGTTTCTACATTCATGCGCAGCATTCCGTAAACCACTCGCTCCGACGATATGCTGAAAACGAGTGCATTGTCGATCCAGTCGCACATATCGTGCTTCAGCAGATCGCCTTTGGCCACCGCAGGCGAGAGGGAATAACTGCCCGGGGCCAGTAACGGCAGCTGGATCTGGAAATCGGTTGTGAATATCTGCCCTTTTCGACCCTTTGGGAGCGGCCGGCCGACATACGATGTATTGCATGCGCTCAACTCGACTCCAAGACGGTCGCGCAGAGTATAGCCCATAATCGGGTGATCGATGTCCCCGTTAAAACGGACCGAGATCCGGACAATCACACTATCCCCACTGAAAACGGATTGAGTCGGTTTTCCGGCGGAGTCCAGCATCTCCACTCCGACCACAGAGGCTTCCCCTGAGCCGAAACGGTGATCGATGTTGGGAATCGATTGCGCGACCGGCATGGAAACCGCGCCGGACCCGGTGATAACATCGCCGCGTTCCATTTCCCCCGCATCAAATCCGCCGTAGCGGCGTTCGCGCTCAAAGATCAGTGCGCGATATTTCTGGACAACGGCATCCGGCCGCCCGTCTTCAATCAGGTGGCCGCCATCGAGCAGCAGCGCGCGGCTGCAGAACTGGGTGACGGCCCCCAGATCGTGCGTGACGAGAACAATCGTCTTCCCGCTGTTTCTCAATTGATTCATGCGGTGCATGCAACGGTGCTGGAAGATGAGGTCTCCCACCGACAGCGCTTCGTCGACGAGGAGGATGTCCGGATCCACGTTGACAGCAACCGCGAAAGCCAGGCGCATGAACATGCCGCTTGAATAGGTTTTTACGGGCTGGTCAATGAAGTCCCCGATTTCGGCAAAGCGCGTGATGGCCTCGAACCGGTCCTCCATCTGCTTGGTGTCGAATCCCAGGATGGCGCCGTTCATGAAGACATTCTCACGGCCGGTGAACTCCGGGTTGAATCCGGATCCGAGCTCGAGCAGGGCGGAAACCTTGCCGTTCACATAGCAGTCGCCCCGCGTCTGCCGCATGATCCCGGCCAGGATCTGCAACAGGGTGCTTTTGCCGGATCCGTTCTGGCCGATGATCCCCAGCGAGCTTCCCCGCTCCGCCTCGAAGCTGATCTCCTCAAGAGCCCAGAATTCCCGGTGCAGAGGCTTCCGTGTCAACCGGAGTACCTCGCGCAACTTGTCAGCCGGGTGGGAATAAATCTGGTATTTTTTCGAAAGGTGCTTGACCTGGATCGCCGGCATCACAGGATATCCACGAATTCGCGCTTGGTATGCCGGAAAAACAACCCTCCGGCGGCGAAAACCAGAAATGACGCAAGGAAAAGGATCGCAAGCGCTCCCAGGTCGGGCATTCGCATCCGCAGCAGGCATTCCCTGTAGCCGACCACGATGTGCGCCAGCGGATTCCACTTCATCAGAAAATTGAGCGAGCGAGGGAACCGGTCCGCGGTATAGAAAATCGGCGTGAACCAGAACCAGAATGTCAGGATCACGGTCAGGATCTGAGAGATGTCCCTGACGAAAACATTCAGGCTGGCGACCAGCCAGGAAAGGCCCAGGGTGAACAGCATCAGGGTAAGGAAATAGACCGGTACAAAGAGGATGAAGAGGCTGATCTTGCCAAGGGTGAACAGGATGATGACGAGAAGAATCATGAATCCAATGACATGGTTGACCAGGCCGGCGAGAGCTACCGTAAGCGGCAGGATCTCAGTAGGGAACAGGGTTTTGGTCACCAGGTTGGCATTGTCGATCAGGATCATGCTGCAGCGCATGATTGTGTCCTGAAAGAAAAGCCAGGGCAGGATGCTGCAGAACATGAACAGGGGAAAACTTGTGGTCCCGGTTTCCGGAGCCGGCCGCAACCCGAATATGACGGAGAAGACGAAAGTATAGCTTGCCAACAGGACTATCGGGTGAATCACACTCCAGAAAAATCCCATGAGAGATCCGACGTACCTGGCGCGCAGATCGCGCACAACGAAGTTACGGATCAATCCCCGCTGCACGTAGATTTTTCGTATGAAGCTGGACAGGATGATCCAAGGCGCTAGGAGCGCCTGCACTCTCGATCCGCCTCTCATGGTTCGTGTTTTCCCATAAGCGGCGGATTATATCAAACCGCCAGGGCCGCATAGACCTCAAAGATGAACAGGACCCATGCAGGGGGAGGAAAGCGTCAGAGTTTGGTTCAGTCCGCCATGTCAAAGCCCACCGCCCTTTAGGCGGTCGGCTTCAGCCGCAATTTCGACTTTCAGTCGTATCAAAAACCCACCGGCTTTAGCCGGCAGTGGGTTAACTATCTTCGGAAGCGGACCACACGTTCGAACAACCGCTCGTAGCGGGAGACGATGTTTTCCCAGCCGTATTCCAGGGTGACCCGTTCCAAAGCGGCCTTTTTGAGGTGCGCGTGCCCCTCGGGATCATCCGCAACCGCCTGCAGGCAGCGCGCAAGGTCGGCCACGTCGTTTTTAGAATAAACAAGACCGCCGTCGCCCAGAGTCTCCATGTTTTCAGGCGTTCCGTTGGCGATAATAATATTGGCCTGGCCCATGGCCTCCAGCAGCGCAGGGTGCGTGCCCCCGACCTCTGTGGCATGAACATAGCAGAAGGCGTTTGCCATTAATTCGCGATAGCCCTCACCGTAAATCGCACCCGCAAAAATAATGCGCTTGTCCCTGGTCGATTGAATCGAGTCGATATACTCCCTGGCATAAGGCGCATCGCCCACCACGACAAGCTTTTTCCCGCTGCGGATTCTTTCGTATGCTTCGATCACCACGTGGGCGTTGTTTTCCGGCTCGAGACGGCTGACGTAAAGAAAATATTCCCCCGGCTCGAGATTCAGTTTCTTCAGCTGATCCGCCCCAGCGGGCCTTTCGGTGGCAGCGCCGTATGGAATGAAAGTCGACCGTGCTCCGTAGGTGTCCAGGTAATACTGTTCAATGACCCTGGCGTCGGTCACAATGGCGTTGGGAAACCAGGTGGAAAGAAACTCCGAGAGGTGATACCACTTTTTCCCCAGCCAGTTCCATTTGAGCCGCAGGCGCTCAATCCCGTCCACATTGACAATGACGGCGGTGCCCCGGATTCGTGGAATCCAGGCGAAGATGCTGTTGGCTGCATTGCAAATCAATATCGCGTCGAAGCCCGCGAACAGGGAGTGGATCACGGAAAGAAACGTGTGGACAACGGTGTCGAGGTATTTAAGCCGCAGGCTGGGCAGAACAACCAGGTTAACCCCGCGATAACTGCGAAGTGCTTTGTCCACATAATGTGAGCGCCCGTAAACCGTCAGCTTGTGGCCCCGGGCGGCGAGGCGGGTGGCGCATTCCTCGGCAAAAGTCTCGAATCCGCCGTAATTCGCGGGAATCCCGCGCGTGCCGAGGATCGCGATTTTCAAGCTCTGTTCCTCCGGCATCCGTCTGACATTTCAGACCCGCTCTTCGAGCGGGTTGGGGCTGTCTGCCAGGATGGCCCCCGGGGCGCTCATGATGAACAGAAAAAGCATGAGAACTTCCGAATCACCGAAGTTGTACTCTGCCATGCCGGCAACCAGAAGAGCGGCGCAGCATCCCAGGGCTGCGGCTGCGACAAAGAGTTTTTCATTGGGGCCTGGGCGTCCCCGGCCGTCCTTAAAATCCCTTGCCCCCCCAGCCCTCAGTTTCCAGGAATCCGCAACCAGCGCGGCGATGAACCAGAGCCAGAAGGCCAGTCCCGGCAGCCCCCTTTCGGCTGCGATCTGTAGAATGTTGTTGTGCATGTGCTGGTACAGCCAATCAGGGAATTCGGCCGTGCCGCGAAATTTCAGAGCCTCGCGGGCTACATTCCCCCCCACGCCCAACCAGGGGTGGGCTTTGATGAGGCGCAGGGATGTTTCAAAAAGCTCGATCCGGTTGCGGGTGTTGTCATCCGACGGATTGAAGCCCGAACGCAAACGGTCCTGGATCTTGCCCGGGGATACCAGGAGCAGCAGCGCAAGGATCACCACCAGGCCTGCAATTGCCCGCGGACGGACCGCCAGCAATACCACGAACAGCCCGGCGATCGCTCCCATCCAGGCGTTTCTCGTCAAGGACAGGGCCAGGGCCGCGATAATCAGAATCCCCAACGGCAGCGTCCAGGCAGATTTCCCCAGGCCAATGCACATGACGTAGGCGGAAAGGGCCACCAAAACCAGCATCAGTGATCCTGAAAAGGTCATCCATTGGCTCATGAAGCCCGATATGCGGTGCAGGAAATCGCGGTGCGGATTTTGAATATACTGAAACACTCCCACTGCCGACGAGATGGCGGCAATGAAGAATACAGCCCGATAGACCCAGAGGATCCGGCCTTTCCCCTTAAAAATCATCGGAACAAGAAAAAGTATTGAAAAGAGCAGGAATTTCCTCAACAGGCCCGCCCCATGGCGCGGATCAGGCGAGAAAACAATCGCCGGCACGGTCCAGCCGAAAAACAATCCCAGCGGCAGCACAAAGTGGGGTGTGCGCGTCGTTTGCGGACGCCATTCTTTCCAGTACCTAAGGGCGAATGCGGCGGCTCCCGCCAACACCAGTTGCGCCGCCGCTATGGAAAGCATAGGAAGCGCGGCCGCTCCGGCCAGGAGCACGAACGCGGCGCGCTCGGCCCGGTTTTTTATCGAGTCAGGCAGAAAGGGAGCTATCACATCAATCATGGGATGTCCCGGCGTTTTTGGACAGCAGGTTCGCGCACAATCGCTCGGTCTCCAGGATTTTCCGTTCCAGTGTGAATCTTAATTCCATCCTCTGTCTGCCGCTCTGGCCCATTCTGAACGCGGCAGCCGGATCACTTAACAATCGCTCGATCGCCGCGGCCAACGCAGGTGGATTTCCCGGCGGCACAAGGATACCGCTTTTCTCGTGCGCTACAAGCTCCGGGATCCCCCCTACCTCGGTTGCGATCACCGGCAGTCCGTGTGCCATCGCGGTCAATATGGCTGATGAAAGCCCTTCCGATAGGCTCGGCAGAACGAAAATATCAAGTTTCTTGAGATACTCCGCAGGATTAGCTTGAAACCCCGTGAACACAAAACATTTTTCGAGGCCCCGGTTCCGCACCTGGGCTTCGAGTTCCGGACGGCATTTCCCGTCCCCGACGATGATGAAATGCGCCCGGGTGTGAACGTCCTTTATCAGGGATGCGGCTTCGATAAGAAAGTTCAGCCCTTTTTCGGCGCTGAGGTGCGCTACGGTACCGATCGCTGCCGGGGTTTCCTCTCCATGCCGGATAGGAGCTTTCCTGGATTCGATCACGCTCAAATCCATCCCCTCGTAGATTATCCGGATTCGCGCTGACGGCACGCCGCCTGCCTCCAGCTGGTGGGCGATGGATTCGGAGATGGCTATGATCCGGTCGATACCCCAATTGTATTTTAGACGCGTGATGGGATTTTGCCGCAGCGGGAAATTCACCCTGCGAAAGATGATCCGGACACGAACCCCGGCAAGCATGGAAGCCACGGTGCCGGGCAAGATAGGCCTGGGGGTGTTGAAGGCGACAATTTGGGGCCTGACCTTGCGAAGAATTCCCCAAATGCGCCAGAAGGAAACAACCCCGGGACCTTTCCGGAATACCATGGGATGGACCTTGACTCCGCAGGAGAGAGCGCGTTCCTCCAGCAGCGTCCCAGGGTGACAAACCAGGTGAACGTCATGGCCCCGGCCTAATAAACCCGGGAGCAGCGTCAAAAGTTGGTCCTGGCCGCCGCGCCAGACGCGCTCGGAATCAACAAAAAAAAACGATATCATCTGTATAATCTGCTGAAGATGTGTAAAGGCCGCCGCGTCCGCAAGTCGGTTCCGATATCACTCGACCACTGCGGGCACATCGTGCGGGCTCGAAATGAACCATCAATCTTAACAGAGACGGGAGGCCGCAGGAACGTCATTTGCCTTAGCGGTTTTCAACTCTCCGGAAACTTGGCACGCTCGACGGATTGAACCGCGAAGACCACGGAGACCACAGAGAATTATAAACAATAATTTTGCGGTCTTGGTGGACTTAGCGGTTCGATTGATTTTGAGGTCTTTGCCGCAATTGGATGATTCCCGGCGTGCGCAGGTCCAAGTTTCTATTCTCAATAAACCACGCAGGCGTGGCAGGCAGTCTCCGGAAACTTGGCACGCTCGACAGATTGAACCACGAAGACCGCGAAGAAAAATAAACGTAATCCTTCGGAGTCCTGGTTGGCCCTGCGGTCCGATAGGATTTGCGGCCGTCTGCTAGAATATACTGCAATGAAAGTGCGCCTGTGCAGCAACGGTAAAGAAATCCCCGTCAACCCTTTCATCGCCAGGTTCATCAGCCAGGTGGCTGTAGCCGTTGCGAGATCCCTTAAGGCTCCTGAAGCCATGGAATCGGTAGAATATTTAGTGGACGAGAGTGAAGTCGTCCTCCGGGTCGATGGCAGGGTCGTGCCGCTCAATCACAATCGGGGATTTTCACAAACCCTGGTGAGGGATACCCTCTGCGGAATGGTCCGCCACCTTAAAGGCATGGAGACCGGCGCCGGCGTCAGGATACGGGTGGATTGGAAAGCCGCATCTCAGTCTGAAGAGTGATGAGCCGGCTGCCCTTCGCAGGTGGCTCCGGGGGGATGAGAATGCCACCTGGGGCGGGAAACAATCCGCTTTGGGATTCTCGGGCATAAGAGTTGAAGGAATGGGAGGAACAGGGAATGGCAGGTTGGTCTAGATCACACCGGTTTGTGGGAATCGCGCTGCTGTTTGCCGTGACAGCGACTGTTTTCGCAGTTTATTCGCTGAGGGCATCCATCGCTCAGAACAATGAAGAGCGCCGGCGCGGGGAACTTACAACCCTCGAACTCCCGGGCGGATCCAAGGTGGAATTTTCCGCCTATGATTCGCAGGCATTGGGCGGCAGCCAGGCTTATAGCATTTTCGTACCCCCATCCTTCACCAAGGATCCATCGAGGACCTATCCTGTGGTTTATTTTCTCCACGGCCTGAACAACGATCACACAAGTTGGACCGTGCCCCGCTATGGCGACCTGCCCGGCAAGGTGGAGCAGCTGATATTGACGGGGAAAATCCCGGAGATCCTGCTGGTGAATCCCAAGGGGGACAACAGCTTCTACTGCAATACCGCGGATGGCACGAAGAAATATGAAGATTTCGTGGTGCGTGAAATAAGTTCCTACGTGGAATCCAAATATCGGGGGAGGAAAAGCCGCGCCAACCGGGCGATTGCCGGTACTTCCATGGGGGGGTACGGAGCGCTCAAGATCGCCATGAAATATCCCGACCTGTTCTCGTCGGTCGCAGGGCATTCCCCGATCATCCTGCTGGGCAAAAATCCCCTCGATGTTCCGGAGGAGCTGAAATCCGCGCGCTTTTACCAGTTTTTTGTCAATATCATGAAGCCGATCTTCGGCGATCCTCTGCGCCAGGAGCTATGGGATGCAAACAACCCGCTGTTGCTGGCCAAGAGCGCAAAACTCGATCATCTCAGGATTTTTTTCGATTACGGGACCGAGGATCGTTATATACAATCCATCCGGCTCGACCAGGGTGTGAAAGCCCTGGATCAAGCCCTGACCGAGGCCAAGGTTGATCATACACTCAAGATTTATCCCGGCGAGCCGCACGGTTGGGCGCTGGTGGCTTCTCATCTCGAGGAGTCCCTGGCCTTCCTCTGCCGGGATTTCAAAAACTAGGTCGTCATGAAAACAATCATTGAACCCTTCAAGATCAAGGTGGTCGAGCAGATCCGGATGACCACGCTGGAGCAGCGTGTGGAGATCCTTTCCCGGGCAGGATACAATCCCTTTCTCATCCCTGCCGCCGATGTTCTCATCGACCTGCTGACTGACAGCGGGACAGCCGCGATGAGCGCCCGTCAATGGTCGGCCATGATGGACGGCGATGAAGCCTATGCAGGCAGCCGGTCCTGGTTCAGGTTCGAAGAAACCGTTCGCAGAATCTTCGGATTCAATTATGTCATCCCCACCCACCAGGGAAGGGCTGCGGAGCGGATCCTGTTTTCCACTACCTGCAAGCCCGGCGACATTGTTCCGAACAACACCCATTTTGATACGACGCGCGCCAACGTCGAGTACAGTGGAGCCCAGGCGCTTGACCTGGTTATCGCCGAGGGAAAAAAGCCGGCCCTGGTCCACCCTTTCAAGGGAAACATGGATCTCGATGCTCTGCAGGAGACCATCAGCACCCACGGGAGCGAGAAGATCCCGCTTATCATGATGACGGTCACCAATAACTCCGGCGGGGGACAGCCGGCTTCGCTGGCCAACATTCGGGCCGTTGGGGAAATCGCCCGCAGTCACGGGATCCCCTTTTACATCGATGCCTGCCGTTTTGCCGAAAACGCCTATTTCATCAAATTGCGCGAGCCGGGCTATTCCGGATGGCCGGTTGCGGAAATCGTCCGGGAAATGTTTTCCTGCGCCGACGGCTGCACCATGTCGGCCAAAAAAGACGGCCTCGCCAATATCGGCGGATTTCTGTGCTCCAACGATCCCAGGCTTGCCGAAAGGGAGAAAAACCTGCTCATTCTCACCGAAGGATTTCCCACGTACGGAGGGATGGCAGGCCGTGATCTGGACGCAATTTCCGTGGGGCTTGAGGAAGTCCTCAGCGAGGATTACCTCAATTACAGAATTGTCTCCACCCAGTACCTGGGAAACCACTTGACCGAAAAAGGCGTCCCGATTGTCCAGCCCCCCGGCGGCCATGCCATCTACATTGATGCCCGGGAAATGCTGCCTCAAATACCTCCGCATGAATATCCCGGCCAGTCGCTCTGCTGCGAACTCTACCGCTGGGCCGGGATCCGCGCCGTGGAGATCGGATCGGTCATGTTCGGCCGCCGCGATCCGGAAACCGGCGTTGAAATTCCGGCCGCCATGGAATTGGTGCGACTGGCGATTCCGCGGAGAGTCTATACCCAGAGCCACATCGATTACGTGGTGGAGGCGATCCTGGAGGTCTATGAACGCAGAGAATCGCTCCGCGGGTACCGCATAACACACCAGACCCCGTTTTTGCGTCACTTCTCGGCCCGCTTCGAGCCGCTTTGAATCCGAGGAAGCCGCGAGACTATGACCAGTCCGGCCGAGTTGTCTTACCGGATAAGAGTTGAATCCGCCCGGCTTGGTTTCTGCGGCGTCGGATTCGTACGTGCTCAGCCCCTGCCGGGGCGCGAACAATATCTCGAGTGGCTCGCCCGCGGCTGCCATGGCTCGATGGATTATCTCCAGCGGCAGGCGGAGAAACGATGCGACCCACAGCTCGTGCTGGAAAAAGCCCGCAGCCTTATTGTTCTCGCAATGGAGTACGACACCCCATTCCTTCTGGATGCGAATCCGGGGCACGGGAAAATCAGCCGGTATGCCTGGGGCGGGGACTATCACTCCATTCTGGGCGGGCGGCTCTCCTTACTGGAGGCCAGGATCCTCGAAATGGTTCCAGGTGTCCGTCTCCTTTCCTATGTGGATACCGGACCCGTCATGGAGAAAACCTGGGGAGCGCAGAGCGCGCTGGGATGGGTGGGGAAGCATACCAACCTGTTGACGCGAACTCACGGTTCCTGGCTGTTCCTGTCTGTGATTTTAATCGACGCCTTCTTGGAGTATGACCTGCCGCACAGGGATTATTGCGGGACCTGCTCCCGCTGCATTGCAGCCTGCCCTACCGGCGCAATCATCGCACCTTATATCCTGGATGCGCGCTTGTGCATTTCCTACCTCACCATCGAATATCGCGGAGTGATCCCGCGCCCGCTCCGCCCCAAGATCGGCAACCGGATTTTCGGCTGTGACGACTGCCAGGAGGTCTGCCCCTGGAATCGCTTTTCACGGGTAAGCCTTGAGCCCGGATTTCAACCACGTTCCGGGAATCTCAATCCCGAGTTAGGGCCGCTTGTGGAAATGTCCGCTGGGGATTTCAATCGCCGTTTCAAAGACAGCCCGATCCGCCGGGCGAAACGCGAAGGATTTCTGCGGAACGTGGTGATCGCCCTGGGCAATTCCCGCGATCCCCTGTCGGTGCCGCCGCTGAAGCGCGCCCTGCAGGACGTGAGCCCGGTGGTAAGGGCTCACGCCGTCTGGGCCCTGGGGCAGATTGGCTCAGCAGAAGCCATCTCGGCACTTGGGATTCATCATAGGCAGGAAAAAGATTCCGTGGTGCTGGCGGAATTCGAATAAACGAACCACGAAGCCCGTGACGCAGCCTGCGGCCGCAACCAGTTAGACTGAGAGTTCTCAGTTCTCAGTTTTCAGTTCTCAGTTTTCAGTATCAGTTCGCAGTCGCATGAGGAACTGCGAACTGATACTGAGAACTGCGAACTTGTTGCTTTCACCACCGTTTTCACGATTCAATAAATCTTGCCTGAAAAACAAGAATTTACAGATGTGATACACAAAGATTTATAAACAAAATCTTTGCGGTCTTCGGGCCTTTGCGGTTCAATCTCTCACGACTTTAAACGGAGATCGGCGCTTTGATGGTCGGGTGAGGATCGTAGCCGGTCATCTCAAAATCCTCATACTTGAATTCCAGGATGGATTTTACCGCCGGGTTCATTCTCATGAAGGGCAGCGGGCGCGGTTCCCTGGACAGCTGTGTTTCAACCTGATCGAGATGATTCAAATAAATGTGGACATCACCAAAAGTGTGGACAAACTCTCCCGCCTCCAATTCCGTTGCCTGAGCCATCATCATGGTCAGGAGCGCATAGGATGCGATATTAAAAGGAACCCCGAGGAACAGGTCGGCGCTTCGTTGGTACAGCTGGCAGGACAGCTTCCCCCCGGCCACAAAAAACTGAAAAAGACAGTGGCAGGGCGGCAGGCGCATTTCCTCAATTCGGGCAACATTCCACGCGCTCACAATCAGCCGGCGGCTATCCGGATTCTTGCGAATCTGGTCGACCACGGCGGAGATCTGGTCAATGGTGCGGCCGTCCGGGGCGTCCCACCTTCGCCATTGGGCTCCATAGATGGGTCCCAGTTCCCCGTTTTGGTCCGCCCACTCGTCCCAGATCCCGATGCCGTGGTCTTTCAGATACCGAATATTGGTGCTGCCCTGGAGGAACCAGAGCAGTTCGTGAATGACACCCTTCATGTACAACCGTTTGGTCGTCATGGCAGGGAATCCGCGGCCGAGGTCAAAACGAACCTGGCGGCCGAACACGCTCAACGTGCCCGTGCCCGTGCGGTCTGTTTTCCGGACGCCGTTATTCACCACGTCGCGCAACAAATCAAGATATTGCTGCATGCCATTGCTCCGGTGGCAACGGCGTCGCATTCCCCTACAGGTTTGCGAGCGCTGCCAGGACCTCTTCCACGTGGCCTTCGACCTTCACTTTGGGGAAGATCTTTTTCACCAGGCCGTCCTTGCCGATGATGACCGTGGTGCGTTCAATTCCCATCACCTTTTTGCCGTACATATTCTTTTCTTTGTAAACTCCGTACGCGTTGAGAACCTTCTTATCGCTATCGGCCAGCAGCGGCATGTTGAGGTTATACTTGTCCCTGAATTTTGCCTGTTTGGGAACGTCGTCCGCGCTGATCCCCAGTACGACCGCCCCTTTCTTTCCGATTTCTTCCATGGCGTCGCGGAACCCGCACGCCTCACGGGTTCAGCCAGGCGTATCGGCTTTGGGGTAGAAGAAAAGGACGACGTGGCTGGTTCCGGCGTAGTCTTTGAGACTCACCTTCCTGCCGTGATCGTCCAGAACGGAAAATGCGGGTGCCTTATTTCCTTCTTTCAGCATCACTCCTCCTATCTAGTTTCTGTCTCTAAACTTCATATTCCTTCGACCTGGACCTGGACGTAGACCTGGACCTGGACTTCGGTTTGGACTATAACCATTCTCTCCCAATAAGCCTTTGCGGCCGACCTCCTCATCCCATCTCAGTGTTTAGCATCATGCCACGCGGTTTCTAAGTGTTCACGTCAAGGTCCAGGACCAAGTCGAGGTCGAGGTCCAGGACCAGGCATTACCGAGTTTGGCGACCGATATTATCGACACGCTCATTATTTCTTTTCCGCACCGAATTGAACCGACGTTTCCACCGAGAACTTTTTGTAATCAGAATATTCCGTTACAGCGTCGATTCGCAACCCTTTGAACAGCATCAGGCGGCCGGTCCCCGAGAAGTGCGCTTCTGCCGGAAGCCAGATCTCGTCGTTGACTCTTTTTCGGGTAAAGGCCATGGTCGCCCCTTTGTTCAATTTTGCCAGCAGCCCAAGCCCGAGCGAGATGTCGTCCATCAGGTTCATTTCAACCTTGACCAATTCGTGATCCTCTTCCCCGAACCAGGCTCGGCCTTTCATTTTGGCTGCCATGCCGGCTTCGCGTGACTTGGGTTTGAATCCTGGCCGCGGGCTGAACTGCAGTGCAATGACATCGTGCCCATCGAAGGACTCGCGGCCGGTTATCCGGATCTCATAGAGACGGAACATTTCGTCGATGATGGCGTCTTCCTTGCGCCGCTCCTCGGCTTCCTTCGCCTGGCGCCGCCTCCTTGAATCTTCCCCTTCCCGTCCCAGCCTGCGTTCGTTTTCTTCGAATTTCTTGGTATGTTCCCGGTCCTGCTTCGCCAGCTCCTTTTCGTCCAGCCGCTTGCCGTCCTTGACGACGAGTTTTCTGTAGGTGAGTTCTTCATCGGTCGAGGGGTAGACCTCGAATTCACGGATATTGGTTTTCTTGACTTTGCCGTTCTTATCCAATTCCTTGGCGGTGTTCTTTTCAGCGTAGGTGTACTGGCTGAGGAGCACCCTGTCGCTCCGCAGTTTTTTTCGCACCTCCTGCATGAAGGAATTGGGCTCGGGCAGAGGCTTTTCCGGGGCCTTGTCCGGCCCGGTGATGATCCAGAAAGCCAGTGTGAGAAGCGAGAGCATTTTTTAACCCGGGATTGTTTTGTCGCCTTCCGCGAATGCGGAACTTTATGCGCACCCGGCGACCGAATCTCTTGAGACCCAACCTGTAACTTTATATGATGTCCGCCTACGGGCAAATAAAAGTATTGGTGAATCGGAGGCAGGCTTGGCCGGGATCAGCCGTCGCAGCTTCAACAGCACCATTCTGTGTTCGGCGGCGTCCGGCGCGCGTTTAAGTCCGGCGGTGGAACCCATGTCCCAGGATAAGATGACTCGTACTCCTTCACTTACCGATGTCGATGGTCTGCTGGTCGGTCACTGCACCATGAAAGAGCGGCCCACCGGATGCACGGTCGTCACTGCAAATCAGCCGTTTACCGCCGGAGTTGACGTCCGCGGGGGAGCTCCGGGAACCCGCGAAACCGATCTGCTGCGGGCTGAGAACACGGTCGAAGCCATAAATGCCATCCTGCTCTCCGGCGGGAGCGCTTTCGGACTGGATGCGGCATCAGGGGTCGTGAAGTTCCTGGAGGAAAAAGGGGCGGGATTCGAAGTGCGGGGCATACGAATCCCGATTGTGTGCGCTGCGATCCTTTATGATCTCGGGCTCGGTGATCCTCACATCCGGCCCGGTCCCGAATGCGGTTACGCAGCCGCGAAGGCGGCCAGCCCGGATCCCGTTCGTGAAGGGAATGTCGGCGCCGGCGCCGGATGCACCGTCGGAAAGCTCCTGGGCCCGGAGAATTCTATGAAATCAGGCATCGGCTCCTGGTCTTTCCGCCGCGCCGACGGCCTCGTAGTCGGGGCCCTGGCTGCGGTGAATGCGGTCGGGGACGTCCTCGATCCGGGGAAGGGAAAAATCGTCGCTGGTGCGCGGCGCAAGGAGGGAAAGGGCTTCCTCGACATCATGCAGCAGCTGCAGCATGGAGCGGAACCCGGGCTTTTCGAGAAGAACAACACGGTTCTGGGCATCGTGGCAACCAACGCCGTTCTTTCGAAGAGCCAATGCGCCCGCGTTGCCACCATGGCCCAGGATGCACTGGCTCGCTGCATCCGCCCTTCTCACACCCCCTGGGACGGGGACACGGTTTTTGCCGTAGCCACGGGCCGATGGACGGGGAAGGGCAAGCCTGTGAATGCAGGGGTCATAGGCGCCCTGGCGGCCGAAGTCCTGTCGGTGTCGATTGTCAGGGGTGTTGAGAGCGCGGATGCCTGGGGCGATTACCCATCGCTTCGCACCCTGAAGCCATAGCAGCTGATTCGCCACGGGATCCGAAGTACGGATAGTTGGGAAATAGCGGTTGTTTGTGCCTGGCGGACCCGGTTGTGCCGGCACGGGCAGGCCGTTATTTGAATGCGAGGCATGATGAGGTGGATTCGCCGTAACGTGTTCTCTCAGGGCAATGCTCGCCTCCTTCTTTGGGCGGTGGCGATCGGCGTCCTTTCCGGTGGCGCGGCGGTTCTTTTCCGTTATCTTGCTTTGACTCTTCCGATGAAGGTCTGGCCAGCCGGGGGCGACCTGGTTCAAGCCGTTGCCAGAGCACCCGCCTGGCAGCGCCTCCTCATCCCCGTCGTTGGATCTCTGCTTGCCGGACTCGTGCTGGTTGTCGGACGCCGCTGGTCTGGCCCGGGGCATGGATGGGACATCCTGGAAGCTGTGGTCCTGCGCGACGGGATTCTTCATACGCGGCCGGCTCTGGTGCGCTCGTTTTCGTCCCTCCTGACGATCATGTCGGCCGGCGCCATCGGGCGGGAAGGACCCATGGTGCTCCTGTCCGCAACCGTCTCTTCTCTTGTCGGAAGGCAATTCCGGGTGCCCACCCGGCACCTGCGCATCCTGGTGGGCTGTGGAGTGGCTTCCGGCATCGCCTGTGCCTACAACACACCGATCGGGGCCGCTCTTTTCACCATGGAGATCATTGTCGGCAATTTCGCCATGGAAGTGTTCGCGCCCCTGGTATTCGCCTCGGTGGTGGCGACTTTGATTTCCCGAGCGGTCTTCGGAAGCCAGCCCTTGTTTGAACTGCCGGTATTGTCGATGGGCACGGTGTGGGAATTCATTCCCTACACCATCCTGGGAATCCTCGGCGGGTTTGTCGCCGCGATGTTTCTTACAGCTCTCAAATCTGCTGCCTCCATGTTCCGCCGGAGCCGGCTCCCTCGCCCCATCGCCATGGCATCGGTGGGATTGGCCCTGGGGATCGTGATTCTCTGGTTCCCCGATGTGGTGGGGAACGGGCGTGAAGCCATCACTCACCTGTTCACCCAGAATTGGCCGGCCGGCTTTGCCCTGTCTCTTCTGGTGCTGCGTCTCCTGCTGACATCCGCGACTGTGGGTTCCGGTGCGGTCGGAGGGGTTTTCACCCCCACCCTTTTTATCGGGGCTGTGCTGGGCGACGCCTTCGCGACCCTTGTGCATCAGGTCCTGCCCGGCATGGCTCTTGTCCCGAAAGCCTATGCTGTGGTCGGGATGGGGGCCCTCATGGCGGGAACGACGCACGCCCCGCTCACCGCTGCGGTGATGATTTTCGAGATGACGATGGAATACAACATCGTGCTCCCCGTCCTCGTAGCCACTGCCGCCGCCAGCCTGGTGGCACGCGAGTTCAGCCGCGAATCGGTTTATACCGAAGCCCTGCGCCGCAAGCGTGGCGCCATGTCGCGTGAAGAAGCCGCTATCCGCGCGCTCTCCGTCCGCGACGTCATGCGAACCGACCAGGTGACGATTCCCTCGAACCTCGTCGTCCCCCAGATCCTCGATCGATTTATCGCGGCGAGGCGCAATCACCTCTATGTGCTGGACGCTGAAGGGCGCTTCGCCGGCGTTCTGGGTTTGCACGACGTGAACCGCGCCCTTCGGGAGCAGGGCGATCCCTCGCGCCTCACCGCTGCTGACCTGGCCAACACACAGTTCGAGCTCACAGTCCCCGAGGATCGCCTGGACGAAGTCCTGGAAAGATTCTGGGCCGAAGAGGCGGAGCGGCTGCCCGTGCTCGACAACGAAAAGTCACGCAAGCTGATCGGGACGGTCGCGCAGCGGGACATTCTCGGTATTTATTCGCTTGAAGTGCTCCATCGCCGCTCCCTAGTCGCTCGCTTCCAGACCGAAGGGGCGCGTGACCTGGCACCGACTTATGTGGAGCTTCCGGCGGATCACCTCGTGGAAGAAATGCCCGTCTTGCCCGAGCTGGTCGGGCTTTCGGTGGGGGAGTCTCATTTTCGCGAGCGCTTCGGCATTTCGGTGCTCCTGATCCGCCGCCCCGGGCCCCTCGGCAAGGAATTGCGTATGCTCCCGGAAGCCGGAACCGTTTTTCACATGGGGGACAGGATGACCGTGTTCGGGTCCCGCGAACGAATCATCGCCCTGCGCTCCCATCTCAATCCTTCTCCCGTCTGATTGAATACCGCGGCCGTCCTATATATAATCACCCCGATCCAAGCAGTTCTAAACCGTATCCGGAGCAGCCGATGAAAATCGCCCTGATCGCAATCGTGATTTTGTTGCTGGCCGTTTCTCCCCTGCTGGCGCAGACCGGCGGGCCGGCGCTTGTGTTTGAGTCTGCCACCAAGGAATTTGGAAAGGTCGCCGAAGGGACGATCCTGAAGCACGTATTCAAATTTACCAACAAAGGTTCATCGACTCTCGAAATCTTCAAGGTGGAACCTTCCTGAGGGTGCGCCGCAGCTTTGCTGTCAGCAAAGCAAATCGCTCCCGGTCAGTCCGGCGAAATCGAAATTTCCATCAAGACCGAAGGCCAGACCGAACTGCACAAAACGGTGGCCGTTTCCTCCAATGATGCACGCCAGCCACAGATCCAGTTGATGGTAACTGCTACGGTGGAACCTGAATTCCTGCTTTCCGAGAAATCGATTTACTTCGGCAGCGTTCCCCGGGGAAAAGAGGCCACGAGGGAGTTGGAGATCACGCTTCCGCCCGGTAAGCAGGTGAAGCTGCTCTCCGCCGAGTCGAGCGATGTTGCGATTTCCGTGAAGCTCGAACCCCTGGCAAATTCCAACGGTAAGAAGTACAAATTGACTGTGGTCCAGAAAGCGGACGCAAAAGACGGCTACCATTTCGGGACAGTGTTCGTTAAAACCACCAGCAGCACGACACCGCAGGTGAACATCCCGGTGCGCGGTATGGTCGTCCCCCCACCGGACAATCCCAAATAAGTCTGATAATCCGCAAGTACCGCCAGGATCCGGAGAGGTCCTGCCGCGGCTACGCGGTTTATTGAGAATAGAAACTTGGACTTGCGTACGGCGGGAATCATCCAATTGCGGCAAAGACCTCAAAACCAATCGAACCGCTAAGCCCGCCAAGACCGCAAAGGTTTTGTTTATAAATCCTTATGGTCTTCGCGGCCTTCGCGGTTCAATCTCTCGAGCGAACCAAGTTTCCGGAGAGGTCCTGGTGGTACTCGCGGTTTAGTGGAAATTTACCGCATGTGGGATTCCGGGACTTCCGTGTGGGATAATCCTACATAATCCTTCCTAATAGCCTTCGCTTCATTCATCAATAATTCTTCTATCTCTTTCACCCCAAACCGGATCCCGCGAGTCATTCTCCCCTGGCACGAATCGTGCAGAACTCCAAGGTTGGTTGTGTGTTGATTTTTATCGATTTTCGATCATCAGCAATGGAGGCGCTTGTGTTCAACCTGAATGATCCACAGACCCTTTGGCTCAATCTTACCAACATCGGCCTCGGGCTGGTTACCGTGATCTGCCTCGCGATAGCGGGCCGCGTATTCCTCAAGGAAGTCTTGGACCGGGTGCGGGCAGCATCCGCAAGGACGATCACCGCCGACGATCATGCTTTTCATCATGCAGAACTTGGTTTGACCATGGCGGATGGAGGCGAAAAGCTTGAAGACGGCAAGCACAAATAGAGCCGGCTTCATAGTCAGGCCTTGGCCGAGCCTTCGATCGGCCTGTGCAAGAAACCCGGAGCCTACGGGGGGTGCACGATGAGATGTCCATTCCTTCAGGAAACCGAAGTCAAGACTTGCAGGGCATCAGAGTTCCGCAAACTGATCGTGCGAACCCTGATCCCCGCCGGTGAACGGTGCTCTTCCCCCGAATACAAGCAGTGTCCCGTGGCGCGGGATCATCACGAGGGATCGGCGGGAGGCAGCCAGTGCGGCTTTTTGCAGGAGATGCTAGTGCAGTTCTGCTCTGCGGCGCCGTTGACAAAATTCATCCCCTACAGCGAGTCGGTGCTTTCGCGCTGCGGCAGCGAAAGCCACCGGTACTGCGAACTCTATCTCAGCATGGCCTCACCGGGTGCCGCGGCGACATCGAATCCCGCCACGGCTTCGCATCCTCCCGATGGGGATCCTACATCTCATTGGGTAGAAGATATCTGCATTCCGGGCTGGCTCTCGTACTCGGCCAACCATATGTGGCTCGAAGTGGATGATGATGGCTGCTGCCACGTCGGGATCGACGCCTTTCTCGCCCGCGTGCTGGGGAAAGTTCAAAAACTCAGCTTTCTACCTGCGCGGGCGAGCATCCCGCCTTCGGCAGTCCTTACCGCCGAAGCCACCGACCTGCACCTGGCTTTCCCCAACCGCCTGTGCATCACCGCCACGAACAACTACCTTCGGGCGCATCCTGAAAAACTGACCAGCCATCCCTACACGATGGGATGGTTGTTTGAAGGGCATCAGCCTCCGGTCTCGCCGCTGGAGCCGGCCGGCTCGCTATTTCAGGGTCTTTACCGGGGTGCCGAGGCCTGCCGATGGATGGAATCCGAGGTGCATCGCCTCTCGGAATTTGTTCGCGATCAGCTGATGCCGGCGTGTGAGAACGATATCCCGTGCATGACCGACGGCGGCATTTTCAGCAGTGATCTACTCCTTCATCTCAACCGGGATCAGATCCTGCAGTTGTTCGGTGAGTTTTTCTCGCCGGTGTCCAGTCTGAGGAGGCAGCTGTGAAGATCCGAGGAATATTTCCCTTTTTTGCCGGGATGGTGCTGATGATGGGGGTGGGCTGGATGGCCTTTCCGCGCGTGCTCTATCGGAAAATCGACCAGCCGGTTCAGTTCAGCCACCGCATTCACACCGGCGAAAAAGTCGGCCTGACTTGCGACGGTTGCCACACCTTCGGCGAAGACGGCCGCTTTGCCGGCATCCCGGTGGTCGAGCAATGCTCAGGCTGTCACAGTTCGGTGCAGGGTAGTACGCCGGATGAAAAGGTGGTCGTGGAGAAGTACGTAACCCCGAAAAAGGAAATTCCCTGGCTGGTTTATGCCCGGCAGCCTGAAAACGTCCATTTTTCGCACGCGCCGCACGTAAAGTTGGGGAAGCTCCAATGCGAGCGCTGCCATGGTGCGCACGGGACTACCGATTCGCTTCGCCCCTACGAGGAGAACCGGATCAGCGGCTACAGCCGCGACATTTGGGGCCGCTCGATATCGCGCGTCCGCAACCAGCCCTGGGAAGGGATGAAAATGGATGACTGCGCCCGCTGCCACGAACGGCAGCAGGTGTCGGCGGGCTGCCTCGATTGCCACAAGTGAAGGAAAAAGGAACCATGCAAAAGACATTCACACGTCGAAGCTTGTTGAAATTCGCGGGAGGGTCGGCCGCCGGGCTGGTCTTAACCCCCATCCCATGGAAAGTTATCGACGACATAGCCATCTGGACCCAGAACTGGAGTTGGATGCCGAAGCCGGCTCATGGCCCCATCCGGCAGCGGTTCACCACCTGCAGCCTCTGTCCGGCCGGTTGCGGAATGCGCGCCCGCTGTGTGGGCGATCAGCCTGTCAGCCTCACCGGCATCGCCGGGCATCCGCTGAGCCATGGATCTCTCTGTCCGGTCGGCCTCGTTGGCCACCACCTCCCTTATCACCCGGCCCGAGTCACCTCGCCGCTTCGCCGGAACGGGGGTGCCGGGCAGCCGGAGTTTTCTGCGGTCCCCATGAACGAGGCCCTGCACGCGATCGGGCGAGCCGTTGCTTCACTTCAGGAGGGAGCCGGCGGAGCGGTCGCGGTATTCGACCGGAGACCCGGACGAGTGGTCTCCCTGGCCTATCGCAACCTCCTGGCTGGAATGAAAAAATCGTATTACATCGTGCCCCCGGCTGAGTCGACCGCCTTCGGGATGCTCGGTGATATGGTTCGCGACCTCCCCGGCGAACCGGGTGTGGAGCTGGAAAAGGCACGAACGATTTTGAGTTTCGGGGCCCCGGTACTGGATGGGTGGGAGTCGCCGGGCCTGCCGGCATTGCTCCTGGCGAGGCGCGGCACGGCCGGCGATGGCGGCGCATTCCGTTTGATCCAGGTTGAGACAAAATATTCGGCCACGGCCGCCCTGGCGGATTCATGGTATCCGATAAAACCCGGCACCGAAGCCGCCCTCGCCCTTGCTCTGGCTCACGTTCTGGTAAACGAAAAACTCATCGACGAAGCCTACATCCGCAAAGCTGCCGAAGATTTTGAAAAAGCGCCCGAGGTTTCCTATCGGGAGCTTCTGGGCCGCTACGAGCCGGCCACGGCCGCGATGGTAACCGGGATACCGGAAGCCGAGATCCGTCATATGGCGCGTTCTCTTGTTACCGAAGCCCCCTCCGTCGTGCTGGCAGGTTCAGATCCGGCCGGCGGGCCCCTGGGCAGGGAAGAATCGATAGCGATCTGCGGATTGAATCTTCTCCTGGGCGGATTCAGCAAGGCAGGGCCTCTGCAAATCCGCCAACCGGTGCCGGAACCTGATCTTGCGGATGGGCGTGTTCCACTCGGCCCGACTTCGCTGGCCAGCGTCCCGGATGGTTCGATCGCGGTACTGATTCTCGATTCAGCCGAGAACGGCGCCGGATTTCCCTGGAAATTAATTGAAAAAAAGATGATCGCCCAAGGCTCCGTGGTTGTGGCGCTTTCGCCCTACGCGGCCGGATTGGCCATGCACGCCGACTGGATCATTCCGGCACCTGCATTCATGGAATCGTACGAAGAGATCCTGCCGGCTGCCAGCGCGGCAGTCGGGAGCTATGGGATCTCAGCTCCGCTTCTCCCCGCACCCGCCGGGATTCCGGATGCCATCGCATTTATCCGGCAGCTCGCCGCCGCCTCCGGAATCCCGGCTCAAGGGGAGATCGATACTTTGAGCGTGGAAGACCTGCTGAAAAGACGGGTGGCATCCATACACCAGTGCGGGAGGGGACAGGTATTCGGATATTCAAGTCGCAGCAATTCGGCTCTGGCGTCCTTCGCGAGCGCCGACGTCCTGTGGAAAACGATGGCAGAGGGCGGACTGTGGTCCGACTCACTCATGGAAAAGCCCTCCCGGCTTCGCTTCCGCCTGATGGGCAGAGACTCCGACGACTACCGGCGCCTGGCAGCGGTCGATCGGGGTCGCGTTCCCGCCGATGGGTCGCAGGCGGCTTCATTCCCGCTCGTACTGATCCCATTCGGCTGGCAGGCATCTTCCGCCACCGGGCAGGTGAGCCCGGTGATGACTAAATTGTTCGGCGAGTCCAATCTGCGTACCTCGGGGAATGAGATCAGGATTCACCCCGATACGGGACGCCAGAACGGCCTCAAGGACGGTGGACCCATGGTCCTCGAGACTGCTGCAGGGTCGTGGAATACGAAGGTCCGGTTCGTGGCTTCAATCATGCCAGGGGTGCTTCTGGCTCCAGTTGGACCGGACCCCGCCGGTCTTGGCCGGCCGGCAAGCACGCACGACAACATTCTCTCCCTATGCCAACTGGACGGCGATTCGTGCTGGAGAGTGACTCGAGCCAGGGTACGGGAGGCATAAGCTGATGGAAACCAAGATCGCTGCAACAAAGCGCTATGGCATGGTTATCGATCTCGACAAGTGCAACGGATGCGGCTCCTGCATGATTGCCTGTGCCGTTGAGAACAACATTCCCGGCGGACCGGCCGCGGCCAACGAACGGACCGGAACCCACTGGATGCTGGTACATACGGTTGGCAACGGGAAGCCCTACCCTGAGAGCCGGGAAGTCTTTTTCCCGATCCTTTGCCAGCAGTGCGGCGAACATACTCCTTGCGTCTCCGTATGCCCGCAGAATGCCGTCGAAGTCGACCCTGAAACTGGCGTCGTGGGCCAGATTCCGGAACGGTGCCTCGGCTGCCGCTACTGCATGACGGCTTGCCCGTACCATGCGAGGTCTTTCAATTGGTGGGATCCCGTATGGCCGGCCGGCATGGAGAAGACCCTGAATCCCGATGTTTCCCCCCGGATGCGGGGTGTCGTGGAGAAGTGCAATTTCTGCCATGGCCGTTACCACGCCGCAAAAGCCAAAGCTGCCGCAGAAGGGAAGCGCGAAATCGATCCCGGAGACTATATCCCGGCCTGCGTCGATTCCTGCCCGACCGGCGCCATCGTTTTCGGAGATCTGGAAGATGAGAAATCCGAAGCCGGAAAAGCGTCGCGAGATGTCCATTCCTTCCGCCTGCTCGAAAAGCTCAACACGGGTTCCAAGGTGTATTACCGCACGAACCGTTCCTGGGTGCGCCAATTGGCGCAAAAGGATGTGGCGGTTAAGGACAAGGAGATGATTCATGGATAAGCTGCTCATCGCCCGCGGCGCCAAACGCTGCTCTCTCGGCCAGTTTGCTCTTTGGTTGGCTCCCTGGGCTCTTCTCCTGGGGGCAGGGCTCTACGCGACCTACCTGTGCCTGCGGTATGGCTTGAACCAGACCAACATGGATAATCGCTTCGCCTTCGGCCTCTGGATCTATCTGGATCTCACCGTGATCGCCTTGGGCGCCGGAGCTTTTTTTACCGGTTTCCTGCTTTACATCCTGAAACGGAAGGAACTGAAAGCGGTCATCAACAGCGCGGTCGTGCTCGGACTCATCTGCTATAGCGGGGCGGTCGCCGTCCTGATGGTCGACGTGGGACAGCCGCTCCGCGCCTGGTTTACCTTCTGGCACCCCAACGTGCACTCGATGCTGACTGAAGTCACTTTTTGCATTACCTGCTATCTGACGGTGCTTTGCATCGAATACCTGCCCATCCTTCTGAAAAACCGGAAGCTTCGGATGATTCCGTCGTTCCTGGTGTTCGAATTCGAATTGCACAAGGTCATGTACGTGCTCGCCGGATTGGGTACTTTTCTTTCATTCTTCCACCAGGGTTCTCTGGGCGGGCTCTACGGTGTTCTGCGGGGCCGGCCATTCGCTTTTCGCGAGGGATTTGCCATTTGGCCTTCCACGTTCTTTCTTTTCATCCTCTCGGCCATCGCCGCCGGTCCCGCATTTGTGCTGCTCACGACATGGCTGGTGCAGAAACTGACCCGGAAGGCCCTGGTCAGACGCGAAGTGTTAGGATCACTCGGCAAGATATCCGGCCTCCTGTTGATTGCCTACGTCATGCTGAAGGCGCTGGATACGCTCATCTGGATCAACGGCACGGCCCGCGCCGCTGGAGTCCATCCCGCGGAGTTCTATTCCAGACCGCCATTCGGGACCTGGATCCTTTTCGCTGAGATTGTGCTGTTCGGCCTTTTGCCTGCTCTGATCCTGCTCGACCGGCGGTTGCGCGCAAACACGGCATGGTTGATTTCGGCTTCGATTCTCGTCTGCTGCGGCGTGGCGCTCAACCGTTTCGTTTTGACTATCCAGACCCTGGCGCTGCCGACCCTGCCATTCGATGCCTTCCTCTCCTATATGCCGAGCTGGCAGGAAGTGGCCACGTTTCTAGCGGTGGTCGCCTATGGTGTAATCCTGTATTCACTTTCATTCCGGTATTTGCCGTTGTTCCCCCAGGAAAGGGAACTGGCGCAGTTCTAATGGAGGGTGTGCAATGCTGCCAGGTATTTTCGGTTTCAAATGGGAACCGGGTAACCTCATTTTTCTGGGTGCCTTTTATTTTGCGCTGACCGTGATCTTCGGGACAATATCAGTCGCCGTTTTCCGCGTCCTGAGAGATTTCCGGAGCCGTAAGCAGGAAGTGATCTGCTGGAAGGCGAATTTTGAGGATTTGCCAAGGTCGGCAAGGGTATGCCGGCACGTCATGACCGGAGAATACAAGAGCCGGACGTGCCCCAACAGCTTCGACTGCCGGGAATGCGCGCCCCATGCTCAAATGACGGCGAGCGGCCGCCCTGCGGCTATCGAGGACGGATCCGGTCCCGATCTGGAAGGAGTCCTGGGATTTTCGATGCCTCTGGACCGGCTCTATCATCGCGGCCACACCTGGGTAAGTCGGCAGCCGGATGGTACCCTCCTCGTGGGATTGGATGATTTCGCCGCCCGTCTGCTTGGCACACCCGATGAAATCATTCTGCCGCCTGTGGGCGAGCCACTGATGGTAAACGGCACCGGATGGCAATTGAGAAAAGGTCCATCCGATATCAGAATTCTTTCCCCAGTGGACGGGACAGTTCTGGAGACGGGCGGCCCGGGTCGTGGCTGGTACCTTAGAGTGGCGCCGGCGGAAGGATTTCAGACGGCCCACCTCCTCGGCAGCCGTGAGGTCCAGCCCTGGATCCTGCGTGAACTCGAGCGGATTCAGATTTCGATCAGCAGCAGCGCTGTTGGCCCCAGCCTGGCGGACGGTGGCGTCCCGATTGATGATCCGGCTTCCGTGTATCCCGAAGGCGACTGGGACCTGGTCTGGGGCGAAATCTTTTTGCAGCCCTAAGGTGAAGCGCAACAAAAACCACGAAGGCCCCAAAGAATTCTTCGCGATCTTGGGGGTCTTCGTGGTGAATTTGGATGGATCCACTAATCCCCGCGGGGGATGTTGTATTTCCGGATCCACTCATAAAGAGTGGATCGGTCGATACCCAGCGCCGCTGCCGATTCCTTGATATTTCCGCCCGTGCGTTCGAGGGTGGCGGCAATGACCTGCTTCTGGATTTCCTCCAAGGTCATGCCGGCCGGCACCGACCACTCTTTTTTCTGCCGGGTTTGGCGATCCAGGAAAGCGAAGTCCTCTTCCGACAGGACGCGGGTTTTGCAGGTTATCAGAGCTCGTTCGATGACATTTTCCAGTTCCCGCACATTACCCGGCCAGTCGTAGTCCAGCAGCGGTCCGAGCCCTCCTTCGCTGATCTCCTCCACGCTCTTCCCCAGTTCGTGGGAAAGCCGGAGGAGAAAGTGCCGGGCAAGCAGAGGGATGTCTTCCTTGCGTTCACGCAACGGTGGTATTCGGATGTTAATCACATTGAGGCGGTAATACAGATCATCCCGGAAACGCCCTTCGTTTACCGCATCCTGAAGGTTGACGTGACTTGCGGCTATGACCCGGACGTCGACTTTGACTTCAGACGATCCCCCGACCCGGTAAAAACTCCGTTCCTGCAGGACACGGAGCAGGTCCATCTGGAGTTTGGGGCTTATGTCCCCGATCTCATCCAGGAAAATCGTGCCCCCGTCGGCCATTTCGAATTTCCCTTTTTTCTGCGCCGCGGCTCCTGTGAACGATCCTTTTTCATGGCCGAAGAGTTCCGATTCCAGCAAAGATTCGGCCAGGGCTGCGCAGGAAACCCCTATGAAAGGCTTCGGCGCGCGATCCCCGGAGAAATGGATGGCGCGGGCCACGAGTTCCTTGCCGGTGCCGCTTTCCCCCTGAATCAGGACGGTGCTGCGCAGGCTGGCGATCTCGCGGATGAGCTCGAAAATTTCCTGCATCTTCGAGTTTTTGCTGATGATGTCTTCGCAGCTGTAATTCCGGGTCAATTTTTTGCGGAGGATGCGGTTCTCACGCTGGAGATTTTTTACCTTGATGATCCGCGACACGAGCAGGGAGATTTCCGTAGGGTTGCACGGTTTGACGATATACTCCTGCGCCCCTTCCTTCATGGCCGTGATCGCGGTATCAACGGTGGCGTAGGCTGTAATGATAATGATCGAGGCGTCCGGACGCAGTTTCCGGATCTCCATCATGGTCTCGATGCCGTCCAGACCACCGGGCATTTTCAGGTCGATGAAGTAAATGGCGAAGTCCCGGTCGCGCGCCTTGCCGATCGCCTCCCGCCCCGATGCGGCCGTTTCGGCGGCATAGCCGTCCTCCCTCAGCCAGGCAGCCAGCGACTCGCGCATGACTTCTTCGTCGTCAACGATCAAAATTTCCCATCGCGTTTTCATTCATTCCTCCCCGCGCCCTCGGAACGCGCGGCCTTTTTCTTAATCATATCAATGCTTTCCCTGATTAGTATGAAACAGCTTGGACAAAAATCGCCGCCCTTGACATCAACCTGGCGGATATTCGTAGATAAGGACATGAGGCACATCCTGTTGTCACAATGAACCAGTCCTAAAGTGTGCCCGACTTCGTGCAGAACCTCCTTCGCGGTCCTGGCCAACAAGACAGGTTTTTCCGGTGGAAGCCCATAGAATTCCTGGCGCAGACGGGCCAGGGATATGATGGCCGCCGGCCCGTTAAGCTGGGCCTGGCCGAAGACGAAGCTGAGAATGGGGATGAAGAGATCCCTCTCCGTGAGTGCCAGCAGCCGGGCTGAGTCGCCGGGAACCTGTTGCATAAGCCTTGTCAGAATCAGGCTCGAAGCATATTGATTCCTCTTCGCATCGAAGGCGTAGTCGGGATCCTCAAAGGAGGCGAGCCGCCGGGTTTCCAGCCCGATCACGTGCGCGAGAGCCTTGTCCGCGAAGTCGAGCACTTCCTCGTCCACAAGGCCCACCGGCGCTAGATAGATGAAAGTCACACCCCTTGCCCCCTGGCTGCTTTTGCGGCAGCCTCAAGGGCGGCCTCCGGTTCCCTGCCTTCGATTGGCAGGGTCACAATGAACTTCGTTCCTTCGCCCACCTTGCTGGTCACGGCAATATCCCCGCCGTGCGAATCGACAATCCCATAAACCACGGCCAGCCCGAGCCCGACCCCTTTGCCTTCAGGCTTGGTGGTAAAAAAGGGATCGAATATCTTGGCGATGCGCTCAGGCGGCATTCCCTCTCCGTTATCCTCCACGGCGAACACCAGGACCCGTTCCTTTTTGTCCGACTGCGTCCGAATCTTAACCTTTCCATTCCCCTTGCTGTGCGTGGCTTCAGCGCCGTTGAGCACCAGGTTCATGACCACCTGCTGGATCTGCGAGCTGTCGCAACGAAGCAGCGGGAGGGTTTCCTCAAGAGCCAGCTCCACTGCGACGTTGCTCAGTTTCAGCTTGTGGGATACGAGCGAGACTGTGGTCTTGATGATGTTATTCAGATCGGCGTTGGTGCTCTGCGGTTTCGATCGCCGCGAAAACGCCAGGAGGTCAGAGACAATCCGCCCGACCCGCGAGGTTTCACTGATCACCTGTGAAAGGTATTTGCGGAATTCCTCCACCCGCCCCTGCGGAATCCCATCGTCCTTGAGGATACGCTGCATCAGCATCGACAGGTTCAGGACGCCGGACAGTGGATTGTTGATCTCGTGCGCCACGCTGGCCGAAAGCTGTCCCAGCGAAGCAAGCCGATCGCTCTGCATCAGCTTCTGATGGACCACCTTCAACTGATCCGTCCTTTCCTGTACTTTCGTTTCCAGGCTCTGGGTGAACTCGTTGATCTCAGCCACAGCTTTTTTCAGCCTGTCGTTCATCCGGTTGAACGATCTCGCCAGTTCCCCCAACTCGTCCTTGGTGTCGATTTCGACGGGCCTGTCGAGCTGCATCTCGCTGACAGCGCGGGTCCCTTCGATCAGCTTCCGGATCGGCACGGAGACGAAATGCCGCGTGAAGAAAAAGATGAAGATTCCGATCAGCAGGATCTGAGTGCCGGTTACGGCCATGACGCGCATCTTCACTGTTGCGATTTCGCGATCGACCGAATCCAGGTCCAGGGTCACGTCGAGAACCCCAAGGACTTTCAGGTTGGATGGATGGGCATGGCAGGCCGCCTGGCTGCACGAAGGCTCATTGTAGATCGGGGTGACAATCGCCAGCTTCCTCTTTTCACCCGGTTGCTGCGTCACCCTGGCCCGGAAGGGCACGTCTACCTTCACCTTGGGCTGAAGGGATTGGTGGCAGGGCGTGCAGACCTCCGCTTTTTTGTCGACCTCCTTGTTCTCATCCTGCCTTGTGGAAAACATGAGATGTCCGTCTTTATTGAAAATTCGGATCCGATTAATCCCCTGCTTCATCGCAATGGTCTGGATGACGTCGTAGGCGTCGTCCCGGCGGTCCGCCAGCATCGCTTTCCAGGTCGCGCTGGTGATCCCTTTGGAAAGTTGGTCCGCCCCCAGGATCATGGAGTTCAGGAGCTGCAGTTCTTCGCCTTTGACGTTGATGATACCG
Source organism: uncultured Acidobacteriota bacterium (assembly GCA_963839475.1). Lineage (GTDB taxonomy): Bacteria > Acidobacteriota > UBA6911 > UBA6911 > UBA6911 > CAWIVH01. The sequence goes on along the minus strand of CAWIVH010000006.1, from coordinate 72,776 downwards.
GCGATTCCTCCGCTTATGATGACGATCAAAGTCAACGAGATAATCAGCTTGGATGCCAGCTGTCTGGGCACTTTGTCCCTCCTGGTACCAATCAACAGTTCATTATAAGTTTCACTTCATCATTCTACATTTTCTTACAAATCGCCTAAAATAGATCCCCTAAAATTCAACCTCATTAGATGGTGTCAAACTGCAATGACCCCCATTTCTCGATGTGAAGCCTGCGCAATCCAAATAATTGAAATTGGGGTAATTGCAGCCTGACACCATTGAATTATCAGATTGCTACGGCGGACGGCCTGCGCTAGAAATATTCCCCTATGCCCCAATCTGACCCGACCGGCCGCGCCAGCCGCCGGAGATTCAACGCCGTGCTATTCATCGCGGCCTGCTGGGCCTACTACGCCGGCCGGGCCCCGTTTTTCGGGCAGTGGGACAGTTTTGACTACCTGCGGCAAGCGGTTACGCATAAGCTTTCGGCTCTGGCATTCGGGCGCCCGGTGTTTGCCGCCTGGAACATCGCCCTTTGGGAAACCGCTCACAAGCTGTTCAAACTCGACCCGCGGCAGATCGATTCAGTCCTGATTCCAGCCATAATCCTGAGCGGAGCCGCCGGCCTCCTTGTTTTTCACCGTTTCGCCCGGCATTTATTTCCCCCCGTCCCGGCGCGGATGGCGGCATTGGCGCTGCTGGCATCACCCATGTATGCGTTGTATTCGGGCTTCGTCATGACCGAAGTGCCGATGCTGCTCCTCATCCTCCTTGCGGCGATCCTGCTCTGGGAAAGCGGGAAATCGGCCCCCGACATCAAGTCAGCGGCCGGAGGCGTGCTGTTCGGCGCCGCGGTCGGCGTCAGGGAGCAGGCGCTGACCCTGGCTGTCGGGCTGCTCTGGATCCTGTGGGTGCGCCGCTCCGATTTCAAATCGAGGCTGAGAGGGTGGTCGATCTTCGGCATGACGGCACTCATGGCTATTGCCCTTCCCGTAGCTGCTCTCTATGTCGCGGATCCCGCCTGGTTTTTCCAGAGGACCCGGCTCTGGCTGGATGCTATCCCGACCGACCACGTCCATTTCTGGCGCAACCTGCAGGCAACTATTCTCTACACCTTTATCATGTGCCCAGCCTCCTGGTTGCTGCTGGCCGGTGCGGGCTGGCAGCGGTCGAGGAGAAGACGTGGAATAGTTGCCGGGAATTACCAGGCGGGATGTGCCCGCGAACTCGATATCCCCGGACTTTTTTGGGGTGTGCTCGGTTTCATCGTGCTTCCGCTGGCAGTGCTCCTGCGCGATGCCGATGTTCAGATGCATCCGCGTTACACGCTGGTGGCCCTCCCGGGCATTGTGATTCTCTGCATCCTGTTTTACGCCCGCTGGTGCCCGGGGCGTAAGGCTGCCATGACCTGGGCCATTATCCAGCTCGTATTGTTTGGAGCAGCCCAGGCCGGCATCCAGCCCTTCCGCGAAATACAAAAGGAGAAAAGGTCCTATGTAGAAACCGCGGTCCAGCTTGTGCCGGATTCCGCGCTGGTGATCCCGGGCGCGCTCAGCCCGGCCTTTGACTATTACCGGGGCATAGGGGTAAAGCCCCGCTGGCACATCCTCTGGTCGGGGTGGGGATGGGACATTCGAAAGGTCGAGGCTGCCGTACGTAAATCGTGGGAAATGCGGCAGCCGGTCTATTGGTGCAGCGGTCCCTACGGCTGGCTTTACCTGGAAGACGAGTGGCTGGATATCTATTACCTACTGAAGGATTGTCCCAAAGAGCAGATCGTTCCCGGTATTGTAAGAGTCTATCCGCATCCCTAACCGCAAAGATCACCAAGAATGCAATTCGTTGGCTAATGGAGGATTTTTATCTGGCGGGCTCGGTAATCCAGCACGATCGACAGATGATGGAGCAGGTCATAACCAAGTATCCCGTCGATCCCCTCTTTGGCAAGCGCTTCCGTCCACGCCTGATTTTGCAGTCCAATCGTTTTTCGCACAGGTTTTATCCCGGCAATTCCTATGTCCATGGCAATCCCGGAAGGGATCGGGAATCTTGACTTTCTGGTCTCGAATCCCGACCAGTTTTGCGCGATCGTGCTCGTCGCCGCTCCTGAATCCATCAGCATGATGGCAGGTTTCCCGTCCAAAGAGACCTCCATGATCCACCAGGTTCTGCTTAAACGGCCTGCCCACGGCAGCCATCCGCCCGGCAATTCTTCTTGGAAAGGCCGAAGTTGCAGCTTGTTCTCGCGGAAATTCAAGTGGATGCGCCAGGCATCAAAAATCCCCGGGGAGACAATGCCGTCGGCGTGAATCGATCCCGCCTGGAATATTTCGGCAACGGCAGGCAGCAACACCAGCTTTCCTGCCGAAACCGCCCGAAAGAGCTTGAACACCCCGGTTTGAATTCCCGGTCCGGGCCCGCTCCATTCCGGCACCTCGATCAGGTTTGCCTTGTCCACGTGCGAGCTTTTCAAAAGCAGCCCCCGTGCCGCTGTGTCTACCAGGTAACTTCTCTCACCCAGCGATTCCAGCGACATCTGGATCGTTGCCCCGACAGGCTGTCCGGTGCGGGTGTCGGAAACCCGCTTCAGCGGAAAATCATGGGACTGGCCGGCATCCGTCGAGGAAAATGGCTGAATTCCGCCGGTCCGGGACAGGACGGCCTCCGGGTATCGCCGGGAATCCTGGGCCGGTGAAACCAGGCCCAAAATGAGGGCACCGGTCATGAGGGGAGCCGCAACAAGCCTGAATCCGTGAACTTTGCTCACAAGTTCTGTCCCTGCCCAAGTGCAATCCGAAAGGTTACAAGCCCGGCGCTTCAGGGAAGGAAACGCTCCGGATGTTTCAACTTCTGGGGGAGATAAGTGTCGATGACGTAGTTCAGGCCGTGCTTGGCCAAAGCCTGCTGTTCGGCGCGCACCCCCATTTTCAGCATCTGCTCGATGGCTCGAATCCAGTCCTTGTAGTGCTTGATAAAGGGGTCGTTCTTCATGGCGTCGCGCGCGCGCTTGATATCCACATCTTTGAGCGGATGGGTCGGGAGCTTGTAGTCCACGATATCCTGCGGGGTGATGCCCAGGAAGCGCGCCTGCGGCACGCAAAAGAACTCGTTGAGGTGTGCTGCGTTCCCCGAACCGACCTTGAGCGTCCGATAGATATTGGTAATGCCGTAGGGATCGCCATCGACGAACACGTAAACCGGTATCTTCTTGAAATCGGCAAGCCGGCGGATAAAGCGCCGGCAGGCGCGTGTCGGGACCCCGCCCATGCTGACGAGGATGCAGTTCGCTTTCTTCCAGTAGTTATGTTTGACCAGCCGTTGGAACATGCCCGCGGTTTCAATCACCAGGATGAAGTCGGCATTGGTTTCGAACTGCAATACCTCCACGGAAATCGGGACGCTGTAGGCCCCCGACCCGAACTTGGTGCAGTCGATCCGGAGTTCCTTCCCCGTGTCCCGGTCATGGTCAAGGACAATCAGTTTCCCGGCGACGTCGCCCCCCTTTTCTTCGGGAATGAACCCCAACTGCTCGCGGTTCACCGAGAAATAGGCTTCGACGTCATCCATCACGGTATCGGACTCGGGCTGCTCCGCGAAACGGGCCTCTTCCCAATTCTTGGAAACATAGTAGGCCTCCCGCTTGGTGGCAATGTCGTCGTTTTCCAGCAGTTCCTTGGAGAGCGCGATCATGCGCAGGGTCTGGGCAAAGGTCTTCACAGTGTTGACCGTCAGGGTGCGCTCTTTCTTTTGTCCCGCGATTTCAAAGAATCCCTTCTGGGGATGGTAGCGGACGTTCGTCAGCGACCGGACCGGGAACTTCATGGTCGGCTTTTTTCGCGCCAGAATCTTGTCCTTGATCTCCTCGGCCGATTTCTGGATCGAGTTCAGGACCTTCTTGCTGGATGCGCTGGTCTCTTTGGCGACGGGCTTATCTTTCGGCATGGGTTACTCCAGCTCAGAGTCTTTGGTACGGCTGCGTTCAAGCGTGTATTTCAGGGTTTCAACCAGATCAGTTTCTACCTTCTCCGGGAATCCCAGGATTTCACGCAGGGCGATTCCGATGTGCGGGATATATTTTTCAATATACGACCGCTTTTTGCTTTCATCGACTGCCCGGCGGTGTGCGCGGATGTGCATGGCCAGCTTGCGGCCGCAGTCCTGCAGCGCCAGGCGCAGTTCCTTCATGATTTCGGGATAAGCCGCGATGGCTTCCTTGCTTTCAGACGTAAACGGCACCCAGACCGAAGCGATGTGGACAAAGAGCACCAGAGGCGCCATCGGGAGGGCCCCCTTCGACATCGAAAGCCCGTAGCTGCGCCAGTCGACGCTCAACACCGACTTTGTGATGGCGCAAGCCGACTGCTGATACTGGAGCGGAACCCGGTTGGCAAACCGCAGCAGGTCGACCAACTCATCCGACGGAAGATCTCCACCATAGGCCATCCCGATCTCCACCTGGAACGGATTGCCCCGATAGACGGCCGGCGCTCTCGTGATGGCGGTGAAGAAGTCGGCGTTGATTTCCTTCTTCAAGCCGGCCAGGATCTGCTCCTCCCCGATGGGAGAAAGACAATTGGTGGGCGGGCTCATGATCTTGACGTGGTTGATCGCCTTGTAAAGCTCCTCCGCTTCATGGACCACAATCATGTGCGGGTTGGAGTTCGGGCGCAGGCCGGCGGCTTCGCAGATCTCCTGGGCCACCTTCGGGCTGACGCGCGAAAACGCCCGCTGCAGCGCGACGCTGAGCTGGCGCGCCGTGGTTTCCTTCATCATCTTGATCAGCGCGCCCAGTTCGACGCCATAGGGATGCGGTTTGATTTCCTTGGGCTCAGGCGGAAGCTGCTGGGACGCGCGAGGATAATGCTCCGTTCCTTCGCTGCCCGGGTAGGAATAAAAGATCTCGCAGTGCGGGTTGGCGATCGCCGTCTGCCGGACATAATCGTCGACGGAATGCCGCCCACGCTTATAAGTCCCTACCAGCTCGATTTCCACACGGGTTCCGTGCACCGGGTCCCACTCCACCACCTTGTCGATGATCACCTGGGGGGCGTTTTTGCGCGTATCGATCTGGATTTCGTAGTAATGGGCCGGCTTGCCTGCTCCGGTCCGGGAGGTCACGACGATCGACTTGCCGGTTGTCAGCAGCCCGTACATCCCCGCGGCGGAAATCCCAATCCCCTGCTGGCCCCGGGCCTGCTTCAGAGTATGGAACTTCGAGCCATAGAGCAACTTTCCGAAGATTTTGGGTATCTGGGCTTTGACGATCCCGGGACCATTATCCTCGACCGCGATGCGAAACCGCTCTTCCGCGAGTTGCTGGATTTCTACTTTGAGGCTCGGGAGAATTCCGGCCTCCTCGCAGGCATCCAGAGAGTTGTCGACTGCTTCCTTAATGGTGGTGAGCAGCGCCTTGGCCGGATTGTCGAAACCCAGGAGATGGCGGTTCTTGGTGAAAAACTCGGAGACCGAGATCTCCCTCTGCCTGCTGGCCATGCTTTCCGCGGTTTGCCGCCGGCCGTTTCGGTTTTCCGGCTCTTCCGCAGCCGGTTCGCTCGGAGGCGGAGTTTCCTGCACGGGAGGCAATTCGGGCGCGATGAGGCGCATCTGCTGTGGTTTTGAGGAAGACTTGGCCTTGGGTGAAATGGGATGCCTCCTTCATTGAACCGCAAAGACCGCCAAGACCACAGAGATATAATCTTCTTCGTGGCCTTCGCGGTTTCAAGGGATGACGATTACAGGCAATGTGGCAAATACGTTCGAATCTTGATTGTCATATCGCAAGGCGACGGCACTGACCGGGGCCGTCGCAATCACTTCCAGCGAGCCTTCAAATTCCGCGTAGTCGGCGCCGAACCATGTTTTTTCTGTAAAGAACTTCGCCACGTGCTCCTGTGGCTTCAGCTCAAAGCTCTTCGCCGCAACCTGGTTTCCTGATGCGTCACGCAGCTTAAGGGTTACAGTTGCGGCGCCCGAGTTTGGATTGCAGATCGCGAGGCCGGATTGAGCCGGCCCCAGACTTTCCATGTAGGCGGAAAAATGCGGAGCCAGGGGCGACGAGGCGACTCCGGCCTCCGACAGAATCCGGCCTTCCGCTACAGTCTGGAAAATAGCCGCTCCTCCGATTGCGGTCGGTGCCGTAACCCGCACCCATCCGACCTTGACTCCCGCCGAAGTCCCGTCTGTCACTAGCCTGGAAACACCGCCGGCCCCGAGGGACAGTTCTACCGAGGATTTCAGGCTGCCCCCGACCGGAAGGCTCATCGGCCACCCGTCGCTCCCGTAAAACTCCATTTTGGCGCTGACGGGAACGCTGGAGGGATTGACCAGGATGAAATTGGTCCTATAGGTGCCGCCGTCCGCCACCTGCGGAAAATATAGGGTCTGCGACACCTGGTCGGCCAATATCGGGATGGTCGAGAAGACATTGTAGTCGCTGTTGTCGTATCGGAGCGCAACGGCGGCCACCTCCTGGTCGCTGGTGAATTCGATGCTGCCCTCGAATCCCGCAGCCGCGATCGATGCAAAAGCCGGCCGCTGGTGGGGAAACTGTGCGATGTGCTCCCCGGGATTCAAGGTCATGGTATCCGCAGCCTTGTTGGAGCCGTTCCGGTCCCGGAGCACCAGGGTGAGGGTTGCGGGCAGCGTGCCCGAATTCGCCACGGCGTACCCGGAGATCGCATCGCCGAGGTAATCGATATAAACCGTGAATTTGCGCGCGGGTTTCGATAACCCCACCCCGGCTTCGCTGATCACGGTTGTCCCCTGCATGGTCTTGAAAAGGGCGGTGCCATTCACCGGCACATTGCTGAGGAATCGGGCATATCCGGAAGTGATGGCCGTGCCGCTTCCGGCTTCCAGGCGCCGGGTGCCCAAAGGCGGGATGGAAAAGTTGAAGGTGTCGAAAAGCGGGTTGGAAACCGCCGCTTCAATCACGCCGGCAGGGGCGGCGGACGGTGCGAAGGAATCCGCGTTCAGTACCCTGATCGGGAACGGTTCGGCATTTGATTTCGTCAGGGAAAGCTGCACGGTTGCGCTCAACGCGCCGGTATTCATCCCCACAATGGATGTCCGGTAAACGGGATTTGCGCCTCCTGCGGCGATCTGGGGAAAAATGGCGGCTGAGGTCAGGACTCCGGCCGGCAGGTACTCATAAGCCCCGGCGTCCGGTATGGCGCTGCTGCCCGCTTTCCCCGGTTGGCTGCGAGGGATGCCGTCAGCATCGGTAGGCGGCAAGTCGGGATCGTTGGGATTTCCCAGGTCGATGGCGGGCGAAGTCGATTTCAGTCGGTAGTTGCCGTTGGCCGCATCCACGAACTGGGGATCGCCCAGGATGTTGCCGTTCGACAGGTCAAGACCGGTTTTGCCGAGAAGCGAATTGGATACGTTCGGATTCTGGGAGACGGTATCGGCTCCGAAATCCTCGGTGCCGTTGTTCTGGAAGATGCTGTTCACCACCCGGACGGTGGCGCCGCTGAAGGCGCCTACCCCCAGCCTGGCGTTGTTCACGATGGTCGAGTTGATGATGGTCGCGTTACTGCCCGATCCGGTCGCGGAAATCCCGTCGGAAGATCCCGACGGATTGGATGCCCCGCTGATAACGGAGTTCGTGATAATCGCATTCCCGCCAGTGACCCTGATCCCCCGCCAGCCGGCCAATACCGTCAGTCCGTCCAGGCGTGTCGTTTTAGCGTTGATGCTGATCGTCCCCGCGGCCGATTTACCCCGCCCGTCAATGATGGGCCTTTTACCCGGAGCCGATTGAATGGCGATGCTTTTTCCGGAAATGTTCGGGGTTTCATAGTAAGTGGCATTGTCCAGCAGCTGGATGGTGTCCCCGTTTGTGGCGGCGATGACCGCGTCGGTCAGGGTCAGGAATCTTCCTTCACCGCTCTGGCTCACCGTCAAGGTTCCAGGAATCGCCAGGGTCAAGGGGTTGGTGCTCTCGAGGACTCTCAAGCTGTAAGAGCCATAGCGGGCGTAATTCGTTACGCCGTCAAACCGGCGCACCCGGACGTAGAATTTCCCGCTTGTGGGAGCGGTCCACGCCAGCCGCGAGGCCTTGGCGACGCCGAAGTCGTCGTTGCTTTCCAGCGCGCTGGTGCCGTTGGCATCGACCAGGTCGATGATGGTGTCGCCGCCGTTGAACAGGCCCATGGTCTCAATCAGATAGTGGTTTCCCGCGACGGCCTCGAAAGAGGCAAAGTCGGTGTCACCTGCCGGGTAAAAGGTATGGTGCACCTCCGACCCGCTGATGTTGAAGGTGCCGAGGGTGCCGGACTGGGATGTCCAATCGTCAGCCGTATTGGTATCCGCCCCGCTGAAATTCCGGCCCAGATTCTTGCCGGTGGGCGGGGATGCAGGATTGGTGCCATTAAAGGCTGTCCCAACCGGAACGGCCTCAGTGGAGTTTCCCCAGCGGACAAAGTCCATCGCCACGCCGGAATAATCTTTCAGGACACAGGCTCCCCCTAAGCCGTTAGCCCAAGAGATGTTGGTGCTGAAGTAGAGGATGTAGCTGGTATTGACCCCGGTCGCCTCGGAGAGAATCAGGAAGGCGCCGGGGGGCACCTTGATCGGCGGCAGCACAAAAGTGGCCGAAGCTGACCCTACCGCGCTCCCCTCGACACTCCAACTCGTCAGGTCGGCTTCCTCGTCTCCGGCGTTGTAGAGCTCGACGGAATCAACCCCCCCCAGGTCGACCTCGTTAATTACGATTTTGGGGCCGCTGGCCAGCGGCGGTAACCTGGGCACCTGGAGGGCGCGGGCGACTGTTGCGGAGTTATCCGGTTCCGCGGAATCGGCGATAAACTCGATCCCGTTAACGGCGCTGAATATCGTTTGCATTCCCGCCAGCGCCCCATTGCTGACCGCGGGAGCGAACCAGCCGTCCCAGAACGTTTCCACCGTGATGCCGGGCTGCGTGACAGTGGGCATGTAGACGGTCAGGGATTTCCAGACGTCGCTGAAAGGCCGTTGTAGCGGGTCGTCGTCCGTACCTGGAGAATTGTCCTGGGTGTCGGCCCCGTCAACAATATCCCAGAGGGCCGCCGTGACCGCGATCTCGTTGGTGCTTCCGGTGCGGTTGCCGATTACGGTGCCCGTCGCGGTCAGAGTTTCGATTTCGTAGGACCAGCTTAATGAAGTTCCATTGGTGTTTACGTAGATGTCCGGCCTGGGATACCCCCTAAACAGCCGTGCGCTGGAGCCAAGAAAAGTGGCCAAACCCTCCCCCCACGACAGCCGCATATCCTGGTTGTCGTCCCCGAGGTAATGAGATCCCCCCGGACTGTCGGATTTCGAGAACATATCGTCGATATAGTGGCCGAATTCATGCGCGATAATCGTGTCGTCGTAGGCGCTGATGCCGCCGATGAAAATGTACTTGTTGCTCCCGGACTCTGAGTAGTAGGAGCCTGAACGCGGGTGAGTGAGCGACCAGATGATGGTGAGCTTTTCGGCGGGATAGCCGCCGTTGGCCCAGGAAGAGGCCACGAACTGTTCCGAATCGATGCCCACGTCGAATATGTTGAACGCTTTTCCGGCATCGTTGGTGTAAGGTGCGATGGTGGTGCCAAAATCGACGGTGCCCGATCCTGTGGCCGCCGCCGGGGCTGACGCCACAGAGTAAAACAATCCGAAGCTCGAGTCCGGGTTGGCCACGCGCACGTCCAGAAGCAGGTTAGGGGTCTGGCTGGTGGAGGTGAGGCAAACCGCGGTGATAGATTGGGCGGTGGTATCGTTGACCACGATGCTGAAGCTGCCGTCTTCCCGGGTGGCCCCGATTGCCAGTTGGTTGGTTCCCACCCGGATCCGGACATCGGCAAACCGGATGGGCCGGGGCTTGACCACGCCGGTAAACCCGTTGAGGTCAAACTCACGGTCTTCGTACTGAAACTTCCCGGTCACGGTGTACTCGGCGTAGGCCGGGACGGCTGCGACACACGCAAAAATCACTATCCACCATGCAACGGAGAGAGACCGGCGATCTTTCATGTCAGTTTCTCACCGTGATCCCGCGATAGACGCGGGCTTCCGTCCCGTCCGGGTTGGTGATCCGGCCGATCATCCCTGCCGGCGGATCCTCTTCGCCGAGGTCAATCCAGCGCACCGCTGTCTGGCGAAGGACCTGCCCGGTTGCCAGTTCAACCACCAGATGGGCCCTGATCTCGTAGCGGCTTTCGTCAGGCACTATAACTTCCATCTCCGCGCGCCCCCGGCCGGAGCGGTTCAGGACGGAATGCCGGCCTACGGCGCTCGCCATGCGGCGCACCCTGCTGGGGATCTCATATTCAACCCAGGAATTCCTGATCATGTCCGGATCCAGGATCGATTCCACCTTCACTTCAAAACGGGCCGATTGTCCGGCCTCCGGCTGGTTCAGCGGGGAAAGATCCACCCATATCGGGAGCGAGGGGTCGCAGCGTGTAGCACCCGGAGGCAGATCGGCGTACCGCGCCGGGATGGATGTCCTGGCTTGAGCTTTGGCCTTGAAGCTCAGCGACCCCGTTGACAGCGCTGCCAGCAGCGTGAGTACGATGACTGCAAATCTCCTGGTATTCATGAAGTTTCCCCTCGTTGTCCCGTGCGCGCCCCGGGGTGCCGGGGTGCCTTATGCTCCCTGAAAGTTTATAGGTCCGCCTCCGGTTTTCAAGGTGCATCGTTCGTTGAACCCCGAAGCCCGCCAAGGGAGGAATTAAATAATTTGTAACCCCTGGCGTTTTTTTTCGTCCAATGGTGCATGAACAAAAAGTGGATTTCACTTCTTGCCCTTATTGTTGCCCTGACCTTTGCCTCCAGTCCTTCACGGGGTGAGGCCAAGGACGTCCTGCCGAACTTCAAACTCAAGCTGGTAGACGGAACCACCCTGAATTCCAAAGATCTCGCGGGAAAGGTCACCGTCGTTGATTTCTGGGGAACATGGTGTGCTCCATGCCTCGCCGAGATCCCCGAATACAACGCCTTTTACTCGGAGTACAAACCCAAGGGGATTTATTTCGTGGCGCTTGCAGCCGATTCGGGTTCCTTTAAGCAAGTGACCGAGGCGTCCAAACGCCTGAACATGAGATACCCCGTGGCGGCTCCGAGCTGGGGTGAGCTGGACCTGTTCGGAAATATCGAAGTTTATCCCACCACCCTGGTCTTTGACCGTCAGGGCAAGCTGGCAAAAGAGTTTTCCGGGGTGATGCCTGGAAAATACAAAAAACTGCGTGAGACCGTCGACACGCTCTTAGCTGCAAAATAGCGATGCGCCGTGCCGTGCCCGGCACTGAAACATGAGATGGAAGGGTCCGGCGAGAGCGGCGGAGACAAAATGACCCCGATTACGATGCGGCCTATCGGACATATTCACAGCCCTTTCAACGAGACCAGCCAGGTGCCCAAGGGGCTCGGAGCCAAGCATTCCCAGGAAGGCGAACTTCACATCCTGCCCGAATTCGAAGCCGGTTTGCAGGACATAGAAGGATTCTCTCACCTGTTCATCCTGTGGGTGTTTGACCGTTCCGATGGCTGCGAACTTGTCGGCGTAAATCCTGCCGATTCTCTTCCCCACGGAGTTTTTGCCTCCCGGTCCCCGTTTCGGCCGAACCCGATAGGATTGACGGTCGTGGAACTGCTGGGGCGCGAGGGTGGCGTCCTGCGTTTGCGGGGATTGGATATGCTCGATGGCACTCCTGTGCTCGACATCAAGCCCTACACCTCCTCCATTCCCATGGAGAAAGTGCGCCGCGGATGGCTCGCCGATGCCGAAGCGCGAACGAGCCCGTCTTCCGGAGTCGGATCTTAGCGGAAAGTCCTGGTTCAGGATCGCAGCGAACGCCAGATCTTGAGGCTCCCCATCAGCATGCGCGGAGCCGCTTTAAAGACGCTGACCTCGCCTGATTCGGTCTGGTGAATGAACCGGAGGGGAATTTCGAGGATCGAATATCCGCGGCGTTCCAACTGGGCGAACATCTCCACGTGAATCTCGAATCCGTCCGACTTCATGCTGAGGCTCTGGAGAGCTTCCCTCCGGATCCCGAAAGAGCCCGACTGGGTGTCTTTGAGCCTGAAATCGAAAAGGCAACGGTTCAGCAGATAGTAGCCGCGGCTGGCTATGCGGCGCCTCAGCGGGTAATCAGCCTTCAATCCCATGTACCTGGAACCCACCACACAGTCGTAGTCTTCTAATTTTTCGGCAAGCGCCGGAATGGCTTCTTCAGGATCGATGGCCAGGTCGGCATCCGTCTGCATGACGTAGTCCTTGCTGGCCCGGGCGTACATTTGGCGCGAAGCATATCCCATGCCTCGGTTCGGCCAGTAGTTGATAAACACCAGCGAAGGGTCGGACGCCGCGATCCTTTCCAGGATTTCCGCAGATTTATCCTTACTGCCGTCGTTGGCGATGATGATCTCGAAATCCTGGGTATACTTCGCAAGCGCGCGCTTGACCCTCTCGAAATTTCTTTCAATGACCGGCTCTTCGTTGTAACAGGGAATCACAACTGAAATGCTTGGAGGCATAAGGACCTATGGAGTGAATAAAATAACACTAATGTTCACCACTTGTGTCGAGACACCACTATAATACGAGTTCCTTCGAATTTGAATTCATTACCGAGAAACCGACATGCGCAAAGAAGATTATGACCTGATGCACCTGCTGGAATCCGACTACTGGTGGTTTGTCGGGATGCGGCGGGTCACCAGCGCCCTTCTCCAATATCATCTAAGTAATCCCCCCCGGAACATCCTCGACGTGGGTTGCGGGACGGGCATCAACCTTCAATGGCTGACCCAGCAATTCAAGCCGAACCGGATTGTCGGTTGCGATTTCTCGGCCGTCGCGATCGGCTGGTGCAAAGAAACCATCCTTCAGGCGTCCGCCTCGTCGCAAAACACCCGGCCTGTCCTGTCCCGCGGCGACGTCCGCAGGCTGCCCTTTGCCGACAACAGCTTCGATCTGACAACGAACTCGGACGTCCTCGATTTGTTTTCCGAAGGCGACGATCTGCTGGCCATGAAGGAGTTTTACCGGGTGCTCCGGCCCGGCGGCGTGGCTTTTGTGCGCGCCCCGGCCTACGACTGGCTCCTCAGCAGTCATGACACGCTCTTTGAAACCCAGCACCGCTTCTCGGTTCCCGAACTGAGAGACAAAATGAAGCTCGCCGGCTTCGAAATCCTGAAAACCACTTATGCCAACACCGTGCTTTTCCCCCTGGCGCTGGTTCAGCGGCTGCTGAGGAAATTCGCCGGAATGGCCCCTCAAAAAACCGACACCCAACCATGGCCCAAATCGCTGGAATGGTTGAACGGACCGTTTACCGCCTGCATGGACCTGGAAGCCAGGTGGCTTGCCGGGGGACACAGTCTGCCATTCGGTTTGTCCGCAATTTGCGTCGGTCGAAAATCTTAAAACCGCGAAGACCTCCAAGACCGTGACGCAGCCTGCGGCCGCAACCAAATTAGACTGAGATTTCTCAGTTCGCGGTTCGCAGTATCAGTTCGCAGTCGCATGAGGAACTGCGAACTGATACTGCGAACTGCGAACTTGTTGCTTTCACCACCGTTTTCACGATTCAATAAATCTTGCCTGAAAAACAAGAATTTGGAACTCTGTAGACAGAGCGGCTCTTGCTTTGCTCACGGGCAAGGATGGCCGCCAAAGGCGGGCCCCCGGGCTAGTCACATTTGGGTCTTAGAGGTCTTGGCGTCTTTGCGGTTGGAATTTATTTGGCCGGGCCTGATTCGAGGACGATGTCGCGCCAGTTGAGCCAGTCCGACACCGTGTTCCGCCCGCGCTCGTTACTGCATTTCAATACCAGATCCGCTTTTTTGCCGGCATAAGAAGCTAGATCGATCTTCACTTCCTGCCATTTCAGCGACCTGGCCTGGGAATCCGGGGTCATGTACTCACGGAACAGCGATAGGGTGTTGCCGTCCACTTGAAGCAGCATCTCCGCCCACGCCCCGTCCCCGGCTCCATACATCCATGAAACATCGAATACAAGCCGGCTGGACTTCGGAATAATTCCCAGCGGGACCGAAACGGTCGATCCGCCAATCTGCGTGACAATCTCCTTTTCCGGAGACGAGAAGAAGATCGGCTTGCCGTTCGGTGTACCGAACTTTTCGTAATCCGGGTAAAACTCGTCCCGGCTGACGCCGCAGCTCAGAGTCTCCACATCCCGAATGACCCGGGTTGCGCCATCCCGCTTTCTTCCTTTCCAGTAATCGGTGACGTCATTGACCCGGCCATTCAGGTATTGCAGTATCCAGATGTCGCTTCGCTTCTCGTATCCTTCCGGAAGCCGGCTTCCCTCATCGGCATATAAGATTTGTACCGGATTCACACAGGTTTTGCACGGGGAAGAAGCGGCCTTTCTCAGAAGGATCGGCGCCTTCCCTTCCACCGTCGGGGCCACAAAAACGGTCATGTTTCCCGTCCCTCTGAAATGACGGGTAACATCGTAATAAGTGCCGCCGAAATATTGCAGGACCTCAACATCGGGCCGGCCCAGATATCCCTGTGGAAGTTTTTTCAGATCGCCCTCGAACAATGCCCGCAGCCGTACATTCCGGAAACGGCTCATGGCCTCGCTGCTGTGAAGCGGCCGGATGGGCGGGACCTTCCCGTCCAGCGTCGGCAGCAGTACGACGGTATTGGCCCCCGGGGCCATATAGGAACGGGTGATATCGGTGAACGTGCCCTCATGGTATTGCAGGATCCACAGGTCATCCCGTGACAGGTAGTCGTCGGGTATTTCGCTGCCCTGGTCGGCCAGGGAAAGCTGAACCAGACGGCTATAGAGCGATGATCCGCCCAGCGGCTCCTTCAACAGCAGCGGCGGAGCCTTGCCTTCGTGCGTCGGCAGTACATGCAGGGTCATTCTTTCCCGGCTCTTGAATTGTCCCGAGACATCGTAAAGCCGGCCATTCAAGTATTGGACCACCCTCGTATTTTCCGCCGAGAGAATCCCCGCGGGCGGCAGCCCGTCACGCTGGGGAAAGAAAGTCCGTATCCTGGCCCCCGGCCCGTAAAGCTCGAACAATTCCCCGTGATCAATCGGGGGCGCAGACAGGAGGATTCCCACTTCGCGCTCGAAAAACGGGAGAACGACCAGGTCGGTGCTGGCCGGCAGCGAGGGAAAGAGACTGCGGAAGTCGCTGACACAGGCTTCGATCACATCCGAGGCATAGGCCGGATCCGAAACCGCGTAGTGGCTCCGGGCCTGCACCATCGTGGCATATCCCATCGGGAGCGCCAGGCCGCAAGCCAGGAACAGGTTGCCGACCCTCCAGCGGCGCGCGAAGGGGAAGGCGGCATCCACCAGCGCCCCGGCGGCGAGCGCCAGGCCGAGCAGGGGAGTGTAGAGGTACCATTTCGCCAGGCGGTCCGAAAGCATCAGGGCGGGAAGTGCCAAACCCGCGAACCAGATCAGCCCGCACCAGATCGCCGGATCAGGACTTTTCCTCTGCCTTGCCACGCCCGTCAGCCAGACGATCAACAAGATCGCCATCGCTGCAAAAACCAGACCGCGGCTTCTTCCGGCAGAAGGCCCATGGATCGCGTCCGGGAAGTTTACCGCCCAGAACAGGTATTTGAATTTGGTGGCCAGGTTCGCAAACGGGCTGATGTGGTACGCGGCCCCCTGCCCCTGTGTATAAATCACTCCTGCGCGAACCCAATGAATCAGCAACCCGGCAAAGCCGACGGCAAAACCGAGGCTGGCGGCGACGATGGGAATCGGTTTGGTGAAGGCACGCCGGATCGATCCCGCGGATGGCTCCTCCCCGCCGGCACGGTACTCCGCCAGTCCCAGCGTCATCCAGAGAGCGAGGGGGAACGCGGTGGCGGCTTCTTTCGTGAACAGGGCCAGCGCAAGTGCGAGGAGCGATCCCGCCGTTGAGTACGGGCAGCGCTTTTCACGGGCGTGGATCCCGAGCCATAACCCTGCCAGCAGGAAAAACGTCGCCATGAAATCGGAAATATACGTAATGTCGTAGACAATCCATCCCGCCACGGAGTGCAGTCCCCAGAAGGTCACGGCAAACAGCACCCCCAGCGGCCCGCGGAGAAGTTTTCGCGACACCAGGTAGAAAAGGACGGTGTTGACAAAATGGAAAAGGAACGGGATCCAATGATAGGGCTGCGGCAGTTTCCCCAGCCAGGGGACCAGCAGTCCCATGGTCCAGAGGGTGAGCGGGCGGTATTGCTTCCCGCTGTCCGGCCCGGCGATGTACTGGAGGAATTCGTGCGAGTTTTTCGGATATCTGAGTATGTAGAAGAGGCTGTCCAGGTTGAAGAATTTCTGGAATGCGCCGGAGAAGGCCCAGAGTTCCAGGAGAAGGAGTGCGGCCAGGGCCACCTTCTCCCAAGCCTTCATTGGATTCATGAAGTGATCGACCTCGACGATGAATGCGAACTTTATAGTAGCAGGTCTGTCAAGCGATCAATGGGATTAGAAACCGCGCCGTTCCAGGCTTTCAGGCTGATGCAAAAAGGAATCACGAACCGCGAAGCCCGTGACGCAGCCTGCGGCCGCAACCAAAGTTCTAGTTTTCAATTCTCAGTTCTCAGTTCTCAGTATCAGTTCGCAGTCGCATGAGGAACTGCGAACTGATACTGAGAACTGCGAACTTGTTGCTTTCACCACCGTTTTCACGATTCAATAAATCTTGCCTGCTTTTATCGGCTTTTGCTTTATTCACGGGCGAGGATGGCCGCCGGAGGCGGGCCCCGGGGCTTGTCGCCTTGTGAGCTTTGCGGTCTTTGAGGCCTTTGCGGTTCGATAAGCGTTTTTTCATGCACTTTTGGATCGTGTCCGCTTGTCGTGTCCGATGCCATGTGCGAAAATGTGGCGTTTTCCCGTTCACTATCTCATTCAAAGAGAGAAGGCATGACTTCAAAGATCGCAGTAGGCGTTCTGGGCGCTACCGGTGCAGTCGGACAGAAATTCATCAAGCTCCTGGAGAATCACCCCTGGTTCGAGGTAACCGCCGTGGCCGCTTCGGAGCGGTCCGCCGGCAAAAAATACGGCGAGATCACGGCGTGGAAACAGACCACCCCGATCCCGCCGGATGTGGCCAAGCTCGAAGTAAAAGCTTGCGTCCCCGACCTGGATTGCCGCGTCGTGTTCTCCGGGCTCGATGCCTCCATTGCCGGGCTCGTCGAGGAGGACTTCGCCCGCGCTGGTTATGTGGTGCTCAGCAACTCCAAAAACCACCGGCTGGACCCCGACGTTCCGCTGGTGATTCCTGAGCTGAACTACGATCACCTGGGCCTTATTCCCATCCAGAAAAAAAACCGGAACTGCGCCGGCTACATCGTCACGAACTCGAACTGCTCGACCATGTTTCTCGCCATGGCGCTCGGGCCGCTGCATAAGAAATTCGGGGTGTCGACGGTTTTTGTCACCACCATGCAGGCGGTTTCCGGCGCCGGCTATCCGGGCGTGCCTTCACTCGATATCCTCGGGAACGTGATCCCGTACATCGGCGGCGAAGAAGAAAAAATGGAAATCGAAACCCGTAAGATACTGGGTCACTTCGATGGGAAAGGCGTGGAACTGGCTCCGTTCCCGGTCAGCGCCCAGTGCAACCGCGTGGCGGTGGAGGACGGCCATATGGAATCGGTGGCCGTGAAGCTCGCCTCCAAAGCCAGCCCTGCTGATGTGGCCGCGGCTTTGAGTTCCTTCTCCGGACCTCCCCAGGAGCTCGGTCTGCCGAGCGCTCCACCCAAGCCGATCGTCGTGATGCACGCCCAGGACCGGCCGCAGCCGCGCTTTGATGTGAATCATTCTCACGGCATGGCGACGCTGGTGGGCCGCATCCGCCCCTGCAGCATCCTGGATTACAAGTTCACGGCGCTGGGGCACAACACCATCCGGGGCGCAGCGGGCGCCTCGATCCTCAATGCTGAGCTGCTCATGGCTCAGGGATCCCTGGAATAAATCATGATTGTCTGCAAATTCGGTGGAACCTCTGTTCAGGATGCCGTGGCGATGGAACGCGTCGCGGGCATCATCGGGAAACGGCTGAAGGAGAAGCCGGTGGTCGTGGCCTCAGCCATGGGCAAGACCACCAACCGGCTGCTCGAGGCGGCCCAGACCGCTTCCAACGGCAAACGGCAGGAAGCCCTGGACATTCTCTCGAGTCTCAAGGAAAAGCATCTCAAGGAGGCGCAGAACCTGGGACTGGCTACCGGCCAGGGGACAGAGGTCGGGGATATCATCTACTCCCTCTTCAAGGAAATGGGAAACATCGTCAAGGGGCTCTCCATCCTTGGCGAGCTGACGCCCAGGAGCATGGATGCCATTGCCAGCTTCGGCGAGCGCCTGTCGACCACGATCCTCACCCACGCCTTCAATGAACGCGGCATCCCGGCCCAACTGATGGATGCCCGCCAGTTCATGATCACCGACGATCAGTTCACCCGCGCCGCTCCGCTTTTCGACCTGACCGATCCGGCGATCCGCTCGCATCTCCTTCCCGTGATCCAGCAGGGGAAGGTGCCGGTCGTGCAGGGATTCATCGGGGCCACCCGCTCCGGCATCACCACCACCATCGGCCGCGGCGGATCCGATTACAGCGCCGCGATCGTCGGGGCTGCCCTGGAAGCGTATGACATCCAGATCTGGACCGACGTCGACGGCATCATGACCTGCGATCCGCGTGCCGTCCCCGAAGCCTACCGCGTCCGTGTCATCTCTTTTGATGAAGCGGCTGAACTCGCCTATTTCGGGGCCAAGGTTCTGCACCCGGCCACCATCCTGCCGGCGGTCCAGAAGAAGATCCCGGTCCATGTGCTCAACAGCTACAAGCCGGATCAGGATGGAACCCTCATTACCGATGAGGCGCCGCCCTGCGAGAACCCGGTCAAGTCGATCGCGTTCAAAAAGGGGATCTCCGTCATCAACATCGCATCCACGCGCATGCTGATGGCGTACGGCTTCCTGAAGAAGATATTTGAAACCTTTGAGCATTTCAAAGTCCCGGTCGACGTGGTCTCCACCTCGGAGGTTTCAGTTTCGCTCACGCTGGACGACACTTCGAAGCTGTGGGACGTTGTGACGGAATTGAAAAAGATCGGCGAGGTTCGGGTCGAGGGCGGCAAGGCCATCGTCTGCTGCGTAGGCGACAACCTGCGCGGAATCGCCGGCATTCCGCACCTGGTTTTCAGCGCGGTGCGCGACGTCAACATCCACATGATTTCGCAGGGCGCATCAGCGATCAACGTCACCTTCGTGATCGACGAGGACCAGTTGCCCCGCGTCGTTCGCAGCATGCACGATGTCTTTTTCGAAAAAATCGATCCGCGGATTTTCGAATGAAACCGCAAAATAATTGGACGATGCTTTCATGATTTCATGTGGGTCCGGGCTTCAGCCCGGACCTGACCTTCCGGGGAGGAAACCCATGAAAATCGCGATTTTGGGTTACGGCAAAATGGGACGCCTGGTTGAGGAGATCGCGCTGCGCGAAGGGATGGAAATCGGCCCTCGACTGGATGTAACCGACAATCCCGGCGGCGCTGGGATCACGGCTGCTTCGATGGCAGGCGTCGACGCCGCCATCGAGTTTTCACAGCCCGACGCCGTTTTCGACAACATCAAAGCGGCGGCAGCCGTCGGCGTCAACCTGGTCGTGGGCACCACCGGCTGGGGAGACCGCCGCAGCGAAGTCGAGCGGCTGGTCCTCGAATCGGGGATCGGTCTGGTCCACGCCTCGAACTTCTCCGTCGGGATGAACCTCTTTTTCGAAATCGTGTCGAATGCCGCGCGCGCCATCGGCAAGGCAACCCAATACAGCCCCTACCTCGCCGAGGAGCATCACCGGGCAAAAAAAGACGCGCCCTCGGGCACGGCGCTGAGCCTGCTGGAGCTGATGAAACCCCATCTGAACGGGCCCGCACCCGCGATTGCCAGCGTGCGCGCGGGCTTCATCCCGGGAAACCATATCGTCGGATTCGACAGCGAAGCCGACACCATCGTTCTCGAACACCGGGCCAGAAACCGGCAAGGATTTGCAGAGGGCGCGCTTCTCGCCGCGCGCTGGATCGCAGGCCGCAAGGGATTCTACGATTTCCGTGACGTCTTCCGGGAGATTCTGGGCCTGTAGGACGTCTGCATTAACGAACCGCGCAGGGGCACACGGCCGTGTGCCCCGCGGGGACACAACATGGAATAACCAAGGGCACGCGGCCGTGTGCCCCTAAAGATTTGCGGAGCCGGAACCACCATGGCATTGGACCTGAAAGGCTGCGGAACGGCATTGATCACTCCCTTTAATCTGGATGGCAGCCTCGACCTGCCTGCTCTGGAAAACCTGGTCGATTGGCAGATCCGGGAAGGTATCCACTTCCTGGTCCCCTGCGGCACCACAGGAGAAAGCGTCACCCTCACCCACGACGAATACCTCACCGTGGTGCGAGACCGTCGTGGCCAAAGCTGCCGGCCGCGTTCCTGTGATCGCCGGCGCCGGGGGTAACAATACTGCGAAAGTCATAGGGCTGATTGCCGAGCTCAAGGCCCTCGGCGTCGACGGGATTCTTTCGGTCTCCCCCTATTACAACAAGCCGACCCAGGAGGGGATCTACCAGCACTTCAAGGCCATAGCCTCGTCGACCGATCTGCCGCTGGTTGTCTACAACGTCCCGGGAAGAACCGGATCCAACATCCTGCCCGACACTCTGATGCGCCTGGCGGCCCTCCCCAATATCATCGCAGTCAAAGAGGCGAGCGGGGATATCTCCCAGATCGGCGAAATTTGCACCCGCGCGTCGTCGTCGTTCCGCATCCTGTCCGGCGATGATTCCCTGACCCTGCCGACCATCGCGCTCGGCGGCCACGGGATCATCTCCGTCGCGTCGAATGAAGCCCCGGGCCCCATGTCGCAGTTGGCAGACGCCTGCCTGCAGGGACGATGGGATGAAGCCCGCTCCCTCAACCGGAGGCTCTATCCGCTCATGAAGGTAAACTTCGTCGAAACCAGTCCCATCCCGGTGAAAGCGGCCGTGGCCATGATGGGAAAAATCAAAGAAGTGTACCGTCTGCCGCTGGTTCCGATCTCCGATGCCGGCCGCGCAAAACTCCTCGCGGTTCTCAAAGACCTTGGGATGGTTTCCTAAATGAACAGCACGCTGGAACAGCAGATCACCGATCTTTTTCTCAATCCGCCGGCCCATGGTTACACCCAGGAACACAACCGCCTGTTCGAAGAATTCAAGCAGGCGCTGAACGAAGGCCGCGTCCGGGCGGCTTCGCCTGCCGACGGCCGCTGGACCGTGAACCTCTGGGTGAAGCAGGGAATCCTGCTCGGTTTCCGCATGGGGAGCCTGCATAATTTTTCGATCGACGCCCACTTCCGCTACTTCGACAAGCACACCTATCCGCTCAAAATGCTGACCATCGAGGACGGCGTCCGCATCGTGCCCGGCGGATCCTCCATCCGCGACGGCGCTTATATCGGCCGCGGCGTCACCTGCATGCCGCCGATGTACATCAATGCCGGCGCCTATGTGGACGAAGGCACGATGATCGATTCCCATGCCCTGGTAGGATCCTGCGCCCAGGTGGGCAAGCGCGTTCACCTGAGCGCTGCCAGCCAGGTGGGCGGCGTGCTCGAACCCGTCGGAGCGCTCCCGGTCATCATTGAAGACGACGTCCTGGTCGGGGGAAACTGCGGGATCTACGAGGGAACGATGGTGCGCGAAGGGGCCGTGATCGGCGCCGGGACGATCCTGACCGCCGGGACCCCGGTCTACGACCTGGTGCGCCAGACCGTCTATCGACGGGAAGGTGATCGACCGCTCGAGATTCCTGCGCGAGCCGTGGTCGTGCCCGGCTCCCGGGAGCTGACCAAGGGCTGGGGCAAGGAACAGAACCTTTCCGTTTATACCCCGATCGTGATCAAATATCGCGATTCCAAAACCGAACGCAGCATTCAGCTGGAAGACATCTTACGCTAGGAGCGAGGCTATGGCGCAGGTCCAACCGTTTCGAGGGTATCGCTACAATCCCGCAGTTGCGGGCGACCTGAACCTGGCCGTGACCCAGCCCTACGACAAAATCTCCACCGAGCTCCAGCAGGATTATTACCGGCGCTCTGCTTTCAACGCCGCTCGCATAACCAAAAGCGAAGAAAAGAACGCCGATCCCGATACTGCTTATCCGGCCGCGGGCGAGACATTGCGATCCTGGCTGAAATCAGGCGCCCTGGTCCGGGATCCCGAACCCGCGTACTACGCCTATTTTCGCGAATATGAAGTCGACGGGGAGAAAAAAATCCAGCGCGGATTCATTGCCCTGCTGGACCTCAAGCATTCCGGCGGACACATCTTGCCGCACGAACGCACCATGGCCGAGCCCAAGATGGACCGGTTGCGGCTGATGCGCAGCCTCGAGTGCAACGAGGACCTGATCTACACCCTCTATACCGACGAGCGCCTGGCCATCAACAAAATCCTGGAGGATAAGACCGCCGGACGCTCTCCCGACATCGAAGTGACCGACGACTTCGGCTGTGATTCATCGCGTCTGGACGGTTGCCGATGCCAAGGCCGTCCGCCGGATCCAGGATCTCTTGGTGCCGGAGGAACTGTTTATTGCCGACGGGCACCACCGCTTCGAAACTTCGGTCAATTTCATGAACGAGTGCGAGGCGAAGGGCTGGAAACCCTCCGGCCCGGAATCGTTCGACAAACGCCTGATCGCCTGCTTCAACAGCGCCGACGCGGGGACGACCATTCTTCCCACGCACCGGTTGGTGCGCGACCTCGAGGGATTCGATTCGGTCCGCTTCCTGGCCGAGGCCAAACAATATTTCGAGGTAATGCCGCTCGCTTCGCCCGAAATCCTCTGGGAGAAAATGAAGCAGGGCCGCGCCGATCACGTGTTCGGCTTTTATGCCTCGGACAAGCGAAATTGCCATTTGCTGAAGCTTGCCGGTGAAGGGAAGATCGATCCGATGATGCTTCGGCATGGCGAGGCTTACCGGCATCTGGATGTCAGCATCCTGCATTCGCTCATCCTCGACCGGATTCTGGGCATCGACGAAAAGAAGCTGGTCGCGCAGTCGCATGTAGATTATGCGCGTGACCGCATGGCATGCATCCGCCGCGTGGATGAAGGGAAGTACCAGGCTGCTTTTTTCCTGAATCCGACGACCGTCGAGCAGGTCCAGCGCGTTGCCCTCCTCGGCGAGCGCATGCCGCAGAAATCCACCGATTTTTATCCCAAGCTGCTGACCGGCCTGGTCTACATGCTGATGTCGATCCAAAAATAATCTCACCGCGAAGACGCCAAGACCGCGAAGATCAAATTGGAAAAGCGCCCGCGGGCCCCCGGGCTTGCTGCCCAGGCGACTTTGAGTATCACATCTGTAAATTTTTGTTTTTTAGGCAAGATTTATTGAATCGTGAAAACGGTGGTGAAAGCAAAAGGTTCTCAGCTCTCAGCTCTCAGTTCTCAGTATCAGTTCGGAGTCGCATGAGGAACTGCGAACTGAGAACTGATAACTGATAACTGAAAACTGAGAACTGCGAACTCTCAGTCTAATTTGGTTGCGGCCCAATGCTGCGTTACGGTCTTTTGTGGCTTTGCGGTTCGAATGTGATATCAGGTAAGATCGGAATCGAGGGATTGCCTGGTATGACTGAGGAGCGCACGTATCGAACGGTTTGCCCCCGCAACTGCTACTGCACCTGCGGGATGCTGGTGACCGTGCGCGACGGCAAAATCGTCCGGATCGAAGGCGACCCCTTGAATCCCGCCACCGGCGGGAAAGTCTGCCTGAAGGGAATCAGTTACGCCGAACGGGCGCACTCCCGCGACCGCCTCCTCCACCCGCTCCGGCGCAACTCCCAAGGCGATTTCGTCGAAGTCTCCTGGGACGAAGCCCTCGACGACATCGCCGGCCGCCTGATCCGTCAGCGATCCCTCCACGGCCCCCAATCGGTGTTGTATTACGAGGGCTCCGGCAGCCATGGGGCTCTGTCGGCACTCTCCGAGGCCTTCTGGCGCCCTTTCGGTGGTCCGACTCGCGCCCACGGCGATTTATGTTGGCCTGCGGGCCTGGAGGCGACCCGCCTGACCTACGGAGACAACCGGCACAACCATCCCAGCCTCACGCGCGCGAGCCGCTTCATTCTCGCCTGGGGGCACAACCCGGCTGAAACCAACATTCACCAGATGCGGCTCATCCTCGAGGCTCAGGAAAAAGGGGCGATTTTGGCCGTCATCGATCCGCGCTGCAACGACACGACGGACGCCGCCGACCTGCACTTGAAGCCCAGGCCCGGGACCGATGCCGCTCTCGCGCTTGCCATCGGCAACGTGATCGTCGAAGCCGGCCTGCATGCCCGCGAGTGGCTGGAAGGGCACGCCTCCGGCATCGAGGCCTACATCGAGCGCATCCGCGATTACACCCCCGAACGAGCGGCAGAGATCACGGGTGTGGACGCCTCCTCCATTCGCGAACTGGCGCTGGCCTATGCGCGCACGCGCCCGGCGCTGCTGATCGCCGGATTCGGCCTGCAACGCCATCGCCGCGCCGGCCAGGCGATGCGAGCCGTCGCGCTCCTTCCGGCGCTGACCGGGAACCTCGGAGTCCCGGGTGGAGGCTGGCAATATGCCAATCTCGCCAGCCACAAGCTCCGGCCGCCCGCGCTTCCCGAGGACCCTGCCGTAACCCCGAGATCCTTCCCGACCTCACGCCTGGGCAGTGCCTTGCTGGAATTCTCCAGTCCGCCGCTGCGTGCCGCCTGGTTCGAAAAAGCCAACCCGGTCAGCCAGCATCCCCGCACCGGAGCCGTGGTGGAGGCTTTGAAGCAGCTCGAGTTGCTGGTCGTAGTGGACCAGTACCTCACCGACACGGCGCGGCTGGCGCATTACGTACTGCCGGCAAAATCGATGTTCGAGCAGGAGGATCTCGTCACCGCTTACTGGCATCCCTATCTCCAGCTGCGAACCCGGATTTTCGACCCGCCCGAAGGCGTGAAACCCGAGTCGGAAATCTGGCGGCTGCTCTGCGAGCGGCTCGGCTTCGACACCCGCTATTTTGCAGGTGATTGCACAGAAATCCTGCGTTCGATGCTTCCGGAAGACAGGCGGGGGGCCATGGAACAGCTTGCTTCGTCTCCGCTGGATCTCTCGGATGGCGAAATCGCCTGGACGGACGGGAAGTTTCCCACACCCAGCGGAAGAGTTGAGTTTTATTCCGAAGCGGCTGCCCGCTCGTGGGGGGTGGACCCGCTCCCATGCTACGAGCCATTGGACGAGGGGCATGCTTCCCCCGCGGCTGCCCGCTTCCCCCTGCAACTGCTCAGCTGCAAGACACGCGACCGCATCCACTCGCAGTTCGGGAATCTCGATATGATCCGGTCGGTCGAACGGCCGCGGCGGCTGGATATTCACCCCTCCGATGCCGGACCCCGCGGGCTCGAATCAGACGCCCGGGCGCGAATCTGGAACGATCGCGGCGAAATCCGTGTTCCGGTTCACATCGATCCCGGGATCAGGCCCGGCGTGGTCCACATCATCGAAGGCCGATGCGAGCCGGGCGATCCCGAGGTCAACCGGCTGACCGCCGACGGTGTCACCGACATGAATCACGGAGCGGTTTTTTACGAGTGCCTTGTGGAGGTGGAGAAGGCATGAGCCGCCGCCTTTCGTTTGTGCTGAACCTGGGACGATGCGTCGGCTGCGGCGCCTGCGTTCTCGGCTGCCGGCTGGAAAATGACTGGCCTTCAGGGGTCCGGTGGCGCCGCGTCCTCCCCCTCAACCTGGACCGATGGGCCGGCGGCCCAACCTACCACTTTTCATTGGCCTGCCACCACTGCGAACACCCCGCCTGCCTCGAAGCCTGCCCTTCAGGCGTTTACGTGAAGCGGCAGGACGGGATTGTGCAGATGGAGCCTGATCGCTGCCTCGGCTGCCGCTACTGTGAAATGGCCTGCCCGTTCGAAGCGCCGAGTTATGATGCCGATGCCGGAACCATGACCAAGTGCCACTTCTGTGCGCCTCGCATCGATGCGGGCCTGCCTCCGGCATGCGTCGCAGCCTGTCCGACCGGCGCCCTTGATTACCGCATGATTGAAGGGGAGGCGGAAACCGCGCCGATTCCCGGTTTCCGCGACATCGGCGGGTGCCGGCCCAATATCCGACTGGTTGAACCGGGAGGGGCGTTGCGCCGCAAGCGCTTGCGGGAACTGCAGGAGGAACTGTCCCTATGAAAGCGGCCTCCAGCCCCGCCGAGAGATTCCCCGAGTTTTCCCTGGTTGCCTTTACCTCATTGGCTATCGAAGCCGCCGGACTATTCACCGGCCATTTTGGAGCCTGGGCGCTGGGGTTGGCCTCGTGGCATCCCTCGAAGGTGGTGTCCTGGATCGCCGTTATCCTGCTCGCCGGGGGATTGTCGGTTTCCGTCCTGCACCTGGGAAAGCCCTCACGCCTGCTGCTTGCGCTGAGCCGCGGGGGTCGCAGCCGGCTGAGCAACGAGGTGATCCTGGCCGGAATATTGCTCCCGGCAGCGCTGGCGGCGCTTCTCCTGCGAGGTCGGGGAATGGCCGAAGATGTCCTGTGGGGCCTGGTTGCGGCAGCTTCGCCGGCGCTGCTGATCTTTGTCGGTTGGGTGTATCATCTCCCGGGCCAGCTTTCCTGGAAAGGGCCGGCGGCGCTCTCGCCTCTGCTGCTCGGAACCGCCTTCGGTGCGGCGGCCGAGGCGGTCCTGGGAGAATTCAGCGCCGCGATCATGGCGCTGGCGATGGGCGCCATCGCCCTGGATGCTGCGGGCTTTGCCCTGCGCTGGATCCGCTTGAACTGGGACGCCGAAGCCGGAATGCCCGCCTACCCGGCGATTTTCCAGGCCAGGCGCCGCCTGCTGTTTCTGCGGCTGCTGGACGCGAACCTTCTTCCGGCCGGGCTTCTTCTGGCTGAAATGCCCCTGGCCGCGGCGTTCGTTCTGTCGATCGGGATCTGGGCCGAACGCTATGCTTTCTATGCCCTGGCCCTGAAACAGACGCCGGAGGCTGAAATTGCGCAGGTGATTAGAGTCCTTCGCAGTCTTTGAGGCCTTTGCGGTTCGATTTATGACGGTTACTATGGATTCTGACAAATTCAACCAACTGCTTGAACGACTGGCGCCGCTGATACCCGAAGACCGTCTCATTCATGACGACCTCCGGACCCTGGCCTACGGCACTGACGCCAGTTTCTACCGCCTGATCCCGAAACTCGTCGTCCGTCTCGAATCCGAAGACGAAGTCCAGGCACTTTTGCGCGCCTGCGGCGACCTCGGCCTTCCCCTCACTTTCCGCGCCGCGGGCACCAGCCTCTCCGGGCAGGCGATATCCGATTCCGTCCTGGCGATGCTTGGAACCGGCTGGAAGGGATATTCCATCCGGGATAATGGCGCCCTGATCACGCTTCAGCCGGGTGTCATCGGCGCCCACGCCAACGTCTACCTGGCTCCCTTCGGACGGAAAATCGGGCCCGATCCCGCTTCCATCAACTCCGCCATGATCGGCGGCATCGCCGCCAACAATTCGAGCGGCATGTGCTGCGGCACCGCCCAGAACAGCTATCGCACGCTCGAATCGATGCGCCTGGTCTTCGCCGACGGCTCCGCGCTGGACACCGGCGATCCGGCCAGCCGTGCGGAATTCAGCCGCACCCATGCGCCGCTGCTGGCGGACCTTTCTTCATTGGCGGCACGCGTCCGGCAAAACACCGCGCTTGCCGATCGCATCCGGCGCAAGTTCAGGATGAAAAACACCACCGGCTACAGCCTGAATGCGCTGGTCGATTTCGAAGATCCCTTTGAAATCATCCAGCACCTGATGATCGGTTCCGAAGGAACTCTCGGATTCATCAGCAGCATCACCTATCGCACCGTTCCCGAATGGCCCCATAAAGCGACGGCTCTCATGCTCTTTCCCGATATGCGGATTGCCTGCGAGGCCGTCGCATTGCTCAAGGAGACCCGGGTCGACGCCGTCGAAATCATGGACCGCGCTTCGCTGCGCTCGGTCCAGGGAAAACCGGGCATGCCGGAATTTCTCGCCGGCCTGGATGAAGCGGCCGCGAGCCTGCTGGTGGAAACGCGGGCGCCCCAGGACGATCTGCTTCAGGACCAGGTGTCCGGAATCCTCCGCGCAATCGGCGGGCTGTCCAGCCTCCGGCCTCATCAGTTCACCGCGCAGCCGGCTGAATATGCGGCCCTCTGGAACATCCGCAAAGGCCTATTCCCCTCCGTTGGGGCGATGCGCGAAACCGGCACGACCGTGATCATCGAAGATGTCGCATTCCCGGTTTCGCGACTCGCAGAGGCTGCCGGCGACCTGCAGCGGCTTTTCCTGCGGCATCACTATGACGACGCGATCATTTTCGGCCATGCCCTCGAAGGCAACCTGCATTTCGTCTTCAAGCAGGATTTCAACCCGGCCAGCGAAGTCGAGCGCTATCGCTCCTTCATGGACGATGTCTGCGAACTCGTCGTCGGAACCTATGACGGCTCGCTCAAGGCCGAGCACGGCACGGGGCGCAACGTGGCCCCGTATGTCGAGCTTGAATGGGGAAGTGAAGCCCTCGAAATCATGCGCGAAATCAAGCGGATCTTCGATCCGGGTCAAATCCTGAACCCCGGGGTCATCCTCAACCGCGACCCGGCGGCCCACGTCACAAACCTCAAACCGCTGCCCGCCGCCGACCCGCTGATCGACAAGTGCATCGAATGCGGCTTCTGCGAAGTCCAATGCCCGTCGCGCGATCTGAGCCTCACGCCGCGCCAGCGGATCGTCATTTTCCGCGAAATGTCCCGCCTCAGCTCGTTACGCGATAATCCCTCGCGTCTTCGGCTCCTGCGCGAAGGCTTCGAATATCAGGGGAATCAGACTTGCGCGACCGATGGATTGTGCGCCACCAGCTGCCCCGTAGGAATCGATACCGGCAGGCTGATCAAAGATCTGAGGCACAACCAGGCGAGTCCGGCTGCCCGGCGTGTGGCCGAATTCGCTGCCGGCCACATGGGATCCGTCACCGCGGCCGTGCGCGGCGCTCTGGCGCTGGTTTCCGCCATCCACCGTATGGCCGGCACCCGCATTATGTCGGCGGCCTCCGCACATTTGCGCGCCCTGAGCGGCAACCGCCTCCCGCTTTGGAGCCCGGCACTGCCGCGCAGCGCCGGCCGCATCCGCAATCCTCGCCACTCCGGCATGGAGCTCCCCGGCGTGGTTTACTTCCCGACCTGCATCAATCGCACCATGGGCGCCGCTCCCGGAGCGGCGGATCCGCGGCCGCTCGCCGAAGTGACGATTTCGCTGCTGGAAAAGGCCGGCTACCGTGTGGTTCTCCCCGCCCGTTTCGATGAGTTGTGCTGCGGCATGGCCTTTGCCAGCAAAGGTTTCAAGGAGCCGGGGGATGCCAAGGCGGCAGAACTCGAATCCGCCCTGAGGGCCGCGTCGGATGGAGGCAGCCTGCCAATCCTGACCGACATGAGCCCCTGTTACTTCCGGATGAAGGAGTGCTTCACCCCTGGTCTCCGGATCTATGAGCCGGTGCGTTTCGCGCTGGAGTTCCTGGTGGACCGGCTGGAATTCCGGCGCAACCCGGGAGCCGTCGCGGTTCACACTACCTGCAGCGCCGAGAAGCTGGGCCTCGGGCCGGACCTGAAACGGCTGGCCGGCCTGTGCGTCGAAACCGTGGTCGTGCCGCACGGTGTCGGCTGCTGCGGCTGGGCCGGGGACCGCGGATTCACACACCCGGAACTGAATGCTTCGGCACTGAAAAGCCTCAGATCCGCGATTCCCGCCGGATGCAGTCAGGGCTATTCTACCAGCCGCACTTGCGAGATCGGGCTGACGATACACGGCGGCATACCGTATGCTTCGATCTATTACCTGGTGGACGGCTGCACCTCCGCGAAGAAATCGATAGAACAACCCGTTCATTTCCGGCCGCCGATGCCCTAGAATGCCATCATGAAATCGAGCGCTCTGAAAAAACTGGGGAAATATGCCCTGATCACCGCCGGCACCCTGGCCGCGGTTTGCGCCGGCTCCACGCTTGCCTACAGTTATTTATTGGTCCGTCCGTGGCGCCGGCACGGCAAAGACCCGTCGCCCGAGATCCCGGATGCCCGTGTGGAGCCGCTTGAATTGAACACATCGGACGGAATCCGGCTGCAAGCCTGGGCGGTCTATCCGCGCCAGGCTTCGCTGCGCAATTGGGTCGTGGTGCTTCACGGCATCCGCTCCAATCTCCACGCGGCTCACCGTCGCGCGGCCTTTTTCGCTGCCCGCGGCTACAATGTCCTGGTTTTGCGCTTCCGCGCTCACGGCGAAAGCGACGGCGAGCTGATCTCTTACGGTTTCTGGGAGCGGCTGGATGTCCTCGCTGCCTTCAACTACATCCTGACCACCGCCGGAGAACACAATCCCAAAATCGGGTTGGACGGCAGATCGATGGGGGCCGCAGCCGCGGCATACGCGGTCGGGAACGGCGAAATCAGCCCGGTCTGGATGATCCTGGAGTCCTGCTACGACAATATCCAGAATGCCTTCGCCAACCGCCTGGCGCTGAAGGTGGGCCATTCCTTCGCACCCCTGGTGGCCTGGCCGGTGGAACAGGTGCTCGAGCAGATCGCACGCCTGCGGGTCCAGGACCTCGATCCGGGCAAGTGCCTGGAAAAGGCACGCTGCCCCGTCCTCATGCTGGCCGGAGATTCGGAAAAGGTGATGAAGGTTGCCGAGATTCAATATCTCTACGGCTGTTTGCGGGAGCCCAAGAGCCTGGAGATTTTCCGCGGCGCCGGGCACGAAGATTTTCTGGCCTACGATCCGCAGCGCTTCGCCGCTGCCGTCGACCGCTTTTTGCGCTTTTGAACCGCAAAGACACAAAGGCCGCAAAGAAAAAAATTCTTTGCGGCCTTTCTGTCTTCGGGGTTTAGATCAGTTCGGAGATGGCCTGGGCCTGGGTGAAAAGCATCAGGTAGTCCCGGCCGCCGGCCTTCGAATCGGTCCCGCTCATGTTGAAGCCGCCGAACGGATGCACCCCGACCAGCGCCCCTGTGCATTTGCGGTTCACATAGAAATTCCCCACGAAACACTCGTTCTTCGCCCGTTCGATGTGTTCCCGGTTGTGCGAGAAAATCGCCCCCGTCAGGCCATATTCGCTGTCGTTCGCCAGCCGGATGGCGTCGTCGAAGTCCCTGGCTTTGGTGATGGCCAGAACCGGGCCGAAGATCTCCTCCCGGAAGATCTTCGCACTCGAGTCGATGTCGGCGAAGATGGTCGGCTGCAGATAGAATCCATTGCCTTCGGCCACTGAACCGCCGGCGATCAAGCGCCCATCCTTCTTGCCTGACTCGATGTACTCCAGCATGCTCTTCAGCGCCTTCTCGTTGATGACGGGGCCCATGTAGCTTCCCGGGTCCCAGGGCGGACCCACGGTCAGGTCTTTCACTTTGACGCTGATTTTCTCCACGAACCTGTCATAAACCTTTTCATGAATGATGGCTCGCGAGCAGGCGGAGCACTTCTGCCCCTGGTAACCGAAAGCGCTGGCCAGCACGCCCTTCACCGCAGCGTCGAGATCGCAGTCGTCGTCGACGATGATGAAATCCTTGCCGCCCATTTCCGCGATGACCCGCTTGATCCAGATCTGCCCCGGGCGCGTTTTCGCGGCTTCCAGATTGATATGCAAGCCCACCTCTTTCGATCCGGTGAAGGCGATAAAGCGGACTTTGGGGTGCTGCACAATCGGATCGCCTACATTGGCACCGCTGCCCGTGACGAAATTCACCACTCCCGCCGGCATCCCCGCCTGCTCCAGGATGCGCATGAAGAAGGCGGCGATCGCCGGCGCATCGGACGACGGCTTCAGGACAACCGTGTTTCCCGTGACGATGGCGGCCGTGGTCATCCCCACCATGATGGCGCAGGGGAAATTCCAGGGCGGGATAACCGCCCCGACCCCGAGCGGCAGGTAGCGGAGTTCATTCTCCTCTCCCGGGAACCGGGTCATCGGCTGCGGTCCGGCATAGCGCAGCGCCTCGCGCGCATAAAACTCCAGGAAGTCGATCGCTTCGGCGGTATCCGCGTCGGCCTCGGCCCACGACTTGCCGACTTCGCAGATCATCCAGGCGTTGGATTCGAACCGGCGCTCGCGCAGGATGGCCGAGCAACGGAGCAGGAGGTCGGCGCGCTCGGCGGCCGGAACCCGCTTCCAGGTTTCGAAGGCCGCCGCGGCGACCTCCACCGCCTTGCAGGCCTGTTCGACGGATGCGCTCTGGAAGGTGCCGACTACTTCAGTCTTGCGCCCGGGATTGATGGAGGTGAAGGTCCTGGGGGCTTTGAGACGCTCCCCGCCCAGGATCAGATCGTATTCCCGCCCCAGTTCGCACTGCACGAACTGCAGGGCTTCCATCTGCTTCTGCCGGTTGGTTTCCTGGCTGAAGTCCAGCATGGGTTCATTTTTGAATTCAGGAAGCATGGTGCTCTCCAATAAGTAACAATTTTAGTCCGGGCAGATTCTAGCCGACCTGGGTATCATCGTCAAAAAAATCGAACCGCAAAGCCCGCAAAGACCTATAGTAGCAACATGGATACAAGGCAAAGCAAGGTCGTCCTGATCACCATGGTGGCTGTCGCCGCCCTATGGCTGCTCTCTCCCGTTATCGGGACACGCCGAAGCTACACGCTGAATGCCGGCGACCACGTCCAATTTGATTCAACACGCGCCCTGCGGAACACGAGCGAATTCGTGACACAGCATCCCAGCCGGGTGATCGGGAGCATTGAGTCGCGCCAGTCGAGCGGCCTGCTCCAGAAGCGGTTCCAGGAACTCGGCTACGCTGTGAGCTACGCCCACTTCAACGCCGTGGTAGCAAGCCGGAAACAGGTCGGCAGAAATATCTATGCGTTCAAGCCCGGTCGAAGCCAGGAAATCATCGCGGTGATGGCCCACTACGACACCGCCGGCACAACCCTGCAAGGGGCGATGGACGACGGCTCGGGCGTCGGGGTCCTGTTGGAACTCGCCCGCATCATGGCTTCAAGACCATTGCAGCGGGGAATCCTGTTCGTGGCCTCGGACGGGGAAGAGTGGGGGATGCTCGGGGCGCGCGAACTCGCAGCCAATTACCCGGAACGCGGCCGGATTGCCGCGGCGCTTTCGCTCGACTATGTCGCCATCGGGGACCTGGCGGGATTGAGCCTCGAAACCGCCGGGCAGGGCGGCGGCTACACTCCGCCCTGGCTTCGTGCCCTCGCCCGGTCTGCGGTTGAGCCCGAGGGTTTACCGTTGTACGAGCCCTACGGCTTCACCGAACACCTCCAGCGGGCGCTCCCGTTTTCCTGGACCGACCAGGGACCGCTGGTCCAGGCGGGAATTCCCGCCATCAATCTGGGGAGCTACTCCCGCGACCCGGACCGCGAGCTGGCGGTCTATCACAGCCCCCAGGATTCCATCGCCAACATGAAGGCCGAAAGCTTCAAACCCTATGGACAGGCTGCCGAGCGAATCCTGCTCGAGCTCGACAGGATGGCCGCCATCCCGCGCGAACCGATGGAATCGCTGCGCGCCGTGGGCAGCATCTACCTTCCGTCGCCCATCGTCCTTGCGCTCCAGTGCCTGGCATTTGTGCCGGTGGCCGTCATCGCCTGGTTTCACCTGGCAAACCACGGCCGCTATATCTCTACCGGCCGCGTCCAGAGGGAAT
This sequence comes from uncultured Acidobacteriota bacterium, assembly GCA_963839475.1. Lineage (GTDB taxonomy): Bacteria > Acidobacteriota > UBA6911 > UBA6911 > UBA6911 > CAWIVH01. The sequence goes on along the minus strand of CAWIVH010000006.1, from coordinate 39,092 downwards.
TGACCTCCTACCTGGCGACTCTCACTCCTTTCCTTCTTGCATGGACCGCTCTCTTTGTCCTGGTCCGCCTGCGAAAGCTGCCGGGCTACTCCATCTATCCTGCCACCCCGAAAGACCCGGTCCTGCTCCATCCGGACTGGGGCGCCATTTCCTGGATTGCCGGGACCGCGCTGGTTGCGGGCCTGGGGCTCTACTTCCTCCTGAAGTATCTCCACGACGAGGCCGCCCGCCCCGATTTCTTTGTCTCGAAGTCCATAAACGTGGTGCTGTTCCTGGTCCTGATCGTGCTCGCGATGCTCTACAATCCCTACTGGGCCGCAACTTTTCTCCTGCTGCCCGCGTGGATATGGAGCATGGTCGGCCCGGGCAAAGGGTATGGCGGCCGGGCCGCCAACCGCATCATCCTGGCAGCGGCAGGCATCCTCTATTTCATGATTTCCTGTTCCTTTGCCGAGCACCTGTGCATCGGCTGGAGATTGTTCTGGTACCAGATCCTGGCCGTCAGCTCAGGAGCGATCTCCTTGCAGGGGTATCTTCTTTCAGTAGCGGTGTTGGCGCTGGGAGTCCGTTTCCTTGCGATTCAATCGCACGGGGCTTCCGGCGACTAAATCCCCGGGATGCGGATCTGGAGCGGCCCGATCTGACGCCGGTGATAGTCCAGAATCGTTTCCACCGTCGTGCTCATGACATCGTGCTCGTGGTAGGGAATTCCGTCATCGCGTAAAACCTGGCTGATTTTCCCGTCGATGGCTTCCTGGAATTCGAGATCGGTGGACCGGACGCCGTCCGGGCGAAGATATTTCCGGGTGAAAGGAACTTTGAAAAGCAGGTCGTAGGTGCGAACCCAGTAGATGGCCAGGCTGTGCAATTCCGGGATGTGGCCGAACTTGTGGAACAGGTAGACATAGTTGTCGATCACTGAGCGGTCGCAGATGATGTTCGGGTAGATCTTGTTCAGTTCCAGTTCGCGCGCGATGGTGGTCGCCAGGATCCAGGTCTGCGCCTCCAGGCTGGTCGCTTCGTTGATCGGAAAGGGGCACCGTCGCGCGATCTCGTCGATGAAGCCGACGTCGAGATGCTGCTTCTTCAGTTCGTTGCAGAGCTCGTAGGCGAGCGTGGTTTTGCCGATGCCGTGGGTTCCGATGAATGCGATTTTCATAATGGCGTCCAATATATCACTGCAAAGACCTCCAAGGCCTCCAAGATCGATATTTGATAGAATGGTCGGGAATTATGGACTGGAGAGAATGCATGAGCCCTTTTGAAAAGCACGTCTTCGTATGCTCCCGGGGGAAAGCCTGCCCCGTGGATGGTCCCGCGGTCGAAATCCACACCCGCCTCAAAGACCTTGTAGCCCAGGCCGGCCTCAACACCAGGATCCGCATCAATCACGCCGGCTGCATGGACCAGTGCGGCCACGGGCCCGTCGTCGTGGTTTACCCCGAAAATGTCTGGTACGCAGGATTGAAGCTGGAAGACGCCGAGATCATCTTCACGGAGCACCTGGTCGGCGGCCGCCCCGTGGAAAGGCTGATCTACCGGCCGGATCATCCGGGCTCCAATAAAACCGCGAAATACGCCCCAGGAGCCTGATTCATGGCCACAGATACCTCGACCATCCCGCACTACGGCAATCCGCTGGAGGAGTACCGGGCCGCTCGCGAGGCTGCCGCCCTGTTCGATGTTTCCCGCTGGGGAAGACTGCGTTTCGTGGGGCGTGATCGCGTGCGCTACCTACACAATATGACCTCCAACGATATTCGGGGCCTCAAGGCCGGCTCCGGCTGCCACGCCGCCCTACTGACGCACCAGGGCAAAATGGAATCGGACCTTTACGTCTTCGCCCTTGAAGAATCTCTCCTGGTCGAATGCCCTCCCGGCGGATTTGAGAGGGCGCGGACAACACTCGATCGATTCATCGTTTCCGAGGATGTTCGCATCGAAGACCTCACGGATCCATTCCGCCTGTACTCCCTGCAAGGGCCCGCGGCGCGCGATGCCGCCGCCAAAATCTTCGGGACGGGAATATCGAGCCTTGAACCCCTTCAGCTACTGCAACTGGAACAACCCGCGGGCGCGATGGTTATCCGCCGCGACCGCACCGGTTGCGACGGCTACGATTTCTGGATCCCGCAGGACAAAGCGGAAAGCGTCTGGCTGTCGCTGCTCGAGAATGGGAATGTGCGCGCGGCGGGCGCGCAGGCGCTGGACTGGCTGCGGACTGAAGCCGGAATCCCCTGGTATGGCGTCGATATGGATGAACGAAACCTGCCGATGGAATTCGGGCTCATGTCGGCCATCAGCCTGAGCAAGGGCTGCTACCGCGGGCAGGAAATCGTGGCGCGGGTGCATTATCGCGGCAAGCTCGATCGCGGATTCGGGGCCGTGATGGTCGAGCATGAACTGCCGCCGCCCGGGGGAGCCGCAGTGCTGGCCGGGGAGCAGAAAGCCGGTGAAGTCACGTCGGCCACCTGGTCGCCGCGGCTGGAGCGGCCGCTGGCGCTCTGCATCCTGAAAGGTGAGTTCCTCGCACCCGGAACGAAAGTGAAGGTCGTCTCCGATGAGGGATCCTACCCGGCCGAGGTGGTCTCACTTCCTGTACAGTGACCTACTATAATTCACCGCGAAGACCCCTAAGACCCCAAAGCTCAATAAGGACATTCCCGCGCCCGGGGGCCGCCTCCGGCGGCCATGCCCGCCCGGGAACCAGGCAAAAGCCGCTTTGCAGAGGGTGTTCCTGCCTGCGTCCAGCGGCTCTTGCCTGGTTCCCGGGCGGGCATGGCACAACGCGAAGCGTTGGCCCCCGGGCGATGACAGGCGCGTATTCGCCTTCGAGGTCTTGGAGATCTTCGCGGTTAAATTTGGGATTTCAGTTGGTGGCGGTGACGATCTGGCGCAGGGTCTTGATATGCCCCTGGATATTGGTCGTGTCATCCGGCGAGCTCGCAGTAGCGAGGTAATACTCCAGGTCGGCCAGCGCCTTGGAAAAAAAGCTGGTCTGCATGTAAAGCAAGCCCCGGTCGCGGATCTCGGATGGGATCCCGGGATTGAGCGACAGGATCTTCTCCACTATCGACAGGGCTTTGGCGTATTCATCCTTCTGATAGTAGATGCCCTTCAGGTTGAAGAGCATCCTGGAGATGATGGCTTTCCGGTCCATCTCCTGCAGGAAGGCCGGCTGCATCTGCACGCTTCCCCCGTAGACGCGGTCGAGGAGGTCCTGGCAATTCTTCATGGTCAGGATGTGGCCGCCGTTGAAGGCGTCGATCAGGTATTCCCGCTCGCCGTCGGTGTGCTTGACGATGAAATGGCCCGGGAATCCCACACCTTTGATAGGAAAGTTGATGCGCCGCGCTACTTCCATGTAGATCACCGAAAGCGATATCGGGATCCCCTGTTTCCGGTCCAGGACCTCATTCAGGAAGCTGTTGCGCGGATCGTAGTAATCCTCGGTGTTTCCGTGCAGCCCTTCCTGGATGAAGAGGACCTGGTTCAGGCAATCGATCACACGATTGGCCGACCGGTCGTCCCCGAGCAACACCCCGACGGTCGACGCCATTGCGTCCAATCGGCGGAGGTAGACATCGATGTTCAGATTGGCGTACTCCTCGAGGCAAAGGGTGAGCGCGGCCCGGTCCAGCGAGAAACAGGATTCATCGAGGGCAGCCAGGGCGTCGAACGCATGCCTGGCCCTGAGTACGTCGGTGATCAAGAGGCCTCCTGCAGAAGCGCTTCCAGGCTCTCCAGTGAAACTTCGTCGAAAGAGGCTACGACGCGGTGGGCCGCTCCCAGCTTTTCCGCCGGATAAGTGTTGGTGATGGCCAGGCAGACCATCCCGGCCGCAACCGCTCCCTTGACGCCGCCGACCGAGTCTTCGATCACCAGGCACTCCGATGGCAGGATATGTTCATGATGCCCGTTGAGCGACCGGTTGAGCCGGTCCAGGGCCAGCAGGTAACTTTCCGGATTCGGCTTGCCCAGGGTGAAATCCTCGGCCCCGACGATGACCTTGAAGTGATCGAGCAGGCCGGTGGCCCGCAGCGTGGACAGAATCTCCTCGCGCCGGGCTCCGGATGCCACAGCCAGCGGGTAGCGCGCCGAACTGGCGCGGATGAAGCCCGAGGCGCCGGGAAACAGCGGGTAATTGGATTCAATCAGCCGCTCGTAGCCGGCTATCTTGAGAGCCAATATTTCCTGCTTCAGGATTTCGGAGAGCTGAACGCCCTGGTCGGAGCAGATTTTTTCAAGGCAGGTTGCGTCGTCGAAAGGAAGGTAACGGGTCCAGTACAGTTCCTGCGAGAGTGCGATTCCGAGCTCGGCGACCGCGTCACGCATCGAGGCGAAGTGGAGCGGCTCATCATTCAGGATGATGCCGTTGAAATCAAACAGGATGGCTTTCAGCATTCAAATCAGCTCCGGACAAAATTCAAATTTTATCAAGGAGCGAATCCAAATGCCAATTTTAGCTCTAAGCTCTAAGCTTTAGGCTTTAAGCTGTTAGCTGTTAGCTTTTAGCCGTTAGCTTTTCGCTTTTAATCCATTCGATAGGCTTTATAACCGATGGTTCTGCCTATTCGAGAGCTAAGAGCTAACAGCTAAAAGCTAATAGCTGTTTTGCTAGGGTGCGTCGAGGGCCAGCGGCTTCTGGAGTTTAAACTGCAGGATGGTCTCCGCCGGGACCCTCAGGGTCTGCCCGCTCGTCAGGACCGCCACTCCGCCTCCGACCGCGCCTCCAGTCACCGCACCGATGGCCGCGCCTTTGCCGCCGCCGGCGATGGCTCCAATGACCGCCCCGAGCGCTGCCGCTCCGGTGGCCGCTGCTGCTGTCTTCTTGCCTTGCGACACCCCGACTTCGCTATAGTCCGATGTCTGAAGTGCATAGCTCTTCCCGTTGGCACGGATTTCCGTCAATTCCAGGATCAGCTCTGACCTTCCCGAAACCTTGCCTGATTCACGGGAGTAGGCGATCGCCCCTTTCACTTCGGAGCCGCGCGGGAGGATGATCTGGCTCCCCACCGAAATCGGCTCCTCCAGGGTGGCGCGGAAGGAGTCCCCCACCCGGTTGCGCTCGGTGTCCACCGATTCTTCCATCCGGATCGTGAGACCCATGCCGGCCGCCAGTGTCACGGTGGCTCCTCCCGTTGCGGGTGCGGCGCTGGAAGTGCGAGAATTGGTGAGAGGCGGACGGGCGTCAGGATCGACCGGCGGCGCCTCGGGCGGCACCTGCTTCACCGGCTCCGCCGGCTGCGGCGCGTTGCTCAGGGTTCGTCCGACCGGCGGGTTCACCATCTCAGGCTCTTTGATAATGATCTGCGAGACATCCGCCATTTTGAACGTCTCCACCTTACCGGCGACGCGGAACTCCACGACGTTTGCGTCCGAGCGAATGAGTTTTCCCGAATATTCCCTCCCGTTCTTCAAGATGAGCTGGTCCGCAAAGACCTGCACACCTGAAAGGACGAGAGCCGCCAGCAAAAAAACAAAGGTCCATCTTAGTTTCATGATCCATCCCCCGTTACTACTAATAAGATGCTATCCGGCCCACAAAGTATCAATACCGAGAATTGCAAATTGCAAATTGCAAATTGCGAACTGATAACTGATGACTGAGAACTGATAACTGAGAACTGAAAAAAAGTTAGAGGTCTTCGTTTCCTTCGCGGTTCGATTTGTTTAATATCGGCCAATGAAAAACCGATACCTCCTATCGCCGCTTGTCCTTCTTTCCCTCTGGCTGACCTTTCCCTCCCTTGCCCTTACCCAGGGCGGCAAAGGGAAAGCCAAACCGGCCGTTGCCGCCCCCCAGGGCATCAACGAGGCTTACACTGCCAAAATCCGGGAGTACACCACCGAAAAGTTCTTTCTCACGGAACTGGTCGACCACCTGCCCGCCTCGGACAAAGTGCCTGCGCCGGACAAGGTCATCGGCTACCCGGTGGGATCCCCCGACAAGCTGACCTACAGCAGGGACATCAACCGCTACATGCGGGAGCTCGAGAAGGCCAGCCCGCGCGTGAAGGTCATCTCCATCGGCAATTCCGAGGAGGGGCGTGAAATGCTGGCGGTCATCATCGCCGATGAAGCCACGATGGCCCGGCTCGACCGCATCAAGGAAATCAACGCCCGGCTCGCCGACCCGCGCAAAATCAAAGACGAGGCCGAAGCCGCGTCCCTGCTGGCCGAAACCAAGCCGGTCTACTGGATGAGCGGTTCCATCCACTCCTCCGAAACCGGTTCCCCCGAAATGCTCATGGAACTGGCCTACCGCCTCGCCGTCGAGGAGTCGCCGTTCATCCAGGCGATCCGCAAAAACGTGATCGCCATGATCACCCCGGTGGTGGAAACCGACGGGCACGACCGCTATGTCGACGTCTACCGTTACCGCAAGGAAAATCCGAAGAAACAGGCGCCGAACCTGATCTACTGGGGAAAGTATGTTGCCCACGACAACAACCGTGACGGCATGACGCTTTCACTCAAACTTTCCCAGAACATGATGAAGAATTTCCTCGAATGGCACCCGACCGTGCTCCATGACCTGCACGAGTCGGTGCCGTTCCTCTACGCCTCGACGGGCGCCGGCCCCTACAACTCCTGGCTCGACCCGATCACCATCAACGAATGGCAGGAGCTCGCCTACCACGAAGTCGAGGAATTCACCAAGCGCGGCGTGCCCGGCGTCTGGACCCAGGGTTTTTACGACGGCTGGGCGCCCAATTACATGTTCTACATTGCCAACGGCCACAACGCCATCGGGCGCTTTTATGAAACCTTCGGCGGCCAGGGAGCCGATACTTCCGAACGCACCGTTCCGCCCAACCAGACCACCCGCCAGTGGTACCGCCCGAATCCGCCGCTGCCCCGCGTGAAATGGTCGATCCGGAACAACATCAACCTGCAGCAGACCGGCGTCCTGCTGGCCATGAGCTACACTTCGTTCAACCGCGACAAGCTGCTCCGGAATTTCTACCTGAAAGGCCAGCGCTCCGTGGCCAAGGCCACCACCGAAGGACCCGCGGCGTACGTTCTCCCGGCCGACGAGAAGCGGCCTTTCGATGCCGCCGACCTCGTGAACCTGCTGCGGCGGCAGGGGTGCGAAGTTCACGTCACTACCGAAGCGGTCAAAACCAAGGAGGGTGATTTCGGCCCCGGCAGCTATGTCGTGCGCATGGACCAGCCTTACAGCCGCATGGCCGACATGCTGCTCGACACCCAGTTCTACAACGTCAACGAACCCCGCCCCTACGACGATACCGGCTGGACCCTGGGCGCCTTGAAGAATGTCAAAACCGTCCGGGTCAAGGATGCGTCCATCCTGAAGGGCGCGATGACGCTCCTGACCGCCGACGCCCGGCCCAGCGGCGCCATCAAAGGCAGCGCCTCGGCCGCGCTGGCCATCCATAACACGGCGGACACGAACCTCGTCCTTCTGCGCTACCGGCTGCCTGAAGTCAAAATGCTCGCCGCCGAGCAGGGTTTCGAAGCCGAAGGCCAGAAATTCGCCCGCGGGGCCTTCATCATCCCGCTCTCCGGCGACGTGAAGGAGAAGTTCGCCCGCACAGCGCAGGAACTCGGCCTGACCGCCTACACCCTGGCCGAACTCCCCAAGGTCCCGACCCACGAGCTCGTGGTGCCCCGCATCGCCCTGATGCACACCTGGACCAGCACCCAGAACGAAGGCTGGTACCGGCTCGCGTTCGATACGCTCGGCATCCCCTACGCCTACATCTCCGACCAGGATCTCAAGAAAACGCCGGATCTCAAGTCGAAGTACGACGTCATCGTCTTCCCGCCGGTCGGCGGAGGCTCGATTCAGCGGCTGGTGAACGGCATGGCGACGCGCGGCGATCCGGTGCCGTGGAAAGCGACCGAGCAGTATCCCAACCTGACCGGGCCGAACGGCGCCCAGACCGACGACATGCGCGGCGGCATGGGGCTCGAAGGGATTCTCAATCTCAAACGGTTCGTGGAGGATGGAGGACTCTTTGTCCCGGTCATGGCCAACGGCGCGCTGGCCCTGGATTACGGCCTGGTCGAGGGCGTTTCCATTCAGGAAGCACGGCAGTTGCAGGTCCGCGGCAGCATCCTGAACTCCGACGTCGTCGACAAGCGCAGCCCGGTCACCTACGGGTACGACGATAGGCTCCCGCTCTACTTCAGCGGCGCGCCGGTCCTGAACCTGAGCACCGGTCTAGGCGGCTTCGGCGGAGGCATGGGCGGCCCCGGCGGACAACAGGCAGGCGGTCGCGAAACCGGCCGCGGCGGCGTCAATGACCCGGATGTGCCGCAGGCGCGCGCTCCCTACGTGCCTCCACCGCGCAAGGAGGGCGAAGCTGACACTTCGGCCGAGATGCGCGAAGGAATGAGGGCATTCATGCCGCCGGAAGAAGCCCGGCCCAAGGTGATCCTGCGCTGGGGAACCGAGAAGGAGCTGCTGGTCAGCGGCATGCTCGGAGGCGCGGCCGAACTGGCCGGGAAACCGGCGGTGGTCGATGCGCCGCTGGGCAAAGGGCACATCCTGATCTTCGGGTGCAACCCGTTCTGGCGGATGGAAACGAGCGGCAGCTACATGCTGCTCTTCAACGCCGCCATGAACTTCTCCAACCTGACTCCGAAGGACAAATGAACTAAGAAAACAGAGGCACTGAGGACGCAGAGCTAACGGCTATTAGCTCTTAGCTATTAGCTCTTAGCCGTAAGCCCTTAGCCGTTAGCTCTCCTATGAAAAGAGCCGCAATCCGCATTCCGCAATTCGTCATTTGCTGACAAGTTGTCACAGATTTTCATCCGCTGTGGTGAGCCAAAGGTTCATGATGACTTAGCCGTTAGCTTTTAAGAGAGGACATTCAATTTCCTACAGGACGTTCTGTGGCGTCTGAGCTAAAAGCTAATAGCTAATAGCTAAGAGCTAAGAGCTCTTTTGCCTCTGCAGCCGGAGGGCGAGGACGAAGGCGAGGGTCATGACGATCCCCGCCGAGATGAAGGGCGACCGATAGCCCAGCGCTCCAAAGCTCCACCCGCCCCACACCGGCCCCGCGATCCTCCCCAGGCTCGACATCGATTGCGCGATCCCCAGGATCCCCCCCTGTTCGTCCGCGTGGCTGCTGCGCGAAAGCAGCGCCATGATCGAAGGATTGTTGATCCCGCTGCCGAAGGCCACCAGCGCGATGATGAAGCAGTAGACCGGGATGTTCCCCGCAAAGGGCATCAGCCCCAGCCCGAAGATCATGGTGAAGGTGCCGATCACTACGCAGCGGCCTTCTCCCCAGAGTTTCACCAGCTTCCCGACGACCACCCCCTGCATCAGGGTCGCGATCACCCCGATCAAGGTAAACAGGTAGCCGGTCTGGCGCGCGTTCAGGTTGTACCGGTGTTCATTCAGCAGCGCGAAAGTCGCCTCCATGTTCGCGAAGGCGAAGGTCACGACGAAATACATCGCCAGCAGCAAGCCGATGCGCGGATGAGACAGCGCATCCTTGAGCGTCTGCAGATCGAAGCGGCGCTTGCGGGCGCGGCCGCGGATTTCGTCGGTCAGGGATTCCGGCAGTTTGAAATACGCATACATGAGGTTCAACCCGGCCATCGCCGACGCGAGCAGCGCCGGCTTGTCGTACCCGTAGGGCGCCAACAGCCCGCCGATCGCCGGCCCCAGGATGAAGCCGAGCCCGAAAGCCGCTCCGATCAGCCCCATCCCCTTGGCCCGGTTTTCCGGAGTCGTGACGTCGGCGATATAAGCGCTCGTCGTCGGGATGATCGCGCCGGCGATTCCCGCCACGAGCCGTCCGATGAAAAGCATCGTCAGATTGTGCGCCAGGCCGAAGATCAGGAACCCGATGCAGGAACCGGCCAGGCTGAGCAGGATCAGGGGACGGCGGCCATATCGATCGGACAGGCGGCCCCAGACCGGCGTGAAGATGAACTGCATCAGCGAGTAGCTGGTCGAAAGCAGTCCGATGATCAGGGAGGACGCGCCGTAGCTCTCGGCGTAGTAGGGCAACAGCGGGAGGACGATGCCGAAGCCGATGAGGTCGATGAAAACCGTGATGAAAATGATTGCCAGCGGCGAACGCTTCATAAAGTTGTCGGATCCCTTGGATTAAACCGCGAAGACTCAAAGACCGCCAAGTCGACCATGCGACCAGCCCGGGGGCCGCCTCCGGCGGCCATGCCCGCCCGGGAACCAGGCAAAAGCCGCTTTGCGGAGGGTGTTCCTGCCTGCGTCCAGCGGCTTTTGCCTGGTTCCCGGGCGGGCATGGCACAACGCGAAGCGTTGGCCCCCGGGCGATGACAGGCGCATATTCGCCTTCGAGGTCTTAGCGTCTTAGCGGTTAAATTTGATACGGGCAGCCAGCGCTTCCTGCAGCATCGGTTCGTGCGGGTACCCGTGGCCCAGGTGCTGACGGAATCCCTCGGCATAGGCGCACCCGGCCTCTTTGCCGTATTGCGCCGCCCATTCCGTCATTCCGTTCAAATACTCGTCCACGCCGTGGTGGCTCCGCAGCCACTCGCGCTGCGAATCGTGACAGGCCAGCATCTCCCGCTTCTTCTCGATCTGGTCCGATATGTCGACGTAGAACTGCGGATAGATCCGGTTGCCCATGGCGTCGAGCCCTTCAATCGCGTCAGCGTAGTAGAGGACCGGCGTGTGGCTGCCGCGCGGCGCGGCCGGGTAAGTCCCGGTGCTGAAGAGCGGAATCGCATAGGCGAAGGCAGCGTCGCGCACCAGGCGCGAGGTTTCTTCGTGGTCGCGCATGTAATCGACCGGCGAATGCGTCAGGACGACGTCGGGCGCGAACGCGCGCATGACCTCCACCGCCTTCGGGAGGTTGTCGGCATTGGCGTACACCTGCATGTCGTAGAGGCGGGCGCAGCTGAACCAGGCTCCCAGGTAGTCGGCGGCGGCTTTGCTCTCCGCCAGCCGGATGGCGCCAATCTCGTCGCGGGTGAGGGTGGCGGAGCCGAGGTCGCCGCAGGTCATGGTGGCGACGCCGAGATCCCACCCCTGGGCTTTCAGCAAGTGAAGCGTGCCGGCGACAAGCATCTCGCAGTCGTCAGGGTGGCAGAAAAAAGCTAGCAATCGTGGCATATCAATGAACTCCTCTTCTTAACCAGCAAACACGGAGGCACAGGGAAAAAGGCTGTTAGCTATTAGCTCTTAGCTTTTAGCTCTCGAATGAGAAGAATCAAAAGCTATCAGGCCTTTCCCATGGCTTAAAAGCTAACGGCCAAAAGCTAAAAGCTAATAGCTAAGAGCTAAGAGCTAAAATCAGGATTTCCCGAGATGTTGCAGGAGGCGATCGAGGCCGGCCTGGGCCACCTGCCGGTCCTGCTCCGGCGAGCCTGAGCTGCAGCCCACGCCCCCCGCTATCAGCCCGTCGATGAAGATCGGAACCCCGCCTCCGAAGATCATGAACCTCCCCTGGTTCGACACGTGAATCCCGAAAGCCGGCCCGCCGGCTCCGGCGACGGCGGCGTACTCATGCGTGGCTTTCCGCGCGCACGCGGCGGTGAACGCCTTGTTGATCGCCACGTCGATGCTGGTGACCCTCGCCTGGTCCATCCGGATGAAGGCCAGCAGGTGCCCGCCGTCATCCACGACGGCGATGTCCATGTCGACCCCGATCTCGCGGGCCTTGTCTTCCGAACCTTCGAGGACGATCCGTGCGTCGTCCAACGTCAATCTTGGAGCCAGGATCATCGCCTTTTCCTCCTCTTCACCGGTTGCGGGATTCGAGATTACTGGATCTTCATCCGGACGAGATCGAGCGATTCGCGCGCCTGGTCATAGTCCGGCTGGATGTCGAGCGCCTTCTTGAAGGCGTCCCGCGCCCGGTTCAGCAATTCGAGCGCGATGTAGGCGCGCCCCAGGTTGTAGTAAGCGAACTGGGCGGTGTCGTAGCGTTTTGCTTTGGCGGCCTTTTTCAGCCAGGGGATGGCCTCCTTGTGCTGTTCCTTTTCGATCAGGTAGGCGCCGATGTCGTTGTACGGGTTGCCGAAATCAGGGTCGAGGGCAATGGCTTTCTTGCATTCGGCGATCGCTTCGTCGAATTTTCCCTGGAAGCTGTAGGTCCAGCCCAGGAAGGTGTGGGCCTCGGCCGTAGGATAGGTTTCGATGGACCGGCGATAGAGTTCGACCGCCAGGTCGAGCTCACCGTCCATCTGGTGCTCATAGGCCTGTTCGAATAGGTCGTACGCCAGAGTCTCGAAATCCTTGTGGGTCATCTCTCTTTACCGTTTCAGTACCTCATATTAATAACACATACCTGGGTGAACATAGAGGTTCAAAGGGCTTTTAGCTATTAGCTCTTAGCTTTTAGCCTTTAGCTCTTAGCCTTTAGCTCTTCAGCCATTTGCCAAACCTGAAAACCTTTGATTCTCCTCCTTCGAAAGCTAAGAGCTAAAAGCTAATAGCTAATAGCTGTTTCCCTTTGGCTCTTAAGCCATTGGACATGCCTGAAAACCTTTGATTCTTCTCATCCGAAAGCTAAGAGCTGTTTCCCTTTGGCGCTTAAGCCATTGGACATGCCTGAAAACCTTTGATTCTCCTCATTCGAAAGCTAAGAGCTAAAAGCTAATAGCTAATAGCTGTTTCCCCCATGCCTCTGTATTGGCATTTAACGCCTAACCTCAAGAGTTACCTGAACGGTCAGCGGCTGCCCGTCGCGCAGCACCACGACCTCCACGACGTCCCCCGGCTTATGGGTGCGGAGCACATAGGTGAAATCCTGCAGGTTTTGGATTTCCTTCCCACCGAACCGGATCATCAGGTCGTTCCCCTTGAGCCCCGCCTTGGCCGCCGGGCTGTTTGGCCGCACGTCGGCGAACTTCACCCCTTTGTTCTCGTCGTTCATGTCGGGCACCGAGCCGAACCAGGTGCCGTAGCCCGGGGCGCCTCCGCGTCCCGGCCCGGGAGAGGGCTCGTCCACCTTGGTGAATTGAGGCTTCGTATCGGCCGCATCGAGCTTGCGCGCAATCGCATAAATCATGTTCAGGATCTTGACCGCTCCTTCGGCGTTGATGGTTTCCCAGGTGTCCGAGGGACGGTGATAATCGGCGTGCAGGCCCGAGAAGAAGAACAGGACGGGCATGTTCTTGATGTAAAAAGGAGTCTGGTCGCTGCTGCCATACCCGCTCTGGGTGGTTTTGAGGTTCAGCCCCTGTTCGGCGGCGGCCGCCTTGACGGTTTCCGGGAGAATCGGGGAAGTGCCGATGCCGTTGGCGGTGATCGAACCCTCCTTGCTGCGCCCGATCATGTCAAGATTGAGCATGAGGACGGTTTTATCGAGCGGCCGGGTGGGGTGATTCACATAGTAGTCGGATCCCCGCATCCCGATTTCTTCGCCGGCAAAGGTGATGAAGATGAAGGAGCGCTTGCGCGGGGCCGGATCCTTGGCAAAAGCCGCGGCAAGCTCGATGACGCCCGCCGTCCCGCTGGCGTTGTCGTCGGCGCCGTGGTGGATCTCGCCGATGAGGCTCGGCGACATGGAGGAGCGGCCGCCGCGGCCCAGGTGGTCATAGTGCGCCCCGATCACGATGGTTTCGCCGGAGAGCGCCGGATCGCTGCCGGGAAGCAGGCCCACGACATTGCTCACTTCCTTCCGGACCTTGGTCACGTCCATCTCGATCTGGACCTGCACATCCTTCAATGCAAAAGTCTGGGGCGCGTTCTTCGAGTCGATTTCCTTCTGGAGGTCGAGCAGGTTTTTCTTGTCGTTGTCGAGCAGCTTCTGGGCGACGGCACGGGTGATGCGCAGCGCCGGGATGCCGAGTTCTTCGACCTGGGCCGCCGGCCCGGGCGCCGGCAGGTCCTTGGAGGCGTCGGGATGATTGGCCGGGTCCTGCACGATTAGGATCGCTTTTGCCCCGGTGAGCTTGGCGTTCGATACCTTGCTGTTGTCGCTGGCGTGAAGCGTCATCTCTTTGCCGTTGAAAGGGCTGTTGGCGTCGTTTTCGCCGGGCTCGTCGGCCAGCACCAGGACGATCTTGTCGGTCGGGTCGAAGCCCTTGTAGTCGTTGTAGTTGTACTCCTGGGCGGTGATGCCGTAGCCCGCGAAGACGACCGGGCCGCTCACGCTGGTTTTGTCCCCCACGCCGATGGGGTAGAAGTCTTTGGAGACGGACTCGGCAAGTGTCTCCTGCCCGACCACCAGGGTCAGTTTGTTGCCCGGCCCGAGCTGGCTGCCGGTGGCGACCATGAATTTCTGAAAGTAGGTGCCGTTGTCCCCGCCGGGCTGAACGCCGGCCGATTTGAACTGGGACGCGATGTATGCCGCCGCCTTGTCCAGCTCCGGAGTGCCGTTGCCCCGGCCCTGGAGCTCGTCGCTCGCGAGGTATTTGACGTGGCTCAGGTAGGTTGCGGCGTTGAATGACGGGGCCGCGGCAAAGCTCGCCAGGGCAAGGGTCAGGGCAATAATCGGGCAAAGAGTCCGGATGCTTCGTTTCATATCTCCTCCAAGCGGAAAAAAATACCATATCCACAGAGACATTCGAAATCACAACGCGAAGGCACAAAGGGCACAAAGATCTTTGTGGATCTCATCAGTAGATTCTTGTTATTCAGGCAAGGTTTATTGAATCGTGAAAACGGTGGTGAAAGCAACAAGTTCGCAGTTCGCAGTATCAGTTCGCAGTTCCTCATGCGACTGCGAACTGATAACTGCGGAATACGGACTGCGGAATGCGGAATGCCAACTGATACTGCGAACTGCGAACTGATACTGCGAACTGATACTGCGAACTGCGAACTGATACTGCGAACTGCGAACTCTCAGTCTAATCTGGTTGCGGCCAAAGGCTGCGTCACGCCCTTCGCGCCTTCGCGTTTTTATTTGAAAAATGATCTGAAGTGGGGCAGACTAGCGGGCATGGTTCACCGGATCTATACGGGCTCGTTCGCCGCCCTGGAAGGGAAGTGGCTCGAGGAGGTATCCGCTCTCCAAAGCGGCGACCCGCTCGCCCCGGTCGTCACCCTGGTGGGGTCGAACCTTCTCGCCTCCCACCTGAAACGCGTCATTTCCCGCCGGACCCGGGGCGCAGCCAACCTCCGGTTCCCGACCTTCCTCGACCTCGCGACCAGCCTCGCGCAGCCGCTGCCCGAAAAGCCCCGGCTGCCGCACCTCGGGGCCTCCGCCATCCTGGAATCGCTGCTCCTGTCCGGCACCCCCGACATCTTCCTGCCGGTCGCCTCCTTCCCCGGCTTCCGCGCGGCGCTGCTCGACACCTTCCGCGACCTGCGCGACTCCGGGGTTTCGTTGCGGGAATTCAACGAGGGGATTCGCCGCTGCATCGCCGCCGCTCCTGAGCGCAAGGAGCACCTGGAAGGGCTGGCGGACATCTTCCGTCGCTTTCGCGGGAAGCTGGCGACCTTCCACGGCGTCGACGAAAATTTCCGCCTGGCGGCCGCGAATGCCGGCGGTGCGTCCGAACGTCTGGGCTCGGGCCGGCTCCTGGTCTACGGCATTTACGACGCCACCGGGCAACAGAGTGTGCTGCTCGATGCCCTGGGAAAATCGATGGAGCTTTCCTGCTTCATACCTTTCCTGGATGATTCGGTTTCTTCCTTTGCCGGACGGTTTCTCCAGGCCCGCGCAGGCGCTCTGGGAGTGCGGGCCGAATCCCTGGCCGAGCCGGCCGCACACGGCGCCCTGGGCGAGCTTCGCTCCCTGAACTTCGGTTTCAAGCCCACGCCGGGAGGCAAGCCCGCCAGTGGGGTCGATCCGTCGGACGGGTCGTTCGCCATCGTCTCGGCGCCCGGCGAGTCGCGCGTGGCGGTCGAGGTGGTGCGCGAGATCCTGTGCGCCGTGCGCGACGGGGTAATATCTGGCTTCCAGGAAGCCGCGGTCGTCCTGCGCCAGCCGGAGACCGAGGTCCCGATTCTGACCGAAGCCCTGCGCCTGCGGGGCATCCCGCATCATGTGGATGGCGGCAGCTCCTTCGACCGCCGGCCGCTTGCGCGCGCCGTGATGGCGCTCGCCGCGCTCGAAGGCGACGGCTTTTCCCGCCAGTCGATCCTGACCGCCATGGAGTGGATTTCCGCCGCTCCTTCCCCCGCGTTCGAGGACCGCATCCCGGAGTGGAACGCCCTGACGGCCGACCCGCGCTTCCTGGCCGGCATCGAAGCCTGGGACGCCGGCACCGATGTCCTGGTCCGCGAGGCGGCCGGCGCGCTCGCGCGCGCAAAAGATAACGCCGGCAAGCCGGGCGGAGATCCTGATGATCCCGACCTCCGCCCTCCCTTGACCGTTGCGGAGGCGGAGCGGAGGCTCGCCGCCGCCCGGCGGCTGGAGCGCGGTTGGAAGGCGGTGCGCGAGGCCGCCGCGGGCTGGCCGGTTTCTCTGTCGTGGCGGGAGTGGTCGGAGTTCCTCCGCGGGCGGTTGGAGCCACTGCTGAAAGATTCGCCCGACTGGCACAGGCTGGCGTCGGTTCTGGCCGAGATCGGGAGCCTGAGCGATGCTGCCGCGGTTGCCGGGATTGAAGACCGTGTCTCGCGAACCAGAATGACCGCATCCCTCCAGGAATCACTCTCCTCTGCAACCTACCCCGATGGCTTTCAACCAATAACGAACCGCGAAGCCCTCAAAGATCGCGAAGACGAAAATCCTTCGAGTCTTCGAGGTCTTAGCGGTGATTTTTTGAAGAGGCGAGCCGGGGTGAATATATTGTCGGCGGGGGCGGCCCGCGGGTTGCGCTTCCCGCTCGTGATCCTGCCCGGACTCGAAGAAGGCCGCTTCCCCGTACGGCTGCGCCAGGATCCGCTGCTGCTCGATGCCGAGCGGCTCCGCATCGGCCCGCCCGGCCGGCTGCCCCTGAAATCCGGCCGCCGCGACGAGGAGAAGCTCCTTTTCGATATGATTGCCCGTTCGGCCGAGAAGCGGCTGGTGCTGCTGACCTCGCGGCTCGATGAGAGCTCCGACCGCGAACGCATCCCCTCCGAATTCCTGCTGCGCGCGGCGTCCGCGGCGCGGGGCCGAAGCGCCGGCCTGCGCGACCTGGCCGAAGGCGTGATCCCGGGTTTCCGCTCCGTCAGCCTGGATAATCCGGCTCCCCGCACCGGGCAGGTCGCGGTCGACCGGAGCGAGATCCGGCTCCGCCGCGTCGTTTCGGCCCCGGGATCGGCTCACGCCGCCCTGAAGGCGCTGGCCCGGGTTGAGCCGGACCTGATCCGGGGGCCGCTGGCCTACGACCATGCGCGCTGGGAAGCGGGTCTTACGGCGTTCGACGGCCGCATCCGCGACCAGGAACTCATCCGCAAAACCTTGGAGAAGGTTGGACCGGCCGCGGGCCCGGTTTCCACCAGCCGTCTGGAAGCCTTCGCCAAATGCCCGTATCTCTTTTTCCTGCAGCGGGTCATGGAGCTCGAAGCCTGGGAGGAACCCGAAGTTCCGTTTGAGCTTGATCCGCGCGACCGCGGCCAGGCGATGCACGCGATCCTCGAGCGCTTCCTCCAGAACTGTGGACACCCACAAAGATGTGGACACCCACTGAAAAGATCTGGACACCCACATTCGAAGAAGACACCATCAAATACACTTTTGGCCATCAAACCAGATTGCCACATTCAGGAGAACTGAACAATCGAAAAGATCCCAACTGAGGGTGCCACTTCGCCCGGGGCATCCCCGACCTGCTCTGGGAACTCGAGTGCGAGTCCCTGAAGAACCTGCTCGGCGCCTGGCTCCAATTCGAAAACGACCGCTCGCCGGAGGGACTCTCCCCGGCCTCGTTCGAACGGCCGTTCGGGGTTTTCAGCCCCGCGGAAACCCACCCCGAACTTCGCATCGCCGCCGGCAAGCACCTCTTTATCTTCCGCGGCCGGATTGACCGGATCGACCTGGCGCCGGACGGCAAGCGCGCCCGGGTGATCGACTACAAAACCGGGAGCCTCCCCCCATCGATGGCAAATAGCAGCCGCCCCCTGTTGATGGCCGGCGAAAAGATGCAGGCGGCGATCTATCCGCTGGTCCTTCCCCTCCTCGCAGGTTTTGAGAGGGTCGAACGGATCGACGCGGAATACCTCCACCTCCAGTACCGGGATGGCGAAGTGGTCCCCTGCACCTTCGGACCGAAGGCTTCGCAGGAGGCCGGGAAGCGGATCGGGCCCCTGCTCGAGGTGATCGGGGACGGTATTGCAGACGGCGCCTTTTTTGCCCGCAGCGCCGGGTCGGTGTACCCGGATGGACACTGCAAGTATTGCGATTTCCTCCCCATATGCGGCAAGGACAGAGCGCAGCGCGAGGAGCGGAAAGCCGGCGACCCCGCGGTGCGGAGTTTTGCTCGAATGGCGGAGATCGACGAAGCGATCGAGACCGAGGATTAAGTTCTTGGCGCTCTTTGCGTCTTTGCGGTTTTGTTATTTTGAAGAGGCATGGGCATGACGGCGGATCAGAAACAGCGCGACAGGGCGATGGAGGAAACGGGGACATCCTTCGCCGTCGAAGCCTCCGCCGGCACGGGCAAGACCTCCACCCTGGTCCAGCGCATCTGCAATCTCGTCCTCGGCAGCCGCTCCGATTTGAACCGCGAAGCCCTCAAAGACCGCCAGGAATCCGCTGTTTCGATTTCGCAGGTGTGCGCCATCACCTTCACCGAAAAAGCCGCCGGTGAAATGAAAATCCGCCTTCGCCGGGAGTTCGAAAAGGCTTCCGCCTTGCCTGACCCGCACGGCGGGCGCGCCCGCACCGCCCTGCAGGAGCTCGAGGCCGCCTCGATCTCGACCTTCCACTCGCTCGCCGTTTCGCTGCTGAAAGAGCGCCCGGTGGAAGCCGGCCTGGATCCCCGCTTCACCGCCCTCGACGAACTCCAGGGGCGCCTGCTGCTGCGCGAGGTCTGGGAATCCTGGCTCAACCGCGCCCTGCTCGAACGCCGCCCGGAACTGGAGGCCGCCCTGCGCCAGGGGATCCGTCTCGAACAAATCCGGGACCTGGCCGAAACCCTGCGCGCCCGCGCCCACCAGGTCCGCCGGCTGGAGCTGCCGGCGCCCGCGACGGACGAAGAGATCGAAGCGGAACGGAAGAATTTTCTTGGTGAAGCCGAACGCCTCTGGGAACTCCTGCTGGATGATTCCGACAAACTGGTGGAACATCTCTATGAAGCCACCGCCTGGCTGAAAGCTCCCGACCCGAAAAGACCGCCTTCGACCGCGGGGAACAAAGGTGCTCAAAAAAGCTGGATCGGGGGCAAGGAGGCCGTGCTTCGAATCCGGGAATGGATCCGGCAGGTAAAACGCTTCGCTGAAAGGCTGGCCCGCATTCCCGCCCAGCGCACTTTCCACGCGCTCGCCTGCTGGCTGCGCGACGGCTTCCTCGCCGAGTGGGAGAGCCGCAAACGGGCCGCCGGCCTGCTCGACTTCGACGACCAGCTCGAATCCGCCCGGCGCCTGCTCGCCTCGAGCCGCGCGGCGCGCAAGGATTTCCAGCAGCGCTACAGCGTCCTCCTGGTCGACGAATTCCAGGACACCGACCCGGTGCAGCTGGAAATCGTCCTGCTCCTTTCCTGCACCGACCTGTCCGTCACCGATCCCGCGCTGATGAGTCCCGCTCCCGGGCGGCTTTTCATCGTCGGCGATCCCAAGCAGTCGATCTATCGCTTCCGCGGCGCCGACGTCGAGACCTACCTGGAAACCGTCGACCCCGCCCGGCTCGCGGCCCGCGGGATGGAGCGTCTCGAACTCACCGCCAACTTCCGCTCGGTCCCCTCGATCCTTGCGTTTGCGGATGAAGCCTTCGCGCCTGCCATGGTGAAGCAGGAGCATTACCAGAGCGACTATCTCCCCTTCGGCGGCACGGGCGCGCGCCGGGACGAATCGGCCGCTCCATCGGTGCACCTCCTGGGCGAACGAAACGCCGGCCGGGAGCTGACCGGCTCGGGCCAGGACTTCGCCCGGCTCGAAGCCGCCCGCATCTCGGCCCTGGTCGCTCGCATGCGCGGCAGCCGCGATTGGCAGGTGTTCGATGACGCCTCTGCCGGCCCGCCTTGGCGGCCACCCGAATACGGCGATATCGCGATTCTCCTGCCGGTGCTCTCGCGGGTCGACCTCCTGGAAAATGCGCTGCGCGACGCCGGCATCCCCTACGTGCTCGAAGGCGGGAAGTTCTACTATGCGCGCAGCGAGGTGGCTTCGGCGATCTGCGCCCTGCGCTCGGTGGCCAATCCCGGCGACGCGGTTTCGCTTTACGCGGCGCTGCGCTCGATCTTTTTCGGCCTCTCGGACGAAAACCTGCTCCGGGCGCATTTCGACGGCCTCCCGTTCGATTACCGGCAGGAGGTGCCGCAGGCTTCGCCCCTGTTCCGTCCCTATGCGATCCTGCGCGCGCTCCACGAAAAGCGCCACGAGCGCCCCGCCTCCGAGACTTTCGAACGGCTGATGCTCCTGACCGGCGCCCGCGAAGTCCTCGCCGCCCGCGGCTTCCAGTCGCTGGCCAACCTGGCCAAGCTGGGCCGGCAATTGCGCGCCCTGCAGCAGGAGGCGACCTTCTCGGCGGTGGTCTCGCTGCTCGCCACCATCGACGAGGAGGAACTCGCCGAAAGCGAGAGCCGCCTGATGGAGGAGCACAGCGACGCCGTCCGGATCCTGACGGTGCACAAATCCAAAGGGCTCGATTTCCGCATCGTCATCCTGGCCGGCGCCGGCCTGGAGATGCGCCCCAAAGCCCAAACCTTCCTGGCCGACGAGCACGGCAGGAAGGCTTTCGCGCTGAAGGTCGGCAGCGAGGGCGAGGGCTGGTCCACCCGCATATGGGAGGAACTCAAGGAGCACGAAAAACAGCGCGCCGAAGCCGAACTGTTGCGCCTGCTCTACGTGGCGCTGACCCGCGCCCGGGACCACCTGGTGATCAGCACCCATCATAAAGGTGCGCGGGACAAGAATTCCGGGGAGTGGAAAGCCGCCCTGGGGAAGACCCGCCTCGCCCCGCTGGCCGAATTCCTGAAAGGCGCGGGCGCGATCGACCGGGGTCTGGCCCGAATCGTGCCGCTCGAGCAGATTCAGACCGCTCCAGCCGCAGCCGATACCGCGGCCGGGAAGGGAAGCGCTCCCCTCGATTCGATCGCGAGCGAATACGCGGAGCTGGACCACCTGGTGGCAGAGACTCCGTATGCCTTCGAGTCCAGGGCGCCTTCAAAGATCCGCGATACCGACGAAGATGAGAATCTGCCGGGGCAGGATGCGCGCCGCCGGGCGATGAAGCTGGGGAGCGCTTTCCACACCGTGATGGAGCGCATCGGCTTCGGGGATGAGGGCGGGATCAAGTCCCACGCGGCCGCGGCCGGCGCGGAATTTGAACTGAATTCAGAGGAGACCGCCCGGCTCGAGCGGATGCTCCTCCGCTGCCTGCGCTCGCCGCTGATCGGGCGGGCGCGGGCCGCCGCCGCGGCCGGGAAGCGATGCCTGAGGGAGCTGGGGTATGTCCGGCCCGGGATGGAGGAAGGGAGGATCGACCTCCTGTTCGAGGAGGAGGACGGGTGGGTCCTGGTCGACTACAAAACCGACTCCGGCGAACCCGAACCGGAAAAGTATCAGGATCAACTTCGTCAATATGAAGAAGCCTTGAACGCCCTCGGCGTCCATCTCAAAGAGTGTCATATCCTCTTGCCCAATTGATTTCTTCGTGTCTTCGCGGTGAAAATTTTAAATTGACTTATGGGCGAATATCTCTAAAATTGTAAGGTTTTGCAATAATAGACAGGAGGATCATCAGTGGCGGAAAAACTCTCTAAGACGGCGCGCGCCAGCATGGGCGACAAGGGTCATCACTACGAGCATCCCTGCCCCCAGTGCGGCGGCGGCATGATCGCAACCAAGGTCATCAAATACAGGAACAACCCCGGCGGCATGTTCTGGGTCTGCCCGAAAGACGACACGCGCGTCAAGATATAGCACCAATCTTATTTAACTGCTCCGGGCGGTGTGCATGGCGCACCGCCTTTTTTCTACGCCCTCCGCGAATTCTCCCGCAAAACGGGATTATAATCAGGCTCCACCGTTCCATGATGGTGAGGGAGCGCTATGCCATTCCGGGAATTCTCTTTTCAGAACCCGTTTGAGCGCAGTGCCTTCCTGCATCGCCTGCAATCTGCCTACGAGCCGCTCAAGCTTGCGCGCATCGAAGGGCGCCTGGCCTTGCTGCGGCTGGCGCCGGCGCTGGCCTTTTTTTTGATCCTCTGGATTTTTCCCGCTGACTCCTCCCCGTCCCGCCGGGTCTGGATCCTGGGCTACCTCGCCTTCAGCGCCGCCATTGTGTCGCTGCGCTGGATCCGTCCCACGAGCGACCAGAGGCTCGGCGCCGTCATCCACGTTGTCGATGTGGGTTTCGTTGCGGCCGGCGCCGCCCTGCCGGGCCAGCCGCTCCTGATCTTTCATGCGCTGTTTTTCTTTGTCCTGTTCGCGTCGGCCTATCGCTGGGGTTTTGTCGAAACCCTGGTGACGGCGCTGGGGATGGCGGTGATCACGCCGATCGCGAAGGACCTTGCCCTGCCCGCTGCCGCTCCTCTCTTGCCCGCGTGGAAAGGGATCTTCGCCGACTTTGTGATCCCCACGTCGGTGCTGGGGGCCCAGGGCGTCGTGGTCGGATTCCTCGCCGGCGAAGTCAAGCGTCACCGGATCGAAAACGACATCATCCACCGGGCGATGGCGGGCTTCAACTCGGGCGGCAACCTGACCGGCAGCCTCGAGGGGCTGTGCTCGCAGCTGCACAAGATTTTCGGCGTCGGAACCGTCCTGATCGCCGCCCGGGAGAAGGAGTCGGAGGCGAGTTTCCTCTGGCGCGGCCTGCCGGACGAAGAAGGCGATTTCCTCGTCGACCTGACCGACCTCGATCCGGATCTGGCCGACGCCTACTTTTTCGACGCGCCGGCGCAGACCTGGTGCGGCGTCCACTCCGGGGAGATGCAGGGGACCGGCTTCCGCTGCCACTGGCCGATGCACGCCCACTGGACGCTGCGCCGCGGCCTGGTGGCGCTGCCCCGGACGCTGCTGGACCGGCACCCGGTGGAATCGATGCTGGTCCACACCGAAGCCTGGGGGCGGCGCCTGACCGTGCGCTATTTCCTGCTCGGCCCGGTTCCCGCGGTCCGCGGGGCTTCGGGGCTGCTCTTCCTGCAGCAATTGGCGTCGCGGACGACGCCGGCGCTGATCAGCTCCTACGTCGCGCGGCGCATGAGCGCCCAGGCGGCGAAGGTGGAGCGTGAATCGCTTGCTCGCGACTTGCACGACGGGGTGATACAATCGCTGATCGCGATCGAAATGCAGATGGCCGCCCTGGTGCGCGGACCCCTCGCCCGCAGCAGCGGCCTGGCCGAAAGGCTGGCCGGGATCCAGGAATACCTGCACAACGAGATCAGGAACATGCGCAACCTGATGCAGCGGCTCAAGCATCTCGAGCTGGGCTCGGCCGAGTTCCTGCAGGCGCTCGAGAGTGTCGCGCTGCAGCACCAGTGCGAGACCAACATCGCGACCGAGTTCGAAAGCGACGTCAGGGCCGTCCTCCTGCCGCCGCGCACCTGCGGCGAGGTGGTGCGCATCCTGCAGGAGGCGCTGGTAAACGTGCGCAAGCACAGCGCCGCCGCCGAGGTGCGGATCCGTTTCGAGGAGGGGGACGGAGGCTACAACCTGACCGTGAGCGACAACGGGTCGGGATTCGATTTCACGGGGCGCCTGAACCTGGACCAGCTCGATTCCATGGGCAAAGGGCCGAAGATCCTGAAAGAGCGCGTCCGGCTGGTCGGGGGGAGCCTGGAGCTCGAGTCGAACCCGGGCAAGGGCAGCTTTCTTTTCATCACGATTCCACGCAGGCAATATGGGGCTCACTGATATCAAACAAGACCGAGCGGGCAATATGGGGCTCGCGAATGCGAAGGTCAAAATACTCATCGCGGACGATCACGCCCTTTTCCGCGCCGGCCTGCGCGCGCTGCTGGAAGAACACCCGAATTACCAGGTGGCCGGTGAAGCGGTCGACGGGCCCGAAACCCTGCGCCTGGCATCCGAACTCGCGCCCGACCTGCTCCTGCTCGATATCGAAATGCCCGGCCTGAACGGCGTGGAGGTCGCGCGCCGGATCAGCCAGTGGGAGCACTGGCCGAGGGTGATCATCCTCACCGCGAACGTCGATGCGGAAAACATCAAAGAGGTGCTGGAACTGGGGGTCTGCGGCGTGATCCTCAAGGAGTCGGCGATCGAGCAGCTCTTCAGGTGCATCGAAACGGTTCTGGCCGGGAAGAAATGGGTGGGACGCGAAGGCGCCGCCGGGGCCGCGGGCGACGTGGGCGACAAGCTGCTCCAGCCCATCGATGGAAACCGCTTCCGCCTGACCAAGAGGGAGATGGAGATCCTCACCGCGATCGTCGCCGGGCGGACGAACAAAGAGCTGGCGCATCAACTGGCGATCAGCGAGCAGACCGTGAAGCATCACGTGACCAACATCTTCGACAAAGTGGGTGTCTACAACCGCCTCGAGCTGGCCCTTTTCGCCATCCACCACGGCCTCATCCGCAAATAACACCGCAAAGTCACGAAGGACCTGACGCAGCCTGCGACCGCAACCAAATTAGACTGAGAGTTCGCAGTTCGCAGTATCAGTTCGCAGTTCCTCATGCGACTGCGAACTGATACTGCGAACTGCGAACTTGTTGCTTTCACCACCGTTTTCACGATTCTATAAATCTTGCCTGAAAAACAAGAATTTACAGATGTGACACGCGAAGGGATTCAAGATTAGTCACCGAGTCGTTGAAATCTTTGCGGTGTTATTTGCGGATAGAACCAGAGTGCCATTGCGGATATGGCCCCACCTGATCCACTCTTCCCCCCATGAATAGCTTCATCGGTATGGCTGTTGACGATCGCGTGGCCGAGAGAATATTATCAGGATCAATGTCCGACAAAGAAACCGCCCCGCTGGAATCGGTCCAGCCGCTGCGGATCCTGCTGGTTGACGACCACGCCATCTTTCGCGGCGCGCTCCGCAAGTTGCTCGAGCTCGAGCCCGGCTTCGAGCTGGCCGGCGAAGCCTCCTCGGCCCGCGAGGCCCTCGAGCGGATCAAGAAAACCAATCCCGACTTGGTTCTCCTCGACCTCTCCATGCCCCAGGAATCGGGCATGGAAGTCCTCCGTCGCCTGGCCGACGTCGGCATGACAACGAGAGTGATCCTGCTGGTGGCGAGCATCGAGCGCACCGAGATCATCGAGTGCCTGCGCCTGGGGGCGCGCGGCGTGGTGCTGAAGGATTCGGCGAGCGAGACCCTCTACAAGAGCATCCGGACGGTGATGAACGGGCAGTACTGGATCGACCACAACTGTGTCGCCGACCTGGTGCAATTGGTCCGCACGATGCGGGTGCCCGGCTCAGGCTCGGTTCAGGCTCCCAAGTACGGTTTGACGGCGCGCGAATCGGAAATCCTGGCGGCGGTGGTCGACGGCTACACCAATAAAGACATGGCCAAGAAGTTCACCATCAGCGAACAGACCGTCAAGCACCATCTTACCAGCATCTTCGAGAAGGTCGGGGTTTCGAACCGGCTGGAGCTGGCTTTGTTCGCCATGAACAACCGTTTGATTAGCGAAGACTAATAAAGTTTACAAAGTTGTAAAGTATTCCGACAACTCCCTCATATTAAAGAAGATTCGGCACCCACGTGCCATAACAAAACCCCTACCACAGTGCCATTGAAGCTTGCTCCCCGGGGGTGATACCTTTCACAATCGAGATCCTAGGAGTACTTTTATATTAGCTATCCGGGATGCAGATATGGAAATTCAGGATTTTTCGGGCGGTTCCATGAATCGCGCAGTCCAGGCTGCGACCAGCTATCCCCCAAGGCCCACGCGGTTCCCTATTGAAACTGCATTCCAGTTCAGGCAAAGCGGCGAGCCGGAGTGGCATGAGGGCACAACGGTTAACATCAGCCGCTCGGGAGTGCTTTTCCGCGCATCCGAAGAGCTTTCGCTCCAGACCATCCTCGAAATGAGGATCACGTTCCCCGCGGCGCTCTCGGGCGAAACCCCCACCCAGGTCGTCTGCTGGGGCCCGGTGGTGCGCCGGGAAACCGGGGCGGCCGCGGACAGCATGCCGCGCATGGCGGCGTCGATCTTCCGCTACCGTTTTGACCACGCCTGAGGAGGCCTCATCCTTCCTGGAACCGGTTCCCTTTCCGGGACCGTATTCCAGGCACTGGAATTTTCCCCCATTGACAATCCTCACAATCTTCACAAAGTCTTTACAATTGAAGAAGTAAACCCGATTTCCCTTGATAGCACATCAGTGCTATAAACCACCCTACGGCCGGGCCATGGACAGTAGGCGCCCCTCTCTCTAGTATGGCGTTGTCGTACCAAGCCTTGAGATTTTTTTAATGTCGGATCGAGGGACGCGCCGATACGGTAACAGTCCTCAGCCATCCAAGGCAGCGTCCAGTTTTTTCCCCTGGGCATCAGCGGGGGGGGAAACGGGATCGCGGTATCGGCACCGAGGCGCAAAATCGGTGGATCCGGAACTTCTCCGGATGTAACTGAAAGGGCGAAGCTGCGAACCGGCGCCCGCCCACCAACCTGCCATACCTCAATAAACTTTGTTTATAAATCTCTTTTGTCTTCGCGTATCACATCTGTAAATTCTTGTTTTTCATGCAAGATTTATAGAATCGTGAAAACGGTGGTGAAAGCAACAAGTTCGCAGTTCGCAGTATCAGTTCGCAGTTCCTCATGCGACTGCGAACTGATACTGCGAACTGCGAACTCTCAGTCTAATTTGGTTGCGGCCGCAGGCTGCGTCGCGTTCTTCGCGGTTCAAAAATTCTTACGGAGCCTTACGCATGACTGGAATCAAATCCGCAATCCCAGGCCTCCTGGCGCTTCTCCTGACCGTTTCCGGTTTTGCGCAGCAGCCCGCCCCGCCGGCCTCCGCGCCTCAGCCGCTCTATGTCATCCAGGCCAACGACATCCTGGAAATCTTCGTCTGGAAAGAGCCGGAGCTCACCCGCAAAGTCCTGGTTCGCCCCGACGGCCGGATCTCCTTTCCTCTGGTGCAGGACCTGATGGCGGCAGGGATTTCGCCGGGCGAATTGAAGGAACAGATCGAGAAGCGCCTGAAGGAGTTCCTGGCCGCCCCCAACGTGACCGTGATCGTCGACTCGATCCAGAGCTACCGGGTGTATGTCGTGGGCAAGGTGCAGAAACCCGGCATGGTTTCGGCGGAGAAGCCGATAACGGTGCTGCAGGCGCTGGCGCTGGCGGGCGGGTTCCAGGAGTATGCCAAGGATTCGGAGATCATGGTGCTGCGGAACTCAGCGCTGGAAAATGTGGCCTTCGACGTGAATTATAAAGATGTGGTGCGCGGCAAGAAACCGGAGCAGAATATCACCCTGCGCTCCGGCGACGTGGTTGTAGTTCCATAAATAAACCGCAAAGTCCGCGAAGCCACGAAGAATTTATTTCTTTGCGCCTTTGCGGTTCAACAAAAAATGAAACTGTTATTTTCGATCCTCTCGATTTTGTTCATCGCCTGTCCTTTGTTTGCGGAGAGGAACTATATTGCCGGCTTCACCATGGGGGTTTCGGGCGGGGCGAGCAACAACGCCGGCGGCTCGAGCTTCAGCTTTTCCCAATTAGCCGGCTCCATGGAACCGTTTTACGGCGTCTCCCCCGGCCTCAACCTGAAATCGACCGGCCGCCACTCGGAATGGCTCTTCGATTACAATTTCCAGGGGCAGCGCTTCGAGTCCGACCAGCCGATCACGTCGCTTTCCCACTACGCGAATTTTTCCTTGACCGGCCAGGCCGGGGAAAAAAACCGCTACCATGTCTTCGGCCATTTCTACAACACTCCGAACTTTTTTGCCGAAAGCGTTTACGTCGGCATCGTTTTGACGCCCGAAGGTTTTCAGTTTCTCTACGACCCCCTGGCGGCCTACCGCACCACCACGAGCCTGACCGCCGGTGCGAACCTGGAACATGATCTGAACGCAAAGTCCTTCATAACCTTTGGTGGGGATTATTCCTACCGATTCTATGAGAAAGACAAGACGGAGCCCGCCTCCGCGTATCTTTCCGACCAGATCAGCATCCGGGCCGATGCCTCCTGGTCCTTCAAGCAGAACCAGCACCGCACCTTGAGCCTGAAATACACCATGTCCGAGCACGACTACAAAGATTACTATGACTCCCGCAGCCACACCGCCTCTCTCGGCGTGAAGCAGCAGTTCAGCCCTTCGCTCTCGATGAACCTGGAAGCCGGCCCGACCTATGTGGAGCCGCAGGCTCAGTACGCGGGCTACCTTGGGCTCACCGGTTCTTTCAACCTGACCCGCCTGTTCCGTTCCGATACGGTGACTCTTTTTTACCGGTATGCGTCCGGCAGCACCACCGGCCTGGGCTCCATCGCAAACACCCAGAACGCCGGATTGGGACTCGTCCACACTTTCACGAAGCGGTTGACCGCCTCCGCCAGTGGCTCGGTTTACCAGGGGAAAGGGATCCGTGACAACCCTTACGACAACCAGGGCCTGAACAGCGCCGCTTCGATTTCCTACGCGATGGGGGAGCGCTGGTTTTTCAGCCTGGGCGGCAGCTACCGCAAGCTGACCGGGACCAATACCGTCGACCAGGACTACAAACAGGTTTACCTCTCCGTCAGCTACCGTGCCCCGGAGATGTGGAGGTTTTCCCGATGAAGATGTCGCGCTTCGCGAACCTGCAGGACTACCTTGCTATGGCGGTTCGCCGGAAATACTGGATCGCCGGTGCCTTTGTCGCCTTTGCGGGCCTGGCGATTCTCTTCGCCCGGATCATTCCCACCGCCTATGTCTCGGAGACCATGCTGCTGGTTCAGCCGCGCGAGGTGCCCAACGATTTCGTCAAAGACCTGATCAGCGGCTCGCCGGATGAGCGATTGCGAACCATCGAGCAGACCATCCTGAGCCGCACCAACATCCTGCGCATCCTCAGCCAGTACGAAAATCAGTTGTCTCAATACCGCGGCCTGAATGACGAGGCCAAAGTGCTGCGCATGCGCAAGAAGATCGCGATTGAGTTTCCGGTGGTGAAAAGCGGGGGCAGAAATCTCCCCACCACCCAGATCCGGATCAGTTTCCGCGACCCGAGCCCCGAACTGGCGCAGAAAGTCACCGACCGTCTGGCCCAGCTGTTTGTCGAACAGGACAGCCGCAACCGCGAAGAGCAGGTCTTCGGCACCACCCAGTTCCTGGCCGCCGAACTCGACAAGATTTCGGTCCAGCTCAAGGCGTCGGAGGACAATCTCAAGACTTTGAAAGAGCGCTACCGCAACCAGCTGCCCAATGAGCTGGAAACCAACCTCCGCACGCTGGACCGGCTGCAGCTGCAGAAGAACGGCAACGTCGAAGCCATCGACCGCCAGACCACCATGATGCTGAACCTGGAGCGGATGATTTCCGAGACTCCCCCGACCATCACCAAAGAGACCACCCTCAAGCCCGATGGGACCGGGTCCAGAACCCGCAGCCCGCAGATGGAGAACTACCTTAAAAAGGAAATGGAGTACAAGGACCTCCTGGCCCGGGCGACGGAAAAACACCCCGACGTGATCAAGGCCAGGGTGGCGCTCGACCAGGCGCGCAAAGAGGTTCCGCCCGAGGAGTTTGCCGTCGCCGAAAGCACCGCGACGGTTCGAACAACCAGCAGCACCGAGCCCAACCCGGTTTACCAGAGCCTGACCGGCCAGCTGCGCCAGGTCAAGACCGAGCTGGGGATCCGGGAGCGTGAGAAAGCCTGGATCGAAACCGAAATCGGCCGCTACAACCAGCGGGTGCAGAACACCCCCCAGGTCGAGCAGGAAATTGCCGCGGCCGTGCGGCTCAATGCCGACCTCACGAAGCAATCGGATGATCTCAAGAACAAGCTCTCCCAGGCCCGGCTGGCCGAATCCCTGGAGAGCAAGCAGAAGGGGGCGCAGTACACGATCGTCGATCCGGCCAGCTACCCGATCGAGCCGGCGCCTCCCTCCCGCATCACTGTTGCTTTGGTCGGATTGCTGCTCAGCCTCGGGCTTGGTTTTGCCTTCGGCTTCGCAGTCGATGTGCTCAACCGCCGGGTCTGCACGGCCGCGGAGCTCGAAAGGGCCCTCGAGATCCCGATCCTGGTGGAAATCCCCAGCATCGTCACCCCGTCGGATCTCCAGTTGGAGCGGAAGAAACGCATGACTGCGGCTTCCTTTCTTCTGGCCGGATCAGCGGTCTATGCCCTGGGATTATACTTTCTCTATACCAAACAGGCGGCCTTGGTGAAAATCCTTGATCCGCTGATTGAAAGGCTCCGGAGTTAGCCTATGAGCAATCGTCACCAGCTTCTGGAGCAGATCCAGGCGATCCAGAACGAAAAGAGCAGCGGCATCCTCTCGCTCGGGCATGAGGGGAACCGCGTCTCGATCCACTTCACCGAAGGGCTGATCAGCGCCGTCAGCACCGACATGCCCGAGCATCACCTCGGCCAGTACCTGGCCAAAGCGGGGCTGATCGAAGAAAGCGACATCGGGTCGCTCCTGCTCGAATCCCGGCGCCGCGAAATCCCGGTCGGCCGGGTGGCCGTCGACCGGAACATGGTCGAGCGCACCGAGCTGCGCGACATGGTCCAGGCCCAGGCCATCCAGGTCCTGACCTTCGCCCTGAAGAACAATTTCGAGATCCAGGCCTTCGAAAACCGCACGCAGCATTTCTACCTCCCGGCCGGGATCGACCTGAACCACCTGATGCTGCAGCTGGCCCGCGAGAACCTGAAGCCTTTCGAGCTGCACGCCGACAAGCTCATCGTCCTGAAGAACGGCGCCAGCCTTTCCCATCTCCCCTGGTTCCCGCACGAGCTGGCGGTGCTGAGCACTCTCAAGGCGCCCCACACCTTCCCGGAGCTCGAGCTGTCGACCGGGCTGGACCGGCAGCGGCTGGGCAAGATTCTGTCGGTCTTCGATACCCTGAAGCTCCTGGTCACCGTCGACCGGGCCTCAGGGTCGGGCATGGCGCTGGCCAAGCGCGCCGGTCTTCCTTTTGAATCGCTGGTCCCGGAGATCACCCGCGGCGGGCTGAACGAAAAGGTGGAAACCTTCCGGGACGAAACCTCCTTCATCAGCGAGCAGTTCAAGACCCTGAAGGTCCGGCTGGCCGAGATCGCCGCGACCCGCAAGGTCAAGGTGATCCTGGTTACAAGCCCGGAAGCCAAAGACGGCAAATCGCTGCTGGCGCTCAACCTCGCCGCCACATTTTCGCGGGAGATCGGCCGCCGGACCATCCTCATCGACGGCGACCTGCGCAACCCGAGCATCCACCGGCTGACCGGGATCTCGAGCGAGCCGGGGGTCATCAATTACCTCGAGGGGGAATATCTGCAGCCCTTCTGCTACATGCGCCGCCTGGAACGGCTGTACCTGATGACCTCGGGCGGGATCGCCGAGAACCCGGTGGAGTCGCTCTCGCTCGAACGGGTTCACATGCTGCTCGAGTTCCTCCGGACCGAGTTCGACACCGTGATCATCGACGCACCCCCGCTTTCGCCGATCGCCGATGCCCATATCCTCCATGGTCTGGCCGACGGCATGGTGATGGTGGTGCGCAGCGGCAAGACGGCCTACACTTCGATAGAAAAAGCGTTCCGCGCGGTGGATCGCAACAAGCTGCTGGGCGTGGTGTTGAACGACGTCAAGCCGCAGATGTTCAACACTCACTACGATCACCGCTATTACAGCTACAAATATAAGAGCCGTTATCCCTACGGCCACGGCGCGGCCAAGCGCCGCGGCGTCCGCATGAAAAGCTACCTCGACCAATAAAACCTTCGCGCCTTCGCGGTTCGAATATCGGTGAAACATATTCTTCGCTTCCTCCTGGTTATTCTGATCCCTGCCATGTTGCGTGCGCAGGGAGTGGAGAATGTTCTTGTCCTGGTGAACGAGAACAGTGCGGATTCCGTGGCGATTGCGCGTCACTATGCCGAAAAGCGGAACCTGCCGGAATCGAATATCTGCCGCCTGAAAACCGTGGAAACCGAGACCATCTCGCGCGAAGTCTTCAACCGCGACATCTTCATCCCGGCGGCGCAGCACCTGAAATCGAAGAGCCTCCAGGACCGCATCCTTTTCATCGTCACCACCCGCGGCCTTCCCTTGATCGTGGAGGGCGCTCCCGGCCCCGCGGGCGGCCCGACCTCGCTCGACAGCGAGCTTGCGATGCTTTACCCGTACCTGGTTTTCGGCCAGCTCGGGGCTCCCGGCCGGGTTGAAAATCCCTATTTCACGCTCGAGACCCGGAAGGAGCCTTTCCGCCCCTTCATCCGGTCCCGCTACGACATCTACCTCGTGACCCGGTTGACGGGCGCGTCCGCCGAAGATGCCGGCCTGCTGGTTGACCGCGCGCTCAAGCCGGCGGGTGACGGCTCGCTGGCTCTCCTCCCGGAATTCGGCACGGAGTCCTTTTCCAAAAGTGCCGCTGCCGGGACCGTGGGCTTCGGCGGATCGATCGCCGATCCCGGCCTGGGCGGGGCGATCCGCTCCGAGGTGCTGACCCCGGCCTACGCGGCCGGCTATAACCTGGCGGAATCTTTTTACGCCGCTTCCCGCTATCTCGGCTGGAAGCAGGTGGTGATCGGCGACCCGCTGGCATTGGCTCCGGGCAGTCCCGCCCCGGACAGAAAGAAGCTCGCGGCGGAATACCGCCCTGGAATGAATGCCGAGACCGGCCTGCCCGAGCATCTCTCGCGCCGCCGACTCGATTTTCTCTCGAAGCGCTATCCTGCGAGCAAGGAAGCCTTGACGCTTTTGCTGCAAGCCGAGGCTGCCTATGAACGCGGCGACGCCAACGCGGCCTTGCCGCTGGTTCAGAAGAGCCTCGAACTGGACTCCACGGTGATGGACAGCCACCTCCTGCAGGCGAAGGTTCTCGAAGGCCAGGGCGATTTTGCCGGCGCCTTCGACTCCTACAAGAAGTCATTCGACCTGGGGCGCAAGACCCCGGAGACGCTGGAAAAGCTCTCCCGCCTGGGGCTGAATCAGCTGGGCGCCGCGGAAAAAGCGGCCCCCTACGTCCGCATGCTCTACGCCCAGAAGAGCCGCCCCGACATGGAAACCACGGCGCTTTACGTTGACCTGCTGCTGCGCGGCGGCAAGTCCGACGAAGCCCGTTCTCTGCTCCAGGGTGTGGCGAACAGGTCGGCAGCGCCGCCCGCCTGGGTTCTCGCCACCCTGGGCAGCCTGTACCGGCAGACCGGGAACAGCGAGCTCGCGCAAACCTGCTGGAAAAAAGCTTTGGAGATTTTGGCGGCTGACGGGTATAAAATAGCACTCCCCCCCGAAAGCAGGCTTTTGGCCGATGAAGAGGAGATCAGGCGCCTCCTGGCGCCCGTGCCGGCTGGCGAATCCGGCACAGGCTGGGCGGCGGCATTGGATTCGGGCTCGAACGCCTCGGCAGGTGTCGCGGCCAGGCCGGCAGCCGGGGCCGAAAAGGCTGCTTTGGATCAGCCGGCGCGGATTATTGCCCGGACCCCGATCGACCACGAAAACGATCCGGGCCGGCAGGGCGGGGTGGTGATCCGGCTGTTGATTGATGAAATGGGCCAGGTCGTGAAGGCCGACCTGGTGAGCGGCCCCCGCGGTTTCGGGGAGGCCGCGTTGCGGAGCGTGCGGCGCTGGAAGTTCGCCCCGGCGCTCCAGAACGGCCGGGCGGTCGAAAGCCGCCTCGACTTAACCGTGAACGAGTGAGAATCGTAAAACATGGTGACAGGCTTTGCTGTCCCAGGCACACCGATTTGCCGGACGACCCGGTGCCGGCCATGCGCGTGGTCACCGAAGCCTGCCACCCTATCTCATGAACCATTGTCTTAATAGCCTGATTATTTTGTTCCTTAAAAGGCGGAAGCATAATGTCTACCATAAATGGCAGCAGGTTGTTCGCTCTCATGGGTAAAACCAACGGCAAACACCACGCCGCGATTTCCAACGGCCGGGCTGACGGCCAGGTCGCGAAGCCGGAATCTCTCGGCATCTCAGCCGAAGCCGCCGAGCAAAGCGAAGGCTTCGAAGCGGAGGCCGTGTTCAACCGTCTTCTCGCGCTGGAGCGGAAGCGCTCAGAGCGTACCGGCGACCCGTTTGTCCTGATGGTCGTGAATATGGAGCGGCTCCTCCGCATGCGCGGCGTGGGCCAGATCAGCCACATTTGCGACGCCCTCCGTTCGCAAACGAGAGAAACCGACATTCCGGGCTGGTACCGGTTCCCGATGGCGCTGGGCGTAGTCTTCACGGCGCTGGGGGGCGGCGATCGCGAGACGATCTGTTCGACCCTGGGCCAGAAAACCCAGCAGGCGCTGGATTCGGTTCTGATCTCCGCCGATCGCGCGATGGTCGACATTTCGTTGCACTATTTCCCCGAGGATTATAACGAGGACAAGCTCCGGACCTTCGAGTCGGACGAGACACTCTACCCCGACCTGGCGGTCGAGAACGGGTCGAAAAAGCTCTACTCCGCCCTGAAGCGGGGCCTCGATCTTTTCGGCTCGGCGTTCGGCCTGCTCCTGCTCTCGCCGGTTTTCCTGGCGATCGCGGCACTGATCAAGCTGACCTCGCCGGGGCCGGTCCTTTTCCGTCAGCGCCGCCTCGGGCTTTTCGGCAAGGAGTTCGAGTTCCTGAAGTTTCGCAGCATGTATCTCAACAACAGCTCCAAGATCCACGAGCAGTACGTCAAGAACCTGATCACCAGGAACCAGGGGAATCCCGGGGTGGTCCAGCCGACCG
Source organism: uncultured Acidobacteriota bacterium (assembly GCA_963839475.1). Classification (GTDB taxonomy): domain Bacteria; phylum Acidobacteriota; class UBA6911; order UBA6911; family UBA6911; genus CAWIVH01. The sequence goes on along the minus strand of CAWIVH010000006.1, from coordinate 4,356 downwards.
ATAAGCCGGTTTTCAAGATCGTCAACGATCCCCGCGTGACGCCGCTGGGGCGTTTTCTGCGCAAGAGCAGCCTCGACGAGCTGCCCCAGCTGATCAATGTGCTCTGCGGGGAGATGTCGCTGGTGGGGCCAAGGCCGCCGGTGCCTTACGAAGTGGCCTGCTACCGCTTCTGGCACCGGCGGCGCGTGATTGAAGTGAAGCCCGGAATCACCGGTCTGTGGCAGGTTTACGGCCGCAGCCGCACGACGTTTGACGAGATGGTCCGGCTCGACCTGAAGTATGTCCGCGAGCAGTCGTTTCTGCTCGACCTGAAGATCCTGCTTTGCACCCCCCGCGCGGTCCTCACCGGCCGCGGCGCCTACTAGTTTATCTAAATCGAATTCTTCGTGTCTTCGCGTCCTTTGCGGTTAATTTCTTAAGGGTGATCTCATGATAGGTATGGGTGTCATTGGTTATGGGTACTGGGGTCCGAACATCGTCCGCAACTTCCAATCCATCAACCCCGGCTCCGTCAAATTCATCTGCGATCCCAATCCACGCTCCCGCGAACGCGCCGGAAAGGCTAATCCGGGAATTACCGTTACCGCCAATGCCAACGACCTTTTTTCCTCAGCCGAAGATGGATGCCGTCGCCATCATTACTCCGGTCGGCACCCACTACCCGCTGGCCAAGATGGCTCTGGAATGCGGCAAGCATATATTTATCGAAAAGCCTTTTACCGCCAGCGTCGCCCAGGGCGAAGAGCTGATTGAGCTGGCGGCCAAAAAGAATCTCCGGATCATGGTGGACCACACCTTCCTTTTCACCCCCGCGGTCCGCAAGATCAAGGAGCTGATCGATACCGACGTCCTGGGCAAGCTTTATTATTACGACTCCATGCGTGTGAACCTGGGGCTTTTCCAGACCGACGTCAACGTGATCTGGGACCTCGCGCCGCACGATCTTTCGATCATGCACTACATACTTCCGGAGAAGCCGCAAGCCGTGGTGGCCACGGGCGAGAGCCACATCGGCGAGCATGCCAACGTGGCCTTTATCACGGTCTATCTGCCCGGGAGCACGATTGCACATTTCAACGTCAACTGGCTTTCGCCGGTGAAGGTCCGGACCACGCTGATCGGCGGGGAAAAAAAGATGCTGGTCTGGAACGATCTCGAGGCCGATGAGAAGATCAAGATCTACGACCATGGCGTGAACAAGAAGGTGAACGGGGAAGGGATCTACGATCTGCTGGTCAACTACCGCATGGGCGACATCTGGGCCCCGCGGCTGGAGCAGGTGGAAGCGCTGAAGTCGGAAGCGCAGTATTTCGTCAGATGCGTGGAACAGGGTGAAACGCCTTTCAATGATGGGGAAGCCGGTCTGGCCGTGGTTCGGATCCTGGAGGCGGCCGACAAGTCATTGAAAGCCAAGGGGGGGATGGTTTACTTATGAACGAATACAACGCGATTGCTCCGGATGTCAGGTTGGGCGAGAACGTCAAGCTCTCGAAGTTCATCAACCTCTACGGCTGCACGATCGGCGACAACACCAAGATCGGCGCGTTTGTCGAGATTCAGAAGAACGCCTCGGTGGGCAACAACTGCAAGATCTCGAGCCACACCTTCATTTGCGAGGGGGTGCACATCGAGGACAACTGTTTCATCGGCCACGGTGTGATGTTCATCAACGACCTTTATCCCCGCGCGACCCGCGAGGATGGGGCTCTCCAGACCGAGGCCGACTGGCACGTGGCTCCGACCTTTATCCGCAAGGGCGCCTCGATCGGCTCGGGTGCGACCATTCTTGCCAACCTGGAAATCGGCGAGAATGCGATTGTGGGTGCCGGGTGCGTGGTGACCAAATCGGTTCCCCCGAACGCGGTGGTGGTGGGCAACCCCGGCCGGGTGGTTCGTTATGTCGTCCCTGAGACTGTCTCCCACAAATAATAAGGTTAATGTTTTTCAATCTTCCCAACGATGCGATACTAGGCTTTCGCCTGTAACTGAAAGGGCGAAGCTCCGTTTCCTCTCTTCTTTGCGTCTTCGCGGTTTATTTTTATAGGTGAGCCCTTATGACGAATGAAATCCCTTTTCTTGATCTTGTCACCCCTCATGTGGAATTGGAGGAAGAGCTCCTCGAAGTATGCCGCACGGCCTTCCGCACCGGCCGTTTCATCGGCGGCCCCGAGGTCGACGGCCTCGAGAAGGAGTTCGCCGCCTTCTGCGAAGCCGGCCACTGCGCTGCCGTGAGCTCCGGCACCGACGCCCTGCGCTTTGCGCTGATTGCGACAGGCATCGGCAAAGGGGACTTGGTTATAACAGTCCCGAATACCTTCATTGCCACCACCGAAGCCATTTCCCAATGCGGCGCCACTCCGGTCTTCGTCGACATCGATGAGAAGACCTACAACATGGACCCCGCCAGGTTGCGCGAGTACCTCGAAAACAATCCCGGCGCCCCGGTGAAGGCGGTGATGCCCGTCCATCTCTATGGCCAGATGGCCGACATGGACGCCATCCTCGAGATCGCTGAGAAACACAACCTGATCGTGATCGAGGACGCCTGCCAGGCGCACGGCGCCGAATATTTCTCGCGGAAACACAATCGCTGGTTCAAGGCCGGGTCGATGGGCAAGGCCGCCGGTTTCAGCTTCTACCCCGGCAAGAACCTGGGCGCCTGCGGCGAAGGCGGCGCCGTGACGAGTCACGATCCCGCCCTGATCGCGAAGGTGAAGATGCTGCGCGACCACGGCCAGTCGAAGAAGTACTACCACGAGGTCGAGGGTTACAATGGCCGGCTCGACGCGATTCAATGCGGCCTGCTGCGGGTCAAGCTCCGCCACCTGGCCGACTGGACCTCGAAGCGCCGCGAAGCCGCCGCACGATACCAGGAGCTGCTTGCCGGCGTCGAGGGTGTGTTGCTGCCTTTTGAGCCCGAATGGTCCCGGGCCGTCTATCACCTGTTTGTGGTGCGCGTCTCGAACCGCGAAGAGATGATGAAGAGCCTGGCGGCTGAAAAGATCGGCACGGCGCTTCATTATCCCGTGCCGCTCCACCTCCAGAACGCCTATTCCTCCTTTGGTTACAAGAAAGGGGACTACCCGGTGACCGAGAAGGTGGCGCCGGAGATCCTCTCTCTCCCGATGTTCCCGCAGTTGACGGCGGAGCAGCAGGCGAGGGTGTCGAAGGCGATCGAATCCCTCGTTTCCGCCCCCATCAGCTAAACCCATTTACATGTGACAATTGGCCCCCTTTTTGGGGGCTTCAGGCCTTTCTCTGTAACCTCCCGCGTTACACTCCTTCGCGTCTTCGTGTCTTTGCGGTTTTTTTATGAATGATCGTCCTACCCCTCCGGGCGTCCTATTGCGGGATCGCTTCCTGCCCGAGGCGAATCTTACGCAGACGCGTCTTGCCGTGCTTCTGGGGGTTTCGCGGCGCACGGTGAGTGAGATCGTGAACGAGCACCGTTCGGTGACGCCGGACATGGCACATCGTCTGGCGCGTGTTTTTCGGAACAGTCCGGAGTTCTGGCTTAACCTTCAGCAGGCGGTGGACATTTGGGACTCCTATGCCGTCAATGAGCCCGACTACCGCCGCATCCCCTCGGCCAGGTCGATCTGATCTCGTCGGCCCTTTGCGTCTTTGCGTTTTCAGTTCGATATGATTCACTGCGATCTTTGTGTTCTTCGCGCCCTTTGCGGTTTAAGTTAATAGTTCTTAGCCGTTAATCTTTATATGGGCCTCTGAACCCGGAATGTCGCCCCGTCCGACAGCGAGCTAAAAGCTAAAAGCTAACAGCTAATAGCTGAATATGTTATCCTGTTCTCCATATGGAACACATCATTAAACTCCACGTTGAGAAACTCCCGGAAGGCGTCTATCTTGCCACAACGGAGGACATTCAGGGACTGGTTGCGCAAGGGCGCACGGTAGCAGAGACGCTCGAGATCGCGCGCGATGTTGCACGGAAACTCCTCCAAGAACATAATCTAGGCGGCGCAGCCGATGCGCTGCCGACGGTCGCGGAACGATCTGACTTTGCCGTTGTCATCGAAGGTTAGCATTGGGGCGGCTCGCTGGTTACCGTTATCGGGAAGTTGTAGGTATATTGCGAAAGCTGGGTTTTGAATTTCGCAGGCATGCGGCTGGCAGTCACGAGATTTGGTTTAATCCTGAAACCGGACGCTATACCACGATTCCGAATCATCCTGGCGACCTTCCTGAGGGAACGCTTCGAGCGATTCTCAAACAAGCGGCCATTAGCCCCGACGATTTTCTGCGAATCCAATAATGGTGCTATTCCGGAGCATCGCAATCGTTTGGTGACAGCTTTTACTTATGAACCAAGATTGTCGCGGAGTCCAGCTAACAGCT
>CAWIVH010000005.1:0-135864 GCA_963839475.1 uncultured Acidobacteriota bacterium | reverse complement strand
CTAACGGCGTATGATGAAACAAAATCAGCCGCCCTCAGCAGCGCAGTCCTCAGTGGTTTTGCAGGCAGAAAACATCGCAATTTTGGATGTCGCGGTAAGTGAGAGTCGACTCGGGTGGGGGTTACATGGCAGGGAGCCGCATGCCAGGTCGACGGCGGAATATACATGTCCAGATTGGATTGCCGTAAACTCCAATCAAGAGATGACAGTCGGCTTAAACTGCCTTTCGGTCGCTTTAAAGCAGCGTTCCTCCCAATCGCTCCCGGCAAACGATTCTGCCTGTCGCTCCGCCCACTCCTGGCATCGGAAGGGTGCTGATAAGAGTCCGAAAAGCGATCCTCGCGGGCTTGGGCAAGAGAGATCATCTCAGTCACTTGCAGTTCGGCTGAGTTTTTTCACTCTACGCCCACCACAAAGTCATTAGGAGCCAACAGACCACAACAGCGGCTGAAAATGCCATGACAACCGGGCGGCACATCACGGTGCTCGAATTCCCGGCGGTCAGGAAATCCGAGCGGGACGCGGATCTGTGCAGATCTGTGCAGATCCGCGTTCCACTCTGCTTCCGGAGTTTTCCGTCGCTGGATCTATTACTTCGCCGGGCGCACCTCCACCTGCATGAAGCCGCCCTGGGTGCTTATGCTCTGGATCCGGATCAGCGTCCCCGTGTTCGGATTAATGACGCTCCCCTGCGGATTTGCGGGATCATAGTACAGGTTTCGGTCGTCGAACACCGGCACTGCCCGCAGGCTCGGAATCGGCGAGAGGACGTTGGCGACGTGCAGGTTGTTCAGCGCGTCGGTGGGCACCAGCCCGAACGTGGAGTCGTAAGTCTGGATGCGATTCCTCCAGACCTACGCCGTCAACGCGATACAGCGTCGCCGGGTGCGCGTCTATCGGCAGGAGCAGACCCGCGCCGGGATGGTTCCTCGTCTGATTGTTCGCCTGCGACGTATCCCAGTAGTTGATCAGCATGCCGTCCTGGTATGGGAAGTGATCCACAAAATTGTTTTTTGGCGCCGTGTACCCGAAGAAGTACGGACCGACTCCCAAAGTGCTGTCATACCCGCGATACTGCCGGAATTCGGCGACGTAGTAATTGTTGTACCACTTCGTCTCGGTCCCAGTCGTGACATGGAAACCGGTCGTGGGCTTGTAGGTCCAGCCCGCGTCCGTCTCGGCGCCATCGGTTGGGAAGCCGGAGATGTTGATGTCATCCACCATGAATCCGAACCCGCCGGTGTTGGCGTCGGTCCAATAGCGGAAGCCGAGCAGCACGTTCCCCGGCGGCAGGTTGGCCGTCAGGTCTACCCACCCGCTGGAGATGCCCGTAATCCCATAGCCATAATTCTGGAGGTAGGGATTTGTGGTAGTCGAGAGATTGGTTTGCACTCCCGTCCAGGTAGCGCCACCATTGGTCGAAACGACCAGGTAAGCGTAATCCCAATCCAGCTCGATATTGTATTTGACCTTGGCGGTCAGAGTGGATCCCGACGCCAGGTTGAACGACTTGTACATGAAATTGTTCAGTTTGTCGCCGGCGCTGCTGTAGTAGTAATTCGAGCCCGCGTAGGGCGCCCCGATATTGGAGACCACTCCCTTTTTCGGCAGGATGACAAACAGCCCCTGAGCCTGCTTGGTGTTGTACTCCATAGGCCCGAGCTTGTGTTCGGACTTCTTGCCGGCAGAAGCAACTTCGTAGTTCAGCCAGCCGAGCTGGAATTTTTCCCAGGCACCCATGTGGCTCGATTTGGAACCGATGTCGACCGTCCCGTCGCCCATCCATGAACCTGACGACATCAGAGTCCAGAAGCCGGTCCCGTTTTCGCCGCCGGCGGTGTCATAAAGATCCGGCAGCCCCAGGTCGTGGCCGAACTCATGGGCGAACACGCCGACGCCGCCGTTTTCCGGCTGGATGGTGTATTTGCCAACCCAATAGTCGCTCTCGCCGATCCGGACGCCGCCCAGCTTGTTAAAAGCAGGACCGTCAATCCCTTGCAGGGTGCTAGTAGGCATACCAGCTGTGACTCCAGATGGTCCAGCTGGGCGCGCCGGACTCTTCCCCTTCGCCGGCGTGGATGGATTGGAATGTGTCGATGTAGCCGTCCGGCTCGTCGAAATTGCCGTCGCCGTCGTAGTCGTAGCGATCCCACTTGTCAAATTGGCTCAAATAGGCGTTGATCTCAGCATCGTGTCTTGCCGGCCGCGATCTGGGCGGTGTACCAGGCTTTGACCGAATCCTTGATGAAATTCCAGACAGCCCTCCCTTTTTGGGGGTAATCATAGTCGGCCGCAACCCCAGGCACGGTAACCCAGTCGGTAACGTCGCCGTGCACCGCGTAACGGCCTGAAGACTGCTCGATGTAAAATTTCCGCATCGAGTTCCCGAGTGGTGATTCATCGAACAGCATGTCCATATAATAGGCAGGGCTGAAATCCGGCCGCCATATGGTGGTGTTATTTAGAGTGCGGTCCGGTTGTGGAATGCTGTTGTGTTTGACATCTGCAAATTCTCCGAGCACGGTCCAGACTGCCCCTTCTCCTTCGCGCTCGAGTTCCACGAACTGACCGCGGGCGACCTCATGCACTTTGCCGTATGCTTTGCCGTTGAGCTTGGCCTGCAAGGCCTGCTCTCGCAATTCCAGAAGCTTATTCGTCAGCGGATCGGGCAGATTGTCGATCCGGCCTGACAGGTCTGGTTCGCGCTGTCCGTTGCTCTCCGCGGATAACGCGGTGAACACAACAGATAGCAGCACAATAGAGAAAACTATCGACAGCTTTCGCATTCGCATGGCGCCTCCTGGGCTAGACTGCTTCAAGCCTTGCTGAAAGGTAAAGAGCTCCCAACGTGATCGATTTTTTCCCTAAGAACAACCTTGCCACTTTTCAAGTGCACTGAAAAAAAGAGGATTGCTTTCGCAAGACTTTGAGACTGCTTGCCGGACTCTGGGATACTGACAAGCCCACACATTCAGACCCGATTCCCACACTACGGAATATGATTAAGAGAGCAAGAACCTCTCCAGCGAAATCAGGCCACCGTTCAATTGCGTCCAAATATTTCCATCCAAAGTACATAAAAGTTCATTGACATATTCCACTTTTGGAATCTCCGATCATCCGAGTGTAAGATTCCTTTACAACGCAGATGTCTTGATGACCGCGGATCGAATTAATAACCTCTTAGATTAGAAAAACTTAACGGTTTTTGAGAAATTGTAAGGATAACTTTACAGAGAGAAAGCAAGACAAGTTATTGCGTGCTGGCTGGAATGGCGGGCAACGGAATACTGGAGGCCATATTGGCTTCCAGAAAACACGTTCTGTGCTTTGAAGTCAAAATGGTTGATGCTGTTAGGGTTGTAGTTTCGAGTCCTGCCTGAGGATCCAATCCACTATTTAAGCTGCTGAGAAAAAACCACCTACAAAACGAGCGAAAATCCCCCTATCCATTTACCCCACATTTTTGCGCCTGCTTTGATTAGGCTTTTATATCTCAGTTAACTGCGACTCTGTGAGGACGTCAAAGTGCTCCCTTAGTTTGCTCCAATCGGGACTCAAGCCGGCGCAAGCTCAACTTTCTTTCCAGCGGCATCCATCGCTTTGATCGTAAACGAACGCACCTGACCCTCGAGGTAGGGCTCGGGGCGCGTGCTGGATGAGGTCCTGACACCGCCCTTCCAGGCCGCCGCCAATTGTGCCGCCAGCGATCCGCCCGAAACCGGCGCGAAAGCGGATTCCTCGAAGATACATACGCCTTCGATGCCCTCTCCCAGCTGTACGACCACTTCGTTTCCGCGGACCTGAAGCACGCGCCCGCTGACGCGATCCCCTACCGTGGATTCCCGAATGAACTGGTCGGCGGAGGTCAACTCGAGCTGCTTCAGGCTCAGCTTTAATCTTTTGGTCTGCACATCGGCCGAGAGAACCACCGCGCGCACGGTTTGTCCGATCTTCACCCTTTCGCCGGGATGCTCAATGCGCTTTTCGTTCGTGAATTCGGAAACATGCACCATGCCTTCGATGCCTTCCTCCACCTCCACAAACGCGCCGTATTTGGCCAATCTTGTGACTTTGCCTTCGATGACTCTTCCAGTCGGGTAGCGTTCCTGAATCGTGTCCCAGGGGTTTCCGAGTACCTGCTTCAACCCAAGACTCAGGCGCCGGGCAGTGCCGTCCACCTTAAGGACCGCAGCTTCGACCCGCTCGCCGACCTTGAGCAGGTCGCTTGGATGTTGAATCCGTTTCGTCCACGACATTTCGGATACATGAATCAATCCCTCCACGCCGGGCATCACATCCACGAAAGCCCCGAAATCCGTCAGCCTGACGACCTCACCCGTCACACGCATGCCAGGCAGCAGTTTCACGCCGGCTTCTTCCCACGGATCGGGGGACATCTGCTTCAGGCCGAGCGAAATTTTTCCAGCCTGTTTGTCGACCTTGAGGACCTTGAGATCGAGAACATCTCCGATGGCCAGTTCGGCCGAGGGATGTTCGATGCGCGCCCAGGAAATGTCGCCGACATGCAGCAGGCCGTCGACGCCGCCAATATCGATGAACGCGCCGTACGCGGCGAAGGAGCGCACCGTGCCACGGACTACGGCGCCCGATTCCAGGGTCTCGATCGTGTTCTGCCGAACCTGATTGGCCTCCTCTTCCATGACCGCACGCCGATCCACGACGACATTATCATCGTCGATGTCCAAATTGAGGATGCGGCAGCGAATCTCCTGCCCGACCAGCTTCTCCATCTCCTCGGCGCTTCGGGCGCCGCTGCGTGATGCGGGCATGAAGGCTCGCCTTCCCACGTCCACGGAGAATCCGCCCTTCACCGCACCCGTGACTCTTCCGGCGATAATTTCCTTGTTTTCGAACGCGCTTGTCAGGCCCTCCCAATCCTGGGGGCGCGGACCGGCCACGCGTGAAAGCCTGGCCATCCCCTCGCTGTCGTACCCAGTGATCGCCACCTCGAAGCCGTCGCCAAGCTTTACGCTGAGATCGCCGTTGTCGTCCAGAAGATCAGCCACCGGAATCACCCCTTCGGATTTCCGGCCATGGTCGATCAGCACAAAGTCGCCTGAAATTCCTACGACGACGCCCCAATGCGCCGGCGGACTGGAGGCGGCACTCCTGCCTTTGCCTTTGCCTTTGCCGGCGGGCTGAACTGCTTCTTTGCGGCCAGCACGGCTGGAGCTTTCAAACTCCTTAAGAATGTCGCCGAACGAGATGTCCGCCGTCTCTTCACCTTGGTCCTTCGAATCGTTTTCCATGGCCTAATATTACCTCAAGTACACGGGGTTTGAACCTCTAACTCCATTATTCCCTTTCTCACACAGCACCACCGCATTTTCCACTGCCGTTTAAGCAGTCTGATTCTTTTTGCAGCGGGGTGTTCCATCAGCACAGGCAGGGCTTTCGCTTGATTCGTCAAGCAACAGCCTGACTTGGTTTTGTTAACCTGCGGGATTGCAGCCAATGGGAAAAGGATTCAGCTGGCTGAAACGTCAGCCGGTTTTGCGCATGACCAAAGACACTTTATTTTAGATTGGCAGTGGCCGAATAGTAGCCAAAAAGCAGCCGATCAGGATCGTCTCAACTCCCATTATCCCGGGATGCTTGGCTTCACCCGGCCTTCGCAAGATCGTTGAAGACGATGATCGAGGGATTGCCGACGGGGGTGTATTTCCCCGTGAAGCTGAGGCTGCCGGTCTTGCGATTCACTTTGAATATGGCGATATTGTCACCTCGCTGATTGCAGCAATAGAGCCACTGGCCGGTGGGATCGAAGTTGAAACTGCGGGGATAGTTCCCACGCGTCCATTCTTCCCCGACAAATGTCAAAGCGCCGTTTGGGCCGATGGAAAGAATCCCGATGCTGTCGTGCAGCCGGTTGCCCGCATAGACAAATCTGCCGTCGGCGGATACCAGAATCTCGGAGCAGAAGTTGCTGCCGGCAAAACCGGATGGCAGGGTGGATATCGTTTGCCGCGAGGTTAGCCGGCCTACAGCTGCGTCGTAATCAAAAAGTACGATGTTCGAGCCCTCCTCCTGAATGGAATAGAACCAGCGGCCATTGGGGTGAAAAGCGAAATGCCTCGGCCCGTCTCCAGGTGGGAGCGAAACGGCGGGCGTTTCGCCGGGAACCAGCAGGCCCTTGCCTGCATCGAACCTCCAGATGAAGATCTTGTCCAAGCCCAGGTCTGCATGCAACACGAAGCGTCCCGCCGGATCGGACTGAATCATATGCGCGTGAGTCCGATCGTGACCGCTTATAGCGAAGCTCCCCGGTGGCGCGTTGGTCGCCCTGACAGGCCCGATGGTGCCGGCGTCTTTCTTGATATCGGTGGGGGCGCCGACACGACCGTCGGGAAGCACGGGCAGCACCGCAATGGAACCCCCGAAATAGTTCGCCACCAGCATAAACCGACCGGACGGATGGATGCTCAAATAGGTCGGACCGGCGCCTCCGGAACGAACGGTGTTCAGCAACTCCAATTTCCCGTCCGCCCGATTAATGGCGAAGGCACTTATCGTGCCTTCCTTGCCTTCGCCGCTGTGATCTGTTTCATTTCCTGAATACAGGCGGGTTCCGGAACTATTCAATGTCAGACAACTCGGGCTGGTGCCCATCTCATAGACACCAGCGGGCGTCATTGCACCAGTGGAGCGTTCCACCTGAAAAAGATGAATTCCGCGACCATTGCCGGGGGGGAGATCCACCTGAGTCGGCAACACATCGCGGAGCGGAGAACTGAAAGTCCCGACATAGGCGATCAACGGCGCGGCAGTTTTTCCCGATTGCCCTTGGAGCCTATGATCCAGGAGGAATGTCGACCCCGCCAGAGCGACCGAGGTTTTCAAAAACCGGCGCCGCGTGCTGTGGGTGAGATTCGCAGTGGAAACATCCCGTCCGATTCCAGGCATGGTAGAAACCGTCTGGGAAAATAAGCACATTTTCTTGGAAATAACGCCTCCCTAAAGAATCCTGATCTTCGATCGTGAGCCGACTTTGGCCCTCAACCACTGCTGATCGGAGCTCTATTTCATTGCGAAGCGGATTGTACGCCAAATACGTGCCAATGAATTTGAAATTATTGCCTACCTTCACCGGAAAAAATTTTCATCGGCACCTCTCTATTGGCAAGATGAACAGCCAGCATTCCTTTTATCCTGCAACGCTCAGGTACAGGCCGGAAGCAAGCGCATTTTAGTGCCGATCTTTGCCGGGGAACCCGATTCGAATCAGTGCAGGCTGCAGAGCCATATTCACCTGATAGGCGCTGGCATTCATGCATGGCGATCGAGCTGGGACCTGACCAGTGCCGACCCCAGAGCAGCCAGTTCGCTGACCTGGTGGGGCTGTAAAAGCTCCGTAGGAGCCAGGTAAACACCGCCGGGGCCGATCAGAACCTTTACCAGGCCATAATTGGACATTTTCTGGAACTGCCTTATTGGGTAGCGCCCCGCCCAGTCGGCAAGCAGCGCCACAACCCTGGCATTGAGCAGCTGTCGGGCCGCATCGGGGGCATTGCTGAACGCCACAAAGTGGGGCTCGAGCGCCGGGTCGAGCGGGCCGAACGTAATGGCGTCATCCAGGCCAGGGGTATCTTCCGGTCGAAAATGATTGGAGAGCAATTTTTTGAAAATCATGCTGCCTATAGATGCAAGAAAACCTCCCGAAGCCTGCCCTTCGGCTTTCTGCGCCAGACAGAGAAAAATCCCGGGCGTCTTGAAATCCGGAGAGTACCAGCGGGCTGAGCCTACCGGCTGGATTTGCCAGTGGACCCCGTCTGATTCTTGAAGTTTATCCATGTAAACCGACAGCGCCGCAAAGGCCATCCCGGCGGCTGAACTGTCGAATGCAGGAACACCGAGGAAGTCGCGAAGCTTGGCTGCTATTTGCTCTTTTCTTTTCGAACCGGAGGAGGAAGATGAACGGAATGGAATCAACTGTCCGTCCTTCCGTTTCAACGCCACCCTGTAGGTTCTGCCGCCCTTGGAGCCGATGGCGGTTTGAACACCGATGCCGGCTATCTCTTCGAAAGAAAATTCCTTGCATGAATGGAGCAATGCCGAACGATACTCCAGTTTAAGCGAGCGATTGACACGGTCAGCTGTGACTTTCAAGACACTCGAAAATAGCAGAAAGGCCAAGCCGATTCCAAAAAACAGCAGCATTATGATCGGCCCGTCTTGATAAAGACTGAATCCACCAAATGCCGCAAAGGCAAGACCGAAGATAAAACTAAAAATCGGAATATCCCGCAATACCAGCCTCGAATCGCAGCCATTCATTACGAAGTTCCTCTCTTTTGGTGCAATTTCTTCATGCTGCTCCTGATCGAAAATTCCGCCGACGATCGCTCTCGAAATGATAGGAATTCAGTTGAATTCTGGCTCCTCCTTTATTCGGGCTCTCTGTTATCCAGTGGCTTTTTTTGCAGCTCTGATCGCTTGAGGGATGCCTTCCGGGCAAACTTCCGCGGACAGGCGAAAGTTGAGCTCCACGCGAATTGAGAGGAAGAGCCTCCTGTTTGGAAAGTATGCCGGCCCGGTCGGATTCCCTTGCAACTTCATAGCGCTGGTCCGAAAACATCAGAATATGTACTTCAATCCGAACTGGATCAGCCGCGGCGCCACTGCCGTCTGGGTGATCACCCCAAATCCCGCCGTTCGGAAGGTCGTCCCGGGATTTGCGAACTGCGGGTGATTCAGGGCATTGTAAAACTCCACGCGCAACGCAAGTTCGGCCGCTTGCCGCAGCCCACCCACTCGCGCGCGCTTTCCCAGCGAGATATCCGCGTTCACCTGCCCCGGCCCGTTCAGGATGCTCTGCCCCGCATTCCCATAGCCTGCGGAACCGTCAACACCAAGCACCGCCGGCGGGCAGAGTGCTGATGCGTCAAACCACCGGTTGAGCCTTTCGGTTACGCTGCCGCCGGTTTCGAGCGAGGAATAAGGTTTCCCCGGGCACATGGTGACCGTCGACGTTGCCGCGCGGCCGTACACCGTCCCGCCGTTCGGGTCTGTCAATGTCAGCGGCAATCCGCTTTGCACCAGCACGATGCCGGTCAGGGACCAGCCATGCATCACGGCTCGCTGCAGGCGCGACGTTCCCGCCGGCAGCGGAAGCTGGTAGTCAAAGTTGGCAATCAACCTATGTGTGCGGTCGAACGAGGCGCGCGCCCTGTCGAGCGCAAGGTTATTCTGATCGTTTAGAACCGTCAGATTGTTCATCGATTTTGAAAGTGTATAGGCCACCTGAAACATCAAACCCTTCGACATCTGCTTTCGCAGCGTGGCCTGCAAGCTTTGGTACCAGGACGCCCCCGTGAATTCGCTGGTCACAAGCGCCGTCTGCGTCTCGCCCAACACCGGCACCCGCTTGGCTGCGTTCGCCGAGCTGTTCTCGGAAATGCAGTGCGTGGCCACTCCGTCGTACCCGCAGTTTACCGGATTTGAGGCGCTCGCCAGTTGCGGCTGATTCATGCCGCGCGATAGCAGCAGCCTGTCCCCGTGAGATCCCACATAACCAAGGTCGACTGAAAGAGTGCCGGCCAGCCGGATCTTTGCCGTCAGGTTCCACTGCTGCAGCCGCGGCACTCGATACTCAGGCCCGGCCACGCGATCCGACAGCTGGGAAACCCTTGTGCGCGGCACGAAACCCAACGTCGTATTGGGAAACGGCTTGGCGAACGTCGAGAGGTTGTTGCTCGAATCGGCATTGGTGAAACCCTGGGCGAAGGGGGCGGAGGTAAACAGCGGCGCAGTCGAAGCATTACCACTGAACGGCGGATTCTGATAGAACCAGCCATATGCCCCACCCACCACAAGGCGTCCGCCCGATTCGAACGGCTGCCACGCGAACCCGACCCTTGGCGCGAAGGTATTGCGCGGCGCGCCGTTTTCATAGAAGCTTTTCGACGCCCGGATAACCACCCCGGCGGGGGACGGGCCAAAAGCCTTGCCGGTGTACGGATTGATCAGTTCCGGGTTGTAATTTGCCGCCACCGTATTGCCCACGAGCGTTCCATCCGCAGGCGGAATCGCCGCCTGCCGCAGCAACTCGAGCGATGCGTTGCCTATCGTCCCCGCCTCGTCCAATGAAGGCCCGATATATTCCCATCGCAATCCCAGGTTCGCAGTAAGGCGCGAATTCACCTTGACGTCATCCTGCACGAAAGCCGCGCCATAGTAGCGCCGATAGCGGTATTCCACTTCGCCGTTTGCACCCACACCCTCGCTTGCCTGCACGGTCTGTATGTTGCTGCGCCCGGTTGGACTAAGGTTCTCAGCTGCGCTGAGTCCCACGAGGAAATCTTCAAATGTCTGGAATGTCATTTTGCCGCGCGCGCCGCCTGTGTCCGCCCGGCCGTTGTACTGGTCGAGGAAGAAGCCCCCGATTCGCAGCCGTTGTTTGCCGTGCAACCAGGACAGGTTATCGCCCACCGACCACGTCCGGGTTTCGAAATGATTGTCGTTCGGATTCGAGCCGAACACCCGGAATGATCCCATGGGGCCCGTTACCGTGATCTCCGGCGGCTGCGGGAACAGCGGGTCTACGGGGGTCATCCCTATGTCGGCGGCACCCGGTGTGCCCACCCCGTGCGTGTCCGTCCGGTTGCGCGTGAATGTCACCACAGCCTCGTTCACCGTCTTTGCCGTTGCTGCCGTGGTAAGGCGGAGGCTTGTAGCCACGTCATTTGCGGCCAGAGCCTGCGGCGCACCGAACCCGGGCATAATGGGCGCCCCCGGATACCCGCCTGGAGACCCGAATGTCCTCAGTTGGTCCACCGTCGCGGCAAACAGCCGCGCAGAGAGCGTGCTTTTCGCAGTTGCCACCCAATCGCCATTGACCAGGAAGTGGTGCTCATTATAGGTGGAGGGCCTACTGAACGACGAGAATCCCAGCCCCGCATTCGCACCACTCGTATACAAGGTCTGGGGAGTCGGGATCAGGTAAAGGCCGTCCGGTCCCTTCATCTGCAGCAGCCGCAGCGCGATGGTGTTGATCGGCGCCGTCGTCCCTGTATTCCGATTTGAGCAGTCGAGTTGCTTCCCTCCGGCATAGGTCTGATAACGCGCGTCACCGACGTGATTTGCAGCGCAGAATTGCGATGCCAGCGCCGAAGCAGAGCGGTCATCGGTCAATCCAGGCAGGATGGGATTCGATACCGAGGTTGCATCCAGCCCGTTTACCTGCCGCGTCCCCTGATACGATAGAAAAAAGAACAACTTGTTCCGCCTCAGCGGGCCGCCGGCGGTGGCGCCGAACTGGTTCTGCTTAAGATTTGGTTTCGGCTGGCCGGCCATGTTGCGGAAAAAATCGTTGGCGTTAAAGATATCATTGCGCAGAAATTCCCAAAGGTTGCCATGCAGAGTGTTCTCCCCGCGACGGGTCATCAGGTTGGTATTGGGAACCATAGCCCCGAACATGGCATCGTTCTGGGAGGTCTGAATCTTGAACTCGGATATCGCATCGGGATTCGGCACGGTGCTCGGCGCATAGGCACCGTCTACGGTGTAGCCTCCGGCTGTCGTGTTGCCGTTGACATTGACGCTCGACGTCCCTCGCCCCAGCGTCCCGGCGTTGTTCACGCTCGCCACGGATCCCGACGACATCGACAGTACCTGGGTAAAGTTGCGCGTGTTGAGCGGTACCGCTGTAATCGTCTTCTGGTCAACCAGGGTGCCGGTCGATGGCGCCGCCGTCTGCAAACGGCATTGGCAGTCCAATGTGAGCCTGGCGTCACCCTTTTCGAGAACGGCTTCGAGCACTGGCACCTCCGAAGCATTGAGGGTCAACGATGCCATCCGAGCCGTTTTGAATCCCTCGCGCGCAAACTCCACCCGATACGATCCAGGAGGCAGCAACGAGAACCGGAACGCCCCCGTCGAATCCGACTGAGTC
Source organism: uncultured Acidobacteriota bacterium (assembly GCA_963839475.1). Lineage (GTDB taxonomy): Bacteria > Acidobacteriota > UBA6911 > UBA6911 > UBA6911 > CAWIVH01. Next base: position 123,950 of record CAWIVH010000005.1, on the reverse strand, counting down.
GAATACCGCTCCTCCGTGGCAGCGTTCAGCAATAAAACCGAAACATCCGCCAGTCTCTGCCCTGTGCCGTCCGTGACCGAGCCTTCCAGTGCACCTGCCGCGGCCGACTGGCTATATGCCGGCGTCCATCCGGCCAGAAAGAGGGCAAGTACAAGAATCCACCTGCAAGAATTCACGAATGGTCTCCCGATGGCACACGGCGGCCCCTTGCGTAACCACTGATTTTGCCATCATCAGCGGGAAATAGGTCCGGCTCCGCCTTTTTTTGGTTCGGTCGGTCTTGATTGCGGGATATTCCGGGTCTTGTTTCTATGACCCGGTACAGATACCTGCACAAAAGACGAAATCAACGCCTCACTCCGGATCTCCACATTTCATTGAATCGGTACTTCGCACAAACCGATAGATACTAGCATGGACCTTGAATTACGGAACAAAATCAGATTCTAATTGAGCACGCTCCGGGCTCGCGACATGGAGCGACCATCAGCTCAGCCTCGTGATCTCGATTCAGAAATTGACACGGGAACGAAGAGTCTATGCAGCCTGCGGTAAGGAATCAACACAGAACGGGAAGCGGCCGGCTTTGTATTGTAATGGCCACGGCGTGCATTCTATTTTCAGCCGGCGTCAAACTAGTCGCAGGCCTTCCGGTCCTGGGTGGACCGCTTCCCTTACCCTTCCCCCTTTTCCCATCCGACAATTGGTGGAATGTCGACATCAGCGGTGCCCTCCTTGATCCCGGGTCTGCCGGCTATATCGCATTCATTAACAGCGGGTCCGTCAAAAAAATGCACCCCGATTTTGGCGGGGAGGTTTCCCCCGGAAGCGTAGAAATCTATGGATTCCCTTTTATCGTAGTCGATGGTTCACAGGCGCGGGTGCAGGTCGATTTTCTTTATTCTGGTGAAAGTGACGGAGTCGATCACACAACCGGCCGCAGCTACCCTTTCTATCCAATTCCTGAAGAGGCAAAAACCCAGCCCCACTGGATCGAAGGGGGGCCGCCGGGCACCGTTGATTTGCGCAGTCAATCCGACCGTCATATGTTGATTGTCGATCGCGACAATCGCATGCTCTACGAGCTCTACAACGTTTATTTCGATGGCGTCCGATGGCACGGCGGGTCCGGAGCTTGCTTCGACCTTAAAACCAACGCCCGAAGGCCGGAAGGGTGGACCTCGGCCGATGCGGCCGGGCTGGCCATCCTGCCGGGCCTGGTGCGATATGACGAGATCAATAGCCCCGATGAGATACATCACGCTTTTCGAGTAACCTTGCGCACAACCAATGGCTCTGTTTATCCGGCATCCCATAGGGCCGGGGCCACTGCCGCCGCCCTGCCGATGGGGGCCCGATTGAGGATGAAGGCCTCGGTCGATATCTCGCGCTACCAGGCTCCCGTGCAGAAGATCTTCAGGGCGATGAAAAAATACGGCCTGATCGTGGCCGACAACGGCACTGACATGTATATCAGCGGCAGCCACGACACTCGATGGAACAACGAGATCCTGAACCCGGCATTCCACTCGTTTACCGCTTCGGATTTTGAGGTAATCCGGCTGGGTTATGACCCGGCCCGGCTTCACTACTTTCCTCAGATCGCAATTGGAGGCGGTTACACGACCCTATTTTCGATTTCCAACACCGGCTCGACGAACGTGAATTCGGGAATTATTCATCTTTTCAACCGGGCGGGATTGCCTTTGACCGCCGTCATAAACGCGAATTCGCCTGCGGCAGTTTCATCCATTCAATTCAACCTGCAGCCTGGCGCAAGCCAGGTATTTGCCGCTTCTCCGGAGGATTCTTCCGGTACATTGAATTCCGGGTGGGCGCTGCTTGAAACTCAGGGTGGAGAAGCCACGGCAACGGCCACTTTTCAACGGCAGGTGAACGGCCGGCTGCAGTCTGTTGCCGGCGTATTCGGCTCGACGCCGTCGGACGTCGTTGTGATACCGGTCGACAACAACGACTCTCTGGCGCGCTATACGGGATTCGCAGTCGCAAACCCGAGCGACACTTCGATCTCCATCCGGCTTTCGGTTTTCGACGAAACCGGCGCCCTTGTGGACGAAAGCCGCCCGAAGCCGCTTAACCCACTCCCGGGCCGCAACCAGATAGCGGTTTTTCTTCACGAGTATGTGGATGCAACCAGGAAATTCCGCGGATCCATGAAACTGGTTGGTGATGGCGGATCGACTTTCGCCGCAGTCGGGCTCCAGCAGGTGGGCGGGCTGCTGACAGCTATACCGGTCCTTACGACAAGGTAGTTCCGGATCCGAGATAATCGGAATTTTTTGGCCCGGCTTTCCCACGGGCACACCGCCCCCGACAGGTGCCGATCGCCTGAAATGAGTGACGGAAGCCTCATTCCATCCTCTATGAAAACTCTCACTTCGCGGACGCCTTGGGGCCGAATTCCGCTCCCGGTTTCCACTCCGGATGCTTGTCGGCTTGCGCGACCCGGTATCCGATCAACCAGTAGAACTGAAGATCCTGCACGGCACCACTCATATCCCAATCAGGTTTGATCACGTCGGATGGCTTGTGATAGTCATGGGCGATGTATTTTTCCGTCAAATCCTTGCCGAATCCATCAGGCTTGTCTATAAATTCCATCCCGCTGCTGCAGGAAAGCGCAGGGACTCCCTGGCGGGCAAACGGGAAATGATCCGACCGGTAATAGGATCCTTTTTCGGGCATAGGATCCGGTTTCACGACGCGGCCCTGCCCCGCAGCGGCTTGTGCAGCATAATCCTCCAATTCCGTGGCGCCCATGCCCGTGATAGTTACATCCCGGGTCTTGCCGTGGACATTTAATGCGTCCATGTTGAGGACACCTGCAGTGCGGAGCAGCGGGTAAAGCGGATTCTGGACATAATAAGCCGAACCCAGCAATCCCTGCTCCTCGGCGGTCACCGATAGAAAGAGCATTGATCTACGAGGCATTTGGGGCAGAGCCTTGTAGGCCTTGGCCAGTTCGATCAGGCCCCCGACACCGGCGGCGTTGTCCAGGGCGCCGTGATATATCCGATCGCCATTGATTTCCGGGCCGATGCCGAAATGATCCCAATGCGAAGTGAAAAGGACATATTCATCCTTCAACTTCGGATCGCTCCCCTCGAGTTTGCCGACGACATTGCGGGACTCGATTCTCCGAATTTTGTTGTGCACGCTGGCTGAAGCGTTCAGGCCGATGGTTACCGGCTTGAAATCCCGGCTGAGCGCCTCTTTTTTGAGCACATCGTAATTCCTGCCGGCCATTGCGAATAACTTTTCAGCCTGATCCCGCGTAATCCAGCCTTCAATCGCAGCACGGCTCATATTGTTATCCGGTGATGCCAGGTCGAATTGTTCAGTGACCTTGCTCTGGACAACAGAAAACGGATACCCGGCCGGTTCAGTCTCATGAAGGATCAGAACTCCGGCCGCTCCAAGCTTGGCACCCATCTCGTATTTGTAGGTCCACCGGCCGTAATAGGTCATGGCCTTGCCCCCGAAAACCTTGGGATCGAGTTTGTTCGGATCGGCCAGATCGGGGAGCGGCGGATCACCAACGAGCATAAGCAGCATTTTCCCTTTCAGGTCGGCGCCTTTGAAGTCGTCCCAGTTGAACTCCGGAGCCTGCACGCCATAGCCGACAAAAACAACCGGAGCCGAATCGACCTTCACCTCCTCGACCACCTTTTTGGTCCAGGCTACAAAGTCATCTTTGAATCGAAGGCTCTGCTCCTGGTTTCCTTTCTTGAATTTTAAGATGAAATCGGGCTCCGGTGTTATCCCGACCAGGGGAACTTTCTGGATATAGGTGCCTTCGGGATTTCCCGGAAGAAGGCCGGCCTTCTTAAACTGATCTTCGATGTAGGCCACCGACAGGTTTTCCCCCTTCGTTCCCGGAGCGCGGCCCTCGTACTCATCCGATGAGAGAATCCGTGTATGTTGGAGGATGGAATCGCCGGAAATGGCAGGCGCTGTAACAGGTCCGGGTGAAACCGGTCCATGCTGCATGCATCCGCCGGCAGCCATGATAGGGAAAATAAGCACAGCCATGAGACGTTTCATTCATCCTCCGGATTTATGACTATCTACCATTTTCTCGGTTTCTACCTGCAATCGGCCGTTCGGGTCGAGTTTTACATGAATCGGTTTTTTGTCAAGATCTGAGCAGCTTCAACATAATCTGCTGCTCCCCCTCCATGTAAGAGTGACCCGGCAGCACGATAGGGGCTGGGAATTCGTCCAGAAGGCGCAGAAATGCAAAAAGTGAATTGCGCCTGAACTATTGGAGCAATTGAAGAAGGATTCCGGATGCAACAACTGAAGTGCCGGCTCATTCACCCCCTTCGAGATCATGAGGGATCCTCGTTCAGACTGGTGGTATCCTGATCCTGCCGTTCGCACAAACACCATCGAGAGCAAAGCAAGGCGACGCGCATGTCGCGGGGAGACACATCGATGAGAAGAGTTCTTTCAACCGTTCTTGTTTTGATTGCCGTCACAGCTGGACTCAATCCGAGTCCTGCCGCCACGCCCAGATTCCGGCAGGTAGGCGTTATCGAGGGGTTTTATGGAACACCCTGGTCGCATCAGGACAGGATCGACGTGCTCCAGTTTATGGGGGAGATGGGCATGACTACCTATTACTACGCCCCCAAGAATGACCCTTACCACCGCGAAAAGTGGCGTGATCCGTACCCGGCCGACAGCTTGGAGCAATTCCGCGAATTGCTGGCGATTTCAAAGAAGTACAAGATCGATCTTTACTTCACCCTGAGCCCGGGCCTCACCATGGTTTATTCGGACCCAAAGGACTTCCAGGCACTGACGGCAAAACTGGATGCGATGATCTCGCTAGGATTCGCGCATTTTGCCCTGTTTTTCGATGATGCGCCTCCCTTCCTGACCAACGAGCAGGACCGGGTACTTTTCAGCAGTATCGCCAAAGCTCAAGCTTTTGTCATCGGGAAAACCCAGGAGCACATTCTGGCGAAGGGAGCAGATCTGGTCGTCTGTCCGACCACTTACACGAACGCCTGGGGCGACCGCGGATACCTGAAAGACCTGGGCGGGAGTGTCGATGTGAAAATTCCCTTCTTCTGGACCGGCAACGATGTTGTCACATCAGAAATCACACCAGCGCAAACAGGTCAGTGGACCGAACTCATGTCACGGCCCCCTATCATCTGGGATAACTATCCCGTAAATGACTTCGCTCCGTGGCGCGTTTTTCTCGGACCATGGCGCGGTCGAGCCGCAGAGCTGCCGGAAATATCTCAAGGCATTATCTCCAATCCGATGATTCAGGCGCATGCCTCGATGATTCCACTTGCGACCCTGGCTGAGTACGCCCGTGACCCGGCGAGCTACGACCCAGCCCGTGCCATGCAGTCAGCCCTGCTGAGGCTTTTCGGTCGTGAAGCGGCCACCCGGATGCGCCCCCTGCTCGACGTTTATGGGAGTCCTGAATGGGAATCAGGCTTGTTTGATCCCTTGTACATCCCGGGTGAACCCATCAAGGCTCGTGCCATGGGCGCGGCCATCCGCCGTCTGAAAGATACCTTCTCCACCTTAAAAGGAACAACCGTCAGATCCAACAAACGGTTGAGCCAGATTATTGCGGAGCTCGAACCGATAGTCGAAGCCACAAGGCAAAAGGCGATGGAGTGCTTGAACAATCCCAAGTATCGGGTCGAAGGCGATAGCCTGATGTACCGTTCGGATTTGGACAAGATTGCCGCGGGCGGGGATTCAAGGCCGGTTCAAATCGACGGCAGGCTCAACGAGTGGCCGCCGACGGGATGGAGGAGCCTGGTCGGCCCCAATGGGCAGACCTCATCGGACGTTGAGGCCTCGTTTTCACACGACGCGGAGAGTCTCCATGTGGCGGTGCGGGCGAGAACGCAAGCCGGTGCATCGACCGGCGCCAAGCCGTCAACCGGGAGCGGGCGACGGGTCATAGTGGTCATCGATAGGAATCCGTCTGTCGCCAATGTCATAGACGCGGACGATCCGATTCTGAGATTTTTCATCGACCCAGGGACAAAAGCCGAGATGCGGACTTTCAAGCTCTCACCCTTCATGTCCAAACTGGCGGCGGGATCCCAGGGCTTGAGATTCGAGGATTTCCTGGACCTGGTGGCGGTGCCTGCGCCCTCCGAATCGGCACGGCAAATTGCAGCGAAGGCTGCCTTCGCAGCAAACACAACAAAAGGGGGATTCGAATTTGAATTGGCCCTCCCGCTGGGAGGCCAGAAGAGCGTCCGTTTTGCCTTTATAGTAGTTGATCCGCTGCTCGGGGCCGAGGGCGTGTTTTCACTTACCACCCGGAACTACCCCCTCAACCCAAGAACCTACGCAGAGGTTGAACTGAATTGAACCTCGGATGATTCGCGGTCCCCGCAGTCTGCGGAACCTCGCCGGTGCTGGGCCCAGGGATAGCACTTGCGTTTATCGTGCCGCGCCGGCAGCGGCGACACTGCCGGTTGCGGCCCATTCAGTACCGCGTCGCAGCAATTCCTGGAACCCGGGAGCCTCCATGGCGTGGATATCATGGCCAAGAAGGAGGTTGAAGCCCCGGCCGGCGCCCAGTTCAGTTACCAAAACAACCGGCTCGTCGCGGCCGGAGCCCTTTTTATCGAGCCCGGAAAAGGCCGTGGCAAGAATATTTGCGCCGAGCTGCAAGCCGGCCCGATGCCACAGTTCGTCTGTGATGAGAAAATCCGCCATGCCGCGCGTGACCGGATGATCTACCGCAGTGGCTTTGACCTTGAACTGGTGTACCGGGCCATGCCCTGTCTCCTTCAGGTCCCACGAAGCGCCGCCCAATCGCTGATACTCGGGCCAGTCGTAGAAAGACGATGTCCCCGCATGCACCGAAACGAAGCCTTTGCCGCCGCGAACGAAATCCAGAAAAGCCTTCCGCAGATCTTCCGGCCACTCGGCCACTGCAGGTTTCCCGAAGGTATTCCAGTTGCTGAGCAGCACGTCACACTTGGCCAGCGTCTCCGCGTTGCTCGTTTCGGGGTGATCGGTCACGGTGACCACAAAGCGGCCGCCCGATTCCAGGATGGCACGCAGTTTGGGAGTAGTCTCACGCCAGTCGTGATTGTTCTGACCCGACAGAAGAAGGACACGAATCGGCGTTGCCACGGTTTTCTGCGCAGCAGCCTCGATCGTAATCATTCCGGTTAATACGGCAATAACAATAAAGCGGCAATTCATAGATACCTCTCCACCACTTTATCAGAATACTGGCATGATTTGGCTGAATCCAGAAGACGAGTAAGTTTCCATATTTAGAGGGCCTCAATCCGACAGGACGGGGTCTTTATGAATTCCCCCTTCCGTCGATATGGAATCGGGCTGATTTAATTCCAGATTCAAGGCGCGCCTGCCCGCTGCGCCGTGCTAAAGTACCCCGCATGCCCCGGCCGGACCGCGCGCAATACCGGAACAAACGATGCGCCGCAAAGGTGATGCAGCGCCGGTCCGGACGCATGAGAGGAAAAACTGATGCAGGTCCATCCCGATCGAGTTGTTGCCAAAATATCCTGGAGGCTGATCCCGCTCCTTTTTCTTTGCTACATCATCGCCTACATCGACAGGATCAACGTCGGCTTTGCCGGCCTTCAGCTCCAGAAGGCCTTCGGCGTAGATACATCGCGCTACTACGAGATCTACGGATGGGGTGCGGGACTCTTCTTCATCGGCTATTTCATTTTTGAGGTTCCAAGCAACCTGATCCTCCACAAGATCGGGGCCAGGATCTGGATCGCCCGCATCATGGTGCTATGGGGTTTCGTCTCGTCGGCCATGATATTCATCAAAGGTGCCGAGAGCTTCTATGCAATGCGCTTCCTGCTGGGCGCGGCAGAAGCCGGCTTTTTCCCCGGGGTCATTCTCTATCTCACGTACTGGTACCCGTCGAAAGATCGGGCCCGCACCGTGGCGCTGTTTTCCACTGCAGGCACCCTGGCCGGTTTTTTCAACTCGCCAATATCGGGGAAGCTTCTCCAACTCGACGGCTTGCAGGGCCTGGCTGGATGGCAGTGGCTCTTCCTGGTCGAGGGTATCCCGGCGGTGCTGATCGGGGTGCTCGTGTTTTTCATCCTGCCTGAAAATCCACGAAAGGCCAAATGGCTGACGGAAGCCGAAAAGGATTGGGTGGAAGCAGAACTCGCCCGAGACCAGGCCGCCACGGATTCGGGTCAGAAACATCGTATCAGGGATGCATTCACCAGTGGACGGGTCTGGCTGTTCTGCCTCATTTACTTTCTTCTGAACATGGGAGGTTATGGCTGTGAAATGTGGCTGCCCCAGATCATTCGCAGTTTTTCGAAAATCAGTGATTTCCATGTGGGTCTGCTCAATGCCATTCCTTATCTGGCCGCAACGATTTTCATGGTGGTAAACGGACGGCACTCCGACCGGACCGGGGAGCGTCGCTGGCACCTGGCAGCCTCAGCCCTTGCCGGAGCCGTGGGGTTCGCGGCAAGCGCTTTCGCACCGAATGTCGCACTATCCCTCGCGGCGCTTACCCTGGCCTTCGCTGGAGTAAAAGGAATGCTGGGGCCCTTCTGGGCACTCGCCACTGCTTCTTTGAGCGGTCCGGCAGCTGCCGCTGGCATTGCATGGATCAATTCAGTAGGCAACCTGGGAGGCTTTGCCGGTCCGACTGTTGTGGGCTTCGTAAAAAGGACAACCGGGAGCTATTCGGGAGCAGTCGCGGTTCTGGGAGCCGGACTCCTGGTTCTCGCCTTTATTGCTTTGAGCCTCAAGCCCAAGGCTCCCGCCCCAAGGGACGCCTCAAACGCTTCCAGGCAAAAATAAAACCAGCCTTTCTAACACCACGAGACAATTCACCGTGGAATGACCTCGAACGGAATTGCTGGGAGTATGGCCGTCTGGACCCGTCTTTGGGATTCGGTTGAGATCGGCTGGCTCTTCGCAGCCGGCAGCGGGGTGGAAGCAGACAGAATGAGGTTTCCTTTCAAAATGCGTCCGGCTTTCACTTCGCCGCATTGAAAGAGGACTTTGGCGCCCTCTGCCCCTGGTGTTGTCGTGAGGATGCTGATCCCCTCGGGAGGCTCGCTTAGCTCGAATTGCAGCTTCTGGGATTGCCATATCGGAGGCAGGGCCAGGATCAGCTCTGCTGTTCCCCCGGCGGGAATTCTCAACGGAAGGTCACCCAGAACGCGGATTCGCGCCGATGCGGCTCCGCGCCCCAGCACCGATACAAGCCATTCTTCCGCCGGGACCAGGTGCCTGTAGCTGAACGCCTGCATTTGATCATCCGCCGGCAGCGCGAGGCGTGTCACTTCCTTCCCCAGGATCACCGCGAGCCCCTCGAGCCGCAGTGAAACAGGCTCCTTCTGCTGATTTGAAGGCGCCAACAAGGTCAGGCGCAGGTGATCCACACCAGCAGGCATATTGGCGCCGGCAAGAGAAAATCCGGGAGGAGCGTTCGGCAGAGCCAAACGAATTTCCCCGTCAAAACCATCTTTTCTCAGCGCATAAACTGAAAATGCAACATTCATGCCGGCGCGCACGTTCAGAGCCGAAGGAACCACGCGAAGATCAAAATCAGGCCGCGGGCCGGATATTCGCAGCCGGTACCCATATTCCGGGCCCCCTTTGCCCTGCGCATCAGTTAATACCAGGAAATAGAATCCATCCTGCGGAAGGGTTACGCGAAACATGGAATCGGCATGGTGAGTGGTCAACCCGGAGCCTTTGTCTTCGTGATCGTCATTGGCCGCCCATTGGCGGCCAGTCGAGTCCGTCAAAAGCAACATGGAATCCAAGGGGGAATTGAGGCGGCGCGCGAGGACTTCCGCAACGATCTTATCACCGGCATGCCCTTCGAACCGATAGACGTCGGTATCGCCCGGAGAATCGATCTTACCGTTGATTATGATGGAAACGACTATCGCTTGTGCGTGTTTCGACTCGTTGTTGGGTTCCTTCTCCATCACCTCGGTCATGACGTCGGCGGTAAAAGGGATGGAATTGGACCATGGCCCGCCTTCGTCTGAAACCAGGGGATAATTCCCGGCCTCCCGGCCCCGCAAATCCATCGTCACCTGCTGTTGCCGCAGATTGAATCCTGAGAGGTTGACCACCGTCTTTGTGCCTGCCGGGCCGCCGAGAGGAAAAGCGCTTGTGATGAACGGCAGTTCGCCGATTGTAATGCGATAAACAAAATCCTCTCTCCCTCTGAACAGCGCATCTCTGATTTCAAGAACATATTCTCCGTCCGCCTGCACCCGGTAGTGAAGCACGGGATCCGGGTCGAACCGGTAGTCGTCTTCGAAGGCGACCTTCTGCCCGCCGGGCCCCAGCAGTGAGATAACGGATTGGAACCATCCCGGGACTGTGTCGGCCAGATAGGGAATAAGACCGCGCGCGAGGGCATGCACAACTAGATGCTGTCCTTTGCGGGCATGAAATCGGAACCTGTCGACATCCCCGGGGGTAAACGGCGGACCCTGGCGGGCGGGAATTCGCGAAGCCACCGGCTTGATGCGTCCATTGATGGTGGACGGCAGCGTTATCGGAATGTCGGTTGGTGGAATGATGAACTGCGCCTGATTCATTCCGGTTGCAGCTGCCGGCTTGATCACCTCTGTTTCGGTAAATTCCTCAAAGCAGCCGACATAAAAAACTATTGGATTGGATAAGCCCTGTGATGTCGCAACACGGAGTTCACGGCGCCCAGGCCTCGCATCCGGTGCAATATCGATTCGAAGCAGGATGGATTCGGCCAGGACCGGAATCGCATTCCGTTCGATGGAGAAAACAAAGAGTTTCAAACGGATTTCAAGGATTTCCCTTTCGGCAGCTGAATCACCTGTCTGCTTCTGCAGTTCCTGGAGCCGCTCCCGGAGTTTTGCGGCCTGGCCCCCATTCATCGGTCGCTGGTATTCGCCGACCGAAGCCTGGAGACCGGTCCCGGAAAAATGAACTCCCGTTACACCGGTAAGGAATTGGCCGCCAAGTCGTACCTGAACGGAGGATCCCTGCCTGCCGCCGGCCGGCAACGCATAGGCAAGGTGAGGAGAATTCTGCTGGGCGCGCGCCACAATCACCGGGTGAAATAGCGCAATCAGGCAGGCGGCCAGAATCCATTTCATCTGCTTCATAAATCGGTTCCTGAAAAAACCGTGGCAAGGTATGCCGGCCTCATATTCGCTACATTATTTCCCTAAGGCGCCCGGCGGAGGGAATATCGTCCCCGGGTGAAGGGGTGGCGCGGAGGTCGAGTCCCAGGGGATTGGGGAGCTTGGTTTCCGGATCGATTCCCATTAACTCATAAATGCTGCCAAGGAGATCACAGGGATACACCGGACGATCCTTTACCTCCTCACCCCGAGCATCCGATGCGCCCACAACGCGACCTCCTTTGAATCCGCCGCCGGCCACGAGGGCTGAGAAAACCCGGCCATAATGCCCCCTGCCGCCATTCCAGGGAGATTCCCATTGAATCTTCGGAGTTCGACCGAACTCGCCGCTCCACCAGACGATGGTGCTATCAAGCAGGCCTTTATCCGAGAGGTCCTGGATCAGAGCGGACATGCCCGCGTCCATTTGGGGCAGCTTTTGCCGCATGATCTGAAAGTGCTGACGATGAGTGTCCCAACCTTGGTAATTGATGGTGACGTAAGGAACGCCCCGCTCAACCAGCCTGCGGGCCGCAAGACACGATTGACCGAAGGTGTTGCGGCCATAATCGTCCCTGGTTTTGTCGCTCTCCTGGGAGAGGTCGAATACTTTGCCGGCATCGCCAAGAATCAGCTCGTAGGCCTGATTCGTGGCTTCTTCGTTGGCCCGAAGCACAGGGTCGCCCGGCATCTTGCGGCTCAGGATATCGAGCTGTCGCAGCAGTTCCCTTCTGTCTTTCTGCCTCTGTTCAGTGATCCCGGGTGCCGAGATCCCTTCCACAGCAAAACGGTTTTGAGCCGGATCGCCTCCTGTAGAAAAAGGCTTGAACCGCTGTCCGAGAAATCCTTCTTCGGAAAACCGCCCTTGAGGCTGCGTAAGCACGATGTAAGGCGGCACCAGTCCACGGTAGCCGGCGGCATAGCCTTTGAACAGCGATACAACCGCCCCGACACAGGGAAAAACGAAGCGCTCCCCCGCCTTGCGGCCTGTCTGCACCATATAGGCCGCGGTCTCGTGCGCATTGACGCCATGTGTCATGCTGCGGATGATCGAATATTTGTCCGCCTGGGCAGCCAGGCGGGGAAGAAGCTCGGAAATCCTGATTCCATCCACATGGGTGGCCACAGGTTTATTGAGAGGCCCGCAGTAGTCATTGCCTGCCTCCGGCTTTGGGTCGAAGGTGTCGAGATGGGATGGTCCTCCCCACATCCAGATCTGAATCACCGATTTGGCCTTCGCGGGCGGATGCGCGTGAAGATCCGTCGTGCCGGAAAACCTTCCCATCAACGACCCGATTGCACCGCAGGTGCCGATCCGAAGCACGATGCGTCGCGACCATGCCTGTTCATTCAATGCCCGCATTCGAACAAACGGTTTCCTGTCCATCCCAATCTGATTGCTGTTGACCTTGTTCATGGAAACGGAGCCCTCAAAACCCCGGGCTTAAAATTCAATCTCAAAGAATGCACCTTAAGCGTTTTGGGATAAAAACCTATGTTTCACGAAAACTGCCCATCGTCGCCCGGCACGGACGGAGTCATCCTCCTGACAAGCGTCTGTGGCAATCATGATCCCGCTACTCAATGACGGAACGCAAATTCCGCACTATTCATCAACGCCCAGATCAGATCAACCGCTGGCGGCCACCGGTTGCCTTTCGCCGGCAGAAAATAGGCGGCTACAATTTTCAGTTCCTCATCGGTCGGAAAACGCGAAAGCACCGTGAGGTAGATTTCGCTTACCAACTCACGCGGCCCGCTCCCCGACTGGAGGATCGTTCGGAGCTTGGAGCTTTGCTGGATTTTGGTCTGGATATGGCTCGAATTCAACAAGTGAAGTTTTTGCCCTGCCGATACGCGATTGTTCCTTTCAGATTCCAACCCCGTGTTTCGCGCTGAGCGCCCGAACATGTCCAGGAAAGCGCTGGTGATGCTGCCGTCGGGCAGCGCGATGGATCTTTGCCCTTCCGGAATAAAGGTATAGGGTTCCGGTATGGCGCTGGAATATTGCTCGGTGGAGCCCGTTACCTGGCAAATTGCATCGATTAGAACCTCGGCTTCCAGCCTTCGCAACGGATAGCTGGCAAAGTTGGATGCCGCCTCCGGCCGGCTGGATCGCGGGATCGACGAAAGCTGATAGGTCTTTGAATTCAGGATCAGCCGGTAGACATGCTTTAAATCGTACCGGGAGTCGATGAGCTCTTTTTCGAGGAGAGCCAGCAGTTGGGGATGGACCGGGGGGTTATCGGGGCGGAGGTCGTCCGGCTCGTGAACGATTCCCCTGCCCAGCAGCCAAAACCAGACCCGGTTGACGATATTGCGCGCGAACCAGGGATTTTTCGGTTGAATCAGCCAATCGGCAAAAACAACGCGCGGATCATGATCCCGGCTCAGCTTTGCTCCCGAACCATCGGGGAATTTGGCTTTCAAGATTCCTCCGGATACCGCAGCGGTATCGCTCGGAGCGAAATAAACAATCTCTTCCTTCCATTCCGACGTGGATTTGAATCCGAGCTGTGAAAAAAACATCACCATTCCGTCCAGGCGCTCTTTTGGCCAGTTTTCGACCCTCGAACCCATAAACGTCAGGGCTACAGCCTGGGCAAGCCCCGGGGGGTCTTTGCTTTGCACCGCCCTATAGAAATTGACTTGCGGAACCCTGAAATTGCTGCCGCTGGACGTCAGCAATTCTCGGACGAACCGATCATAGGAGAGGTTTTCACTGAGGCTCGTACGGATCCACCTGTGATACGCCTGGACGGCATTGGGCCAGAGGTTTATGGGAAATTCGGCTTTGATCCGGAGCAAATCTCCCCATTTCATGGCCCAGTAATCGGCATACTCCTCGCGCGTGAGAAGCTGGTCTATGAGGAGGCTGCGTTTGCGGGGATCTCGGCTCCGGAGAAAATCCCGTGCTTCACCGGCAGTCGGAAGAGTGCCGATGACGTCGAGATAGACACGTCGCACAAATACTTCATCCGGGCAGGGCTCTGCGGGCTGGATCTTCATCTTGCCCAGCCGGCCGAGGACCAGTTTGTCGACCTTGGCAGCTGCGGACAGGGCATTCGGAGTGCGGCCCATGGCCACTCCGAAAGGATTAGCCAGCACGCCAATCAGCAGGAGGAATGCAATATTCGGTCTTTGAGCCGACCTCGGCATGGCATCAATGGACCAAAGCGAGCTGGTCAAACAAATCCATGAGTGCCTGGTAGCGGGGATGAGAACGCAGCGGATCCAGGTTGCTGTCATGCTCTACCCACCCCCGATGCATCAAACCATTCCGCACGGCCCTGTCGAGCAGGTCGATGGCTTCCTCGATTTTTCCAGCAAGCGACTGAATACATGCCACATTGTACACAACCATGGGCTCCTCGGGCTCCAATTCCAGAGCCTGCCTCGCCCACTCCAGCCCTTTGCTGATATCGCCGAGAGCCACCAGCCCGTTGGCACCCATGTACAGGGCCCGGGTATCATCCGGATAGGATTTCAATCTCTCCTCGGCCAGTTTCACGCCGCGATGCCGCGATGCGGCAGCTTCCTCGATGCGCCCAAGATCCGCGTAGATTTGAGCCATCAATAATGGGGCCTGGTAATCCTGGGGATGAACCTCGCAGGCCTTTTCATAAAGCCCGATCGCCTTCAGAGAATCTCCCCGCGCGAACGAAACGCGGGCATAAAAATAATAGGATTCGTAAAGCCAGGGGCCCAGGCGGATCGCATCTTCAAAGGCTCCTCTCGTTTCCTCCCAGTGGTTGTCCTGAAGGGAGAGCGCTACGCCGCGAGAAGCATGAGCTTCCGCCGACTCCGGATCGAGTTCGATGGCTTTCCTGCTCGCCTCATCCGCCTGCAGGCGATGCGGATCATGATTCCCCGCGTTCAGGAAGAGCCAGGAACAGCAGTCGGCAATACCCGCATAGGCGCGAGCGTAGGAGCCATCGAGTTCAATGGCCCTCGAAAACATCTTCAGGGCGAACTCGATGCCTTTTTTCTTGTATTGATAATAGAACTGCCTGCCGCGAAGATAATAATCATACGCCTGGAGATCGCTGGTGTGACCTCTTCCCAAGGCGGCGCTTTCCACCGGGCTGAGTGTCACCTTGAGGCTCGCGGCAATGCTGTGGGCAATTTCATCCTGGATCGCAAAAATATCACTGATTTCCCGATCGTACCTTTCTGAAAAAAGATGGCACCCGTCGGCAACATTCACCAGCTGCACCGTGACCCGCAGCCGGTTTTCAATTTTGCGTACGCTACCCTCCAGAACCGACGCCACTCCAAGTTTGGCCCCGATGACCCGCACATCCTCCTGTTTCCCCTTGAAGGAAAACGCCGACGAACGTGACACGACGCGGAGGTCTTTGAGCCGGGCGAGGTTGTGTGTGATTTCTTCGGCAATCCCGTCACAAAAATAGCCTTGATCCTGGGCAGGGCTCATATCGGAAAACGCCATGACCGCGACCGAGGGCAAATCCGACACCGGCGATCCGGAAAATCGAACCACCGGGGCGATCAACCGGTAACCGCGCCGAGGAATGGTTTGAATGATACGCGGGTTCTTCGCGTCGTCGCCAAATGCTTTCCGAAGCTCCCAAATCGAATAGGTCAGGACTTCATTGCTTACGAATGTATCGGGCCATACTGCCTTCATGATCTCTTTTTGAGATAGGACATCCCCAGGATGTTCCGCCATGAAGGCCAGCACCTCAATGACCTTGGGCTCTATTTGAACCGATTTGATATCTCGAGTTATCCGGTTGAGATCCGGCTCCACCAACCAATCGCCGATACGGAATCGACGGCCCATTTAGGACCTCCACAGCAGGTGATAAAGGCGTGAAATGGAGCTCATCCCCCTGGTCCAGGAATGTTCCATGGCCTGACAAGGGAAAAATGGCCCCGGCCGACGACTTTGCACACATGTACGCCAGCTTACCATTCGATACGATGAAAATCGCTTTTCGGATCAAAAAATCTTCCTGCGACACCTTAAAGAGATGTAAATTCCTTAAATCAGCGCTGTTGTCACCTGGAGGCTGCAACCGGATGAAGCCAAGAATCGGTTTCTGCTCGACCCTGAGTAGTGAATATCTCGAAGATCTGGAAAAACTGCTCTTCTTCAACCCCCAACAGAGCCGGAATCTCCCGGGCATCCATGACTCCATCCAGGAGTATGGCGTGCCGAGCATTTACATCGAAAATGAGCGGCTGCGGGTCCGCCTCGAAAATCTGCCGGGCACCCAAACCGTTTTTGCCCTGGAAGACACTACGGATAGGGCATCGCTGGTCGGCGTCATGGTTTATTCCAGGGTAGATATCGAAACCATTGTTTTGCTCCATATCGCTGTTCGGCAGGAATTTTCCCGTTTTGGCAGCCGGGCAGGCATCGGGCTCGTCGGGTTGATGATGGCACAGCTCCGATCGATTTCCAGGAGCCTCAAAGGTGTGACTTCCATTCACCTGAAATACGCGAAGGGTTTGGTATTTCCGGTAGAGCCCCTGAGGAAGTAGAGGGGATATTCCATGCTGCCCCGATGGATTGGGGAAGAATCCCATTCACCGCGGAAGATGGAATACCCCCATGGAGTTAACGGCCTTTCAGCCTGGCCTGAATCGGAGCCAGGATTTCAGTCATTTGGCTGAGCGGCTTTCCTTCGAGAATGGCCCTGGCGCCCGATTCCAGCAGCTGTTCCATTTCCAGAAGCACTTCATGCTCTTTTTGGGCATCGAAGCCCGCAGACAGGATTTGTCCCCGCAGAGATTTTGCGCCGGACACGCGATCGACTTCAATCCAGGCAGCAATGGCTTCGTTGATGGAAGTCTTGGCGATGGTCATCAGTTTTCTCACCAGGGCGACTCCGCCGGAGTTGATGACATGATTTACCACGGCCGTTGCAATGATTTCGCGACGCAGCACGTGCTCGGTGAAATGGGAGGCAAAGCGCTCCCTGAGCAGCTTGGGGAAATAGCTGTCAAGGAAAGGGCGTGCAGCATCGCTGTCAGGCAGAGGCGTGTGCATGACGGATTCAAAAGCCCACATTTTGGAATAGCCTAGCAGTTTTGCCAGCAGGGGCCGCGGGAATCCGCCCTTCCTTGTCGGGCTTTCCAGCAGTTCGTCGCGCGTCGGAATGTCTTCATTGGCCCGGTTGATGATGCCGGAATTAACGAGCTCCTCGACCAGGGCCACATATTCAGTATAGCGAGCGGCGCTGCGCAATCCGTCGAGGGTGATAGCCCTGGCCTGGTTCTCGTTGTCGGCCAGAACCAGCTCGGCAACTTCCTCGGTCATTTCGGCCAGGATATGGTTGCGCTCGGCCTTGTCCTGGATGACTCCGCGTTTGACCAGCATATCCAGGAGGATTTTGATGTTGACCTCGTGGTCCGACATATCGACGCCACCGGAGTTGTCCACGGCATCCGTATTGATCAGACCACCTTTGGCCGAAAATTCCAGCCGGGCTTTCTGGGTAAATCCCAGATTGCCCCCCTCACCCACAACGCGGCAACGAAGATCACAGGCATTCACCCTGACCCGGTCGTTAGAGCGATCTCCAACATCGGCGTCATCTTCACTCGAAGCCTTCACATAGGTCCCGATGCCGCCGTTGTACAGCAGGTCGATCCTGGCCAGCAGGATTCGCCGGATGATTTCCTCACCGCTGACGCTCGTGGCTTCGATATCGAGCAAGCGGCCGATTTCCGGACTCACGGGGATGGCTTTGGCTGACCGGTCGAAAATGCCGCCCCCCTTGCTGATCAGGGAAATGTCATAATCTCGCCAGCTAGAACGTGGGAGGTAAAAGAGCCTTTCCCGCTCAGCGTAGCTTTTTTCGACATCGGGATCAGGGTCGATGAAAATGTGGGCGTGGTTGAAGGCCGCCACCAGCTTGGTCGCACGGCTCATCAGCATGCCGTTGCCGAAAACGTCCCCGGCCATATCGCCTATGCCTGCGACGGTAAAAGGCTGCTTCTGAATATTCATGCCGAGGAGCCGGAAGCAATGCTTGACGCACTCCCAGGTTCCTCGCGCGGTGATCCCCACCTGCTTGTGGTCGTAGCCGACGCTCCCGCCCGAGGCAAAAGCATCGCCCAGCCAGAATCCGTATTGCCCGGATACGCTGTTCGCGGTGTCGGAAAGATGAGCCGTGCCTTTGTCAGCAGCCACTACGAGATACGGATCATCCTCATCATGGCGGACCACTTCAGGGGGATGCAGCACCCTGCCATTAATAATGTTGTCGGTGACGTCCAGCAGACCCGACACGAATTCTCGATAACGGTCAATCAGGTAGCTGTCCAGCGCCGGACGTGCCGGTAGTTCACCCTTGAGAACAAAACCGCCTTTGGATCCGACCGGAACGATGATCGCATTTTTCACCATCTGGGTCTTCATAAGTCCGAGGATTTCGGTGCGGAAATCGTCGTGGCGATCGCTCCAGCGAATGCCTCCGCGCGCCACCTTCCCTCCCCTGAGATGGATGCCTTCCAGGAGGCGGGAATGCACATAAATTTCAAACATGGGCCGTGGCGACGGCATCCCCTCCACCTTCCGGCTGTCGACTTTGATCGAGAACACTGGCCGTTCGGGGACCTGGAAAAAATTGGTGCGAATGACGGACCGGATAAGGTTGTCAAAGGCACGAAGCACCTCATCCTCTGCCAGATTGGAGACCGTCTGGATGGCCGCCTGAATGCCGCTCTCGCCAGCCTGCATGGCCGTCGCGCGGTCCCCTGACAATGCCGGGTCGAGGCGGGCAGCAAAGGAGTTCCAGAGAGCTGCCGTGACATTGCTATTGCGCAGAAGAACTCCATTTACGGTTTCGAAGTTGTAGTGAGGCTTGATTTGCATCAAGTGATTCCGCAAGGTCCGGATCAGCTCCACCTGCCGCCAGGTAAGACCGGCAAGCAGGATCAAACCGTTCAGTGGATCATCGGCCGCTCTGCCTTCGTCCACTGCCCGGAGGGCGTCCTTAAAGCGTTCCACATCTTCATGCAGGGCTTTGATCCGCTCCGGGGCTGAGCTGATTTCAAAGCGATAAAGGTAGCAATGCCGGGACTCCGGGAGTGCGAGGGGAATTTTCATCTCATCGGTTACCTGGATTCCCAGGTTCTGGAGGCTGCGGAGAATGCCGGTCAGACCCAGAGGACGGATGGAGTATAGATATAGGCCAGCCGAGTCCGAGGTCCGCGGCACCATTCTCACTTCAAGCCGGCTCTCCAGGTTTTCCAAATGCTTTACGTCCTGCGGCACCTCTTCCGGAGGCGTTACCTCCCGGTAGAGTCCGCTGCGGGTATCTACCCGGACATACCTGTAGAACAGGCGTCGCCCTTCTTTTTCGCCGTAGGCGGCTTCCAGCTGAGCCGCTACCCGCACCTCCCATGTCGTCACAAGGGGAATAGCGATCTGCCGCACTTCCTCGACTTCAACCGGACGGTCCAGCCGTTCATTGTCAAAATAGAAAAGCAGGAGGCTCACAGCGCCGCAATCGACGGAAGTGTGGAAGGAAACGGGCCCGAAGGTTTCGCCTAAGGCCTGCTTAAGGCTTTCCTCCACACCATAGGAATAGCGCAGCCGGGAAAAAGCCACGGTCAAAGCTGCATATCCGGCCCCTTCGCGGCAGTTCACGGCAACTTCATCATCGCCCATCATATATACGATCGGCTCGATAACGGCCTTGAGGCTGGAGGCGGGAGCGTAGAATAACTCTCGCATCGGCAGCCGTCCAAAGGTTGCCCGGATTTCCCTGTGCAGATGAGAATTGGGGAGTGCGTCGCAGGCCTTGAGGATCCATTCGGCCTTCTCCCGCAAAAGCGGGATCTTATCCGCCCGCTGTGTAAAAGTGCCGCGGGCAAATCTTCCGAGCAGAACTTTCGCACCCACGAAGCTGCCATCCTGTCCCCATTCCCGCAGGACGATATAGTCAATCGGGTCGAGATGATAGATCGCGGAAGCATTCTTGCAGTAATCGAGGGCGAAAATCCGGTTATCGCCCTCCTGCGGAATGATTCTGGACTCGATGTCCTCAATGAGCCCTGGGAAAACCACGGGAAGCAGCGTGTCATCCTTAAATACCCCCCGCACGCTATCCTGGATCCGCTCGGCCCTCCCCTGTTCCCCCGGACGGTATCGCGCCGTTCCCAGGAAGACGTAGTTTTCATCCGTCAACCAGGCCAGAAAGTCACGCGCTGAAGCCAGCTCTTTTTCATCACCCACCTTGCTTCTGAGGCGCGGTGCGGCTTCCTTGACGACGGTGGCCATGGGCTTGAAATCCTCCACCGCAAGAAAAACGCACTTCAGCACCGAGTAGATCTCGTGCTCCATGCGGCGCAGGCGATCCTTGGAATCGACACGCTCAATCTGAAAGTGGCAATAAACCTCCTGGCTGCCGTCATCGTGCGGCCCGCCGGTCCAAACCACCCGTTCCCATTGCCGGCGCACCGTGAAGATCGGATGGATTGCCGAAAAAACCCGCAGGCCCGCTTTGCTGAAATAGTGCTTCAGGCTTTCAAAAATAAAAGGAGCATCCACGGTATGGGTTTGGACAACCGTCGTTTCAAGGGGCAAATCGGCCCCGCGGCTTGTAGCCTTGGCTTCCTCCTCCGACAGGTTGCGCACGGAGACATGAAGTCCCGGGACACCGCGATAAAGCTGGGTGGGCGGCGGTATCTCCCGCGTGATGAATCGAAAATGACTGTGGACACGCCGGGCAAGCACATCTACGTCAAGTCCTAACGCGATCCGGTCGGGCATGTCCGAAAAAACAACCGGGACGAGAGACAAGACAAGGTCTCTGTCCTCCGCCGGGGCGAGGCGAACCAACGCATCTGTCAACTGCGAGAGCCGTTGCGCTCTCCTTTCCATATCTGAGGTAATCATAGGTTTTTAGTATTCCAGAAAGTTGATATGTAATTGATAAAACAAAAGAAAGCGGCACACATAGACAGTCTTGATTTTACACCGGGACCGACTTCAAAGTCGAGTCTTGCTGCCCTCCGACTTTTGCCCTGAATCCTTCGGCCAGCCCGAGGACGTGCAAGCGGCCAGGCCGGTTCCGGCAGCTACTTCTCTGCCTCGGCCGCGGATCGGATGGATCCGAACCACAGATAGGCGCAGAGTCCCAGAAACAGCACGATGGACACCATCTGGGATATGGCATCGGAATCATAAAACGGCGTCTTGAGCTTATCCTCCGCATAGCTGGGAAGTAAGCGGCAGGCAGCGCCAAAGACACCCCCCAAGGCACCACCGGCCATCAACCCGGAAGCAATGATAACGGCACTCTCACGCAAGGAACTTCCCTTTTTCCCGCCGATCCGCTCCGCTCGCTTGTTCACCGAATGTGCCAGGAATCCTCCCACCAGGGCTGGTGTGTTCAATTCGAGCGGCAGATACATTCCCAGGGCAAACGTCAGGGCCGGCACTCCCAGCATCTCCATGATGAGAGCCGTCATGGAACCCACCCCGAAGAGAATGTAAGCCACGGGCTGACGGCTCATGAATCCCTCCACCAGAGCCTTCATGATGGACGCCTGCGGCGAGGGCAACACAGTGCGGAAGTCGCCGGGCGCGGCCTCCCCAAACTGAAAAGTTCTTGCCAGCATCACAATAGTGAGACCCGCAAACACACTTGCTGCGATAACTCCAAGAAATTTGACGCGCTCCTGCACAGCCGGGGTCGAGCCCAGCCAGTAACCGGTTTTGAGGTCAGTGATGGTTTGTCCCGAAACCGAGAGCGCGGTGCACACCATGCCCGCGATCGCCATCACAAAAAACATGCCGGTCGTCCCGGAAAGCCCGAAGCGGAGCAAAACCACCGAAGAAATGATAATGGTCAGCATGGTCATGCCCGAAACCGGGTTGCGCGCAATGGTGGCAATGGCATTGGCGGCCACTGATGTAAAAAAGAATGCGAACACAAGCGTAAGCAAAAGCCCGGCTGCCACTGCGCTCAGCGAGCTGTCCAAGCTCCCGAGGAAGAACGCCACGGCGACAGCGCTTACGGCAACCCCTATCAGGATCGAAATGACCGGAATATCGCGATCGGTACGTTCCAATCCCGCGCTTTCACCGCGGCGGAATGCCCGGATCGCGATGCTGAACGAGCCTGCCATGATTTTCAGCGATTTGAGAATCCCGAAGATCCCCGCAGTGGCAATGGCACCCACGCCGATAAAACGAACGTAACCCCGGAAAATCTGGGCAGCCGTCATCTGCGAAATGGGAATCTGGGCCGGATAAACCGCGATATCGGGAAATCCCCGCCCGATCATCCACATGAGCGGAACGAAAACAAAATTCGACAGCACGCCTCCCGCGCAAAGAACCATGGAGGAGCGCAGTCCCATCACGTATCCAAGGCCGAGGATGAAGCCGATCGCATCGAAACTGAACACCACTCTGGCTCGTTCCGCCAGAAGTCTCACAGGAGAGAGGAATTGAAGGTTGACATACTCCTTCCAGACCTGAAAAGTGGTTACAAAAAAGTCATAAACTCCCGACACCAGAGTAGCTTCCAACAAAAGGCGTGCTTGCGACCCGCCCTTCTCTCCCGTCACCAGCACCTCGGTAATTGCCGTTGCCTCGGGGTAGGGGAACTGACCGTGCATCTCGCGGACGAAATAGCGCCGCAACGGTATGAGGAACAGAACCCCCAGACATCCGCCGGCGAGGCAGATGAACACCGTCTGGACCGGGTGCGGATCCAGCTTGAGAATATAAAGGGCTGGAAGGGTAAAAATGGCACCCGCTACGACCGATCCGGAAACCCCGCCTATTCCCGTGATGATGACATTTTCCAGAATGCTCGATCTTCGCCGGAATATCCGCGCCAGCCCGATCGCGAGGATCGAAATGGGAATGGCAGCCTCCATCACCTGGCCGACCTTAAGCCCCGAATAAGCCGACGCGATGGTGAAAATCGTGCAAAGAAAAAGGCCCCAGCCCACCGACCGGAAGGTCGATTCAGGAAGCGAGGCATCCGGAGCCACCAGCGGCCGGTAGGATGTACCAGGTTCCAGGGGAAGATAGGCATTCTGCGGCAGAGACTTGGATTCAGGAGCTTCCATCAGTCCTCCATTTGCGGTCGGCGCCGGGCTTTATAAACGCGCGTGATTCTGAAGCGAACGATATTCGTAGAGCATAGGAATTTCGCCCCATTAAGCAAGCAGAATCCATCACCATGCATCCCCTTCCGCCAAAGCACATAAACTCCGCTAACGCCACGGCAGCCATTCACTTTGCACTTTACAAATGATTCCGGAGAACTTACGCTTCCAACCCTTAAACAGAGACAGGCACTGGAGCTCATTCGGGTGACTCATAAAATTCATCACTCCGTCCGGAGTGAATACGATATTCAGGGGGGGCGGCGCATACTGCTCGATTTCCGTTGGGGCGGCGAAACTATGCCTGCATTGCTCCTGATGCCGGCTGGCCGGCCTGTGGCACCTGCTGCGCTGCTGCTCCACGGGCTGAATCTGGATAAAGAGCGGATGTCCGACATGGCCGGGCACGCCCTGCTCAGGAAGGGAATCGCGAGCCTGACACTGGACCTGCCGCTTCACGGCGAAAGGAGCTCCGGGAGTGGAACAGCCACCGAATCCAATCCCTTCGAAATGATGCGCCGCTGGCGGGGCGCGCAGGAGGAATGCCTCGTGGCGATTCGCTATCTGGCCAGCCATCCCGGCCTCGACGCGACGCGTATCGGACTTGTTGGCTATTCCCTGGGGGCTTTTCTTGGGCTGCGCGTCGCTGCAGAGGCGACCCGCCGTCAAAGCCCTTGTGATCGCCGGGGGAGGAGATCTCCCGGACTATACCCCCTTTATTTCCGTTGCCAGGGCTTTTTCAGATCCGTTGAAGCAGGTGCGCCAGTTCTCCGGGCGTCCGATTTTCATGCTCCACGGCAAGTTCGACAAAGCCGTCCCACCCAAGCAGGCAGAGCGGCTGTTCCAGGCCGCGCGCGAGCCCAAAAAAATTGTCTGGTGGGATTGCGGCCATATCCTCCCCCCCGAAGCGATAGAGACCGCCGCCGCCTGGTTGGCGGAGCAATTCAAAACAACGACTGCGCCTTCCTTTTCTCCCGAAGAGATCCGCCGCTACACTTTATAGCCGCGCGGCGCGCGGGAGATGGAGCCTGCATTCAGGCTCCCGTCATTTCAAGAACCTTGCATACGACTTTTTCGGCTCCGATGCCAACTTCCTTGATGCTTCGTGCGGTCATATAGCATGGAGTTGTGACGATCCGGTTCTTTTCATCAACCACGATTTCGTGGACCGAGGCGGTCTTGTGCTTCGCTCCCATCTGCTGCAGGGCTTCCGCTGTGCCTTTGTCGGACCCGATGGTCACTTCCACGCCAAGGGCGCCGAAAATATTCGCGATCAAGGCCGGAGCTATACACAAGGCCCCTATGGGCTTCCCTGCGCTGTGCATTTCCTTCAACAGGCGGGCAACGTCCGGATCGGACTTGCACTGAGCTCCATCGACGGCAAAGGTACAGAGGTTTTTAGCTGCCCCAAATCCTCCAGGGATGATGATTCCATCAAGTTCGGCAGCTTTTGCCGATTTAACATCACGGATGGCTCCCCGCGCGATCCGGGCGGATTCCCTTAATACATTGCGGGTACCCGCTGCCGGCTTCCCAGCAAGGTGATCCACCACGTGCATTTGATCTTTGTCAGGAGCAAGACATACAATTTCCGCTCCATGGACGTCCAGGAAATAAAGGGTTAAAGTCGCTTCGTGAATTTCGCTGCCGTCATATACGCCGCATCCCGCGAGCAGAACACCAATCTTCTTGGCCATGATTCCTCCTTGGCTACGCCAGCATTATAAGGTCAACTTCCTCCATTCTCGACCGGTATTCATCGCATAACCTGCTGCTCTCAAGCAACCCGGCACTCACGGGATGCAAAATCGGCTTCGCGTTTTAGAGATTGTTGCGTTTGAGTATGAATTGCCGCATTGTTTTGAAACCGGTTGGACCTATAATCCTGCCCAAGGAGGAGCATTCCATGGGGGATGAGAAGATCGTAGGAGCCGGCGGCACGCCGGGTGGAGTTGGTCAGTTTTTCGGCGGGCTCATCATGGTAGGAATCGGCACCTACTTGCTGCTGAACCAGGTCCAGGTAACCACATCCTGGGGGCATATCTGGGGCTTTAATTCCTTCGGCCTGAGCCTGGTCCCCATGCTGGTCGGCATCGGTATGCTGTTCTACAACGGCAAGTCCGTGCTCGGCTGGACCCTGACCATCCTTGGCTTCGGGATCATTCTCGCGGGTATTCTCATGAACATGGACATTTATTTCCGCCCCACCAGCCTTTACAACACGCTTTTCATGCTGGCGCTGTTGGCAGGCGGCCTTGGATTGATAGCCCGTTCCATCCGTTCACAGCCTAAAGCTGCCGTTTCCCCAGATTCGGAGTAATCCGAACATCTAAGCGACGCTTGCGGGCTCTTCCTTGGGATCGGGTCCGGCTTCTCGTTGGGTTGCCTTCCTCTGCCCGAACAGCCTTTCGGTCAATTGATCCAGGAGCGAATACACCACAGGTACTGCGAGCAGCGTCAGGAGCGTCGAGGTAATCAGTCCACCGATAACCGCGCGAGCCATCGGGGCCCGGATCTCGGAGCCTGCGCCGATTTCAAACGCAAGCGGCAACATGCCGAAAATCATGGCCAGGGTGGTCATGACGATCGGCCGCAATCGGGTGCTTCCCGCTTTGATCAGAGCCTCGTTCCGCGCGACACCCTGTCGGCGGAGGTTGTTCGTAAAATCGATCAGCAGAATCGCATTTTTGGTGACCAGGCCCATCAGGAGAATCAGCCCGATCATCGACATGATATTCAAGGTGTCGCCTGAAATCATCAGAATGCCGACCACACCAATCAACGAAAAGGGGAGGGACAACATGATCGCAAAGGGATGTGTAAAACTACCGAATTGCGACGCCAGGATCAGGTAGATGAAAACAACCGCCAGGATAAGCGCCTGGTTCAAGTACCCGAAGGTTTCCCGCATATCCTCGGTTTGCCCGGTGTAAAGGATATCGAAACCCGGGGCGAGTTTCAGATCCTTGCCGCGGGCTTCAACATCGGCAATTACATTTCCAAGCGGCCGCCCCATGGTGTTTGCGCTGACCCGAACTTCGCGCAGCAGATCGTAGCGCCGAATCTGCGAGGAACTGGTGCCTCGCTCGAAGTGAACCACGTTACCGACGGGCACAAGGATATCCCGGCCGGCAGCGTCCTTCTTGGAACTGAGCACGTCGATGTCATTCATGACATCGGTCGATCTCCGATCCCTGTCCGCCAGACGCACACGGACATCGAAAGCATCGCCGTCCTCATCCTCGAACTGGGTCGCGACTTCCCCGTTGAGCAGAGTGCGCAGGGTTAGAGCCACCGAATCGAGATTAAGGCCCAGATCGGAACTGAGCGTCCGGTCCATGCGGACTTTCACTTCGGGCTTTGCCCGATCCAGGCTCCGGTCGACATCCGCTGTTCCCGGAACCGAGCGAACTATGTCTGCGACCTCAGCGGAGATCCGGTCAAGAGCTGCCAAATCAGGGCCCCGAACACTGATCTGAATGGGCTTGGCATCCGCCAGTTCCTCCACCTCCTCCACGCTCGTGATGGCGCGGCTGTAAGAGGCAAGTTCTTTTCTCAAGTTCGCCCGGAAATCATTGTAGGACTCCTTGCGCTCCTTTTTCGGCTTCAGCTTTATATATATGAGGCCCTCATTCAAAGCGGCGGAGGAGCCTGCCCCGATCGTGGTGAAGGTATAGGTCACCCCATCGTGGGAAGTGATTACCCGCTCGATCTCCTTGGCGATCTCCTCGGTCTGCTCCAGGCTGCTGCCGGGCCCGCTCTTAAATGAAAGCTGGAGCTCCCCCCGATCATACTCCGTCATGAAAGATGTGCCGAGGCGCGGAGTAAGGGCAAGGCTCCCGGCAAACAGGCCCAGCGCCACAGATATCACCACGAACCTGTGGCGGAGTGAAAAGGCAATGGCGTGTTCATAAACCCTATGGAGGTTCTGGAACTGCCGGTCAAATGCCTCGAGCAGCCTGGCCAGCCCCCGCCGGCGGATCCCGGTCTCGATCGCAGGATCATACCAGCGTGACGACAGCATGGGATCCATCGTGAAGGAAACGAATAGTGAGACCAGGACCGCAAAAGCCACGGTTATTCCGAACTCAAAAAAGAACCGGCCTACGATTCCACCCATGAAGGCAACCGGGACAAAAACCGCGATGATGGAGAAGGTGGTAGCCATGACCGCAAGGCCGATCTCCGAGGTCCCGACCCGGGCAGCCTCATAGTGGTCCCGGCCAAACTGCATGTGACGCACGATGTTTTCCCGCACCACAATGGCGTCGTCGATCAACAGACCGATAGACAACGACAGGCCCATCAGGGTCAGGATGTTCAGCGTGAATCCCATAACCTTCATGATGATAAAAGCCGCAATCACGGACACCGGAAGCGTAAGTCCCGTTATGACCGTGCTCCTCCAGCTGTTCAGGAAAACGAAAACCACCAGAACTGTGAATATGGCACCCAGGACCAGTGTAGTCTGGACGTCATCGACGGATTCCTGGATGAACAAGGAGGTGTCCTTGACAACACTGAGCCGCGTCTGCCCGGGGAGTTCGGAGTTCAATCGCGGGATTGCTGCCTTGACGGCCTCGGCAACATCCACGGTGTTGCTGCCGGACTGCTTGCGGATCTCGAGAGCCAGAGCGCGCTGCCCACGAATCAATGCGAGGGTTCGCTGCTCCTCGTAACCGTCTTCAACGCTGGCGATCTCGTGCAGATAAACGGGCACGCCGCGAATGGTTTTCACAATCAGTTCGCGGAACTTTTCCGCAGAAACAAACTTGCCTTCGACACGGACCAGTTCTTCCATCGATCCATGGCTGATTTTGCCGGCCGGGAGTTCAAGATTTTCGCGCTTGAGCGCGGTTACAATTTCCGGGACGGTCAATCCATAGGCTTTAAGCTTCCCCGGATCCATATGAATCTGGATCTCGCGCCGCTGACCACCGACGATCTTCAGCGACCCGACCCCTTGAATGTTCTCCAACCGCTTTTTGATCACTTTTTCCGCGAGAGAAGTGAGCTGCTTGGGTGAGAGCTCAGGCGAAACAACCGAGAGGGATATGATGGGAAGATCAGCCGGGTCGATCCGCTCGATCACGGACTCCTCGACCCCTGCCGGGAAATCGCGGCGCAAGGCGCTGACCTTGCTGCGCACATCCTGGGCGGCGGTATTGATGTCGGTTCCCAGCTCAAACAAAGCAACGACGATCGACACTCCTTCCGTAGTTGTCGAATTGATGTGCTTCATCCCCTGGATGGGATTTATCGCCTCCTCGATCCGTTTGGTGACCTCCGTCTCCACAGTCTCAGGAGCCACCCCGGGATAAAGGGTTCTCACACTGACGACCGGCAGGTCGACTTTCGGGAAAAGGTCGGTCGACAAACCCCGGTAAGAAACGATACCCAGCACTACCAGGGCAACCATCATCATCGTCGCAAATACAGGCTGCTTGATCGAAAGGTCCGAAAGCAGCATGTTTCAGTCCCCCTGCCTGGCGCCGGAGGCGGCTGCCCGAACCGTCATTTTGTCCTTCACAGCGGGTCCGATTTCGAGAATCACGGAATCGCGATCTTCAAGGCCGCTTTTGACCCAGACTTTGTCCTGGTTGATTCCGCCGATTTCAACCGCCTTCCTGGCCGTTTTCCCGTCGACGATGAGAAATACGCTTCCCGAGCCGGATTCCTCCTGTTCGGCGATCAGCGCGGATCTGGGAATAATAAGCGCGCTCCGCTGCCGGCGGATCTCGATCTCTCCCCGGGCAAACATCCCCGTCCGCAATGCGCTGCGGGGATTGTCTATTCTTATCGTGACCCGGATTGACCGGTTATCCGAGTCCACAGCGGGATTGGTTGAAACGACCACACCGTTAAATTTTTGATCCCCCCAGGTAGGAGTAGTGAAGACCGCAGGCTGGCCCAAACGGATCTCGGCAAACCGGTAGGAGGGGAGCAGACACTCCAGTTCCAGCCGGCTGTTATCCACGAGCATATAAAGGGGAGAACCGGCAGGCAGGAGTGATCCCGCATCAAAGTATCTTCTCTGGATGTGGCCGTCCGTGGGAGCCAGAATGCGGCAATCGCGAAGCGACTTTTCCGCGATCGCCACGGATGCTTTGGCTTGATTCACCTGCGCCAAAGCGAAATTCACCTGGGATTCTGCTTCGCTGACGCCCGTGGAAGCAGCCTGATGATCCTTCTCGGTAATGCCCCCTGAGCGCAGCAGATTGTCCGCACGCTCTTTCTCGCGGCGGGCATGATCGGCGGAAATGCGGGCGCGTGCGAGCCCCGCTTCGGCGACTCCGACAGCCGCTGCTGCCTGGTCCAGCGCCAGGCGATAATTGACCGGATCGATTTCAGCCAGCAACTGGTCCTTGCGAACCATGTCGCCTTCCTTGAAATGTGTCGCGATCAGGCGGCCGCCCACTTCGGCACGAACCTCAACCCTGGACTGGGATCGTAGATCGCCCGAAATCGGTACGGTAACAATCCATTCCCCACGCTGAGGCGACCCGGCTTTAACCACCAGGACGGGGGAGGCAGGGGTCGACGGCATTTCAGCCTGTGCCGCGTTTCGCGCATCGCCGCACCCCGTCGTCCAAAGCAGAGCGAAAAGGATGAGAGCCAACGTATATAGAGCATTAGGTTTTTTCATGGCAGGTTCGCTGCTCCGTCAAGTATGGGGCGGCCGGAAGCCAGCCGCAGACGGGCCTTCGCCAGTTCATAATCATAGGTCGCATTGATCCTGGCATTCTGGGCCACTATCAGGGCCGTCTGAGAATCGACGACATCCAGGGTTGTGACGGCGCCGTATTGATAATTCGCCTGCATCATTTTCTGCACTTTTTCGGCCTGGGCGACGTTCAGCTGTGCCGCCGCGAAAGCTTTGGCGGACGACTCGAGATCATCGTAGGCAGACTTGATCTCCAGTCGTACTCCATTTTCGAGCTGCGCCAGATTCTGTTCCGCGGAGGTCAGTTTCGCCTGGGCTTGAACGAGCAGCCCCGCCTTACGCCCGCCGTCATATAGCGGCAATTTGAAATTGACGGTGATATTCCAGCGGGTGAAGTTGTTGTCGAAGGCGTTCCGCCAATCTCGCATGTTGTAGCCCCACCTCCCGTCCAAATCGACTGCAAGTTTGTTTTCGGACCGGGCCAGTTTCTGATAAAGACCCGCCTCGTACACGATGTGTCGAGCGGCGTCGAGTTCGGGCCTGGACTTCAGACCCATCGACTGTATCTCTTCCAGGGGCTCGATTTTTACGGGCTTGTATTCCAGCTTGCCGGCTAACCGGATGGGAGCGTCCAGGTCCTCAACCATGAGATTATTGAGGCCGGCGCGCGCCAGCCGGATCCGGTTCTCGGAACGGATGAGCGCGGGCTCGAGGTTGGCGGCATTCACCTCCGACCGGAGAACATCGATTTCGGTGGCCACTCCCTGGCTGAACCGGGCTCTGGCGAATTCCAGGTGTTTTTTCCGCTGTTGATAGGTTTCTTGAATCACACTGAGGTTTTCCTCGGCCAACAGAAGATCGTGATAAGCCTGAAACACCTTGAACGCAACCCGCTGGCGGGCAACCTCGAGCGCCGCGGCCTTTTCCAGCCTGGTTTCCTCAGCCAGGTTCACCGCCGTTCGCACCTTGCCGGCCGTATAGACCGGCTGTTTTACGCTTAAAGCCAAATCGAAGAGGTTTGCCGGCACGGGACTGAGCGCATTCCGGAATTCGGGCGGCAATTTGTCGAAACTGGAGCTGTTGAGGATGCTGGGGTCCCGCAACCGCAGCCCGAACCCTTCGAAGTTGACCTGGGGAAAAGCGCCCGACCGCACTTCCTTCACACGTCCCAGGAGCTCGTCCAACTGGGCCTGGGCCAGAATCACCTCGGGATTTCGCTTGAGGGCCAGGTCGATGGCCTGGGCCAGGGTCAGCGGCGGATTTAGAATCTGCGCCGGAAGCATCACCACAATGGCGAAGAGCACGAAAACTGCAAGGAGACAGGATCTTGAGAACGCCATAAATAACGCCCTTATTCTATACCGATCGGTAAATCCCTTATCGCACACTACAACCCCTCAGGAGAAGGTCGACATGCCGCGCGGCAGTGCGCCGATTGAGGGTGGAACGGCCGGTGAACAGGTTTTCCAGGATGGCAATGAGGTCGAGGCCCATGAGAGCGGTTGCCAGTTCGCGCGGATTTCCCTGCAGTTCTCCGGCATGGACTCCATCCTCGAATACATCCATAAAAACCTGTCGCTGGCGCTCCATCTCTTTTACATAGTCAAAGTCGGGACGCCTCGATTCAGGGGAGAAGATCATGCGTAAGAGGAACTGCGACCGTATGGGATCATCCTTGACGGAGTTCAAATCGTTCCGGGCTACCCGGATCAGTCGATCCCGGACGGTGCCGGTCTTTCGTGATGCGCTGAGAAGCACTTTCAGGTAATAATTGAAAGAATCGATCATCAACTCGTCGTAGAGGTGTTCTTTGCCGCGGAAATAATAATAGAGCACCGGTTTGGTTACGCCGGCCGCGGCGCAAATCTCGCGAATGGACGACCCGGCGTATCCATTCTTGGCGAAGTGGCTCATCGCAGCCCGTGTAATCGCTTCCCTGGCACCTTTCATAGCAGCCCTTCCAAAGCCCAAAATCTTTACCGATCGGTAAAGATTTGTCAAGCTTCCATCCGCGCGAGTTTTCCGGGATCCGAGCAACCATGCACGGCTTGGAAGTCTTGGCGACCTTTTGGGTTTGGCTTGAATAGCTACCGGGAAGGGCTAACGGGGGCTTCGGCGAGGATTTTCCCGGTCAAGACAAAATCCAGGGTCTGGTTTAAATCACGCTCGCTCGAAGCGGAAAGCAGCAGCCCGCCGGCGTCCCGGACTGCTCGGAAAGGTTCGGCATTGGTATCAAAAGCCACGAAGTATAGGGATGTTCTTTCCTCATCGGGCTGTCGCGAAATGACATTGGCCACGTCTCCGGGAGCATAGCCGCGGTTGTTCTCGCCATCGGTGATCACCAGCATATGACGTCGCGTGTATCCGGTGACATCAAGGTCCCGTTTGGCCTGGATCATGGCGTCTCCGATCGGAGTGCCGCCGTTCGCCTTTACCTTTTTCAGGGCCGCCTGTGCGGCCTCGAGGCTGGGAGGGCCGAGGCGCACAACCTCCCGGCAGCGCGGCTCTTCATCCCGGGTGCTGAATTCATAGATGCCGACAACGACCTGCCGGTCCGGATTCTTGCGTGCAAAATCTTCGAACTGGCGAATCACACTTTCCAGAGCTACAAGGGCAATAGCCAGTTTTGGCTTGGACTGGCCATCCGCGTCGACCAGTCTGTCGTGCATGCTACCTGACGTATCCAAAAGAATGGCGGCCGCGATCCCATCGCGGCGGTTCACCATTGCGGGGTACTTGAGCTGGCTTTCGAGCGGATTGATGCCGGGATGGCTTGCGCGGCGCTTTTCAATTTTGCAGCCGGGAGGCAAAAGCAAGAGCAACAAGATGACTGAAAACCAGCGCAGCGATTTCATGGTCCTCCTCCCTGGATGAAAGGAAAAACCGGGCCGGTCTGTTCCGGCAGTCCCCGCGCTGCGGGGCTGCCGGAACGCAACCGTCTTGCAGCTACTTCTGTTCGGGTGGGAACACGCTGATCTCGACCCTGCGATTCAGCGCCTGATTGTTGGGATCGTTCGCGTCGGCCGGCACATCCCAGCCTTTCCCCTCGATGCTGAATTTGTTGGGGTCGAACTTAAACTTTTCGATCAGGGACCGTTTAATGGCTTCAGCTCTTGCCAGGCTCAGATCGCGCACCGCCTGGGGCGGAACCCGGCCTTTCATGCTGGAGTCGGCATGCCCCTCGACAAGGATGACCGCCCGGGCGAACTGTCCCGCCAGGCGGGCCACTTGCTCCATGGTAGCATCCACGTTCGGGTCATAGAGTTTCCCCTGGATCACTGTCCCGGCTTCATCACGCGCAGACTCATAAGGATTTGCCGAGTTGGGGAAGAAGTTGATGCGGATAGTCTGAGTCAGAATCGGCGCTTCGGCTGTGACCTTCCGGAAACTGGAGGGCGTAAAAGCGGCAACGCTCTCATCTTTTTGATTGGGGAAGGCTCCCTTCTTCTGAAGTTTCTGAATGATGCTGAAATCCATCACCTGGTCGAACGGGACGGGGGCACCGATGCTGCCGAGTTCACGATAAACGTAAGAAGCATTCTTCCAGGTCCGCTCGAAATTCGTCGGATTGGACGAATTCAGGAAGAACTGGATATTTTCCGCGAAATTGGTGGCATGGGCATCGTTCTTCATGCCCATGACCTCTTCCTGCTTCATGCTGAAGGCATCGGCCATCCACTTGGCCGCAGCCTCGGGATTCTGTTTCACGAAGTCCATGCCTTCGAATATCCCGGAGATCAACCCTTCAACGATGTCCGGATGGTCGCGTGCGAAATCGGCGCGAACCGCATAGACATCGGCGATCAGCTTGTTGGCATCGCTTGTGCTGGACAGGATCCGCGTACCCGCCACGCGTTCGGGGATCTTGTATATGTCGGGCGCCCATGAAACACAGGCGTCCACCTTCTTGTCGGCCACAAATGCAGCCGCTGCTTCGAAAGCAGTCGCCGTATATTTCACCTTGATATCAGCGGGTCGCATGCCGGCCGACAGCAATAGCGAAGTCAGGTAGTATTCGCTCGGGGAATTACGCGCGAAAGTCACTGTTTTCCCCTTGAGATCGCTCACCGATTTGATGGAGCTGCGCACGACGATACCGTCACCGCCGTTGGACCAGTCGATCTGCTGCATGATACGAGGAGCCGTGCGGGAATCCTTCACCAGTTCGGGCGCCATCAGCACGAGCATGTCGACCGTTCCCCACAGAGTGTGGACCTCCCCTGCCGCGAATGCATCCCTGGCGACGACCGGATCATCCATCAGATCCATCTGGACTTTGAAGCCGTATTTTTTAAAGAAGATACTTTCCGGATTCGGCTTCGTGCCGTGGTTTGCCGCAATCACGGGCAACCAGCCGGCCCAGACGTTGTAGCTGAATTTGAGCACTTTTTCGGTCTCGCTCCACTTGTACTGGCTGACGCCTTTGACCGCCGGAAGTCTTTCGGCCGGGACGTACTTGTATTCCTTCACCGTAGTTACGCCTGCCGTGTCTGGTGCTTCTGTTTCAGGCGCCTCGGAAACGGCTCCGCCCTTTCCTGGAGATGGCGCTAATCCGCGTTTGTAGACGATGTACCCGCCGATCCCGAACAAACCGAGAATGAGTAGCACGGAAAGTAGCTTGCCGAGGGGCGTAAGCTTTGCACTGCCTTCTTCTGCCATAAGTCACTCCGCTGCATTACCCGAGTTTGACGTCCAATGATAAGAACCTGACCGCGGGGATTCGCAAAATACGGCTTTCAGGAAACGGACCATCCCCGGAGGTCCCGTTCCAGTGTGCGGACTAGGACCCGGCCGGCCCGCCGCCGCCGGACGGCCCGATTTCCTTGGCTGCTGCGGGAGTCTCGGCAGCGGCCGGCGCCTGGATACCCTGGCTGGCAAGAAATTCGGCAAGGGCAGCCTGTTCCAGGGCTTTGGATTCGCTTTCCTTTTCCCGCAACTTGTCCACATCCACCAGATCTTTGGCCACACGCGCTTTGCCGGCGGACTCCTCATAGCGCTTGGCGAGAATGTCTTCGACCGTCTTCATGGTGTCGCCGAGATCACCCACCGTAAAGGCCGCGCTGCTCAATGCCGCAGCCGCTTCGGCCTGAGCTTCCTTGATTTTCACCTGGGAGAGTTGCTTTTCCAGGCGGCGCAGCTTGTCTTCGAATTCCTTCTGGGCCACTTTAGCCTGCCGGAGGTTACCTTGATAACCCTCCTCCGTGTCCGACAGCTCCTGGGTATCCACGGCAAGATCGGCCTTCAATTCCTGCAGTTCGCGAGCCAGGCTGCCGGCAAGGTCCATGTTGCCGGCACGATGGTTGGCAAGAATGCGGCGTTCGAGGTCCTGCGCTTTGACGGTTTTGGTTTTAATCTGGGATTTCAGGCGCTCGGCGACCCCTGCCATGCGCGCCAGGGCAGAATTGTACTGAGCCATCTTGTCCCGGAATTCCTGCCGGGCAGCCTCCATCAAAGCCTCGGGATTGCTCGATTCCAAACCGCTGACAAATAGGCTAATAAATCCCCTGAAGAGCCTGCCGATCCTTGCGAAAATTGCCATCGCGATCTCCATTCATTCGTTGGAGTTGAATTGAAGTACACTGCCGAAGCCAAAATATTCGTCCCATTCTAGGGCATAAAGGCACCGGCAGGCCATCATGTTTATCTCCCCAAACCGGTTCCGTCAGGCTGCCGGCCCGGATCTCAATCCTTGTCGTCGGTCGTTATCACCGGTTTGTCGATCAGGTAACCGACACACCATGCCAGATCGCGCTCCCGTTCCCGCTTCTGCCGGCGCCATTCTTTCCACCGGGCTGCGTCATCTTGCGACTGGTCGTTGAGCTTGGCCGCCTCCGCGTGCAGGTCGGCGATCTGGCTCTCGATTTCAGCCAGCCGGCGTTTTCTGGCAATGAGGCGATCGTCCATTTTTTTCCGGGCGAATTTTTCAAACGCATCGAGAGCCTGGTCCCGCGAAACGGCATCGCGAACCAGATCCTCCGGATTCACTTTCTCTTCCCCAAGAACACCGAGGATACGAAGCTGCGCCTGGTCTTGAGCCAGTCCGTTGAATGCATCGGACCGAAGCAGCTGGCGCAGCTTCTCTATGGTCCACCCGTGCGGCTGGGCCGGGATGCCGGCCGCTTCGATCACCTTCTCGAAGGGAACGGAGAGCTCTGCCGGCTGATCCGCCAGGGACTTGATTTCATCGCGGCGTATCTCCGAAGTAAGGTCTGTAAGGGTTATTACCCGCATCTCGATTTTGGGGGCATGGACCGGTCCCGAATCCGGCACTCGGGCAACAATCCCCAGGCGATCACCGAGCGATTCCAGCATTTCCAGTAGGTTCATAGCTTAAATAAATCTCCGTAACTCTTCGATTCTTTGCTCCAGTTCCTCAGGGGCCAGGTCCCGGAAGCGCGGAGGGAGAAACCGGGCATCCGTACACTCTTTCACAGCCACATAGTCCATGTATTCGAGTTTTCGCGTGTGGGCGCTGGGACGAACCTCTCGCATGACGCCCGCAAAAACATCTTTGAGAAGAGGGCGCGGTTCGGGCGCAAGCTCATAAACGCGGAGAGCACGCACAAGGATCCCTTCGATCTCGTTTCCTCCAAGGGATAAGCCGGCAGGGATCTCCGGGAGATCGGCTTCAGCCAAAGGAACCTTCAGTTTGCGGGAGACGGACAGGAGCAAGGCCTTCATCTCTTCCGGAGTCTGCGGCGAGAACAGAGGGATGTGCACATCGAGACGGCCTTGGCGTTTCAGGTCAACCTCCAGCAGGTCGGGGCGTGAGGTGGCGAAAACCCAGATAATCCGGCCGCGATTGCGCGTATCGGACATCTCTTTGGCCAACATCGCATATACGCGGCCGGAAAGGCCGCTGTCTGAGTCACCGCCACCGCGCTTCCCCGCCGCCTGGTCTGCCTCGTCGACGAACACCACGGCTTGCCCCAGGGCACGCAGGATGGAAAAGATCTTCTCCAGGTTGGATTCAGTTGCCCCGACCCACCGGTCGCGGAAGTTCTTGAATACGACGCAGGGGATACCCAGCTCTCCCGCCCAGCATTGAATCAGGAAGGTCTTGCCGGTGCCGATCCGCCCGGATATGAGGTAGCCCATCGGCAGCGCGTGCAAGAGGCCCCGCCGCAGAAGCTGCATATCTTCGCGCAACCAGGCTTTTACGGCATCCAGCCCGGACACGTTCTCGAGCGTAAATGGGGATTCCATGAACTCGAGCAGCCCCTGGCACTCGCGTTCGATTTGTTCTTTTTTCATCTGGGTCAGCCATGCCGGGGTGATTTTGCGGTCGTTTTTGATCGCAACCGACAAAACTGTGCGGGCGCCGACGCGGCTGAGTCCGGACATCCTCCGCCCGAGAACATCCATGGGCACCTCAGACTTCGCAGGGAGGTCGGCAAGGGTAGTCGCAGCGAGCGATTGGATGTAATCGGCCATTTCGGGCTCGTCCGGCAGCGGCAGGCGCAGGGCGACGGCATGGGGATTCTGCACCACGAGCTCGTTAAGATCGTGCAAGCCCTCGGTGAGGAGAATAGTGGCAATGTTCGACTGCAGGATGGCAGGATCGTTCGCCCAGCCGAGCACTTTGACCACATTGGCACTGAAAGGGCCGCCCAGCTGGATCGCGTCGCCTCGCGGCACAACGAATTCGGCAAAATCAATGACCACGGCGATTTTGCGGCCGCTTCCCTCCTTCCCCCTGATCGACTGGAGGTTGAGGGTTCGGAGGAGATAGCGATCGATGAGCTCCATCGCAGCTCCGGGTTCGCGCGTTTGGATCAGCGATAGCGACTGGTCTCCCAGAGCCTGTTTCAGCCACTCCCCCCAGTCTTCGGCACCGCGGCTGGCGCGAATCCCCCGGCCGCGGTCATAGTGAAGGACTGTGTCGTATTTGTCGAACATGATTTCATCGAGGAAAACTTTGAGGGGGACATAGCGCCGGGTTCCATTGGCCGCGGCCGGGACCACGTCGAAAATATTGCCGTGGAGTATAAACTGCGCCACCGACCCGGATTTGAACAGATCCCTCATTTGTCCCGCCCAGGCGGGCAGCTCGGATGCCATGAATTCTCCTTACGTTGGCCGCGTGGTAGAGGGCTGGACGGAAATGCC
Organism: uncultured Acidobacteriota bacterium; assembly: GCA_963839475.1. Lineage (GTDB taxonomy): Bacteria > Acidobacteriota > UBA6911 > UBA6911 > UBA6911 > CAWIVH01. The sequence continues at coordinate 85,913 of CAWIVH010000005.1, read as the reverse complement.
CGGGCAGAAACTATTGCGATTGCCTCACCGGGCCACTGACCGATAGCGGCGGCGGCTCCGCCATGAGATCTTCGACCGCACCGTATATTTTCTGCTGCTCGGAAATCCACTGAGATGTTCCGCCGAGCGTTGCCGTGATCTGATCAATGCGCTGGGAAACGGTCTCAGGGTCGGTCGTCAGCACCGCCTGTTCTCGCACCAGTTCCGCCTGTTCCTGGATTCTCGTCAGCTCGGCGTCCAGAAACGCCAGCTTTTCCTTTGCCTCGCGCCTTTTTTCAATCCGTTGTTGAAGAATGTCGATCTGACTTGCCAGACTTTTCCGCAGATCCTCGCTCAGAGACTCCTGGTCCAGACGCAGTTTGAGGTTCTCGATGCGCTGCTGGAGCCTGGTGGTTTCCTCGCTTCCGTCGGAGGCTTCTCGCACAATCCGCTCGATCGCCTGGCGCATGATGAGGAGGCGAAGATATATCCAAAGCAGTCGTCCCAGACCCTCTCCCTGGGTTTCCAGCCCCGGCGCTATGGACGCACCGCGCAGCTGCTGTTCCAGAATGGAGCGCGCACGGACCTCGAGAGTGCGATAGCGCTGCTGCCCATCGGACCCGAGGGTGCGAACCATTTCGTCGACCTTGGCCTGCCAACTCCGGCGCTCCGACCACTGCTGCTTCGCAGCCACCAGACGCTGGAATCGATCATTCGAGGCGAGGGCTCCAAGGTAGGTCAGCTCCAGAGCCAGACCTATGACCCAGAAGCCGGGGTTGAGCAATCCGAGAAAGGCAAAAAGACCCAGTCCGGCCCAGTTGGGCGGCATGAACATCCCCATCGGCCGCGCACTGAAGGCTTCGCGAAGGTAATCCGAAAAACCTGGTTTCATGCACGCACCTGCGGCGATTGATGGCTTGAGTTGGGATCTTTCCTCGCAAGGCCTTCCGATACCCGCCGGAAGGCTTCGGTGACCACATACACTGCCTTCTTGAAATCCGGCTTTTCCTGAGCCACGAGAGGCGGCACGCCAACGGAAGGCGGAATGGCCTCACGAATATCATAGGCTATCTGACCCGGCACGGGAGAAAAAATCCATACCCGATCGCCAAGATATACCGCCTCAGTCACACTGTGGGTAACGCAAAATATCGTCGGCTGGATTCGGTGCCAGAGTTCGACGACCAATTCTTGCATTTCAAGCCGGGTTGGCTCGTCCAGGGCCGAAAAAGGCTCATCCATCAGCAGGATCTTCGGCTCCATGGCCAGGGAACGTGCAATGGCCACCCTTTGCTGCTGCCCGCCGGACAGCTGGTGGGGGTACTTTTCCCTGTGCGCCGAGAGGCCGACCTGCCCGATCAGATCCTCAGCCCTTGCCAGGCAAGCCCCATTATCCAGACCCAATTGCCGATGATTCAGCCTCAGCCCGAAGAGCACGTTTTCGAGAACCGTCAGGTGGGGGAATGAGCTGTATTGCTGGAAAATCATGCCCCGATCAAGGCCCGGGCCTTGAACCCTGTTGCCGTGCACCAGTACCTCACCCTCCGTTGGCTCGAGGAATCCGGCGATCAGGTTCAATACGGTGCTCTTCCCGCAACCTGAAGGCCCGATCATGGCGATAAATTCACCCTGATTTGGAATATCTTCAATCGCGAAGGAAATGTCATTCAGTGCCGTGAATTGATTGAACCGGACGGTGACGTTGCGAAACTCGACAATCGGGATTGATTTTGACGCGGCCGCAGCGCTCACGATCGACTCCGCCGGTAAGGGAACAATAGAGATCCTGCCCGGACCCAGAGCAGGTCGGCTACCCATGCGATCAGGGTGATCACCACGATTACCAGGTAAACTCGGCCCGAATTAGCCCTGCGTCGCGCCGTATCGATCAGATCGCCGAGCCCGCCAGCCTTGACAACCACTTCGGCCAGTACGAGGTAGGTCCATCCGATCCCGAACGCAAGACGCATGGAATGCCAGATTTCGGGCAGTGCGACAGGAACAAGCACACGCAGGATGACCTGCCAGCGCCTCGCACCCAGGGTGTAGGCTGTTCTTAAATAGACATCGGGCACTGTGTCGATCGCGGAAATGACCAGCGGCAGCAGATAAATCCCGAAAGCCATTCCCAGGAAAACAACTTTCTGGATTTCGTCCAACCCGAACCAGGACATGGTCAGCGGCACCAGAGTCGCAATCGGGATATACCCGCTTGCTGTCACGCACGGATCGAACATCGCGCGCATGCTGCCATAAGCCCCCATCAGGATTCCAAGCGGGACTACGATCAGCAGCGCCAGGAGAAATCCCAACCCCACCCGCTTCAGGCTGATCCCGATATGGTCGAACAAAGTCCGGCTGTCCTGATCGCGGGAGGTGAGGAGCTCACCAAGGCTCGAAATCACTTCCGTAGGGCTGGGCAAGATCGTCGGCCCGAGGACTCTTTCCTCGGGCGCTCCCCGTGTCAAGAACCACCAGAACAAAATCAGGGCTGCAATTGGGATCAGGCCGAGAGCGAAGGAAATTCCCCTGGGCACTTGTCCGCGAATCGAAGAAAGCCAAGAAGGCATCATATGGATAGACACTAGAAAAACTATTGCCCCGCTGTCAACAAATCTCGGATACAACTCAGCGGGATATACCTTGGAGAAATGGATTTATTCTGGTTTTATCCCGGTCATGCCTGCATCAAGCCCGACCAAGTGTATATCGGTCCCCCGCAGAAGTATTGAAAGTCAGGACACCTTTTTCATACCGGTACGCAATCGCTGCGGAGTCTCTCAGCCGTTTCACCGCGATCTTGTCGGTCTCCCAGGGATTTACTATGCGGACAACCCCGCCCTTTTCGCTCAGGAGTTCAAGATTGGTCACGCTGCGGCCATCCCAGACGGCACTGACAAGAAAAGCGCCGACAGTTCGCAAACCAGAGAATTGAGCCGGCCCCAGCCCCTCTGCATTGGGGAACAACCGTATCGTCCCCCGATAGCTCTGAAGCATACATTCATTGAGCACAGCCGGCAACGAAAGGTTCTCGATCCAAACCCCCATTTTCATCATAAAATCGGGATTCGTCTGATCAGAGTATCGCCCTCCAATCTGACGCACGCGATCGTTGCAGATGCCGTTCGGAAGGCTGCAATACCGGACTTCGTTCTTAAACCATTCCAGGTCGAGGATTCCCAGCCTTGCGCGGATGAGGGGTTGGTACACGAGATCGTTCCCCCCTTCGAGCCGCACCAGCCTGGCGCTCCGCCGGGCAAACTCAAGTTCTTCCGGAGGCGAATGCAGCCCGACCTGTTCGCCCGGAAAAACCGGGGCCAGGGTCACCGGAACATTGTAAATAAACTCGGCAGGGGCCCCGAGAACGTCCAGCCAAACCTCGCCGTAGGGACCCTCGATTTTTGGATACGGAGCCAGGCGCGAGCGGATATCCCTCCATCGCGCCGCCTCGCCGGAATCCAGCGAAAGGATCCGGGAGGCTTCGACGCCGGCGTCCAGAAGAAAGGCGATCAGCGCCAGATCCATGATGCAGTCCCGGTTGAGCCGGAAATCGACAGTGCAGCCCCAATTCTCGGGGGAAACCGTCGGGACTACATGATATTTCCCATCAGCTTCCGGTTTCAAATAAGCCGAGACAAATCTGCAGGCCGCAAGCAGCAGGGGGTAGACACGGCGAAGATACGAAATGTCCTGCGTATAAAGGTAGTGCCACCAGAGGCTCTGCACGGTCCAGGGGGTCTCGCAGATTTCATAGCCCCATGGGAGCGCCGGATAGGGCATCGTACGACTGGGGACAGGGTAGGCCGAATGCGGGAAAAAAGCGCCCGGCATCCCCATTTTCTCCCTGGCAAAATCTTCCGCCATGGGGAGCAAACTCTCCACCAACTCGACGTACGGCAGGTGCTGGTCCGCGTGGTTGCTGGAAAAAACACCCCAGAAAACCTGTTGGGTGTTGTAGTTCATGTGGTAGTCGCCATGCCAGGCTGTGCCGATTTTCCCGCTGGTCCAGTTGCCGAAAAGCCCCGGAGCGACCTTTCCTTCACGCAGGCAGCAGGCCAGGAAATATTGGTTGTGGTACCAGAGCCTTTCGAGTTCCTTGTCCTGAAGAAGGACCGCGGAACGGGACCAGAATGTCTTCCAATGCGCTTCTGCCTCCTGCCGAATGCGCGAAACAGGGTACTGCGAAAGGCGCAAAACTTCTCCGGCGGCATGAGATGCACTGTCCTTGTGATCCCTGGAAGTGAAAAGGGTTAAATCAACTCTGACTGCCTCCATTCCTGGTCGGCTCAGGACCTGCCGTCCCGCTGAGGATGCGAGGTTCCACTCGCCTTGCACCCAGCCGTGCAGCGAAAAATTACGATCCAGATCGGATTGCGGGGGATGAGGCTGTTCGGCTGATGGCGCAAGGGCCGGAAAATGCTGAAAGCATGTGAACCAGGCGGCGCCAGCATTGACTCCGCCGGTCGTAGCCGGATCAGGCAGCCCGGCCTCTTTCTCCCGATTCGGATAATAAGCGATGGAGTCCACCGGCACATCGGCAGTGCTGCTCAAGTGGATGTGGTTTGTACCCCATGATACCAGGCAAAGAATTTGCGAATTCCAGACCTTCCCCTTCAGGTCACTGCATTCCAGATCCAAGGTAAGAATGCCGCAGGAAGGATCCAGGGTTTGCCGGATCAACCGGACTTTTCGCGGATCCCAATGAATCCAGAGTATCCCGCAGGGCCAAGGACGTGGCCAGGGTTTCCGGTAGGACTCCGTGACCTTTTCGTTGTATTTCCGCAGCTCGGGAATGCTGTTTTCAAGATGGATCATATCGGGCTTGCCATCCCGCTTGGCTTCCTCCCCGGCGCGCTTCCAGAGTTCCATCAGTCGGTCAAACGGCAGTACTTCCCGGTAATGCTCTTCGCTGACGCGGATATCCCATGAATCCTCCTTGCCGATGTGGAGCCCCAAAGCGTCGGGGCGAACGGTTGCGCAGACTCCGACATCTCCATTTCCCAGCAGCATCCCTTCGAAAAAATCGGGCGTAGGAATCGTTCGAACAAGGGCGTGGCGGGCGGCGATCTGGAATCCATCGAGGGCGCGTGAATCAGCCGGCATCAAACGTGGAACCGAAGAGGCCACCGCCACTGTTCCCGTTGTGGCTTTGATGAAGGTTCTGCGACTGGTCCGTTTCATGAATCACCTCGCGGACCGAGTTTAACATCGCTTTGGACCAGAGCAAGGTTTGAACCGCGAAGCATGAAAGAGGCTCTGTGGAAAGTCGTGATTCGGTCCCGGCTTTTAGATACACTTCAAATTCATGGACTGGGGGTGGGATGTTTGGAAGAAAAAAAAGTGGGGCGGTACTTTGCGCTTCCTGTGGCAAGTTGGTGGGAGTTCAAGACGAAGTCTGCCTGAACTGCGGGCGGAAGAATCCCGGTATGTTCGGCTTTGCCCCGTTCCTGAGGCGGTTGGGGCATGAACTGGGATTTACGACTTTCGTGGTCTGGGGATGCGCGGCACTTTATCTGGCAACCCTGCTGGTGGATATCAAGGGCATCGGCATGAGCGGGCTCAACATTCTCTCTCCCAGCCTCCACAGCCTCTTTCGCTTCGGCGCCAGCGGAGCCTTGCCCGTATTTGGCTATGGCCGTTGGTGGACAGTCCTCAGCGCGGGATGGCTGCACGGCGGACTGCTTCATATCGTATTTAACCTGATGTGGGTCCGGCAGCTTGCCCCGGCCGCGGGTGAGCTATACGGAATGCCGCGGATGGCCATCATTTACACCGTTTCATCCATCTGCGGGTTCGCGCTCAGCAGCTTCGCCGGCGCTTTTGCGCCGCTTATTCCCTTGCCGGTTTTTCAGGGGGCGAGGTTTACGATCGGAGCTTCCGCGCCGATATTCGGGCTTTTGGGAGCTCTCGTGTTTTATGGGCGCCGCAGCGGCAGCAGCCAAATTCGTGGCCAGGCCATGGGGTATGCCGTGGTGATGTTTGTTTTCGGCCTTGTGATGCCTGGAATCGACAACTACGCTCACCTCGGGGGCTTCGTTGGCGGCTATGTCGTCGCCCGTGTCCTGGATCCTTTCAAGCCGGAGACAATCGGCCATTCCATGATCGCTATCGGCTTGATGACCGCGACCGCTCTTTCCGTTTTGGCATCGCTGCTGCACGGGATTCTCTTTTAGCTGCTCCTGGGATGATGTCGCGGAGTTCTGCCGGCTCGTCAGCGAAGCATAGAATAGAAGAGTATCCCCCCTCACCCTCCAAGAGAGATCATCTCGATCTTCCTGCGGGCTTCGGGCCGGTATCCCGAGGGCGAAGTCATGGCCGCAAGCCTTTCTTCCGAATAGCGGTCGCCGCGCAATTGCCAGAGGGATTGAATTTTGTCGAGGATAGTTTCGTCCGAGGCGTCGCCGCGCAAGAGGATTTTAAGGTCCTCCCCGCGATCCGAAAAGAGACAGGTCACCAGCATCCCGTCGGCGGTCAATCTGGCCCGAGTGCATCCGGTGCAGAATGGTTCGGTGACGGACGCAATCACTCCAATGTCGCCGCTGCCATCGGAAAACTCATAATCCACAGAGGTCGAGCTTTCCTCGGATCTCCCGATTTCGCGGATAGGTGAATAAGCGTGAATCCTCTCGAGAATTTCCCGTTTGCTGACGGTTTTTTCCGATTCCCAGCTGTTGGCATTGCCGACATCCATGTACTCGATGAAACGGATAGGGAAACCGTTGGTGCGGGCAAACTCGGCGAGCGGAACGATTTCGTCATCGTTGACGCCCCGTACGATTACCGTATTGATTTTGATCGGTTCCATTCCACAACGGCGAGCCTCAAAGATCCCGTCCAGCACGCGCTTCAGACCGTCGCAGCGGGTGATCCTCTGGAATTTCTCAGGGTCGAGCGAGTCCAGGCTCACGTTGATGCGGCGCAGGCCGGCGGCCGCGAGCGCCGCGGCCTTCTCGGGCAGGGCAAATCCGTTGGTGGTGAGACAGAGGTCCTTGACCCCCATGGGCAGCAGGAGAGAAACCAGTCGCTCCAGGCCCTTGCGCAGCAGTGGTTCCCCACCGGTCAGACGAATCTTTTCCGCACCCAGGCTGATAAAGATCCGCGCCAGTCTCGCGATTTCCTCGAAGGAAAGGATCTCCCTTCGCTCGATCCACTGATATTTGTCGAGTGGCATGCAGTACGAACATCGGAAATTGCAACGGTCAGTAACTGAAAGCCTAAGGTCTTTGATTGGCCTGCCCAGAGTGTCTTTGATCATTCTTTCCCCACGTTGAAGTCCAAGGATACCAAATATGCCGACTTAATTGCCAATCAGCTGACCTGCAAGCTAGGATGAGGTATGATGTCGCGCCTATGGTAAAAAAGCTCCAATCCTATCTCCGGGAAACCCGCCGGCCGATCTATTCGGCCGCGTTGCTGTTTCCCTTTTTTGCTGTTTATCATGCCGGGACCTATTTGTTCAGAACCACCTACATCAACGGCGCCGATGCCCTGATCATTCGGCTCCTGAGCCTTTTATCCATACATTCAGCCCTGGCATCTGTTCTCGTCGTCCTCGGCTGTTTTGTCATTTGGCAGATCCGGACCAGAGAAAGCTGGACCGTGGATTCGACTAAGTTGTTTTTTATGTTCCTCGAAAGCTGCTTCTTTGCCGGTCTCCTGTTTCTGGCTTTCGGCTGGATTTCCGTCCACCTCAGCCGCGCGACCGGCGTTATCAGTACCCGAGGGGTGTTTCAAAGGCTGGTGTTGTACTGTGGTGCCGGAATCTACGAGGAGCTCGTGTTCCGCTTTTTTTTGCTGGGAGCGCTGCTTCTTATCTTTCCCCGCCTGCTGAAAACCGGCAAAACCGCTGCAGTTGTCCTGGCAGCCGTGACAGCTGCGCTGCTTTTTTCGCTTTTCCACTATGTCGGACCGGCTGCCGACTCCTTCTCCATCGGGAGTTTTATTCAGCGCACCTTCGGAGGGCTCTATTTTTCCGCGATTTTTGTAACTCGCGGCTTCGGGGTGACCGCGGCGGCACATGCGCTGTATGACATACTCGTAGGGTTGCTGGTGTAAATGGATCTCATGCCGAAAAGAGGTAGTGTCACTCACGTTGTATACGATGTCGACGGGCTTCTGATTGACTCGGAACGCTATTACCTGGAAGCTTATAAACAGATCGCTGCGCGCTACGGGAAAGTATTTGACTGGACGCTGAAATCCAAAACCATCGGACGCCGGGCCGAAGAATCGGCACGCATCATCACACAAGCGCTGGACCTGCCTTTGACCCCGGATCAATGGCTGGAAATCCGGAAGTCTCTGCTTGAAGAGTTGTTCCCGCTGTCCGAGCCGATGCCGGGCGCCCTGAGGCTCACACGCCACTTCCATCAAAACAGGGTGCCCCAGGGAATCGCCACGAGTTCAGACCGGCGGTACTTCGACATTAAAACCAGACGCCACAAGGCATGGTTTGCCATTTTTGACTGCTTCATCAGCGGAGACGATCCAGCTGTTCATCGGGGCAAGCCGGCTCCCGACATTTTTTTGGAATGCGCCATAAGAATGAATGTCGAACCGGCACGCTGTCTGGTTTTCGAAGATTCTCCGGCCGGCGTAGAAGCGGCACGGGCAGCGGGAATGTATGCTATCGCAGTCCCGGACCCGTGCATGGAATCCAGCGCCTATCCCGGCGCCCATCAGATCCTCCGAAGTCTGGAGGAGTTCAGGCCGGGAGAATGGGGCCTTCCGGGATTCATCGATTGAATAATACGAAGTAATCAAGGAGGCCAGGTGCGATTTCTGGATCGGCTCACCCAATATTTGGTTTACCTCGGCGTGCCGGGATTGTTCTTGATTGCACTGCTGGATTCCGCGGCTGTTCCCATGGTCGGTGGTCCGGATGCGGTCATTTTGCTGTTGTCCTGGCGCAATCCCTCGCAGGCACCCTGGATCGTGCTGGCCGCGGCGGTCGGGTCCTTGATCGGATGCTTGATTCTCTACCGGATAGGCCGAGCTGGGGGAAATCTGGCCTTGGCCAAGGTCTCGAAAGAAAAAAGAGAGCGCGTCATGAAGATGATTGAGCGCAACTCAACATGGGCTGCATTCGTATCGGTAACTATGCCGCCTCCCTTTCCCACCAAACCCGTCATTCTGGCGGCCGGGGTATTCCGGGCGCCGATTCCATCCTTCGCGGGGGCCATACTGGTAGGCAGGCTGATACGCTTTTCTGCGCTGGCATGGCTGGGAGCCCGTTTCGGCAATCAGGCGGCGCAAGTAATCAAGTCTCACTACGTCGCCATCCTGGCAGCGCTGGCTTTAGCCGTAGCCCTTTATTTCCTCATAAAGCGGTTTCGACGCGATTCGGGATCCGATAAAGAAAACTGAAAGATGCGAAACCGCGGCAAGATGCTTTGCGGTAACCTGCATGATGGAATCGAACCGTGACGCAGTGGGCGCTGCTCTAAAGCTCACCCCGGCTCACTCGCCGAGGATCTTGATCAAGATCCGCTTTTTGCGCCTGCCATCGAACTCGCCGTAGAAGATCTGTTCCCACGGCCCAAAATCCAACGCCCCATTTGTTACAGCCACCACCACCTCGCGGCCCATGATTTGTCGTTTATGGTGCGCATCTCCGTTATCTTCGCCCGTACGGTTGTGGTGATATCGCTGCGGGCTGGGATCAAAAGGCGCCAGTTGTTCCAGCCACCTTGCATAGTCCTCGTGCAAGCCGGGTTCATCGTCATTGATGAAAACACTGGCAGTAATGTGCATCGCGTTGACGAGCGCAAGGCCTTCGCGGATGCCGCTTTCCTTGAGGGCCGCATTCACCTGGGAGGTTATGTTAAGAAACGCCATTCGTGATGGAATATTGACTTCAAGCACCTTGCGATATGATTTCATTTGTCACTCCTCCAAATCTTCTAACCACAGGATTTTCTCATATTGCCCATGGCCATTTTGATCTACAGGAACGCCGGCGACCAGGTTATGTTAGAACACCTGCGACAAACCGAGCGAGTTTGTTATTATACCCTCCGATTCTGATGTAATCCCGCCCAACTGAAGCAACCTCCGATCCCAAGAGCGCCAACTTCTGCGCGTTGCGGAAGCCCACGCTTGCAGCTGAGGTGGCAAAGACACCGCAGCGCTAAGGAGCAGATCATGAAATCCATCCCCAGAGTATGTGTTTCCTCACAGTCTCCTTGCCGCAGTTTGTCGCCTCGGTCTTCAGATACTCGTGATTGGTTTTGCCATTCTGCGTCGAGGCAGGGATCATAGGACTTGGGCTCATCAGAGTACATTCTTGGCCCGGACGTCCGCTAATCCGCTAGTTTATCCTGTGTTTCGGTAGATTTTGTCATATCATCTCTTTGGTCCGCTGGTCGCGGCTGGAGCGACTCGGAAAGTATCAAAACGGTGCAGGCACCTCCTATGTGTTGTGAACGCCATGCACATGTCTGCCGGCGTTTTCATCTATGTCTATCACACCTAAGCAGAGGTGGAAGGCCGTTCTCGCCGGTGAAGCCCCGGACCGGGTTCCCTGCGATTTCTGGGCGACCGATGAAGTTACAGCCCGTTTAATGCAAGAGCTCCGCTGCGCCGACGAGCGGGAGCTGTATGAGCGTCTGGGAATCGACAAAGCGGTGCGCCTGTCTCCCGTCAGCAAAAAAACCGGGGAGGACAGCTGGCACATTCAGTCGCAATACAGGACCTGGCAGATCAGAACGCGCCAAATCGCCTACGGCGAGGGGCTCGGCAGCTATGAGGAAGTGGCTTCCCACCCGTTGGCAAAGGCCCGCGATTTTCATGATGTGGAAAAGTTCCCCTGGCCGGCTCCCGACGATTGGGATATCAGCAGTATGCCGGCTCAGTGCGAGACCTGGAGGGACTATCCGATTGTCGCCGGATGCTATGAACCCTTCTACCTGTACTGCCGCCTGCGTGGAATGGAACAATCCCTGGAAGATCTGATCGAGAATCCTGGCCTCGCCGATTGCATTCTTGAGCACATCCATTTCATCCACGAGGAACTGATCCGGCGAATCCTCAGGCTCGTTGGCGATCGCTCCGACATGGTTTATGTCGCAGAGGACTTGGGAACCCAGGACTCCCTGCTAATCAGTCCCGCGGTGTTCCGCCGGTTGATCAAACCGCGGCTGGCCCGGATGATTCAACTGGTCCACGAATTCGGGCTTAAAGTCTTTCATCACAATGACGGAGCCATCCGGCCTCTGATTCCCGACCTGATCGAGATCGGAATCGACATCCTCAATCCGATCCAATGGCGATGCCGTGGAATGGAGCGGGAGGGGCTGGCCCGCGATTTCGGAGAGTCGCTGGTCTTTCACGGCGGGATTGACAACCAGACGACGCTTCCCTTTGCGACCGAGGATGAAGTACGGCATGAAGTTGCCACGAATATTTCGCTGTTCAAACGATGCAAAGGATATATAGTCGCGCCCTGCCACAACATCCAGCCAAACACATCTACCGCCAAAATCCTCGCTCTCTATGAAGCGGTCGAGGAATACGGGAAAGCATAACGGTTGCATGCGAAGGCGGGTATATCGGTTTTTAAATACCGAAACCCGGGCCACGATTCCGCCTGAGCGTTGAAACACCGGAAAATCCGAGGCCGCTGCCTTGCCCGCGCGGTTTTACCGGCAATCAAGATACTGGATCATCCTGCGAGCCGCAAATTCGGCCCCTCCCATGGCAGGCTTCAGGAGAGGCTCCGGGGCGTGAACAAGTTGATCCAGGGCCTCGCGGAGCTCCCCCTGATAAAGGCGTCCAGCTGGAATGTGAACATTTTTTAGGAATTTCTGGATGGACTCGACGAGCACATCGTATTCTTTGAAATCCTTGCGATCGGCGTAAATCAGGGGTTTGGCGCTCACGACACAATCGGAAATGATGCCGAAACCTGGTTTCGAAATGACCGCGTCCACGGAGGCGACCACGTCGCCGAAGGATACCTGCTCGCGATGGATGGCATGGATATTGGAGCGGAGCCATGCCAGGGGCAGTACAGTAAAAAACTCGTGGTCGCGGCAGTTCTCCACTCGGTCCTGAGCTTCCTCGTCCCAATCCAGTGTCGTAAATGACAAGAGGATCCAGGGACGGTCGAGGCGTGCGCCGGTCATGGCCGCAATCTCTTCGCGACGCTGACGTCCGGGCGAAGCCACCACGGGAACGTCTTCGATTCTGCGAAAAACGCTCATCGGTTCAGCAAAAGGAAGCCGAAGCAGCAAGTCGGCAGAACGGTACCCTTGCTGGATGGCATCAACCATGACGGTCCACCGTGAGTCTCGCTCCGCAAACTGGGAGTAGATCCAGTCCCACCCGAAGTTGCCGACGGCAATTCCCGGCAGCCCGGCCCTGGCTGCAGCTTCCAACGGGATTGCGGGTATATCGGCAACAACCAGCTGGATCGAGTTCTTTAAGAAAAAGTCCATCTCCTGCCGGATGAGATCCTCCCGCTTAGAGTAGATAGCCTCAATTCCAGCCAGGCTGTGCTCGACATCCACACGTATGGAATCGAGCTGAGCCATGCCGAAATCAAAAGCCCCGCCATGGAAAATGTTCAGACCTGAGTCGATGCGATTCAGAAGGAATGAGGACGGCAGATTAGTAACAACATGAACCGTGAGTTCCGGGCAAAGCCGATTGAGAGCCCGGATGATGTCGGTCGAACGCACACCATGGCCATAACCGTGCGCGCTGACATAATAGACCATTGCGGGACCTGTCACTTTGGGCTTCAAAGCTCTATTTGCCCCGCTTTGCCGGATGAATGAGGGCGGCTGCCATTACGCTCCCTGAGATTGCGCGAAATGTTGCAGCGCCAGCCATCGTTCCGCTTTCAAAGCCGCCATGCAACCGAATCCGGCGGCAGTAATGGCCTGCCTGAACTCAGGATCATGAACATCTCCGGCAGCAAAAACGCCCTCCATGCTCGTTTCTACATTATTGCGGGTGACGATATACCCTTGCGGATCCAAGTCAATCACCCCTTTCAAAAAGGCTGTATTGGGCTGGTGCCCGATTCCCATGAATACGCCGCCGATGGTCACCGTTTTCTCATCGCCCGTCACGACATTTTTCACCTGAACCGCTTCGAGCGCGTTTTGGCCGCTATACCCCGTCAGTACGGAGTTCCACATGAAGGAGATTTTCGGGTTGGATTTGGCCCTGTCCTGCATGATTTTGCTCGCCCGGAGAGAATCGCGCCGGTGAACAATGATGACCTTGCTGGCGTGATGCGCCAAAGTGAGGGCTTCCTCGACGGCGGTGTCACCACCACCCACCACCATGACCTCCTGCCCTCTGAAAAACATGCCGTCGCACACTGCGCAGGCCGAGAGGCCTCGGTTCCGGTATTTCATCTCGTCTGGCAAATCGAGCCATTTGGCTGTAGCACCGGTAGCCAGGATAACACTCCGGCATTCTTCCCACCGGTCCTGGAGGCGGAGTTGGAAAGGGCCTCCTGGTTTGAAGCGGACTTCCTCGACATCAAGCTCCTGGATTTCAACCTCGAATCGCTCCGCCTGCTTCCGCATCTGCTCCATCAATTCCGGTCCTGAAATACCTTGGGCAAACCCTGGGAAATTTTCAACTTCGGAGGTCAACATCAGCTGTCCTCCGGGAAGTTGCGTTCCTTTCGGCTCGCCGGCAATCATAAGCGGCGCCAGGTCGGCGCGCGCGGCGTAAATGGCTGAAGTGAAACCCGCTGGTCCCGATCCCACAATGATCAAATTTCGCATCCTGCTACCCCTCTGGAAAAAAGCGCCGTTCCCATTTGGATCACATTCATCGGATTCAAGTGATCACGTCTGCTTGATCCCGTCCACAAAACTCTTTCAGGCGGATAATCTTGAGCGCAGCCTCTGCCAAAGGATTTACAAGGGGATCGAGCGGTTCCGTCCCATCGGTACGGAAACGCTCCAGGTAGAGGCGCAACGTCATGCCTTCCGTGCCGGTACCCGAAAACCGACAAACGATTCGAGATCCATCCGCCAGAAAAATACGCACACCTTGCTGACGGGTTAAGCTCCCGTCGACGGGATCGATATACTCGAAATCATCGGCGCGAGTCACTTCGGATCCGCAGACGATCATTCCCTGAATTTCAGACAGCCTTCCCCGCAACGATTCGATCATTTCCGAAGCGGGCCCCGAGGAAAGAGCCTCAAAATCACGGCGCTGGAAGTAGCTTCTGCCGAATCGCGCCCAATGGTCCTGAACCACCTGCACGGCACTTTTGTCGGTCGAGGCCAGAATCGATAACCAGCTCAAAACCGCCCAAAGCCCATCTTTTTCCCTCACATGGTCGGAACCCGTGCCGAAGCTCTCCTCACCGCAAATGGTGCACATTCCCGCATCCATGAGATTGCCGAAATATTTCCAGCCGGTTGGAGTTTCATAACAGGGGATGGAAAAGCTGCGCGCCACCCGGTCCAGTGCCGAGCTGGTCGGCATCGACCGGGCGACTCCAGCAAGGCCCTGGTGGTAGCCGGGGATGGATGTCCTGGCATGCTCGGCAATAATCGCAACCGAATCTCCGGGAGTTACAAAAAGCCCCGGAGCCAGAACCATGTTCCTGTCACCGTCCCCATCAAACGCTGCTCCGAAATCGGGGGCGTTGGGGCCCATCATCCGCTCCACCAATTCTGCGGCGTGAGCTAAATTAGGGTCCGGGTGGTGACCGCCGAAGTCTTCCAGCGGAATATCATGGATCACGGTGCCTCTGGGAGCACCCAGCCGAGATTCGAAAATGTGGCGGGCATACGGGCCCATGACACCATGCATCGCATCAATGACAAGGCGGAAGCCCTTGCGGAAAAGGCCGGACAGGGTTTCAAAGTCGAACAGCTGTTCCATCACAGCGGTGTAATCCGCCATGGGATCTATGATCGAAACCTCAGTCCCTCCGAGCTCGAAAGTGCCCTCGCGATCCAGGTCGATATCGGATGACTGCAGGGTAAGGTAGCGCTTTATTTCACGGCTCCTGGCGAAAATCCTTTCGGTAACCCGCTCCGGCGCGGGGCCGCCGTTCTGCATGTTGTATTTCACCCCGAAATCGGCGTCAATGCCCCCGGGGTTATGGCTCGCCGTAAGCAGCAGGCCGCCCAGCGTGCCCCTTCTTCGGATGATCGCGGACATCGCCGGAGTGGAGAGCAGACCGGATCTCCCGACCAGGATACGGCCGAAACCGTTGGCGGCCGCCATTTTCAAAATGGTCTGGATGGCCTGACGATTGAAATAGCGACCGTCGCCACCGACGGCAAGAGTGCGTCCCGCAAGGCCCCCCTGGACCTCCTCGGCGATCGCATCAAAAGTGGACTGAATGAAGTTTTCAAGATAGCCCGGGGTTAGAAATATCCGGGTCTTCTTGCGAAGGCCTGAGGTTCCCGGCCTCTGATCCGGGAACGGTATGGTCGGAACAACAATGGGTTGAATCTGATCCATGGTGATCTGCCCTGATATTACCTCAAGAGGTTTTTCCCATTTCAGTTTCCGCGATATCCCGGACCAATCGTGGGGCTCCGGAGGCCGGGCGGAAACCGCTCGCTCCTAGAAGCGAAGGTTCTTTTTATCAATTGCTCAGCCGTTTACGGCACCCCTCCGGCCGCGCCCGGATATTTCGGTAATCGTATCACGGGCGAATCGTCATGATGCCGCCTCGAAAAATAACATGATTCGTTCCCATTGTGGATTTATAAAATGTGCGTCCCCTTCGCCGGTCCGCTTCCGCTCCGGCTAGGGTTCGGGCTTGCTGTGATAGTATGCTTCCGACTCCATATTCAGGGATTTGATCTTTTCTCAGGTTAAGTTATGAAATCAAAACGGATTGGTTTTTGCTTCGCGGTTCTTTTGTGTTCTGTCTACTCCGCAACTGCTGTATCTCCTGCGGCGAAGCGCCCGGTAACCCAACCCGTAGCGACCTACAAATTCGCGAACCCGGACAAGTCCTGGATCGCAAAAACGATGAAAGCCATGACGCTCCGGGACAAGGTGGCCCAGTTGATAGCCGTCAGGGTAAACGGCAAGTTTCTGAACCATCAGAGCCGGGAGTTCCTCGATCTAGAAAAAGAAGTGCGGCAGAACCGGGTAGGCGGCGTAATCCTTTTTGCTGGAAATGTCTATGAATCCGCAGTGCTTCTCAATGACCTGCAAAAAGCATCCGCGCTGCCGCTGCTGGTCTCGGCTGACTTCGAACGGGGCGCTTCGTTCCGCATAGCAGATACCACCTCTTTCCCGTGGACGATGGCCTTGGGCGCCGCAGGTTCCGAGGAACTGGCATACCGCGAGGGAGCCATTACCGCCAGAGAGGCTCGGGCCATGGGTGTCCATTGGATCTATGCGCCGGTCATGGATGTAAACAATAACCCGGACAATCCAGTCATCAATATAAGGTCATTCGGGGAGGATCCGCAGTTGGTAGCCCGCTTGGGCTCAGCCTACATTCGGGGGGCCAGGGATAACGGAGTCATGACCACCGCCAAGCATTTTCCGGGGCATGGCGATACCGCAACCGATACTCATATCGGGCTCGCAGTCGTAGCCTCGGACGAGGAACGGTTGAACACAGTGGAGTTGGTGCCGTTTCGCGCCGCGATTGCCGCTGGCGTAGACTCCATCATGACCGCGCATGTCGCCGTTCCCAAAATAACCGGTGAGAGCGGCACGCCAGCAACACTGTCACCGAAGATCCTGACCGGGCTGCTCCGAAACACACTGCATTTCAAGGGGCTGGTTGTCACCGACGCCATGGAAATGGGAGGCATCACCACGCGATTCTGGGGAGGGCTGGCCGCAGTTCGAGCCCTTCAGGCCGGAGCCGACCTGCTCTTGCTGCCACCGGACACTGAAGTGGCAATCAACGAGGTGGTGCGCGCCGTGGAGCGCGGGGACATTTCGGTTGCCCGGATTGATCAATCGGTGGAAAGAGTGCTGAGCGCCAAGACCGCCTTGGGACTGCACAAAAAGCGGGTGACTCCCCTCGATCCGATCGCCGCAATTATCGCTTCCCCCGAAAGCCAGCAACTGGCCCAAACAATGGCGGAAAAGGCAATAACCCTGGTGAGGGACGACCAGCACCTGCTGCCTCTCAATCCGCTCAAGGCGCAGAAAATCTACAGCCTCGTTCTCTCATCGGACTCGGATCCTTCCCCGGGCACGGCATTCCAGGCAGATTTAAGACGCAGATTTCCTTCGCTGCGATCGGGAACTATTGATGCCAGGACTCCCGATGAGATGATTCGCGGAATTATAAAAACCGCCTCGGATTCCGACATCATCCTGTGCAGCACGCTGGTCCGGGTGATTTCTGGAAAGGGAAGCCTTGCGATGCCGGAAAATCACAGGCAGGCAATCGAGAAGCTCCAGGCATCAGGCAAGCCGGTCATGCTGCTCGCCTTCGGAAATCCCTACGTTTTGCGGGCGGTCCCGAAGGTCGCAGGATACATCTGCAGTTTCAGCTACGCGGACGTTTCCTTCTCCTCCGTCGCCAAAGCTCTTTCCGGGGAAATTGCCATCACCGGAAGAATGCCTGTATCCATCCCGGAATATGCCAGGATTGGAGACGGCGTGCAGTTGCCCCGGCTTGATTTGACTTTGGGAAAAAAACCTCCCCAGGAGATGGGATTGCCGGAAGACGCCTTCAGGGAAACCGAGCAGGTCCTCGCCGATTACGTCGAAAAGAAAGCATTCCCCGGCGCAGCCCTGGTCGTGGGTTATCGGGGATCCGTCGTGCTTGATACCGCTGCGGGACGGCTGGACTACTCCAATGCCTCCGCGGCAGTCACCGGCGACACCATTTATGATCTTGCGTCGGTATCGAAGGCCGTCGCAACGACTTCGGCAGCCATGATGCTGGTTGAATCCGGACGACTCCTTCTGAACGCCCCCGTCCAGGACTATCTGCCCGAATTCAAAGGTGAGGGAAAAGAAAAGATCAAAGTTATTGATTTGCTCACCCACTCAGCCGGGCTGCCGGCTTTTAAGCCGCTCTACCTGGAAGCCAAGGGCTACAATGCCATTTTGAAGCTGATTTTCGACGTCCCGCTCGAATATGCGCCGGGCACCAAATCGGTCTACAGCGACTTTAGCATGATCCTTGCCGGCGAGATTATTGCGAGAGCATCGGCGCGCCCGCTCGAAAAGATCCTTGCCGACAGGTTGTTCGGCCCTTTGGGCATGAAATCGACGGAATATAGACCCGCAAAGAATCTGCTGCCGCGCATTGCCCCGACAGAAGACGATCCATGGCGCAATCGAATTATTCGCGGGGAAGTTCACGATGAAAACGCATTTGCCATGGGGGGTGTCGCAGGCCATGCGGGACTGTTCAGCACGGCTCACGACCTTGCGATCTTCGCCCAGACTCTTCTCAACCGCGGTTTTTATGATCATCGCCGCTATTTTAATCCCGAAACAATCGCGCGTTTTACGGCGCTGCAGGGATCTCCCGAAGGAGGACGCGGCCTCGGCTGGGGTAAGCCCGTGCCCGGGAAGTGGACGGAGCGGGTTTTTTCACCTCAAGCCTTTGGCCATACCGGCTTTACCGGGACCTCCATCTGGATCGATCCGCCTAGGGAAGTGTTTATCATCCTGTTGACGAATCGCGTGCACCCGACCCGCAAAAACACATTAGTTGAAGAAGCCCGGCAATCCATCCTGGAAGCCGTCATGCGCGCCCTGACCGGACCCGTCTCGAACCCGAAGGTCAGCGGCAGCCCCAGCCTGGACAAGTAGATATGAAAGCAGCGGAGGCTTTGATCCTGACAGCGAAGCAAGCGGGCATTGAACTGTGCCTGGCAAATCCCGGAACAACGGAATTGCCTTTGGTGGCAGCTCTCGAAACCATCCCCGGTTTCCGATCGGTCCTGGGCCTGTTTGAAGGGGTGTGCACTGGAGCTGCCGACGGTTATGCGCGGATGACGGGCAGGCCAGCCCTTACCTTGCTCCACCACGGAGCGGGCCTGGCCAATGGAATTGCCAATCTTCACAATGCCCGCCGGGCGCGTTCGCCGATAGTGAATCTCGTCGGTGAGCATATGACCTGGCATATATCTGCGGATGCGCCGCTCACTTCCGATATCGCTGCGCTGGCCCGACCGGTTTCAGCATGGGTGCGCACCTCCGCCAGCGCCCGCAGCCTCCCGCATGATTTCGCCGAAGCCCTGGCGGCTGCCCGCACCCAAGGGGGCCATGTGGCAACTCTCATTGTTCCGATGGATTGTCAATCAGGGGAAGCAGAGGGACCGGTGGAAATTCCAGAAGCAGCGAAAGAGTTGGCGCCTGTCTCAGGAGAAGCTCTCGAGTCCGTCCGCGCAATCATGAAGAAATCCAGGCGCGTCGCCTTGCTCTTGGGCACACAGGCACTGTTCCGCCCGGGTCTGCTGGCAGCGGCGCGGATCTCGGCCGCCACGGGCTGCAGCATTATCGCCGGGACATTCCTCGCTCGGCTTGAAAGGGGCGCGGGTCTTCCGGCAGTCGAACGGGTGCCCTATTTCCCTGAGCAGGCTCTGGCGCGCCTGGCTGAATTCGAATTCCTGATACTCGCAGGGGCCACGGAGCCTGTCGCATTCTTCGGCTATCCTGGATTGCCCAGCCGATTGACTCCCGAGCACACCCGGCTCGCCATCCTGGCACGCCCCGAAGAAAATGCGGCAAATGCACTGGAATCCTTGGCCGACTCCCTCGGCGCCCCGGCGAATGGCCCGGTCGCTCCTCTCGTCCGGCCCCACTGCCCCAGCGGGCCCATCACGCCGCAAAGTCTGGGGGAGGCCATCGCCTCCATGCAAATGGAAGGCTTGATCCTGGTCGATGAAGCCGTCAGCTCGGCCCATCCCTACTTTCAGATTTCGGCCGGAGCGCCGCCTTTCACCTACCTGGGCAACACAGGAGGGTCGATAGGAATGGGGCTTCCCTGCGCCACGGGCGCAGCCCTGGCCTGCCCCGACAGGAGGGTCCTGGCGTTTCAGGCCGACGGAAGCGCCATGTACACCAACCAGGCTCTTTGGACTCAGGCACGAGAGGGATTAAACGTCACTACCATCATCTGCGCGAATCGCAGCTACCGCATTCTTAAAATTGAATTGGCGCGGGCAGGAATGCAGGCGTCGGGTCCGGCTTCGGCCGGAATGACGGACCTAGATCGGCCCGTCCTGGATTGGGTATCCTTGGCCCGCGGAATGGGGGTCCCGGCGGTGCGAGTCGATACGGCCCAGGAGCTGGCCAAGCAACTCGGGCAATCGTTTTCCAGTCCAGGGTCCGAGTTTGATCGAGGCTATACTATAAATCGAGCTTTTCGACTCAGTTTCTCCAACGATGGATCCTTTACCGATTGATACCTGCCTGCCCGAGATTGTCGCCGCCGTGAAAAGCGAGCCGGCGGTGGTTTTGACCGCTCCTGCCGGAGCGGGAAAAACGACCCGGGTGCCTCGCGCCCTCTTCGACGGAGGGTTAGCCGCCCCCGGTGAAATCGTCATCCTCGAGCCCCGCCGGCTTGCGACTCGGCTGGCAGCACGACGGGTAGCCGCGGAAATGGGCCAGACTCCGGGCGGCACCGTCGGCTATTCAGTCCGGTTCGAGCAAATCGGCAGCGCCGCCACACGGATCCGATTTGTCACGGAAGGGATTCTCTCGCGCCGCATCGTACAGGATCCTGAGCTTCGAGGAGTTGCAGCCGTCATCCTCGACGAGTTTCACGAGCGTCATCTCACAACCGATCTAGCCCTGTCCTTCCTGCGCCAGCTGCAACAAAAGGGTCGGCCGGACCTGAAAATGGTGGTGATGTCAGCCACTCTTGATGCTGCCCCCCTGGCCGCATTCCTCGGGAATGCCCCGATTATTAGGAGCGAAGGGACCCTATACGACGTGAGGATCGATCATGAGGACAAAGCCAGCGATTTGAAGCTTGAAGAAAAGACCCGTGCTGCTCTGCTGCGCCTCCTCCGCGAAGGATTAGATGGGGACGTGCTGGTATTTTTGCCGGGAGCTGCGGAGATCCGAAAGACTGCCGAGGCTCTATCCGCAACTGTTTCCAATGGAGGATTGGCACTTTATCCTCTTCATGGCGATCTACCGGCCGAGGCGCAGGAGGAAGCGATACGTCCGTCTGAAAAGATAAAAATAATTCTCTCAACCAACGTCGCCGAGACGTCTGTCACCATACCCGGGATTGCGGCGGTCATCGATTCGGGCCTGGCACGTGCCGCCTCGCATTCGTCCTGGAGCGGGCTTCCTGTGCTGCAAACCGTCAAAATCAGCCGGTCATCCGCCGCACAACGAGCCGGGCGCGCCGGCCGCACCCGCAACGGACGAGTGATCCGCCTATATACGAAGATGGATTTCGAATCCCGCCCCGAGCATGATATTCCTGAAATCCGTCGCTCGGATTTGGCCGAAACCCTCCTTATGCTGCACGGTGCCGGGATTGAGGATCCGCGGGCGTTTCCATGGTTTGAGCCGCCCCCGACGGCAGCGCTCGACGCCGCGGAAGAGATCCTCATCAGGCTTGGAGCACTGGATGTACACGGGAGCCTGACCTCAACCGGAAGAAGCATGCTCCGTTTCCCTTTACACCCACGGCTCGCCCGACTGATCGTCGAAAGCGAAAACCGGAACTGTTCCAGGGATGGCATCCTCCTCGCCGCGCTGCTCGGGGAGCGGGACATAAGATCGGATTCCCGGACAGGCTTTTCGGCAGGGTCCCGCACAAGAGTCACGCGGCACAATGCAGATTCCGATCTTCTCGAAATGCGGGACAGCTATCGGGAAGCCGAGAAGGGAGGCTTTGAGCCTGGCCGGCTTCGAGCCATGAAGCTGGATCGGGGCGCCCTGGATCGCGTCCGCCGCGCAGAAGCGCAGCTGGTACGCCTCGCCGGCAGTCGCAAATTGCCTCCTCATGCGGACAAGGAGGTGGACGAAGCGCTCCAAATCGCCATATTGTCCGCCTTTCCCGATCGCGTGGCACGCAGGCGATCCTCCACATCGCGAGAACTCTTGCTCTCCGGAGGCGGCAGCGCGAGGCTTGCCGATGAGAGCGGTGTACACAAAGCTGAGCTGATGGCTGCACTGGATGTCACGGAACGCCGCGGCGAACCGGCCTCCAGAACAGCGGGCTCCGTGTGGGTGCGGCTCGCTTCCGCAATCGAGCCGGAATGGATTGCGGACCTGTTTCCTGAGTTTCTGATAGAAGAAACCCGGATCGTATGGAACGAACCGGCCGGCCGCGTGGATGAACAGCGGCGGACCACCTACGGGCAAGTCGTCCTGGAGGAAAAAATCCATCCCGCGCCGCCATCGCCGGCAGCCGCAGCCATGCTTGCCGAAGCAGCCATTAAGAATCCCGGGGTTTTCCCCGACCAGCAGGAAATGCAAGCCTTGATGGTGCGCCTCGAATGCCTCTCGATCCATTATCCGGACCAGAGATTCCCTTCCGTGGGCCCCGACCTGTTCCGGGCAACCATCGAAAGGGCATGCATCGAGCGAACCCGGCTGGCGGATCTCAAAAGCGTCTCGCTTTGCGAAGGAATCCTGGCAGGATTAGCCGCAAGGCAGCGCGAAATTCTGCGCCGGGAGGCGCCGGAGCGAATCATGATTCATCCGAAGCGGACGGTCAAAATCCACTACGAATCCGGAAGGCCGCCATGGATCGAATCAAGGCTGCAGGACTTCATCCCCTGCCACCGTACGCCCGCTATCTGCGGCGGGCGCCTGCCATTAACCCTGCATCTGCTGGCTCCGAATGGAAGGCCCGTCCAGGTCACGCGCGACCTCACGGGATTTTGGAAAAAACATTATCCGGCAATTCGAAAAGAGCTGCAGCGCCGGTATCCGAAACACCCATGGCCCGACCCGGAGGTGCTATGAGAATATTCTCCCTGATTACGAGTCAGGAGCTGCCACGGCCGATCGATGAGATCTTCCCGTTTTTCGCCAGCCCCCAAAACTTGCAGGTAATCACCCCTCCCTGGCTCAGCTTCGAAATACTCCCCGAGACGGACCTGAAAATGCGGAAAGGGCTGTTGATTGATTACAGGCTCAAAATTCATGGTTTCCCGCTGCGATGGAAAAGCGAAATCACGGAATGGGATCCGCCCTTTCGCTTTGTAGATGAACAGCGCCGGGGTCCTTACAGGATGTGGCACCACGAGCACCGTTTCGAAGCCTCGGGTAGCAGCACCATCGTCATCGACGATGTGCGCTATGCCGTATGGGGCGGGGAAATTATTCGGCGTCTGTTCGTCGCTCGAGACGTTGAAAAGATTTTTAGATACAGGAAGGAAAAGCTGGCAAAGCTTTTTGCAGTTCAGGGCAGGGACCGGTAGACCTGTTTTTTCCCGTAAGGGTCAATATCAAAGCACTCAGCCAGCCCGATTCCTCCCTCGGCCCCGCGCACTTTCAGCAAGGCTTTGTAGTATTCCAGATAGGGGTATTTGGATACGCCTCCCCGGATAAACTCGTACTGTGTCACGCATTTTTCCCACTCTTGAATCGAATCCGAAACATCGACATAGACGTAGGGATTGAAATCGGGTTTGTCCTCCCAGTTCTCCGCGAAGAGTATGGATCGGAGGCCGCGATGCGCGGGAAATATGCTTTGAACACCCGGGAGCGATGCCATCAGGGTTGCATCTGTCACGACCGCATGAGTCGTCGTGTGATCCTTGTGCAGGCTGTTTTTCCAATGGGTGATTAGATGGGTGGGCTTGACTTGGCGTATGACATCCGAGACGTACCTTCGCACCTCGTCGTTATTGGGAAGTTCCCCGTCCTTGTAGGGCCCAAACAGGACTTCCGCGCCGATGGCTTTGGCGGCCTCAACCGCCTCCTTCCGTTTCTGCTCCCCGTATTGCTGGGGAGTTTTGCGCGGGTCGCCGCCTTCGCCCAGGGTCAGATGGAGAATCACCACGCGGTCTCCCGCCTTCGCCTGTTTTGCCAGGAGCGCGCCGGCGGTGATTTCCATGTCACCGGCGTGGGCTCCAACGGCCAGCAGAACTCTTTTTGGAGGTGCCTGACTCTGGACCGATCCACCCTGGAATAATCCGCCCACAAGCGCAAACAATATCGTCAGCCAATTCATGCCAGGTATGCCCCTTTCAGGAACTTTCTTTATCACAGAATCACCGGAGGAGTGAAAATCAAAATACACTTTGCATCGGCGCAAAAAGTATAAGATACAGCTTTGAATTCCTTTTGGGGTCTCGGAAACAGCCACCTTTCAGGACAAATGAATCATGAAACGAATCCTCTGCTCATCCACCCTGTTTTGCTTCCTCATTTCCTCGACTTTTGCCGCCGATTTCTTTCTTCAGGACGCTCAGCGTGTTGTTTTCCTGGGCGACTCCATCACACAGGATGGCCGTTACGTGGAAATCATCGAATCATGGCTGATACAGAATCTTCCTGCGCAGAGGTTCGAGGTCATCAAGCTCGGGCTGAGCAGCGAGACGGTGGAAGGATTAACCGAACCGGTTCATCCCTTTCCCCGCCCCAACATCCATGACCGCGTTGAAAGCGCCCTCACTAAATCCAAGCCGGATGTAGTAGTAGTTTGTTACGGCATGAATGACGGTATCTATCACCCCTTTTCCGATGAGAGGTTCGCCGCGTTCCAGGAGGGCATGCGGCAGCTTATCAGCAGGATCCAAGCCGCCGGGGCGAAGGCCGTACTTCTAACTCCGCCTCCCTTCGACGCCGTTGCAGCTCGGAGTAAAGTGGTCGGCAGGGATGCGCCGCAGTTCGGCTACGAAACTCCCTACATCAATTACGATGGCGAAGTGCTGGTTCCCTACGGCACCTGGATCCGCTCGCTCCGCAGCAAGACCTTGCCTGTCGTGGATGTGCATAAACCGATGCTGGAGCGTACGGAGGTAGGGAGAAAGGAAAATCCGCGATTTACCCTGGCCGCCGACGGGATTCATCCGGGGGATGAAGGTCATTGGCTCATGGCGCGCACGGTTCTCGAAGCATGGGGAGCGGACCAGCCGAAGATGCCTCGGGTAGAGATCCTCAAACTCATACATGAAAAATGGCAGGTTCTGGGACCAGCCTGGCTTTCTCGCGTCGGCCATAAACGCAACCCGCCGGCCGTGAATTTCGAAGCAGCGCAGAAAACCGCGCTCGAAATTGAGGCCAAAGCGAGAGAAATCGCGAAGGGAGCCTCACGCTGATCCCTTCAGTCATCCCTTCCTGAGCAAGGTCCGGATTCAGATCAACTGGATTTCGTTCCGAGACGAGTCGAAACGGGCCACCTTCTTCTGAAGGAAGGAGAGCATCCCCATGCAAAGGGCTGCCTGGACGTGGAACCCGAACTCGACGTCACTTACCGGTTTTTCCCTGCTCCGCACACATGCCAGGAAATTCTTCCAGTGCGCAAGTGTGCTGTTCGGCTTTTCTCCCTGGATCACCACCGGCTGCGAACTGCCGCGCTTATAGACAGTCACGGTATCGCAGCCCACTTCCCAAACGGGATTCTGAAGCGTGATGGTGCCCTCGTCACCACGAATGGCAGGCTCGGTCATGTAACTGTTAGCCAGCGTGCAGACCAGGACCACCGATAACCTTTCCGGGAAATCAATGCACATGTTGAAGGTGTCCGGGACTTCCCGGCCATAATTGTCATACTTGAAGATCCCGCCCGAAGTGGACACCAGGGAAGGCACCTTAAGGTCGAGGGTGCTCAGAAACGGCGTATAAACGTGGGGGAAAAGATCGGTGCAGGGACCGCCCGCATAGTCGAGGAACATGCGCCAGCTGAAAAAGCGCTGCACCGTGAAGGGAACCTTCGGCGCATCCCCCAGAAAAGCATCCCAATCGAGGTCAGGGCCGGGCCTGGCTTCGGGATCGGGGATATTCATCCTCTCACCCCAGTCTCCAAAGCGGTAAAACCCGGCTTGGACATGCTGGGGACGGCCGATGGCACCCTGCTTGATCAAGTCCCGGATCCTCGGCCAGAAGCTGCTGGAGTTGCCTTGATTGCCGATCTGAACCACGCGGTTCAGCTTGCGCGTTTCCTCCAGGAATTGGCGCGCAGGCTCGATCTGCGTCCAATGCCCCATGGGCTTTTCGCAGTAGACATCTTTTCCGGCTCTGATAGCGTCCATGGCCTGGGGAATGTGCAGGCGATCAGGGGAGGCTATGCATACAACATCAACGTTTTTATCTGCCAGAAGCTCCGCATGAGTGCGATAGGGTTTCGCTTTGGATGCCTCCACAGCAGCCTGAAGGCGAGGCCCGTAAGCATCCTGGACAGCGACCAGCTGCAGGTTTTCACCTCCGGCTATCATCTGAAGCAGCGTCTTGACGTGCGACATCCCGCGTCCGCCGACACCGATAAAGCCTATCCCGATCCGGTCGTTCGGGCTGCGCGAAATACCCTCACGGACCGCATAGCCCATTCCGGCCACGGTTGCCGTGCCGGCGATCGTCGAATGAAGAAACTCTCTGCGTGTGGATTTCGGATTGGCACCCGCCGGGGAATCGGACTCCGCTTTCATACGGCCTCCTTCAGGATGAGAGTTCGATTTTAACCCGAAGCACTCAAAGTCCTCGCAATGAATGTCAGCGATCGGCAAAAAAAATCGCGCAAATCAGGCATTGCAGTCTTCGGGGGGCCTTGACGATGCGACCTATAGGAGGCGCAAAAAAACGGAGCCGTCCATCAGGTTACCCCTTGATGAAGTTCGATTTTGCGGAGAATTTGCCGAAAACCCGGCGGTTGCCGCCGCTTTTTCCTGGCGGCTTATTGAACTCCCGGATGGTCCTGCGAGCGATCATCGCGTCTGCGGCGGATTTCCTGCTCGGCTCTGAACCAGTCTTCCGCGGGTGACCCGCCCTGATAGCCTCGAGCTGCCCAAAAGGAATAGGCGAGCAATGCGACCTGTTCATACTCCGGAACCGCGGGGATTTCATTCGGATCCGTGGCCGGCAATTCTATATTCTCAATAGCAGGAGTGGCTTCCTGCTGCAGCTGGACTGGAACCTGTTCAACGGCCTGAACCTGCTGTGCTTCGGTCTCGGTCGCCTTTTTCCTGGCGACGGTTTTTTTGGCTGAGCCGGCGGTCTTGTTCCTGGTCTTGCTTGTCTTCAATTCAGGTGCCGGCGCAGCCGCTTGTATGCTGGCAGGCGATTCGCTTTCCGTTGAGGCTTTTTTCTTTCTCGGCATTTTCAGTCCTTTGCTATCTTGTTGAATCCAATGATTTTCCCTGCCTCATTTCCCTGCCAGTCAAGTGCATGACCGGCTCAGAAATAGGATGGACAGGGATCCAAAACTCCAGAACCATTACAAAGTTGCCAAATCGCACGGCCCAGGTCAAGCCCTGACCGGTCTGTCTGACCATCCAAACGTGAGCGGGAGTGCAGATAAGTGGTGAAGAAAATGTCCCAAAACAGCGCGCAATTCGCGGCCGACTCGGAACCAGATAAAGGATCCTTGGACGGTGCTACCGGATGATCAGATTATGTTTAAACGGTGTAAACCCTGTGATATAAACGCTTAATGCGTCCAGCTTCGGTAGTGCCCCGCGAATTTGAACATACCTGTGTTCGGATAATCCGGGTCCGAACTCGATGGTCTCCCCCCCCGATTCATAAGATCCATACCCGGAGGATAGGAGGAATGCATCCGCAATTGAGGGATGAGGCGTGACACCGGATAAATTTCCCCGGCGCCTGAATCCAAGTTCAACCGAGACCGGAACTCGTTCGCAGCCGGTCATTCGGATTTCGATTTCAAAGCGCCCATTCTCTTCTGAGACCACAACCCGGGTATTTAGTGACTGGACCTCGCTTTGCTGCCGCAACGAGCGGTCCATCCGGCCCCAATCCCCGTCGGTGCGCCGGTCTTTTTCCGCAAGCGGTTGATAATAGGGAGCTACGAGGCTTTGGCTGAGGATGCCGCGGTTCATTTCCCAGATCAGCTTTTCTCCGACGAACTGGCCTTTGCCGAAAAATGCCGCAGCCAGCCGGACGCTCTCCAACGCAGCTTCCCCTTTGTGGAATGAAAACAGGACCGGGTTCCCGCCGAGGATAGTGCCGCTGACGGCTTTTCGGCGAATGCGGACAAGGTTGGAGCCCACAAAGAAGCGGGAAAAATCGGATGGCAGCGGTTCAGAAGCGGGTAATGGACTTCGCAAATCTGGATTTTCAAGGAAATAGGCCAGGTTTCCCGCCAGGCGCTCACACCCGATCGCCTCAATGGAACGAACGAAGCTTGCCAACCGCCCATTCCGGTCTCGAATTGCCAGGTAGCGGGCTGGAAGGTAGTAGCCAGTCGTCGATCCGCGGGCGTACTGATCCTGGCGCCGCGATCCTTCCGTTGCCACCTCTCCATCGGCATGCAGGTAATAAAAAGTCATTTCGAGATTGCGCCTGACCGGGTCAAGGAGTGCAGGCCGGTCAAGGAGGCGGGCGACGGTAGTCAGTGCACTATCGGTCACGGGCGAGTACACGGAGGTGCTTCGTTCGTTGAATTGTCCATCGGCATCAATATCAATGCCTTCGCCAAGCCAGGAATCGATTCGTTTGAGGTATTTTTCATTCGGACCGAGCTTGTGTAGCCGGGCCAGAGCGGAGCAAACCACCCAACGATGATTGGGGGTGTGTAATCCCCCCGTGGCCAAAGCATCCCCAGCCGCCAACAGAAAAGACTTCATCAAGGACAATAAGCCGGTCAGTCCGCTATGATTCTGCCGCTGAAGAATGGCAACTGCGACGGCTGCGGGATCCACCACGAAAGCGGTGTCCGGGGGAGAATGGAAGTTGGTGGTGTGAAGGTCGATCGTACCATCAGGATGCTGGATCGAACGCAGGAATTTTGCGGCTAATTCCATCGGCTGGATAAGGTCCTTCGAGAGATAATGTTTGGATTCGGGAGCACAAAATGCAGCCGCCAGGGTTCTGATGAATCCAGCGGCAGCACCCGCGGTGTAAATCCCGTCCGCATCCGACAAGCCGCCCAATTGTCGGCTTGAGGATTGGCGTTCCTGTTTTGCGAGGAGAAGCGGAACCTGTTCGTCATTGGCAGAGACCAGGGCGGAATAAACCTCCGGGCAACCTCGAAGTCCAGAATCGGCTCCGGCGGCCGTGCCAGTCATCCAATTAGAAAAAAGCGGGTAGGTACCTGTCCACATAAATTGTCTTCGATCCATCGATGTCCTCCAGCAAAATAGCGCGGGAAACCCATCATATAACGCACCCATGGAGTTCAGTCATTCTGAATTCTGATACGGACTGTCTATGCCGTCTTCAGACGGGTCCAAAAACCTTGTGGTTTTTTGAAGCCGTGTGGTGAATTATTAATTGACCGCTTGAACTCGCGGAAAATCTTCCTGTTATCTCTGAATCGGGGCTTTCGATGAGGGCTACAAAAGCGTGGTGCGCTGGAGTTTTACTGATTTGGCATGCGGCTTTAATCTGCGTGCCAGCTCTATGTCAAAACACTGCAAAGAAAAAGCCGTCGCAGCCCGCGATTGACTTGACCCTGCAGGAAACCACGACGATCACTGGAGCCCTGCCCGGTTCACCCGGTGAGATCATCCGGTCGACTGATTATTTTGGAAAGAACGCTATGAGACGGAATTCCCCGGACGGTGTGGATATGATCATCCGGATCGACCAGGGGCGAATCATTACCATCAATCACAAAGACAAGACATACAGTTCCATTACCATTCAGCAGATGAACGAGGAGATCGAAAAGGCGGCGGAAGAAATCTCCGAGGATAAAGTTCAAATGGAAACCATAAGGGAGGCTATGGGTAAAACCATGGGATCGATCACCGTGACCAGGACAGGAGCCGGTGAAACCATCGCGGGATATCGAACGGAAAAGTATTCCGTCCAGGGACCGATGCAACTCGACATTTGGGCAGCTCCGGAGTTAAAGGTTCCGCCGCTCTACTACGAAGCACTCAAAATGAATATTGGCGCAAATCCCCTTTTCAACATCAAAATACTGTTCGAGGAGTTCAAGAAGATTGACGGGATGACACTCAAGAGCGTTCAAAGCATCAAGGCGGGAAAGACGACAATAACTCGCACTACAGTTGTCACCTCCATCAGAAAGTCGCCAATCCCAAGCTCGGTATTCGAGGTTCCCGCCGGCTACAAGGAAATCCCGTCGGACATCTTCAAGTAGCGACTTCAGAGCCGGGATGGACCCGGCGCTTAGAATTCCGGCAGCTGTTGCCGGCGCAAGTGGAATGAGATCCTGGACTTCGGAAACAGGAGGAGGCGGTTTATGGGTGGATCGGATCTGGTTTTCCTGGGGATCAAGGGAAATGTTGTGGCACTTGACCGCGCGACCGGAGCGGAAGTCTGGCGGGTATTGTTGAAAGGGGATGATTTTGTAAATGTCGTTCTTTCGGAAGGTGAGCTTTATGCTACCGCGCGCGGCGAGATTTATGCGCTCGATCAGTCCACGGGCCATATACGCTGGAGCAACCCGCTCAAAGGCCTGGGGTGGGGGATGGTTACCATCGCGGTTACGGGCGGTTCGGGAAGCCAGGCTCCTGCCGTCATGACCAAGCGGCGACGCGAACAGGCCGCCGCGGCTGCTGCGGCAAGCTCCTGACCGGTTTCATCCAGGTTTAGAAGCCGCCGGTGGCCGGCATCATAGGAGTGTAATAACGCCGGGTGCGGGGCAGTATCTGTCGAATTCCCAGCGTCAGAAACAAGGCTGTCACCCCCAGGAACACTCCGAAGCGGAACCGGCTGAGGGCCAGCGGATCGAATCCCAGCCGGCTGCCGAGGCGCCAGGCGCCCCAGGCTGTCACTTGGGTCGGGACGACGGTCCAGATAGCCACATAAAACCAGGCCTTTTCAGCTCCCTCGCCGATCGTGGAGCGTTTTGCCCTCGGCGTGAGTCCGAAAAATGTTCCGGCAATGACTGCAAAGGCAAGTGGATAATACAACCAGGCGTACAGCTGCTGCAGTTTCCAGACGCCGGTTACGGAAGCCATGGTAAGCCCGATAAAATTGAGCGTAAAGGGTACCAGCAGGTCAATCCAAGCCGCGGTGTAACAAACGACCCTGTAAGGCAAGTTCGGCTGATCCACGCCGTAATGGGTGATATAGGGGCGGGGTTCGACTCCCGGCAGTCTTCCCTTGAATCCTCTAACCGCGCAGACGGCCAAGACAAGGGCCAGCCAAAGCGCATGCCGTCCATTCGGCCCATGAGTATACAAATCGTAAGTCAGGTTCCCCGGCAGAATAAAAAAAACCCACAACCAGATCGGGACATGGAGGACCCTGTAATATCTCTTATTTCTTTCCCTCTCAACGACTTTCTTCATGCTGGTGCGTCCCACTTTAATTCTCGCATCCGGCGTTCCAGCTCGGCGGCGATCCATTCGGCGTCGGCATCCGTCTGAAAGCGGAATACTTCGCCTACTGTTACTCTTACTTCCCCGCGGCGTGCGATTCTGCGAGCTTTTTGTTTCATTTCCCACAATCCGTCAATCCGCATCGGAACCACGGGAAGGGCCAGATTTTTGGCCAGCATTCCAACCCCCGCCCTGAAGGGAGAAAGGTTTCCATCCTGGGTCCGGCGGCCTTCAGGAAAAACAAGTATGGAAAGCCCGCGATCGGCACACTCCCCTGCATACGCGAAACTTCTCCTGAATCCGGTCTGCTGCGGAAGAGGAAAAACGTTGAACAGGGCAACCACGAGGAAGTACGAAAGTCGCTCCAGGCACCGCCGCCAAAATCCCGCGTCACCGGGAGGATGGCGCATCGCCTGAAGCATTTCACCCAGCATGGCCACCGCAAGCCGATGGCGATAGCGCCAGGGCAGTGCGAGCAGCACAAAACCGATATCGACCTGGGTGATGTGATTGGAGATCAGGAGCAGGGGGCCATCCAATCCCCGCAGGTGTTCCCTACCACGGATGATGGGCCGCGCCATGAACATAGTGGCAGGCCAGGAGAGAAGGTAGTAGACAATCATGCGGATGAAGGCGACCGGCCAGGATCTGGCCCAGCGTGGATATATATAGTCACTGCGCTGTGGAACAGGCTGTCGGAGCATGGCTTCCAGATCGCCGACCGTGGTGGCGGAAGTGAAGCGGGATTCATTCAGATCCACCTGATACCTATCCTCGAGAGCTCCCAGCAACTCAACCCTTTCGATGGAGCTGAGACCAAGATCGGCGGAGAGGTTCACTTCGGGCGAAAGTTCTCCCCGGGAACGCCCCGTAATGCGCGAAATCAGCTCAGCCAGAGTCCCGCTGGAAACGGGCTTTTCGCCTCCGGCCAGACGGGCGCGAACCTGCTCCTGGATGATGCCATGCCGCGGCTTCTGTGTCGAAGTGCGTGGGAAATCTTCCTCTGGCCACACGTACCACTTCCGGATTCGCTGATAGTCGGCCAGGCATTCATTCGCTTTCGCTATAGCCGTCGAGACATCGGACTCGCGGTCATGCATCAGCAGTACGGCACACGGCTCTGAATTCCCTTCCTGCTCCAGTCCGACAACAATGCAATCCCGAACACCCGGCTGCACCTTCAAGGCCGCTTCGAGATCCTCCGGAAAAATGTTCATCCCCTCGCGGGTGACGAGGACATTCTTCCTCCGGCCCTTAAAAAACAAATTTCCCTGGGCATCGAGTTCCCCCATGTCGCCCGTATGGAACCAGCCCTCATCCCCCGACACCGCCTGGTAGTCCTTCGCTCGGTAGTAGGCGGATGCGATATTCTCTCCCCTCACCAGTATCTCGCCATCGGGAGCCAGCTTGATCTCGCGCCCCGGAAGCACCTTCCCGATGGATCCCTTGCCCAGCCTGAACGGGTGGTTGACGCTGATGATCGAGGTCGTCTCAGTCAGGCCGTACCCCTGGATTACGACGAAACTGAGCCGTCCCCAGAACTGCTCGGTTTTCGCATCCAGCGCCGCGCCACCTGAGATGAAGGCCCAGAATTTCCAGCCGAATTGGCTGTGGATCTTGCGGAAACGCCACCAGCGAAAGATGAAATGCTCGCTTAGCGCTGTTTCGAACTCCTTGCGAAAGCTCTCGAGTTGGCCGGAGCTCTCAGCGTCACGCTCCAGTTTGTCGCGCAGGGAGTCGAGGAGGCGGGGTACGGCCACCAGCACGGATACTTTTTCCCGCCTTATGGTTTCTATGATTTCCGAAGGGTTGAGGCTGTCCTGGAAAACGACGGTAGCTCCAAGCAGCTGCGGGATGAACATCCCAAGAAACTGCCCAAAGACATGACTCAGAGGCAGCAGGTTCAGGAATCGAAGCGGGTGCACCAGCCTCTCATATTTGAGGTATTTGCCAATTTCTTTTTCGAGCGGCTCCAGGTTTGCGAGGATATTCTTGTGTGAAATTACCACTCCCTTCGGATCGGCCGTGGTTCCCGATGTGAAAACAATCTGGACGACATCCTCCGGCAGGAGATGCGGCGAGGGGTACGGCTCCACCTGCCCGCCCGGTCGATAGGACAAGTCCTCCAGGGCTACCACTGGAACTCCGAGGTCATAAAGTGTGAATGCCCTGGAACAAACCGCCATCCGGATCCCGGCCTGCAGGATTACACGCCGTGCGAACTCAGGCGCCGCAATCTGATCCATCGGAACCGCCACAGCTCCGCGCATCACGCAACCCATGAATGCCGCCACCCATTCTGCGCAGTTTTCCCCCCAGATAAGCACGTTATCGCCCTTGGCGACCTGGCGTTTCTCCAGTTCCCGGGCAAAGCCGACGGATGCCGCCCACACGTCGGCATAGGTCCAGCGCGCATGGCGGTACCCCCTCCGATGCACATAGGCAACCGAACCGTCCAATCGACGGAAGTTGTCGAGATATTTAAGCAACGTCGGCTTCATGTCGAATCACCAGGTCGGCTGTTCCACTGCCGCAGCCGAGCCGGAATTCTACGAGTTTTCCTTAGACGGTTTCACCCCCAAAGATTGACAATTCGGTGATCTGAGCGTTCAACGCCCCTCCCGTCAAAAGAAGGTTCCGTCATTCTTTTTGCGCCCGATTTTCCGGCGATGGATTAAAATCGCCCTTCACGCAGGACGAAACCAGGTTCGAAAGGGAGAATCCCATGAAAAATCCGGCGCTTAGAACAATCCTTGGCTTATCCGTCACAGTGATCCTCCTTGCTGTCAACATCGATGCACAGCAGGAAAGTTTCAACGGTTTGCAGATGGGTATGGGGAACCTTTACCGGCTCTCTTCGGCTCGAACCCGCTCCATCAGCCCTGAAAACTTTAACGGGGAAAAGGGGCGCGGCGGCATGGCGACTGAGGGAACCGGAAAAAATGCCGCGCGTGAGCTCGGCCAAAAATGGAAAGTTTCCCCATCGGTGAGAATCCAGTCGAAGGAAGAATTCACCATGGCCAGGATCGACGGTCCGGGTGCCATACAGCATATCTGGATGACACCCACGGGGAATTGGCGCTTTTCCATCATCCGCTTTTACTGGGATGGCGAGGAGCAACCTTCGATCGAGTGCCCCGTCGGAGACTTTTTTGCGATGGGTTGGAGCAAATATGCCCAGATCCATTCTCTGGCCGTAACCGTGAATCCGGGAAGTGCGTTCAACAGCTATTGGCCCATGCCGTTCCGAAAATCATGCCGGATCACGATGGAGAATATAGATGTCAATGCCATGACGCTCTATTACCAGGTGGATTACGCCCTCACGGAAATACCGGCAGACGCAGCTTATCTGCACACGCAGTTCCGGCGCTCCAATCCCCTCCCGGACAAAACCGATCACATTATCCTGGAAGGTGTAAAAGGCCAGGGACATTATGTTGGGACGTATATTGCATGGGGATCCCACAACAGCGGATGGTGGGGCGAAGGAGAAATCAAGTTCTTCATGGATGGCGACAGCGAGTTCCCTACCATCTGCGGAACCGGGACGGAAGATTATTTCTGTGGATCTTACGACTTCGACCATCCCGAAACAAAGCGATACCAGGAATTTTCGGGGCCCTACACCGGCCTGGCCCAGGTCCTTCGGGGTGACGGGCAGTACCAGTCCCAGCAACGGTTCGGGATGTACAGGTGGCATATCATGGACCCTATCCGCTTTGAAAAGGATTTGAAGGTCACCATTCAGGCCCTGGGATGGAAATCGGGCGGCAGGTATCTGCCACTCCGGGACGATATTGCTTCCAGCGCATTTTGGTATCAGAAGGAGCCCCACGCCGCATTCCCCAAGCTGCCGTCCAAAGATGAGCTCGAGATCAATTGAGGGTTTTACTAAAAATACGGCTCCGAAGCTTAATCCAGAGGTTTTACGTCAGAAGCATCGATTTCAACGGATACGGCCTGCCGAATCAGGTCGACCTGCAGAACGAAACGGAACCTGCCCTTTTTCTGCACCAGAATTCCCCGCACTCCACGCAGCGGGCCCGCAATGACTTCGCAGGGGCGTCCGATCTGGAGATAGGGGTAGGGATCCACTGAAATGCTGGATTCGAGGAAACGCCTGATGCCTTCTATCTGAACTTCGGGAATCGATTCCGGCTGACCTTCGTGACCCACGAATCTGACGGCGCCGGGGACATTGAGGACACGGTACCGATTGGTAGGATTGTCCTCCTGGTGCACAAAAATGTATCCCGGGAACAAAGGAAGCCACACCTTCTTCTTGCGGTCCTTCCAGCGGCTGAGGACTTCCCGCATCGGGAGGAAAACCTCGATGGAGCGATCCGTCAATTCGACCAGGAGTTTCTTTTCGAAGCGGCTTCTTGTGTAGAGGGCGTACCAGGCGATATCCGTGGTGGTTTCCATACATCCTATTCTTAAGATGGCCAATTTCTAAAGAAGTGATTAGGAAAGCGAAATATAGGCTGGCTCCGCGGCGCTGTCAAGAATAGGCAGAACAAGTGAATAAAAGGGAGGCCAACCCATGGCCGGCACCGGGGCGAATGTACTCCCTTGCGGCGCTGCAATTGCTATAATTGGCCGCGTGGGATTCGTGGATAAACCTTAGTTGCAGGCAAGGATGGCTCTAGTGCAAAAGATTCTGGATGCTTCCGATCCGGCCGCCATTTCGAGGGCGGCCGACATTATTCGAAGCGGAGGGTTGGTCGCTTTTCCGACCGAAACCGTTTACGGTCTGGGAGCCGACGCCTGCAATCCGTCCGCCGTTGCGAGGATTTTCGAAGTGAAGAAAAGGCCTTCCTTCGATCCGTTGATCGTCCATCTTGCAGGACCGGATGAAGTATCTCGTTTTGCGCTTCCCGACGGAGGCTGCGCTTCTCAGCTCGCGCAGCGTTTTTGGCCCGGGCCACTGACGCTTGTCCTGTACAAAACCGATCGGATCCCGCCGATTGTCACGGCAGGCCTTCCGACGGTCGCGATACGTGTTCCACATCATCCGGCCGCCCTGGATCTGATCCGGGCTTCGGACAGAGCCATCGCGGCTCCGAGCGCCAATCCTTTCGGCTACATAAGTCCGACACAGGCCAGCCATGTCATGGATCAATTAGGCGATGCAGTCGATTTGATCCTTGATGGAGGGCCCTGCACAGTCGGGGTTGAATCCACCATCCTTTCGCTGGCGGGACCTTTTCCGGTCATTTTGAGGGCAGGCGGTACCGCGATCGAAGATCTGGAGGAGCTGCTGGGACCACTCCTCCGATTTACAGGAGATGCCTCGCGGCCGGAGTCCCCTGGGCAGCTCTCGCGTCACTACGCGACCTTGACTCCCCTTGAAATCCTGGAAAAGCCGGAGCAAGGATTGAAAACCGGCGAAAGGGCAGGGCTCCTGGCATTCACCCCTCCGGAAGCGCCCAACCAGTTCGAGGCGATCGAAATCCTCTCCCCGACCGGTAACCTTCGCGAAGCCGCCGCTAACCTGTTTTCAGCCTTGCGCAGGCTGGATTCCCTGGGCTTGGACCGATTGGTGGCTGTTCCCGTCCCGGAGGAAGGTTTGGGCACCGCGATCATGGACCGCTTGCGCCGGTGCTCAGCCGCCGGGCAATGACCAGTTCCTTTTCCGAGCCATGGGATAATCAGTGCCATCCATTGATGGCGATGATAAAGTAAAAAGTCAAACGATGGGACCTGGCCTGATGCTCGACTGCAACGAGATTATCCCGGACCGCCTTTGGGTGGGGTGCTATGTGCGTCCGGAGGACGCGCATTGGTTGAAAAGGATGGGGATAACGACCATCGTCAACCTGCAAAGCGATGGGGACCTCACCAACCAGAGAATGTCTGAGAAAAAGCTGCTGAACGCGGCTGTCTCAGGCTGAAATTGAGCTGCGTCGGTCCCCGATCCTGGATTTCAACAAGCAGGACATAGCGGCAAACCTGCCGAAATGCGTGGCGGAGGTAGAATCCGCGTTGGCTGCGCGATGGACGAAAGTCTATCTCCACTGCACGGCGGGCTGGAACCGTGCCCCGACCGCAGCGGCAGCCTACTTGGTCAAAGCCCGGGGAATGACAGCAAGGCAGGCCTACGAATACATTAAAGACAGGAGGCACTGCAGCCCCTACCTGGATGTCCTGGAGTTCTATGCCGATTCCCTGCTCGCCTGAGGCTGAGCAGCCCGGCCATCTGTTTCGGATGCCTTCAATGGGAGCCATCGATGTTTCATAGCATCGCGTCGCCTATTTTCTGGACCATTTTCATAGCAGTTGTATTGGTCCTTTTGCTCATAGACCTCGGGCTGCTCCACCGGCGTGCTCGTGCGGTTGGGGTGAAGGAGGCGTTTGGCTGGAGCCTGATCTGGGTGATGCTTTCCATATCATTCGGATTCTGGATTTCGCATCAGTTCGGAAGAGCGAAGGGGCTCGAGTTCTTTACTGGATACCTTATTGAATACGCTCTTAGCGTCGACAATATATTCGTCTTCATCCTGATTTTCACTTACTTTAAAGTGCCTTCGCAATTACACCACCGAGTGCTTTTCTGGGGGATTCTGGGAGCCCTGGGCATGCGTGCCACCTTCATAGTGGCGGGAGCAGCGCTGCTCCACGCATTCCATTGGATGATCTACGTCTTCGGCGCGTTTCTCGTCTGGACTGGAATCAAAATCCTGCAGCAGGATGGTGCGCAAGTGGAGCCAGGTCGAAATCCCGTGGTGAGGCAGTTCCAGAAGCTGGTGCCCCTGGTGACCGACTACGAATCCGGAGGTTTCTTTGTGCGCAGAAGCGGAAGACTCTTCGCGACTCCTCTAGCCCTGGTGCTAGTCACGGTAGAGACCACCGATCTCGTTTTTGCCACGGATTCGATCCCCGCAATCTTCGGTGTGACAAACGATGCCTTCATCGTCTACACATCGAACATTTGCGCCATCCTGGGACTGCGCTCGATGTACTTCCTTCTGGCCGCGGTTATTGACCGGTTTGCCTATCTCGGCAGAGGTTTGGGGATCGTGCTGGCATTTATCGGAGCCAAGATGCTGACAGGGAATTTTGTAAAAATATCGATTGGAATTTCCCTGGCGGTTGTGGTGTGCATACTTGCCGGTTCTATAGTTTTATCGCTGCTATACCCGCCTCGGCCTAAGACTCGGTCTTCAAACGAAAAGGCCCCTCTGGTAACATCAGAGACCGACGAGCTACAGGACTAGGGAGGAACCCGGTGCCGATATTTGAATATGAATGCCGCGAGTGCAATACCCGCTTCGAACATCTCACATTTAACCGGGACGATGAAGTTCATTGCCGGTCC
Organism: uncultured Acidobacteriota bacterium; assembly: GCA_963839475.1. GTDB lineage: Bacteria > Acidobacteriota > UBA6911 > UBA6911 > UBA6911 > CAWIVH01. Next base: position 47,294 of record CAWIVH010000005.1, on the reverse strand, counting down.
TGCGGCAGCGCTCAGGTAATGCAGCTGCTGTCCACTTTCGCCGTAGCCGCTTCATCCCCAAGCCCGGCTCCACGGGAAACCGGCCCCTGCGGATCTTGCAGTGCCGCCCAGCGAGGCATGTGCGGCATCGATTGATGTGCCATTTCCGCACCCCACCTGGCACGGGCTCGCGAAACCCGGCTGAATCACGGGCTGAATTCCCCGCCAGGGGCTGATCCTCCCAGATTTTGGAGCTTGCACGATTCGGCAGAAGGTGCTAGTTTCCGCAAACATATATCGCGACTGCAATTCGGGCAAGCCGGGTTCAAACTCCCGCTAGAAGGAGCGCGAAAGGGCCAGGCCCTGGCGCGCGCTTACTGTTGCGTGCCGCTGATGACAGGAGAACTGAATGGGTATGAATCTGTTCGCTAAAAAGCCGATGAGCATGCTGCTCGATGAGGCTCACGAGTCGGGGGAGCATACGCTAAAGCGCACGCTGGGTCCGGTTTCGCTGACCGCACTCGGGGTTGGGGCAATAATCGGAGCCGGTATCTTTGTCCTATCCGGACTGGGCGCCCATTACGCCGGACCTGGCCTGATGCTTTCCTTCGTGATTTCAGGGCTCGGGTGCGCTTTCGCCGGACTCTGCTATGCCGAGTTTGCAGCCATGATCCCGCTGGCGGGAAGCGCCTACACCTACGCCTACGCCACGCTCGGCGAACTGTTTGCCTGGATCATAGGCTGGGATTTGACTTTGGAATATGCCATGGGAGCCAGCACGGTTTCATCCGGATGGTCGAACCATTTCATCGAATTCATGAGGATTTTCAAAATCGACATCCCGTTGTGGCTGGCCTATGACCACTGGACCGCTCTCCGCACCGCCGAGCACACAATCGCCCGCGCCATGGCGAAGGCGTCGGATCCGAACCTCGTGGAAGGCACCCAAGCCTTCATTGAAAAAGTCACCCAAATTGCCAGCGCCAAGTCGCCTGAACTGATCCAGCGCGCTCACGACCTCCTGAACGCCCCCCACCTTTTCGGCATGGAAATCGGATTCAACCTTCCCGCCTTTGTTCATCGCTTTGGTGATCACAGGCATCCTGGTCGTCGGGATCAAGGAATCGGCCGGATTCAATGCCACGATCGTCGTAATCAAAGTATCGGTCGTGTTGTTCGTGATCGCCCTCGGAATACAGTATGTAGATACAAAGAACTGGGGCAGCGACTGGTCAACCTTCGCACCGTTCGGATTGTCGGGCATCGGCGCTGGTGCAGCCTATATCTTTTTCGCGTACATCGGTTTCGACGCCGTCTCGACAACCGCTCAGGAAGCCAAGAATCCGCAACGCGATCTTCCCATAGGCATCATCGCTTCGCTCCTGGCCTGCACAGTGCTTTACATCGCGGTAGCCGCGGTGCTGACAGGCATGGTCCCATGGCGCGAAATCAACATCGAGGCTCCCATCGCACGCGCATTTATGGACCGCGGATTGACGGCCGCTTCGCATCTCATCACCGCAGGAGCCCTGGCCGGTCTGACAAGCGTCATGCTGGTAATGCTGCTTGGGCAAACCCGGGTTCTCTACGCGATGGCCAAGGATGGGCTGCTACCCCGCAAGTTTTTTGCCGCCATCCATCCGAAGTACCGCACTCCCTATAAGAACACCATGCTTGTGGGCCTTCTGGCAGCTATCGTGGGCAGCCTCACACCCATCGACGACATTGGCAAGATGGTGAACATCGGGACTCTGCTGGCTTTCGTGATCGTATGTATCGCCGTTCTCATCCTGCGCAAAACAAATCCCAGCCAGGCGAGGCCGTTCCGAACTCCGCTGGTACCTTTCGTGCCGGTCCTGGGAATCCTGTTCAACGGCTACATGATGTACAAGCTTGGCTACGTGAATTGGATGAGGTTGCTCATCTGGTTGCTGATCGGACTCGTGATTTACTTCACCTACAGCCGGCATCACAGCAGGATCAGCCGGCCGCAAGTTTGAGGTGCATTAGGATATGAAAAGACGGGGCGGAACCGGGCGGTTCCGCCCGCCTCTGCCTTTCGCTTGGCTAAACGCTGCAACCGGCATCCATAAGCCTGGGGTCGTGATTGCAGGCCGTCTTTCAGACAGGCGTTCTTGCTTGCCCTGAGCCTGAAGATTCCCGGATCACGGTTGAGTAATGGTGCAGCGGAGTAAACCCGCAACCGCAACAGAGACCGGGAAAACACTCCGGATTAGGTACTCATCGGATACCCCGCCGTCATCCAGGCTTTGATCCCGCCCGCCATCGACAGCACATCCCGGTACCCCATTTTCTGAAGCATGTCTCCGGCCAAAGCCGAGCGGAAGCCGCCGCCGCAATAGAGCACCACCTTAGCGCCTTTGTCCGGGATGTCCGTTTCTACATCGCGCTCAATGATCCCTTTCCCCAGGTGTATCGATCCTGCAGCCCGGCCCGCCTGCCATTCCGAATCCTCCCGGACGTCGACAAAATGGAATGGGATGTTCTGCTGCTGCAACTGTCGCACTTCCTCCACGGTGATTTCACGGACACGAGTTTTGGCGTCATCGACTACCTTCAAGAATTCACGATTGTGGATCATGTTGGCTCCTTTGGGGTGCGGATAGTTGAAGGCTGGAAATTAAGCGCTCTTGCGTAGCTCGACGAGAACCTGCCGGGCCACAACTTTCAGGGTATCCAGCACGCCGACACCCCGAATAGCCACTGCTTCGAATGCCGGTTCTCCTTTGACGAGGAGAGCGCTCTTCATTTCCTCTACGGGCATGGCCGAAGGCAGATCTCGCTTGTTCAATTGCAGAGCGTAGGGAATCTTGAGCAGGTCATAGCCGTGCTCCTTCAGGTTGTCCGACAGATTTGCCAGCGACTCACGATTGGCGTCCATCCGCTCTTCCTGGGAATCGGCTACGAAGACTACACCATCCACTCCGCGCAAAATGAGTTTCCGGCTTGCATCATAAAAAACCTGCCCGGGTACTGTGTACAAATGAAATCTCGTCCTGAATCCCTTAACCTGGCCGAGATCAATAGGAAGAAAATCAAAGAAGAGTGTCCGCTCGGTTTCAGTAGCCAGCGAGATCATCTTTCCTTTGTTTTCAGGGTTGGTGACCTCATAAACATATTGAAGGTTGGTGGTTTTGCCCCCCAGTCCCGGGCCGTAATAGACGATTTTGCAGTTGATTTCGCGGGCTACGTAATTGATGAAGGTCACGGCTGCACCTTTCGATCCTTTTCCGGTTTCGGGCCAAGACGGTCGAACAGTTCGTCCAGTTCTTCGTCGCTGAACATGCGGGAAACCTGCTCGGTCGCCACGGGAGAAACGTTTCCGGACGCCAGTTTCTTTTGAAGGTTTGCGAAAATCTCATCCAGGCAGGCAGCTGCCCGCCTCACTTTCCATCGAACCATACCTGGAGACACGTTCTGATCAAAAACCAGCACCAGCGAGAGAGATCTCGCCACATCCAGGATATGAATGCTCCGTTTCGTTCCCTGATGGAAGAGCGTGGAAAAAGACGGCTCCCCCACAACCTGCGCCAGCCCATTGGTGGCAGCAATATTGGCTGCAGCGAGCGTGGCCAAGGCTGTCTGGTCGATGTCGACTCGCGGGCCCTGTGAGGCAATCTGCTGGCCGCTTCTGTCAATCAGAAGCACCAATTCGGCCTTGAGATCCTTCTGAGTGCTCTCGAGTATGGCCTTGAGTTGGGAGAATTCGGCTTCATGCAATACTATGCTGCTAGTGCCCATCGGATTCCAAACCCACTTGCGCTGTCATGGATTTGCCAGCGTACAAGACTATCTTATTCATTCTTAAAAATGATTCAATCGAGGAATTTGCATGGCATGGCAAAAAAAACAGAAACTAGTGCTGAATAAACACTTACGTGCGATAAGAATCACCGGCAAACGGTCCTGGTCCAAGTGCGCCTGATCTTACCCTTGACTTATCAGTCAAATTCTCCTAATAATAACTCACATTTTTTGGCCGAAATTAAAAACAGTATAAGTTATTGAAAATGTTGAATTTAAGGTAAAATGGATGGTGAAATCACAGTCTCGCAGACCGGCGGGCACAGAAAAACAGAGCGGAGGAACCATCCGTGCTGGCGGGAGCATTAGCCAGAAAACTGTATCCGGCAAAAAAGCTGGAAGCCCTGGTTCCCAAAAATCGCAGCAGAAAAGTTCGCAAAAGCCTCCGATCTCGAAAATGCCTGAAAAAAAGGCAGCCACCCGCACGAAGCAGGCATCCGCATCGGCGCGCGTGCCCGCTGCAGCGGCGATCCCTAAAAGTGTCACCGTAGATATGCGCAAGTTCGCCCCACCTCGGGAGCAAGGATCCAGATTGCTGCAGGAAACCAAAAGCACAGGAGCCGCCTTGGCTTGTCTGGAGCGCGCGATCAAGCTTCTTTACCAAAAGGAATTTAAAAAGGCGCGGTCGGAATTCAGGTCTTTGATTGAATCTTATCCTTCGGAGCCTGAAATTCTTGCGCGCTCCCGCACCTATCTGCAGATCTGCGACCGGGAAGAGGCTGCCCACAAAAAACCGGCCATTACGAACGACCAGCTTTATTCCCTGGGCATCCTGGAGCACAATCGGGGTAATTACGCAGGTGCGGTGGACTATTTCAGGCAATCCCTCGAACTTCACAAAGAAGCGGATTACGTTTTGTATGCTATGGCGGCCGCCCTTTCCCTGCAGGGCCGGAATTCCGATTCCCTCCGTGCACTGCAGCGCGCGATTGAGCTGAACGAGGAAAACCGGATTTACGCCAAGAATGACCAGGATTTCGCTCCCATGCACTCCGATTCGGGATTCTGCGAATTGGTGGGACTGGCCGTGGGATCCCTGAACTCTATCTTGTAGACTGGACCGGCGGAAGGCCTGCGGAATGCAGAGGTGCCTCCACCACCGACATCAGATCCAAAACCCTCGTTGCACGCAAATCAAACAACAGGATTGTCGCTTCATGGAATCCGGGTCACTCCTATGAAATCCATTTGCACGCTTATTTTGGCTGCCGGGAAAGGCACGCGGATGGTAAGCCGTCGCGCCAAGGTTCTCCATGAAATCTGCGGCGAACCCATGCTGAAAATGGTCTACCGGGCAGCGCTCGATCTGCAGCCCGAAGAGGTCTTTATCGTAATCGGCCAGGATGCCGACCGTGTTCGGGACTGCATGGCGGGTCATCCTGCCACATTCGTTCTGCAGGAAAATCAAATGGGAACCGGCCATGCCGTCCTTACGGCCCAAGATAATCTCAGAGGACGCGATGGGGATCTGCTGGTGCTCTCGGGCGACACTCCGCGAATAAAAAGTGCCACGCTTCAAAAGCTCATACAGCACCATCGCGAAACCGGGGCGGCAGCCACTATCCTGACGACCCGGCCGCCGAACCCCTATGGCTACGGCCGGATTTTGCGCGGGCCGGACGGTACCGTAGCCGGGATTGTGGAGGAAAAGGACGCCACCCGGGAGCAAAAGAAAATCACCGAAATCAACGCGGCGTTTTATTGCTTCGACATCCCGCTTCTGCTGGATGCGCTGGCCCGAATTTCCACCGACAACGCTCAAAAGGAATATTACCTGACAGATGTCATCGGCATTCAAAAAGGTGACGGGAGGAAAATCGAAGCGCTGCTTCACGCGGACTTCGACGAACTCCAGGGTATCAACAACCGCGAGGAATTGTCACGGATTTCGGGCTATCTGTGGCGCGAGAAATGCTCTTCATTGATGGCTGCCGGAGTTACCGTCATGGATCCGGCGCACACCTACGTCGACGGCGGGGTCATCGTGGGTAAAGATTCGATTCTCTACCCGCAGGTACATCTCGAGGGAAAAACGATCATCGGTGAGGGTGCAGTGATCCATTCCCATGTTCGCATCCGCAACTCGAAGATTGGCGACGAAGTTCAGGTCCTGGATTCCAGCCTTATCTGCGAGTCCAGCATCGGAAGTGGCGCGATTGTCGGCCCTTTCGCCCATCTACGGGACAACGCCGATATAGGTTCCGGCTGCCGCATCGGCAACTTTGTGGAAATCAAGAAGACCCACATGGGACCCGGATCCTGCGCTTGCCATTTGTCCTATCTTGGGGATGCCGTGATCGGTTCGGGCGTAAATGTTGGAGCTGGGACCATTACCTGCAATTTTGACGGCGTCGCCAAGAATGCTACCATAATCGAGGATGGTGCGTTTATCGGTTCGGGTTGCCAGCTGGTAGCTCCAGTCCGAATTGGCCGGGACGCCGCCATCGCCGCCGGCAGTTGCATTACTCAAGATGTCCCTGCGAACGCCCTGGGAATTGCTCGGGAGAGACAGGTTAACAAGTTGGAATGGCGCAGCCGGAACCGGAGGAACAGATCGCCTGAAAAATGAGGCGTCGCCTGATGGATGCGGCAGAAATGATACCGGACCATGATCAATTGCAGGAATTGCATCAACTGGCTGGATGAAAGCCTGGCACAGATCGAAGCTGCCGGGAGCGGCGGAAGCCATATCTTCATGGGCTGCCGAATTTACGGCTACCTGGAGAACAACTCGGCACTGCCCAGCTGCGACCGTTATGTTGAAAGCGAAAACCTCTTCACCCTGTGCAGCACCTGCGGGATCACAGTTCCCAAGGTGTGCGTTTCCCTGGGCGAATGCGTCAACTGCACGGATACCGATCTATTCTGCGTGGATCACTGCATGGGGGGGGACAGCCGAAAATACTGCACCCACTTCGTGAGGCTTCAAACCGAAGGTGTGCATCTGATTCACGAAGGCACGGCATTCGAACTGTTCCCAAACATCGGGATGCCCGGGCAGGAAAACCCGGCCCGACAACCAGAGGCCGACCCCCAAAAAGCAACGGAAGAGAATCCGGAGTCTCCGCCGGAACCGAAACCGTAACCTAAAGCCGTCCCTTCTGCCGGAGTTTTCCCATTCCCCTGCAGCAGGTATCCTTTCCTATCCGTTAAGCCCACACCTCATTTCATGGAGCTTTGCATTGGATGGTCTGGCGCAACCCGCAAACCATAAAATACTTTATCTAATCAACGCGGATGTGTTTATGACGATCTGCGCCCCATTGGTCCCGAGCGGCCTTCCTGACTCCGTAAGCACTGTCACTATTCGGTAAAGATATCGACGGCATCCACCGATAATGGTTTCATGATTACCATGGAATGGTGAGGAGGGATCTCTATGCATGGCCCATCGCCAATGCAGGGAAGCATTGCGCCACCCGACTTCAAGAACGAAATCGATCAGACGCTCAAGGAGATCTTCCTAAGCATGTTCAGCGAGCAGGCGAGCCTCATCCCCAAGGAAGAAGTACCGGGGGAAATAGGGATGTCTGCCATCATCGGGTTCGCCGGCAACATGTCAGGAGTATTAAGCCTGCACTTCAGCCGCAGTTCGGCGAGCAAAATCGCCTCGGCTCTTCTGGGAATGGAAGTTCAGGAGGGCGATGAGATGATCCGGGACGCTATGGGTGAAATGGCGAACATGGTCGCCGGCGGATTTAAAAACCGGATCAGCGGCGCCAAGGATACCTTGAAAATATCCATTCCAACGGTGATTGAAGGGAAAGGGTACAAAACCTACCCACCCGTGAATGCGCAGAATATGATGTTGGGAGTTACCGCGGGGACTCATCGTTTTCTGGTCCAATTGATCACACAAGCCATCTGATTTCGCCCCCCGGCTGCACTCGGGATCGGTGCGGTACTTAGCCGTGCTTTTATAAAGCCCGGGATGCATTCATTTCTACGATACTTTGGCCCCACTGATGTCGATAAGTTCGCTCGCGGACAACACGCGATCGATATCGAGCAGGATCTTGACCTTGCCTTGCGATTTTCCCAATCCCAGAATGAAATCCGTGTTGACATCAGCACCGAATGACGGGGGGGCTTCTATTTCCTCGGATGCGATGTTCAGCACCTCGGACACCCGGTCCACCATGATCCCGATTTCTACTCCCTCCACATGCACGACGATGATGCAGGTTTCCTCGGTCTTTTCCTTTGGCTCCATTCCGAACTTCAGCCTCAAGTCTACGATCGGAATCACCTTCCCTCGCAGGTTGATTACTCCCCGGATGAACTCCGGTGTGCGCGGCACGCTCGTGATCAGCATCATCCCGATGATCTCATGCACCTTCAGGATCTCGATCCCGTACTCTTCCGCTGCGAGGAAAAATGTTAAAAACTTGCCTCCAACCGTCCCGGATATGCTCCCCGAATCGATTCGCTTTGCGTTTACTGCGACCATCGATGGCTCCCTTCCTGGCTCACCCTGCAACTCCCGATTCAAAAAGCCCGAGCCGGCATTTCAGACCAGCCCGGGCTTCCTGTCCCCCACGGACTAAAACTCTTTCAGGATAAGCTCTTCATCGTCATCCAGAGGTATCAGCTTTGCCGGAGATGGGCCCCACGCCGCTGCGGGAGCGGGTTTCGCAGTTCCAGGCCTCGGCACCGCCAGCCGCCTCTGCGGCATCTGAACCCTCAATGTGGTTTTTGCAGTTCCCCCGCGATGCCCGCTGCCCGCCGCAACCGTCGAAAGCCTGAAGGTTGCCACCATCCCCTTCATCTCCTCAGACTGCCCCGACAGCTCTTCCGCCGCGCTCGCCGATTCCTCCGCGTTCGCCGCTGTCTGTTGCGTCACCTGGTTCATTTGCTCCACCGCCGTGTTTACCTGCGTCACACCCTGGCTTTGCTGGTCCGACGCCGCCGCGATCTCCGCCATTACCTCGCTTACCTTGTTCACCTGTCCGTTGATCTCCACCAGCTGCTTGAGCACCTCCTGGTTGATCGATACTCCGCCTTCCGCGTTCTTCACCGACTCCTCGATCAGGTTAGCCGTGTTCTTCGCCGCCTCTGCGCTTCTCATCGCCAGGTTCCGCACCTCCTCGGCCACCACCGCAAACCCCTTCCCCGCATCCCCCGCACGCGCCGCTTCCACCGCCGCGTTCAGCGCCAGCAAGTTTGTCTGAAACGCGATCTCGTCGATCGTCTTCACGATCTTGGCCGTCGCGTCGGAACTCCCCTTGATCTTTGCGATCGCCTCCGACAACCGCTTCATGCTCTCCACGCCCTTCTCCGCCGACGACCTCGCCCCGTCTGATAGCCCTCGCGCTTCCTTCGCGTTCGCCGCGTTCTGCTTCGTCATTGACGACATCTCCTGCAGGCTCGACGATACTTCTTCCAGCGAGCTTGCCTGCTCGGACGCCCCCTGCGACAACGACTGGCTCCCCGCGCTGATCTGCGTCGCCGCCGATGTCACCTGCTCCGCCCCGAACATCACCTGCGTCAGCGCATCATCCAGGTTCTGCACCGCCTGGTTCAGCACGTTCTTCAGCTTCGCCAGGTCTCCCCGGTAGTCACCTTTCACCCGCGCAGTCAGGTCCTTCGCCGCGACCTTCTCCAGAACCTCCGCCGCCTCGTTCACAGGGCTGATCACGGCATCGAGCGTGTCGTTCACTCCCTGCACGATCCTCCGGAAGTCCCCGCCGTGTTTCGCCGCCTCCGCCCGCGTCTGCAGCCTCCCTTCCACCGCCGCATTCGCCAGCATGTTCGCATCCCCTACCAGCAGGTTCACCGCGTCGATGCAAGTGTTCACGTTGTTCTTGATCTCGTTGAAGTCCCCGCTGTATTTATCGGTGATCTTCGCCGGGATGTCACCCTTCGAGATCCGGTCCACGTAGTTCGCCGCCACTTTCAGCGGCCCGATCACCGCATCCAGCGTGTCGTTCACACCTTGCACGATCTTGCGGAAGTCTCCGCCATGCTTCGCCGCATCCGCCCGGGTATCAAGCTTTCCTTCCACAGCAGCTTTAGACAGCATCGCGGCGTCCGCCACCAGCATGTTTACCGCGTCGATGCAGGTGTTCAGGTTGTTCTTGATCTCGTTGAAATCCCCGTTGTACTTGTCTGCGATCCGCGTTGGGATGTCTCCCTTCGAGATCCGGTCTACGTAGTTCGCCGCCACCTGCAGCGGGCCAATAACCGCATCGAGCGTGTTGTTGATCCCCTGGACGAGGTCGCGATAACAGCCATTGAACTGCGTGGAATCTCCCCGGATTGACAATTTTCCATCAATGGCAGCCTGGCTGAGCTTTCCAGTCTCAGCGGCCAGCTTTTGCTGGGTCTCGATCGCATGTTTAAGACTCAGGGAGAGGACGTCGCGCTCGGATTTAGGCTTAACCTGGACGGATAGATCTCCGTTTCCGAGCGCTTCCGCGGCCGAAGCTGCTTCCTTGGCATAAGATCGGAGGGCTCGGAAAGAATCCGCGAGGACCCCGATTTCATCCACCGAGTGGTGGCCGATATTCTGCTCAAAGTCGCCCATGGCTATATTGCGCGCATTATCGGAGAGCTTGACCAGCGGTTTTGCCATCGATTGGGCGACGAAGTAAATTGCCACGGTCATCAGAAGCATGATGATCAGCCCGAGCAGAAGCGACATGTTTCGGGCAGCGCTCAATTGTTCGTATCCGCGCTTAGCCCAGGCATCAACGCTGATGTAGCCCAGAGGCTCACCTTCCTTCTGGGAGTGACAGGTCAGGCAGTCCTTTTCAGCGCGGATTGGGCTGAAGCTGGAAACATAGGGCGAACCATCGCCCGCCGTGGCCATTTTTGAAACGCCTGCGGAAGACGCTGTCGTACTTTTCATCAGCGCGGCATCGATCATCGTTCCCTTATTGCTACCGGAAGTCCGGGTAATTTTTCCGGTCTCGTCCGTTATGAAGATCTGCTTGATGGTAGCGATCTTCCCAGTCTGCTCGACCAGCTTATCAACTCCTTCGGTGTCATTTTTAAGCATGCCGTTTTTCAGGGCAGCCAGGATGGTGCTATTCAGGTCGGCAGTAGATTCTTCCAGATTCGATAGGAATAATGCTTCGTTCTTCTGCATCTGGAGATATGTAAGAGTACCTATGCCGATGATGGTCACAGCGGCGACTGAAACTACAATCTTAAGGGCGAGACTTTTCAAACCTTTGAATCCCATACCGATATCCTCATCGTTGTCGAAGCCGGTCTGCTGAGTAGGATTTTGCCTGTTTTCGCATGACAATCCGGAATCATCAGAAATTGCAGCGCGTGCGAAAATTCACCAAGATCCGCGCACCTAGGCTATTTCGGCAGCCGACCGATTCTTCTTTAGAAAGTACTCAGCTGCAAAACTTCGGATGGAGATTTGGAGTTATTTTTTTCAGCCGATCGCCCGCTTCGGTCAAAAGGCTCTTTGGCTTTGCTGGCCAGGGCTGCGTCGGTTTGCCGGATTCAAACTGCACCCCTCGATCCAGGGAAAGACAGCACGGGCAAGATCAGGCGGAATTAGGAGGATATCGTTATCCGGAAAGAAGGGCAATACTTCAAGTAATGCTTTAGATAAGTTGGCTCAAATACTTTATTTAAATCAACATATGTTCAGACATTGCCATGAAGATGCGGCAGGCGTTCCTCAGCCGGGTTGACGTCATTGCAGAGCTCCATCAGCACATGCAGTGTTTTCGGTAGGTTGCCGGCTGAATATACCTATAGTCTTTGGAGGTAGCGGTAAGGCTCTCCGAATGACCTACAAAAAGGTACCCATCGGTCTCGAGCAGTTCCCAAAATCTGCGAACAAGTTTCTTCTGTGTCTCTTTGTCGAAATAGATCATCACATTCCGGCAGAAGATCAGGTTGAACGGCCCCGTCATGGGCCATTCCTCCATCAGGTTAAGGCGTGCGAAGCGAATGAGCGATCTTACCTCATCGTTGATCTTGAACTCTCGATTGGCTGCCGAACCGCAAGCGGTGAAATATCGCTCAAGCATCGGACGGGGAACGTCCGCTACTGCTTCCCCACTGTAAATTCCCGATTTGGCCTGGTCCAGCACACGCGCGGAGATGTCGGTGGCCAGGATTTTTACATCGCACTTTTGGATATCGGGCCAAACGTTCTTCAGCAGAAGTGCAATGGAATAGGGCTCTTCCCCCGATGAGCATGCCGCGCTCCAAATCCTCAGTCTGCCTCCCTGCTGGCGCACAGCGGGCAGAATATGGTCGCGCAGGAAATGAAAATGAGCGTCTTCGCGGAAAAAACTCGTTTTGTTGGTCGTAAGGGAATCGATCATCGTGTACAGTTCGCCCGAACCCGCATCACTGTTCAGATAATCAAGGTACTGATCAAAACCACCGAGGCCCAGATGACGAAGCCGTTTGGACAGCCTGGCTTTGACCAGTCCTTCCTTACCTTCCGTCAGCTTGATGCCGCATCTTTGGTGGAGAATGCCGCTGATCACCCGGAAATGACGATCCGTAAGTTCGGCAGAATTCCAGGGCGACGAGTCTTCCAGTGGGCTTTCGATCCCCATCATTCCTTCCAATTTCCGGGCACGGGCCGGTACTGGGACTTTCTTCCCCAGTGACGATTGCTAAAGTATATCGACAGTTTCACCTCCCTAATTTAGAAACTTCCCTCCCGTCTCTACCAAGAATCACCTCAAAACCTCGCCTTTCGGTATTTTAGCCGCTCGAAATTCGGCAAGGCCGCTCGTGGTGAGCGAGCGCTCGAAGTCAAGCAGGACTTTCATCTTGCTCTGCGATTTCCATCCCATTCCGCTCCATCCGGAGAGGCAGCCAAACCCCTTCCAAGCGACGTTCAACACACCCCAAAACGCGGCCCGCTCTTTTCCGGATTCTTTTGGTAATGGATGCCAACGCCGACTCCGATAAAGAGGTGTGTTGATTGGAGGACATCTATGCACATTCCTGTTTCCGTTCCGACGACGGATATTCACCCTGATTTTGTGGCGGGCATCGATTCTGCAGCCAAGGACATATTCGCGAACATGTACAGCGAGCAGGCCGGCCTGGTTCCCGCCGAAAGCATTACGGGTGAAATCGGTTTGTCCTCGATCATCGGATTTGCGGGAAAAATTTCCGGTTTTTTGGCATTGCATTTTGACCGGCAAAACGCGTGCCTTTTGGCATCCGGCCTCCTTGGAACGGAAATAGAGGACGTGGATGAAACCGTCAGGGACGCGGCCGGAGAACTGGTCAACATGCTCGCCGGCGGACTGAAAAACAATCTCAGCCAGGACGGGGAGGCATTCAAGCTCTCGATGCCTTCCGTGATTGAAGGAAGGGAATATTCAACTTATCCGCCGGCCGATGCTCAGAACCTGCAGGTCGGGGTCCTGGCCGGCAAGTACCAATTCAGGGTTCAATTGGTGGTTGAGAAATCCCGATAGCGTCATCCCGGTTTCAGAAATACAAAATTATTGAAGGAGCCAAGAACGGCTATGAAAAAAATCCTGACCATTGACGATAGCAAAACACTTCGCATGATCGTGGGCAAGCATTTGCGACCTTTCGGAGTGGAGATTCTCGAGGCTGAGAACGGCCAGGTCGGCGTTGCTGTTGCGCAAAAGGAAAAGCCGGATCTCATCCTCCTGGATTACAACATGCCGGTACTGGACGGCTACCACACCCTGGTCGAACTGAAAACCGATCCGGCCTTGAAACCGATTCCAGTCATGATGCTGACCACCGAAACAGTCAAGGAGACTGTTTTCAAATTGATCAAGCTTGGCTTGAAAGACTACATCGCCAAACCGTTCACTCGCGAAGTGCTGCTGTCCAAAGTCAATCCGGTACTTGAGCTCTATGCAGGTGAAACGCCGCCGACCGAAGCGGAAGTGCAGGCGAACGCCGCGGCGAAAGCGGGCCCCGCCAAAACCAAGGTCCTGGCAGTGGACCATAATGAAGAGCTGCTTAAAATGCTGCGCGACTACATGGGCGATAGATTCGACCTTGAAACGGAAACCAATAATGGCATGGCGATGAAAAAGATAGCATCGGGCCACCATGATTGGCTGTTCCTGAACCTGACCCTTCCCAACAACGGAACGGCGGAGATTTTCGAGACATTTCAGCTGACCCATAAAAAAATGATGCGCGGCAAACGGGTCGTCGGGATGGCTTTGAGAACGGCTTTGCGGCCGATCCTCGATTACAAGGCCAAGGGTATCATTGAGTTTTTGTTGATCCCCTTCACGCGTGAGGAGGTCGTCAAACTGATCGAAAAGCCGATGCAGCCGAACGGATTCTATCCCGCGGACGAGGTGGAAGAGGGATGCCTGTCACGGTCGGGAGAGGCACGAATCCTGTCATGTCCCGAGGGCGGGGATCCGGATTTCGCCGGATTCGTGCAGTCGCTAGCCACCGAAGTAATCGGGGAAATCAGGCGAATGGCCGAATCCGGCCAGAGCCGCCTGGTGATCCAGGTATCGGCGGGAATCATATCGGGAGTCGCCATTGTGAGACGCTTTCACAACCTTATTTATGAGATTCAGGCACTCGGACTTGACTTGAGGTTTGTCTCTGAGTCCGAAAAAGTGCGTGAATTCCTGGGGCAGAGTTCGGAAACGAAGGACTTTCCGGTTTTCAGTTCGCTTGCCAGCGCCCTGGATGCGCCGGTCCCGGCATCCACAGCCTGATTGAGCTGCCCCGGATTTGCCCGGCTAACAAAGGCGGCTGCAAGCGCCCTGAGCAGACTGGATTCAAGGCTAGTGGGACTGGAAAAGCAACCAGCACCGCTGGCGGTATTTGCGTGCCCAACAACAACCTATAGCGATTTTGAAAACGGCCGATATGGAATACTGGCCGGTTGGCGGCCAGAGGGCGATTTCGCATGGCTATACCTGAAAAACTCTTGACCGGCGTCAAGCGCCTGGACCCGCTTCCAATCACGGTGCAGAAGTTGATCGTCGCCCTGAACCGTGAGGATCTGAGTACGGCGGAAATCATTCAGATAGTCGAGTATGACGCCGCCGTCGCCTCCAATATTCTGAGAGCGGCAAATTCGGCGGCCTATGGCGGCCGGTTTCAGATTGATCGGGTGCGCGACGCTGTCATTCGCCTTGGAACCACCACGCTGCTGAACCTGGTGCTGGGCGAGCATTTCCGTTCGATGAAGGCCTCGGCGCCGCTCTATGAGCTATCTGAAGATGATTTATGGCTTCATGGCGCTGCCGCCTCTTTGGCAGTGAAGGCGATCATCAAGGAAACGCGTCCATCGAAGGTGCCCGAAGCGGCGGGAATCGCCGCTCTGGTTCACGACATAGGCAAGCTGATCATGGTGCGCTACCTGGAAGCGAGCGTAGCGAAGATTCTGGAAACCTGCGAGGAACGAAGGTTGTCGTTTGTAGAAGCCGAGCGGGTGCTCTTCGGGTGCGATCACGCCGAGATCGGAGGCGCAATGGCCAGACGATGGGGCTTTCCTGAAGACATCACAAACGCCATTGAAATGCATCACCTGTACCCGGCGGAAAAGCCGACCCCGATCCTGGATGCGGTAATGCTCGCGAATCTGGCCGCGAAATCCATCGGTGTGGGACTGGGGGCCGCTGCCCTCAACATGCGCATCGACGACGCGGGTTGCCGGGAACGCATCGGGCTGACGATCGAAGGCTTCGAAAGAGTCTGTGCCCAAACCTCAATCTGGCTTCAGGATTTTAGAAAAAGTGGCTGATAGGCGATTCGCAGGCTTCCATCCGGAGTGCTGAAGGAATCAAGTCCCCGAAACTGAATATCGGAGATAAGAATGTCGCTGAATGTACTGGTTGTCGATGATAGCGCGGTAATGCGTAACATGGTGATCCGCGTATTGCGCCTGACCGGTCTGCCTTTGGGGGAGGTCTATCAGGCTTCTAACGGCCAGGAGGGGCTCGAATCGCTGAAATCGAACTGGGTTGACCTGGCCTTGGTGGACATCAATATGCCAATCATGAACGGGGAGCAAATGATCGACCGTGTGCGGCAGGATCCGGATTTGGCCGCAACTCCGATCGTAGTCATTTCCACGGAAACCAGCCAGGCAAGAATTGAATTGCTTCAGCGCAAAGGCGTGGAGTTCGTTCACAAGCCCTTCACGCCTGAAGCGCTTCGCTCAACCATTTTTCGAATGACAGGAATGGCGGATGAACAAGCAGACGGAGGCGGTCCTTTACCGGACAGCGGCGCAGATTTTTGAGGATCTTGGATTTATCCTGTCCTCGCGCGAGATCAGCCAGGCGCAGAAAGACAGCTTGCTGGAAGCCACGGTTGCCGTGTCTTTTCGCGGCCCTTTTGCCGGCAGCCTGCTGATCAGGATTTACGGTGAAGTGGTGCCCGCGCTGGCGTCCAACATGCTTGGCGACGATGCGGACCCGAGCAAAGAAATGCAGGAGGATGCGCTCAAAGAAACGGCTAATGTTATATGCGGCAACCTTCTGCCGGCGATTGCCGGAAGCGCGCTCGTCTTTGATCTCGATGCGCCTGTTGTATTTGCCAATCCTGCCGATCCGGTCTCGCCCGGAAGCGGCCGTTTAGCCGCCCGGGCGAACCTGGGCCTGGATTTTGGTAGGGCGGAAATCGAGCTTTACTGCAGCGAGGAAGCCGCGATCTAATCCCTATTCACGAATGGGTATTCCCGGGCGTTCGTTCACCAGCCTCAGGATGGTTCCGGCTACCTGTTGGAGGGAAACAATCGTTTCCGCGGCACCCAGCTTGATGGCCTCCTTGGGCATCCCGAAAACCACGCAGCTCTGCTCGTCTTGAGCCAGGGTGTGAGCACCGGCTTTCCTCATCGCCAGCAGCCCTTTCGCCCCATCGGCGCCCATCCCTGTCAGTATGGCGCCAACGGCATTGGGGCCCGCATTTTCAGCGACCGACTGGAAAAGCACATCCACACTGGGCCGCTGGTGGTAGACCGGCGGGCCATCCTTGATGCGGACCGCATATCGCGCACCGCTCACCTGCAAAACCATATGGCGGTTTCCGGGGGCAATCAGCACCACGCCGGGAACGACATCATCCCTGTCCTTGGCTTCACGGATTTCCATCCGGCAGACTTTGTTCAGGCGCTCGGAGAAAGACTGAGTGAAAAACTCCGGCATGTGCTGCACGATTACGGTCCCGGGCGCATCCGCCGGCATTTGCTGCAGGACCACCTCCAGGGCTTGCGTCCCACCCGTGGAAGCGCCAATGGCGACCACCTTGTGGGTGGTATGCAGCGGAGACAGGCGCACCGACGGGGTTTCCGAAGCCGTCCCCGCAGAAATTCCAGAGGATTTCAGGGCACCGACCTGAGCCGATGCAGCGGCTCTAATCGCCCGGATCAACTGCCGGTGAACGTCAGGAATCGAAAACTGCGATCCCGGCTTGGACACGACTTCCACGGCGCCTAGTTCAAGGGCTCTGAGCGCCGTAGCGCTATTCTGAGGAGTCAGAGAACTCACGACGACAACAGGCAGGGGGAAATGCTTCATCAGCCTCGACAGGAACGACAGGCCGTCCATGCGGGGCATTTCCAGGTCGAGGGTAAGGACATCCGGACGGAGGCTCACGATTTTTTCGCGTGCCACATAGGGATCGATGGCGGTCCCTACCACTTCTATATCTTCATATTTGGAGAGCTCTTCCGTCAGCACTTTGCGTACAACCGCAGAATCATCCACAATGAGGACTTTGATCACGAGCCGTTTCCTTCACTTGGTGCATTGGTTTTCAGAGCTGCGTTATAGCTCCATTGATTCGTAGACTGACTTTGCCCGTTGCAATATCCAGGCTCATGGTCCGCGAATGGGTTCCGGCAACGTCGCTGGATTTGAGCAGAACCCCGTTTTTCCACAGAAGCTTCCGGAGCATTACAAAATTCCTTTTGCCGATTTGAAAGTAGTCGTCGTCCTCCTTCCCGTTTGGGCACGCCCCTCCGGCCACTTTCACCTCGAGCCGCTGTTTCGAAGCGCCGGCTTTGTAGCTTTCCAGGAACAGTCTAGGCACTCCCGTGTCGACAAACATGTAAGGATTCTCGGCAGCCTTGGTTGGATCGATAGTCGAAAGCGGCAGCATCACATGAAGCATCCCGCCGACAAATGCGACGGGATCGTAAACGGTGATCCCGAGGCAGCTCCCCAGCGCAAAGGTAATTATTTCATCACCCGGCTGATTGGAGATCTTCATGTCGGCTACTGCCACTACATGTCTCACAGCTTACCTGCCTGATGTTCGTTGTATCGTTCAAAACCCCGCATCCAGGAACCGAGCCCGGCCGCTGCCCCACGACTTCCCAATCTCCTAGGAAGCCGCATGAAGGGCAACGACTTCCTGAGTCGCCAAAACCTTGTCGATCTCCAGTAGTATTTTCACTTTCCTCTGCTTGCTCTCGAGGGCACATCCGGCCTACATATGCGATGAGGCACGACCGGCTAAAACTCCGCCAACCGCATCAGGCGGTGACGCCGGAAGATTGCCTTGCCGTCTGGATTACTTCCGAAGGATCGATTATCAGACCCACACGGCCGTCGCCAAGAATGGCGGCGCCCGAAACGCCCTGAATTTTCCCCAATCCTTCACCTAGAGATTTCGCGACCACCTGCTGTTGCCCCAACAACTCATCGACCAAGATCGTGCAGCGGCGCTCTCCATCACCCACGACTACCAGCAATCCCTTGGTCGGATCTTCTACCGCTCCAACTATGTTGAACAAATTATGCAGGCGGAACATGGGCATGAGTTCCCCGCGCAGCATGACCATCTCGCCTCTGGAGGCAATCGTGGATAGTGAGCCGGGTTCCGGCCTGAAGCTCAAGTGAATGTTGGCTGTTGGCACGATATAACGTTCCTGCCCCACCCGGATCAGCATGCCGTCGGTGACGGCAAGCGTTAAAGGTAGCCGCACCGTAAAAATGCACCCCTTGCCGAATTCCGATAGGATATCGATCCTGCCTCGTAGTGCCTCCACCCCCTTGCGCACAACATCCATCCCAACCCCGCGCCCGGAGACGTCTGTGACCTTGTCAGCGGTGGAGAAGCCCGGGGCAAAAATCAGGTTGAAGACATCGGCGTCGGACATGGGCTTGTCGGAGTCCACCAGTCCTTTTTCGACCGCCTTCTGGAATATCCGGTTTCGATCCAGCCCTTTGCCGTCGTCTCGGATCTGGACGACGACATTTCCGCCGGAGTGGGAGGCCGACAGGAAGACCGTCCCCATCTCATCTTTGCTGGTACGTTTCCTGTCGTCAGGGTGCTCTATGCCATGATCCACTGAATTCCGCACCATGTGTACGAGCAGATCATTGATGATATCGACCATGTTCCGGTCGATTTCGGTATCGTTGTCCTCAGTGATGAGATGGACCTTCTTGCCGCTTTTGTGGGACAGGTCTCGCACCAGCCGCCCCATTTTCTGAAATGTGGCTTTGAGCGGCACCATGCGCATCGACATGGCGAGGTCCTGCAGCTCTCGCACTATTTTCCCGAGGTGAGAGACTTTGCGCATCAGATCGTGGTTTCCACCCTGCCTCACCCTGTCATCCTGTGCCACCATCGAGTCGGCGATGACAAGTTCCCCCACCATATCCACCAGCCGGTCCAACCGGTCGGTGCTTACGCGAACCGACGAATCGGCCTGTTTCTCAAGTTTGGCAGCACGAACCGGGGAGGGAGCGGCGCCCCCAGCCTGGCCGGATGCAGGGGTTCTAAATGGAGGAGGCTCCTGGACCTTCTCCTCATCGGCATGAGTGACCGGCTCCCCGGCATGTTCGATCTCTGCATCCCATTCTTCCCTCTCTGTCATTTTTGCCGGTGCGGGCTCGCCCGAATCGGGACCGTGCTCCGCTGAAATGCCAGCCGCCTCGGGATTCGCGAGCAGCGACTTGAGTTCCTCGTATTTGGGAGGCACGGTCATCAAGCCGCCACCCAGGGCATTCTGAACGCTCTGGACAAGGCTCTTGAGCATATCCACGGAGCGCAGGGCCAGGTCGGCGTATCCTCCTGTGCAGCGGATTTCGTTATCCCGGACGCGACTCAGCAGCGATTCCGCACAATGGGCCAACCCGGACATGCGCGTCAGCCCGAGAAATGCCGAGGTTCCCTTGATCGTGTGGAAACCACGAAAGATCGTGTTGACAGCTTCAGCGTCCTGCGGATTGGTTTCGAGGCTGAGAAGAGCCACCTCGGCTCGCTCCAGGAGTTCCTTGGACTCAACCACGAACTCATTGAGCAAATCGGCATCGGTGTCGGGAGGGAGAGGTTCCGGCGCGAGAGCCTCGCTTTCGAGGGCTCCAGTTGGCGTCGCCGGCGCAGGCTGAGGCTTCGCTGCCAATGTATTTTCCGGCGTCGGATCGGATTTCGATTGGCACGTAGGGTTCGCCGGGGCTGGCGCCGAAGATTCTGATTTGACCGAGAGATCCTCCAACAAGTAGCTTGCGGACTCCAGCACGATGGAAATGTCCTGGAGGACCTGGAGCGGGTCTGCGACTCGTCCCTCCAGGAGGTCCTGGACACTTTTTTTCGCGCCGGCAATTAAATCGTGCGCCTGTCCCGAGTAACGGTGATGGGTTACAAGCTGCTCCAGGATTTCATGAAGGCGGTGGAATCCTTCCCTTTCGGAAGGTTCAATTTGAATGAGAAGGGAGAGTGCATCGTCCAATGAACGCTCCGGTCCTTCCCCCAGCGTTGGATGACTCATTTCCTCATTCTCCATTTGTGTTGCCCCAATGCATGGCCCTTCAATGAAGGCTCAAGTGGTTCTTATCGTGTAAATTCTGCAATGCTTTAGCCAAATGGAGGGTCTATTTTTCGGCAGCGCGAGCGGATCGGAATATCCAGTCTTCCCGGCCCCGATCCTCGCGTTCGTTGATTGGGGCGGCAATTACTGCAAAACTCATTTGTGGGGGTGCGCAGCGTGCTCCTTGAAAAGGCCGTGATACTCCTGCAGGCTCCGAACGGTGAGCTTTTCCCTCCGAAGCGCCCGGATCGCGCTGACCACCGCCGCGCCACCGGAGAGAGTGGTTATACAGGGCACCATATGAGTGGTCGCGGCGCGCCGGATCGCCTTTTCGTCATAGTGCGACTGCCGGCCGAGAGGGGTGTTGATGATCAGGTCGATCTTCCCGCTTTTAAGCAGGTCCACGATGTGGGGCCGGCCTTCACCCACTTTGAAAACCGGCTCGGATTCCACTTTATGAGCCGCCAGATATTGCTGCGTGCCGCGTGTGGCGATGATATGGAATCCCAGTTCGCTGAGATCGAGGGCAATCGGCAGCAGTCCTTCCTTATCGCCTTCATTCACGCTCAAAAATGCCGAGCCCGTCCGCGGTATCTTCATCCCGGCTGAAATCTGAGCTTTGGCAAAAGCGCTCCCGAAGCTGTCGGAAACACCCATGACCTCCCCGGTGGATTTCATCTCCGGGCCGAGGATGGTATCCACTCCGGGAAACTTGTTAAAAGGGAAAACAGGAGACTTTACGAAGCAGTGCTTGACTCGCAATTCTTCGATTAGACCCAGGTCTTGGAGCTTCTCCCCCGTCATCACCCGCGCCGCCATCTTGGCCAAAGGAACGCCGGTGGCTTTGCTCACGTACGGCACGGTGCGAGAGGCACGAGGATTCACTTCCAGGACGTAGACCTTGTTTTTCTGGACCGCGAATTGGATATTCATCAGCCCGATCACGTTCAGGGCCTTGCCGAGCTTGTGGGTAAAAACTTTCATCCGTTCCAGAACGTCGAGTTCTACCATGATGGGGGGCAGGACGCAGGTACTGTCGCCGCTGTGAATCCCGGCTTCTTCAATGTGCTCCATCACGCCGGCGATAATGACCCGTTCCCCATCGCACAATGCGTCAACATCGTACTCGAACGCGTTTTCGAGAAACATGTCGATCAGCACCGGGTGCTCGGGGGACGCCGAAACCGCAGTCGTCATGTACCGGTCGAGTGCATCCTGGTCATAGACAATCGACATGGCTCGGCCGCCCAACACATACGAGGGCCGCACCAGCACCGGATACCCGATTTGCGACGCCACGGCGCGCGCCTCTTCCAACGATCGCGCGGTCCCGTTGGGGGGCTGGGGAATGCACAGGTCCGTCAGGAGTTGTCCGAAGCGCTTCCGGTCTTCGGCCAGATCGATGCTCTCCGGCGACGTGCCGATGATGGGCACGCCGGCAGCTTTGAGCTTAAGAGCCAGATTGAGCGGAGTCTGCCCGCCGAACTGCACAATGACGCCCCAGGGTTTTTCCACTGCCATGACCTCCATGACATCCTCGAAGGTCAGGGGTTCAAAATAAAGCCGGTCCGACGTGTCATAATCGGTGGAAACGGTTTCCGGGTTGCAATTGATCATGATGGTTTCAAAACCGGTTTCCTTCAATGCGAAAGATGCGTGGCAACAGCAGTAATCAAATTCCAGGCCCTGCCCTATCCGGTTCGGGCCGCTCCCGAGAACTACGATCTTTTTCCGATCCGTCGGCTGTGCCTCACATTCCTCTTCGTAGGTGGAGTAGAGATAGGGGGTGTGGGATTCAAACTCAGCCGCACAAGTATCCACGCGTTTATAAACCGGCCGGATCCCGAGGTCATGCCGCCGCTGCATGACCTGATAAACCGAGGGAGAAGACCCGTCTGGCTGTTGCAGCAGCCCTGCAAGCATCTCGTCCGAGAAACCGGCTCGCTTGCAGCTTCTCAACTGATCCTCGGGC
The DNA here is from genome assembly GCA_963839475.1 of uncultured Acidobacteriota bacterium. Lineage (GTDB taxonomy): Bacteria > Acidobacteriota > UBA6911 > UBA6911 > UBA6911 > CAWIVH01. The sequence continues at coordinate 24,801 of CAWIVH010000005.1, read as the reverse complement.
AGACTTTCCAGCTGCTTGCCCAAAATCTGGGATTGCATTGCCGCAACCTCGGCCAGTTGGCTGAGAAACCAAGGGTCCACTTTCGTCATGCCATGGAGCTCTTCGACGCTACGGCCTTGGAGCAGGGCGTAATAGATGTACATCAAACGCTCCGAAACCGGCGTGACAAGATTGTGGAAGAGCTTTTCCGGATCCACTTTTTCCGACATGAGCCCCTTCCCGCGCTCGAGGGACCGGATCCCCTTGAGCAGGGCCTCCTTGAATGTGCGCCCGATCGCCATCACTTCGCCGACCGATTTCATCTGAGTGCCGAGGGTAGGGTCGGATTCAGCGAACTTTTCGAAGTTGAACTTGGGGATTTTGGCCACCACGTAATCGATCGTCGGCTCGAAACTCGCCGGGGTTTTTTTGGTGATGTCGTTCGGAATTTCGTCGAGCGTATAACCAACGGCCAGCTTGGCCGCGATTTTTGCAATCGGGAATCCGGTGGCTTTCGAAGCCAGGGCCGAACTCCTGGAAACACGCGGATTCATCTCGATGACCACCAGCGAGCCGTCCTCCGGGCGCACCGCAAATTGGATGTTCGATCCGCCGGTTTCAACACCGACTTTGCGGATAATGCGGATCGCCGCATCCCGCATGATCTGGTACTCCCGGTCGGTCAGGGTTTGGGCGGGGGCAACGGTGATCGAGTCTCCCGTGTGAACTCCCATCGGATCGAAATTCTCGATCGAACAGATGATAACGACATTGTCGGCCAAGTCCCGCATCACCTCGAGCTCGTACTCCTTCCAGCCGAGCAGCGATTGCTCGACCAGCACCTCGTGTACCGGGGAGATGTCCAGCCCGCGGGCGATGATTTCGTCGAATTCCTCGGTATTGAAGGCGATCCCCCCGCCTGAGCCGCCCAGGGTAAAGCTGGGGCGGATAATCGCGGGCAGTCCGATCGATTCCAGAAAAGCCTGAGCTTCGTGAAGGGAGCGAACGACGCGGGAGCGTGCCGATTGGAGCCCGATTTCCGTCATTGCATCCTTGAACAGCTGACGGTCCTCGGCGACTTCCACGGCCCGGAGCTTGGCGCCGATCATTTCCACTCCGTAATGGTCGAGAATTCCGGCCCGAGCCAGTTCCACCGAGAGATTCAGCCCGGTCTGCCCGCCCACGGTGGGGAGCAGCGCATCCGGCCTTTCCCGCGCGATAATGGCGGCCACCGACTCACTGGTCAATGGCTCGATATAGGTCCGGTCCGCGAGCTCGGGATCGGTCATTATGGTCGCCGGATTGGAATTCACCAGCACAACCTCAAAACCCTCGCTTTGAAGGGCTTTGCAGGCCTGGGTGCCGGAATAGTCAAATTCGCAGGCCTGGCCGATGATGATCGGACCTGAACCTATTATCAGGATTTTGTGGATATCGGTTCGCTTGGGCATTGCCTATTTCCGCGACTCGGTCATGAGCCGAATGAAATCATCAAAAAGATAGTACGAATCGTGCGGGCCTGGGGAAGCCTCCGGATGGTATTGGACCGAGAAAGCCGGCAGATTCCGGTGTCTCATCCCTTCGAGCGTCTGATCGTTCAAATTTATATGGGTGAGTTCGACCTGCTGTGGATCCATCGAATCCGGGTCTACGGCAAAACCGTGATTCTGAGCGGTAATTTCGACGCGGCCGTTGAGCAGGTTTTTGACCGGTTGGTTTCCGCCACGATGCCCGAATTTGAGTTTGTAGGTGCGTCCCCCCATCGCCAGGCCCATCAACTGGTGTCCGAGGCAGATGCCGAACATCGGCACCCGTCCCAGCAGCCGCCGGATATTTTTGATGGCATACTCTACGGGTTCTGGATCTCCGGGCCCGTTGGAGAGAAACACTCCATCCGGTTTCAGCGCGATTATTTCCCTGGCGTCGGTGAAACCGGGCACAACCGAAACCTGGCAGCCAGCCAAAACCAGGTTGTTCAGAATATTACGCTTGATGCCGAAGTCGTAGGCAATGACACGCAGGCGATCTCTCGCTTCCTTTTCTTCACCCCAGGCATAGGGGCTGGAACAGGTTACCTGCGAAGCCAGATCGCATCCGATCATGCTGGGAAGCGCCCTCGCGCGTTCCACAAGTTTCCTCTCATCGGGCTCCACGGAACTGATAATTCCGCGTAGCGCCCCGCGCGTCCGGATATGACGCACGAGCGCCCTGGTGTCCACCTCAGAGATTGAGACGATGCCGTGGCGCTTGAGGTACTGCCCCATCGACTCCCGGCCGCGCCAGTTAGACCAGCACTCGCTGAATTCGCGGGCGACAAACCCCTCGACAAACGGCCGGCGGGATTCTTCGTCTTCGGGATTCGTGCCGTAATTCCCGATGTGCGGACAGGTCATGGCGACAATTTGTCCGGCATAGGATGGATCGGTCAGGATTTCCTGGTATCCTGCCATCGAAGTATTAAAAACGACTTCGCCCGCAGCTTCGCCCTCGGCTCCAAAAGCGCGGCCCGCGAAGGTGCGGCCGTCTTCCAGTGCAAGTATAGCTTTCATTATTTTGTCTTTTTGAACATCCGGATTTTGGCGGGAAGCTCCGCCAGGCCTTTAGTCCACCAGGCCAATACGCGCCATCGGCCAATAGCGGAAAACCGCCTTGCCATAGATGAGTTCCCGGGGCACAAAGCCCCAGTTTCTGCTGTCGTTGCTGGAATTGCGATGGTCGCCGAGGACGAAGTACTGCCCCGGCGGTACTATTTCCTTTCTCAGCCAGTCGTGATCCACAAACTCCGGTTTTAAGTAGGGCTCGTCAAACTTCTGACCGTTGACATATAAAGCTCCATAACGAATCTCCAGCTCGTCGCCGGGAAGTCCTATTACGCGCTTTATGAATGATTTGCTGCGGTCGCGGGGGTACCAGAAGACCACGATGTCTCCCCGATGGATCTCGGAGAACCGGTAAATGAAGCGATTGACGAAAATCCGCTCTTGGTCCACCAATCGGGGGAGCATGCTGGTTCCTTCGACCTTGACCGGCTGGATCACAAATAAAACAATGAAAATTGCGGTTGCAAAGGCAAATAAAACATCGCGGAACCAGGATCTTAGCTCGGAAAGCACCTTCGGCCGGGCCGAAGGTGTTGTGGGCACCTCGGCTCTCTCGGGTGGCGGCGGGAGATTGCTCAGTTCTTCCATTTTTGTGTGATGCTCGCGCACTTCCTTTCCAAATTCAGCAGGCGCAAGCGCCCATAAAGCTACCAAAGCCTCCTGCAAAACTCAATTGGATTCCGCCCGGCAGAATCAGGGCCAGAGAGCCATGCCTGCACGTGCCGGCAAGTTCCCTCTTCGCTCTCACGGCTTGATTTACGGCCGACGGTTGCTATAATTCACGTTTCAGGGCGTAGTGTGGTGACTAAGATTTAAGTTGTTTTGTTATCAGCATTTAGTCCAACTTTTTTCAGCCTCCCGACAGCCCCGAAGCCACAGAGGCCTGAGTATCTTGGGATACTCAGACGCTGGTGGCATTCCCTGGAAAGGATTCGCGGGTCTAAATGAGAATCGTCGTCTTAAGTGCGAGCCAGCAGAAGAACTGCACCCTCAAAGATGTAGCAGGCGGAATGGGAACGGTTTTTACCGTGGGGACTTCCCCATTTGCGCGGCTGCTGGAAATCGCAAAAAGAAGAATTGCTGCAATCCCCAACATCACACTCGCCTACCTGGACTCCATCCTGTCACACCATGGAGCCGAGGTGCGAATCCTGGACGTGCGGCAGATGGACCAGTTGGTGCCGGCCGATCTCTATCTGGTGGCGTCTTCGATTGTGGACTGCAATTTTGAGCGCCGGGTGATCCGCGAAGCCAAACAGCGTTTTGGATGCCGCGTCGGGGTTTTCGGCACTTTCGCAGCCGCCCAGCCGGAGTTTTATCTCGAAGACGCAGATTTTGTGGTCTCCGATGAGATTGAGAATATCGCCCCCGCCCTCGCCCGGGGAGAGATTCCAACGGGCCTGGTCGCCGCCGGTTTCATCCAGGATCTGGACGCGTTGCCTTTCCCCAAATGGGACCAGTTTGATGTGCGCCGGTTCCGCTATCAGATTATCACCAACAAGGGGATAACGCTGCCGATGCTCGGCAGCAGGGGCTGCCCTTACACATGCAATTACTGCCCCTATTTGGTCAATTCGAAATATCGGATGCGTTCGCCTGAAAATATCATCGATGAGATACAGTATCTCTCGGATAGGTATGGGATCCGCGGGATTACCTTCCGCGATCCGAACATGACATTCGACAAGAAACGGGCCCAGGAGTTCGCCGAGTTGATCCTCGCGCGCGGGCTCGACGTTCGCTGGAGCATGGAAGCGCGCACCGACCGGCTGGATCCTGAGTTGTTGAACGTGCTCTATCGGGCCGGCCTGCGGAGCGTCGAAGTGGGAGTGGAATCGTCCAATGAATCCACCCTTCGTCAAAACTTGCGCAAGGCCATACCGAAGAGTCACCAGGAAAAGGTCATTGACCACTGTCATAAAAAAGGGATCCGCGTCATAGCCAATTACACCCTGGGATTGCCGAATGACACCGAGGCTGGCATCCGCGACACCATCCGCTATGCCAAGAAACTGAATACTTTTGCGATCCAGTTCACCGTGACCACGCCCTATCCCGGCACGCAGTTCTACCGGAACGTCAAACACCTCATTTTCGAATCCAACTGGGAAAGGTTCAACGGCTGGACCAGTGTTTACCGCCATCCCGGAGTTTCCAGCGAAGATCTTCATCGTTTGAGGGAGTTTGCCTACGTCTCCTACCACCTGCGTCCCAGATACGTCTGGCGCTTCCTAAAGTCCACTTTGTTGTATCCTATGTTTTTTCCGGAGCCCCAAACCCAATGAGTCGGAAACTGACAGGCGCAGACAGGATCAGGACTGCAGGATTTTCAATCAAAGTCCCCCTGATGTTGTGCCTGGCGGTTTCAGTCATGGTATCCGTAAAAGCTGAACAGCCTCCTGCCGCGGGCAAGCGGCCGATTTACATCACCGCAAGTTTCCGCGACAAAAGCGACCTTTTCATAGAAAACCTCGGCCGAGATGAAATCGAGATCCTGGAGGACGGCAGCCCGCGAAAGATTGAATTCATGGCCCGGGACGAATTGCCAACTGTTTACGGCCTGCTTTTTGATCGCGCCATTTTCCCAGAGTCGATCGAGGATGAACGATACAACGAGCGGGCTGTGACCGGGGCACTTTCAGCGCGCAACATGGCCTATGAGCTCATCGACAAGATGTTGGGCAAGCAATCGCTCTGGGTCGGATACTACGAAAAGGAGCTGCACATAGTACTCGAAGAATCGACCGACGGATTCTCCGCTAAAAACGCCATCCATGAGCTTCGAGGACGCCACCGGCCGGAAGACGCTTTTTTGTACCCGGCGCTGTTCTCGGCAGTCCAGAGAATGAACGCACGCCAGGAAAAGCGGCGCGTCCTCATTTTGTTCATCGAGGATATGGATTATGAAACGGTATCGAAGATCAAGCCGCTGAGAAACCTCCTCGGAGGCACCAATCTTGAATTGTTCGTTGTGAGTTACGGCACCATCCTGGGAACCCGGAGCGGCAGGACAGGTTCCACCGTGACCTACAGCCTGCTGAAGGAACTGGCTCAGGCGACTGCCGGGGCAGCCTTCTTCACGCGAGAATATCGTGATCACTATGAGGACCTGATGCGCCGGATGCTAAACCAGATCCGGACGCTGTACACCTTCGGCATAGAAGCGGAATCCGGGCAGGGCGCAGCCGCTAAGCTCCAGGTTCGCTGTCTCCGTCCCGGCTCCAAAGTAATCTTCCACCCGTATGTTCCATAGGTGTTTTGAGCCGATTTGGACAATTGAGCCAGCGATCTTTTTGAACCGCGAAGGTCGCTAAGACCCCTGGGGATTACATCAATTTTTCTATACGGTCTTTGCGGTTTAATCTGTCGAGCGTGTCAGGTTTCCGGAGAGATGCCTGGGAAAGGAGCAAGTAGATGGGGATGAGAGGCTCATCGCTCCACGGGTCGATTCTTAAGAGCTTGCGGCCCATGGCATCCTGGATTTTCGCCGCGGGTTCGCTCATCCTCCTCTGGGAAGCCTCCGGCCGCATCCTGGAAATCCGTCCGGAGGTCCTGCCGACACCTGCAAGGATCGCCATGGAAATATCTTCGCAGGCCGCCCGGCTGAATGCTCATACCTGGATATCTGCAGCTGAAATTACGGGCGGTTTCCTTCTTGCCCTGATGGTCGCAATTCCGCTCGCCGTCCTCCTTGTTATGACTCCCCATGGCTATCGGGTGAGCTTTCCGGTTTTGCAGGCTTTACGGCAGGCCCCTATGATCCTGCTTGTTCCTGTCATTTTCATCTGGTTCGGTTTCGGGATGAAACCGGAAATTCTGATAGCCTTTGCTTTGAGTTTCATGACCATCATGATTGGAATCGTTTCCGGCCTCCAATCGGTTCCCGTCCCGGTGGAGGAAACCCTGAAAATGATGGGTGCGACCGATTTCCAGATAATGCTCAAGGCGAGAGTACCGGCAAGCCTGCCCGGCGTCCTTTCCGCTTTGAAAGCGGCTGTTCCCCTCTCCGTCGTGGGAGTCACCGCGGGAGAGTTCGCCCAAGCCGAAACCGGCCTCGGGTCCTTGATGCTCGCCGCCGCATTTAAGAGGGACACGCCAATGGTATTTGCGGCATTTACTCTCCTGGGATTGATCGGGTTGAGTCTTTACGCCATCATTGCCTTTCTTGAGCACCTCCTCGCCGATTGGGCAGGAACGAGACAGCCAGCGCCCCGGTAGCTGCAAGGGCTATCAACAACACGAAACCACCGCTGTAGGAAGCCGTCCGGTCCCGGATAGCCGCAACGACAAGAGGGGTCAAAGCCTCCGCCACGCCGTCAGCCGTAAGCACAACCCCCATCAACCGGCCGAGGACCTTGACGCCGAAAATCTCCGCGGCCATGAGCGGGATGATCATGTAGTCCCCGCCAAGGCCAATCCCGAAAATGAGCGCAAAGGCATAAAGTGCCACATGAGAAGAAGCAATGAACAAAAGCGGTATCGATCCTGCCACAATGGCATAGATGAGGATCATGATGTATTTCTTGGGGAAACGGTCCGCCATCCATCCCATCAAGAGCCTGCCGACGCTGCTGCTTACTAGAATGAGGGAGGCAACCTGCGCGCTGGCGGCCTGAGGCAGATGCTGATCCAGGCTCAGGAAGAGCTTCAGATTCTGCATGGTGCCGCCCACCGCCCCGATCGAACACATGCTTCCGATTGCCAGCAGGTAGAACGCCCCGGACTTGAATACTGGCCCGATCAACACGGGTTCGGCCTTTCTCGCTGGAGTTCCCGCCCCGGTCGGGGGGGCCTCTTTCAAAAAGAAAGCCATGGGAAAGCTAATCGCCAGCATCAGGCATCCAAGCGCCTTGAGCGCTGACTGCCAGCCGAATCCCTGAATGAGCCAGGCGGCGAGAAGCGGAACAATCGCCCCTCCGATTCCAATCCCGAGGTATGCGAAACCCATGGCTTTCCCTCGCGCCTGGTTAAACCAGCGGGACAGCAATACCTGGTTGGGGAGCGGCCCGCCGCAGACATATCCCAGGGCATTGAATAGATAGAAGAAATAAAAGAAACCGAGGGAAGAGATCGATCCCAATCCTATCAGAGCCAGGCCGGCCATCAATATCCCTACGAGCATCAGGCGCCTGGGGCCGAAACGATCGATGATCCATCCGGCAAGGAAACCGAAAACGGGACCTACCACCAATTTGCTGTAGGCGTTTCCGGAGGTCACCTGTGCGCGGGTCCAGCCGAATTCGCGCACCATGAAATCATAAAAAAAAGGCAGGCCATAGAGCGCAAAACCCACAATGGAGAAAAGCGCAAGGAAGGCAGTCAGCGCGACATAAACCTGATGGCCAACCAGCCCCGCGGCCGGCTGCTCAAGGACGTTTTTGTCTGGATCAGTTGTCATGGTTCCATTTCCGATCCTGGAGCCGCAACCCCGTATCCATATGCGTGGGACCAGGTTGCGCCTCAGCAGTATTCGATAAACCGACGTTTCATCTGCGTGAGAACCGCGTCTCCCGGCGAATCCCAGATGGCGCGGTTGAAAATCTCGCATTCAATCGGACCTTGGAATCCCGCCGCTTCGACCGCCGTGCGGATGCGACGGATCTCGATCACCCCATCCCCCATCATTCCACGGCCCAGAAGGACATCAGGTGGAGGCACGAGAAAGTCGCTCACGTGGAAACCGAAAATCCTGCTTCCAGCTCGCTCGATTTGCCCATAAAGATCAGGGTCCCACCAGACGTGATATACATCGACAACGACCCCGACCGAGGGGTGGCCGATCCGATCGGCGATATCGAGCGCCTGTCCCAGGGTGTTCACTACCGAGCGGTCACCCGCGAAAATCGGATGCAGCGGCTCAATTCCAAGCTTTACGCCTTGACTGCGGGCGTAATCGGCGATCGTTGCGATTCCCTGCTCCACCATTTGTCTCGCCGAATCGACATCGCGGCTATGGAGGCCGCCGCAAACCAGCACCAAGGTATCGCTGTTCAATGCGGCGCATTCATCGATGGCACGGCGATTATCATCGATCTTCGCTTGCCTTTCGCTTTCGGTATTGGCCGGGAACATCCCTCCCCGGCATAGACTGGAAACCTTGATCCCTGTTTCACGGCAGATCCGGGCGCTTTCCTCCAAACCTTGGGCCTTTACCTTGTCGCGCCAGAGGCCAATGGAACCAAGCCCCGCCCTTGAGCAACCTTCCACGGCTTCGCGCACCGACCACCGGTGCGTTGTGTACTGGTTCAGGCTGAGGCGTTCAAGAGATACTGAGCCTGCCGGGTGCATCGTAGAGCTCCTTCAGTTTCTTCAGACCGGCAACTGTGGAATGTCCAGCCAGCGTCGTTCTTCCCACGATTTCAGGCCGAGCTCCGCGAGTTGCAGTCCCTTGGCACCCTCCACCAAATCCCATGGGAAGGCCGTACCGCAGACGACATGTTTCAGGAAGAGTTCCCACTGGCTGCGGAAGGCATTGCCAAACACCGCATTGTCGGGGATTTCCTGCCAGGTATCGAAGAACCGAATGGGCTGAGGGATGTCAGGATTCCAGACCGGCTTTGGGGTCATGCTGCGATGTTGCACTTTGCAGGTGCGCAAACCGGCTACAGCACTTCCTTCGGTGCCATCCACCTGAAGGGTCAGAAGATCATCCCTGTAAACCCGCACTACCCAGGACGAATTCATCTGAGCGATCACGCCGTCGTGGAGCATGAACATCGCGTACGCCGCATCGTCGGCTGTGGCCTGATAGGAATGTCCCTGCTCGTCTACACGCTCCGGGATATGGGTAGCACCCAGGCAGCAGACTGACTCCACACCGCCAAAGAGGTGGTCCAGGACATACCGCCAATGGCAGAACATGTCGACAATGATGCCGCCGCCATCCTCCTTGCGATAGTTCCATGACGGGCGCTGGGCTGGCTGCCAGTCGCCTTCGAACACCCAGTAGCCGAACTCCCCGCGAACCGAAAGTATCTTCCCGAAAAATCCCCCATCGATCAGCCGGCGCAGTTTGATGATTCCCGGGAGGAAGAGTTTGTCCTGCACGACGCCGTTTTTTACTCCAGCGGTGCGGGCGAGTTTCGCAAGTTCCAGGGACTCGTGCAGCGAGGCGGACACGGGCTTTTCACAGTAGATATGTTTCCCGGCGGCAATCGCCGCTCGCACTGCAGGCGCCCGCTGGGCTGTGGTCTGGGCATCAAAATAAACGGAATCGCCGGGATCGGCCAGGCAGCGTTCGAGATCGGTGCTGTAGCGGGCAATACCGTATTTCTGCGCGAGCGCTTCGAGCTTTTGGGCATTCCGCCCGACCAGCACCGGATCCGGTTCAAGGATGTCCCCGCCCGGAAGCGGCAAACCGCCCTCCTGGCGGATCGCAAGGAGAGAACGGACGAGGTGCTGGTTGGTACCCATTCTCCCGGTTACACCGTTCATGATGATGCCGATTCGCTTAGTAGCCACGGGCAAATCCTTTCTGTGACGACGGCCGGTATTTCAATGGATCAAAAGCCCGCAAACTTGAAGAGAAAGGCTCCAAGCAAAGCACCTGCGACCGGCCCCACAATCGGAATCCAGCTGTATCCCCAGTCCGAGTCCCCTTTGCCGGCAATGGGGAGCAGTGCGTGGGCAATCCTCGGCCCTAGATCGCGCGCAGGATTGATCGCATACCCCGTCGGGCCTCCCAGCGCCAGGCCTATAGCCCACACAAGGAAACCGACGAGCAATGCGCTCAGCCCTTTGCTGAAAACCAGCGACAGGTCGAGTCCTCCGGTTCCTTTCAATTCCTGCGCATTGGCCCCGATCGCCAGGATCCCGAAAACCAGCACTGCCGTGCCTATGATCTCGCTCATCAGATTGGCCGGGGTATTTCGAATGGCCGGTGCTGTTGAGAAGACGCCCAGCTTCGCAGCGGGGTCGGCGGTCTCTTTCCAGTGCGGCAGGTAGCAAAGCCATACAATGCATCCGCCGAGGAAGGCCCCCACCAATTGCGAGACAATGTATCCCGGCACGAGGCTCCAAGAGAAGGTGCCGATAGCCGCCAAGGCAAGTGTCAGCGCCGGGTTCAGGTGGGCGCCGCTTATTCGGCCGACGCAGTAAGCCGCCATCGCCACTCCCAGTCCCCATCCTGTTGTCACCACAATCCAACCGCCATTCTGGCCCTTGCTCCGTGCAAGCGCGACACAGGCTACGGTGCCGCCACCGAAAATGATCAGGATGGCCGTTCCGATAATCTCTCCCAGATAGGGTGATGCCGCCTGCAATTGCATCTCCGATCCTCCAGTATGCCCGGAAAGGGCTTTGCGATATTACCTCACAACCATCCGTTGGAATTACTGGGTATTAAAAAAAACAGCTAGCAAGCTACCTGCCGCGGCTGAATTTGCCAACAGTTTTTTTATTCTGTGTGCACGAAACGGATCCGGTAGGATTTGCCGTGAGATTTATCATAATATATTCCTTCTGAATTCTTGGAGTCCATACATGCCTCCGGCAGAAATCAATATACATGGTGTCTCCTGGCCTGAATTGAAAGGCCGGGGACAACGCGTTGCCCGGGGACCGGTAAGCCTGGAAATCCGACCGGGGGAGTTCGTTTCTGTTCTTGGCCCCCCTGGCAGCGGGAAATCGACGCTGATCCGGCTGATTGCAGGCCTGATGCAGCCGGTTTCAGGGGAAATTATTGTGGGCGGCATGAAAGTGACTTCGGCGCAGAAGGAAATGGGGGTAGTGCTTTCTTCCCCGGCCCTGATGCCGTGGAGATCCGTGCTGGCAAACGTTTTGCTGCAGGGAGAGATCCGGAGGTTGGATTCGAGGTCGCTCACGGATAGCGCGCGCCAGTTGCTGGTAATGCTGGGCATGGAAGGGACGGAAAGCATGAAGCCGGGTGAACTTTCGCCGGCCCAGCAGGTTCGGGTGGCCATGGCCAGAGCTATGGTTCACAGCCCGGACGCACTCCTCATGGATGACCCATTTTGCGGGCTCGATGCCATGGAACGCGAAGTGATGTCCAATGATTTTCAGCGTTTGAGCCAGTCCCGGCCGACCACGACTGTTTTCACCACTTCACTGATGACCGAAGCGGTTCAGCTTTCCGACCGGGTGGCTGTCCTTTCCCCGGAGGGCAAGATCGTGCATGAAATTCGGGTTGAGTTGCCTCGCCCGCGGAGGATGGACAAGACGACTTATCCGCAGATCATGGAATTCTGCAGCTCCATCAGGAAATCGCTCCAGGCTTGTGGCGCCCTGTACTGACCGGACGGATCAGTGCGTGGACCAGCGACCCGGGATCGGGTGGGCGCAGGAAGGACAGGAACCATTTGAGGAAATATTCATCCGGAGGACCCTGAAGCCGCGCCGCTCCACGATCAGGTTCTGGCACCTCGGGCAACAGGTGTTTTCCAGTCCGTCCAGTGTGCCCGGCAAATTGCCGGCGTAAATGTATTGGAGCCCTGCTCCGCGGCCGATATCAACGGCTTCCAGCAAGTCGCGGCCCGAAGTCCTGCGGGGATCGGTCATCTTATAGTCGGGATGGAAAGCAGTCACGTGCCAGGGGATTTCCGGATCCAACCCGGCGATGAATTCGGTCAGGCGGGATAATTCGTCGCCTCCGTCGTTGAAGCCGGGAACGAGGAGCGTTACGATTTCAAGCCATAACCCGCTCGCGTGAATTCTGCGGATCGAATCCAGAATCGGCTCGAGCCTCCCGCCCAGTTGTCGATAACGCCGGTCGTCAAACGATTTAAGGTCCACCTTGTAAATATCCAACCATGGGCGCAGGTAATCCAGGACCCGGGGGGTGGCGTTGCCGTTCGAGACAAAACCGGTCAGGAGGCCGGCGCGTTTGGCCTCTTTGAAAACGGCCACGGCCCATTCAGCGGTAATCAGTGGTTCATTGTAGGTGCTGACGAGGACTTTGGAGCCTTCCTGTAATGCGATCTGAACAAGGTCCACGGGCGAGGCACGGCGCGTGGAGGCGATCGCCGCCGGATCGCGAAGCGCCTGAGACGTCACCCAATTTTGGCAATAGGCACAGTGAAGATCGCATCCCAGCATGCCGAAGCTAAGGGCAGAAGCGCCGGGCAAAACGTGAAAGAACGGTTTTTTCTCGATAGGATCATTCTGCAGGCCGGCAACATAGCCGAAGGGCACGCGGAGCACGCCGTTGCGGTTGAAGCGCACCTTGCAGACACCCTGGGCCCCTTCCGGGATTGGGCAGCAATGGCCGCAGGCGAAGCAGCGTAGGCGACCGTCGCCGATCGGTTCAAAAAGCTCGCCATCCGCGGTTTTAGATTCGAGGATCTCTCCAAGAAATGCCATAGTCGTTCCCTTTTGTAATTGTACTCCAAGGTTTCATCTATCAAAGCCCCGGACCTCGACTTGGATCCCTCCGTGCTGTCCGGCTGATTTTGCGGGATACGGCCTTCATCATTCTCCGAATACTTTCTTTATCACACCGATTTTCTTCTGGACGTCTCCTGTGTTTTTTTATCTTTGTTTTCAGCCTCCAATTCCGGCCTGTTCGTCACTTTCCCTACTTCCTCCTTCACCCTCCCCTTGATCGCGTGAAACTTGCCTTTTGTCTTATCTACTGCTCATCCAGGCTCGAGGTCCCGATAAATCGCTCCTGTGGCAGGACTCAAGATGCCGAATCCATTTACTTTTAGACAGATCTCTGGGCCGAGTGGGGAAAGCGCTTTGGTGCGGACCGAATAGGTGGGCTCAGCTTTGGACCGAAAAACTGCGACGCAGTTCTTTATTGCGCCGATAGAGCTCCTAGACGGTGGCATTCGCGTATCGCCGAAAAGAGCGCCTCCGATGGTTCGCTCTTCGAAATAGTTGTTGCCGCTCCCGCCTGGCGCATGACCTCGTGATACATTGCTGCTTCAAACACAGAAAACCCGATGACATGAACGCAGGGAAATTCGGAATGAATGGCCCGCGTCGCCTCTATCCCATTCATTCTCGGCATTTTCACATCCATGATTACGACTTCCGGGAGGAGCCGCTTAGTCAACTCTAGAGCCTCCATTCCGTCAGATGCTTCGCCCACGATCTCCATGTCCGGTTCTATGTTAATCAATTCTGCAAGGGATTGCCTTATCAAGCCGGTGTCGTCTACTAAAAGGATGCGTATTCTTTGTTTCGGCATAGGTTCTTCTCTTCTGTATGCCCTCCCCGTCATCTCGCAGGTCGAACAGGAGTTTGCGGAAAGCGAGATCAAAGTGCAGCCGCGTGCGTGGTCATTCGGTTGAAACCAATTACCGTCTCGGTGACCCTGGATTCGCGCAATTAGGTCGCGTAGATGCGGTGCCGGCGCATGGATGGTTTCTCGCGGAATGTGCGATAGATGACAAATGCCTCATCCCGATCGCGAGAAATCTGACAAACAGCATCTCGGCAGATACCGCATCGGTCCAGATGATCGTAGACCTCCAGTTGTCCATCCAGATCCAACTGCTTGTTGATCAACTGCAAAAGACGATCAAAACTGCATGAGCCCACAACACCCTCCTACTGACTCATCACAACCGCATCAGTGAAACACTTTATGCTTCCGTCTCAGCTAACGGCACCTCTGGAAAATAATATGTTTGGAGTCGTTTGCCCGTCAGTTCCACATTGCTCAGGCGTCCGAACAAAATTGCTCATTGGCTGATTTACCTACTCCATCGCATCATCGATGGCACTAGGACAACGTGCGCGAATTGGATATGAATTCGTTATGGTTTGAGAAATATCCCTGCAACACCTATCGTGCTCGGGCTTTTATTCGGCGGCTTTCTCATATTTGTGACATAGTCGCTATTCTCAACTCACTGCCATTGATCGGTTGCCCTTTCGGCAGTAGGATCGGGAGCAGTAGTGGTCTCGGCGGTCGCGCGTCACCGCGAATTATTGCAGCTGGCCGCAGGGGAGGGTTGCCCGTTCGGATTCCCCTGCAAATTCGAAGACACGTCTATATCGTTTGCTTTAATCGCATTCTGATGATTCCAAACACGCATCAGCAAGGCCTCAAATGAATCCATGCAGGCAGTTCCAGCCTTCTGAATCTCCTGGCACGATTCAAATTTCATTTCCAGAGGTTCTTCCATCGACATGATCACTGATCCCTTTTCGGTATATAGGGCCACAATGGCTATGTAACGAACGGCATCATTCCCCTTTGTTCTTGTTAATTAAATCACCCCATGCCCGGTCCTTATATCTCTTGAGAAACCATGGAGCTGTCCAATAAAGATCACACAGATGGTCAATAATGAACATCGGCCCTAACTGCACTTTTTACTTTGCCTTCACCCATCAAAGTTCACGGCAACATCCTAAGTACCCCCGCCCATAAACACAGTAACGTTTGCGAAAGGGTCCGCAGGGCGAGGTCCGGGAGCGAGGAGGAAGTCGATGCCGAAGGATCAGGGAAGCGTTGTAAGCACCAACACAGAATGCAAGTCCTTGGCCGTCTCCATCCTGGCAAAGCACATTATCCCTGTGATCAAAGATGAGCAATTTTGATGAACAGCGTGAGCCGAATTGACCAGACAGACCTATTTCCCAAGCCTATTTTGAGAATTGTATCGTCCTTTGCCATCCGGTGGTCGGATGGCGGTCCGGTGTTCCGCAACAAGGTAACCGGCTATTCATTGACAGTGACAGGAGAAAACCATGATTTCCAGCACGGAAGACAAAACTAAAGGCAAATTCCATGAAATGAAGGGAAAGGTGAAGGAGGAGGTCGGGAAATTGACAAACAGCCCGGAACTGGAAGCCGAAGGCAAAGATGAAAAGAATGCGGGCAAGGTCCAGAAGAAAATCGGCGAGATAAAAAAGGTATTCGGAGAATAATGAAGGCCGTTACCCGCCAGCTCAGCCGGGCCGAGACGGGCTCATTTCAGTGAAGGAGTCATTATGAAAGTTCTTCTCCACTGTCTCTCGTTCGGAATGCTGGCGTTTGTCTGCGTGATCCCGTGTTCCTCCCCAGCGGCGCAGAAACCGCAGGCCTCCAGCACTATTACCGCAGCGCCGGGCACGCTGGTCCGCTGGACAGCGCCGGGCACGACGCGCTGCGGTATGCTGGGCCGCACGTGGGCGTCATTGTTGGAGACTTGCTACTATCCCGTCGACCTCCTGCAGAAGCCGGCTGTTATCGCGATCGCCCGCGTTATTTCAGGGCGCAGGGAAACCGCACACATCTCCGTGGGGCCCTTACCTTACGGGACCGAGGAGATCAACCTTCCCGACATTCCGCAGGCCAATCCCTCGAAAGCGGACCTCGATCGCAACCAGCGCGACCAGGTACTGGTGAGTAAGGTTTTTGCAGGCGCAGAGGGAGCGGCGAGGTTTACCCTGCCGATCGGGGAACCGGCCCGCCCGCTGCCCGCCGGCAAGTCCTTCGGGGCGAAGCGAGTGTTTAACGGCAAGCCAGCCCCGCAACCTCATACCGGGAGCGACTACACTACCCCTGCGGGCAGCCCGGTCCTGGCCTCGGCCGACGGGACGGTGATGGTCGCTCAGGATCTGTTTTTCGAAGGAAACGCCGTGTTCATCAATCACGGAAACGGTCTTGTCACCATGTACTTTCACCTATCCCGAATCGAGGTTAAGGCCGGGCAGGAGGTTACGAAGGGACAGACGCTCGGATTGGTTGGATCGACGGGCCGCTCCACGGGGCCTCACTTGTTCTTCGGTGTGCGCTGGCACAACGCCCGGATTGATCCCAAATTTCTGCTGGAGGACCCGGATAAGATTCCGCCTCTCAGCAACGCATCGGCGCCTGCAAAGCATGCTGTGGCAAATACCGATAATTCGTCCAGGCAAGCTGCGAAACGGTAGGCCTGAGCCATCCGTGCGAGAAAATAGTACAAATCATCGGATTCATTTCCGGCGTCCATAAGATCCATATCCACTAATAGCTTCGACATCACAATGCGGCCCATTCATTGGGACCGTGCATACAAAGGCCAAATTGTGTGCAGAAGAGACCAGACATATGTCCTGATCTGAACAGACATCAGTCCGCGCGATGCGTATCATTGTGCAGTCAGGAAAAAGGGCAAAAGGATCACTAGGATCCGGCCACCGAGTACCTCCAAATGGAAATGAGGAACGATATGTCGACCTTGTTGATAGTGCTATTGGTGTTGTTTTTGTTGGGTGGCGGCGGCTGGGGATACTCCCGTTGGCGTCGCTAGTGTGCAATTCGGAAAATGGGGATGCAACCTATTGCTTTCTCGGCGAAGGTTTCCCCTCTTGATCGGGATGGACAAGCTATAAAATTTTCGATTTGAACAAAAAAGGGAGATTCAATATGTTGTGGACACTTGCTGCGGTTTTGATCGTTCTGTGGCTTCTTGGATTTTCGATGCATATCGGCGGCGGTTTGGTTCATGCGCTGCTGGTCATCGCGGTCATTGTGGTTCTTATCAATTTTCTTGGCGGCCGCCGCTCTTCGGTATAAACACCGATCCTGGCAATCGAAATCTGGCATGCTCCTTGAACCACGCATTCAAAAGGACACGCTCAAGAGGCAATTTCGGCCATCGCTTTGACTTCCATTACCCCGGCTGGAGTGGATTCCGGGATTAGACACCGGAAGATCGGACAGCCGGGCGTTCATTGCGGTGGCGCCGTCCTCTACCTTGGTGAAACTTGGCGCTGAACCATCGCCCATTTTGGAGAGTTGTTCAGATTACCTGCTTCACGCCTTTATAGTGCTTTCGAAGCCGCCCAGCAAATGGGTCAACCGCTCCATCATAGAAAATCCTTTTGATACAAAGGTATTTGTTCACGCGAGTATTGCCAGGCTGCTTTGCCTCGCAACATGAGGATCGCCTGCCACACTGGCAATCGTCGCCTTATTGCGACAAACTGCACAAAATGCATAATCCCCGCCCGAATCGGTACCAGATATTCGTCAATGTTTATGACTTAAGGAATGCTCTTCAACGGTTCGCTTGGAAACCCCTTATCTGCCATTCTATCGGCAACATTGCGTGAGTGCAGGGATGAATTCAATGCTGTCCAAATTAGCCCGGAAACGACAAATTATTTTGACTAAAGGATTGAAAACAAAAGAGCGGTAAATCTCACCATAATAGAGGTTCCAGATACTCGAAATTGCTGCCCAAAATGGAAGATCCCGAAGGGGTAAAAGCGAATAGCCGGTCGAAGATCCCGTGAAACGGGGGGGGCAAGCCGCGAAGCGGCACGGCCCCCGGTTAGCTTCGGAGGGGATTCAAGCCCCGGAAGGGGCGACAGATAGTCTGTCGCCCCTTCCGGGGCTCGCTTTATACCCATCTCCTACCGTGGGCAGCGACCCCATTCGGGGGCTCGCCCAGGCTATTCGCTGCCGCCCACTGGGCCTTTCATCTCCACAGCTGATGCGGTCTGTATGCGCATGTGACCGGCATCCTAATTTGGACACGCCTGGGGCTGAATTTGCTACCATGTTCACGTGTTTCGGACCTGATTCTGTTCCCGACAAGGCGGGAATCTGCTTCCGCTGAGACTGGTATTATGACTACATAAGGTTTTATAGAATGCAGGTGCGCGGTCCGGTTTTGTCATGTTTTGCAGAACTTTCTAAATAAAAGAAAGCCAATGCAAAACCCTGACCTACCTATTATTTTTGTTGTCCTTGTCAGCTTGGCTTTTATTCTGATCGACCTATATGCCGGCACTCTGTTTTAGATGACTCCCCAAATTACCCTGAAAACGATAATTAAACCTATTATTCCTTCTACTCCATGGATCATTACCGCCATCCAGGTAGATTGAAAACGTTTTGCTGGGTAGGCAAATAAAACTCCAAATATAAGTGCTGTTGATATTATTATTTGTGGTTTGTGGAGATGATAAAGGCCGAACAGCACCCCATTTGCAAACCAGTCCCACTTGCCAAATACGCCTCTCATTTTAGGCAAGAGAATACCTCTATAAAGAAATTCTTCCCCCAGAAAATAATTGAATAACATCGTTAATAGGAACAATCCCAGAATCCACCATGCTCCCTTAAATTCCGGTGTTGCCAATTTTGCCAAATCATATTGAGGTAAATATTTTATCAACGGACCAGCGATACTATCAAAATCAGGAAAACCAATACTAGATTGCACAATCCCGCTTAAAATAATAAAAGGTAATACCCACAGTAGAAGCCAATTATTAGGTTCACCGGACGCGGGATTTCGAGGTTTTTGAAATTTCATTCTTTTCTGAATGGTGGACCACCTTAATTCATGTCCTTCCTTCTTAAGGATTATTATCGAAAGAACAAATTGCCATATCAATCCTAAAATAATGTTCAACCAATAGATAATTAAAGGTGGTAAATCGATTATTGGGATTAGAGTAGGAGTAATTACAAAGGCTAAAATAGCCATTGGTAATGCGGACGAAATCCACACTAGTAAGATTTTCTTTAGCGAATACTGCTCATCCAATGAGGTGGATGCACTTAAAATGGATGTTTGCATCTTCTTTTATCATTTTTCAGTGATATATCTTTTGAGCTGTTAATGAAATGGATACGGTCTTTGATTGAAATCAGTAGATCAATCGCTTCTCATCCAATTGGATCAATAAAGTATCACGATGGTAGGAAAGCTCCCTTTGGGCTATTCCGATAAGTTTTTTAACTGGATAAAGGTCAATTACTTAATTTTGAAATGAGTGATATCAGCCACACCTGTATCATAAATGCTGATTGCCAGATCATTCTGTGGTATAGCCAGAAAGGTTGCACCTGTAATCTTGTCCTTGTCAAGTTTGTAGAGCGTCCATTTTTCAGGCATCTTAGCGTGTTCGATAAAGCGGGTACACGTCCCTACTTCCAGGTAGACCTCTGCCATGGATAAAGGCACGTGGCTGGCTTTTCAGGCGTCGTCGAGATCAGCCGGAGTTCGGCCCTGATGATTTCCAGTTAGCCGGCAGCAGCGGCTCAAGCTGATTTGTCTTCAGGCCGCCGGGACGCTGCGCAGTACCTCTTGTTTGGCTCTTACGATCTGAGCAATGCGGAAGTCACGAACCTCGAGATTGAAGATATCGATTGAGAAGACAAAATCCTGCACGTTCGCCGTTTGAAAGAATGGTTCCACGGTCGATATTTACGGGCATTTGGTGCCGGGAGCAAATAGGCAGTTCGTCAATCAGATTCCGTCCCTGGCGAACCGGAAGAAATCCGAAACCCAGGTGCAATCAACTTCTGCTGCGGCTGTAAGTGCTGGGCGGTACAGGACTTGAACCTGTAACCCGGGGGAGCAAATTAAATGCAAGTGATGCTTCTATGGCCATTAAAGGAGTTACGGATTCAGGTTGCGCCCTGATAGGGGTATTTCGAGAGCCTTTTCCCCTACTCAGTTGAAATCAACGGGAAGCAAAAACGCATATATTTTTGATCATATTTGTATTCTTTCCGGAGGCCAACCCTGATCGCCTACCAATCATCGAAAGCTATAAATGTGTTTTCCGCAAAAAAAATCGAACCTAGCTTGACCCGGGCCTAATTGCACTAGCATCGAATCGCTCAGTACCAGATGCCGACTGCTCATTCAGTAAGCAGGCATTCGATATCGAGAATAGCAAAGTGAGAAACTATGATGGAGCCAGAATTAATATGAAAAAGGCAAAGTCATCGCTGACCTTGCCTTCTCATTTTTTGTACATTGCCGCGGTTATTTTAACGAAAAGTTGGCCTGATACTTCAACGCCATCATTTAAATTCAGGCTTAACACATAACACTTTCCGGCTTGATTCTTTGCTGTTTGCCAGTTGTAAATGAACTGACTAGAGGTAGAATCATATCGCAAACTTGTATTTCCAGTGGCAGTTGTTTCAACAGGATCAGTTATCGACGTAGAGAAGTTAGCGCATGCAATTTCTTCGATTTGAATCGATTTCACAGCGCTTAAATCGCTGACGAAACCGCCTTTACCGTCCGGAAGTTGCCATTTTACGGGTATCGTAGAGCCTGCTTTAGCAATATTTACGGTTGGCTTGTCATCGATCGGCGGTTGAAATCCTCCCGCGCCAACAAAATCATAAATAACCTTATATGTACAGCTTTTTGTGTTTATATTTCCCATATTGTCTCTAGCATTAACATTAAAAACGAAATTCCCGATATTTGATGTGTCAAGTCCGTTGATTCCGTTTGGAACGGATTGGAATGCTACATCAGATTCGCCATCCGATACTGCAACGTTGATCAAGGTTCGAGATCTATAGTTGGCAGTTACTGGACAACTATCAATAATAATGGATGGAGGTGTGCTGTCCGGCTCACATAAATTTCCGATACCATTATTGTTTATATCTCCCTGATCCGGGTTAAACCTAGTCGGACAATTGTCCATTGAACCTGCTATTCCATCTGCGTCCCCATCTTCAGTTCCAGGAATAGATGACGGAGTGGCATTGGTATCGAGTCTTCCCACTGATTTTTGAACTTCATCGATATTGTCGGGTGCCTTACGCAGGTCTGTGCTACCATCTCCATTCAAATCTATTTCCATTGTGTAATTGGGATTAAGAGTCGCAACATTGACGACAGCAGTAGTTTGGTCGGTGATTTGAACCTTGTTATAGGTTACAGCAGTTTGCCTTGCAGTATCTTTTTGATATTTTGAAACCACAAAATCAAATTCTCCGGAACCTGTTGCCTCGAGCTTGAATTTTAAATTATCCGAGGTATTAATGATAAACCTCTTATTTTCAGGGTCATAAAGGTATACGCCCGGTATCTTAGACTCGAATTCTCCCGTTGCGGTAGGTCCAACATGATTGCCCGCAGAATCGTATATGTGAACGTTAACTGGACTAAAGGCACATCCGACTACCGACGTCTCGCCAGGATTATTAGCAAATCCAATAGGATCGTTCCAACTACCCTTCTTGCCCGGTCCCTGCGGGCCAGATGTAAAAGTTACGATGCTGGCAGGGCTCAAAGGATAAGGGACTCCTGTTCCCCCATCAATTTCTCCCCAATGCCCGTTCCATCCAACCCACGGCGTTAATGAGCTAATAGGGACAATTTGATAGGCTTCCTTTAAAAGAGGTTGATTACTATACGAATCATATATTGAGAGCGGTACTAACGCAGAGATTGGTTTTGTCCAATCTGTAAAACATAATTCAATAGTATGCTCTCCTCCCTTAAAATAGTTCGCATGGGATCCCTCTCCGATATATACAATCGGATGAGTGCCATCAGCTTTTTCTACATCAGAGTCATCCCATGTTTTTGAAACTCCACCGCTATGTTGGCTATAGGTGACGGCATAATTGGGTGCCGCAACCGGTTGCCTTGTTGATTCGTCTAAAATGACTTGCACCATCTCCCAATCCCCTTCATGTCTATCGCCACTGAAGTCATTATAGGGATAGAAGAGCCAATATTGCAGAGCCCTATAGGGGGTATCGGGATAATCGCGAGTGAATACTTCCTCCCTCCCGTATACTGTGTTTGGATAAATGTCAAACCTCGACGGATTTGGCCTGTTGGAGTCCCCA
This sequence comes from uncultured Acidobacteriota bacterium, assembly GCA_963839475.1. Classification (GTDB taxonomy): domain Bacteria; phylum Acidobacteriota; class UBA6911; order UBA6911; family UBA6911; genus CAWIVH01. The sequence continues at coordinate 2,718 of CAWIVH010000005.1, read as the reverse complement.
GTGCTAAGTCCAGGGTCCGCATCTGACATGTCAAGGTAAAACCCGCTTGTATCGCTTGAATAAAGATCAGACGTGCGAACTGGTTTTTCGACATAGGTGTGGGTAAAGGTGCCGGAATCACAAAAACAACTGCGCTTGGTGCAAACCCATCGCGAATTCAAGCCATCCCAATCAAAATAGCCATCCGTGCAGACACAGGCGGTATCTGTGCACACCCAGTAGGCCGGGCCTCTCAGAGTAGATTCTTTAAGTATACTTTCGACTTGTTTCGGTTTGTAATCTTTAGTTCCCGGCGTAGTATAATATGCTTCGGAGGAATATAAAACTGGAGCATACATATCCAGGCAGGAAATATCTTTTCCACGACGATTACAATCATTCTTTTTGCCATCGCCGCATATTTCAGGGGCGCCCGGAAATACGGTTTTGTCATTGTCATCGCAGTCATTAACCGCAGGGACTCCGTCCTGATCGTTGTCTCTACATACATTATCATTTTGATCGGGATTGTATACATAAGGACAATTATCACATGCATTGCCGAGAGCATCTGTGTCACTATTCTCTTGATTAGGATTGGCAGTATTGCGGCAATTGTCGCAGGCATCCGGAATACCATCGAGATCAAAGTCTGGAACTTCGTATGTGTGAGGTAAACCATTAATGTCGATCCAATTACTCCGGGGATTGGGCTGATTTAGGCATCTATCCTCGTTGTCGCATACTCCATCCCCGTCGCTGTCATTTACACCGGTTGGACAGCCGGGAACCAATGCGTCATAATAGTTAAGAATTCTCTTATTCCAGGAGTCACTTACAAACAACTTTCCTCCAGGCCCAAAGGTTATGGAAAAAGGAAAAACGCTCCACGCTCCACCATCGGGATCATAATAATCAATAGCAGCTCCTGTAGTGCCGTTATACCTTGCGATGCTTCTTGCAGAATGATCGCTCACATAAAGGTTGCCATCTGGACCAAATTCCATATCCCAGGGATCATTGGTGTCACAGAAAGCTCCCAAAAATTCGCCGGTTGTGCCGTTGTATTTAAATATTTTGTTTCCCGAGAGAGTATCGTTGTAGCTGGCAACATAAAGATTGCCATCCGGACCAAAGGTCAGAGTTCTTGGATGTTCCAATCCGTTACCGGAAGCGAATACGCCAACAAAAGCTCCAGTATTGCCATCATATTTTAGGACATTCTTACTGTTATAGCTGGCAATGTATATATAGCCGCCGGGACCAACAACCATGTCTTGTGGGCCATCAAGGCCTCCGCCCTCTATGAACACGCCTCTCCAAGTGGGAGGTTGGGACGAACAATCCTGACCAACGGGGCATGCATAAGGGCCAAAATCCCATCGAAAGACTTGGTCAGCCTCAAACAAACTGACGAGAAGAGAGTTTGTATGGTTATAGGGATAGGGCAAGTTGGGCTTATCGTAAATAGCTTTGTTTAAGAGATTAACGGGTTCCGCTGATACAAATGTAGTAAGAACACTCTTGAAGGCTCCGGTATCACCGGCATAGCGCAAGATCTGCTTGTTGGCAAAACTGACGACATAAAGGTCACCTGCTGGGCCAAATACTAAAGACGTAGGAGTATCCAGGCCGCCGCTGCCACTTGTGACAAATGTGCTTGCAAGTGTGGCTGTCTGATCGGCGTTGGCAATTAACGGCGCACATAGCAAAATCAATACTGACGACAAGATTATTTTGCAATATCTTTCTGCCATAACGATACCCTCCATTGAACACGAACTGTAATCAAAGAGAGATGATGCCCTTCATCGCAAACAGAAAAACACGTAGCGTGCTGCTGCAACGTACACTAGGGCGGGCATCCTGGAGTGATCCGTGTATGCTGGAACGAACTCTTGCCCTTTGTGAACATTTTACTGATGTATGCTCAATAAGTTGTAGATTAGATCCGAACCCGTTTGGCCGGGTGCCATCCGCAGTGCTATACCTTTGTACCACCAGTGTGCCACTGTTCTGATTAGCTGTTCGTGGAGACCTCCTTCGCATAGCACATTTGGTGAATGACAAGAACCTCTATCCCTTGGGAACACTTATTCCATCCGCAAAGGCCGTTGAATCAAGGTCACGATCTTGGTTGCTTGTTGCGAGGTCCTTCGCTGCCCTCAAAACGGGCGCCCGGCAAGGTCCCAGCTCACTTCACGGTTTTTAGCGGCCGACACCTTCGCGGTGTGATCAACCGGCGCCTGTTCATCTACAATTGGACCTCTACACCTAAAAGCGGAAAATCTTGGCAAAAAACACAATTTATTTTGGAGTATCTCAGTTTGCCGCTAAAACAATCCGACAGGCGTACCTGTGCTCGACTGAATTTGTTATGCAATTCTTGATCGCACAAACATTTTGGAGTTTTCAGTGCTTGCGGTGATGTACCTGCTAAAAGTGTGTCTCGTTAATAAAACCGAGTACGTTTTGCCTGCCGAAAACCGAAAACATCGTTTACGATGCTTCGGCGCTTGGCAGAAGTGACCCGGTAGTGCATTCAGTGGATTCGCGTTAAGCCAGAGGATTCCAAACTGGAGAACCACTGCGACTTCCACAGGTGAAAAGAGGATGGAGACACAGGGTCCCTCAACCTGGTACACTCCCGGTACCGGTATCCTCCAAGGAAAAAGGATTGTGTTTTGTCGAAGATTTCCAGGGCTTGCTGGATGTCGGGATCGGTACCCGCATCCTCAA
>CAWIVH010000004.1:0-38922 GCA_963839475.1 uncultured Acidobacteriota bacterium | reverse complement strand
ATGATTTATGCGGATTCTGTTGGAGAGCTTAAAAGCAGAAAACCTCTCTACTTTGTCCATACTTTGTCCAAACCCTTCTCGGGAAACGCTACCACCCTCGAAGTAGCGGCATTGTTTTTATCAGACTCGTGCAGGGCAGCCAGCTTTGCCACTCCCTCTGATAAGTCCGCTTCTGAAACTATGGCGTAGCGGCGGTAAACGCTTTCGGTTTTGTGTCCCGTCAGCTTCATTGCGACAGAGCGGGGAACGCCAGCCCGTTCGAGATTCCGAACTGCTGTTCTGCGGAAATCGTGCGGGATACGGCCCGGCACCCCTGCCTTTTTGCAGGCGTCCTTCCATGCCTTCCGGTAATCCCTGATTGGCCTGCCATTGCGGTGAAAGACCCATGGAACGATTATTTCGGAAGCCTGCTGCAAGGCGTCCGTCTTTGCCCTCTGGTTTTCCAGAAGGGCTTTTAAAGCGGGATAAGTATTGAAAGGGAAGGTTCGCCCTTCATCGTTCTTTGTCGATCCCGGTTCGAGGCGAACCGTGCCAGCCTCAAAGGAAATCTGACGCCATTGAAGGCGTAGGATTTCCTGTTTGCGCCAGCCAGTGAGGTAGGCGAACTCAGCGACTGGCTGCAAGTCCTCCGACAGATTTGCCAGAACAGCCTTGAACTCCGCCTCCTCGAAAAAGCCGGTCCTGACGTTCCTGACTTCAATGGAGGGGATAAAGGGCTTCATCGCCAGCTTTCCCTTTTCGACCGCGAGGGAGAACATCCGCTTCAAGATTGCCAGCTCATAGTGGATGGTGGCTGGCTTGGCGCGCTCGGAGTCGCGTCGGAGGATAATGTACTTGTCAATCCGGTCTGCCGTGATCTCCAGAGCCCGGTCGAGCCCGAAGGTAGCTTTGAGGTGCCCCATGGCGCTTTGGGCCCTTTCGAGCGATTTCAGCGAATTGGCCTTGTAGTCGTTTTCAATCATGGCTGCCAGATTCTCGAAGGTTACTTTTTCTGCATCGGGCCCGATGAGCTTTCCCGTTCCCATCTCGCCCATCCGGCGATTGAGCAGCTTTACCGCATCGGCCCGGCTGTCTGACTTCGATGATTCCCGGAATTTCTTCCCATGATGGTGATACTGAATCCACCACGTCGGCGACTTCCGGTATTCCCTGGTCTTAGGATCCTTCCATTCGGGCTGGAAAATGCTGCCCGATCCACGGTCCCTTTTGTCTTTGTTTTTCATTTGCGGGTTTCCTTTCGCTTTTTCTCAGGTGGCTTATCCAGATAGGCCTTCAGCGCAACCTCGATCATCTTCTGGAAGCTGATCCCCTCATCCAGACAACGGTGGCGCGCCTTAAGCAACAACTCTTCTTCTATCCTGATTGTGGTTTTGGTTGTCATGGTATTGCTCCTTGGGAATTACCTTAACGGCATGCCATACTGCTGTCAAGTCGTTTAACGGAATTCCAGCGCTGAATGCCGTTTTCGCTGAATCGCAGAACCTTCCGAGACAGTCGCCGGGCGAAGGGAAGTTTTTTCCAGTGGTAATGGAGCCAGCGCTTATTCACCCCCAGAATCTTTGCTGCCTGTTCGGCGGTGAGTAGGGTGTCAGGTTCCGTTTTGGACAGCTGTGTGCTATCCGGCTGCACGCTGCCAATGAGCCGGGCGGCCAGGGCGGTTTGGACAGCAGAAATCTGAATGAGAAGAGGCGGAACGGCTTCAGGCGGAATTTCCCCTGCCCAGTCCGGGTGCTGAAGCAGATCGTTGAGGCTGGGAGGGGTGGGGTTCATTGCGTTCATAGGAGTAAGCTATCCACCTGGTTCAGTCCGTGAGTTCCATATATTCCCCGGAGTGTTCGTTGTTCCAAGTCCGGTTTGAAGATGTCGCGTTCGCATCCACGCGGTCCCTAAATTGGCACCCATAGGCAGCTGCAGGCTGCGGACAACTGCGGACAAAGTTTTTCTATTGTTATTCCATTGAATTCACTCCCTTTACTACAGATAACAAAGGGGAAATCTTGTCCGCATCTGTCCGCACCCCTCCATGCCCGCCTGCATGTAGCCGGACATCCACTTTGGGGCAGATGCCTTGCCAGGTTCGCGTTCGGTCATGCCCTGTTCTTATTTGCCTGAAGCCCCGTGCTTCTAGATGACTGTTGAAGACTGGCTTCGTCATCTGCTTGGCTCCAGAGTCCCTTGCCCAAGATTCGTAAACCTTACGCAGCCGCTTGACTGTGCTGGTTACATTCTCTGCAGTAGTGCAGCTCTCTTCAAGGAAAGGAGCGAGTGGATCGGCGTCCTCGCGCCAATCGTGGGTGCATGCCTTCACGATCTCGGGTGCCGTTAGCCCCTTCTCCTGCCACTGAAGGCACCCACGCACCGCCCAGGCCAGGATTCCGGGAGCTTCCGCCAGGAGCTTTTCAGTTAAGCGGGGATCCCTTTCGTTTCCTTTGAACTGATGCAGGAACGGGATCAGGTGAACGCGTCGCCAGAACCCCTCGGAGTCGTCATCCACCTGCGGTTTGTGATTGAATGCAAGCCAGAACTTGGCGACGGGCTTGAACTCGAAGAACTCCTTGTAGAGCATCCGCGCCGTTACCATGTCGCCGCCTGTCAGCATCTTAATCCGCGCGGCATTAAGCCGGGCCGACTCGTTCGTCTCGCTGGATGTGACAAAGCGTCTGCCAACGAGGGCACAAATATCGTTTGGGATAGCGGGGCGAGCTTGGAGTTCGAATGCGGAAAATGGCAGGTTGTAACCGTATCCACCGAGCACGTGCCTGAGGGTTTCGAACAGAACGCCTTTACCGTTTGCGCCCGGGCCATAGCAGACAAACAGACATTGCTCTGAGATGTCCCCAGTCATGCTGTAACCCACAGCCTTGTGAACGAAGTCGATAAGGTCCTGATTGCCATCGAATACTTCAATGAGGAATTGATTCCAGCGGGGGCATTTGGCCCTAGAATCAAACTCGGTGAGGCTATGCGCTGAAATCAAATCTTTTCGTTGGCCCGACCGGACGCGTCCGCTGATAAGATCCACTACCCCATTTCCAGCCCCCAGTAGCATTGGGTTACGGTCCCATCCAACGCCAGGGTCTGAGATTGGGGCTTCAGAACGGGCAAGCTCTAGCATCGCCTTTCGCGCCGCCACGGATTCGCTCGTTCTAGCCCAACTGGTCTCCCCATACCGCCCCATCTCCTTCGTCAGCGTGCGTGCTTTACTGCGCCGCTCCCTGGCTACGGCTTTCGTCATACGCTGCAACTCTCCCCCTTGGGGGAGATCCCACCAGTGTTCCTGCCATTGGAGCCAGATACCGCGTTTATGATCGAAGCGGAGACGGTCGCCGAACATGAAGGCGAAGAGTTCGGCATTCCCAGTGTCTGTCCTTGGATAGATCTTGCGAGATTTCCTGCCTTGAAGGTTCATGAGTACCTCCCGGCAAACCCACCTCTATTTGCAGGCACCTGTTCAACGGGTATGGAGCGTCCTGAAGGCGGTAGACTGGACTGTTGGCGAGAATGGAACTGCGATATAATTGTGTTCATAGGTAACCTCGATTCAAAAAAGCAGCTGGGGCCCGGTTAGCGCCGGGCTTTTTCATTTCGGGCCGAAGATAGCATCAGTCGTGGCTGTCAGAATTGTCACGCCCCTGACGAACACCTTCGGTCACCAAACGCTGAATCTCCGACGAGGGTACCAGCCGACGGCTGCCGAGCTTTGCGCTCAAAATCCGGCCATCTTGTACCCAAGCCCTCACAGTCCATGGGGAGATTCCCAGGTGCTGAGCGGCAGTTTCGATGCTTACCAGTGTTTCCATGTCACTCTCCTTCTTTCATTGGGAATACTAATATGGGGTGCTATGAGGTACAATAATTATCGTTTTACAATTATGTCAAAACTGTGCTATCAATAATATATGCGATTAAAGAAGCGGTTGCGAATTACGGCATGGAATCAACTAGATGAGCTTTTGCTCACGCTGAATGGTAGATGGGCTGATCCGGGCCTATATGTTGACTACGAATGGGATTATGCAGATCCCGATGATCTGGATGACCCAGGTGAGGTCCAAATTCTGGGGTTAGACAATGAAGCTTTGAAAAGGGCAGAGGCAAAGCGAGACGAGCTTCAAAAATACGTTGATGGTTTTATTAGGTGCGATAGGAATTTAAAAAAATGGGTTGATAAAAACCCTAAGCTATTTGCAGATATCAATACTCACTTGGCCACATTGAGTCCACAAATCGTTATAAGGCAATTAAAAGGAGGGAAAGTAAAAGCGAGGATATTGGCATCTTCATGGGTTGACTTCGATGGCATCCGATCAGCAAGTTCCCCGAGTGATTCTAAATGGCTTTTTGCCAACCTGTTGATAAATCCACTGGCGGGCAGCATTCTGAGGTGTGATCGGTGTAAGCGGTACTTTGTGCCCGTTAGGTATCCAAACAAGAAATTCTGCTCCAGAAAATGTGCCTTAAGGTCAAGCGCCCTAAAATCGACAAAGGCACTGCGGGCTGCGCAAAGGGCGGAGAAACTTGAAGCATGTAAGGCCGCATTGGCTGGGTATCGAAAAATCAAGGCTCCACGAGACGATTGGAAAACGTTCGTTCAAAGGAAGGCAAACGTTTCTAAAACATGGCTGACCCGTATAGTCAATTCCGGTGAATTGTTTCCTCCCTGATGACCCCTACCGCGGGACCAACGTAATGGCTCCCGACGCGGAATGCGCGACAGGCCGGTCGGGAAGTCCGACTTTTCGCAGCGGGTCATGAGTCCGCTGTTAGCCGCGCCTTTGCACTTTCTGCTTTATTTTACTGCGACTGCTCCCGTTTTGCCGCAGCTATTAGGGTATGCCTGTTTCCGGGATGCTCGATTCTGGGGGGAGTGCTGCTTTCCAGCATCCGACTTTCTCGGGCGGCTGTTTCGAATTCAACTACCCTGGGCCGAACCGAGTCCATTATAATCGGGGCGAATTCACGTCATTCTGGTTGCAGTGCGCAATTTGCCAATGGAGGAATTCTCCATGATTGGCAGTACCGTTTCGCACGATCTGATCAGCAACAAACGCGACAAGTGCGCAAGGAGGAGATAATTATCGCGCTTATGGTGCGATTCCCTCCGACAGGCTTTTATTAAGTCACTGCTTGATGTCGACACCCAGGAGACGGCACAGATTGCTCACATCAAACGCCATTCGGAATTCCGGCAGCTCAGGAAACAGGAGCGGGGATAAAGGCGATGGATCCGGAACGCTGGAAGCAGATCAGGCAGGTTTGTCAGTCAGCACTGGAGATTGAGCCCGACCGGCGGAAGGCATATCTAAAGCAAACCTGCGTAGGCGATGAGTCTCTCTTGAAGGAAGTTGAATCACTGCTTGCCCAGCAATCGGAAGCGGCATGCGTCTTCGATTCTCCGGCCCTTGATGCGGCTGCCAGGGCACTTGCTGAGGAGAAGGAAACTGAGCCCGAGCCGGTTCTAGTTGGCCGCACGTTACAGCACTACCGAATCGTCGAGAAAATAGGCGAAGGGGGCATGGGCGTGGTCTATCGTGCCCGGGATGAGCACCTGAAACGGGACGTTGCTATCAAGGTACTTCCGCCAGAGTTGATGTCCGATCCTGAACGGAAGAAGCGATTTGTTCAGGAAGCACGGGCAGCCTCCGCCCTCAATCATCCCAATATCGTTACGATCCACGACGTCACATCCGAAGGCGGCATTGACTTCATTGCTATGGAGCTTGTCGCCGGCAAGACCCTGGCGCAGAAAATTGGGCGCAAGGGGATGAGGTTCGATGAGGTCCTTAAACACGCGATTCAGATTGCCGACGCACTTGCGGCGGCCCACGCCGCCGGAATCATTCACCGGGACCTGAAGCCCGCAAACATCCTGATCACGGAAAGCGGTCACGTGAAGGTGCTGGACTTCGGTCTGGCGAAGCTGACCCAGCCAATTATCGAGGAGCAGTCCGAAGTTGCTTCTTCGACGGCACTTCCGACCGGCGAAGGCCGGATTATAGGGACCCCGGCCTACATGTCGCCCGAGCAAGCCGAGGGAAAGCCGGTGGATGCCCGTTCCGACATCTTCTCTTTCGGCTCGGTGCTTTATGAATTGGTTACAGGACGCCGGGCTTTTGAAGGAAATACCGCCGCTTCGATCGTCTCGGAAATTCTGAAAGGCGAACCGCAGCCTTTCCCCTCCGGCATCCCTCAGGAACTCGGAAAAATCATCACCCGCTGCCTGCGCAAAGACCCCGCCCGCCGCTTCCAGCACATGGGCGACGTGAAGGTTGCCCTCGAAGACCTGAAGGAGGAGTCCGTTTCAGGGGCCCTTGACCAGGCATTGTCACGGGCGAAGCCGGGAAAACGTCTGCTGATCAGATGGGCGACCGTCACTATCGCGTTAATCCTGATGATTTCGGCCGCGGTTCATTTCTATCGCATATCCAAGCAAGAGCCCTCCTTCACCATTGTTCCTTTGACGAACTACACGGGCGCACAAGGATCACCTAGTTTCTCACCGGACGGGAGCCGGGTGGCATTCCATTGGAATGGCCTGAAGGAGGACAATTTTGACATTTACATAAAATCCATAAATTCAGGTCCTCCGCGCCGGTTAACGACGGATCCGGCTCCGGAAGTTAATCCGCTGTGGTCACCTGATGGAAGTACGATTGCCTTTTCTCGCGCGGGTTCTGTGTACCTTATACCGCCCGAGGGAGGCTCAGAGCGAAAGTTATGCCAGGGTGTGGCATTTTCGTGGTCTCCCGATAGCAAATTCCTGGCCATTTATCGTCCTGGGGCACTCGGGACACAGAATCCCATTCTGATCTACATGGTCGCACTGGAAACCGGAGAAGAGACAGGTCCTCTGACCTCGCCGCCTGCGGGTATCATGGGCGATACTTGGCCAGAAATTTCTCCAGATGGAAAGAATCTGGCTTTTGTGCGAGGTCTAAGCTCCGCGGCCTCCTTCGTGAACGACATCTATATTCTGCCCCTGGCCAATAGCAAACCGGCCGGGGAACTCTGGCGCCTAACAAACGACAATCGTTTAATCGTGTCTTTGGCGTGGGCCGCCAATAGCCGCGAGATCATTTACTCTTCCAACCGGTCCGGACTCCGAAGCCTTTGGCGGATACCTGTTTCGCCCGGAGCTGAGCCGCGGCGTGTGTCGGGTACGGACGATGCAGTCGGTGCCGCCATATCAAAAGGACTCCCAGCCCGTCTCGTTTATGTACGTCAATATATGAGCACCAGCATTTGGCGCAAAGAGCTGTCGGGGGATAGTGCCGTCGGCGCCTCTCCAGAGCGCTTGTACGCATCGCATGGTCAGGAAATGGATCCTCAGTTCTCCCCGGATGGAAGCCGGATCGCAGTTGCCTCGGAGCGGTCCGGCTTTAAGGAGATCTGGGTCTGCCGGAGCGACGGATCGAATCCGGTTCAGCTTACTTTTTTTCGCGGCAGCCGGCACGCGGGCGCTCCCCGCTGGTCTCCGGATAGCCATCGGATAGCCTTCGACAGCCAGGGGGCGGAGGGATATAGCATTTTCGTTATCGATGCCGAGGGCGGGGCGCCTCTCCGCCTGACAGTAGGCAGACATTCGGATATCAGGCCTTCCTGGTCGAAGGACGGCAGATGGATTTACTTCGGTTCGAACCGATCTGGAAGCCGGGAAATATGGAAGGTGTCTCCTGCGGGCGGCACTGTTCATCAAGTAACGCGAGGGGGAGGATTCGAACCTTTTGAGTCACCGGATGGAAAGGCGCTTTTTTATACCAAGGGTGGGTTCTCCATTAAGGGCATCTGGAGTTTCCCGCCGGAAGGGGGGAAGGAAACTGCGGTGCCGGAACTGGCATATGTTCGCACAGGACATTGGTCGGTGGCTGAGAAAGGGATCTATTTTGCAGAGTCCGGTGCAACTGCACCGAATGCGCCTCGCCCTCTGAAGTTTTATGATTTCGAGACCCGCCAGGTATCCCTGGTTACTACCATCGAAAAACTCAGTGACAGCAATCAAACTATGTTTTCCGTAACCCCTGACGGCCGCTGGATCGCATGGAAACAGACAGATCGCAATGAATATAGCCTGATGTTGATCGACAACTTCCGCTAACGGAATTAGCTGCTGCCTTAGATCCTCGAACCGCCACGATGTCACGGTTCCACTGGCGTCAGTAATCCCGGTCGAGTGGAGCCAGCAGCCCTAGTTTCAGGAGAGCCCGGATTTAGGAAACAATCCTGATGTCAAGATTCCCCCGTCAACGGCTCTCTTTTACAGCGATGCCCTCACCTACCGGGCGCTCCACCTGCGAATCTGCCGCCACATCGCCGACTCAGCGTCCTTCCGGTACTGTGACTCGTATACGAGCCCCAGGCAGGTCCGGCAAGCGGGCTGTAGGGTTCCTCCCGCCTCATACAGCTTCCGCACCCGGCGGCCGCAATGGGGGCATTGCCACCAAAACCTGCGGCCCCCGAAATTCGGGCTGGTGGTGACAAGGCCAACTTGCACAACTGGCTGGTCCCCGAAACTGACCGATGCTCTAGGGCCGGGAAGAAAGTCGCTGTCGGCACCGGTATAGCCCAGCCTGCGGAGCTGCGGGGTCAGCTGTTTTGCATCGGCCGATGGCATGTGATCTGCCCAGGAACGGGTTGATGATCGTGGTCGTCCTGTCATGGGCTTATTGTGGGCTTTGGATTATTCTAAATCAACAATAATGAAGTCCGTGGATTATGGGGATAAGTGCTTTTATGACAGTGGATTATGCTCTGTTTGCAGGTGCGAGTGTCTGGCTTCAGAAAAGAGATAATCTTCAAAATGCAGAGGCTGGAATAATCGACTTCGCCCAGCGGTTTTTCGCGTTCGTCTATACCTTAAGTCAGGACGTACGCGGCGAGGGTGCATTGGATCGAATCCTCCCAGCGTGCCGTTGATCTTTTCTGATAGGGTTTCTAGGCCACCGCCACCATCGAAGGGAACAGCCGTTTACCCCTGGCTGCAGCCAGAGCTTCGATAGGCGGAGTAAGCACTGGAATTCCTCCTTGTCTTGGTCCGGGTCACGGCTGGATAGTGAGGCAAATTCACCCAACACCCGCTTATTCGGACCATCAGCAGGCGATCCCGAAATACATTCCAGTCGAAATCACGTCTCCGCAAGGACTGTAACCTCAAAAGGCCCTTTGGGATGCGGGATTTATCGAAAACTCTTCCTGTAGGCGCAAAGACGCAACAACCAAGGGACCGAAGGAAATCAATAAGATCGTTTGTGGTTTTTCCCTCTGATTTCCGCTTTTACCATTAGGACAACATGGACACCCACAGATTGGGCTCTCCCTTTGATGGGTGTCCACGTTCTCTTGCATCAGGCGGAGCGCAGTGGTGGATCCAGACCTGGAATAGCGCAGGCTATGGACCCTGGAGCGACGGCATGAGTTTCTCCGTGACTGGAGAAGTGCTTCCTGGGAAGGCAATTCCGGTATCTCCCTCCGGCGCCATTTCTACCGTTACTCCGACCTACATCTGGAATGCCAACTCTAATGCCACGTGGTATCAGCTCTGGGTTCAGGATAGTGCGGGCTCGCCGAAAATCCAAACTTGGTACACTTCGGCGCAGTCAGGATGTTCCTCGGGGAGCGGAACCTGCTCGGTGACGCCTTCTACGGCCCTGGCTCAGGGTGCCGCTCAATGGTGGGTCCAGACATGGAACAGTGCGGGCAATGGTCCATGGAGCGACGGAATGTCATTCAGCGTGCAGGCTAGTGGATTGCCAGTAGCGGCAATGCTGATTTCGCCCTCGGGCACTATCGCAACGAAATCCCCAACCTTCGTTTGGAATGCAGTCCCATCCGCGACCTGGTATTACCTTTGGATTAACGATTCGGGTGCGAGCCCCAGGATCCAACAGTGGTTTACGGCAGCGCAGGTAGGGTGTGCTTCAGGAAGCGGAACATGTTCTATTGCGCTAGGGACTATTCTTACATCCGGTGCCAGCCAATGGTGGGTTCGGAGGTGGAATGAGTCGGGGTATGGCCCTTGGAGTTCTGCTATGAATTTCACGGTCCCCTAGCACGAACATCCAGCCAAAATAGAAATTCATCATGCGTGGTGATTTGGACATAACGAGTCGAATTTTTATTTTTTTATAGCTCCGCGCACCCAAGCACACGCACAAGCGGGGGGCGGGGTGACCCCTGGGAAAATCAGGTGGGAATTTGCCATCCGGCTGCACTAATTGTGCATCTCGATCCTCCATATTGAGGGCAGCCGGTTGCATCGCAGCTTCTGGGCCAGCGAGCTGCAGCTTTGTCGGTGGCGAAAAATTCAGACAAAGTAGAGACAAAGCGACTCACAGAGCCCTTTTTTATCAATAGTTTATAGCGGCGCGCAGGATATTGAATCCTCTGCGCTTTGACTGTTATCCGATCCAGACCGATTCACTTTGTCCGTGCTTTGTCCGAACTATCCAGCGGCAATCGGTACCATCTGTCGGAATGAATCCAGCGATCCGCTGGAAGTTATTGGATAGAGACATATTTGTACCGATTGAGGCATGTAGGGGTGGGGATGGGGTCGGACTCAAAATCCCGCGGCCCTTGCGGCCATGAGGGTTCGACCCCCTCCTTCGGCACCAATAGAATCAACGACTTAGCCAGACCGATCCCCGCTGTGAAATCCGGAAAAACGCTCCATTGTACTTAAATTGTACTTATTCCGAAAAAATCGCTGACGGTTTCCCTCCGAAAATCTGACCGAAAACGCACGAATCGCGAACGCCCCGGATAGTCTCCCGGCGCCGCGACTATCGTGCCGAATCGGTCCCATTTCGGAGCGTGAAGATGAACCGCGGCTACACCCTGCTCTGGAGAAAAATCTGGACCAATCCGCTGCTGTGCGAGCCGGGGAGAAAGTTCTGCCGGCTGGAAGCCTGGCTCTACATCACCAATTTCCTCGCGGCCGGGAAGGACGATGAGTCCGCCGGCCTTAAACGCGGCGAGTTCGTTGTCAGCGTCCGCTATCTCGCCAGGTGTCTCGGCTGGAGCCATGGGATGGCCCAGCGCTTTCTGGATCTTCTCATCGAGAATTCAATGATTTCGCGGGTGGTACGCGAAACGGTACGCCCCGCGGTACAGGAAGCGGGACACTTTATTGTCTCTAATTACGAGACTTACAACCAGGCGCGGTACGCCGACCGATACGGGAAGCGGTACGGCGGGCGGTACAAAATAAAAGAAGTAGTAAAAGAAGGTTTTAAAGAAGTAGAAAGAAAAGACACACACATGCCGTCTGGCGACGGCGCGAGCGTATCTCCCAATACCCTCGTTGAAATCTACAGGCAAAACAACCGGGCGCTGCCCGAGGTGAAGGCACTCACGGCCGAGAGGCTGAAGAAGTGCCGGTCAAGGATCGACCAGGCCGTCCGCGACGGATGCCTTGAACAATACCTCGAAGACTTCAGTGCGGCAGTCAAAAAGGCTCAGCATACGCCCTTCCTTCGCGGGGAGGGAGCGCGCGGATGGCGGGCGAGCTTCGACTGGTTTATTGCCAATCACCTGAACGTCTACGCCGTGATCGAGGGCAAATACGACGGCCCCGCAACGGCTTCACAAAACGGAAACGGAGGCAGTGATGGAACATATCAGCAGGATCCCGACTGTGAACCGGGAGGAACTTCAACCCGGCGGACGAGCCGCGGCGATCTCATATACCGCCCCCGACAGTGACTATGAGTACGTCTACGCCTGCCCTGTTTGCCAGGACACCGGCTGGATCAGCAAGAAAACCCCGAAAGGTTCGGTGTCGACCGTGTGCGAATGCACGCTGGCAAAAAGACGGGCGGAGCGCCTGTCGATCATTCCGGAACGATTCAAGGAAAGCTCATTCGAATCCTACAGACCCAAGAACCCGCGGCAGGAAAGAGCGCTCTCGCAGATCCGTGAGGGATTTGCCGCCAGCTGGTATCTGACAGGCTCGTACGGCAGCGGCAAGACGCATCTCCTGTATGCGCAGTACCGGCGGATGGTGGAGGATGGAGGGATCCGCTGCCACGTCCGCACCACGCGGGAATTGCTGGAAGAGCTCAGGCGCGCCGAGTTCGACGAGGATTTCGTCTCGCCTGTCGTCGCGGCTGCTTCCAGGCGGGAGGCCTACCACTTGTTCTGGGACGATGTCGACAAACTGAAGCTCACGGATTTCAAGACTGAAGTGCTGTTTGACCTCGTGGACAGCCTCTACAGGCAGAAGCATGGATTGACGGTCACCAGCAATCACTCGATGCAGGACCTGGTTGAACGTGAACGCATGCACCCGGCGATCGTCCGTCGGCTCGACGACATGTGCAAAGTTATTGAACTCTGAACGGAAACAAACAGCAAGGAGCGATGAAGATGGATCTGGTGAGATGGCCTGAAAATCTCGCGGCCGCCAACATGATCGGGTCGTCCGAAACGACGACCAGGAGGTACCTGAAATCGCTGGAACGCTCGCGGCGGTTCCCGATGCCGGGAGAGCTTCAGGAGATCTCTACCGAGCTCAGGCAGGATGCGGAGCGGCCGATCATCACGGAGTACCTGGCCCGGATGCGGGAAGAGTGGCGGCCCGGCACCGAGGAAAACACCTTTGACCCTACGAGAGACGCAGCATGAAAGAAGGCGATCGCGTAATCTGGCTCCGCTCCCCGGGCCGCTCGATCCTGAGCGGGTGGAGGGTGCAGAAAATCCCCGGCGTGATCACGCGGGTCTGCCGGCAGCGCATCAGGATCAGGGTGCGGCTGGCCGGGTTTGAAAGGCTCGTTATCGTCGATCCCGAGAATGTGCTGCGCGAAGAGGAGGAAGATAAATCGGCCCCGCCGCCCAATGGACTGGCTGGATAATCTTCTAATTTTCCCGGCCTCCAGAGCCCACGAATTCCACTTACATGGGTCACTTCCGTGATGCCCGTATCTGGAAGCGTGCCCTTTTGGTGTCCGACCTGCTTACACAAATGCTGCAGATTCAACTACCCTGGGCCGAACCGGGTCGACTATAATCAGGGCGATTTCACGCCTTTCTGATTGCAGTGCGCACATTGCCAGTGGAGGAATTCTCCATGATTGGCAGTACCCTCTCGCACGATCGGATCCTCCAAAAACTAGGCAAAGGTAGAAGGAGGAGATATATATCGCGCCAATGGCGCGAATCCCTCCGACAGGCCTCGATTAAAACCATACCTCCTATATTCAACCCTGACACCGAACAGCCTGGCCACATCAAACGCCATGCGGAATTTCTGCAACTCATGAAGCTGCTGCGGGGAGAGCGACAATGCATCCAGAACGGTGGAAAGAAATCGAGCGAATCTGCCAATCAGCTCTGGTGATCGAGCGGGAGAAGCGAGAAGCCTACCTGAAGGAAGCCTGCGCAGGAGATGAATCCCTCCGCAAGGAAGTCGAGGTGCTTTTGCAGCAGCAGACAAAGGCGGAGGGTTTCCTGCAGGATCCCGCGATTGACGATGCCGCGAAAGCGTTAGCTAAAGAAAAGGAAAACGCGCTGGCGGGAGAGCTGACGGGCCGGATTATTTCACATTATCGCATCATAGAGAAAATCGGTCAGGGCGGCATGGGGGAGGTGTTCCTGGCCGAGGACACCTCGCTCCATCGCAAAGTCGCGCTGAAATTCCTGCCGCCGGAAATGCAGCAGGATTCCCTCGCACAAAAGCGTTTGATGCGCGAAGCCCGTTCGGCCGCAGCACTGGATAACCCTTATATCTGCACCATTCATGATGTCGGCGAAGTTGAAGGCAAGATTTTTATCGTGATGGAGTTGGTGGACGGCCAGACGCTGATGGACAGGCTGCGCCGGGGGCGGTTGCCGCTGACTCAGGCGACGCAGATCGCCACCGAGGTAGCGGAGGCGCTGCAAGAGGCGCATGGGAAAGAGATCATCCACCGCGACCTCAAGCCTTCGAACATCATGCTAACGAAAACAGGCCATGCGAAGGTGATGGATTTCGGGTTGGCGAAGCAGTTGATTCCGCCCGGCGGGATCGAGAGCCAGGAAGAGTCGGTGACGGCATTGACCCGGACCGGGATGACCCTGGGGACCCTGGCCTACATGTCGCCGGAGCAATTGCGCGGGGAGACCGCCGATGTCCGGTCGGACATTTTCTCGTTTGGCGTCGTTCTCTACGAGATGCTGGCCGGCGTTCATCCCTTCAAGAAACCGACCGGGATGGACACAGCCGGTGCGATCCTCAAGGACACCCCTCAGCCTATTGGAGAGCTTCGTCCGGATATTCCGGTTCTACTCCAGCACACTGTCAAGAAGATGCTGGCTAAGGATCCGCAGGATCGGTACCCCTCGATACATGATTTGAGGACTGACCTAAATGATTTGCTGGAGGAGCCGAATCGGCCGATACGGGGGAAAAACAGGGGGCTGAAACCGATCTACTGGATTACCGCAGCAGTATTGGTGATTGCTGGCGCGGGGATCTGGGCGTTTTTCAAATACTTTCCTCGCGGGGATGCAATGCCGCCGCCGAAGTTTGTGCCTGTAACATCCTCCGGTACCTCAAAGGGTTCTCCGGCGATTTCACCGGATGGAAACTGGATAGCATTCCATTGGAGGGGTGAAAAGCAGGACAACTGGGATATTTACGTCAAAGAGTTGGATGGTCCCGGATTCAACCGGTTGACGACCGATCCAGCAGCAGACACGAATCCCGCTTGGTCTCCTGATGGCCGCCAGATAGCTTTCCTTCGAGCCTCAGGGGGTCGAAGTATTCTGTACCTCACCAGTCCGTTGGGAGGCGGGGAAAGGAAGGTTGCTGAGATAGGCGGCGGACGATTAAGTTGGTCGCCGGATGGAAAGAACATTGCATTTGTGGCTCGGAAATCGCCGAAAGATCCGCCGAGCATCTGGTCGCTGTCACTGGAAACTCTCGAAAAGAATCAGATGACAACACCGGATGAAGGAATTAGTGGCGATTTTTGGCCGGCATTCTCCCCTGATGGTCGCTACCTCGCATTTTCAAGGCATCCTTCTGAGACGCGCTCCGCCCTTTATTTAATACCTCTCCCCCGCGGCGTTCCCAAACTTGTGACTGATTTAAATCAACCTAGACAGCCATGCTGGAGCAACGACAACCGCGAGGTTGTCTTCACTGCAGGTGGATCGGCAGAGTCCTCCCTCTGGCGGATCTCAGTGGAGGGCGGAGAACCTCGCAGAATCCCGACACGTGGTGAGCGGGTTTCCTTACCCACCATCCGCCGCAATCGACTGGCCTACTTAAGCACATTCTATAACTCAGATATTTATAGGTTGGAATTGACCGGGCAGGGAGCGATTCAATCGCCAGCGAAGCCCTTGTTCTCCTGGTCGTCAAGTGAGCTGGACCAGCGAATTTCACCGGACGGGAGCAGGATTGCCTTTGCCTCAAACAGTTCAGGAAGACGTGAAATCTGGATTTGCAGTGCCGATGGCACAAAGCCGACGAGACTTACTGACATGGATGTGGGGGGCAGCCCGGACTGGTCTCCTGATGGTAAGTGGATTGCATTCGATTCCACCAAATTCGGGAATCTCGACATCTATGTGGTAAGCGCCGAAGGAGGACCAGTGCGACGGTTAACAACGGATCCCGCGGAAGATGCGGTCCCCCGCTGGTCACGTGATGGTCGCTCGATCTACTTCGGATCGAACAGGAGCGGGAGCTGGGGAATCTGGAGATCGCCATTCGATGGAGGCGAAGCTATCCAGATTGCCAGAGAGGGAGGCTTAGTGTCCCGCGAATCGGCTGATGGGCAATTTGTATACTACTATGGGTACTATGGTCTTCAGAGGAAGGGTATCTGGCGAGTGTCAACAGCGGGGGGTGGGGCAGAAACGCTGATACTCGACCGGGTGATTTTCCCATTCAACTGGGATTTGACCGAGCAGGGAATCTATTTCATTGATGGCACTGCTAAACCAACGGCGACCATTTGCTTCTACGATTTTGCGACTCGTAACGTGCGAAACCTAGCTCCTGTTCATAGTGATCCAGCGTGGGGGACGCAAGAGGGTTTCAGCGTCTCGCCTGACGAAAAGTGGCTGCTTTACGTGGGTGGAATTTACACTTCAGACATCATGATGATCGACAACTTCCGCTGACTAGGGTTCATCGATCAGCGGTTCCCCACCCGCCCGCAGCGTTGATCCCGTAACAGGATTTCACTCGTAACGCAGCGCCACGATTGGATCCACCTTAGCGGCTCGCCGGGCCGGGATATAGCTGGCGAGCAGACCCACCCCGACCAGGATCAGGGCCACGACCGTGAAGGTGAGCGGGTCCACGGCTTTGACGCCGTAAAGCTGATTGGCTATCAGCCGGGTCAGCCCGATCGCAGCACCGATCCCAAGCGCAACCCCGGCAAGAGTGAGCTTCAGAGCCTGCCGTAGCACATGGAGGAGGACTACTCTTCGACTGGCTCCAATCGCGACACGGACCCCGATCTCATGCGTGCGCCGCGCCACGGAGTAGGACATTACTCCATATATGCCGACCATGGCCAGGAACACCGAGAGCGCGGCGAAGATGCCGAACAGCTTCACGTAGAAACGCTGGTAACCCAGCCACTCAGACAGACTCTGCTCCATCGGCATGATGTCAAAAACGGCCTGGTCCCTGTCAACCTGCGCCACAACCTGCCGCAGCGATGACGCCAGATTCATCGGATTGGAGCTTGTGCGGATAAAGATGGTCCTGAACAGATGTCGCTGGGAGATACCGCTGGGTGATACCCAAATGTGCTGGAGGTGCGGCACGTAGAGCGTGGGCGGAGGATCGTTGTTCGGACCCCAGTGCCTCACGTCCCTTACCACTCCGACAATCTGGCGAGGCTGAGGCTCCAGGATGCCAAGTCCCGCGAGGCGGAACTCCACCTGAAGCATCTTGCCTATGGGATCTTCCGTCGGAAAGTGGAGGCGTGCCATGGATTCGCTCACTACAACCACCCACTGGACGCGCGCGTCATCCTGTTCCGTCAGGTTGCGGCCTTTCAGGAGTGGAATCTGCATGGCGCGAAAGTAGCCGGGATTCGTCTCAAAGAATGCAGCTTGCAGTTCCCCGCCCGCGGGCGGTGCCGGCCGCCCAAGGATCTTGAACTGAGCCGGTCCCATCCAGGAACTCGCCATGCCGGCGGATAGGACACCGGGAACGGTTTGAAGACGTTCCGCCACCTGCTGATAAAAAGAGTCCACCTGCGGCGTGACCCGCTTCTTGTCACCGTCAAGAAGGTCCCTGTATTTTGAACTTGTCAGCTGGATGGATCCGATCAGCAGGTTCCTCGGGTTATAGCCAAGGTCGACAGCCCTGAGGTGGAGGAGGCTGTTGATCATCAGTCCGGCGCCAACGAGCAGCACCATGGCAAGAGCAATTTCAACCATCACAATCACGCTCCTTCCCACCTGGCGCGATTGCCCCGCATGCCGACTTCCTGCCGCCTTTAAGGATTCGTTGAGGTTAACCCTGGAGGCTTTCAGAGCAGGGGCCAGGCCGAAAAGAATCCCCGTGAACACAGAGATCCCCAGCGTAAAAGCCAGAACTGCTGTGTCGACATTGATCTCTTCCCCCCGGGGAAACCAGTCTGCCAGAGCTAGAAAGATCTTCTTTCCCCACACAGCCAGCAGCATACCAAGCGCACCACCTGACAGAGCGAGCAGTATGCTCTCAGTAAGCAGCTGGCGAACGATGCGGAAGCGGGAGGCGCCGAGTGATACACGAAGCGCGATCTCTCGCTCGCGTGTCGCGGCTCGCGCCAGCAGGAGGTTGGCCACGTTGGCGCAGGCGATGAGAAGGATGAATCCCACTGCTCCCAGCAGCAGGTATATGTCCTCACTCCATCCTCCGAAGTACCACTTCTGCAAATCTTCGACCTTCACACGCCAGCCGCGATCTTCCTTTGGCTCCTGCTCCTCGAGCTGCCGCGAGAATGCGTCCATCTCCGCCTGAGTCTGCTCGAGCTTTATCCCGGGTTTGAGGCGCGCTATAACGCTCAGCCATCGGGTTTCGGGGGCCAGCCGGTTGTTTTTGAGGTCCAGGACCCTCCACGCGTCTACATCCCTTGTCCATGGGCAGATCCAGAAGCCGGGCGGCATGACGCCGATGATTGTGTCAACCCCGCTCCTTTGGCTTAAAGTTTGTCCAAGAACAGCAGCACTGCCGCCAAAGCGGCGCTGCCACAGTCCATGGCTGATGACGATTGAGCTGCCGGCATCGTCGGCACCATCTTTGGCGTTAAAGCCGCGCCCAAGGGCGGCCTTTACGCCCAACAGCGTGAAGAGGCCCGGACTGACGAACTGAAATTTGATCCGCTCGGCCTCGGCTCCGCCTGTGATAGTGCGGGGATCGATGCTCATCGCGGCCCCCTCCACCTGCTCGAAAGATCCGCCGCGCTGCTTTAGATCCACCAAGGTCGAGAGCTTCAGGTCTCTCCGGTCCTCATCTTTGGGGTTGGTCTCTTCCACCTGGACCAGCCGGTGAGGTTCCCGGAATGCAAGCGGACGAAACATCAGCACATTGACTGCGCTGAATATCGTCGTGTTGGCGCCGATCCCGAGTGCCAGAGATAGCACAGCGGTCGCGAGGAATCCGGGGTTTTGCAGAAACATCCGGAAGCTATGGCGAATATCCCACAGCAGATCTTGCATTGGAGCACCTCCCGCCGAAGGAGTGCGGCCATTTTTCAATCCGCCTCGTTATAGCTCATCTTTGCCTGCAAGCGGTGAGAAATCTTCCTCAAGCTTGGGCGAATGCCAGTGCCACCCGATGTACGGCGTGACAGCGACATTGAACTCCAGTGGCAGGCGCGCCGACCCTGCCCGGTTCCCGGGGTTCTCGATGCCGCAGTTTCTGCGGCAGGCTTATAGCCGGCCTGATTACGCTCGGTCCATGATCGGAGAAATCTGCCCCCTGGTTGCTCTATTCGCGCTCAAAGTGCGAACAGGCGGGCGTCTCGTGTAACTCGACAGCCATGTCATGAAGCTTTTTCTTCTGCATTCCATGGAGTTGCTGTTTGAAGAGGTGGTCAGGAGCACGGTGAAGGTCAACTATCCCTCACTCGAGACGGGCGGCAGGTACGTTCCGGGGCCTGCGAAATGGCTGGAGGAGCGCCAATGGGAACGCATGCCTGCGGAGCCGCCGTCACCGGCGTCATCGCCGGACGAACCAGGCGCGGACCCGGTCTGGGAGTGTGTCGTTGTGGACGGGCATCGATACGCGAGGCGGAAAGCTGGATGAGGAGGGATATGAAAGCAGGCGATCGCGTAATCTGGCTCCGCTCCCCGGGCCGCTCGATCCTGAGCGGGTGGCGGGTGCAGAGAATCCCAGGAGTGATCACGCGGGTCTGCCGGCAACGCATCAGGATCAGAGTACAGCTGGCCGGGTGCGAAAGACAGGTAATCGTCGATCCCGACAATTTGCTGCGCGAAAAGGAGGAGGATGAAGCGGTCCTACCGCCCAATGGGCTGGCTGGATAATCTTCTAATTTTCCCGGCCTCCAGAGCCCACGAATTCCACTTACATGGGTCACTTCCGTGATGCCCGTATCTGGAAGCGTGCCCTTTTGGTGTCCGACCTGATCACACAAATGCTGCAGATTCAACTACCCTGGGCCGAATCGAGTCGACTATAATCGGGGCGATTTCACGCCTTTCTGATTGCAGGTCGCACATTGCCAGTGGAGGTAATCTCCATGATTGGCAGTACCGTCTCGCACGATCGGATCCTCGACAAATTCGGCGAAGGCAGCAGGCGAAAATATCTTTTGCCACCATCGTGGAGATCCCTCCGACAGGCCTCGATTAAAACCATACCTCCTGTACTCAACCCTGACACCGAACAGCCTGGCCACATCAAACGCCATGCGGAATTTCTGCAACTCGCGAAGCTGCTGCGGGGAGAGCGACAATGGATCCAGAACGATGGAAAGAAATCGAGCGAATCTGCCAATCAGCTCTGGTGATCGAGCGGGAGAAGCGAGAAGCCTACCTAAATGAAGCCTGCGCAGGAGATGAATCCCTCCGCAAGGAAGTCGAGGTGCTTTTGCAGCAGCAGACAAAGGCGGAGGGTTTCCTGCAGGATCCCGCAATCGACGATGCCGCGAAAGCGTTAGCCAAGGAAAAGGAAAACGCGCTGGCGGGAGAGCTGACGGGCCGGATTATCTCGCATTATCGCATCATCGAGAAAATCGGTCAGGGCGGGATGGGGGTCGTCTACAAAGCCAATGACACCCGTCTGAATCGCCCAGTCGCCTTGAAACTGCTGCTGCCGGAACTGGTCTCGGATTCGAGGAGAAAGCGGCGCTTTGTGATAGAAGCCAGGGCCGCATCGGCGCTTAATCATCCGAATATAATCACCGTATACGATATCGATCAGGCCGAGGGAGTCGATTTCATCGCGATGGAATACGTGGCTGGTAAGACTCTTGACCGCCAGATTCCGAATAAAGGGATGCGAATCGATAAGCTATTGGCATTCGCCATACAGATGGCCGATGCCCTTGCGGCGGCACATGCCGCAGGCATCATTCACCGCGATTTGAAGCCCTCGAACGTAATGGTGAGTGACAGCGGCCAAGTGAAGATGCTCGACTTCGGGCTAGCCAAACTGGCGCAGAGAACGGAACTCATTACAGATGAAAATCCGCTTGCCGATTCGCAGGGGAGCAGCATTCATACTGAAGATGGAATGATCCTCGGCACTGTGACATACATGTCCCCCGAGCAAGCTGAGGGGAAAAAGGTGGACTATCGATCCGATATCTTCTCTTTCGGAGCAGTTCTATATGAAATGGTCTCGGGGCAGAAGGCGTTCCGGGGAGATGCGCCGGCATCGATCATGGCTTCAATCATCCGCGACGAGCCCAAGCCCCTGAACGAAATAATTGTTGACGTATCCACAGAACTTGAAAAGGTGATCCGACGCTGTCTGAAAAAAGCGCCAGAGCGGCGCTTCCAGACGATCTCGGATGTCAGAGTCGAGTTGCAGGAACTGAAGGACGAGTTGGGATCACAACAGAAGTCAGATCAACCTCGACGTCGAGTACGAAGGATCCTTGGGGCGTCGATTCCTGTTCTCTTGATCGCGGCCTTCGCCTTGATCACTTGGTGGTTCCTTCAATCAAAGGGAGAATCGGAGCTACGGCTGAAGCCAATTCCCTTTACGACATACCCCGGTTTTGAAACTTCTGCCACATTTTCTCCGGACGGAAATAAGATCGCCTTCGCTTGGAACGGCGAAAAGGGAGACAACTACGACATCTACGTCAAGCAAGTCTCCTCGGCGGGACCTCCCATGCGACTGACAAACAATCCGTCGTCAGACAGTATGGCGGCCTGGTCTCCGGACGACCGCTGGATTGCTTTCACTCGTCTACAACAGGGCCGCAGGGCGATCATGCTGGCGGCACCTTTGGGCGGGTCGGAGCGCAAGGTGACTGAGATGACTGCTGTCCGGGGCCTCCTTTCCTGGGCGCCAGATGGGAAGTGGCTTGCCTTTAACTCACAAGATTCACCAGAGGAGCCGAGCAGCATTTGGGTAATCTCGATCGAAACCGGCGAGCGTCGCCCACTTACTAAGTATCTGACCACAGCCAGGGCTGCCGAAATTCCTCTTGGTGACTATCATCCAGCGTTTTCGCCCGATGGCCACTCTTTGGCATTTTCCCGACAACTGAGAGATTATGTTTGGGAACTTTACATGCTGCCCCTTGCCCAGAAACTCCGACCGGCTGGAGAACCGGTCAGGATTACTAACCAGAACTACGTCTCCATGAAAGGACTTGCCTGGGCCAAGGATGGCCGACAGATTGTCTATTCGGCCGGAGGCCTATTTGCAGAAAGTCTATGGCGTGTTGAAATCTCAGGAAAGCAGAAGCCGGAACGACTGTCTGATGTTCCCCCGGCCGCAATACAGCCTGCAATTGCAGGAAAATCGCGCCGTCTTGCCTACACTTGGCAACTTGTAAATACAAATATTTGGCGTTTGGATACCCGCACCGGAGAGCGAAGGATGCTCATTGGTTCGACTTATGACAGCCGAATCGCGCGGTTCTCACCCGATGGACGCAAGATTGCGTTTGAATCCAACCGGAGTGGGAACAAGGAGGTATGGACCTGCGACTCGGACGGGTCGAACTGTCTGCAGCTTACTAATTTTGGGGGAGCCGAATGCGGTGCCGCACGCTGGTCGCCCGATAACCGTTGGCTGGCCATAGATTCCGGCGCAGAAGGGCGGTTCCAGGTTTACATCATTGCAGCAGACGGGGGAACTCCGCGGCCCTTAACCGATTCCGCTGCCTCCAGCAACAACCGGCCGAGCTGGTCGCATGATGGCCGATGGATCTATTTTAGTTCCGATATCAGCGGGCGGTACGAGATTTGGAAAACGCCCTTGGCTGGAGGTCGGGAAATTCAGGTCACCCGTTTCGGCGGCGCTGCAGCACTGGAATCTCCGGATGGAAAATACATTTATTATGTAAAGGAACCCGGCCCTTCGGGATTATTCAGGATGCCGGTAAGCGGCGGCGAGGAGAACCAGGTGCTGCCCAACAATGAATCTTTAATCTGGACGAGCTTCGACGTAACTTTGAAGGGTGTCTACTTTGTCGCAGGGGATTCTAAAACGATCCACTTTCTTGATTCAGCCACTGGCAGGATAAGCACGCTGGCGAATCTCGACAAGCCTGCTGCTGGAGGCATAGGCGTTTCACCGGATGATACCAGCATAATATTCGGACAAAATGATCAAAACACCATGGACTTGATGCTGGTCGAGAACTTTCGCTGACGGCGTTTAGGGAAATCCGATCCACGAATTTCAATTCAGCAACGGGAAGGCAAATGTGCTTGCAGGGATTGAGATTCACTGTTCCAAATGGAAATTTCGCGATTGTACCGAACACTCCGAAATCTCTACCAGTGAGGATGCGGCCAAGCTGGTGCAGATTTCATATTAAAACATCCAGAGGGACCGGAAATGGGCGAAGGTGCGGCTGTGAAGCTGGCTGAGCGACGGGGCTGAGAGCGATGGATCCAGAACGGTGGGAGCGGGTCAAGCGAATCTACAGCTCGGCGCTTGAATGTGGTCCGGACGAGCAGGAGAGCTTTCTCAATGAAGCCTGCGGCGGAGACGACTCACTGCGCAAAGAGGTTGAGACCCTGCTGGCGCAGCAAAGGAAAGCCGACGGTTTCATGAAGGCTCCCGCCATGGAAGTAGCAGCGCACGTCATGGCCAAGGATCAGGGAAAGGCGATAGCCGAGAGCCTGGCAGGTCAAAGTGTGGCTCATTACAGCATTATCGAAAAGATCGGCGAAGGGGGCATGGGGGTCGTATATCTTGCGAAAGACACACGTCTAGATCGCCATGTGGCCATTAAATCGCTGCCCGACATCTTCGCTGCGGATCCCGTTCGGATGGCCCGCTTCGAACGCGAGGCTAAGATTCTGGCCACGCTCAATCACCCGAACATTGCCTCAATTTATGGCCTGGAAGAGTCCGACGGTAAACGCTTCCTGGTTATGGAACTGGTCGAGGGAAAGACGCTGGCCGAGCAACTGAAAAAGGGGAGGATCCCGCTGGATGAGACGCTCGAGATCTGCCGCCAGATCGCCGTCGGGCTCGAAGCGGCACATGAAAAAGGGATCATCCACCGAGACCTGAAGCCGTCGAACATCAAGCTCACCCCTGAGGGTAAGGCCACGATCCTGGATTTCGGGCTGGCAAAAGCGCTCTTCCGGCAGCCGGCTTCGGAATCAGAAGTGGCCGTGGTTAGCGAATCAATGACCGAAACAGGCGTCATTCTCGGCACGGCGGCCTGCATGAGCCCGGAGCAGGCTAAGGGAAAGCCTGTCGACAAACGCGCGGACATCTGGGCCTTCGGTTGCATCCTGTACGAATGCCTGACAGGAAGGCGTCCGTTTCCCGGTGAATCAGTTTCGGACACGATCGCGTCCATCATTGCTCGCGAGCCCGACTGGATGCTGCTTCCCACAGAAACTCCGGCGATTGTGCGATCAGTGCTGCGACGGTGCCTCCAGAAAGACCCCGAGCGCCGCCTGCATGACATCGCAGATGCCCGCGTGGAATTGGGCGAAGAGGTGGCTGAACCGTCCATACCGGCCCGACGGCTGTCATTTGGGTGGTTAATAGCGGCTTCTCTGGCGATCCTTGCCGTTGGAGTGCTGATCGGCTTCGCCGTGATGAAATACTCCAAGTCCACAGCGTCGCCGATATCTCAGCCGGTTGTCCGTACCAAGATCAGTCTGGAGGCGGGTTACTGGCTCACTGGAATGCGAGACCGGCCACCGAACGGCTTTGACCAGCCAACCCGCACCGCAATGGCGATCTCCAGCGACGGACGGTTCATTGTCTACAGTGCCATCAAGGAGAATCCGACGCTGCAGGACAAGCCTCGCCTCTTTTTGCGGAAGCTGGACCAAATGGAAGCCAAACCCATTTCCGGAACGGAAGGCGGTGTCAGTCCGTTCCTCTCTCCCGATGACCGCTGGATCGGGTTCTGGGCAGACAGCAAGCTGATGAAGGTGCCGGTGGATGGCGGGGTTCCAACTCAGTTGTGTGACGCGTGGTTGACCTTCGGCGCGAGCTGGGGTGATGACAATCAGATCGTCTTTGCACCTCGCGGGGTATATGGTCTATCGCGAGTGTCTGCCAATGGCGGCAAGCCCGAGACGTTGACATCACCAGACAGGTCGAAGGGGGAATCCGGTCACCGACTGCCCCACTGCCTGCCGGCCGGCAAAGGGATCCTCTTTACGATCATGAAGCAGTCCTTTGGTCTCGACCCCCTTGTAGCAGTGATGAACCTCACTACGCGGAAGTGGCGAATATTGCTGGAGGATGCAGCCGATGCCCGATACGTCGGCACCGGTCATATGGTTTTTCTTCGCCGTGGGACGCTGATGGCGGTGCCGTTCGATCGGGAGAAATGTGAGATCACCGGCCAGCCTGTACCTGTAGTTGCCGGCATCATGCAGGCACTAAACGCCAGCGATACTTCGTTAAACACCTCAGGGGGCCAATTCAGCTTCTCGGCCTCGGGATCGATGGCTTATGCGCCGGGTGGGATTATGCCGGACTCCGAAAGCTCCCTCGTATGGGTGGATCACAAGGGAAAGGCCGAAGCGATTGCCTCCTTCAAGGCTCCCTTTTATCGGCCCCGCCTTTCGCCTGACGGTCAGAGCATCGCCTATTGCACTTTAGGCCAGAAGAGGCAGGTCTGGATTTATAGCATCAATAGAGGCACAGCCACCAATCTGACCTCCGACGGTTACGCCCACACAGTAATGTGGACCCCGGATTGCCTACGACTCGCCTTCGAATGGTCGAAGGCGGGTGAACCGAACATCTATTGGCAATCCGCTGACGGAAGTCCGCCGATGGAGCGGCTTACCCAGAGCGAGATTTATCAGGGTCCCGGATCGTGGTCTCCGGATGGAAAAACGCTCGCATTTGTTGAAGGCGACTCGACCATCAGTTACAACATTCTCATCCTTCAGATGCCTGAACGTAAGGTTACGCCATTTCTGAGCTCCCGATTCAATGAGGTGTGTCCCGAATTCTCACCCGACGGACAATGGATAGCCTATGCAAGCAATGAGTCCGGGCGCGGGGAGGTATATGTCCAGCAATTTTCCGGCCCCGGCGGCAAGGTGCAGATATCCAACGATGGAGGGGCCGCGCCTCTGTGGTCACGGAATGGCAAACAGCTGTTCTATCGGCGACAGGATCAGGTTTATGCCGTTGACGTTCAGAGCGGAACACATTTCTCTGCCGGCAAGCCGCGCTTGTTGTTTGAGCAACCGGGCTATGCCGGGAATAGCTTGCTCCGCAGCTGGGACATCTCGCTGGATGGTCAGCGATTCCTGATGGTGAAACTGGAAGAGAGAAAGCCGAGGCCCGTGATGGAGCTGATCCTCGTCCTCAACTGTTTCGAGGAACTCAAGCGACTCTGCCCCACCAAATGAAGGCGGTTGACCACGATCCCGCATGGTGAAGAATATCGGCCGACTCGAAAGTGAGCCAGTGTTGCTCACTTGGGATCGGGAGGATGTTGCTATCTCGGCCGAAAGCAAACACTCGGAAGCCCGTGCGCATTCGGCGTTGCCGTACGACGTTCGCTTCTCCGCTCGGATGCAGGATGCGAGCCGCCACTTGCACACACCTCATTCGCGAGGTAGCACAGCACCTGACAGCACCTCCGATACAGCTGGTCAGGCTGCCTTGCGGCGGTAGTATCTCAACAGTCCACCCAGACGCTCCCGGCACGAAACGTCGCCGGTGGTGCGGCCCACCTCTTCCCCCGGCTCAATCAGCCGATTATCGAGACCTTGATGGTTACGTTCCGCATGAAAATGGCTCGGGAATTCGGCTGTGGCAACTTGCAGTGATCTCTCCCCGAAGAAGACCATGCGCTCCAGGCATTCCTCCTTCGCCGATCGCATGAAGCGCTCGAGATTCGAATTCAAATTAGGAGAGCGCGGAGGCAATTGTACTGCCTTTACACCAGCCTGCTCCATGATGTCCCGGAACGCTTTGGAGAACTTTGCGTCGCGATCCATCAGCAGATAATTCTTCCCGCGCAGGAATCCATCTTCGGCGTCGCTCAAATTCCTTGCGATCTGGCACATCCACAATTCTTCAGGATTCGTGGTGCATCCGGCGAAGTGCATGCGCCGCGTGGCCTCTTCCATGACGAAGAGCAGGTAACAGATGGTCAGGCCGCTTTTGTTCCAGACCTCGATCGTGGTGAAGTCAACCGAGGCCAGGACATCCCAGTGGGCCTTAAGAAAGGTCTTCCACGTGGTCTCGCGCCTGCGGTCCGGCGCAGGCTCGATGCCGTGGGCTTTGAGGATTCTGGCGACAGCCGTGTCCGAGATGTTGTGCCCCAGATTCGCCAGTGCCCCTTGGAGGCGGTCATAGCCCCAGCCGGATTCACACGGGCCATACGCAGGACGAGTTCAACGATTTCCCCCGCGACACCGGGGCGTCCGGCGCTTTTCCGCCGGCCGCTGTAGTCCCAGTGCCTGGCAACGAGTTCGCGATGCCAACGGAAGATCGTATCCGGAGTAACGATGGTGGCCAACCGCTCAAGCGCTTCGCGCCCGAGGACCTTGCCTTTGAGGGCCAGACGCCGACACTGGTTATTGTCAAGGAGGATCCGCTTCTTCCCGAGTTTCGCTCTGAGGATCCGGTTCTCGGTTAGTAGGTACTCTATGGCCGCCTGTTGACTACAATTGATCCAGCCGGCGAGGATCAGGAGCAAGAGCTGCCAGGGGTGTAGCTGCGATTTCATGTTCCTCCGGATGTATGCTTAAGATCCGCAGAATCCGGAATCTCTAACCCCCTGTCAAGCGTCGAACGCGGCTCAATTGGCATTCGCGCGAAGATATGTCATCAGAGCTGGTTGACGCTCGATTGAATATTGTTATCCTACGCCAATCGCGTTCGGATAGGGAAATGGTGAAACCCGGGAATTGCCTCGCCCCCTTCTTTAATTTCAGGACAAGCAAAAAATAGACAATTGAATTATTATTAAAATTCAATAAACGTGTGCTAGATTCGAAATTGCCTCAATGCCCCCCAGGAGGTGTGAATCGGACATTTATTCCCGGAAGGCACTTCTCCGTGAAAAATCAGTTTTGCTTTGTGGTGGATGCCCGGACCAATCAACAACACAGCGGAGGTTCCCATGCCTAGAGGATCCCAGCTCTTTAAATCGACAATTGCTTTCCTTACCTGCATAGTCATGTTGCACGCAGCCGGCAAACCTGTTCCCGCGCCCGGACTCTTTGATATATCTCACCCGGCCCTGGCAACCGAGGACATTTCATCCAATTTGCGTCTTTGGGATTTGACCGGAATCCTCACGGGCAGTGTACGACAAACATGGGCTATCAATACAACCCGATATGGTGATCTGGTGTTTGTTGACATAGACAAAGACGGCCAGGACGAATTGATAACTTCAGCCATTTGCAGCATCGGCCGAAAAAATGTCAGCTATCAAAACTTCTTGAATGTATACCGCAAGGGCACTGGCACTAATATCGCGGGATTTCCCGGCCTATGGGCGACGACCTATTATTCGCTAGAGAACTCAATGATAGATTCGATCGGAAATTCTGCGAAGCTAAAGGCAGTAGTTTTCCCCGACGGTGATAAAGGAGTAGTCGCACTGACGAAACAGGAATTGGCCGTCTTTGTATTTAATGAAGCAAGGGATGCCAAGGGTAATTTTACATTAACAAAAACCAGCTGGTTCACTTTCGATACTTCGAAATATGCCCCGATTTCGCTCGCTGCCGGGTCCTTTGGTGGAGTTCCAACCGTGATAACTAATGTCAGCGATAAGTCACAACCGGTCAACACATCTATTCTGATGGCGTTTGGCGTGGACAACAACAGAGAGCTTTCGCCACCTATCAGTAGTGCATCAACTGCTCCCTATATAATGTGGAGTCAGCTGGTAATCGGGGATTCCAATGGAAATGCCCTTACTGATTCGATCTGGAGTGTGGCCACAAATTCATACAACAGCATCTTTCTATGTGGCTGGTCATTTGACGGGAACAGCTTCGCTTCGAGAACTACAATTCTCGTGCGGGAGCAAGGTTTCCCTGGCCCCAAACCACTGGCGATGGGAAATATTATTAAAAATGATTCCGGTGATGAAATAGCGATTGGATACTTGGGGACTTCCGATGGGACGACTGATAAGATAGATATTATATCGCCGAGTACTGGAAGGGTTGTCTCCACCAGTCTGAACTCCAATCCCGCTATTGTTATCAGTAAAATCGTGATAGCAGATGTCAACGGTGATGGAATAATCGAGCTGGTTGCGGCCGGCCGAGGTTCCGGAACAGGGGTGCCGGGATCGACCTATCTGGAAGTTTTTAGTTTCAATGAATCTTCCTCTATTCTCAATTCGCTTTGGAAAAGAACGGGAGCTTCCGGAGAGGAAGAAATTTCGGCGATAGCGACAGGCAACTGAAAACCAATAGCAGAATGTGAAACCGGTCTGGTTGATCTGCAGCATTTCCTCGAATCGGTACATTTGCGCAAAACGGAACGGGTGCTCCCAGCAGGATGAGACTTCGAATCCGGGACAGCATATCGGCTGGATACATCCCGTTTGGTGAAGAAACTCGGACTTGCGGCAAATGAGCCTCTCTTCGATCGTTAGAGTCGACAAAGTGCCGTGATCTCTGTCGGCAGCAACGGGGCGGGAACCAGATTCCGTTCAGTCCCTGGGCAGGTTATGCTCTTCTCTACTCGGTGGTGGACCTGGGGCGTGTCAGTTGCACACACCTCATGCCGCGCGCGACGCGGCACGGCGCCCGGCGTCAATTCTGAACTGGCAGGTCAAGCAGCCTGTCGGAGGTAGTAACGCAGCATCCCACCCAGTCGTTCCCGGCACGCCACGTCACCGGCAGTACGGCCCACTTCTTTGCCCGGCTGTATCAGCCGGTTGTTGAGTCCCTGATGGTTTCTCTCTTGATGATAATGAACCAGGAAATCGGCCACAGCGTTCTGCAGTGATCTCTCCCCAAAGAAGAGCATGCGCTCGAGGCACTCCTCCTTCACGGAGCGCATGAATCGTTCGAGAGGCGGATTCAAGTTGGGCGAGCGCGGCGGCAAGCGCACTGCCTCCACACCAGACTGCTCGTGGTCCGCGAAAATAGGGTTTGACCGCAAAATTCAACAGCTGGGCATTTGGGGCAGATATCCGTTTATTGCTTCTGACTCTGAAGAGCCCAAAACAAATAGCGATGAGTCTAATGGTGCCAGTGGTTCCGACACTTGGTCAGTACGCTGCTTGAATCGACTACGGGCAGAAGTAGTACAACGATAATTATGCCGCCAATCGATAATCGTGATGCAGGCCATTCAGCACAGGAATCGCCACCAGTTTGCCATTCACCGGTTTCGGCCCAGCGAGCTTCGGATCCGGATCCGGTATTCCGTTCAATGCTTGATTCACTCGACCGTGATTGTACCAATTGACGAATTCTTTGAGCACGCACCGAAGGTGACCTTCATTCCAAATCAGCATCCGGTCGAGGCATTCCCGGCGAAGTGTCCCGATGAGCCGTTCTATATGGGCCGCCGCATTCGGTGCGCGATATGGAGTCGCTATTCCCCGGATCCCCATTTCCCGCCGGAGCCACACATCGAATGCCGATCGACACGAGATCGATTTTCCTTCAATTTCAAGCCGACGCGGCCGGCCGAATTGTCCGAATTTCCCATCGTTGTCGTGAAGCAGGCACTTGGGCTGTGAGTCAAAGCAAGCGTTACGGAGCTGTTGTTCTGTCCACTCAAGTGTTGGCTGATCCGTTATGTGGAAATGCAGGACCTTGCGGCTTGCAAGCTCCATGACGACGAACACATACAGGACCCGAAATCCAACGGTCTGCTGCACAAAAAAATCGCAGCACCATATAGCCTTGGCTTGGTTCTTCAAAAAGTTTCTCCAGGTTTGGGAGTCTGTGGTCCCGGGACGTCTCTCTACCATGTATCTCCGAACGGTGGAACTGGCGTGATGAATGCCAAATTTCACCTCCAGCTCCAAGGCAATGCGATCCTCGCCATACTCAGGATGATCCGAGGAGATCCTCCGGATGAATGCGATGTGTTCCTTGGCTATAGTTGGCCTGCCCGACTTGCTTTGTGATTTCTTTCGCCAGAACTCCCCGAATTTCCGATTCCTCCATCGAATCACGGTCTCGGGTTTCACTAAGATCAGCTCGGAGGCCCAGTCATACCAGATTCTTGATAGCAGCGACCAGAACAGGCGATCCCTGTTTCGGAGCGTCGGTTTCTTGGATTTGCGCTTGTACACAGCGAGCTGGTGACGGAGTAGAAGGATCCGTATTCCTGCCCCCCGATTGAAGAAGGAGAAAACGATCAGATTGATAGATTGTAGGATTGACAGGGCCAGCAGATTTTTCATTCTGGAAGCATGGGTTCAAGGATCCGGAAAGTCCAACGGAATCAATCATGACGGAGTATTCGCGGACGACGGGTATAAATCAAGCCCGCCGCAGTGAAAGTAGATCGCCGTCTTGTAATGGTCGCGATTCCGAAAGCCGCAGGCCATTTCCTTCACCATCTGGATTTTGCTGTTGAGCCCTTCCGCCAGGGCATTGGTAATCCGATGCTTGAAATAGGTCAGCACATTCGGAAGATGACGCTTGATTGTCTTTGCCGCAGCGATCATCGGTTTCAGCCTGGAATGGGTGGCCCAGTTATACCAGCGGCCAAAAAACGCCTTTGCCCGAGCCGGATACCTAAAGCCCCAGAGGCCGCGCAGGGCTTCTTTGATCGCCCACGCTCTACCGGTTTTGAGGTTCAGTTTCCGGATCTCGTCGAATTCCGCCTTGCGCCACTGCGGAACATTACCTTCGTTGGCGAGCCACAGATGTCTGGTGCCCTTCAGGCTATCATCGCCCATGGCTGCGAGCTGCTTCGCCTCTCCCCGTCGCACTTTGTCGACCGCATCGGTAACACCGCGAACGATGTGGAACTTGTCGAACACGATTTTGCTCGTGGCCTCCGGAATGAACGCTTGGGTCGCGGCAATGTAAGGATCCCACATGTCCATGGCAACGGCCTTGACGCCGGCTCGTTCCTCCGGGGTGAACTGCCGGTAGTACTTCTCCAGGCTCCTCTGCTGCCGGTCGTCCACGACATACTCGACCGTGCCTCGATCCAAGTCGCAAACAAGCGTTTCATACCGGTGACGCTTTGCAAAAGCCTTCTCGTCGATACTGAGCTGTTCCGGGATACGTCGCTCTTTTCTGGTTTGCCCGCGCTCAACGGCCTTTTCCATGATGCCCCAGGCCTCATCCCAGGAGGTTCCTGTCAGCCGCGTTGTTCCCGTGACATCGCATTCTTTCAGGGTGTTGATCACCAAGCTCTCGAACTTCAGTGTGAAATGCGAACCCGGGTTTGCCCAAGTCGGCCCGATCTGCTTTACGCCATGGTCCTTGCACTTGACTCGCGGCGGCCGCGTATGCACGAAGGTCTGGCAGTCGCAGGTATCCAGGTGCCGCCATTCCCGTTCTTCCGCGTGATCGTAAAGCGGCGCCACTTTTCGGCATTCCGGACAGAGCCATTTCGTGTCCGGTGCATGCTCAATCCAGACGTCGATGCGGCTGGCGGCAATGTCGAGTTTGACTTCTGTCACCCGCCACGGGTGACTCAAATGCAACAGCGCAGCGTACAGATCCGTATCTTTCACCTCCGGCTCCTTTGCTTTAAAGAACCTGAGGGTACCACGCCTTCGCAAGAAACCGGCACAGCGAGATGCCGTCAAAAAATCGGCAGAACAACAGAATCGGCCTGTTGGAAATGTGGAAAAGTCCCGACGCTTTTTGGAGGGACTTTTCCAAGCAGCTGTAGGAAATCCATGCTTTCTATGGATTTCCACAGATGCGTCATTTTCAATCAGGCCTGCTCGTTACATGCACCAGCGAAGGAGCCTGCAATCTCGAACCACAACATGTTGGGGCTACCCACTCAAAACCCGGAAGGACCCCTTTTTCAACTTCCTTAGGGAATGCTACCGGCAAACGCTGGCCGCAAACGGCTTGCAGACCCAGTGCGCGCTGCGCATGGCAAGGAGAGGTCCAGGCGGGGCAAGCATAGGCACCGCGGCGATGGTGACCGGCCGAGGTTATTACGAACGACACCAATCAAGATTGCGTTAATGGTAACGTTATTGTTACCATGTATCATGCTCACGATCAGGGAGTACCTTGATCCGAAGGGCCGCAGCCCTTTTGCGAAGTGGTTCAGCGGGCTCAATGCTCCGGCAGCGGCAAAGGTAACCACCTCTCTGGTCCGGATCGGGCACGGGAATTTTTCGAACACGAAGGGAGTCGGTGCCGGGGTTTTCGAATGCCGAATTGATTTCGGCCCTGGTTATCGGATCTATTTCGGAAAAGATGGCGATGCACTCGTGATCCTGGTCGGCGGAGGAACAAAAAAGCATCAGGATACGGATATCCAAGTTGCCCATGAGCGATGGAAAGACTACAGGGAGCGCAAGGCCAGGGAGATATAAATATGCCACTGACGCGCGATTTTAAGGAAACCGTTCAAGCCCGCATCGAAGGCGATCCCTCTTTCCGGGACGAGCTTCTGCGCGAGGGCGTCGAATGCCTGCTAGCCGGCGAGCTGGAGACCGGCAAGGCGATATTGCGCGATTACATCAACGCCACGATCGGCTTCGAAAAGCTGAGCAGCCTCACCCACAAATCGTCAAAGAGCCTCATGCGTATGCTTGGCCCAAAAGGAAACCCACAGGCTCGCAACCTTTTGGAAGTAGTCGCTCACCTCCAGAAAACCGGCGGCGTCCGCATGGAGCTTTCGCTCAAGCACATCTGATCATTCTGTCCTGAGCTCTGCAGAGGAGCTGTTGGAGCAAGTGATGGGATCCAACCGCTCTGAAAGCGCGGATCCCAGGACAACCGGACTCCGTAGAGCATTTGACCGGGATAGTGCTGATGGGTTGTCACATCTACGACAATTTCACACCCGGACGGTTCCGGCACCGGGCCGTTGCACAGCGACTGTTGGATTGCCTCGTTTGCCGTCAATTAGCCGTATATGAAGCCGATCGGCCAGTGGAAACCGCCTTGGGCCGTTCCTGCCTGTTTCTAAAGACCGCTGGCGCACAGGTCATTGAAGACATCGTTGTCGAAATAGACACCCTCGCGGGCACAGGAGCATTTGACATCTTCGAGGAAATCGGGGCCGGTGTAATTGGCCAAACCGGTGGCGTTGTCCCGCACCCGGCGGATGACTCCCTCCAGCTGCTTTTTGCGCCATGAGCGGTTTCATGTGTCCTGGGACGCCTTAATCTCCCGGATGAAATACTTGAAGCTGTTCACTTTGGCCGGTGTGCGCTGAACGACGGACTCCATAGTGGCCAGGATCCTCGGCAGCGGGATTCTGTCGAGTTCGTTCTGGCGGAACGCGATCTCGTCGGAGTGGTACCAGATGTTTCCGGTTGCCTTCTCGTAGGCAGAGCGGACTTTTTCCAGGATTTCGGCTGGATACGGTTCTCTCTCTTGCGGCGCAGCCGCGGGGCTGTGGTTTTCGGGGGTATTTACTGGGAATGCTGCATTCCCGGATTTTGATGATGATTTCTTTTCCTGATCATCATCACGTTTAATGTTGGCACGTGGTGCCGGATTGATTTCCGCGCTCTGTGTTGTCCTGTCGACTGTTTTGCCAATAGGCGATGGAGCATTTTCCTCGCCTGTTTTCGCAGTTGCTGCCAATGGCGATTCTCCCGGGACGGTTACCTGGTAGGAGCTCAGTTTCCAGCGTCCGCGCGAGCCCGGGCGAAGCCTCTTCACCAATCCCATGGATTCGAGGTAAACAATTGATTTCTGAACCTTTCGGACGGACATCCGGCTGGATTCGGAGAGGCGTTTCAGGCTGATCGAGCAGGTATCCTTGTGGAAGCCGCGCGAGAAGAGAAAGAGCTGATAGTAGACGGTTCGGGAATAGGGATCGAGGGAAGGGAAGAGGCTGAAATTGAGGGTATTGGGGACGCGCAATTCGCCTCTGACCCTTGAATAGGGCTGCATATCGGCATGTGGTGCCGATGGCATGTGGTGCCAGGGGCGGGGCGCACCGGGTGCCGAATTGGCATGTGGTACCGGATTGAAATCCGGAGACTCGGCGGCGGAATCTTCGGCAAAGGAGATAGACGGATTCCGCACATCATTCTCCGCCGGCCCCCAACTGGAACTTTTGGGCGACGGCAGAACGGGGAAGGGAATGGAGCCTGCGGAGGACGATGTTTGGGAAAAGCAGTTCAGGGGAAAACGCATGGATCGGTTCCTTTTAGATGTAGTGGCAAGGTCATCGACGGAATTAAGGAATCGGGTCAGGTCCTTTCGGGCATCGATCTGAAGCGCTGGAATCGAGCCCGGAATTTAAAGGAGGGCTATAGGTGTCGCTGACGGTCCCAAATTGATCTGCCGAGCGCCAGAAGCCTACGAGCAAAGCACGGCCCTCCAGAACAGCGACTGGGTAAAAAGTGGGTAAAAAATGCTTCCAAAACCATTTAAATAAACAGAACTGGACCGAAACGTCAGGGTTCGGTTTCTTCTTCTGTTTTCAATGATTTAGAACTATTTCGAAATGGACAGAAATTGCAGATAGTGGACTCAAAATCCCGCGGCCCTTGCGGCCATGAGGGTTCGACCCCCTCCTTCGGCACCACAGCAAATCATGGATTATAGAAAGCATAGCGGCAAACATCACCGGCTCTTTTCTCTTTGTCGAGTCTCCGTAATTACTCGTTCATTACTGGTTTCCGAGGACAGACACATCCACTACCTGTGAAAACAAAGGGTTTTGGCTGTCCCACGGGATTTCTACTCCCGCGCTGCAGTGATTGCGCATCCGCTCAGGTCTAGCCTTCTCACCGGAAACTGATCAACAGAAGGTCTCCAGACTCACCCTTTCATAGAAAGCTGCCAACGGGATTTACTTCTACGACCGGGCAAAATCTCAGAAAATGCGCCCTGCTCCCAACCGAACGTGCTGTAGTTGATGGCATCCGAGTTCGTTCGCCATGCCCTTTCTGGTCATTCGAGAAGCTTCGCTTGCTGAATCCGCGATTGAAGGCCGGGGCGGTTCCTGAACCGCTCACAGAGGATGCTCAGCCGCTGCCGGTAATCAGCCTTCAGGTCTCGGAACTCAGAAAGCTCTTTCAGCCTGGCCAGCAGCTGAACGGCGACTTCATAGTGCTTTGGTTGTTTTGATTCGACGAGGGATTCGACCTCTTGCCAAATCTCCTCCTCGCGGCCGGCCAAGGCCTCCATGTCAGCATGATGCTTCCTGCGCGCCTCCTCCTTCCGCTCTCTCTTTCGCGCTTCCTCGATCTCATCCGCCCTTTTAAGCAGTTCACCGATTGACAGACGAACCGCCTGCGCAACCTGCTGGGACGGCATCAAGGAGAGCAGGCGCTTCTTGAGTTCCATTCCGGTGGTCGTATCGCCTTGCGCAAAGCGACACAGAAATCCATCGCATTCCTCGCGAGAGAGTTGAGCTGTCAGTGGTCGGAAGTCGGGCTCGGGTATCTTCGCCAAAGCCGTACTCATCTCGGCTGCTGCCGCAATAAGGCTGGGAGAAATGTCAAACTGGTCCACAAATCGCTTTAAGGGCGGGGAAAGTTGTCGGAGCCCGGGCGAAATGGCGGGATCCAGGTGCTTTGACACAGATGATTTTCGATCACGCGACGGTGCATTGTCTTGGTTCGGCACCGCCTTTAGCCAGGCCAGATACAGGAGCCGATAATCGCCCTGGATGAGGTCGTCTCGAAGAGGGACCAGACCGGACAAGGAGCCTTCGCCTTCAATCCAATCACCGCTGCCTTCCTCATCGCCCAGATTCAAATCCAGCACGTCAAACTTGCCGAGGGTCTCGTAGGTAATCCGGTATCGCACGCAGTATGCTTGAATCACTTTCCGATTCAACAGTCCCGCCGGGAAACGAAAGATTAGCCGGCGGCTGCCCCAGTTCGCCAGGTAGAGATGCGCGTCGAAAAACCGCGACAGGACTTGCTTTGGGTCGTGTTTGAAGTCACCCCACGAATAGGTGACGACGGCCCGGCTGGACGACACGTCAATATGGCTGGACAGTCGGCCAACTGCATCCTGCTCCGCTTCTGTCAACAGCCGGTCCACCGTCTGCCACTCGTAGTACTGATACTCGCTCATGCTTGTCCGACCTCCTCCAAAGCTAAAGGGATGGCGGCGACCGGCCAACCGCTCGATCCTTCTCCGATCCATGGAACATTCCTGCTCATCACCGTTGGTGCCTCCGCGTTGCCGGGACTTCGTTTGCGCATCCGGCTGCTTCATGCCAGCATAAGCCTGGTCGGGCTTGCGCTCGACCAGGGATACTATTCTCATTCAGCTATAGGCGCCGGGTCTAAGCCCATCGCATTTAGGCGAACAGCTTTCGGTCCGTTTTTTTCTTCGCGGCTTTGGCGATCTTCGTGGTTCGCTCTTTCAAATCAAGCCACGAAAACCTCAATGAACTCGAAGATATCCTGTGCTTAAACCGAAATGATTGGCGACTCCAGCCGCAACTGGACTTTCAGTCCGAATCAAACCTGTCGGCTAAAGCCGACAGTGGGTGCGAAACATTGGTTTGAGTGCACAGAAATTCAATCGTTCCTCTGTCCGTGGAACTGTCATCAGCGACAAATTCTTGACTGCATCCGCTGCCACGCGAACCCCGGAAAGGTGTCGTGTACAAAAGGGATGTCATATTCGACTCGGCATTTGGCAGTTATTCCGCGTACTCGGAATCCCTCGCCCCGAGGAGTTGCGGCGGATCATCGAGCACATCTGCCTCGGAGTTGTCCCGGCAGATCACTTCGGACACAACTCGTTCCGTAACCTCCGAAAGGTAAGAGTGCAGCGTTGAGGAGATTTCCTGAAACTCCGGCCATAACGTCTCGTGGACGAACCCCCTTGGCACTCTTGCCATGACAGTTGTGTAACGCTGCCCGCGATATCGATAGGGCTTGAGTCCATATCTGCGCATCAGGGCGACCATGATCTTGCGCTGCCACATATCTCGCAGAGTGAACTTGAACTCAATCGGCGGATCGGATGCTTCCAGTGATCTCAGCCGCTCTAGAATTCGCTGTCTCGCCCTGTCAGCGGCATCCTTCTCACCCGCCGTCTTGGCGCCTGCATGCAGAGCTTCAATCAGGCGGAGTTTTTCCTTCAGTCTGACTTCATCCATGATGATCAGATCTCACTCGACGAATCTGAGATAAGGTTGAGGACTCTTCTCTTGAGCTTGAAAGAAAACCGCCCATCGGCGAGCATTTGCTCCAGGGGTTCCCTGATAACTTGCCGCGGACAACGCGCCAGAAATTGCAGTATCTCCAGGATCCACTGCCTGGTAGTGTTGTCGGACTTCGTGCGGCCGAGTTCTTCCACAAGATGAGGCACAACAGCCTCCTTGTGTTTGACATAGCTCAGCTGGCGTAGGATACGCGACTTCAGGTGAACTTCCCTCAGTGTTGTGGGAGGGGGCAAGCTCGCGAGAAACCGAAGCAGTGCCTGAAAGGCCTCCAGGTTCTCCAACGCAATTAAGGCGCCCAGGCTGGAGATGGCCTTGTCACGCTCTTCGGGAATTCCCCTCTCGAGTTGCCAGGCATATTGATCGACCGGCTGCGTCTTCCATTCGATATGCTTTACCCGATCCTCGAAGATCGCAGCCTCCACGGCCTCGGGCGTCAACTTCCCTTTTTCCGCCAAGCCCCGCAGTCGCTGGCCGAGGAGAGTATTGTCCTCGATTTCAATGCTTTCGACTTGATGGAAATCGGAGCATATAAAGTGCGTCTCACCTTGAAATTTCTTTTGCTCCACGAGTGCCCGGCACGAATCTGGAATCGGCCCGGTTAACAATTCCTCCACAAACGGCTCAAACGCACCGTCGTTAAGGCAAATGCCGAATTCCGTGGCCTCATCGTTCGAAGCCGGGAGATAGGCGCTGCATTCGAGACAAGTCTTGCGGTTTGGTGTATCGACATCAACGTTTTGGCCATTATGGGGCATAGGGTTCATCCTTCTTTCCTGCCGCGTGGTCCCGTCGAAGCCATGCGCTTCCTCCGGCTGAAGCCAATTCCAGGTGAATGCTACTCAAGAAGATGGGGCATTATAGGCGGGAAGTTCTGCGGTCCAAAGAAGAAGATCCAGTTGTCCTCCCTTTGCCTGGGTATCGAGACCGAAAGTAACGCACACGGCGCATGGTTGCCTTCGGAGATCGAGAATGAGTTCCTTATCCGGGGGAGGGGGGCATGCAAGTCAAGCGGCGACGTAATCGCGGACAGAAACCTGTACACCAGACTTGACGGC
>CAWIVH010000003.1:0-41798 GCA_963839475.1 uncultured Acidobacteriota bacterium | reverse complement strand
GTGGGAAACGACTTTGGCAATGCTCTGCATTCGCAGGACTAGGGCTCATTCTAAGGCCACCAGTATCGATTGCCCTGCTTTCGTTCATCCGGCATTTCCGAGCGTTCACCGGCGGACCCTCGCGGATATCCAAACTTCACCTTGAACCAAAGTGTCCTGCAACAACTTACGAGCCTATTGAAGCCGAGGTCGATATCTTGGAGTCTGGAGGCGTTCGCCGCGGAATCTATTGGGTCCCGAAGGTGCAGGTTGCGGCCAGATCACCTATGAATGGTTCCAACGGATGTACCCGGACGTCGCCGATGCCGGTATCGGATTCGCCGCCATCGGCGTTGTCACGGCC
Organism: uncultured Acidobacteriota bacterium; assembly: GCA_963839475.1. Classification (GTDB taxonomy): domain Bacteria; phylum Acidobacteriota; class UBA6911; order UBA6911; family UBA6911; genus CAWIVH01. The sequence goes on along the minus strand of CAWIVH010000003.1, from coordinate 41,455 downwards.
GATCCGGCAAGTGTCGAAAGCGTCCTGGCTTGGGCGAACCGACTGCAATCCAGGGTTTCCTAACCGATCGTCGAAAACAGCATCACCAACAACGGGGATTTCACTAACTGGCACAACAGCGAGCAGGCCCGCGAATTCCGGCAATTTTTTGCCGGCTGTTATCCGGATGGATTACCGGCTGCCTGAACTCGAAAACGCCGCCCGGAACTGCGGCGTTACCCTCAGCTCTATCACCTCCCGCAAAACCGACACCGCGGAACTACTGAGAGCGTCGATCGTGATGAGAGCCCGGAGCTATGGCCGCCGTATTTTCGCCGAATTCGATCGGGTAAAGGAGTTGCTGCTTCCATGAAAGCCACTTCGGAGTCCCATATCATCGACAGGATCGGTGCCGCACTGCCCAAGAGTATCCGGGCCGACTATTTCGCGAGGTGAACCAGAGCCGCTCTCTCCCGGAAAAAGATGAAATGCTCCGGATCCTCCGCGTCATGCTCAATCTGACTCTCCTGATGGAAACAGAACCGAACCGCATCGTGCAGGAGCGGGAAGGACTCGAACATCTCTTCCGCACCTACCTGCCCCAATTCAAGGAGATGCTGGGATCGGTCCACAAATACCATACCCTGCTCGACCAGAGGCTGAAGCGCCTTCCCGAACGGATTGCCGCCGGGCTGACTCGAAGTAGAAAACCCGCTGCCTGCATCAACGAGCAATTGCGAGAGCAGTTTACGCAGTCGACTATTTTGCAATCTGCAGCCAGGCCAGATCCCCACCTTCCACCGCGCATCCGGCGGAATCTCCAAAAATGACTCGGTCGAGGTTATATCAACCGGCGACAAAACGGCAACGGTTCGGGACAGTCACGGTCGCACAAAGGAAATCACGGCCAAGGACGCCAGGAGCCTCGATGTCTGCGAGCTGGCGCCCGATCAAGGTGGCTGCCGGCGACAGACTACTCCTGACGGCCAATCGCAGTCAAAAGGGTTTCCGGGCGACCAACCCAGATATCATCACCGCAAGAAGCGTGGACCAGCAGGGACGGATCGCGCTTCGGGATGGACGCACTTTTCTCGAGTGCCCGGGTGGCAAAAGTCTTTCGGGACTTATGCAGGTACCATCGGCCCGGCAACTCCGCCCCTTCCACCACATATTTCAAAGTTCGCAGCAGATGTCCGTGCGGTTGGCCGCTGAAAGACGAGAATACGATTTCCCTGTGCCTCCTGGGCAGGGCTTTCAAAAGCGTGACCAGTTCCGGATGCAGGGGGATCGTCCGCTCTTCCCAATCTTTAGGGATAAAGCCTTTTTCGGCTTTGCACGAACAAACAGAAGTCCTTTCGACGAGTTGAGGTCGGACCAGTAAAGGTTGGCAAGCTCCTGCTCGCGCGGATCCATTCTGCGCCCTGCTTCGCCGGCGGCAGCTCGGCCGAGCAGTCCGAATTCCTTCTGGCGTTTGTTACCAATGACGGTACCATTCCGGAAGTTTACTAGTCAATTTTCCAAAAAATGGCTAGTAAGGCAGGTTAAGTTATTGATTCTAAAAGGCGTGGCGGAGGAAGTAGGATTCGAACCCACGAGGGAGTTACCCCCCTAACGGTTTTCAAGACCGCCGCCTTCAACCACTCGGCCATTCCTCCGCGGTCACAACGTGCCGCAAAGATTACGCTCTCCGGACCACTTTTTTCAAGCATTACAACTCATGTTGCCCCGTGCAACCCACTTTTGCTGTTGCAGCCCCCAGGCCTATGATTCAATTCTCTGGCTGTTTGCCTGGCCTGATTTCTGTGTTCGGGGTCAGACCAGATCGACCTTATCCCCAACCCGTATCCTGCCGCCGCGCGCCACCGAGGCGTTCAGTGCAAGCCTCCCTCCGAATTCCCGGACAATTTTTCGCAGGACTCCCGGATTCTGCACCTGCGAATCAGGATCGAAGGTCGTCATCACGCAGCGACCGCGCAGGTCTGCCAGGACTATTTCGACCTCACCAGCCTGGAGCTTGCGCCCCTCCCAAGAGCGCTCGGTCAAGCCGATCACGCCTCCGATCACAAGATTCGGCCGCAGGCGCCGCCCATCATAGCCGAATGCCGCAATCGCGCCATCGGTTGCGATCAGCAGAGGCAGAATATCGAACCGGTCGATGCCATCATAAGCAACAAGGTGCGTGCCGGGACCGGCTGCGGTTTCCACGTCGAGCGCCACGGAGGGATCGACCCACGGCCGCTCATCGACTAGAGGCACGCCGTCCGGGCCAGCCGGCGCCCGGTGGCCGAGCAGGCGTGGTTTCGTCCGCGAAGTCACGACGCGCCCGGAGGCATCGGCGACATGCAGGATCCTGTCCCCAACGATCCCATCGGCATGCACGATGGCGTCCGTCAGGCGTTCGCCGGCCATGGACTTGACAGGGTAACGCCAGATTTCTGAAATCCACATGCCGACGAGTCCCGGAGCCGATGAGCCCACTTCCGGTTGGATTGCATGATTCTCGGGGCGCTCCCCGTCTTTCGATCCGGCATGATGTCTCTTTTCTTCGCATAATCCGGCTGGCGACTGCTTGCTTTAACTTCTAACTCAGAATCTCCCGACATCTTTTCGTGTTTTCGGTGACTTGGTCGGAATAGCGCGGATACAGCCCGACGATGCAGGCATCGATCGGTTTAATATTCTTGTAGGCGAAGCTGAAGGCCGATCGGATGTCGGCCGGCGAACCGCACTTGCGCCCGGCTGCCAGGACTTTGTAAACCAGGCACATTTTCCTGGTCTTGCGCACTGATTCGCACATCTTGGGTGGATCGGAGGCCAGGTACATCTCCCCGACCGGCTGGCTCCCGATGTCCCGCTGCCAGTCCTCGGGACGCCTCGACAGGTAGTGCAACGAAGCCATGTAGAAATCGTTGCCGAAATCCTTCTCTTCCAAGGCATCGAGGATGACCGGATTGTGCGTGGATATTCCGGCGGGGATGCCGAGATCGTGAACGGCCTTCACATAATCGCGCAGCATATCGATTCTGCCGGCACGGAAAAGCATATCTGTCGCCCAACCGTGAAAAGCTATTCCGATCGGCTCGAATGCAGCAGCGGCCTTTGCACACTGAATTGTCCCACTCAATACCGCCTCAGGCGTCCTTGGCAGGGCCGGATCGAAATGCCATGAGGCCGCCAGGCAGACAAATTGAATCCGGCATCCGGCCGCGCGGATCTTTGGGAACTGACGGCTCATGGATGTGTTGTAGCTCGCCTGCCAGGTGTTGATTCCGGCTTTCTCGCAATCCAGCAGCAGTTGCACGATGCGCTCATCGGTGTACCACTCGAGCATATGCTGATCGTACTGCCGGTTGAAATGCGAGTATCCGAAAATCGGATTGCTGCCTGCGATGAATCGCGTCACTTCCTTTTTCACCAGGGCGACAGTGGGAAGCCCAGGCGCCGCGGCCGTGACTACATCGGCCCTTGCGGCGATCCCGGCAGTGGCTGCAGCTCCGAAGAGAAATTCCCGGCGGCTGGGACGGGAAACTCACTGCATGCTTCGATGTCGATCTGGAATGTTTGTTCTTTTTCCATGGGGTCTCCCTTGTTTGCGGCCGTTTCATGAGATTGTACCACTGTAAAATCCAGTTGGGCCAATAGCCGCAATTCCATTTTCCTGATGAATGATTTCCCGGGTCGATATTCCTTGATCATCCACATCTGGCTGACTTTTGATGAAGCCAGGCCTGACTGGCTCGAGCCGAATGGTTCCTCCCAGCCCGACGAAATTGTGTTGCGCATGTATTGGGACGATGCGAGGGAATCAGCGGTGGAGGCGCCGCTGGGCGACTTTTTTGGCGCCGGATTCGGCCTCCCCAAGGAGTTGAATCACCAGCCGATGATGCCGACGGCCAGGCATTCGCCTGTGGTAGTTAAACTGCAGAAGGGTAACGACGGGCCGGGCGATGGCTGAAGAACGGAACCTGCTCGGGTAGGAGTACCTTGGGACCAGGGGTTGGTTGCAGGTAGCAAAAGGATACGCCGCACCGGATGCTGCGATCAGAGTCAAACTCGGTAAGCTGATTCAGCCTTGCTCACACGCTATTTCGAGCCCTATAATTGTCCGGTGACCGCACGCCGAGAATCAATGTGCCTGCCATGGCCCCGGACGTGCAGGCCTCACACCGCAGACTGTCCGCTTACCAGCGAAAAAGGTGGAAGGATCGTTGCCACGCAGCTGATGCAGGACGGCGGGATTGCGTCGGCAACGGCAACTATCCATCGGATGCGCATGATCTAATAATTCTGCAAAGGATTCCCATGGTTCCAAACCCATTTCGGGCGAATTCTCCATTGGCTTGGAGGTTTGGCTTCAGGCAGCTTCGTGGTGCCCTACCGTTTCGTCCGACGCTGGTCCTGGGAGACGTACTGGCTGGCCGGCGGTTTCTTCAGTTGGATCATCATGCCGTGGTTGATGGCGCTGCTGAACACCCGCGATCTGATGGCGGTTTTCAAAGAGACGTCCCCGAGCACGCTGCTCTACTGCGCCTATTCGGCATGCTGTGGGGTGTCGGGAATCTCACGTTTGGATTGTCCGTTCGGTACCTCGGCGTCGGGTTGGGCATGGCCATGGTTCTAGGGTGGTGCGCCGCCGTGGGCACGCTCACCGAGCCGTGGTACAGGGGCGAATTCACCGCCAAACTGATCACTCCGTTCCATGGGAACATCATCCTGGGGGGTGTCTTTGTCTGTCTGGCCGGTGTTTTCATCACCGGGCTGGCCGGGCGGACGAAAGATGGAGATGCCTGCGGCGCAGAAAGTCGGCAACGTCGTGGTTCAACTTCCGGAAGGGCGTGCTGGTTGCCGCAATCTCCGCGTTTTCAGCGCCTGCTTCGCATTCGGACTTGCCAGCGGCAACCCCATTAAGGAAATCACCATGCAGCATGGAACGAATAGCATCTGGCAGGGGCTGCCGGTTCTTGTTGTGGTTCTCGCCGGGGGATTCTGCACCAACGCCTTCTGGTGCATTTATCTCAATATCAAAAATCGCACCGGCTTCCAGTATTTCAAGGGCGAGATCCGCGCGGAGTCGCCGGCTGCCGGCCTGGCTGCTGGTTTCGGCAAGGGTGTGCCCGTCTCAAACATTCCCGCCGACGGACGCGAAGACAGGACACCCGTACCCATGAAGTGGAACTATGTCTTCAGCGCCATGGGTGGCATTTTCTGGTATCTGCAGTTCTTCTTCTACTCGATGGGCGAGACGCAAATGGGAGCGTACAAGTTCTCGAGTTGGACCCTGCACATGGCCAGCATCATCATCTTCGCCACCATCTGGGGAGTAATCCTCAAAGAATGGCGCGGCGCCAGCAATAAAGCGATGCTCTTGCTGCGCTTGGGCGTGGCCACCCTGGTGTTGTCGACGATCATCGTAGGCTATGGAAACTATTTGGGTGCAAACTTGTAGGCGATCATTATTCCACGAACATCCGCATATCTGGGGGTATCGAGGCGCTGGACCCGCGGGCAACGGGACATTTTATCCGGACTTCGCCCGCCAGGCGCCCTATGTTGTATTGCGCCTGATCCGCTGATTTTTGTTGGGAGAGCTTCTTATGCTGCGCTGTGGTACAGCTGTCGTTCTGGTGAGTGCGGCCATCATTGCCTGCGCCGGAATCATATATTCCATCAGCGCGCAAGGCCGGAACCTGGATCTCGAGACTTTGTTGAGCTCTCCGTTCCCGGATGCGCTTGTGGTATCACCTGTGGGCTCGACCATCGCGTGGACATTCAACGAGCAGGGGGTGCGCAATATCTATCTTGCGGAGGGACCTGAATTCAAGTCGCGCCGCATAACACCCTATGCCAACGACGACGGGCAGGAGCTCACGAACCTGTCATTTTCCGATGATGGCAAAACCGTCGTCTACGTTCGGGGCGGTGATCACGGATCAAACTGGCCGGCGGAAGGCAACGCCATGCCGAATCCCGGGAGCAGCCCTGTGCAACCGAGGATGCAGGTCTGGTCCGTGCCGGTCGCGGGCGGCGCGCCGGCACTGCTGGGAGATGGTGACGGGCCAGTGGTGGCGCCGAAGACCAGGCGCGTAGCCTTGACGAGGGAGCGTCGGATCTGGCTCGCGCCCATCGATGGGTCGAAACCTGCAGAGCAGGCTTTTTATTCGAAAGGCACCAGCGAGTCGCCGGCATGGTCCCCTGACGGGAAGACGCTCGCCTTCGTCTCAAATCGGGAAGATCACAGCTTCATCGGCATATTCGAAGGGAGCGATCGACCGGTTCGCTATCTTGCGCCCTCGACCTCGCGTGATGCGCTGCCGGTCTGGTCACCTGACGGATCCTCCATTGCATTTATACGTCAGCCTGGTCGCGGCGGGGTGCCGCGTTCACCATTGGCGCCGCAACCGGCTCCATGGGCCATCTGGATTGGCGATCCGGCGACGGGCAGCGCACGCGAAATCTGGAAGAGCGGCGGGGCCCTCGCGGACTCGTTTCCGAGAGTTCGGGGCGGAGCAAACCTGAATTGGGCGGCGGGTAACCGCCTCGTGTTTCTGTCATATCAGGACGGCTGGCCGCACCTCTACTCGGTGCCGGTCGGTGGCGGCGCGGCGATGCTGCTGACCCCCGGCAAATTCATGGTCGAATACACCGGCATGTCCCCTGACCGCCGTTTTGTGGTCTTCAACGCAAACACCGGCACCGACCTGAACGATATCGACCGGCGGCACCTTTTCAAGGTCCCCGTGGACGCGGCAAAACCAGCGGCGCTTACATCCGGGCGCGGCATCGAGTGGAGTCCTCTCGTGACGGCCGACGGCAGGTACGTTGTGCATTTCTCCTCCGACGCACAGCGGCCCGGGTTGCCTGCGGTGATTCCCTTTGAAGGCGGCACGCCGATCATCCTGGCTTCCGATCGTCTTCCATCCGGCTTTCCCGCGTCATCCCTCATCACCCCGGAGCCGGTCGTCATCCGGTCGGGCGATGGAATGGAGGTGCACGGGCAGCTGTTCAGGTCGCCGGAGGGCGATACCCGGCGGCCGGCGCTGGTTTATGTCCATGGGGGCCCGCCGCGGCAGATGCTTCTGGGCTGGCATTACATGTATTACTACGCCAACGACTACGCGGCGAACCAGCTTCTGGCCAGCCGTGGCTACATCGTCTTGTCCCTGAACTACCGGCTGGGGATCGGGTACGGATTTGCGTTTCAAAACCCCGAACGAGGCGGCGCACGTGGCGCCGCAGAATATCAGGATGTGGTCGCGGCAGGAAGGTACCTGCTTGGGCGCAACGACGTAAATCCGAAACAGATCGGCATCTGGGGAGGTTCTTACGGGGGTTACCTGACCGCGCTTGCACTCGGACGCAACTCGGACATTTTTGCCGCCGGCGTCGATATCCACGGGGTCCACAATTGGGATCGTCAGGGTGCGCAGGCGCCCGACCTGAAATCCGCCCTGGCGGGCGACGGCATCACCGAACGCGACCTCCGGGAAGCGGCTCGGGTAAGGTATGAATCATCTCCAATTTCGGCGGTGCCCACCTGGAAATCGCCTGTACTGCTCATTCACGCTGACGATGATCGCAACGTTGAGTTCCACCAGACCGTCGATCTGAAGCAGCGCCTCACCGAAAAGGGAGTGACGGTCGAGGAACTCGTGGTTCCCGACGATATCCACGATTTTCTCCTGTGGCGCAACTGGCTCAAAGTGATCGCCGCGGCCGGCGACTATTTCGACCGAGTCTTGCGCCATAGCCCCTCTGTCAGCGACCGTGCGCCGCACAAATAATGATTGGCCTGGCGATTTATCTTATTTCTCTCTCACCGACCTGTTCCAGTCTGCCGTCTGGTGCAATGGATGAGCTTCGGACGACAAAGCCTCGCAAATCTTTCAATCGCATGCCGAGGGCGCCTGGAGCCTTCCGGGCAGTAACATCGAGCAATTCGATGCCATCGATGTCTTCCAGGACAAATGCTGGCCGCAGGTCTTCCTTCGCGTAACTGATCCGGACATGGTCCAACTCGATACCCTTGGCGTGAGGGATGAAGAATCCATATGCTGGCAAAAGGCCGAACATGGAGGGTTCGGGATACTCCGTCTCACGCTCGGGCGTGGCATAGGGTTCGCGCGGCGGTACTCCCCCCTGGGTGCGAAAAAAGAACGTGTTGACCAGATCGGCTGGTTGCTTCGCCACATGATCCAGTGTCAGTCCGCCCCGGTACTCAATGGTAATGTGGCTGAGCTGGACATCTTCAACCGGATAGCCCGGGATGCCGCTCAGAATCGATCCGTAGCGCGGGTCGACGTCGGAGGCGATCACATGACTGATGCGGACACGCCGGATGGCGCCAACCGGGGTTCCCTCCGGGGCCCTCATGCGCGAGCCAAGCCGCAGAAAAATCGGGGCATTGGATACATCGCGCATCGTGAGATTGGAGATGGCTATATCCTCGATGTGGCTGCCGTCGACTGATTCGAGGGCGAGCCCGCGCGAATGATCGAAGACGATGTTGGAGATGGTGATATTGCGGAAGTCACCTTCCGATTCGGTGCCGAGCTTGATCCGACCGGTGGGTCCATCACGATCCGGAGCCCGGGTTACATTGCGTTTGCAGGTGCCGTCCAGCAGCGAGCCGATGTCGTAGCCGCTCACGAGGCTGTTGGTGATGGTCACATTCTCCGTGGATTTGGCGTAGCCCAGCGCGTGCGAAGTTTTCAGCACGATGGCATCGTCGTTGGGCGAATTGACGCTGACATTCGAAATGCGGACATTGCGACAGGAATCAATATCGATGCCGTCGCGATTGGTGTCGATCCGGAGGTTGTCGATGGTAAGGCTCTCGACGCCGGTGGCCAGGATGCCGAAATGCCCTCCATTGAGAATCGCAAAGTCGCGCAGAGTGACATTGCGGCAAAGCTTCAGGGCAATGGCCTTGTTGCCGCCCTGTTGGCGTTCACCGCGCGCGAGCCCTTTTCCGTTGATCAAACCGGAGCCCAGGATCGCGACGTCCTCCAGGCCTTCGCCCCAGATCAGGCTGTTATGCCAATGGCTGTGGCCGAAATCCTGGTATTTGTTCGATTCGTTCGGCTCCGGCGGGTCATACGTTGCGCCATCGGCTGATGCCTCCAGGACCGCGCCACTTTCCAATTGCAGAGTAATGTGGTTTTTGAGCCTGATCGAGCCGGAGACGTAGGTTCCCGCCGGAAAGAACACGGTTCCGCCTCCTGCCGTCGCGGCTGCCTCAATCGCCTTGTTGATGGCGGGGCTGTCGAGTGTTTTGCCGTCCCCTGTCGCCCCGTAGTCTTTCACGCTTAAGGTTGCTGCCTGCAAACCGCTTGCGAAAATTGCGAATATTGCCAGATTTCCAGCCCAAAGTTGCATGTTCGATTCCTATTCGTCATTACGGCAGGATGATTCCCCCGTGCAGCACCTTGCCATAAGAGAAAAACCAGAGCAATCTGATTTCGGCGCCGGCCGGGAAGGTTAACAGGAAAATCAGAAGCCTGGCGAGTCGAGATGCCTGCAGCCCTTTTCTCCTGATGGCAAATCCCCCTCCGACTGCGTATCATTTTATGAGCGGCTTATGCCGGAATCCACAAGGCCAGCTCACCGAGCGCGGGCCAGCATTTCATGGGGGGGGCCTATGGCCGAGGAATATCATCCTGAACGGAGCCGAGTCATTACTTGGGACGATCCTTCGGATGCGAAAAGGCAGGCGAGAAAAATGTCCGGGACGGATTTTTTCAAAGCAATGAGGCGAGGGGAAATCCCCGAACCGCCTTTCGGCAAACTCCTGGGCATGGATCTGTTCGACGTCGGGGAGGGAAGGTTTACGATGACACTGCAGCCCCAGGAGTGCCATTACAACCCTATGGGTTGCGTGCACGGCGGCATCCTGGCCACGCTTCTTGATTCTGTAATGTCAGCCGCCGTTCACACCACGTTGACCGCGGGCAAGGGCTACATGACACTCGAGATCAAAGTGAACTTTCTCAAACCGGTATTCGAGCACACTGGGGAGATCGTGGCTGAAGGCAAGGTGATCTCCTCCGGCATACAGGTAGCCACGGCCGAGGGCAAAGTGACCGATGTGAACGGGACAATTTACGCAACCGGATCCACTACATGTCTGGTTTTCGACTTTCCGACACCCAAATCCAAAAGCTAAGCGCCCTGAGACCTGCTGATTTCATAGAAAGCTGGCCACAGCCGCTGCCTCGTCTTCAAATGATTCAAACATTGCGGCGATGCCTGAAAGTCGCATCAGGTCCTTTATGCGCTTGGGTACGGCGGATAGCTTAAGACTTATGCCCTGATCCCTCGACAAGGTCGAAACCCGCACCAGCTCACCGATTCCGGAGCTGTCGATGTAGCGCACGTTGCCAAGATTCAGGATGATTTTGCGCGCGTCGTCCTTCAGAAGGTCCGCAACCGCATCGCGCAGGGCCTTGCTTGTATTCCCCATCACGATGTTTCCCGCAACATCAACCACTCGAATACCATCGACCGATCTGATCGTAATTCCAGAACTCACCTCATGTCCCTCCCAACCCGGCTCCGCTCTGTGGCACAGGGTCATGCGGAAACCGCTTTGTGCCGGGCGCCTTTTGCCGCCTGTAATTGGTTTCCTTGCCAGGAGAGCAGGGAAATGTCGCCAGTTGTTTCCCGCAGTGGGGAATGGAAGCAAGGAGCCGTGTAGGAAAAATTACCATGATTTTTTTCAATTCGGGAGAACCGGTCTTCATTTTTTCCTATGGCGTCCAAACGCCAATACCTTTGCGTTTAGCAAAACTATACGCAGTGCGTCTGACTCAGGGCCCTGGAAGAAACGGCGCAGAAGCCGGAAAGCCTGGGTGCGATTATGCGGCAACCGAAGATAAAGGCCTGAATGCTACTCGCTGACTGCGGCTTTGCACACGAAGGCGCCGGTGATAATCAATCCCGTGCCGATCCACAGCGTGCGGCCCGGCGAGACGCCCAGGCGCACACATGAGATCCAGGTCGAAAACAGGGGGATGAAATAAGAAAGCGATACCACCAGAATCATCCTGCCCTTGCGCATGGCCAGGTCCCAAAAGATGAAGGCGAAGATGATCGGGAAGAGGACTACATAAGCCATCTCGAGGAGCACGGCCGGCCCGGGCATCATCCGTTCCGGCCTGAACAGGCGCAGCACCCCCATCAACAATCCCGAGACCAGCAGGAAGAACGGAATGGAACTGCCATCCTGGGCGCCGCCCCATTTGCGGCTCAAGTTGGAGTAAAACCCCCAGGTTACGGCCGCCAGCAATGCGAACCCGTAAGCGGCAAGTGCGGCTGGATTTGTCCGGAGTTCGCTCAATCCCGGCTTTCCCGCTTGGATGGAGACAAAATACATTCCTCCCAAGGCCAGCAATATGCCCGCAGGCAAAAACCATCGGACTTTCTTTTCAAAGAAGACCGGGGCAAGGACCAGGCTGAAAGCCGGCCAGAGATAATTTATCAAGCCGACAGCGATGGTTTCTGCGCGAGTGGCCGCCAGCCCGATCGCCAACTGCAGAGCTACCACGTTGGTTACAAACAAGGCACCGCAGCCGAATACGTAATGCCGTGAGCCGAGGCCTGGCATTCTCACCTTCCCCATTGCCAGGTATTGATAAGCCAGGGACAAGACCCCTGCGGTCGTGAACATGATCGCCCCGGATGTCAGCACCCCAAGCTGCTCGGTCAGGCTTCGCGAAAAAGCCACGTTGGAGCTCCAGAACAGGATCGCGAGGATTCCGGCAAGTGTATACACGTTCATTTCGCCTCATGTGCCTGAAGACGGCATCTGTTTTCCCGGTGACGAGCAGCGAAGTTCTGAAAAAAGGCACCCTTCATTGGCCCGGATGATAAGAGCGCTCGATATGCCCCCGAAGCTGATCGCGATAAAAATATACTTCACGCAGGTCGCCCGTGCTGTAACGGATAGCCTGGTCGTTGAAGTGAGGCGAACGCGGATCGCCGCTCTCGCCACCGGCCGTGATCGCCCGGGCTTGCACTTTCTCTCCAAATTCCACTACGGCTACGAAACTGTTACCGCTGGTGCCGTACCATTTTTGGGTCCCGTTCTGGGCGCGGGCGCCGAAGGAGGCTAGTGAGCCCCAACGAGAGGACGTGAAACCCACAGGTATGCTCGGGCCGTTGTCTTTGAAGGGCTGGACGATATCGCCGGTGAGGCGCTGGAATCGGTTGATCTCCCCCCAGGGCGTATCCCACCCGCCGAAACCCGCGGCAATCTGGTCCGAAGCGACTGCCAGAGCCTCGAGCTTCCGCTCCGGCGACGTTTTGTCGCGGATAAAATCATACAAGGTTGTATTCTCTTCGTTGGCGTCGAGACGGGATCGCCGCCACATCTCCTCCCCCCAGAACACAGCAAGCGATGTAGGCACCGAGACTGCCGACCAACGGAGGTCCCAGGCGCGCAGAGCCTGGATCTGGCGGGTCAATTTCGCCTTCAGCGGGCTTGAAGGCGGGGCTCCATCGTACGCCTGGATCAATACGGGAATGAGGTCTGCGAAAGCCGGCAGATAGCTGTCATAGGCTGCCGCAATGAGCGAGTCGAGGCTGAAATCCTTCTTTCCGGAAAGGACGCGAATGGCGTGGAGTCCGCGTGGATTTTCCACGCCCGCTTCCACATAGCTCGGAAAGTCACGCGGTTTTGGACTGTCGGCTCCCGCAGCCGAATAAGGCCAGTTGTTCGTATTGTAGAGCCAGCCGTTTTTCGGATTTACCACCAGAGGGCTTTCGTCCACCGAAAGCGGCGGCCCCCACTCCGTTGCCGGATCGCTGCCATCGACGGGCTTGCTCCAGTTGAACTTCGGGTCCCGCCTCGGGATGAAGTTCGCGTGAAAGTAGGCGATGGTTCCATCGGCGTCGGCGTAGATCGTGTTGTTGGAGGAGTTCGTGTGGAGGTCCATGGTTTTTCGGAACTCGCCATAGTTGTGCACCTTGGTGCGGGTGTATGACTGGATCAGGGCCTTGAGCGGCTCCTGCATCAGGCGGATGCTGATCCAGGTGGAATCCAATGGGTGTGCATCACTGCCGCCGGAGGAAGAACTCGCCGGCGCACCTGGAACGATGGCTTCCGCACGGACGATAGGGCCGTGATGCGTGCGGAATATCGTAAACTCCTTCCGGGCCGTGCCTGTCGGGGTTTTGTATGGCACCTGGATCTTGCGGGCGATGACAGGACGCCATTCCGTTCCATACCTGTAGTACAACCCGTCTGTCCGCCTCGCGATGGTTTCGCGGTATTCGTCGATGTTGTCGACGCCGCTCGAGGTATGCATCCACCCGACCCGGTCGTTGAATCCCTGGTAGACAAAGAACTGGCCCCACGTTACAGCCCCGTAGGCGTTCAGTCCTTCGTCGCTGGCCACCTGGGCTTCGGCGCGAAAGAAAAACGATGTGTGCGGATTGATCAGGAGAAGGGCCTTGCCGGACGCACTGTGCGTCGGGGCAATGGCAATCCCATTCGATCCTCCCGGCTCGGCGGGCATGCATAGATCGAGTGACGCCGCCTGTTTGAGGGGCGGCTTGCTGTAAAAAGCCTCAAGCGCGCGGACATCCACGTGTTCGATGTCCCCGCCGATGCTGCCTTCCGAAAAGCTCAGCGGCATCCAGGGCTCGAAGTGGCTTATGACTCTGGGCTTTATGTTTGTGTGTTTGTGGAGATAGTAGTTGAGGCCATCCGCCCATGCGTTCATCAGAGCCTTGAGCCAGGCCGGGCTTGCGTCGTATTGATGCTTCAGATCTTCGGGATCGATGAATAGTCTCATCCGCAAATCTTTGGAAATCGCCGATTCGCCTTCTGCTTCGGCCAGCCGGCCCAGGGAATTGAGATAGTTGGTTTCTACCCGGTTGAAATCGTCCTCGGCCTGCGCGTAGATCAGTCCGAAGACCGCATCGGCATCGGTTTTTCCGTAGATATGTGGAACGCCCCAGTTGTCGCGAACAATGGTTATCTGCTGCGCCTGTCGCTCCCAGCGCGCGACCTCGGCGTTGACGGATTGGGGCGCAGTGCCGGCGGTGTTGACGATGGCGACGATGAGAACTATCAGAAATCTATTCATGTTCCGGTGTATCTCCCAGCCAAAGTGTAGGGTGCGTTTCAAGCATGATATCGCGCGCGCACCATATTGAAGAATAACGAAGACACATTGTTCGCATGCGCCTGAAGCGTTGCCTCATTGATGAACAGGGGTACTTGGCCCACCCTTACGGTTCCACATGGACAAAGGTGAGGGGCGATCTGCCTGGTCAGCACCGGGATGAATCATGCCGCCGCCGATTCGGGTTCGGGCAGCCGGCCCCGCATATCGAGCCAGCCCCAGGCCAGGGCCGTCAGGGAGCTGAGCACACCGGACCATGCGCCTATTACCCGCGGATCATGATGGATCGAGGCGACGCCGGCGCCCATCATGGACAGCATCATCACGGCCCAGGTTAAGGATTCGAGGGTCGAAAACACGCGGCCACGGAATATGTCCGGGACCTGGCGCAGCAACTGGGTCATGTTCAACACTGAACTGACCGCCACTGCTGCCCTGGAAATGCCGATAAAAATCAGCGCCAGCCAATAGCGGTGCATGTGGCTGAAAAGCACGTAGGCTCCCCCGTGCAGGATGTAACAGACGACGATGGCTTTTTTGTAGGAATTGAAGGTGACGCGCTTCCCGTACCAGTGGCCGATGGTTCCGCCTACGAGCAGGCCCAGGCCTGCACAGGCCCAAATTTCTCCGATTCCGGCTGCTCCCCGGTTGAAGACCATCTCACCGAAAATGCTGAACAGGATCTGCGCTGCGCCGCCGCCGCTGGCCCAGCCGATGCTGACTACCGCAATTCCCAGAATCAGCGGAGTCGCCCTGATGTAGCGCAGGCCATCGACGTAATCCCGCCACGGCTTGGATATCTCCGCCCCGGTCAGCGCTTTCCGGTCAGCTCGAAATTGATTTCCGGGCGCACGCATCTGCAGGATCGACCAGGCTGAGAAAAGAAACGAGACGGAATTGAAAAGAAAAGCCCATTCGTAGCCGAAACGGGCCACACTCATCCCGGCGAAGAGAGTCCCGAGCGTGAGCGTCGTCCACTGGGTGGTCTGGGTGAGTGAGTTAGCGGTATGCAGCTCTTCTTTCCCGGCGATAGCCGGAAGGATCGAAGCCTTGCCGCTGCTGAAAAAAGGCGAGGCAAACATCAGCAGGCCGCTCAGCAGGTAGAGGAGCCACGGAGCCGGATAGCGGACCGTGATGATAAAGCCGGCGGCAAGGAAGGCTCGCACCAGGTCGCTGGCGATCATGATCCGGCGGCGATCCAGCCGGTCGAGAAGCACGCCTGCCAGTGGGCCGGCAGCGATGGCGGGTCCCGCGCGAGCCAGCATAATGCCGCTCACCACCAGTCCGGAATGGGTCGTGGCCAGTGCCAGGCTGAAGACGGCGATATTGTTGAAGTGATCGCCGATTTCGCTGACGACCTGTCCCATCCAGGCGTAACGGTAGTTTTTGTTGTCTCGCAGTAGCTGAATGAATGCCGGCATTCGTCAAAAGCACAATGGAATATTGATGATTTCAGCGCATCCGCCCCGTGGCGCCAGGGAGCGGAGCCGGCGCGGCCGCACACGGCTCGCCGGCAACATGCAACCCAACCTGCCCCGGGGCAGCACCCCAGTGGCCGCTCTGCCAGCTACAGTGCAGCCAGCACATCCTGCATCAATCTTTTAGAGCCCTCTATTCCTTCCCAAGGTCCGTGTTCGTATTCGATGCAGATTGTCCCCTTGAAGCGGTGCGCATTCAAAATACTCACACATCGGGCGACATCGTTCCAGTCCTTCTCCGACGTTTTCCAGCGATCCCAATATTTGGCGTGCACATGGGTATGGGTGTAGGGCATCAGGGCTTCCAGGCCGTGGAACAGGTGATATTCATGTTCCCAGTTGCCGAAATCCGGTGTAGCTTCGCAGTAGGGATGGTTAACCTCGTCCATAATGATCCGAATGTTCATGGGGTTGGCACACAGTCCCCAGTGATTCTCGATCGTAATTTTGACCCCGACCTTTTCACCGTAATCCGCCAGTTCCTTGAATGATTCGATGCATTTTTTCAGGTAGATCACGATTTTGTCATTCTTAGGATATCCGGTTTCATGCGGTGTCGCCTCAGGCATGATTCGTGTCCCGGACACACCCGTGTTGGCTCGCATTGTCTTGGCTTTCAGCATGGCCGCGGCGTCCATCCAGGCTTTGGCGGTGCGAATCCCTTCCTTTCGTTTTTCGTCATCCGGGTCAGCCAGATTCTGCGGTGCATTATTCGAAATGTGCTGGCAAATCGTGCTGGTCTTTTCGATATTCGCGAGCAGTTTTTCCAGCCACTTTTTGGAGGAAGGAGCAGAAGGGTCCCACCGGTAGGAAGTGAAGGTACGCCCATCCCTTTCCATTTTGGTTTCGATGAATTGGGATTTGTCCGTTACATCGCCAAAAACATCTGACCAGAGATCGAGGTGATATACGCCGGGATAGGTGTCCTTGGTCCACTGAGGGAAGTCCAGCATGGTGATCTCCCCGTATTTCTTTCTCATATCCAGCGTTTCCTGGTTCGGCTTCCGGTCGCCTATGGTTTTGAAAATGAACCGGGGCGGCCAGCAGCTGGATGCGATACGGGAGAGCTTCTCCTGGGCCGTAAGCTGGCGAATGACTCCTCCGGCCTGGGCATTGGGAGCGCTGTTCAGCAATGCTCCGGCAGCCGCGGCTCCCGCCCCGGCAATTTTAAGAAATTCCCTGCGGTCTGTTTGGCCCTCTGTTTTACGATTCATGGTATCTCCCAGGTCAAAATATATCGGACAAATTCCTCTTCGAAGCTGGAACCGAAACAGTTTATACCATCTGCGGTTCGGTCAGGGGAAAACGGTTCACCATGAAGACCGTGACGCAGCCTGTGGCCGCAACCAAATTAGACTGAGAGTTCGCAGTTCTCAGTTCTCAGTATCAGTTCGGAGTCGCAAGAGGAACTGCGAACTTATACTGAGAACTGCAAACTTGTTGCTTTCACCACCGTTTTCACGATTCAATAAATCTTGCCTGAAAAACAAGAATTTACAGATGTGATACTCAAAGACCCCGGTGGCCGCCGGGATGGATTACCAAATATGCTTTGCGGTCCTGATGGTCTTCGTGGTGAAATGAAGCGTCCATAGCCCTTATCGAATAGGAGCCTGCCATGAGCCATCCTTCTTTCCCCGCCACCACGACACGTCGCCAGTTTCTGAACAGATGCGCAGCCTGCGCCGGTTGCGCCGCTGCTTCCGCCTGGCGAGGAGTGTCTCCTGTCAAATCCGCAGCTGCAGTTGACGGAAAGCCCAAGGTCCGGGTGGTGTTTTGCGAAACAAAAAACGACAAGCCGATCTGGCCTAATATCGGCTACGATTTTGAAGCCCCTCGTAACCGCATCCTTGCTGCGCTCCAGCAGGGATGTCCCGAAGTGCAATTCCTTCCGGTCCGGATGATGGACGATCCCAAGCAGGCCGCGGAGGTACTCAAAGGGGACGATGAAGTGCAGGGGTATCTGCTCTGCCTTCAGGGACTGGGGTGGGGAAATGACATCGTCAAGCTGAGCGCCACGGGAAAGCCTACCCTGATTGCGGACAACCTGTTTGGCGGGTCGGGCCTGTTTTTGACGAGGCTTCCCCAGATCATGAGTTCGGGCAAACCGGTCGATTGGGTCAGCTCTTCCCGGGATGAAGATCTGATTGCCGCCTCGAAGAAATTCGCACTTATTCAGGCAGGGAAGCCTGCTTCTGATATCGCCGCTGCTTTCCGTGCCGCGCGGCACGAGCGCACTCCGGCTTCGACGGACTGGAGCTGCCGTCCGGACCGGGTCGCGGTAACCGCCATTGACAAAGCATTGCGGAATCTTCGCCAATCCAGGCTGCTGGTGGTCGGCGGATCCGGAGGAGAAGCTTTCGATAAAGCTGCACGTGAATTGTTCGGCATCGAGGTCCTCCCTGTATCTTTTGAGGAAATGGGCGCGGCCTATGCGCAGGCCGATTTAAAGCAGGCCGAATCATTCGCCGACCGCTGGATCGGGCAGGCGAAGGAGGTTGTCGAGCCGGGAAGGGAAGAGATCGTCCGCTCCGGGGCAATGTATGTGGCGATGCGCAGGCTGATGGAGGCCCGTAAGGCGCAGGGCATTACCATCAACTGTCTGGGCGGCTTTTATGGCGGCCACATGAAGGCCTACCCCTGCCTGGGATTCAGCCAGCTGAACAATGACGGCATGGTAGGCGGATGTGAAGCAGACCGCATGTCGGCTCTTACCATGTTGATCGTCGGGTCGCTGACTGGCCGGCCCGGGTATATTTCCGATCCCGTAATCGACACCTCCAGAAACGCAATCATCTATGCGCATTGCGTAGCTACCACCAAGCCGTTTGGCGCGGAAGGCGCTTCGGCACCTTACCGGGTGCGCAATCACTCCGAGGATCGAAAAGGGGCCTCGATTCAGACCCTCCTGCCCGAGGGCTATCTCACGACGACCCTCGAAATCAATCCGCAATCCAGACAGATCCTGATGCATCAGGCCAAGACCCTTGGGAACAATTCGAGCGACATGGCCTGCCGCACCAAGCTTGAGGCTGTAGTAAAAGGGGATCTCGAGCGGCTGACCGAGAAATGGGGGATGGGCTGGCACCGGGTCACATTCTACGGCGATTTGAAGGGGGTTTTAACGGATCTTTCTCAGAAGATGAAACTGCAGCTGACTGAAGAAGCCTGAGCGCCCTGCAACGGGTGCAGCAATTTCGGCCGATAGGGGCTTCGATAGCCCGGAGAAGGGAAGGGACAATTATGAATTGCCATTCACAATGCCACTGCAGCTGTACCGGCATGTCGCACGGTCTGCATGAAGCCCGCTTCGGCTGGAGCCGAAGGGAATTCCTCTATGGAATTGGTGCCCTTACTGCCTGCGGCCTCGCTGCGGGTGGTGTGCGGGCGGAGGTGTCGGGTCAGGCTGATGCCGTTCCGCGCGGCCCTTTGGTCAGGCCGAAGCTCCGCATTCAGCCGGTCCTGACTTACGAGATTCCCGAACGGCGGGTTGCGACCAGCTGGCGCAACTGGGGAGGCATTCAAACCGAAGCCGATGTCGCACGGGAGAAAGAAAACATCGGCCAGGAGTTGGCGCGGATTTCCGGCCAGGCCGATTTTCCCATGGAGATGCGCCCGCTGGCTGGTATCCGGACCGCTCAACAGGCCGGTGAACTGGCCAAAGGCGACCACGATGTCCTGCTCCTGTACGCAGCCGGCGGCGGAGTGAATGTCCTCGAAGCGCTCACGGCGCCCTCGAAGTGGAATCTGATGTTTTTGCGGCACAACCCGGGGCCCGTCTATCTCTGGTATGAAATCGCCCATCCGCGGTTCCTCAGAAAAACCGTCGATGAATACGGCCAGCCGGGCTGGGATGTGCAGGATGTCGTGGTCGACGATCCGAATGCGATACTGCTGCGTTTGCGAGCCCTGAGCGGCCTGAAAGCCACCCTGCAGAAGAAGATCGTGGCCATCGGCGGTGCTTCGGGATGGGGGCGTGGCGGCAGAACCGCGCCGGTTCGAACCAAGGATCTGTGGAAGATGGAATTGATCGATTACCCCTACAGCGACCTTTCGCGCCGGATCAAGGAAGCCCGCGGAAAAAGTCCCCTGGTCGAGGAGTGCGCCACCAAAGCCGGAAAATATCTCGGCCAGGACGGAGTCACCCTCCAAACCACCCGTGCGTTCATGGACAACGCCTTCATTCTGACGGAGGTGTTCAAAGATATCATGCAGGAGGCGCAGACTGATGCCATCACCATCAATTCGTGCATGGGCACCATCATGCCGATGTCGGAAACGACCGCCTGCCTTCCGCTCAGCCTCTTGAACGACGAAGGATACCTCGCTTTCTGCGAGTCAGACTTCGTCGTAATTCCGTCAGGCATTCTACTTCACTATATAGCCTCCAAGCCTGTCTTCCTCAATGATCCGACCTACCCGCATGACAGCATCGTTACCCTTGCTCATTGCACGGCACCCAGGAAGATGGACGGAAGCCAGAGCGAACCGGCGAAAATTCTTACCCACTTCGAATCGGACTACGGTGCTGCTCCTAAGGTCGAAATGAAAATCGGCCAGGTTTGCACCAACCTGGTGCCCGATTTCGCGAGCAAGAAATGGGTGGGTTTTGCCGGGACAATAGTCGGGAACCCCTCGCTTGACATCTGCAGGACCCAGATCGATGTCCGGATCCAGGGTGACGCGGATGCACTGCTCGAAGACATGAAGGGTTTTCACTGGATGACGTCGTATGGCGATCACCTGCAGGAGGTAGCTTATGCCCTGCGCAAGATCGGAGTAGAATTCGAAAATGTCAGCGCCAAGAAAACTCTTTAGGAATTAGATGCATGGCCGGCTATTTGCCGATTTCGTTTTTATAGACCACGCCGCCTTTCATGACGAAAGCGACTTTTTCCAGGGCCGAGACATTCTTGAGCGGATCTCCTCCGACGGCGATAATGTCCGCCTGCCTGCCGGCGCTCACCGAGCCGACTTTGCTTTGCCAGCCCAGCAGGTCGGCCGCTTGGATTGTAGCCGATTGTATCGCCTGCATCGGTGTCATCCCCCATTCGACCATATGGCGGAACTGCCTGGCGTTGAAGCCGTGCGGATACACGCCGGCATCGGTGCCATAGGCTATTTTTACCCCGGCTGCGACAGCCTTTTTGAAATTCTCTCGCTGTTTACGTCCCACCAGCCGTTCTTTGTCTATTATGTTTTTCGGGACCCCGAGCTTTTCGTATTCGGACAGGATGTAATCGTCATTGTAGATATCGGCTACGAGGTAGGTTCCACGCTGTTTCATCAGAGCGATTCCCTCATCGTCAATCAGGCTGCCGTGCTCGATGGACGCCGCGCCTGCTTTTACCGCCATTTTAATCGCTTCGGTCCCATGGGCGTGAGCGCAGGTCTTTTTCCCCCACATCCTGGCTTCATCCACGATGGCGTTCATTTCCTCCTGGGTGTACTGGGGTGCCCCGACGCTCTCTTCCTCGCTCAGCACGCCGGCGCTGGCACCGAATTTGATGACTTCGGCGCCGAATTTCACCAGGTAACGCACCTTTTGTCGCACCGCGTCCACGCCGTTGGCGATGCCTGTCATTTCTTCAGGCATTCTGCTGCCGAACCATGGTGAGAATCCGACCAGATCGCCGTGGCCGCCTGTCGAAGATAGGTAGTACGTGGCAACCTGCAGGCGCGGTCCAGGGATATCGCCGCGGTCGATCGCATTGCGCAGAGCGACGTCGACGAATCCGACGGCTCCTACGCTGCGGGCTGACGTGAAACCTGCATCCAGGGTCCTTTTCGCATACAGGTGAGCCAATACTGCGCCATCCACGAAGGACCTGCGGAAGAGGTTGTCGTAATAATTGCCGCTGGATTCTCCCGTGATATGAATGTGGCAGTCGATCAGGCCAGGCAAAACAATCGAACCGGAAAGATCGATGATCTGGGATCCTGCCGGGAGGGATACGGAGGGGCCGACCGCCGTTATCTTGCCATCCTCCACCAAAATTGTCTGGGCCGTCAGGACCCTGCCGCTTTCAACATCCACCAGCGAACCGGCCTTGATGGCAATTGCTTTGGACTGTGCCTGCAAAATGCCCAGTGAAACGGTATACATGGCAGCCATTGCCACAAAAGATCGGAAGATACGGAGCCGCATGAGTCACCTCGCAATTTGGCCGATTTCCGCCCTCGCATCAGCTTTTGCTCCAGGAAGAATCCGGACCTTTGTTTTGCGGCATTATCACCGCGTCGAGATCCATCGGCAATCTTATATTTGCGATAGGTGCAGAGGGGACGTCCGTACCTGAAAATCCCGACAAGCCTAACCCAGCCAAAGGATGAGGCCACTCCCAAGCGCCATGATGAAGCAGGCTGTCAAGCGGCGGCGAAAACCGGATTCTTCAAAATACACTCTTCCGATGATGACCTGGAATACCATCCCTAACTGGAAAAAGACGAAGGAATAGGACAGAAGTGATTGCTGGAAGATTCTAATGGTGAACCACTGCATCGCCAGGAAAAGGCAGGCATGAAGCAACATCCAGATTCGCTGCGGATTTGATATTGAATCCCGGCTTTCCTCCCGAGTCGGGGCCATCCATTGGGCCGCGGGCAGCAGGCAAGCCAATCCGCAGGCGATCCAACCGGCCAAGGTCCACTCGGTGTTCGCCATCCCTGCAGCGCGTTTTATAAAAACCGCCCCTACGGTCGATAATCCCATTCCCGCCAGACGCAACGACAGCATCCCGGCAAGCCTGCGGTGCTTCGCGCCGTCCATCGCAACAGGTTGGTTTCTCAGGAGGATGACGGCGCCGAACATCGTGATTCCTGTCCCCGCCAAGCCTGCGGCGGTGGGAGTTTCCGCCAGGAAAATCCATCCGAATCCAAGAGCGAGGATCGGCCGCATCGCATTTAGGGGGCCGAAAATCGACAGGTCACTGGCCCGCAGGGCAGCGGTCATGGCGAGGTTTCCGACGGCATCGAGGAGCCCGCCGGCTAATATGTTTCCCCAGAAGGCGCGCACCGGCTGAGCTGGGTGCAGTGCGCAAAGCAGGATCGAAGGCGGGAGCATCAGGGCGTAGGTTGCGACCCAGAGAAAATGGATCGGCACACGCTGGAGAAGGAGTTTTTTCTGTGCTGCATTGGCGGAGACACTGAGGACTATCCGGGCGGCAACAAATCCCAGCAAGCCGATCATGATGGGATAGGCCCGGCTGGTGAAACTTTTCCGATTTCGGCGAGCAACGTTGTGGCGTCCTGCAGGTCCCGGGTTTGAAATCCCTCGATGAATCTGGCGCGGACTCCGGCCAAGAGGCTGCCGGCCTCATTACGTCTTCCGCCGGCAGCAAGAAGCCGGGCCAGGCTGGTTGCCGCCCTCAATTCAAAAGATAGGCAGCCGTATTTGCCCGCTTGAGACAGTGAGCCTCGAAACAGTGTTTCCGCTTCGGTTGTTCGATCGGGGGCATGCATCAAGAGGATATCACCTTTGCGCCTCAGCACCTCCGATACGCAGAACATTTCCCCTGTTTCGACTGCAACCGGCAATATTTCATCGAGCAATTCCAGGGCCTCCTCGTGCCGTCCGCTGCGGGCCAGCAATTCAGCAAGTATTCCCTTGAATTCAGGGCCGAATACCTCGCATCCGATGATGCGCATCAGTTCCAATGCCTGTCGAATGCGGCCGATGCCCTCTTCGACCTGACCCGTTTCGGCAATCGCCCATCCGTGAAGAACTCCGGACCATCCACGCACAATAGGCAGCTCATGCTCGAGGGACATCGCTTCCGATTCCCTGGCCAATCCGAGGCACTCCCCGGTTTCGTGCCGGTAGTGACGGGCCATGGCGGCGAAGAAGAAGGAAATAGCTGCCGTGAAAGCATGCTGTGTCTTGCGGGCCATGGCTTCGGTTTCACGGGCGCAGGATCCTGCACGATCGGGCAAGCCGATGAGCCAGCTTATACGGCTTTCCTGCCCGCGCCCCGCTACGCCGGGATCGAGTCCGGTCATGAGGATGTAACTGTTATGCAGGGCGGGGTCATATGCGGCCGAGACCCTATCGATGTGCCGGCGCGCTCGCTCGAGTTCTCCGGAGTGGCTATAGACCGACGCCGCAACGAAATTTACCCAGGCCTGGGTGCCTGGATGGGGAGATTGTTCTGACAGTCGCATCATCCGGTCCAGGACCTCGTGGGCCGTGGACAGATTCGGCCTGAAAAGGGAATAAGCTCCGATTCCCGTCAGGATGGTGAAGGTTTCGAAACTGTCCGGAGTCTCGCGGCAAAGGGCCAGGGCGCGGTTGTAAGATTTGAGAACTTCGGGATGCGTATACCCTTTCAACTGCATGAACGGGGCTGCAAACGAAAGCAGCAGGGGCAACTCGTGTCGCAAACGCTCCGTTTCATCCGTCAGGTTGGGAAGCAGGTCCAGCCCTCTTTTTGCGAGGGCGGCGGCCTCCCGATTCGCCGACCTGCGGGCTGCCTGCTGGGATGCCAGGGTGAAAAACTCCATGGCGCGGGCCGGTTCACGTGCTGCTTCGAACAGGAGGGCTAGTTCCGTTGCGACTGCGGCGTTCTTGTCGCCATGGAGCCGCAGGAGAGTCCGGGCAACTGTTCCGCTGAGCGCGGCACGGCGAGTCGGGCGGATGCTTTCATAAAATGAATTCTGATAGAGCACGTGAACAAATTGATACCGCAGGGAAAAACTTCCGTCGGGGAATCTTACTTCCTTTTGCTGACGGACGAATTCGTGCACACGCTCCAGCAGCTCCAGCCGCTCTTCCAGGTCGGCGGCGTCCATTCCAAGGGATTCCGACATCACTGCGGAATCGAATTCGTAACCCTGAATGCTGGCACAGGTCAGAAGTTTTCGGTCCTCTTCATCCAGGCGGTCGATTTTCCGCTGGATCATGCTGCGGGCGGATTCGGGGATCCCTCCCGCGATGTCAGAGAGGGATTGGGCCAGGCTCCATCCGACCCCGCCAGGATCCGGGGTCAGCACGCCGCGATCGCGCAAATAGCGGAGGAGATCCACCATAAAGAGGGGATTTCCCTCAGTCCGGGAATGAATGAGATGGCCGAATTCCGCGGGAAAACGATGGCCGGGAAAAGAGTGTGCCAAGTATTTTTCGATTTCCGGCAATGCCAGAAAACCGACCGGAATCTCCCTGCAGGCGCCTCGAATTTGAAGTTCGAGTCTCACCTGAAGAAACGGGTGCTTGGCGAGCATCAAATCCGTAGGCCGGTAGGTGGCCAACATCAGTATTCTCATGAATCCGCAGCGATCAGCCAGGTAGGAGATGATGTCCAACGTGGAAACGTCGACCCAGTGCAGATCATCAAAAAACAAGATCAAGGGTTTTACCCGCGAGACTTCCTGGAAGAACGTCGTTATCTCACGTTTCATCCGGTCTTGGGATGCCCCGGCGGTTTGAGCCCGCAGACTGTCTGCCGGATCTTGGGATGAAGAGGTGATTTGCACGTACCATGTGGGTGCACACTGAATCAGGATTCTTGCCCACTGGGAGCCGTCCGCGGAGTGAATCAGGTCTTCCAATGCTTCCAGGATCGGGAGGTAAGCCTCCGCTCCCGCCAGCCTTTCGGAGCACCTTCCCCTTCCAACACAGGATTCTTCGCCGGACACTTCATCCAGGAAATCGTTTACCAATGTGGTTTTGCCGATCCCGGGTTCACCGCTGATGCACAAGAAAATGCCCTGGCCCTTTATGGCGCATTCGTAACCGCGGCGCAATTCTGTTTGTTCGGCGATATGCCCGACCGTAAACCGCTGCGGACGGGCAGCTGTCGCCAGAGACTGCTTCAGATTCCGGACGTCGGCCTGGCCGACGGTTTCAAGAATCTCCTGCGCTGTGGGCCTGCGGCCCGGATCTTTAGCCAGCATGCGCAGCATGAGGTCCTCAAGCATCCTGGGGATTTCCGGCTTCAACCGAGAAGGGGGGACCGGGGCTTCCGTCAAAATAGCCTGCAAAACGGCCAGATGGGATGCCGCCGAGTAGGGATGTTGCCCTGTGGCCAGTTCATACATGACCAGGCCGAAGGAGAATATGTCCGTGGCTCCGGAAAGTAGTTCTCCGCGAGCCTGCTCCGGCGACATGTAGGCCGGCGTTCCGATCAGCACGTTGGGTGCGGTCGAGAAGGTCTGGGTTCGGCCGACTTTCAAGGAGTCCTGAAGAAGCCGTGCCAATCCGAAGTCGAGCACCTTTACGTACCCATCCTTGCGGAGCATGATGTTTTCAGGCTTGATGTCCCGGTGGATGATGCCCCGGGCATGGGCGGCTGCCAGCGCTTCCGCCACTTGACGGCAAACCGCATAATAAGCTTCGGGCGGCAGCTGGCGGCCCGCCAGGGCTCGAAGCGTCTGCCCCTCTACATACTCCATCGCGATATATTCCGGGCCGTCCGGGATTTTTTCGATTTCGTAGATTGTGATGATATTGGGATGATTCAGCGCCGATGCGGCCTTGGCCTCCTGGGCAAAGCGCCGGATCTGCTCCTCGCTGCCAATTCGATCGTGGTGCAGAAGCTTCAAGGCGATGAACCTGTCCAGTCGCGGGTCCAATGCCTTGAAAACCTGGCCCATGCCACCTTCGCCGAGCTGTTCCAGGATCTGATAACGGGCGATCGTCCGACCAATCATTTCAAAAGCACCGTAAACTGGAGAGTAGGGTAAGACCCGAGTTTGTGAATGTTAATACTCCAGGGGCATAAAGTCCATTCCCCGCGAAGCCATGGGAACGGTGAAGTCCTTCAGGTCTTCAAGGAGCAACAAAGGAATCCGTTGTGGTTCTCAGGGAATTCGCGGCCTGATTTGTTTTGCCCGCGGTGAAGGGGGTGCGATCTCCCGGCTGTCAACTGCGAAATTTGACCAGGGTTACCTCGGTACCCCGCTCGTTGAACTCCACTCGATCCATGAAAGTCTTCATCAGCATAAGGCCGCGTCCGCTCGGGAGGAGCATATTGTGGGAAACAGTCGGATCGGGGAGATCACTCGGATTGAAACCGGGGCCTTCGTCGCTGATGCGATAGACGGCGCTGACCTGGGATTCACAGGCCGCGACTTTGAGCCGTCTGCTTTTGTAAGGCTCCTGGTTCCGTCGCTTCTCGACCAGATCAAAATAATCCGCCTGGCCTTCTTTCCGTATCGTCGAACTGACTTCCAGATTCCCGTGGATCATGGAATTGGACAAGGCCTCCATCAGGGCCACCCCGACGTGGGCGCGGACAGACTCATTCGCGAACCCCTGCTGACGCAGATTTTCCTGGAAAAAGCTGACGAGGGGCGGTATCAGATCCGGGTTGTTTTCCAGCTCAAAATGGATTTCGTTCTGACGGAGGTACTTAAAGATCATTTCGCGGTTCCTGCGGACCTGCGAAACCGAGAGGACCTGTCGAACGGTGTCGACCAGGCGGTCCGCGATGCTGCTTTTCGGCACGTAGCTGGATGCCCCGGCCGACAGGGCCTGCACCGCCAGGCTCTCGCTGCCGTAGGCCGTCATGAGGATCACCGGGAGGGAGGGATACTCCTCCTGCAATGCGCGCACTAGGTCGAGCCCGCTCAACCCCGGCATGCGGAGATCGGTGATCACAAGATCCAGGTGGCGTGCGGCAGCCTGCCGAAGCGCTTCCTCTCCGTTGAAAGCGTAGATCACCTCCAGGCCTGGGATTTGCTCCAGGAACCTATGGGCCAGCTCGCATTGAAGCGGATCGTCATCGACAACGAGAATTGAGGGCATGTGCTCTCCTGAAATACGGGAGGAAGATCTCAACGAATCCGGCATTTCTCCGCAACTCCGGACCTTATCCTCATCGGGATCCCGGGAAACCGGGGATAATGGTACCAATAATTGCGGCTTTATGCAGCGCTAGGATGACACGATCCCTGATTCTCTCCCTTTGCCAAAATCTTGCGGATCCATCGAGGCTGGGGTGTGTCCGAACCGCGGTAAAGGAAATTGCATAGCGCACGCACTTTTTTGGGAAATTCAGCTGCAAAGTATTGATTTTTGGAAAGCAATCAGGTTAGTTTGTGCCGTATCCAGCATGGATTTCTCATTAGCATTTGCAGCGTGGCGTATCTGCCGCAGCAGAAAGCCAAGGAGAAATGCCAGCAGGGAAGGTGTCAGCCCAGGCTGTCGAAGAGGACCGAAACCCCTCCTGTGGAGCCGCCGACTCGAATGCACGCTGCCGGTCGTACCCTTTGGCCTGTTGAAAGAAAAATCCTCCTGAGTTTTAGTCTGCCCCTATTCGTGCTTCTGGTTGTAGGCCTGCTCGCGTATCGTACGGTCGCAGAGCAGGCTGAATCCTCCCGCTGGATGACAGTCACCAACGCCGTTATCAGGAGCCTATTTGACCTGCATGCCTCAATTCTGGAGGCTGACAACGCGGCGCGGGCTTACATTCTTTCGGGGAGAGAAGAGTATCTCCTGGTCTACCAGACCGCTAGCGGCGCGTCCTGGGGCGCTTTTGCGTCGCTGGAAAGGGAAATTGTCGACACCCGGCAGCGCCGTCGACTGACGGAAGCGCGACTCCAGATGCTGAATGCGTTCAGGGTGTGGGATGACCTCATAAAGGAGCGCCGCAATCAGGGATTGGACGCCGCAAAGGGATTGCTGGAATCAGGGAACGGGCAGATGTCATTCCGGCACATCTACGGCCTTCTTCGGGATATGGACTCTGCGGAAGAAGAATTGCTGGCGCAGCGCGCAGAGGCGGCCCGCGGCGTCGGAAGACGGATGCAATTGACAATGGCTTCAGGAGTGGGCATCGCCTTTCTTACGGTATTTATCTCCTGGATCCTGATCTCCCGTGATATGGCCGAGAGAAAAGCCGTCGAAGTTGCGCTGCGCGAAAGCCGGGAAGTCATGCAGGATTTCCTGGATAACGCCCACGACCTCATCCACATCGTGGATTCGGATGGCTGCTTCCTTTATGTCAATCGAATTTGGAAGGAAACGCTCGGTTACGATGCCGCAGACCTGGCCTCCCTGAGAATCTCGGATATTTTTCACCCCGAACACCGGGAGACGGCCGAGTGGGTCTGCAAACAGGCCCTGTCCGGGGCTACGGTGGAGGATTTCGAGACTGTTTTTGTGACCAAGGGCGGGCAGCAAATCAGGGTTTCAGGTCACATCAACGTGAGGTTGGAAAACGGGGTCGCGGTAGCCACGCGGAGCATCTTCCGCGATGTGACCGAAAGAAAGCAAGCCGAGGAGGAACTTCAGAGATCCAACGAAGTTCTCTTGCGCTCGGTGACCGAACTCGAACAAAGATCCCGGGAAATCGTAAACCTGAGCGAAATGGGAGATCTGCTCCAGTCCTGCCAATCCGCGGAGGAAGCCTATAGGATCATTGCGCAATCGGTGCCTCAAATCATCACGTCGGAAGCAGGAGCACTAAGCTTGATCACTTCGTCCCGCAATCTGGTCGAAATGGTGGCTTCCTGGGGTCAGGGAAACGCCGGCGAGCGAGTTTTCCAGCCCGATGATTGCTGGGCATTGCGCCGGGGTCGCATGAATGTCGTTTCGGAAGCGGATTCACCTCTGCGTTGCCCGCACCTGAAGAATGAGCCTCCCAGCGGGTACCTATGTGTCCCCCTTGTGGCCCAAGGTGAGGCTTTGGGACTGCTTTCGCTGCGCAGTCCGATGCGCGGCGATGAAGAGAAGAGGCGCCTCTCGGCGGCCCGCCAAAAACTCGTCGGGACGGTCGCCGATCGGATTGCCCTGGCGATCGCCAACCTTCGCCTGCGGGAAGCCATGCGGCAGCAATCGGTCCGGGATCCTCTGACCGGCCTTTACAACCGCCGGCACATGGAAGAAGCTCTGGAGCGCGAGGTCAGGCGAGCCATTCGCAGCACCCGTCCGCTTGGAATCCTGATGATGGACCTGGACAATTTCAAGCGCTTCAACGACAGCTTCGGTCACGAGGCCGGGGATACAATGCTCCGCGAATTCGGCAGCATGCTCAGTTCGAGCATCCGGGGAGGGGATATTGCCTGCCGGTACGGCGGGGAAGAATTCGCAGTGATCCTTCCCGAGGCGGGATTGGACGCGACCCGGCAGCGGGCGGAGCAGCTCCGAACGAAAACCCGGCACTTGAGCGTGCAACACAGGGGAACCAGTCTGGGATCCATCAGCCTTTCGATCGGCGTCGCGGCATTTCCGGAACACGGATCGGGAGCAGATATCCTGCTACGGGCAGCGGACTCAGCTCTATACGCTGCCAAGTCAGCCGGGCGAGACCGGGTTGAAACGGCGCCGATACCGGCCTCGCGCAAATCCGCCGATGCGGGAGAATGAACCAGCCGCCACACGGCATTAGGGAAGGTAGGTCTTTCCCATCAGATATTTGTCTATGGCTCGCGCAGCTTTGCGGCCATCGGCGATAGCCCAGACCACCAGCGATTGACCGCGGCGCATATCGCCTGCGGCGAAAATGCCGGGCGCTGAAGTCATGTAGTTTTCATTTGCGAAAATATTGCCTCGTGGATCCAGGCGCAGTCCCAATTGCTCCACCAGGCCGCTCCGTACCGGTCCGGTGAAGCCCATGGCAAGCAGAACAAGATCTGCCTCGAGCACGAACGGATCGCCAGCCAAGGGCTCGAAGTTCGGAGGCGGTCCTACCCGGTTCACGAGCAGGCGCGCGACCCGGCCCTGCTCGTCCCCCTCGAAGGCGGCTGCAGAAACTGCCCAGTGCCTTGTTCCCCCTTCTTCGTGTGAACTTTCCGTGCGCATCATCACGGGCCATGCCGGCCATGGGGTTGAAGGTGAACGCTCCGGAGGAGGCTCCGGCATGATTTCAAGCTGATGCACCGATTCTGCCTTCTGCCGGTGTGCGGTTCCGAGGCAGTCGGCTCCCGTGTCTCCGCCCCCGATGATAATCACCTTTTTCCCGGTTGCCAGGATTTCCCCGCCGCCTGCAGGCTCATCCCCTGCGCAGCGTCGGTTTTGCTGGCTCAGGAATTCCATGGCGAAGTGAATCCCCTTCAGGCTGCGACCCGGAATGCTGAGGTCGCGAGGCTGCTCAGCGCCTCCCGTGAGCAGTATCGCCTCATGGTTTTCGCGCAAATCTTCGATGGCCACATTCTGCCCGACGTTGGCCCCGGTCTGAAATCGCACCCCTTCGAGCTCCATCTGCATCAGCCGACGGTCCAGTACGGTTTTCTCCATCTTGAAATCGGGGATCCCGTAGCGCAGGAGACCGCCGGGGCGATCGCTCTTCTCGAACACCGTCAGCAGGTGCCCGGCCCGATTCAACTGTTGCGCGGCGGCTAAACCCGCAGGCCCGGAACCTATGACGGCCACGCGCTTGCCGGTGCGCGCCTTCGGCGGTTCAGGCCGGATCCAGCCTTCCTGGAACGCATGTTCGATGATGGTCTTTTCTATGACCTTGATGGTTACGGCAGGCTCGTTGATCCCGAGCACGCACGAAGCTTCGCAGGGCGCCGGACAGATGCGGCCGGTGAACTCAGGGAAATTGTTCGTCGAATGCAGCACGCGAATGGCGTCTTTCCAGCGTTCGCGGTACGCGTAATCGTTCCAGTCAGGTATGACGTTGCCCAGCGGACAACCGGTGTGGCAAAACGGCACGCCGCAGTCCATGCAGCGGGAGGCCTGGGTCCTGACCTTTTCCTCTGCGAACGGCTGGTATACCTCGAGGTAGTCGCCCACCCTTTCCTCTACGGGGCGGCGTTGCGGCACCTCTCTCGTGTGCTCCAGAAACCCTTTGATCTTACCCATGAACTACCTGCCTGCTGTCAGACGTTGGTGGCGTTTCAGGTGCCGGAACCGCAAGCCGGGGGATTCCGAGGACCCTCTTGTACTCGTGAGGGAACACCTTCAGGAATTTTTCCAGGCTCTGATCCCAGCTTTCCAGGATTGCCCGTGCTCCGGGGCTGCCGGTCAGTTTTTCGTGGCATTCAATAAGCTTCTTCAGCTGAGCTGTATCTTCCTTCCCGCTCACCGCTTCAAGGTCGACGCCGGAACGGTTGCACTTTCCCGCGGCGAAATCCCCGGTTTCGTCCAACACGTAAGCGATTCCTCCGGTCATGCCGGCCGCGAAATTCCTTCCCGTCGGCCCCAGCACGACGATGAGTCCGCGAGTCATATACTCACAGCCGTGATCCCCTACTCCCTCGACCACCGCTGTGGCTCCCGAGTTGCGGACGGCGAAACGCTCTCCCGCCATGCCATTGAAAAACGCCTCGCCGCTGGTAGCCCCATACAGCACGACATTTCCCACGATGATGTTCTGATCGGGCTGGAATGCCGAGCCGCGAGGAGGAAAAACCACGATTCGGCCTCCGGACAGGCCTTTGCCGACGTAATCGTTGGCATCGCCTTCCAGGGTAAGGTCTACCCCTTTGGCTAGGAACGCGCCGAAACTTTGCCCTGCCGAACCCGTAAAGTGGAAGCGGATGGTCCTATCCGGCAGCCCCGCCGATCCGAAGCGCCGTGCGATTTCGCCGCTCAACATGGCGCCCACGGTGCGGTGAATATTCCGGATGGGGATTTTCAGCTCCATGGCAGAGCCCGTTTCCAGAGCCTCGCGGGCGTGGTCGATCAATTTGTAGTCAAGGGCCTGCTCGATGCCGTGATCCTGGGCCATGAGGCAGCGGCGGCCCACCCTGGAAGGAACCGGTGGCCCATAGAAGATCGACGAGAGATCGAGTCCTTTGGCTTTCCAGTGCTCGATCGAATCCCGGAGATCCAGCCGGTCAACGCGTCCGACCATCTCGTCCATGGTACGGAAACCCATTTCCGCCATGATGCTTCGCACTTCCTGCGCGATGAAGAAGAAGAAATTGATCAGGTGCTCCGGCTGGCCCCGGAATTTTGCTCTCAGGGCGGGATCCTGCGTCGCGATTCCGACGGGGCAGGTGTTGAGGTGGCACTTGCGCATCATGATGCAGCCGAGCGTCACCAGGGGAGCGGTTGAAAAGCCGAACTCTTCGGCGCCGAGCAGTGCGGCGATTGCGACGTCGCGCCCCGTCTGAAGTTTGCCGTCGGTTTGAACGCGGATGCGGCTGCGCAGATCATTCATGACCAGGACCTGCTGTGTTTCAGAGAGCCCCAGTTCCCAGGGGATGCCGGCGTGCTTGATGGATGTGAGGGGTGAAGCTCCGGTGCCGCCGTCATGGCCGCTGATCAGAACCAGGTCGGCGTGGGCTTTGGCCACACCCGCCGCCACGACCCCGACCCCCACCTCGGCCACAAGCTTGACCGATATCCTTGCCTGCGGATTCACGTTTTTCAGATCGTAAATCAACTGCGCGAGATCTTCGATGGAATAGATGTCATGGTGCGGCGGAGGCGAGATCAGCCCGACTCCGGGGATGGAATGGCGGACCCTGGCGATCACTTCATCCACCTTGTGACCCGGCAGCTGCCCGCCCTCACCAGGCTTGGCTCCTTGGGCTACCTTGATCTGAAGTTCGTCGGCGTTCACCAGGTAGTTGGCGGTGACTCCAAAACGCCCCGACGCAACCTGCTTGATCGCGCTGCGGCGCGATTCGCCGTCCGGACCCGGTCGGAAGCGCTCCTCGTCTTCGCCCCCTTCGCCGGTATTGGACCTGCCGCCGATTCGGTTCATGGCGATGGCGAGCGTCTCGTGTGCTTCCTTGCTGATCGATCCGTAGGACATGGCGCCGGTCGCAAACCGCTTTACAATTTCCTCGGCTGGTTCCACCTCTTCCAGCGCAAGCGGGCTGGCAGCTTTTTTCAGTTTCATCAGCCCGCGCAAGGTACACAGCTGCCGGTTCTGGTTGTTGATCAGCTCCGTGTATTCCTTGTAGGTTTCGTAATTCCTGTTGCGCACCGCGTGCTGGAGCTTGCTGATAGTCGCCGGGTTAAAAAGATGATACTCACCCCCGACCCGGAAATGATAATTTCCGCCAGACTCGAGGTCGGTTTCGGATTCGGTAACGGGCCGGAATGCCACTTCGTGTCTCAGCCGCGCTTCCCGGGCAATGACGTCGAGTCCAACCCCCTCTATTCTGGACGAAGTGCCGGTAAAATATTTTTCGACCGTTGACCGGTTGAGCCCGATCACCTCGAAGCACTGCGCGCCCTGGTAGCTCTGAAGCGTGGAGATCCCCATTTTCGACATGACCTTGAGCAGGCCTTTGCTGATTGCTTTTGTATAGTTCTTCAGGGCATACGGGAGGGTGAGAGTGGGCGGGAAGTGTCCCTTGCGGTGCATGTCTTCGAGGGTTTCCACCGCGAGGTACGGATTGACCGCGCTGGCCCCGTACCCGAGGAGGAGGGCGAAATGCATGACTTCCCTCGGCTCGCCGGATTCGACGATCAGGGCAACCTGGGTGCGGTTCTTTTCGCGGACAAGGTGATTGTGCACGGCTGTCAGGGCCAACAGGCTGGGAATCGGGGCGTAATCCTTTTCGAGCCCCCGGTCCGAAAGGATCAGGAGCGTGTAACCCGATTGGATGGCCAGGGAAGCGCTGCGGCAAAGATTGTCGAGCGCCCGTTCCAGTTCACGTTCGCCTCCGTCGACACGGAAGAGCATGGAAAGAGTCGTGGCGAGAAAGTCTCCCCGGGAAACCCGCCGCAGCTTTTCCAGGTCGTAATTGTTCAGGATCGGGCTCTCCAGCTTGAGCATATGGCAATGCTGAGGCGTTTCTTCCAGGAGGTTGCCCTCCGACCCGATGAAGCTGATCAAAGACATGACCATTTCTTCACGGATCGGGTCGATGGCCGGGTTGGTGACTTGGGCGAACAGCTGCTTGAAATAGTTGAAGAGCGGCTGGGGTTTGTCGGAAAGGCAGGCAAGTGGGGTATCGGTTCCCATCGAACCGATGGGTTCCTGGCCGTCGATCGCCATTGGAGATAAGATCATCCGCAAATCTTCGTCCGAGTAGCCAAAGGCTCGCTGGCGGAACCGAACAGAATCGAGGTCGGACGGATGCCAACGCGGTGGATCGGGCAACTGCTCCAGCGTCAATTGGTTTTCCTTCAACCACTGACCATAGGGCTGCCGCCGGCTGAGCTTATGTTTGATTTCTTCGTCCGGGACAATGCGTCCCTCCTCGGTGTCGACGAGAAACATTCGCCCTGGCTGCAGCCGTCCTTTCAGCCGGACCTCCTCCGGTTTCACCGGCAATACACCGGTTTCCGATGCCATGATGACCAATCCCCCTTCTGTCACCATGTAACGTGCCGGGCGGAGGCCGTTGCGATCCAGTGTGGCGCCGATGATTCTCCCGTCCGTGAAAGCGATCGCGGCGGGTCCGTCCCAGGGCTCCATCATGGAAGCGTGGTATTCGTAAAAGGCCCTCTTTTCTTCCGGCATGGATGGGTCGCCGGCCCACGCTTCCGGGATCAGCATGGCCATGGCGTGCGGCAGGCTTCGCCCGGACAGATGGAGCAGTTCGACGGCGTTGTCCAGCATGGCGGAATCGCTTCCCCCGGGGTTTCCACCGGGAACAACTTTTTGAAATCGTCGCCGAAAACCGCGGAGGAGAGCACCGACTGGCGTGCATCCATCCAGGCGACGTTTCCGCGGACCGTGTTGATTTCGCCGTTGTGGCATAGGAAGCGGAAGGGGTGCGCCAGATGCCATGTGGGAAATGTGTTCGTCGAGAATCTCTGGTGTACAAGACAAAGCGCGCTGATAACCGCGGGATCCGAAAGCTCTTTGTAGAAGTGGGCAATTTGGGGAGCCAGCAGCAATCCTTTGTACACGATGGTGCGTGAGGAAAGCGATGGGATATAGAAAAAGCTGCGGTCATGGATGTCCGAGACCGCCACCTCAGCCTCCGCTCTCTTGCGGATCACGTAAAGCCGGCGCTCCAGCGTATCCTGGTCCATGCCCGGGGCGTGACGGATGAATATCTGCTGAATGTAGGGTTGGGAAGCGCGCGCGATCCTTCCAATCGCATCCGAGTCGATCGGCGTGTCCCGCCAGCCGATGACGCTGAGACCCTCTTCGCGGACGATCCGTTCCACGATTCCTTCGCAGTTCAACCTTTGATGCATTTCGACCGGCAGGAATACCATCCCGACCCCGTACTCCCCCGGAAGCGGCAGGGTGAAACCCAGGCGGCCGCATTCACGCTCAAAAAAGCCGTGCGGGATCTGGATGAGTATCCCCGCGCCGTCCCCGGTGACAGGATCGCAGCCGCAGGCTCCCCTGTGTGCCAGGTTGATCAATACCTGGATCCCCTTGAGGATGATGTCGTGCGATTTTTCACCCTGGATACTTGCGACAAACCCGATTCCGCAGGCATCGCGCTCGCGGCTCGGATCATACAATCCCTGCGCCTCCGGGAGCCCCTGACGGCCCTTACTCTGATCCATGTCCACGTTTACCTCTCCACGCCGCATCCCCGCCCCGCCTGCATAAAAATGTCGTCTTCGGAACCGGAAACCCGCGATGCCGCGAGCGGAAGCTACCTGCGGTGTGTCAAAACGTAATCGTTCCCGACCTAAATTTCAATGGTTTTTCGCATCGCACGACCGAAAAATGTCCTCTCCCCTGCCTCTCAGGTTGCGAAGTACTAATTATGAATCAGTTTGCATAAATATTAAGTCCGGGAGTGACTCCGCACAGCTTGCGTTTCTTCGAAGGACGAGCAAGATTCCTCCTTCGTCATCTGTCATTCCTCATTCATCCATGCCCGAACCGAGATATTGCTTGTTTCCTGACGCGCCGAGTATAGAATTCTGGCGCCATGACACCTTTTTCCAGCGCCAAGACCTACAGTGAGCTGTTCCAGGAGTCCGTGCGCCGTTTTCCGGAGCGGACAGCCATGCGATTGAAATCCGCGGGCGGGTATCGCAGCATCGCCTTCCACGAAGTCTCGCGCCAGGCCGAGGGGGTGGCGCGGGGGCTGGCAGCCCTGGGTCTGCAGTCCTCGGCTAGAGTTGCCATTCTTTCGGAAAACAGGCCCGAGTGGGTGTTCGCTTACCTGGGGATCTTTTTCGCCGGCTGCACCGCAGTTCCGCTGGACCCGCAGATTAGCCCGGCTGAGTGGAGGCGCCTCCTGGACGATTCGGAGAGCCAACTGGTGTTCGTCAGCGGGTCTCTCCTTCCGCGCGCGCGCGAAGCCGTGAAAGATTCGCCCCTGCTCGGCAAGCTGGTTAGCTTCGATCCTATCGTGGGAGACCGCGACGCTCGCGCCGAACTGCCTGGCTTCGTGGAATGGGCTTGGGAACTGGATCCTCCCCCGGCACTCCCGCCAAGCCAGCCTTGGGACTGGGTGCTTCTGCTATATACCTCCGGGACCACCGGCCACCCCAAGGGGGTCATGTTGACCCAGCAAAACCTCCTTTCAGAAATGGTCGGCATCCTGGATGTCGTGCATCTTGACGAGAATGAAACCCTGCTCTGCCTGCTCCCGCTGCAACACGTGCTGGCCTCCATTGTGAACGTGCTCACGCCTCTGGCCATCGGGGGGCAGGTGATATTCATCGACACGCTCAAACGAAACGAGATCCTTGAAGCCCTGGCGGAAGGCGGGGTCACCCTGCTCCTGGCAGTCCCTCAGTTTTTTTACCTTTTCTATGACCAAATCCAGGAGGAGTTGGGCAAGCGGCCGGTATTTATCCGCAGCCTTTTCAGGGGGATGCTGAAACTGAACCGGTATTCACAACGGACTCTCCATCTGAACTTGGGAAAAGCATTGTTCAGACCGATTCATACCCGCTTTGGAGACAAACTCAAATACTTCGTCTGCGGCGGTTCCGCTTTCGATCCCAAGGTGATTCGATTTTTCTTCGACCTGGGATTCACGGTAATCCAGGGGTACGGCCTGACGGAAACGACAGGTGCGATCTGTGCCACCCGGCTGGAAGACAACGTCCTGGGCTCGGTCGGCAAGGCCATGCTGGGTAACGAAGCCAAGATTCACGAGCCGGATGCTTCCGGCATCGGCGAGGTCCTGGTTCGCGGCAATTTGGTGATGAAGGGGTACTACCGAAATCAGATGGCGACCGATGATGTCATGCGCGACGGCTGGTTCCATACCGGAGACCTGGGACGATTCGACGAGCGCGGGCAGCTTTGGATCACCGGCCGCAAAAAGGAGGTCATCGTCCTTCCAAGCGGCAAGAACATCTACCCGGATGAAATCGAGGCTCACTACCTGCAGTGCCCATTTATCAAGGAAATCGCCGTTCTCGGAATCGTGGCCCGGGGACACGAAACCAGTGAAAAGCTCCATGCCGTGGTGGTTCCCGACTTTGATGTTATGAAGGCCAGGAAGATCGCCAACGCCCGCGAAATCCTCCGGGATGAGATCGGGCGTCTGTCGGGATTACTGCCCAAATACAAACGGCTCATGAGTTATCAGATCCAGAAAGATGCCCTTCCCCGGACTACCACCCGGAAGATAAAGCGGCTCGAACTCAAACAGAAGATCGAGAGCGGTGAGCTCGAGGGCGCCGACCAGGGAGCAGCGGCCTCCCTGCAAGCCAGCGCCGAAGATCTGGCCCTGGTGGAGTCGGCCATCGGCCAGGAAGTCATCGGCTGCCTGCGCGAAAAATATGGGCGCGAAGCCGTAGATCTGAATATGAACCTCGAACTGGATCTGGGTTTTGATTCTATGGAGAGGGTTGAACTCCTGGCGAGCCTGGAGCAATCCTTGAATCTCCGGATGCCCGAAGGGTTCGGAGCCGAAGTGCACACCGTGCGCGACCTGATTTCCGGGCTGGATCAGCAGGCCATAGCGGCTGGAGGGGAGGCGTCGGGATCCAAGCAGAGCTGGGCCACCATCCTGTCCGAGGAGTCCCTGAACGAGCGGGGAGAATGGCATGTGAAGTTCACCGGGACCGCCCTGACCCTATTCAAGTACCTCGGGCTGCGGATTATCTACCTTCTCTGCCGAATTTTCCTGCGCATGGAGGTCCGAGGACTTCGAAACCTGCCGAGAGACGGCGCTTTCATGATCTGCCCCAATCACTTGAGCTACATAGATCCATTCATCGTGCTCTGTGTCGTTCCCTACCGCGTATTCAGGAAGGTTTTTTTCGTAGGGGCCAGCGAATATTTTCAAACCTGGTATATGAAGCTGTTGGGCAAGCTCGCCAATATAGTTCCTGTGGACCCGGATGCCCACCTGCTGCGCGCCATGAAGGTCGGGGCTTATGGCCTGCGGAAAGGCCGGATCCTCTGCATCTTTCCCGAAGGGGCCCGCTCGTTCGACGGCGAAATCAAGGGGTTCCGCAAAGGCGCTGCCATCCTCTCGCAGGAATTGGGAGTCCCGATTGTCCCCGTTGCGATCCAAGGAGCATTCGAGGTCTGGCCGAGGGACAGCTTCCGGATTCGTCCGCACAAGGTCAGACTCAACTTCGGGGCACCCATCCGGATGGATGGCGGAGGCGGCAAGGATCCTTATCAAGCGGGCACCAGCCGGCTCCAGGGAATTGTAGAATCGTTATTAAAAGAACTGGAATCGCCCGGCAGCTGAGCCAGGGCGGCGGAAACGTTCGCTTTGGCCGCCATGGAGATATGCGTGGAGGGGCGGGGGCTGTTTGTTGCCCTCGCGGGATTCGTTTCAACCTTGTCGCTTGATCAGGCGGGCACTCCCCAGAAATATCCTTGTCCCGATTTTACCCCGAGATCTATCAGGGCGTCCAAATCCTGCCTGCATTCAATCCCTTCCGCCACTACTTCAGCGCTTAGGCTGTGGGCCACTTTGAGCAGCCGCTTGAGAGAACGGAGGCGGGAAGGGTCGCCGGAAACGCCGGTGACGAACGTTTTGTCGATCTTTATCAGATCGGGTTCCAGCATCACCGCGCTTTCCAGGCAGCTGCGGCCGTAACCGACGTCGTCGATGGCCACCTTCAATCCTGCCTCCTTGAAAGCCGCGACCGTTTCCAGCAAATAGGATGGATCGCCTATGATCTGCTTTTCGCTGATCTCTATGCAATAATCCGCGCGCGTTTCGTCGTTGGGCAGCGCCTGGACGAGGTGTTCCGCCGGGATATCGAGCATCGTGGACGGGAAGAGATTAAGATGACGGCGGATTCCCTTGGGCAGCGCTTTCGCCGCTCGGATGCAGTTTTTAAAACAGCGGTGGTCGACAAGCGTCAGTATGTTTTCTTCCATGCATAGCCGGAAAAAGTCGTCCGGCATTTCGAAGGAACCCGGGCCGAGCCTTGAAAACAGCTCGAATCCTATTTCCTGTCCGTCTTCCAGGTCGTAAATGGGCTGCATCACTGAGTGAAGCTGCACACCGGTACGGAGCTGATGGAGAACGTGGGCGAGGGGATGGCTTTCGTCCTCCCCTCCGATCCCGCTCCAGGCGCAGGAAATCCGGTTTTTGCCGGAATGCTTGCTGCGCGAAAGCACCAGATGGGTTTGAGAGAGAAGCTC
Organism: uncultured Acidobacteriota bacterium; assembly: GCA_963839475.1. Lineage (GTDB taxonomy): Bacteria > Acidobacteriota > UBA6911 > UBA6911 > UBA6911 > CAWIVH01. Next base: position 1,540 of record CAWIVH010000003.1, on the reverse strand, counting down.
GTCGATGGATGGCGTGGCCTCCGTAACCGACAATACACCCAGGCTGGCAGTGATTTGCAGCGGCCGCGTGGGCAGGTAGACGGGGGACTCCGAAAGCGCTAGCCGGATTTTTTCAGCGACTCGGATTCCTTCAGCCCGGCGCGTTTGAGGCAGCAGGATCACGAATTCATCCCCGCCGATGCGGGCGACGATGTCCGTTGTTCTGAGCGAATGCCGCAATTTCCGCGCAACTTCCTTCAGCACGATATCGCCGACGGCATAACCCAGCGAGTCATTCACCTTTTTGAAATCGTCCAAGTCTGCCATGACCAGCAACAGTTCCGAGCCGTCGCGACGGACCCCCTGAAGTTCGCGTGAAAGCATTTCCTGGAGACCGCGCCGGTTGAGCAGTTCGGTAAGCGGGTCCAGAAGCACCAGGCGTTCCAGCCTGGCGTTGGCTGCCCTCAGGTCCATCGACACACGTTCCAGTTCGATCATGTGACGGTGGCGTTCAATGGCGTATCGGATGGTCCGGATGAACTCAGGACCGTTTCTCGAACATTTGAGAAGGTAATCCTGTGCGCCACGCTTCAACGCCCTTACGGCGGTGGGTTCGTCATCCAGATTGGTAAGCATGATGATCGGGATCTCGGGCGCACACTCCTGGAACTTATCCAGGCTGTCCAACCCTGAGCCGTCCGGGAGCATCAGGTCGAGCAGAATGACATCGAAGCTCCGGCTCTTCAGCCGCTGAATCGCACCGGAGATCGTGTCGGCATGTTCAATCGAATAACTGATCCCATTGGTTCCCACGAGCAGAGAACGAACAGTCCGGACGTCGCTTTCGTTGTCTTCGACGACCAGGACCTGCAGGGAGGCCTTGGATTTGTGCATTGTCGCATCCGTTTCGCAATATCCGTGGTACTCGCTCAGCTTAGTCTGCATTTACGATGCTTTTCCGGGTTGCTCGGCCGGGATCGTGAAATAAAACGTGGAGCCAGCCCCGGGTTCGGAATCGACCAGATTCTGCCCCCGTGTCGCGTGATGGTTTTGTTCGCGATCGCAAGCCCCAGGCCGGTGCCGCGGTAGGTGTCCCCTCGATGCACGCGCTGAAGGGGCTGGAAGATTTTCGACTGCATCCCGGGATCGATCCCGATCCCGTTATCCCTGACCGCAAACCGCCATTCGCCTGCACGCATTTCGGCGCTGATCCGGATCTCCGGACGTTTTTTCCCGCAAAACTTGATCGCGTTCGAAATGAGATTCTGGAACACCTGCCCGATCTGTGTCGGCTCCGCCATGATTTCCGGCAGAGGATCGACCTGGATCGTTGCTCCGCTCGCGCGGATTGCAGCGTTGAGGTTGGCCAGGACTCTCTCCAGCAATGCGGAGCAGTCGATCTTCACGAAGCTGACGATAGGGCTGTCAAGGCGCGCCAATTCGAGCAGGTTTTTGATCAGCTCCTGCATGCGCTGAACCCCTTCGGCGGCACGCGTCAACCTCTCCATGGTTTCCGGGTCGATGAAGTTCATGCATTTGTAGGACAGGTCCGCGAAGTAGT
>CAWIVH010000002.1:0-12068 GCA_963839475.1 uncultured Acidobacteriota bacterium | reverse complement strand
CACCTCCATCGGGTTGGGGGAAGACTTTCACTTCCAAGCTGTCGTACAATGCTCGGCACACCTGGTATGACGCCGGGCCTTCGGCCCTCCATATTTCATAAAGGTTAACAATTCAGCCAATTGTGAGCGCTCCTAAGGAACTTGATTCAATTATCAGGCGGAAGTTGTTTCATTCAATAAAATGACTCATAAGCAGCGGTCACCTCGCATATGCCATGTTCCCTTCCTGTTGGGAACGCCAGGGGCGGGCTTGATGCTGAAAGTGCGATCCCATACAAGCCTCGTCGCAGATCCCGCGAAGCGGGAGGGCGAAGCCCCGGGAATAGTCAGGAATGAAAAAAAGGGCTGAAAGCCCGTTCCATAGCTGCGGTCTGGCCAGTTTCGAGACACCTTATTCAGCACGGACCCACATGATGCAGAACCGATGCAGAGCGGTGAAGCATGGCATGATTTAGACAGGCAGGCATGACAATGAAAGAGCTGATCTATAAATACCTGCTGGATGCGGGCCGTCCCGTTGCGGCCGACGAAATCTTGCTTGCGGTGCTTAAAATCCGCTCGCCGAACTCCCTGGCCGCCGACAAGGTTCTGCGCACCATCCTGCACAAGGACCGGCGTTTCACCGCCGCTTATGGACTCTGGCAGCTGAGAGCCCGCACGCCGTCTGCGCCCCAGCCGGATCTGGAATCGATCTCCTGCCTCTCTCTCGAACGGGGGCGCGCATCCTCGGAAACCGCCTGCGTCCGCGGTGCGCTGTTGGCGGGAAAAACCGGAATCCTCTGGGAATTCGACTTCTCCCCGGGAACGCCCATTCCGGATATCAAAGCGCTTAAACGACTGGTCGCCAGCGAAGGGAACACGACGCTGGCGGCCTGGACCGGCGGGGAACTGCGCCTGTGGAACCAGCTTCTCGACCTTTGGCATATCGAAGCCTGGACCGGCAACCCGCTCGCGGTCCGCGATCTTGCGGCCCGCGCATTTTCGCGCCCGGCCTCAGGCCTGGATTTGGAAATCATCGCCGGCTTACTTGGACTTCCCGCACCCGATGCCGAAAGGCCGGCGAAAAAGGCTCAATTCCTGTCCTCGTGTATCCCCCTGCTTCTCGGCCGCGCCCCTGAGGAATCTGGTTCAACTCTCGCCGCCGTTCAAGCCTGGATCGACCAAGGGCTCCAAGCTCCTGATTTCAGCCGGTTCGATTTCGGCCGCGACTACCTCGCCTGCCTGCCGGAAACGCCGGGAGTCTACCTGATGAAGAACCGCGCCGGCGACATTATCTATGTGGGAAAATCACGCAACCTGAAGCGGAGGGTTTCTTCCTACTTCGCCGCGCGAAGACGCAAGGACATCAAAATCAGCCGGATCCTGGAGCAGCTCCACTCGCTCGAAACAGTCGTGTGCCCTTCGGAAGTGGAAGCGCTGCTGCTGGAAATGCGCATGATCAAGGATTTCCGCCCTCCGATCAACCTTCAGGCGGAGGTCCACGAGGACCGAGCCGCGTACGGCAAAGGAAAAAACCTTCTCCTGCTGGTGGCGCGGGAGGGCGGGGAGAAAGCCGATGTCTATGTCCTGGCGGATGGAATGTTTGCGGGAAAAGCGATGGCTACATTAGGACGAACTGCTTCCCCGGCCCTGCGGAAAAAAGTGCGCTCCGTTTTCGACCCGGCGCAGCGGCGAAAAAAGACCGCCCCTGAAGCCTGGGAAAAAGAAATCGTCTTCCGATGGTTTGTCGCCAACCGGCGAAAGCTGAACTTCATCGACGTGGACGACGCCGGCGGCACGGAGGAAGCCACCCGCATGTTGGACGCCTATCTGCTCGATCCGGACAAGCTGGCCCACAAGGTCTATTACCGGTAGCGGGTTCCGGAGGGTCACATCCCAGGGCTTCGCGCTGGCCCCCCCATAGTTTATAAAAGCCGACAAATCATTAACCGTACGGAGCATCACAAATCTTTGCGCATAATTTACGGGCATTCGACGAAAAGCGGCGCAATGGCGTCGCACTCCAAGGCCGCTGCGCGGCTCCTTCTGTAGCGCCGGAGGCGCTTTGGACTGCGGCGGCCTGCCGCCGCTTTCCTATAGAAAACTCTGACGTTTTTTTTCCAACAGGTTTAAAATTTACCTGTAGGCATTATTTATCAAGATTCAGTTGGAATGGCTCTTTAGGTTTCCTCACGCTCAATCCCGCTCCTGCAGAGCGCAATGGAGGATGCTAAAATGACGCCCTCTGTAATTGTCTCCCGCAAGTTCTTCTCCCTTCTGTTCGCGATACTGATCCTTCCGGCAATCCTGTGGGCGCAGGACCCAGCGAGCAAACCTGCCTTCTATGACGTCCAGGTCGCCAAGGAAGAGATCTACAGCTATACCAATCTCAGATTCAAAGGCGACTACTCTCTCTTCGAGTCCGCAGCCGGCAAGCTTGCGCTGGGACGGACTGAGGGTGGAGTAACCGTCGCCATCATCCTGGGAAACGGGACTGCGACAATCGAAGCCCCGAATGACAGCCAGGACAAGATTAAATCGGTTTTTGAAGTCTACCCCCTCAAGCTCAACTTCAACGCCGTTTACATACGCATCAATCCCAAGGAGTACGAGGAAACGTTTGGCAAATTGAAATTGGCCAACGATCCCAGCGACGAAGCTCTCGCCAAGGCCAAAGAGCAGTTCGACACACGCTTCCTGAACTCTTACCACGCCGGGGCGAAGGCCATCCTGCCGCCCTATAAAACCAGGGTGTTCGAAATCGACACCGCCGATGGCGGGCATATCTGCTATGAAGAAGGCTACTGGCTGAGGCTATTCCGGGTGTCGCCCTACGGAAAGGTTTATCCGACCGGCTTTGTCAACCCCAAGCAAAAATAAGAAAAAACAGGAACGACCACCGAATTTCCTCCGGGATTAATCCAAATTTTCGAGAATCTCGCTGGAAATTCGGTGGTCGTTCCTGTTTTTTCTTATGGGGAGCTTCTCTCGATCACGAGATTCCTCGACGGGACGGCGATTTTGAGGAGCTGGCGCCGCTCGTCGACCCACAGCTGGACCTTCATGGTGCCGGAATCGGCCTGCAGGTGGCGCGCTTCCCGGTTTTTTCCCCGCACCGAAACCGTCTCCATTCCGATTTCTTTGATGGAGATTGCACCCGAATCGGTCTCCTGGGGAATGGCGACTTCGAATTTCTGCACCCTTTCCTGCGACGAAAAATCGAACAACCGGACCAGGAAAATGAAGTGATGAAAAACATTGGTGTCCAGGATGGTGAACTTGTCGCCCGTGAGAAGGCCGGCCTTGCGCGGCACTCCCTGGGTTACATATTCGAACTGCGCCTCGTTGGGTGGAAAACTCCCCTTGATCGATGCCGCCACACCGTTGACGTCGCTTTTGAGCTGATACGAACGGGGAAGGTAGGCCGGGGTCATTTCCAGCCTGGTCTCCATGTGCACTTTTTTCCGGCTGTCTGCCGGGCTGTGATAATCCACCGTCGATGTGCTGACGATCGACTCGGCCGCCGACACGATTGAGTATTTTTCGCTGCCGATTTCGCTGCCGGCCAGGAAGATGCGAAACTCGCCGGCCTCGCGCGCCTCCTTTCCCGCCGGCATTCCATAGGACAACCAGGCCGATAGAACCATGGCCGCCAGGCACATCAGGATCCGGCTGCTCCGTCTGATTTTCATTCGCGCGCATGACCTCCCAGTCTCGATCCCGAGTTGTTTCAACCGTCAGAATATAGGACGAGCAGAAAAATCCTGCAAGGCTCCTTCCGGGCTGCGTCCCTAAAGCATGAACAACCGATCCGATTTCAAACGCCGCCACGGAGATGCCTTATGAAACGATTTATCCTTTTTGTGTTCGGATTCTTATTTATCTGCACTTCCCTGACCATGGCCCAGGGAATCCTCATTCCCGAAGACACCCGCATCGCACCGTTCCCCCGGCCGCTGCCCGGTCCGGGTCCGCACCCGCTGCGGGTGAAGTCGCTCAGGGTGGAAATCCGCATCCAGGGACAGGTCGCCACCACGCGGGTAACCCAGGTTTTTTTCAATGACCTGGGATTTATCGTGGACGGCACTTACTTCTACCCACTCCCGGAAGATGCCACCTTTGTCGACTTCGCCACGTGGGATGGCGACCGAAAGCTTCGCGGCGAGGTCCTGGAAAGGGAGGAGGCCCGCAACCGCTATCTGGCCATCGTGCGGCGGTCTTGGGACCCGGGGCTTTTGGAGTATGCCGGCGCTAACCTCTTCCAGGCGCGAGTGTTCCCAGTCCCCGCGCGTGGAGAAAAGCGGGTCGAGTTCGCCTACAGCCAGATCCTGAAGGCGGACCACGGCCTCGTCTCCTACGTCTACCCGCTCCAGAGCGGTACGCGCGCCAATCCGCAGCCGATCGATAACGCCGCCGTTTCTGTCGAGATCCAGTCCGATCAGCCGATCCGCACTATCTACTCTCCCACCCATACCATCGACACCCATCGCGACGGAGAGCGCCGCGCGCGGCTCAGCTATGAGGGCTCGTCGCTGTTGCCTGACCGCAATTTCCAGCTGTTCTATTCCCTGTCGGGTACCGGGAACGGTTTCAGCCTGATCACCTACCGCGAAGCTGCAGAAGACGGCTATTTCATGATGCTGCTGACCCCCGATACCGACCGGGGCCGTGAAGCCGCCATCCCCAAAGATATCCTCTTCGTGCTCGACACTTCCGGGTCGATGCAGGAACGCGGCAAACTGGAAAAGGCGATAGCGGCGCTGAAGTTCGGGGTGCACTCGCTCCACGCCGGCGACCGCTTCAACATCATCACCTTCAGCACCGATACCCGGAGATTCCGTGAAAGCCTGGTGACCGCTTCCGAAGATGCCCGCGTCGCGGCGGCATCCTTCATCGATCGCCAGACCGCATCGGGCGGGACCAATATCCACGAAGCCTTGCGCGAAGCCTTCGGCGCCTTCCAGGCCGGCGACCGCCCGCGCTACCTCGTGTTCCTCACGGACGGCCTCCCGACCGTCGGCGAAACCGATCCCGGCCGCATCCTGCGCGAAGCCGCTGCGGCCAATCCCCTCAAAGTGAGGGTGTTCACGTTTGGGGTCGGCTACGACGTCAACACCTTCCTGCTGGACCAGATTGCCGCGCGGAATTACGGAACCGCGGACTACGTGACCCCGGATGAGGATCTCGAAGTCAAGCTTTCCAACTTCTTCTCCAAGGTTGCGAGCCCGGTGCTGACAGGGCTGTCGCTGGACCTGGGAGGGCTCAACGCCTCCGATATCTATCCCCGCCAGATTCCCGATCTCTTCCAGGGCTCGCAGCTCACCATCCTGGGACGCTTCTCCAACAGCGGGTCGTTCCCGGTTTCCGTCAGAGGATCCGCCCGCGGGGAAACCCGGACGATGAGGTTCGATCGCCAGGACTTCCCGAACACCGCGACAACCAACGACTTCCTGCCAAGGCTCTGGGCCATGAGAAAGGTCGGCTACTTGCTGGAGCAGATCCGCATGTCGGGGGAGAACCAGGAGCTCAAAAACGAAATCATCCGGCTGGCTAAGAAATACAGTTTTGTCACTCCCTACACATCCTATCTCGCAGCCGACGACAAGGACCTGATGACCGGCAACGCTCCGGTTCGTCATAAAGCGATGCCCCTGCAGATGTCGCTTCCCGGGGCTGTGGGTGGGGTGGCAGCACCATCACCGGTTTCCGCCCAGGAGGCGGTCTCGGCCAGTGTCGCCCTCAAAACCATGAAGACCGCGGATGTAGCCCAGCCTGCAGCCGCCGGAGGCACGAGGTCGCTCGGGGCGAAAACATTCCGGCTGGAAAACGGAACCTGGATCGATTCGGCCTATGACCCGGCCGGAAAGCTGCCGGTGATCGATCTGGCGTTCGGGTCGGACGCCCTGCTAAAAGCCGTGGCAGCGGATCCCCAGCTCGCCTCGTATGCGGCGCTGGGCAAAAACGTGATCGTCGTGCACAAAGGAAAGGTCTACCGGATCAGTTCGAAATAACGAACCGCGAAGTCCTCCAAGACCGCCAAGGGAGCAGGTGGAGATCCGCCCCCGGGCGCGTGCGTCATAATGATCTTTGCGGTCTTGGAGAACTTCGTGGTTCAAAACGTTCCTTGAGCGCGCGCTTCCAGTCCGAAAAACGGCCGCCTGCGCGCCAGGCGTCCATGGCGGCGAGCCCGGCCGGCTCGCCGCCCTGCGACAGCATGAATTCGACCCACGCCCAGCGCGGCGACGTCGGGCGGATCTCCACCTTCCCCTTCAATCCCGCCCGCAGTCGCGCCATTTTGGCTTCCAGCGACGCAATGCTCTCAAATCCCGAACCGTCCAGCGGCGTGTTCCGTTTGGCGACAAAAGGAGCAATCCCCAGAGACAACGGAACCATCCGGGCCAATTCCAGCGAGAAGCGGATCAGGTCGTCGATGTCGTCGTCGGTTTCCGAGGGCAAGCCGATCATCTGGTAAAGCTTGAGCCGGAGGTTGTGCTTCTTAGCCAGCCCGGCCGTGTGGATCAGATGTTTTTCGCTGGTTTTCCGGTCAACCAGGTTGCGCAGGCGCTGGGAGGCCCCATCGGACGCGGTTGTCAGGGTCCTGTAGCCACCCCTGGCCAGAAGCCCCACGAGTTCATCGTCGAGGCGATCGGCGCGCAGGCTCGAGATGCCGATCTCCCTACCGGAATCCACGATGGCGCGCACGATTTCCTTGATCCGCGGGTGATCGGTCACAGCCGCTCCGACCAGGCCTACGCGGCGCGCGCCTCCGGGAATCAGGGCAAGGAGCTGCTCCGGCTCCACCAGCCGCATTCCGCCGTTGGTGGTCCGCCGCATGACACAGTAGGTGCAGCCTCGGGAACAGCCCCGTTCCGGCTCGACCAGGAACATGGACGACAGCACGGTATTCGGGGTCATGATCTGGGAACGCGCGGGCAGAAGATCGTCCGGCGCTTTGGCAATCTGCGGCAACCCGATCGTGCACCCGGGAACATAGCATGCCGGTCGTGTGGCCATCTCCTTCAGCAGGGCCTCCCGCGGGAGTGAAGACGCCAGGTCCAGGAATGTATGGATAAGCTCCTCGCCCTCGCCCAGCAGGATCAGATCGGCGAATGGCGCCAGGGGGAGCGGGTTTGAATTGGTGATGGGCCCGCCCACGACGATCAGGGGATGCGAAGCGCGGCGAGATTCGCGCAATACCGGGATCCCCGAGAGATCGAGCATTTCCAGAAAGCCGCTAATCTCCAGCTCATACGAAATTGAAAACGCGATCACGGGAAAGTTCGAAAGCGGCGTTTCCGTTTCCATGGAGAACACCGGCGCACGGCTGGCGCGGCACGCTGCCGGATCGGGAGGAAGAAAACCCCTTTCCGCGGCCGCATCTTCGTGCCGGTGGATTTCGCGGTAGATCGCCTGCATGCCCAGGGAGCTCATGCCGACGTCATAGGTGCTGGGATAGCAGAGGGCAATGCGGAGGGAGGCCTGTTTGTGCAGGGTTCCGGTTTCTTCCGAGAGCAGGCGTCGGATTCGTTCGATCTGATTCCACATAAATTGGGGACGCACAAATTGGGGACGCAGCCCATTTAGTTCCGTCTTATAAGCGAGAAAATGGGTCGCGTCCCCAATTTATTAAACACCGCGAATCGCTTCCGGCCAGATGATCTTGTGCATCTGAATCTGCATCCGCACCGCCAGCCCACTCTCGAGAATCCAGCGCGCCAGGGTTTCGTAAGGAAGGGCCTTAAAGACGGGAGAAAAAAGCACGCAGCCCACCCTTTCTACCAGCCCATGCTGACGGGTCTGCGCGCAGGCCCAGTCGAAATCTGCCCGGTCGGCGATCACGAATTTGACTTCATCGGTGGATGTGAGATGACCGATGTTGGCGTAGTGGTTGCGGCTCATCATTCCGCTCGACGGGCATTTCAGATCCATGATTTTATGAACTCGGGGATCGACGTCCTGCACCGGCAAATGCCCTCCGGTCTCGAGACACACCGTGTATTCCCGGTCGAACAGAGCGCGGAACAAATCGTGAACCTGCCGCTGCAGCAGCGGCTCCCCGCCTGTGACGAGGGCCAGCTTTGTCGGGTATTCGCGGATCGCGGCCATAATCTCCTCGACCGACATTTCGCGTCCCTCGTAAAAAGCGTATTCCGTGTCGCAATAAACGCAGCGAAGGTCGCAGGCCGCAAGCCGGATGAAGGCGCAAGGCCTGCCGGCATGGCTCGACTCTCCCTGGAGGCTATAGAATATCTCGTTTATTTTCATCTCCGCACCCGGTCGGAGGAATGGAGGATAAATCGGCGGTCCTGGCTGAATCCCGACGCGGACGATTCATCGCATCCGCAGCTTGCCGGTGTCCTCTTCTTCGGCGTTTCCGGGCTCCAGCCGCACAATGACCACGGTGATATTATCCGGCCCGCCGCGGTCATTCGCTGCTTTCACCAGGGCCTCGCTTTGAGCCTGGGGGCTCAGGTTCCTGTTGGACAGGATCTCCCTGATGATTTCATCGGTGACGACGTCGGTGAGCCCGTCCGAGCAGAGCAGGTAGGTATCCTCTTCGAACGCCTCCCCCTTTTTAATGTCGATCTCAACCTGGGGGTGGGGGCCTATCGACCGGGTAATCAGGTTTTTCTGCGGATGGCTGGAGAGCTCTTCCTTGCGCAGCATCCCGCTTTCATAGAGATGCCATACCAACGAATGATCCTGAGTCAACTGCGAGAGGTTGTTGTTGCGCAAAAGGTAAGAACGGGAATCGCCCACATGTGCAAGGTAGTAATGGTTTCCGCTGAACGACAGGGTCGTAAGCGTGCTTCCCATCCCGGAGTATTCCATCTTCATGCGCTGGGTCTGATAGATGCGTGCATTCGCCTCTTCAGCGGCGTGGAGCAGGATTTCATCCGGCGGGGCGGACGAACGGATCCCGGTCGCAACCATTTCTTCAACCGTAGCCGCTGCGATCTGGCTGGCGATTTCGCCGGCAGCGTGGCCACCCATGCCGTCGGCGACCAGGAACAGTTTGTTTTTAAGATTGGCGGCGTAGGAATCCTCGTTGGAGGATCTCACCTTTCCCTGGTCGGACTGGCTGCCGAATCGGATATGCAAGTGTCACCCTGATTCACTGGTTCCGCGGGCGAAATCCCGCCGCGCTTGTTGCAGCGAACAAAAGCATCGTTTAAAGGAGTTTTTATAACACGGTTACCCGCAGGCATCAAGGACGCTAACCTTCGTGGTCTTTGCGGACTCATTGGAAACTTCCATCGCAGAGGCTTCGTGGTTTAATCGTGGGTCAGTGTCAACCGCCGGATTCCATCCGTCATATTCCGAACGTTTCAATCTGAGTTGCGACAGATTCATTCTCCGAGTTTATGCATAGCTCAATGCATTTTTCTTCCCCTGAACCGCATTTTAATAACCACGAAGAACGTGACGCAGCCTTTGGCCGCAACCACACCATGGGCCTGCGGCAGCGCAGGCCGATCCGAATGAGGCTATTTTCGTGGCCATGAATTCGGGCAGGATCTGAAATCAAACCCGCAGGCCCGCAGGGCCGGAAGCGCATAGCCGTGGGCAAGTCCCGCGCAGCGGGACGCGGCCCACGGTTACGCACAGGCCTGGAACAAGCCCTGGAAGGGCGACAGATAGCCTGCCGCCCTTCCAGGGCTTGCATCATAACCTACCACAACCGTGGGCAGTGCCCCCTTCGGGGTTTTTAGCGTGCACAAGCTTGCACAGCCGCATGCCCTTCCAATGTATACAAAATGTTCTTAAAAAACGAAGAAGTTGCAGACTTGCTTCACGAAAACCACAAATAATTTATTTAAAAATATTTGTGGTTTTCGTGTTCTTCGTGGTTAAACAAAACGATGCAGCTATACTCTGTGGAAACTTCGCAGCGATGGTTCAGAATTGTCGGCCTATAATGGCCGTTCGGGGTCGGTATCGGGGTCGCCGTCGCAATCGATTGCTAGATTCCCATCGACAGCGATACTGACCCCGATTGCGATACCGATTCCAATGCTCACTCCGAAAAAACAAGTTTCTGCATTCCATGAACCACAAGACGTGGTAGGGGCTTGGCGGTTGGAGTGCGATTGCAGCTATATCAGTTGTGTTATCATTCAGCTTTTTCGGGTCGATTCCCGAAAAGGCTTTTGATTTTTTCAGAGGATACATCCATGGGTTCCGCCCGTTCCCTGACAAAGATGAGGCCCGCTTTTCTGCTGCTGGCGGTCCTGGTCGCGCATTACGGCTTTGCGGGGGTCTCCCGCGTCATTCAGGACAAATACAGGCGTCAATTCGAGAACAAGGCGCTGTTCCTGAAGGTGCCGATTTTCTCCGAAAAGCACATCATCCAGATCAGGGGCCGGGCCGTGAGTTCCGATCGCGGGCCCGATTCCGGCGCTCCCCGCTTCAAGGTCGGTGACCAGGTGCGCATCACCGCCCTCGAATTCGGCGGCGACGAGATCCGCTTCAAGCTGGCGGCGATATCCGGCGGCGGCATCTCAGAAATCGTGTTCAAATTCGAGGCCAACCTGCAGGAGAATTTTCCGAACAGCGACGTTTTCGACAACGCCCTCCAGATGACCTTCACCGAAGGACTGAAGTATGCCGACCTGGAGGAGGCGAAGAAGGGCTATGTCGAAGACCAGTTCGAGCGCACGGTGCGCGAGATGGCGACGACTTCAGGCTCCAGTCGCGAAACGGTCCTCAAAAGCCTGGCGCCGCGCCTCCCCGCGTATCAGGATGCCATGCGCGACATCGACAACCTCAAGGGCCGCAACCAGGAACTGACCGCCCAGATCGCTCAACAACAAGGAGAAAACCGCAAGCTGGACGGAGAACTTAAAAGCCAGACCGCCGAGGTGACGCGCCTTCGTGCCGCCAACCAGGCGCTGCAGGACAAAATAGACAACTCGACAAGCCAGCTGTCGCGCCTGGGTGACGACCTGCGCAATGCCAGGGGAGCCAATCAGGGCTACCAGAAGGAATTGGCCAATCTCCAGCGTTCGCTCAATATCAAAGTCGACGCCAACCGCGATCTGGGGGCCCAGATCAGCGATCTCGCGCTGGCCATGAAGCGTGTTCAGAAGGAAAATGAAACTCTGGAAACGCAGGGCAACACGCTGCGCGCCACCCTCGAAAGAATTCAAAGCGAAAAAGCAAAGCTCTCGGGCGAACTGGAAGACTCGAAGAACACGAATCGGAAACTGCGCGAAACCATCGAAATCCTGACTTCCAAGGAAGACTCGCTCGCGCGCCAGTATCTCGACCTGAAGAAAAAGAAGGAAATCCTCGACACGGTGCTCCAGTCCATTGAAAACCTCCACACCAGGGTTCTCGAGGAAAAGGTGGAGGGCGGATGGAGCTTTGGCAAGGCGAGGGTTTTCCTGAAGGAACTGCCCATCGGGGTTTTCGAGTGGCGTCTGCCTTCCCGCCTCAGCAGCGGGGAAAAACAGACCGGCGAAGCGACTTTTTCCGCCGAGTCGATCGATTACGTAAAGGTGTCGGCTGACGAGAGGGTGATCCTGCGATCGTTGGGTGATCGGCTGAAAATGCAGGTCAAACTGCAAACCACAGCCCCCTCGTTTGATGTGAAGACCGACAAGGAAGGAGCCACCCAGGAAATCGGCGAACGTGACAGTGCCTCGTGGCGCTGGACCATCACCAACAATGGCACGCAGGACGCCCGGCTGGCTCTGGGGGCGCGGTTCATCACCAGGAATTCCGACGAAGTCCCGCTTTTGCATCGCGAGCAGCCGGTGGCCTCATCCAGCGTGGTGCGCCAGGTGCGGGATTATCTTCAGCCCATCCCCCTGGCCGTGGGTGCTGTCCTCGGATTCCTGGTCTTCGGGATCCTGGGCATTTTCCGGCGCAGCCGCCATTCTCATGGCGTTCCCAAGCGAACTGTCCTCCCGGAACAGGCGCCGCCTCCTTTCAGGGACCACAAGAAGCTTTGAGACGGAGCTTCCGCCATGCCTCCCGGTTCTAAATCATATGGGTCCGGGCTTCACAAGCTGTCTCAAAAACCCGTTTTGGAGCGGGCCTTCAGCCCTTTCTCTCATATCTGATTGAAACCTAGGGCTTCGCCC
>CAWIVH010000001.1:0-1274490 GCA_963839475.1 uncultured Acidobacteriota bacterium | reverse complement strand
CGACTTCGCCACGTGGGATGGCGACCGAAAGCTTCGCGGCGAGGTCCTGGAAAGGGAGGAGGCCCGCAACCGCTATCTGGCCATCGTGCGGCGGTCTTGGGACCCGGGGCTTTTGGAGTATGCCGGCGCTAACCTCTTCCAGGCGCGAGTGTTCCCAGTCCCCGCGCGTGGAGAAAAGCGGGTCGAGTTCGCCTACAGCCAGATCCTGAAGGCGGACCACGGCCTCGTCTCGTACGTCTACCCGCTCCAGAGCGGTACGCGCGCCAATCCGCAGCCGATCGATAACGCCGCCGTTTCTGTCGAGATCCAGTCCGATCAGCCGATCCGCATTATCTACTCTCCACCCATACCATCGACACCCATCGCGACGGAGAGCGCCGCGCGCGGCTCAGCTATGAGGGCTCGTCGCTGTTGCCTGACCGCAATTTCCAGCTGTTCTATTCCCTGTCGGGTACCGGGAACGGTTTCAGCCTGATCACCTACCGCGAAGCTGCAGAAGACGGCTATTTCATGATGCTGCTGACCCCCGATACCGACCGGGGCCGTGAAGCCGCCATCCCCAAAGATATCCTCTTCGTGCTCGACACTTCCGGGTCGATGCAGGAACGCGGCAAACTGGAAAAGGCGATAGCGGCGCTGAAGTTCGGGGTGCGCTCGCTCCACGCCGGCGACCGCTTCAACATCATCACCTTCAGCACCGATACCCGGAGATTCCGTGAAAGCCTGGTGACCGCTTCCGAAGATGCCCGCGTCGCGGCGGCATCCTTCATCGATCGCCAGACCGCATCGGGCGGGACCAATATCCACGAAGCCTTGCGCGAAGCCTTCGGCGCCTTCCAGGCCGGCGACCGCCCGCGCTACCTCGTGTTCCTCACGGACGGCCTCCCGACCGTCGGCGAAACCGATCCCGGCCGCATCCTGCGCGAAGCCGCTGCGGCCAATCCCCTCAAAGTGAGGGTGTTCACGTTTGGGGTCGGCTACGACGTCAACACCTTCCTGCTGGACCAGATCGCCGCGCGGAATTACGGAACCGCGGACTACGTGACCCCGGATGAGGATCTCGAAGTCAAGCTTTCCAACTTCTTCTCCAAGGTTGCGAGCCCGGTGCTGACAGGGCTGTCGCTGGACCTGGGAGGGCTCAACGCCTCCGATATCTATCCCCGCCAGATTCCCGATCTCTTCCAGGGCTCGCAGCTCACCATCCTGGGACGCTTCTCCAACAGCGGGTCGTTCCCGGTTTCCGTCAGAGGATCCGCCCGCGGGGAAACCCGGACGATGAGGTTCGATCGCCAGGACTTCCCGAACACCGCGACAACCAACGACTTCCTGCCAAGGCTCTGGGCCATGAGAAAGGTCGGCTACTTGCTGGAGCAGATCCGCATGTCGGGGGAGAACCAGGAGCTCAAAAACGAAATCATCCGGCTGGCTAAGAAATACAGTTTTGTCACTCCCTACACATCCTATCTCGCAGCCGACGACAAGGACCTGATGACCGGCAACGCTCCGGTTCGTCATAAAGCGATGCCCCTGCAGATGTCGCTTCCCGGGGCTGTGGGTGGGGTGGCAGCACCATCACCGGTTTCCGCCCAGGAGGCGGTCTCGGCCAGTGTCGCCCTCAAAACCATGAAGACCGCGGATGTAGCCCAGCCTGCAGCCGCCGGAGGCACGAGGTCGCTCGGGGCGAAAACATTCCGGCTGGAAAACGGAACCTGGATCGATTCGGCCTATGACCCGGCCGGAAAGCTGCCGGTGATCGATCTGGCGTTCGGGTCGGACGCCCTGCTAAAAGCCGTGGCAGCGGATCCCCAGCTCGCCTCGTATGCGGCGCTGGGCAAAAACGTGATCGTCGTGCACAAAGGAAAGGTCTACCGGATCAGTTCGAAATAACGAACCGCGAAGTCCTCCAAGACCGCCAAGGGAGCAAGTGGAGATCTGCCCCCGGGCGCGTGCGTCATAATGATCTTTGCGGTCTTGGAGAACTTCGTGGTTCAAAACGTTCCTTGAGCGCGCGCTTCCAGTCCGAAAAACGGCCGCCTGCGCGCCAGGCGTCCATGGCGGCGAGCCCGGCCGGCTCGCCGCCCTGCGACAGCATGAATTCGACCCACGCCCAGCGCGGCGACGTCGGGCGGATCTCCACCTTCCCCTTCAATCCCGCCCGCAGTCGCGCCATTTTGGCTTCCAGCGACGCAATGCTCTCAAATCCCGAACCGTCCAGCGGCGTGTTCCGTTTGGCGACAAAAGGGGCAATCCCCAGAGACAACGGAACCATCCGGGCCAATTCCAGCGAGAAGCGGATCAGGTCGTCGATGTCGTCGTCGGTTTCCGAGGGCAAGCCGATCATCTGGTAAAGCTTGAGCCGGAGGTTGTGCTTCTTAGCCAGCCCGGCCGTGTGGATCAGATGTTTTTCGCTGGTTTTCCGGTCAACCAGGTTGCGCAGGCGCTGGGAGGCCCCATCGGACGCGGTTGTCAGGGTCCTGTAGCCACCCCTGGCCAGAAGCCCCACAAGTTCATCGTCGAGGCGATCGGCGCGCAGGCTCGAGATGCCGATCTCCCTACCGGAATCCACGATGGCGCGCACGATTTCCTTGATCCGCGGGTGATCGGTCACAGCCGCTCCGACCAGGCCTACGCGGCGCGCGCCTCCGGGAATCAGGGCAAGGAGCTGCTCCGGCTCCACCAGCCGCATTCCGCCGTTGGTGGTCCGCCGCATGACACAGTAGGTGCAGCCTCGGGAACAGCCCCGTTCCGGCTCGACCAGGAACATGGACGACAGCACGGTATTCGGGGTCATGATCTGGGAACGCGCGGGCAGAAGATCGTCCGGCGCTTTGGCAATCTGCGGCAACCCGATCGTGCACCCGGGAACATAGCATGCCGGTCGTGTGGCCATCTCCTTCAGCAGGGCCTCCCGCGGGAGTGAAGACGCCAGGTCCAGGAATGTATGGATAAGCTCCTCGCCCTCGCCCAGCAGGATCAGATCGGCGAATGGCGCCAGGGGGAGCGGGTTCGAATTGGTGATGGGCCCGCCCACGACGATCAGGGGATGCGAAGGGCGGCGAGATTCACGCAATACCGGGATCCCCGAGAGATCGAGCATTTCCAGAAAGCCGCTAATCTCCAGCTCATACGAAATTGAAAACGCGATCACGGGAAAGTTCGAAAGCGGCGTTTCCGTTTCCATGGAGAACACCGGCGCACGGCTGGCGCGGCACGCTGCCGGATCGGGAGGAAGAAAACCCCTTTCCGCGGCGGCATCTTCGTGCCGGTGGATCTCGCGGTAGATCGCCTGCATGCCCAGGGAGCTCATGCCGACGTCATAGGTGCTGGGATAGCAGAGGGCAATGCGGAGGGAGGCCTGTTTGTGCAGGGTTCCGGTTTCTTCCGAGAGCAGGCGCCGGATTCGTTCGATCTGATTCCACATAAATTGGGGACGCACAAATTGGGGACGCAGCCCATTTAGTTCCGTCTTATAAGCGAGAAAATGGGTCGCGTCCCCAATTTATTAAACACCGCGAATCGCTTCCGGCCAGATGATCTTGTGCATCTGAATCTGCATCCGCACCGCCAGCCCACTCTCGAGAATCCAGCGCGCCAGGGTTTCGTAAGGAAGGGCTTTAAAGACGGGAGAAAAAAGCACGCAGCCCACCCTTTCTACCAGCCCATGCTGACGGGTCTGCGCGCAGGCCCAGTCGAAATCTGCCCGATCGGCGATCACGAATTTGACTTCATCGGTGGATGTGAGATGACCGATGTTGGCGTAGTGGTTGCGGCTCATCATTCCGCTCGACGGGCATTTCAGATCCATGATTTTATGAACTCGGGGATCGACGTCCTGCACCGGCAAATGCCCTCCGGTCTCGAGACACACCGTGTATTCCCGGTCGAACAGAGCGCGGAACAAATCGTGAACCTGCCGCTGCAGCAGGGGCTCCCCGCCCGTGACGAGGGCCAGCTTTGTCGGGTATTCGCGGATCGCGGCCATAATCTCCTCGACCGACATTTCGCGTCCCTCGTAAAAAGCGTATTCCGTGTCGCAATAAACGCAGCGAAGGTCGCAGGCCGCAAGCCGGATGAAGGCGCAAGGCCTGCCGGCATGGCTCGACTCTCCCTGGAGGCTATAGAATATCTCGTTTATTTTCATCTCCGCACCCGGTCGGAGGAATGGAGGATAAATCGGCGGTCCTGGCTGAATCCCGACGCGGACGATTCATCGCATCCGCAGCTTGCCGGTGTCCTCTTCTTCGGCGTTTCCGGGCTCCAGCCGCACAATGACCACGGTGATATTATCCGGCCCGCCGCGGTCATTCGCTGCTTTCACCAGGGCCTCGCTTTGAGCCTGGGGGCTCAGGTTCCTGTTGGACAGGATCTCCCTGATGATTTCATCGGTGACGACGTCGGTGAGCCCATCCGAGCAGAGCAGGTAGGTATCCTCTTCGAACGCCTCCCCCTTTTTAATGTCGATCTCAACCTGGGGGTGGGGGCCTATCGACCGGGTAATCAGGTTTTTCTGCGGATGGCTGGAGAGCTCTTCCTTGCGCAGCATCCCGCTTTCATAGAGATGCCATACCAACGAATGATCCTGAGTCAACTGCGAGAGGTTGTTGTTGCGCAAAAGGTAAGAACGGGAATCGCCCACATGTGCAAGGTAGAAATGGTTTCCGCTGAACGACAGGGTCGTAAGCGTGCTTCCCATCCCGGAGTATTCCATCTTCATGCGCTGGGTCTGATAGATGCGTGCATTCGCCTCTTCAGCGGCGTGGAGCAGGATTTCATCCGGCGGGGCGGACGAACGGATCCCGGTCGCAACCATTTCTTCAACCGTAGCCGCTGCGATCTGGCTGGCGATTTCGCCGGCAGCGTGGCCACCCATGCCGTCGGCGACCAGGAACAGTTTGTTTTTGAGATTGGCGGCGTAGGAATCCTCGTTGGAGGATCTCACCTTTCCCTGATCGGACTGGCTGCCGAATCGGATATGCAAGTGTCACCCTGATTCACTGGTTCCGCGGGCGAAATCCCGCCGCGCTTGTTGCAGCGAACAAAAGCATCGTTTAAAGGAGTTTTTATAACACGGTTACCCCCAGGCATCAAGGACGCTAACCTTCGTGGTCTTTGCGGACTCATTGGAAACTTCCATCGCAGAGGCTTCGTGGTTTAATCGTGGGTCAGTGTCAACCGCCGGATTCCATCCGTCATATTCCGAACGTTTCAATCTGAGTTGCGACAGATTCATTCTCCGAGTTTATGCATAGCTCAAGGCATTTTTTTTCCCTGAACCGCATTTCAATAACCACAAAGATCGTGACGCAGCCTGCGGCCGCAACCGAACTAGACTGAGAGTTCGCAGTTCTCAGTTTTCAGTTATCAGTTATCAGTATCAGTTCGCAGTTCCTCATGCGACTCCGAACTGATACTGATAACTGATAACTGAGAACTTGTTGCTTTCACCACCGTTTTCACGATTCAATAAATATTGCCTGAAAAACAAGAATTTACAGATGTGATGCACGAAAACCACAAATACTTTATTTAAAAATATTTGTGGTTTTCGTGTTCTTCGTGGTTAAACAAAACGATGCAGCTATACTCTCTGGAAACTTCGCAGCGATGGTTCAGAATTGTCGGCCTATAATGGCCGTTCGGGGTCGGTATCGGGGTCGCCGTCGCAATCGATTGCTAGATTCCCATCGACAGCGATACTGACCCCGATTGCGATACCGATTCCACTGCTCACTCCGAAAAAACAAGTTTCTGCATTCCATGAACCACAAGACGTGGTAGGGGCTTGGCGGTTGGAGTGCGATTGCAGCTATATCAGTTGTGTTATCATTCAGCTTTTTCGGGTCGATTCCCGAAAAGGCTTTTGATTTTTTCAGAGGATACATCCATGGGTTCCGCCCGTTCCCTGACAAAGATGAGGCCCGCTTTTCTGCTGCTGGCGGTCCTGGTCGCGCATTACGGCTTTGCGGGGGTCTCCCGCGTCATTCAGGACAAATACCGGCGTCAATTCGAGAACAAGGCGCTGTTCCTGAAGGTGCCGATTTTCTCCGAAAAGCACATCATCCAGATCAGGGGCCGGGCCGTGAGTTCCGATCGCGGGCCCGATTCCGGCGCTCCCCGCTTCAAGGTCGGTGACCAGGTGCGCATCACCGCCCTCGAATTCGGCGGCGACGAGATCCGCTTCAAGCTGGCGGCGATATCCGGCGGCGGCATCTCAGAAATCGTGTTCAAATTCGACGCCAACCTGCAGGAGAATTTTCCCAACAGCGACGTTTTCGACAACGCCCTCCAGATGACCTTCACCGAAGGACTGAAGTATGCCGACCTGGAGGAGGCGAAGAAGGGCTATGTCGAAGACCAGTTCGAGCGCACGGTGCGCGAGATGGCGACGACTTCAGGCTCCAGTCGCGAAACGGTCCTCAAAAGCCTGGCGCCGCGCCTCCCCGCGTATCAGGATGCCATGCGCGACATCGACAACCTCAAGGGCCGCAACCAGGAATTGACCGCCCAGATCGCTCAACAACAAGGAGAAAACCGCAAGCTGGACGGAGAACTTAAAAGCCAGACGACCGAGGTGACGCGCCTTCGTGCCGCCAACCAGGCGTTGCAGGACAAAATAGACAACTCGACAAGCCAGCTGTCGCGCCTGGGTGACGACCTGCGCAATGCCAGGGGAGCCAATCAGGGCTACCAGAAGGAATTGGCCAATCTCCAGCGTTCGCTCAATATCAAAGTCGACGCCAACCGCGATCTGGGGGCCCAGATCAGCGATCTCGCGCTGGCCATGAAGCGTGTTCAGAAGGAAAATGAAACCCTCGAAACGCAGGGCAACACGCTGCGCGCCACCCTCGAAAGAATTCAAAGCGAAAAAGCAAGGCTCTCAGGCGAACTGGAAGACTCGAAGAACACGAATCGGAAACTGCGCGAAACCATCGAAATCCTGACTTCCAAGGAAGACTCGCTCGCGCGCCAGTATCTCGACCTGAAGAAAAAGAAGGAAATCCTCGACACGGTGCTCCAGTCCATTGAAAACCTCCACACCAGGGTTCTCGAGGAAAAGGTGGAGGGCGGATGGAGCTTTGGCAAGGCGAGGGTTTTCCTGAAGGAACTGCCCATCGGGGTTTTCGAGTGGCGTCTGCCTTCCCGCCTCAGCAGCGGGGAAAAACAGGCCGGCGAAGCGACTTTTTCCGCCGAGTCGATCGATTACGTAAAGGTGTCGGCTGACGAGAGGGTGATCCTGCGATCGTTGGGTGATCGGCTGAAAATGCAGGTCAAACTGCAAACCACAGCCCCCTCGTTTGATGTGAAGTCCGACAAGGAAGGAGCCACCCAGGAAATCGGCGAACGTGACAGTGCCTCGTGGCGCTGGACCATCACCAACAATGGCACGCAGGACGCCCGGCTGGTTCTGGGGGCGCGGTTCATCACCAGGAATTCCGACGAAGTCCCGCTTTTGCATCGCGAGCAACCGGTGGCCTCATCCAGCGTGGTGCGCCAGGTGCGGGATTATCTTCAGCCCATCCCCCTGGCCGTGGGTGCTGTCCTCGGATTCCTGGTCTTCGGGATCCTGGGCATTTTCCGGCACAGCCGCCATTCTCATGGCGTTCCCAAGCGAGCTGTCCTCCCGGAACAGGCGCCGCCTCCTTTCAGGGACCACAAGAAGCTTTGATAGGTCGCTTCCGCCATGCCTCCCGGCTCTAAATCATGTGGGTCCGGGCTTCACAAGCTGTCTCAAAAACCCGTTTTGGAGCGGGCCTTCAGCCCTTTCTCTCATATCTGATTGAAACCTAGGGCTTCGCCCTAGGATCGACATAGGTAGGCGGTCGCCCGCTGTCCCTGTCACACCACCGTGCGTACGGGTCCGTACACGGCGATTCGGCTGGTTAAGCCCGATGCAGCGCCGCCAAGCTCGGAAGCCCCAGAGATTCAAAGTGAGCGTTCGGCAACACCCGCTGCAGCAGCGATAAGTTGCTGACCTTCCAAGGCCCATGACTGCAGCAGGCAAGCAGATGAAGCTCGGGACCTTTCAGGCCCCGCCTCCTCAGCGCCTTGAAACGAGCCTTGCAGGTCCGCCACTGTTTCCACTGCGCGCAGCGCAGTCGCCGTCGTATCCACGAGTCCAGTTCCTTCAATACCGAGGGTGTCTGGCAATAGCCGAAGTACCCAGCCCAGCCACGCAAATACTCCGCCAGCTCGGTTATGCGCTTCGACATGCTGATCCCCCGATTCCGCTGCGTCAGTTCCCGTATCCGCGCTTTAAACCGTTCTTGCGCCTTTGGCGCAATTCGCCGCCGAGGCGCCTTCTCGCTCGTAAAGCTGAATCCCAGAAACTTCCGCTTCCACGGTACCGCCACTGCGCTTTTCTCCCTGTTCACCCTCAGCTTCAGCTTCTTCGTGATGAATCCGCTAATGCCATCCATCACCCGCTGCCCCGCCCGTTCCGTCCGGACGTATATGTTACAGTCGTCCGCATACCTCACAAATCGGTGGCCGCGTCGCTCCAGCTCCCGGTCCAGGTCGTCCAGCATCAGATTCGATAACAGGGGCGAAAGTGGGCCCCCTTGTGGGGTCCCTTCTTCCGTCGGTATCACTACGCCGTCCTCCATCACCACCCCGGCGTTCAAATACGCCCGGATCAGCTTCAGCACCCGCTTGTCTTTCTCCCGCTTCGCTATCCGCCCCATCAAAATATCGTGATTAACCCGATCGAAAAATTTCTCCAGGTCAATATCCACGACAATCCGGTTGCCTTCCGCAATGTATTCTTGCGCTCGCGCCACCGCTTGATGCTGCGATCGTCCCGGTCGAAATCCGTAGCTGTGCCCGGAGAATGTCGGGTCCCACCGCCCTTGCAGCACCTGCATCACCGCCTGCTGAATCAATCGGTCCAGCACGCAGGGGATAGATAAATTCCTCACCCCTCCTCCCGGCTTCGGTGTCTCTTTCCGCTTCGCCGGCTTCGGCTTGTAGGTCCCTCCAAGCAGTTCTTCCCGATGTCTCGGCCAGTTCCTCCTCAGGTATCCGGGCAATTCATCAACCGTCATCCTGTCGATACCCGGTGCCCCTTTGTTGGCCTGTACTCGCTTTAACGCCTTCCTCATATTCTCCGGCTCACATATCTCCTCCATCAGCCGCTCTGTCGCTGCTTCGCTTTCGGGCTCTCGTTTCGCCATAAGCAGTTCGTCCCTCCTGTCGTTCGTCGGAGCTTCACTCCCCGTCTCCGCCATGAAGGCCAGTTCGTACTGGTTCTTCTGCCGCTTTCTGCTCATGAGTCCCTGTTCCCTATTCGCGTCACCATCTACCCCATCCTTCTGGTGGGGCACCGTTCAGGCCTTCGCCAGTTCGTTCCCGGTCCGGCGACCCCAGGCCGTTTCTCCCCTTTCAGGCGAGTGTCCCGGTCGAGTGGACCGACTGCTCCCGACTACTATGCCCTCTGCTGACTCCTGCATCGCGGTCAGGGTTTCTCTCGATCCCCTCAGTCCCGTCGCCGGGACACGATGCAGACCTCCCGAGGTAAGTACGACTGCCTTCCACGCACAATCGCCGGATCTACACTTTGCGCCCTTGATGGATATGGACTTTGCGATCACAGGTCCGCTCGTCCAACGCTCATGCCTCTTATCCGGTTTTTGTTCATCGACTCGCGCTTTTGCTCGGCGCTTCCTTCAGACCCCGCCTCGCGACGGGCGCCCTTGCACTCCGCTACCCTTCACCTCCATCGGGTTGGGGGAAGACTTTCACTTCCAAGCTGTCGTACAATGCTCGGCACACCTGGTATGACGCCGGGCCTTCGGCCCTCCCATGGTACATACTAATCAGTTCACTGGATAGTGGACATCGGCATACGCAATCGCCCGATTTTGAGCCTTTCTGCCGCAAGTGAATGTCTATATACCAGTGAACTCATTAGTAACAGCAACCATTAGTTCATTTGTGAGCGCTGAAAGCGCGATCACATACCAGCCTCGTCGCAGATCCCGCGACGCGGGAGGCCGAAGGCCCAGGATATGCCAGTAAAGAAAATAAGGGCTGAAAGCCCGCCCCATATTGGTTTCTTCTATTAGCCTCACCCGGAACATATCAACGCTGACTTCTCGAAAATGTTTAAACTCCAGCGCCTGGGATGAAGCCGGACCCCCATGATGTCCAACTGTTATGCGCAGGTTATTCCGTGATCGGCGTGTGGCGGGCTGCAAGCTTGCGGATGCGCGCGCTGTCTTCAGGATTGATCATCCGGAAATTGTATTTCTTGTTGCTCTGTGTCCGGATGGAAATCTCGTCCCCTTTAAAGGTAAACGCCCTCAGGCCGGTGAAGGGTTCGTAAAAACTGTGGTCCGTCTCGGCGGTCTTGTATTCCACCCCCTCGTCGGTAATCCGCAGGGTCCCGCGGCAGCCGGAAAATGCGTGCCGGTGTTCCGCCGGAAACGCAACTTTGTGGAGCGCTTCGAGCTGGCTGCGCTCCTGCAGTTCCTGGATGAGAGCCTGGAGGCGGTCTGGGGTGTACTTTTCGACCCCGCCGAGATCCTTGACCTTCTTGAGATGTTCCAGGGCGCGCGGGATATCGTTCCGGTGGCGGTCGTAGAGAATCCCCAGGTTCAGATGAGCTGCCGCGTTGGAGGGGTTGAGAGAAACGCTCTTTTCGAAACTCAGGATGGCAGTGTCGAGCTGTTTCTGCTCCATTCTGATCGATCCGATGTAAAAATACGCCTCGTCGCTGGATGGCTCCATTTTGAGATAGTCCTGCCATTCCGTGAGTGCCTTCGGGAAAGCCCCCGCGCGGAATGAAGCCAGGGCCGTCTGGCGCAGGTTCGCGATCTTCTGCCTGGACTGCTGCTCCTCCTGCAGGCGTTGCAGCCGCTGCTGCTCCGCCACCGCCTGCTCGGCCAGCTTCGCCTCGATCACGCTGATCCGCGATTTGCTGTAGGGGTCATCCGGAAAATAGAGGAGCAGCTGTTTGAATTCATTCCCCGCCCCCTGCCAGTCGCCCGCCGTGAATTTCACGTCTCCGCGATTCTGCAGGGCGTCTTTCAGCTGAAGCAGCGCCTTCCGCCCATAGTCGTTTTTGCGGTCGAGGCGCTGGACGTTGCGGATCGCTTCCAGCGCGTTATCCTTGGCGGGAGGGAGGAGGTTCCCGGATCCCAGAGCCGCTTCGGCTTTGGCTCTCCAGTCGGCGATCTGCTGTTCGCGGTCCTTCACGCTCGCGTCGATCTTGGCGGCGATGTCGGTCAGACGCTCGTTGATGGAGATATCGTCGGGAAAAAGCAGGAGGAGGTTTTTATATTGTTTCTCCGCTTCCAGGAGGTCTTCCCGCGCGTACGCAAGATCCGCCTGCTGCCGCAGGTTGTCGGTCAATTTCGCCTTCACTTCCAGCGCATAACTGTTGGCCGGGTCGATCTCGAGGATCTTGTTCGCGAAATACAGGACGTTGTAGTCTTCCGGCGGAGGCAGCAGGATGTTTTCCTTGTGCGCCGCGTCCAGCTTTTTGCGCAGCGCTTCCACTTCCGCCAACTGCTCGTTGCTGAGATGCGGAACCAGCGGTTCCAGGCTCCAGTGGAAGCTCTCGGTGGCATAGGGCATTACTTCGAGCTTCTGGATGAACTCCTTGTAGCCTTCTTTCAGGGCCCGTACCTCATGGCCCCCAGAGCGCAAATCCCCCACCGTGAGAGGCGTGACGCCGCGTTCTCGGCCATCGATCATGACTTTTGCACCGGACGGGGTCGTTTTGACGATCAGGCCGCCATATTTAGGCTTCAGGTACTGGTAGAGAAAAAATGAGGCGAACGAAATCGCCCCGAGCAGCACCAGGACCACGAATCCGAGCATGAGCGCCCGGATGCTAATGGTGGCCGGGCCGTCGGGCTGGGCCGCCGGCCGCCGGGCAGGCGTGAACGATTCGGCTCCCCCGCTGGGAAGCTGGTTTCCGTCCACGGGGCAGAATTCGAACGGATCCGGGTAGGCATTGCCGCATTTAGGACAGTCTTTCATCGGGATTTAGAATATCATCACCGCCCCGTAGAAAACACGGGGAAGGTCGAAAATAGCGATTAGGCCGCCCGGCAAATCGAACACAAAGCTCGTGACGCAGCCTTTGGCCGCAACCAAATTAGACTGAGAGTTCTCAGTTTTCAGTATAAGTTCGCAGTCGCATGAGGAACTGCGAACTGATACTGAGAACTGCGAACTTGTTGCTTTCACCACCGTTTTCACGATTCAATAAATCTTGCCTGAAAAACAAGAATTTACAGATGTGATACTCGAAGACTGCGAAGGGATTATGCTTAAATAGGATTTTGGAGGAACATCAGGAATGAAGAAGCCGCTTCTCGTCACCCTGGGAATATCGGGCGGGACCGGATCGGGTAAAACCACCATCGCCGAGGAGATTTCCAAAGCCCTCGGGCCCGAATACGCGGTCATAGTCCACCAGGACTCCTACTACCTGGACCGCAGCCTGCTGCCCATGGACGACCGGGATCGGATCAATTTCGATCACCCGTCGGCCTTCGACTGGAAACTCCTCAAGGAGCACATCCGCACCCTGCGCAACGGGAGGATCATTCAGAAGCCGATCTACAATTTTCACACCCACTCGCGCATGGACGAAACCATCAGGGTCGAACCCCGGCCGGTGCTTATCATCGAAGGAATCCTGGTTTTCGACGACCCCGAGCTGCGGAAAATGATGGATATGAAAGTCTACGTGGACGCAGATGCGGATGTGCGGTTCATCCGCCGCATGGACCGGGATGTCAGGGAGCGCGGGCGCTCCCTCGAATCCATCGTCGACCAGTACATGAGCACCGTCAGGCCGATGCACTTGCAGTTCGTGGAACCCTCGAAGCGCTATGCCGATATCATCATCCCCGAGGGCGGCCACAACCGGGTTGCACTCGACACGATCATCGCCCGCGTCCGCATGATGCTGTAAAAATGAAAAATGGGGACGCAACCCAGTTTCATGCCATGCTTCGGTCCGTATGAAAAATGGAGACGCCGCTCCATATCATTGCTCAATGGCTTCGAAATAGATCCAGGCGCGGCATGAAACTGGGTTGCGTCCCCATTTTTCATAAGGCGGTAAAGCGTGAGCGGGCCAGAAATTCGCCGCTGCCCGGCCTTCCCATCACCTTGCCTTCGCGGGCAATGACCCGTCCGCGCTGGATTACCAGCCAGGGCATACCTCTCACTTTGAAACCTTCATAAGCCGAGAAATCAGCGCGGGAGAGCGCGATCGAGCGGGACAGCACCTGTTCCGCCTTGGGATCGAAAATCACCATGTCGGCGTCGCTGCCTATCGCGAGTGTGCCCTTGCGCGGGAACAGCCCGAACAGCTTGGCCGGTGTGGTGGAGAGCAGATCCACCAGCTTGTTGGCAGAGATTCTCCCGGTGTTGACACCGGCCGAGCATATCAAGGGCAGCCGTTCCTGGCTTCCGGGGAAACCGCGCGGCGCAAGCAGGAAGTTGTCCTTGCCGGTATCTTTCTGCCCGGCGTAATTGAAGGCCGTGTGATCGCTGGCAATGGTTTGAATGTCGCCGGAACCCAGGCCTTTCCAAAGGGCATCGAGGTGCCAGGCGGGCCGTAAAGGCGGGGTGGTGTAATACTTGATCCCCTCGGTCTCTTCGTACCTTTCAGCCGACAGCACCAGGTAGTGCGGGCAGGTTTCGGCATAGACGGGCAAGTTGCGGTCGCGCGCGCTCTTCACCCTCTCGAGGGCATGGGCCGAGGAAAGATTGGTGAAGTAAACCGGCGATTTAGCCAGGTCCGCCAGCGTGATGACCCTGCTGGTAGCCTCGGCCTCGAGCTCCGGCGGGCGAACGGCACCCAAAAGCCTGGGGGCGGTTTTTCCGTCCGCTACGGCACGGCGCTGCAGGAGATCTATCACTTCACCATTCTCCGCGTGAATGCAGGCCAGCGCTCCCGCTGCCGAAGCC
This sequence comes from uncultured Acidobacteriota bacterium, assembly GCA_963839475.1. Classification (GTDB taxonomy): domain Bacteria; phylum Acidobacteriota; class UBA6911; order UBA6911; family UBA6911; genus CAWIVH01. The sequence goes on along the minus strand of CAWIVH010000001.1, from coordinate 1,260,561 downwards.
CGCTGCAGGAATTCCAGGACCGCGGCGTCGCTGATGCGCCGCTCACCCGCACCGTCCAGGCTGATTTTAAAGCTGGTGACTCCGGCCTCCACCATTTCAGGGATCTGGCTCAAAATCGCGTCGTTCACTTCGGAAAGGGCAATGTGAAACCCGTGGTCGATAACAGCTCGCGGGGAAGCTTTGGCCTTCCATTCCTCAAACGTTTGAAGCAGGGTCGCTCCGGGGGCTTGTTCGGCATAATCCACAACCGTCGTGGTTCCCCCCGCGGCGGCTGCCGCCGACCCGGTTTCAAAATCGTCGACGGTCGTCATTCCGTCGCACATCACATCCAGATGCGTGTGAACATCCACGGCGCCCGGAAGAACCCATTTGTCGGTGGCATCGATGATCTCACTCGCGATTTTGGATATTTCCTTCCCGATCTCGGTAACGACACCGTTTTTCACCAGGATGTCGGCTTTGAAAGAGTCGGTTGCGGTGATGATCGTTCCGTTCTTTATCAGGGTGGTCATAATATCTCCAGCATCGATATGTTGATGGCCGCTATGTGTCAAGGTCAGGGCCGAGGATAAGGCGGCTGAGTGCGGAGACGGGGCGAGGGCGACCGCAGTCGCTCAAAACATGGGGATTTTCCGGGCAGGCCGGCCCGACTGTAGATTGACGGAGCTTGAACCGGTTCAGGTCGACGCCGGGTTCGGCTTTCCTTCATGCCGACGCTCTGGTACTGCATGTACCCGGCCGGGCCGCCGGCAGACCAGCCGCCAACGACTGACAGGCTCCATGGGTTCCTGCTGCCTGCTTGGAAATTCGTTTTCCAATTCCCGCGGCCGGGGCGCGCCCGATGTATCAGGCTCCCCCTGCATTCCGCCCCGCCCCTGCAATCATACAAGCGGGGATCAGGGATTTCTTCACATCCCGGCTAACCAGCCTGACGGGGTCCTGCTCCAATTCACCCCCACCGGGTATATGAGAAAACCTTCGCGCCGCGGTTCCAGATAATCCCTCTGTCAAGCCGGCGGGGCCGCTGAATTCTCAAAGCGACCCGGCTTCGCACGCCTTTTGCCGCCGGTCACAACACCCAATCATCGCGGACTTTTGCCGCCAAATTCAACGTCCACTGCTTGAGCGGGTACGCGGTATCGTCCCGCCGTAGCCGGTGAGACCGTTCCCCCGGCTTTCCAATCCAGCGCCCGCATCGATCTCCAGCGGGTCTTTCAGGCTATTTCTCCTACCAGCCTTCCGCCAGGTTGCCGGCTGCATCGGATTTGATTCTATTATAACCATAATACAAGCTCATCTTCGAGGTTTTTGACGCCTCCCCGAAAAACAATCGACGAATTACGAATTCCCGTCCGTTGAAAATTCGTCATTCGTATTTCGCCATTTTATTTACATCCGTCGGGTTGCTTTGTGCCACAATACCCCGCAAAAAATGACAGAGCGTATCATCGAAGTCAGCGGCTTGAAAAAGTCGTTCCATCATCAGCCCGTATTGAAGGGAATCGACCTCGCAGTCGACGCCTGCCAGCTTACAGTACTGATTGGTCCATCCGGCTGCGGCAAATCCACCCTGCTTCGATGCCTGAACGGGCTCGAAACCTTCGATGAAGGCCGCATCTCAGTCAACGGGTTCTCGCTCGAAAGGCTAAATCCCCGCGCACCTGTAAGCGGTGACTACCATCGCGTCACCCACGATATCCGGGGAGTGGTCGGAATGGTTTTTCAGGCGTTCAATCTCTTTCCCCACATGACAACCCTGGAAAACGCCTCCCGGCCGCCCACCATCGTTCAGGGCGTTCCCCCGGACGAAGCGCGCGCGGCCGCACTGCAGCTGCTCGATAAAGTGGGTTTGAAGGACAAGGCCGGGCTTTACCCGTATCAGCTTTCCGGCGGACAACAGCAGCGGGCCGCGATAGCACGCGCCCTGGCTATGAAGCCCAAAGTAATCCTCTACGACGAACCCACCTCCGCTCTTGATCCCGGGCTGGTTGACGAGGTCCTCGAAGTGATGAAGGAACTGGACGCCGAGGGGATCACCCAGGTAGTCGTAACCCACGAAATGCGCTTCGCCCGGGATGTAGCGGAAAAGATCGTCTTCCTCTCCGAGGGATGGGTGGTCGAAGAAGGAGAGCCGGAGAAGATCTTCACAGAACCTGCCGACTCGAGGACGAGACAGTTTCTGAAAAGGTTTATCTAATTGCGAATTGCGAATTGCGAATTGCGGATTGAAAAACGGCGACCTGACAACTGCCAACTGGCAACTGACAACTGGCAACTGACAACTGTCAACTGCCGAGGCCGTGGGGCTCTTCTTGCCCCGGTTATTCTTTTCATGGTCCTGGGGCCCATTGCACTGCGGGCGCAGAACCGGCCGTTGCTGTGGGGCGGAGACGCGGAAGGAGGAGCGCCTTATCAGTTCCAGGACCCGGCCGATCCCTCCGCCGTGATCGGCTACGAAGTCGACATCGTAAAAGCCATCGCAAGAATCCTCGGCCGCGAAGCGCGGTTCGTGCAAAACCAGTGGGACGGTCTGGTTCCTGGGCTTGACCGGGGCAACTACGATATGGTCGTGTCCGGCCTCGAAATAACACCGGACCGCGCGCAGGTCATAAACTTCAGCCGCCCCTATTACATAACCTTCGAGCAGATCGCCGTGCGCGCCGGAAACAACGATATCCGCTCGCTGGACGATTGCCGCGGCCGCGACGTCGGAACGCTCAAAGGCAGCCTGGCTCAACGCATTCTTGAGGCGCGCCATGACCTTCGCGTCCACAGCTATGACGGCCAGGTGAACGCCTACGAAGACCTGATGAACGAGCGGCTGGATGCTGTCCTCATGGATCACATCATTGCACTCTACAATGTGCCCCATGAGCCGAAGCTCAAGCTGACCGGCGCGCCGGTAGGCCGCCTCGAATACGGCATCGGAGTGCGTAAGGAAGATACCGCGCTGCTGCAGGGCATTAACGCCGCTCTCGAGCAGATGATTCGAAGCGGCGAATTGAGGCGCATTCTCGAGAATTGGAAGCTCTGGACACCTTTGTGCGCGGAGATGTTCGGAGACTATGCGCCCGGCAGTGCACGCGCAGAAGCTTATGAGCGGTTCCTCAAAAGCCGCCTGCAGCCATTGTCCGTCGCCGACAAAGCGCGCCGGTATCTCAGCTACCTTCCGCTGCTTGCCAGGGGAGCCCTCGTTACGGTCGAGCTTTCGGTTCTTTCGATGATCCTGGCAGTCTCGCTGGGACTTTTCATCGCGCTGATTCGTCTATATTCGCCGGCCGCAGTCAGGGGCGTGGCCACTTTTTACGTCGAGGTTATCCGAGGGACGCCTCTGCTGATCCAGCTCTTCCTCATTTTCTACGGGCTGCCCCACGTCGGCATCAAGCTCTCTCCGATGTTGGCGGCAATCCTGGGATTGGGGCTGAACTACAGCGCCTATGAAGCGGAGAATTATCGCGCGGGCATCCAATCGATCCCCAGGACCCAGATGGAGGCGGCGCTCGCCCTGGGTATGAGCCGGTTCCAGGCTCTGCGCTATGTAATCGTTCCCCAGGCAATGCGGCTCGTGATTCCCCCCGTCACAAACGACTTTATCGCCCTCCTGAAGGATTCCTCCCTCGTCTCGGTGATAACCATGGTCGAACTGACCAAGGCTTACAGCCAGTTGGCCAGCATCCATTACGATTACCTTGGGATCGGCCTTCTCGCAGCGGGGATGTACTTCCTGGTCGGCTTGCCGTTCGTTCGCCTGGCGAGGATGGCGGAACGTAGATTCACGCCGGAGCTGCGCGGCTTGGCCGTGGGAGGCAAACAGAGGCAGGTTGCCTGAAAGCCCGGGCATGCCTACTTCATGTCGCGGTAAGAAACGGCCAGCGCGATCAGCAGCCACACCAGCAGAACGGCGGCGTTGACCGCTCCCGCGTTGTATCCCAGCGCGGGAATCCGCAACAACGACATTGCGGCTCCAAGACCTATCGCTGTCAACATAGCCCACCAGGCCCATTTTTCGCCGCGACGGAAAGGGCCGGATGCAATCCACGCAATCAGCATTCCCGCCATCAGAGACAGGGATGCGGCTGTTGCCCTGCGGCCGAGCAATGCCGGCAAAAGTTCCGGATGGATCTTTGCAAGTTCCTGCGCCTTCAATCCGGCAATCGACTCATTGCCGGTGCGGTAGGCCGTCCCGAGCGAGCCCAGACCGCCCAGCACCAGCAGTGCGCCCATCACCGTCAACATGATCCAGCCGATCGTCAGCGTAACCGGTTTCCTGCCGCCCGCCGTATTTTCCATAGTTTCGCCTCCTTGATCCTTAACGCAGATTCCGCATTCATGGATGACCTGATTATGTCACCATATACCCAAACGCAGCCACCGGGGATGCTTTTATGAATATTCATGGAAGATCATTCACGACCACACATCGCAATCTCGTTGAATGAATTTTCTGCCCAGACGCAAAGACTGCAAAATTTCTTTGCGGACTTTGAGGCCTTCGCGGTTCAATTGTATTAGCATGTCTTCCTTGGAGAAGCTTCTATGGGAGAAACCTCCCCCTTAAAAATTCGGGCGCCACGCGGGCAAAAGCTTACATGCCTCGGATGGCAGCAGGAAGCCGCCCTGCGGATGCTGATGAACAACCTCGACGACGAAGTGGCTGAACGGCCCGAGGAGCTCATCGTATACGGCGGCAGCGGCAAGGCGGCCCGCAACTGGGAATGCTACCACGCGATCGTCGCTGCTCTCAGGACGCTTCGGAATGACGAAACCCTGCTTGTCCAGTCCGGCAAGCCGGTGGGGGTATTTCGCACCCACGAGTACTCTCCCCGCGTGCTCATCGCGAATTCAAACCTTGTGGGCAACTGGGCCAACTGGGATGAATTCCGGCGGCTGGAAGCGCTCGGCCTGATCATGTATGGGCAGATGACCGCCGGAAGCTGGATTTACATCGGCTCTCAAGGAATCGTGCAGGGAACCTATGAAACCTTCGCCGCTGCTGGCCGGCAGCATTTCGGGGGAAGCCTTCAAGGAAAAATCCTGGTCTCCGGCGGTTTGGGCGGCATGGGAGGCGCCCAGCCGCTGGCCGCCACCCTTGCCGGCGCGGCTTTCCTGGGGATCGAAGTCGATCCCCAAAGGATTGAGAAGCGCCTCCGGACCGGATATTGTGACCGTATTTCCTACGATCTCGAGGAAGCCCTCTCCCTGGTCCGCGCTGCCGCAAAACGGGGCGAAGCCCTTTCCGTCGGGCTGGTGGGAAACTGCGCCGAGGTCCTGCCGGAATTGCTGCGGCGGGGCTTCGTGCCCGACCTCGTCACAGACCAGACCAGCGCTCACGATCCCCTCAATGGCTATATTCCCGCCGGACTGAGCCTGCAGGAAGCTGCGGCATTGCGCCGGCTGCAGCCTGAGGAATATTTGAAGCGCAGCATGGATTCGATCGCCGTTCACGTCCGCGCCATGCTGGAGATGCAAAAGCAGGGGGCGGTCACTTTCGATTACGGCAACAACATCCGCGGCCAGGCGCTGAAAGCCGGGGTCGCCAACGCGCTCGACTTCCCGGGATTTGTTCCCGCCTACATCCGGCCCCTGTTCTGCGAAGGACGCGGCCCCTTCCGCTGGGCGGCGCTCTCCGGCGACCCGGCCGACATTGCCGTAACCGACGACCTTGTGCTGGAAATGTTCCCTGAGAATGAGTCCCTCTGCCGCTGGATCCGTCTCGCCCGCGAGCGCATTCATTTCCAGGGCCTTCCGGCACGGATCTGTTGGCTCGGCTACGGCGAGCGGGCCCGGTTCGGTTTGAGAATGAACGACCTGGTGGCTCGCGGCATTCTCAAGGCCCCCATCGTGATCGGGCGTGATCACCTGGACTGCGGCTCGGTCGCATCGCCCTACCGTGAAACCGAGTCGATGAAAGACACCTCCGACGCCGTCGCCGATTGGCCTATCCTGAATGCCCTGCTCAATACCGCGAGCGGCGCGTCCTGGGTTTCGTTTCACCACGGCGGTGGTGTCGGAATGGGATATTCCCTGCATGCCGGCCAGGTGACGGTGGCCGATGGAACCGAAGAAATGGCCGGCAGAATTGAAAGGGTGCTGACCAATGATCCCGGCATCGGTGTGGCGCGCCATGCCGACGCAGGGTACGAAGATGCGGGAGCTTTCGCCCGCAGATCCGGGATCTCTATACCAATGATCCGACCATGAGAAATCTGAAAGAATACCACCGCCCCAAGTCTTTACCCGAAGCGCTCGCGCTCCTCTCCCGTAAAACGATCCGGACTGTCCCCCTCGCCGGGGGCACCTCCCTGGTCGCCGGCAGGCCGCGGGAGATCGAGGCCGTTGTGGACCTTTCCAGCCTGTCGCTCGATTACATCCGGAGCGACGCGGATGGAATCACTCTCGGGGCGATGACCCCCCTGGCATCCGCATTCTTCGAGCCCGAGGTGCGGCATTTCGCCGGCGGGCTGCTGCACGAAGCGGTCCTCCGTTCAGCTACAAGTCTCCAATTGAATCAGGCAACGTTCGGCGGCGCTCTGCTGTCCCCGAGGACGGCGGGGGAGTTGGCAGCCGCGCTGCTCGTCCTGGAATGTGAAGTGATCATCGGGAAGGCCGACGGGTCTTCAGTAATGCCATTACCGGCTCTGTACGAAAACATTGAAGCTGGAACCAGGGGAGGGATCCTTCTGGAGGCCAGGATAACCGCCCCGCCCGCGGGGGTCCGGCTGGGCTCGAGCCGGGTCGCGCGCTCTCCCCGGAGTTCGCCCATTCTTGCTGTCGCATCATATGCGCCAGCAACGGAATTGGCCCGGACCGAGTATCGCATCGCGGTGGCGGGCCGAGGCAGGTTGCCCATGAGGATGCCGCTGCTGGAGGCCGCCCTTGCCGGAAAACATGCGGATCCGGTTTCTGCTCAAAATATCGCGGAGGGATTTGTCGATTCCCTGGAATTCGAGAAGGACGGTCAGGAGAGCATGGAGTATCGGCGGGCGATCCTGCCGGTGCTGATACGGCGGGCATTGTCCGGCGTCTTGGGGGAATAGGATCAGGATGCAGCCTCAAAACTCACATTTCATGTGGTTCTGGGATTCAGCCCGAGGCTGTCCAAATTAGGTGGCTTGTGCCCGGTAGTGAGTGCCAGATAGTTAGCATCAAACGAATGTAGCGCGGCTGTATGAATGTCCGGCCGCGTAGCGGCCGCCTGAGTTTAGGCCGGCCTTTCAAGGCCGGTATTAAGGCCAAAAGGATGATGCGCGTCGCGTAGCGACGGTTGAATAGATTTCATACTGAGAATTAGAATGGCAAACACCTATACATCACTTCATTATCATCTCATCTTCAGTACCAAGAATCGCGTGCGCTGTCTAACTTCGGATATTGAACAGCGAGTCTGGGAATACCTCGGCGGGATTGCCCGAAAGCACAAAATGACAGCCCTCCAGATTGGTGGTACTGCTGACCACATTCACGCCCTCGTGCTGGCGCCAGCGATCTCTTCACCCAGCCAGATCGCGCAATTCCTCAAGGGGGACTCGTCGAAGTGGATTCATGACGAATTTCACGGATTGCGCAACTTTGCCTGGCAGGACGGATACGGAGCCTATACGGTCAGTAAGTCGAATTTGCCTGAGGTGATCCACTACATTCAAAGCCAGCGCGAACACCATCGAACAAGGAGCTTTCAGGAAGAGTATGTGAAGTTTCTCCAAGAACATGGCATCCATTACGATGAGCGCTATGTCTGGGGCTGAGTCAGGCGTCGCTACGCGACGCGCTTTGTCTTGCGGGCCATAATGCCGGCCTTGAAAGGCCGGCCTAAATTCAAATGGCCGCTACGCGGCCAACACAAGTTATGAAGGCCACGCTTCGATGCTGGCATATGAAAGATGTACAAACTCCAGAGTCCCGCAACGCGGGGTGCAGCCCCTGGTTGGGTTTGGTGGAGATCCGAGCTCCGGCGGGGGCGACAGATTATCTGCCGCCCCTACCAGGGCTAGCTCCATGCCTATCGTGGACCCCGGGCCGCGCCGCGCGTTGCGGGGCTTGCCCGGGGCTATTCGCTGTCGGCCCGCTGGGCCTTGCATTTTGATTTCGGATTCAGTCTGAATAAAGAGGTGACCCAAATTTGGACAGGCCTGGGACAAAGAGGGAAACCAGCGGTCGCCAATTTCGGTGAAAATGCACCTGTGAGTCTTTTGTTTTCAATGGGCATTTCTGCAATAAATCAACCGTTGGATACCCTCTGAATCCCGGACCAACATGGAATCAAGAACAACTGGACGAACAGGCAAGAAATCATGCAGCTGAACCTTACAATCAACGGCATAAGATTCACTCTCGAGGCCGCGCTCAATGAAACATTGCTTCGTGTGCTGCGCCGCGAGGGGTTCTTCGGGGTGAAACATGGTTGCGAAAGCGGCGAATGCGGCGCTTGCGCCGTCCTGCTCGATGGCAAACCGGTAGCCAGCTGCATCCTGCTCGCCGCTCAGGCGGATGGCCGGTCTCTACAAACGATTGAATCCGTGGGTGAGCGAACCGGAATGCACCCGATTCAGCGCGCGTTGGTGGAAACCGGCGCTATCCAGTGCGGTTACTGCACCCCAGCCATGGTGCTCGCAGGGAAGGCGTTGCTCGAGACCAATCCCAATCCGGCGGAGCCTGAGGTGCGCCGGGCCTTGAGCGGCATTCTCTGCCGGTGCACAGGGTACGTCAAACCGGTCCAGGCCGTATTGTTGGCCGCGGCCCGCATGCGCGGCGAAAATCCATCTCCGCCGCCGGTTGTTCAAAGCCAGACCCGGCTCCCTGCCCCCGATGAATTCTGCGATGGACGCGGCGGAGAAGATCTCCCCGGCATCCTGCCGGATCTGCCCGCCGGAGGAGCCCCGGGAACCGCGACCGTCGTAAAGCCGGCGATCCATCGAAGCACAGCCGCCGAATGGAAGGTGGTGGGCAAGCCGGAGCCGAAGGTCGATGCGGTCAAGCTCGCCCTGGGAAAGCCTGCTTTTGCAGACGATGTCGAAATGCGCGGCCTGCTTCACGCCAAAATTCTGCACTCCCCGGTCGCCCATGCCCGGATCAAAAGCATTCACACCGGCAAGGCGCGCGAACTGCCGGGAGTGGCCGCGGTTCTCACTCACAAGAATCTTAGGCGGGTGGTTTTCTCTTCGGCCGGGCAATCGGACCCGATTCCCGGGCCGCTCGACATGGTAAGCCTGGACGACACCGTCCGGTTCGTCGGCGACCGCGTGGCCCTGGTAGCGGCGGAAACGGCGGAAATAGCGGAGCAGGCCCTGGAATTGATCGAGGTGGAGTATGAGAAACTTCCTGCGATCCTCGATCCCAGAGATTCCATGCGGGAGGGCGCCCCACGCATCCATGCCCAGTCGGATTACGTTCCTTTCGACGGTTGCGATCCCTCGCGCAACCTTGCCGCCGAAATCAGGATCGATATCGGCGACGTGGACCGGGGATTTGCCGCTGCCGACTATGTTTTTGAGGATGAGTACTCGGTGCAAAAAGTGCAGCAGGCTCATATCGAGCCTCATGTCGTGGTGACATGGTGGGACGAGAACGATCGCCTGGTGATAAGGACCTCGACCCAGGTCCCATTCCATATCCGCCGGATCCTGGCGCCGGTGCTCGGGCTGCAGCCCAAGCAGATCCGTGTGATCAAACCGAGGATCGGGGGCGGCTTCGGCGGGAAGCAGGAGATCCTGGTGGAGGATGCTGCGGCCCACCTTACGATTGCGACCGGAAGGCCCGTCCGCCTGGAATATACCCGCGAGGAGGAATTCCTGGCATCCCGGTCGCGTCACCCGATGCGGGTGCGGATGAAAACCGGGGTCATGCGCGACGGCACTCTCGTCGCCAATGAAATGAAGGTTCTGTCGGATACCGGAGCCTATGGCGGGCATGCCCTTACGGTCGCCGGCAACACGGGCCACAAGTCGATGGCGCTCTATCCGGGCGACGCCTCCTGCCCGAATATCAGGTTCCACGCCGACGTGGTCTACACCAATACTCCGCCGGCGGGTGCGTACAGGGGTTATGGGGTGCCGCAAGGCTACCTGCCGCTCGACGTTCACATGGAGCGGATCGCCCGCAGGCTGCATCTCGACCCGATAGAATTCCGGCTGCAGAACGCCATCAAGGCCGGCGACGAGCATCCCTTCAGCCGCGCCTGGAGCGAAGGGCGCGAGCCCCGGCCTGAAATCATCCGCTCCTGCGGCCTGCGAGAGTGCGTCGCCGTGGGCTTGCGCATGGTCGACTGGGGCAGGAAATACGGCAACCCGTCCTGGCATGAGATTCCGGGAAAGCCCTGGCTGCGGAGAGGAATTGGTTTTGCCGCCGTCATGCAGGGAACCGCCATCCCGTACCTCGACATGGGATCAGCGAGTATCAAGATGAACGACGATGGTTCCTTCAACCTCCTTTGCGGCGCCACGGATCTGGGAACCGGCTCCGACACAGTCTTGGCCCAGATGGCGGCAGAAATCCTGGGCTGTCCGTTAGAGGACATCCTGGCGTATTCGAGCGACACCGATTTCACCCCTTTCGACAAGGGCGCCTACGCCTCCAGCACGACCTACATTTCGGGCCGGGCGGTGGTGAATGCGGCCGAGAATGTTGCCCAGCAGATCCGATGCGTGGCAGCCCGCATGATCCGTCGGATAGGAAACGAGCCGGTCCGGGAAGAGGAAATCGATCTACATGACCGCCGGGCCTGGGCTCCGGACGGGCGGTCTGTGACCTTGGCCGAAATCGCGATGAACTCCCTGCATCACGAGGCTCAACACCAGATCATGGGGATCGGATCCTTTGTTTCCCCCGATTCACCTCCGCCGTTCGCCGCGCAATTTGCCGAAGTCACCGTCGACATCGAGACCGGGCAGGTCACGCCCGACCGACTGGTGATGGTTGTGGACGCCGGACGGATTGTCAATCCTTTGACGGCTTCGGGTCAGATCGAAGGAGGCCTCGCACAGGCCCTGGGGTATGCCCTGACCGAGGAAATGAGCTTTGATCCGGAGGGAAGGGTGCGGCAGCGGAATTTTACCGACTACCACATTTACACCGCGGATGAGATGCCTTCTATCGAGGTTGCCTTTGTGGAAACCTTTGAGCCATCCCATCCTTTTGGAGTCAAAGCCATCGCCGAGATTCCAATGGACGGGGTGGCTCCGGCCGTAGTCAATGCCATCGCGGATGCGACCGGGATCTGGGTCACCGAGATTCCCGCCACGCCTGAGCGCGTCTGGCAGAAATTGGTGTCAGGCTAGAATTGCATCCATTTCACTGATTTCGGTCCGGCTGGATGTTTGGCATGAAACTGGGGTAAACGAAGCCTGACACCTTTTAAGATGCTGTTTGCCAATACATTGATATTGATGCGAGGAGGAGGCGATCTGGCAACCGGGGCAGGGGTGCGCCTCGTCAGGGCAGGCTTTCCTCTCGTCATCACAGAGTTGCCGCGCCCGCTCGCGGTCCGGAGAACCGTCGCCTTTGCCAGTGCCGTGGCTTGCCGCGTCACAGAGGTAGAGGGAATCCGTGCCCGGCTGGCCGAGTCGCCGGCCACCGCTTTCGCCCTGGCGGCACGCGGAGAGATCGGTGTTTTGGTCGACCCGGATGGCGATGCAATCTCTGATTTGCGGCCATCCGTGCTAGTCGACGCGCGCATGAAAAAGCGTCCCGCGGAGGAGGGCCTGGACCAGGCGCCTCTGGTCATCGGCCTGGGGCCGGGTTTTATCGCCGGCAGGAATTGTCATGCGGTCGTCGAAACCAACCGGGGCCATTTCTTGGGGCGGGTATACTGGGAGGGATCGGCTGAAGCGAATACCGGTACGCCGGACCGGATCGGAGGCCAGGACGCCCTGCGTGTGCTGCGCGCTCCATGCAGCGGCAGCTTGCAGACGACGGCCGAGATCGGGGCCCTGCTTGCTGCAGGGCAGGTCGTTGCCCGCATCGGCGATCAGACGGTCAATGCGCCATTCGCCGGCCTATTGCGCGGCCTCCTGGCAGACGGCAGCGCGGTGATCGATGGCGACAAAATTGGAGACATCGATCCTCGCGCCAAGCGGATCCACTGCCTGACGGTATCGGATAAAGCCTTAGCGGTGGGCGGAGGCGTCCTGGAAGCAGTCCTGGTGTGGCTGAATAAGGAACATCGCCGGAAACCAGCCTTGAATAATTCTCGCGAATAAACGGTATCCTCCACGTCGAAAATTCCGATCTGGTAAAATAATCATTTAGAGAAGCACCCGGCTGGCAAACCAGCTGGAAGAGGGGATGTTGACTCGTCAGGGGTTGATCCTTTTTGACCGCCTGGGGATGCTCTCGGACAGCGCCCGTCTCCTGGGTGCAGAGCGATTGGTGGTTTAATAGAAAGAAATCCGGCAAGACAACGAGAATAGAGTTGTTCAATCAGGTGACTACGCCATGATTCTAGCCGAGCTCAAGCTCATCGCGGAAAAGATGGGTAAAGAGCCGTCGGGAACGGCAGGGTGACGATGGTCGAGTTGCCCGAATATGCCCGGATCAACCGGTCGTTGCCTCCCGGTGAGTATACCTACACGAAACTGCTGCCGCGCATTGTCGAAAGTCCGGCTATGAGCCGGATTGCGACGAAATTGACTCCTTTGGATCGTCTGCTGGAATTAGCCCGGGTTCGTCTGGAAGTGGGCGAGGGCTATGTCTGGGTAGACGACGAAGCCCCGGCCATCGTCCTGGTACACGAATACTACCGCACCGGCGCTCCGCGTGACCTGTATCTGGATCTCCTGCATGAGCTCACGCACCTGCGGCAGCTGGCCGAAGGGATCGACATCTGGGACAAGCGTTATCATTACGTCGACCGGCCGACCGAAATCGAGGGATATTCGGTTGCCATTGAGGAGGGCATCAGGCTCGGAATGAATGAAACCGCGATCATGCGCCATCTCGCAAATCCCTGGATGACCCATGCCGAGGTCCAGCGCCTCCGCCGCAGCATCGATCAGTTCCTGGCCCAAAACCCCTACAATCCATGAACCGCAAAGACTGCCAAAACGCCGATGGATTACGTTGAATATTCTTAGCGGGCATTGCGGTTCAATCCGTCGAGCGTTCCAGGTTTCCGAAGAGCCCTTCCATTATCTCGCCGGAAATTGCCCGGAAATTTGTTAGACTTGGACCTGGCAGGGAACGGAGTGCCGAGTTTGCCCTCCGGGGCAGTGTTTAGCGTCCAGGTATAGAGTCATTCACCATGTCTGAAATCCATCGACCGGCTTCTCAGACCGGAACTGCTGAAAGACCCAAGCCCTTTGTTCTCCCGGAATACTGCAAAGGATGCGGCCGCTGTATCGGCGCCTGTCCGAAGCATTGCATCGACTACGGGAGCGAAATCAACCCCAGGACCGGTTTGACTCCGGTAGTTCTCGACCTGGACGTATGCAACGGCTGCGGACTCTGCATCTCGGCCTGCCCGGAGCCTTACGGCCTTCGCCCGCAGGGCGAGGATTCGAGCTTCGAGCTTGAGGACCCCGCCGCCCTGTTCGGGCCGCGGGCTACCACGGCGCCCGAGCCTGTTGCCATCCCGGATGAGGAGATTGAACTCCCGCAGATGGAACCACTGGTGCTGAAAGGCACCTATGCATCGGCCATCGGCGCCCTCCTGGCCGGCTGCCGCCACTTTTTCGGATACCCGATCACTCCTTCGACCGAAGGCGCCGAACTCATGGCGAAGATCCTGCCCAAGCTCGACGGCGTATTCCTGCAGGCGGTCAGCGAAGTGGCCGCGATCAACATGATTTACGGATGCGGCGCTGCCGGCAAGCCGGCGATGAGCTTCACTTCGGGCCCCGGATTCAGCCTCATGGTGGAGGGATTCTCCTACATGATCGGCGCGGAAGTCCCGGGAGTCGTGGTCGACATCATGCGGGCAGGGCCGGGCCTGGGCAATATTGGGCCGGAACAGTCCGACATCAAGCTGGCGTGCCACGGGCTGGGGCACGGCAACACTCATGCACTGGTCTTCGTCCCGGCAACTCCGCAGGAAATGCTCGACATCACCATGTTGGCTTTCGACCTCACCTTCAAATACCGGAATCCCGTTATCGTGCTCGGTGACGGCTACCTCGGGCAGATGACGGGAAAGGTCGTTCTGCCTCGTATTATGCGCAAGCCCGGCATCCCCGAATGGGCCGTCTGGGGCGACCGAATGCACCGGCGCAATCTGATCTGCTCGATTCAGCTCGCCGAATCGGACATGGAAATCCACAACCAGAAGCTCATCGCGAAGTACGACCGGATGCACGCTGAAGAACAGCGCGCCGATCTGTTCCACTGCGACGACGCTGAAATCCTCCTGGTGGCCTGCAATACACCCTCGCAGATGTGTAAGGGGGCCGTCCGCGCGCTTCGCCAGCGCGGGATCCGCGCCGGCCTGTTCCGTCCCATCAGCCTGTGGCCCTTCCCGATCGACAAACTGCTTCCTGCAGCCCGGCGCTGCCGGCGCATCATCGTGGTGGAGGCCAGCTACGGGCAACTCGAAGCCGAACTTCGCCTTGCGCTGAGCCGGGCAACCCGTGACCCGCTCCCCGCGATTGAACACATCCGGCATTACGGAGGCATTCTTCCGCAGCTGCAGGAGATCGTCTCCTTTGTGGAGTCGGGCGAGGAGGTGCTGCGATGACCCCAGGAGCCTTTTACGACCGGTTTGAGCGTCACGCCCACGGGGCCGGGCTCAAGGGCCGCACGACCCATTACTGCCCGGGATGCGGGCACGGCCTGGCGAACAAATACCTGGCAGAAGCCATCGACGAGCTGGGAATACAGGACCGGACCGTCGCTGTATCGCCGGTGGGCTGTGGTGTTTTTCTCTACTACTACCTTGACGTGGGCAACACTCAGGCAGCTCATGGCCGCGCTTCGGCGGTGGCAGTCGGACAAAAGGTGGCGAACCCGGAATCGATCGTGGTCAGTTACCAGGGGGACGGAGATCTGGCCTCGATCGGGTTGGCCGAGATCGTGAGCATCGCCCAGTTGGGGATCCCGATATCGGTCATATTCATCAACAATGCCATCTACGGCATGACCGGCGGTCAGATGGCCCCGACCACCCTCATGGGCCAGAAGAGTTCCACATCGCCTTACGGCCGCGGACAAGCCGCGGGCATGCCGATGCGCATGGCGGAGCTGATTGCGGGATTAGACGGCTCGGTCTATGTCGAACGCGTAGCTTTGTACGACAACAAACAAAGGACGCGCGCGAAAAAAGCGATCACCCGGGCCCTCCGCCTCCAGATGGAAAATGCAGGTTTCACTTTTATTGAAGTATTGGCTGAGTGCCCTACCCACCTCGGCCTCGATTCGGAAGGGGCTGAAAAGTGGGTTCGGGAAAACATGGTCCCCGTCTTCCCGCTCGGCGTCAAAAAAGAACCGGTCCCAGGCTATTCGGCCGTCATCCCTTTTCCGCCTATCCATGAAGCCGATCCGGTCCTCCACCTCCTGCAAGGATCCACGGAATCCGTTGAGCGCTTCTCTCACGGATTTCCCGAACAGATCGATAGCCACGACATATCCCTGAAATTCGCAGGCGCCGGTGGCGACGGCGCTCAAACCGCCGCGATGTTGATAACCCGCGCTGCCATCAACGAGGGATTCGACTCCACTCACATCCCCAGCTACGGGCCTGAGTCCCGCGGCGGGACTTCCTACGCCGACGTCCATGTCGCCCGGGAAGAAGTCCTTTCCCCGGCATCGCCGACGCCCCACATCCTGGTCGCTTTCAATGCCCCGAGCCTCGCCAAATTCGGGCCGTCCGTCCTTCCGGGCGGAACCATTCTATATGACAGCTCGGTCATACACGAAGTGCCCGAAACTGCCGCCCGGGTCCACGTCTTTGGCTTGCCATTCACGGAAACGGCCCGCGAACTCGGGCGGGTTGTGGTCAAAAACGTGGTGGCATTGGGGGCTTTGCAGGCAACGACGGGGATCCTTCCCCCGGATTCGTTCCTGACCGCAATCCGGCTGGCGCTCAAAGAAAAATGCGCGCTGATCCCGCTGAACGAAGAGGCCTTTTCCCGCGGCATGAAGTTGCCAAAGATCTGAACCGCGAACACCGCAAAGGCTACGACGCTGCTATTTCAGTATCAGGTTTTCCATCTGCTCGACGGCTTTGCCGCGCATGTCCACAGCGATCCCATTCCTTTGCAGGCTTGTCGTTTGAGGCGAACGGCTGATCATAACGCCGGCGCCTAAAAACCAGATCGGCGCCATCTTCGTGGTCTTGGAGGTCTTCGAGGTGAAATTGGCGGGCAAGACAAGTATTATGAACCGGGAAACGGGGAGGAGTTTTGTATGACGAGAAGGAGCCGCATTGCTACATCCGTGATTTTCGCCTGTGTATTTGTTGCACTGGCATTGGCCGCACCAGCCCCGGAGCTGAAAACGCCGGCGGAAATGGCGGGGTATTCGAAGTACACGCAACATGAAGAGGTTGCGCGATTCCTGACCGATCTGGCAAAAGCGTCGCCGTCGGTCAAACTTCAGGTTGTCGGAAAAACCCTGGGATCGAAGGAACTGCCCGCCGTAGACCTCCGGCTCTGCATCCTCTCCGAAGAAGGGGCTGACTCGCCTGCCCGGCTGAACCGGAAGAGGACCACCTACCTGGTTGTGGCATCCCAGCATGGAAATGAACAATCGGGCAAGGAGGCCGCGCTGCAGTTGATCCGTGATCTTGCGATCGGGAATCTCAAGCCACTGCTGAAAAAAATCAATGTCCTGGTCATGCCTCAAGCCAATCCTTACGGCAACTTCGTCAACCGCCGCCAGAACGAACAAAACCTGGATTTGAACCGGGACCATGTGAAACTCGAGGCCCCCGAAACCCGCGCCATCCACTCCGTCATCCGCACCTGGATGCCGGAGGCCTCCCTCGACATTCATGAAAAAGGGGATGACTACTATCGGGTAAACACCGGATGTGTTTCCAATTTGAATATCAGCGAGCGCCTCCAGAAATACTCGCGCGAACGCCTGTTCCCGGCGATCGCCAAAAAAGTCGAGGCGGACGGCTTCACCTGGCACGAGTATCTCGTTTCCGATACGGTGGGCGGAACAGGGGCAGCCGGCGCCCCGGAACCTGAATCGGGGGGCGAAACCCTTCTGCGTTACAGCACTACGGATCTGAACGACGGAAGAAACGGCCCCGGCATTTACGAAACGCTGTCATTCATTCAGGAAGGGGCTTCGCGTCACGACATTCCCACGCTCGAAGCCAGGACCCGATGGCAATACTCCGGCATCCGGGCCCTCACCGAATATGTCGCTGATCACGCCACCGAAATCCGCTCCATGGTGCTGCAGCAGCGCACTGAGCTCTTGTACAACGCCAAAAAGGGGGCGGCCGGAAACCGTGTGCATATGAGGATGCAGTACGTACGGGATCCTGCGGAGCCGGAAATCACGCTCCAGCGATTCGAGGGGGCCGGCCGCAAGGCCGCCCCGGTTGAGAACCCGAAGGTTGTGACGGAAACGGTGAAGAACTGGTACCCGAAAGTCCAGTCGGGATTGACAGTTTCCAGGACAGCCGGATATTTCCTGCCGGCCGCACAAAAAGAGGTGGTAGATAATCTTCTGAGCCATGGCATCAAGGTGGGGGTGATCGCAAAGGAAACGCAGCTCCAGGTCGAAACGTATCGCGTCCGGGAAATTGTGCCGTCGAAGGAAGACTACGTGGCGCCGGAGAAGATCGAGGTTGCCTTGGAAAAAACGAAGATCACGGCTCACAAAGGCGATTTCTTTGTCTCCTGTGTTCAACCCGGGGCGAATCTCATTCCCAGCCTCCTGGAACCGCAGTCCGAATATGGATTGATCCGGTACCATGCCTTCAAACTTGTGCCCGCTGCCGGGGAAACATTCGCCATTTCGCGGGTGCCCAAGGCCCCCAGACTCCAGCTGACAGCCCCCTGATGATGGTTTTCAACGCGCAGAGGCCGCAAAGTTACGGCTGCAACCGTGTACGCTGTTTTTTGGTAATAAGCTTCGGAGGGATTGAAATGATGCATCGTACTGCATGGGTAGCGCTCTTTCTGATCGCAGCCGCTGTTCCCGCAACCGGTATTGCCCTATCCGGGATGCAGCTTGCACCGGACCTGTTTTCAAATCCGGGGGCTAAAAACTGGCTACTTTTCAATCGCCAGATGGAAGCTTTGAAAGATGGCTCCAGACCCTTTGTCCGCCTTGACGAAAAAGCCGGCGATGGCGCCGCCTGGCTGACCGGCATCGAGTTCGCCACCGGGACCCTGGAGGTCGATATCCGGGGCAAAAACCAGCAGCAGCGCAGTTTCGTCGGGATTGCGTTCCACGGTGCGGATGACAAAACTTATGAAGCCGTCTATTTCCGCCCTTTCAATTTCCGCAGCGAAGAAGCCGAGCGCCGCAGCCACAGCGTCCAATATATTTCGCACCCGGAAAACACCTGGCAGCGGTTGCGCTCCGAGCGCCCGCTTCAGTTCGAGCAACCGGTCAAGCCGGTGCCGGATCCTGACGGTTGGTTCCATGCCCGCGTCGAAATCACCGGGGCAAGGGTGCGCGTGTTCGTCGATGGTTCTCCCGAACCCTCACTGGATGTGGCGCGGCTGACCGATCGAAGTTCCGGCCGAATCGGACTCTGGGTTGGAAATACTTCGGGCGGTGATTTTGCCGGCCTTCGATTGATCCCCGGGACACCCGGGAACGCATCTCCGCGCTGATAATCCCGGCTCCCAGGAAAGCGGTTCGATATTCATGCAAGGCGGGAAAAGCGCCTTCGAGAGCGGGGAAAATCAACCGAAGCCACGAGCCAGACAAGAATCCCGGCAAAGAGACCGGCGGTAAGCGCTTCGGGGCTCCAGGCCGGTGCGGGAGCGGGAGGGCTTCCAGGAATAGCGGTCAGGGCTGCGCCACCCGCAAGGCACCCGATGGAAACCCACTGGTACAGCCTCAGCCCGGCGTAAACCGGGGTTTGCGGTTCTCCGCGCCAGGCTTCCTCTACAAATCGCGCAAGCCCCATGAGAGCAAAATACAGTCCGGTTATGAGCGCGAGCCGGGCGCCTTCAATCCAGAGGCGAAGCAGCAGCGCCCCAATCAGGATATTCCCGGTGAGCGAATAGAGCTGGGTCGGGTGAATGGGAACGCCTCCCAGGTTCACGAGGCGCACTACCCTGGTGCGCGGATTCCTGTAGACCACACCGCATGAGGCGGGGCAAGGGGCGCCATGGCAGCAGCCGTTCGCAAAGCAGCGCAGCCGGGCAAAACCCTGGCCCCACGGCGCAACAGCGGCGAACGTCGCCAGCACCAGCCAGCGAGACGTGCCGAAGGTCAAGGGCGCTGCCAGAAGGGCGAAAAGCACGATGGCGAGCACGCCGCCGAAGAATCCATAGGGGCGGGAGAGCGATGGGGAGCCCTCGATAAGCTGCGCCCATAAAGCCGAGCCGACGATGATGAAAGCGATGGCGGAAACGACCATCGCCGCAGATCCCGGCCCATCGAGGACCACGGCACCGGCCGCGGCTCCCAGCGCCGGAAGGGCAACCAACCACCCGATGTGAATAATGCGCACAGGTCCAAAATCGCTTTCTTTCCAGCAGTTGGCGATGGCCTCACAGAGATGCAGCGCCGCTCTCCAGAGCGGCCACCGCACCGCAGCCAGCAGGTAAACGGTGGCGCCGAAAATCGACTCCCCAGAAGGCCATCCGCCATTGCCAGCGAGGAAAATCCCTGCCCCCGGCGCGGCAGCCAGTGCGACGGCCCGCGGAATCCAGGACAGGCTTTTTAGCAGCGTCGCTAATCCGATCATGAATGACAGGGCAAGAAGTGCCGCTTCGGCCTGGATTGGGTTCGGGCCGGCAAAGAAATTTGCGGGCAGGAGAAGCATAAACAGCGCCAGGGAGAGGCTTCCCGTCCAGGATGTGAGCACCATGTCCCGCAATCCCGCGCAGCTGCGTGATGCCAGAGCTGCGGAGATCAAAGTTGCAATGCAAGCCGGAATGCGGATATCCGCGATGGAAATGGATGAAGGGGAAAAGCCGGCCCCATGAAGCGCCAGCTCCGCCATCGCCGGCACCAAGAGGCTCAGGGATAAAGCTCCCAGCCGTTCCATTAGAAAAGGGAGATCGGAAGTGGCCAGCGGCACTCCCAACCAGGCTGCCCGAACCGGAGCCCCCAGGCGATGGTGGAGATCCATACGCTCATACCCCCACCAGAGCGCGGCCGAGGCCAGTCCCATCACCGGCGCAACCAGCCACAGAAGGGCAGCAGATCCGGCGGCAAGCCCCGCCCCGAATAACATTAGGGTGAAACCGACGTAAATGGGGTGTGCGATGAGAGCATATACACCGCCTGTGACCAAACGCGGAGGAGGAAATGCATTCATCGGCAGGCCGCCCCCTTTGAAGTGCAGGGCAAGCACTCCCGCCATCCACAGTAGGAAGCCGGCGGCGATAGTGGCCCCCCCCCAAGCCGGACTGCTGAGTGCCGGCAGGCTGACATTCGTGCGAGCGCCGTACGTCCAGCCGATCAGGGCCACGGGCAGCACGAGAATGAAAAGCGCGCCATAGAGAATTTTCCCCAGCGATGATGGCACCTTCAGCGCCATTTCACCACCTCGTGAATGGCTGTCCCTGAAAACACCGCATCGCCTTCCTCAAGGGTCGCCATGGAAAACCATTTATGCTCGTCCAGGAGAAGCCCGGCGCGGGAGAGGGCCTGGCGGACGCCCGGAATCGATCCCGCCGTTGTTCTCGACAATGGGCCCTCGCGCAACACCTGCCTTGCGGTAAGCCGTACCGCAATCCGGGATGTGGCGAATTCATCGTCGGTGATCCAGGCACCCTCGGCTTCCATCCCATTCACAAAAACCAGCCGCAGCTTCGTTGGCCCTGTCCAGTCAATCCAGACAACTGACCTGCCTGGAAAATGAGCGCGCCCCCACCGGAGATCGTCCATGGGCAGATTCCAGGGCGGGATGGTCAACGTCAGCTTTTCGGAATAGCCCTGTCCACGGACCCTGCGTCCTTCGCAAATGACATCGGCTTCGGCCAAAGGCTGTAGGCAGTGCCATTCCAGGCGGCCGCTATCCTGCTGGTCCAGGATACGCTTTTCCGGGGAGGGCCCGGCCGCCGCCCACAGGCCACGGGTTTCGAGAGCTTCACAATCCCATCTCAGCAGGCCGTCCGCCATCTGCGGTTCCGGTCCCGGCTGGAGCGAATAGCGCTCCTGGAGCACGCCCCCGGCGAACAGCATGGTGCTGGCATATCGCACCTTGATTCGGCGCCAGCGGAGCTCTGCCCAATAGCCGATGAAGGCTTCCCCGCCCGCGTGAGCGCAATCCAGATACCATTTGGTGAGGTGAAACCGATCCATCCTTGTTTCCAGGCAGAAGGTTCTCTCCGCCGAGCGGAGCACACGCTGCAAAAGCAGCCAGGATGCTCGGGTTGTCCCCGCACCTGCGAGGTTCGGCGGGGGAGTGGGCACCGCGGGTCTCCGGCCCCATCAGAATTTCCAGGCAGGCGCCTTATTCTACCTTTGATACTAACGTGGGCGGCAGCTGAAACAAGCAAAAAAGGCGAGGATGTAACGGAACCTGAATGTTTGACTTCTATTCCTTACAATATTTCCTTACAATTGGGTTATGAAAGGCACAATAACTAGCAAGGGCCAGATCACCATCCCGGTCAAAATCCGCCGCAAGTTGAATCTGAAGCCGGGACAGGTTCTGGAGTTCGATGAAAACGCAGCTTTCTTGAAAGCGACCAAGATCTTCGATTCTATGGAAATGTATAAAGCCATCGGGTGTTGCCGCAAGAAACAGCGCCCGACCTCAAAACAATGGCTCGATGAAACCCGTGGCGCGGTTGACCCTTCCCTGAAAAACCATGAAAACGGCGATTGATTCTTCGGCTCTATGGAGCATTTTCAAAGCTGAAGCTGATGCCCGGGATTGGGTGGATGTACTGGTGTCCGCGCGAAGAGAATCGGATCTCATCATCTGCGAAATAGTCTTCGCCGAGATAGCGCCGCTTTTTCTCCACAGGACAGAGCTCGAAGACAGGCTGGAATCGCTGGGTATCAGCTTCGACCCGGTTGGTCCGGAGGCTGCTTTCCTGGCCGGAGAAATGTTTCGCCGATACCGGGCGAAGGGAGGCCCTGGAACACATCTCATCCCGGACTTCGTGGTTGCGGCGCATGCTGTCAAACAGGCTCATGCCCTGGCCGCAAGAGACCGCGGCTACCTGAGAAGATATTTCCCTGACCTCAAGATCCTGCAGCCCGCGGGTGTATGAAGATCCCCAGCCGGGATCAAAGGCATAACTCCCGCTGGGCGCAGGCAACGATGCGGTCGATTTCGCGCGCCAGCCCTTCGTCGGGCGGATCCGGCTGGTGGCGTGACAGGATCTGCTGAACGTGGGATCGCAGTCGCTCGGCGAAAGCGCAGCCTCCCTCTTCCTGCCAGGAATGGAAGGCCTGGCGCGTCCACATGGGACCGGGCAGCCACATCTCTTCACGAAAGTGGCGGACCGTGTGGTCCTCGGCCAGGAAGTTGCCGCCGGGGCCTACGCCATGGATCACCTGGGCTGCGAGGCGCTCTTCGTCCACTTCAAAGCCGCGGGCAATGCGTTTGACATAGCTCATGACCTCGTTGTCGAAAGCCAGCCAGAGCAGGCTGCCGGCGTGGTCGGTCCCGCATATGCCGGCATGCCCAAAGGTGTCCGCACCAGCCTGCACGCCCATCAGGAGGGTGGCGGCTTTCTCCATGCCTGCCTGGGCATCCGGCAGTTTGGCATCGGTGAGTCCCGCATTGACATAGGATGGGAAGCCATAGGAGCCCGCGATCTGCGCCATCGCCGCTGCCATTAGTCCTTGTTCAGGAGAGCCGAAGGAGCAGATGGAAGTGCGTGGATCCATAATGTGCGGGATACCGCCATAAGTCACAGCCGCACCCGGAGCCAGCAGCTGGGCAAGGACAATCCCGGCTAGGATTTCGGCATTCTCGAGAGCCAGGGTGCCGGCCAAAGTGCCCGGAGCCGTGCCTGAGGTCATGGCCATGGGCCCGATGTTTACCGGTTGGCCTGCGAGTACAAATTCCCTCATGATTTCAAGCCCGTCTTGGGGAAGTTGGAGGGGACTGATCGGCTCGAGGAAGGCTTCGACCATCGGGTGCGACCTCAGGGGTGCTTCGCCGCCGGCCGCGGCCCGGTATATTTCGAGTATGTATCGGGCGGTAGCGCCGTTGCGCACCCAACAGCGTGTAGGTTTACCGCTGCCTTTCACCAAAGCGGCGGTAAGGACGACATCACGGCATTTCTCGGAAATTTCCTCGGGCTGCGCCATGGCGCCGACGATCTTGACGTTGTCCAGGGCATCGCCCAGCCGGATTGCATCCAGGCAGTCCTGAAGCCGCGCCGGGCGGCGCTGTCCCGAATGAAGGTCGATCCAGGCAAATTGCCCGGGACTCGACATCAGGACGAGATCCCCATATCCGAAGCGTGCGACCTTGCTGCGGATCCGGCCGTGCAACACAAACCGCTTCCCGGCTTTCGCAACGCTGTCCAGCACTAACGTCTCGGGTAGCCGGGCGATTTTATGTGCGCGATCGATAATGCCGCCTGATGTACCCAGAAGATCCAGGCTCTCGTCATGATGCACCCGTACACCGGTATCCCTGAGAATCGCCAGGCTGGTTTCCTTGATTGCCGCGAGTTCGGATTCTTCAAGGATCTGGAGGAGCGGCATTCGTGCCATGGGCACTCCTTTTCCTGCGGCCGGTTCTCCGGCCCGCAATAGCTCGCCATTTCCTATTTTAAGGGAGAAAACCAGAGATCGATCGGCTTCCGGACCCCTCCCGGGCGGAAGGGCAGTTCGACCTTTCGTCCAAGGCCTGCGGACTGGTAGCCTGCCAGCATGACCTCCTGAACCAGGCGGCCGTCCTCGCCGGTAACCTGCGGAGCCTCCTTGCCGCGCACGCAACGCGCAAAGTGCCTCATTTCCTGGGGAAAACCATAATTCCAGAGCTCCTCAAAAACCGGGTAGGTCCATCCCCGGGTGGACGGAGCCTTTTCCACCGCGTATCCGAAGCCGTATTCGCTATAGGTGGGAAGGGCGTTGCCCATGTGCAGGTCGGCGTAAGATACGCCGCCTTCGCCGTAGATTTCGATGCAGTCATCCATACCGCCGCGGCGCGCCCAGCTATCCTCCACCAGGCCGACTGCGCCGCCCGCAAATTCGAGGATGCAGATCGAGTGGTCCTCTCCTCTGGTTTTCTGCCCATGAACATAAGTGCCCATCTGGCAGTAAACCGACTTGATTTCCGGACGGCCGAAGAACCAGTAACAGAAGGCGATACCGTGGCACCCCATGTCCATGAAAACTCCGCCGCCGGATTTTTCGACATCCCAGAACCAATCGCCATGCGGGCCAAAATGCTTCTCGCTCTGCTTGACATGATAGATCTTGCCGAATGCCCCCTGGTCCGCCATTTCCTTGGCCTTGACATATTTGGGTGTAAAGAAAAGCTCCTCGGCGTACAGCAGCAAGACCCCATGCCTGCGGCAGACATCAATCATGAAATCCGCCTCCTCCAGCGTCATGCAAAGCGGCTTCTCGCAGACCACATGCTTTCCGCTTCCGGCAATGTCGGCGGTCATTTGCGCGTGGAGGGAATTGGGAGCCGTGATGGTCACCAATTCGATGTCTTCTTCGGCCAGCATCGTGCGATAGTCGCGGAAAACTCTGTGGATTCCGTATTTGGCGGCCAGCTTTTCGGCGTTCCCCGGAGTTGGAGATGCCACGGCCACAACCTCCGCTTCGTCCGGCACCATTCGAAACGACTCGGCATGAATGTCGGCTTCAAAACCGGAGCCGATGATTCCGACCTTGACTCTTCCCTTTTCCACCATAGCTCACCATCCTCCATTGAACTCCGTGACATCATAAACCTGTGTCCGGTTAACACAAACCCCGGATCGACCCCGCGCGATCCGGGCCGCGCTTATTCGCTTATTTCCCGCGTTTCGCCGGTCCGTTTCTGAACTTGAAAATGAGGGAGGCAATCCATATATTAGCCACCGTTAAAAGGTTGTCGATTGGAGCTTCCATCCCTTCCATCCAGCGCAGGATTATTCATACGGAGCTGCATTTCATTTCAGCATGCCGGAGGCACATTGAATCGAGCGGTGTCCCGAATGTTCTTGATGAAGGCTCCTTGCGAAAGAAAAATCGGCTTAAAGCAATCATTAAAAGGATCCGGACATGAAACTGATTTTTGCCCTACTTCTGACAACCCTCAATCTTTATGCGCAGCAATCGGTGGTCGTTATTTCGGTGGACGGTCTCGATTCCCGATATCTGGAAGGATGCGACCGATTGGGGTTGAAGATTCCCAACCTCCGCAGGCTGATGAGCGAAGGCCAATGGGCAAAGGGAGTGACCGGTGTAGTCCCTACGGCCACCTGGCCTTCCCACACGACGATAATCACCGGCGTGGACCCGACCATCCATGGCATCCTGGGAAACCGGCGGCCCAAGGATGAGGGTGGAGATTACTATTGGAGTGCAAACCTGCTAAAAGCGCGCACCCTGCTCGATGCTGCCAGCCAGGCCGGCAAAAAAACCGCGGCGGTGACCTGGCCGGTCACCGTCGATGCCCCGGTTACCTATAACCTGCCGGAATATTTTGTGAAAAGGCGCGGCGGCGCAATGGACCTCCCATCCATCGCTTCTAAGGAGACTCCTCCGGGCCTTTCGGAACGCATCGGCCAGGCCTACCCCTCCTTCCCCCAGGAGTGGATGGATGATCGCACCCGGACTCTCGCCACGCTCTACCTGCTGAAAACCCACCGTCCCGATCTTACGCTGGTTCACATGGTCGACCTCGATTCCGAGGCCCATGACAACGGGCCCTTCTCGCGTGAAGCGAATGCCATTTTGGAGTACACGGATGAGATGCTGGGGCGGGTGATGGCGGAGTTGCCGGCCGGATATATCCTGGTGGTGATGTCGGATCACGGATTCGAGCGGGTCGAGCGTGACGTCAACCTGTTGGTCCTGGCGAAGGCAGCCGGCGTTGCCGGCATCCGTCCTATGGGCGGAATCGCCGTTGCACAGACCGGCGAAGCCGCTGATTTTCTGCGCAAGCTCCGGACGGAAGCGAAACACGGTGTCGGCCGCGAGATTCCCAAGGAGGAAATCGCCCGCTTTGCCCCGCGCCTTGCCGGTGAGACGGCCGTCTTCGAACCAGCGGAGGGATTCTGGTTCGGGACAGCGGCCAGTGGAGAGGAATTTTCCAAGCCACGAGAAATCGGAACTCACGGTCACTGGCCTACGCGCTACCGGCCTGTGTTTCTGGCGTGGGGTAAGGGGCTCGCTCCCGCGAGGACTCCGGAGATTTCCTTGAAGGATGTCGCCGGCAGGATTGCGGCTTTTCTCGGGATTCCCTTCCAGCCGGGCCCCAGAAACTGAATTGGGTGCAGGATTGGCGGTTCAATACCTTCGCAAATCGCGATTACCGGGGGGATGAAAGTCGTCAGGCCCTATGCCGAAGAAAATAGTCTATGGTTTCGACGCGGAGCTTGATGGAGCCGGCTGGACGATTTTCGTCAATTTCCTTGAAAGCGAAATACGGAGTGCCCGAACACTCGATTATCTTTTCGACTACGGAATAAATCGGCGCATCATGTCCGCACTTGAAATTCGAAAACTCGAGCGGCACCAGGTTCGGGTGGCGGGCTGCAAACTTGGCGGCCCACAGTTTATTCGAAGCGCCCGCTGAGAAAGTGCGCTTCCACACATCCTGGATTTCCATCGGGTGACGGATGTCACCCGCCCTCACTTCGTCGCCGAACAGCCGCTCCAGAAGATCCTCATCCAGCGGCAGAGTGCTTTGCGAGAAAACCGGGTATCCCCTTTTCTGAAGCTCTTCGCAGATTCCATGGTTGATGCCGGGATCGTGATGATAAGGCCTCCCCAGGACGACGATGCCGATTCGCTGCTCGCGTTCCAGCTGGTCCAGCGCCTCGCGGGCACGAGTCCGCAGCTCGGCTTCCCACTGCTTCTGCGACTCGAAGCCCTCGGCTACCGCCTGCGCATTCTCCCGCGGCGATAGCTCCAGCAGGGGATCCCATGCCTGGAACAGCTGCATTTCAAGCAGTGCCGGGTCTGAAAGATCGACAAGCGGATCCAGGTAAGAAATCCCGAGCTCGGAAAAAACATCCGTCTCTCTGGTAAAAGCTGCTTTCACAACCTCGGGTGTCGCAGCCGTGGTCGGGCAGGCATTGCTGGCCCCGATCCCATAAAGCTTCGTCTGCAGGACATCGAACTTCGGGAGGAAGATGCAGTCGAGAGGTTTCTCCCGGTGTTTCACATAAAGAAGATTGTGGACGTGGGCAAGTGCAAGCTTCGATGGGAAGCAGGGGTCGATCGAGCCCCGGCGCGCTCCGGCGCGGAAAAGCTCGTCGCTGCTGAAATCGGAGAGAACGATGTTGCCCGGCCGGATTCCGAGGCTTTCCAGGTAACGCCGGAAGAGCGGCGCATAGGTATACAGATGCAGCGCCCGGGGTAACCCCACCCTCAAGCGGCTCCTGCTTTCGAGAATGCGGGGCTTTCGCCCCGGCCGTATGGCGGCGCCCAAGCGCGACACCGGATCTGCGACCAGCCGGCCGGCGCGGTGGCGCCAGACTTCGCGGGCGGCGAAATCGACCAGGTTGGGATTGGACTTCACCACCGATCCCACTTTCGCCTGAATCTCCCGCAGCGCTTCGGTATCCCCCGCAGCCCCCTTTTCGCAGGGTGCCACAATCAGAATGCGCGGAGTTTCCTGTGCCGGATCCCGGCCGGTGCCGGTGCGGATCTCGATAAATGTCCGCGCGCACCTGTTGCGGCAATAGTCGCAGCGCGTATCTTCCCCCTGCGAGGCCCGGCACTCGATGGTGCGGACAGCTTCGAGCCCGATGAACGTCGTTCGACGGCCGGACTTCCAGAGCTCGAGCGCTTCCTCCGCTGCACCGAGAGCTCCGGCCTCACCGCAATAAGGATGCACGTGGATCTCGGGCTCATGCCCCGATCCGCGAAAGCGCTCCCGGATGTAATCGACCTGCGCCTTTACGGCAGCCAGATTTCGCTGGGTCCCGCCCTGAAGGATGAACTTCGTGCCGAGCTCGGGAAGATTCGGGATCTTGGCGATATAGAGCCAGACATTTTTAGGAAGAACCGCTGCCAGGCCGGCCAGTATTTCCGGCGGGCTCCACCCCTGGTTCTGAAAACTGACGATGTCAGACTGAAGAAAGACCGCGCAGCCATACCCGAAATTGGGCATCGAGGTTGCGGAAAAAGCGGTCTCGGCATAGCGCTCCACGGGACAGCCGAACGCCTCCGCCGTCGCTTGCAGGAAGTAGCCGTTGCCGGCGGAGCATTGGGTGTTCAGCCTGAAATCCTTGACTCGGCCGTTCTTGAGCAGGATAAGCTTGATATCCTGCCCGCCCACGTCGACGATGACGTCGGGTTCGCCGAAATACCGGATCGCGGAGCGGGTGTGAGCAACCGTCTCCACCAGCGCCACATCGGCCTGGAACACATCCCGCAGGAAATCCTTGGCGTAACCGGTGGTGCCGACCGCCAGAACGTCCATCACGGCTCCGTGAGCCTCGACCTGCCGACGGAGGTTTTCTAACATCTCCACGGTGTCTTCCACGGGATTCCCCCGCGAAAGCCGGTAGGCTTTGGCCAGGACCTCACCGCTTTCGGTTATAAAAACCGCTTTTGTCGATGTGGAACCGCCGTCGATCCCGACGGCACCGCGCACCACCGCATCGGATTCAAAAATGGGCGGGGAAAAAGCCGGCGGGGCGAATTCCCTCGCGAAAGCCTCGGCTTCGGCCTTGGACCCGACCAGGCCGGGGGCGGGGAAGGATCTGCCGTGCAACCGGCCCTGGGATATGAATGCTTCGAGCGCGGCGGTCCCCACGTAGTTGTCGTTCCCGGGCTCCTCGGCCATCCCGAACTCCGCAGCGCCTTCGGCGCCGTAATATTCGGCGTGTTCAGGGGCAAAAATCGCTTGCTCAATCCCCATGCCCTCGGGCAGAAAAACCTTCCGCTCCTCCCACAGCGCGCCGATGTGGGCCCTCCAGGCGGAGCGCAGCGCCGGCAGAAAAGCGTTCGGCCCGCCCAGCAGGAGCACTTCCGGGTGAAGCGTGGAACCGCGGGCGAGCACGCTGAGATTCTGCTGCACTATGGCATCGAGCAAGGAGGCCATCAATTCTTCCGGCGGGACGCCCCGTTTCTGGAGGCTGTTGATATCGGTTTCAGCGAACACACCGCATTTCCCCGCCACGGCGTGGAGCGTCACTCCCGCGTATTGAAGGTCCACGAGGCGAGCCGTGGAAAGGCCGAGTTTGGCGGCAATTTTGTCTATTACGCTCCCCGTGCCGCCCGCGCACTTGTCATTCATGGATGGGATTTTGCGCACCGGTCCACCGCCCGGGTCATGCTGGAAAACGACGATTTTGGCGTCCTGCCCCCCCAGATCGATCATGGCCGACGCGCGCGGATGTTTTTTCTCAACCACCAGGGTTGCCGCTACAACTTCGTGGACAAATCGGGCTCCGATCAGCGAGGCGAAGTTGCCCCCGCCGGAGCCGGTCAAAAAAATGCGGCAATTGCTGCTGTTGATCCCGGCTTCCGCCTCGATTCGGCGGAGAAAGTCCAGCAGCATTTCGGCCGTGCGGGTCTCGTGCCGGCGGTAGTCGCGCCAGAGGATTTTTCCCGAAGCATCCTCTGCCAGAATTGCCTTGACCGTTGTGGATCCGATATCGATACCGAGTCTGAACATCTCCCCTTCCCATGCCACGAGTTTGTCGGAGAATTACAGGGGATCGCGATCCTACGCCCCTTGTTTCATCAAGTCACTCAAGTGGAGCACATAGTTGGCGGCAGTCCCCGCTACACCCGGTCGGTGCGGCACCCGATAAAAGGGTTTGCACAGCTGGGGCCTTTCCTGGGCAAACTTTCGGAGCTCTTCCAGGCTGTGCCCGGTCGATGCCAGAGCCGTTTCGAACTCACGCCGGGCTTTCGCCTTGGCTTCGGCCAGAGCCATTTGCGCCCTGGAGTGGGCATGGATTTCCCCTTCGCCCGATACCTCGATGGGAACGTAGGTCATGTCCGGGCACATGGCCACTACCTTCGATTGGACTCCGTCGGACTGGCTTGACGGCATGCAGCCGAACGGTTTAAGGCTCAGGACCATGTGGCAGAGGCCGCGGGAGGTGTAGTAAATATTTTTGGCAACTTCCAGGTGCCCTTCGCCTCCTCGCAACAGCGGATCGTAGTAAGGTCTGGCCAAACGTGCGAGTGTCGTTTGGTCCGGCAGGGGACGGGCAAGCGCTCCCAATTCCTTTGCCAGACGCTGGTACTGGCGCTGGTAGAATTTTTCGCCAAGCGAGAGCGCGAGCAGCTTGCCCCGGAGGCCGATTTCCTTCCCTAGCCCGTTGCGCTCTTTCCGGCCCGGCCTCCAACTCAAGCCGGCTCTCTGTTTCAGCCCCAATCCGCCATGGTTCAGCAGATAGGTAACCCACGTGGACACTGGATCACGGTGAACCTGGGCACCTTCTGTCTCGAGGAACTGCAGCATGCGGTAGCTCCCGTCGCCCTCGGTGGTCTGAACCCAGAATTCGCCAATTACTTTCACGATCGGCTTGACCCGGGTGCGGTCGACTTCGATCCGGTCCAGTCGCGCTCGACAGCGGGCAAGGCTTTCCCGGAGTTCAGTTCCGTACAACCGGTGCCGGAATCGCCCCGAAAGAATGATGGCGAGCCGGATTCCGGGGTGACGAAGCAGCCAGGCGGAGGTGCGAGCCGAAACATGGCGGTCGAGATCGAACGGCGTCCGGTTGTGTAGAAGGTCGCACACGTCCAGAGTGCATTCCTCTATCGCGCGGTCGGTTTCACCGGGATGCACTTCAAAAGGCCGGATCTGCTCGGCCAGATCGTTCAGCAAATCACCCAGCAGCAGGGCCAGAAACATCCCGAAGCCCAAATCGATGCTGTAGCGCAGCCCCGGCTGCTCGTGCTTCTGGAAAATGCCGTGGTCCTGCTGGAAAAGAAGAACCCGGAATCCGTCATAACCGGCGTTCTGCAAAGCCAGGCGGTATTCCGACTCGTACATGCCGAAACGGCAGGGGCCGCAGGAGCCGGCCGTGAAAAAGGCAAAGCGCTGGATGATTTCGCGGCGAGACAATCCCTGGTCTTCGAGTCCCTTCAGGTACTTCAGGAGATTGCCGACGGTGAAATAAGCGGGGCAGCACTGGCCGTTGTTGCAGAATTCCCGACCTAGCATGTAAGCGCTCCGGTCGGGGACCGGGAGCGAAATGCAGCGATAGCCGGAACCCTCGAAAACCGCTTCAATAAAGCGGTCGTGGCGCCTGGTTAGGCCTCCAATCAGAATCGAGGTTGAATCCCTCTCCGAAGCAATGAAGGGCCGTTCCACCGGGAGCTTGTAGTGATGTCGTTTCCGGGTGACATTCTCATCCGGAGATGCCGTGTTTTGTATCCCATTGAGCCCGGCTTCCCTGCCGATCATAAACCCTCCCCGGAGATTGGAAGTTCCCCTCGCCGAGCGCAAGCGAGTGGCCGGAGCCGAGGGAAGATCTCCTGCGGGACCCACAGCCCGGAATTCCACCCCGATGCACCATGCATCAGGCAATATCTTATGCCTGCGCAACGTCTCCTGCAACACGCAACCCGGTCAGCGCCGGGATCGGGAGGGCAGGCCCGAAGGCAAGATGAACCGGCCGGAAAGACCGCCAAAAAAATGATGTGACGCCCCAGGGGGTGGGAGAAGAAATGACCTATTCTCGGGATTATTTTCATTCACAGAGAGTAATAGCCGTATAAACTCCATCCGGTAGAACAATTCCCAAATCAACCGGAGGAATTTGATGAAAGTGATTCAGCCGATACTGGGGCTTCTGTTTTCATTCTTTTGGAGTGCCACGGCCACGATATCATCCCAGCAAAAACAGCCTTGCCGCATCCTGGTGGGTTGCTGCGCTCCCCTCAAGGATATGGAAGTCGTCCAGGCCGCCGGTTTCGACTATCTCGAACCCATGGTGAGTGAAATCGCCGGATTGACGGAAGCCGATTTCGAAAAATACGCGGCTCGTTTGAAAGAGCTGAAAATCTCCACTCCTTCCGCCAATGTCTTCCTTCCCGGGAAGATCAAGGTAACCGGGCCCGCCGTGGATCCGGCCGTGCAGTCCGTCTACCTGAAGCAGGCCATGGGCCGGCTTGAAACCCTCGGTATCCGGATCGTGGTTTTCGGCAGTTCCGGGTCGCGCAACGTTCCTGAGGGCTTCTCAAGGGAGCAAGCCTTCCAGCAGCTTGTGGAGTTTTGCCGCCTGGCCGGAACGGAAGCCGGGGCTCACAACATCACGATCGTGGTGGAACCGCTACGCCCTCAGGAATCGAACATCATCAATACGGCAGCGGAGGGGCTTGCCCTGGTGCAGGCAGTCCATCACCCCAGCGTGCGGCTGCTGGTCGATTTCTATCACATGGCCATCCAGAAAGAGGATCTCACGAACATTGACCGGGCAGGGTCCAGCATCCTGCACGCCCACATCGCCAACCCGGCCGGCCGGATTTATCCGAAGGCGGGGGACGGGTGCGATTACTCGGGGTTCTTTGAGGCGCTCCGGCGCATAGGCTATTGCAGCAGGCTTTCCGTCGAGGCCGGCACCAAGGATATGCAGCAGGACGCGCCGCAGGCTATTGCCCTGATCCGTGCCGCTTTTCAAAAGTAATAGCCGGTCCATGCGGGATCGGGTATGAATCCCGAGACCGGGTGGATGGGAGGGATATGTGGGCCTTCCCGGATTACAGCTTCTTCTGGAAATCGAAGGGTTCCATGGAAAAGCTGCCTCTGCCCTGGGTGAGAGAGCGCAGGTCGGTGGAATAACCGAACATCCCGGCCAGCGGCACAAAAGCCCGCAAAACCGCAGCGGTGCCGGCTACCTCGCTCTCCCGGATTTCAGCACGCCGGGCTCCCAGGTCGCGCACGACAACCCCTAGAAACGCTTCAGGGACCCGCACCTCGAGGTTCATGATGGGTTCGAGAAGGATCATCGACCCGGCGGTAAAGGCATGGCGCATCGCCAGGGTCAAGGTGGCGCGAAGGGGGATCAACAGGTCGGGCGACTCGTTCATGGTCACTTCATACACGCGCACGCGGATGTCCACCACAGGGTAGCCGTTGACGCCACCTCCGTTGCAGATGCTTTCGATCACGGCCCTGGCTTCCGTCTGCAGCACCTGCGAGAGCAGTGCCGCTTGTCCTTCAAGGGTTATTTCCACCGGCGGCCAGGTGTGGTCGCCGGCAGGACGCGGACGCGGCGATACCTCCACCGAAGCTTTGGCGACTACACGCACGTCGCCGATCTTCTTGTCGAAATCCGCCGTGCCGATACCGGAGGAAGATACCGTTTCCCGGTAGCTCACGCGCGGCCGGCCCAGCCGGGCCGACACATTGAAATGGCGCTGCATGCGGTTTTGGAGGATCTCGAGATGAAGCTCGCCCATCCCCGATAGGATCAGCTGGCCGGTTTCCTCGTCGGTTTTATGGGTGAAGGTGGGATCCTCGCGCGCGAGACGGGAAATGACGTCCAGCATCCGTTCCCGGTCTGCCGAAGTCTGGGCTTCCACAGCTGCCGAAACCACCGGCTGGGGAAAATGCATGGCTTCGAAACTAATGGGGTGGGCTGGGTCGCAAAGCGTATCCCCCGTCACGATGGTCCGGGGTCCGGCGACAGCCACAATGTCGCCGCAATCGGCTCGGGCAACGGGTTCGGAACGGTCGGCATAAATGCGGAGGAAGCGCTTGAGCCGCAGCAAGGTGCCGGTTCGCGGATGCAGGCAGCGGTCTTCATCCCGCAAGGCGCCCGAGTAGACCCGAAGCCAGAATATGTCGGCGCTGGCTGTCGCCGTCACCTTGAATACTAGAGCCGAAAAGGGGCCTGAGGCTTTGGGGGCCCTTTCTGCAACGGCGCCCGTTGCCGGGACATGGCCGACCGCGGCCGGCCGGTCGAGTGGCGAGGGGATGTAGTGGCAGACGGCATCCAATATCGGCCGTATGCCGGTATCGCGCAGCGCCGCGCCGCACAGCACCGGAACCAGTTGGCGCGAGAGCGTTGCTTCACGGATGGCTCGGACCAGGTGATCCTCCGTGATCGGCTGCTCGCCGAGATAAAGATCGGCCAGCCAATCGACCGCCTCTGCCGCCCGCTGCACCAATATTTCGCGCGCCGCCCGTGCCGGCTTCACGGCTTCGGCGGGGATCTCGCGCGTCTCCACATCTCGTCCGCGGCTTAAAGGATCCGAATAGAGCCATTTCATACTCAAAAGATCAATCACGCCATTGAGCCGGTCTTCGAGGCCGTAAGGCAGGTTCAGGAATACAGCTCGAGCTCCGAGGCGGGTTTCCATTTCAGCCCGGACCCTCTCATGATCGGCGCCCGCGCGGTCCAGCTTGTTGATGAAGGCAATGCGCGGCACGCCGTAATGATCCGCCTGGTGCCACACCGTCTCGCTCTGCGGCTGAACCCCTTCCACGCCGGAAAAAACTACCACCGCTCCGTCCAGGATGCGAAGGCTGCGCTCGACTTCAGCTGTGAAATCGATATGGCCGGGCGTGTCGATCAGGTTGAGCTGGTGATCGTTCCAGAGAAATGTCGTGGCGGCGGCAGAAATGGTAATGCCTCGTTCCCGTTCGTCATCACGGAAATCCATAACTGTATCGCCGTCATGAACCTCGCCGATTTTGTGGGTCAGGCCGGCGTAATAGAGGAATCGCTCGGTCACGGTAGTTTTGCCCGCGTCGATGTGCGCGATGATGCCGATGTTTCTAACCCGGGCCAGGGGCTTCAAAAGCATGATCCGTCAATCTCCTGCGCGTCGGTTTCCCGGTGCGCCGCATAGGATAACCCGAGACGGCGGGATGGCAACAAAAAATCAGCTTTTAGCCATTAGCTCTTAGCTCCTGGTGGTTCGATCCGGGTCCAACTCGGCGGCTTATAAAACCAGGCACTCGCAATCACGAAGAACCTAAAAGCTAACAATGAATCCAGGCAGTAACATTCGTATGAGTAGTATGAAAAGTTGGCGCCCCCAAAACCTCACAACACCGTCAGCTGAAAGCTAAAAGCTAAGAGCTAATAGCTTAAAGCCATCCCGTGGCGCTTGACATCTAGTAGAGCTTCCATGGTATGGTCGCCCACCTATATGTGGCAGCAGGAATACACTCCGATTGCAGGCAGCCTTGGGATTTCGGCACTCATAGCCGGATTGCCCATTTTCGTACTTCTATACCTGCTGGGCGTCAAACGAACCGCCGCCTGGATAGCCGCCACCATCGGGCTCGCCTCCGCGGCCATGATCGCCATCCTCGCCTATGGGATGCCCATGGGGCTCGCAGCGAGTGCCGCCGCCTACGGTGCGGCCTTTGGGCTTTTCCCCATTGGGTGGATCGTCTTCTGGGCCATTTTCCTCTACAAGATCACGGTGGCCACCGGAAAGTTCGAAATCATCAAAAACTCTATCGGCAGCCTCACCGACGATCGCCGGCTACAGGCACTGCTGATCGCGTTCGCCTTCGGAGCCTTTATCGAGGGCGCAGCCGGATTCGGCACTCCCGTCGCCGTAGCAGCGGCCATGCTTGCAGGACTGGGATTTTCGCCTTTTTATGCCGCAGGGATCTGCCTGCTGGCCAACACCGCTCCTGTCGCCTTTGGATCTATCGGAATCCCGGTCATCACCCTGGCAGGAATCACAGGCCTCGACCTGAAATCGCTGAGCGGCGCGGTGGGCCGGATTTGTGCGCCGATTTCCCTTATCGTCCCCAGCTATCTGATCTGGGTAATGGGAGGGTGGCGTGCGTGGCGCGGCGTATATCCGGCGGCGTTGGTGTGCGGAGGCTCCTTCGCTTTCGCGCAATACTGGGTCTCCAATCACCTCGGAGCCCAGCTCACGGATATCGTCAGCTCGCTCTCGGCGATCGGTTCGCTCCTGATTTTTTTGCGGCTCTGGCACCCAAAGGACGACTTTGAATTGGAGGGCTCCGTCCACACGCGGATGAACCACACGCGCCATCCGGTCGGCGAGACGCTGATGGCCTGGTCTCCTTATTTCCTCCTCGTTCTGCTCGTACTTTTGTGGGGGCAGGAAGGCGTTCGACCGGTCCTGAACTCGGTCACACGCCAGATCCCATGGCCTGGCCTGCATCTCCTGGTCGAAAGAATTCCACCACTGGTCGCCAAACCATCGCCCTACCCGGCGATCTTCACCCTGAACTGGCTGGGAGCCTCCGGAACCGCCGGCATGATCGCATGCTTTCTATCTCTACTGTTTTTGAAGGTTCGGTTCAGGCAGGCGGCTGAAATTTTTGCAGCAACTTGCCGGCAGCTGGCTCTCTCGATGTTGACCATCGCCTCGGTCCTGGCGCTTGCGTTCCTGATGAACTATTCCGGTGCGACGGTGACGCTCGGCCTGGCTTTTGCGGCGACCGGGATGTTGTTCCCGTTCTTCAGCGCCCTGCTCGGCTGGCTGGGAGTATTCCTGACCGGGAGCGACACTTCGGCCAATGCGCTTTTTGGCAACCTGCAGGTGGTCACGGCCGGCCGCCTTGGTCTCGATCCGGTACTTATGGCGGCGGCGAACTCGAGCGGCGGCGTCATGGGCAAAATGATCAGCCTGCAAAGCATCGCCGTGGCCGCGGCGGCGACGGGGATGGCGGCCAGTGAAGAGTCGCGCCTGTTCCGCTTCACTCTCCGGCACAGCATCGTGCTCGCCTCCGTGATCGGACTGATTGTGATGCTTTACACCTATTTTCCTCGTTGAAACCCCGCGTCATTTCTGTGAATTGCGAGCGCTATCTCCATAGGAGAATGGTGGCGGTGCATCTATAATACTAACGGTTCCAGGAGAGTTCGAGCCATGCAAGCACGGTTTATTGAGAACAGAAACTGGACTTGCGCGCAGCGGGAATCATCCAATTGCGGCAAAGACCGCAAAGGTTTTGTTTATAATTCTTTGGGTCTTCGAGATCTGTAAATTCATGTTTTTCAGGCAAGATTTATTGAATCGTGAAAACGTTGTAAAGCAAATCGCGTTCTGACAGCGTCCTCAAGTATCTCCTGGAACGTCAGTCCAATTCGGAATTGGAACGAAATGCAGAATCGCCCCAAGGAGAGATTTATGAAAAGATTCGCCCTTATCTGTGTTGCTGTTTTTCTGGCATGCGGGCTGGTGTTTGCCGCCGATACCAATCCAAACCAACTGACTGCAAAGGAAAAAGCTGCCGGCTGGCGTCTGCTGTTCGACGGCAACACCCTGCAGGGGTGGCGCGGGTATAAACTCGCCGGCCCGCCTGAAGCCGGATGGGAGATTCAGGACCACCTGCTGAAGACAGTCCCGAAAGTGAAAGGCAAGGAGCTGATCACCGTCGACAAATTCAATGACTTCGAATTCAGCTGGGAATGGAAGGTCGCGCCAGCAGGCAACAACGGCGTGAAGTACTTCGTCACCGAAGATCGTCCCGGCGCTCCCGGTCATGAATACCAGATGATCGATGACGAATCCAATCCGGATGGCAAAGTCGGGCTTCATCACGCCACGGCAGCTTTTTACGACGTGATCCCGGCTCCCGCCGAGCGGCCGCTCAAGAAAGCCGGGGAGTGGAACCAGTCGCGCATCGTGGTGCAGGGAAACAAGGTGGAGCACTGGCTGAATGGAAAGATGGTGCTGGCTTATGAACTCGGGAGTGAACAGGTCAAGGCGGGATTGGCGAAAAGCAAATTTGCCAAGTACCCCGATTTCGGCACCAAGATCCAGGGCCCGATCATGCTGACTTATCACAACGACGAGTGCTGGTACCGGAACATCAAGATCCGCGAAATCAAGACGAAGTAGGGCCATTACACGATAACTGATTCGGGCAGGGCTATTTTCATGCACAATTCGACCGATCCCAAGACGCAGTCCTACCTCGAGGAGGATTACCGGCGCACCGTAAGCGGCGAAATTCAGTCCCGCTTCCTCATGGGTACTTCCATCGAGATCATCCGCGAGGTCGATCCGTCGATCCGATTCCGCCATGTCGTGTTCGACTTCGACGGCACCTTGAGCCTGATTCGCGAGGGCTGGCCGGAGGTGATGGTGCCGATGATGGTGGAGGAACTCCGGGCCACCGGCACGAAAGAAACGCCCGAGGCGCTTTACCGCCTCTGCTTCGACTTCGTGATGAAGCTCAACGGCAAGCAGACCATCTACCAGATGATCCAGCTGGCCGAGGAAATCCGCGCGCGCGGCGGTAGTCCGCAGGAACCCGGATACTACAAGAATAAATATCACGAACTGCTGCTCGAGCGGATCCGCGTGCGGCGCGAGTCGCTGCGGACGGGGAGCCAACGCCCGGAGGACTACCTCGTGCCGGGCACGATCGGCCTCCTGACCAGCCTCCGGGACTCGGGTGTGCCGATGTACCTGGCCAGCGGCACCGATGAAAAATTCGTGATGGAAGAAGCCGGCCTCCTCGGCCTGATCCCCTATTTCGGAAAACGCATTTACGGCGCGATCGACGATTTCAAGAACTTCTCGAAAAAGATGGTCATCGAGAGAATCCTCAGAGAAAACGCCGTTGAGGGAAACGCTTTGCTGGCTTTCGGCGACGGGTATGTGGAAATAGAAAACGTCAAATCCGTCGGCGGCATCGCCGTAGCCGTGGCGAGCGACGAAGCGGGGAGGAGCGGAAAAGCCGACGCCTGGAAGCGCGACCGGTTGATCGGCGTCGGGGCTGATCTCGTGATTCCCGATTTCCGGGAATCGGGTCCTTTGCTCCAGTACCTGTTCCACCGAGGCTGAGAAACCGCCATGCCATTCCAACAGTTCGACAGATCCCGTTTAAAATTAAAGCCGTTGAGGGAGCGGGTTCATGATCTCGACCGCAGCACCCTGCTCTATCCCGATAGCCCGTTTGACTCGTGCGGCCACCCTGCATTGGAGATCCTGGCAGGGAATGTTCGGCAGGCGGCGGGAAACGGGAGCTCGATAATCCTGATGCTGGGCGCTCACGTTCTGCGCAAGGGCACCGCTCCGCTCCTGATCGATCTGATGAGACGGGGCTTTATCTCCCACATCGCACTCAACGGCGCCGGCGCCATTCACGATTTCGAACTGGCCCTTATCGGCCAAACCTGCGAGAGCGTCGCCCGCTACGTCCGCAGCGGCGAGTTCGGCTTGTGGAACGAAACCGGCGGAATCAATATCGCCGCAAAGGAGGGGCAGAGGGACGGCATCGGGCTCGGCGAGGCGATCGGCCGCAAAATAGTGGAGGAGAATTTCCCCTATGCTGAAACCAGTGTACTGGCTGCCGGCTACCGGCTCGGAATTCCGGTGACGGTGCATGTGGCGATCGGACAGGACATCATTCACGAGCACCCGAACTTCGACGGCGCCTCAACGGGCGCCGCATCTTATGCCGACTTCCTGGTGTATACGCAAAGCGTCTGCGGCCTCGAGGGTGGTGTTCTGCTCAATATCGGCACCGCCGTCATGGGACCCGAGGTCTATCTGAAAGCCCTGACGATGGCGCGAAACGTCGCCCACGCGGAGGGCCGCAGCATCCAGAAGTTCACCACCGCCGTCATGGATCTGGTGCCGCTGGGCGACGATGATCTGGACCGCGAAGCCCCGAAAACCGATCCGCGGTATTACTTCCGTCCTTTCAAGACCATCCTGGTGCGGACAGTCGCCGACGGCGGTCAGAGCTACTATATCCAGGGGGATCACCGCAGCACGGTGCCGACCCTGTATCACTTGATTGTGGAGCGCTGAAATCCATGGATGCAGCACGCCTTCAGGAACTCATCGCGCGCTTCCCGGCTTGCCGGATCGCAGTTCTGGGCGACTTCTTCCTCGACAAATACCTGGACGTCGATCCGGCCCTGGGTGAAATTTCCATCGAAACCGGCAAAACTGCACACCAGGTGGTTTCCATCCGATGCAGCCCGGGTGCTGCGGGAACAGTGGTCAACAACCTCGCTGCCCTGAAAGCCGGACAGCTTCACATGCTGGGTTTCACCGGCGACGACGGCGAAGGCTTTGAACTCCGGCGCTGCCTCGCCTCGCTGGGCTGTGACAACGCCGGGCTGAGAATTCTGCCCGAAGCCTTCACCCCGACCTACCTCAAGCCTCGCAACCTCCGGACCGCGGACCTGTCAGGCGAGCATGAGCGCTACGATACCAAGAACCGGAAGGCGATTCGGGCAGATGTGCAGGAACAAGTGCTTTCAGACCTGGAGAAACTTCTGCCGGGCCTGGATGCCGTCATCGTGCTGGACCAGGTAGAGGAAGCGGAATGCGGCATCGTCACCGGAAGGGTTCGGGCCCGCCTTGCGGAGCTCGCGGATCTTCATCCGCGCGTCGTTTTCTGGGCTGATAGCCGGAATCGGATCGGGCGATTCCGCAACCTGATCATCAAGGTGAACGCCGGTGAAGCTTTGCGCGAAATTTTCCCCGGCACGCCGGAGCCGGCCGGCGATGAAATTCTCCGCCAGG
Source organism: uncultured Acidobacteriota bacterium (assembly GCA_963839475.1). Lineage (GTDB taxonomy): Bacteria > Acidobacteriota > UBA6911 > UBA6911 > UBA6911 > CAWIVH01. The sequence continues at coordinate 1,219,956 of CAWIVH010000001.1, read as the reverse complement.
CAATGAAGGAACTCGGCCGGCGGACCACCCGACCGGTTTTTGTTACCGCGGGCCGGCGCGGGATATGGATCAGCGATTCGTCCCAGGTCCTCGTGCGGGGCGTGTGCGTCGACGAGCCGACCGATCCGACAGGCGCAGGCGACAGCGCTACAGCCGGGGCCGTCCTGGCGCTCTGCGCCGGCGCCTCGCTGGAAGAAGCGGCCCTCATGGCCAACCTGATCGCATCCATCACCATCCAGCAGCTGGCTACAACCGGGACCGCCACTCCGGCGGAATTGGGCCCGAGGCTCGCCCTTTGGATGAGTCAGGGATTAGGTTCTCGTTAAAACGAATTTCCGGCAGGCACTCTCCGGAAACTTGGCGCGCTGGACGGATAGAACCGCGAAGTCACAAAGATTTATAAACATAACTTTTGCGGTCTTTGTGGTTTTAGCGGTTCGATTGGTTTTGCGGTCTTTGCCGCAATTGAGGGAGATGGTATGAAATACGCGGCGGATTACCTTGAAAAATTGAAAGCGACAATCTCGGGCCTCGACCCCGAAGCGATAGGCGCCGCCGTCGCCTGGCTCAAGGAAGCCAGAGACAACGGCCGCTTCATTTATATTTGCGGCAACGGCGGCAGTGCGTCGATTGCTTCGCAGATGGTGGTCGATATCGTGAAAGGGGCTTCGTACGGCTACCCGAAACGCTTCAAAATGATTGCCCTGAACGACAGCATCTCCACCCTTACCGCCTATGCGAACGATGTGAGCTACGACTGCGTTTTCGAAGAACAGCTGAAGAATTTTGCGCAGGAGGGAGATGTGCTCCTGGCCATCAGCGGGAGCGGGAACAGCAAGAACGTCCTGCGTGCGGTCGAGTACGCGAAGAGCGTCGGCTGTCGCACGATCGCTCTCACGACATCGGGAGGAGGGGCTCTCAAAGACATGGCTAATCTGACACTGGGAGTGCCGAGCCCCCACATGGGCCGGCTCGAGGACTCTTTCTTCATCCTGACCCATGTCATGATCTACGCCTTTATGGAAGGCGCGGTCGACTGAGAACAGGAAACTCAGAAGCCGATCGCAAGCGTGGAGAATCGGGTTCATGCTGATAGGCATCGACGTGGGAGGCACCAAAACCTCCGGAGGGCTTGCAGGCACGGACGGCCGTTTGCATGCAAAGGTCAGACAGCCGACCAGGCGCAGCGGGGGCGCCGAAGCCGGGGTCCAGCTCATCACGGAAATCATTGCGGAACTGTCCGCAGGCGCGGAGCGCAACGGCCTCAAGGTGGAACGGATCGGAATCGGCTTTGGCGGACCCGTCGATTACGAGCGGGGCGTCGTGCTTCTCAGCCATCACGTCGAAGGCTGGGCCGGGATGCCGCTGCGTTCCAGGATCGAGGAGCGGTTCGGAATCCCCGTCGTTGTCGATAACGACGCCAATGCTGGGACCCTGGGCGAATGGCGCTTCGGCGCTGGCGAGGGATTTTCGGACCTTCTCTACGTGAATATCGGAACCGGAATCGGGGGCGGTATCATCGCCGGAGGCAGGCTGGTTCGCGGGGCGCAGAACCTGGCGGGCGAGATCGGACATACCACCGTCGTGCGTGGCGGCGCTCCCTGCACCTGCGGCAAGCGCGGCTGCCTGGAATCCTGCGCCAGCGGCGAGGCGATTGGCCGCCGCGCCGGCGCCGCATTCGGAAGGCCGGTCAGCGGGAAAGAGTTGTTCGATCTGGCTGCACGGCAGGATAAAACCGCACAACTGCTGCTGCTGGAGATTATCGAAGACCTGGCCCAGGGAATTGGCACGGCGGTAAGCCTGTTAAACCCGGCAGCCGTCATTCTTGGCGGCGGGCTGTCTGAAGCGCCGGAAGCGCTGTTTCTGGAACCTCTTCGTTCAGCCATACCCCGCTACAGCCTGAAAGAAGCCGCAGCCGGATTGCGCGTGGAAGCCGCCCGCCTGCGCTACGACGCGGGGATCATGGGGGCCATTGCCCTGGCGCTCACGTAATGCCCGGGGCGGGAAAAATGCGCGGGAGGCGAATCGATGCCGTCTTCGTCTGAGATTCCGATCAGGCTTCGGCCGCTTTGCTCTTCAGATCTCAATGAACTGTACGCGATAGACCAGGTTTGTTTTCCCGAGGGAATAGCTTACTCCTACCCGGAGCTTCGCTGGCTCCTCTCACTGCCCGGATCCTTCGGGTTTGCCGCAGTAACCGATTCCGACGGAAAGAATGGTGGGATTGGGATCGCGGGCTTCATCATCGCCGGACAGGAAAATCCCGGGACAGGGCGAATCATAACCATTGATGTCCTGGAGGGCTACCGCCGGCTGTCCCTGGGGCGGAAACTGATGGAACTGGCGGAGGAGCAATTCATCCAGCGGAAAGCCTCACGCATCATCCTTGAGGTCGGCGCCGAGAATTTTGGAGCGCAGGAGTTTTATAGGGTCCTCGGCTATCAGCGCGGGCGACGGATTGGCGGCTACTATCCCACGGGTGAAGATGCCTTCGTGATGACCAAACCCCTCGATCATTAATCTCGCTTTGCATCCTTGGCGTCGAGCTGGATTTCCAGCTTCTCTCCCCGCTTCCGGATCTCGTCGGCTTCTTCGGCCAGCCCCGGCGTGTTGATCTGGTAATTGGTGTAGAGCATTTCAGTGGTGGTCTTTCCGAGAAAGAACCCGCTGGAGATCGAGCTGTTGCGCACCGGGAACCAGAAACGGTCCATTCGCTCGTATTCATGGATGAACTCGGCCTTGCTGATCCACCATGATGGGTTCACGGCCGGACGGGCTTCGATCCTGGTGACGGCAAAATCCTCGCTGTCCACCCAGATCTTGCCATCGAAAAGGAGCCGGTACTTCACGCGCGGTATTGCCCGCAGGACGTACTGCTGCCGGCCTTTCACTATCTCCTGGCGCAGATACTCGAACTGGTAATTGGATGGAAGAATGGCTGTTTTGGCCGCAATGTCGCTGTGTGCGCCCGCCCGCTCCTCTTCGATCATGCGATTCAGGACCCTGGTCCGAACGATCCCGGAGCCTTTGAAGGATTGGACGGCGAAGAGCTTTTCCTCAGGCGCGACGTATATCATTCTTGCCTGGAGCGTGCCTTCTTTCCGGAATCGTTTGTTTTCCACTCGGAAAACGCGATCCACGCCGAACGACTGGATTTCTTTGTCCCTCTGCTTTTTGTGCTCGGCCATCTTATCGAGGATCATTTGCAGATCAGGCTTTTCAGCCGCCGCGGGAGCCGGAGCCTGGGAAAAGACAACCGGAAGAAAAATGCCGGCGAAGAAAACCAGCAGAAACGCGATCTTCCCGGCTCGGCTTGTTGGAATATCCTTTATCGCAGTCCCCATTCACAAATCCCCTGCCTGAAACAATAACTATGCCTTGGTTGAGACGGAAGTCCAACAGCATCCTGCAGATCATTGAAGCCTTTGATTGAAATGGATCGCGAAGGCCATCGATACGACATTCCTATTTTCGGCCTTGCTTCGGTGGAGCGGCACAGGATACAAATGTCCCGGCTTAAAGCCAAGGGGGGTGCCTTTGACCATCGACAGTGAAAAGCTTAAGGCTCTTGTGGAGGGAATCCTTCGCGCCATCGGGGTGCCGGAGGCTAAAGCCCGGCTGACGGCTGATTGCCTGGTGGCTGCCAATTTGCGGGGAGTTGATTCGCACGGCGTGCTGCTGCTGCCGTACTATGTGGATCAGTTCCGGGCCGGCAACATCGATCCGAACGTTGACGGCCGCGTGATCTCCGAATCGGGCGCCTGCCTGAAATTCGACGGGCAGCATGGCGTCGGACAGCATGTCTCGGCCGTTTGTTGCGACCTTGCCGTAGAAGCGGCCCGAAGATTCGGTATGGGAATGGTGATCGCGACCCGATCCAATCATTTCGGAATCGCAGCCTTCTGGGCTGCTCGGATTTCAGCGGCGGGAATGGCGGGAATGGTGATGACCAATGCCTCCCCTATCGTCGCTCCCTGGCAGGGAAGGGAGGGGCGCATCGGCACCAATCCGATATGCCTTTCGGTTCCCAGCACGGGAAAAGGCGGCTGGCTGCTGGATATGGCGACGACCACAGTAGCCAAAAACCGTATCGTCAAAGCGGCTGCCTCCGGCGAAAAGACTATCCCGGCAGGATGGGCCATGAATTCGGATGGCATTCCCACGGTCGATATCGCCGAGGCAATGCAGGGGCTGCTCATGCCACTCGGCGGCTACAAAGGGAGCGGCTTGGGCATGCTCGTGGAGATCCTCTGCGGAGTGCTGGGAGGCGGCACTATGGGTGCCGAGGTCGGCGGACTGCACATCAAAGATCGAAAGATGAATACTACCCACACTTTCATCGCCATTGACATCGCGCGTTTTATGCCGTTGGATCGGTTCCAGTCAAGAATGGAGCAACTCGTCAGCGGGGTCAAAGCAACAAAGACGGCCCAGGGTTACACGGAGGTTCTGGTTGCGGGCGATCCGGAGTGGCGCAAAGAAGCCGAGCGTCTGCGCGACGGCATTCCCATCGAGGATAATTTGTGGCATCGCCTGGCTTCCCTGGCGCGTGACCTTCAGGTTCCTCTCCCTACCTAGTGCTGACACCCGGGGAAAAATCCTTTCCTGCTAGCTTCAAGCGGTCTTGGCGGCCTTTCTCGGGAACCTTCGCAACGATGACCCAAAATCATCAGCATACGACTTCTACTCGGGGTCGGAATCGGTATCGGGGTCGTTATTGCAATCATTGGTTGGATTTCTATCGACCCCGATTCCGATACCGATACCGATGCCGAAAAAAAGACAAGTTTCTATTCTCAATAAACCGCATAGCCGCGGCAGGAACTCTCCGGATATTTGGCACTCTCGATGGATTGAACCACAAAGCCCGCTGAGACCACAAAAATTTGATGTCTTAGTGTGGTTCGTGGTTAAACAAAACCACGTGACCGTGCTCTGCGGGGCCTGCATGGTTTTATTATGGCGTGGTCAGTTCATCCAATCCTGTTGCTTATAACTCCAGCTATTTTAATATTTATCTCTTTCGACCTCCGATGTTGGTTTTGACAATATATTTCATATTGATGGATTGAGGTATTGCGCTCATCGCTGGGGAGCCGTATATTTTTACCAAAAATGGGGAGAATGGAAATGCACGGTGGAAAGAATCCCGAGGGTCCGCTGACACCAGGACTGGTTTTCGAAATGTTGCAGGCGCATCAGCGCACGGCTGCTCTCAAGGCAGCCATTGATCTCGATATTTTCCGTGCCGTAGGAGAGGGTCCGGGGGATGTGGCGTCGATTGCCCGTCAATGCTCTGCATCAGAACGGGGCATCAGGATCCTGTGTGATTTCCTGACCATCCATGGGGTTCTGGCCAAGGAAAACGGTTGCTACAAGCACACTCCGACGAGCGCAGCTTTTCTGGATCCGCGGTCGCCTCATTGTCTGGCCTCGGTCGCGCAGTTCCTTGGCAACCCGGCCATGAGGGCTCCCTACGACCAACTGGCGGATATCGTGCGAGCCGGCCGAACCATCCTGCCGGGGGAAGGCAGCGTGGAGCCGGACAATCCGATATGGATCCAGTTCGCAGAGACCATGGCGCCGATGATGGCGCCCATGGCCGGCCCTCTGGGTGCGGTGGTGCTGGAGGGGCATACGGGTCCGATGAAGGTACTGGATATCGCCGCCGGGCACGGGCTGTTCGGTATCGAAATCGCCAAACAGAACCCGCAGGCTAAAGTTACGGGTCTCGATTGGGCCCCCGTGCTGCGCGTGGCATTGGACAATGCGCGGAGGGCGGGAGTGCATGAGCGCTATGATATGCTGCCGGGAAGTGCCTTCGAGGTCGACTTCGGGGGGCCGTACGACGCGGTGCTTCTGACCAACTTTCTCCATCATTTCGATCCGGCGACCTGCGTGGGTTTGATGAAAAAGGTCCGCGCCGCCCTGCGGCCCGGCGGGCGTGCCGCAACGCTGGAGTTCGTGCCCAACGAAGACCGGGTTTCGCCACCCATGCCCGCGGCTTTCAGCATGACCATGCTGACATCCACTGCAGCGGGTGACGCCTATACTTTCAGTGAGCTGGCAAAAATGTACCACGAGGCGGGTTTCGGCGGGGTGACGGCACATCCGATCCCGATGAGCCCCCACACGATAGTTATGGGGCAGTCGTAATGCCAGGGGCGTGCAGCCCCGAATAAGCCGGTTCTATTTCCAAGGCACAACGGCGCCAATCCGGATATGTTCATCGAGAGCGGCGGACATTTCCTTGAGCGCGGCCGTTTCCTTTCCGGCAAGGTTGACCGATTCCTTCGGATCGAGCTGCAGGTTGTAGAGTTCCCTCGGCCCTCCGGGCCTATTTTCCAGGATCTTCCATCCGCCGCGGATCAAAGCATGGATGGCCTCACCGCCAAACTCACCCCCGCCCTCCCGGCGGACAAAGTAGAAATCTCGCGGCCCAGGTTCACGCTTCCCCCCCAGTAGAGCCGGGAGAAAACTCATGCCATCGATGCCGGCATTGAGTTTCGCGCCGGCCGCCTCCGCTACGGTCGCGTAGATGTCCATGGTGGCCGCCTGAAGCGGGGTATGCCCTCCGGGCGCAATCCGTGCTGGCCAGCGGGCCGCGAACGGAACCCGCAGCGAGCCTTCGTACATCATCCCCTTGCCGCCGCGCCAAGGTCCGTTAACGGCTCCTATGTCGAGCCGTCCGCCGTTGTCGGAAGTGAAGATAACGAGGGTGTCGCGCTCGATTCCGCTTCGCGCCAGTGTGTCCAGCACTTTGCCGATGCCGTCATCCATGTGCTCGATCAGCGCAACAAGTTTCGCGCGTTTGGGTTCCATCTGCGGCTCGCGCTTTTTCACTTTCTCCAGCCATTCCTCGGGCGGCTGGATGGGATCGTGCGGCGCGTTATAGGCGAGGTAGAGGAAGAAGGGCTGCTGCGATCGGCTGCGCTGGCCGATGTAATCACAGGCCCATTGCGTAAAAAGATCCGTGGCGTGGCTGGTCGGATCGATCACTTCCCTGTTCAGCCGCATGAAATTGTTGCCGCCCCGGCGATGCGTGTAATAGTCATCCATCATGTCGCCCAGGAAGCCGTGAAAGAAATCGAAACCGCGTTCCGTCGGAGTATTGGGATTTTCCAACCCCAGGTGCCATTTGCCGACAATGCCCGTGTGATACCCTGCCGGCTTGAGGATTTGCGGGAGGAGCGTTGCATCTGCGGTGAGCCGGCCCCAGGTATTGTCAGGCATATGGCGGATCACGCCGGGCACTCCCACGCGGTCGGGAAAGCATCCGGTAAGCAGAGCTGCCCGGGTGGGTGAACAAACCGAACAGCTGGCCCGGAAATTATCCAGTTCCACACCTTCGCGGCAGATCCGGTCGATGCCGGGGGTGCGGATGTCCCTGGTGCCGAAAGCGCTGTAATCGCCCCTCCCCTGGTCGTCGGTGAGGATCACAATTATGTTCGGCCGGCGCGCGGCAGAATCCTGGCGGGCGATGGCCTTCGAAGAGAAAGCCACCGCACCCGTGGCCGCGGCCGCACCGATGAATGCTCTGCGTGACCATGATCCAGACATGAAAAACCCTCCTGCGGCGGAACCGATCTAAACCGAGAACTGGAGAAATGGAAAAGATGCATCATTTGGAATAGCCGCACCGTCGCGACGCTCAGTCAAAAACCGGCTTGCGGGGATCGACGAAGAACCAGGACACGGCGCCCACAAGGAAAAGTATCCCCATCAGATAAACCGGTGCGTTCCAATCTGCGAATCTATGCACCAGATGTATGACCAGCACCGGACAAATCAGCGCCCCGATCTGCCCTGAAGTATTCATGGCCGCACTGACGACTCCGGAATGATTTCCCCCGATATCAATACAAGTCCCCCAAGCCGCCCCGAGGGTGAACATGCTGGCCGCAGTGGCCACTGCGATCATTCCGGCCGCCGCAGACGGCGTGGTGAGGGAACCCGAAATCAGCATGGCCATTCCGGCGACAAGATAGGCCGCCCCTCCGACTCCCACCCTTCCCCAGCGCAGGCCGAATCTTGCTACCGCCCAATCGGTGGCCAACCCTCCGAAAATATCCCCAAAAACGCTCAACAAAAGAGGCAGGCCGGCGAACAGCCCGAGTGATGCCGCCTCCAGGCCATGCTTCTCCTTGAGATAGGTCGGCAGCCAGGTGATGCAGAAGTAAAAGGCGAAGCTGTTCGGGAAGTACATCATGCAAAGGGGCAGCATGTTCCGGTGGCCGAACAATCGTTTCCAGTAGGCCCAGCTGGCTTCATGAGTGACGCCGCCAAGACGTTCCGCGACGATGAGCCGGAGTTCGGCTGGATTGACGCGCCGTTGCTCCGAAGGATCATCGCGGAACCAGGCGTACCAGAGGGTGGCCCAGGCCAATCCCAGCGTGCCGAACAGGAGAAAAATCATCCGCCAGCTCATCAGCCCCATCAGCCACAGCACAATCATCGGGGTGACACCGCCACCGAGATGGGCCCCGGCGAAAAAGATCCCCTGAACACGGCCGCGTTCTCGCCGCGGGATCCAGCGCGAGAAGGTGCGGGCAACCGAAGGCCATGCCCCGGCCTCTCCCGCGCCGAAGAGGAAGCGGATCACCAGAAGGGAGGAGTAGCTGAATGCGGCGGCGGTCGCAATCGTGAATCCCGACCACCAGCAGACGATCCGGGTCAAAACGCGCCTTGTCCCGGCCCGATCCGCCCACCATGCGGTCGGGATCTCGAAGATGGCATACGCCAGCGCGAATGCACTGAAGACATATCCCATCTGGAGATCATTGAGCTTCAGATCCGCGGCGATCGAGCCTTTGAGCACGGAAATACAGGCTCGATCAAGGTAAGTGATCATCGCCAGCAGCACGGAAAGCAAGACGACGAAATACCGGACTCTGGTCGGCGATTGGGAATCGACCTCACCCAAAGGATGCTTTGGAATAATGGCTCCTGCTTCAGATTCCGAAATCTACGCTTGATTCAGTTTAATCGGGGACAAACGGAAACCATCTGCCGCCTTATCAACGCCATGGTCCGACATGGCCGGCATCCATCTCGGAGGCAAACTCATTTCCCGAGCTTGAGGATTTCGCTCCCGGCAAGGAGGAGTGCGCCAGTGCCGTAAACCTCGGTGCTTTCCCTGGTGGCAGAGCCCGGGGCCGCCCCGATCTGCTGTACCCAGCCTAACATCCCGTTCGGATGAAGTGCCGAGATCATAGCCGCCCATCCCTGCCTCGCTACGGATTCGAACTTTGCCCGATCCAGTAGCCCATGATTAACTCCCCAGGCGAAGCCAAAAGTGAAAAAGCCCGTTCCGCTCGACTCAGGGTTGGGGAGGCTGGCCGGATCCAGCAGGCTCGACCGCCAGAAACCATCTTTGCTCTGGATCTCGGCAATCTTCACCGCCATTTCCTTGAATAGCATTTCATAGCGCCCCCGATCCGCGTAATCTTTCGGCATTTCCTGGAGCATCCGGGCCAGGCCGGCAAATACCCATCCGTTGCCCCGGCTCCAAAAAACCTTTTTCCCGTTCGGTTCGCGCTGGTCGAAGTAGCGGCTGTCCCTGTAGTAAAGGTGTTCGTCCTTGTCATAGAGATAATCGGTCGTTTTCCACCAGAGACGATTGGCGAGTTCGAGATATTTCTTATCTCCGGTAACCGTTGTCATAGCCGCAAGAGGCGGCGGCGCCATGAACAGGGCATCGCACCAGGCCAGTTCGCGCGTTTCGATGGCATTTCCCCAGACCAGCGGCTCGTCATATTTGCGGGCGGCGAGGAAATTGAAAAGCGCCAGGGCCGGAGCGAGCATATTCTTGTCGCGCTCGCGTTGGTAGATTTTGGCGTAGGTTGCGACCACGGCATAGTCGTCCCCGTGACCGGGCCGGAGCCCGGGTCGCCACTGGTTGCGCTCCCCCATGGCTTTCATGGCGCTATAATACTTGGCGTCGTCGGAAGCCTCCACCAGCGCCATCACGCCCGTGTAAAACGCCGCCTGAGTCCAGTCATAGGGGGCGTGCGTCGAAGGGTGCTCCAGCTGCCAGTCTGCGGCCGCTTTCATCACCTTCAGAACAGCCTGCGGATTTGTTTCGGCGCTGAACGCCTGGGGGGCGGGCTGAGCCCAGTACGACCGGCCGGCTAATGGAAGCCCGATCGCCATAATGACAAAAAAGAGATACATCGGTCTTTTCATGAACCTACCTGATGCGCAGAAATCTCTGCGAGAATTTTGTTGATGAGTTGAAACCCAAACAGTGTAAACGAAACGGGCCAATATTCGATTAGGGAACAGAGTCTTGAGCCCTGTAAACGCTGCTGAAGAATCCGGAGAATTCCACCTCCCGGAGATGTTCGATGTTGATATCACCTCAAAGACAGGTCAAGCCCAATCATTTCCCCTTTCTTCAACACCTTGAGCTCCGACCAGAAGCCGAGGGTGATGCTCCGCGTAGTGCGCAAACTCCAGTTGGCGTATGCTCTCCCCACGTTAGTCGATGGAACGACGAAAGTGGTCCTGGCCCCTCCCAGCATAACGCGGATTTCCTCATCAGGCAGTCCCTCCCCGACGAAATTCTCGGCTGCGGATGGATCCCGGTCTGTTTCAGACAAGGTCCTCTCCCACATCTTTCCATTCCGCTGCCTGAAGGAAATCACACGTTTCATGTCACCGCGCGCATCGAGTTCGAACCGGTTTTGAATGGCTGCGCTCACTTCAGCCTGACCGTTGTTCTCCGCGGTCGCTTTCATGCGAACCTCACCATCGGCGGCCAGCGAAAGGGAGTATCGAACCGTCAGGCCGTTATCGGCCACCGCCTGCAGCACTACGTCGCTGTCTGTAGCGGATGCCACTTTCCAGCTCAGGGGCACGGCCTGCCGTGAATGGTAATCGGGGTACAAAGAAACTGCCGATCCGCCTGTGTTCGGATAGCCAAACTGGCCGGAGTCCGGAGTCAGCAGAAGATCCCTGCCGGATTTCTTTTCGATCAGGTTCAGAATGCGGCCGTTCAATCCCGCAGCCAGATTCAAAAGCCTGACGTGGTTCTCGAGGGTCGTGACGGGAAACGATTCCAGGGACCTGTAGAAAGCGGCTTCATCATCAGACAGTGCGGTGCTCTCGCGGAGCCGCGTTATGCCATGGCTGCGAACCGCCCGCAAAAAATCTCCATAGCGGTTCCTCAATGCCTCCGGATCCGGAGCTGCGTACCGGCCATCCTGCACTGCGTGCTTGCGAGATTGCATCAAGTCGACATATTCCACAGAAAGCAGGGCATGCAGCACTCTCTTCCGGCCGGCCTCGGAATCGGCAGCCCGGAGCGCCTTTTCCAGGACTGCGCGCGCCCGGGGTATGAAATCGCCGGAAAGATAGGGTGCACCGGTCTGCATGAAAATGTGCAGGTGATTTCCAAGCCCCGGCGGCGTTGGGCGGACCTGCCCGTGCTGGAGCTCGAAGTACTCCTTCATCGCCGGCGCAGCTTTTCCATAAACCCCATCCATGAATTCCCGGACGGCCTCCGGCGCGCTTGCCCTGGAGTCCCACATCAGCCGGGCCATCACGTAGGAGCGTAGTTCGGCGTTTTCGCCGCCGCCGCCTTCGGGATAAGCGCCTTCCATGAACAAGCCCACCACCCCGTTCCGCCCATACATCGGTATGTCCGCCGCCAGCTCGTCAAAATCAGGGAACGGGGCAAGATAATGCGCGAAATTGGTGTTGTAGTGCCATATGTAGAGCTGACCTGTAATTTTGGACCAGTCCCTCAGATTTTTCATGAAATAGGCGTTGCGCGGGCATTGCTCGTAGGGGTGAGCCTGGCAAACACCTATGGGACAGAGCCGGATGCGGACATTCTTCCGCGGCCGGACACGGGTTGGAGGTTCCTCCGTGTACCAATAGGCCAGCGTATCGATAAGCTTGTCCGGGTGGATCTTTTCAATTTCAGCCGCGAGGGCGTTCACGAATCTCAGCAGCGGCCCCGAGTGAACGCCACCCTCTTCCAGCTCCGCGCGCCGGCATTGGTCGCATTCGCACCATCCCGTCCAGTCATTTTGAGACACCGAATAGATGCCCGCATCGGGGTGTTCGCGTATCCATCCAAGAACGTTCTGCACGCTCTCCTTGAGCAATCCAGGATTGGTCAGGCACAGTTGGCCGCGCTCGTGCCGGCGCTGGCCGTCAATGAGGGAAAAATACTCAGGATGGGCGGCGAAATATTTCTCCGGGGGAATCATGGTGTAGAAGCTATGGACGAACGGGTAGTACGTGATTTTTCCACCCGAGGATTCATCCAGTTTCATGCTGGCCCCGTTGACTTTGTTTCGCGCTGCCCAGTCTTTGTCAAAGGCTTCGGTAAAAAACGGTTCGCGGTATTCGAATGAAGGGCGGTGATCCTCATTCAACGGCGGTATCGCGATGTCCGGAGCGCGGGGGATTCTTCGGATATCGCGGGTAAACCAACGGCATCCCAGCTTCTCGAGGAAAGTGTAAACACCATACATGGTGCCGCGTTTCCTGCCGCCGGCGATGACCAGCCGTTTTCCCTCGGTCCGCAGGGCAAAGCCTTCGTCGCCAAGCGACTCGAAGGCGATGCGAGGCCTAAAGGTGTCGGTGTAGCGGCTGCGGCCGATCAGGATGGCGGTTTCCGGCAGCGGGGATGTGTCGTTGAGAATAGGCAGCTTCGAGCCGGACATCTCCTCCAGGAAGCGCTGGAGTTCTTCCGCCCCCCGGCGCTCAGAGGGAGAGGCCTCCGCCGCAAGGCAGATGGAGTAGGAACTGATGCCTTTCCTGACCAGGTTCAAAGTCTGAACAGCACCCGGCAGCGGCATCGAAAGCAGCGAGAGACAGAGAACTATCACTACCCGCGAGACTTGTTTCCACCGGTATCTCATAATGTGCATTGAATACCAAGCGGATCGCCGCCGTCAACAATCCTTCCAGCTCAAACTTCACAGCCTTCACCGCACAGAAAAATCAAGCCATTTGCGGTAAAGCGTCTCGATGTCTATCGGATCGGCGCGGCCGTCCCAGACCGCGATCCCATAGTCCAATTCGAGGGGTTTTCCGGCCTGCAGGGTCCAGGGCTCTTTCCAGAGGTTCAGGGTTGCCGCCAGGTAGGCAAATGGTGACGACATGGTAAACATTTTCGCCGGATGGCGCAGGTTGGCGGGGTGGTCAAACAGCGCCACGGTGACAGTTTTGCCCCCGGCATTGGCGGAATAAGCTGTCCATCGGGCCGCCGTAAGCCGCTCCGTGCCGCGTACAACCTCACTCTGGGCGCCATCCGGGTATAAGAACGTCCCGCCGGTATCCATGTCGGTTACGAAGCGCATCCCCAGCCCGAAATAATGAGCGCCGCCCAACTCGACCGACGCCCGGCCGGCAGCCGTCTGGAGACGCGATCGCCACAACAGGAGGGTGGCGGAGATCCCTGACCCCTGCAAAGCGGCGATCGTTCTGGTTTCCTGGAGCAGTGCGCCGGCCGCACCCGGATCCAGCCACTCGAGTTCCTGGATCAGTCCTCCGGCGTCGATTGCGCGTCGGCTGTACTGCCAGTCCCGGATGGGTGAAACGGGCTTCTCGATGCCGGCATCGGGTCCGGCTTCCTCCCAGAAATTGATCTTTGAGGCGGAAAGGGCAAACATCAGGGCGTGATGATGCTTGTGGTCGGATGGTGAATCGCGCAGGACCTGGACTCCGGCGGGGGAAAAAAGACGGCTGACATAGGGCTTGCGCGGCGATTCCACGAAGCGATATTCGGCCACCGGCCGATCGTCGCTATAGATCAACGCTGTCTCCGCTGCGCGCTCCAGGCGCAGCTTGCCTGCCGCCGGCTCGCTCACCCGAGCCGCTGCTTGGACGCAGATCAAGGCGAGCGTTGCAATCAATGCAAACCAGCTCATCCATGCCCTCGATTTCCAGTCCATCGATATCCTCCCGGCAGCAAGCAGCCTTGTTCATTCGCTCGCCAAAAACAAATTAGCACATTTATGATTCGGACTATTGGATCGCGAACTACCAGGTCCCCATTTTGAAAAGAGAGGTTGCGCGGAGCCGCAGGATCTCTTTGGCTCCGTTGACGTCCAGGAACTTCTTTTCCTCATCCGACAACGGTTGGGGACACCAGAATAACACCGGCAGCGGGCGGCTGCTCGGGATCTTCTGATCCTCAATAAAGGAGTTATATTCCTCCATCCGCACGATCCTGGCTCCGTACAACGCCAGCAAAGGCGCATTGTCCAGTGGTGACACAACCACCGGACGTTCTGCCATCTGACCCGAAAGGTTTCTGATTTTGGTCGCGGCGCTGAGAAGATCCCGGCTTACCAGGACGGAATGGCTGGGGGTGTTCCGATAAAGCTCCACGGAGGCGCCCGCCATGGAAAAAAGAAAAGACGCTGAGAGTATGGCCAGAGGCAGGCGGCGCATCATTCCCTGACCCCGGCCCGATGACGCCAGGCATGCAAACCACCAGAGAAAGCACAGCATTGCCGGTGCAAAATAACGGTTCTCGCCGACATAAGTCCAATACGTCGTCCAATCGGTCTGAGGTGCGCAGGTGAGCGAAAGGTAAATAAGCAAGGTCACATTGGTGGCAATCGTCGCGACTGCGAGGTGAAGAAGAAGGTGCCCCTCATCCGTCTGCGCACTCGTTTTAATGGGCCGCCATTTCCGTCTTGCCGAATCCACCACGATCGCGGCCAGAATCCCGGCCAGCCCCCATCCAAACCATTTTATAGCCCTCCCCGCATCCGGGCTGGCCGCAGCCAGGCGGGTGATCCACGGACTGCGCTCGAGACCAAAAAACGCTGCCGTTACGAAGTTGTTGAAGTGGGAGAGGTTTTCCGGGTGCAGCTTCATTGCAGATTGCGGCTCCAAATAGGCCGCGGATCCGGCGTAATAAAGGTTGGCCGCAGATTGCAGCAGCAGGCACAGGAATATTGCCGCCATGAGATACATCGCGTTCTTCCACACCCGCGGTTTTTTTACGAGAATTCCGGAGAGGAACAGAGCAGCCGGCGGGGCCAAGAGGATCGGGTAATAGGCATACCTGAAAGTGCCGGCGATGAAGAGCACCACCCCGGCTGCCAGATGGAAAACCGGCCCCTTCCGCTCGCGAAATCCCACCAGTACCAGGTAAACACCGAGTTGATAGAAAGCGAGGGACGGCAAATCGGTGCAAGAAAAACCATCGAGGAAATGAAACGGCAGGCCGAATGGAACAATCATCAAGGCGAAAGCCTGCGCGCTCACGCCGAAGTGGTCAGCCAAAAGGTAAGTAGTGGCCAGGAAGAGCAGCAGAAATATCAGCTGCAGCACCCAGGCGGCCTGCAGCATATCGCCCGTGAAAAATCCGATGGCGGCCGCTGTCAGCGAGTAGCCGGGCGGCCAGTAGATCAGGGGCTCCCAGACTGTTGCACTCCAGTCATAGCTGTCGACTACCTCCCGCATGAGGCCGTGGCCATGTAGCAGGCTGTAGGCGCCATTTAGATGCCAGGCCAAATCCGACTGGGTGGTTGGTCTTGCCCGCTCGAGGCCTGCCCGACTCAGGAAAACCGCGATCACCACAACCAGGAGAAGAAGCCGGTCTTGAATTGACGGAAAACGGATGGCAGCCATGTATTTCCTGAGAAAGTTTTCGTCGGCCCGCTCCCCGGTGAAGGTTTCAGCTGCCAGGAGTAGTATGATCAGCCCGCCGTTGCGGGCATAGCCGGCCCATTATCTCAAAATATTCGACAGGCCGAACGGGTCGGAGGATGTATTCATCCATGCCCGAGGGGAACCTGCAATCCATGCCTTTGCAGTCCCGCCTGATTCATAGAGAACCAGCACCCCTTCAGTAAGGATCAGGGACAAAGTTCTGATCGGATATGGGCGGCCGGACATACCCTTCCACCTTCTGCCGCGGCGGAAGGTCGATTTTGGCAGGGGTAAGATCCTTATAGGGAATCATGCTCAAAAGGTGCCGGATGCAGCAGAGCCGCGCCCTCCGCTTGTCGTCCGCATTCACCACGTACCATGGCGCCTGCTTGATATCGGTATGGGCGAACATTTCGTCTTTGGCCCGTGAATAATCGACCCAGCGGCCACGTGACTCAATATCCATAGGGCTGATTTTCCAGCGCTTGGTCGGATCATTGATCCGGTCTTGGAACCTGGCTTCCTGTTCCTCATCGCTGACCGAAAACCAGTATTTGATCAGGATGATCCCGGAGCGGACCAGCATCCGCTCGAATTCCGGGCAGGAGCGGAGGAATTCGACATACTCCTCGTCCGTGCAGAAACCCATCACATGTTCGACACCAGCGCGGTTATACCAGCTGCGGTCAAACAGAACCATCTCGCCAGCCGCGGGAAGGCGCGCGACATACCGCTGGAAGTACCACTGCGTTTTCTCTCGTTCCGTAGGGGTTCCAAGCGCCTCGATCCGGCAGATGCGCGGATTCAAGGATTCGGTGACCCGCTTGATCGTCCCTCCCTTGCCGGCGGCATCCCGTCCCTCGAAAATCACCACGACCTTCAATTGTTTGGCTTTGATCCACTCCTGGAGCTTGACCAGTTCGATCTGAAGATTGGCCATCTCGTTTTCGTAGTACTCGCGCTTCAGCGAACTCTTCTTCTTCTCGCTGCCGTCCTCTTTTCCTTGAAGCTTGCTTGCGTCGTCTTTCGCTTTCCCATGATGCTTATGTTCTTCGTCCTTCCCATGGTGCTTATTTTCTTCGTCCTTCCCATGGTGCTTGCTTGCATCATCTTTCCCATGGTGCTTGCTTTCGTCTTCTTTAGCTTTCATGGCTGCTCGTCTCCGTTTCGGATGTCCACGCTTCCGCCCCCCGGGCACTACTTCGTCGCCCCTCATACTCTTTCGGCGGGCCGGAGGTTTATATTATATACCGGCAAGTTGCGGCCGCACCCATTCGCGAACACGGAAGGACCAGCGCTTTGCGATAGAGGTTCGCAGAATGCCAATGCAGTCTGAAAAATGAAAAGGCGCGCGGCAGCAAAGCCGGAAAGCCGGGGTGCCTGTGGCATCGCCTCCCGGACTCCGGCCGCCCGTGCGCCTTTTGGGGACCATCACTTGACGCTCGCGCAGCTGAGCTGAACTAAACCGGCAACTCCCAGCCCGATCGGTATTCCCTGCGGACATAGGCGTTGGCTTCGGCATTATTGGTTACTTCCATCTTCTCGCCGTCCCACTGCAGGAACTGGTTGGGAAAGCGGATGGCGAGATTTCCCATCAACACCATCTCGGACAGCGGGCCGGAGTAGTCGAAGTTGGACGATGCCGGCTTCCCGCCTTTGCATGCGCGGAGCCAATCCTGTTCGTGGCCTTTTTCGCCGCCGGGAACCCGGGCGATGGTGGGCGCCGGCGGGGTGAATTCCTTCATCCGGGTTTCGGGAATCAGCTGAGGATTGCGGCCGTAGCAGCCGCACATCAAAACGCCCCTGTCTCCGATAAACAGGACGCCGCCGTCGGAATCCCCCATGCGCCGTCCCGGCTCGAGAATGTCGGGCCGCGCCGGCGTGAGGCCTCCGTCCCACCAGGTCAGCTTGACCTGCGGCATGCCCTCGCGAGCGGGGAAAACAAAACGGGCGATGCTCGAACGCGGGAAGCTTTCATTCTTGGGTTCGGTCTTTTTCCAGAATTCATGCCAGTAGGCCGAAATGCATCCTTCGACGCTGACCGGGTATTTCAGCTTGAGGGCCCAAAAAACCGGATCCAATATGTGGCAGCCGAGGTCGCCGAGCGACCCGGTGCCGAAATCCCACCAGGCGCGCCATTTGCCCGGGTGATAGGTCGGATGGTAGGGACGCATCTTAGCGGGGCCGATCCACAGGTCCCAATCCAGGCCTGGCGGGACAGGTGGTGTATCCGCCGGACGATCGACCTCGATGCCCTGCGGCCATACCGGGCGATTGGTCCAGGCTTCAACCGCATGCACGTCGCCGATCGCGCCGGACCAAATCCATTCGCAGATCTGGCGGGTGCCGTCGCCGGAATGACCCTGGTTCCCCATCTGGGTCGCCACTTTGTACTTGCGCGCCGCCTCGGTCAGAACCCGGGCTTCGTGCACCGAATGGGTCAAAGGCTTCTGAACGTATACGTGGAGACCTCTCTTGATCGCGGCCAATGCAATCACAGCGTGAGTATGGTCCGGCGTGGCCACGATTACCGCATTGAGATTTTTCTCTTTGTCCAGCATTTCACGGTAATCCTTGTAGCGCTTGGCCTGCGGATATTTGCCTGCGGTTTTGCTGGAAAACTCCGGATCCGAGTCGCAAAGCGCAACAATATTCTCTGTGGTGGCGCATGCCGCCAAATTGCTGCCCCCCATCCCGCCGATTCCAATACCTGCAATATTGAGCTTGTCGCTCGGGGCCTGCCCGTTTCTGGCGCGCACTACGTTCGCAGGCAGGATGGTGAACGCCGTGGCTACACCAATCGACTTGGCAGCCGTGCCCAGAAAATTCCTTCGGGGTAGTGATGGCTGGCTGCTTTGTTCCTTCTTCTCGTTCGTCATAAAGCAATCTCCATGTTGGGTGATGATTTACTGCGGCTCCATGCGCAAGGGGGCGGTGAAGCCGCGGCTGCTCTTGTATCGTGCCTCGTCTCCTCGGGTGGCCTGCATTGTAGCAGGTGAAGGCAATACAGGCGCCTAAAAACGAATAGGTTCGGCCTGTCAGATGTGCGCAAGAAATCACAGGATCATATGTTGCCACAAAATGCGGAGGCCGATGGCGAACAGTATGATTCCGCCGGCGATTTCGACCCGTTTGCCCCAGAGAACACCGATCTGGCGCCCCAAAACCATCCCGGTTGTCGTGAATCCCGCTGCGACGATCCCGATTACGATCGCGGGAACAATGATGGTGGAGCCAATCAGCGCCAGTGACAATCCGACGGCGAGCGCATCGATGCTGGTGGCAACCGACAAAAGCACCAGATCCCAGCCCGAGGTCGGATCGGAACCCGATCGCCGTTCGTCGGCATCGGGATGCAGGGCGCCCAGGATCATCCTGCCCCCGACAAAGCCCAGTAACCCAAAGGCGATCCAGTGATCGTAGTTGGAGATATACTTCTGAACCGCGCTTCCGGCCGTCCAGCCGATGATGGGCATTAGGGCCTGAAACAATCCGAAATGAAACGCCAGACGGAAAACATGACGCCGAGTCATGGGCCTCAACGTCAGACCCGTCACAATGGCGACCGCAAAAGCATCCATGGCTAGCGCAACCGCAAGCGCAAAAAGACTCAACCACCCCATCTGATTGACATCCGCTTCCTGACAGGGTTGGCTAAAGGGATGCCCTTCCTGCCGGCAAGTTTGTTTTGAATCTCAACGAGGCACCCGGGTTTCCGGGAACGCTCAATATTACATCCCGATTCCCCACTGCCGCCAGACCTGTTGCGCGTATAATCGCCGTACAAAAATCAGAAGCGAAGGGACGGCGGGTGCCGACCGAAGATCAGAGCCGCCGATGCACCTTAAGCCAAGCGCTTGCCGGACGCCCTGACTCACGGTGGAGCCGCACTATGAACGAAAATCTCTGGATGGTGGGTCTCATTACAATCGCGTGGTGCGGCGGTTTGTCTCTGGCCGTCCTGGGGCTCTGGGCCAGGGGCCGCGACCGGCACCTGCAAGAAGAGGTGTCTCGGTTGCGCATGGAGATCCTCTCACTTTCCGCACGCCTGAACCGGATGTGCGACACAGCCGCAATGGAACCGCCGCAAGCGACAGCGTCCGAGGATTCCGTGCCGCCACCCATTCCAGAGATCCAAGCTACCATGAAACCTCCTTCGGGCACTGGACCGATGGAGCCGGAGTCCGAAACGGCGCCCCCGCCTCAGATACCGCAACCGGCGCCGCCTCTATTCACGCTTGCAGATTCCCGGCCACAGCCGAGGGCTCATCGTGAACTCGAAGCCCTTATCGGGGGAAACTGGTTGCTCAAAATCGGGATCCTCACCGTGGTGCTCGGTGCGGTTTATTTTCTCAAGTATGCCTTCGATAACCAATGGATCGGCAACTGGGGGCGGGTTGGAATCGGTTCTGCGGCTGGAGCGGCACTTTTGGCGGCGGGGGAGTTCTTTCACCGCAAAAAATACACTCTGTACGGACAAGTCCTGATGGCCGGGGGATTGTCCATTCTCTACCTGTCGATTTATGCTGCCTTCAATTTCTATGCCTTGCTTCCAGTTGTCCCCG
The DNA here is from genome assembly GCA_963839475.1 of uncultured Acidobacteriota bacterium. GTDB lineage: Bacteria > Acidobacteriota > UBA6911 > UBA6911 > UBA6911 > CAWIVH01. The sequence continues at coordinate 1,199,767 of CAWIVH010000001.1, read as the reverse complement.
CCTTCGCCGCCATGGCTCTCGTCACGGCCGCGGGTAGCCTCCTTTCTTCCCGCCATAAAAGCAAAACGCTCGCAGTAATGAGCCTGGCCGGCGGCCTGCTGACGCCGATATGGCTTAGCACCGGAAGAAACAATGAAATTGCGCTGCTCGGTTACCTCTTCATCCTCGATTCGGGAATGGGACTGCTGGCGCGCCGGCGGCGCTGGCTGTTCCTTAACGCGATCAGCCTGGGCGGTACGGTGATTCTCTTCTACCTCTGGGCCGTCCGCTACTACGCCCCATCGGCCATGTGGATCACCGAAGGATTTCTCGTTCTATTCGCGCTTCTTTACGTGTTCCTCTCATGGAACCGCCCTCAGGGTGCAGAAAATGGAGATTCGATTTTCGGTGAGCCTTTCACTGCCGCGACGGTGATTCTCTTCTTCACCTCCAGCTCAGCGGTCCTTGGCCCGGAACCTTTTTATTATTGGTGCTTCCTTCTCCTTTTCGACGTGCTCATGCTCCGGGCAAGCCTTCTTTTGCCGGAGAAAAAAATCGCCCCCCCGTTGTTCCTCCTCAATGTTCTGGGCATCGAATGGTGGATTTCCGAACACTACGAAACTTTCAACCTGAACCTGGTCATTTGCTTTCTCAGCAGTATTTTCCTGCTATTTTTGGCAGAACAAATTCTGCGGCGACGGCGAAGCTCCCTATCCGTAGATCTCCGGGAAATCCTGGCGTGCCTGGGAACGGGGTTTGGCTATTTCGGGGCGAGCTATTACCTGCTCCATGAGTCCTACCATCCCTGGATGGGTGCATTTGCGGTAGTACTGGCCGGGATTTACTTCGGGGCCTCACGGTTCCTGTTCCATTCCAGAGATGCGGCGCGCCCCGTAGCTCAGGCTTTCCTCGGCCTCGCCATAACCTTCGTTACCCTGGCCATTCCAGCCCAGCTGGATCGCGTCTGGATCACCATCGGCTGGGCCGCGGAGGCGGCAATCCTGACCTGGGTGGGTTTCTCAACGAAACAGATTCGAATCAGACAAGGCGGGCTGGTGGTCCTCAACCTCTGCCTGATTCGCCTCGTCGCATGGGATGCCGTGGGACGGGGCATGCCATATACCCCGATCTGGAATATGCGCGCGCTGGCTTTTCTGGCAGCAATTGCCGCGACGTACATCATGGCCTGGCTTTATCGAAAGTACGTCGCCGCAGTCAAGCCTGCCGAACCGCCCTGGTCCACACTGCTGATTTTGCTCGCCAGCGTCCTGAGTGTATTTCTCATCAGCATCGAATGCTGGAGCTACTATGCCGGCATCCAGAACAAAGCCATCATCGATCAGGCAAATGGCTTTATCTCGCGCACAGAATTGCGGGGTGAAATCCACCGCTTGGACGGCTTGAGGCAATTGACCCTCTCGATCCTTTGGAGTTTTTATTCCATTGCAGCGGTGATTGCGGGAATTCGGGTCCGTTTCCGCCCGATCCGGCTATTTGGCATCGCGCTTTTTTTCCTGACCATTTTCAAGATCTTCTCGGTGGATATCTGGAGTTTCGAACGGCTCTACCGGATCATTTCTACCTTATCTGTAGGAATCGTGCTTTTGGTGGCCGCATTCCTCTATCACAGGTTCAAGGGGCGGATTTCAGACTCTTGAGCGCAAGGCGAGCAGCTGAGCCGGCTTGTACAAAATGTCGAAGCGCCCGGTCAGGGCAGTCGGTCGAATTCCAGTTTGACCACCAGCACTGTATTGGACAATTCGTTGACCGGAAGCTTGCGCAGCCGCAGATAGCCTTTCTGCTCCAGGTGATCGCTCGGTACCATATCCAGGGCAAACTCGACGGGCCTCCCGGTGTTTAGAAGTGTCGCCCGGCGCGGAGCGGCAGCCAGCGGCTTGAGTTTGATCCCCTCCCCCGCCGGAACCTTGTGCACATGCACAAAAAGGTCGTTTCCCTTGCGTGTAAGAAGAATGCTGCGGTTGGATGTCAGGTGTGACGCAGGAACGGCGCCTTCGAGCGACTCCTTCACTTTTCCATACCAGTCTCCGATATGGGAGAGAATGGCTGCCGCCTCCTGTGGCATGGTCCCATCCCCTTTCGGCCCGACATTCAGGAGGTAATTCGCATCGCGGGCGAGATATTTGTCAATGCTGCGGATAAGGTGGCCATCACTATAGTAATCCTCATCTTTTCGGTAGCCCCAGCTCTCCATGCCGACGGACTGGCACGCTTCGGTGCGCTTCTCGAATGCCAACAATTCTTCGCTTTCCTTTTCGAAATCACGCTCGGGGGTGCCGAAGTCCCCGGGATCGAAGCCGCGGTTGTTGATCACAGCCCCCGGCTGCAGCTTCCGGATCATGTCGTTGATGGACCGGTCGAAGTGCTTGTCGACATTCATGTCCCACCAGAATCCCTGGATCTCGCCGTACTGCGTGCAGAGCTCGCGCACCTGCGCTATGAGAAAGTCGAGATATTTCATCAGGTCGGGCTGATCTCCCGGCTGGGGCGGCAGCTCGTGGTGCCGTCCCTGGTTGGGATAGTTTGGATGATGCCAATCCGCTATCGAATAGTAAAAACAAACCGGGAAATTGCGGCGATGGCAGGCTTCGACGAGCATACGGACGGGATCCCTGCCGTAAGGAGTGCGCATCGTGTTGTACGAAGTCCGCTTTGTATCGAAAAGGCAGAATCCGTCATGGTGTTTGGTTGTGAGGCAGATGTATTTCATGCCGGTCTTTGCGGCCAGGTCCAGCCATTCGTCCGGGTTGTATTTCACCGGATTCCACTGTTGGGCCAGCTTAACATATTCACTTCGAGGCACCCTGCGCCGCCACTGTTCCTGCTCGTGGTACCCGGGGATGGAATAAAGCCCCCAGTGCACAAACATGCCGAAGCGCTTCTGGAACCACCAGTCGCGCCGGTCGCCGAAACGGGGCGCCAGTGCAAGAGCAGCGGCCGGCGGAGCCTGCACACGCTCCACCGGTTCTTGCAGTGTTCCGACAACAGGTGTGATAGCAGCGGCGGCTTTCAAGAAATCGCGACGATCCATGGATGCCCTCCGGAGAATACGGACAGGTTACTATTTTCCCCGGCAGGAACACAATGCCACCGCGGTCATCCCGTAAAGCGGACCGCGAAGACCCAAAGACCCCGAAGGAAAACATTGGCCTGATACCAGGTTCGGGAATATCGTTGATCGTATGACAATACCTAAACGCACGCTGTTCTTTTTCGCCATAATCCCGGCTCTGCTTCTGGCTTCGGCTGTCATTGTCCGGCCGGGGCAGAACCCGTCATCCTTCCGGGTTTCAGTTTCCATCGACCCGGCATTGCGCTCGGAGCCGGTATCGGGGCGCCTCCTGTTCCTGGTTTCGAAATCCGAAAGGTTCTCCCCCGGCGTGACCGGGACGCCGGTATTCGGCAAGAACGTGGACGACGCAAAGCCCGGGGAGCCGATGTGGATCGACGACTCCGCCTTCGGCTATCCACTACGCCGGCTCAGCGAAATTCCTCCGGGGGAGTATTACATCCAGGCCTGGCTCAACCTCTACACCACGTTCCGGCGCTCCGATGGCAAGGTCGTCAAGCTGCACATGGATCAGGGAGAAGGGCAGAACTGGCGGCGCTCTCCCGGCAACTTGTACAGTGACCCTTTAAAGGTAAAGATAGAACCGGGAATGACGGACTCCCTGGCACTGGTGTTGAACCGCGTCGTCGCCCCGATCGCTCCGTACAAGGACACCGCCAACCTCAAGCACATCAAGATCGAAAGCAAGCTTCTTACGGCGTTTTGGGGCCGGCCGATGTTCCTGGCAGCCAACATCCTTCTGCCGGAAGGATATGACGACCGCCCGCACGTCCGTTATCCCGTGCATTACGTCCAGGGGCATTTCCCACGGGGTGGCGTGCAGGGTCCACGTGCGCCGACCGGAGGCAGCAACGTCCCTCGCTTCATCCAAGTCACCTTTGAACACGCCTGCCCTTATTACGACGACTCGTATGGGGTGAACTCGGAGAATGTCGGCCCTTACGGTGATGCAATCATCACCGAGCTGATTCCACATATTGAAAGGGAATTCCGCGCGGTCGGCCAACCTTGGGCGCGTACGCTCTCGGGCGGATCTACCGGAGGGTGGATCGCACTGGCGCTCCAGGTGTTCTACCCGGACTTTTTCGGCGGGGCCTGGTCGATCTCTCCCGATCCGGTGGATTTTCGCAAGTACCAGATCGTGAACCTGTACGACGATAAGAACGCCTACTTCATCGAATCCGATTGGCTTAAGGTGCCGCGCGGCGCGGCCCGCGATATCAGCGGCAACCTGCGATACACCATGGACCAGGAGTGCCTCTACGAGGAGGCGATAGGCGACCGTTGCCGTTCTGGAGGCCAATGGGCGATTTGGAACGCCGTCTTCGCGCCGGTTGCCGAGGACGGATACCCCAAACCGCTCTGGGATCCCCGGACCGGGCTAATCAATCCCGAGGTCGTCCAGTGGGCCGGGGAACGCTATGACCTCCGCCGCTACCTGGAAAAGAATTGGCCGGTCCTGGGGTCGAAGCTGGAAGGCAAAATCCGGGTTTACAACGGGAGGATGGATAACTTCTACCTGAACGAAGCCTGTTACCTCTTCCAGGAGGCGCTGGAAAAGATGACAAATCCCGCCTTCGGCGGCGAATTCAGGTACGGCGACCGCGGCGGACACGGCTGGAGCCCCTTTAAGGGCGACGATATGCTCCGGGCCATGGCCGAGCGGATTGTGAAAAGTGCTCCGGATAGCGGCAAAGATTGGATATATTAAGCAGGATCACTCTGGAAGCTTGCCGGTGCCGACTTTTTCCATACGCCAAAACCTGAGCGTATATGGGCTTTCGTGAAGGCGCGAGCTGCTTCCATCGAGCAATGCCGATTCAAGAAACGGAGCCCCCGATGAATACCAGGAATGTCAGAAAATGGAAACAGCCGGCCATGATGCTGGTCATCGTCATCCTAGCCGCGGTATTTTCAGTTTCTGCCCGCGTGCCGCAGCATCCCGTCTCTTATCAGGAAGAGGAAAAAGACTCCTGTACCAGCATTATGGTGGGCCGACTCGCCTCCACGGACGGGTCGGTGATCACCTGCCACACTTGCGACGGCAATTACAGGACCTGGCTGAACATGGTGCCGCACCAGAAGCATGAGAAAGGCGCCACGAACAAGATTTTCTGGGGACAGCTGCACACGGAATATCCCTGGGACACGCGCGGAAAGATCCAGAAGGGCGAAATACCGCAAGTGGATGAAACCTACGCCTTCCTCAACACCGCCTATCCCTGTTTGAACGAGAAACAGCTGGCCATAGGAGAAACCACCATCGGCGGACGGCGCGAGCTCGAAAACGACGAAGGCTGGTTCCTGATCGAAGAGCTCGAGCGGCTCGCACTCGAGCGCTGTAAAACTGCACGTGAAGCGATCAAGCTGATAGGCGAACTGGTCAAAAAGCACGGCTACGGCGACAGCGGAGAATGCATCACTATCGCAGACCCGAAAGAGGTCTGGATGTTCGAGATCTTCGGGGCCGGCCCGGCTCAGCCTGGGGCGGTCTGGGCCGCGGTCCGCATCCCCGACGATCACATTGGGGTTTCCGCCAACATCCCGAGGATCAGCCAGCTCGACCTGAAGGATTCCAACAACTACATGGCGTCGGAAAACGTTCTTTCGCTTGCGGAGGAAATGGGGTGGTGGAATCCAAAGAGCGGCGAACCTTTCAAATTCTGGAAAGCCTACAGCGGTCGGAAACCTTTCTCCGACCGTGAATACTTCATCCTGAGCACCCAGGCTCCTTCGCTCAACCTGAAATGGGACGCCGACGAACTTCCCTTTTCTGTCAAGCCGGACAAACCGCTGAGCGTCCGGGATGTCATGAAATATTACCGGCAAACCTATGAGGGAACCGATTTCGACATGACCAAAAACCTCATGGTGCCGAAAATGCAAAGGATGTCGCGTGACCGGAAACCGGAGCCGGATGAAAAGCCGGGCGAGCTGGTGAAGAGCCCCATTGCCACGGCCTGGATGCCCAACGAAATGATGCAACTCCTGAACACCCTGAAACCAGGCACCGTCGAGCGCCGGCGCACGATCGCCATCGCTGCCTGCTCCTATTCTCAGATTATCCAATGCCGGAGCTGGCTCCCCGATGAAGTGGGCGGGGTTGCCTGGTTCTCCTTCGACAATCCTGCCCAGAGCCCTCGGTTCCCGATCTTTTCCGGGATTCTCTCGCTTCCAAAAAGCTTCGAAATCGGATCGCAGCGCCACTATGTTCCGGAATCAGCCAGCTGGGCCTTCCGCAAAACCAACCGGCTTTCCATGATCAAATGGGGAACCACACGAAAAATGCTCGAGGAGGCGGTTGCCGACTTTGAAACCCGCGGCTTCGACGAGCTCCCATCTGTGGAAAAAACCGTAACCGAATATCTCAGAAGTGGAGATCCGGAAAAAGGACGCGAGAAAGCCCAACAATTTCTGACCCGATACACCAATGATTTCGCGCGCGCCGCCATCAACAAGTGGTCGGAGCTCGAAGGCGCGCTCTGGGAAATGTACGCCCGCGGTTTCTGAGCGGGTATTTCGATACGATCTGGAGATTTTTATGAAGAATTCCACCAGGATCCTGTTTTCCGCATGCCTCTTTTGTATCCTTTTCTTCGTCATCGTCGCGCTGGCGCCGGCCGCCGAAAAGGCGGTCTCGCCGGTCTTGCTGACTTCCTGCGGCCAAAGTCCCGGGCCGGTGAAAGTGGAAGTTTTTTTAAAGCGCCTGAAAATCGACTACGCCTCTCTGCCCCGCGCCACTGCCAATGATTTGATCGAAAAGAAGAAAGCCGGTGCTCCATACAAGTCGATCATCATCGTGACCGGAGCCAGCCTGAAGGGAATGGGCGCCGCCGGGGTTTCCATCAACGAGGAGCTCGATCGCACCAAAGCGCTGATCGCTGAAGCCAAAAAGCAGGGGATCAAAATCATCGGCGCCCACGTCGAAGGGATGGCGCGCCGATCGCAGGGCGCCGCTTCCGGCGACAACTCGGATGAAATGTCCATTGACGCTGTCTGCCCGCAATCCTCGCTGATGGTGGTGCGGAAGGACGGGAACGAAGACAACCGGTTCACCACCATTTCCAAAAGCAAAAACATCCCGCTCCTGCTCTTTGAAAAGAATATGGAGCTGGAAAACCTGCTGAAGGATCTCTACTCCAAGTAGGCCGAACCCGATGAGCATGTTCGCTTCTGCCGTGCTGGTTCTCGGCGTCATGGTCGCCGTTTACTTCTTGGCACGCCAATTCACCCCTTCCACCGAGCTTGCGATGCTGGCTTCCGCTATTGCCGGCAGCTTGGCCGGCGGCCAATGGATACCCGCGCGCCACATCGCAGAAGGGGCCATCAGCTACCTGGACATCAACCTGATCTTTATCACCGCAACGATCTTCATGGCGATCCTGAAGGAATCCGGCGGGGTCGCCTTCGTCGTGCGCGCCATCCTCAGCCGGTTTCACAGGCATAGGGCCGTTCTGCTCATCCTGCTGGCGATTCTGCTCCTGATCCCGGGAGCCTTCACCGGCGCGGGAAGTGTCACCGTACTCATCACCGGCGGCATGGTGGCCACGGTGCTGAACTATATGGGTATCCCGAAAGTCAAAATTGCAGCCATCATTTTCATGATTGCCGGAATGAGCGCCGCCGCTCCCCCGGTGAGTCTCTGGGCCATGCTCACCGCCGCCGGGGTCAATATGCCCTATGTCGGATTTTTCTACCCGCTTCTGATCCCCTGCGTGCTGATCTCGCTCTTTACAATTTTCTCCCTGGGTTGGAAAGGGACAACCACGGATGTCGAAAAGGCGATGGAGGAGCTTCCCCAACCGCCGGCAGGTATGAACTGGCTGCGAATCCTGCTCCCCTTCGGCATCCTGCTGTTCCTGATGTTTGCCGGAAGGGCCTGGCCTTATTCGACGCCGGTCACCGGCCTTCCGCTCATGTTTCTGCTCGCGGGAGCCGCCGGTTATTTTCTGTCTCCTGTACCGCTGAAGATCCTGCGCATATCACGCGACACGATCGAGCAGCTGCTGCCGCTGATCGCGACACTGACCTGCGCCGGAATCATGGTTCAGGTCATGACCCTGACCGGGGCGCGCGGGCTGCTGGCGGTTACAGCGGTAACCCTCCCCGTGGCGGCGGTGTTCGCCACGCTGTTCATTGTCCTTCCAGTATCGGAGGCGGTGCTGATGTACGCCGCGGCACCGGTCCTGGGAGTCCCGCTGGCACTGCTTTTCAATACCATCGGGCTGAACCCGATCATCGCCCTGGCAGGAATGAGCGTCATCTGGCCGTTGGGGGATGCACTGCCCCCCACGGCGATTATCGGCAGGCTCACGGTCGAGGTCACGGGGTTCCGCGGCAGGTACACGGAGTTTTTGAAATGCTGCATTCTTCCGGCCATCGTGACCATATGCCTGGGAACCCTGATGGTAGTGATGAGCAAGAAGCTTGAGTTCCTGACGGGGCTCAAATGATCGAGTCTTCGAGTCTTTGGGACTTCGCGGTCGTAAGCACAAAGCCGCAAAGGCTCAAAGACTGTTAAATCTGGGATTTGTTATGGAAGTACTGTCGGGCATGATCACCTGGATCTATTACCTCATGGTTGCCTTCGTGTCGATGATCCTGATCTGGAACCTGGTCAAAACGAAAAGCTGGGAGAAGGAGATCCTCTATATTATCGTGCTGGTCCCTTTTCTGCTGCGCCTCTTCCGCCTGAAATGAACGAAGGCTGATCATGGATAAAACTCTTATTCGAAAGCTGGTGTTCGGGGCCCTGGGAGCGGTCTTGTTTGTCTCCTCGGGGATAAGCTTCTTCAAGAGCCGCATGCTGAAGGAGCCTGTTGTCGCCGGCCCAGGGGTTACTTCCATCCGGAAGCTCGGCGATTATTTTGCCGGCATTCGAAGCACCGCCAACGACTGCAACCTTTATTTCCTGGAGGGGAAAAGGCCGGGCGCGACCCTGCTTATCCTGGGCGGGACCCATGCAGAAGAGCCGGCCGGGCGGCTGGCCTCGTGGATCTTGGCCGAAAACGCGGAAATGGAGCAGGGCCGGCTCATTGTGGTGCTCAGCGCAAATAGGAGTGCCTCCACCGTCACCCGGCCCAGCGGCGCCTATCCGGCCGACTTCTCGATCCCCACTTCCTACGGTGAGCGAAAGTTCCGCATGGGGGACCGCTGGTCCAACCCACTCGACCAATGGCCCGACCCGGAGGTGTTCATCCATTACCCGAGCGGGCAGAACCTGGCCTACATGGACATCCGCAACCTGAACCGCACCTGGCCCGGAAGGCCCGATGGAACCCTCACCGAAAAAACCTGCTTTGCTTTCATGGAACTCATTCGCAAGGAAAAGGTCGATATCGCGATCGATCTGCACGAAGCCGAGCTTCAATACCCCGTCATCAGCACGATTGTGGCCCACGAGAAAGGCCAGGAGCTGGCTACGATGACCTCGATGATGCTCAGCGACAACGACGGCTTCAAAATCGGAACGGAATTTTCGCCGAAAAACCTCCACGGCCTTTCCCACAGGGAAATCGGCGATCATTCGGAGGCGATTTCGCTCCTGTTCGAGGCCCCGGAACCGTTTCTCGATGCCACGCGCGGAAAAACGGACAGCGCGCTGCTGCTGACAGGAAAGGACGACTTCGTGGTGAAAGCGGGCCGGCACGGGCTGCTTTTCGAGAAGATCGACGAAAAGGGCTGGCCGATCGATGTCCGCGTCGGGAGGCACACGTCCTCGGTGCTTCAGACGATGGAATCCTGGACTCAGGATCATCCCGATCGGGGTTTGATATGCAGCAAGGTCCCGCGATACTCGGAAGTGATCGCAAAGGGGATCGGCTTCTACCTGCACGATCCGGCCGCAGCCGCTTCCGGCCGCATCTTCTACGAATAGATGCAGGCGCTCGAAATAAACCGCGAAGGCCTCCAAGACCGCGAAGGTCAATATTCCAAACGCCCAGGGGCCAACGCTTCGCGTTGAGGCGTTGTCGTTTCCTTGCTATCTTCGAGGTCTTGGAGGCCTTTGCGGTTCGCTATTCAAACGGAGGAAATCCCGCAGCAGGTTGGAGGCGACCCGACGGCGGTACGCAGCCGTCGAGCGCAGATCGTCGATCGGGCGAATTTCCGCCTGGAGCCGCCGGTTGGCTTCAGCGATGGCCTCATGATCGAGCTTCCGCCCAAGCAGAGCCGCTTCCACACTCCGCAGGCGCAACGTATAGGGATATACACTGCCGATGGCGATCCGAGCATCCTTGACTCTGCCGTCGGCCTCGCACCGGAGGCGACCGGCAAACACTACCTTGGAGATCGCCTGATACCGGCGGGCCCCGATTTTCCTGAAATATTCCATCCAGCCTGAGGTCGGCCGCGGCAAACGAATGGCTGTGATCAGCTCGTCCGGACGCCGCTCTGTTTTCTTATAGCCATGATAGAAATCGGCGAGCGGGACCCATCTCCGCCCGAGCGCACTTTCCAGCAGCACTTCAGCATCGTAGACCATCAGCGCCGGCACACCGTCGGCGGCGGGCGAGGCGTTTGCGATGTTGCCCGCCCAGGTTCCCCGGCTTTGGATGGCCAGAACACCTATCTCGCAGGCAGCGCTTACCAGGAGCGGGAATTCATCTCTCATCTTGGGGCAACGCCTAACGTCGCGATAGGTCGTCAGCGCGCCCAGCTCCAGGGCCTGATCCCAGAGAATCGGCCTGGCAAGCTCGGGCACCGCCTGGAGATTCAGAAACGTACCCGGGGGTTGGGTGCCGTTTTCGAGCGAGACCATGAGATCGGTCCCGCCGGCCAGGGGAATCCTGTCTTCGCCCGATGCCATCGCTTCAAACGCCTCGCGCAGGCTCCGCGGATTCAAGACTCGATAATCGGGCAGATACGCGCGCATGTTCCTATTCCGCCTTCCGGCGTTCGTCCTCGTTCTTGAGAACGGCTTTTGCCGATTCAAGAATGCCGATGTATCCCGTGCAGCGGCACTGGTTGCCGGCCAGGGCTTCCTTGATGTCCTCCGCTTCCTCCGGATGTTCCGAATAATAGGCAGCCGCCATGATCACGCCGGGTGTGCAGATGCCGCATTGGGTCCCGCCATGCTCGCAAAAGGCCTGCTGCATCGCGTGTAGGCTTCCATCCGGCGTCAGCCCCTCGATGGTCTGAATCTCCTTACCGTCCGCCTGGCAGGCTGGAATCATGCATGCCAGAATCAGCATTCCATCCATCATCACCGAACAGGCGCCGCATTCGCCTTCGCCGCAGCCTTCCTTGGTTCCGGTCAGGGTCAGGTCTTCGCGCAGGACATCCAACAGGCGCTTCATCGGGTGGACCACGACCGTTTGCGGAATACCATTGACCGTCAGCCGGATGGTCTGCAGTTGGAGAGATTCCGTCATTGGGATCCATCCTCATCTTCCGGAACCGCCCGCATGATTTTTTCGGGCAGAAGCGGGATTTCGTTGATAAATCTTCCGCCAAGCGCCTGGGCCACCGCCGAGGTTACGGCCGGTGCCGGCCCATCCATGGGCAGCTCTCCGATGCCCTTAGCTCGGAAGGGGCCGTAATTGTCGAAGGGGAAGGAAATGAACTCAACCGCGATCGGCGGAACATCCCCGGATGTCGGAATGATGTAGTTCGTGAGCTGGTGGTTCGCCATAGCACCGCGCTCCATGACCACGTTTTCCGTAAGTGCGAAACCAATGCCCTGGGCAATGCCGCCTTCGATCTGGCCGGACGCGAGGGCGGGATTGATTACCCGGCCGCACTCGACAACGGAGACAAAGTTCGTCACCCTCGCCTGGAAATCGAGCATGTCCAGTTCTATCTCCCCGACGTCGCAGCTCCAGGCATAGCCGCTGTACGCGTCGCCGCAATAGGTCTTTTCGTCCCACCAAATGTCGTGGGGCGGTTCGTATTGCACGGTGATTTCGAAATCTCCCCGGGTTGCCAGGCAGCATATCGCGGCAGCGCGAAATTCCTCCGGCGTGTAGGGCTCGGCCAGGAAGCCGCCGGATACAAGGTGACGGCAGAGGTCGCGGGCTGCCCGTTCAACCAGCCGCCCCACAATCATGGTCGTTCTGGAAGCCACTGTCGGGCCGCTGTCGGGGACAAATGCGGTATCCGGCTGATGAACTTCAATCCATTCGGGCGGAATGCCGCAGGCTGCCGCGACGATCTGAATGAATGAAGTCCGGATCCCCTGTCCGAATTCGACGCTGGCGGCCAGGATTTCCACACCCCCGGAAGGAGTGAGGCGCAGGGACAATTTGGACGCAAGCCAGACTTCGCCGCCTCCCGTAAAACCGCTGCCGTGGTAGAAAGTGGAAAGCGAAATCCCTCTGCGAAGACGCGGCCGGCTCCTGTTTGTTTCCTCGAATTCCAGGCGCTTCGATCGATAATCGGACATCTCGAGGGCGCGGTCCATCATCCCTTCGAGGTCGAGTTCCTCCTTCATCACCTGACCGGTCGGCATCCGGTCGCCCTTGTGCAGGAAATTCCGGCGGCGGATTTCAGCCGGATCGATTCCAAGTTCCTGCGCCGCTCGATTCAGGTGCGTCTCCATCGCGAAAATAGCCTGCGGCGCGCCAAAGCCTCGTAGCGCGCCGTAGGGTACGGAGTTCGTCATGACGCACCTCGCCCTGACCTGCGAGTGGTCGCAGCGGTAGGGGCCCCAGGAATGAAGCAGTCCGCGCGACAACACGACTGCGGAAAGCGTTGGATAGGCGCCTCCGTCCAGCAGGAAGTCGATGTCCAGGGCTATCAGTTTTCCTGCACGAGTAAAACCCGCCTTGATCCGGGTGCGGGAGGGATGGCGCTTCGGCGTCGCCAGCATATCCTCGCCGCGGTCGTAGATCATCTTCACCGGCCGCCCGCCGGCCTTCCAGGAGAGAAGCGCGGCGTGACCGGCGATCAGGTTGGGATATTCTTCCTTGCCGCCAAAACCGCCGCCTGTTTCAGCCTGGATCACCCTGATCTGCTGCGGGTCAAGACCGAAGAGCGGCGCCAGGGCTTTGCGCACATAGTAGGGGCACTGCAGCGAGCCCCAGACGGTAACCGACTTGCCCGGAATTGCGATAGCAATCATTCCCTGGGGCTCAATGTAGAGATGCTCCTGCGGACCGGTGCGGTAGGTCTCCTCCAACACCAGATCCGCTTCCCGCCATTTAATCCCGGGATCGGCATTTTGAATCCAATAGGACTTGAAGATATTGTCGGAGCCGTACTGGATGCAGTCACCTCGAAGCGACTCCTCCATGCTGAAAACCGCGGGGAGCTCGTCGGCCAGCACCGAAACATGGCGCACGGCCCTCTCTACGAAGTTCCGGTCCGGGTGAGCGATAAGGGCGAGCGGTTCGGCTCTATGGCGGATCTCGTGCTCCGCGAGAAACGGCTGGCTGTCCTCAATAAGAGTGACGTTGTTTTTGCCGGGAATATCACAGGGAAGAACAAGGGTGAACTCATCCCAGGGAATCCCTTCGAGAAACCGGATTTCGCGGATCAGGCCTCGGGGGATGGTGGACCGGATGGTTTTTCCGTAAAGGCAATCGGCCGGCTTCATGTCGTCGACATAAACAGCCTTGCCGGTGACTTTCGCGCGGGCCTCATTCCTGGGAAGGCTCCGGCCAATGATCGGGGGAGCTTCATCGCCGTATAGAACAGATGCGCTAGGTTCACAATCCGGATTTGTCACGTTCGGCCCCTATCCGGTTTCTGCGCTGAAAACAACACGATCAAAGCTCCGGCCGCTTCGGGCGACTTTCAGCGCGGCCATCCACTCCTGCCCCTTCGAGGGATGAACGAACATCAGTCGCAACAGAAACTAAAAAACAAACCGGAAGCCGAGCTGAATCTGCCTGGGCCGGTTCGCCTGTGTCGTGATGGTTCCGAAGGCGGAACTCGTCACCTGGGCATTCGGAGCGCCGAACGACACGTGGTTAAGAATATTGAACACCTCGAAACGGAACTGGAAGTAGGATCCCTCCGTTATCTGCACCCTCTTCAAAATCGACATGTCCAGGTTGTTCTGCCCATCCGCACGCAGATCTCCGAATGTGGTCTGCATGGTGCGCAGATGGAACTGGTATTGACCGGACGACGCCGTCACAAAATGGGTCGTGTCGAAGGCCTTGCCATCAACCCCGCGATTGTTGAGATTCAGCGCGGAGGTCGTGAGGCCAGTGGCTTCCGACCCTGACGGGCACAGGCCGTTCACCGTGGAGACGCGGCACAACGGATAATCGCCCGGGTTGTTGGTGCTGCCGTTCATCCACTGGATCGGTGCGCCCACCTGGTAGGTATAGATGCCGTTGAGACGCCATCCTCCAAAAATCCGGTCCAACAGCCCGGATTGCACATTGATCAGCTTGCCGCGCCCGACCGGCAGGTCGTAGTTTACGGCCGTCACAAACCGCTGCGGCCGGTCAAACGGCGAAATTCGTTTCTCCGGAATCGTATCGGTGTTGTTTAACCAGGAATCGCGCTCCAGGAGCTTCGACCAGCCATAGGTTCCCACCACCTGGAGCCCCTGGGACATGCGCTTTTCGAAACGCACGTTGAAGCTGTGGAAGTAGGAGCTGCCCGTGTTGGCGTTTCGCATGGTCACACCTGAACTGAAGCTGGTCGAATCCGCCACCGGAAAATGCGGGAATTCCGGCAGCATCTGCCGGACAGTAGTGTTGGCGGCGTTTAGGCCGCTGTTTCCGAGGGAAGGAATCAGGCCCGCGAACGGATTGGGCACCGATCCTGTCAAGGTGGTGATCAGCGCGGCATCGCGGTACGGAAGCGTGCTCAGGTATTGCCGGGGGATGCCATTGAGCTGAGTCACCGACATCGGAAGGCGCAAAGCATGATTTCCGATATAGGCGACTTCCATAACCAGAGTTTTGGTCAACTGTTGCTGCAGGGCCAGGGTCCAACGTTCCGAATACGGGTTTTTCATCTCTGCGCTGAAGAAATCGATGCTCTGCCCCAGATAGGTCTGAAGCCCCGCTGCGGAACCGACCGGGTCGAGAATGCCGTTCGGAAACGGGTTGCTCAAGTTGGCGGTAGGCTGCAGCAGCGTGCCTGGCACCGGGAAGGGGGTGGATTGGCTGAATCCTTCCTGCGTGAGGATTGGACTCGACGAATATCCGCCTGTAGGGTTCAGGTTCGACATCGCAATCGGCTGGACAAACAAGCCGAAGCCGCCGCGGATCACAGTCTTTTCCTTGAAGATGCCGGGTGTCCAGGCAAACCCGATCCGCGGGCTCACCATGTGCGTGCTGATATCATAGACGGCGCCATCCTGCGGCGTGGCAAACGTCAACCCGCCGGGCACGGCAAAATCGACCGGGAAAGGCATCTTCGGCGCGGTTTTTGTGTTGTAAGCCGCGACCGCCGCATCCGAAATCGGGTTTTTGGTTACGAAATCGTATCCGTTCACGGTCCGGCCGTACCTTTCCGAGTACGGCATATCATGGTCGAAGCGCAGTCCCAGGTTGATCGTCAGGTTGCGTTTGATGCGCCAGTCATCCTGGAGAAAAAGCGCATAGTAGGTCGAGCGGTAGGCGCCGCTGGCATTCAGATCGTAAGTGCCGGAAGTCGGCAGGCCGAGCAGGAAAGAGGCAAAGTCCTGCCCGAACGGGGCAGGAGCCGCGTTCGAGGCTGCTTGAGTCCACCCGTTGGTGGTGCCGAATCCGCCGAAGGTGAAGCTCCCGGTCGAGGCGCCGAACGTCTGCGTGTTGAGTGTGTACCTGCGCGCATCCACCCCGAATTTGAACACGTGCGTTTTCCACTGCAAAACCGCGGTGCCGAACAGGCTCAGGGAGTCTGAGGGCAGGAGGTCGGCGCCGGTCTGGCCGAGACAATCGAAGCTGGTGGCCTGGGTCGAATCGCTTCCGCAATTGCCGAAGCCGATGCGTGGAAGCTGAACCAGCTGGCTCTTGCTGGTCATGTACGCCGGGAAGCCGAGCGAAGCGACGTCATAGCCCGCCGAAGGCGAAGGGTGGGTTTCGTTCATGCGGGTGTAATTGACGCGAAGGTTCACCACCGTCGATTTATTCAGCGTGTAGACTTCGTCGAGAGTGCCGCCCCAGTTGCCGCGGGTCAGCAGTGAAGCCAGCCCATGCGCGTTGTTGTCGAAATAATCGTTTTTCGACTGCAGGTAATCGGTATGGCGGACGTTGAAAGACATCCGGCTGCGCTCGCTCATCGCCCAATCCACGCGCCCCATTTCGTTGGTGAAATCGTCATCCGTCGTCTTGCTGTTGCCGAAATTTGAATAACCGTCGGCGCGTCCGGTGAGATTCGGGCTCGGATACAGTTTCAAGTAGGCGACGGAGACGGGATTCATCAATTCCTGCGGGAGCTTGTTGCAGGCGGTGCCCGGGGTCTGGATTCCGAATCCAGTTCCCGGCGTCATATTCGGCTTTACCGGATTGCCGGCGGTATCACAATAGAACGGGCTGCGTCTTACTGTCGTGCCGCTGAGCACTCCGGAATAGGGGTTGTATATCTGGTAGTTGCTGCCCAGCGCCAAAAGGGAAGAAAAATCGCCCTTGCGCTCCGCTTCCGTCGGAACGGTAAGGAATTTGGTGTTCGGCTGGCTGCCCGTGATCCGTTCGAAGGCGAAAAACCAGAACAGCTTGTTGCGGCCGTCTATCACGCCTGGAATTCGCACCGGGCCGCCGACCGTCCCGCCCCACTGGTTGAACTTGGTATCCTGGACCGGGATCCCGGATTTGTTGTTGAAGAAGTTGTTCGCCGCAAGCGACGAAGGTTGCATGAACTCATACACCGAACCATGAAACCGGTTTGTTCCGGTTTTCATCACCTTGTTGATGGTGCCGCCGCCGGTGTGACCGAAGCCGGCGTCCCCGTCAAAGGCCTTGACGCGCACTTCCTGCACCGCTTCCTGAGGAGGCGAGTAGGCGACCCGGTTGTCCCAAGTGGCATTCGGGGCGCCGTCGATCATGATCTCGCTGGTCTGGGAGGCTGTTCCGCCAATGCTCCATCCCGAGGCCGCGCCGTTTGCGAACGGGCTGATGGGGGTGCTGGGGTTGCCGGTCGCAATGACCCCAATCGCCAGCTGGGCAACCATCATGGGATTGCGTCCGTTCAGCGGGAAATCCTCGATCTGTTGAGTGGAAATGCTCTGACCAATAGAGGCGTTCGCATTTTCCAGAGCGGGAGCATCGGCAGAGACCGTCACGGATTCCGAGACCTGGCCGATCTCCATCTTGAGATCAAGCACCGGGTGATCACTCGATTCCAGGCGCAGTCCTTTGCGGATGAAGGTTTTGAATCCCGGCATCTCGGCCTGTATCTCGTATTCACCGGGCGGGAGAAAGGTGAAGAGGTATTGCCCGACGCTGTCGGAGGTCGCCGAGTTTTTCACGCCGGTGCGCATCTCCGCGAGAACGATGTGCACTCCCGGCATCGCCGCGCCGCTCGGGTCGAGCACGACACCGCTGATGGTTGCGCGTGAATCCTGCGCCGTTGAAATCAACGGTAAGGTTAAAAGAGCCGCAATGGAAAAAAGGATGATGAATGTTTTCATAATTAACCTCATGTTTAAGCGAGATTCACAATTTCCGGCCCAAGGCTAACGCCGGGCCTGCCGATCTGTCCAGACGAAACGACAGCAGGCTAAAGCCGGTAGGTTTGATACGACTGAAAGTCGAAATTGCGGCTGAAGCCGCCCGGGGACGTAGTCATGGACGTGGACCTCGACGTGGACGTGGTCGTGGACGAAAAAACACAGACGGGATAAGGGACAAAATGGCCTTATTACCAAAATAGACGCGATTTCTTTTGTCCACGACCATGTCCAGGTCCACGTCTGCGTCTACGTCCACGTGCATTGTCAAAAACCTCAAACCTGACCGCCTAAAAGGCGGTGGGCTTATACCTGCGGACTGAACTAAAAGGAGCTTACTCGCCTTAGACCAACTCGATGAGAAAGCACTCTATTCCCGCGGGGTTTTGCCTCGGAAGACTGGCATTTAAAGGGACTTTATATTAAGCCGGGGGATTTTTGCGGAGCATTTGGGTTAAGATGGAGCCGAAGTCAAGCTGGCTTTGTCATCCGACAGAAGAACGCAGCTTGTCTTCCGGCTTCACCTTGACCGAACGCTCAGTTCCACCGCTGCCGTGGCACCTATCGGGGCAGCGTACTGAATTTCACCACGCCCGAAGCGCCGGGCCCGGATGAGCTCGAGGTTGATCCAATGAATATCAAGTTTTCGCGCCGCCGCTGTTTCCTGGTTCCTGCAATCGCCCTCGGCCTCTTCTGCCGGGCTAACGGTAAAGAGGATTTTCCCCGAGTCGCCGTTCCCGTCATCCCCAAAACCCGCGTGAGCCTTGCGGCGTATGGAGGAACCGGCGACGGGAGAGCGCTGAACACAGAAGCCTTTGCCGCCGCCATCGAGTTTCTCGCACAAAAAGGCGGAGGAGTGCTGGTGGTCCCGCCCGGCATCTGGCTCACCGGTCCAATCCGGCTCCGGAGCAACATCGATCTGCACCTGGAACGGGGAGCACTGCTGAAATTTTCGGGCGATTTCAAGCTCTACCCGCTCTCCGTTATCAACTTAAAAGGTGAAAAAGAAGTGGATTCGACTTCCCCGATTTCCGGCGAGAACCTGGAAAATATCGCTATTACCGGTGACGGGATCATCGACGGCGGCGGCGAATCCTGGAGGCCAGTTAAAAAATACAAATTGGCGGAAGTCGAGTGGAAAGCGCGCGTCTCTTCGGGCGGCATGCTGAATGAAAAAAAGGACATCTGGTGGCCGAGTCGCGGCGCGATGGAGGGCGAGAGGGTGGTAGCGTCGCTGGTTCGAGCCGGGTCGCTCAAATTGTCGGACTACGAACCCTCACATCAATTCCTGCGTCCGAAAATGGTTCGGCTGATCGGCTGCAAAAAGGTGCTCCTGGAAGGCGTCACCTTCCAGAACCCGCCGAATTGGACCATCAACCCGGTGCTGTGCGAGGACGTTTCCATCCTCAATGTCCAAGTGCGCAATTCCCCGGCTGCGCAGAACAGCGACGCGCTGGATTTGGAATCCTGCCGCCGTGCCCTTGTCCGGGGATGCACCTTCGATGTCGGCGATGACGGCATATGCATCAAGTCGGGCAAAGATGCTGCCGGACGGCGCATTGGTGAGCCTACGGAAAACGTGCTGATAGAAGACTGCACGGTATACCACGCGCATGGCGGATTCACCATCGGCAGCGAAATGTCCGGCGGCGTGCGCAACGTTCGGGTGAACAATTGCACATTCATTGGGACGGACATCGGCCTGCGCTTCAAGAGCACCCGGGGGCGCGGCGGCGTTGTAGAGAAGATCTTCATCACCAACGTGCGTATGACTGACATTCCGGGGGACGCCATCAATTTCAACCTGTATTACAGCGGCAACGCTCCCCTGGAAGAAACAGCCGCCAGTGCGGACGGACACTCCCCTACCGTGACCGAGGGGACGCCCCGGTTCCGTGACATCCACATAGAAAATGTAATCTGCCGAGGTGCGCAGTCCGCCATCGTGTTGCAGGGACTGCCCGAAATGCCCCTGCGCGATATCGAGCTGAAGAATGTGCAAATCGCCGCCCGCAAAGGGATCTCGATTGTCGACGCCGAACAGATTTCCTTCGAAAACGTCCGGGTGGAAAATCGTGATGGTGAAGTTTTGAAAACTTTACGAGTGAGGAATTCGAAACTGGATTTGGTCCAATGAAGCATGGCCGTGAACAGGATTACCTGAATCACGCCGCATCCCCGATTGGTTGGCGCATTGATATCGAATAAGCAAGGCCCGATTGAAGTTTTGGGCCATCTCCAAGCGATCTCGAGACGGAGCTAGAAAGGAGAATATATGACCAGCAGGAGTATTCGGGTTGCACTTTTGGCAATTCTTTTTGTGGCCGGATTGGCAAGCGCGCAGGAATATCGAGGCCGAATCCAGGGCAAGGTGGCCGACCCGGCTGGCGCAATGGTGCCAGGCGCAACGGCCAATCTCAAGAACGATGGTACCGGGGTAAGCCTGAATCAGGTGACGAACGTCGAGGGCCGCTATTTTTTCGATTACGTCGATCCCGGGACCTACACGCTTACCGTCGAACTTTCGGGATTTAAAACCGCAATCCAGAAAAACGTGGTCGTTGGCCAGCGCGGCGACGTCACGGTGGACTTCCAGCTCGATATCGGCAGCTTGAGTGAAACCGTGACGGTCTCGGAGTCGCCCGTGGCCGTCCAGTTCAACACGGCTTCCCACGACCTGACGCTGGATAAGCAAATGGTGGTCGACCTGCCATCCTCAAGCCGCAATCCGTGGCAGTTTGCCTTGCTCGATCCCACGATCATCAACCGGGGAAACCTGGTGGAAACCCAGCCGTACCACCATCGCACGGCGAACGAAATGGACATCGGAGGCGGTACGAAATTCCGGAATGACATCCTGCTGGACGGCACTCCGCTCATAGCCGGCAACAAACTGGGGTACACGCCGCCCATGGACGCCGTAGGGGAATACACGGTGCAGCAGAACTCCGTCGATGCTGAATTCGGGCACAGCGCCGGCGGCATTGCCATTATCACGATGAAGTCCGGATCCAATGATATTCATGGCACCGCCTACTACTATGGCCGCAGTCCCGAATTGAATGCATTGAGCGACCGGACCAACCGGAGGCACAACAACAATCCGTACTGGACCGCCGGGGGAAGCATCGGCTTCCCGATCATCAAGAACAAGCTCTTCATTTTCGGGATCTTCGAGAAGATCGAAAACACCCAGACAGTGCCCGGCAACTATACGTTGCCAACTGCGCTCGAGAGGCAGGGCGATTTTTCGCAATCGGTCAATGCCGATGGCACCCCCAGGATCATCTACGATCCTCTTACAACCAAACTCGGAGCCGACGGAAAGACCTATACCCGCACCGTTTTCGCCGGCAACAAAATTCCGTCAACGCGATGGGATCCGCTGGCGACCAAGATTTTGGGTAACCTGTGGGACCCGAACAACGCAGGGGATGACAAGACCGGGCTCAACAACTTCAAGTACAACCAGGAAAACATTTTCCATTACTACAACTTTTCGACGCGTGCCGATTGGCAGATCAACCAGAACTGGAAGGCGTTCGCCCGGGTCAGCCGGATACACACCAACCAGGATACGACCGATTTTACGGACGGGCACGATCCGCTCAAGCTGCGCAACGTCCAGGGGAGCAAACGCAACGGCTGGAATATCGCTGGCGACACCGTCTATAACTTCAGCCCTAAGACCTCCATAAACCTGCGCGGCGGCTTTTACAAGGTGGAAGACAAGCGCGATTACCCGGAAATGAATATCGGAGACTACAGCAGCTTCTGGCCGGACGGCTGGTGGAAGCCTTATATGGAAGGCCGCCCGCTGGTGTACGCTCCCTATATAGTCGTTGACACCACTGCCCGTGGGCTGTTTGGCGTACAGAATTTCTGGTACCAGGAACCGGACGGCTACAGCATGCATGCCAGATTCAATCACTATTTCACCAAGCATTTCCTCAAGATCGGATCCGAAATCCGCTGGAAGCGCGGCCAGGCTGCGCGATTCCGTTACGCCTCTTTCCAGTTCATCGCCAGGGAAACCGCCAACACCTTTTCCAGCCCCAATGCCAAGACGGGAACCCCGTGGGCCAGCTTCCTGCTGGGCGCTGTTGATCCCAGCAACTCCCTCGTGCAATACACCCCGATGCAGACGGCGAATACCGAGATGTATGGATTCTATGTTCAGGACGACTGGAAACTCAGCAACAACCTGACACTCAACCTGGGGCTGCGCTACGAGTACGAAGGCGGATACTGGGACCCGCTAACCCGCATCCAGCAGACGTTGGACCTCAACGACCCTGTACCTGGCATGCAGGCCACCATTGATCCGAAAATTCCCGCTGACATTAAAGCCAAGATGGCTGAATCGACCGGTCAGAACAGCTACCTCTATAATGGGGCTTTCTATTTTACATCGGATAACAACAAGAGGGGTACCAGTGCCGATAAGTTCCAGTTCATGCCCCGTGTCGGGGTGGCATGGAGGTTGAATAAAACCACGGCCATCCGCGGCGGCTATGGCCGGTTCTTTACGCCAACTTCATTGATTATGCCTGACCGGGATGCGAACGGAGAGCTCCCTCTCGGCGCGTTCTCGCCCACAACCAACGCCAACCCCCTGCTGACAGGAATTCCCCAGGTCTTCCTGGCGAATCCGTTCCCGCAAGGCCTGACACCGGCCTACGGCAAACAGTACGGACGCTACACGCTGATGGGGGACCCCGTCACTATCGACAAATACAAGCAGAGGACACCCATCAGCGACCGGATCAACATCTCGGCTCAGAGGGAACTGATCAGCCACATCATTCTCGACGTCACCTGGTTTATGAACTTCGTGAGCCGTGATCAGTGGACCAGACAGGTGAACCTGATGGATCCGCGCCTCACCTACAAATACGGCGCAGCCTTGAATACCACAGTGGCGAATCCGTTTTACAATTATGGCACTCCCGAGACCTTCCCGGGCGCTTTGAGGAAACAAGCCACGGTCGCAACGTCCTCGCTCCTGATACCGTATCCCCAGTACGGCGCCATCCTGCAGACGGCCGCTGATGTCCGCAAGTCACGCTACCAGTCGTTTCAGATCCGGCTTCAGCGTCAATTCTCGGCGGGCTTTTCATTCCTGGGCTCCTATGCCTACTCCAGCCAGCGCACCCAGGCTTACTACGATATTCAGGATGAATATGACGGGAAGCTCACCTGGATCGACGGAACTTATACTCCTCCCGGCGGCACCGGGGTCAACCTGGGCTACTCCTACGATCCGAAACACCGGATCACCACCGCAGGAACCTATGCATTCCCAATCGGAAGGGGCAAAGCCATTGGCGCAGATATGTCCCCCGTCCTGGATTTGTTCATAGGAGGATGGCAGCTATCCGGAACATTTACCCACAGTTCCGGCCAATACCTGAATTTCGCCACCATGGTTGCGCCGGCTTCGGTAACCAAGATCGGCGAGGTTGGCCCGAGCAACTACTGGTTTGATGTGAAGGGCTTTGCCGTCCAGCCGGCCTATACCCGGCGCTCCAATCCCTGGTATTACGACAACCTCACCGGTCCGGGCTGGTCCAACGTGGACCTGGCCCTTGCCAAGCGCGTCCAACTGTCGGAACGGTTCAAACTTGAAATACGGTGGGAAGCTTATAATGCCTTCAACGGCATGAACTGGGCCAACCCGACTCTGACTGTCAGCGCTTCGGATTTCGGACGCACGAATACACAGGCGTCAGGCTACTACGGACGCGCGATGCAATATTCCGCCAAACTGTTCTTTTAGCGGATCGATGCGGGAGTGGATCCGGGGGGAGTGAAATGATACACACCTCCCCGGATCGGCCCGATTCGGAGGAATGGGTTCATGAACTTTCTAACCAAAAAAACGAGGCTCGGCTTTGCTGCGGCGGCAATCATAGCTTCATCCATATTCTGCTCGCTGCAAAGCCAGGAGTTGATCGAGTCGTTCAACGCCGGCAACCACGAAATCACGGTCAAGTTATGGATCGATGGCACTCACCATAAGACGGCAAAAGCTTATCCCTTGTCCATCAACCGCAACCTGCACTCCTTCTGGGGAAGCTTGATCGCGGCATCCGACGGCCGGTTGTACCTTCCTCCGGCCACACACTCCGATCTGGGAGCATCCATCTGGCTGGTCCGGTTCGATCCCCGCACCAGCATGATGGACATGGTATTCGAAGCTAGAAAACAGTTTGGGCATCAGATCGGCGCCGACGGGTTGTGGGACTCCAAGATCCACACCGGGGTGAAAGAAGGGAAGGATGGGAAGCTATATTTCGCCGGCATGATCGGCGGCAGCTATGCCACCATGTACACACACATGGTCCATCCCTCGGCTTACATGGGAGGTCATCTTTACCAGTACGATCTCAAAACCGGCCAAACGCAGGATTTGGGAATCCCCCATCGTTACGCAAGCATTATCGCCGCCGATCTCGACGTCGAACGGGACACGTTCTACATGCTCGCCTGGCCGCAAAGCGAGTTCCTGATCTACTCTCTTAAAGACCCGCAATGTGCGGAACCTCGGAACCGTCACGTATCACCCCACTGGGCCAAACAACAAGAGGCTTCAGTGGGGGCGCGATATGTTTGTCTATAGGGATCATACCGTCTGGCTGAGCAACAATTTCGGATGCTTCGTAAAATATGATCCATCGGTCGACGATCTCGTCGACACAAAGACTGCTCTGCCTAAGAATGACGCGCTCCGCGTGCACGTCATGGGGCGCGGCCCTACCGACGGAAAGGTATTCTGCACCACGGCCGGGGGTTGGATGTTCGAATTCGATCCTGTCAGCGGAAATCTGGACGAACTCGGCGCCGTTACGGAAAAAGGCCCTGTCTACAGCCCCAACCTCACCATCACGCCTGACGGGAAGACCCTCTATTACATCGCGGGCTCGCATGGCGACGAAATTAAGGGAGGGCTCCAGATCATGCGCTACGATATTGCCGAGCGCAAAAGAACAAGCCTGGGATTCGTCGGCCGGGAAAGCATACCTGCGTTTTATTGTTATGGGGCGACCTATCACGACGGTCAGGTCTATTTCAATGTCCATGGCGGAGACCCATCGAATTCATACCTCCTGGTTTTCAATCCCAACAACAACAAAATCATTACGGAAACTAAGTAGAGTCCGGGTGGAAAACGCATCAGCCCGGCAAAGACCGGCGCCGGGTCGGTGATCATCAGGCCATAGAACTGAGATGCAAAGAGGAACGGTGATGCTAAAAAACAACGCGAACGTCAACAGAATCATAATTGTCGGCACTGTCCTCGCATGCCTGAT
Organism: uncultured Acidobacteriota bacterium; assembly: GCA_963839475.1. GTDB lineage: Bacteria > Acidobacteriota > UBA6911 > UBA6911 > UBA6911 > CAWIVH01. The sequence goes on along the minus strand of CAWIVH010000001.1, from coordinate 1,174,836 downwards.
GGCCGTATCTCCGGCCATCGCCGAACGTTGGCTAGCAGGTCAACTCATCGACCTGACAAGGGAATCGGGCGGAGAAATACCTTACGGGCAAACGGCAATAACGGCCTTGGTTCATACGCCCGATGGAACCGTGTACGGAGGCACATCCTCCGACAAGCCGAACAAGGAATGTTACCTATTCCGTCTCAATAGAGATCAGATCGAAATTGTCGGCAAACTCAGTCCGGTAATTCGCGGACAGCAGAAGATCTGGCACTCGCTCCTGTCCGGCTCGGACGGAAATATCTACGGAGGGACTTGGACCGATGCGCTTCCAGGCAAGAAGCAGCCGTCGGGTCACATTTTCCGCCTGGAGCGCAAATCCGGCAGGGTGACCGATCTGGGGGTGGTCAGCGAGGGGGAGGGAATCTATACCATGACCTCCGATGATGCCAGGAATATATTCTACGGAGTCACAACCCCTTCATGCCTCCTTTTTAGTTACACCCTTTCAACGGGAAAAATACGAGTCATCGGCGACATCATGGCGACCATCAAGGAATATCTTGGCGCCGCCAAAGGCGAAACTACGGGCAAGCTTGTGGTCACGGATGTCGGAGAGGAAAAAGGAAAGGGCTGGGAACGATCCATTGGCGGTTCGCCGTGGCGGAAGCGCTACTTTCCTCCCCGGGCCATCATTTGCGACAACCAGGGAAATGTCTGGGGCTCGCGCGACCAGGGACTGTTTTTCAAGTACGATATCCGGCAGGACAAGCTGATCGACACTTCGATTGAAATGCCGCTCATGATCGGCACTGAAGATGCAATCATCACCGAGGTTTCAGTCGATTCCCTGGTCAAGGACGCCGGCGGAATCATCTATGGGGGATCGTATTCGGATGGATACCTCTTCCGGCTGAACCCGCAAAGTGGTGAAGTGATCTGCCTGGGCAAGCCGATCCGGGAGCAGCGCATCCGCGCGCTGGCGATCGGCAAGGACGGCATGGTCTACGGTGTCGGTGGAGAGGATGACGCGGTGAGCAAGTTGTTCCGCTACAACCCCAGAACAGGAGACCTGCGCGAACTGGGCGTCATTCATGATCGCGGCTGGACGGTTTACAAAATCGATACACTGGTGATCGGGGCAGATGGTGCTCTCTATCTTGGAGAAAGCTCGCGCATCAGCCATCTGATCCGAATCAGGGATTTCAAATACATTTCGGTGATCGGGGCCTAGCAAGCCGCGTTTGAGCTTGGTTGTCCATCCTTCCTCCGTGAGGTATGAAGGACAAACCCTTGAACTTATCCATGGCAACTCGACTCTCGTTGGTATGTTTGTGCATCCTGCTGCTGGCCTTGAGCCTTGGGGGCCAGGCTCCCGGCGAACCCGGCCTTCTCTTCCTCCTTTCGGGCAGCCGCGGGCTTAACGCAGACTATGCGGCTGGTGGCAATCCGCGGCCGAATTTCGCCAGCGACGTGACGGTGATTCGCGACGGCGCCAAAGGGGAAGGCCTGCAGTGCGGGCATATGCAGGTCCTCTCCTACTGGGCCCCCGGCAATATCTATGCAGAGCGGGGAACGCTGTCCTTTTTCTGGCGCTCGCGCGAACCGGTCGGCCCGACCGAGTTCCCGATTTTCCGGGTGGGGTACGCGGATCATTCGAGCTGGGACATGGCCTGGCTGCGCATCGATTATAACGGAAAAGGATTCGACGCCTTCGTGACCGATGCCAGCCTGTCCCGCATCCGCGTCTCCACCGCGATGCCTGCATTCCCGGGGCCGGACGATTGGACGCACCTGGCGTTGTCCTGGGATGAGACGAAGGGAATCCGTTTCTATGTGAACGGCAAACTGATGGCCAGGAAGGACGGGGCGGCCATCCTCTACGCCGGCCTCGACCAGTTCGGGCCTCACTCGCGCATCATCTCGCCGATGCAGGTCCAGAGCGCCTACAATTTCGTCCGCGGCGGCGACATCGACGAAATCCGGATCTACGACCGGATGCTCTCGGACGGCAATGTCGCCTCACTCGCACACAACGAGGTCCCGCAGGCGATTCCCGAGGTGAAGCGAAACGTGAATGCCGGTGACGACCGGCAGGAGTGGTGGTACCGCTACGGCTGGAACCGGCCGGGCGAATATCCGCCGCCCCTCGAAGCGCGTGATGTCGGCATCCGCAAAGTCGAGATCCACGACGCCTACGATCTGAAGCGCTGGTGGTGGAAAGGCACCGATGGGATCCGCGAGACCACGTGGCCCGGCGTCTACAACCGCTCGCGGCTGCCCGGGCGCAACGATTACTTTCCACTTCCCGACTGGGACTGCTACTCACTTTCCGGCAAATCGGTTACCTTCTTTCTGCCCGACGAGCCGTGGAACCAGGTCGAAATTGCCGGCGCAGCCTGGGGCAAGATAACGCTCGCCGAGCAGGTGCGGGGGGAGGAGCCGAAATCGGAAAAGCCCCTGTTCGATCGTCCGAAGGGACAAGAGCGGACCATCCACCGCTTGCCGGAGCCGCTCCGCGGCGGCGCCGTGCGGTTCACGAATATCGAACAGGAAGAACCAATCGGCGAGTTCGAAGTGCTGAACCTCACTGCCGGGAAGGAACCGGCCGATGTCGCGAAGCTGACCTATAAGCTCACGGCAACCGCCGAGCCGGACCAACCGACGGTGAAGCCGCTGGTGGATTTCATCCAGGGGCGTTACCTGTCCGACGAGCGCACGACCGTGGTGGCGCTGCCGGCCGGCGCTCCACGGACGCCGCGCACAGGAAGTTCAATCCCATCGCTGCCCATTGTGCATGTCCTCATTCCGGCCGATTTCAGAGACCTCGAGACCGGCCCCGCCCGGGCATTTTCCTATACGTGGATGAACATGCAGGCCGGCCTCGACGGGATCGCGATCGATCTTCCCGCACTGAAAGTCAAACCCACTCACGGCCTATACTTTCCGGTCAACATTCAGGTTAAGGATCCGGTCTGGCCGCTGCGCAACATGATGGATGTCAGTTTCTCGGTCAAGCCCGGCGAGCCGCACACCATCTGGCTCGATACCCGTGACCGGATTTTGCCTAACGGTAAGGCGCTGTACCTGACGATCGCCGGCGCCGGGTGCAGATTTCGGCCCTCAGGCGCTCGACGGCGCTGAAGTCCGGCTCGTTTTCAAGCCGCTCCAGGAGGCGAAAGTCGGAGCATGTCATCGACCGGCTGACCCAGGCCCGCGACAATTACGCGCACATCATCGAGGAACACCCGAATTCGCGGCGCCTCAGCCTGTACAATCGCTTCGAAACCGACCTCACCGATCTGCTTCGCATCGATCCCGAAAACAAGCTGGGACGCGAATACTGGTACGACAACAACAAGGAGCAGCCGAAGCCGCCGGTGAAACTTGGGATAGTGCCTGAGGGCGTTCCGGGATGGGCGTTCCGTCAGATTGAGGCATTCCGCTATCTCAAGAGCTTCGTGAACTGGTACATCGACAAGCGGCAGATCGAGAACGGCGAGCTCGGCGGAGGGCTGTCCGATGACGGCGACCTGACTAACTGGTGGCCGGGCACCGCGCTGATGGGCGCTAATCCGGAAAAAATCCGGCGCTCGCTGCTGCGCGAAATGGAGGCATTCTACGAAAACGGCATGTTCACCAACGGGCTGCCGACGATCCAAGCCGACGAGCTACACAGTTATGAAGAAGGAATCCAGGCACTCGGTCAATCGCTGACGCTGGACTACAGCAGCCCGAAACAACTCGAGCGCGCGATGGAGACCGCCAACGGTATCGAGAAAATTACCGGAATAAACTCAGCGGGGCACCGGCATTTCCGGTCCTCTTATTACAGTGGAACCAGGATTGCCGAAGAGGGCGTCTGGGGCTGGACCAAACCATCGTCCTATCTGGTGCTGCATCCGGCGCTGATGCTGGTGGAGTTCAATGGCAACCCGCACGTGCGCCAGTGGGTGCTGGAATTGGCGGACGGCATCATCGCGCATCGCAAGGCTGATGCAGACGGGCGTTATGTTTTGCGCACCAGCATCGAATTCAAGACCGACAGGGACCTGGCCGCCACCCTGACCGGCGGGGGCGTTGAGCGCGTCTGGCCGGTATTGTGGGCTGCCTACCGCTGGACCGGCGATCGCAAGTATCTCCAGCCGCTGATCGAGATCGGCCCCCGGATGCTAAACGTCATCGGGAATGATGTACTTGCGATGACGGGACTCGATAAGGATTGGGGATCGCAAATCATTCGTGGCTCGCAGGCGCGTCCGCGATTGGCCGGCCGATTGAACTGCGTCACTTCTGGTTTCAATTGACGGGAAATCCCGGGCTGCTCGAAAGACTCTACACGGACCAGGCGGAAGCCTCTGCATTGCGTGAATACATCAACACCGAGGGCAGCCTGTGGATCGACCGTGTGAGCGTCGATACTGCCGAACTTCAGCGGGCGCGCCTCGGCGGAGTCGCGATGGTGCGCAACTCGCTGCTCCCCGGCCACGTCCTAAGCTGGAATTTCGCGGAGGCTGACGGCGAAGAGAAGGTCGCAATAGCAGTGCAGAAAGGTACGCCGGAGCACATAAAGCTCATCGCCTACAACCTCGACTCGTTACCGGTGAAGGCGCGGATGACGGGGTGGGACGTCCTGCCGGGAACCTGGAAGATCAGCCAGGGAACCCGGGCTGCTGCTGATGGCCCGCTCTTGAACTTCCAGGAGAGGACGCTGCCGTTCGAGCGCACGGAAGGTGTAGATATCACTTTCGCACCGCGCACAGTGACGGTGCTGGAGCTGTCGATCGTGACGAAGGGCATGCCGTACTGGTCACGGCCCGACCTCGGCATTAGCGATGAGGACGTGATCGTGAACGGGCGGACGATGCTGGTTACAGTGCACAGTCTTGGAGCAGTCGATGCGTCGGAATCCAGGCTGGTGCTGCGCGACAAGGAAGGCAAAACCCTGGCTTCAGCGCCAGTGCAGCCGATGAAGGCGCCGTTGGACCTGCTGCCCAAAATCTATAAAGCGACGCTTTCGCTCCCGGCCGGCTGGGAGCGCAAAGGTGGGGCCCTGACGCTCGAAGCGGGCGGCAAGCTGCCCGAAATCACCCGGCGCAACAACGTCGTTTATTTCTGAACTGTTTTTTGCCCCAGACCCTCAGCGATAAAACTTAGCACCAGTGCGTTCAGGCTGACACCTTCCTGTTTTGCACGGGCAGCCAGCCGAGCGTGAAGGCTCTTGGGAACCCGCTGGACGAACCTGCCTGATTCGCCGCCGGAGAAGGGAATCGGAATAGGTCTGCCGTCCTCGATATGGGCTTTCATCCAGCAGCGAAAGGCGTCCTTGCCATTATCGAGGGCTTCTTCGGGCGTTTCGCCATCAGACATGCAGCCGGGCAGATCCGGGAAAGTAACCAGGTAACCGCCCCCGTCCTCTTCGGAAAGAGGGCGAATCTCAAAAGGATAAAGGTTGAATTTCGGAATTCTCAAGGAATCACCTCACGATGCTTCCACCAGTTCTATGAATTTCCTAACGTAAACTGGCTTTATCGGCCGGTGTGCCGGAATGCTGAGTTCGATCGGGCAGCCGGTCTTTTGAAAGACGACATGGCTTCCCCCGGACTGTCGAATTCTCAGTCCAAAATGCCGAGCCACTGTTTTCAGTTGCTCGATACGCCAATCGCGCGGGTTGTTGCGCATCTGTTCCAGGAGTTTCAGCGCTCCGGCCATGATTGGATAATACTACCAATGATATCACCGATCAACGATCTCGCCCAGAACCATGCTCAGGTTCATGAAAGCGCCAATCGACTTCTGGTCATTCGTGACCACCGGCACTCGCACGTAGTAATCGTAGAATCCGCCGTCGCCGCCAAGGCTGCCAACCTGAACCGTGCCGCGAATGTCCATCCGGTTGCCGGGCAGGAGATCGACCTGCCCGTTCAAGACACCCCGGGTAGCGCGCCGCGCGTGCTCCAGGTACTCCGGCGCAAGCCAGCCTCGCTGCGCGCCGCGGGCCATGGCGTAGGCATACATGAGCGTGCAGGATGTTTCGACATAATTCTTCGGGGCCGTGGGCTTGTCCACGATCTGGTACCACATCCCCGTTTCGCGGTCCTGATATTTCAGCAGGGCCTGGCACAGCGATTGAAAGATCGGCAGGATTTCTTTGTGCCCGCTGTGGTCCTTTGGAAGCCAATCCATCACATCTGCCATTGCCATGACGTACCAGCCTATGGCCCGGCCCCAGAATTCGGGTGAGGTCCCGGTTTCCTTGTTGGCCCAGGGACGGGTCCGGGTCTCGTCCCATCCGTGGTAGCACAGTCCCGTTTTCGGGTCATGAGTGTGACGGTAAATCAGGGTAATCTGCTTGACCGCTTCGTCGAAGTATTTCGGCTGATTTGTTCTGGCCCCGAATTGAACGGCAAAAACATCGGCCATGTAGATTCCGTCCAGCCACATCTGGTTGGGATAGGTGGACCTATGCCAATAACCGCCGTCACTGGTCCTGGGCTGCTTGTCGAGCTGAGTGGCGACATACCTGGCGGCCTGCATGTATTTTTCCTCTTTGGTGCGCTCATACATCCGAAGCAACGCCGAAGCAGGCCGGATGCGGTCGAGACTGAATAGCTCGAACGGGTATGCTTTGGGGTCCAATTTCCCGTCGGCCGAGACAAAATGATCGAGATACTGCCGGATGTAATTGAAGTCATCTTCGCGGCCGGTCCGGGAGGCTATTTGATAGAGCGCGTCCACAATGATTCCGTCCGTGTAGTTCCAGTTGCCCAGGTCAGGCGCTTTGGGATAAAGCGAGCGGACAGATTCGGCAATCCGGATCGGCCAGGCGTTGGTTGCATCGCGGCCGGGAGATTTTTCGGTGGTAAAACTGCGCACCTGGCCCGGCTGCGCACCCTTTTCGGTAACCGCATCGACGCGCCAGTAATACCTCCTTCCGGCGCTGAGTGTGTCCAGCACGAAGGTGGGCCGCGTTACACGACATTGGAATGGCGGCGGGTTCGTCAAGCCGAAATGGACTTCATAACCTGTCGCGGCACCCGCGGGCCAGGTCAGAACGGTGTTGATCGAAACTCCGGCGGCTTTATCCCGCGGGCTGAAGGAGGCGGAATCCGCCTGAGGCGAAGGAATCAGTCCTGACATCATCAGCATCAGAGCAAACTTGATTGTAAGCATAAATATCGCGACTCGGTTTTATCGTTATCGGAATAGGGCCGAAGGCCCGCGCCATATCAGCCTCGTCGCAGATCCCGCGAAGCGGGAGGGCGAAGCCCCATTAGCGCTTACCTTAGCCGCCAAGCCAACATAAACGTGGACTTGGACTTGGTCCTGGACCTCGACCTGGACGTTTTAATAGCCGGCAAATCGTCGAGAGCATTCTTACGATGGATAGCAGCAGCTGATCTGCCTGTTGCATCTGTTCTTGCTCAACGACGGCTAAAGCAGAACAAGCATCAATGATCGCCGCACATTCCATTGCGCTGCCGCGGGCTATCGCATAGAAGCAACGCTGATCGGGGCCGGTATTCTCTCCCGATCCCTCAGCGATATTGAGTGGAATCGATAGGCCCGCGCGACGAAGTTGGTCTGCCATGCCAGCATAGCGAGACGCCAGACTATCGGCCATTCCGGTAGCAAGGGGCAAGAAACGGATTGCCGCTTGATAAACCTCCAGTTTGCGAAAGTTCATGCCCGCCAGGATAGTTCAGGTCCAGGACCACGTCCACCCATTAAGGGGATTTGTCAACAAAAAACACTACTCCCCCGGTTAAGGGCGGTATTTTTTTCAAAGCCGTCCGTCCTATTCGGATAGCAAAACCGTGCGGATGGCTTCTCCCCCCACGAACAAAATCGGACCGATGAACAAATGACGATCCGCTTCAAGGCTGACTTCAATGAAGCAAGATCTTCCAACCTGTTGCCTCATCACGTTTGTTGTCCGCGCACCTGTTATCTCATTGTGCGGTGCTCTGCCCCCGTGATGGGGATACGCACCATCCACCCATTTGGATTAAGGCACTAGAGGGCGGCTAACTCCTACGGCGCCCTTGGCTTGACCTCAGCCCCAGAAAATCTTCAGTTCCAGACCGTGTCCAAATGAAACTGCGTTCAGATCTATGGTTCCCCTGCCGATTGGCGGGCCAACATGAAATGGCTCACGGCCTGGGCGCATCCCTCAAACGCGTGCGACTCCAGGTTCGGTCTGGATGGGGCAGCTGCCAATCAGGTCCCATGGTTATCAACCAACGTGGTTTCTGGTTCACTGCCCCAACCATCCTTACGAATCAAAGCACTTCGTTATGTCGAAGGGCACTTGATCGCGCATCACATAATAACTGCCGCATGCCAGTTTGTGGGCCACCGCCTTCCGAGCAACCACGTTTTTGCAGCGAGCCCGTTTGCGCTGATAAAAACGGTGAATCTGCGGATAATATCGAATCGCATAGTTCGCCGCCTCGATGAACGCCCACGCTAAATACTTGTTTCCGTTTTTGCGGTTGCCGCTCCCTTTCTTTTTCCCGTTGCTCAAGCGGACGCTATCCACGCATCGGCAATAGGAGCTGAAATCACCGACGGTCGGAAAGCGCCTGATATTGCCTGTTTCCAGCATTACCGTCATGGCCAAAATCTCACCGATGCCGCTGACGGTTTTCAGTAGCTGATAAGATTCCGATAGCTTGACCTGTCCCTTCACCCGCTTCTCAACGATGTCGATCTGACGGTTCAGGGACTCTATGACGGACAAGGTGCTGGTAATCGCCAGTGCCATATTTGGATCGTGATACGATTTATTGATCTCCTCTGTCGTTAGTTGCTTGACACCTTCACCATTTAAGCGAACCCCGCGGTTCCGGCTCACGAGATTCTCAATGCTCAGAATATTGCGGCTCCGTTGTTCGACTAAATGCCCTCGCTTGCGCAGGAGGTCGCGCACGGCTCGCTCTCTCGGAGGACAGATATGCCCTTCCCTCAATAATCCCAACCGCAACAGGTCCGCGAGCCAGAAAGCATCCGTACCATCATCTGCGTGCTTCAGTCCGCTGTATTGCTGGCTCGCGGTCGTATTGGCCAGATGCAGGGAATATCCCGATGCCTGCAGGCCATCGACCAGCCAGTACCAGTTGTACGTCGATTCCACCACAATGCCCTGTAATTGTGCCCGGAAGGGATCCAGCACTTTGTTGACCAAAATCAGATCATTGGCAACCTTCCGCTCGCAAACCTTGTTGCCAAGCCCGTCAATAATGCCGATCCGGTTGTTGTTCGAATGCAAGTCAATCCCCGCAAAGAACATCTCAAGTCCTCATTCTCGGCGCTCTCCTCCGTGGTAGAATGGACCTGGCTTGAGCGGAGGATAAGGCTACGCAGGAGTGCGACCCGAGCGCCGTCTCAAGGCCCGTAGCACAGGTGGGCAGTGGCTGACTTCCGCTGCCCGCCCTTTTTTATCAATATGTGCTATGGGACCAAAGCGATAAACTCAAACCCCGGACTCCTCGATTTACATCCCTAGCACAATCGCCGATAATCGGCTTGCCCTTAAATGATTATCAGGTCCAAGTCGAGGTCCAGGTCCAGGTCGGGGATGGAGAGGCGGCTTCGGTTAGCTCTTATGAAGCCCGTTCAGGGTTTGCTGCCGGTTATTTCCGCGAGAAGCCGGAAAAACCCGCGCTTGCGATCGGAACTGATTCCCCAATTTACGGGTACCGACTGATAGCCCTGGTCAAAGCCCTCTTCCTTGAGGCGGTAATCGAAATATCCCCAGGATGCATATTCGCTGATTGCAGCGACAAAGTTGTTCTCGGCTTTTTCGAAGTCGAAGTGGTCGTCTTCGTTGAAAAGGATCGGCTTGGGCGCATAACCCGGCAAGGCGCGCACCTGGCGCACCATCTCGGCGATGCGCTTCGGATCCTTGACGCCGTTGCCGTGCAGCAGGATGTAATCCGAGACGCGAACCACCTCATGGCCCGGCAGCCTGTTGCCGCCGTAGGAAACGCTCGCCGGCAAATTTCTCCCTTCATACATCTGCTTTTTCACCCGGTCCACCAGTTCATGTACGCGGTCAGGCTTTAGGATCGCGTGGTCATAATTCACATCGCATTCATTGGCTATTTCCACGAGCACATTCCGCCAACCGCCTCTCAATAGCCACAGGGTAGCGTTATCCACCGCCTTAAGGACAGCGGGCTCGTCTTTCAGCAGCTGGTCCTGGCCGAAATAGAAATAACCCACAATGACCACCATGCCCAGCTGATTGGCCCGGTCCAGGATCCTTTTCATCCGGGCCTGGTAGTCGGGCCGCATGCTGCCGTCGGCATTAAATGCCGAGTTGATCCAGGGTTGACTTTTGGAATAGCCCTCCGGAGATCCACCCTGGAAGTTGACGGTAACAGCCAGCAAGCCATGACGGCGCCACACGGGCATCGCGGCAACGAATTCGCTGACGTTGCGCTCGGGATCCCATTTGCCGGTATCGGGATAGGCCCATCGCTTCGAGGTCTCCGGGTTGAGGTCGTCGAAGACGCCCTGGACCATTCGGGAATTCATGAGGAGCCCTTCGATACGGTGCCCGCGCCAGGTTCGTCCCGCATACGTGAGCTCCCCGTTGATCAGAAATTGCCCGCCCCGAATGGTAACCGCGGTCTGCGATCCGGCGGTCTCCCTCCCCCAGTTCCGGAGGGAGGAAGTCCACGGCAGCAGATATCCGGTGAATGCAATTAATGCGAAGATGGCGCGAATCCCAGGCGATATCACGATTGGCTCCTCGATGTGGCGATTATAGAGGGCGGCAGGCGCCAATTGCACTCAATTGCTCAGGGGCTTCTGTGAACTCCTCGCTTCGCCTTGTAGACGTTGGTGAGGGCCCAATCAGAACAACTCTCTCATCATGGACAAAAAACCGTTGACGACGGCATCTTCAGCGCAACCGCGCTTCAACCGTGTGCTGACGATTTCATAGCTCACCTGCTCGTAAGCCGCATCGTCGGGTATATAACCGCTCGAACCGTTGCAAAGCGTGACCATGATCGTGCGGTTAAAGGGCGATTCCTTTTTGAGGCGGAGCCCGATGTTGGTCAGGACTTCCCCGGACACCCCGGCGATCGCAATATCGTCGATGACCAGGAGCGAAAGGCGAATCGCCACAGGATCCGTATCCTCGGTTTTATATTCCCGGTCGTGGCCAGGAGCCTGCACCGTCCGCTTGCCTGGGCAGGTCACCAGGCGCTGTGATGCGCGGATGCGGGAGCCCTCCCTTGCCTTGATCGCATCGGTGACCCTGACCACTTCTTCTCCCAGGATGGTACCCAGGGCCATGACGTTCTGGAAATCCGTTCCCGTGCGGTAAATCGGGTCCTGGTCGCCCGCGGTGCCCATCGTCCAGGCTGCAACCACCTTGCCGCCATAATGCTTCTCCACAAACCGCGAGGTCGCTCCCGGGAGGTCGGAGCTGATTTGAAGGTTGCCGGGACCCAGCACCGTCCCGTGGACGCCATAGTTGCTTAAAACTGCGAAAGGCTCGCCGGAGTTGGTCTCGAATCGTATCACCGAGACCGTCTTGTCGGACACCCCGTCGGGATTGTTCCCCAGCATCCATCCGCCTTCGCCGTTCCTGGCCCGGCGGTTCATGTTGACTTTGGCGGCTCCGGTACCAAAGCCGATCCTGGCGGGCTGAAGCGCCGCTTTTGCCCGGCGGACGGAAGCCAGTATCCCGTCCTCCAGTTTTGCGACATAGGCGGCCTGGTTCGGAGCCAGCTCCCCTTTGTCGTACACCCCGGTCAAAGGCGCTGCGTGAGTGTGGACGGAGGCCAGGATGATATTCTCCCGGGCGATGCCGGTATCGCGCGCGATAAGCTCCGTCATTTTTACCCAAAACGGATTGGAGAGGCCGACGATCTCACAGCTGATCAGGGCGGCCTGATTTGTGCCGTCGTCGACAACAATCGCCCTGACATTGAGATCGTCGTGGATGCTTTTGAACCCGGCGGTGCGACCGGAGTAGCCGCTCATTTGAAGCGCGGCATCCGCCGCCGGGGTGATGTCGACCTTGGCCGCGCCCGCACGCAGGCTGCCCCGGTCGGCCGCGGGCAGGATTCCGGCCAAGAGCGTGAGGAACAGGATTCCCAGGCAAGCATAGCGATGATGTGATTTCCTTTTCATGACGCCTTCCTTCCGGCAGCTATTAAACCGCAGACCGCACTCTCCAGGCTGCAGCTACGGATGCTCAAAGGGTCGAGTTCTCGGGCTAGTCGCGCCAAGACGGGTTAGGGAGTTTTTTCCGGATATTCATAGTTGAGCATGACGCCGCAGCCAGCGTATTTGCTTCTTGGACACATATTGTCGATTTCTGCTTTGCCCAGGGTCTTAACCGCGTGGTCCTTCTCTTTGATCATTACATCGATCTGCAAGAGATGAAGGTCCTGGCCGTTCATCAATTCAACTTTGGAACCATCCATCGGCGTGAAATCTGCCGTGAGATGTTTATCGGGTTTGATCTGCATCCCTTTCAGGCTATCCCGATTATGGATGGTAATGGTTTCCAGCACCGTGCCGGCTGCATTGGAGAGCGACACCACCGCATGATATTTATGCAACTTAGGATCGCCTGCGTAGTTTCCGAAATCAAAAATCTCCCCAAGCTCCTTGCAATTCCCCAAGTCACCCTTGTTGTAGCCAACCAGAATGAGCTTTCCGAAGGTGCCGTCTTTGCCTTTGCCAATACGTTCCCAGTTTTTGTCTGTAATATCCCAATGCGTGTTTACAAACGGTGCTGCCTCGGATCGGATATGAATCGAGCCGTCGCCCACAATAATGGGGGTTTTAACCACTGTTCTCCCCCCGCCCTGCGTGCAGCTCGAGGCCATGATCAGCAAACCTCCCAGCACTATCGTTCGGTTCAGACGGAATTTCATAGTCTATCCTGCTTGATTTTGTCCAGTTTAAGGTAGAGGCGGCGGATGTCGCGGCGATTCAAATATCTTTTCATGTCCTCCGGCGTCCAGTCGCGCTTCAGGATGCGCAGATCCTCCTCGGCCCGGTCCGCGTCGGGCTGCGCGCCCGGGCGGCTGAGAGCGAGCAGGACGGATGCGCGCCAGCCCGCTTCATGGCAGAGGTTTTGTGAATAAAACTTTCTGGCTTCCATTGCCAGCCCTTCGCTCTTGGCTCTGTCTCCTGCTTCCAGCGCCACCTCCGCACACGTCAATTGCGCCCGGGCCTTGAGGTGGAGCTGGGGCTGAGCCGCAAGCCGACCGAGCAGTTCCTGGCAGGCCGGCGAGGCGGTCTCCCGGGCTCCTCTCCGGCCCAGCGTGAGTCCTTTCAGGATCTGCAGTTCCAGAACCCGTTCATCCCGGTCCTGCATTTTCATGAGGTGTCTTTCGATTCCGGCGATATCCTGGCGGCTGAGAGCGATTTTGAACTGCTCGGCCAGGACCCCGCCAGCTAGGGCGGAGAAGCCCCTTTCGCGCGCGATTGTCGACGCTTGTTCGAGCAGCTGGTTCGCGGCCGGATAATCGCCGAGCTGCCAAAGGCTGGCAGCTTTGCCGAGAACTGCGACCCCCATCCCGTAGGGATCGCTCCTGGTTTCGTTCATGAGATAGCTGCGTTCCCAGTGGCTTATGGCCTCCCGGAAACGGCCCTGATCGTTCCTGAGGCTGGCGGTCTCCTCTTCGAGGCGCATAATCTGCAGATCGTCGCGTCCGGGCTGCAGTTCTCCTGCGATCTTTTGGAGATAGGAGTCGGCCTTTTGGAAGTCGCCTGTGGCCTGCCATGCCCGCTGCAGAAGGATCCGGGCATTAAGGGAATTGCCGAGTGATCGGGCGGACTCATACAGCTTGAGCGCGGCCTCGAGATTCGGAATCGCTTCCCGGAACTCGTCGAGATCTTCCCGAATGCCGCCGATGTTGATCAGGGCGCGCGCCTCTATCATGGTGGCCTTGTTGCGCCGCCCGATCTCCAGCGCCTGCTGATAATCTTTCAAGGCTTCGGCCGGGTTACCCCTCAATCTGCGGACGCCCCCAAGCTCCATGAGGGCCCGGGCTGTGACATTTTCCTCACCATTGGCGCGGGCCAGCTCGATCGCCTGCAAGGCAAAACGCTCCGCCGCATCCGCCTGTCCTCTGCTGATGGCGACCTGGCTGAGCAGCCGGATGGCGTTGACCTGCTGAAGCTGGTTGTCGTTCGCACGCGCAAGTGCGAGAGCCTTCTGCAGGAGGGCTTCCGCCTGCTCGTTATTGCCGCGTTCCTTTTCGAGCAATGCCCGGCTTTGCATCGCTTCGTTGACCCCTTCGATATTGCTGGCGTCCTGGTAGAGTTCTTCCGCCCGCCGCAGCGCGGCTTCCGCTGCGGGGTATCTCTTCTCTCCCTCAAAAGCTGCCCCAGCCGGAGAAATGCCGCGGTGTTTTGCGAATCAAGGGCGATGGAACTCCGATAGCTTTCCGCCGCTTTTTGGGATTCATTCAGGCGTTCGTGAGCGCGCCCGAGCTCAAAGAGAGCCCAGGCCCGGTCCGTCCCGCTGGAGGCAGCTTCGAGATTGAGGTATTTCTCAAGGCTTTTTGAGAATTCACCGGTCACGGCATACCGGATGGCCTCAAGGGTGAGGACATCACGCGCCGCGAGCCGATTCAAGTTGAAGGTCGGTGAGATCGCCCTCAACATAGCCCGGGTTGCCTGCTCGCGGTATTCGAGTTCGAACAAGGCCTCCGCCAGACGAGCATGCGCCAGCAGAAAGTCCTCGTCGAGCTTGACTGCCGCGGAAAGCGACTTGGCCGCTTTGCGGTAGGTGCCGTCTCTTAATGCTTTCAAACCCTCATCGTACCAGCGCTGAGCCTCCGGCCTCGGCTTGTAAGGTCTTTGGCTCCAATATCGCCAGAGCACCCCCACGGCGGAAACCAGCGCCACGACGATACAAAGGAGCATCAGATTGCGCGAGGAGCGCCGCCGGGCTGCGGGGCCTGACGGGGAATGAGAGGGGGTTTGCCTGATGTTCCGCAGGTCGCTGAGAAGTGCCGTGGCGCTCTGATAACGCTCGGAGGGCTTTCGGGCGAGCAGTTTGAGCACGATCGCGTCCAGCGCGTGGGGAATGGCCGGGATGCAGGCCGATGGCGGCTGCGGATCCTCGGTCTGCAGGGCGAAAAAAGAGTCTTGCGCGCTGTCGCCCTGGAAAGGCCTCCGGGCGGTCAGGCACTCGTAGAGCACGATGCCAAGGGAAAAGAGGTCGGAACGGGCGTCGATCAGCCGGCCTCCCGCCTGTTCCGGCGACATATAGAACGGCGTCCCCTTGATTGCGGTCAAAAGGTCAATCACGGACTGCGTGGTTGTAGGAGCTCCGACTGCGGTCGCGGGCGCCGCAGGAAGCATTGCCCTTTTGGCGATTCCAAAATCAAGCACCTTGGCACTGCCGCTTTCGGTTATGCAGATGTTGGCCGGCTTGATGTCGCGATGGATGATGCCTTTCCGATGCGCCTCGGAGAGCGCGGAAGCGACTTCCTCGGCGAGCCTCAAGACCTCGTTCGGCGGTATCGGGCCGGCGCTGATGCGTTCTTTGAGGCTTCGGCCTTCGACGAGCTCCATCACGAAAAAGGGAACACCCTCGCCCGTCTCGCCGAAGTCGTAGATCTGTCCGATATTGGGATGATTCAGGGATGAGGCCGCCTGGGCCTCCTCGGCAAGGCGGCGGCGGGCCTCGAGATCCTGACCTTCGGCGGCAAACTTGATCGCCACGCGGCGGTGGAGTTGTATATCGGTCGCGGCATAGACGACCCCCATACCTCCTTCGCCCAGACGGTCTTCGATTCTGTAATGACTTACTGTTTTACCAAGCACAGGCACCCGCGAGCGATTATTCCGAATGAATCTTGGTGATCTTGTATCGTGCCTTGGCATGCAAGAGCAAGCTGGAAATTATGTGTGTCTCTACAAGAGGAATCGCCGAAGGTCCGATAGGATGCGTCGGCGATCGGGGTCAGCCCTCCTCCGGAAACGGAAGCCATTATGACCTTCCCCTTCACAAAGAGCATGCTGGCCGTGCGTCTCGGCACTCCATTTACGTTCCGGACCTTTAATCAAAAACACCCCGATTTATAGGCCGCAACCCCCATCTTTGAGGCCTCCAAAGGATTTTTTTCTCTGATTCTGGAGGATTTGCCGTCCTCAGTCCCCGATTGGCCGGCGCTTTTTAAATGGATTTCCCGGCATGATCAGATGCCCTACCCAAGCTTAGAGAACAATCTCCGCTGCAGCGGCCTTCGGTATGTGATAAAATTTATACCCAATATCATATCGGGTGTAACCATGATCAATCGGAAGTGTTTAATTGCCTTGGCAGGAGTGTCAATTTTTTCATTTTGGCCGGCTTTTGCCGGAACCCGGATGATTATTCCACGGCTGGTTTTTCAGCAGGGGCGATGGCTGGGGCTGGCGCTCGCCAATCCGGCATCCACCGATGCCAAGGTGACTTTAACCGCTTATAAGCTGGACGGAACTCTTTTTACGGGCGGCGAAGTAACCAACCCGGCTACGGTTACGATTCCGAAGGGATCCCAGTACGTCAATGTCGGCCACCAGATCTTTTTGAATCCACCACGGTCCGCGGTGTTCAGCCCTGATCCCACGCGCCTGTGGATCGATGTGACCAGTGACACCAGCGGCCTGACCGGCTTCTTCCTCGAAGGAGATGATGCACTGACCTACCTGGATGGTGGCGAGCTGGCCGGGAACGGAACCGACCTGATGCTGCCGATCGTTGAAAACACGGGCTCCGGCATAACGGAGCTCAGCCTGGTGAATCCATCCACCCAGGCCGTTCAGGCGACCATCCAGTTCCTGCGGTCCAATGGGACCAGCATCTCATCGATCGATCAGACAGTGCCGGCCAAAGGATCATTGCAGGGTCCACTTTCGAGCCTGTTTAACATCTCCTATGCCGACGTGGCTTCGATCCGCATCCGTTCGAGCAGCCCGGTTGTCTGCTATGGAAGCATCTTCCGGCAGTCGGACCCGTCGCTGATCATCATTCCCGCCGAGGACGTGACGGCGCCGGCGAAAACGCTCTACTTTCCCCAGTTGGCACAGGGGGATGCCTGGGCGACATCCGTCGGGATCTCCAACCTGAGCTTCACCGACAAAACCCTGGTGACCATCACCGCCTATCAGCCGGACGGAACCTTGTTCACTTCACCAGCCGTACAGCAGAACCCGGTGACCCAGGAGATTCTGCCCGGCGGAGTGTTTCGATCGAGTTTGAAAAACTTGTTCGGTTTTGCATCTTCGCCGCTGCAGACGGGATGGATTAAAGTCGAAGCTGCCGCCCCGACGATCAACGGATTCGTAGAGTATGGCGCCGGGTCCACCCGGGCCCTGGTCACGGCCCAGCTCACACCCTACCAGCGATCGACATTTTCCTACCAGGTCACTTCGGCAGGCTACTACACCGGTCTTGCCGTGCTGAACCCGGGCAGCCTCACGGCTAATATCGAGGTCTATTCCCTGAAGGCAGATGGATCACCTCTGGGCAAGACCCAGCGGGTGTTCAAGCCGGGCCAGAAGGAAGCCAGGCTTTTGCAGGAATGGGTGCCGGCAGCGGCAGCACAGGCCGCCGGATGGGTTTTCGTCCGGAGTGATCACCCGATTATCGCCACCCAGCTCTTCGGCACCGATTCGTATGCGGCGCTGGCCAATGTCCCGCCCCAGGAGGTTACCACCGATTTTGCGCCCAACCCTGCGACAAAGGTAACGACCATCCCGCCGCTGGTGGTGCTTGAATCCGGAAAAAGCCAGCAATTCACGGCCCCGGGAATGACCAACCTCAAATGGTCGGTGAACGGGGATTCCACGGCAGGGACCATCAGCAACACCGGGTTGTACCAGGCACCGGCGCTGACTCCGGCCAAGCGCACCGTAAGCATCCAGGCCACCACTGCTGCAGGCGACCTTTCGGGCGGCTCATCCATCGATGTGGTGAGAAGAGATGTCCTGACCGGAGGCCTCACTCTGGTATCTTCGGTCGCCTACCTGGAAAGCCTGAACCGGTTTTTCATTGCCGAGCAGCAGCTCGTTTCCTCCGCACCCTCCGAAGCTCAGGCTCCCGGCACATCGAACGCCCAGATTTCGGAAGTGCTGCCCGGCGGCTCTACCGCGCCGTTCATCGCGGCAATCCAGGGCGATACGATAGCCAAAATGCTGCCGCTGGTCGACAGCGGCGTTCCCTATCTGATCCTGGCTGGAATCGACAGCGGCAAGCTCTATCGATTGAACGTATCGACCAAGGCGCTGACTACTGTCGCATCCGGACTCAACAAGCCCAATTCGCTGGCTCTGGATCCCGGCACCGGGAATCTCCTGGTATCGGAATCGGGTGCCAATCGGATCACATCCATCCCGAGGTCGCAGGTCCTGACCGATCCGCAGCCGCCCGGCGCTAATGCTCCGGCGGCCCCAGGGAACAAAATCGCTGCAGCACTTACTGTGAATCAGCCCTTGGGGATCGCGTCGAGCACATGCAACGGGGCGGTTTACTACACCCTGGCCGACGGTACTCTCCATGAATTGCTCGGCAGCCGCGACCGGGTGCTTGACAACAGCGTAACCCCGCCGGGTCAGATTCAGGTGTTGTATCGGGACGGATTCCCCTGCTCCGATGGGATCACATTAGTCGTGGTCGAATCCAACTTTATCGGCGCCTATTACCCTAAATCGGAATCCTCGATTGTGCAGTCCGTCGTGCTGCTTTCCGGCCTCCAGTCTCCACGAGACATCACCTTTTTCCCCAAGGGCAATCCGTTTGTGTCGGGCGGTGAAGCCTCGATTGGACTGGCGGAATCGCCTTCGGGCAGTGGCAGTAGTCGGATCACCGATGTGGCGGTGGGCGGGATGTTTCAGAATGTCCCTTCGCAGCCGATCAAAACCGGCACCGGAGGCGGAGGCAACCTGCCCTACTCTGATCCCGTGGGAGACACCTTCTTTACCGCCGAGTCCTCCGGGCTGCCGGTGCCTGACATCATCTCCGTGAACGCTTACACCCTGGGCGGCTCGTCCATTATCACCATCCGGCTTGCCGACTCGGTCACTACGTTGTCGTCCACATCTGCCGATGGGGTGATTGGATATATCTTTTTGAATACCGGAGGAGCGGGACAACCGCAGCAGTTGATCACGGACCTCGTGCCCTTCCAGGATTCCTCCACCCTGACCTTTGATGCTCTCGTCGACATCACGACGGGACTAATGATTTCCTTCGGCACCCAGTTCGGTGAAACGCAGGGGACCGTGACAGCTGTTGGAAACACCATCAGCATTTCGATCCCCTCCACAGCACTCGATCTGGGCAAGTCGAGCTGCATGATCATGATCGGCAACAACTATCAGCCGACCGACATCGCGCCGAACGGCGGTTACCTCAGGCTCGGCCCCTGAGGGTTTGCGCGAGCGAGCAAAAAAGCTGTTTTCGAATCCCATTTCGTGAATAATCGCTCTTGAAAGAGAGGCGAATGGATTTTTATGCGCAAATGGGACAGCAGCAAAAAACACGCTCAATCAATCCTGCAGGCCATCGGTTCCACGCCGATGGTTCGGCTGAACCGGGTGGCTTCAGCCGTCACCCCGGAAATCCTGGTCAAGCTGGAATATTTCAGCCCTTCCGGCTCGCTCAAGGACCGGATCTACCTGAACATGATTGAAAAGGCGGAACGGCGCGGCGATCTCAAAAAAGGGATGACCATTCTCGAATGCTCGACGGGCAATGCGGGCATCGCCTGTTCTTTCGTTGCGGCGGTCAAAGGGTACCGCTGCATCATCGTCATGCCGGAAGGGATGAGTGAAGAGCGCAAGAAAATCGATGTCGCCTATGGCGCGGAAATGGTCTACACGCCTGGAGGAGAATCTGACGTCGACCTCGCCCTGGCCAGGCTGCAAGAGATCCGGAAGAAAAACCCGAAAAAATACTGGGTGCCGTCGCAGTTCGATAACCCGGACAATATCGAAGCCCACTTCAAAACCACGGGCCCGGAAATCTGGGAGCAGGCCGGCGGACGGCTCGATGCCTATGTTGCCACACAAGGGACCGGGGGACAAATTACAGGTATTGGCAAGTTTCTGCGCAAGAAACGGCCCGGTGTCAAACTCTACGCGGCCGAGCCGGCCGAATGCCCGCTGCTGGCGCATCGCACATGGGGTGAACACAAAATCGAGGGGATCGGCGACGGCTTTATTCCCAGGGATCTCGATGTCGGCATCCTGAACGGCATCATCACCATCCGGTCCGACGAAGCGATCGCCATGGCCAGGAAGCTGGCGCGCGAGGAAGGGATCTTTTGCGGCATATCCTCCGGCGCCAACGTGACGGCGGCCATCAAACTGGCGGCGAGGCATCCGGAAATGAAACGGATCGTGACCATGATCTGTGACTCGGGCCAGCGCTATTTTTCGACCGAATTGTGCGGCTCCCCCAAGCACGTCGAGTCGCCGGTGCGCGATCATCCGATGGATGAATACACCCGCGCCCAACTGGACAAATACCATCCCGGATGGGAGATCATCGAGGACTGAAAGGTATGGGATCCTGGCGCGATTCCAATCCTGCGCCCCCGCATAACGTTATGGGGTACCGCTGCATGGAGTGCGGGACGGAGCAGTCCCCGGATTACCGCAGCATGCAGTGCCCCGGCTGCGGCGGGAATCTCGATGTCTGCTACGACTACGCCTTTATTGGCCGCCGCTTCACACGGGCAGCCCTGGCCGCGAACCGCGACTACACTATGTGGCGCTACCGCGGGCTGCTCCCGATCCGGGACGGCTCGGAAGCGCCGCCCATCCCGGTCGGGTGGAGTCCTGTGCACCCATGCCCGCGCCTGGCGAAAGAACTGGGCCTTGCTGAACTGCTGTTGAAGGATGACGGCCGGAATCCCACTGCATCTTTCAAAGACCGGCCGAGCGCGCTGGCGGTGCTCAAAGCCCGCGAGGCCGGCGCATCCATCGTCACCACCGCCTCATCCGGAAACGCCGGGGTGGCACTGGCGGGGATGTGCGCCGCCGGCGGGATGCGCTCGGTGATTTTTGTCCCGGCTTCCGCACCTCCGGCGAAAATCGCCCCGTTGCAGGTCTACGGGGCTGGGGTGGTGCTGGTGGAAGCAAGCTATGACGATGCCTTCGACCTGTGCCTCGAGGCCGCTCGCAGACATGGGTGGTACCAGCGCAGCACCGGCGTCAATCCCTTCATGACCGAGGGAAAGAAAACCGCGGCGCTGGAAATTGCCGAGCAATTGGAATGGAATATTCCGGACGCAGTTCTCGTAGGCGTGGGCGACGGCTGCATCATCGGGGGATTGTGGAAAGGGTTCCACGACCTGTTGCAGCTGGGATTTATCGAGCGAATCCCCCGCCTCATCGGAGTGCAAGCCGAAGGCTCTTCAGCGATTGTCGACGCCCTGATGGGCGACGGCCGCGTTCGCCCCCGGCCGGCAGCAACCATCGCCGACAGCATCTGCGTCGGCAAGCCTCGCGATGCCGCGAAGGCGTTGCGTGCCATGCGCGAATCGGGCGGATGCGGCGTGAAAGTGACGGACGAGGAAATCGTCAATGCCATCGGGAAGCTCGCCCGAACGGCAGGCGTGTTTGTCGAGCCGGCTGCAGCCGCGCCATTGGCGGGGCTGTTGCGCCTTCGAGCCTCAGGCACCCTGGAAGCGGGCACTCGTGTTATGCTCCTGCTCACCGGCCACGGGCTGAAGGATGTCCGGGCAGCAGAGGCAATTTGCCGACAGCCTCTGCAGATCCCGCCCGATGCCGACGCCCTGGACCGCGCACTCACACAATCTCACCTATTGGATTGACACTATGGCCTACCTGCTTAAAGGGGCGCTCCTGGCGACCATGGACCCGCCTGAGATCGAATGGGCTGACCTGCGCGTGGACGGCGGATCCATTACGGCGCGTGCAGAGCAGATCGAACCGATCGCCGGCGATGAGGTGGTCCCGTTGTGGGGACGAGTGGTCCTGCCGGGAATGGTTTGCGCCCACACACACCTTTATTCCGCGCTCGCGCGGGGCATGCCGCCTCCGCCGCGCGCGCCGGCCGATTTTCTCGAAATCCTGGAGCTGGTCTGGTGGCGGCTGGATCGCGCCCTGGATGAAGAAACCCTATACTGGAGTGCGCTCGCGGGCGCCCTGGAAGCCGCCAGGGCCGGCACCACCTGCCTGGTCGACCACCACGCTTCCCCCTCCTGCATCCGGGGATCGTTGGACATCATTCAACGGGCCCTGGAGGATGCCGGCCTGCGCGGCATTCTCTGTTATGAAACCACCGACCGGAATGGAGCGGCGGCGGGGGCCGAAGGGGCTGCGGAAAATCGACGCTATATGGATCGGACCCTTCGGGACCAGGGCCTTTACCGGGGGATGGTCGGAGCCCATGCTTCGTTCACCCTCTCCGATCAGTCACTCGCGGAATGCGCGGCGATCATGAAGTCCGGTGATACCGGTCTGCACATTCATGCCGCCGAAGATCCCTGCGACGTGGAGAATTCCATGGACCGGTTCGGCATAGGCGTGGTCGAACGCCTCTTGCGCATGGGGGCGCTGAATCCGAAGACGATTCTGGCCCACGGAACCCACCTCGATGCGCGCGAGCTTCAGTTGGTGCGCGAGGCAGATGCCTGGCTGGCCCACAATCCGCGCTCCAATATGAACAACAGCGTCGGGTACGCACCGGTAATGAGTTTCGGAGAACGCCTGCTTTTGGGAACTGACGGCATCGGAGCGGACATGTTTGAAGAGGCCCGCTTTGCCTATTTCAAAGGCCGTGACGCGCATATCAATGCCGGAGCGGATTTCTGGCTGCGCGCGCTGGCCAATAACCAGCGTTTCGCCGGCGGGCTCTTCGGATCGGATCTTCGAACCCTCCGGCCGGGGTCGGCTGCGGACCTGGTGGTGCTGGATTACCCTGCCCCAACACCGCTCCACTCGGCCAATCTCCCATGGCACTTCATTTTCGGAATGAATTCGGTGCACGTGGAGAGCGTGATGGTCGGAGGCCGGTTTATCGTGCGGAACCGTAAGTCGCAGCTCGATGAAACCAAAGTGCTGGAGCAGTGCCGCCTGGCTGCTGAAAAGCTCTGGTCGCGGATGGCTGCTATCCTCTAATTGCGGCAAAGACCACAAAACCAATCGAACCGCCAAGACCGCAAAGGTTTTGTTTATAATTCTTTGCGGCCTTCGTGGCCTTTGCGTTTCAATCCTTGTGGGAAGAAGACTCGGGGCTGGTGGTGCACACCTCCACCGGCGGGCATTAGTGAGGGCTTGTGTGAGCCTTATTGGAGAGTACAGGAGGAGCGGCAAAGCTGCGCAACTGCAAGGCCATTCTCTTGTATGCTAGTATTTCCGCGATGAATCCCGGGCCGCTCCAAGATCTGCAAATCGCCGGCCGGCTGTTCCGTAAAAAGGGGCTGCCGGTCAATTTGATCTTTTTCGTCACTTCGCGCTGCAACCTGCTCTGCACCCACTGTTTTTACTGGGAAGAGCTCAATAAGAAGAAAAACGAGCTTACGCTGGACGAAATCGAGCGCATCAGCCGGAGCCTTCCTAATCTTCTGTCGGTGTCATTCACGGGCGGGGAACCCTATCTCCGGCCCGACCTCCCCGATATTGCGGCAGCTTTCGAGCGCAACTCGAATGCCCGGAATCTCCAGATCCCCTCCAACGGGCTCTTGGTGGACAAAACCATCGAGCGCGTCACGCAGCTCCTGGAGAAGGTGAAAAGGGCGCGCGTAGCCACGGGAGTCTCTCTGGACGGGCCGGAAGAGATTCACAACACGATTCGCCAGCATCCCAAAAGCTTCGAAAAAGCTGTCGAAACGCTGCGCGAGCTCAAAAAGCTCAAATCGCGGCATCCCAATCTCTCCGTCGGGGTCGCGCTGACGGTCTCCGCGGCCAACCAGGCAAAACTGGACGAGTTCTATCGCTATGTAGAATCGGAGCTGCAGCCGGACGCGATCACCATCACCCTGGTGCGCGGCAAGCCGATGGACCCGTCACTGAAGGAGGTCGACCTTAACGTCTACAGGGAATTCGCCGCCCGCGTGATCCAGTACCGCAAGGCCCATCGCCTCACCGATGGCTGGGGAGACCGCCTGGTGATTGCGAAAGAAGAGGAAACCTACCGCCTGATCTCAGAAGCCGCGGTTGCCACGACCCGGATCTCGCCTTGCTATGGCGGGGAGTTGATCGGCATCCTGAGCGAAACCGGGGAAGTCCGCGTCTGTGAAACTCTGGACCGGAGCATGGGGAACGTGCGCGACTTTGACTGTGATTTCGCCAGGCTCTGGCAGAGCTCTGCCGCGGAGGAAGCCCGCCGCTACCAGAAAGAGCTTGCGTGCCAATGCACCTATGAATGCGCGATGAGCGTGAACACGCTTTTCAATCCCGCGCGCGCCCTCCGCATCTTCAAGAACTCGATTTCGTAGGGGCAGTTTTCGATCCAATTATTGAATCGCCCTGAATATCGGCCTCTCAAAATGAGCTCTGCATCTTTGGACCGGAATGATCGGATCACAATTCATAGTGCGTGACGTTGTACGTATGACGTCAAGGCTGAAGTAGGCCCGCCACCCCCGCGGGCTTTCGGCAACTCACCGAGAATGGCTGAGCAGCGGATCCGGATCGTTCGGTACGTTCTGAGTCATTACCCGCACCACTGAACACGGTGCGGCAGAAGTTGAGCGCTCCTTCTGATTCAGAACCTGAACGTGTAGTTGAGTTTGATCTGGAAGCGGGTCTGCGCGGATTCGAAACGATCGAATTCGTCTTCCCGCCAGGCATGATTCACCACGACATAGAAGTCGGTGCCCGGCATCAGAATCCAGCGCAGGCGGCTTTGAAGCCCGATGTCCCGGCTCTCCGTGTCGTACTGCACGTAGTTCGCCAGCGTAATGAAAGGGGTGAAGGAGTAGTCCAGGCGGCCTGTCACGAGGGTCGTTGTGAAGTCACCCTGTTTCAGACTTAGCCAGTTCCGCTCGAGGGAAAATGCGGCGGTGAGATGACGGCTCTTCCGCCAGATGGTTTCGGCTGAGACCTCGCGCCGTGTCCCGCCGAAGAAAGATCCCGTGCTGAAGCCTATGCCCGCAGCGATGGGTCTTGTCTCGGAAGAGCTGAACTCCATCTGGTGGGAACCAAAGGTGTACTGGCCCGAGGGCAGCACGATGCCGTCCTCGATCTCCCATGGCTCGTACAGCCTTTCCATGTTGTGCGAATACTCATAGTTGATCCGCTCCCCGCTGTTGAACATCCACTGGAAGGGTGTCACCTTGAACTCGCGCGTTTCCGAGGAGTGTTCCCGCATATTGAAGTAGTCCGAGTACTCGAACTCGAAAGACATCTGGCGGATAGTCCAGAACTTCGGTCGGGGGCTGAACTCGGCGCTCAGGGCAGATATACGGACCCCGCGGCGCGGCACGAATCCAAGTTCCGGATTGTAGTTCTCGCCGATCTTCATCCATTTGTACTGTGCGTTGACCAGGTCATTCGGGAAGGCGAGCGTGCCGCCATAGGAAGTATCGCGCCCCTTGAGACCGGTGGTGCGGCTTTTCGATCCGAATAGGACGAGACTCAGGTTCTTCTCGCTTTTGAGGAAGTCCGATGTCGCCAACTTCAGGTCGATGGCTCCCACCTGGTTGGTCGTCTCCCCGGTGGGGTCGCCGCTGGTGAACAGCGCCCCGACGTAGGACTGGCTGAGAAAGTTGGCTTTTACCCGGCCGACGGCGAGGTTCTTGGCCGGCACGAGGGTTACCTTGTCCCTCGTGAGGTCTCCTGTCCGCGTGCCCAGGATCCCCACGTCAAATCGCCCGATCTTTCCGGTAACCTTCTCGCCCACGAGGAGGGGAATTTCTGCGCCTTCCACAAGCCCAATGCGGCGGGAAAAAAAGGGGATCAGATCGCCGCCGCTCTGCATTCCCGGCGGTCCCTGTTCCTCGCCAAATCTGACAAACTCAAAGATGCCCGCGTCTTCGAGGAAGAAACCGCGCTTCTCCGGGAAGAACAATGGAAAACGGGTAAGGTTGATCTGCCGGGTGTCCACCTCCGTCTCGGCAAAGTCGGTGTTGATCGTCGTGCTGGACACCAGATTTGACGTGATCCGATAGAAAATGTCCACGCCACCTTTTCCGGTTCCCTGCGAAACGTCGGCTCGTTCAATGTCCCGGGTAAAGCCGACCAGACCGTAGGGTTTCACATCGAGGCCAACCCCCTGAGAGAGCCCCTCAAGACCGCTAATCTGGCCTGCCTTGACCGTCTGGTTCAACTTCACATCGAGCGAGGGGGAAGCCCAGCGCGAAGTTTCGCGACCCCGTGCGAGATGCCGCGAAATGTTATATCCCTCATTCGGAAGCCCCAGGTTGAAGCCGAAGGTCTTGAAAGGGATTTCGAACTCGGCCGTCCAGCCGTGTTCGTCGATTCGGGTACGCACGTTCCAGACACCATCCCATTCCAGGGCAGGCTCCTGATTTTCGGTAACCCGTCCATCGACCAGGGCGCCGGCGGCATTCGTTGCAAAGTAGTAAGCGTTCCGGTGGTCATGGTAAGTGTCGAGGACGATCTCGATCTTGTCGTTTTCGCCGAGTTCGGTGTCCCGGCCCATGTCTGTAGTCACGATCTGCCGCACGCTGCTATCCCGGCACCTGACGGCGATGTACAGGGAATTGTCGCTGAAGGCCACCCAGACATTGGTGGCCTCTGTCGGCTTTTCACCGGAGCGCGGCTCCACCTGAACAAAATCTTCAATGGCCGGGTTCCCCTGCCAGGAGGATTCGCTCAACAGTCCGTCAAGCTGGATCTTCTCGCTCGTCCGGCGCGCGGTGATGTTGCTGACTTCGGCGGACGAAAGGATGGGTGAGACTGACAGTGCGAGGACCGACGTGAGCAGATACCGGAAAAACCCTCTTTGAGAGTGACACATTTGGGGGCGAATTCCTTTCTTGAAGGTCTGGAGCAGATTGGGAGCAAGTCCGATGCGTCCCTGGATTCCCTTTATGGCAGGGCCGGCCTCGAGCCGGGAGAGGCAGGTTTCCGTCGCCGTTGCCAATGAGTCAGCCGCACCACGATGGCCGTGGTCAGCGCGATCACGGACAGACTTCGCAAAACCCCCGCCGCTCCATGTTCCAGCGAGATCCCTTCCCCGGAATGACTCCCGCGGGAGAGAAGATCGTCGGCCGCGGACCCGCCGACCGGCCTGTGATTATCCGGCCGCTGCCCGGCTGTTGATGAGTGGCTTTTAGCGCGGATATGGGAACCCTCGACGCGGCCGGCGAC
Organism: uncultured Acidobacteriota bacterium; assembly: GCA_963839475.1. Lineage (GTDB taxonomy): Bacteria > Acidobacteriota > UBA6911 > UBA6911 > UBA6911 > CAWIVH01. The sequence continues at coordinate 1,147,575 of CAWIVH010000001.1, read as the reverse complement.
TCGTGGTGAGTAATTCCACGGAACCCGTGTGACCAGAAGGTAGGAGCCCCCGGCAAAAGCCGCCAGGGCAGCCAGGATGATAAGCGTATTGGCGACGGTTTTCACGACATTCTCCTTTTCTTCTCAAGTGAAGGTGTACGACGAAGGATCAAGCGAGTTCGCCGGCGGCACGCTGGGACCGGTTTCGACTCCTGAGCGGCACCGACACGATGCAATTCCAGGCATGGACGGTCCACTTCCAGTGAAGGGCGAAGTGGACTGCGACGAGGAAGAGAAAGAAGTTGCTAAACCCGGAGTGCAGTTCATGCCACACGGAGTGGCGTGGCAGGACGTTGCCGTTGCCGGCGATGAGAGTCCTGGAAATCATCAGGCCGCTCATGATGATCATGACGAATGAGAGCGCCAGCAGGACGCTGATCCAGAATTTGAGCCTCAGCGTGCCGGACATCGGCAGCAACTGCCGACGGGTCATGTGGGCCAGCCAGTCTCCGTGCAGGAGCAGGTGCAACAGGGCTGCGAGCGCCAGGAACAGGTTCAGCCATTCGTGCACGCCATTTCCGGTCAGCCCCGGCTCGAAACCGATTATGAAGAGAATGAAGATCGTCATGTCAATCCAGAAGTTCGTTTTCACCGCTTGAGCCCTCCTTCATCGGCTGTCGGAGGGAAATACGCAGCTTGCGCAGTCCGTAACAAAATGACCTGCCTCGCGCCCGTCAAGAACCTTCCGAGCGCCCTGCCGGGCTTTCGATGGCCCGGGTTTCTCGAAATGTTTGTTACGCGGCGCGCCGGCCGCGTATTTGACGGGGAGTGTTGTCGGGACATCCAAACAATCCGTGACCGGACCGGGGATGAGCGATCCAGCTGATTCGACTTTGATTGAAGCTGCGATAGAGGGCAACAGGACGGCCTTTGCCGAGCTGGTGCGGAGGTATTGGCTGGCAGTCCTGGGCACGGTCCGTCGCACGCTCGGCAATTCCTCCGAGGCCGAGGATGCGGTGCAGGAAGTTTTCATGCGCGCCCTGGTTTTCCTCCCCAAATATGACCGGCGGTATCCTTTTGCACCCTGGATCCTCAAGATTGCGTGCAACCATTGCATCGACCAGCTCCGCCGAAGGAAAGCCCGCAAGTACAAGCTGTGGAGTGATCTTTCGGAGGCCGAGGAAAGAAAGATCCTGAGCAGAATGTCCGCCGAGGAACGAGTGCAGGAGCCGTCTGCAGAGGAGTCGGCCAGGCACCTCGAAATCGCCCGGGCCCTCCTGGATCAGTTGAAGACCAGGCGCCGGATGGCATTCATCCTGAGGGAAATAGATGGCCGCAGCTATGCGGAAGTGGCCTCGATCCTGGGGACCTCCGAAGCTTCGGTCCGCGTCCGGGTATGGCGCGCGCGGGCAGACCTTCACGAGGGATTCCGCAATTATCTATCAGGCATCGAGAAAGGGATCAGAAATGAAAAGTCTCTGTGAATGGTTCAATCGACATCGGGACGGCATGCTTGATCCGGAGGGGCAGAGGAGGTTTGAGGCGCACATGGCCGTTTGCGAAAAGTGCCGCGCCCGGTCGTTTCTGTTGAACAATATCGTGCAGGCCCTGAGGAACCAGGAGTTGATGGGTGGAGCGGCTCGTCCCGAGCAGATCGCGGATCGCGCCTATGAACAGGGCAAGTCCTGGGATGTGCTGTTCCTCACCTGGCTGAGACCGGCTCCGGCATGGGCCGGTCTGGCCGCGCTGGTGATCATGCTGTCGCTCCTCTGGGCAGCGCCATTTTCGCAGCAGGCAATTTCCGGCAGTGAGTATGACGCACTGCTCGCGGGAAGCGTCCAGGCGAGTCAAGGCGAGAGCACGCTCACGACCCTGACTGACGATGAACTCGAGCGCTGGCTCGAACAGGGAGGCACCGCCAAATGAAAAGTCGCACGCGAGCACTGGCTGTAATGATTGCGTTGCTGCTGGCCGGGTTATTTTTGGGAGGTGCGGTCCATCACTTCTGGGAGATGAGATTCCCGGGGCGCACCGCGGCGCTGACAGCACCGCCGGTGCAGACGGAAAGACTCGCCAGGCGTCTTCAACTGAGCACGGAACAGACAGCGCAACTCAAGGCAATACTCGAAGAGTCGAGACGCCAGATCAACGCCGGCAGGGAGGAATACGATTCGAAGCTGCTGGCTGTCCGCACCCGAACCAACGAGAAGATCACGGCAATCCTTGGTGAGGAGCAGCGCAAGCGCTTCCGGCAACTCCTTGATGAGGCCGAGGCGCACAGACACCCTGCCGGTCGCGAGGCAGGCCGCGCAGGTCATGAACAGGAGCACTGATCGAGGAGGAAGCCGTAACCCGGGGCGAAACCAGCGACGAATGCCTTTTCAACCCTGCCGAGCTGCTCAGTCTGGTTCTCGATCACCGTCTCGCCGAAGGGCAGCCCATTCCAAAATAGTCTCGCATCAGGAAAGCGCGCCTGGAGCAGGAGATGGGTGCGTGTGCGCCGGCCTGTCCCCCTGGGAACCTTACCCGGCAAGATTTTCGGAACTTTTACGCAGTCCTGGTGTCTATGTCGGCAATGTGCTAGAATTCTAGCACATTGCTAGCTTCCTAGCAGGAGGAAACATGACCCTACAGATTCCAAGCCGATGGAGCCGCCGGGAGCGGCAGATCATGGACATCCTGTTTCGCAGGGGGAGGGCTACTGCGGCCGAGATACATGCCGACATGCCTGACCGCCCGAGCTACTCCGCGGTGCGGGCGCATCTGAGGACGCTGGAGGAGAAGGGGCATGTTTGCCATGAGGCTGAGGATCTGCGCTACGTGTACCTGCCCACCATCCACCCGGACAAGGCAAGGCGGAGCGCACTGAATCACCTGGTGGAAACCTTTTTCGAAGGCTCCCCCGTCCGGGCGGCAGCTGCGCTGCTGGATTCCCGCTCGGCAAAACATTCCACGGAAGATCTCGACCGCCTTGCGCTGCTGATCGAAAAGGCAAGAAAAGAAGGGCTATAGCCATGGCGGACAGCATCGGGGTATTGGCCGGGTTTGGCTTGAAATCCACTCTTATTCTGCTTCTCGCTGCGGTCTGGGCAGCCGTGCTGCGCCGGAAATCGGCATCTGTCCGCCACATGGTTTGGCTTAGCGCCATGGGCGCCCTGGCACTGCTGCCGCTCGCGGCGGGCATGCTTCCGATCTGGCAGCCCGGGATCCCGCCTGCCCTCCGGGAGGCGCTCCCGGCGGGTCGTACCGTGGTTGATGTCATCGGCGCCGCGCAGCCTTCCTCTGCAAATCACGGCCGCATCATGTGGATGTTGTGGGGGGCTGGGGCGCTGGTGCTGCTGTTGCGAATGGGATGGGATTATGCCCGGGCGGCGTTGCTGGCCCGGGCGGCGCGTCCATTCCCTGCGCGCGCAGCTGCACCGGTCAGGCTGACGGGGGCGGTCCCGGTGCCTTTTGTGTGCGGCATCCTGCGCCGGACCATCCTGCTCCCGGCGGAAGCTGTGGAATGGACTGCCGAACGCCTCCGGCTGGTCCTCGCCCACGAATCCATGCACGTCGTCCGTTTCGATACTTTATCGCAAGCCCTGGCGCAGCTGGTGTGTGCACTCTACTGGCCCAATCCCCTGGTTTGGCGGGCTGCTGCTCAATTGCGCAACGAATGTGAGCGGGCCGCCGATGACGGCGTTCTCGCCGAGGGAGAAAAAGCCACAGTTTATGCCGGGCATTTGATTGATATCGTGCGCGCGCTAGCCCAGCCGGCCCGCGTGCCGCAGGGAGGAATTCATATGGCAAGAACATCCGAGCTTGAAAATCGCCTGAAGTCGATGTTTTCTTCGAACCGCAGCCACAACCGGGCGGGCTGGAAACCCGCGTTCGCCGCAATCGCGCTGGCGTTGGCCCTGCTTCTTCCGCTTGCCGCCCTTCGCGCCCCGGCGCAAATAGCGGGCGCCAGCCTCGCCGGCGTGGTGAAGGACGCCAGCGGCGCGACGGTCCCACGTGCCGCCGTAACGCTCCTGGAAATGGGATCCGACCGGAAGGAATTTGCCATTACCAACGATACCGGCGAATTCCTGTTCAGCCCGCTGCAGGAGGGCTTGTATGCGGTCCAGGTGGCAAAGCCCGGATTCGCCCGGCTCGAGCAGAAAGGCATTGAGGTCTCCGCTGCCAGGCCCGCCCGCGTGGATATTGTCCTGAATGTTGGAAAAGTACAGGAGACCCTGACGATCAGCGCGGAGGGAAACAAGCCGACTGGAGTCGCCGTCGCTTCCGGGGCACCGAAGCGGATTCGAGTGGGGGGATCGGTGCAGGCCACCAAGATTGAGAAGATGGTCCAGCCCAAATATCCTCCGGAATGCAAAACCCAGGGGATCGAGGGAACCGTCCTGCTGCGCGGGACGATAGGCAGGGACGGCGCGATATTGAACCTCGAACCCATCAACAAGCTGGTGGATCAGCGTCTGGTGGGAGAGGCGATGGAAGCCGTGCGCCAGTGGCGCTACCAGCCGACTCTTCTCAACGGCGAGCCGGTGGAAGTGATCACCGAAATCCAGATCAACTTCATCCTCCAGTGATCGGGGCGGCGCGAATCCTCCCGTGTGTATACAAAGGAACAGGAAGGTTTTTGAGGTGGGGTGACAATCTATGTCTAACCGTTCATGCGATTGGTGCACTCCCAGTTGTTGGCATCCAGAGCCTTCCAGGATGCGGTCCCTCCGTCGGGAGTAGGATATTCTTTTCCGTCCACGTTGAAGGTGTAAAACATATCGCCGTGCTGAGTTTTAAGTCGCCGGACGGGGTTTTCTCGATGCTGACGGTTTCTCCCGCGAGCTGGCTTTTGCCGGGGTTCAGCTTCCATTTGCCGATGTACGGCGCGTCGGAAGCCATTACGCAGGCAACTGCCAAACATCCGAATGCGAATGCCGCATGCCTGATCTTCCGCATAAATTGCTCTTTTCGATGGTCTGGGTCGGAATCCGACCGGCTGGAAAGTCAAGAGACAACTCGGGTCGTTGATTGATTTGGCGGCAGGCCCGGTTATGGAAGGACGATGAATCCTTCCCGCAGGGCTGCTGCGCGCAGGTTTTGGTTTAGGCACACGAACTCGGCTCCGGAAGTCTCCTCCCCGGACCAAAGCAGCGCGGATGCCAGCTGCATGGCATCCGCGGCGCGCAGAGCATGGACCATGAGAAGTCTCGCGGCTCGCTGCCTCACGGATTCCGAAGGCTGAACCTCGGACCATTCCGCCGGGAGCGCGGAGAGCGCCGTACGCGCACTCAGTTCCGCCCCGGATGTCAGCCCTTCTTCGCGGCGCCGGCGCGCCAGCGCAGAAAGACACTCCACCCTCGTTGCCCACCAGACAATAAGATCTTCATCCTTTTCGGCCAAGTCCCGGATCTTCTCCGATGCCGGCTCTTCTAGACAGAGAGGAATGATTGCCGACGAATCCCAGAATCTCATCTGCCACCCTCCCTCTCCTCATGGTCCGGACCCGTGTTCCCTTTGCCCCGAAGGTTGGAGGGAGGCGGGCATCGGGTGTAGACTGCCATTCAGGCCGCGAGACGCAATCGGGGGCCGCCAGCAGCGTCTTCGCCCGATCGTGCCCCGCCTTGGCGCTGTTCCGCCTTGCCTCCGGCAAGAACCCGGACGGCTCCGGGAGCGGGCGAAAAAGTGAATGAGAGCCAAGGGGAATGATGAAATGTTCGCTTCCCTGCGCAGCGTAATCGCAATTCTCGCCCGGTCATGGATCCCCGCCTTGATATTCGCCTCTCTTTCCAGCCCTGCACAAAACATCATCAGTCCAGGTCTGAATCCGAGCCAAACAGGTTCTGCCACTACTCCGCTCCCCGCGCGAGGCGCTCCCTGGAGATCTTTGGCGCCTGCCGCGGCCGAGCCATCATCCCTTTTCCCTCATGTCGTCGTGGGCGGAGGCTACAGCACCGTATTCTCTTTTCTGAACACCGGCAGTGCGACTCTGAGCGGGACGTTAATCCTCACTGCGGCTGATGGGACGCCCATGAAGGTGAACCTCTCCGGCAGCGGCGCCGGCTTCGATTCCCCGAACGAGCTCGGGGCCAATTTCTCCGCCGGCTCCACAATGCCAATCACGGTTCCGCCCGGCGGCGCCAGTTTCATCACCGCATCCGCAACAAGTCCCGAGGCTCCGGCGCAGACCGGCTGGGCTCGCGTAGAGAGCTATGGCGGGTTCCTGGGAGGCGTAGCCACCTTCCGGAAGGCGGATGCGTCCGGGAGCATGCTCACCAGCGCCGGGGTTCTTTCCGCTGCAGCGGTGGAGGCCGCAACCATTCCGGTCGACGACGATCGGAGCCGGAACCGGTACACCGGTTTTGCGATCGCCAATCCCTGCTCCGAAAGCATCTTCATCACGGGAACACTCATTGAAGGAGATCTTGAAGGTTCTCCGGGCAGATTCACCATTTCGCTCGGCCCGGGGCAGCAGGCAGCCAGCTATTTCTTTCAGAACGCGCCGCTTCCGGAGGTCTTCAAGGGCTCGGCAGTCTTGACCGCGCAGGGTGGAAAAAGGTTTTCCGTGGTGGCTTTGGTCCAAAACTCGAGTCATTATTCCGCTCTGCCTGCAATCCCGACCCTGCCTGCCGCTCAGGCTGTTCTCGCTTTGACCCATGGCACCGTGATTGATGGTACGGGAGCCGGACCGTTGCGCGATGCGGTTGTTTTGATCAACGACGATCATATTGCAGCGGTGGGGCCTGCCGCTGAAGTAAGCATCCCGGCCGGAGCCCGGATCATTGACGTGCGCGGAGCGACAATCCTGCCCGGCTTTATCAATACCCACGTTCACAGCGCCTTCGTGGTGAGTAATCTGCTGGCCTGGGCACAGGCGGGAGTTACCACCGTTCGGGATCTGGGCTTCCAGGCGGTGCACATGTGGTGGCCCATGACCTTTCGCGATCAGAATGCGCAGGACTCGCGTTTTGCCCGCATCGTCACCGTGGGAGCGCCGATTTCGTCCCCGGGAGGCTACCCGCTGGAAAACGGGAAAACCACGGTCCTCACTGCCGCCTCGCCCGAGGAGGCGCGCTCCCAGACAAATCTGGTTTTGGATCACGGGGCGGATCTCATCAAGGCCTGCCTGGATTCCGGAGCGATCGTTTACGGCAGGGCGAATCTCCCGATGTTCACACGGGAAGAAGCGAAGGCCATCATCGATGCAGCTCACCGGCGTGGCGTGCCCGTGAGCGTTCATGTGACCGCGACTATGGACCTGGCGAAGGCGGTCGACTATGGGTTCGACGAAATCGCTCACATGGTCGCCGATGAACTGAAAGACGAGACACTGATCGCCCGGATGGTTGCCGGCGACATCCACTGGGTTCCCACCCTCGAGCTCTGGTCCTTTTTTAATCTCGCTCCGGTGGCTGTGGAGAACCTGCGCCGGTTTGTATCTGCCGGGGGAAAGGTGGCTCTCGGCACCGATTTTTCAGGTGCGGCGAAGCCTTTTCAGCTGGGAATGCCGATGCGGGAACTGGAGTTGATGGGGCAGGCGGGCATGACCCCCATGCAGATCATTGTCGCAGCCACGAAAAACGCAGCCCATGTATGCAACCGCGATCGCACCCTGGGCACGCTGGAACGGGGCAAACTGGCTGATCTGCTGGTAGTGAATGGTGATCCGCTGCAGGACATCCATGTTCTCGCCAATGTCCGGCTCGTCGTGCGAAACGGCACCGTCATCCGGAACACGGGCAACTGACACTGATTTCATGGCAGAAAGGAACCTGGGCACCCGCGGCGGGAAAGCACTCAGAACACATGGCCGTAAACTGTAATGGAGGTTTTGCTTTTCCTCAGCCAAAGCGCACGCACTCCGGGAGTCTTCACTTGACAGCCTGAGGAGGCACGGCGGCAAATGCCGAGAGATCGTTCGGGCCGAAGAGGGCAAAAGCGGCGACTCGTTGGTCGGTCACAATATGGACGTAGCCTCAGGTAATGTCGCTGCCTGCGAGCTCGGGAAAGAATTCCTGTTGTGTCAGTACCTTCGCGATCTTGCTTCGCCGCGGAATTTCCAGCCTTTTGCTCCTCAACACAGCGCTCGATTTTCCGCACTGGCCCGAAGGCAAGCTCGAGCTGCTTCATCGCTAGGTCCTCCTGAACGCCCGGCGAACAACCCAGTAGCCCAGAACGATCTGTCCCCACAGCATCTCGATATAAAGGAAGGCGGCTGATTTCAAGGCAAAGACGCTCCCTTTGCGCTCTGCGACATATCTTAATAAATCTAAATTGCCGGCATAAAACGCCACAGCTCCCGCCGCTGCGATCCATAAGAGGAAGGGGAAAAACGGGGAAGTTGCCGCCAGCCCAAGCAGCGGCAAGGGCAGGAGTATGGAAAGAATGCGCCCCCAGCGATGAGCCTGGGCGGCTCCTTTCGGCAGACCCGGGTCCAGCTGGATTGTCAGAAGGTCTCGGATCCGGCGGGCGTCTTCTTTTAGCAATCCCCTCAGGCCCATACGCTTGAGGTGTGTCCCCCGAATGCGCCGGTCGATGATGAAGCGATAGCCCTGTGAACCGAGCTGCAGCCCGAGCTTGAAATCCTCCGCCGTAGCCAGGCTGGTGTCGAAGCCGCCCGCCTGCTCAAGGATGTCGCGCCTCACGCAAAGAATCGGCGTGTGAAGATACGGGCTGACCGTCGGGGTGGTACTGTGAAGGAAGCAGACCTGAAGGTTCTTGAAGTTGGACAGGAATTCGGGGAACGGGACGCTCTCGTTGTAGACCCCCATCACGCCGATGACTTCCGGCTGCCCGGCATGCGCGGCCAGGGTCTCCCGCACCCAGCCAATCGTCTCCGGGGGAAGGATTATGTCGGCATCCACAAAAAACAGGAAGGGCGTACGTGCCTGACGCATTCCCTCGTTGCGCGCCGCCGCCGGGCCGGACTGTCGCGGAAGCCGGACGCAGCGCACGCTCGCTCCCGGCACCTGTGACATCGACTCGGCCACCTGACCGGTATCATCCATGGAGGCGTCGTCGATCACCAGTATCTCAACACCGGCCAGATCATTCCGCAGCAGCGCTTCGAGGCACTGGCGCAGCATGGCCTCAGCATTGCGCGCCGGAATGACGACTGTGATGGGAGCATCGGCTTTCTGCATGGGATCGATTATTTCATGCTCAATTCAAAATGAACCACCAAGCCCGCAAAACCCAAGACCGCGTGCCCCTTCTATGTCCGAAACACAGAGCGTACACCAGCATCATTGGCAGTCAAGCTAGTATAATGTTGCCGGGAGAAAGACGCCGTGCAAGGGGTCGGTCGCAGTGCCGCAATAATCCTGACCTTGAATCCGTCCATACCCTGTATCGAGGGTGGCCACATTATCGTGGACCGGACACCTCCGCTAATTCTTCCTTCGATCCTGTTGGGGGTTCAGTGCATACTGCTTCCGCCGTTTCGAAGTTGGAATGGGGAGCTTGAAAGTTCGGTTTCGGGTTCTGCGCACCTGGTCTAACCCCGATGACGAAAGTCGATAGGCGCTTGTCATTTTCAGGCGCGGGGGTCTTTCGCTGCGGCAAGAAATGCCGCTGGTGATTTATGTCCTGTCCACTATGCAATCATCCGGAATCGATCCTATCCTGGTTCGGGTCGACGGTTTATTGCGGAAGGGAATTCGAATACTTGCAGTGCACGAGCTGCAAATCCCACTATGCCAATCCCATGCCAGATGCGGAGACTCTCGCCCGAATGTATAGCATCGACTACCTGAACGCCGCCTGCGCCGATGCCGTTCCGGAGCCTGAAAGGGAGACACCGCGAGTGGTAAAATGGCTGGAATGTCTGCCTCGTGGTCTGTTCATTGACTACGGGTGCGGCGCGGGGAAATTGCTGGCCGCGGCGGCAGGCAATAACTGGAAGGCTCTGGGGATCGAATTCGACCAGGCGGTTGCCGGGGAAACGGCGCGGCGAACCGGGATTGAGGTATGGAGCATTTCACAGGCTGCGCAGGCGGAGCTTCAGGCCGATATTCTTCACCTCGGCGATGTGCTGGAACATCTGACCGACTTGGGCACCCAGTTTCCCCAGATCCTGCGTTACTTGAAACCGGGCGGACTCCTGATGGCGCAAGGGCCGCTGGAGGGAAACCAGACCCTCCTGACGCTCCTGATGCGCCTAGTGCGCAAATTCCGGGGCAATCCGAAATCGGCCATGCCGCCCTACCATGTCATCCTGGCAACCGCGCGTGGACAGAGAGCCTTCTTTCGCCGTTTTTCACTCCTGGAGATCGAGTTCGCCACTCGTGCGGTTTACTGGCCCGCTCCGAGCCGGATTGTCGCGGCCGACCTGGCAAAGCCGCGCACGATGGCGCTCTATTTTCTCAGCCGGATCTCCAGACTGATCGCCACTGTATTGCCTAGCGACGAGAATTGGAGCAACCGCTACTTCTACGCCGGCCGGCGCAGCTCCTGAGCCGATTGGAACGGATCGCTATGGTATGCCAGTCGTTTTCTTCAGAGCAGGGGTGCGCCTCCCTGTTCATTTGCTCTTGCGCTGCCATTTCTTTTGCCGGTATTCTTCGCGCTTCATATTCGCGCTTTGTGGACAGCCACTAGTCAATCCATCAGCCCGAAAACCGACATCAGCCCCGAAAAAACGCACCAACAGCATTGGTAGCCGATGAGGCTGTGTTGCTCGGTCGCTATGAGAAGGGGGACATCACTCGATTTCGCCGCTCCCTGAAAACGTGCGCTGTCCCTATTTCCCTTGAAATTTCCTCACAAGCCCCCGGCGGGCAACTCAGTAGCCAAGAGCTAATTGGCCCACACAGCATCTCGAAATAGAGGAATGCGGGAAACTTAAGACCACAGCGCGTACACCAGCATCATTGGCAGTCAAGCGGGTATAATGTTGCCGGGAGAAAGACGCCGTGATAACTGTCATTCGTAATGCCGCGGTAGTTTTGACCATGAATCCGTCCATGCCCCGCATCGAGGGTGGCCACATAATTCTGGATGGGAACCTCATCGATTCGGCGGGACCCGGTCCGGGACCCGACCTGCCTGGCGCTCGCGTTATCGACGCCACCGGCCGTGTGATCCTTCCGGGCCTGGTCAACACGCACCACCACCTCTACCAGACGCTGACCCGAGCGGTACCATCGGTCCAGAATGCGGAGCTCTTCGAGTGGCTGAAAAGCCTCTACAAAATCTGGGCGCGCATCAGCGACGAAGGCTTCTACTACGGAGCCCTGGTCGGGATGGCCGAGATGATGCTCTCTGGATGCACTACCACGACGGATCATCAGTACCTTTTCCCCAAAGGGACCGGCCGGATCCTCGATGCCCAAATCAAGGCGGGCCTGGAAATCGGAATTAGATTCCACCCGACTCGTGGCAGCATGAGCCTGAGTGAGAAAGACGGCGGGCTCCCCCCCGATTCGGTGGTGCAGGACGAGGATGAAATCCTGGCCGATTCCGAGCGCATCGTGAAGCAGTACCACGATCCCTCGCCCGGTGCCATGACGCGCATTGCGCTGGCCCCCTGCTCCCCTTTTTCGGTAACACCCCGGCTGATGAGGCAAACCGCCGATCTGGCCCGCTCGCTGGGCGTGCGGCTGCACACTCACCTCGCCGAGACGATGGATGAAGAGCGTTTCTGTCTCGAGGTTTTCGGCCGCCGACCGGTCGACTACCTCGAGGACTGCGGCTGGATGTCGGGCGACGCCTGGCTCGGGCACGGGATTTATTTCAGCGACGAGGAAATCCGCAGGTTGGGGCATGTGCATATGGGGGTGGCGCACTGTCCTTCTTCGAATATGCGGCTCGGCTCGGGGATCGCCCGGATTCGGGAGTTGCTGGCCGCCGGCGTTCGTGTCGGGCTGGGCGTGGACGGAAGCGCATCGAACGACTCCTGCCATATGTTGGGGGAGGCACGCCAGGCTATGCTCTTGACCCGCGTCCGGCACGGGGCTGGGGCCATGACCGCCCCGGAGGCCCTGCGACTGGCCACGATGGGGGGCGCCGAGTGCCTTGGCCGGGACGATATTGGCTCGATCGTGCCGGGGAAGGCCGCCGATCTGGCCATCTTCGATCGCTCGGATATCGGCTTCAGCGGCAGCTGGGACCCGGCGGGCAGTCTGCTCTTCTGCCAGCCCATTCGGGTCCACACCTTGATCGTAAACGGCCGTATCGTCGTGGAGGAAGGCCGGCTGCTTACGGTGGACCTGGATCAGATACAAAAGCATCACCGGCGGATCGCGCGATCATTGCAGTGATCCGAAGGTGTCGATCATGGCCCGGACGTCGTCCCCCAGCGGGTAGAGGACCGGGCAGGTGCACCCCGCATCGATATACTGCTGCACTTTGGCCTTACACTCCTCCGGAGTTCCCGAAGCGGTTATCAGCTGCACCACTTCGTCCGGCACCAGCCGCATCGCTTCGCGGATCTGGTGCTCCTCGGCCGGCCAGGAAAGCACCTTCCCGATCCGGTCGAGCAGCTCCTGGCTGACGCCGCTGGCTTTCATGATGTGCGGCTGCTGGCCGAGGTATTGGGTCACAAGCTTGCGCGCGTTGTCGAGGGCGGAGGCCCGGTCCGAATCGAGCGAGCACACAATCAACTGGGGCCGGTCGATCTGCTCCAGGCTGCGGCCCGACCGCGCGGCCCCCGTTCGCAGGTGCTCCATCGCTTCGGCATTGTAGGCGGGGGAAACGAGGTAATTCAACAGGACGCCATCGGCCGCCTCGCCGGCCAGCTCCATCATTTTCATGCCCGTGGCCCCGACATAAATCGGAACCGCCTTCGGTCTCCGGTCTCCGTGGACGATGTCGATTTCGATATCCTCCACCTGGACGAATTCGCCCTTGTGCGTCACTTTTTCCATACGCAGCAGGCGGCGCACGACGTCCATGACCTCGCGCATGGCTTCGACCGGCTTCCGGCGATTCACCCCAACCTTGGTGGCAAGCGGCTCCCACCAGGCTCCCAGGCCGCAGAGAATCCTGCCGGGGGCCAGGTCGTCGAGCGTGGAGAAGGTGGAGGCAATCAGGGCGGCATTCCGCGTCCAGTTGTTGATGACCCCGGAACCGACTTTGATTTTCGCAGTCACTGCGGCGTAGGCGGCCATGGGAACAATGGCGTCGCGTACCAGGCGCGACTCCGCCTGCCATACCGCCTCAAATCCGCGCGATTCGGCGTAGCGGACATAATCCATCGCCTCACGCAGCGGGTGTTTGTCCTGGAGGTATAAGGCGACTCTTGCTGTTGAATGTGCCATGGCTCTATCCTTAAAACTCCTGTGGGTCCGGGATTTATCCCGGACATTTCCCTGAAAATGCGACTCTGCACTTGTCCTGCGCCAGCACTTGCGCCGATTCCAATGGGCCGCTTGACTGTAAATCGACTCTGTCCGGGCTGAAACCCGGACCCACCTGAACATGGAAGAAAGCTATGATCTATTGAACGGTGCCGGCGGTGGCGGAAAGACCCCCGCCCTGTTTCTCGCGCTGGGCCTGAAGCGCCTGAATAAATCCCTCCACGATCTGGTTGGGTATCACGATCACGGTCTTTACCGGGGAGGGGAGGACCCCGGACTTCTGCATCTTGAGAGCTTCTTCCTCGCTTTGCGGTCCCATGACATCGCAGAAGGTCAGCGTGCAGTCGATCGGCGACATGCTCACCTGGACGTAATTGGCATAAACCCTGGGTGAATTCAGGGAGTGATCCGGGATGATCTGAACGGGTCTTTCCTCAGCCATAAATCCTCCGATATCGGCCCGGCCGGCTTCTATCCCGGCGGCCACTTCATGACGCGCCCGCCTATAACGTGCAGGTGCAGGTGAAAAACGGTCTGTCCGGATTCTGCGTTGGTATTGATAACGGTGCGGTAACCGCTGCCGTCGATCCCTTTTTCCCTGGCCATTCGAGCCGCCACGGCAAGCAGGTGGCCCAGCAGCGCTTCCTCCTCCGGGCAGGCATCGTTGAGCGAGGTCAAGTGCTTGCGCGGGATAATAAGCAGGTGCACGGGCGCTTTTGGGAAAATATCTTCAAATGCTACGCACAACTCATCTTCATAAAGATAGGTGGCGGGCTTCTGTCGCGCTGCAATCTGGCAAAAAGGGCACCCCGACATTTTCATCCGCACTTTCTGATAGGTGTAAAACAGGAATCGCTTAAGCGCAAACGGTATCATCTTAGCGGATGCGTTCTATGGTTGCACCCAGTTGCGCGAGTTTTTCTTCGATCCGGCAGTAGCCGCGATCCAGGTGATACACGCGGTCGACTACGGTTTCGCCTCCCGCCACCAGTGCGGCCAGAATGAGAGAGGCGCTCGCGCGCAGATCTGAGGCCAGAACCTCCGCACCAGTCAGGGGTTTGCCTCCCCTCACCACCGCGCGCCGGCCCTCGATGGAAATGTCGGCCCCCATGCGGATCATCTCGAGAGCGTGCATGAACCGGTTCTCGAAAATGGTTTCTGTGACAACCGAGGTGCCATCCCCCTGGGTCATGAGGGCCATGTATTGCGCCTGCATATCGGTGGGGAAAGCGGGATAAGGATGCGTGGTCACGTCCAGCGAGCGGACCGGATCCTGGCCGCGCACGCGAATGCTGTCGTTGCCGATTTCGACTTCGGTGCCGGTCCGGCTCAACTGGGTGAGGATGGCGATCATGTGGTCGGGCCTGCAGTTCCCGATTTCGACATTGCCCCGCGTGATCGCCGCGGCAACCGCGAAGGTCCCGGCTTCGATGCGATCCGGGATGATCCTGTGGGAACAGCCGTGCAGTTCAGGTACACCCTCCACCCGTATCGTGCGGGTTCCGTCGCCTTCGATCCTGGCCCCCATTTTCCTAAGCATGCACGCAAGATCGGCCACCTCCGGTTCGCAGGCGGCGTTGTCGAGCACCGTTTCGCCCTCGGCCAGGCATGCGGCCATCATGAGGTTTTCCGTTCCGGTGACGGTGACGGTGTCCATCAGGATTTGGGCGCCCTTGAGCCGGCGGCAGGAGGCTTCAACATAGCCGTGTACCACCTCGCACGCCGCACCCATTTTCTCCAGCCCCATGATGTGCAGGTTGACCGGGCGCGCGCCGATGGCGCATCCGCCCGGCAACGAAACCCGGGCGCGGCCAAGACGGGCGACCAGGGGCCCCAGGACCAGGATAGAGGCGCGCATCGTTTTCACAAGCTCGTAAGGCGCTTCGCAGGAGGCCAGGGACGCCGCATTGATGGTCGCCGTACCGTCCTCGCGGACCTCGGCCTGCGCACCCATTGCGGCCAGGAGACGCCGCGTGGTGAGAATGTCACGCACATAGGGAAGATTGGAAAGCTCGACCGTATCCGCGGTGAGGAGGGAAGCCACCATATCGGGCAGCGCTGCGTTTTTGGCGCCGCTGATATCCACCCGCCCCGAAAGCTGAACCCCTCCGACAACTCGAATCTTATCCATGCTTCCTCCGTGCCATCACGCATCGCGGAATCGACTGCAGGTCCTTCTCCACGGACTGGAGGAAGAGCCCCGCTCCCTCGATCATAGCCGCCACCGCATCTGACATGCCATGCCCGATTTCAAGCAGCAAATACCCGCCGGGAATCAGCCTCTCTGCCGCCTGCGGAATAAGCCGCCGATATACCTCCACCCCGGTATCGCCGGCAAACAGTGCCATCTGGGGCTCGTGGTCCCGCACCAGAGCGGGAAGTGATTCCGCGTCCTGCCGGGCGACATAAGGCGGATTACTGAGCACGAAGTGGAACGTTCCCTTTGGGGGGAAGCATTCGAGCAGGTCGCTCTGCACCATCTGCACCTGGTTTGAAACTCCATGGCCATTGATGTTGCCCCGGGCAACGGCCAGAGCCTCAGGAGAGAGATCGGCAGCCCAGCCGAGAGCGCGTTTTTCAGAATGCGCGAAAGCCACGGCAATGCACCCGGATCCCGTCCCGACGTCCACAAACCGGATCGAGGGCGAGGCGATGTCGCGAGCCAGAGTGATCGCCGTCTCCACCAGGATCTCGGTCTCGGGGCGGGGAATCAGCACCGATGCCGTCACCCGGAACGGCAGACCGTAGAACTCCTGTACACCGGTGATGTATTGTAGCGGCTCCCCGGCGATGCGGCGAGTCACGGCTACCGAAAATGCCGCCCCAGCGTCAGCCGGCAGCCATTCATCGCCATGGGAAAGGACGCGCACGCGGTCCCATCCGAGCACCCATGCCAGCAGGAGTTCAGCCGTGAGTTTTGGCGATTCGATGCCGGCCAGCTTCAATGCCGCCGCGGCTGTGTGCACAGCGGCCCCTATGCTGGTCCCCGTGAATACCTCTCCCGGCCGGTCATTCATATCCGATTCGCCAAGAATAATATATAAATTCCTTCGCGGTCTCCGAATACTTTGCGGTTCGGGCTAGGTGGTTTCCTCTTTGAGTTTTTCGGCCTGAAAGTGCGCGATAAGGGCTTCGAGGACTGAAGTGACATTGCCGTCCAGGAATGCGTCGAGATTGTGCTGGGTTAGCCCGATGCGGTGGTCGGTAACGCGGTTTTGCGGAAAATTGTAGGTGCGGATTTTTTCGCTCCGGTCGCCGGATCCCACCTGGCTGCGACGGCTTTCCGCTATCGACTTCTGCTGTTCCTGCAACGCGATGTCGTACAGGCGCGAGCGCAGGACGCGCATGGCCTTAGCGCGGTTCTTGATTTGCGATTTCTCGTCCTGGCAGGAGACCACCAGACCCGAGGGCAGGTGGGTGATACGGACAGCGGAATAGGTCGTGTTCACCGATTGGCCCCCGGGTCCGGAGGAGCAGAAGGTGTCGATCCGGATGTCTTTCGGATCGACCTCGATCTCGACCTCGTCGGCCTCGGGCAGAACCGCAACGGTCACTGCAGAAGTATGAATCCGTCCGCTGGCCTCGGTGGCGGGCACCCGCTGCACGCGGTGCACACCGCTTTCGTATTTGAGTTTGCTGTAAACGCTCTGCCCCTCGATCATGGCGATGATTTCCTTGAAACCACCGACTTCCGATTCGTGCTCCTCCATGATCTCCACCCTCCAGCCGGCCCTTTCGGCATAGCGGCTGTACATGCGGAAAAGCTCGGCCGCAAAGAGCGTCGCTTCGTGCCCGCCGGTGCCTGCCCGGATCTCGAGCAGGACGTTTTTTTCGTCATTCGGGTCCTTGGGCGTGAGCAATAACTGCAGTTCCTTTTGAATCTCGACCGACCGGGCTTCAAGGTCTGCCAGCTCCTCCTCGGCCATCTTCTTCATTTCCGGGTCCGATTCGTTCGAGGCCATGGCGCGGGTGTCCTCGATCGATGCGAGGATCTTTTTGTACTCCCTGAATTTATCCACGATCGAGCTGAGATCAGCATGCGCCTTGGCATGCTTTTGATACGTCGCCGGATTTGCGAATACCGCCGGGTCGGCCAGGGTGGCGTTCAGCTCCTCGAATTTCACTTCCAGGCTGTTCAGTTTGTCGATCATGGGTTTGTTCCGGAAACTGGGTGGACTTCATCCGGGCTTGCGCCGGCGAGATCTGAAATGCGCGCGGCGCCGCTAAGCCGCAGCCTGCCCCCGCAGCTTGATGCCGTCGAGCTCGAGCGCCTCCTGGAGGGCGCGGATTGCGATCTCCAGCTGGTCGTCCGACGGTTCCTTGGTGGTTATGCGCTGCAGGGCGAGGCCCGGCATCACGAAGAAGCGGAAAAAGCCACGCTCGCAGCGGCGCGCCGAAAGCCGGATCAATTCGTAGGACAGGCCGGAAATCAAGGGCAGCAGAACCACGCGGGAGAGGAATATGGCCCAGAACGCATTGAACTTGAAGATCGAGAAAACGACAATGCTGGTCACCATCACGAAAAGCAGGAAGCTGGTGCCGCAGCGCGGGTGAAGCGTCGTTTTCCGGCGCGCGTTTTCCACCGTCAGCTCTTCGCCCGCTTCCCAGGTGAACACAACCTTGTGCTCCGCTCCGTGATACTGGAAGACGCGCCGGATATCTTTCATCCTGCTGATCATGAGGATGTAGGCCAGGAAAAAGATGACCCGGATCAGCCCGTCCACCAGGTTGAAAACCACCCAGTTGTGCACCGCCGGGAAAAAGTTTTTCAGCCAGGTCGTGATCCAGAGCGGGGCCAGGACGAACAGGAAGACGGCGAAAGCCATCGCCACCGTCATGGTGACCAGGATCGGCAACAGCTCCTGATCCTTTTTCTTGGGCCCGGGAGCCTCTCCGTCGGGTGCGGGCTCAGCTTCTTTCTTCGGCTCAAGATCGGCTGAGGCGGCGGCAAAGGAATAATTCAGGGTGCGGATTCCCAGCACCAGAGACTGCAGAAGGACGGCAAAACCGCGGATCACGGGCCAGGACAGCGGCTTCCAATACTCCGAAACCCGCTTGACCATTTCCCGCTTGACCTCGATCGATCCATCGGCACGGCGGACGGCCACGGCATAGGCCCGAGGGGTGCGCATCATGACCCCTTCAATGACCGCCTGGCCACCTACAAGAATATCTTCCGGCGAAGAATCGGTTTTGCTGCCCGCCATGGAAGGCTCCGGGAAAGAAGGAATTTACTGCGCCTTCTGGCCGGCGTACTTTTTCTGGAACTTCTCGATGCGTCCGGCCGTGTCGATCAGTTTCTGCTTGCCCGTAAAGAACGGATGGCAGGCGGAGCAGATTTCCAGACGGATTTCAGCTTTGGTGGAACGGGTCTCGAAACGGTTCCCGCAGGCGCAGGTTACTGTAACATTGTGATACTTCGGATGGATCTTCTCTTTCATGACTGCCCTCAATTGTTGGGACCGATGCAGATAGCCCCTATGTTGAATCCCTCAGTATAGCTAACTCCCGAGAATTATGCCAGATTGAATAATTGCGAATTGCGGATTGCGAATTGATCCCATAAGGGGGTGTCGCAATTATCAGGCTGCTTTGGCGGTCATTGGCCCGATGAATTGCGAACTACAATTCACAACCGGCATAAAATCAGCCTGATATCCCCAGAATTCGCCGGCGGTCTCAATTCGCAATTCGCAATTTGCAGTTCGCAATCAGGGAAAGGTTGTGGTCTGGGCTCCCCCGTAAAAGATGCCGTTGAACAGGAACTTAAATGTTCCATGAGGCTGCGCCCTGAACGCGATTTCCGGACCGAAGAGGAACAGCTTGCCTTTGCCGACGGATGCATCAATTACCGCAACCCCCTGGTCGAGGTACCCCTCTCCCCACGCCCACCCGCTGCGCAGTGTGCTCCGGCCGTCAAACCAAGCTACGGGACGCACTCCGGCCAGGCCGGCTTCGGGCTTCAAACGGAATACGGGGCTGTTGTCGAAATAAAAATCGACCACCTCGGGGATTCCATAGGCCAGCGGCGATGACGTATCGACCCTGCCCTGAATCAGCGAGCCAGGCACGTAGAATTTTTCCCGCGACAGCCGCCTGTCGCTCCCGTCGGCCTGTTTTTCCACGAGGTGATTTGTGAGCGGCAATTCGGCATACGTCCCAATGCTTGTGGAGGTACCGATGGCAAGAAGCGTTCCTCCGCTCTCCAAAAACTTCTTGAGCTGCGGGACGGTCTTGTCGACAGTGACGCTACCCAGCCTGCCCCGGTACTCCTCGGGAAGGCGCGCGGGATCCGGGGGATTGCCGAATCCGCCTTCCCCCCGGCCTCCGCGTTCGGTTCCCGGGATGGCACCGGTCACGAAGAGAAGGACATCGTATTTGGCGGCAAGATTCCCGGCGTCAAGCGTCTGCGGATATATCACCTCAAAAGGAAACTCGAACTTCTCCAGCAGCCATCGGGTCCATCCGGAGGGCATCGATCCGCCGTACCGGTCCCAGAGCCCGATGCGGACGGGGCGGAGTTTGATTGCTTCTCCGGTTGGTTTTACTCCGACCCCGGTAAAATTCAACCCAAGCTCGGCGGCAAGCTTTGTCACCTTGGCCGGCGTACCTGCCTGCGCGGGAATGTACATGGTTCCAGCGGGGTATTGCCTTCCATTTGAGCTCCAAGGCTGTTTTAGCCAATAGACCTGTTCGCCGGAGCCCAAAAGACGATTCACCGCGATGAAGGAGTCGTTGGTTTCGTGCCCCAAGAGGTAGCCGGCGGTGGCTGCTCCTTCCACTTTTCCCGCGGGGGCCTTAGCTATTCCCTTCAGGACCTCAAACGGACCATCGAAGCCTTCGAGGATGCGGTCGAACTTCACTCCCATCTGGAAGGCCAGGGTCCAACCCGCGCTATCGTACGGCGGCCGGGGTGGCCCGCCGGGATAGGGGAAATCGTCCGGGTGATCCTGGGGCTCGAACATGTCGAGAACATGCGGCCGGAAGGCTTGTGCGGTTTTGACGATAAACGATCCCGCCGGGTAGCTCTTCCCTTGCACCTGGAACGGCTGGGCCGCCTGGTGGATGGTGATGCCGGTCTTCACCAAAGCGTTGATGAATTTTACGGCTGTCAGAAAATCGGGCTGATTCGATGGGATGATATAGCCGCGCGGGTCGCGTTCCGCGGGTTTTCGCAGCATTTCGTAATACTTCAGCGGGACTCCCCGAGCGCCGTAGCCGGCAGGGACATCTTCCGGGGCCGCCCCTGGCCGGGATCCGCGCTCCTTGGCGATGGTTTCGTTAAGAGTCTCGAGCGAGCGCGGGTGGATGGTCCAGTTATCACGGCTGCCACGCTCGATGGAATTCCTTCCCATTTTATAAATGTTGAACAGCAGTTCTTCCCGGTATTTCGAAGCCACGTCCATCACTGCCCGGTTGGCGGTGATGGAATAGTCGATCGACTGGCGGAAATGCCAGGTCTGGGGGGCAATCGGCGCCGGCAGGTCGGCGCGCGGCAGCTGGTTCGAGGGAACGAAGGGTATCTCCATCGGTGTCGGATTCCCGATCGACTCCGTCAGCAGCCCGATCATATTGTGGAAATAGACCGTGGTTCTCAGCCCGCCGTTCCACCAGGTTGAATAAGGGGCTCCGCTCCGCATCGTCGCGCCGGGCTTTCCTTCGGCGACGAAACGGTTGTGCATCGCCGCCGAGACCAGGTCGATTCCCATGGGGACCAGGGGATCGAAATAGAAGTTGAATGGGTCGCGGAAGGGCGGAGCGAACAGGACAGTTCCCGGAGGTCCCGATTGGTGGTGGTTATAAACAATTTGGGGAAACCACTCGTGGTAGAAAACCCGGTTGATTGCTTCGGTTTCGGGTTGGTTGGAGATGTAGAAATCACGGTTGTTGTCGTGGCCGATATATTTTTGGTAGAGACGCGGAATATTTCCATAACTGCGTTTTGCGGGATCGGCTTCGCGCATGTACCAATTCGAGACCAGGTCCATTCCATCGGGATTTACCGGGGCCAGGAGGAGGATGTCATCTTTCAGGAGCCGAAGGGTTTCGGGATCATTCATACTGGTCATTTGGTAGGCCATTTCGAGCAACTGCTGCGCTCCCAGCACCTCGGTGGCGTGGAGGCCGCCGTCGATCCAGACCACGGCCTTACCATCACGCGCCATGGCATGAGCCTGTTCCTCCGTCACCCCTTCGACCCGAGCCAGCCGCGCGGATATGTCACGGTATTTTGCCAGCTGCTTGTGGTTTTCCGGGGCGGTGATGATCGCCATCCACATGGAACGGCCTTCGGCCGTCTTCCCGATATCGACCAGCTTGATTCGATCGGATTCTCGCGCCAGTTTGCTCCAATAGTCGACCAGCTGGGAATAGTTGGCGAGCTGGTAGTCGTCTCCGATACTGAATCCAAACTGCTCCTTGGGGCTTGTAATCTTGCCCTGGGCGATGAGATCTGGCAGCGAGAGAAGCAAAAGGATTAGCAGCGAGCACAGGCGAGCATTTCTATTGATCATGTTTCCCTTTTATTGATTTGTGAGCGCTGAAAGCGCGATCCCATATCCGCCTAGGGCAGCGCCCCAGGAAATTGCAGCGATGAAGGAGGGCTGAAAGCCCGCCCCATAATCTGCATTATGCGAGTTTTGCAGCTCCCTGAAAATTTCGTCGCCACTCCACCCGTGTCTGGGACGCCATTACGCCAAGGTTCGCCGCGTGTTTCAAGCGCAAAGTTATGCGCCGGACGCTGGCTTGGCCGCAAGGAGTGGTGACGCCTTGAATGCAAGCAGTCCGACCAGCGCCACCGTGGCGGCGGCGAAATAAAAGGGAGTGGCATGGCCGAAATTCTGGTAAGCGAAAGTAGCGAGCACCGGAGCCGTCATCCTCGCGATGCCGGCATAGGTTTGTGCGATTCCCATGGTGGCGCCCAGCTCCGATTTTTGGGAGGCCCGCGACATCAGGGCCGTGGTGGAAGGGAACAGCAGCGCGGTGCCGATGGGAACGAAGGGCATGATCGCTGCAAGAATCCACAGGTTCCCGGCGGCGGGATAGAGCAGGAAACCCGTGACCAGCGAGATCGTGCCCAGCCGCATGGCCCAGACCTCTCCAATCCGTTTGACGATCGGGCCCAGGCAGAGGGAGCGCATCGCCAGGGAAAGCAGGCCCACATAGAGGAAAACGTACCCGATGGTCTTTTCGGTGAAGGCAAACCGCGCCCCGAGGTACAGGGGGAGAATGGCGGTCAGTGCGGAGAAGGCCAACATCCCGACGGCATAAATCCAGACCATCTGAGCCACGGGACCGCCGGGCTCCAGGGCGACGGCAAAGGCCGATTTCCAGACGGACTTGCGTAGAGCGGAGGCATCCGCCGAGCCCGGTTTTTTGGATTCCGGGAGCCATTTCCAGGCGAAAATAACATTGATCAGGCAGAGCGCGGCGGCCAGGAGCCCGGGCCCGGCCTGACCCGCGTGAGCCGCGAAAGAGCCGATCACCGGGCCGATCATGATGCCGGCGGAAGTCGCCGCGGAAAGCCATCCCAGGGCGCGGGCGCGGTCCTCGGAAGGAATGATGTCGGCAACATACGCCTGGGCCACGCCGGTGGTGCCGCCGCCTGCTCCCTGGATGACGCGCGAGGCGAAAAGAAGCCACACGGCCGTGGCCAGGCCGAAGACCACGTAAGCGGCGGCCGAGGCTGCAAGTCCGATGATTAGAGCAGGCCGTCGTCCATACCGGTCCGAAACCTTGCCCCATAAGGGCGCCGACAGCAGTTGAGCGACGGAAAAAGAAGAAAGGATCCATCCGATGACAAAGGGGGTCGCCTTCATATGCAGTGCATAGAAGGGAAGAAGCGGCAGCACCATGGCAAAGCCGATCATGTCCACGGCGCTGGCAGCTATCAAAACCCAGAGGCGGCGAAGCTGGTCCTTTGTCCTGATTGTCTGATCCTGGTCCATAGGGTCTTACCCGCTGCTGTAGGATATCGAATCCGCGGTGAAATTGAAGCAACCAATTCGGGATTCGTCACCGGAATCGGCGTTTAGGTCGGTTTCGCAATCGATTTTGAACGCGCAACCGACCGCGGTCGCAATCCCGATTCCGATGCCGGGTTGTGTGCCTCCGGGTTCAGGATCGACAATCCTATAAATATCGCAGATTCTGGTACTTGACAATGTACAGCCCCGGGCGGTATAAAGAGAGGTCTTATATCTCTAGTGATCGAAGGAATGACGACCTTTGGTTTTGCTCCCAAACTCAAATCATGGCACCGCAGTTAGGATAGTTCTCTTCCCGCCGGATCACTTCGCAATCATTTTTAATTGTAAGAAAGAAATCCCGCCCCGGCGGATTCCGCCCGGGCCGGGTTATATCAGGAGGAGTGAATGTCAGTAGATGTAAACAACGATCAAGGGAGAGCGACGGACTCGGAAAACGATTTCGAGTCGTTGTTAGCCGCGTATGAAGGAAAGACCCAGTCCTTCTCCGAAGGAGAAGTGGTCAAGGGCCGTGTCATTGCCGTAACCGCCAACGGGATCGTGGTGGATGTCGGATTCAAATCCGAGGGAATCATCCCTCTCGAGCAGTTCCAGGATGAGCAGGGTAAGGTCGGCATAAAGGTCGGCGACAGCATCGACGTGTTCCTGGAAGCTACTGAAGACGCGGCCGGCTACGTCGTTCTCTCTCGGGAAAAGGCCGAGCGCATGAAGATCTGGGACGAGATCGAGCGCGCCTACCGGGATGGCACGGTGGTGAAGGGGCGCGTTATTGAGCGGATCAAAGGCGGCCTCGCGGTCGACATCGGCGTACGGGCGTTCCTGCCGGGTTCGCAGATCGATCTGCGTCCGGTGCGCAACCTCGACAGCCTGCGCGGCGAAGAATTCGAAATGCGCGTGATCAAGGTGAACAAGAAGCGCGGCAATATCGTGCTTTCACGCAAAGCCGTTCTTGAAGAATCGATGAAGGAAGAGAAGGCCAAGACCATGGAGGTCCTGGAAGACGGCAAGGTGATGGAAGGCGTGGTCAAGAACATCACAGATTACGGCGCCTTCATCGACCTCGGCGGCGTCGACGGGCTCCTGCATATCACCGACATGTCCTGGGGGCGGGTCAATCATCCCTCCGAGCTCTTCCAGGTCGGCGACAAGGTCAAAGTCAAGGTTATCAAGTTCAACCGCGAAGATGGCCGGGTTTCACTGGGCTACAAGCAGTTGTCGGAAGACCCGTGGCTGCATGCCGACATGCGCTACCCGAAGAACATGCGGGTGCAGGGAAAGGTCGTCAGCCTCACCGATTACGGCGCCTTCGTCGAACTCGAGCCCGGAATCGAAGGCCTTATCCACATTTCGGAAATGACCTGGAACAAGCGGGTGAAGCATCCCTCGAAGATCGTCAGCGTCGGCTCGCCGGTCGAGGTGGTGGTTCTCGACATCGACACCGAAGCCCGCCGCATTTCCCTCGGGTTGAAGCAAACCGAGCCGAATCCCTGGGATGTGATTGAAACCCGGTATGCGATCGGCCAGGTCATCGCCGGCAAGGTCAGAAACGTCACCGATTTCGGCGCCTTCATCGAGGTGGAAGAGGGGATCGACGGCCTGGTTCACGTTTCGGACATGTCGTGGACCAAGCGGATTAAACACCCGTCGGAGGTCCTGAAAAAGGGCGACGACGTTCAGGCCGTGATCCTGAGCATCGATGCCATCAACCAGAAACTCTCGCTCGGCATCAAGCAGCTGGAGCCGGACCGCTGGGATTCCTGGTTCGACCGGCACAATGTCGGCGACGTGGTGCACGGCAGGGTGGTGCGCATGACCAATTTTGGCGCCTTTGTCGAGCTGGAGGAAGGGATCGAAGGCCTTTGCCACGTTTCCGAGCTGGACGAGAAGCATGTCGAGAAGCCGACGGAGTTCCTGAATGTCGGCCAGGAAATCGATATGAAGATCATCAAGCTCAACCGCGAGGAAAAGAAGATCGGGTTGAGTCTGAAGGCCATGAAGGAAGAGGAGCCGCGCGTGGATATCTCTTCCTACATGTCGACGTCGGACTCGGGCGGTTCGTCCATGGCGGAGCGCCTTGGCGACCAGCTCCAGAGATTCAAGAAGACCGATAACGACTAAATATTCCCGGAGCCTGGTTCATGGCGGAAAAGAGGACCAGTCTTTTTTTGTGGATCGTGGTGGGAGGAGGAGGCCTGCTGTTTTTCCTGGTGTGCCTCCTCGCCCTATCCGCGCTAGTCTCGGACGGGGAAGGCTCTTCCTTTTCCATTTCCAACAATCAAGTTGCCGTGATCGATGTCCAGGGAGTCATTCTCGATTCCAGGGAGTTCTGCGATCAACTCAAGGAGGTCGGCGGAAAGGCCGCCGTGCGTGCCGTCGTCCTCCGCATCAACAGCCCCGGGGGCGGTGTTGCGGCCTCCCAGGAAATGTACGAGTCGGTTAAAAAATTCCGGGCAGAGAGCAAGAAAAAGGTGGTCGTCAGCATGGCCTCGGTCGCGGCATCCGGCGGTTATTATGTGGCCTGCGGCGCCGACCGGATCTTTGCCAACCCCGGAACGGTCACCGGCAGCATCGGAGTCATCGCCGAGTGGTTCAACTACGGCGATCTGATGCGCTGGGCAAAAATGGAAGACATTGTCATCAAGAGTGGAGACCTCAAGGACGCGGGTTCCCCGACGCGATCCCTGACCCCGTCGGAGCGAGCCTACTTCCAGGGGTTGATCGACGGCATGCACTCCCAGTTTGTCGCGACCGTAGCGGCCAACCGGAAACTCAAGGAACAGGAAGTGCGCAAGCTTGCGGACGGCCGGGTATACACCGGAATGGAAGCCAAGAACAACGGTTTGATCGACGACCTCGGCACCCTTCAGGATGCCGTCGCAGCCGCCGGGAAAATGGCCGGGATTGTCGGCGAACCGAAAATCGTGGCGCCGACAAAGCACAAGACTTCGCTGCTCGATTTGCTGTTGGGCGAATCTAAGGCTATATTACCTATAAATAAAGATCGATCGGAGTCGCACATTCGTTTTCAATACCTCTGGAGATGAAATGCCCATGACAAAAGCAGAATTGGTTGAAGAAGTCGCCGCGCAATCCGACTTGACCAAGAAGGACGCGGAAGTCATCGTCCAGACCGTGCTCGACAGCATTACCGAGTCCCTGCAGCGCGGTGAGAAGATCGAACTCCGGGGCTTCGGCTCGTTCCGCATCCGCAGCCGATCGTCCCGCCAGGGGCGCAATCCCAAAACAGGCAGCGGCGTAGCGGTGCCGGCCAAGAAAGTTCCTTATTTCAAACCCGGCAAGGAAATCAAAGACCTTATCAATCTGTAATGGACCGTCTCTGGACGCCCTGGCGTTTTGAATACATCCGCGGGATCGACGAAAAGGAGGGCGGGTGTGTCTTTTGCCGCATACCCGCCGAAAAGGCCGATCCCGACAACCTCCTCCTGCACCGCGGCCGCCATGCGTTCGTCCTGATGAACCTCTTCCCCTATACCTCCGGACACCTGCTCATAGTCGCCAACCGCCATATCGCTTTTTTGGAGGAAGCCGGGGCCGAGGAGCTGCAGGAGATCATCCATCTGGCCCGTGTTTGCGAAATAGCCCTGAAGGCGGAATACAAACCGGACGGATTCAACCTGGGATTTAACCTCGGACGGGCGGCCGGCGCGGGCGTCGCCCACCACCTGCACATGCACGTGCTGCCCCGCTGGGCCGGCGATTCGAACTTCGTGTCCGTGCTGGCCGAAACGCGCATTCTGCCGGAAACTTTGCCCTGCACCTACAAACGCCTGCTCCCGTATTTCGCCGGTCTGTCCGGCGCCGTGTGACCCGGGAATCCGCCTGCGGGATTGTCGAGGGTTCGAAGTTTGATTTCCGGATGGTTCAAACCCGCCTCCAGACTGGATTCCAGCCCTATTCACACCCCGACATTTTTACCCATTTTCCGGCGCTGAACATCTCTGAACAGGCTCAGAGAACGCCGGGAGCGCTCCGGGGAAACCCCCGAAGTGCAAAAATTGCTCCTGTTCATCCCCTGTTTCCCGCCTTACCGGAGCGTTGCCAGCAGGGAAAGCTGATCCTATGCCGTTCCGCAGCAGAAACTGCGCTCCATTTATCAATTTTCCTATTTTGAGATTCTCACTATTTCCTGCAGGGCTGAATCCTGTTTTCACCCGCAATTCATCATGGTTTCATCACACTGGAGGCCTTGAAAACAGCGCCTGGCAAGGGTTTCAGCCCCAACCCGGCCCCCTCCTTTTTTCGCTTTTTTTCTGTTGCATGCGCGGCCTCTCAAATGTTACTTTCTCGCGCGGCTGATGTTGATTCGATCTGCACAACCTCAGCAGCCGAGGGTTCAAAAATAAGCCGCCGATTCTGATTCGACGGGCATGCAGGCAAACCGTACACCTGCATCTCTCGGGGATTTGTGTGTTTTCCACAGTTTTTTTCACAACTGTGGAAAACTCACACATTCAGGGGCTTGCCCACGTTCTTTTGATTTGGCTTTTCTCAGGTGCGAGTGACTAGCGGTATGGACGTCTGGGTAAAAATTCTGTCGGCTATCAAAAAGCGCGTCAGCCAGCAGGTCTATGAGACTTGGTTCCGTCCTCTGGTCCTCGAAGCGCGCGATCCCACCACGCTGCGAGTCCGCGTACCCAACGAGAACTTTCGCAAGTGGCTGCTGGATCATTATGCCGACCTCCTGGATGAATCCGTAAAGGAAGCCGTCGGGAGGAACCTGCAGATCGTGGTGTCTGTCGAAACTTCGACACCAGCCCCGCCACGACAGGAATCGGGAGATCCAGCGCCGGCACCGGTCCATCTCAATTCCAAATATACCTTTAACTCTTTCGTGGTGGGCTCCAGCAACCAGTTTGCCTGTGCTGCCGCCATGGCCGTGGCCGAGCGTCCCGCGAAGGCGTACAACCCGCTTTACATCTACGGCGGGGTCGGCCTCGGGAAAACCCACCTGATGCACGCCATCGGTCAATTCATCCAACAAAAAAATCCCCGGCTGCAGCTGAGTTATATCTCGTCGGAAAAATTCATGAACGAACTGGTCAACGCCATCCGGTACGACCGGACCAGCCAGTTCCGCCAGAAATACCGGAACATCGACATTCTGTTGATGGACGACATACAGTTTATTGCGCGTTGGGACCGGACCCAGGAAGAGTTTTTTCACACATTCAACGCCCTCTACGACGCGCAGAAACAGATCGTCATCACTAGCGACTGTCCCCCCAAGGAGATCAAAACCATCGAAGAGCGGCTCCACTCCCGCTTTGAATGGGGATTAATTGCCGACATCCAGCCGCCCGATCTCGAAACCAAGATCGCGATCCTCAGGAAAAAGGGGGAAAGCCAGCTGCCCGGGCTGCCGGACAGCGTGGCGATGTACCTCGCGGGAAGCATCCGGTCGAGCATCCGGGAACTCGAAGGCGCTTTGACGCGCCTCAGCGCGCGAGCGTCCCTGGACGGCATCGATCCTGCCGATATCGACATCCATTACGCGAAGCAGGTTCTCAAGGACGTGGTGGCCGAGGACCGCCGCGTGATCACCTCGGAAATGATCATCCGCGCGGTCGCCACCCACTTCGGCTTGAAAGCGTCCCAGTTGCGTTCCAAAAACAATGCGCGCACGATAGCCCAGCCTCGCCAGATCGCGATGTACGCTTGCAAGGAATTGACCGATCTGTCTCTTCCCCAAATAGGCCGCGATTTCGGCGGTAAGCACCACACCACGGTTCTTCACTCCATTCGCAAGATCGAAGCGATGCGCAAAAAGGACAGCGAAATCTCAACAGCCGTATCCAAGATCCTCCAGTCTTTCCGCTAATAGTTGCATGGCGCGAATCCCTTTTTAAATCCACCCCTTTAGAACTCTAAGTGCTCGTATTCGTAATTGCGCACACGAATACCAATCTCACAAAACTAGATACGAATCCGGTCCGGGGCCCTTCCTCAAGTTCCCCTCATGGATTCCAACAGGACAACTATAGGGGTTCGCACAACTTCCCCCTTTCTCCACATGAACCTTCCTTTCCCTCTCCTGTGGAATTCCCCGTGTTCCCTCTTTTCCACAGTATGTCCCTCTTTCCCACAACCGCGCCCCGTATTTTCCTCCCGACAATCCCATGTCGCCGTGGGGATTAACCCCTTTTTCCACAAATTCACCGGCCATTCTTATTATTCCTGGTAAACATTTGGAATTAATTCTTTAAAAAACATAAAAACAACGGCTTGATCTTTCACTACACATACAGCTGTTTTGCTATAATCGGCTCGTTCGTCACAGGTCCCCATTGTCATTCATCAAGGAGCATGGATTCATGGAATTCA
The DNA here is from genome assembly GCA_963839475.1 of uncultured Acidobacteriota bacterium. Taxonomy (GTDB): domain Bacteria; phylum Acidobacteriota; class UBA6911; order UBA6911; family UBA6911; genus CAWIVH01. The sequence goes on along the minus strand of CAWIVH010000001.1, from coordinate 1,117,988 downwards.
CCGTAAAAAGAAACGATCTTCTGGGTGAGTTGAATCTGGTTCAGGGAGTCATTGAAAAGAAAAGCACCATTCCCATTCTTTCAAACATCCTCGTAGAAGCGGTGGAGGGAAAAGTGGGAATTACCGCGACGGATCTTGATGTCAGCATCTGTTGCGGCTGCGATGCTGAAGTGGCGATGCCGGGGACCATGACGGTATCGGCGCGGCGTCTGTTCGACATCGTACGGCTTCTGCCGGAAGAAGCGGAAATACGCATCTCGCTGCTGGAAAACAGCTGGCTGGGCCTGAAATCGGGCCGCTCCGAGTACAAAGTCGTCGGACTGCCCAAGGAAAACTTTCCCTCGATCCCGGCCGCCAATGCCACGCCGGTTTCCATTCCCGGAGCGATGCTTCGGGGCATGATCCAGCGAACAATGTTTGCCATCACCCAGGAAGAATCGCGCTATTCGTTAAACGGAGCCCTGATGGTGATGACACCGCAGGAGATCAAGATGGTGGCGACCGACGGACACCGGCTCGCTCTCGTCAGCTCTGTTCTCGATATTCCCGGAATCGATGGAGAAGTCAAGGCTCTGATCCCGAGAAAGACCCTGGTTGAAATTCAGAAACTGATCGGGGATAAAGAAATCCCGGTGGAGTTCTCGAGGGACGAGAATCATCTCTTTTTCTCCTTTGGGGAAAAGAAACTTGTTTCGCGAATCCTGGCCGGGCAGTTCCCGAATTTCGAAATGGTGATTCCGCGCGATAACGACAAGACGATCTCAGCCCAGACGCGCGTCCTCAGCGACGGGATACGGCGCACCGCCATCATGTCGGACGAAAAGCTGCGGGCGATCCGGCTTGCGATATCGTCGGGAACTCTGGAATTGACCGCCAGCAGCGCTGAAGCCGGGGAAGCACGAGAAATCATCCCGGTGGAATACGAAGGCTCTCCGATGGAAATAGGATTCAATCCGCAATACCTGATCGATTTCCTCGGGGCTTGCGGCACGGATGCGGTTTCCATTTCGGTTAAAGATTCGGAAACCCAGGGAATGCTACAACCGGCCGGGACATCGGCTCTCGATTACCGTTATGTCGTGATGCCGATGAAATTCTGAGAGTGCAGCTCAACAGCATTCGCGTTTTTAATTACCGCAATTTCACGGAAGAGATGGTATTGCTTTCCCCCGGAACCAACCTCTTCTTCGGCAGGAACGGCCAGGGAAAAACCAACCTGCTCGAGGCGGTATATCTGCTGGGCTACGGCAAGAGCTTTCGCACGGCGGCCCCGAAGGAGTGCATCCGGCACGGCGAAAAAGAATGCCGGGTCGAGGGGCATATGCAGCACGGGACTCTCGGCCGTGATCTCGGCGTTGCCATTTCAGCCTCCGAAAAAAAACTCTTCCTGCACGGCAAAGCCGTCCCCATCGATCAGTTTGTCGGCAATCTTCACCTTCTGGCTTTTGCGGGGGAGCATCTGGCTGTGGTGAGGGCCGGGCCAGGCGACAGGAGATCGTTCCTGGATCGCGCGATGGTCACCATTTTTCCCTCGCATGTCCGCCTCCTGGCCTCCTACGGGAGGGCGCTGAAACAGAGAAACAAGATACTGTCCCAGGCCTCGGAGGGAAATTCCGTGGACGAGGCCTTTCTTTCCAGTTGGGAGGAATCTCTCGTCCAGGAAGGGGCACGCATAACAGCCAACAGGATGCGGTATGTTGAAATGATGAAATCCGAACTGCCGGAGGGGCTGTTCGGCGCCGAAAACCTGAAGTTGAAGTATCTGTGCGCATCGGTGCGCGAGCCGGCGCCGGCGGAAGACCTTATCCCTTTGCTGCGCGAGCGGATCAAACAGGCTCGCGCAACCGATCTCAGGATGGGTTTCACCACCGTGGGGCCTCATCGCGATGAACTCAAGCTCTACGTCAACGGAAAATCACTGGCCGACTTCGGCTCGGCGGGACAACAGCGCAGCGCCCTGCTTTCGCTCTATTTTGCCCAAATGGAAATCCATCGAAAGAATCACGGATTCTATCCGTTGTTCCTGGTAGACGACGTGGAGGCCGAGTTGGACGAACAGCGCCTGGCCTCCTTTTTGACCTATCTGGCGGAGAGAACCCAGACCTTCCTGACCACCGCAAAACAGTCATGGATCCCGCTCATTCCGGGACCGATCCGCAAATTCGAAATATCCGCGGGCACGGCACAACTTGACCGGTCGGCAAATAGCTGATTTAAAAGGGAATATTTCTTCGAAACAAAGAGCGATTTCCCTCCTCGAGAGCCGTTTTCTATGGTATAATACCCCGTTCACTGCGATAGGAATAAGTCGTTGGAAACAAACAGCTTATTTCCATTTTATGCCGGCCTCCTCCCCTGGTTCTGCCGGCAGGTTCCGCGAGAGCAAAAGTATGGAAGAAAAAGTTCCCTCCGGGGATGCTATCAACGAGGTCGCCGTCGTCCCGGGCGGATTGCCTGAGGACGATTACGGGGCGGACAAAATCAGGGTTCTGGAGGGCCTTGAAGCCGTCCGTGTGCGCCCCGCCATGTATATCGGGTCGACCGGGATTGACGGCTTGCATCACCTGGTTTATGAGGTCGTGGACAACTCGGTGGACGAGGCGCTCAACGGGTATTGCACCCGGATTGAGGTGACCATTCACATCGACAACAGCGTGACCGTGATCGACGACGGCCGGGGCATTCCCACCGATTTCCACGAGCAGTCGCAAAAATCGGCGGCCGAGGTTGTACTGACGGTGCTTCATGCCGGCGGCAAGTTCGACAACGATTCGTACAAGGTTTCTGGCGGGCTGCACGGCGTTGGCGTGTCGGTCGTCAATGCCCTGAGCCAGAGGCTTGACCTGGAAATATGGCGCGGGGGTAAAGTCTACGAACAGAGCTATGAACGAGGGCGCCCGGTCACGGAATTCATTCAAACGGGGACAACAAAGCGCCGCGGCACCAAGATCACGTTCAAGCCCGATGCCGAGATCTTCGAAACCTCGGATTTCAGCTATGACACCATTGCCGGGCGGCTGCGCGAGCTTTCCTTCCTGAACAAAGGGCTGGCCATCGTGCTGGAGGACCTGCGCTCCGAACGAAAAGTTGAATTCCACTATGAAGGCGGAATCGTTTCCTTTGTCGAGCACTTGAACAAGAACAAAAACACGCTGCATCCCAAGCCGATCTATTTTGAGACGCGCAAAGAAGACGTCGTTGTCGAGCTGGCCATGCAATACAACGACGGGTACAGCGAAACGATATTTTCCTTTGCCAACAACATCAACACGCACGAAGGGGGCACGCATCTGAGCGGTTTCAAGGCTGCCCTGACCCGCACCATCAACGCCTACGCCCAGGCCAACGACCTGCTGAAAGATTTGAAGGAAAATCCAACCGGCGAAGATGTGCGGGAAGGCCTCGTGGCCGTGGTCAATGTTAAGCTCAAAAATCCGCAGTTCGAGGGTCAAACCAAAACCAAGCTGGGAAACAGCGAAATCAAGGGGATCGTCGAAAACGCGGTGAACGAAGGGCTGGGCGCCTTCTTTGAGGAAAACCCCGGAGTATCCAAGAAGATCATTGCCAAAGGGCTGGAAGCGGCAAGGGCGAGGGAAGCGGCGCGCAAAGCCCGCGACTTGACCCGGCGCAAGGGAGCGCTCGACAGCGGCCTGCTGCCAGGGAAGTTGGCCGACTGCCAGGAGCGGGATCCGCAGTTCTGCGAAATCTTCATTGTCGAGGGGGACAGCGCCGGCGGATCCGCCAAGCAGGGGCGAGACCGGAAATTCCAGGCCATCCTGCCGATCAAGGGGAAGATCCTGAACGTGGAGAAGGCGCGCTTCGACAAGATGCTGGCCAGCGCGGAGATCGCCACGCTGATTTCGGCCATCGGCACCAGCATCGGAAAGGATGATTTTGCCATCGACAAGCTGCGCTACGGCCGGATCATCATCATGACCGACGCCGATGTCGACGGCTCGCACATCCGGACGCTCTTGCTGACATTCTTCTATCGCCAGATGCCCGATCTGGTGGAGCGCGGGCACATCTACATCGCACAACCGCCGCTGTTCGGCATCAAAGAGGGGAAGAAGCTGAAGTACCTGAAAAACGAGCGCGACATGGAGGACTACGTCATGCAGCGCGCCACGCAGGATGTGGTCGTAACCGTGGATAAAAGCGGCGCCAGGTTCAGCGGAGCGGTTTTGGCGGGCCTGCTGAAGGAAATGCACGAATACAAGTCGGTGTATGACAAGCTCAACCGCCGGCTCGAGGAAAAGATGCTTCTCGACCGGCTGCTGGAGTTCGTGGCGGGAGAGGGAGCGCTGCTGAAAACCGGGTTCACGCTGCGCCAGTTGTTCGAAGACCTGGAAATTCTCAGCGAGCTGGGGCGGGTGCTGGCGGAGATCGGCTACGCTTACACCATATCCGGCGACGAGGAACACGGGCTGAATTATCTGGTGATTGAGCGCGAGGGGGGAAGAAAGACCGAGATCAACTGGGACTTCCTCTCGTCGGCCGAATGGCAAAGGTTGTTCGCCCTCTACTCCGCCATTGCGCCGATGGCGAAGCCGCCTTTTACAGTTCAGGAGAACGGCTCCAGCATCCAGGTGCGGTCGCGTGAGGAATTGCTGGGCTACATCCTGGCCCTGGGCAAAAAGGAAGTGACGATGCAACGCTACAAAGGCCTGGGGGAGATGAACCCCGCGCAACTCTGGGAAACAACCATGTGTCCGGAAACGAGGACGCTGCTGAAAGTCTCCATCGACGACGCCGTTCAGACGGACGCCATTTTCACCATCCTGATGGGCGATGCGGTCGAACCGCGGCGCCGTTTCATCGAGGAGAACGCCCTCAACGTCCGGAACCTGGATATCTAGGTTCAGGCAAAACCGGCCCCGGCCTGGCAGAATGAGGGCGGCGGCGCGCACCCGTGGCGGGGAAAAAATCCCGCACTTATCGGGAAACTTGGAACATGAACGAAGCCCTGGAACAGATTCCGGTAAACATCATCGACGAAATGCGCCGGTCGTACCTGGATTACGCCATGAGCGTAATCATCGGCCGCGCGCTCCCCGACGCCCGCGACGGACTGAAGCCGGTGCACCGGCGCGTGCTGTTCGCGATGAGTGATCTGGGCAACACCTACAACAAGCCCTACAAGAAGTCGGCCCGCATCGTGGGCGACGTCATCGGTAAGTATCACCCGCACGGCGACAGCGCGGTTTACGATACCATCGTGAGGTTGGCCCAGGATTTTTCCATCCGCTACCCGCTGGTCGACGGCCAGGGTAATTTCGGATCGGTGGACGGCGACAATGCCGCCGCCATGCGGTACACCGAGGTTAGGATGTCCCGCCTCGCCGACGAGATGCTGGCCGACATCGACAAGGAAACAGTCAATTTCGGACCGAACTACGACGAGTCTTTGACCGAACCGCTCGTCCTGCCCGCGAAATTCCCGAACCTGCTGATCAACGGCTCCTCGGGCATCGCTGTCGGCATGGCGACAAACATCCCGCCGCACAACCTGAGCGAGATTATACGGGCTACAATCCTGCAGATAGAAAATCCGGATGTGACCCTGGACGAAATCATGGCGCTCGTCCCGGGACCGGATTTCCCCACCGCCGGCTATATCTATGGCCGCGGCGGGATCAGGCAGGCCTACGAGACGGGGCGGGGGATCCTCATCATGCGGGCGCGCGCGGCGATTGAGAAAATGACGCGCGATCGCGAAGCGATCGTCGTCACCGAAATTCCCTACCAGACCAACAAGGCCCGGTTGATCGAGCGGATCGCCGAGCTGGTGAGGGACAAAAAGCTCGAAGGTATTTCGGACTTGCGCGACGAATCGGATCGGGACGGCATGCGCATCGTCATCGAGCTCAAGAAAGACGAGCCGGCGCAGGTGGTGCTGAACAATCTCTACAAGATGACCCCGATGCAGTCGAGCTTCGGCATCATCCTGCTGGCCATCGTCAACAATCAGCCGCGCGTGCTCACCCTGAAACAGGCCCTCGCCTGCTTCATCGATCATCGCAAGGATGTCGTGCGGCGGCGCACGATTTTCGAATTGCGCAAGGCCGAGGCCAGGGCGCACATCCTCGAAGGCTTGAAGCGCGCGCTCGACCTGCTGGACGAAATCATCGAGCTGATCCGCGCGTCGAAAGAGCCCGCCACGGCCCGCGACGGGCTCGTTGCGCGCTTCGGTTTCTCCGAAATCCAGGCGCAGGCAATTCTCGACATGCGCCTGCAGCGGTTGACCGGGCTGGAGCGCGAAAAGATCCTGAACGAACTGCAGGAGACCCTGAAGCTGATTGCCCGGCTCAAGGAAATCCTGGCGAGCGAGGCGGTTCTCAAGGCTGTGATCGTCGACGAATTGAAACAGGTGGAAGCGCAGTTCGGGGATGAGCGCCGCACCCAGATCATGGACGAGGAAGTCGAAATCAAGCTCGAAGACCTGATCGCCGACGAAGATGTCGTCATCACGGTGACACATTCCGGCTACATCAAGCGCACCAATGCCTCGCAGTACCGGGTCCAGGGGCGCGGCGGCAAAGGCCGGATCGGCATGGCCACGCGCGACGAGGATTTCATCGATCACATCTTCATTGCGTCAACCCACAGCTACATGCTGGTTTTCACCGACAAGGGGCAGCTCTACTGGCTGAAGGTCTACGAAATTCCCGATGTTGGGACCGCCGGCAAAGGCAAGGCGATCGTCAACCTTGTGAACATGTCCCGGGATGAAAAAATCGCGTCCCTGGTGGCCGTCAAGGATTTCGACCCGGAAAAATATGTCATCATGGCGACGCGTAACGGCATCGTGAAAAAGACCGCCCTGGTGGAATACTCCAACCCGCGCAATTCCGGGATCATCGCCATCGGGGTAGATGAGGACGACAAACTGATCGGCTGCCAGCTCACGGAGGGGAACTACGATATCCTGCTTGCGACGCGCAACGGCAAGGCCATCCGCTTTGGCGAGGAGGACGTGCGCGCCATGGGACGCACAGCCAGGGGCGTCATCGGCATCAGGCTCGCCGATGGGGACTATGTGGTTAGCATGTCGGCTTTTTCGGGGGACGGGCGTTTCCTCACCATAACCGAGGGAGGCTACGGAAAACGGACGGCGGTTACAGAGTATCCGAAGCAGGGGCGTGGCGGTGGGGGCGTCATCAATGTGAAGATCGGGGCGAAAAACGGTCCGGTGGTCAATACCCTTCATGTGCAGGACGAATCGGCGGTCATGATCGTGACGGCCCAGGGCAAGCTGATCCAGATGAAGGTGGACGACATCCGCGACACACAAGCGCGCGCAGCCGTCGGAGTGCGCTGCATAGACCTCGACGAAGGCGATGTCGTCACCAGTGCTACGCTGGTTGCCGGCGACGACTCCGGGGACGAGGTGGGCGAATCACCATGAGGAAATGTCTAGCATCGTCCTTTCTGTTGCTGTGCCTGGCAGCAGCCTGCAATTCGGGGGAACGGCAGCTGCTGGACCGCGCCGAAGCGGCGTGGAGGGGGGGGCGCTATGATGAAGCCATCCGCACCTACACGTTGCTTTACGAACATGACCATCAGGGAAGATATGCCGCCCGCGCACTCCTCAGTATTGGAAACATCTACTACCTCAACCTGAGACACATCAACGACGCGGTGGGCGCCTACTCCAAGCTGGTCGATGAACTCGCAGGCCGGGATGAGGAAGTAGCCGCGCGCCAGCAATTGGCCCAGATATATGCTAACGAAATCGGGGATCTTACCCAGGCGGTGTCTCAGTACGACAGATTGCTTGAAAAGAAGGATCTGGAAAACCGCACCGAGATACTCTCGCTCCGGGCGAACGCTTACTTCAAGCAGAATGACTTTCACAGGGCGCTGCGCGAATTCCGGAAGCTCGAGGAAGACGGATTGACCGGGCATCCGGCGCACCTGGTTTTTCTCAAGATCGGGGCGATATACCAGATCCAGCACAAATACCAGGAGTCGATCCTTTATTTCGAAAACGTGGCGACCGCAGCCTGCCCGGAATGCCGCCGGAAAGCAATTCTCGACCTGGCCGAAACCTACGAATACCTTTACGATTTCAACCGTGCCATTCAGACACTCCAGCGTCTGGATGCCAACCCGGAAAATGCGACACTGATCGCAGGGGAAACCCGGCGCCTCGAAGAGAAGCGCAACCGGGTCAACATCACCGGCGAGCTCAGCTGGCAAACCCACAGGTGATGTCCCTGTCGGGACACGGACCACACGGATTTTTCTCAACGAATCCGAGTTGTCCGAGAAGATAGGATTCCCTTTAGAAATTGATGCTCATGCCGATGACCGGACCGCTCGTGATCACGTCGTAGCGGAACAGCGTGTTGCCGCTGCCGTTCTCATAATCCATGCCCAAGGCGCGGTAGCCGATGCCGAGCCGGGCTTTCTTGCCCACATCGACCCCGACGGTCGGGAAAACCTGCCAGGCGAACTTCGAGGCCGCCCCGAATCCGCCGATGTCCGTCACGAGCCCGAAGTGCCACTTTCCGCCCAGGGGTTGATGGATCATGAGCCCCACATTCGGATCCACCCACTGCTTGGTCTGGTCAACCGTCGTGGCGAGAGGGCCTTTGAATCCGAGCCTGCCACTGAGGACGTTCCAGCGGGCACCGAAGGTGACGTCCACCTTTTTATTGAGCGAGCGGAACCCCATGAACTGGTATGCCCCTTGGTTGAAGTCGATGTCGGCTGAGGGACGGTCGATTGTTGTGCCGAGAGCCATGTACACGGCGTCCACCCCGAATCCCCAGGGACCCTTGCGGGCCTCGAAATATCCCATTGCGCCGATTTGGAGGTTGGAGAAGATATCGCCGGCGCCTACGTCGACGGTGACCTCCCGTCCTCGCACCGCTGTTTTGCCATTCATCCAGGGAAACATCAGGTACGGCGCGACCTTGACCTTCCATTGATCCGTGCCGCCGCCAGCTGTCTGGCCGCAAACGTTCGGCACCACTAACGCCGCCGCTATTAGGCAAAAGAGCAAATTACGCCTGCTGGCTGCAAGAAGAACTCGTTTCATGTTTATGATCTGCTCCTTAATGAGTCAACATTTCAAAGAGTGCATCCATGGTTCACGCCATTCGTTGTCTGAGATGGATCCCCCCCATCGGGAAGCCTTCGCCTTCCGGAAAATAGTTTTGTCCTGATCGAGGCGAAGCGCGCTTGCCCTATACTCCGATGGGTGCCAGCCCGTAAGCTCTCGCCAGGTCGTTGATAGCGTTGCGCAGCGCAGCCCAAAGGCGGGCGGCTTCGCTGCCATAGTTTCCGCGAGCAACCGCCTGGTTAATGCGACGCCCATCGTCCAGGACCGCCTCTACCTGAACTCGGGTTTCCTGCCACTTGTCGGTGGGATCGAACTTTCGGCGCAGGCGGTTCGTCGATCGATTAAGATCGCCCAGCGCGTCGTCCAGCTCATCTTTCTTTGCGGTCGCTGTCGTCTTCTGCGATTCGGTTGCCGTGCGCTGCCGTTTCCCCTTGGCCTGCTGAGCCTGAGGGGTTGCAGCCGCAGACTTCGCATTCTCGCCCTTATGCTCGAGGTACTTGCGGAATTCGTCCACGCCGTCCTCAACACGGCGGATCTTTTCGCCGACTGCAGCCTTGGTCAGCGTCACTGGCGTCACTGGCTTCACCGGCGTCTGTGCAGATACGCCAATCGTCAGAAATCCTACAGAGAATAGTAAGGCCATGCTGAATAATCTCTTTGCGGCACTCATATCTTACCTCGCTTTCACGACCATGATGCTGGACCATGGCCGCCAATGGAACTTTCATTTCTACCGGTTAAGTCGCGCCTCACCGCTCTTCTTCGAAAACAGCCTTCACCTTGCCTTTGCGGACGGCGCTCTTGAGTGCGGCGTGGTCTTTCTCATTTTGATCGGCATAATCCTTCGAGAAAGCCGCGATCGCCCGGTCGAAAGTATCGCTCTTGCCCATATACCCGCTAAGCGTGATAGCGCAGCCCGAACGGGCATGGGAGAGAGCAAGCGCCCTCCCGCAAAAGGTTGAGTAGAGTTCCATTTCGGCGGCGCCGAAGATCTCCACCCTGACGCTGATCTTGATGTCCCTCAGCTGGCGGACGAAGAAGTCGCGCGTCCGGCCCCGGGTCCAGCCGAGGAACATGTCGCTCGCGGGTTGCATCCGCCGATAGCCGTCCACGACGCGCTGGCCGTGGTTGGGGAAGACACTCGCGCCGGCGTACGGCTCCAGCACCGAATTGCGCGCCTCCTTGACCTGGAGGAACAGGGGATCGCCATCCCCGGCCATGAAGAGGAGCACCCAGCAACTGGTTCCAACGCTGCCGATCCCAACGACCTTGATGGCGGCGTCCCTAAGCTCATACCGGTCGAGCAGGGCCTGATGGGAAGGCGGCAAGGTGGCGCGATATGCGGCGAGCGTGTCCGTCACAACCTTCTGGACCTCGCCAGGCGGATGACCCTGGGCGTGAAAAATGGTGGGTAGCTGGTCCTTGATGATCGGCATCTCTCCCTTGTGTTCCACCAGCTTCGGGAAGAGGTCGTCGGCGACGCTCTTTGCCCGCTCCTTCTCAAGGCGTTTCATAAACCGCTCGCGGAATTCGGGACGCTTGATGTTGGCCGACAGTTCGTCCGCCCCGAGGGAGTAGTACCACAGTTCCAGCGTCTTCATCCGGCTGAACTCTGCCATAGACTCGCGGTAGGCGCGGACGCAGCTCATGACGACGTCTTTTGCGTCGCGATCGCTCAGGCCGTTGTCGCGGCAGCCCACCACGAAGCTGGCACCGAGGCGCTTGACGTCCCACTCCCAGGCAGCGGGAAGGGTTTCATCGAGATCGTTGATGGCAAAGATGACACGCCTTTCCGGTGTGGCAAAGCCGCCGAAGTTGCACAGGTGGGCGTCTCCGCAGCACTGGACCCTGACCCCTGTGGTCGGAGTGGAGGCCAGGTCGGAGGCCATCGTCAGGGCCGCACCGCGATAAAAGGTGAATGCGGAGCGGAGCATCCGTCCGTGCCGCAGCGGGAGCAGTTCGGGCATGCGTCCCTTCTCCGCCGCCAGAACAAGCTGGACTGCATCCGGGCGGTCTGCCGGGGGCTTCCAGACGGCGTGCGCGCTTCGGGGGCAAGCATCCCGGAGCGCCTTCCCGGCGGCATATCGCTCCGCGTAGGTCCCAATGGTCCGTGTTTCAGGCGGGAGCGGTTTCGTGCCCTGCGCGCCCGGTTTGGATTTCTTTGTCCTTTTCATGGTGTCTCCTCTCCAGATTCAGCAGATTTCGTACTAAGCGGGTTGGTCATGGCAACACCCTCACCAGCCGGAATACCAATTCCTGGAACGATGATATGATAAGGCTCAACGGCAGGATCGGCAACGCGACAAATCTGGAGTGCAGGACACTGTCCGCCATAAAGCGCCTCAATCCTATCTTCTGAAAGCGCCCAGGCGCGCAACGTGTATCTCGCCCCCGGAGTTACTTGCCTAGTGGTGCGACACCATAGGTCCGCGCGAGATCGTTGATGGCCGAGCGCAGCACGCCCCAATATTTTTCCGCCTGGGTTCCGTAGTTGCCGCGAACCATCACCTGATTGATCCGCCTGCCGTCATTGCTGTTATGCGTCTCAAATCACTTCCCTCCGATTAGATCTGCGGTCCCAACCAGCTTTGTCCGCCATGAATCGGGGCTCATCGCTTTAATCAGACCCCCCACGAATCAACGCCAGTATCCGGTGGATGCCGAAGCAGCCCCCACCCTGGCACAAATTTTCGCCTGTTTCAGGGCTTCTGGAAACTGGCAGTTCTAACAGTCTGATTCTTGCGCGCCGGGAGAGCGCAGCCATTATCTCCAGAGCGGGAAAAGAGTTGCGGGCTTCCTTTCGAGCATCTCCGCAGCGCAGGGATCTTTCCCTGCGTTCCTTGGCGGCAGATTCGAAATTCTTGCCCTGAGCCGTCGTGAGCTCACCCGCGTTGCAGACTTATTGGAAGCACTGGTTTAATATAGGCTTTCTCAACGAGGATCAAACCATGCGCTTCCACAGGGAATCCGAGCTGTTTCGCAGTGAATGGGCAATACCGGCCGTGTATGCGATCGTGGCACTCTCGGCAGGGCTAACGTTCCCGCGGTTTGAAAGCCGCCTCTTTCCTGGTTTGGTTGCGGAGGTGAGTGTTTCTGCGGCCATGTCTTTTTACTCGGCAATCGCCTCGGGGATGATCACACTGACAGGCATCGTGTTCTCCTTCACGTTCGTCATGGTGCAGTTCAGCGCGACCGCCTACTCGCCGCGCCTCGTGCAATGGATCTCCCGCGACCCTGTGATTTCGCACTCCCTGGGGATATTTACGGCGACGTTTCTCTACGCCATTGCAGCACTCATCCAGGTGGATCGTGGTGGTTCGGGGAAAGTGCCGTTTATCAGTGGATGGATCGTGGTTGGTCTGTTGCTCACGAGTACCGCCATGTTCGTGGGGCTTATTCGCCGAATCGGCCTGCTGAGGGTTGACCGTATGCTGGTGTTCACGGGCGACAAAGGACGCGAGGTGATTGAGGGGAACGACGTTTCGCTGAAATACGAACACAGTCATCTTGATGTGAATGCTTTTCGCAAATTGGCGCGAGTCCAGACGCTGAAGCATCTGGGCCGGCCCGCCTCCGTGCAGGCGATCGACGTTGCGTATCTGATGGAACTGGCCAGGACATCAGGCGTTGCCTTCGAGATGGCCGCGGCTGTCGGCGATACGGTCGTGCAGATGACTCCTCTGATGTATGTGCTCGGCACCCATGAGCCGATCGATGAAAACAAGCTGAGAAATGGGATCAAATTGGGCCCGGAACGAACCTTCGAACAGGATCCCAAGTATGCGATCCGGCTCCTTGTGGACATTGCCATAAAAGCCCTGTCACCGGCTATCAACGATCCGACAACGGCGGTCCAGGCCTTGGACCAGATAGAAGATCTGCTCCTTCGGCTTGGACAACGCCAACTGGAGGTGGGGGCGTTGTTCGACACTGACGGCAAACCCCTGCTCCTGGTTCCCCTCCCCGGATGGGATGACCTCCTGGGGCTTGCGTTTGAAGAAATCTGTTTCTGCGGGGCCACCAGCATCCAGGTCATGCGGCGCATGAATGCACTCTTGCGTGATCTGTCGCGATATCTGCCGGAATCGAGACGTCCCGCCTTGGACCGCTGGAACGAGCGATTGAAAAGACTGGTCGTACGCACATTCGCGGATGTCGAAGAAAGGGCTGAGGCTTCCAAGGCTGATAGGCAAGGGCTCGGTGTGCCGCAAAATGAAGGTGCTGAATAAGGAAAATGGAGGACGTCACCCTTTATTCATGCCAGGCTGCCATTTATGGCGCACGAGCCGGTGCAAAGATGGCGACGCAAATTACCCGGCTAAACCACTGAGAAAATTGACATTGACAGGACAAGATACGGGGAGTACCCTTACCGCTCGTCAAATGTAAGGGAGGTGGTTGGTTTTGGCGGAAGTTGTTCTCAATGAAGGCGAGTCGCTCGAGAGCGCTCTGAGACGTTTCAAGCGCAAGGTACAGCAGGAAGACATCATCAAGGATGTCAAAAAGCACTCGTTCTATCTGAAGCCTGGTGAAAAGAAACGGATCAAACAGGCGCTTGCGCGCAAGCGATTGCGCAAGAAGATGCGCAGCCAGCGGCCCTAAGGCCTGCGCCAGACACAGGATTCTATAAAACAGGTACAAGAGCTACCGGTGCTTGCGCGGACCCGGCCCCCGGAGGGTTGGTCTCCGGCGCGGCACGGTAGCTTTTGTTGCTTCAGGGCTCGATTAATCCTCCTTCGGCTCTCCGGGGTGCACGATGCGCGCAGTCGATCTCGTCCGAAAAAAACGCGATGGCCTCCCTCTCACCCGCGACGAAATTTCCTTCCTGATCCGCGGCTACACTTCAGGGACAATTCCCGAATACCAGATCTCCGCGCTGCTGATGGCCGTCTTCTTCCGGGGCATGAGCGACGAAGAAACCGCCGCCCTGACCGAGGAAATGAGGACTTCGGGGGACGTGGTGGATCTCAGCTTCATCCCCGGGCGCAAAGTCGACAAGCATTCCACCGGCGGCGTCGGCGATAAAACCTCGCTCGTCATCGCACCGGCGGTCGCAGCCTGTGGCGTCACCGTTCCCATGATTTCAGGACGCGGCCTGGGGCACACGGGCGGAACGCTGGACAAGCTTGAATCGATTCCAGGCTTCCAGGTCCGGCTGAGCCTGGACCGGTTCAAAAGCCTGCTGGCGCATAAAGGCCTCGCTTTCATCGGTCAAACCGAAACCCTCGTGCCGGCCGATCGCAAGCTCTACTCCCTGCGCGACGTGACCGCCACGGTCGAAAGCCGGGCGCTGATTACCGCCAGCATCATGAGCAAAAAATTGGCCGAGGGGATCGATGGCCTGGTGCTGGATGTGAAGACCGGGAGCGGGTCGTTCATGAAGAGCCCGGTAGATGCGGAAAACCTGGCACGCGCCATGGTCAACCTGGGCTGCGCCTGCGGGAAAGACGTGGTCGCCCTGCTGACCGACATGAGCCGGCCGCTGGGCGAGTATGCGGGGAATGCCCATGAAGTCATCGAGTGCCTGGAAGTCATGAAGGGCCGCGGTCCCGAAGACCTCACAACCCTATGCCGCGATCTCTCCGCCCATTGCTTGATTCTTGGCGGGGCCGCTTCCAGCATGGAAGAGGCCAGGACCTTGTACCGATCGGCCATTTCCTCCGGAAAGGCTTTGGAGCGGTTCCGTGAAATCATCGAGCTGCAAGGGGGCGAGCCGCGGGTCGTCGATGATTATGATTTGCTCCCCCGCGCTGGATTCGAGGCGCCGGTTCTTTCGCCCGAAGCTGGCTTCGTCAGCGCCATGGACACTGAAAAAATCGGGATTTCACTTTGCGTTCTTGGTGCGGGCCGTGAAACCACCGATTCGGTGATTGACCCGGCGGTGGGGATGCGCTTCCATAAAAAAACCGGCGATCAAGCTGCCCCCGGCGAGCCCCTTTGCACCATTTACTACAACGACAGGCGCCGGTTCGAGGAAGCACGAGGCCGTCTCCTCCAGGCCTATACCTTCAGCAGCGAACCGGCCGGCCGGCCGGAGCTGATCCAGAAGACCATCACCAGCGGCGATTGAGCCGCGCAAACCGCCAGCAGGAGCGTCCAAAATGAGTTCCGCCCATTCGAAAATCCAGGAAGCGGTAGCAGCAGTCCGGCATCGTCACACGCAGCAGCCGCTGGTCGGCCTGATCCTCGGCTCCGGCCTCGGCTCTTACGCCGGAACCTTGACGAAGCGAACCGAAATCCCCTTCACCGAAATCCCTCACTTTCCCCATTCCACGATCCTGGGGCATGAAGGCAGGCTGGTGCTGGGCGAAGCGGAAGGGGTGCCGGTGGCGGCGTTGCAGGGCCGGGTCCACTTTTATGAAGGCTACAGCATGGAGCAGGTCATCTTCCCGGTGCGCGTTCTGGGCGGCCTTGGGATTCGCCGCCTGATTGTTACGAACGCAGCCGGGGGTATCAACACCGGATTCAAGGTCGGGGACCTGATGCTCATTACCGATCACATCAACCTGATGGGCACGCACCCGCTCCTGGGCCCGAACATCGACGCCCTGGGGGTGCGCTTCCCCGACATGAGCGATGCCTATTGTGCCGCGATGCGCGCCGAAGCGCTCAAAGTTGCAGCGGAACGAGGCATTGCGCTCCAGCAGGGCATCTACATCGGCCTGAGCGGACCAAGTTATGAAACCCCGGCCGAGATCAGGATGTGCCGCACCCTGGGAGCCGACGCCGTCGGGATGTCGACCGTGCCGGAGGTCATCGCGGCGAACCACATGGCAATCCATGTGCTCGGAATTTCGTGCATCACCAACATGGCCGCAGGTATTCTTGCTGCCAAACTGTCGCACCAGGAAGTGATGGATACCACGGCTAGAGTTAGGGAGACTTTCATTTCACTGGTCAGCGGCACCATTCCCCGGATCAGCAGCCTGGATGGGCAGGGCAAGTGAGGACTATGAACAAAATATCGGCTTTGATCGACGCCGCCAAAAAAGCCCGGCTCAACGCCCGGGCGCCGCACTCCGGCTTCAAAGTCGGAGCCGCTCTTGAAACACGCGAGGGGATGATTTTCGGCGGGTGCAACGTGGAGAATTCCACCTACGGGCTAACGGTTTGCGCGGAGCGGGTCGCGATATGGAAAGCGCTCTCGGAAGGGGAATCAGATTTCCGCCGCATCGCCATCGTCGCGGACAGCGAGACCCTGACGCCGCCCTGCGGCGCCTGCAGGCAAATTATCTGGGAATACTGCGGCGACATCGATGTCCACCTCTCGAATCTGAAAGGGAAGAAGGCGCGTTACCGTTTCAGCGAGCTGTTTCCGCTTCCTTTCGACAAAAGATTCCTCGATGAGCCGCGCGGTTAATCCCATGTTGAACCTTCGTGCTTTCGCACTACTGTTGTCCCTCTCGATCAGCGCCGCACCGCGCGCTTTGGTGGCGGCCGAAAAGGTCGATCTCCTCATTCGCGACGGGATAGTGGTCGCCATGGACGGCGGCAGGCAGATCATCCAGAACGGAGCCGTTGCCGTGCGCGCCGACCGGATCGTAGCCGTCGGAAAGACCACGGACCTGGCAGCGCAGTACCAGGCGAAGCGCACGATCGACGCCCGCGGAAAGCTTGTCCTCCCCGGGCTGATCAATACGCATAACCATGCTCCCATGACGCTGCTGCGGGGAATCGCAGACGACCTGGCCCTCATGGATTGGCTCCAGAAATATATCTTCCCCGCGGAAGCCAAAAACGTCAGTCGTGAGTTTGTCGAGGCCGGCACAGCGCTCGCCTGCCTTGAAATGATCCGCTCAGGCACCACAACCTACGCCGACATGTATTATTTCGAGGATCAAGTCGCGGAGACCACGGCCAAAGCCGGCGTGCGCGGAGTGCTGGGGGAAACCATCATCCAGTTCCCGGTTGCGGACAATAAAACGCCCCAGGATGCACTCGCCTACACCGCGAAATTCATCGAGCACTGGAAGAGCTCCCCGCTGATTGTGCCCGCCGTGGCGCCTCATGCCCCATACACCAATTCGGCGGAAACCCTGAAAGACTGCAAGGCGCTGGCCGACCGCACGGGCGTCCCGATGATCATTCACGTCTCGGAAACGCAGGATGAGGGGAAGCAGATCCGTGAAAAATATTCCGCCACCTCCACCCAGTGGCTGGAACAAATCGGGGTTCTCGGGGCTAATGTGCTTTTCGCCCATGGGGTTTGGCTCTCGGAGGAGGACCTGGCCATCGTCAAACGGCGCGGCGTCGGACTGTCGCACAATCCGGAAAGCAACATGAAACTTGCTTCGGGAACTGCTCCGGTTCCCCGCATGCTGCGACTGGGAATCCCTGTGGGGCTTGGCACCGACGGGGCTGCGAGCAACAATAATCTCGACATGTTCGAAACGATGGACTTCGCCGCCAAACTGCACAAGTTAATCTCCATGGACCCCACGGTGCTGCCGGCTTCCGAAGTTCTGGAGATGGCCACGATGGGCGGCGCCCGGGCGCTGCACATGGAAAAGGAGATCGGTTCCCTGGAAGCCGGCAAACGTGCGGACCTGATCCTGGTGGAGACAGGCTCGGCCCACGCGGTGCCGCTCTTCAACGTCTACAGCCAGATCGTGTACAGCATCAAGGGTGCCGATGTGCGGACGACCATCATCAACGGCAAAGTCGTGATGATGGATGGGAGGGTGACGACACTGGACGAGAACCAGGTCAAGCAGAAGGCACGGGAATTTCAGAAGCGGATCTCGGCCAGCTTGAATCCATAAGGATGGATCGAATCTGTCGCTGACGGGAGCTGATAAAAGCATGAGCCGATTCAAACGAATGGTTCTGTTGATCCTCGACAGCGTCGGGATCGGGGAAATGCCTGACGCGGCGGAATGGGGTGACGCAGGAAGCGACACCCTGGGCCACATCCTGGAGATTGCGAGCCCACGGCTGCCCAACCTTCAGAGACTTGGCTTGGGAAACATCCGGCCGTTGAAGAATCTCCCTCCGGTCGAAAGCCCGGCAGGCGCTTTTGGAAAGGCCGCCATTTATTCCAAAGGCAAGGACACAACTGTAGGCCATTGGGAAATGGCCGGGATCTACACTCCTGCCCCCTTCCCTACTTATCCCCACGGATTCCCGCCTCGCATTATTGAGCCTTTTGAAAAGGCTATCGGGCGCCGAATTCTCTGCAACGCCACGGCGTCAGGGACAGAGATCATCAAGGAACTGGGACCGGAACACATGCGCACCGGAAAGCCGATTGTCTACACATCCGCAGACTCGGTATTTCAGATTGCCACCCACGAGGAAGTGATTCCCCTGGAGGAGTTGTACCGCATGTGCAGGATTGCGAGGGAATTGCTGGACGGACCCGACCGGGTGGCGAGGGTCATTGCGCGCCCCTTCATTGGTTCCCCCGGCAATTTCAAGCGTACGGGAAACCGGAAGGATTACGCCGTTCCCCCGCCGGAAGAATCGCTGCCCGACAAACTCAAGGCCAAGGGTCTGGCATCGGTGTCGGTGGGAAAAATTGCTTCCATCTTCGACTATCGTGGCTTTACTGAAAAATTGGAAGCACACAACAATATGGAAGGAGTGGATCAGACGATTGCCTCATTAAAAAGCACCCCGGAAGGCCTGATCTTTACCAATCTGGTCGACTTCGACATGCTCTGGGGGCACCGCAACGACACGGCCGGGTACGCCGGTGGACTGGAGGCGTTCGATCGCCGCCTGCCGGAGATTGAAGCCGCGCTGAGCCCCGATGATTGTCTTATCCTGGCGGCCGACCATGGCTGCGACCCGACCAGCGTCAGCACGGATCACTCCCGGGAATATGTGCCCGTGCTGGCATTCAGCCCTGGCATGAAAGGCGGCTCGAACCTCGGCACGCGAACCACGCTGGCGGATATCGGCCAGACCATTGCCGAGAATTTCGGTCTCTTTCTCCCCATCGGCACTTCGTTCCTCAGCGAGCTACGCTGAGTTCAAAGCTCGAACGGACGATCGCCGGATGGCCCCCTGAAGCGAGGCTGCGGGTTTTTTGTTGGCGGCAATGCAGCAAGAAAACGAAGATAGTCGCCCGACGTCATTTGCGGGAGGCGCTTGAGTGCAAAAAGCGCTAGTACATCCTTCTCGGTGGTTGGGATATCCCGGCAAAGATCGAGTTCGTCACGAGTCTTTTCTGATTTGTTCATAAAGACGCAACAATCCGCCTTTCTCAAAATACGACCGCACCTCTTCTTGGTTCACGCCAGGGAGGCCCAGCAGAAACTGAATGTCAGCGAGATCCTGATGTGTCCGCGACGGGTCATTCTTTATGGCGTGGACCTTCATGGCCGCCAGGTGTTCGGGCCGCGGGACTGGAATATTGAAACCTTCGAACTCGAATCCGGAATTCGCTTCGGCAAAAAGCCTCCGGCTGGTTTCCCCGGCAACATAGACGAAATCAATCCGGCCGTAAGAAGCATCCTCGTGGAGGTGACAGGAATAACCGGAAGAGCGGTGAATGGTTTTATAGCCGAGGGACTCAAGAAACCCGACAAGCCCGTCCTGCGATGCTGCATCGGCCGCGAAGTCAAGGTCCTGCGTGGCGCGGCTAAGTCCGTATGTGTGGAGGCCAAAGGCGTCAATCAGGGCAAAGGGGCGGCCTTCGGTGTTAAAGAAATCGGATATAGCCCTCAGGATCCTTGGGAAATCCACTTCTTTCTCCTCCTGCGTCCGATGATACGACAGCGAGTCGGCAACGGCAAGGCGGCCGTACCTCGTACTCCTACATGGATATCCCGCCTCATTGCTGTTTTGGTGATGCCCGTCACACACGGCCAGCTCAAGGTGAGTTCATAATGGGCCGAGTTAAGTTTGTAGAAGGAGAGCACTATGAATTCCCGACGTAATGTCAGGGCAAACTTGCAGGAAACAGTCAGGATCAGGGGTACCGACCGATGGGGCAATCCCTTTGAAATCCAAGGGCAAAGCCTGGATTTCAGCCGCAAAGGTCTCGGTTTATTAGTGGAGAAAGATGTTGTTGCCCCCGGCACCATGGTGTCGGTGGATCTCCCGAAAAAGCTGCGTTCGAGCGCGGTGGTGCAATGGACGCGGCGCGAGGGGGATGTGGGACCTGTGCGCCTGGGGGTGCGCCTCGTCGATCCCCAAGCTACGATGCGGTTCCGTCTGGTGGCCTGCTGCCTGCTGGCGCTGGCCCTTTTGAGCCAGGTGTCTTTCGCCCGGGGCCGCACGGTTGTGCGCTCGGACGACAATTCCCGATGCACAGTGAGCCTCAACCACATGAAAAACGTGATCGAGAACAAGCTGGGCAAGATCTCACCCGTCTCGGAAAGCGAGAAGGCTTTCGTGCACCTGCAACATCAGCAATCGTCGTGTGAAAAGTACACGCACGATTTCGAAAAATCCGGATTTTTCGGAGACGAAAAGAGGCGCAGCGCCGTAGAAGCCTGGCATTGGCACACCTACCATTCCCAGGATGAAGCGGTTCGTGCTGCTGCGGTTCAAAGCGCCGAGACGACATTAGGCGGAACGCGTTAAGCGTCTGATTGAAGAGAGTTTGCCGCGATTTATGGGATGAACAAAGGCACCTCGAGGTGTGCCCTTAGGCCGTTTCGTGGCTGTCTGTCTGCGAAAATGGGCTGGAGCTGGTATTTCAGAAAGCTTTTGCGGACGGGGCTTTCAGCCCTCTCCTTAGCCGCGGTCTAGCCTGCTCTGAGACACCCGGTTCAGCCCGGTCGGTCTCATAGGCAGAACTATGCAAAATCGGTCTTCGGCCTTAAGAATCGTGTCCATTTTCAAATTCAGATGAGCGTTCGCGGCTGGATGCTTCTATTCTTCGCTGTCCCCGCCCAACTGCAAAACCCTTATATCGGGAAGGTTGCGGTACCTTTGGCGGTAATCCAGCCCGTAGCCGATGACAAACTGGTCCGGGATGTCGAATCCGATATAGTCGGCCTGCACCTGGATCTGACGCCGGGAGGGTTTATTAAGCAGGGTGGCAATCCTGAGCGATTTCGGCCCGCGCGACTCCAGGTTCAGCAGCAGGTAATGGAGGGTCAGGCCGGTATCAAGAATGTCCTCCACCAGGAGCACATCCCTCCCCTCGACACTTTCATCCAAATCCTTCAGGATTCGAACTTCTCCACTGCTTTTGGTTCCCGACCCATAGCTGCCCACGGCGATAAAATCGAAGGAAAGCCCCAGGTCGATGTTCCGCATAAGGTCCGCGTGGAAGACGCACGCGCCTTTTAAAATGCAGATCATGTGGAGGGATTTGCCCAGGTAGTCGCGGGTGATCTGTTCCCCCAATTCTCTCACCCTCTTGCGGATAGCCTCTGCTTCGATGACTACCGGTCCGACGGTTTCGTTTAGATGGCTGTACCAGTTGACTCCCATGGGACGGTCTCCTTTGGCTCCGCATCTTACATGAATTGGCGTCAGGCTAAAATTATCCTTTTTTTTACATTGATGGTGTGGTGCGAAATCTCGCGCGTATAATTTCCACCAAAAATGCCCGAAAACATTAAAAAGGGTAATTTTAGCTCGACACCCATTCATTAACGGAGCTTGATGGGGGTGGGTTGATGGGCTACCCTTTTCAGGCAGCCACCCTAAGGAAAGGTTTGTCTTTAAATGAACACAATAGCGCGCAGAAGGTCCGTAGGAGTTCTGATTGGAGGAGTTCAGGTTGGCGGCGGTGCGCCTATCGTGGTTCAGTCGATGACCAACACCGACACCGCGGACATCGCGGCTACGGTCCGCCAGGTTGCCGCCCTGGCCGCATCCGGCTCGGAGCTGGTCCGGGTCACAGTAAACACGCGCGAAGCCGCTCAAGCGATTCCACAGATTGTAGATCGTCTCGCCGACCAGGGGATCCAGGTTCCGATCATCGGCGATTTCCACTTCAACGGCCACCTTCTCCTGACGCAATATCCTGCCTGCGCGCGTGCGCTTGCCAAGTACCGGATCAATCCCGGGAATGTAGGCGTTGGCAAACGCCACGACGATAACTTTCGCAGCATGATTGATGTTGCGAAGGAAAACGGCAAGCCGGTGCGCATAGGGGTCAACTGGGGATCTCTCGACCAGGCGCTGCTGGCTCGCATGATGGACGAAAATTCCCGCCGGCCCGAACCGTTGGACGGACGAAGCATCCTGATCCAGGCCATGAATCGCAGCGCATTGGAGTCCGCCCGGATGGCCGAGGATTACGGCCTTGGCCGCGACCAGATCATTCTAAGTGCTAAGGTTTCCGGGGTGCAGGATCTGATCGAGGTCTATCGCGCGCTCGCGGCACAGTGCGATTATTCGCTGCACCTGGGATTGACGGAAGCCGGGATGGGCGCCAAAGGGATTGTGGCGTCGGCCACCGGCCTGGCCGTGCTTCTGCAAGAAGGGATCGGGGATACCATCCGCGTATCGCTCACCCCGGCGCCCAATGGCGACCGGGCGGAGGAGGTGCGCGTCGCCCAGCAGATTCTGCAATCGATGGGGATTCGCAGCTTTCTGCCGCAGGTTTCCGCCTGTCCGGGATGCGGGCGCACCACTTCCACTTTCTTTCAGGAGATGGCCGACCAGATTCAGAACTACCTGCGGGACCAGATGCCTCAGTGGAAACAAAAATACCGCGGCGTCGAAGAGCTGAAAGTCGCGGTGATGGGCTGCGTCGTTAACGGGCCGGGAGAGTCCAAGCATTCAAATATCGGGATTTCACTTCCCGGCACCGGGGAAGAGCCCAAGGCCCCGGTTTATGCCGATGGCCGGCTGCTGACTACCCTTAGAGGCCCGGGAATCGTGCCGGAATTCATCTCAATTCTGGATGAATACGTTCAATCTCATTACTCCTCCTCCGGCGCCAATTAATGGTATTCTAAAAGCCTTTAGCTCCATATTCCTTATTTACACGGAAGCCAAAACAATGTTGAAGACTCACAACGGTGGTGAACTGCGGTTGTCGCATGCCGGTCAGACGGTCTCGTTGGCCGGATGGGTGCATAAGCGCCGGGATCACGGCGGGCTTATCTTTATCGATCTCCGGGACCGATCCGGACTGGTTCAGGTCACGGCGGATCCGAGTGTCGGCGACGCCTACCTTGGTGCAGAGCGGGCGCGAGTGGAGTACGTTCTCCGCGTCACGGGCACCGTACGGCCGCGGCCTGAAGGGACCGTGAATCCCAACCTTACCAGCGGAGAAATCGAGGTGCTGGCTCAGTCGATCGAGATCCTCAATCCGTCCAAGGCGGTTCCGATTCAGCTTGATGACGACGGCTACCGCACCGATGAAAGCCTCCGCCTGAAATACCGTTACCTCGATCTGCGGCGAGCGCGGATGCAGAAGAACGTCATTCTCCGTCATCGCGTGATCAAGTTTATTCGCGACTACCTGGATAAGCAGGGCTTCCTCGAAATCGAAACCCCTATCATGATCAAATCGACCCCGGAGGGCGCACGCGATTACGTCGTCCCCAGCCGGGTGTGGCCGGGCAAGTTCTTTGCCCTGCCGCAAAGTCCCCAGCAGCTAAAGCAGCTTCTCATGGTAGCGGGGTATGAACGCTACTTCCAGATCGCGCGCTGCATGCGCGATGAGGACCTGCGCGGCGACCGGCAGCCCGAATTCACACAACTGGACATGGAAATGTCCTTCGTCAACCGCGACGACGTGCTGGAGGTGGTTGAGGGGCTCGTCACGGAACTGATCCCCGCCACAACGCCGCACAAGCGGATCCTGCAGCCGTTCCCCAGGCTGACCTATGCTGAGGCCATGAACCGCTACGGCAGCGATAAGCCCGACCTGCGCTTCGGCATGGAAATATGCGACCTCACCGACATTTTCGCCGCCAGCGAATTCAAGGTTTTCGCCGACGTCATCCAGGGGGGAGGCGTAATCAAAGGCATCAAAGCGCCCGGATGCGGCGGCTACTCCCGCAAAGATGTGGAAATCATCACCGAGTTCATCAAACCGGCCGGGGCCAAAGGGCTCGCGACCCTGGCGTGGACGGCCGAAGGAGTGAAGGGAACGGTAGCGAAATTCGTGAAGCCCGAAGAAGCGGCCGCAGTTTCGTCGCGCCTGCAAGCCGGGGATGGGGACCTGGTGTGCATCGTTGCCGACAAAGCGGCTGTTGCCAATAAGGCCCTGGGCGCCCTCCGCCTCGAATTCCGCGACCGGCTGAAGCTGGCGCCCCCCGACCTGCTGGCTTTCGGCTGGGTCGTCGATTTCCCCATGTTCGAGTGGGATGAGGAGGAGCAGCGGTGGAGCTTTGCCCATCATCCTTTCACGATGCCCAAGGAAGAGCACCTGGAAAAGCTGGAGAGCCATCCGGGCGAGGTAATGAGCAACGCCTACGACCTGGTCTGTAACGGTTACGAATTGTCCAGCGGCAGCATCCGTATCCACCGCAGGGAAATCCAGGCCAAGATCTTCCAAAGCCTTGGCTATAGCGACGAAGAGGCGCAGCGGCGCTTCGGCCATATGCTGGAGGCGTTTGAGTATGGCGCGCCGCCCCATGGGGGAATGGCTCCCGGCATTGACCGCCTGGTGATGCTGATGGCCGACGAGCCGAACATCCGGGAGGTGATAGCGTTCCCGAAAACGGCCAGCGCCAGTGACCTGATGTTCGACGCGCCGTCGGAGCTGGATCCCAAACATCTCAGGGAATTGCGCCTGAAAATCGTGGAATAGCCGCTCCTGTAGATAACAAGACAGCTATTGGCCACAACCGTAGGGACACGCGGCCGCGTGTCCAGGACGATTCCATTATATGTTTCCGCGCTGGGCACGCGGCCGCCTGCCCCTACAGATTCTTTTTTGGTTTTCCTTTCGGTGTTTTGGGCGCGGGCGCCGGTGCGGGCTTCGGCTCCTCCGGCTTCTCCGTAAGCTTGATCGAACCCGACTTTTCCTGCCCCTTCAAATAAGCCAGGAGATCGGCCAGCGGCAAGGGTTCGAACTCCCCGGTGAGGAAATCGCGGATTTCCAGCACTGTCATTTTCTTTCCCAGAAGGATGTTCAATTCGGAAGTCATGTGCGCCGGCACCTTGTTGCGCAGAGCCATCATTTCGGCGCGTTCCGCCGGCGACATTTTTTCCATAGCCGCCATTTGAGCCTGGCGTCCTCCGCCACCTCCTCCGCCGAACCCGCCAAAAGCGCCATCTCCTCCGGCGCGCTCCACGAGGGTTCGCGCCGCCGTTTGTTCAGCATCCGTGAGGGACGGCGGGGCAGATGGAGCTTTTTTCATTTCTGCATTCAGGGCGAAGACCGTCCTGGCTTCATTGAGCAGGTCCGAGGCCCGCTGATCGATCATGACATCGAAGCTCCCCAGCTTCTTTTCAGCGTCGGCCGGGTTGGAAAACAGGACTGAAGAGCTTTTCACCACGGTCTTCTCCACACGGGCCTGGTGCAGTATCGAGGCGCGGGCATCTTTGAAGGCTTCGATAAGCGCGTCGGGGGTTGCCGCATCGGCAAGATAGCCGAGCCCCTTTCGTTCCGCCTCACCCATCCGCTCCGTGCCGCGCGCGAGTGATTCGGCTGTAACGCGCCCCGCGGTTGCATCGTCGGCGCCGGCCAAAATCGACATGCAGGCCGTTCCAACAACCGAGGCGCGTTTGAACATGGTCGCATCAAGCTTGTCAGGCGTGTCTTGTGAAGAATGATAGTAGGGATCGGGCCAGGTGATAAACATGAGCGAGGGAATCCCCTGCCCGATGTACACCACATGGTCGCTGGCGCCGTAATGCTTGTCTATCACGTAATAGAACGGATCCATGCTCCCGGTTGGCGAAATCACCGGCAGGGTAAAGGAGTATCCTTTGTGCCGGTAGCGGACGCGCTCGCGGTTGGTATTGCCGACGAATTCCAGGACGCTGGCACCGATGTCGTTCAGAAAGGTCGGGAAGGTGTCGGGAGTGCGGTGCATGATCCACTGGCTCGAACCCGAGCTCAAGCCCAGTCCTTCCATGTCGAAATTCAGGTCGGCGATCAGCTTTTTCTTCACATCTTCGTGCTTGCGCAACCAGGCCATCGTGCCGCTAATTTCCGGCACCCACAGAAAATGAATGGTTCGCTTCGGCCGCGGCAGCTTCCCCTGCTGTACGAGACGCATGTAGGCGCGCCCCATTTCGAGAGTAGCGGCGCACCCGGAATTATCGTCATTTGCCCCCTGCTTTATGTAGCCTTCGTACAGGTGGCCCGAGACGGCGATCTCCTGTGGAGAGCTGCCGTCGCCCGGAATTACCGCATGTACCATTTCCATTCGCCCGGGCAGGGATTCCGATTCTATGATGGAACGGAGCGTGATTTTTTCACCCTGCCCCAGATGCTGCGACAAATCGCGCGCGACGCGCGGCGAGATCGACCAGCCGAAGCCGGGCTTGGCATTGTTGCGTCCGGCGGATGAAATAGACTGCGACGCGATCTGGTCAGGGCTGTCGGGTCGAAGCAGGTTGTAGCTCAGGACCCCGACGGCTCCCCGTTCAAATACCGCAAGGCGCTGCAGGACACCGGAATTAGCGGATCCCAGAACGATTTTGCCTTTCACATCTTTTCCGGCGTAATCCTCAGCCCGCCCGCCGATCCCTACGTCGACCACATCGGCGGTTACGTCGCCAGATTCGCTGCCCGAGCAGATGGAGACGACGACGTCGTAGACGTCATAGAGCTTGCGCGACTCCGGGGACACCATCCAAAGCTCGGCTTTTTTGGGATTCCAGAGGGTGCCGGAGGGGAATGTCTCGACCTCGACATTGCTGAAGCCGAACTCGCGCGCAGCGCGCTCCATTACCACTGTCTCCCGGAATTTTCCGTCGAATTCGGACTTTTCTCGAACGCGCGGGTAGGGCACCAATTCGAGAGTGGTGTGCATAGCGCGCTCACCCGAGACTTCGTTGATGATCGCCCGCATTTCGTCCCAGCTTATCAGCGTGCGGTCTTCACGCTCCTGGGTGAAGGTGGATTGAAGACCGATGGCGGTCAATAGGACCAGTCCCAGGCAAGCTGCCAGCTTTTTCATGAGATCCTCCGAATGTGGCTGAGAGGCTACCAGATGTTCGTTCGAGCTTATAATGAAATCGAAGACTATTCCTGGAGTGTTTTGCGGTTTAAGGAGCTTCGGCCTTGTCGAAGTGAATATCTCCCACAATGGTCATCAAGCGGATCAGCGAGCCCCCGGTTCCGAGCTTTCCCGAAAGTGAGCGAGCACCTTTCTTTTCCGATGAGACCAGCGGTTCCGGATCTCCCTCCGGAAGCGTCTGGGTATAGTCCACCTTTAGGTTGCCGCCCCGAGTCTCCAGCTGCAGCGCGGCCGAATAATCCTGGGGCAGGCGCAATTCTACGTCCCCTTTCTGGGTCACAGCCGTAAAACCATAGCCTTCCCAGCGTTTGCCCGACATTTCAGCTTCGATGTTGCCGATCTTGGTGGTCGCCGAAAAATATCCCGTGATCGATTTTGCCATGATCGAACCGTTCTGGAGCGTGGCCTCGACCCAGCCATTCAAGGATCCGATCGCGAAATTCCCCCTGGAAATCTGAATGTTTAAATCGGTTTTGTCTTTTGGCACATAGAGGGTCAGGTTCACTTCCATCGGTACCGAGCCGGGCGGCAGTGCCACGGTTGTCAGGGTGCCGAGGGTTTGAGTCCAGCGCAACTGCAGAGGATACTTGACGGACAGGACCTGGGCGGCCTCCGGATCGACGCCGCGAATTATCCTTTCGATTTCCACCATCACCGAAGAACGCTTCCACCCGATGACTTTGATGCTTCCTGGCGCCCCGGCGTTGATCTGGATTTTTCCGCCCGGGTAAAAACTGAAATTCCTCTGACCGCGTTCTATATAGGGAGCTTCTTCGGGCGGCCCCTCCAGCGGTTCAGGCTGCTGCTGCATTTCCTGGCTGGTCGTGAACAGGATAAATAAACCCAGAATCAGCCGCACTATCATAGAGCACTGCTCCCCCATCCGGAATCAGACCCGCCACAAGCGTCTTTACTTGGGTTTCCGTACCGCGTTGTATCGGCGGCAAATCTCGACGACTTTATCCATGGGAATTGCTTCAACCCTGGTTCCACCGACGCCCGTCATGGACGCCGCCATGAAGAGCGAGTTGTAGACGGCTTCTTCGGTCGCTTCGAGCGCGGCCTGGAAAACGGGCGACATGGCGTCGTTGTGCAGGAACGGCACCGTGAGAACCCTGGCTTCGGAGTTGAAGGGAATGCGGCAGGCCTGTGCCGCCGAGAAAGCGATTGCGTAGTCGCCGCTGCCGTTGCTGAAGGATGATCCCGTGCGCGCCAGACCGGCGACTGCTCGTGCGGCAAGCCGCTTGAGGTTTCTGGAATCAAGCGGTGCATCGGTGGCGACAACGATCATGCATGAACCGTCGGCGGATTCGCCTTCGAGTCCCCGCAGATAGTATTTCCCCAGTTCGCGACCCACGGGCGATCCGTTGACCTGGAGCACGCCGCCGAAATTGGTTTGGACCAGAACGCCGACGGTATAGCCTCCCAGCGCCTTCGGCAACAAACGGGAAGAGGTACCGATACCTCCTTTAAAGCCGTAACATACGGTTCCGGTCCCGGCACCGACCGATCCTTCCGCAACCGGGCCGGTTTGGGCGGCGCGAATGGCTTCCAGCACATGGGCGCGCGTCACATGGCGCCCCCGGATGTCGTTCAGCCCGCCGTCATTTGTCTCGCCCACCACGGCATTGACGGAGCGCACCTGCTCATTTCCCGCCTGGGCGAGGGAGTAGTCGAGGATGCCCGCGATCCCTTCGGAGACACTGAGGGTATTGGTCAGGACGATCGGTGTTTCGATGTTGCCCAGTTCCTCCACCTGCGTGAACCCGGCAAGCTTTCCGAAGCCGTTCCCGACGAAAATGGCTGCAGGAACCTTTTCCTGAAAAAGATTGCCGGCATGCGGAACAATCGCGGTCACTCCCGTTCTCACATTGTCGCCGACGATGAGTGTCACCTGTCCGACTTTGACTCCCGCTACATCGGTTATGGCGTTGAGCGGTCCGGTGTTCAGAATCCCGGGATAGATTCCGAATTCACGGGCACGTTTCTGCGCGCCTGCACTCGGGCCAAAGGCCAGAAGGAAGATGAAGACGGGCAGATACCTGGAGCATTGCTGGAAGGCCGGCAGGCCGGACGTGATCGCGATGGTCATTTCAACCTCCCAAAGTCCGCTCGAGAATCCCCTTAAAAGACTAAACCGCGAAGCCCCCAAAGGCCACAAAGAGAATGTTTTTTCTTTGTGGCCCCTGAGGTCCTCGCGGCCCAGGTTTCACCCGCGGACTTTGGAACAGGAGGAAGCTAAATCCAGGTGATGCGAAATCCGCCGACGCCGGTTGCGACACGAACCGATAGCCGGATTTTGGCTTTGTCGTAGTTTTCGCTGTAATAATAAGAATCGCGCTTGCTGAAGCCATCCAGATGCAGACCGCTCAGGAAATGCTTTTCAGCCTCCACCTTCACTCCGAGATCGCGCGGCAATTTCATATTGACCCCGCCGACGCCGACCTGGATCCGGATCTCGGCGTTCTGCTTCCAGGCTCCGGAGAAATCCAGGGTCGCACCGCCGACGCCGCCTTCAAATTCGAGGTCCCGAAAATTGAGATTTCCCAACCCGATCGCATCCATGCCACCGACGCCGTTTTTGATCCGCACTACTTCGCAGACGACGGGATTGGGTTCATAGGCCGTGACCTTGGATCCGCCCACACCGCATTCCAGGTCCAACCGCTCCACCTTCAGACCTGTGAGCGCAAGCCGCGTATCTCCCACTCCGGTGTTTACGTCGAGCTTCAGGGGAAGGCTGTTGGACAGGTTCAGACGCAGCCGGTTTTGATGACTTCTCGTGCTTATACCCGATTTATGGTTCCCGCTCAATTTGAATGAGAAGCGCCCTTCCGTCCCGGGCTCGAATCGTATTTCCGGCTGATAGCTGGACTTGTTGTATTCAAGATCCACCGAATAGAGCGACGAATTTTTCTCAGACGCAATTTCAAGCGAGCCAATGTCGAACCGCACATCCGCCGACAGTGATTTCTCGCTCCCCTGGGGTTCGCTCTTGACCAGCGACACCATTTCTGCCGGCATTTGTTCTTCGATGTTGCACCCGCAGAACATCAGAGCCGCGACAACTGTGGTAAACAGGGCCAACGGTTTCATGGTTCCACTCCTTTCGAAGAACGGCCTGTTCCATCGAGCCAGGCTTCCAGGCGAAGACTCAGGGCATCAAACTGTGACGCGCCCCTGTTTGCCTGACTTCGGCTGCTCTTCTGCCTCCGGCTTTTTCGATTCGTACACCCCTGATCGTGTTCTCAGGTGGATGTTGCTATATTCTGTGTTGAGGACGATCTTCGGTCCGCCGGCTTTAAACTTACCTTTGAGCGAGCCTGTATCTCCAGGACCCGCCACCGGCTCCAGCCCGGAGAAATCGGAGTCGACCCGCCCGTTGCGCGCAGTGGCTTCTATCTGGAATGTCGCCGTGTCGGGAAGGAACAGCTGGATGTCGCCGTTTTTGTTGGTGACATTCAAATCTCCCTTGCCCAGGGTGGCGGTGGAAAGCGTCACTTCGCCGTATTCATTACTTACTGTGCAGGCATTTTCAAAATTATTGATCGACACGTCTTTGCGCGTTGTAACGACTTCAATCGGCCCGACCACGGAATTAGCCTGCACGCCGGAGCCTTCCCCCTTCACTTTGAGGTATCCGCTCACGTCATCAATGTTGATGCGATCGGAATTAGAGGCCATATCCACGCTGCCCTTAATGCCCTTGAGCGTGATATTGGCGTACCGCGTATCGAGGGTCACATTGGAAGCCACGTCTGTAATCTGCACCCGTTTGTGGCTGGTGTTGAGTTTCAGAGTGGCTCCAAGATCCCGAGCCACTACCTGGCAGCCTGGGGCATCGATCACGACAGCCTTCTGGATTTTTTCAATCGAAATGTTGCTATCGGTATTCGACAGGGTGAGGGTTCCGTTCACTTCACGTACGTCGATGGGCGCGTATTCATTGCGCACTTCCACGCTGCCTTTGACCGTTTCGAGGTAGACCCGGCCGCGCGCTTCGATCTTGGCGTTGCCTGAAATATTGATCAGGCGGGTCGCAGCGTAGCGATTGTTAGCCATCACGTCGCCGGTGCAATCGTGCACTTCCAGCGTATCGTGAGTGGTCGCCAGATCGATGTTTCCGTCGAGGTTCACGGCCCGGAGTTCACCGAAAGAATTCCTGACCGTGATTTTTGCCTTCCTGGGGACGAAAACTTCCATCTCCGTGTTGAACCGGTAATCTTTGGGGCTCAAGCTTTCCCGGTTTGTACGCACTACAAATACCGATTCAGTTTTCCCCTTCGCCGGATCCGCCTCGGCTTTGAGGGGAGCTGCAGGCTCGCCTTGCGCTTCGGCTCCGCCTTCGAGTTTGATCTCCCCGGCCACGCTCTTGGCGCGCGTTTCATCACTCTGGTAGATGACCTTGCGCAGGCGCACACGAACTTCGCCATCACTTCCGGGAGATACCGACACTTGCCCGTAGGAATTCTCGATCCGGAGAGCGGTGCCAGCCGATACCGGGTAGGAAGCCTCTTCGCTATAGGAATAGGAGTTCCCGATCCAGTGGCCCGGGCGCACGGAGGCGTCTCCGATCTGGATGGGCATTTCGCTGATGATGCGGCCGAAGTTTGTGTTGGACACCTTCGTGAAAAAGCTGCCGATTAGAAGCAGGAAAAGGATTCCGAACACCTCGCCAATCCGGATGGATACTCCCTCTTTCTGACGGTAATAATCGATGACCTTACCGAGGCCGAGCAAGATCAGGAGGATGGGCCAATAGCGGCCTGCCATCGACCAGAAATCAGGGCCGATGTTGAAATTGCGCAGGAGGAACACCACTCCCAATCCGATCCAGAGCAGCGCTCCCAGCAATGATGGACGCCTTTTATTCCTGGACATGATTCACTCCTTCACGGGCTGGTCCAAGGCGGGAGGATTCTCCTGCCAGGTGATGTAACCATAAAGCTTCCGCAACCCGACGATGATGAGCAGGATGGGCCAGTAGCGGGCCAGCAGCCGCCAGGCCGAAATCTCGTAGAAGTTGTTGAGCAGGAAGAGAATCCCGATCGCTATCAAGATCAGTCCTGCGACTAAAACGCCTGAACGGGTTTGCCGGGACATGGGAACCGCCTCCTTCAGATCTGCCTGGTGTCAGTTAAAGGGCTGGTTGTTTCGGACGGCATGTCCTGCCGGTCCCTCGTATACCGGTAAACCAGGTACCCTCCGAGGAATATGAACATCAACGGCCACATCTTGTTGAGGAAGTGGTACGGGATTATGTTCTGCAGCAGGAAGATCACCCCCAGGACCATCAGGAAGATCCCCCAGCCGATGACGGTTTTGTCCTGCTTTTTGTCAACGGTCGTCGTCGCGGACTCGATGCGCGCGCGTGTGATGGCTTCCGCCGTGCGGTAGGAGTCAAAGATTGTGAAAACCAGGAAAGCGAAGGAACCGAACCCGAAGATGCCGTGAATGTTGTCTGCCATCATCACCAGGCAGGCGAACACAGCAAAATAAGTGATGGCTTTCAGGTACTCGTTGTTGTAGACGGCGCCCATCCCGGGGATAAGAGAGCACATGGCTGCGCGCTTGGGAGAATCGGCAGGAACGCGCAGTTCCTTGACCGCCGATGCCCACTCAGCCCCGCGCACAAGGCAATCCTGGCAATAGTGTTTGCCCTTGATCAAGTGCGCACATTCCGGACAGAGCGACTTGTTGCAGGTGCGGCATAACTCCCCGGCTTCTGCCATTGGATGATAATTGCATTTCATAAGATTTCTCCTTATCTACGGTTCTCAAGAACGCGCAGCCCGCATCCCGGCGCTTAAGTAGGCAACAGCATCAAACTACTCTTTTGGCCGGGACTCTTCTCCCGCTGTTGCCTTGGTTCCCCCGACTTTTGTTTACCGTTGGTTTGAACCGGAACGTCCAATTGCTCAATCATGAAGCCGAGTTTGTGAAACACGTTGTTTTTGAAGAAAGAAAATTGGGCTTGCCATTCATTCTTCTTGTCGTAGGCTTTAAGGCCTTCGGCATAAATCCCCTGCACACCGCGGTCCATCCGGTGCACCCATTCCGTCGGCGAGACCAGCGAGGCAACGGTAGGCATGTGAGGCTTGATCAGGACGGCCGTCAGGCCGACAAACAGGAGCGCCAGCACGGCCCCGGCAGCAAAGCGGGGCGTGAGCATCGGCCGGAGGATGTATTCCTGAATCCGTTCGCGCCAACTCCTCGTTCGCGGCCGCCCGCTGGTGCGCAGCAACACCCGTTCCAGCAGATCTGTATCCGGCTCCAGTGCGGGGAACGACTTGCATGTCAGCAGTACCATCCGCATCTCTTCGAGCAGCTCTGAACAATTTCGGCACTCGTGCACGTGATCCGCCACCCGAGTCATTTCTTCGGCCGGCAGGGAGCGCTCGATATACTCGCTCAGCCGTTCCTCAATATTCGGGCATTCCATGACTACCCCCTAAACCTGCAAACCGATCTGGGCCCGGCGCTTCGAAAGCAGTTTCGCCAACTCGAGCCTGCCCCGGTTGATCCGGCTCTTGACCGTGCCTTCCGGGATTGTCAGCATTTCGGCGATCTCCTGGTAAGGCATACCTTCCAGGTCTCTCAGGACAATAGCTTCTTTCAGCTCCGGTGAGAGCTTGTTCAGCCCTTCCTTCAAAAACCGCGCGGCCTCGGCCTGCTCCGCCGCACGGAATGGATTGGGTATTTTTTCTTCGGCCAGATTCATGGTTTCCATCTCTTCTGTGCCTGCCGATGTCTGGAACCGCCTTGCCTGGCGGAACCTGTCAATAATCAGATTGCGCCCAACCCGTAAAACCCAGTTCTGAAAGCTTCCAGCGTCCGAGCGGAAGCTCTTGAGGTTTTGATAGATCCGAATAAAAATCTCCTGGGTGAGATCCTCGGCCTCGTCGGTGCGGCCTGTGTATCGGTAGCCGAGATTGTAAATCCTTCGCCCATAAGCATTTACGATGCCCTCCCAAGCGGAGTCATCCCCTTGAAGACAGCGCTCTACAAGTTTTTCATCGCTCGAGAGCACTCACCCACTCCTTCTCTCCAACCCCCTCTTTCACAACAGGAAACGAAGGGGCTTGGGCTAAAGTTCAAAAAAAGAAATCCGCGCTCCAGCGTACTTTATCACCAATCGGTTAAACCGACACAATTCCCGACCGATGAAAGTCTGCCAAGCGCGCTTGAGCACAAGGGCCCCAAGACCTCCCGGCATTTGGATTATTCTTTTCGCCTCCCCGGGAGGCTTTGCAGATTTATCCAGCATGCCATTCTTCGGGCCTGCTTTGTGCTTGACCTTTTGGGAGAATTCCTATTTATTCAAGTAAGCTCTTTGGAATTGAGCGTTTGCGTGCCATAGGGGTTTGTGCCCATGAAGTGTCCCTTCTGTGGATTTATCAAAGACCGCGTCGTGGATTCCCGGGAAAGCCGGGATGGGGACTCCATCCGCCGCCGCCGCCAATGCCTGAGCTGCGGCCGCCGCTTTACCAGCTATGAGCGGATTGATGAAGTCCCCTACATGGTGGTCAAAAAAGATGGCGGGCGTGAGAAATTCGATCGCAGCAAGATTCTCAACGGCCTGTTGAAAGCCTGCGAAAAGCGGCCGGTCAGCTTGACCCAGCTGGAAAAAATTGTCGACCAGGTCGAAGCCAGGGTTCAAGAGAGCCCCGAACATGAACTGGAATCGGTCATGATCGGCAAGATCCTCCTCTCGGAACTGCGCAGAGTGGATAAAGTAGCCTACCTTCGATTTGCCTCGGTGTATCTTGAATTCAACGATGTCGCCGAATTCATGAACGAAATCAACGACCTTTTCGAGAAAAAATAGGCTCGAATCTCCGGGCGATCGAATATGTCTCCCACCCTCACTAAAAAGACCGCCGCTTCACCATTATCAGGAGAGGATAAAATCGTCGACCTGCTGCGTAGAAGATTTGCAGCGACGGATCCAAAGGTTCGTGAGGGGATAGGTGACGATGCCGCGGTTCTCCGGATCCCCGGTGCCGCAGAAGACTGGGTGGTGACCACGGACATGCTGGTCGAGGGGGTCGATTTTCTTCCCGGGTGGCAGTCGCCATTCCAGCTGGGATGGAAGTCTTTGGCCGTCAATCTAAGCGATCTGGCCGCCATGGGGGCCAGGCCCCGTTTTTATACGGTTTCGCTTGCGCTTCCCTGCGAAGTCCAGGTTCGCTGGATTTCATCTTTTTACCGAGGATTGGCTGCTGCCGGAGGTGTTTCCGGAGCGGTCTTGATCGGGGGCGACCTGTCGCGATCCCCGCAAGGAATTCAGGTGTCGATCACCGCCATCGGAGAAACAGCAGAGCGTCGCTGCCTTCGCCGTTCAGGGGGGCATCCCGGCGATTGGATCTATGTCACTGGTGTCCTCGGCCGGTCCGCAGCGGGTCTGGCGCTCCTTCAATCAGGGATTCGCAAGGGCACAAGCCGGGCTGAAAAAGCGGCCCTGGAGGCATTTCGCAGACCCCACCCCAGGTGCGAGGTGGGGCAATGGCTCGCTGTAACCGGGTGGGCACGCGCCATGATGGATCTCAGCGACGGGTTATCGACCGACTTGGCCAGGTTGTGCCGCGCCAGCGGATGCGGGGCTCTCCTGTCCGCCAACCGTATCCCCGTTTTTCCCGCATCTGCCGCATGGAAATGCCAGCCGCTTTCGCTCGCCCTGCATGGCGGTGAGGATTTTGAATTGCTCTTCGGCGTATCGCCGCGTCATGCCGGCCGGCTCGAAAAGAACTGGCCCCGCCGCTTTCCTCCCGTGTCCCGCATCGGGGAACTGACCTCCACCTCAGGCCTGGTAGAGATCATGGAAGAGAATGGCCGGTTGGTTTCGCTTCAATCGGGTGGATTCGACCACTTCCGCCATCCTTTTTAGCAACCTTTTTTGATGAAATGCATCTAAGTCATTGTGGCAGCATGGAATTGACGCTGCCGATGGACTGATTATGAAGACAGAGATCGCATCGGACTATCGGGTGAAAGAACTACTGTCGGCCTTGAATGAAGGGATCCTGGAGGCCGACTTCGTCCGTTCGAAGATCTTGGAATGGGCAGGCAAACGGGCTGATTTGGTGCATTATTCGGATGGTGAGTACGATATCGTCGTTCACTGAAGCGGCGAATAGGAACGGCGTCGAAGCGGGATGACCCCCTGGCACTCCTCTAGATGACCTCTCGCCCCAATCAACAGAAGGTTTTTGCGCGGATCCAACCGCGGGTGTACTTATGGTGCGGGCAGCCGTTTCTCATTATCTCCGCAAGCTCCTGAATCTGGAAGACACGCCGGAGCGGATAGCGCTCGCCTTCTCAGTCGGAGTTTTTTTCGCCTTCAGCCCCTTTCTTGGCCTTCATACGCTGCTCGGCCTGCTCGTGGCTTTTCTTTTCGGACTGAACCGCCCGGCGGTTTTGATCGGCGTTTTTGTCAACAACCCCTGGACGCTGGTGCCGATTTACGCAGCCGCAACCTATATTGGCGGCATCATTATTGGCTTTCCTCCCGCCACCGACCTTCCAACCTTCGGCTGGAAACAAATTTGGGATAGCCATTTCTGGGCCCAGCTGGCGAGACACTGGGGGCTGATCAAACCGCTGTTTTTGGGGTCTACCATCCTATCCGTGAGCTCTTCGCTGCTCTCGTATGCCATGGCGCGTCAGCTCATCATCAAGGGCCGGGCCTACCGGGCCCGCAACAATGGTGCTATGCTCTGATCCGGCGGGCGAGCGGAAAGAAATTCTATTCCTTCCCATCGCAAAGGCGGAGCCTTCGCCCCCAAGAGCCGCCGAACTACACTATGAAACCGGCCCGTTCAATAATCGCTTCAATATCACTCCTGGTCCTTTTCCGGACCCCGGCTTTCGGTTCACCGCAGCTGATTGAAGGCCTGGTGAACATGCGTTTCCAGGTCAGCCCGCAGCTGTTTGCCGTAATGGCCGCCCTGGAAGCTCCGGGTGATAAAAGCCCTGCGGGTGCCCCTCCGGCGGTTCAGGTCCGAAAAATTCTGCGCGAGCATTTATCGGTGATCACGCCGGCCCTGCGCGAACGAATTGGCCGGTTTATCGACCAGGACAGAGCCACCGGGCCTACCGCAACATGGCAGAGCCGATATGTCTCCCTTGGGATAGTGCTTGGACCGCCCCCTCGATTTGTGCTGCTACCCAAAACCGCCGACCGGCCCGCAGATGTCGAACGCCTGGCAGGATTCGAGAGCCTGGTCGCGGAATTGTGGAATCAATGCGATCTTGCCGGGGCGTGGGAGAAGATCCGGCCACTGTACGTCGTGGAAATTGAAAACTACCGTCCCCTCGTTCGGGACATGATCACGGCAACGCTTCGTTACCTGCATTCCGAGGCCCGCGTAGCGCTGGATCGAAACATAACCATGATCCCGGAGCTGCTTCAGCCCCCCGGAACCGTGAATGCTAGAAATCTGGGGCATACCTATATAGTTGTCGTCGGGCCAGCCAGGGATGGCGCTCCGCCGATACGGTCGGTGCGACACGAATACCTTCATTTTTTCGTTGACCCACTGCTGGCCAAGTATGTGGCGTACCTGCCGGCGCCCGAGCCGTTTCTCAAGCGCGCCGCGGAACAGCCTGCGGCCCTGCCGATTTACAAACAGGACTTCTACCTCCTGGTGAAGGAATCGCTCATTCAGATGATCGAAGCGCGTCTCGACCTCTGGTCCGACGAACAGCGGGATTCGGCCGTCCTCGCCGCTTATGATCAGGGTCTCATCCTTGCACCTTATTTTGCCTTCGCTTTGGGGG
This sequence comes from uncultured Acidobacteriota bacterium, assembly GCA_963839475.1. Taxonomy (GTDB): domain Bacteria; phylum Acidobacteriota; class UBA6911; order UBA6911; family UBA6911; genus CAWIVH01. The sequence goes on along the minus strand of CAWIVH010000001.1, from coordinate 1,080,083 downwards.
AGTTCGAGAACCGCCCTGAATCGTTGCAGGATTTGTATCCATCGATGGTGGAAGGCATCCGTTGGGAGAACGAAAGCAAAAGAGGTGCCGAGCTGGCGGACATGCGCTCGAAAAATGCCGCCCGCCGGGCTGAGACAGAGCAGAAAATCGAGGATAAAGACCGGATCCGGGCGATGCTCAGGGAGGCGAACGAGCGGCTGGCAGCGCGGGATTTTGCCGGGGCTGCTCCCCTGCTCGAAAACGTGCTCACGCTGGATCCTGCCAATGCCAATGCGCTTTTCGGATTGGCCCAGACCTCCGCCCAGGCGGGCGATGCAGATCGGGCGCTCACGCTCTATGGAAAAGCCGCGGCAAACGCCGGACCCGACGCCTGGATAGCCGCTTGGTCGCTGGTTCGGCGCGGCAACATTTACCAAGCGCTGGATGAGACCGGCAAAGCGCGGGCAGATTGGTCCCGGGTCCTGCAAATGACCGGAGACCTGCGCGGCGCTTTAGAGGCTGCCCAGAAAGCTCTTTCCCTGACGACCCCCTGATCCGTCGGTCTTGTCGGACCCTCCGGTTCGATTTCTATGGATGCGGCATTTGCCCTCCGGTGCGGGTAAAATAACATTATGTGCGAGAATCCTAGCGAATCGGCCACGTCGATGGACCCACTCGGCGAACTTGAAACCAGGCTGGGGTATGCGTTTAGAGAACGGTCGAACCTCCTAATCGCCCTTACCCACCGCTCCTATGCCCACCAACTGAGTGATCGCTCTGAGCATCATAATGAGTCGCTGGAATTTCTCGGGGACGCCGTGCTCGGCTTTTTAATCAGTTCCCGCATCTTCCGCCGGTTTCCCGGCCTGAACGAGGGGGATCTCAGCAAGATCCGCGCGTATATGGTAAGCGCCGTGAACCTGGCACGATTTGCCGAAAGCCTGGATCTGGGCGCCCATTTGCGCATCAGCCGTGGCGAAGAGAAAACGGGCGGGCGCAAGAAGCGGGCGCTCCTGGTTGACGCGTATGAGGCGGTGATTGGCGCTATTTACATGGACGGCGGGGTGGATGCGGCGGCGGCTTTCGTCGAAAGGCAGATGGGCGCGCATCTCGATTCGCTCGATGTGCGGCAACTTACCTACGGGGACTTCAAATCGGCGCTGCAGGAAAGGCTACATGATTTAGGGCTTCCCGAGCCGCAGTATCGAGTCGTTCAGGAAATCGGCCCCGATCATTTGAAAACTTTTGTCGTTCAGGTCCTCGTCGGCGGGGAAACGGTTTCGGAAGCCTCAGGCAAGACAAAAAAGGAAGCGCAGCAGGCTGCGGCACGGCTGGCCGTTGAGCACTTCAGCTCCGTTTCGGGAACACAGAATTCAAGCGCGGCCGGTTCCCCTCCGGTTTCCGGATGACGGCCCGGTTCGTTTCGGTTTTCTGAAGTCGTGCCTCGAATCTATTTAGCGGCAAGCTCCTTCAGCATACGTTCAACTTCCTGGTTCCCGGGAGTCCAGTTCAGTGCCTGCTGGAGGTAAAGCTCTGCTCTTCGCGGCAGATTCACCTTGATATAGAGGCGAGCGAGGTCTACATAGGCGTCGATCTGCAACTTGTCGAGCTCGAGGGCTTTGAGGAGATGCTGTTCCGCTTCTTTTCGCAGCTTCGGGATTTCAGACTGGGCCACACCCAGGGCATGCTGATAACGGGCCGTTTCCGGCTGCGCATAAACGCACTCCCGTAGCTGCTCGACAGCCTTTTCGAATTCTCCCTTCGCGATGGAAGCCCTGCCGGCGCGGTAGAGGAGGTCGGCCATTTTCTCCTTTTCCATCGCAGCTGCCGATTTTGCCTGAAGCGCCGATTCGACAGGGTTGGCGCAGCGCAACCTCTCTTCGTCGTAACCCGCTCGGCGCACCGGGTTGCTCAAAACGGCATAGGCTGCAGCGATCTGGGTGAAGACTTTCCCCGCCCGGGTGTGGATCCCCGGGTCGCGCCCCTTGGCCTGGTAGCGGTCGGGGTGGTAGCGCTTGGCCAATTCGTGATAGGCCATCTTGACTGCGTCCTCGCTTGCATCCGGCGGAATGGCGAGGACCTCATACAGGCTCGCGGTTTCGTAGGTCTGAAGCAATTCGTCCAGTTGTGCGGCTAGAAGCGAATCGCGACTGACCTTTTCTTTTGTGCCGGATGCCTGCGGATCGACCAGCCGAAGGTAGCCGAGGAGCAAAAGGCGCTGCAGCAGTTCACGGGGATTGGATCTTTCCTGCGGCAGGAAGGGGATCAACTCCTCCAACGCAGAGACATCCCGCACTTGGGTAAAAGCCATGGTTTCCACGGCATCAAGAGGCAAGGCCAGCAACTCCGGGCTAAGATCGGTTTCGGGAGCCAGTTTCCCTTTCAGCGCTTTGATCGCGGAAGGCATAAACCCTCGCGTAACAGCTGCTCGAACGGCCGCAATCAGGATGTCCGGAACCGGGATGCGAAGGTCGATGCGGCGTTTCGTATCGCCCTCGAAGCGGTAGCACCGAATTTCCCCATCCTCCCAGCTGAAAACCGAGGCCAGGATTTGTATGGCCTGTTCATGCGCGCCCATTTCGATTTCGTGTGGCTTAAGACCGCCGACCTGCTGAATCGCCTCGTCTGAAATGCGGCCGGTTTTCATCAAGTCCGCCACTTTTTTCAAGCCGGCTTGAGGCAGAATGTCGAGCTTGACCAGGATTCTCGCGAGATGATCATCCGGCGCATTGCTCTCCGCATTCACGGTTCGCCCGGAGCGGATAAAGAGCTGCTTTTTTTCGGTTCCCCGGCTCAACCGGATGATCGTGCTCACCCCGGCTTTGTGGATGTCAAGCAGCGTGGCGGTCAACCTGAGATGAAACGGACGATTTTCATTCATACCGAGGCTCACGAACAGTTCCGATTGATGAATCCTTGCCGTAGTACTCGTCTTCGTAATTACGATAACGCCTGCTGGTGGGCTCCAAAGATCGCGCAGTCAGCCAAAATTCCTATCCTGGTCTTCGCCACCGCCATCGGCTTCTTGAAGCCCACCGCGCTCAGCGCAAACGTTATCGTAGTTACGAACACGAGTACTTAGCTTATCGGCCGCCGGCGGTTTTAATGAAGGTTCCGTGTGAACCAATAGCCCAGCAGGGCAGCCGTATCATAGATGGCGTGGGCGAAAATCGCCGGGAGCACACTTCGGCGTGCGAGGAAAAGAATACCGAAGATGAATCCAAATAGGGTCGCGGCCACCATTCCCTGGGCGCCCTGGACATAGTGCTGCGCACCAAACGCCGCGCTCCAGATTACGAGACCGACTTTTGCACCTCCAAGATGCTGGCGGAAACGAACAATGATGAAAGCCCTTTGAAGCTCCTCCTTGATGCCGCCGGCAATCAGGGCGGAAAGCAGAAACATCACGAGATCCGCCGGTGTTCGGATGATTTCAGTCAGCGGATTTGTATCGAGATAGTACTGCGGGATGAAGACTCGGAATATATGCATGACCAGGACATTGACCGCGAAAAACAGCGGAACGATGGCTATCCCGAGCCACAAGTCACCCAGCCAGCCCTCGCCGTGCAACCCGATATCCCGCACCGATTCTCGATGGGCGCGCAGGAGCAGCCAGAGAAGGCACAGTGCGATCCCGGCTTCCAGTAAAAGGGAAGCGGCTACCAGCTTTCCATCCATCATCAGCAAAGAACGAGGCCCATGGTTTCCCAGCGAGAACGGAATGGAAGCCAGGAAACCCGAGACCAATCCTGAGAGGATCAGGACTTCGATAATGGCCTGCAGTTTATCCAGCCAGGATTTCTCCGGCGGATAATAAAAGGAGGGTTCTGGCGATTCCATCCGGCAGAAGCTAACAGCAGCGGTGTTGGGTGTCAAGTGTGTTAGGATGAATCCCTTTTGAATGCAGGGAGTTGCAGGGCGGGCTGATGGTGGATATAATGACATGTGCAGAATGTCCCCCGGACAGGGGAGAAAACCCGGAGCCCTATGGCAACTGGGTCCGGTGAACCATTGCCCGACTTTGTGCATCCTATGAGTCGAGTCGAGCAAGGAATCCATAGATGTCGCCTTTGAGCCTGACAGGAAGCTTGAGAATCTTGGGATTGCTCGGAACGGTCTTCGTTCTGGCTTTTCCATCATTATCTTTGGGCGCGGCAGAACCTCAGGCGGGCGGCGAAATCAGCCTTCCTGAAGGCACCGGCATCAAACTCCAGCTTAATAACAATCTGAGCACAAAACTAAACTCCGAAGGGGACAGCTTCACCGCCGATGTAATTGCCCCGCTCTATTTTTCCGACCGGCTTGTCATCCCCAAAGGAAGCACGGTGAGCGGCAGCGTATCGCGCGTGGTGCGTCCCGGGCGGCTGAAGGGCAAGGCGGTGATGAACCTGCTCTTTACTTCCATCCGCATTCCTGGACGGGGCGAATTGGCCATTGTGGCCTCGCTCGCCCGGGTGGACCCGGAGGGCAATGCCGGAATCGGTTCTGAGGGAACTATTCGCGGGGAAGGATCCACGGGAGCCGATGCGGCGCGAATCCTGAAACCGGGCTTGGTCGGGGCCGGCATCGGCGGACTGGCCGGCGGAGGTCACGGAGCGGTCATCGGCACCGGAGTCGGCGCAGCCGTCGGGCTTGTCACCATCTTCAGCACCCGGGGAAAAGACCTGGAGATGCGCCGGGGCTCGACCTTGGATATTTCTCTCGACCGTCCTCTGGTCATTCCGCCGGAAAGCGAAGTTCGCGGCGCCAGGATCCGCTAGGCACCTTTGGTGATCCTCTCCATCCCGTCCATATAGGGCCGCAGGGCCTCCGGAATGAGAACGCTTCCGTCTTTCTGCTGATAATTCTCGAGAATCGCCAGCCAGGTGCGCCCGATCGCCAACCCGGAACCGTTGAGCGTATGGGCAAGCTGATTCTTGCCATCCGCCGACTTATATCGGATCTTGGCCCGTCTGGCCTGGAACGCCTCGAAATTGCTGCAGGATGAAATCTCGCGGAAGCGGTTCTGGCTGGGGAGCCAGACCTCAATGTCGTAAGTTTTCGCGCTCGAGAATCCCATGTCGCCCGTGCAGAGCACGACGACGCGATAATGAAGGCCCAGCCGCTGAAGGATATCTTCGGCGTCCCGTGTCAAACCTTCCAGTTCGTCATAGGATTTGGCCGGGTCTGCGAACTTGACCAGCTCCACCTTGTTGAACTGATGCTGCCGGATCAATCCCCGGGTGTCCTTCCCGTAAGATCCGGCCTCGCTCCTAAAACAAGGGGTGTAGGCTACGAATTTTACGGGCAGCAACGAGCCGTCGATGACTTCTCCCTGGAAAATGTTGGTGACCGGCACCTCCGCTGTAGGGATCAGGAAATAGTCGGTCCCTTCGATTCTGAAGAGATCCTGCGCAAACTTGGGCAGGTTCCCGGTGCCGAAAAGACTGGTCGAATTGGCCATAAAAGGCGGCAGGGCTTCCCGATATCCGTGGTGACGGGTATGGACATCGAGCATGAAATTAATCAGGGCACGTTCAAGCTTCGCCCCGGCTCCGAGGAGCAGGGAGAATCGCGCTCCCGTGATTTTCGTCGCCCTGTCCATGTCCAGGATGCCCAACGCCGAACCGATGTCGACGTGATCTTTCGGCTCGAAGTCAAAAACGGGAGGCGTTCCCCAGCGTCGAACCTCACTGTTCGCCGTCTCGTCCGAGCCTACGGGTACCGATGCATGCGGAAGGTTGGGAATGTTGTGAAGCAGCGAATTTAGCTGGGTCTCGAGTTCCTCCGCTTTCTCTTCGAGTTGTTTTGTCTCAGCCGAGTTTTCCTTAACCCGGGCCTGCTGGGCACTGGTGTCCTGCCCGCTTTTCTTGAGCCTGCCGATCTCTCCAGAAGCTTCGTTGCGCTGGCGTCGGAGCTCTTCTATCCGCAAAGAGACGCTTTTAAGTCCGGCATCGATCGACACAAGTTCGTCCAGCGGATAACTCCCGCCCCTTACACCGAGCCGCTCGCGGACGAATTCCATATTTTCCCGAACAAATTTTTTATCCAGCATGTCTTTTCCGCCTCGCTTGGACTTTGTGCCTTTTTCGGCGATTCCCGCGTTGACCCGGCCTTAACCCGCTGTCCTGTCGCCGCGATGGTAACGAATCCCGGAACCATATTTTGCGAATAACGACAATTCGTCAATAATCATTATAATGATATTTGAGGATCATTGACTTTAAGCGGTTGCGTTGATTCAATGGTGGCCCTATTCCCGCACTCAAGATGATACCGGAGACCGGGGTCAGGCGAGGCATGTTCATGCAAAAAATTCACAAAGCGGTATTTCCGGCAGCCGGACTCGGAACAAGGTTTCTTCCTGCCACCAAAGCGCAACCGAAAGAAATGTTGCCGCTGGTGGACAAGCCGATCATTCAATACGCCGTCGAGGAGGCTGCGGCATCCGGCCTGGATAACATCATAATTATTACAGGTCGCGGCAAGAACGCGATCGAGGATCATTTTGACGTATCTTTTGAATTGGAACGTATCCTTGAGGATCGCGGAAAAACCGAGCAATTGAGGCAGGTTCGCGCGGTTTCCGACCTGGTGCATATAGCTTATGTAAGGCAAAAAGAGGCGCTGGGGCTGGGACATGCGATTTTGGCGGCGCGTGACTTTGTAGGACAGGAGCCATTCGCCGTTCTGCTCGGCGACGACGTAATCGAGGCGGAAAAGCCCTGCGTCCGGCAGATGATCGAGATCTACGAAGTCTTCAACGCCAGCGTGGTGGCTATCATGGAAGTTCCGCGCGAAGAAGTCCGGCGCTACGGCATCGTCAAGGGCGTTTCATTGCCGGAGGGTAACGGACGCCTTTTCGATGTTCAGGACCTGGTCGAAAAGCCCGACATACAAGATGCACCTTCAAATTATGCGATCATCGGGAGATATCTGCTTTCCCCGACCATATTCGAGGTATTGGAACAGACGGAGCTGGGTAGCGGTGGAGAAATCCAGCTCACCGACGGACTGCGAAAGCTCCTGCGACGGGAGCGGATCCTTGCCTATCGCTTCGAGGGAAAGCGCTATGATGCCGGCGAAAAGCTGGGATTTCTCCAGGCTACCGTGGAATTCGCGTTGAAAAATGCGGAGCTGGGTCCGGCGTTCCGCAAATATCTTAAAGGCCTCGATTTGCATTAGAAATCGCAAAGCCTGTCGAGGAGTCGCACCATGAAAGTACTTGTGATCGGTTCCGGGGGGCGAGAGCACGCGCTCGTTTGGAAACTATGCCGCAGCAGCAGCGTCAGCGAGGTTTTTTGTGCGCCCGGCAACGGCGGAATCGAAAAGGATGTCCGCTGCTTCCCGGTTTCGCCCGGGAATCATGAAGCGGTTCATGCCCTGGCGCTTGAGTGCAAGGCAGATTGCGTTGTTGTTGGTCCCGAGGCGCCGCTGGCCGGCGGTCTGGCGGATTTCCTTCTGGATCGTGGCATACCGGTGCTCGGGCCTCAAAAGGCGGCCGCACAGCTGGAAGCCAGTAAGGTTTTTGCCAAAGATTTCATGCTGAGGCACGGAATTCCCACAGCCGCATCCTCGACTTTCAAGCTGGCTGATAGGGCGCTGGATTACCTGGGCTCCGGGGACGCCCGATATCCTCTGGTTCTGAAAGCCGACGGGCTGGCTGCCGGGAAGGGCGTTATCATCGCCGGGGATGCCGGGGAGGCCGAGGCCGCGGTTCGGCGTATCATGGTGGAACGCGAGTTTGGAGCCTCCGGAGATTGCCTGTTGATGGAGGAATTCCTGCAGGGGGTTGAAGCTTCCTACATTGTTTTCACCGACGGCCGGCATGTGTTGCCGGCTGTCGCAGCCCGGGATCACAAAGCGGCTTACGATGACGACAAAGGGCCGAACACCGGGGGAATGGGCGCCTATTCCTCCGGCAATATCCTCGATGCGTCGTTGGAAAGGGAGATCTTAGACAAAATCATCCAACCGGTTGTCGACGGCATGCGGGGGGAAGGGAACCCGTTTTGCGGAATTCTCTACGCCGGCTTGATGCTCACCGAACGTGGGCCGAAAGTGCTGGAATTTAATGTCCGCATGGGGGACCCTGAAGGCCAGGTCATCCTTCCGCGCCTCGAAAGCGATTTCGGCGAGCTTTGTGAAAAACTGTGCGCGGGCAGGCTCCAGGAATATGGAGCCCGGTGGTCCGCCGGCTCTTCGGTTTGCGTGGTGCTCGCGTCCAAGGGTTATCCGGGCAGCTACGAAAAAGGAAAGCAGATCGCCGGGCTGGAGATGGCGGCTGAAGATCCAGCCGTTGCTGTGTTCCATTCCGGAACACGCCGGGCCGGCAACGATTTCCTGACCGATGGCGGACGTGTCCTGGGCGTGACGGCGTTTGCGGGCGGCCTCTCGGAAGCCGTTCTCAAAGCCTACGAAGCCGTCAACAAGATCCAATTTGAGGGGATGCAATTCCGCCGCGATATCGGCGCGAAGGGGATTCGGAAACACCCCTGATTTCCCGCATAAGCATTGTCGGAGGCTCCTATGACGAAACCGAAAGTCGCCATCGTGCTCGGCAGCGATTCCGATTACCCGGTTCTGCAGGATGCATTGAAAATTTTGGACGAATTCGAAATCACCCATGAAATCACTGTTTCGAGCGCCCATCGATCGCCTGACCGGACCCACCGTTACGCTGCCACCCTCGAGGAACGCGGGATCCAGGTGGTCATTGCCTGTGCCGGAGCCGCAGCCCACCTCGCCGGGGTTGTGGCTTCGCATACCATCTTGCCCGTCATAGGAGTCCCTATCGACTCCTCGCCGCTCAAAGGCCTCGATGCGCTACTGTCCACTTCCATGATGCCTGCCGGCGTCCCCGTAGCCACCATGGGCATCGGCAAGGCCGGGGCCTCCAATGCCGCCATCCTGGCAGCCCAGATTCTCGCCCGCAACGACGCGGCCATCCAGGAAAGATTGAGGGAGCACAAGAAGAAAATGGCGGATCGCGTGGAGGAACGCGACCGCGCCCTGAAGAAGGCCCAGTGAAACCAGGCACCAGATTTTTCATCCAGACATTCGGCTGCCGGTGCAACCAGGCGGACAGCGCCGCCTTGCGCGACAGCTTCTGCCGCAGTGCGATGCAGGAGACCGGGGGCCAGACCGAGGCAGACCTCGTCGTAATCAACACCTGCACCGTGACCCGGCGGACCGATCAACAGGTCAGGCAGGCGGTGCGCCGGGTGCACCGGGAGAATCCCGGCGCGCGCGTCGTGATCACGGGCTGCTACGCGGAGCGGGATCCCGCAACTCTCTCCGCCCTTCCCGGTGTGAACCTCGTTGTCGGAAACGCGGACCGGGACCGTTTGGCCGAAATCCTGGAAAAAGAGGGCGACGGAACTCTGGGGCGCATTGTCCATGAGCCCTTCGATGCCGGCCGCGACTACCTCCTTCCTGCGGGAATGCACATCGGCGGCAGGACGCGGCCGTTCGTAAAGTTGCAGGACGGCTGCGACGCACGCTGCTCCTACTGCATCATCCCTTCAGTGCGCGGCCCGGGCCGCAGTGCCCGTCCGGGCGAGGTCATCGCGGAAATTCGCAGCCTCATCGATCGCGGCTACCAGGAAATCGTACTGACCGGGGTGCACCTCGGCTCTTATGGCCGGAAGCTGCAACCGCCGATGAAGCTGGCAAACCTGTTGGAGCAAATCGTAGCCTTGCCGGGTTTGGGCCGTTTGCGGCTGAGCAGCATCGAGCCGATGCAGTTCAGCCGGGCCATTGTCGACCTTGCGGCCGCACACCCCGTGTTCGCTCCGCATTTCCACATTCCGCTTCAGAGCGGGAGCGACCGCATACTCCGGATGATGAAGCGCCCCTGCACGGCAAAACGCTTTGAAATGCTGCTCGATTATGTTTACCAAAAACTTCCGGAAGCCGGCATCGGCACCGACTTGCTGACAGGATTCCCCGGAGAAACAGATGACGATTTTGCCGCTTCCTGCTCGATCTTGCGGAACTCACCGTTGACCTACGCCCACGTCTTTCCCTTCTCCCCGCGCGAAGGTACCGCGGCTTTCGTCATGCCGGATCAAGTCCACCCGAAGATCATTCAGGAGCGCGCCCGTGTCCTGCGGGATATCGCAAAGGAAAAGAGCCTTTCTTTCAGAAACCGGTTCCTGGGCCGGGTATTAAACGGCATCACGCTTGCCAAAGAGGAATCGATGGGCGAGGCTGTGGTGCTTACGGAAAACTACATTCATACCCGTATCCCTGAGCCCGTGCCGGCTCCCAACCGGCTGGTGAGGGTCCGAATCGAGGCCGTGGACTCCGACACCACGCGGGCCATGCTTGTGGCCTGATCACCCCCTCCCCCTCGGCCGCGCGGGTTCGTCCGATCAGGTTGTGCCTCGCAGCGTGGCGAACTCAAATCTCATCATGACTCTGTGAAATAGTGAGCGGCATCACAATCGGCAGGCCGATTCGGCCGATCTGAACCAAGAAGGAGGATGCTCATGATGATCTCGGCTCTGCTGCAGGGTCTGCAGGAGTCCGGATTGACAGGCCGCGAACCCCTTCAGAAGATCGGCAGGAAGCCAAAGGAAGAAGTCGTGTTCGAAGCGGTGGACCGCTCGCCGCCGGATACACTTCAGGAGATTGAAAATCAGGCAATGAAGGCGGCCAACATCCGGCGGCCGATTCTTCCTGAATTCATGAATCCGCCATCCGACACCGCCTTCAGGCGGTATGAGAAGTTCATCAAATCGCTCGAAGATTCCGTGTCGCAGCGGGCGAGCCATTCGCTGGATTTGTACGAGTAGGCTATTTTTCGAGTACAACCAGGGCAACCGCCGACTCATTGGAATGAGACAGGCTCAGGTGCGTGGAAGCAACACCCATTGCGCGGCAACGCTTTGCCGTTTCTCCCGCAAGCGCCAGGATTGGAGCCCCTCGGTCCTGGCGACGCACCTCCGCATCCAGCCAGGATATCCCTTCGGCCCAGCCGGTCCCTATGGCCTTGAAAACTGCTTCTTTGGCTGCAAAGCGTGCCGCGTAATGCGGCGCCGGGTCGCGGTGTTTGCTGCAATACTCCTGTTCCAGGGGGGTGAAGACCTTCTGGACGAAGCGATCACCCTGATTCTCCAGGATGCGGCGTATTCTTCCGATATCGACAATATCCACTCCGATGCCAGCGATCATACCAATCTCCCCGGAAGATTCTGGCAGCATTGAATCATAATCCGTCCATCAGCCGCAAACCGATAACTGATTCGGATGTTCCATTCTCTTCTCGCGTTCGGCATCGGTATCGCAATCGGGGTCGATCGCGAGTAGAAGCCGACATGTTTTGGACATGTGAGCGGTCGCATGCGTAGCCGTCGACACCCTCGACAGGATGCTGCGGCACCCCATATATGGGATGGAACCATGCCGAAAGCGATTCCGATCGCGACAGCGATCTTGCTTCAGGTATGACGAGCTTCACAAAATCCAGGTTTGCAGATTCCGCGGTTCCGGATGAATCCGGAGACGAACGATTTGGCGGCATGAGGGTGAGTCCGATGGCGGCGCTTGACAAGCATGCCTTCACACCACACTATTCGCGGCATGAATGGCGCGGATTTTTGCCGGCAGGTGGTCAACAGCATTCCATTTTACACTTGCAGGGCGCTCGACCGCCTCGGCTGGGTACGCCAGGGCTTTTCCCTTCGCAATTCTCAGGACGGGCCCATGAGCCTCGGTCCAATGACGGGCGATTCCCGGGAGAAAGTCGCAATCAACCGGCGCCTTTTTCTGAATGCGGTGGGACTGCCCGCGATGCCGCTGGCAACACTGTCGCAGATTCACTCCGATCGAGTCCAGGTCTTTGAAGAGAACGATATCGACTGGGCCAGCCAGCGCGAAGGCGACGCAATAACCACCCGACGGTGCAATCTTGCCATAGCGGTTCAAATAGCCGATTGTTTTCCTGTGCTCGCCGTGGATATGGTCCACCGCGCCATCGCGGCGATTCATTCCGGATGGCGTGGAACGGCCGCTCGTGTCCTTCGCCGGACTCTGGATGAGATGTCTCGGTCTTTTGGAACCGATCCTACATCCCTGCTGATCGCAATCGGGCCCGGAATACGGAGCTGCTGTATGCAGGTCGGCGAAGAAGTTGCGCGCCAGTTTGATGAAGCCTACCCCGGTCGGCATGATCGCTTGGCCGCAGCAATTCCACGAGGGGAAATATCTTGCCGACCTCCCTCGCGCCCTGGAGATTCAGTGTCGGGAGGCCGGAGTGCCTGCGGGCCAGGTGTTCGATCTCGAGGCCTGCACCTGTTGCCGCCCGCGACGAATTCTTCTCTTACAGGGCGGAGGGCGGGTCTGCCGGGCGAATGATGGCTGTTATCGGAAAGTTGGAAGGATAGGCCACCCCAGCGGAAAAAACCGGATCAAATACGGGCACCCTCCCGTCCGGCGAGCATGCCGCAAGCTGCGGAAATGTCGTCTCCCCGCGGGCGGCGGATGTACGCGGTTAGGTGATTCTCCACCAGAATCTGCTGGAATTCCAAAACCCGGCCTTCTTTCGGGGCTTCGAGCGGGACCCAGGGATCGGCGTTGAGCGGAATGAGATTCACCTTCTGTTTCAATCCTTTGAGCAGCTTGACCAATCGTCTGGCATCTTCAGGCGAATCGTTCATGCCTCCGATCAGAACATACTCGAAGGTAATCCTCCGTCGCTTTTCGAGCGGGAATTCCCTGCAGGCCCTGAAGGAGGGCTTCGATATTCCACTTCCGGTTGATGGGAATCAACATATCGCGGACGGCATCCGTGGTGGCGTTGAGACTGATGGCCAGATTGGGGATGACGGGCTCCAGAGCCAGTGCTTTTATTTTGGGGACAACCCCGGCTGTGGATAGAGTGATACGGCGCGGCGATATGGAGACCCCGTCCGGATCGGTCATGAGGCGAATCGCCTTCATCACGTTTTCATAATTGTGCAGCGGCTCTCCCATGCCCATGATCACCACATTCAGCTGCTTGGGCTGTGTGCCGCGATCGGCCTGAAGTGCGAGCACCTGGCCGACAACCTCCCCGGCGGTCAGGTTGCGCCGCATTTTCAACTTGCCTGTAACGCAGAACAGGCACTCCACGGCGCAGCCTACCTGGGTCGAAATGCAGAAGGTGTCACGCTTCTCCTCGGGAATGAATACCGATTCGATGCGCTGATCGTGCCCCACGTCGAAGAGGTAACGCCGGGTCCCGTCGACCGATAGAAAGCCCTTTTCCAATGAAGGATACTCAATCGCAAAGCGGTCCTGAAGCTGTGCGCGGAATTTTTTCGAGATATCAGTGAACTGATCCCATGACTGCTGCCGCCTCCGGTAGATCCCCGTGAATACCTGGCGGGCTCTGTAGCGTGGTTCACCCATTTCCTGCAGGGCGGATTCGATTTCCTGCAGGCTGAGGCCTACGATATTGGTGAGCTTTGCCGAGATCGTCATAGAGTGGGCTCCATCAGGCCGCAAAGAGAATCATAACAGACGAAGGCCGGCTTTTAGCCCCTGCACACAGCGATCATCCTGGTCACCTTCGCGGTCTTCGAGCGTGTGGCGGTTTGAGCTTCTGACCGCGGCGAGTTGCCGCGCAGGTCCGTGTGTGGTAGTAATACGACGTTTTCATCCACGGAGCCATATCTGTCATGAGTGTTTGCCGCAAAGAACTGAAAAACGGCCTGATAGTTGCGACCGAAAACATGCCGCACCTGCGTTCCGTCTCGATCGGCGTTTGGGTGCGCGGCGGTTCGCGCTACGAAAGCGGGGACACTCCCGGAATCTCCCACTTCATCGAGCACCTGCTGTTCAAGGGCACCAAATCACGCTCGGCGGCCGATATTGCGCGGGCGATCGACTCGGTGGGCGGTCAGTTGAACGCCTTCACCGACAAAGAGTATGTCGGTTTTTACGCGAAGGTCCTCGACTCCCACCTTCCCTTTGCCTTCGAGCTGCTCTCCGATATCGTCTTGAATCCTTCGTTCCCGGCGCATGAGTTGGAGCGGGAACGAAACGTGATTTTCGAAGAGATCAATATGGTCGAGGACACGCCGCATGAGCTGATTCAGGATCTTTTCATGGAGAGCTTCTGGAGAGGTCACTCTCTGGGCCGGCCCATTTCCGGGACCAAGGAATCGGTGGGAAGGATCACTCGCGCGCAGGTCAAAGACTATTTCAAGGCCAAATACACTGCCTGCAACACCATCATATCCGTAGCCGGGAATTTCCGTCACCGGGAGGTTCACGCTCTTGCTGAAAGATATTTTTCGGACCTGGATCGCGGCCAACCGGTCGATGCCGGCCCGGCTCCTGCCGCCTGCCCGGAAAGGTCCGTTAAGAACAAAGCCCATCTCGAGCAGACGCATCTCTGTATCGGGGCGGTTTGCCCCCCCATGAATTCCAAAGACCGCTATGGGACCCACATCCTGAGCAGTGTTCTCGGCGGCGGAATGAGCTCCCGCCTCTTCCAGAACATCCGGGAAAAGCGAGGCCTTGTCTACACGATCTACTCCATGCCGAACGAGTATCAGGATACGGGGGCCATGGTGATTTATGCCGGTTCGGCGCCGGACAAGGCGGATGAAGTTGTCGATCTCACGCTGAGGGAACTGCGCAAACTCAGGGAAAAGCTGATCCCCGAAGCTGAGCTCGAGCGAGCCCGCGAAAACATCAAAGGCTCGGTAATGCTCAGCCTCGAAAGTTCTTCCAGCCGCATGACCAATCTTGCGCAGCAGCTGATATACTTCGGACGGTTCTATTCGTTGGAAGAGATCATGCGCGGTTTCGACAGGGTCTGTGCGGGAGATGTCCGCAGGCTGGCGCAGGAAATGTTCCAACCTGCGGCGCTGGCCATTACCGCGCTGGCCAGCGACGGGCGCGGCCGGCTTAGAACAGCTCTAAAAGAGAATTGAAACCATGTCCCTGAGCGTCACACTTCTGGGGAGCGGCAGCACGGGAAACTCCACTCTCGTCAGCTCGGGGGATACGCACGTTCTGGTGGATGTCGGTCTGAGCGGCAAGGAAACTGTGAGAAGGCTGCAGGAATGCGGAGTAAAGCCGGACCAGGTATCCGCCATCGTCATATCACATGAGCACGGGGATCACTGCCGGGGGGTCGCCCCTTTCGCAAAGAACCTGAATATACCGGTCTTCATGTCGCAGCCGGCCTTCCTTGCATCGGGGATGACTCTGGATGCAAAGAAACTGGTTCCGATTCAGTCCGGGCAGCCATTCGAAGTTTTTGGCATTCATTTCACCCCTTTTTCAGTGCCACACGACGCCGCGGATCCCATGGGCCTGCTCATAGAGAAGGAAGGGGCGAAGGCAGCTATTGCCCTCGATCTGGGATATATCTCCAACCTGGTGGCGGAAAGGCTTCGAGCCTGCGACCTGATCATCCTGGAATCCAACCACGACCTCAGCATGCTGAAGGTCGGCCCCTATCCCTGGTCCCTGAAACAGCGCGTCATGAGCCGGCGTGGGCACCTGTCCAATGACAGCGTCGCGGAATACCTCGCCGATGCCTTCGATGGAAAAGCCCGGCACCTGCTTCTCGCGCACCTGAGCCAGAAGAACAACATCCCGGAACTGGCGCTCTTGACAGCCCGGCGGGCATTGGAAGGGCGATCCTGCATCGGAACTTCCCAGACGGTTCTGGAGGTCGCGCACCCCGACAAGATCAGCAGGTCGTTCCGGCTGTAAAACGAATTCGCAAGGCGTCCGCTGCCTTTCGGTCCATTTCATTCGGGCCTCAGCCCGGATGGCCCCATGGTCGGAATTAAGGCAAACGGTTGAATCTGACCGATAGGACTGCGCCCCAGAGAGTTCCTGCTGCGGCTACGCGGTTTATTGAGAATAGAAACTTGTCTTTTTTTCGGGGTCGGTATCGGAATCGGGGTCGATGGAAATCGGACAACGGATTGCGATAGCGACCCCGATACCGATTCCGACCCCGAGAAGAGGTCGTATGCTGATAATTTTGAGTCATCGTTTCGAAGTTTCCATAGAGTGCCTGCCACGCCCGCGTGGTTTATTGAGAACAGAATCTTGGACAAGCACACGGCAGGAGTTATCCACCTGCGGCAAATACAGCAAAACCAATCGAACCGCTAAGTCGCAAAGGCCGCAAAGGTTTTATTTATATATCTTTGTGGTCTTCGCGCCTTCGTGTTTCAATCTCTCGAGCGTTCCAAGTTTCTAGAGAGTGGATCATGTCCGGGTTGAATCCCGGACCACATGATGCAAAGCTAAAATCGAGGAGAGCAAGTTATGATCGAACGTTACCTTCCTTCCGATTTCGAGGAGATCTGGTCCGAAGAAAACCGATTTCGTTGCTGGCTGCAGGTGGAGCTGGAGGCGTGCCGGGCCCTGCACGAATGCGGCTGGATCCCTGAGGCTTCGCTCAAGAATATTGAACAGAAGGCTGGATTCTCCATCCCACGAATTCACGAGATAGAAAGGGTGACGCACCACGACCTGATAGCATTTACCACGAGCGTCGCCGAATTTGTCGGCCCGGACTCGAGATACATCCATTGGGGCCTGACCTCTACCGACGTTGTCGACACCGCCCAGGCAATTCAGCTCAAAGAGGCCAACCGGCTTCTCCTCGAGGCCATCGACCGGATCCTTGAAGCCATCGCACGAAGGGCGCACGAGCATCGAAAAACCCTGATGATGGGCCGCACCCACGGGGTGCATGCTGAAGTCACAACCTTCGGATTGAAGTTGGCCGTCTGGTACGACGAGATGCGCCGCAACCGCAGACGAATGGAACAGGCGGCGGAGGTGATGCGGGTAGGGAAGATATCGGGAGCCGTTGGAACATTCGCACACCTCGGCCCTGAGATCGAAGCCAGGGTCTGTGAACGCCTCGGCCTGGCGCCCGCGCCGGTATCCACCCAAACACTGCAGCGGGACCGGCATGCGGAATACGTATGCACCCTGGCGGTTATCGCCTCGTCCCTCGACAAGTTCGCGACTGAAATCAGGCACCTGCAGAGAACCGAGGTCCGGGAAGTGGAAGAGCCTTTTGCCAGCGGGCAGAAGGGATCGTCCGCCATGCCCCACAAGCGCAATCCGGTGAAATGCGAGCAGATCTGCGGCCTTTCCCGGTTGATGCGGGGGTATGCGGCTACGGCGCTGGAAAACGGTGCGTTGTGGCACGAGCGCGACATTTCCCATTCCTCGGCAGAGAGGATCATCCTGCCGGATTCGAGCTCCTTGCTTGCCTATATGCTCCGGGCCATGACCCGCATCATCGACAAGATGGTCGTTTATCCCGAACGGATGATCAAAAACATGCAGCTGACGCGGGGATTGGCTTTCTCCGGTCAGTTGCTCCTCGACCTTACCCGCAAAGGGGTTCTGCGCGAGGACGCCTACATCTGGGTGCAGCGCTGCGCCATGAGGGTCTGGAACGAAGATAAGGATTTCATCGAAACACTGCTCGAAGATGCCCAGATCAGGGCGGTCCTCGCCGAGGAAGAGATCCGGTCGGTAGTCAATCCCGAGCTCCAGCTGAGAAACGTCGATGCCGTGTTCGCGCGCGTCTTCCCATGAATTAGGTTCTTTAGGGAGCCTCGGACTTTTCTTGGTGGGCCGTGGCCGTGTACGGAGGCTCCCTAAAGAACCTAATTCATTAGGGAATCTAAGCTCTTGCTTTTTGCCGCAGCTCTTTCTATCATTATCGTTTGCACTCAATCAGTTGGAGACACTAAGTGGCAAAAAGAACTTATCAACCAAACAACAGCAAGCGAAAAAAGACACATGGCTTCAAAGCCAGAATGGCGACCAAGGGTGGCCAGCTGGTTTTGAAGAGACGGCGCGCCAAAGGGCGGAAAAGGCTGACGGTGAGTGGTTAGGAAAACCCACCAGGGATTTCCTTGGCACTATCGCATCGTGCGTGGCACGGATTACAGGACCATTTACGATGCCGGCATAAAGGTTCATTCTGAAAGGTTTGTGCTTTTCGCCAAGCCGAATGCCCTGGGACATCACCGCCTTGGCCTGACGGTTTCTCGCAAAATTGGCGGAGCCGTGGTTCGCAACCGCGTGAAGCGCCTTTTCCGGGAAATATTCCGAAAATCGGCCGCCGAAATCCCCCCTACGTTCGATCTCGTCATTAATGCCAAGCGCGGGTGCGGTGCAGCAGGTTATCTTCAATTGCGCGAAGAGTACGAACGCGCACTTACAAAGATTAGCCGGCAGGGAAACGCAACAGATTAGGCCTGACGCTGCCGGAATCACCGTCGGGGTTGCAGTCCCGGGTCGTCTCGGCGGCCTGCGGGCTCCATGCCGGACGGCGCGGTAAATAGCACATGAAAGGGTTGATCCTCTTAGCCTTGAGGGGATACAAGCGGTTCCTGTCACCGCTGCTGCCGCGCTCGTGCCGGTTCGAGCCGACCTGCTCTATTTACATGTACCAAGCCATCGAACAGAAAGGAGTCCTTAAGGGACTTTACCTGGGTGTGAAGCGCCTGCTGCGATGCCATCCGTTCTGCAAAGGCGGTTTCGACCCGGTGCCTTGATTCTCCCTTGGATGCAACCATGGAAAAACGGGCCCTGGCAGCAATTGGCATTTCGATTCTGGTGCTCTTTGCTTTCCGCTACTGGGAAGAAAAGCGGACGAAGGAATATGCAAAGAGCCGGCCTCCGATACAGAAGGTGGTACCACCCGCTGCCGTTCCCAGCGAACCACCGGCAGCGGCGGCTCCCACGGCCGTCGAACAGACTTCCGTTCCCGGCGAAGCGGTCCAGGCATCCGATACCCGGGCCCAGGCGCAGAAGATAGCGGTGGAAGGCGCGCTTTACCGCGCTGAAATAGACAACCGCGGGGGATTAATTACCAGCTGGCGGCTCAGCAATTATCAGTCGGGTAAAGCCCAGCAGTTTGAGATGATCTCCGCCAACCACTTTTCCGAGAGCCGGCCGTACCCCGCAGCACTTGTCCTGAAAGACACCAAGTTGGCCGGCCTGGCCAATTTTGAAAACTACGAGGTGGAGATCCAGGGAGGAGGCGAGCCGAACTCCGTTCTTGCTCCGCCGGCCACCGTCAAACTGAAATTGCGACGCGGCGATTTCCAGGTCGAAAAAAAATTCCAGTTCCACAAAGACAACTATGTCGTCGATTTTTCGGTCAAAGCGACGCGTGCCGGGCAGAATCTAGAAGGAAGCGTCCTCTTGGGACAGGATATAGGCCCGGAACACGAACACCTCCTTAATCCCTCCGTTCAACTGCAGACGATTTACAACCTCAATGGGACTTCAAAGCGGGAAACTCCGCCCAAAGAGGAAACTCCGGTATCCCGCGGTGAACGCAACGTCCGCTGGGTCGGTCTGGATATGCAATATTTCGCCATAATCGCGATTCCGAGCCAGGTACCGCCGTATTTCGAAATGCAGAAAATGCCTGTAAAAACTGTGGGTCTCGACCAGAAAGAAGTGACCCGCGACCTCTTGCGGATCACCCTCCCCATTGCCGGATCGGCTCAATACCAGGTTTACCTGGGGCCGAAAAAGCAGAGCTACCTGGACGGGGTGAAAGGGGCCGACCTCAATGGCGTCATTGACTACGGCATGTTCTGGTTCCTGGTGCGGCCGCTGCTCGGCGGACTGGTATGGCTGCACCAGTACGTAAAAAATTGGGGCCTGGCCATTATTCTGCTGACGCTGCTTTTAACCATCCTGCTCTTCCCATTCCGGCTCAAGCAGATGGTCTCTATGAAAAAAATGTCGGTCGTCCAGCCGAAAGTGAAGGAGATCCAGGAAAAGTACAAGCGCTATAAGAAGACCGATCCCAAGCGTGCGGAGATGAATCAGGAGATCATGGCTCTCTACAAGCAGCACAATGTAAATCCCCTGGGCGGCTGTTTGCCGCTGGTATTGCAGATGCCCCTGCTCTTCGCTTTTTATCAGCTTCTGGCTGCCTCCATTGAATTGAGGCAGGCGCCCTTTTTCGGCTGGATTACCGATCTGGCCCAGAAAGATCCCTATTACATCCTGCCCGTGATTATGGGCGTGACCATGCTCATTTCCCAGAAAATGACGCCCATGACCCCCGGCACAGACCCGACCCAGGCCAAAATGATGATGATTATGCCGGTCGTGTTCACCGTGATGTTCTTCAATGTTTCCAGCGGCTTGAACCTGTATTTCCTGTGCAGTAATATCTTCCAGATCGCGTTCCAAAAGATTGCGGAAAGGTGGGTCGGTGACAAGCACCCAACATCAGCCAAATCCCGAGCTTAGGATCGAAACCGATCAGCCGGCAGCGCCTGCGGTTCAGCGCTTTTGCCAGGTGCTGGTCGGCTGCATGGGGTTAAATCTCACGGCTTCCGCGATCGAGACGGATGGCGTAGTAACGGCAAACCTGACCGGGTCAGATCGGCCGCAACTGCTGTCGAATACCGCGACTTTGCTGAATAGCCTGGAATATATCGTGGGCAAGGCGTTTCGCACCGGCAAGGAAGCCCGAATTCATACCATTGTGCTTGACTCGGACAACTATCGGCAGCATCGCCGAGCCGAGTTGGTGCTTCTCGCCGAGATGGCTGCGAAAAAAGTGATCGCGCAGAGAAAGCCCCTTACGCTGCAACCCATGACACCCCGGGAGCGCCGGATTGTGCATCTCGCCCTTGCCGAAGTTGGCGGCGTTGTATCCGAAAGCGATGGGGAAGGCGACAATCGCAGCATCACCATATATCCCGCAAAATCCTGACGGAAAAAATGGCTGGCATTCTTGTGTGGCTCAAATCCCAAGGAAAGGGATATTAAACCCGCATCAGCAATATCCGCCTCTCTGCCATGCTGAACCAGGCCAGCGATCGCAGAGCGCGAGCCTATAAACATAAAAGCCGATCCACCGCGGCGGCCGAAAAATGCGCCTTCAATTAAGTCTAAGGCATCGAAGTCGACCTTTTAGATCCAATCAGCCGTTGAGTGCGGTCACTGCGAGAGGAAACTTCGAGGCTGAGTAGGAAGACCTAATCCAACAAGCCATAAAGGAGAGGAATACCATGAGAGTAAAACCGCTCGCGCTCGCAGTTGCAGGAATGATCCTTTTAGGCTCTATTTCGAGCTTCGCGTCAGAAATGGTGACGGTGGACAACTTCGCCCGGGCGGAGACCGACACGACCCTTACCCGCTACGTAAAGCAGGGAGCCTTCGGCAAGTTCCTGCACATTCGCCAGCCCACGCCGATCGACAAGCAGGACGTGGTTCGCATGAATCGCGATACGCTTTATTCAGCCGGAGTTTTCGACCTCACCGCGCCGGTTACCATTATAAAGCCGGACTCCAAAGGGCGGTTTCAATCGATGATGGTCATCAACCAGGACCACTCGATGCCTCCCGTCGAGCATGGTGCGGGTGAGTTTACATTAACCGAGGAAAAAGTCGGGACGCGTTATGTGATTGTTATCTTCCGCACATTCGTCGATGCGAATGATCAAGCGGACATTAAAGCCGCCAACGCCCTGCAGGACAAAATCGCTGTGCGGCAGAAAAACCCGGGAACGTTCGAGATTCCGGACTGGGACAAGGCGTCGCTGAAGAAAGTCCGTGATGCCATCAAAGTTCTTGCGGCGACCCGGACCGATGCCAAGGGCATGTTCGGCGACAAAGCAAAGCTCAACCCGATCAGCCACCTGCTGGGCACGGCCTACGGCTGGGGCGGAAACCCTGAAGAATCTGCCATGTACGACAACGTTGTGCCGACCAAGAACGACGGCAAGATTCCGTACCGTGTAACCGTGAAGCATGTGCCTGTCGACGGTTTCTGGTCCATTACCGTCTACAACAAGGACGGTTTCATGGAGAAGAACGCTCAGAACATCTATTCCTACAACAACGTGACCGCCAAGAAAAACGCGGATGGGAGCATCACCATCAATTTCGGGGGTGGCCCCGGCGCCGTCAACAATCTGCCGATCACTCCCGGCTGGAACTACATCGTGCGGATGTATCAGCCGAGACAGGAGATCATCAACGGCTCCTGGAACTTCCCCAAGGCACAACCGGCCGATTGAGGGGCGATGTTCATGAACAACGAGACCGGCGAGTATGAAGACGCATGTTGCTTTTCCTGGAAATGAAAGGGACAATCACGGTCCGAAATTTCAAGTCGCTAATGAAACGAAAAGGGAATGATGTGAGACCAACAACCACCTCCGCGAGACAAAATACTAAAGGAGAAGAGCAATGAAAGCGTTGAAAGTAGTTTTGCTGATGGCTGTCCTTATGGCGCCAACTGTGGTCGAGTCTCTCGCGCAGAAAACATCTTCTACGGAACCCAAGGTGCTTGCTGACGGCGTGGGCGCCACAAATAAGCGCGTCGAAAACCTGCACCAGGTGCGGTTCATCGAGATTTTCCTCGCCCACCGTGATGCGAAGACGGGGAAGCTGGTCGCCGAGTGCTACAACACCATCTTCACACCCAAGGGGATCCCCGCGTCGAAAGACACCGCTCCGCAGGCGCTGGTAGAGGGGCTCGATTACGACAAGATAAAAAAGGAATATGGCGTTCTCGGCGCGTCGTTGAACGGCCCGAAGCTCTGGCTGCCCGATTGGACCGAAATTGACACCGGTGTGGAAAGGAACTTCAATGGCATACCGGCCACCTGGGTCGCCCAACTGAACATGGGCGACAACGCCGGCGGCGTCGCAGAAAGTACGCCCTACAAGCCCATGACTATCGCGCGGAAGAGCGGGTTGGGTTGGAGCAAAGGCACCACGGTGTTGCTTCTTGACGATACGGAAGGCACGACCTGGGTCATGAAGGGGTTCCAGCTGGGCCTCAAGCCGCGATACACCTACAAAGAATTCGTTGCTGCAGGGGCAAGCAACTTCAAGAAGCTCCCTCCGGGCTGGAAGTTCAGGGTCAAGACGCTCGACAAGGACCTGATCGAGAAGCCGAAGAACGGTGTCGCCACGATCATGCCGGACGAGTTCTTCAACGTCTATGACAAGACTGGTCCGGGCATGTCCAACTACAAGCCGTAGCGAATCCACACCAAATCGGCTGGCCATCCTGAGCAGCGTTCCGTTCCAAGCCAATTGGGATTTCGGCCCGCGCACAGCATGTAATTACGATCACCACAATTGGGTCTGAAAACCATCATTAGAGCTACTGATATTATTTGGAGTGAAATCAACCCGCCGCATCAGTTGCAGCACCGCAGGAATTGGAACTCAATAAAAGACCGATCGGTATCCGGTACTTTGTGATTAAATCTAGGCTTTCATTTTGCGGCCGGAGCCGGAATGGGTGATCTCAGCGACATCATATGTGCTCTGTCCAGCGCCCCAGGGAGGGCGGGGATTGCCGTGGTCCGGGTCAGCGGGCCGGGCAGTCTGGAATTGGCGGAGAGAGTATTCCGCCCCATCAAAGGCGGGTTCCCGCTGCGGCCGCGCACTGCGATTCTCGGGTCTTTCCATGAATTGGAGAAAGAGGCGGAGCTGGATCAGGTATTGGCGATGTTTTTCCAGGCGCCTCATTCCTACACTGGCGATGACGTTGTCGAGTTTTCCCTCCATGGCAGCCCGGTGCTGGTTTCCGCCCTGCTCGATCGCCTGTGCCGGGCAGGCGCCAGACTGGCAAATCCCGGCGAGTTCACGCTGCGCGCCTTTTTGAACGGGAAGATGGACCTCACGGAAGCAGAGGCCGTGCGCGACGTTATTGAGGCAACGACTCTTTTTCAGGCGCAGATTGCCGGCCGGCAGCGATCCGGGTCAGTCTCGGGGCAGCTGAAGCCGTTGAAAAATGGAATCGTAGATATCATCGTCCAGCTTGAAACCGCCGTGGAGTTTGTGGAGGAGGACATCCCGCTCGGTTCGCGGGAATACCTTGCCGGGCGCCTGGATAATGTGCGCGTTGAGCTGCAAAAGTGGGTCGACTCCTTCCGGCAGGGCCGCATCGTAAGGGACGGCTTCAACCTGGCCGTTGCAGGAAGGCCGAACGTAGGCAAGAGCAGTTTATTTAACAGCCTCCTGGCCCAGGAGCGGTCCATCGTAACCGACATCCCCGGAACGACGAGGGATCTCGTATCGGAATATGTCAGCATTGAAGGAATACCGGTGAGGCTGGTTGACACTGCAGGGTTGAGGGCGTCTGTGGATAAGCTCGAACGCCTGGGCATGGATCGCAGCTTTCAGGCGATTGCAGATGCGGATGCCAGCCTCCTGGTGCTGGACGGCAGCCGTCCGCCGGCCATGGAGGATTCCGCTCTCAAAGAGAGGCTCGGGGCCTGTTCGTGCATTCTTGTGCTGAACAAGATCGACGTTCAGTGTGCCTGGCGGATCGAGGACCTTTCTTCGCTGGCCGGGCCCTGGCCGGTCTGCCGGGTGTCAGCGCGGACCGGGGAAGGGATACCGGATTTGCGGAAGGAGATCATCAAACACCTGTTCGGCGAGCGCGGCATTCAGAGCGAGGGAATCCTCATTACCAATCTTCGCCAGTGCCAGTGCCTCGAGAAGTGCTTGCATTTTCTTGAAGCAGCTTCCGGTGCGTTGCGAAAGGGCCTGTCGGAAGAATTTGTGCTGGTGGATCTTCACGGCGCGCTGCGCGAAATGGGCGCGCTCACCGGCGAGGTGGGGAGTGAGGAGATACTGGGGGAGATCTTTTCCAGATTCTGCATCGGGAAATGACAATTCTAAAGCCAGGATTTGATCGAGGTACACCAGTAATGCCGCTCCTTCTTAAATGGTCGCCCAGACCCCGGGGCGGATCCAATTATGCGATCAGCCATTGATTTGTCCGGCTCCTGCGGGCTTCCATCCTGCCGATGAACCCTTATAATAGATTGAAGAGCGTGTGATTGGGTCCTACTGCCGATGAATGGGGGGCATCCGGGTTGCCGGCATTCTGCGAGTCCTATGATGTTGTTGTGATTGGTGCCGGCCATGCAGGCTGCGAGGCTGCTGCCGCTGCCGCGGCCATGGGTGCACGCACGGCACTGTTCACCCTCAACCTGGATTTGATAGCCCAGATGTCGTGCAATCCCGCGATAGGAGGAATCGCCAAAGGTCACCTGGTGCGGGAGATCGATGCTTTAGGCGGCATCATGGGGGTGGTTGCCGATCGCACCGGGATCCAGTTCCGCCTGCTCAATGCAAGCCGCGGCCCGGCGGTTCGTTCCCCTCGCTGTCAATCCGATAAGTCTAAATATCGCAATGAGATGCGACGATTATTAGAGTCGCGGCCAAACCTCTTTTTGCATCAAGCCGAAGTCGTCCGGATGATTCTGGAGGGCGGCAGAATCAGCGGCATCACCACTCTGGATGGCCGGAGTTTTCAGACGCGGTCGGTTGTCATTACCACCGGGACTTTTCTAAATGGGTTGATCCATGTGGGTGACATGAAGTATGCGGCGGGCAGGAACGGTGAAGCAGCATCAGTTTTGCTGGCGCAATATCTGCAAGAAATAGGATTTGTGCTCGGGCGCCTAAAAACCGGCACGCCGCCGCGACTGGATGGCCGGACGATTGACTATTCCCGTTTTGA
Organism: uncultured Acidobacteriota bacterium; assembly: GCA_963839475.1. Classification (GTDB taxonomy): domain Bacteria; phylum Acidobacteriota; class UBA6911; order UBA6911; family UBA6911; genus CAWIVH01. The sequence continues at coordinate 1,054,606 of CAWIVH010000001.1, read as the reverse complement.
GGAGCAGCAGGGGGATTCGGAGCCGACCTTCTTTTCATTCTCCACCCGCCGGGTGGAGCTGCCGCAGATATCGTGTTTTATCGGTTACACCAATGAAAGAGTCCATAAGGTCCTGCGGGAGAATCTGCGGCGCTCGCCTCTTTATGGAGGCGAAATCGTGGGAATTGGGCCGCGGTATTGTCCGAGCATTGAGGACAAGGTCGTAAAATTTGCGGATCGAGACCGCCATCAGATCTTCCTGGAGCCTGAAGGCCTGGATACCCATGAGGTTTATTTGAACGGGCTGTCGACGAGCATGCCGGTCGACGTACAGCAGGAGGCGCTGCACCGGATTGAAGGTCTGGAGGAGGCCAGAATGATCCGTCCCGGCTATGCGATTGAATATGATTTCGTCCAGCCCACCGAACTCTATCCCACGCTCGAGACCAAGAAGGTCGCCGCATTGTTCCATGCCGGACAGATCAACGGGACGACGGGGTATGAAGAGGCGGCAGCGCAAGGCCTGGTTGCGGGTATCAACGCAGCGCTGAAAGCCGGGGACAAAGCGCCGATGGTCTTTCCCCGGCAGGAGAGTTATATCGGAATCATGGTCGACGATCTGGTGACCCGCGGGGTGGATGAACCTTATAGGATGTTCACTTCGCGATCGGAATTGCGGTTGCTTTTGCGCATCGACAATGCCGACCGCCGCCTCACCCCGATCGGGCACCAACTGGGGCTGGTGCCGGAATCACGCTTCGAAGGGTTTAGGGCCAAGTACACTGAAGTGGAGGAGCTACGGCGGTTTTTGCGCACGCAGCGCTGCAATCCGGCAACCTTGCCGAAGCTGGTTGAGAAATTGGGTATTGAGGCCAAGGGCACGACATTGGAGCAGCTGCTGCGCCGTCCCGAGGTCGCATGGGTGGATTTTCGTCCGGCTCTGGACGGCGCTGGCTTGAGATTCGCTCCGGAGGCAGAACAAATCGCTGAAATTGAAGTGAAGTATGAAGGCTACATCCGACAGCAATCTGTGGAATCAGAACGGATGAAAAAGGCTGGAACAAGAAAGATTCCCAGCGATTTCGACTATTGGAAGATTGAGGGGCTGAGCCGAGAAATCCGTGAAAAGCTTTCGCGGATTCAGCCCTTGGATCTGGGCATGGCTTCCAGGATCCCCGGAGTGACCCCCGCGGCCATTTCGATCCTGAATCTTCACCTCGCCTCCCGGGCGGGAAAGCCGGATGGCACGGTGCAGGATGACTGAGCACCTGGAGAATTTGCTGGTCGAGGCCTTGGGCGAGTTCGGCATTGCCGGCACGTCGGAAGAGGCCCGTCAATTCCGCCGTTATTTGCAGCTCCTGGAAAAATGGAATGCCAGGGTGAATCTAACGGCTTCGCTGGAATGGCGGTCTCTCGAAGCGCTTTTTTGCGAAGCGATCTGGGCAGCCGGACACATGCCCAAGGAACCAGGAGTTCATTTGGATATCGGCAGCGGCGCCGGGTTCCCTGCGATTCCCATTCGCATTCTTCGGCCCGGATTGAGGCTTTGCCTGGTGGAGAGCCGGCTGAAGCGGGTTACCTTTCTGGAAGCGGTGACGCGGGAGTTGAACCTGAGTGGCACGAGGATTGTGCAAAAACGCCTGGCTGATTTTCTGGTGGGCGAACCGGAAGGTGGGAACTGGATTTCGGTTTCGTGGAAAGCTCTCAAGTTGAGCCGGCCGGAGGCAGAGGAGCTTTTAAAGCAGAGCTCGAAGGAAACCCTTTTTTACCTTTTCCATGGCAAAACCCTGGCTCTGGAGGACCCCATAGTCTGGGAAAAGAAGACTGAGCTCTTGGAAAGGCACGGCTGCCCCTTCCGTGAAGGCTGGTTTTTGTCGATTTATTCCGGCCGCTCTTCATAATGTTTCACGTGAAACATTTTTCTCCCCCCTTCATTTTCGAATCTGCAAGCACCTCCAATCCAGAATGTGGAGCTGGCTAAGGTGACTATTCAGGGGTGCGGCAAGATAAAAATCGAGGTCCTGGCGGTCATCCTGGTTCAAAACCGCCGAATGTTTCACGTGAAACTCGGTTTTGCGCCTGATTCTGTTTGAGCCGACTCAAATAACTATGATATTCTCCCCCCGTTACCTGTTCCGGAGGGTGCGTGGCCAAGGTCATTGCCATCACAAACCAGAAAGGGGGAGTGGGTAAAACCACCACCGTCATCAATCTGGCCGCTGCCCTGGCTATGGCTGACATGCGCGTCCTGGTTGTCGATACGGATGCCCAGGCCAACTGCACCAGCGGCTTGGGTTTAGCCAAATCGGCGGTGAGGCGGAGCGTCTATCATGCCATGATCCTCGACGAGCCTCTCGCATCTATCATCGTTCCGACGGAGCTCGATAATCTCAAGCTCGCACCCGCGGACAAAAACCTGACCGGTGCGGCCATCGAGTTGCTCGAAATGCCGGAACGCGAATTTGTTCTCAAAAAGTTGCTTGAGCCGGTACTGCCGCACTTCGACTACATCCTGATCGATACGCCGCCATCCCTGAACATATTGACCCTGAACGGCCTGGTTGCAGCGCAATCAGTCCTGGTTCCCATCCAGTGCGAATATTTCGCCCTTGAGGGAATCACCGACTTGATGGAAACGGTTCAGCGTGTGAAACGCGGATTTAACCCTGAACTGGTTTTAAGGTGGGTAGTCCTGACCATGTTCGATGAGCGCACCAACCTTAGCAACCAGGTGCGCGCCGACCTAAAAGGCTATTTTCAGGAGCGCCTGCTCCACACGGTCATACCCCGGAACGTGCGTCTGGCCGAGGCGCCAAGTTTTGGCAAGCCTATTATTTTATATGACATACGGTCAAAAGGGGCCGATAGTTATATCAGTTTAGCCAAGGAAATTCTGAACCATGACAAAAAAGGTGCTGGGCAGGGGCCTGGGAGCTCTGATTCCGGAAACAGAATCTAGCGCCAGCATCGCCCTGAACGAAATCGATATTGACAAAATCAGCCCCAATCCGCTGCAACCCCGTCAGAAATTCGACGAGGTGAAGCTGGATCAGCTGGCCGCCTCGATCCGGGTGAATGGGGTGATTCAACCTCTCCTGTTGCGCCCGTTCGGAGATCGCTACCAGCTGGTTGCGGGCGAACGCCGCTTGATGGCAGCACAACGTGCCGGGCTTTTGAAAGTGCCCGTGGTTATCCGCGATGTGCCCGACGACAATCTTCTCGAGCAGGCCCTGGTCGAAAATATCCAGCGGGAAGACCTCAATCCGATCGAAGAAGCGCAGGCCTTCCAGAACCTCCTCAATCACCTCGGGCTTTCCCAGGAAGAGCTGGCAGAGCGCATCGGAAAAGAACGCAGCACGGTCGCCAACGCCCTTCGGCTTCTGAAACTACCTTCCGCCGTCAAACTCATGGTTGCGGAAGGTAAAATCTCCCCGGGCCACGCCCGCGCTTTGCTCTCGGCCACCCTTTCACCTTCGGAAATGGCCACCATCGCCACTACCATTGCCGCCCGCGGCTGGTCTGTGCGGGAGGCGGAAAGGTGGGCCAAAAAACATAACCGCAAAAGCACCAAACCCGCCCGGGGGATGGACCCGAACACCGCCGCCGCCGCCGACCGGCTGAGAGTATGGCTTGCAACCAAGGTCGAAATTGTCACCACTCAAAATGCAAAAGGTGCGGGGGAGATCCGCATCCACTTTTACAGCCCGGACGATCTTGCCCGGGTATATGGTATCCTCACCGAGAATCGAAAGTAGCCCAAGGGAGTCGGACTATGAAATTTGGCAAAGAGAAACCGGACGAAATCCAAAGCCTTTTGGGGGAAGGCGTGGAATTGAACGGAGAGATCAGTTTTAGAGACGGATTCCGCGTTGATGGCATCATAAAAGGCAAAATCCGGTCCGAGGGAGTCCTGGCCATAGGATCCAAAGGGAAGGTCGAGGCCGAGGTCTTGATCAAACGGATCTCGATCAACGGCGAGTTCCACGGGGTGATCCGCGCTTCCGACCGCGTCGAAATTCATAAGGACGGCAGAGTCTATGGAGAGCTTTATACTCCCTGCCTGATTATCGAAGCCGGCGCGTTCTTCGAAGGCAAGTGCAACATGAGCGAGAATAAACAGGTGAAGCCGGTTGAACCCGTGCAGCTGAAAGCTGTTGAGCCCGCTCCCTAGTGCCAAGCTTCATCATCGATCAGGTAACAAAAAGTCTCTGCAGGAAAACCGATCGAGGGGAGACTATCCCAAGAGAAACTGGCTCAACCTTCCCGACGCGGTAGCACGCTCCATCGGCCTGCCGTTTTCCGAGAGGATGGGAGGGACCCGGATCAGGGTTCTAAATCAACAGCTATCTTTAATGATCTGAGGAATTTAGCGTCTTCATTGGTAATGCGCAGACGGACCGGTCCATCAATCTTTTCAGGCAGAGTTGCCGCTTCTTCGTCCCCTTTGCTCTTCCGGTTGAATCCGATCTTGGCCTCGATAATGAGGTTTACCTCGTAGCCGGCATCCCGAATGGCTTGAATGGAGCCGTTGATTTTCGGGGATTCGCCCAGAGTTTCATTGATCGATTCCCCCAGGCTCTTCATGAGACGCTTGATTTCTTCGTCCAACATCCTATTCTCCTTGCCAGCCGGCTTCTCCACCAGTCAGGATATAATTCGATGGCTGGAAAAGCCCCTCTGTCCTGCTAGAATGTTAAAGAAGCCGGACGGACCTGTCAATAATGAACTTAGTTTCGCCTGAGTGCGATATGACATAATTGTTAAAATATAATAACTTATCGCTCCAGCTTGGCACTTTTACAATGATAGGAGATTTGATATGAGCGAGGGAGTGGCGGCTTCGCCGGAAGCTGTTCCGGTGAAACTGGGGCGGCCCGGGGAGTTTCCCTTTACCCGAGGGATTTACCCGAACATGTATCGCGGGCGGCTTTGGACCATGCGCCAATACGCCGGCTTCGGCACAGCCGCGGAATCGAATGAACGGTATCAGTACCTGCTGCGCCAGGGACAGACGGGCCTGAGCGTCGCTTTTGACCTTCCAACCCAGATGGGCATGGATCCGGACCATCCTCTTGCAGCCGGGGAGGTCGGAAAAGTGGGGGTTTCCATTCCTTCCCTCCAAGATATGGAAGTCCTGCTTCGGGATATCCCGCTGGAAAAAGTCTCGATTTCGATGACCATCAACAGCACTGCCGCCATTCTTTTATCGATGGTCCTCGCCCTAGCCCGCCGGCGGGGAGTTGCCTGGGCGAACCTGCGCGGAACCATACAAAATGACATCCTGAAGGAATATATCGCCCGCGGCACTTTCATTTATCCGCCCAAGCCCTCATTGCGCCTGACCACCGACATTTTTGCCTTTTGTCAGAAGCAGGTTCCTAACTGGAATGTGATCTCCATCAGCGGCTACCACATCAGGGAAGCCGGCTCCACCGCTACCCAGGAAGTTGCTTTCACGCTTGCCGACGGCATTACCTACGTTCAGGCAGCCGTGGACGCCGGCCTTGAAATTGACGAATTTGCAGGGCAGTTATCCTTCTTTTTCAACGCGCATAACAACTTTCTCGAGGAGATCGCGAAGTACCGCGCCGCCCGCAGGCTCTGGGCGCGCATCATGCGCGAGCGTTTCTGCGCCCGAAGTCCCAAGTCCTGGGCGATGAAATTCCACACCCAGACCGCAGGGAGCACTCTCACGGCTCAGCAGCCTGAAAACAATATCGTGCGCGTGACGCTGCAGGCTCTGGCAGCGGTGCTCGGCGGCACGCAATCTCTCCACACCAACTCGCTCGACGAAGCCCTGGCGCTTCCCAGTGAAAGCGCAGCCCGGACCGCGCTGCGAACTCAGCAAATCCTCGCTTATGAGAGCGGGGTGACCAACACAGTCGACCCGGCGGGCGGTTCTTATGCCATCGAGGAAATGACGGATAGGATAGAAGCCGAAGCCGAGACGTACATCCGCAAGATCGATGATCTGGGAGGCATGCTTCGCGCCATCGAGATCGGCTACGTGCAAAGGGAAATCCAGGAGTCGGCTTATCGCTATCAGAGAGGGATCGAATCCGGCGAAAACATTATCGTCGGCGTCAACCGGTTTACGACAGGCGAGCAAGTGCCGATCGATCTCCACGTAGTCGATGAATCCGTGGGCGAAAACCAGCGCCGCAGGCTGGCTGAATTGCGGGCGACCCGTGACGGCGCAGCCGTCTCAAAGGCTCTGGAGCAACTGGAAAAAGCCGCCACATCCGAGGAGAATCTCGTTCCGTTTATCCTGGGCGCCGTCGAAGCATTCGCAACCGTCGGGGAAATCTCGCAAGCCATGCGCCGGATCTTCGGGGAATACCGCGAGTCTGTCGTCGTCTGATTCCTGGAGAAAATTCTCAGGGCAAGAGAAGCAGAGAGTAGAGGACCGCCAGCCCGACGTTCGCTAGCATCATCATCAGATAAATCATTTTCCAGGAGATGTGGTTTTCTCCCTGGCTGAGCTCTTCCGGGTGTTTCAGGATCCGGTAATCGGTGTAGGCTCCGAGAATCGGCAGCAGGGTGGAAAGCAGGTATATTCCGCCGGGCGGAACGCTGAGCCAACCACACCAGGCGAAATAACTCCAAAGCGGGAAGGGAAGCACGAGGAATGGCGCGATAATCCACGCCGTTTTCCGGACCCCGAAGATTATGGGCAAGGTGCTGCAACCGCCGGAGCGATCGCCGGCGATGTCCGAAAAATCCTTGGTGACGATAGCTCCGGTCATAAAAAGAGCCAGCGGCAGGGCAAGGAGCCACGGCTCAGGATTGATAGTCGATTTCACGGTCGACCAGCCCGCCACCAGCAGAAGCAGGCCCCGCGGCAGCGCTATGGTGAGCGCCGCGGGCAAGCTCCATCGCTTGATCCGGATCTGCGGAACCGAATAGGCAGTTGTCAGCAGGCTGGCAATCGAAGCGATCCAAAAACACTCCCGGTTGACCGACCAGGCCAGAAGAAGGCCGATCAGGAAGGCGACCGTCGTGAACTTCCATGCATCGTTCCGCTGGAGCCGCCTGGAAGGCAAGGGCCTCTGGGGCTTGTTAATGCAGTCTATCTGGAGATCGAAAATCTGATTCAGGCCGTTGGATGCGGCATTTAAAGTGGCGGCCATTAACGCCCCGAGAGCGACGTTGACCGCAACCTTCCAGGAGGAATCAGCCCATGGGGAATAGCCGCTCGGATGGGCTCCCAAGGCGACCAATCCTCCGGCGATGATCCCTATCGCCGGCGACAACAGTGTGAATGGTCGCGCAAATTCCCAGTATATCCGCCATTTCATGGTGTCAGGTTTTCAACCTTCGGTTTCGGGTCCAAAAACGGTCCTCATGGGCAACGTCCCAAGCAATTCGCCGCCACGGACAACAACCGCAGATTTCAAATTTCCCGGGTCCCTCGGCGCCTTAACATAATGGGGCAGGCCCGCCGGGGCAAGATAAAACCGTGCTGCAGAGGGATGGCCGCGAATTGCCAACACCGCCGCCGGCTAATCGCTTCCTTCCGTGATCGAGTACGTCGATCCCAAGGATCCGCAGTTCCAGCTCGTGGCCCGTGGCCGCGATCAACTTTTCACCCATTTGAATCACGCCTTTTTCGAGGAATGCTGCAGACGACGGTTTGACATTGTGATGTCGCGGCAACTGTCCTTAGCTACCAGGCGGCTTTACCTTCTGCGCAATCGAAATGAAAAAAGCAACTGAGAACCTCACGCTGGCTCTTTCGCTTGCGAGCCTCACCGTGATCCGCGTATGGTTCGAACTCTTCGATTCCTCCGATCCGCGTCTCAGCTATTATCTGAAATGGTCTCCTGGTCGAGCCGATTACTCAGCGGTACTGGTCAACATCCTGCTTCTCACGGGCCTGTACTCGTTTTGGATTGCATTCGCGCGCCGTGAACCCAAAACACGCGGCACGCGGATCGCCGCGGTGTGCCTGCTATTGCCCGCTGCCGCGTCGTTGATCGGTGTGCTTCGCACACAGGCGCTCTTTGATATTGATGCCTATTACCGCTTCAAGTTTTTTATCCTATACCTGAGCGAGGATCGCCTCCGGGAAGCCCTGGCGCTTTTGATAGCGGCTCTCTTCCTATTCTTTCTCTATCTCTGGAGGAGAAGGATTTTCCCCGCACTGGCGGCTCTGGTAGCTCTTCTCAGCCCTCTCGCCGTGTATTCGATCGCTCGTGCCGCCGTTTCGATTTTTTTTCAGATCCCCGGTCCGGCACCCTCCGCAAATGTCTTCACCCCGGCGCCCCAGAGGGCGGGTGTCCCGGGTCGGCGCATTTTATTGCTGATTTTTGACGAGATGGATCAGCGGCAGGCGTTTTCCGAGCGAATTCCGACGCTGAAACTGCCCGAACTGGATGCGTTGCGGACCCAATCGATCTATGTTACCAACGCCTATTCCCCGGCGAACGAAACCCGGATGTCGGTGCCGGCACTACTTTCGGGGAGAGAGATCGCTGAAGTAAAACCAACCGCTCCCGGCCAGCTCATGGTTTCCTTCTCAGGCACCGATCGGTGGGTCGACTGGAGGACGCAACCCAGTTTTTTTTCAGAGGCGCACGCTGAGGGGTTCCGAACCGCCCTGGTAGGGTGGGTTATTCCCTATTGTGATGCCTTGGCACCATGTCTGGACCGATGTATTTGGGAAGACCAGGCATTGCAGCGGAACAGCATGGGCAGCGACTTCCCGATGCTGATACTCAACCAATTGCGCAGCGTGTTTGAAACCCCGCGTTTTTCCCTTTTTGGCCAGTCCCTGGCAGTGCAAAAATCCATCAGGCAATACCAATCGATGCTGAAGGCTGCGAGGGAATGGGCTGTCGATCCCGCGATAGATCTGCTGTATATTCATTTGCCTGTTCCGCACGCCCCGTATATCTTCGATCGATTCAGTAATACGTTCACCGCGGCCAACCGCGGAACGGCGGGCTACCTGGACAATCTTGCGCTCGCGGACCGGGCGATCGGGGATATTCGGCGAGCGATGCATGCGGCGGGATTATGGAAAGCACTACTGTTATCATCACAGCGGATCACTCCTGGCGGAACGCCTATCGGTTCGACGGCCGGACGGATCCTCGCGTTCCCTTCCTGGTAAAGCTGGCCGGACAGAGGCAGGAAACGGTCTATGACAGACCCCTTAAGACCATCGTGATCCACGATTTCATACTCGGTTGGCTCCGGGGCGCGGTATCGGATGATAAATCAGTCATTCAGCTATTCGATCGATATCCTTCGGCATCCGCCGGCAGTGTCAGTATTCCATGATGAGCGGAGGCCAGTAATGCCCCTGGACTTTGGGATACACTCATGCCCAAATCGTCCGCGAGGTCCTCATGCGCAGCCGTAAGACAAAGGCCGGTTCCAGTGAAAACGCCGCCTTGCCTGCGCCGAATGCCTGCGGCGAACGGGAAGGGCGTTCCGACAATCCGATTTCAGCGAAGCGTGGGCTGCTCTGGATCGTCGCTTTCGCCGCCATCCTGGTAGTACTCCTGCATGATGCCCTGCTGAATGGAAAAGGGCTGGTGCCCGCCGACGGGATTCTGGAAAATCCTCCGTGGGATGGAATTGCGCGGGGAAATCCGGGCAATGCCCTTCTGGCAGATCAGTCTGTCTGCTTCATACCGCAACACATTTTCGTTCAGCAGCGCGTCCGTCAGGGGGATTTCCCTCTTTGGAATCCCCATATCGCCTGCGGCCTGCCCAATCTGGCTTCCATTCAAGGCGCGCTGCTGTTTCCTATTCAGCTGATCACCGCACCCATCGACCCTTTTTACGCCGCCGGCCCGGCGGCCTTTCTGAAACTCTTTCTGGCGGGCAGTTTCATGATGCTTTATGTTCGGACGCTGGGCGCCTGCCTGCCGGCGGCCTTTCTCTCCGGGCTGGTTTTCAGCCTGAGCGGATTTATGATCGCATGGCTGGGCCATCCGCACGTGAACTGCGCGATGTGGCTTCCCCTGCTTTTCTACTATGTCGAAAAGCAGTTTAAACTTGCATCGGCGAAGGAGCCCCGCCGTTTTACGGTACATGCTTTGCGCAATGGAGTGGGGCTGGCGATCGCCTACGGCTGCATGCTCCTGGGAGGCCATCCGCCGACGGCTGTCCACGTCACTGGCGGGATGGCAGCCTATGTGCTTTTCCGCCTGGCCGGACATATCGAGGGTCGCCGCCTTTGGATCGCGCTTTTACTGGCAGGCTCCTTGGCCGCAGGCGGACTTCTGGCAGCGCCTCAACTGCTTCCCTATTTGGAATATTACCCGGAAAGCTCCAGCGCCATCGCCAGCCAGAATCTCGAACGCTGGGATAGTCACCTGATGCCGGGAGCCCTGGCCTATTTTTTGCTCCCTTACTGTTCCGGCGCGCCAAATACTGGATTTGAAGACCTGCCACAGTTGACGGGGCGGACCGAGAACGATAATTTCAGCGAAAGGACCGGCTATGTGGGTATTGCCGCGCTCTTTCTCGCTTTTTGGGCCATTATAGGCCGGCGCTGCAAACTCACCTTTTTTTACATGTTGCTTGCGCTTTTTTCGCTTTTGATAATCTTTGGCATCCCGCCGCTGCCATCGGTTATCCGGGCACTGCCGATTCTGAACAGCATCAACCACACCCGCCTTCTGCTTCTGGCAATATTCAGCGTCGCGGTGCTGGCCGGACTCGGCCTGGACTCGATGGGGCGAACTTCGGTCACGGGCAAAATCCGCCTGGCTGCCGCGGGTTTCGGAATCTCCGTAGGGTTTACACTCCTGCTTCTAGCGTACAAGGCTGGTCCACAGCTTTATCAATTGGACGAAGCCCACAGATCGTTCCTGTACCGGCAACTTGCCGTCCTCGCCGGCGGTATAGGTGCCGTGGGGCTTCTGGCGTTTGTGCCGTGCTCCAATCTCTGGTGGCGGAGGCTCGCGCGGACTGCGTGCCTGGGCTGGACTGCTTTTGAGCTGCTGTGGTTCGGCATGGGTTATAATCCCGCCATTTCCCGTGAACTTTATTATCCGCAAACCTCGGCCATCTCCTGGCTCAAGCAGGATCGATCGCTTTTCCGGATCCTTGGCGCCGGACCGGCACTCCCTCCCAATACCGCAGAGGTCTTCAACCTGAATGACGTTCGAGGAAATGATTTTGTCACCGTGAAACGTTATGAAGAATTCATCACGGGAAAGGCGGGAGATTTCTTCTTCTATTCCGAAGCCTCCAGCCTTCCGCCGGGATTGCAGCTCTTGAATATCAAATATGTCATGCTGCCGAAATCGGCCAGGATCGACCCGAACTTCTTTGAACTGGCATACTCGAGCGAGGTTGATATATATCGCTATAAGGAATATCGCGAGCGGGCACTGGCGGTTTTTGATTATCAAGTGGATCGGGATCCGGCGAGCGTTTTGGCGAAAGTCCGCTCCGGAACCTTTGATCCCGCCGATACGCTTCTTTTAGAAGAAGAACCGCCGCCAGTCGAACCAGGCGCCACATCCTCGGAATCGGATGCGGTTGTGCACATTGCGTCCTATGAGCCGGATGAAATCGTGATCGAAGCGGCGTTCCCGCGTCCGGGTTTCCTACTGCTCCTCGACACTTATTTCCCGGGCTGGTCGGCTGAAGTGAACGGGAGGAAAACTCGCATTTATAGGGCCGATTACAATTTCCGTGCTGTCTCCATGCCGGCCGGAAAATCGACCCTGAAATTCTCCTATAAACCGCAGAGCCTGCAGCTGGGAGCCTGCCTGGCGATTGCAGGCCTATTTTTGCTGGGCGCGGGGTGGATCGGCCCGGATTATCGGAAGCTGACGAAGGCCCTGCGTTCTCCATTTCAAAAAGAGGAGCCATCATGCCCCCGCTCCTAGATTCCATCACACGAAGGCTGGCCTTGCTGTTTTCAGCCTGCCTGCTTTTGTTCTCTCCGGCGGCCTCAGCGGGTAACTTTCCCTTCTACCAGCCGCTCCAGCCGGCGCGGCCATTCCAGGTGATGGCGCATCGCGGCATGGCCCGCCAGGCACCGGAAAACACTCGTTCCGCCATCCTGCTCGCAATCGAGGATGGTTTCGAATGGGCGGAAGTTGATGTCCGACTGAGCCGGGACGGGAACCACCTGCTTGCGCATGACGCCCTCCTTGAGGGAATGACCAATGGCTCAGGCAGGGTAAGGGATCAGAGCCTGGCAGAGATCCTGCGGCTGGATGCCGGATCGTGGTTTGCCGCGCGCTATGCCGGCGAGCGTCTCTTAACGCTGCGGGAAGTGATGAATCTGGCAAAAGGAAGAATCAACCTCTACCTCGACTGCAAGGAAGTTAATCCCGGACTGCTGGCCAGGGAGATTCTGGACGCCGGCATGGAGAAACAGGCTGTGGTCTTTGACCGCTTGGATAATCTCAGGCGAGTTCAGGAATCATCCAGGGGACGGGTTGCCATCATGCCCAAATGGCATCCACCTTTTGGCCGGGATGAGTGGATCGATTTGGTGAGGCCGGAAGCGGTGGAAATCGATGCCGACGAGCTCACCGCAGAAATCGCCGGCGTTTTCCATCGGAAAGGGGTCAAAGTGCAGGCCAAGACTCTGGGTCAGGTTTGGGATCGACCCGAAGTCTGGGATCGTGTCATCTCAGACGGTGCCGATTGGATTCAGACCGACCTGCCGGAGGAAGTGGTGTCTCGCGCCCTTGGGAAACGCCTTCCGGCTCGCCGGGTTCAGATTTCCCTGCATCGAGGCGCCAGCCGGTATGCCCCGGAAAATACCCTCCCTGCTTTTGAAAAAGCGTTGCGCCTCGGGGCTGATTTTATCGAATTTGATGTCCGCACATCGAAAGACGGCCAGTTTTTCCTGCTTCATGACGCAACCCTGAATCGCACGACAACCGGAACCGGCCAGATCTCCGCCACCGAAGCTTCCGTGCTGGCAGGCCTCGATGCGGGCGCCTGGTTCGGACGGCCTTTCGCCGGCGTGAAAGTACCCTCGCTGGAGGAGTTCCTCACCGCTGTCCGAGGCAAGGTTGAGCTCTATTGCGATGCGAAAGCCATTCCGGTTGAGACCCTGGCCGCCATTCTGGAGAAGCATCAGGCGGTGGAACATACAGTCGTATACCAGAACGCCGTCTATCTGAAAAAGCTCAAAGAGATCAATCCGCGCATTCGCAGGCTCCCGCCCCTGGGCGACCCGAAAAAGCTGGAGGAATTGGCTGCGGAGCTGAAGCCATACGCCGTCGATGTCAACTGGCGGATCCTTTCTCCCGAGTTGATCCGGCGCTGTCATGACCTGGGGATCCGGGTTTTTGCCGATTCCCTGGGGCCCAACGAAAGCATCGCGGAGTACCAGAAAGTGATAAAGTGGGGGATGGATCTGATTCAAACCGACCATTCGATGCGGGTTCTGCGGGCACTGGAGCTTTTGCATGGGACAGAGACAAAAAAAGGAGGCTGATACCCGCATTCTTATTGGATCAAGAGCGAATTGCTGGTGGGTCAAAACTAATGCAAATCACCAGCAAGTCGACAGTCCTTCCAACTCCGCTGAAGGAAATGGCTGAAGGTTGCCGGGGTCTCTTCCGGGGCGTGCTTGTTCTGCGCCTTACGTGTATTATGCTGGGCTTTCACAGAAGCACGGAAGACGTACATCGGAGCCGCCGAAGTTCTTAATACGATTGCCGAATATGGGAGGATTTATGATGCGGCGTATTCATCTGCTGCTGGGGCTGGGAATACTGATCTCCTCGACCCTTTCCTGGGCTCAACAGGCCACCGTAAAGGAAGAGAATAGGGTTTTCAAAACCTACCCGTTTTCGGGGCCCGACCCGGCGCCGATCATGACCCGATCCAGCATCTGGGGAAAAGGCCCGCGGCTCTACCCGTATTTCTTTTTCGACAAGTTGAGCTACACCGGTTCGGACCAGCCGTGGAATGTCGTCCGGATGGAGAATCCTTTCCTGCAACTTTTCGTTATGCCGGGCGAAGGGGGGAAGCTCATCGGGGCGATCGAAAAGAGCACCGGCAAGCAGTTCATCTATTTCAACCAGGCGATGAAATTCCGCCACATAGCGCTACGCGGGCCCTGGACTTCCGGAGGGATTGAGCTCAATTTCGGAATCGTGGGCCACACGCCGGCGACCGCGACACCGGTGGATTACATGACCCGCTCCAACCCCGACGGCAGCGTAAGCTGCTTCGTGGGCGCCATGGATCTGCCCTCGCGAACCCAATGGCGGATGGAATTTATCCTCTGGCCGGACAAGGCCTATTTCGAAAGCCGGGCGCTGTGGTACAACCCTCAGCCGCTCCACCAGTCCTACTATGTCTGGATGAACGCCGCCAACAAGCTCAGCAGCGACCTCGAGTTCATCTTCCCCGGCACCAAATATATCGGTCACAACTACGCCGTGCCGGAACAGCCCTGGCCGATGAAAAATGGAAGAAACCTGGCCTTCTATAAAGAACACGACGATTCCGACGAAGGCAGCTTTTTCATCCATGGCGCGTTCAACGATTTCTCCGGCGGCTATTGGCATGACTCCAAATTCGGCTACGGCCACTGGGCTATGCACGAGGATGTGCCGGGGCAGAAATTTTTCCGTTGGCCGCTTTCGGGTGCCGGCGCAATATGGGAGAGCCTGCTCACCGACACCGATGGACCCTATTTCGAGCCGCAGAACGGCCGGCTCCTGGACCAGAACGATCACGAGTTTTTCGCGCCCTATTCGGCCGACCAATGGCACGAGGTCTGGTTTCCCTACAAGGATATCGGACCCATGGTTAAAGCGACTCCTTACGGAGTTCTCAACGCCAGGACAGCTGGTGACTTGGTGACGATTTCATTTTGCGCCCTGCAAAAAATCGATGAAATCCTGGTGGTTCGCTCGGCCGGTAAAGAGATACTCCGCGAGAAGCTGGCGCTCAAACCCATGGAGGTGTTCGACCGGAAAATCGCTGCGACGGTGAGGAAGGGCGAACTGCAGGTGGAAATCGGCGACAAGCTGACCTATTCCGATGATCCGGACACCGATCTTCTGAAACGTCCCTTGAACTTCCGGAATTATGAAGAAGGCACGCTCGAGGGACTCTATCAGAATGCGGAACGCGAGGAAAAAGGGCGGAACTACGAACTGGCTCTGCAGAAATACCTGGAATGCCTGAAACGCGATCCCACTCACGTCAGGGCCATGACCAGGATCGCGGAGCTTTATTGCCGCCGGGCCGAATACCCGAAGGCGCTGGACTACGCCCGTCAAGCCCTCGATTTTGTCATGTACGATCCCGACGCCAATTATGTCTACGGCGTCATCGCTCGGAAGATGGGGAACCTGGTCGATGCGAAGGAGACCCTGGGCTGGGCGGCCCGATCGATGAAGTACCGCTCGGCCGCCTATTGCCAGCTGGGCGAGATCTATCTTATGGAAGGGAACCGGGGCCGGGCATTCGAGTTCCTGCAGCGCTCCCTCGATTATGACGCTCGCAACTTCCAGGCGCTGCAGGTGCTCAGTACCGCCCATAGAATCTATAAAAATCCGGAACAGGCGAACGCCAAACTGAACCGGATCCTGGAGCTCGATCCGCTGAATCACCTTGCCAGGTTTGAGCAGTATCTCCTCGATCCGACGGCGAAGAGGCTCGAGAACTTCAAATCGATGATCCGGAATGAGCTGCCGCACGAGACCTATCTCGAGATCGCGGCTTATTACGCCAGCCTCGGATTAAAGGCGGACGCATTGCGATTATTGGAGTCGGCGCCGGACCAGGCAACGGTGCGCTACTGGCAGGCCTACCTCCTGAAAGAAAAGGACTCCGGGCGAAGCCTGGAAGTACTGAAGAAAGCCGCAGCCCTTTCGCCCTACCTGGTTTTCCCGTTCCGCGAGGAGCTGCTTCCCGTGTACCAGTGGGCGGCGCAGGCCCTTCCTTCCGACTGGAAAGCGAAGTACTACCAGGGTCTGGTTTACTGGGGGCTTCGCCGGACCGACGACGCGCTTCGTCTTTTCAACGAATTCGGAGAGCAGCCCGATTATGCTCCCGCCTATATCTGCCGCGCCTGGCTGGAAAAAGATGCCGATTCGAAAAAGGCGCTGGCCGATTTCGAAAAAGCGCTCGCCGTAGATCCCAAAGACTGGCGAAACTGGAATCACCTTGCGGGCTATTCCGGCGAGCTCGGCATGCACGACAAGGCGCTGAAACTCGCCGTTGATGCGGCGAAGCGATTCCCGGACGAAGACTTGATCAAGATCCTGCTGGCGAGGAGTTACCTCAACAACGGCTTCCACAAGGAGTGCTACGGGGTGCTCGAGAACGCGACGATCCTGCCTTTTGAAGGGCAGCGCGACGTGCACGATCTTTATGTCCAATGCCAGATCTGCCTCGCGATGGAAGCGATCAAGAAGGGACAATACGACGAGGCCGTCAAAAGATTGGAAGGCTCGAAAGAGTACCCGGTCCGCCTCGGCACCGGCAAGCCGCAGGATCCCGATTTCAGGATCCAGGATTACCTGATGTCGTGGGTGTTCGACAAATCCGGTTCCCCGGCTAAAGCGGAGGAGGCAAAAAAGCGGTTGGCCGGATATTCGTCGCGGAATCCCAGGGTGAACAGCCGGGCCGATCAAGCTGCGGTTGAGGAGTGGTTCCGGACGGTATTCCCGTCTCAAGCCGAGCTCAAGTCGCTGCGCGAATTGTCAAGCCGGCTTCAACGCGGCCGGAGAAGACCGGAATAGCTGACACGCCGAGAACGCGGCTGCTAGCCACGTTACGCAGTTCTCAGGCCCTCGGCTTTTGCTGCAGCGGTCAGGTTTGGATCAGCTGCCAGCTTTGCCGTTTCCCGAGACTGCCGCTGGGTGACCTGGCGCCAGCTGGATCGCTATGAATCCAACCTCATGCTGGTCGAGAACTTCCGCTGATGCCCTGCGCCGCAGGCGCTTTGGAGTGCGGCGGCGCGCCGCCGCTTTCAGGCCTTTACGCATCTCGCCTCAAAAGTCATCTCTTACATTGACCCGATCAAGCTTAAAGCTATAGACCGACTTCACAAACGCCGGCCGCGCACTGCGCTCAAACCATGCGGCCGAGCACCAAGGGTATTCCGAAGCCGCACGCACAATCCCATAGGGAATCAGATTGGCATCAATTGCGGGATCGAGGCCCGAGCTGCTGAAGCTTGGCGTGGATCACCTCTGGAGACTTTGTTTCCGGCAAAGGAAAGATGTTTCGTGAAGAGTGCAGGTAAAGGGTGGGGGGAAGAAAAGCGGCGGCGTGCCGCCGCACTCCAAAGCCTTCGGCGCAACGGATGTGCGGCTTAGCCTGGCGCGCATGCCTGCAGGCTTGATGCATTTCTGCGAGAGGCTTTCGCCGGCGATGACGCCCTACTGGAGGAGGTCCGGTCCCTTCTGAACCAGGAATCCAAAAGCCCGCTCGACTCTCCGGCACTGGATGGCGCGGCCCGCGTACTGGCACAGGAACGGTCCTCCAAAGCTCAGCCTGATCTCTGAGGACAAAACCTCCAGCATTACCGCATCGAGAAGATCGGGCTCACTGGATATGCCAGCTTCTCGGTTGCCCGCAACAGCCGCCATGTGATCTGGCTCCAGGTGGATCGCTCCGAATCCAACCTCATGCTGATCGACAACTTCCGCTGAAAGGGTATGCGTCGCAGGCGCTTTGGAGTGCGGCGGCGCGCCGCCGCTTTCAGGCCATTGCGCATCTCGCCTCAAAAGTCATCCCTTACATTGACCCGATCAATCTTAAAGCTATAGACCGACTTCACAAACGCCGGCCGCGCACTGCGCTCAAACCATGCCGCCGAGCACCAAGGGTATTCCGAAGCCGTACGCACAATCCGATGATGAACAGGATTCTGATGCACATAGTTCAGCCGGGCCAGATACGACCGCTGGAAGGTTATATGAGTATCCCAGTATTGAAAGAAGACCTTCCTTCCGGCAATTCCTTCCTCGGCATTAAGCTCTTTCGTTATGGCTTCATGCAGCTTGCCCGGCACGGGCTTCAGGCTTTGCGGATGATCGGGCGAGAACGCCACAAAATGATAGTGGTTGGACAGCACCGCCCACGCCTGCAGTTGCCACTCAAACTCGCCCGCATATTGGAACAGAAGGCTGAGAACCAGATCCAACCTGATAGGGGAGTTCAAGAAGTGGCGTTTCTGATAGGTACCGGCGGTTACGATATAGGCGCCTTTTTCACCGAGACGATGGGCGGGCGCATGAGGCCAATCCGGGGAAAGGAGATCGGGTCGCAAGTTGCAGAAGTCTGGCATGGATCACCTCCGGAGACATAGTTTCCGGCAAAGGAAAGATGTTTCGTGAAAAGTGCGAATGGCGGGCACGGAGGGATGAAAAGCGGCGGCACGCCGCCGCACTCCAAAGCCTTCGGCGCGGCAAAGGGTGGTGGATGTCCCGGATTTCTTTGTCGGTTCTCTTCACCTGCCTGACACCACTTGTTTTATAATGGGGCGCCATCCCCCCCAGGCGGTGCACTGATTACGGAGCCAAACCGTGGATCCTGAGCGATGCAAGGAGATCATGCGCATCTACAGCTCGGCTCTCGAGTGTGAACCCGACAGGCGCGATGACTATTTGAGAGAAGCCTGCGGGAAAGACGATTCGCTGCGCAGGGAGGTTGAGATTCTCTTGGCCTGCCAACGGGAGGCGGAAGGCTTCATGAAGGATCCCGCAATAGAAGTGGTCGCACCTGTCCTGGCCAGGGATCAAGGGAAAGGGGACATCGAAAGCCTGGTAGGCCGGAGTTTGGCCCATTACCGGATAGTCGAAAAGATCGGCGCAGGCGGGATGGGCGTAGTCTACCGCGCCCGGGATGACCGCCTGAAACGCGATGTCGCCATCAAAGTGCTTCCACGCGAGCTGATAACGGATCCAGAGCGGAAAAAGCGCTTTGTGCAGGAGGCTCGGGCGGCCTCAGCCCTCAGCCATCCCAACATCGTGACCATCTACGACATCGTCTCCGAGGATGGAGGCGATTTCATCGTAATGGAGTATGTTGCCGGCAAGACGCTTGATCAGAAAATCGGCCGCAAAGGCATGGAACTCGTCGACGCCCTGAAATGCGCGATTCAGATTGCCGATGCGCTTGCGGCGGCCCATGCGGCCGGGATCATCCATCGGGATCTGAAGCCGGCGAATATCCTGGTGACCGAGAGCGGCCAGGTGAAGGTGCTGGACTTCGGGCTGGCGAAGCTGACTCAGCCGCTGAACGGCGAAGGGATCGATTCTTCTTCAGCCGTGCTGTCGACGGAAGAGGGCCGGATCATGGGGACAGCCGCCTACATGTCTCCGGAGCAGGCCAAAGGGATGGCTGTAGACAAGAGGGCCGACATCTGGGCTTTCGGCTGCGTGCTGTATGAGTGCCTTACCCGGAAAGCCCCGTTCCGGGGCGAAACAGTCACGGAGACCGTGGCCAAGATCCTCGAGGGAGTGCCCGACTGGAACCTGTTGCCAGCCTCCACACCGTGGAGGGTGAAGGAACTGCTTCGCCGCTGTCTTCAGAGGAACCCGGGAGACAGGCTGCACGACATCGCCGATGCGAGGATCGAGATTACGGAGGCGCTTGTCCAGCCAGCGGTTCACGAACCTCCCGCTGCGACAAGGGCGCTTCAGACCTGGAAAGCAATTGCTCTGCTTTTAGGACTGATGGTCGTCGCGATGGCCGTAACCATCATCTACGGTTTGTTGCGAACGCCCCTTCCAGCCCCCGTCGTCAGGTCGAAGATCGACCTGACTGCGGGAACTCAACTGACTGCCGGTGCAGCACCATCCGATAAACGCCAGACTCTGAACCGGACCGAACTGGCACTGTCGCCCGATGGTAGATATCTCGTCTACAGCGCTAAAACCGATGGTCAGGAATCGACGGCGAAGCTCTACCGTCGTCCGCTGAATCGGGCCAAGGCTGAAGAGATCGAAGGTGCAGAGGGTGGCAGAACGCCCTTTTTCTCCCCCGATGGGCAGTGGCTCGGGTTCTGGGCGCAGCGCAAACTCTGGAAAGTCCCTGCGGGAGGCGGCATACCCAACGTATTGTGCGATGCCGGCGCTCGGACCCCCGCGGGCGCCAGCTGGGGCCCAAACGGCAGGATCGTAATCGGCAACTCCGGCCATCTTCAAAGTGTAGCTGCTGTTGGGGGGAAGCTGGAGAGACTGACGGAACCGGACGGGACCAGGGAATCGAAACACGTCCTGCCGCACTTCCTGCCCGGGGGAAAAGCGTTACTGTTTACCGTAATGCCCTTCGGCTTCGGCACCGAGGCGCATATCGAAGTCTTGTCCATTGAAACCGGCCAACGGAAGGTTCTGATCGAGGAGGGCGCGGATGCCCGTTATGTGCCTACCGGGCATATTGTTTACGTGCGCAAGGGGACTCTGATGGCTGTCCCGTTTGACCCGGACCGGGGGGAGCTGCGAGGGCCTGCGGTGCCGGTCGTCGAAGGGATGATGCAATCGATCAATCTTCCATTCTTTGGGGACAACTCCGGCGCCGGTCAGTTTGCAGTTTCCCAGTCAGGGTTGCTCGTCTATGTCTCCGGCGGTATTGTTCCCGATGCCGATATTGAATTGGTCTGGGTGGATCGAGAAGGGAGAGTCGAGCCGATCCCTCCGTTCGGGGAGAAGAGACCCGCCACGAATCCACGTCTTTCTCCGGATGGACAAAGAGTGGCCTGCGTTACGGAGGGAATCAACGCGAATGTGTGGGTTTACGATCTGGCACGCGGCGTGGCGACGAAACTGACGAACGAAGGACGCACGATGAAAGTCATCTGGACACCGAAGGGCGACCGAGTCACCTTCGACCTGTCGATGGGTGGGAATTTAAGCCTTGCCTGGATGAATTGGGACGGAGGTCAGCCGGTTGAGCTGCTGAATCAACAAAGATACGGTCAGTGGCCAGGGTCCTGGTCACCGGATGGCCGCTTTCTGGCCTTTAGCGCATCTGACCCTCTGACACCGAATGACATTTATCTCCTCCGGATGGACGATCGGCAGGTTGAGCCGTTTATAAAGACCGGATCTCTTGAAGAATGCCCGGAATTCTCCCCGGACGGCCAATGGCTGGCGTACTCCTCGGACGAGTCGGGGCGATATGAGGTGTATGTCACATCGTTTCCGGGAAAGGACCGAAAGATCACAATCTCGAACGGCGGGGGCTGTGAGCCTCTCTGGTCGCGAAAGGGAGACGAGTTGTTCTACTGGGACATCGGACGAACGACATTGATGGTCGTGGACATTGTTTCGCAGCCGGATTTTCGCGCCGGAACTCCGCGGGTGCTTCTCAAGTATCAAAAGGCAGCATGCGGTCCCACAAGGTGCTATGACATTACGCCCGATGGCAGGCGGTTTGTGACCGAGAGGCGTGCGGAGGTCAAGACCCGCCCGATTACCGAACTCAACCTCGTCCTCAACTGGTTCGAGGAACTTAAGCGCCTGGCGCCGACGGGGAAGAACTGATCACGATGCTGTTGCCGCGGACACCGCCTCCAGCGTCCATGCGTCAGCTCTGCGTGGGTGACACCGAGCCGGTGCTCGTCGCCAATTGCATTCGCTGCTGGGGCGTGGAAATTCCCGATGTTCCCGCCGCCGCCACCGAGGTCAGCGCCCGGGCATACAAAGCCTATTGGCGTCGCCGCAAAGCGGATTTCGGGAAAGGACTCTTCCTATCGAGAAAATCGTGCTGACCGGATACGCCAGCTTCTGGTTACCCGCGACAACCGCCATGTGATCTGGCTCCAGACGGACCGAAACGAATCAGATCTGATGCCGGTCGAGAACTTCCGCTGATGCCGCTGCGAAATCCAGGGACACAACACATATCTTTCGAGCCCGGCAAGTCGCTCCCGGTCTGCGGTTCAGTCCATGATAAGCACTGTGTCTCCGGATCTATTTACGGCGCTCAACGTTTCGTGCGGCCGCCCCAGAAGATCTCCACGTCGTAAGCCCTGAATGCCGGATCAGCGGTGAGAATGGTCAGCGATTCCATTTGCGCCTGCGCGATGAGGATGCGGTCGAAGGGATCACGATGATGCGCCGGCAAGTTGAACACCCTCAACGCGTGTGCATGCTCAACTGGAAGTCCGAGCACATCCATGGCGGCCATCCGGCCGGGGATGTACTGCTCGGGTGGCTCGGGCAAGCGAAGTTTCCCCAACGCGGCTTTGATGGCAATCTCCCACGAGCTGGCTGCGGACAAGAAAAGGGTGTGGGCTCGATTTGAGATAAAATCTCTCGCCTTCTTGTTGAGACGCTCCGGATCTGAAAGGCTCCAAAGCCAGCAGCCGGTGTCCAGCAGGATCTTCATGATTCACCTTCGAAGTCAGTCAGCAGATTCTCGGGGAGAGCGGCGTCGAAATCGTCCGGGACGCGGAATCGGCCCTTGTCAACGCCGAGCGGCCGCTGTCCCTTCAATTTGCGGTAGGGAACGAGACGGGCGACCGGTTTGCCGGCTTTCGCGAGGATCACCTCCTCGCCGGCGGCAACCCGGGCGAGCAGTCGTGAAAGGTGCGTCTTGGCTTCATGAATATTTACCTCAATCATGACAATTCTCCCGCGCCCAGAGTAGACTAAGTCCTAGACTAAGTCAATCATACCAGGAGGGCATCCCATGGGCCGGGAAGGCATCTCCTCTCGCCAATGATGCCGCTTCTCATGGACTCGCGACGGCAGCCCGCTGATCTGGCGCCTGAGAGACCGCAACGAATCGGACCTGATGCTGAGCGAAAATTTCCGCTGACCGCCTATCGGTTGTCCTGACCCAGCAATTTCGAGGGGATACCCGATCTCTTGAGTTCTCGCGAGAATCGTTTGTCGAACGTGTATACCGGCAGAGCCAGCTCAACCGCCGCGGCAGCCAGGATGGCATCCCCGTACTCCTTAATCTGGTCGGGCCAGAGCTGCAGGATGCGCTGAGGATAGCAGCCGTGTTCAAAACGAATGCCGGGATGCTTAAGTAGATCCCTCGTGATATTGGCGATAAATTGGGGCTCACATTCGTAAATGCCATCGAGCACAAAAACCAGGTCATTGAGAACCGACCCGATGACAATGATATTGCTCTCAAGATTGGATGCCGACTCGATCAATTCCGTCACAATTTCGGTCTGGCGCGGATTGCGATCAGTGACAAATGAGATCAGCGCATTGGCGTCGATGAGCAGGTGGATCATGACAGTTTCTTTGCCCGCAGGCTTTGTGCTCGCCGGATATCTTTCGAGATGCTCCCTGCTCCGACTTTAACCGCAGCCCGATAACGCAAAAATGGTTTGACAGCAGGCCGGACTGTGGCTTGACCATCCTGAACAGTCCATTCCAGTGAATCGGCAGCTTCCAGTTTGAGCGCGATGCGAATCGCGCGAGGGATGGTGACCTGGTACTTTGAAGTTATTTTGGAAATCATGGATCGGCTCCTTACCAATATCGTAATTGGTAAGGAGGCATTTGTAAATACCACTCCTGCAACATCATCGCCAGGCTGGTGTCCCACTGGCTAGCGGCAATCGCAATACGAGTGCTGCAATGATGTTCGCTGGCACGGGCACTGGAAGAAGGGGGATCTTTCTACGGGCCACCTTCTCGGTTACCCGCGTCAGCCGCCACGCAATCAGGCTCCAGACGGACCGAAACGAATCAGATCTGATGCTGGTCGAGAACTTCCGCTGAAGCCCTGCGCCGAAGGCGCTGTGGAGTGCGGCGGCGCGCCGCCGCTTTCAGGCCATCACGCATCTCGCCGCAAAAGTCATCTCTTACATTGACCCGATCAATCTTAAAGCTATAGACCGACTTCACAAACGCCGGCCGCGCACTGCGCTCAAACCATGCCGCCGAGCACCAAGGGTATTCCGAAGCCGTACGCACAATCCGATGATGAACAGGATTCTGATGCACATAGTTCAGCCGGGCCAGATACGACCGCTGGAAGGTTATATGAGTATCCCAGTACTGAAAGAAGACCTTCCTTCCGGCAATTTCGTCCTCGGCATTAAGCTCTTTCGTGATGGCTTCATGCAGCTTGCCCAGCATGGGCTTCAGGCTTTGCGGATGACCGGGCGAGAGCGCCACAAAATGATAGTGGTTGGACAGCACCGCCCACGCCTGCAGTTGCCACTCAAACTCGCCCGCATATTGGAACAGAAGGCTGAGAACCAGATCCAACCTGATAGGGGAGTTCAAGAAGTGGCGTTTCTGATAGGTACCGGCGGTTACGATATAGGCACCTTTTTCACCGAGACGATGGGCGGGCGCATGAGGCCAATCCCGGGAAAGGAGATCGGGTCGCAAGTTGCAGAAGTCTGGCATGGATCACCTCCGGAGACATGGTTTCCGTCAAAGGAAAGATATTTCATGAAAAGTGCGAATGGCGGGCAGGGGGGAAGAAAAGCGGCGGCATGCCGCCGCACTCCAAAGCCTTCGGCGCGGTAAAGGGTGGCGGATGTCCCGGATTTGCGCTTGTGCTCACTGACTGAAATGCTTATAAAAGAATTCTCATGAGCCTTTTATGAAAAGTCAGCGGCATAAAGGGACCCAGGCAGAATTTCCCTTTCCTGCTCAGGTCACTCGTGGCCACTAGTTCCCGTCGGAGAGACGGATGAATCCTGAACGCTGGCAGAAGATCAAGCGGATCTACCAGTCGGCACTGGAAGTGGAGACTGCCGGGCGCGAGATATTCCTGCGCGATAAATGCGCCGACGATGAGGCGCTGTTGCAAGAGGTCCGTTCCCTCCTGAATCAGGACTCGCAAAGCCCGCTCGACTCGCCGGCACTGGACGGCGCAGCCCGCGTTCTGGCGCAGGAACAGTCCTCTAAAGCTCAGCCCAATCTCGTCGGGCAAGCCCTCCACCATTATCGCATCCAGGAAAAGATAGGCGCAGGCGGGATGGGCGTAGTCTACCGCGCCCGGGACGAGCATCTGAAACGGGACATCGCCATCAAAGTGCTTCCGCCGGAGCTTGTTGCCGATACCGAAAGAAAGAAGCGCTTCGTCCAGGAAGCGCGCGCCGCCTCGGCCCTCAATCATCCCAACATCGTTACCATTTACGACGTCACATCGGAAGACGGCATCGACTTCATTGCGATGGAGCTTGTGACCGGCAAGACGCTGGACCAGAAGATCGGCCGCAAAGGGATGAAACTGAGCGATGCCCTGAAATACGCGATCCAGATTGCCGACGCCCTTTCGGCGGCCCATGCGGCGGGGATTGTCCACCGGGATCTGAAGCCGGCGAATATCCTGGTGACCGAGAGTGGCCAGGTGAAGGTGCTGGACTTCGGGCTGGCCAAGCTGACCCAGCCGCTGAACGGGGAAAGGGCAGATTCCTCTTCAGCGGCACTGTCGACGGAAGAGGGCCGGATCATGGGGACGTCGGCTTACATGTCGCCGGAGCAGGCCGAGGGCAAGGCAGTCGATGCGCGCTCGGACATCTTCTCCTTTGGGTCCGTGCTTTATGAGTTGGTAACAGGGCGCCGCGCCTTCCAAGGCAACAGCGTCGTATCGATTGTTGCGGAAATCCTCAAGAGCGAACCCACCCCACTGAACGCCGGGATTCCCCATGACCTCGAGATGATCATCTCCCGCTGCCTGCGCAAGGACTCCGCGCGCAGATATCAGCACATAGGTGATGTCAAGGTAGCCCTTGAGGACCTGAAGGAGGAGTCCGACTCGAGCATTCGGGCAATCGGGGCTTCATCTGTTCCCGCGGCAAGGCGGTGGTGGCGCATCTATGCTCCGGCTGCGGTATTGCTGATTCTGGCTGTAGCCGCTGCCCTCTACTACTACCGGAGCGAATCCAAAAAAGAGATGCCGCTCACGGTGATTCCGCTCACCACCTACCCTGGCTTCCAAAGCGCTCCGAGTTTCTCTCCGGACGGCAGCCAGGTGGCATTCAGCTGGAATGGAGAGAAGCAGGACAATTTCGACATTTATGTGAAGTTGGTAAGCGGTGGACCGCCGCTGCGGTTGACGACGGAACCACAACCCGACGTTTCCCCGGTATGGTCCCCTGACGGCAGCCATATCGCCTTTGTCCGTGATGGTTTCGTCTACCTGATCTCGGCGCTGGGCGGGCCGGAGCGCAAGCTATCCAGAGGCAGCACACAAGTCGAATGGGTCCAGCGCTCGGTGCTGGCGTGGACCCCGGATGGGAAATCGCTCGCCGTGGTAGATAGGGATTCGGATACCTCCCCCCGTGCCATCTACCTGGTTTCCATCGCCACCGGTGAAAGACAGCGATTAACTTCACCCCAGACTGGGAGGTTTGGTGGCGACCTCGAGTGCGCTTTTTCTCCGGACGGCAAGAGCCTGGCCTTCACGCATATGCCATCGTTTATCACCCACGAGATTTTCATACTGCCCCTGGTGAACAGTGCGCCGAACGGAGAGCCGTGGCGTTTAACCGATGACAGACAGATAGTTAATGGATTGGTATGGACACCCGATAGCCGGGAGGTCGTCTTCTCCTCAGATCGCGGAGGGCGCAGGAGCCTTTGGCGGATCTCCGCTTCACGAGGCGCTCAAACCCGACGGGTGCCCGGGACTGAAGATGCAGTGTGCCC
Organism: uncultured Acidobacteriota bacterium; assembly: GCA_963839475.1. Taxonomy (GTDB): domain Bacteria; phylum Acidobacteriota; class UBA6911; order UBA6911; family UBA6911; genus CAWIVH01. The sequence continues at coordinate 1,028,087 of CAWIVH010000001.1, read as the reverse complement.
TGTGGTTTCCCGGGGACCAACTGCGCGCCTGGCTTATCAGCGCTTGGTCTATGAAGTGAACATCTGGCATAAAGAGATTTCTCCCTCGGAGAAAACTGCGAATCCCGCAGCGCAAATCATCACTTCGACACGGGTCCAACGTGATCCACAGTTCTCCCCGGACGGAAGGAGAATCGCATTCACATCGGATCGTTCCGGAAGCCCCGAAATCTGGGTCTCGGATAGTGCGGGATCAAATTCTGTGCAGTTGACTGCCTTCGCTGGGAGCAGGACCGCCGGCGCGCCCCGCTGGTCGCCCGATGGCCGGCAAATTGCTTTCGATAGTGGGGCCGGCTCGAGTTTCAGCATCTTTACGATCAGCGCTGAAGGTGGAGCACCGCGCCAGTTGATAACCGACCCATCCTATTGCATCAGACCGAGTTGGTCGCGGGATGGCCGGTGGGTTTACTTCGGCTCCAACTGGCCGGGAATTGCTCAGATCTGGAAAGTGCCGCCCGAGGGCGGCAAGGCCGTCCAGGTAACCCGCAACGGGGGGCTGGAAGCCATTGAATCGCCCGATGGCAAAATGCTCTATTTCATCAAAGAGTTTAACGTTCCTGGCATCATGAGCATGCCCGTTGATGGCGGCGCAGAGTCTCTCGTTATTCCATCCGCTCAAATGGGTCACTGGGCGGTCGCGGACAAAGGGATCTGGCACCTCGATTTCGAAGCGCGCTCCGGAAACAGCCCGGTGCCTTTGAAATTCTTCAGTTTTGAAACCCACCAGGTGTCGCAGTTGGGTTTCATCGAGAAAATCGGGCTCACCAACGATGCCAGCTTTTCTGTAACCCGTGATAGCCGACACGCGATCTGGCGCCAGACGGACCGAAACGAATCAGATCTGATGCTGATCGACAACTTCCGCTGATGCCCTGCGCTGCAGGCGCTTTGGAGTGCGGCGGCATGCCGCCGCTTTCAGGCCATCACGCGTCTCGCCTCAAAAGTCATCTCCTACATTGACCCGATCTATCTTAAAGCTATAGACCGACTTCACAAACGCCGGTCGCGCACTGCGCTCAAACCATGCCGCCGAGCACCAAGGGTATTCTGGAGCCGAACGCACAATCCCATAGGGAATCAGATTGGCATCAATTGCGGGATCGAGGCCCGAGCTGCTGAAGCTTGGCGTGGATCACCTCTGGAGACTTTGTTTCCGGCAAAGGAAAGATGTTTCGTGAAAAGTGCAGGTAGAGGGTGGGGGGAAGAAAAGCGGCGGCGTGCCGCCGCACTCCAAAGCCTTCGGCGCGTTAAAAGGTGGTGGGTGTCCTGGATTTCATGACTTCCGCTTGATTCGTCATTCGTAATGGGTCATTCGCCATTCCTGTCTTTGGCCGGTATATAATCGCTTTGGTTTGCCGTCTCTCAATTCACCGGCTAAGGAGATGCCTCAATGAACCGACGACGCTTCCTGCGCAACGGCCTGACAATCTCTGCCGCTGCTTATGCAATCCCCGGATCGACCGCTTTTTCTCAACAGGCACCGGCCTCGAAAGATCCGGTCGATCTCCGGGATAAGTTCTATGGCTGCATCGCTGCCTGCCATGCCGGATCTTCGATGGGCGCGCCGTGCGAAGGGTGGACTTACGACAGGATCGAAGCTCAGTTCGGAACCATAGACCAGCTGAGGCCGTACCAGCACTACAACAACGGGTGGAATCGCGAACCCGGCACCACGGAAGACGGCTGCGAGCGGCAGAAACTGATGATCACCGCAATCATCGAGAAAAAGGATCGCGTGAACGCGGAAGATGTCCGGAAGATATGGGTCCGCGACATGAAACCCGAGCAGGCGGGGATGATCTCGGAGCCTTTCGAAATGAGATTGCTCGAGATGGCGAAGAGCGGCATTCCGGCCTGCGACATCGGCCGATACTGCGACTACGCGGGACTGAATTCGTTCGCCCGGTCCTGCCATCCGATCGGACTGATCAACGCGGGCGATGTCGAGGGCGCAGTCACCGATGTTTTCGAGGTTGGCCAACTCTATCAGACCAGCAACAGCCGCGGCCTCCAGTGGGCCGCCATCACGGCGATGTCGATAGCGGCAGCAACGAAACCGGGCGCAACGGTTGAAAGTGTCCTCGAGGCCATTCATGCCGGCGACCCCCGCTTCGGCAAAGATTTCGGCGAAATGCGGGCGGCGAGCGAAATCGAGAGGGGCCTGGAACGGACGAAGAACTGCAAAGACTTCCGGGAAATGCGCAAAGCATTCGACGCCGTCTACAACGGCAGCGGCACGCCTTACGCCTTCTCTTCGGCGAACGAAGTGGTGACCAAGGCGATCTGCATCTTCCGGATGACCCGGGGGAACCCGAAAGATGCCATTATTGCAGCCGTGAACCTGGGCCGTGATACCGATTGCCTCGCGGCGATCGCCGGCGGCATTTCCGGGGCGTTGAACGGGGCGCGCGCGCTTCCCGCAGAGTGGCTCAGCCAGGTCGATGCCGCGACCGCCAAGATGCCGGTGACAAATTCCCGGAGAACCCTGCGGGAGCACTCCGACGGGCTCTACCAGGCCTACCGCGCCCGGTTGCGAAAGCTCAAGGCATTCGCCGACCTCATGGATCAAGCCTGAGTGTCATTGGAGTAACAGATCGAAAGGAGATCGACGATGAAGTTGGCCATTGGCGGCGATCATGCGGGATTCCCCTTGAAACAGACGGTCATCAAGCTGCTGCAATCCTGGAAACACAGCGTCAAGGACTGCGGTTCGTTCACCCCGGATCCGGTCGATTTCCCCGACATTGCGATGCTGGTTTGCGACGAAATCAAGAGCGGCCGGGCGGAGCGGGGGATCATGGTCTGCGGCACCGGGGTCGGCGCTTCCATCGCCGGGAATAAGATTCACGGCATCCGCGCCGCGCTCTGCCACGATACCTATTCAGCGCACCAGTGTGTCGAGCACGACAACGTAAATTTGCTCTGCCTCGGCGCGCAGATCATCGGGCCCAGCCTGGCGGAGGAAATCCTGACCGCTTTCCTCAAGGCCACATTCAGCACGGAAGAGCAGTTCCGCCGCCGAGTGCGAAAGCTGGACGAGATGGACAAGAGCGTGCCGTTCTGAATGGATCAGGTTTTCAATTTAGTCATCCACCGGTGTACCCCGAAACCGTTCGGGGCATTTGAGGTGCGACAAAGCGGCGCCAATTCACGGCGCCGTCATTGACCTGCTCTGCGCGACGCCGCTGGGCTATCTGGCGCCAGGTAGACCGCATCGAATCCAACATCATGCGGATCGACAACTTCCGCTGAAGCCCTGCGCCGCAGGCGCTTTGGAGTGCGGCGGCACGCCGCCGCTTTGCGAGGTATCAGACCTCTTCCTCTAAAAGTCGTCCTTCACGTTGACCCGATCAACCTTAAACCTAAAAACCGACTTCACAAACGCCGGTCGCGCACTGCGCTCAAACCATGCGGCCGGGCACCAAGGGTATTCTGGAGCCGAACGCACAATCCCATAGGGAATCAGATTGGCATCAATTGCGGGATCGAGGCCCGAGCTGCTGAAGCTTGTCGTGGATCACCTCTGGAGACTTTGTTTCCGGCAAAGGAAAGATGTTTCGTGAAAAGTGCAGGTAGAGGGTGGGGGGAAGAAAAGCGGCGGCATGCCGCCGCACTCCAAAGCCTTCGGCGCGGTAAAGGGTGGTGGATATCCCGGATTTGCGCTTGTGCTCACTGACTGAAATGCTTATAAAAGAATTCTCATGAGCCTTTTATGAAAAGTCAGCGGCATAAAGGGACCCAGGCAGAATTTCCCTTTCCTGCTCAGGTCACTCGTGGCCACTAGTTCCCGTCGGAGAGACGGATGAATCCTGAGCGCTGGCAGAAGGTCAAGCAGATCTACCAGTCGGCATTGGAAGTGGCGCCTGCCGGGCGCGAGATATTCCTGCGCGACAAGTGCACCGGCGATGAGGCTCTGCTGCAAGAGGTCCGTTCCCTCCTGAATCAGGAATCGCGAAGCCCGCTCGACTCTCCGGCGCTGGACGGCGCAGCCCGGGTGCTGGCGCAGGAACAGTCCTCCAAAGATCAGCCCGATCTCGTTGGGCAAATCCTCCAGCATTATCGTATCCAGGAGAAGATCGGCGAAGGCGGGATGGGAGTGGTCTATCGCGCCCGGGACGAACACCTGAAGCGCGACGTCGCCATCAAGGTGCTCCCGCCGGAACTTGTTGCCGATCCGGAACGAAAGCGGCGCTTCGTTCAGGAAGCGCGCGCCGCCTCGGCCCTCAGTCATCCGAATATTGTAACGATCCACGACATTGCCTCCGATGCCGGCCGCGACTTCATCGTGATGGAATATGTTGCCGGAAAGACCCTTGCTCAGAAGATCGGCCGCAAAGGGATGAAACTCGGTGACGCCCTGAAATGCGCGATCCAGATCGCGGATGCGCTAGCAACGGCGCATGCAGCCGGGATCGTCCACCGTGATCTGAAGCCGGCGAACATCCTGGTGACCGAGAGTGGCCAGGTGAAGGTGCTGGACTTCGGGCTGGCGAAGCTGACCCAGCCGCTGAATGGCGAAAGGGCGAATTCTTCTTCCGCTGCGTTGTCGACGGAAGAAGGCCGGATCATGGGGACGGCGGCCTATTTGTCGCCAGAACAGGCGGAAGGTAAGGCGGTCGACGCCCGCTCGGACATCTTCTCCTTTGGGTCTGTGTTGTACGAGATGCTTGCCGGGCGGCGTGCATTTCAAGGCGAGAGTTCTGCTTCAGTCATGGCGGAAATCCTCAAGATCGAGCCGACTCAATTAACCAGGCTTATCCCCCACCAGCTCCAGATGATCATCGGCCGCTGCCTGCGAAAGGACCCCGCGCGCCGCTTCCAGCACATGGACGACATCAAGATTGCGCTTGAGGACCTCTTTAGAGAGTCCGAGTCGGGCAAGCAGGAAAAAGCCGATTCTGTTCAATCGCGGCCTCGCCGCCGGTATGCGATGTGGACCCTTGCAGCTGCTATATTGATCCTCGCGGGCGGGTCCGTCTTTATTTATTTTCAGCGAATGTCGAAAGAAGCACCGTCTGTCAGTGTCGTCCCTTTAACCAGCTACCAAAACGTACAGCAGACGCCAAGCTTTTCGCCGGACGGCAGCAGGGTGGCATTCAGCTGGAATGGCGACAAGGGCGACAACTTCGACATCTACATAAAGCCATTAGGCCAAGGCCCGGCTCGAAGGTTAACCACGGATCCTTCCCCCGATGTTACTCCCACATGGTCTCCGGATGGCAATTGGATTTCCTTTAATCGCGGTGGATTCACCTATCTGATTTCGCCGGAGGGCGGGCCGGAAAGGAAACTTGCCCCAGGATCGGCATTCTCATGGACGCCGGACGGGAAATTCCTGGCGATCAATCTGCGCGAAGCAGAGGATAAGCCATATAGGATCTACCTGGTCTCAGTGGAAACGGGAGAAAAAACAGATCCACTCACCTCACCGCAATCCGGGAGCTATGGGGACACAATACCAGTGATCTCCCCCGATGGACGAAGACTGGCTTTCCTTCGGTTTCTGGGATACAACAACTCTATTGACGACATCTACATCCTGCCCATGGCAGACAGCAGGCCGCGCGGGGAAGCGTGGCGCCTTACAAACGACAACCGGGCGGCGGGCGGATTGAGCTGGACGCCCGATAGCCGGGAGATCGTCTTCTGGTCCACCAGCGCCGGGCGAAGGAGCCTCTTCAGGATTGCTGTTACTCCCGGCGCGGAGCCCCAGCGGATCCCGGGCACGGATGATTGGCGCTGGTCAACGATATCCAGGGGAACGCCCAGCCGCCTCGTATATGCGCGGTCCTCCATCAACGAAAATATATGGCGCATGCGGATGGCCGCCAATGGAGATGCCGGCGGCACCCCTGAACGGCTCATCGCATCCGTGGGTCAGGAAATGGACCCCCAGTTCTCTCCGGAAGGTGAAAGGATCGCCTTCCGCTCCGATCGCTCAGGCTATGTCGAGATCATGGTCAGCGACAGCGATGGCTCCAATCCGGTGCCATTAACCTCCTTCAAAGGAACCCGGCAGGCGGGCGCCCCGCGCTGGTCGCCGGACAGTCGCCGTATTGCCTTTGACAGTCAGGGCCCCAACGGTTTGAACATCTTCGTAATTGATGCGGATGGAGGTTCGCCCCGCCAGGTTACCGCAGGCGATTGGACCGATCTCAGACCGAGCTGGTCGCGGGATGGTCTTTGGATTTATTACGGATCCAGCCGTTCAGGATCGTACCAGATCTGGAAGTCGTCGGCTTCCGATGGAAGTGTCCAACAGGTTACGCGGGACGGCGGCTTTGAATCATTTGAATCGCTGGACGGCCAGACGCTGTTCTACACGAAAGGTGGATACCGAACCCCAGGCCTGTGGAGCGTTCCTGTGAAAGGAGGAAGAGAGGTTGCCCTCCCGCAGCTGTCGTCGGTGTTGTCGGGATATTGGACAATTGCGGACAGAGGCATCTATTTTGTCGACTTTACCGGAGTTCGAGAAAGCGATCCTGTCCCCTTGAAGTTCTTCGATTTTCAGTCGCAGCAGGTATCAAGCATTGGCGCTATAGAGAGGATAAGGTCGCTCGCTGATTGCAGCCTTTCCGTCACCCGCGACGGACGCTGGCTGATCTGGAAAAGCACGGACCGCTCCGAATCCAACCTGATGCTGATCGACAACTTCCGCTGAAAGCGCTGGAGTGCTCGAAAACAGCCGGCAATTCGACTACAATTCCAATGATGCAGAGCTACAACGATTTTTCCATGAATCTTGCTCCTGGAAGCGCCTGGAGAGCTGCGGCGGAGTATGGAATCGATCTCGATCAACTCGATTCTTCCCTGTCTCTTACTCCATTGGAACGCCTGATCCGACATGATCAGGCGCTGGAGCTGATTCTTGCCATGACCCAGGCCGGAATCCGTTACTATGGCTTCGACCCTCGATTTGCTGAAGCGCCTGAACGAGCGTGATGTCGAGTTCGTCATCGTTGGCGGCATGGCCGGCGTTCTGCACGGCTCGAGCCTGGTAACGCACGACCTTGATATTTGCGCTCCGCTTACTAGGGATAACATCTCCCGGATTCAAAAGGCTCTCGCGGGCCTAGCCGCGAGATTTCGCATGACTCCCAACAAGCTGGCCGTGTCAGAAAACCCGGATGATTATGTCGGGTATAAGAACTTGTACCTGCTCACCGATTGGGGCCAGCTTGATATCCTTTCAGAAATTACCGGCATAGGCGATTTCGCGAAGGTAGTACAGCACACAATTACGGTTGAGCTGGGAAGCATGGAATGCCGCGTTCTGGATCTGAACGCACTGATCCTTGCCAAGAAGGCGTTGAACCTGCCCAAAGACCGCCAGGCCATCATCGAGCTGGAAGCAATACGCGAGCGCATCGGCTGCACTCCAAGCGGCATATAGTCCATAGTTCTTCGGAAAAAGGGAACCTCCTTTTTCCCCCGTGCGCGAAGTGTTTTCAGGCCGGCGGTGTATAATGGGGCGCCATTCCCCCAAAGCGGTGCACCAGTCACGGAGCTAAGCCGTGGATCCTGAGCGCTGGCAGAAGGTCAAGCAGATCTACCAGTCGGCATTGGAAGTGGCGCCTGCCGGGCGCGAGATATTCCTGCGCGACAAGTGCACCGGCGATGAGGCTCTGCTGCAAGAGGTCCGTTCCCTCCTGAATCAGGAATCCCAAAGCCCGCTCGACTCTCCGGCGCTGGACGGCGCGGCCAGGGCACTGGCGCAGGAACAGTCCTCCAAAGATCAGCCCGATCTCGTTGGGCAAACCCTCCAGCATTATCGTATCCAGGAAAAGATCGGCGAAGGTGGGATGGGAGTGGTCTATCGCGCCCGGGACGAGCATTTGAAACGGGACGTCGCCATAAAGGTGCTTCCGCCGGAGCTTGTTGTTGATTCCGAAAGAAAGAAGCGCTTCGTTCAGGAAGCGCGCGCTGCCTCCGCCCTCAGTCATCCGAATATTGTAACGATCCACGACATTGCCTCCGATGCCGGCCGCGACTTCATCGTGATGGAATATGTTGCCGGAAAGACCCTCGCTCAGAAGATCGGCCGCAAAGGAATGAAACTCGGCGACGCCCTGAAATGCGCGATCCAGATCGCGGATGCGCTAGCAGCGGCGCATGCAGCCGGGATCGTCCATCGGGATCTGAAACCCGCAAACATCCTGGTGACCGAGAGCGGCCAGGTGAAGGTGCTGGACTTCGGGCTGGCGAAGCTGACCCAGCCGCTGAACGGCGAAGGTGCGGATTCATCTTCGGTTGCTCTGTCGACGGAAGAGGGCCGGATCATGGGGACGGCGGCTTACATGTCGCCGGAGCAGGCCGAGGGCAAGGCAGTCGATGCGCGCTCTGACATCTTCTCCTTTGGGTCCGTGCTGTATGAGTTGGTAACGGGGCGCCGCGCCTTCCAAGGCAACAGCGTCGTATCGATTGTTGCTGAAATCCTCAAGAGCGAACCCGCACCGCTGAATGGTGGGAATTCCCATGACCTCGAGATGATCATCACTCGCTGCCTGCGAAAGGACCCGGTGCGGCGCTTCCAGCACATGGACGACATCAAGGTCGCGCTCGAGGACCTGATGAGAGACTCCGAGCCGGGCAAGCTGAAAAATGCCGATTCTGTTCCACCGCGGCCTCGCCGCCGGTATCCGATGTGGACCCTTGCAGCCGCTTTGATGATCCTGGCTGGCGTGTCGGTGTTCCTTTATATTCGGCGAAAATCGAAAGAGGCGCCGTCCGTCAGCGTTGTCCCGCTGACCAGCTACCAGGGCGCGCAGCAGTCCCCGAGCTTTTCTCCGGACGGCAGCAGGGTGGCATTCAGTTGGAACGGCGACAAGGGAGACAACTTCGACATCTACATAAAGCCGTTAAGCCAAGGACCGGCACGCAGGCTTACCTCAGATCCTTCCCCTGACAGCAATCCTAAATGGTCTCCGGATGGCAATTGGATTGCGTTTTATCGCAACGGATTTGTCTATTTGATCTCGCCGGAGGGCGGGCCGGAGAGAAAAATGACAGAGGGGCGGCCATTCTCCTGGACTCCGGATGGGAGATTCCTGGCGGTTCATGACGGTGAGATCGGAAAAGTGCAATTCACAATGCGCCTGATCTCCGCCGAAACTGGAGAAAAATCAGACGCGTTGACCGCGCCACCGCCACAGAGCAGTGGTGACTCACGACCCGCAATATCCCCAAACGGGAAGAACCTGGCATTCCACCGCTACATTGGGGGGGTTGCCGGTTTTATTACCGATATTTACATCCTGCCCCTTGGGGACGGCAGACCTGGCGGAGCGGCTTGGCGTCTCTGCAGCGCCAACGACCACTATGACCAAGGGGAAGTTACCTGGACGCCGGATGGCCGAGAACTCATCTTCTCTTCCGTTCGCAGCGGGCGCAGAAGCCTCTGGAGGATCGCCGTTACTCCCGGCGCAGAGGCACAGCGAATACCGGGCACGGACGATGCTTTCGGGGCAACCATTTCCACGAGCCGGCCCAGCCGCCTGGTGTACGCTCGTACCTTAAGCATCGATAACATATGGCGTATGCAGACAGCCGGCGATGGAGAAGTGGCGGGCGCCCCGGAACGGGTCGTTGCTACCATGGGCCTGGAATGGGACCCTCAGTACTCCCCGGACGGTAACCGGATCGCCTTTCGCTCCGATCGCTCCGGCTTCGTCGAGATCATGGTCTGCAACAACGACGGGTCTAATCCAGTGCCCTTGACCTCTTTCAAGGGCTCCCGGTATGCGGGGGCTCCGCGCTGGTCACCGGACGGGCTCCGGATAGCATTTGACAGCCAGGGGCCTGACGGAGTGAGCCTATTCGTCGTCGATGCACAAGGAGGCGCGTGCAGTCCGCTGACTCAAGGCGGCCGGGACATCAGACCCAGCTGGTCACGGGATGGCCGCTGGATTTATTTCGGGTCCAATCGTTCTGGTACAAGCCAGATTTGGAAATCAGCACCCGACGGAAAGGATGTTCAACAGGTCACCCGGGAAGGCGGCTTTGAAGCCTTCGAATCGCCGAACGGAAAAACGTTGTTTTTTACCAGGGGAGGATTCTACACGCCGGGCCTCTGGAGCATGCCGGTGGAAGGGGGGCGCGAGGCTGCTCTGCCGCTGTTGTCATCCGTTTATCCAGGTCACTGGGCGGTTGCCGATCGAGGAATCTATTTTATTGATTTTTATGATGGTCCGCCCGAAAAACCTGCACCCGTGAAACTCTTCGTTTTTCAATCTCGGCAAGTGTCCAAGGTGGGTGCGATTGAAAAGATCAAAGCGTCGGGTCGCAACAGTTTTACTGTCACCCGGGACGGCCGCTGGATGGCCTGGCGGCAAACGGATCGATTTGAATCCAACCTGATGCTGATCGAAAACTTCCGCTGAACTGTATATTCAACAGTGGCACCATTCCGGTCTCAGGAGCTCTCATCCTATCGTGCTGCATAGCAGGACTGTTCATGAGCCCCCTCAACAGGAAGATCTACGCGGCCGGAGCGTTCCAACTTCATCCTTGCAGTGGCAAGCGGCCGCGTGTCCCTGCAGATTCAAGATATGAGCCTCCGTCCGATATCATTCGCGGCCCGAATCGTGTAAAATGATGAGTTCGTCCCATCACGGATTTCTCCGCCCGCAGCAAGACCTATAGCAGGGGCGGATTCCTGGCAGGGATTTTCGTGAAACTTTTGGCGGCCGCAACTCGTAGTAAGGGAGGTCCCAGAAGATGGAGGATATCAATGGGTAAGAAGAAAAAAATCCTGATTGGAGCCGGCGGAGTGGTGGCGCTGGGCCTGATCATTTATTTCAGTATCAATGCCACACGTAAGGATGAAGTTCAGGTCCAGACCGGCAAAGCTCAGATCAAGGATACCCTCAAATCAAAAGTATCCGCCAGCGGCGAGATTCGTGCCAAGGAGTTCGTCGACCTGCAGTCTGAGATCACCGGGGTAATCACGGAACTTCCTGTGAAAGAAGGGGATACGGTCAAGAAGGGCCAGGTGCTGCTCAAGATCGACCCGATTCAAACCGCAGCCGATACCAACTCCACCCAGGCACAGTACGAAGCCACCGCCTCCGATTCCCGCTCCCAGGAGTTCCAGATCTTGAACGCCGAGGCGAACCTCGGTCGTGACGAAGCCGCTCTGCGCTCGGCCAAGGCACAACTGGAACAGGCGGAAAACAATTTCGCCCGCTCCGAAAGCAGCTTTAAGCGCAAGCAGCAGCTTCACGAGGATGGCCTATTGTCCCGCGAAGAGTATGAAATGGCACAAAATGATTTCAAAGTCTCACGCTCGCAGCTGGAAGTCGCGCGCGCCAGCTTGTCACAGATGGAGACCCAGATCAAGGTCGCCAAAAACAACATCCAACAGATGCGCACGAGCTATCAGGCTTCTCAGTCACGCGTCAAGTCCGTCGCCGCCAACCTGACACGGGCCAACGATCAGTTGAAAAAGACGACCCTGTTTTCTCCCCTGGATGGCATCATCACCCAGCTCCTGGTCGAAGTCGGCGAACGTGCCGTCCCCGGCATGATGTTCAATACCCAGGCGACCCTCATGACGATTGCCGATTTGAGCGTCATCCAGGCCGAACTTAAGGTCGACGAAACCGACATCGTCAACCTGGCGCTTGGGCAGATCTCCCAGGTCAAGATCGACGCCCTGCCGGATATGACTTTTGAAGCCGTTGTTTCCGAAATAGGGAACAGCCCGATCAAGAGCGCTACCTCTACCACTCAGGAAGCAAAGGATTTCAAGGTCAAGGTCGACTTGAAAGCTCCTTCCGGCAAGATCCGTCCGGGGATGTCATGCACGGCCGATATCATTACCAACACCAAGCAGAATGTGCTGACCATACCCATCCAGGCGCTGACCATACGCGAAGTCGAAGTCGACAAGGATGGGAAATACCACGAGCCCGAGCTTAAAAAGAAGAAATCCGAAACTGTGGCTATGGCCGACACCGGCAAGGAAAAGGCGAAGAAAAAGGAGCTGGAAGGCGTCTTCGTGGTGAACAAAGACAAGATAGCCCGTTTCCGGCCGGTCAAAACCGGAATTACAGGCGAATCCGAAATCGAAATCCTGGAAAACCTGAAGGAAGGCGAAGAGATCGTCTCCGGCAGCTTCCAGACGCTTCGCACGATCAAAGACGGGGCGTTCGTGAAAATCGACAACACCGTCAAGAATGTGCCGGAAAAGAAGACCTAGGAAACAGCCGTTGCGGAGCAGAAGAAATCGATCTGCCCACAAATGATTGAAACGATAGGGATCGCTGGCGCGTATCCATTAATTGTGCAATGCCGGCAATGAACGGATGTTTTAATAGAAATCAAGATTGGGTTCGTGAAATCGCGAGGTAGAGTATGGCAGGAGGCAATGGCAACGGCGACAAAGCCGATGTTTTAATCAAAACGGACGATCTCTGGAAGACGTATGTCATGGGCGCTGAAGAAGTTCACGCCCTGCGCGGCGTATCTTTCGAGATCCGGCGCGGCGAATATGTCGCCATCATGGGACCTTCGGGATCGGGCAAGTCGACGATGATGAACCTGATCGGATGCCTTGATACGCCTACCAAGGGCAAATACTACCTGAACAACAAGCTGGTTTCGGATATGAATGATGACGAACTCGCCCACATCCGAAACAAAGAGATCGGTTTCGTGTTCCAGACCTTCAACCTGCTGGCCCGCGCGACCGCACTGCACAACGTCGAATTGCCCCTCATTTATAACGGAACTCCGGCCCACGAACGCAAGGAACGGGCGATGAAAGCGCTTCAGTCCGTGGAGCTGGGTGAGCGCATGTATCACAAGCCGAACGAACTATCGGGAGGCCAGCGACAGCGTGTCGCCGTGGCCCGCGCCCTGGTCAATAACCCGTCCATCATTCTTGCCGACGAGCCGACCGGAAACCTCGATTCGCAAACCAGCAACGAAATCATGGGGCTGCTTGATACCCTCTACAAAAAGGGCAATACCATCATCCTGGTGACCCACGAGCCGGATATTGCCATGCACGCACACCGGGTCATCCGGTTGCTCGACGGTAAAGTGGCGAACGACGAGCCGATCCCCCATTAAAAAATCAAGGCTGTCTAACGAGTGAATAGAAAAAAGAGGCCGCGTTTTCGCGGCCTCTTCCTTTTTCTGCTCAGCTTCCATCAGGCGAAAATGGCGGATATCCCCACCTTGATGGCCACGTAAATGCCCCACAAAAGAACCACTCCCGTCGCGGCTTTTCCCTTGGTGAGCTTGCCTTCCGAGGCAATGGAAAAACCGGTGGCAAGGAGGAAAATAGTCCAGAAAGAAAAGAGGTCGACCGAACTCAGGAGGCTGCTCAAAACCGGGTGCTCCGTGGACGAAACCAGGATGCCAAGGTTGCTGGCCACGTTTTTGGAGGGGTCGATGTCGAGGGTGTCCGGATCCTTGACCATCATGAGAATGCTGGCAAGGATGGTACTGACGAATCCGGGCGGCGCCATCCCCCAGATCGTGAACGATAGTGTCTTTTTGAAAGTCAGCCCGCCTCCCAGGAGCACGAAGACGAGCAGCAGCGCGGCGGCGCAAACCAGGTAGGCCACCAGAACGCCCACGGGCGCAAAAACTATGCTGCTATAGCGCTGGAAGGCGCTCTGAGGCCGCTCGAGAATCGGCTTGATCTGCTCCTCGGTCATTTTGCGCGTCATCGGATTCATTTGCAGCGCTTTGCGCATGTAGGTTTCATGATCCATGCGATATTGGGGCAGGAAGGACATGGCGCTAACCAGGACTGCCATGATCAGGAAAACGCCGAGCCAGGTCCCTTTCCGATTAATGTCCTCGAAAGTTGCCTGCGGATTTCCATAGATCCCAACCAACCTTTGAAAGAAATTCATTCGCGGCCCACTGGTTTCGACTGCGCCGTTTTCAGGAGCGGTTTCATGACCTTCCATTGTTCCTCCTTCAGTTTGGGTTGAGCTATTTCTACGCCTGGAAAGCAGCTCAAGTATACAGAAAAATCAGGAATTGTCCCCAGCTTGTCCGGCACGTTCGAAAAAGTCTCCGGATAGCGCATCTTCCACGATTCGGCCCCGGCTCAAAACGACCACTCGATTGCAAAGGTAGCGGACAACGGGAAGTGAGTGGGAAATCAGGATCAAGGTTAAGCCATACCGCAACTTCAATTCTTCCAATAGGTTAAGGATTTGTGCCTGCACGGATGCGTCCAGCGCGGATACCGGTTCGTCGGCAATCAGCAGGCGCGGCCTGAGTGCCAGCGCGCGGGCGATGCCAACTCTTTGCTGCTGGCCGCCACTTAAAAGGGATGGCTTGCGTTCCAGGATCTCCGGGTTCAAAGAGACATCGGTCAGCAGTTGCCTGATCCAGGCATCCCTTTCCGCTTTCCCCCCCAGGTTGTGCGCCCGGAAAGGTTCCAGCAGGATCTCACGGACGGTCATTCGGGGATCGAGCGAACCTGCCGCATCCTGGAAGATGAATTGAAAGTCCCGCCGCTTCCGGCGCAGTTCGCGCGGGGGAAGGCGCATTAGATCGACCCCGTCGAATTCAACCGTCCCACAGGCCGGTGTGACGAGCCGCAAGGCGGCGCGCGCCAAAGTGGTCTTTCCGCTGCCCGATTCTCCGACGATACCGAGCGTATCGCCGGGAAAGACATCCAGATCGATATCCGCAAGAGCCTGGCGGCGGTTCAGGCCATGGCCGAAGCCGATCGACAAGCCGCGGATTTTGAGCAGCGGATTCATCAGGCTCCCCCGACAGGGATGGTTTTGAGGCACGCGGCCAGCCTCTGTTCCGAGACCGGCTCGAGGAGGGGCAGTTCCCGGCTGCATCGCGCATCAGCCAGACCGCAGCGCGGTGCAAAGGCGCACCCCGGCATTTCCCTACCGGCTGGAGGCGGCAGCCCTGGAATCGGCCGCAACGGATTTCGCGTCGGATGATGAGTGGCGCCCGGCTGGCTGCGGCAGAGCCCCTGGGTGTAGGGATGAGCCGGGTTGGACAGAAGATCTGCTGCTGGCCCGATCTCCACGATGCGTCCGTGGTACATGACGGCAACGGTTTGGGCGAAGCCGGCTATCAGAGCGAGATCATGGCTGATAAGCAGCACTGCCATGTCCAGGTTGCGGCTACTTTCAAAGAGGAGCTGCAGCACTTGGGCTTTGAGCCCCGGGTCCAGTGCGCTGGTGGGCTCGTCGGCAATGAGCAGCCTGGGGCGGTGGCATGCGGCGAGAGCGATGCACACCCTCTGGCACATCCCTCCGGAAAATTCCTGTGGATAGCGGTGGAGGGCGCGCTCCGGCTCAGGAATGCCCACCTCCGAAAGCAGCCGGATTGCTTCTGCCGCGGCCTGCCTGGCGGAAAGCTTCCGGTGCGCCTGGAGGGCTTCAACAAGGTGTCGCCCGATGGTGAGTACGGGATTGAGCGCACCTCGCGGATCCTGAAAGATCATCCCAATGAGCGATCCACGAATGGAACGCCACCGGTTACCCCTCACCCTGAGGAGATCGATTCCCTGAAATAGGATTTCGCCGGATTCGATCGCAGCGAAGCCGTCGAGCAGGCCCAGGATCGACAAAGCCACGCTGGATTTGCCGCATCCGGATTCTCCGACAAGCGCGAAAATCTCACCGGGAAAAATCCGGACATTGATGTTCCGGACCGCATGGACTGATGCCGAGGGAGAAGGATAGGAGATTGCCAGGTTCCGGATGTCCAGGAGAGGAATGGCCACTGGCTCCGCCTGCAGCACGGGGGACGCTTCTTTGCGCGATCGCTTCGAAGCGCCCCTGTGCTGCGATCGTGACTAGAAGAGCGCCGTTCCGAGGAAGCGCGCCTGCCCGCGCAATTCTTCCTCGATGCGCAGAAGCTGATTGTACTTCGCGATCCTGTCGGTACGGCTGGCGGAACCGGTCTTGATCTGGCCCGCGTTGGTGGCGACCGCCAGGTCGGCGATGAAGGCGTCTTCCGATTCGCCGGACCTGTGAGAAATGACCGTCGTGTAGCTGTCGGTCTTGGCAAGCTCGATGGTGTCGAGCGTTTCGCTGACGGTCCCGACCTGGTTCAGCTTGATCAGGATGCTGTTGGCCACACCGTCCGCGATGCCTTTTTCCAGGCGGGTCGAGTTGGTGACGAAGAGATCGTCGCCGACCAGCTGGATCTTTTCGCCGAGCGCCTCGGTCAGCGCCGTCCAACCTTTCCAGTCGTCTTCGCTCATCCCGTCTTCGATGGAGACGATCGGGTACTGGGTGGTCCATTTCTTGTAGAGCTCCACCATTTCGTCCGCCGTCAGGCGGGCGCCGCTGGATTTCTTGAAATGGTATTTCCCGTCCTCGTAGAATTCGCTGGCGGCCACATCGAGGGCCAGGTAGATCTGGCTCCCGGCCTTGTAGCCGGCCTTTTCGATGGCCTCCATGATGACGTCCAGCGCCTCTTCGCTCGACTTAAGGTTCGGTGCGAATCCGCCTTCGTCGCCCACGCTGGTCGCATATCCCTTTTTCTTGAGCACGGACTTCAGCGAGTGGAAGGTTTCAACTCCCATGCGCAAACTTTCGGCGAAGCATTTGGCGCCCGCCGGCATGATCATGAACTCCTGGGGATCCACGTTGTTGTCGGCATGCGCGCCGCCATTGATGATGTTCATCATGGGGACGGGCAGGATGCAGGCATTGGTTCCGCCCAGGTAGCGATAGAGCGGAATATCCAGCGCCGAAGCAGCGGCACGTGCGACCGCCATGGACACCGCCAGGATGGCGTTGGCTCCGAGCCGCATCTTGTTGTCAGACCCGTCGAGATTGATCAGGATCTGGTCGATGGCCCGCTGCAGGAAAATGTCCTCTCCTACCAGCGCGGGGGCGATGATGTTGTTGACGTTTTCCACCGCGCGGAGGACGCCTTTGCCGACATAGCGCGACTTGTCGCCGTCGCGCAGTTCCACGGCTTCGTGGGCGCCCGTCGATGCCCCGGAAGGAACGATGGCGCGGCCGCGGATGCCGCACTCGAGCACCACATCGGCCTCGACTGTGGGATTGCCGCGCGAATCCAGTACTTCTCTAGCAAAAACCGAACGAATTGAGTTTTTCATGGTATGACTCCGTATCAAACAGGCCTGAATCCAACATTCAGTCAAAAGGCGATGTATAGCATACGCCGCGATGCCGGATCAAGCAATGTCGCCTCGATTTTAAGCGCAATGATCGCAAGGACGAATAAGCTACGACGCGAGGCGTTGGCCCCCGGGTCGGGGGGCGATCCTTGCCAGTTTCGAGTTCCTGGGGGCCTTGCGGCCAAACGGACGCGTTCGCTAAAATTGACAGGACATAAACGCTATGTTAGTTTCTACCTCCATGCATAGACGGAGGATTTCATGAAGTTCTCATCGCGGCAGGTGGATGGCGTTGTCATTCTGGACATCGAGGGGAAGATCCTCTTGGGCGATGGAGACGTCGAAATCAAGATGGCGATCGACGGGCATTTATCGAAGGGGCATAAACGGATCGTCCTCAATCTGGCCAAAGTTCCCTATATCGACAGCGCCGGATTGGGAGAGATCATCCGATGCTACACCGCCATACGCAAAAGCGGCGGCGACCTCAAGCTGCTGGCGCCGAATCAGAGGCTGGTTGATTTGCTTAGCGTGACCAAGCTGGTCAATGTTTTCGACTGGTACAGCGACGAGGCCTCCGCGCTGGCGAGCTTCTCCTCCTGAAGAAGACCGACGTGATCGGGCAGGTCGGGCGGGCCGAAACTCCCTGGCTTTCGGACGCACATCGTGCAGGTGATTTTACAGCATGAGGAAAAGTGTGTTTGGTTGCGTGCGTATGCGGCGATTTCTTCCTTTTCTTTTGTCGACGACCATTTTTTTCGCTCTCTTTTTCCTTCCATCCGCGGCTGCCTTGGCGCAGGGCTACAATGACAACATTCTTTCCCAGCACATCCGCCTGCGGGTGCCGATGGAACGCGAATACATCGCCAGAGACGTCATCCTCGAACTCGAAAGCTGCTGGAGCTTCACGAACCGGTCTTTGGGGGACAAGCTGCCGCGCAAGGTATGGATAGAGATCCGCTGGGATGAGACGGTGTCCCGGGCCGAGCCCGCGGCAGGGAAGATTTTGATCGGGATGGGGCATCCGGCTGCCTCCGTCAATGAGAAGCAGTTTGTACTGCGCAACGCCGCCCGGGAACTTGCCCGCCTGGGCCTGCTGGCGGATTTCCGCGGAGGCCCCGTTCGAGAAGAAGCCGAGTTCCTGCTGGAAGGCATGTCTGAAATCCTGGCCAGGGATTTTTCCCTCTCCACAAAAAGCCTTGCCTCCGCATGGGTGCAATCCCAACTGCTGGACCGCATGGGGCAGCTGGGACTTAAACAGCAGTCTCCGTGGGTCACTTTTTCAGGCGGACAGCACGGCCTGCGCGCCTCGGCCCCGGGGATAACCTTCCTCCTGACCTGCCGCGAAATGTTCGGAAGAGAAAAGATCCTCAAGTTGTTCGACGCCCTGCGCACCCGTGGCCTGGAGGAAAGCATCGGCGTCGCTTTCAAATCCAGCGTCGCCGTCGTTGAGGCTGCCTGGTTGAAAAAGGTGAGAGAATATCCCGCGAACGAGGAGTTCATCGCCGGCCCGGAAGATGCGGCTCCCAGACTGGAGCGAAGCCTCTACCAGCCTGACAATCCACGGGCCGGATCCAGCGTTCAATTCCGGTTCTATATCCGGCGCGGAGTGAACGCCCTGTTGCCGGAAGGGATATATTTTAGGGATGAGACCTCAGGGCGCGTGATACAGGCCACCCCTGTGCCGGAAAAAAATGCCGGCTTTGCCGCTGTCGCGTTTCCCCTTGAAGCCGGACGCCAACCCGGCAGCTACAGCTACCATCTGATAGCGCTCGATGAAGGCGGCAACGTCCGGATTTGGCCGGGTACGTATGAAGTGAAACCCTGATCCTACATGCAAGGCGGGCTCTCTCTTCGGAAACTTGAAACGCTCGAGGGATTGAACCGCGAAGGCTCGAAGATCGCAAAAATTTTATAAACACTGCAATTTTGGTAATTCGATGGGTTTTAGTGAAATCTTCAGCATTTCCAATTCTGCAACACCTCTCGGAGCCTGTTGGCACCGTGTCCAAGTTTCTATTCTCAATAAGCTATGCAGGCATGGCAGGAGCTTCGCGGCTCAATCGGTCGAGTGTGCCGGGTATCCGGAGAAAGGGCAGTGGTTATTTGGCCTTTTTATTGTCGGTAACCCGCGCGATTGCCTCTTTGATCGCCGGCGAGGGGCTCAACTCGTTCGCCTTCTGGTAGGCGGCGATCGACGGATCCCATTTCTTCTGCTTTTCGTACACCAGGCCAAGCCGCAAGTAGACTTCCACGCTTTTGGGCATGATCTCGAGCGCCTGGTTCAGCGCCTTTTCGGCTTCCGCATAGTTTTTCTGAAACAGGTAGGCTTCGGCCAGGTTGTACAGGATGTAGCCATCCCGCGGTGAAATGTCCCTGGCATTCTTGAGCTGCGCCAGGGCGTCGGCATACTGCTTGCTGGAGAGGGAGGCCAGTCCCTTTTTGAAATAGGCCTTTCCGAGCAGTTCCGTGGTCCCCTTTTCGCCCGGCTTCAGCGTGTTGGCTTTCTGCAGGGCCTGGATGGCTTCGTCCAGGCGATTCGACTGAAAATAGGAAAAGCCCAGTTCGTAGAAACTGGTCCAGTCGTCGCCGGAAATGCGCAGCGCCGCCGTCAGGTCGTTGATGGCGTCCGCGTACTTCTGCTGGCGGAAATAAGCGGCGCCGCGGAGATGGTAGAGCTTGTACTTCTCCTTGGGATCCTCTTTGGGCATGAATGTTTCACCGCGGAGCAGTATCTGGACGGCCTGCTCGTATTTCTGCATATTGAAGTAGGCCTGCGCCAGGCCGTAGTAGGCGGAGAAAGACGTGGATTTCAGTTCGACGGCGCGAGTGAGAGAAGACACGGCCAGCGCGTTGTTCTTGAGTTGCAGGTAGCTGAGGCCCACCAGCCGGTGCCCGAATTCCCAGTCCGGGTTGGCGTCAAGGTCCGGCTTCAGTTCCTGGATCGCCTTGTCGAACTGCCCGCGGTTGTAATAGGCGACAGCCTGTTTGTAATCCGCCCGGAGAGCCGGGATGAGACCGAGGAAGACGATCAAGAACGAACCCGCACCCGCAAAAATAGGATAGCGCCGCATTGGATGATCCCTCCGGCAATGATGATCGACTGGGCAAGATAAAATGTAGCGACAAGAGGGATTCAAATCAATGCGAATTGCCAATCATCGGGCTTTGATTTTCAGCCGCTTCAGTTTTTCGCTGAGTGTAGTGGCGTTGACAAGCAGGAGGTTGGCCGCCTTTTTCTGGTTCCAATCGGTCTTTTTCAGGGCGTCCATGATGATGGCCCGCTCAAAACTACCCACGCGCTCTTTGAGGGAGAGGCTGCTGTCCGGCACTCCGAGCACGGGATCGGGAGTATCGGTGATGAGGTTCTTCGGCAGGAGGCCGGTGCTGATCTCCGGGCCGGAGGAGAGAACCACGGCCCGCTCGATGACATTTTCGAGCTCCCGCACGTTCCCGGGCCAGCTGTAATCCATCAGGACTTTCATTGCCGCCGGGTCCAGGCGCGCGATTTCCTTCGCGTTCTCCTCGGCATATTTGTTGAGGAAGTGTTCCGACAGAAGCGGGATGTCCTCCGCGCGTTCGCGCAAGGGAGGCAGCTTGACCACGATCACATTCAGACGATAATAGAGGTCCTCTCGAAAAGTGCCCGCCTGAACTGCAGCCTGCAGGTCCGTGTTGGTTGCGGCGATGATGCGCACGTCTACCTTGATGTTTTCGAGACCTCCCAGGCGGCGAAACTCCCGTTCCTGGATGACGCGCAACAGCTTCGACTGCATCTCCATCGAAATCGTGGCAACTTCGTCGAGGAACAGGGTGCCGCCGTCGGCCACTTCGAAAAGTCCTCTCTTGGCGCTGGCGGCCCCGGTAAAAGCCCCGCGGACATGCCCGAAAATCTCGCTTTCCAGCAGATCGGAAGGGATGTTTCCGCAATTGATGGCTACGAAAGGCATCTGCGAGCGATTGCTCGCCATGTGCACCGCCTTGGCGACCAGCTCTTTTCCGGTTCCGCTTTCGCCGTGAATCAGGATGGTGCTGCGCGTTGGCGCAACCCGTGCAATCAGGTCAAACACCTGCCGCATTCCAGCGCTCTTCCCGATGATGTTCTGGTAGCTGAAGCGTTCGCGCAGGGTATTCCGGAGGCGCTGATTTTCCTGCTTGAGCCGGTAATGCTCCATGGCATTTTTTACCGCCAGCAGGAGTTCATCGTTCTTGAACGGCTTGGTGATGAAATTGAAAGCTCCCAGCTTCGTGGCCTTCACCGCCTTTTCGATCGAGGCAAACGCGGTCAGCACGATCGCCGCGGGCTCGTTGTCCAGCTTGCGGAGCTCTTCCAGCACCTGGAAGCCATCCATTCCCGGCATCATCAGATCGAGCAGGACGACGCCGTATTCCTGGTCGCGAATCATCTCCAGCGCCTGCAGCCCGTCCTGTGCGAAGTCGGCTGGATAGTTTTCCCCGCCCAGGATCGCCGACAGGACGTCGCGCATGATCTCCTCATCGTCGACCACCAAAATTCGCGTTCTGTGGCTCATCGTCTGGGTATGTGCCGCGTAGGAAGTTTGAGTCGGAAACTGGTCCCCTGGCCGGGGGAGCTCTCCACGAAAATCCTGCCGCCGTGTTCCTGGACGATTCCGTAGGTTACAGCCAGGCCCAGGCCCGTTCCTTTGCCGGTGCTCTTGGTTGTGAAGAACGGATCGTAGATCCGCTTGATATTCTCGCTGGAGATCCCGACTCCCGTATCGCGGATATCGACGATGACCATTTCATCGTTCATCGCCGTGCGGACATTGAGATCTCCGCCCTGACTCATGGCATCGCGGGCGTTCAGAAAGAGATTGATGAATACCTGCTGCAGCTTCCCGCTATTGCCGAATACCGGCGGGATGGTTTCGTCGAGTACGGATTCCACCTTGATGTGATTGTGGCGCATCTGGTGATCGAGAAGCGAAAGGCTTTCGCGGATCAGGACGTTCAAATCGAGGTCGGTGAATTCGCTGCCGTTCAAGCGCGCAAAGTTCAGCAGCCCGTTGACGATTTCCGCGGCCCGAAAAGTCTGCTTTTCGATCTTCTCCAGAATGGGCTTCCTCTGATCGGTATCCGAGGTCTGCTTGAGAAGGAGCTGTGTGAAACTCGAAATTCCGGTGATCGGCGTATTTACTTCGTGCGCTATTCCGGCAGCCAGCAGCCCGATCGAGGACAGCTTTTCCACCTGCATCATCTGGTCCTGGAGCTGCACTTTTTCGGTGATGTTGTCCATCACGATCAGACAGCCCGAACTCTGGTCGGATCCCTCCATCAGGGGAATAACGCTCAGATTGACGATCAGTTTTTCCTGGGCCCGGTTTGACAGGTAAAGCTTGAAGATATTGGCGGCAGCGCGCAGGTCCCAGCCCCGGGTGCCCGTGGCATTCCGGATCGACTGGATGACATCTTCAGGCAGCAGTTCCTCGACGGCGTGACCCCTGATCTGTTCGCGCCGCGCCCGGTATAGCTCTTCAAAGGCCCGATTGCAGGATGTGACGCCTCCCCTCAGGTCCAGAGCCAGAACCGCGACGTTGATGCTCTCGATGATGTTTTCGGTGTACGATTTCAGCTGCTCCAGCTCCAGCGCTTTGGTTTCAACGGCCCGGTAGAGGCTGGCATTCTCCAGCGCGATAGCTGCGTAGCGCGAAAGGGCCGCGAGCAGCGCGAGATCTTCAGAGGAGAAATGCCGGTCGCGCGGTGGGAGCCCAAGGCCGATCCAGCCGATGCTGTTGGCTCGCACCTTCAGTTCCTGGAATCCGACCAGTCCCTGCGCCCGCATCGCGACGGCCGCTTTCCTCAACGGACTTTCGAGCAAGGGATCGGCGTGCTCGTCGGCTCTTTCACCCTCCACCAACTCCTCGGTCCGGTAAATCTGCGCGGGGTTCGAGGGCGAAAAATCGATCGCATCCGCGAGCCGGAAACAGCCCGGATAATGCGGATCCGCGAGAAAGAGAGCCGCCGGGCGAACCTGGAAGGTCCTGACCACCCGGTCCAGAATGCTGCGTGACAGCGGGGCCAGGCTTATTTCCGAGCTCAAAGTACGGGCGAATTCGAGAAGGCCGGCGCGCTCCGAGAATCGATCCCTGTAAAACAATCTGTCAAGCCGGGTCTGGATGCGCGATCGCAACGGGGCAAACAAGCAGCGCAATCGCCAGCGCAGCCGCTGAGATCACAATGAAATCGGCATCCGGGGCAAGCCATTGAAGCGCCCGGCCGACAACCAGCACGAAAAAGAGGTAAACCGATAAGAGCAGAGAACTCGCCAGGAAATAGGCCGCCCCTTTGCGCACAATGTTATCCACATCGAGCAGGCGGAAATGGATAATGGCGTACCCGAAAGATAGCGGGATCAACGCCAGGAAGAGCATCGATGCTTCCAGGGCAAGCCCAACCCGGGCTCCCATGATCCAGGGAATCCCATACAAGGCGCCGAATGGAATTACACCGGCAAAGGTTCCGTAGGTAACCCATTTCATCTGCTGGCGAGTCACCAGGTCGTTCGCCGCCTTCCGCTTTGCCGCCAGGATCAGGCCGCCGGTCAGGAAAGCCGCGATGAAATAAACCAGGTGAATCCGGTCCAGCAACTGCAGCGATTCCGGAGTCGTCGGGAGGCCGAACCTCGCCAGCCGCCCGGCCATCCATAACACGTGAATCATACCCAGCAAAAGCGCCGGTGCATAAACCAGGGGCGCGCGGAGCCTACCTGAAACGGTTTCGGTCGGAAAGTGCAGGCAAAAATGGACGAACAACGCCGGGAACAGCAGAAAAGCGCCCACCGAAAAAGCCAGCACGATCCAATCCAGGGTTTCCAGCTTGGGCGTGTAGCTGTAGAGGAAAACCACGAAAGCCGTGATGCAGATCAGATGAAAGTGGATGGCCCGAGGCAGCCTGATTCCCCGTAAAACAACAAAAAGGCCGATGCCCAGATACAGGAATGCAAGTATCGTCCGCAGCACATCGCGGGTTCCCAAAAGCAGGCGCGCCGCCAACTGCAGCACGATCTCCTTTTGCGCGCCATTCGAAGAGAGGGTGTAATTCGCCGAAGCGTTTATTCCCAGGCTGTCGAGCAGGCCGGTGTGCTCGCCCAGATTCCGGATGGAGATGCCGTTGATCGTGACTATCCGATCACCCACCTTCACACCGGCTGAATCGGCCGGTCCGCCAGGCACCACCCAGGATGCCACCAAACCTTCACCGGCCTGGTCCCAGAAAACTCCATCCGTTGGCTCTGCAAAAGATGCCCGGTCGCGCAGGTTGAGAATGCCAATCGTCACCGCCAGCATCGTGATCAGCACGATGGTGACGATTTTGAATGGAACCGGAAAGGCATTCATGGGATGACACTCTCGGGCACAATATGGCCCCCTTCCCGCGAAGCAATATCCATGCCATCGAATGAGATTTAAGATTTTATAAATACACCCATAAAATCATGATTTTCCTGGATTTATGTTTTCCAAGAACCGCCTCCAAGCATCTCACATAGGATGGTTCAAAATATTGAATCCGCTTCGTCCAATATTTTGATCCTTTGCTCTATCTTGTTACAAGGAAAAAAGTAGCCTTTCCTGCCGGGCTTGGGATGGGATGGGGAGACTGTTCGCTTCGGAATTGGGTGCATGGCCGCTTTCCCTCTCGCAGTTCAGTGCCTCCGATCCGTCAAAGGACAGCTGATTTTGTTATTAAGCGTAGTACGGCACTCATAGGGAATGGATCTGCTGATCCGCCGGACAACGAAGGCTGTCCGGCGCGAACCGCTTAATACAGGTTGAGGTTAATGCCGAATCGGAGGGCTCGGGCGTTCCGGGCAATCGTTAGCTGGCCATCGCTGGTTGGAATCGCCTGCTTTCCCTGATCGAAGAGATTGCGCACATCGACCAAGGCTTCCCAACGTCCTGGGTTGCCCATGAATTCAGGGAGGGGGATTGGCTGTCGCAGGGAGAAGTTGAAACCTTTGGACAACATGTCGCTGCGATCAGCGAACAGGTCAATCGGCATTAGCGAAAAACCCGGGTACCAGCGTACGACGGTGGTTATGCTGGTATGGGTTCTTGGAAACACCGCAGAAACCTGGCCGGTCAACGAGTGGTAGTACTGGTGCTGCATAAAGCTGAGCATGCTGGCGGCCAGGGCTTCGCTGGATAGCGCAGGATCCGTGGGCGAGAGGTTTGACCCGGTTCCATAAACGTAGGCAATGGACCCATTCAGAAAGTCAAGGAACCGGCGGTTGAAAGCCAGGCGCATGCCGCGTTGGCTGGACTGGTCCTCACGCGGTTGGACAAGGTGGGACGATGTCCCGGAATCCGTGGACAAAGTCACCAGGAAGGGCATGCCGGGCCCCTGCATGCGGTCTTCGTAAACCGCCACCTCGATGGCAGAGCCTGCGGCAAGCGCCCTTGAAACGGCGACTTCGGAGTGCTTGAACTGGCTGAACTGCACGTCGCCGTTGATGCCGGAGATAAAGGTCGGCTCCAGAAGGTTCAGGATATCGCCATCCGGGAGCGCGAGGGAGTGGTTATCGCTCATGCGGCGCGAAGAGACCGATGACTTGAAGGCCCAATTGGTTGTTGGCGTGATAATGATCTGGAAATAAGGGCTTACGAAGTTCCTGGTCGTGCCGTAATAAACTCGCGACAGGTCGAAACCGTATTCGAAAGCAAGTGTGTCAAAGACCTTGTTGCGAGCTTCGAATCCCAGGCCGAGGGTCTGGATCCCGGATTCACGCGTATTCGGATCCTGGGTAAAGAATTGGGAGGGCCGGCCCATGTTTCCAACCGGCGGGCCGCCCATGGAAAGACGCCCGTATGCAGCGGAAAGCTTGAAATCCCTGTTTGGATCCGGCCGGTAGTTGTAGGTGTTGCGCACTTGCCACGAATAATCATAGCCGGTGCTGATCTGACCGGAAAAAATCATCCGGCCCTTGTCGGTGACCGGCTCTACGAAGGCAAAATTGGAAGCGATGCCATTCTGGCCGTTGCTGGGGAACAGGGCGTAATTCTCGCTCCCTAGCCCGCTGCTGGATGTGACGGTTAATGCGCCGGCCCGAGCGAAAGGCGCCTCCGGATCCATGGCCGGGTCCGAAGCCCCGGGAAGGTCCCTGAAGATCAATCTCCGGTCCGACGAGCTGCGCATTACGGTCTTGATGTCCCAATTGCGTGGATCCGGCTGTCCGGAAATGATGTCCAGAAGCTCCTGGAGGATAATATTCATGGTCGTGGTTCTGCCGGCCTCGACCTTGATTTCCGTGTTGGTTATGGGCTGGTAGCCGTCCCGGCTGATTTGCAGGTAATAAGAACCGGCCGCGATATTGGACAGGCTGTAGTTACCGCTGCGGTCAGAGCGCGTGAAGGAGATGGTTCCGCCTTCGTGATCCTGTCGGAAAGCGGTGACGACGGCTCCAAGCAGGCCTTCGCCGCTCTTGCTGAGAATCTTGCCTGTGATTTTCCCGTTTCCCTTGGCAAAACCATGGACCGGGGCCAAGGCAAGCAACAGGAAAGTGAACGCACTCAGAACGCGGATGCGCGGATTCATTTGAGGCCGCCCTTCGCGCTGCGCAATGGATATTGAAATCTAAACGGCAGCGCCTAACGACACTTGCACTCCGAAAAAACTATCACACCTTCCTGAGTGTGTCAATTCCAGCCTCCAAGGAGGCATTTCTCACAAACCGCAGGGTGGTTCGCTTTCAGATTCCCAGGTTTCCGCTCAACAAACCAAAAAGATAGGGCAGGGCCCTTGCTGTACGACAGGCCTACCTATTTGGAGCCTGAAACCGGCCTCTCGAGATCCGCCGAGAGCACCCTGGCGTCGGCTTTAATGGCGCCCTTGGGCAGGTCCTCGACAACAAACTCGAGCGATCGCTGCTCACCCGGCGGGAGTGTATCCGCCATTTCCTTGGTTGTCGTTTCGAGGACCTTTTCCCCCCGCCCGTAATAAACGATCCGGATGCGAAGGTTCCTGCAAGCCAACCTGCCTGTATTGCGGAGGACGAGTTTATGCCGGTATTGCATACGGGAAGATTCGCCCGATGAAGCTGCAGCCGGGCTCATATCCAGCAACTGTTCTGAGACTACGATTTCTTTCGGACCAATGATCCGGGTGAGGGACGGCTTGGAAACCCGGACCACCTCCACCGGGTGAAGCGCAGCCTCCTGCTTATTTTTCTCCTCCTGGCGGCCCTTGATTAGCAGGGTTATCACCACCGCAGCCAGCATTAACGTCAAGCCCAGAAAAAGCCACTTACGAATCATTTCTCACCCTATCTCAGGCACTGTGCATCGTTGGAGCTCCGAAGGCGCCCGCGAGGCGCTGCCAGACGATAGCACCCCGCACCAGTGTAGCCTCGACCTCACCCATCCCATCCAGGATTTGAGTCGTCAGGTATTTCGGGCTGGTTTTTTCTTGAAGGCGGAGAACCGTGAAATCAGCCCAGAAACCGCGCCTCAAACGGCCCAGCAGTCCGCCAAAACCCAGCGCGGCAGCGCCATTCACGGTTGCCATCCTGATAATTTCCTCGCTGGTCAGGTCTTTCCGGTTTCTGAAAAGGAAGCGGATTTCGTCCAGGAGGCTCAGAGAGTGGTTGCTCGCCAGGGAATCCGTTCCGAGCGCCACGTTGATTCCGGAATCCAGCAACGCGCGCACCGGATGCGGATCGTGACCGAAAAAGGCATGGCTGCGCGGGCAGTAAACCACGCTGCATCGGCGGCCGAGGATTCGTGCAATGGAATCGGTGTCGAGGTAATTGCAGTGAACGAGCAGCGGGGAGTTATCCAGCACTCCCAGACTATCCATGAATTGAATCGGAGATTGTCCCGGGGCCGCCCATCCTTCGGGCAATACCCCCAGACTCGAGAGAAAATTCCGAAATTCTCCGGTGCCTGATTTCAGGAACTCGAGCTCTGCCCGGGTCTCAGCAAGGTGGGTTGCCAAGGGAAGGGCTTTCCGGCGAGCGAGCTCAGAAATACCCCGGTATAGCGTCGTCGAGACCGAGTAAGGGGCATGCGGCGAGATGCCATGAGTCAGGAGGGGATCGGGATCGGCATTGGCAAGCCTGGTCTCCAGCGTGGCAATACCGGCCGGTGCGGCGGCCGGAGCCAGGCCCAGCACTTCTTCGAAGATCACGCGACGAAGCCCGCTGTCGGTCAGTGCCTTTATGCTCATTCCGCTTGCCGAAATGTCCCCCACCAGTGTGGTTCCCGACTCCAGGGCCATGGCGGCTCCGGCTTTCACGGATGAGACATGATCCTCCCGGCTCCAGCTTCGTCGCTTTTGAACCACTTGCGACAGCCAATGAGTGAATGAGGATGCTCCGGTAAGCTCTCCGCCCAGACGGGTCAGTTCGAGATGAGTGTGGGCGTTCACAAAGCCTGGGGCCAGAACCGCCCACCCCCAGTCCACCACTTCGCACTCCTGTCCGTTAGGGTTTCCTTGCCAGGGTCCAATTCGAGAAATGCGTCCCGGATCACAGACGTGCATGGCAGCGTCCTGCAGGACCAGGTCGGGTTCAACCAGAACGTACTTTGCTTTGTGAATGGTTCGAATCATGACTTTGGGATTTCATCCATGCCCGGCCAAATTCTGGAGCCGCCCGGACGGAACATGATACATCATTGCGAATCGCAAATTGCGAATTGCGGGTCCACAATTCGCAATTTGATTACTCCGCTCCATTCTTAATGCTACTATTTATCTTCCGGTCCTAGTGATTTGATTGATCCTCTCTTGGAAAATGTGAGGCATTCTCATGGCGATTTTGTTACGGGAAGCTGATGTTGAGCAGTTGGTTACGATGAAAATGGCGCTTGAGGCCGTGGAGCAGGCATTCCGGCTCCAGGGGGAAAACCGGACAGACAATGGTCCCCGTCGCCGTTCGCGGCTGGGCACCGGATTTCTGCACGTAATGAGCGCCTCGTTGCCTTCGCTTGGATTGGCCGGCCTGAAAACCTACACCTCGGTTGGCGGGAAAACTCGCTTTCATGTTCTTTTGTACTCCGCCCAGGAAGGGAGTGAGCTGGTGGCTATTCTCGAGGCGGACAGGCTTGGCCAGATGCGGACCGGGGCTGCAAGCGGCATTGCGACAAAGTATATGTCCCGGCCCGAATCGTCTCGCATCGGGATTTTCGGGACCGGGTGGCAGGCAAGAGCTCAAATCCTCGCGGCGTGTGCCGTTCGCCCTATAAAAACCGTTCTCGCCTATGGGCGCGACGCTGAACGCAAAGAGAAGTTCTGCAAGGAGATGACCGACATCTTGAACATCGGCGTCTACCCGGCCGCCACACCGGAGGAAGCCGTCAAGGACATGGATATCGTCATAACGGCTACCGATTCCAAGGAGCCGGTATTCCGGGGTGAATGGCTGGCAAAAGGCACCCACGTCAACGCCATTGGATCCAACCACATTTCCAAGCGCGAAATCGATATTGAAACCATCCGCCGGAGCGCATGTGTCGTCGTCGATTCTAGCGAGCAGGCGGAGATGGAGTCCGGCGACCTTGCGAAGGCTGTGGAGTCGGGTGTCTTTTTCTGGGAAGATGCCCGCGAGCTCGGGCTTGTGGTCACGGGCGAATTCCCCGGGCGCGAGGATCCCCAGGAAATCACGATCTTTGAATCTCAAGGGGTAGCCATCGAGGATGTGGCCCTGGCCGGCAAGATCTATCAATCGGCGGTCAAGGCGAAGATCGGCGAGGTCCTCCCTTTCTGAAGAACCGGGCTGGACAGGGTAGCGCTTGAGACCGGATCGAGTGCTGACCTGGAAAAAGCGGGAACGAGGGGGACGTTCCTCTGTTAGAAGCTGTAGCGCAGCTGAAGGTTGATTCCTGCGTTGTCGCGGAACTGCCCGAGGTAAGCGTCACGCGGTCCGGCAAAGAAGGTGGCCCCGATTTTGAGCCGCCACGCATTGGATAACGCCAGGCTGTAAAGCGGCTGGATGAAAAGGTCGCCGTCACTGAATCTCAGGGCCCCCTTCACCTCAAAAGTGCGCGAAGGTCCTATGGACCGTTCCACCCGCCAGAGCAGGCTGGAACCGAGCCCCAGGTCCGGAAACAAGGCGCTGCTTGGCAGCGGTGCCTGAACGTTCTGGCCCGCATATTGAACAATGACGAACCAGTCTCCCCAGGTACGGTCCACTCCCGCAACGAACAGCAGGTGATCGCGGTTGGCGGGATCAGTCTGATCAAAATAAGCCAATTCCCCCCGAATCCCGTAAGGGCCCAGCCCCGATGCGAAATCGGCTCCGATCACGTGGACCCGATAATACTCGCGGTTCAAGGACACCTGCAAGCGAGGGCGCGGCAGGGGCGCGATCGGGATCGCTCCGGGGCGGAAATAGGGGATGTCATCGAAGCCGTCAAAATAGGAAACCGATAACTCGGCATGCGGCACCAGCTGGTTGTACCTGAGGCCCCATTGACTGTTTCCAATCGTTCTCGCCGGCAGCGGACCCCCGGCATCCAGGTAGGTGAGGTCCGCAACTGCAGGTGGTGCATTTCCGGCGACCGGCAATTGGGCGGTGGAAGGCAGCGCCGGGAACCAGCGCTGCCCCAGCAGCGGCAGGCGCGTGGGGGTGTAAAATGGGATCCAGGCCGCCTCGATTCGTGCCTGGCCGATATAAGTGTCTGCCTTGAGCGCCGGGACGGCCAGTCTGTCGTTGCTGAAAGTATCAAGATAGTCATAGGGAATCAGATTGTCTGTGGGATTGTAGCCATCGGCCCGGCCCCATCGCATCTCCTGCATGCCGGCGCGGAGATCCGTCCGCCCCAGTTTGAGATCAAAATAGAACTCTGAGACTGTGCCGGCCGGCTGCCGCAGGCCGCGCTGATCCAGGTCGAACCACCGTTCACGGTCTATATCCCGGTGAGTGTCGAGACGGAAATCCATCTTTCCCCGCCAGGAAAATTTCGGCGTGAGGGCGGCTCTTGACCAGAGCTGGAATCGTGCGGTGCCGGTGGCATGAGCATCCGGTTCGTTCGGAGCGATCGGATAAATCCACCCCGAGCCGTCCATGAAACCGCCAAGCTCGAACTTCTTTTGCGCGAGCGCCTTCGGACTCGACAAAAAGGAAATGCAACTGAGGATAAGGATCGCCAGCCGGCCCGAGCCCCGAAGGAGCGCAACAGAATAGCCCCGGGCGCGAGCCCGGGGTGAGCCTGTTTGCTGAGGTCCCGTCGTGGGCTGCCTGCCGGAGCTATTCCCCAGAGCCAAAGGTGCCTCCAGGTTCGCGAAGTTCATTGTGTCTTTCTGAGGTTGCGAAGGCTGAACCAGTCCGGCTCGACGGTAGCATTGTACTTCACATTCGAGGAACGAATCCGCGTTGTGGATCCGCGCGATAGATCTTTCATTTCCGTCAAGTGCGGCGTCCAAATGCCCTGGATCTGTTTCCAATCATCCCAGCGCATCTGCTTGCGCATCTTGCCGTCGACGTAAAACTCGATGAAGGTCGTGGCCATAATGTCTTTGCGCACCCAGAGGAAAAGCTGAGAATACTGGGTGTTGCTGCGGTCTCTATACACGGCCTTGATTTTATAGGCGGGCTGCCCCCCGATGCTTTCCTCGCCGACCAGGTCGTAGTCGTAGTCATCGATTGCGCGCTCTTCCATGTCCTCGTTGGTAAGGTCGGTACCCATGAATCGCTGGGACTTTTCCTGCGGCGCGATGCGCCGGTCCCGCTGGATAGCGGGTGTGTAAAGCCACTGCTCGGCGGCGGCGTTAGGGCGATTCAGCGTCAGCATTCCTACACCCCGCACTTCGGCGGGAGAGTCGAAGCGAACCAGGATCTTGCTTTTCCCCCGGTTCCCTTCGCGCCAGAAATGCCAGCTTTTGTTAAGGATTTTGCCCTTGGAATCGGTGACCTCGATGGCTCCCTCATAGCTTTGGGAGTTGGTGAGCACCCTGCGCTCGACCTCGCGCATGATATCTATTGCCTTTTCCGCGCCCGCCGCACCTGCCGTCGAAAGCAGCAGGCAAAGGAGCGCTGTCCAGGCGGAAGAAACTCGATGTTTATTCATAAGCAAGTCCCTCGACAATCGGGGTTTTCAGGGCGATGGAGGATGGGTACCAGGCAGCCAGGAGGCAGATGAGCATCACCCCGGGGAAGAGCGATACAGACCACACCGTGGGAAACTGGTAGGGAAAGATCCAGCCGTTGAAAGCCGCGCCGAATGAGGCCACGCCGAAGTATCCCAGAATCGTGCCACCCGCGATTCCAAGGATTATCGCCACCATCCCTATGCAAGCTGCCTCCAGCAGAATGGCTTTGCGGACCTGGTGGCGCTCGCCGCCGAGGCCGCGCAGGATGCTGATTTCTCGCTTTCGCTCGGTGATGGAAACCATAAGGGAATTAAAGATGCCGAGCACCGCCACAAGTATCGCGATCAGCAATTGAACGTATTGCAGCTGCATAAACTGGTCCGTGAGGCGCGTCAATTCCGCCCGCATGTCTTTGTTGGTGAGTATCAAGACGTTGCGCGATTTTGCCAGCTGTGACTGGATGTCGCGTTTCACGGCGTCGGGATCGTAACCCGGCCGGAGCATGAGATCAAAGGTGTCGACCCGGTCGTCCTTCCAGAGTTTTTTATACACTTCCCGATCCAGGACCATCGAGCCACTATCCGAAGTGTAATCCACCTGCACCCCGACCACTTCAAATTCGTGCCGACCGGTCGGGGTATCCAGGAAAATCCGGCTCCCCTTATGGACGCTGAAAATCCGGGCAAAGTTATTGGAGACGAGGATGCCGTTTTTCCCCGACATTCCCGGCACCAGGTCCTCGATCCTCCCCTCTTCCATCAATGGCGTGCTGCGCCGGAGCCATTGGTCGATTTCAATCGATACGATCAGGGGTGAGTGCTCCTGGTATTCGATATTGACAAGCCGCACAGAATCGACCTGCCGCACCCCCGGAATCTTCTTCAGTTCGTCTGCGATGGACGGCGGGAACTGGAAGTTTCTTACCGTCAAGCTTTCAGAAGCGTAGACAAAGAGATCGGGATTTACTGCGAAATCGATCCAGCGGGCAAATGCCGCGTCAATGCTGACGCTGAAGGTGGCCGTGACCAGGAAAAAGGAGAGGCTGAACATGAGAGCCGCAACCGTTGCGCTGGTGCGGCGCGGCGCCTGGACCAGGCTGTCGCCGGCGAGTCTTCCTTCCATGCCGAAAAAGAAACCCATGGGAAATCGCAGCAGCCCGGCCAGGAAATGGGAAAGGGCGGGAACGAGCAGCGCCAGGCTTATGAAAACCAGGGCAAACAGGACAAGTTGAGCTTCGAGCGATTTGGCTTGGGGCATGAAAGATACCGTCAGGCTGGCAATCAACATCACCAGGCCGACCCAACGGCGGGCCCGGCTTTCGCCGATGTAAAGCACCTGGAATTTGCCTTTTTGCAGTGCCAGAGCCGGGTCGACCCGGCCGGCCGCCCATGCGGGGAGCACCGCGCCGGACAGCGAGGCAATTATGCCTAAGCCGAACGAGACGGCGGTCCAGAACCAGTCGATGTAAACCTTGTCGACGTGCACCTGAACGCCGTAGGTTTGCTCAACGATCCGCGACATGAAGACCATAATCCCGCGCCCCATTGCCAGACCGGCTATCACCCCCAGGGCAGATCCGAGAATTCCAAGGACCAGGCTCTCGATAATGAACATGCCGATGATGCGTGCGCGGGTCACCCCCAATGCCCGCAGGATTCCGATTTGCGTGCGCCGCTGGCTCAAACTCACGGCGAAGGCATTAAAGATCAGGAAGAGGCCAACCATCAGCGCTATGACACTGGAAAGGAAAAGTACACGGCCGTAGGCCTCCATCAAGGCCTCGGTTTGTTTTCCCCGCCGCAAGGGAGGCTCGACCTTGTAGCCGGGTCCGAGTTTGGTTTCGAGCGCGCGCTGCGCATCGTCGATCTTGGCGCCCTCTTCGAGCGCGATATCGATCCGGTCGAAGGTTCGCCCGCGGTTGAAGACAAATTGGGCCGAGTAAATGTCCATGATGCCTACGTTGCCGCCGAAAGCTTTGGCCATTCCTTTCGGCTGCATGATGCCCCGAACAATGAACCGGCGGTTGCCGACCGCGGTGATCATCTCCAGCGGGCTATCCTCTTTCAGGCCGTTGCGCGCGGCGAATTCCCGCGCGACGATGATGCTGTCGGGCTGGGCCAGAAAGGTCAGCGGATCGCTGACGGCATCCTCGTTTCCTTCCATGGCGTAGTCGCGCATGGAACGGTCGCCGGCCATGTCCACCCCCAGGATCAGGATATTGCCCTGGCTCGCGTCCGTGGTTCGGACCACGACTTCGATCACCGGCACGGCCGCCCGGATGCCGGACACGGAGCGGGCAGCGTCGACGGTTTCCTCGGGGACACCGCTCTGGCCCGCAGTGATCTGAAGCACCGCCTTGCCCGCAACCTGGTCGATGGTATCGCGCAGCGAAGCTTTCAGGGAGTAATTGGCGGAGCGCATGGCCGAGAAGATCGCGACTCCCAGGATTATGCCCAACAGCGTGAGGCTGTTTCTCAGCATGTGCCGGCGGAATTCCGGAATGCTGATCCGGGCGAGAATGGCGAGCATTGGCTATTGTCCTCCGTTGATCAGCTGGCCGTCCTGCATGGCGAGGATCCGGTCACAGCAGTCTGCGGCTCCCCGGTCGTGCGTGACCATGATCACCGTCGTCCCGAATTGGGACTGAAGGCTCCGGAAAAGGGCGAGCACTTCCTGCCCGTTTTTGGAATCAAGATTTCCTGTCGGCTCATCGGCGAGGATCAACGGAGGGCTGAGCACGAGAGCGCGGGCCATGGCCACGCGCTGCTGTTCACCCCCCGACAATTCATCCGGCAGGTGGTCGTGCCGGTCGGCCAAGCCCACGATCTTGAGAAGTTCCATGGCACGGGAGCGGGATTCCCTGCGTGAAAGGCCGGCCAGGTGGGCGGGGAGGGCTGCGTTCTCCAGGGCAGAAAGAGTGGGAAGCAAATTGAAAAACTGGAAGATAAAGCCGATTTTGTCACGCCGCATCCGGGTCAGCGAATTGTCGTTGAGGGCGCTCATATTCACCCCGTCTATGAGAATCGAGCCCTCGCTGGGACGGTCCAGTCCGCCCACAATGTTGAGCAGGGTTGATTTGCCCGAACCGGACGGACCCATGGTGGCGACCATCTCGCCCTTGCGGACTTTGAAGGAAACCCCGCGCAGGGCGTGGACCGTCCGCTTTCCTTCGTATCGCTTCGTCACTCCGATTGCTTCAACCATGATCTTCCTCTGATTTTCTTTTGGCCGCTGTCACGCTACACTGGGATTTCGTCGGCCAATGAAAAGAGGCTTGAGAATTGCCCCGAACCAGTATGGAATGCAAGGGTTTATTGGGGCAATCCAAAGCTGCCGATGTTTACGCGCCTGAGGTGAAGATACATGCATAGCCGGCCGCACCTGGAACTGAGAAACATATCGAAAAATTTTCCCGGAGTGAAGGCTCTCGATGAGGTGTCGCTGGAGGTGCGGGCCGGCGAGTGTGTCGCCCTGGTTGGAGAGAACGGGGCCGGCAAGTCGACCTTGATGAAGATTCTGGCAGGAGCCGTGCCTCCCGATTCAGGAGAAATCTACCTTGAGGGCTCCAGGGTCGTCATCGATTCTCCGCTGGATGCAAGGCGGCTGGGAATCAGCATGATCTATCAGGAGCTCAATCTTCTGCCGGAGCTTACCGTCGCCGAGAATATCTTTCTCGGGCGTGAACCGCGGCTTCGCTCCGGCCTGCTGGACCGGCGCAAGATGAACCAGGATAGCCGTTCGTGGCTGTCGCGCCTGAACCAGGAGATCGATCCCGACCGGCCGGTCCGCGATCTTTCACTGGCTGGCCAGCAGATGGTGGAAATCGCCAAGGCCTTGGCGCTGCAGGCGCGCGTCATGATCTTCGATGAACCCTCGTCCATTCTCACCGACCGGGAGCTCGAGGAGCTTTTCCGGCTGATGGCTCAATTGAAGACGGACGGATTCGCCATGATTTACATCTCGCACCGCATGGAAGAAATCTTCCGGATATGCGACCGTGTCACCGTGATGCGGGATGGTCGCGTGGTGGCCAATCATGCTGTTGCGGAAGTGAACCACGCTATCCTGGTTCGGGAAATGGTCGGGCGCGAGGTGGCCAGCATTTTCCCCTCGCGCCGGGCGCCGGGCGGCGAAGTGGTCCTGGAGTTGAAGGAGATTTCAAGGGCCGGAAAGTTCGACCGGGTATCGCTCTACATTCGTGGGGGCGAAATCGTCGGCCTGTCGGGATTGGTGGGTGCAGGCCGGACGGAAGTTGCGCGCGCCATTTTCGGCGCCGACAGGATCAGCGGTGGGGAAATCCGCTTCCTGGGCAAAACCCTTACAAACCATGAGCCGGATGAAGCCATCCGCCGCGGCATAGGATTGCTGACCGAAGACCGAAAATCTCATGGCTTGCTTGCCAATATGACGGTTCGGGAAAACATCACGCTCGCAAACCTGGCACGAATTTCCCGGGCAGGATTTGTTTCACGCAGAGCGGAAAGCGCGGTCGTTCCACCGCTTGTAGAGAGCCTGCGCATCAAAACCCCTTCCGTGGAGCAGAATGTGGCCAACCTCTCGGGAGGGAACCAGCAGAAGACGATTCTGGCCCGTTGGCTCTTTACGGAATGCCGCCTGTTGATCTTCGATGAGCCGACACGCGGCATCGATGTGGGGGCCAAAACCGAGATTTACCAGTTGATCGCGGATCTTGCCGCCCGCGGGAAAAGCATCCTGGTCATCTCGAGTGAGCTGCCGGAAGTATTGGGACTTTCACATCGTGTCTATGTCATGCGGGAAGGACGAATAGCCGGTGAGTTCGAAGGCGCCGGCGCCACCCAAGAGGCTTTGCTCGGAGCGGCCATGGGCATATCGATGGGCGAGCGGCGAGGCTGACCCGAGGGACTGAAGGATTGAACGATTCCCTTAGAGAAAAACGAGGCTTCATGGAAATCAGACAAAAGCTGCGCAGCACGGAGACAATGATCTTTCTGGCGGTAGTGCTGGAGTGTGTGGCATTTTCGTTTCTCTCTCCCAGCTTCCTGACACTGAATAATTTTGTCAACGTCACCCTCCAGATTGCCATCTATGGAATCCTGGCCGTGGGAATGACCCTCATAATGATTACCGGCGGAATCGACTTGTCGGTCGGCTCGGTGGTGGCGCTGTCGGGTGTCGCTGCGGCAATTCTCTCAAAAAAAGGGATTCTGCCCGTCGATATGATGGTGATCGTAGCCATAAGTGCCGGTCTTGCCGTCGGGGTGGCCGTTGGAGCTCTCTCAGGGGGGCTGATTTCGCGGTTTTCCATCCCTCCTTTCATTGTCACCCTGGCCATGATGACCATCTGCCGCGGTTTGGTCTTCATCCTTACCGGCGGGTTCACGGAAGGCGAACTTCCGCCCCATTTCGGGATTCTTGGCCGCGGCCATCTCTGGTTCGTTCCGGTACCCGTGATCCTCATGGCGGTGCTTTTTGCCACCGGGCACATTCTTCTCCGCCAG
This sequence comes from uncultured Acidobacteriota bacterium, assembly GCA_963839475.1. Taxonomy (GTDB): domain Bacteria; phylum Acidobacteriota; class UBA6911; order UBA6911; family UBA6911; genus CAWIVH01. Next base: position 990,431 of record CAWIVH010000001.1, on the reverse strand, counting down.
ACCGCCCTCGGACGCCATATTTATGCACTCGGAGGAAACGAAGAAGCGGCCCGGCTATCCGGCATCCGCATCAGGCAAACAAAAACACTAGTATATTCGTTGAACGGACTCCTGGCAGGCCTTGCCGGAGTTACCCTCGCTGCCCGGCTGGGAGCCGGGGCGCCCGCCTCGGGTGTAGGCTACGAGCTCGATGTCATTGCGGCTGTAGTTGTGGGCGGCACCAGCCTGAGCGGCGGCCGCGGCAGCCTGGTCGGCACGCTCGCCGGCACCATCTTCATTGGCGTCCTGAATAACGGCCTCAATCTCGCAAACGTGGATCCCTACACCCAGAAGGTTGCGCTAGGGGTCGTGATTCTGGCGGCGGTAGGGTTGGACCAGATTCAAAAGCGCAAATAAATCCCGGCCGCGCAGCCCGATAAACCCGGCGGACTTTTTGGCTTCGCCGTTCAAAATAGGCGCGGTGGCATATCTTAAACCAGCCAAGATTCCGGTAGACCTGTAAGGTCTTGAAAACGCAAGAGTCTGGCCCTCCCCTATAGATGATTTGCCCATCAACTTTCAGGCTTCTCCAGGCTGATCGGGGATCGTTAGAACTGGCATTTACAACTCTGCCCGATTGATCTATACTTAACGGTTTTTAGAACAGCCGGCAATCCGGTAGAGAGGGGGTTCCAATGAACAAAAGGGAACTCAAAAAGTTCAAGGCGATCCTGGAAGAAAAGCGCGACGCCATAACCAGCTCGACCAGCAAGAAAACTCATTGGGACAACATGCAGGACACGCGGCACGGCGACTTCGTCGATCAGGCCAGCGATGATAATGAAGTTCATGTAAACATTCGCCTGCTGCAGACCGACGCTAAACTGCTGCGTGCCATTGAAGCGGCAATCGAAAGAATCGATAACGGATCTTTCGGTGTTTGCTCGATGTGCGAAGGGGATATTAGTCTGGCACGGCTGAATGCTGTTCCCTGGACTTCGGTCTGTATTGACTGCAAAGCCAAGAAAACCGCCTGATTTTTAATAGGGATCTTTTTTCATCATTGAAACGCGGGACCCGGGATTTCAAGGGCCCCGCTTTTAGTTTCCGCAGAGCACCATCCCATCTTTTTTGACCACCCAAACGCGAAGACACAAAGAATCCCAAAATCAAATATTTGGAGTTTCTGTGATCTTTGTGTCTTCTACGGATTGTTCCCTGGTAGCCAGGTAGATGCCGGCAAGAACCACCACGCCGCCGGCAATCTTGGCCGGTGTCAGAGGCTCATGGAGAACGAGCCAGGCTAAAAGGCTGGCCCCGATCGGCTCGCCCAGGCTGATAAGTGCAACCAGGGCCGGGGGAATCCAACGAAGCGACCAATTGTAGGTTGTGTGCCCTATGCATTGCGGAACGAGTCCGAGCAGGAACATGAACAGGTGCGATTCGCCGCTGTACCCCGCCAACGGTGTGCCGGTCGCCAGGCAGGAAAGAAGCAATACCAGAGCGGCAGTCCCATAGACGGGCCAGACATAAGCCAGGAGCGAAAGTTTCTGACGGGCCCGGGCGCCTGCCAGCATATACACGGCAACGGCAATGGCTCCTCCCACCGCGAGGAGGTTCCCTTTCATGGTGCTTTGGGAATGGGACCAGTCGCCCTGAAAGATGATCAGGCACCCGATAAAGGCGACCGCAAGTCCGATCCAAAAGGAGCGGTGACATGGGCGTCCCAGGAAAAACTGGCTCGCCATGCCGATAAAAAACGGGGTTGTATCAACCAACAGGACCGAGCTGGCCACCGATGTGTAGGAAAGAGATGCGATCCAGAGAGCGAAATGCAGCGCGAGAGCCCCACCGGATATCAGAAGCAGATAACATTCCCGGCGGGATAACCCGGCCCATTCCCGGGCCGGGCCGGAGAAAGTGAACGGAGCCAGAATGATCGTGGCCCAGCAAACCCGGTAGGCGGAAACCGCCAGCGATGGAGCATTTGCCAGGCGGATGAAAATCGACCCGCATGATACGGCCATGATTCCTGTCACCAGCAGGATCACGAGACGGGGCGTTCCGGGTCGGTCCATGGGTTTCCTTTTGGATTCCTGCGGCGAGACAATGCCCCAAACAATTTGCATTCATCTCTTCTGTGCAAAATACAGGATACGGGTATTGGATATTAGTATTTCTTTGCGTTTTAAAGTGAAATAGTCCGTGATGCATTTTTCGAAATGGCTGACATCATAATCGTCATAATTGTCTGTTTTATTCATCAGCAGTTTTTTTACCATGGGGTCATCCCTTGTCACAAATTCGATAATCAATGAAGTTCGCAGGCTTGCCAACCAGTCCATAAACTCCCTAAGCGGGATGTTCGAGCTTATGACGACATGATGAATCAGGGCAAGACAGAGCGTGAGTTCCGGAGCTTGCCGGTCGGCCAGAGAACGGCGTTCCAAACACCTCCACCCCAGATTGGGCGAAGGGTCGGCAATATTTCCAACCAGCGGCAAAATGTTGGTGCTCCCTTCGCTTTTGAGTTCGCGATAAAGATAATCGATCGCCAAATGATCTGCGTCCACCGCCACAACATAATCAGCGTTGCGGGCGGCAATGCGTGAAAACGCTCCAGTATTGCATCCAAGATCCCAGACCAGCCCCCACCTTCGGCTATGGACAACATCGTTGACGAAAGCCGCTTTCTGTTCGTATTCCTCGTCCGAATAGCCGTGCTCCAGGGCATAATGAGACCACTCTGACCGCAGGCGCCTCCAGGTTATCGAATTAATAATCTTGGAAAGGTTGGTGACGTTCGTTTCGATCATGGCCTTGCTGAAGCCGGCTGATTTTAGCCCCTCCCTTATATTCGACCCGGCAGCGGAGCACCTCGCTTGAGCTTTGGCCTGGAGATAAACATGAAAAAAAACACCAGGCCTGAACATGTCGGTGAAGGACATCATTTTGGCGAAGATCTCAGGATCGATCCCATCGATGCATCCTCTCAGCCATGGCTGAGCAGGAATTTCCTTGTAGGCCTGCAGCATGAGCGGATACAGGAACATTTGACAGAACTGTCTGTAACCTGTCCAGGGCTCTCCATTGCGGAGCACCTCAAATGAACCAATGTCGATGAAAACCGGGGAGACACCTTTCCACTGTATGTTGTAGGCTGAAGAATCCTTCAGAATCATATTCTCTTCGAGAGCGGCCATGATCAAATCAAGATGGAGCAAGGCGGCTTCCTTTAACATTCCAAAGGACCATTCGTAGGGATACGAAACGAAAGGAATCCTTTCATGCTTTAAAATTCCCGCCCAATCCTTCGTCCATTCGGAGGGCATTCCCACTTCGCCCGGGATAACATGTTCCGTCCTGACAATTTTGCCGTTCTCCATATGCGCATGGAAAAAAGAGGTCTTGGATAAGGCGTCCCACTCTTGAAAGCCTCGAGTTCCCAAGGCCCTGTAAACGCTGCCGCCTTGGTGAAAAACGCGGGCATTTCTATCGCGGAAAGAAGCGGGATCTATCCCAGGCTGCATGAGTACATCCCTCGCCGGCAGGAATTCTCTCGAGTTTGAAAGCAGGGGCCAGAACTTTTTGTCCTATTTCCGGAAACGAACTGCGGTTTGCGTGGCCATTTAGTCACGGCCGGCTTCCTTGTGCCCCAGACCGATTTTTCCCAGAATCCACTTCCAACTGACTTTAAGCAGGACCGCAAGGCCTGCCACGCCGCCAAGCAGCAGCTGTACGAGCATGCTACCGCTTCCCGCATCGAGGTAGGCCAAAGCAGGTTTTGGCAAAACCAACACAACCAGCAGAAGGTACAGAATGTAGGATCTCTTCAACAAAGTTGCCGTCCTTATTGAGTCAGGGTAATCGTGTGAAAGGCCAATCCCAGAACTCTTTTGTCGCCGCTTATCCCGAGCGATGCCGGAGATGTTGCTTCGGGTAAATCAAAAGTAAGTTTCAGGATGCCACTTTGAATGAGCGAATGGGGGATTATTACATTCTCTGCACAACTTTCCGCCTTGCGTATCTTCCATTCCTTCAGGGGTTTGCCGTTCGCTTTAATCAGAACGCGCTGCTCTTTTAATTTGCCCGACACCAGAGCGGAGACCTCGGCTTCGACTTTGACATCCCGGGTGACTGTTTTTCCAAAGGAAAATATCAGTGTGGCACGCGACCCGCTGGTCCACGTCAATCCATTTTCTTGAACATTCCAGCCATTCTCCTGGTATTTTTGAGAATTCCCCCCAAAACCGAACTTGACAGTGGTACCCCACTCATAATGGGGGGCTGGTTCAGTATCTCCGAGTGTTATCGATTCAAACCTCAGAGCCAGGGGCTTTGTGTTATTTGCATCCGGCGTGAGACTCAGAGACTTTCGAAATCGAAAAGCTATTTCACTCACGCGGGGTCGTTCTTTGTCTGCCGGGAGATCCATATAAACGCTCTGCCACTCCCCCGCACCCCCGATCTCCCAGTCGCCGATCTTTATTCCATCCAGCAGAACACTCACCGATTGATTGCCATCCTCAAATCCTGGCGAATTAACCTTAGCATGCAGCCGAACACTCTCCTTGGGAAGGGCGATGATAATAGAGGCCGAATTTCCCAGAGCCCAGTTGAAGGTCCGCCCGCCAGATTCATGTTCGTTGTCGCCCCATCCCAGGCGCAGAAATTTGGCAGCCTGCTCTGTGCCGAATTCTATCCTCGCACTTTGAAGCGACGAATCTCGAGCTAAAACGTATTTCCCCAAATGCCAGGAACTTGCATCATAAGAACTTCCATCGATCTCAAATTCATCAAGGTGGCTGAAGAAATCGGACTGCCAATTATCGTTGATCCACTTATGGTAGTAGAATCTTCGCTGCCGATTTTCCGTTTCTTTCAATGTGAAAACGGACTTGCCGGGGAAATGGCCCCCCCAATTCAGCAAATCGTTGACTGTTGCCGGGATATCGGTAAGTGCCGCTTGATTCGTTGAGAATTCCAGAGGTCCCCAACTCTTGGGCTTCTTGATCATCAGCAGCGGCAATGCGCTTCCTGCGATGCTGCTCAAGTCGCCTGGGATCCCACGGGATGAGTCGCCGGTCGCGGAAGATCTCATTTGGACGGGTTGGCCGGCTCCATGGTCGGCATGCAAAATGATCAGGGAAGAATCATAAATCCCTAAAAACCTCATCCTATTCAGGAAGACCAAGAGGCGCTTCAAGGCAAATCGGCATTGGGACTTCAGCCTTTCTCTGGTGAACGGCTGAACGGCACCTTGAAACGATCCGTCGCTTCCAATAACGACGGGCGCATGGGTGGTCGCAAGATGGATATATTTATACACCGGCTTAACCCTGGATGCAGACGATTTGTCAACTAAGTCCTGCAGGAAAGCGTCGTGGGCAAAATATCGATATTCATGGCGCGGGTCCTTCAAGATGTTAGGCTGCAGCAGCCAGGATTCATTATTGTAAATATATTTTTTAAGAGAATGAGGAAGCACCTTAAAAAGAACGAGATCCATCATTAAGGAGGACCTTGCTCTGCTATAGGCAGCTTTGTCGGAAGTGTAAGGAGTCGGAATTACATAAGCAGTATTGTATTTCCCGGCCTTTGTAATACCGACGGTAAGGATCAAGTCCACATCAAATCCTTTGTCGTGGGCGGTATTGAGGATGGTTTTTGAAGAGAGAGTCTTCGCTACAAAATCGCCCATCGGAATGTCATTCCGATAAACCTCTCCGCTCAAAAAAGCGGGGACACTCATAAAGGTCGTTGGAAAGGACCCGGTGGTATCCGAGAAGTATGTAAAACCCTGGAATGCTTTGCTGTAATAGGCGCGATCCTCATCGATAATCTCTTTAAAGATGTCGGACTGAAACCCATCTGCAATTATGTGTATGACATTCTGATTTGTTGAGAAACTAAAAATCTCGTCGGGCGGGATGGGCGATGCTTCATTCTCCCCGAAAAACAACGAAGGAGATTTAACGACCATCGATCCAAGGAGAAAGGTCTGCAATACAATAAAAACGAGACTGGTAAATGCAGCTATCTTGTAGAAGCGTCTGTAAAATATCAGAGAGAATAACAGCACTGTGAACCAGACCGCGCCGTCTATCCAACCTCGCCATGATAGGGCGCTCCAGTTAATGCCCTGGCCGTTGATCAGGCCGTAGTCCCAAACGAAAAGATTTCCCTGTATCCAGAGCAAAAGGCCCAAGGAGCACAGAAACACGACATATCTTGGGAAAAAACTGCGCGGCAATGTCAGACCCGTTGCCAGCAACACTGCAAGCATTACCGCTGCGGGAAGAACATTCACACCCAATATCTCTGAAAAGGAGATGGCTAACTCCGAGATATTGCGGCTATAAATCAGCGCCGGCATGAAAAGGAAGATATTTAATAGGATGAGGAGCGCAGGCGGCAGCAATTGGCGCAGTTTCGAGCTTATCGCCATTTCAGTGCCATGGTCCGTTGAACGCATTCCTTCTCATCCGATCTGTTATAGGGGCCGGCCTGTTAGACCACCCTATGTGCAATCGATTATAACGCAAGAAGAACCACCCCTTCCTTGCTGAAGATGAACGCTGCCATATTCGATTCGTTTCTTGGCTAGGATATTGGCAAGCTTTACCATGCCTGAGCCGCCCGCTTTATGAAATTCCAAACGGGAGCCAATTCAGTGTATAACTTGATTGACGTCCAATTGTTGTACGCGGGCCGGGGCATTTTGTTTTTGAGATTCCCAAAAAATCAGGAGAAAGGGCCGGCTTCCAACCAGAGATTCCTGGCGATGCGCGACTCTTCTGAAAGCCCGGGCTGGGGGTGAAATTGACAAGGATTTACACCAAAGCCGGAGACGATGGGAACACCGTGCTCATCGGCGGCAAACGAGTGGGGAAAGACGCGGCCAGAGTGGATGCGTATGGCTCCATTGATGAGCTGAACGCCATGCTCGGGGTTGTGCGGAGCCAGAACCTTCCGGAAGCCGTGGATGCGATTCTGCGAAGGATCCAGGACGATCTTTTCACCCTTGGAGCTAACCTGGCGCTGCCCGAAGGCCTCGATCCCGCGGAGTGGAATATCCCGAGGGTCAGCGATGATGATACCGCTGCCTTGGAGAAGGCGATCGACGACTGCGAGAAGAACCTGGAACCTCTGCGGCAATTCGTCATCCCCGGTGGAACCACCCAGGGAGCTCTGCTGCATCTGGCCAGGACCGTGGCGCGCCGGGCCGAGCGCTGCTGCGTGGCCTTGTCCCACCAGGAAATGGTGGATCCCGCGATCATTCGCTACCTGAACCGGCTGTCCGATCTCTGCTTCGTCCTGGCCCGAGCCGTCAATCAGCAGAGCGGCTGCCCCGAGTCCCATCCCAGCTTCGGCCGGCGCTAGGCGATATCTTCAACCTCGTGCCACACCTCCGCCCAAATCCGCTTCACCTCCGGGACAGCTACTTTTTTCCGTCCGGCTTTTTAGCGTAGTATCCCTTTTTAGTTCGTGCGACCAATCCCGGCTTGTTCACCTTGACTTCAACTTTCCTGAATTTTCCGTCGTGCTTCTGGTTGCCAGGGTAGTAGCCGATGCTGTACTGGCTGGCCAATTCCTTGGCAATGGACTCAAAGGCAGGTCCGAGATCCTCCATTTCAAAAGCGTCGACAACAATTCCGCCGCTATACTCGGCCAACTTTGCGAGGTAGCTGTGCCCCTGCACGTATTCCGCCCGGGTCGATCCGGGGCCGTACACCCCCGGATAGCCGCCGCCTGATGGATACCCCCCGACGCGAGGCATGCCGCCTCCGGGAACGGGGATTCCCCCCACCGTCGGGCTGATGCCCCGAGTGGAGCGATACTGGTCATACTCGGTGTCGAAGTAGACACTGTACACCGTGGCATAGGATTCCCGGGCAAGCTCCAGGGTTTCCTTTTCCGAGGCCTTGCGGCTGCGGGTATCGACTCCATCGGTAAATAGCACCAGCGCTTTTCTTTCCTTGACCGGCTTGAGGACTTCCTGCAACGCCAGCCAAACCGCCTCGTACAGTACCGTCCATCCCCCTGAGCGGGTTTCCTTGATGCCGTAAGCATTCTTATTCCGGTCAATGCTGAAATCTTCGAGCAGGCTCACGTCGTCGGAAAAAGACATGACGGCGACCGAGTCATCCGGGTGCAAGGAATTGACAAAACGAATGGCTTCGTTCTGGATGCGGGCCAGCTTGAGTTCCGTGCTGCCGCTGGTATCCAGTGCCAGAACGACCGAGATGGGCTCGTCCGTAGCCGCAAAACCCGCGATTTCCTGGGGTACGCCGTCCTCGTACACCTGGAAATCCGCTTTGGTGAGGTCGGTAATCCGTTTTCCTTCCTTGGTCGTTACCACCACCGGAAGAGAGACCATCTCCACCTCGACGCGAATTGCCTGGCTCTCTTCCGCCTTTTTCGGTGCGTTCCGTCCTTGTTGTGCAGGAAGCCAGGCAAGAGTCGCGAGGCCGGTGATCATCAAAATGGCCATCCATCGGTGGGATCTTTGCATAGTACCTCGTGTCAATACCATGAATGATACTCCTCTTTTACGGATGGCGGCACCCCGCATTAAAGTTCAATCCGTTTGTCTCTTTTGACTTTGCGGTCATCGCGGTTTTGTGGGTGATTTGCTATCATCCAGAACATGAATTCTCCTGAAATCATCGTGAAGCAGTCTGAAATCGGCCCCATGGCAAATTTCATTTACCTTCTCGGCTGCCCGGAGACGCGCGAGGCGGCAGTGGTCGACCCGGCATGGGATGCGGGAGCGATTCTCAAACTGGCGAAGGAATCTGATTTGCGGATCACCCATATACTCCTCACACATGGGCACCCCGATCACGTCAATGCCGTGGAACCAGTGCTGGAAGCCACGGACGCCACGGTTTACATGAACGTCAACGAAATCGAGTACATGAAGCAGGTTGCCGATTACTTTCAAATGCCGGTGGATTTCATGAGGCAGCGCGCGGCGAATTTTCACCCCGTTTCCGATGGCGAAGATATCAGAATCGGCGGCCTTTCCATCCGGGCGATGCACACACCCGGTCATAGTCCGGGCTCACAGTGCTTTCTGGTGAAAGGCAACCTGGTATCGGGGGATACTCTTTTTATCGGCGCCTGCGGCCGGGTCGATTTCCCCGGCGGCGACCCGGAAAAAATGTGGCACAGTCTGAACCGGCGTCTCGCAGCCCTTGAGGATGACATTATCGTTCTGCCAGGCCACAATTACGCGAGCAAACCGCTCGGGACCCTGGGCGAACAGAAAAGAACCAACCCATATCTCCGCCATGAGTCTCTTGAATCATTTCTTCACGATATGGGCTGCTGAGCAGGATGCGACAGATGCTGATCCTTCTTGGACTCATGACTGCATCAGGAGGCGCTTTTCTCTTTCTATGGTACCGGACGGTGGTCTGCCTGCCGTTAAAAAGGCAGCCCTTTTTCGTCCGGACCATTCTCTTCCAACGGTGTGCCCCCGCTCTAAGCCTCGCGGTTTTCGGAGCAGGACTGACCCTGATCGGCTCGGAGAACCTGCCCGCGGCGGGAACAACCGCGGCCTTGTGCTTGCTGGCGGGGTATCTGATCCTCCGCTTCGACCGCTATTCCGCCACGATGCGCATCATTTGCAGCCGGTACACCGAGTTAAGGGAGCGGAATCCGGAGCTGGAACAGATGGAGCTGCTGTTCCATCTGGCTCGCTGGCGCTATCCACAATGGTCTCATGACCGGCTTGTCGAACTGGTTGCCGGGAAAGATTTCGAAAACCTGCTCCTTCTCATGATCGTTCAAGAAAACGAAGTAAATCCTTTGCAGGATTGGGAGCTCTTTCGCCAATTGAAAAGCAAGGTTGCACGAATTGTGCAGCCCCTGAAATGAGGGAAAAATGAAAGGATCTTTGATTTTGGGATTCATGCTGTTTGGGGTGGTTTCCACCGCGGTCGCCTTCCAGGCGCCCGCATCAGCGCCTGCGGACAAGCCGGCTGAGGAGCAGCCTCCGCTGCCGAAGTATTATGAAGTGACACCGCTCATCGGCACGGGCGCGCAACCTACCGAAGCCGGGATGAAGCAGCTTGCCGAAAAAGGATACAAGACCATAGTTAACATTCGGACCGCGGAGGAAATGGCGAAAGTTCCCTACGAAGAGAAGCTGGCCGGGGAACTGGGGATCAAGTATTTTTCTGTGCCGCTCCGGGGCCAGGAGCCCAAGGAGTCCCAGGCCGACGCATTCCTGCGGGTGATGGAAGCCTCCAAAGGTGAAAAGGTTTTCGTACATTGCGCCGCCGCCAACAGGGCCGGCGCCATGATGCTCATCCAGCTCGCGCTGCAGGGCGGCATGGATGTGGAAAGGGCTGAAGCCGAAGCCCGCAAGATCGGGATGACATCGGAAGCCCTCCGCAAATTTGCGCTCGACTACGTCGCCAAGCAGAAGAAGTGACGGCTCCTGCGCCCGGAATCCTCGAGATTCCCCGCCCGGGCTTGTTTGCACTGCATAAGGCCGGGCCGGAAGCTATTCCGGATGTCTGTAAACCTTTTCGGGCCTGGATCGTATCAAGGGTCCGGAGTATGGAAGTGCTATGCATTTTGTCGAAGGGATTTTCATCGCGCTCGAAGCGCTCTGGACCAACAAGCTCAGGACGATCCTGACGCTCCTCGGCAACATTGTTGGCGTGATGTCGGTCATCGCCGTTGTCAGCATTATTGACGGCATGAACTCCTACATGCGTAACGAGGTGGCGAGTGAGGGAAGCGGCGTGTTCACGGTCCAACAGGTCAACGGGCTCGACATCCTTTCGGATTTCGAGAAGTTTTTGAAATCGCTGCACAATCCCAAAATCACCCTGTACGATTATTACTACCTTCGCGAGCGGATGACCCTGGCGGATTATATGGATGTCAGCCAGAATGCGTCGGCCGACGTGCGCTTCCAGCGCTTTTACATCAAGAATGTCGGCATCCAGGGCCGCGGCGAAAACTATCCCTTGCTGGGTAAATGGGATTTGAAGGACGGGCGGCACCTGTCGTCGCAGGAAGTGCAGCACGGGCAGCAGGTTGCGGTCATAGGATTTGATATCGCCGACCGGATGTATCCTGGGCAGGACCCGGTTGGCAAAGACATAAAGATAGCGGGGGTCACCCATCACATCGTTGGGGTTCTCGAGAAGAAATCGGGCGTGCTGGGTGGAAATCCGAACCTGACGGTCATTATTCCCGTTACCGCTCTCCAGCGCCTGTTCGGATCGCATCGATCGGTGACCATCTACATCAAATCAGCCAATCTGGATGCTACCAAGGATTGTATTGATCAAGCGCGGCTGGTGATGCGCGGCCTGCGGCATCTCGGGCCCAAGCGCGACGACAATTTCGCCCTCATCACCTCCGACAATCTGCTTTCGCTTTGGGAAAACATCAGCAAAGGGATCTTCGCCGCGTTGATCGGGATTGTTTCGATCAGCCTGGTAGTCGGCGGCATCGTCATCATGAACATCATGCTTGTCTCGGTGACCGAGCGGACGAGGGAAATCGGCATCCGGAAAGCCCTTGGGGCGACCAAAGGCAACATCCTGTGGCAGTTCCTCGTCGAGTCGATCACCCTTTCCAGCATCGGCGGAATATTGGGAATCGCCTTAGGTTTCCTCGCCGCATCTCTCGTCGCCTATTTTTCGCCGCTGCCCTATGCGATCAAGCTATGGTCTATTTTTGTAGGACTCGGAGTGACGTTCGCCGTTGGTGTGTTCTTCGGAGCCTACCCGGCAGCACAGGCTGCCCGGCTGGATCCGATCGAGGCGCTGCGCTATGAGTGAGGTACGGGGGAAGGGACTGGTTCTCGAAAACCTTTGGATGGCCTGGGACGTCATCCGGGCGCACAAGCTGCGCAGCGGACTGATCATGTTGGGGGTGTCGATCGGGGTAGCTTCGCTCATGGGCATGGTTTCCATCCTGTTGGGGTTGAGCGAGAAAATCACCGGCGAAATCACCCGTTCGGAGCAGACCTCTCTCACGGTCGCCAAATTCGACTTCTTCGTGGGAGGGTTTGACGAGGCCTTGCTCCATCGCAAGGATATTTCGGAAGAAGATGCCAAGGCAGTGCGCGACGAATGCCCTACCGTTCAAAATGTCGGCTACATCATCGAGCCTCAGGGCCGTCCGCCGATGACCCTGCGATATGCCGCCGAAAAGAGCCGGATGATCCAAGTGATAGGAACACAGCCGGCATTGCTCAATGTATGGAGCCTCGAACTCGAGGAAGGGCGCATGTTCACCAACGAGGAGGTTTTCCGCCGCTCCAAGGTGATCGTCCTGGGCCATAGCCCCCGCCGTGATCTTTTTCCCGCGGTGGACCCCATCGGCAAATATATCAAAGTCGGCGACGAAGATTTCCTGGTTGTCGGCGCTTTCGTTTCACGCAACACGCTATTCGGGAGCTTTGCCGATAATTTCGCCATCATTCCCTACACCACGTATTTGTCCACCTTCTGGCAGGAGCGCGACAACCGCCGCATTTTCATGGCGGTGCGTCCGGGTGTGACTCTGGCCGCGGCCAAGGAGGATGTCACGAGGGTGATGCGGGTGCGCCGAAAGCTGAAGGCGAACCAGCCGGATGACTTCGCCCTGATCTCTTCCGACGCGGTGCTCGAATTCCTCGGGAAGATCACGGGGCCGATTGCCGGCATCCTGGCGGCCATCTCCTCCATCGGCCTGCTGGTCGGCGGGATCGGCGTGATGAACATGATGCTGGTCTCCGTTACGGAACGTACCGGGGAGATCGGCATACGGAAAGCGGTCGGCGCCACCCGGCAGGATATTTTGTGGCAATTCCTGATTGAGGCCGGCACGCTGACGGGTTTGGGCGGCACCTTGGGGGTCATGATCGGCCTGGGAGCGGCCTTCGCCGTTTCGGCCCTGACCGGCCTGCCCAGCCGGCTTTCCGTTTTTTATATCCTGCTGGCTGTTGTCTTCTCCGTTTTCATAGGGATCTTCTTCGGGATTTATCCCGCCAATCGCGCATCCAAGCTCGATCCCGTTGCCGCGATGTCGTACGCCAAATAAAATGCGGCTCGGAAAGGAGCCGTGCGAATCGGGGAAATCGCTCAGCGCTGGGGCCGGCTCTCCGAGGAAGACATTCTGAATTTGATTTTCAGCGCGACCCGCATGATCTTCGTGTGCACAACCTGCGATGGAGGAGGTAGATCCCTTTTTTCACCGCGAAGATCTCATAGTCCGAAAGGAATAAGGATCCTGTCTGATCGTATTGCCGGTTGTCGGCAAAAATGGTATTAGAAGTCAAATTTCCAGGAGCCATCCATGAAACGACGTGAGTTTGTCACCCTGCTCGGCGGCGCCGCCGTCATTCCCATCGATCGGCTGCTGGCCGATTTCAAGTCCGCCGATGACATCACAAGCAAAGTCGCGGGCATGCCGCGCAGGATGCTCGGCCGCACCAAGGCGGAGGTGTCGATCGTGGGCTTCCCCGGGCTCGCGCTATCCCGGGAAAATCAGGAAGGCTCCAATGCAGCGGTCAAACAAGCTTTCGAGCGCGGGGTGAACTATTTTGACGTTGCGCCCGCCTACGGAAAAGATGGCGAGTGCGAGATCAAGCTGGGCGCGGCCCTGCAGCAGCTGAACCGCAAGGACATTTTCCTCGCCTGCAAAACCAAAGCCCGCGATAAAGAAGGCTCGCGCATGGAGCTGGAGCGATCCCTCACCCGGCTGAAAACCAGCCATTTCGATCTCTACCAGATGCATCACCTGGTTACTCAGGCCGAAGTGAAAAAGGCTTTTGCGCCCGGCGGCGCAATTGAGACTTTCCGGGCGGCGCGCGACGAGGGCAAGATCCGCTGGATCGGCTTCAGCGCGCACAGCACCCGCGCCGCCGTCGAGGCGCTCAAGGCTTTTCCCTTCGACACCGTGATGTTCCCGATCAGTTTCGCGGATTTTTACATTCGCGATTTCGGGCGCGAGGTGATCGATCTGGCCGGCGAAAAGGGAGCGGCAGTCATCGCGATCAAAACGTTGAGTATGGGCGCATGGCCGAAGAACGCCAAGCGCACCCGCGACTGGTGGTATCGAACGACCGAAACCCAGGAAGAGGTGAACCTGGCGCTGCGCTTTTCTCTTTCCCTGAAAGGAGTGACGGCCGGGATTCCACCTTCATGGGTAGACTTGGTGGACAAAATCATTACCGCGGGAGTGGGGTATCGTCCCGCGACCACCGCTGATCTGGATGACCTGCGCAAGCTGGCGAAATCCTGCGAAGCCCTGTTTACGGCCGAAGATCTCAAAGGCGAAAGTGCGGCCTTGGAGCACAACGGTCCCTATGCCGGCCATCCCTATGGCTATGGAACCGAGGTCTGATTCGCGGCTTTTTCGACGGCGCTCCAGGCGCGCAGCAGGTTTCCGCCCCAGATCTTGTATATATCGGCCTCAGAGTAGCCCCGCCGAACCAGCTCGACTGTCACGTTGAGGGCCTCCGATTCGTCGTTGAATCCTTGAATTCCCCCTCCGCCGTCAAAATCGGTGCCGACCCCGACATGGTCGATGCCGGCGATTTTCACGGCATAATCGATGTGGTTCACAAAATCCGTCAGTGTCGCCGACGGGTATTTCGAGTCGATCTCCTTCATGCGTTCCTGGTAGGCGCGCCTCTTCGCCTGCATCTCTGCGCGCTGTTCTTCGGTAAGTTTCTGCATCTCCTCGCGGCTCCGGCGGACGAAACCTATCTCCGCGCGGAGCGCATCCAGAGCCGCGCGGCGTTCCGGCGAGTCGGCCTTGAGATAGCTTCCGAGGGCGACGATCTGTACCACGCCGCCATTTTTCGAAAGCGCCTTCAGTTGATCATCGGTCAGGTTCCGGTCGTGCGGATTTAGGGCCGCGCATCCCGAGTGGGTGGCGATGATCGGGGCTTTGGACGCGGCGATGGCGTCCCAGAAAGATTTTTCCGAAATGTGTGAGACGTCGATCATGATCCCGAGCCGGTTCATCTCCGCGACGACCTTTTTGCCGAAGGCTGACAGGCCATTGTGCAACGGTTCTTTGACGCTGGAGGAATCACAAATCTGGTTGTTGCCGCTGTGGCACAACGTGATATAGCGGGCGCCCAAATCATAGTATTTCTTGATCAATGAAAGGTCTTCCCCGACCGTGTAGCCGTTTTCGATACCGATCATGATGATGCGTTTGCCGGTTGGAGCGATTCGAAGCACATCCGCGGGAGAAGTCGCCAGTGCGCAGCGATTCGGGTACATTTTTTCCGTGAGACGGTGGATGGCTTCGAATTTAGCCATCGCGGAATCATGAGCGTATTTGAATCCCGCGGTGCCCAGGTCCGCTCGCTGGTCGACGAATACCGCCAGAAATACGCCCTTCAACCCGCCCTTTTCCATCTTGGGAAGGCTGCACTTGGCCGGATAGGAATCGATTCCGGGATCCGACTCCGGGGTGGCGAATTGCGGGGAGACGTCGACATGGGAATCGAGCGGGATGACACGGTCGTGGATCGCCTTGGCCCGGATCCGGACATCGTCCTCACCGGAGGCGGGACGCGTTGGTGGGGCTTGAACGGCGAGTCCAAAAGAAGCGGCGGCAGTGAGAAGAAATATTGAAACGATTCGAATCATCAGTCTGCACCCCCGAAAATAGCATCCGGCAAAGGCCGCCATCATAGAACATTGCATCGTGTTTGTGAATGGAATCGAGTTGCGCTTCAGCGTCCGGCGAACGCTGCCTTCATTTTTTCGAGCGCTTCCGTCAAGGTGGCTCGAGTGCAGGCGAAATTGATACGCAGGAATCCGCTTCCCCCGCTGCCGAAGCTCTGCCCGTCATACAACCCGACCTTGGCACGTTCCAGGAAGAACTGGAAAACATTCCCTTCGATGCCGCTTTCCCGGCAATCGAGCCAGGCAAGATAGGTGGCTTCTGGTTTCTGCATCCGGATCCCCGCAAATTCCCGGCGCACATACTCTTCGAGGAAGTCGCGGTTGCCCTCCAGGTAGAGCATCACCTGGCTAAGCCATTCCTCCCCGTCACGATAAGCGGCAAGGGCCGCCGTCAGGCCCGCGATGTTGACTTCGGGAAAATGACGAGTGTGTTCGCCGACGAGCTTCTTTCGCAGCGCGGGATCAGGGACAATCGCGAAGGCGCAGTGCAGGCCCGGGATGTTGAATGTTTTGCTGGGGGCCATGAGCGTGATGGAGTGGAAGGCAACCTGGGGATCGAGAGATGCAATGGGGATGTGGCGGAATCCCGGGTACACCAGGTCGCAATGGATTTCGTCGGAGCAGACCAGGACGTTCCGGCGCAGGCAAATTTCGGCAATCCGCCCCAATTCTTCCTCGGTGAAGGCTCGTCCGACAGGATTGTGCGGATTGCACAGGATGTAAACGCGGGTGCGCTCCGAGATCGCAGCTTCGAAGGCTTCGAAGTCAATTTCGTAGCGCCCCTTCGATGACAGGCTCAGCTGTGCTTGCCTGAGCTCCATCCGGTTCCGGCCCGACGCGGCGAGAATGGGCGGATACACCGGAGGCTGGACGAGGACTGCGTCCCCTGTGCCGGCGGCGATCCGGCACACTCGGTTGAATCCGGTGACGACTCCAGGGACATATACGATGCAGTCAGCCGCGATCTTCCAGCCATAGAGACGGGACATGCGCTCCACGAGGATCTCCCTCAATTCGGGCGGCTCAATGCCATAGCCGAAAATGCCGTGGGCCATCCTTTCCTGCAGCGCCTGAATGACGGGAGCGGGAACCTGGAAATCCATGTCGGCGGTCCACAGCGGCAATACCTCGGGAGGGTAGTAGTGCCATTTGGTGCTGTCGGAATGCCGCCGGTCGATAGGGGCATCAAAGTCATATCGCATAGCTGGTCCCCAGACTAAAAGGCGTCAGGCTGGATTTACCCCAATTTATTGGACTGATTCAGGCCGGTTTCTTGCTTTTGAAAATGGGGTAATTCTAGCCTGACACCTTTTAATGTAATGGTATTGTATGTCGGATGCAGCCGGAAACCGGAAACACTCTGCAAATCTGGTCGTAGATAAATCCTGAGCCCTCAGGCCGGAATATCCTATTTTACAGGAACGGAGATGCCAATCTTGAACATCCGCAATCACCGCTTCATTTCTCACGGATTCGTACTTTTTGCCCTCATTCAGCTGCTGGCGGCGCCAAGCCACGGCCAGGACCGTCTCAAATCGATGCCCGGCTACGAACAATATTCGAAAATGAGCCGCGAGATTCCTGGTTCCGTCAAGCTTGGCTCCCTCACCGTCAAATGGATCGAGGAAGGAAAGGCGTTCGAGTATAGGAAGGACGGGAAAAGCTACCGCTATGAAATCGCCGCCAGATCTGCGACAGAGATTGCGGCTTCGGGGAGTGACAGCGGGCAAGCCGGTGAGGGGCGGGGAATGAGAGGCCAGATGGGCGGCGTGGCCCGCGGCCGGCAGCAGGAGTCGGCGGTCTCGCCCGACGGCCGCAAAAAGGCTTTCCATAAAAACCGCAACCTGTGGCTGAGCGACGCCAACGGTGAAAACGAGTTTGCGGTCACCAAAGACGGCAGCGAAAAGGATCGAATCAAGTATGCCGTCGCGAGCTGGGTTTACGGCGAAGAGCTGAGGCAGACATCGGCGATGTGGTGGTCGCCGGACAGCCGGCAGATCGCTTATTACCGGTTCGATGAAAGCAAAGTTCCGGATTACTTCCTCCAGTTCAACCAGACCAAACTCCAGAGCACGATGGATATCGAGCCCTACCCCAAGGCCGGTGTGGCCAATCCGGTTGCAGACCTTTTCGTTTATGATCTGGAGACGAAGCAATCCGTCCAGCTCGACGTAAGGGACGGAAAGCCTTTCGAAGATTCTACCGTAGGCCACTATGTCTATCATGTCAGCTGGTCGCCCGACGGCAAGGAGCTCCTCTGCAATAGGACCAACCGGAAGCAGAACATCATGGAAATGATTGCCTGCAGCCCCGCGAGCGGCAAATGCCGCGTCGTGGTGCGTGAGGAATGGCCGGCGAGCTGGACGGAAAACTCGCCCGCGATGCAGTTCCTCAAAGACGGCCACCGGTTCGTATGGGCATCGGAGCGGACCGGATGGAGAAATTTCTACCTGTACGATCTGAGCGGCAAAATGATTGCCCCGCTGACCGCCCATTCGTTTGAGGTAGGCAACATAGTCCGGGTGAATGAGGAGGCCGGGCTGCTGTACTACATGGCGCGCAGCGGCGACAACCACATGAAGCTGCAGCTGCACCGCGTGGGGCTGGACGGAAAGAGCGACCGACGGCTTACCGATCCCGCGATGAATCACACGGTAGACGTCGCGCCCGACTGCAGTTACTTTGTCGATACCGCTCAGACTCATGACATCCCGCCCGTCACCCGGCTTATGGACAAAGAGGGCTTGCCTGTCGCAGAACTCGCCACCAGCGATACCGCCAAATTCGATCAGCTGGGCCTGAAGAAAGTCGAACTTTTCACCTATAAAGCCGCCGACGGCCAGACGGAGCTGCACGGCCTGCTCCACAAGCCGTCGACTTTCGATCCCGCTAAAAAGTATCCCCTTCTCGTCTCCGTCTACGGGGGTCCGGCCACCAACGGAGCCCGGGAAACCTTCACCCTGCCGAACACGATCACCGAACTTGGATTCCTGGTCGCAACCCTCGATTCGCGCAGCGCCGCGGGCCGGGGAAAGAAGTTCCTCGACACGATCTACCTGCGCCTTGGGGGGCCGGAAATCGATGACCAGGCCGCGGGGGTCAAAGCCCTGGCGGAGCGGCCCTATGTGGACCGCGCCCGTGTCGGAATTTTCGGCACCTCGTACGGCGGCTATGCCTCCACCCTCTGCCTTCTGCGCTACCCGGATGTTTTCCAGGCCGCCAGCGCCTCCTCGCCGGTCACCGACTGGAGGCTCTACGACAGCATTTACACCGAGCGCTACATGGGGGTGCCGCA
This sequence comes from uncultured Acidobacteriota bacterium, assembly GCA_963839475.1. Lineage (GTDB taxonomy): Bacteria > Acidobacteriota > UBA6911 > UBA6911 > UBA6911 > CAWIVH01. The sequence goes on along the minus strand of CAWIVH010000001.1, from coordinate 971,495 downwards.
GGAAAACAAGAGCGGCTACGATGCGGGAAATGCAATGTCCTATGCCGAAAAGCTCGCGGGCCGGCTCATGCTGTACTACGGCACCGCCGACAACAACGTGCATCCGAGCAATTCGCTTCAGCTGATCTCCGCGCTGCAACGCGGGGGAAAGAGCTTTGAAGTGCAGGTGGGGCCCGACCTGGGCCACTCGGGCCTCCGCACGGACAGGATGCTGGAGTTCTTCATGGAGAACCTGGTGCTGCGCAAATAGCCCTGCTTAAAGACGGCGGGAAGCAAGGGGGCTGAATCCCTCGCCGAGAGCTTCGTGGGCCGTGCCGACGACCATGAACGCATTGGCGTCCGCTTCGTGGACCAGGGATTTGAGCTGCTGGATTTCCGAACGCGTCAGGACGCAGTACAGCACCGGCCGTGCCTCACCGCTGTAACCCCCTTTGCCCGAAAGGATAGTCACTCCCCGTTCCATGTCCTCTATGATTTTTTGCGCTACCAGCTCCGGCTTGCTCGAAATGATGATGGCGGTGCGCACCGTGCCGCCCCCTTCCATTGCTGCGTCCACCACCAGTCCGCTGACGTAGAGCGTGATAATGGCGTACAAAGCCTTGGTCCAGCCGAAAACCAGGCCGGCAGCCAGGATGACCGCCGTGTCGGTCATCAGGTAGGAATGCGTCATCGGCACGGAGCGCCAGCGGTTCAGGATCCGGGCCAGGATATCGCTGCCGCCGCTGGTGCCCTGGCCGCGGTAAACCAGGGCATAGCCTATGCCGCTGATCACGGCCCCATAAATCGAATTGAGAATCAGGTCCTGGGTCAGCCCTGCCCGCGGGAAAAACCTGAACCACAGGACCGCATCGATCAGGAAGGAATAGCAGGCGATGGCATAGCCGGTGCGGAGGGCAAAGCGGCGGCCGCCGAGATATTTCCAGCCAATGAGAAACAGAGGTATATTTCCGGCCAGGACCATGAGTCCGATCGGCCAGCCGTTGAAATGGTGAATCAGTTGCGCAACGCCGCTGACGCCGCCGCTCGCCAGGTCGGCAGGCACCATAAACAGCCGCAGGGCAACCGCCTGGACAAGCGTCCCGGCGGTAATCAGCCCGAAATCGCGCACCGCAGGCCAGATTTTCTTCAGGACAGCCATAACGTCAAATATCCATTCAGCCGCCAGTTTCAGATGCCGGGATTGGGATTGAGTTGGGGATCAGGATTCAACCGGCGAAGGCCGGATGGAGACTGACCCGTTTATGGATTGTGAGCTTCGAGGAGGCGGTCCCCGTTCAAATGCAGCCGGCCCTTTTCAACATGGTCCACGCCATCCACGGTAATGGCCAGGAGTCCGGATTCCATGCGCTCCAGCCATTTCTTTTCGCGCAGATACCACAATTCGAACTCGATCATTTCGAGCGGAATGCGCAGCAGGTGGGACAGTTCCATGTCCCCCAACCCGGGATGGCGCACGTTGGTGCGACGCTGGACATAGAAGAGCGAGAGAATACGCTCCCGCACTTCGGAATTATCCGTCCAGTTGCTTTCGTCGCCCGTGCGCTTTACCAGCTGCCATTTCTGATCCCAAAATTCCGAGTAGCGGAGATCATAGAGGGCTCTGGCCTCGGGATTGGTCAGGGTTTCGTGAGCCTTCAACAGCCGGCGGAAATTATCGGCGTCGCCGCCCTTGTTCAAATCCGGATGGCATTTCTTAGCCAGATGGCGAAAGACCCGGCGAATGGTGTCCACGTCCGCGTTCTGACTCACCTGGAGCAGATCATAGTAATCGACGAACTGTTGGTCTTCGGTCACGCATTGCCCCCTAGTGGTCTTTGCGCCGGAACCAGGCTATGGCTTCCGGCTCCATGCGCGCCAGAATACTGCGGTGCCGATGGCAGAGTCAAGGCATCCCGTTTCCATCCTTCATGCAACTGTCGAGGAGCCGTAAGAGCATTGCATTGCCGCCAATGGCTGGCACATGTATTAAGACAGGAACGCCCTGCCAGAAACTCGTGGCCTCACCCCTGAAATCGTATTAAAATCAACCCAAGTCGGTGTTCCCTCGAAACTCAGCAGCAGGAGAGGGTCCTGCCATGCGAAAAACGGCCTTAGTCATCCTCGCGTTTTCTCTGCTAGTTCTTCTTTCAGTTTACCTTGCCTATACGCAGTCGCCAATCCAAGTAGGTTACGGGACGCTCTTGCCGGAAACGGGATCCTCCCGACCGACGGGTACTGCCCTGTTTACCTATACGACAGCCGACGGGGTGGTTTTGTGGCAGGCCGGGGTGGCTGCCGTGGAACCGATTCAATCGGGCAGGATATTTGTCGACCGGACGGCGGGGACGCGCTCGGCGATCGCGCTGGCGAACGCATCGGACCAGATTGTGAATGCAGACTTTGTGCTGCGGGATGCGAGCGGCAATGTGAAGGGCAGCGCCGCCCGGACCTTCACGCCACGCCAGCACACGGCGCTGTTTGTGGACCAGCTGATCGGATCGATTCCGGATGACGTCAGGATCGGGAGCCTGAGCTTTGAAACCGGAGGGGTGGATCAGCGTCTTGCGGCCGTGACGCTGCGGGAAAGCCAGGTAGCGGCGACGGAGTACATCTACGCGACACTTCCTGTGATCGATCTGAAAGGGGCGGCGAGCAAGCAGAATCTGACGTTTCCGCACGTGGCGCTGGGAGGCGGGTACACGACCCAGATCATCCTGATCTCGAGCAGCAGCAACCCGGCGAGCGGGAAGGTGAGGTTCATCAAGTCGGACGGGACGCCGTTTCAACTGCCATCGGGGGCGGAGGTGCCGTACAGCCTGCAGGGGAACGGAGCATTCCGGCTGGAGCTTGGCGGCGGGAATGACGTTCAGGTCGGCTATGCCGTGGTGACGCTGGAATCGGGCGATGCGATTCCGTCGGGGACCTTGATCTTTCAATATCGTCAGGGAACGCGGCTGGTGACAGAGGCGGGGGTAGGAGCGATAGCGCCGACGACGAAAGCGCGGATCTTCATCGACCGTGCGGGGAGCGAGACGGGGATTGCCATTGCCAATACCGGGAATCCTGCGACCTCGGTGGTACTGGAGCTGATGGACCGGCTGGGCGGGTCGCTGGCGACGACGACGGTGGATCTGCCGGCAGGCGGTCACGTAGCGAAGCTGGCGTATGAGCTGTTTCCGGACATGCCGCAGGGGTTTTCGGGAGAATGCGAGATTCGGGCGCAGGTGCCGGTGGTGCCGATCACGCTGAAGCTGACGACGAACAAGCGCAACGATTTTCTGCTGACGACGTTGCCGGTAGCGGATCTGACGGTGGCTCCGCCGCAGGGGATTCAGGTATTTCCGCAGATCGCATTTGGGGGCGAGTATTCGACGCGGCTGATATTGATCAGCGCGGATCCGGGGAAGAGTTCGACGGGGTCGCTGCGGTTGTTTCAGAGTTCGGGAGCGCCGCTGAATGTGCCGCTGGCGGGACAGACGGGGGATCAGTTTGCGTACCAGGTATCGGCAGGAGCGATCCAACAGCTGCGGCCGGGGAACACGGCCGTTCCAAGGGGAATCATCCTGGACCTGGCGAATCCTGAATCGTCTGAAGTCGCCGTAAACGAAGGAAACACATTAAACCTCCTACCCGTGGTGATCGACAGTGAAGAGAACGTAAGGGACGATTTCCAGTTCGGGTTCAATGGATACAGCTCCCAGATCACCTCCGTGGATCTGCAAGGACGGGTGCAGGGGAGGCAGGCGGGATTTTCATCATTAGCGGTATCGACGGGGAGCCTTGTCAAGGCGGCGACGATAGTGGTGGTGAAGGTAAGTTCGGGAGCCGCGGGAGGATATGACATAACGGGGGTGACGCAGGATTTGGCGCGAAGGGTGTACCTGGCGAACACGTCGGATCAGGTGATACTGCAGATGCAGAGCCTATCATCTCCCCCTCAGGTTTATGCTGGGTTGAGCAAAAACTCGGGGTTAAAGGACGACCTCCGGCTGCAGGCGCTTTTCAAGAAGCCGGTGTTTCTGGCGATGGACCAGGCGCGCGGAGTTATCTACACGAGCGATTCGGGCAATAACGCGATCCGGAAGGTTACGGGCGGTCCGGATGGGAGGGTCGGAACGCTTTCGACAGACCAGGGATTGAACAATCCCCAGGGTGTAGCACTGGATGCGCAGGGCTATCTTTGGGTGGCTGATTCCGGGAGCCAGACGATCCGCAGGATTAACCTGACAAACAACAAAGTAACACGTCGCGGGTCAGCCGGGACTCCCGGGATAGCCGACGGGACTGGCAGCGCGGCGCGCTTTAATGCTCCCTCAGGGATCGCGGTGGAAACCGAGACGCTGGCGCAACAGTTGCTGCGAGAAAAGAATGGTACGCCTCCTCCGCCGGTGTCGGTCCTGGTGGCGGATACCGGAAACAACTTATTCGGCGGGTTACGGAAGCCGGCAAGGTCACGACAATAGGAGGCGGCGGCGCCAATGCTCCCGGCATCCTTCCGGAAGCGAACGCGACATCAGGAAAGGTTTTCAATGCGCCGGCGGCGGTGGCCACGGATCCGCTGGGAAATATCTATGTAACGGAGCCAGCTGCAGGAAAGATCAAGGTTGTGCTGGCAGCAACGGGGCAGGTCGTCCAGGCTGCCCAGACGGGAACGTTCCAGAGCCCGCGGGGAATAGCGATAACCCAATCAGGGAAGGTGATGGTTGGGGCGAAGGATCGCTCCGGGCAGGAAATCGTCTATGGTCCGCCTGTTGTCTCCAACATTACTCCCTCGATCATTCAATCAAAAGGTGGCGTGCGAATAGTCATCAACGGCAAGAATTTTGCACCTGAGACGATCGTAATTGTGGCGGGTACCAAAATTGACGGAGTGACGGTATCCAATACTGAGGTCTTGAGCTTCATTGCGCCGGTGCTGAGGAGCGGCCGGAACATAGTATCGGTACAAAACCGCGGTGGCCTGGCTCAGACCTCGCTTTAATCCAGCCACCGTCTCTGGCCGATCTTCCGCAGGGTTACATTACGACGATTGCAGGAGGCACTACCTTTGCCGGAGAAGGAGCGGCGGCAACCACCGGCAGTGTAAACCTGCCATTTGCGGTCAATTTTGATAATGCAGGGAATCTTTATATCGCTGACACTTTCAATCATCGCGTTCGCAAGGTGGACCTTCTGACTGGGATCATGACCAGCGTAGCGGGCACCGGTGTCCTCGGATTTGAGGGAGACAATGGCTTGGCTACGGCAGCGAACCTGGCAGGACCGAGGGAAATTGCCATAGATGCATCCGGCAACCTTTTCATAGCCGACTTCTTGGGCAACCGCATACGCCGCGTGGACGCCAAATCAGGAATTATCTCGACGGTTGCGGGCAGCTACTTGGAGTATGGCTTTAAGGGAGATGGCGGTCCGGCAACGTCCGCATTGCTCGAAGGGTGTAAAGGAGTTTTCCTGGATTCCGCCGGAAATATATTTATTGCCGATTCCTACAACAACCGCATCCGGAAAGTCGATGCCGCTACAGGCATCATCACAACTATCGCCGGCGATGGTTCACGAAGTTATGGTGGCGACAATGGTCCCGCCACCTCCGCTTCCTTGAGCCGCCCCGACCATGTGGTGGTGGATGCAAGCGGCAATATCTTTGTGAGCGACACTGAAAATCACAGGATTCGCCGCATTGACGCCGCCACGAAAATTATCACGACCTACGCCGGGACAGGACAGGGCACATACGGCGGCGACGGCGGTCCGGCCCAGCAGGCAAACTTGAAGAGCCCATCCCAAATTTGTATCGACGCATCCGGAAATATGTTTGTGGCTGATGCGGGGAATGCACGAATTCGCAGGATTGACCGGAATGGGGTGATCACAAGCGTGGCGGGCAGCGGCGATAAGAAATACTCCGGCGATGGAGGTTCGGCCACCAGCGCAGCCATGGCCAGTCCCCAAGGGGTTGCAGTCGACGGTTCCGGTCAAATATTTATTGCCGATTCCGGCAACTACAGGATTCGTCTGGTCAACTCGGGTGGCATTATCACGACGCTGGCAGGGAATGGGCATACAAGTTATCTGGGTGATAACGGTCCCGCTTGGGCGGCGACACTGCTGGATCCCCGGGGTATAGCCATTGATTCAGCCGGCAACCTCTATATTGCCGATCAGAGCAATCTGCGCATCCGGAAAGTCGATGCCAAATCCGGGAACATCACGACGGTTGCGGGAATTGATCAGATCGGCTACACAGCAGATAACATTCCGGCGACCAGCGCAGGACTTGGATTTCCGGAAGGTGTGGCACTCGACACCTCCGGGAATATTTATGTAGCCGACACCCTCAGCGACCCTTACAGCGGTCGGGTCCGCAAAGTCGACGTTTTGACCGGCATTGTGAGCACTTTCGCAGGCAACGGAAAGCAAGAAGCCCCGGTGGATGATGTTTTGGCAACACAATCTGCAGTTGTTTATCCTTTTGGTGTGGGTTTTGATATAAGCGGTAACCTGCTCATCGCCGAGAATGATAGGGAAACGGATAATCACAGAATCCGAAAGGTCGATCGGCAGAGCGGCATCATCACAACCATCGCAGGGACAGGAACTGGCGGATTCGGTGGTGATTCTGGCCCAGCCGTCAATGCAAAGCTGAACGGACCGGTTACAGTCTCATCAGATAGGTTCGGGAACATTTTCATCGCGGATAACAGCAATAACCGCGTTCGACTGGTGACCGCCGATGGTACTATTTACACCCTTGCAGGCGGAAGCCAATACCCTTTTTATTGTTGTGATGGATTTCCTTCTCCCTATGCAAGCATGCCGGGCCCAATAGGCCTGACCTCTGACAATTCGGGGAACCTTTATATTTCAGGGCTTTTCAACCGGGTTGTGCGGGTCGATGCTACCAATCTAAACTTGACAACTATCGCAGGGACCGACGATTTTGGCTTTAGCGGCGACGGCGGACCGGCCACGGAGGCTATTTTCCTGACTCCAGCAGGCCTGGCCTTCGATCCGGCAGGAAACCTGTATGTGGCCGATCAATTCAACGGCCGCATCCGTGTCATCAAGGGGCCAATAAAATAGGATCGATTGCTGTGATCACCTATATTGAGCAACATAGGTCTTGGTGCATGATTGAATGGCCTTGAACGCAAAGCGGCGCCGAGGCGCCGTATTCCAAAGCCGCTGCGCGGCTCCCCTTATGGCGCCGGAGGCGCTTTGGAGTGCGTCCCGCTGCGCGGGATTGGGGATCATGCCGAGCCCAAAAGATGTGCAATGATTAATGTTGCTCTGCATAACATCAGGCAGCCCTAATTCTGCTTGAACATTTCCATTCTCTCCAGTTCCAGCAAAGCCCTGCTTGGTGCGTGGCGATACCCCACTCAAAGCTTCCCCCGCCCGAGTAACAAATGGATTCCCACTGGGTTTGGTATTAAGATCCTGTCAGGCTGATTTTACCTGTTGTTTCCTGCAGGAAAGGGTTCTGCCATGCGAAGGTGGAAGGAAATAATGGCAGTATCTGCTGCCGCTCTCCTCATATCAGGTTATCTCGCTTTTACTCAATCCCAGATCCAGGTGGGATATGGAACGCTCTTGCCGGATACGGGATCATCTCGTCCGACGGGTACGGCTTTGTTTACCTATACGACGGCCGATGGAGTGGTTTTGTGGCAGGCCGGGGTGGCTGCCGTGGAACCGATTCAATCGGGCAGGATATTTGTCGACCGGACGGCGGGGACGCGCTCGGCGATCGCGCTGGCGAACGCATCGGACCAGATCGTGAATGCGAGACTTTGTGCTGCGGGATGCAAGCGGCAATGTGAAGGGGAGCGCCCCCAGGACTTTCACGCCACGCCAGCAACGGCCGCTGTTTGTGGACCAGCTGATCGGATCGATTCCGGATGACGTGAAGATCGGGAGCCTGAGCTTTGAAACCGGAGGGGTGGATCAGCGTCTTGCGGCCGTGACGCTGCGGGAAAGCCAGGTAGCGGCGACGGAGTACATCTACGCGACACTTCCTGTGATCGATCTGAAAGGGGCGGCGAGCAAGCAGAATCTGACGTTTCCGCACGTGGCGCTGGGAGGCGGGTACACGACCCAGATCATCCTGATATCGAGCAGCAGCAACGCGGCGAGCGGGAAGGTGAAGTTCATCAAGTCGGACGGGACGCCGTTTCAACTGCCATCGGGGGCGGAGGTGCCGTACAGCCTGCAGGGGAACGGAGCATTCCGGCTGGAGCTTGGCGGCGGGAATGACGTTCAGGTCGGCTATGCCGTGGTGACGCTGGAATCGGGCGATGCGATTCCGTCGGGGACCTTGATATTTCAATATCGTCAGGGAACGCGGCTGGTGACAGAGGCGGGGGTAGGAGCGATAGCGCCGACGACGAAAGCGCGGATCTTCATCGACCGTGCGGGGAGCGAGACGGGGATTGCCATTGCCAATACCGGGAATCCTGCGACCTCGGTGGTACTGGAGCTGATGGACCGGCTGGGCGGGTCGCTGGCGACGACGACGGTGGATCTGCCGGCAGGCGGTCACGTAGCGAAGCTGGCGTATGAGCTGTTTCCGGACATGCCGCAGGGGTTTTCGGGAGAATGCGAGATTCGGGCGCAGGTGCCGGTGGTGCCGATCACGCTGAAGCTGACGACGAACAAGCGCAACGATTTTCTGCTGACGACGTTGCCGGTAGCGGATCTGACGGTGGCTCCGCCGCAGGGGATTCAGGTATTTCCGCAGATCGCATTTGGGGGCGAGTATTCGACGCGGCTGATATTGATCAGCGCGGATCCGGGGAAGAGTTCGACGGGGTCGCTGCGGTTGTTTCAGAGTTCGGGAGCGCCGCTGAATGTGCCGCTGGCGGGACAGACGGGGGATCAGTTTGCGTACCAGGTATCGGCCGGAGCGATCCAACAGCTGCGGCCGGGGAACACGGCAGTTCCAAGGGGAATCATCCTGGACCTGGCGAATCCGGAATCGTCTGAAGTCGCCGTAAACGAAGGAAACACATTAAACCTCCTACCCGTGGTGATCGACAGTGAAGAGAACGTAAGGGACGATTTCCAGTTCGGGTTCAATGGATACAGCTCCCAGATCACCTCCGTGGATCTGCAAGGACGGGTGCAGGGGAGGCAGGCGGGATTTTCATCATTAGCGGTATCGACGGGGAGCCTTGTCAAGGCGGCGACGATAGTGGTGGTGAAGGTAAGTTCGGGAGCCGCGGGAGGATATGACATAACGGGGGTGACGCAGGATCTGGCGCGAAGGGTGTACCTGGCGAACACGTCGGATCAGGTGATACTGCAGATGCAGAGCCTATCCTCTCCCCCTCAGGTTTATGCGGGTATCAGCAAAAACTCGGGGTTGAAGGACGATCTCCGGCTGCAGGCGCTTTTCAAGAAGCCGGTGTTTCTGGCGATGGACCAGGCGCGCGGGGTGATCTACACGAGCGATTCGGGCAATAACTTGATCCGGAAGGTTACGGGCGGTCCGGATGGGAGGGTAGGAACGCTTTCGACAGACCAGGGATTGAACAATCCCCAGGGGGTGGCACTGGATGCGCAGGGTTACCTTTGGGTGGCTGATGCCGGCAGCCACACGATCCGCAGGATCAACCTGACCACTAACAAGGTAACCATCGTCGCCGGACAACCCGGGACTCCCGGGCTGGCTGACGGGACGGGCAGTGCGGCGCGGTTTAACGCTCCGACAGGGATCGCGGTAGAAACCGAGACGCTGGCGCAGCAGCTGCTGCGCGAAAAGAACGGCACGCCGCCTCCGCCGGTTTCGGTTCTGGTGGCGGATACCGGAAACAATCTGATTCGCCGGGTGACGGAAGCGGGCAAGGTCACGACCATAGGAAGCGGTGGTCCCAAATGCCACCCGGCATCTATCCGGGGCCAAGTGCGACTTACCGGGAAAGACTTTCAACGCGCCCGCTGCGGTCGCCACCGATTCGCTGGGAAATATTTATGTAACAGAGCCCACGGGCGGCAAGATCAAGGTTCTGCTCGCGGCAACCGGGCAGGTAGTGCAGGCAGCACAGACGGGGACATTTCAGAGCCCGAGGGGAATCGCCATAACCCAATCCGGGAAGGTGATGGTGGGCTCGAAGGACCACTCCGGGCAGGAGATTACCTACGGGACAGCCGGTAATCTCGAGCATCATCCACTCGATTATTCAGTCTAAAGGGGGAGTGACACGTCGTCATCAGCGGGAAAAATTTTGCGCCTGAGACCATTGTGATTGTCGCAGGTACCAAAATCGACGGAGTGACGGTCTCAAACACCGAGCTATTGAGCTTCATTGCGCCTGGGCTGCGCAGCGGCCGGACCATTGTATCGGTCCAGAACCGCGGCGGGTTGGCTCAGACCTCGCTCTTGATCCAACCGCCCTCGCTTGCCGAGCTACCACAGGGTTATATAACTACGATCGCCGGGGGATCTACTTTTGAGGGTGAAGGTGCGGCAGCGACCACAGGAAGTGTGAACTTTCCCTATGCGGTTAGTTTGGATACTTCCGGGAATCTCTACGTTGCAGATACTTTCAATAATCGAATCCGTAAAGTGGATCTCGTAACCGGGGTTATGACGAGTGTGGCCGGCTCCGGCGTATTGGGCGTCAGTGAAGACAATGCCCTGGCAACCGCCACGGATCTTGTGCTTCCCCATGATGCCGTTGTCGATGCCCTGGGAAATCTGCTTATTGCCGATACCGGAAGCAGTCGGATACGCCGAGTGGATGCCAAATCGGGAATCATTACCACAGTGGCGGGCCAATATCTGGAGTATGGCTTCGCAGGAGACGGGGGTAAGGCTACCTCCGCCTCACTCTATTTGCCGAAGGGTATCTTTATTGATGCTGCCGGCAATTTGTTATATTGCCGATACGGACAACAACCGCATCCGCAAGGTCGAGGCTTCCACTGGCATCATCACCACCATCGCCGGCACAGGACAGGAAAGCTATAGCGGGGATAACGGTCCTGCAACTGCTGCATCGATAAACCGGCCTGAACGCGTTGTTGTAGATTCCGGCGGCAACATTTTTTTAAGCGACACCAAAAATCACCGGATCCGTCGGATAGATGCCGTCACGAAAATCATCACCACATTTGCGGGAACCGGAAATAAGGGTTATAGCGGCGATGGCGGAGTCGCCATAAATGCCGACATCGAAAGCCCTTCCCAGCTATGCTTTGACACCTCCGGCAATCTCTATTTCACTGATTCCGGAAATGGCGGATTCGCAAAATCGACAGGACCGGCGTGATCATACCGTGGTCGGCAGCGGCAATGAGGATTACTCGGGCGATGGAGGCCCGGCCATGGGTGCAGGATTGTTCGGTCCCCAGGGGGTTGCGGTAGATGGTTCAGGACAGATATTCATCGCCGATACCGGGAATTATAGGATTCGCTTTGTTAACGCCGGGGGTACCATCTCAACCATCGCGGGGAATGGACATACAAGCTATTTGGGAGATAATGGACCCGCCTGGGCGGGCTCACTCCTGTTGCCCCAGGGTATTGCCTTCGATTCCGCCGGCAACCTATACATTGCAGATCAAAACAATCTGCGCATCCGGAAAGTCGACGCCAAATCCGGAACCATAACGACCGTTGCAGGCAATGATTTAGGTAGCTACTCGGGAGATAATGGTCCTGCAACCAGCGCGGGATTCGGATTCCCGCTAGGCGTGGGATCGATACTGCCGGGAATGTCTATATTGCCGACACCTACAACGATCCTTACAGCGGTCGGGTTCGGAAAGTCGATTCTTGCAACCGGCATTGTGACCACTGTTGCTGGCAATGGCAAAGCAACAGGCTCCAGTCGATAATGTTCCGGCAACTCAATCCGCAATTTTCCATCCTTTTGGAGTTGGGCTTCGATACGAGCGGTAACCTTCTCATTGCCGAGAAGATTCGGAAACGGACAACACAGGATACGGAAGGTCGATAGGCAGACCGGCATCATCACCACGATTCGCGGGAACTGGGCCTGCCGGATTTGGGGGTGACTTTGGCCCGGCCGTCAGCGCCAAGCTAAACCATCCATACTCGGTTATCATCGGACCGAATTGGGGAATATTTTTATTGCTGACTACGGCAATAATCGGGTTCGCCTGATGAACACCCGACGGCACCATCTATACCATCGCCGGCAACGGTCAGGAGTTTTTATTGCTGTGAGGGACTACTATCGCTACACTGCAGCCATCCCCGGACCCATGGGCCTCGCAACCGATAATTCGGGGAATCTTTTTATGGCGGGGATTTTCAACAGGGCCGCACGTGTGGATGCCTCTACGCTGATTCTGACTACTGTCGCGGGGACCTACGATTTTGGTTTTGGCGGCGATGGCGGGCCGGCTACGCAAGCCACATTCCTGGTCACTGCAGGCCTGGCTTTTGATCCTGCAGGGAACCTGTATATAGCGGATCAATTCAACAATCGCATTCGCGTTATCAAAGGCCCGATAAAATAGGAGTCGCCCTCTCATTTGTCCGTCAGGCTATTCCACTCCTGCTTGAAGGCTTCGAGAAGCCCGGCGCTCCAGTAGAGCCATGCTAAATGACGGGTGATCCGGGTATCCTCGGGACTGGCTTTGCGAATCTTTCGGAAATAAGCGCCGGCTTCTGCAAAGTAGCCCTTGCTCTCGAGTTCGAGCCCCTGCATCAGATCATCGTCCTGTTTGGCGGCGGCCTCACCGTTCTTCTTGACCTCGAAGCTCACGCTGCTTTGCGCCAGCTGCTCTCCATTGGCTTCTGCCAGGATTTCCCATTCGTACGCCTTGCCCGGCTGTAGTGCCGGCTCGGACGCGGGATAGGCGACCATGGGGGACGATGGACGTGATTCCCAGAGGAGCTTATCTTCATCGGCATCCTTGAGACGTAGGCGGTACGACTTTGCCCCTTCGACAGCCGCCCATTCGAAAGTGGGACGCTCGCCGGATATGGGCCCGCCCAGATACTGAACCACCGGCTTCAGGCCGCGGGCCCGAAAGGCCCCCATCCGTTCCAGGCTCTCGGAGCCAAGGGCGACGCGAGGCAGCATGCAGCGCGCGGCCGAGCGGGCCGGTGCGGCGCCTTTAACGACCTTGATATCCTTCGCCCCCAATTCCAGGGTGACGCTTTTGCCCAGCACAAGCTTTTCCGACGTCGGGCAGTACATGATGGATGCCACGCCGGCGCCCGTGGTGACCAGGGTGTCTCCCGGGTATAGCAGTTCGGCCAGCTTGGCTTCATTTTTCGCCTGGCCGCGCTGGATGAACACCTGTCCGGTAATCTGAGTTACCATCCCGACGGCGGTTACTCCCCCTTGCGAATAAGCCGGAAAAACAGCCGAAATCAGCAATCCCAGAATCAAAATCCCAACACGAAGCATTTTCATTCCTGCCTCCACGCACCAGCACTTTAAGACCGCCAGGTCTACTTTGCGTTCTTCGAGGCCTTGGCGGTTTGATTAGGATTCATTACCTTAAAATTGCAGCCTTACCGAAAACCTTACTGCCCTGGGTTCGACTTGCGTGTCAAAGGTCCGGCCGAATCCGGGCGATTCCAGAATTCTTATCGGAATACCAAAACTCGTCCCGTTAAACAAATTTAAAAACTCCACCCGCAGGCTGAGACTATGCGATTCCCCCGGCAATAGGATTAGCCTGGATATGGCCAGATCGATCGCAGCAATCCCATCTGCGGTAAAGCTGTTGCGCGCGATCCTGCCGTCCAGACCCGGCTTGGCTGCGATCAAGCTCAATGGATTGGCTCCTGTATCGAGCCGGACCGGGATGGCGTCGCCGGGATAAAGAGAAATTCCGCTGAGCGAGTCCAGCCTGTCCGTGAGGTTGCCGTCGACGTTGCGGTCGACGGCGCTGTTGACCGTATACGGTTGGCCGGTTTGAAACTCCCCCACCGCGGCCCATTTCCAGTTTTTCAGGAGGATGCTATCGGCAAATACCGGCATGTCCCAAACGACAAACAAAGCCACCCTGTGCCGGCTATCGAAATTTGCAGATGCCCGTTCCCCGGCGAAATTCAGACTATTTTGCGGCAAGGAGAAAAAGCCTCGTCCGTCGAACGGGTCTGAAACCTCGTCGATGGCGTGGGACCAGGTCCAGTGAAAGCGTCCCTGCAAACCCCGGCTCAGCCGCTTCTCAATCGATGCCTGCATCGAGTTATAGGCCGAACTCGCCGAATTTGCGAAAACTGTTACCGCACCCAGGCCGGGATCAGGCCGGGTCGGGTTGCCGGCAACCAGCACAGGCGGAATGGAATAAACCCTCAGCGGATGGCTGAAGTCCGATAAGAGTATCGGAGTAGATAACAGCCCCGCGTTGGGAGTGGCGAAACGCAGAAGATGCGATCCGGCGGTCCGGACAAATGCAAGCGAAGCCAGGTAATTCGCCCCGAATTGCCGCTCGATGGAGAATGCCATTTGCTGGGCATACGCCGGTTTGAGAATCCGCTCAGGCAGCGTGAAAGCCAGGCCGTTGCTGCTGTAACCCGCTCCCGGTGACGGCGGAGTCTGGGCGAACAGCGTGCCCATGGCGGTGGCGAAAGCATCTTTTGAGATGTTGAAAGTATTCAAAGTCCCGGGACGAATCAAAGCCGTCTGCTTCGGCGTAAAAACGAAAAAAGCGGGGCTGTTGATCACGACGCCAGTCGGAGGCTGGAAACTAGGATCAAGGTTTACCGGCGCCAGCGTCGGGAACACATTGCGCGACTGGCTGGTCACCGCTCCGATGTTGGCGTCATAGACGAGGCTGTAGCCTCCTCGAATGGAAAGTTTCCCGCTTCCCAGCGGGTCCCAGGCGAAGCCGACGCGCGGCGAGAACCGCTTGTAGTCCTGGTCGCTGATCTTGTCTCTTCCTTCGAGGAAATCATTGAGCGCGGCAATGGACGCATCAAAAGCATAGTTTCCCGCGTTGATGATGTTACGGTTCTGCAGGGTTCCCGTGGGTTCCATGTGGCCGAAATCCTCGGGTTTCAGGTGCAGGTACTTTTCAATGCGGCTGTTGACCTCCACAGGGACCGTCTGCAGCTCGTACCGCAAACCCAGGTTAATGGACAGGTTAGGGCGCACCTTCCAGTCATCCTGTGCGAATATGTCGTACTGAGTGATGCGCAATCCGATGGTGGTGTCGGGATAATCGGGGGTGCTGATCGTCTGGAGAAATCCGGCCGGCGCTCCGAGTGCCGCCAGGTCCGTGCCGCGGAGGAGCCCGTCGCTGGTTGCGAACGGACAGGTCGGATTGGCCATGCAAGTCGACGAAACCCGGCCGTAGCCGAACTGGACCAGCGGCCGGCTGTTCCGATCCGAATAGCTGTTCAGCTGGGAACGGCGGATGTCGAAACCGAATTTGAGCGTATGCCGCGCCCAGGCTCGCGTCAGGAACTCGCTCGCCTGGAAGGTATTGTCGACCCTGCCTTGCGGGAAGTTGAACACGTCAACCCCGATCGTGCTGTAGGGATCGATTCTCAGCTGCCCGATGGGACCGGTGGCACCGAACGGCCCGAACCGGCCGTATGGTGTGGTGATCGGCTGGCTCTGTATCGAGCTCCCGCCCGGATCTGAGCCGAAAATAAGCGGGCTGCCCTTGTCCGTCGGGAAAGCCAGTCTGGTCCTGCCATAGGAGAATCGCAAGGCACTGGTGTATCGAGCAAATGTGCCGTTCCAGAAAAGCGACAGATTTTGCGTCCGAGTGGAGGTGGCCAGTGTCGAGTGAATGGCTTCGCTGGTGAAAGGCAGCGTCGCGTTGTCGTCGGTTAGGTTGTAGCGGCCGAAAACGCTTTGCGTCGAAGACAGGTACCAGTCCAGCCGCGACGATGCGATCGTGCCCGTTCCATCCGCCTCCCTGGCCTCGGAATAGTTATTCGCACCGAAAGGCCCGGCCGTGTTGTTCGGCAGAGGATATAGGGAAAATACGCCTTTCCCGGCGTTATCATAATAGTTGATATCGGGCCCCAGAAAGCTTTTCAGGTCCTCGATGGGAACGAATCCATCCTTCGTCCGAAGACCGCGCTCTTGTGTGGAGGGGACCACGAATTGGCGTATTTTCGTTCCGTGCAGTCGTTGCTGCTCGGCTGAAACGTAATAGAAGAGCTTCCCCGCCACAATCGGGCCCCCCGCCGTCCCGCCGTATTGTTGCCAGGACGAATCCGAGCCGCTGAAACCGCCCCCCGAATTAGCAGCGGTGTTCAGGACATCCCGAAACGGGGTGTCAAACCGGCCCTCGGCGTTCAGAGCGCTGGTGTTGAAGAAGCCGTAGAGGCTGCCGTGGTGGTTTTTTTCACCCGGGCGCGAAACGGCATTGACCATCGAGCCATGATTCCTGCCGGAATCGGCAGAGAAGCCTGCTGTAACGATCTGCAACTCCTGCACACTGTCGATACTCTGCGGAATAAGGGAAACGAATCCTTGCCGGCGCACGCCGATGTCTTCGTCGTTGTTGTCGGATCCGTCGACGGTAAAGTTATTGCCGCGGCCGCGCGAACCGTTGACCGAAAACTGCCCCGCGCCCCCGACGCCAATCCCGGTGGCCGGACCTTCCCCCGATGTAAACGGCACCCGGAATACGCCGGGCGACAGCAGCGCAACCTGGTCGAAGGAGCGCAGGCCGCGCAGCGGCAGGCTCTGCAGCAGGACCGCCGGATAGTTGGACTGCATAGTCCAGTGGAGGAGCGAGGCGAGGGCCACGCTTCCAGGCTCCCGGATGAAGGCGAGGACCGACGGGGTTGGGCCGGGCGCCGTCAAATCGATGATCGCGGTTTTGGACTGCTCGCCCCGCAGGGTTACCTCGCGCGTGGGAGTTGAGACCAGCTTGCGCAACGAGATGGGAGGAATGATTACTTTGGGCTGGTTCAGCGGAACCAGCACGTCGGTCTTCTCGGTTTTATAGTAACCCTCTTTTTCGATCGTAAGGGAGTAATTGCCCGGCTCCAACTGAAGGAAAAGATAATCACCCCCGGTATTTGTAGTCAGGGTCTTTTTCCAGCCGCGGTCTGTGTTCGTGAGAACCACGATCGCACCGGCAAGCGGTACCTGTCCCTGCACGTCCAGGATTTTTCCGCGAATTTCGCCCGTGAGAGTGTCGGTTTGGGCTGGGCGGGGAACCAGCCCGATCAGGACGAATAGGAGCAGAGCCGCTCGTGCTATCCGGACAGGTTTCATGAGTGCTCCAATGTGATACCTTTCAGTCGTCCCCACGGGACTCAATTGATTTATCGTTGGCTAGATCAAGGCACTTCATAAGCTACTTCGAAAGCCTCTTATGGAGCGGGCTTTCAGCCCTTCTCTCATATCTCACTGAAACCTGGGTCTTCGCCCCAGGCTGTTATGGCATCGGGCCTTCGGCCCTCTCATATTCCATAAAAGCAGACAATTCATAAATTTGTGAGCACTGAAAGCGCGACCACATACCAGCCTCGTCGCAGATCCCGCGACGCGGGAGGCCGAAGGCCCAGGATCTGGCAGATAAGAAAATGAGGGCTGAAAGCCCGCTCCAAAATCGTCATTCTCGTGGTTCCGAGAAAGCCTGTTCACTGCCGGGAATTACCAGGGCAACAAATCCGAGTCCCTTCGCAACGGCTGACAAGTTTAAGGTTGAAGCCTCCCTATCGCAATTGCTTGGCTGCGGCCTCGATCGCCTTGTTGCCCGGGAGAACCTGTTGAGCCCGGCCGAGGGTCTTGCGGCCGGCTTCGCAGTCGCCCGCTTCACACTGCATCCGTGCCAGCAGCACAAAGGCATCCGGTAGAGATTCCTGCTGCCGATCCAATTCCGCAGATGACAGGACTTCCATCAGCAGCGCTATCCCGTCACCCCACTTTTTCTCGCGCTGCAAAACCCTGGCGAGCTGCAAGCGCGCCTGCAGATCGGGCCGGGCTGATTCGAGGGCGGGAAGATACTTCCTGGCTTCCGCCAAATCTCCTGCTCCTGCCCGCGCCGCTGCGAAAAGTTCATGAGCCTTCCTGTCGGGATGATGCGCGATATCGTAATCTTTGATCTCACGGGGGTCCGGCAGGTCGGGCCTTATCCACAGGCTGTCGACAGTCAAGGGATTGTAGTTCGGAACCACCGCGAAATAGCCTTGGCGAAGCGAACTCTCCAGCAATCCCAGCGCCCCGGCATAGTCACGCTCCTCGATCATGCGTTGGGCCCAGCGGTGGATCGTGGGGTGAATTCCGAAGCCTTCGTTCCCGAGGTTAAAATCAGTCGAGGCGATCCTGCGGCGGTCTTCCGGAGTTATCCGGCTGAATGCCGCGGTGAAGGTGCGGATGGCCGACCTGCGATCCTGCTTCTGCCATTCCGTTTCGGCCTGGAGCTGAGCCTGCCAGAACTCGCTCTTTAAAATCTGCGCCAATGTTCCCGGCGGCAGCTGTGCCGGATCGAGTCCGGGGGGCCGGGAGGCCGCGAACTGCAGAATCGCCGTGCGCAGCTCGCGGGATTCGGGGACGAGCTTCAGCGCCGAGCAGTAGATCGACCACGCTTCGGCATTCCTGCCGGCGCTTAATTTCTTCCCGGCTTCTCCTACCTGTTGCCGTGCCAGCTCAGACCCGGTCCTGGCGATCTCTTCCCTTAATTCCTGCTGCTGGTTTACGTCGATGGAAAGCTCCAGGGCTTTGCGGTATTCGGCGAGCGCCTCCGGAAACCGATTTTGCGCGACGCGGATCTGGCCGAGAAACCTGTGGGGGGCCGCCAGCCGCGGATCGTCCTTGAAGGCCTGCGCCAATTCGTTCTCCGCATTGGCAGGCTGCTTCCTCGTCAGGTACAGGAGCGCCATATCGTGCCGTGCGAAAGCGTTGCGCGGTGCAATCTGCAGCGCGGTCTTGAGCTCCCGTTCGGCATCCCTGTCGCGGCCGGCATCGCGAAGAAAAGCTCCGTACATCACGTGAAGGTTGGCGTCTTTCGGCGATTTGCGGATGGCCTGGCCGAAGAGGGCCTCAGCTTCCGGCGCCCGGTTCTGTTCCCTGAGGAAACGGGCATAGGCCTGAAGGGCGGCGGGACTGAGATTATTGTTTCCGGCCAGCCGGGCGAAAGCCTGGCCCGCTTCCGGATTGCGGCCCAGCAGGCGGAGGAGTTCCGCCAAGCTGAGGGCAAAGGACGGCTCGTCAGGCTCCAGCCGCATTGCCAGGCGGAACTGCCGTTCTGCTTCTTCGTATCGCTGCTGAACCTGCCTTATTTTGCCGAGGGTTTCATGGGCATAGGCGTTGCCGGGACCATAGTCGATGGCCCGGCCGACTTCAGATTCGGCCGCGGGCATGTTACCGAGCAGCAATTGCAGCTGTGCGAGGCCGTGGTGGGCGGAGCCGTCTTCTTCGTCGATCCGGATCGCTTCGCGGAAGATCTGCTCAGCTTCCTGGTACCTGCGCTGTTCGAAACGGATGAAAGCCATGGTCATGCGCGGATAGTTCCAGCGCGGGCTGATCGCGATGGCCTGTTCGAGCGCGGGAATCGCGCGATCGAGCAGATTCTGTTTCCAATAGGATAGCCCCAGGGCATTGTAGGCATGGCCGGCCTCGGCATCCAGGCTCACCGCTCTTTGCAGCTCCTGGTCGGCGCGAGCATAATCGCCGCGCTCAAGCAGGGCCCGTCCCGCGAAGAAGCTCCTCTGCGACTGAAGGACGGCAGGGGTCTTGAAGAATCCGCTCATGCGTTCGGTCAGAGCGAGACCTTCCTCGAACATGGCCGCGTTCCAGCGAATATCCCCACCGGCCAGGTATTTCAGGATAATTCTCTGCGCCCGGTCCCCCATGGCAACCGCCAGGGTTTGGGAAAGGGATTGGCGCAGCGCGGGAGGGACGCGATCCTGCAGCTGCTGGTAGTAATCCCACGCGCAATTGCCCTGAGGCTGGATCAGCCGCTCCTCCCATACAGCCTGGATAAAACGCCGATAGGTTTCCTGGAGCGGAGCCGGCAGGGAGTCGGGCGGCGTAACAGATGAACCTGTGCGCGGCGCTTCCCTGATGTAGCGCAGTTCGCCGGTGGACGGGTCGAAGATCTGCTTCCCGGCGAACAGTTTCAGGCGGAAGCGCTGCTCCCTTTCCGGCGAGTAGACAAGGTTGATTTTGTGGGTGCCTTTCGTAAGCCCGGCCAGCTGCACAAACCTCTCGGCGTCCGTGCTGCTGCCATAGGAGACATCGTCCGCGAGGACCTCGGTGTTTTTCTCCAGCCTCATCAGCACCACGGCTTCATCGGCGTCGTTGCCGGGGGCTGCGATCTGCATCCCGAAAGCGGCCGGGGGTGCGGCCGGGAGCATCGGCCGCAGCGATGCGATCTGGCCGTCAGGCCGGCCGGGAGAGTACAGCCGGCCGGTTTTCACATCGAGCAGGTTCAAGACGTTCCGCCCGGGATTCAGCTTCACCCGGACCTGCTTGGACTGTTTGGCTGCGTCAATGAAATTGAGCTGCAGCTCCCCCTGGGAAAGCGAAATCAGGCGGACCGCGGAGTCGTCGGAGGCCAAGGGGCGGACCGCAACCGCGTCGGTTTTCGGGTCGACCCACTGGACGCGGATATAACCGCTCTTTCCGGCGTTGAGTATTTCAAGCGTGACCGAAGCCGACAAAACCACGGGGGGAGGTCCGGGCTTGTCGATGAAGGCGAGGGGCAGGCTCGGTTCGAAGTCCTTGTTCACGACCGGGTGCTGGCTCTGACCTGTGTACTTGGGCACTTCCGCCAGGACGTGATCCACAACCCGGCGAGCCTCGACAATCGGGTTTCCCTGCGCGGCTGCTTTGCCGTTCAGCGCCTCGAGCAGGGCGTAGGTAAAAACGCCGTGACCCAGCTCGTCGGATTCATAGGAGCGTTCGGTCGGCCGGCTCGCCAGGAGGTTCAGGAAAATCCCTTTGCCGCCGGTCAGATTCTCGAACTGCTCGTTGATCAGGTTCTGAATTTTTTCACCGAGAGGCGTGGTTTTGGTTCCGATCCGGCCCGCGTGGCAGATGTCCGTGATCAGGATTTTGATGCGGGCTTGTGCGATCCCGAGCTCGATCAAGTCCTTTATCTGCTGGAAATAAACACCGGTTGCCGCTGCCGACTTCAGGTCGCCTTCGATAGGGAGAAAATATCCCAGGTTGTTCCGGACGTGCCCATGTCCCGCCAGATAAACAATCACGGTGTCTCCCGGTTTCACCTTATCCACCATACCATCGAGGGAGAGGGTGACGGCGTCACGGGTGGCCTGCTCTTCCAGGAGAGTGGTGATGTGATCCGCGGGAATTCCTCCGCCCCGCGGGCTGGCCAGGAACTGGGCAAAGGATTGCGCGTCGCTGGCCGCGTATTGCAGAGGCTCGACCTTGGCGTAGTTCGAGATGCCGACAGCCAGGGCCCAGGTTCTCTGGGGGTCTATGCCCTGCCCCGCCTGCCCGCGGATGGTTGAGACCCCCGCCAAGACAAGGAGCGCCGCGAAAAGGATCTTCGCGCCGGTTCGCGACCATTCTGGTGTTGCCGCGGGATTAGGATTTAACATGGAGCTTCTTTCTCCATATTTTGCCGGGCGGCGGCAGAGCCCGCCATTATTGGATAGGCCCGCGCACCGCCCGAATCCGCTGGTTTTCTGTATCCACTATATAGAGATTGCCTGCCTTGTCAAAGGCAGCGCACCTTGGGTAATTCAGCATGGCATTGAGGCTGGGCCCGCCATCGCCGGAAAAGCCATTCTGTTGGTTGCCTCCGGCCACCGTTTTGATTTTATTGGTCTGGGAATCGATCTTCCTGATGCTCATCAGGGATTCGTCGATTACGAACAGGTTGCCGTTTTTATCTGTCCAGGCAAACACGGGGTACAGTTTGGCCGAAGTTGCCGGAATGTCTTCATCTACGGAGTCCCCTCCGCCGGCGACGGTGGTGATCACTTGGGTGGCCGCGTCGACCCTGCGAACCACCCTCCTATCGGTATCGTTATCAACATCGACGATAATGAGATTCCCGGCAGCGTCCACATGGATGGTTGTGTAGGATCCGAGCGACGCCTGCGTGGCGGGACCGCCGTCGCCGTATCCCTGGTAAGGGGCTCCACCCCCGGCCACGTTTGTGATGATGCCCGTGGCAAAGCTCACTTTTCGTATTCGACGGTTGTTGTTGTCGGCAATGTACAGATTTCCGCCCGGGTCGACTGCGATCGAGGTCGGGTAGTTGAGCGTTGCTGCAATTGCGAGGCCGCCATCACCTGTATTGCCCTCATCGCCGTTTCCGGCCACGGTGCTGATAATACCGGTCTTGAGGTCCACCTTCCTGATCCGATTCGCATAAGTTTCGGCAATATACAGGTTGTCGGAGCTGTCGAAGGCAATAGCTCTCGGGATGAGCAATGCCTTTGTTGCAGGCCCTCCGTCGCTATCCGCAGCTTCAAGTATTCCGCCGCCGGCCACGGTAGTAATGACTCCCGTGATCCCCTCCACCTTACGGACCCTTGCCCCGCTTTCGTCTGCCACATAGTAATTGCCAGCTGAATCAAATGCGATGGAAACGGGAAAAAGGAATGCCGCCAGCGAAGCGGGTCCGTTCTCATCGGGGTAGCGCTGCTCGCCATTGCCCCCGACGGTTGTGATGATTCCAGTGCCGGCCGCGATTTTCCGGATTCTGAAGTTCCCGCTGTCGGTAAAGAAGATGTTTCCGGCCGCGTCGACGATGATAGCGTTTGGCTGATTCAAGGTCGCTTCCGTCGCAGGACCATTATCTCCGGAAAATCCATTATTGCCATTGCCAGCCACCGTGGTGATTATTCCGGACACAGTGATTTTGCGAATGCGATGATTGCCATAATCAGCAATAAGAAGGTTTCCATTCCTGTCCAATGCAATTCCGTTCGGTGCAACGTGAGCAGCCACCGCAGGTCCGTCGTCCCCGAGGTATTCGGAATATCCGCCGTCGCCATCCCCGGCGATGGTGGTGATGATCTGGGTTGAGGCATCTATCTTTCGCACACGGTAGTTGTTGCTGTCGGCAATGTAGACATTCCCGGCGTCGTCCACCGTCAGACCATTTGGATCATTGAGGTCGGCTTTGGAGGCCGGCCCATTGTCGCCGGAAAATCCCTGCTTTCCCGATCCTGCGATCGTGGTGATGATCCTTGTGGCCACGTCGATTCTGCGGACATTTTGATTGCCGGCATCCGCGAAGAACATATTCCCGCTTTTATCGAAGGCGATGGCCTGCGGAAAACCCAAACATGCTTTGCTGGCCAGGCCGCCGTCCACGCAAGGTCCTGAGTCAGAACTGCCGGCTATGGTGCTAATGATGCCGGTGGAGGAATCAACTTTTCGAATGTAACTGCTGTCCGCAACGAACATGTCTCCGGCCGGGTTAAAAGCGATTCCGGCCACAACATTGCTGCTACCGGGGTATACCGGAATCATGCCGGCTGCGATCGCAAGCCTGCCATCCCCCGAGGTGGCCGCTTCGCCATCTCCGGCGACCGTGGTGACAACCCCTGTCCGCGAGTCAATCCTGCGCACGCCGTTTCTCAACTGGTCGACGATATACAGATTCCCGGCGGAGTCCTGGCTGATGCCGTAGCCGGCAATCGGCGCCTCGGTCGCCTTGCTTCCATCGCCCGCAAATGTCGATCCGCCCGCGACCGTTGCGATATATCCGGCGGGAAGTGTTGAGAAGGGTATGGCGTCGATGATCAGCTGCTTTTGCCCCAGACCGCCCCGGTTGATTACCGACAAAGTGGTTCGGCCGCTGCCCACGGCTGGCAGGGTGAAGGTGATGGTCTCGGAGTTTACGACCTTCCGGTCGGGAACCGCGACATTTCCTACCAGCAATACCGAATCGGCCGAGAAGTTTTTGCCTTTGACCGTGATGGCGGTTCCCCCGCGGCTGTTTGCGTGGCTGGGGCTGATCTCGGTGATCAGGGGTGCGCCGTACGAAATCTCCTGCGCCGATTTGCTGCTGTCGGTGATGACGACCTTCCCGCTCTGCGTGACCACTATGCCCCTTGGCGAGCGGAAGGTGTTGGCCTGTGACACCGGCACCAGGGTCCCGTTGCGCAGCAGCACGCGTATCCGGTTGCTGGATGGTTCGCTGACATAGATATTCCCCACGCCGTCGACGTAGACGCCCGTGGGGGTATCCAACGTGGAATTCGCGGCCTCAAGCTTTGAGGGAGCGCCTGGCGCCCCTTGAGCGGGGCTCGAAGTTGAAGTCCGGATCGTCTCAACTTCACCGGTTTCCTTGACCCGCCGCAATGTCCGGTTCCCGCTGTCGGCCACGATGAAGCTGATCGGCGGGGGAGGCAGTCCGTTTATTTCCCGCTCGAGCTGCTTGGCGAGCGGCTCCGATTCGAGCGCAATTCCCACGGGCGTGTTGAATCGGGCCTGATCTCCCTTACCGTCCTGCGCTCCCGTACTCCCGGGCTTGCCAGCGATGGTTACAACGGTTTTGTCTGCAAGGTCGATCCTTCGAATAGTGTGGTTTCCCGAATCGACCACCCAAAGATTACCCCGGGTGTCCAGGGCGACGCCTTGAGGGGTGTTGAAAGAAGCCTGCGCCAGCGAGCCGTCGGCACCGCCTGCGGCGCCTGTTCCGGAAAGGGTGTCGACTTTTCCCGCGGCGCCGGCAAAGATCCGGCGGATCGCGTGATTGGAGCTATCGCTCACGTATAGTGTGGCCTGAGCCTGGTCGAAGGCGAGAAACGATGGATTCCGGAAAAGCGATTGGAGGCGAGCGTCGTTTTTCAGTCCCGGGCTCTTGGGAACGCCGGCATAGGTCTCGGGAGCCTCGCTGACACTTTGCGCCAGCAGAATGGAACTATCCCTGGAATTGGCCATGTAGATGCGGCGGGCCAGGTCCTGGGCCACTCCGGTTATTTCGAATCCGACGACTCCTGATTTAACCGAGACCACGGTGATCGTGCCCGTAGTAATGACGTCTCCAGCTGCAATGGTCAGGGTGGAGAATCCGGCTTTCCTGCCCTGGATATTGCCCGTAGTGTCGATCGTTGCGACATCCGTGCTGAGGCTGGAAAACTGCAGATCGAAGTCGTCGCGCACCTTCCCGGCTGAATCCGTTACCAGGAGGCTCGGGCGGAAGGAGTTCCCTTCGTTTACGCTGACTTCGCCGGTGCCGGTCCCCGACATCGAGTCCACGATGATAATCGAAGCTGCTTTGAGAGCATTGCCGGGCAGGAACTGAGCGCCGCCGCCTTCCGTTAACGAATAGGTGAACTGGCTGCCGGTTTTTCCCCCTTGGGGGATGGTCATTGGGGTGCCATCGGACTGGAAATAGCTCAGGGTTCCGCCGTCGGCCTTGGTTTTGCTGGTGTTGAGGAAAATCAGGCGGGTCGAAAAGCCCGAGCCAATGGCGATCTGGGCAAAAATGAAGCTGGTATTTTTGGCTTCCTTCGTCAAATCAGCGACCGGCAAGGTTGTCAGGATAGGCTCGTTGATCTCGTTGTTGGTCAATTTGAGCGTAATCGGGACAACCGGCACCGGGCTGTTGATTTCGAGAAGGCCGGTAAAGCCGGGAACGAGATTAGGAAACAGTTCGTGAGCGAAGATCGCGATATGGTTGCGGGCCTGCAGCGTCCTGGTGGTGGAGTCCACCAGCGAGCCGAAACGGTCGAGGAGCGCGTAAGTGATGAGTGCAGGTTGATCGGATGGGTTGGCCAAAGCCACACCGGTGTAGGAGCCGGCGTTGTCCACGAAAATTCGCGCTGATGTTGTGGGTGTTGTTCCCGCCACTCCCGCCTCGGTCACCAGGGAGCCGTTCTGACTGTACCGGAAGATGGCGGTTCCGGATGGCGTGGGCGTCCCGGTATCCGGCGTCAGCACCGCATAGCCGGCGGCCAAACCCTCCGGGCGGTCGAATTCGGCCCGGTAGACTCCCTGCGGCTCTATGGCGTACTGGAACTGAGAGGAAGACGAATCCTTGAGGCGGACAGAAAGGGGTTTACCATCCGATCCGGTGAACACGATCCGGCCGGTAAGTTTCTGGGAGGATGTATTAATCAAAACCAGCTGGGTTCCGTAGCCCCCTCCTGCCGCGATTTGTGGAAACACGACTGGCTGGCTTGTCGCCGGGGCCGTAAGGTCGGCAACAGGCAAGGTCGTGTACATAGGATCGCCGCCCTTCTGAGCCTGGCGCAGCGTTATGGCGGCCAGCTTCTGATCGCTCTCGAAGGTCAGGCTGCCGCTGAAGCCGGTGAGGGAAAGACCCATCAGCTGCGTAACGAACGTCGGCAAATGGCAGCCAGGGTCAAGCTGCCTTGTCTTCCTTGCAACCTCGCTGCCTGCGGAATCCCTCAATGTGAAAACAATGTTCGCGGTTTGGACCGACGGATTCACCAGCGCGATTCCAGTATCCGTCCCGACCTGGTCCACGAACAGCCTGCCTGAGAGGATAGGTTCGGAGGCTCCTACGCCGGCCTGGCTCACAAGCACGCCTTGAGCGTTGGTGTAGCTGAAAAGTGCGGACCCAACCGGCGCCGCCGTGCCTTGGCCGGGCGAAACGAGAGTGTAGCCGACCTGGAGCTGTGACTGTGTGAAAAGCACAGCCGGCAAGGAAGCGAGTAGAAGCAAAGCGGCAGTCATGGTGAAAATTCGAGAGAATTTCATGGCTGCAAGCATCCCCGGCGCGCTATCCCGACAAGCAGTCGGCGCACCTGTATATGCGCGGAAAAATTGGCGCGCGGATCGCAAGGAAAGAATCCGCCCACACCGTTCATCTCATAATAGATAGTAGCTTCCGTGTTGGGAATTTTACCACATTTGATGGGTAGTATCGGATGCGTAGATTCCGGGAGAGTCACACTCGATAGATTTCGATTGGCTCGGCTCTGCCTTTGAGAAGTTCCTTGCCGATATACTTCGCGCTGATCCCTTCTCCTGCCGCCCGCAGGGTTTCGCCGCTGATCAGGATTGAGGCCTTGTGTTCTTTCGTCCGCCCCTCGATGCGTGAGGCCACGTTGACGACATCTCCAATCGCCGTGTATTCCATTTTTTGTGCCGATCCGATATTTCCCACCAGGGCCTCGCCGCTGTGCAATCCGATTCCGATGGCGATGGGTTGGGAGCCCCTGGCCGCGAGGCGCCGGTTCACTTCGGCCAGCTCCAACACCATATCGTGCGCCGCCTCAATGGCGTGGCGGGCGGAGTCGGGGTCGTCCACGGGGGCGCCGAAAATGGCCATGATTCCATCCCCGATGAACTTGTCCACCATGCCTCCCCGCTTCTGGATCGCGGAGACCATGGCCGTGAAATACTCGTTGAGGTCGCTCACGATCACTTCCGCCGGGGCCCTTTCCGAACGGGTGGTGAATCCCCGGATGTCGGCGAACAGCACCGTTACAAGCTTTCTCTCGCCGGCCAGGACCAGGCTGTGCGTCGATTCCAGAATCTTCTCGATCACCTGGTCATTGACATAACGCTTGAAAAGGCTCCGCAGCTGCCTTTTTTCGCGCCCCTCGGTCCAGTAATTAGCAATTTCAGCTGCGCCTATTGCAAGAAAAGCCCCCAGGATCGGTGGCAGGACCTGGATCCACCAGCCGTGTTGAAATTCGTAGAGCATAGCGATCGCGAGGAAGGACAGGACGGCCGCGAAACTTGCCGGGAGTGCCACAAAGAGCGACAGTCTGTAGCAGAACACCGAGACGACAACCACCAGGGCGAGGGTGATCATCAACTGACGGAAGGGCGACACGGTTCGGATAGCGCTGTTTTCAAGCAGGGTGGTAATGACATTGGCGTGGATCTCCACGCCTGGGGTGCGCACGCTTTCGCCCGGCGCGACGACGGGCGAAAAATACTGCGGAGTGGAGTGGAGATCCTCATCGCCGGCAAGGCCGACACGGCCAATCAGGACGATGCGGCCCTGGAGGTCTTCACCGGGGGACAGCGCCTCGCCTTTTTCTGCGGCGCGGAGGATCCTGGCAAAAGAGATGCGCTTGAAATGCCGGGCCCCGCGATAATTGATCAACACTATCGGGTCGGTGATGCCGGCTACCTGGAAGTTGTTCTTTTTTGCGTAGGCGTCCGCCAACGCCAAAGCGAGTCCGCGCCGCGGCTCTTTGTCATCACCCACACCGAAGATCTCCTGGCGACGGACGAAATCGTCGCTGTCCGTGGTGAGATTGGCGTAGGCGAGCTCATGTCCGGCCGCAAGCGCCGCAAAGCGAACCGCCTCCGTGGGCTGCTCGAGCCCATCCGGCCGGATCCGGTAAACCAACACCACAGGCACTCCTGCGGCTCCTGCCTGGATGAGGCTTGCGCTCAAGCGCCTTTCCCCTTCAGGATCGAACCGGCGGATATCGGCGAAAAGAAAATCGATCCCGATCGCCGCGACATTTTTCGAAACCAGATAGTCGATGGCCCGGGCGAAGGTTCCATGCCACAACATCACAGGATCGGGTATTTGCTGGAAAGCTTCTTCATCAATCGCGATGAGGGTTACCGGCGCCTTCTCGGATTGGGGGAGCGGACCGCGCAACTTGAAGCGAAGATCGTAGGTGCGCAATTCAAGCCACTGCCCGATTGCCGAACGGCCGACATAGGTGGCAGCGGCCGTGCAGAACAGGGTCGAGATGAAAAATATCAGGATCCTGACCAGCTTCTTTCTGGATTTCATCGATGCCCTTATACCCTTGCTTTAGAAGAGGGTATAGATGAACGGCAGGGAGGCCGCACTGGAAAACAGTACCAGCAGTCCTGCCGCCAGCAAAGCTATTATGATCGGAATCATCCAGTATTTTTTGTTGTGGCCCAGAAACTCCCAGAACTCGGAGATAAATCCCTTCTCGTCGGCCTGGGACTCGAACCGGGTGCCGAATTCATTCTTTCTTTCCATAAGTTCCTAATATTGCCGGTAATATTGCCGGACATTCTCTGGTGACCGGTGAACCAGCCACATGGACCTTTCCTGAGAACGTTTCAACCGGAGCGGATCCCGGCCCAGCGCTCGAAGCCAGAGTGCGCCGGGGCTCAGGATCACATAGTAAAACAAAGCCAGTATGAACCCGGATAGAAGCCAGGTCAGCAGCACACTCAGGCCGTGGACGGTGCGGTAAAGCTGGCGGCCAGCAGCCGGCCAGAACAGACCGGCCAGCGCGAGTCCGGCAGCCAAAAACATCCCGAGCCTGAAGTGACCAAGCACGGCTGCTCCGGGCCATTGAAGAGTGATGGCGACGCTGGCCAACAGGCCCGCGGACAGGGTGCCGGCCAGCGTCCGCGCGCAGAATCGGCGCAGCTCTTCCGCCTTCGGATTCCAATGAATCTCCGGCAACAGATTTACCATGCGCGTCTATTCACCTTGTTGAATAACTCCGACGGGTTAAAGCGAATCATGCTTGTTAAAATTAATCCGTGCCTTACAGCCTAGACTCATGTGGGGTCCGGGCTTCACAGGCTGTCTCAAAACCTGAAAACGATTCATTATGGATCGGGCTTTCAGCCCTCTCTGTCGAGCTGGCTTGAACCCCAGGGCTTCGCCCTGGGCTGGTATGAAATCGGGCCTTCGGCCCTTCATATTCCATAAAGGCCTATTATTCAGCAAATTGTAAGCGCTGAAAGCGCGATCCCATACCAGCCTCGTCGCAGATCCCGCGACGCGGGAGGGCAACGCCCCAGGAGTTAAAAAGGGCAGAGGAAAAAGGGCTGTAAGCCCGCTCCATAGAGGTTGATTCTTTTAACCTCACCCTGTACATATCAAGGCTGACCTCTGGCAAATGTATAAACTCCAGAGTCCGGGCTGAAGCCCGGACCCACATGAACGAAACGGCAGAGCAAAAGCTCACATAAAGCCCAATAAAATCAACATACTTACGAACAGATTCGAGCTAATTTGGAACAGGTCCCCGATTCTCGTATTAGTCAAGGCTGAAAGCCGACCGGTAGATTTCCATTTCGGTTTCACCGGGCCGGTCGGGCTGATCTTTTTTGAGCATCAGACAGTTTTCCAGAATGAGCGCGTCCATTTCCGTGTTCATGAAACACCGGTAAGCATCAGCCGGGGTGCAGACAATCGGCTCGCCGCGGACGTTGAAGCTGGTATTCACCAGCAGCGGGCACTTTGTGTCGTCGTAAAATTGCCGGAGCAGCCTGTAAAAGCGGCCGTGCCGATCCTGATCCACGGTCTGGATGCGCGCCGAGTAATCCACGTGGGTGATGGCTGGGAACTCCGACCTCACCACGTTCACGCGCTTGCGCAGATCAGGATCCTTCTGCTTCCGTTGCTCTTCCTGGGAAAGCTGACGGTGGATTTCCCGGCGAACCGGTGCGACCAGGAGCATGTATGGGGAGGGGCGGTCCAACTCAAAGCATTCCCCGGCCCGCTCCTCCAGCACCGCCGGCGCAAAGGGGCGGAACGACTCGCGGTATTTGATTTTGAGATTCATGTTGGCTTGCATTTCCGGGCGCCGGGCATCGCCCAGTATGCTGCGGGAGCCGAGGGCACGCGGTCCGAATTCCATCCGCCCCTGAAACCACCCCAGGATGCTGCCTTCCTGCAGAAGCTTGCTGGCGGCTCGAGTCAAATCCTCCTCCGCCTCGAAATGCCTGTAGGGAATATTCCGCTCGTCCAGGAAATCTCGGATCGACTCTTCTTTGAAAGCCGGGCCAAGCAGGCTTCCCCTCTGGCTGTCTCTGGCCTGCGTCTCCCGGGGCCTTTCGAGCAGCTGGTGCCATACGAAAAGGGCTGCTCCAACCGACCCGCCGGCATCTCCCGCCGCCGGCTGAATCCATAGGTCGTCGAATAATCCGCTGCGCAGCATCTTGCCGTTGCCCACGCAATTGAGCGCCACGCCGCCCGCCAGACAGAGATTGGACATCCCGGTGAGTTCCCTCGCATGACGGCACATTTTGAGCATGATCTCTTCGAGTACCACCTGGATCGAGGCGGCGATATCCATGTGCCGCTGCGTAAGGTCGCTTTCCGGGTTGCGCGGCGGGCCGCCGAAAAGGGCGTGAAACGCCGCGGAAGTCATGGTAAGGCCGGCCGCGAAATTGAAAAAGGACATGTCCAGCCAGATAGATCCATCGTCCCTGACCCGGACGATTTTCTCCAGGATCAGGTCCCTGTATATCGGCTCGCCGTAAGGAGCCAAACCCATCAGCTTGTACTCGCCCGAGTTCACCTTGAATCCGCAGTAATGGGTAAAAGCCGAATAAAGCAGGCCGGCAGAGTGAGGAAAATGCATTTCCTGGAGTATTTCGATCCGGTTGCCGCGCCCCCTGCCGATGCTTGCCGTCGCCCATTCCCCTACGGCGTCGATGGTGAGGATAGCCGCTTCATCGAAAGGGGATGGGTAGAAGGCGCTGGCCGCGTGCGATTCATGGTGCTCAACAAACACGATCGGCCCGCGGTAGCCCTTCCCGATTCCCGAACGGAGCATCTTCCTCAGCCGGAGCTTCTGTCCCAGCCAGCGGGGCATGGCTGCGGCAAAGGATGCAAAGCCTCGCGGAGCATAAGCTAGGTAGGTTTCCAGGAGACGGTCGAATTTCTGCAGCGGCTTCTCATAGTAGACAACATAGTCGAGCTGGCTGGCGTCGATGCCCGCCGCACGGCAGGCATATTGGACGCTGCGGGACGGGAAGGATGCGTCGTGCTTGATGCGGCTGAACCTCTCTTCCTGGGCTGCGGCGACGAGCAGCCCGTCCTGGACGATCGCGGCAGCCGAATCGTGATAATAAGCCGAGATTCCCAGGATGTTCATGGTGCCGTTCAAATCCTCTTTTCTGCCTTAATTCGCATTGCCGCTCGGACTCGCGCGGGCCATCGACTGCGGCGAGAGGCAAAGATTACACCAACCGCAGCTGAATAAACATTCCAACTACTATTTTTATCAGAATTAAACTACTATGATGGCCGTTTTTATGGGAGGGATTGTCGTAAAAGCCGTGAATGGTCTGAAAGCGCTGTGGTTGCTAATGCCGATACTTATAGTTATCGGTTTATGGATGAATCTGTCCCGACCTCGCTACAGCTACCCCAGAAGCGAATCCGATTATTACATGCCGGATCCTTTGCTGGGCCACCGGCACCGTCCCCATGCCCGGCGAGAGTTTACCTGGCCCGAGCACCCCAGCGGCCGGATTGTCATGCAGACCAACAACCTCGGATTGAGACGCGACCAGGATGTCCGGGATGAGCGGCAGCCGGGTGTGACCCGCATCCTGGTTACGGGAGATTCTCACATGGACGGGGTCGTCTACAATCATGAATCATTTTGCTCCAATTTGGAAAGCCTGCTGAACCGCGATCCCGCTGCAAAATGCCGGTTCGAAGTCTTGAATGCAGCGGCCGGCTACTACGGGCCAGATAACTATCGTTCGTCACTCGACTCCTACGACTCGCTCGGCTTCGGAGTGCTGATTGTCGGCCTTTACACCGGTAACGATTTCCTGGATGCCGCCAAATCGGTGGAGCAAAGCCTGCCAAACAGGCTGACACGCCCATCGGGTTACATTTCGGCGCTGCGCCGGGCAGACAAGATTCATGCTGGCGCGGTGGCCCAACTGCTTAACCAGGAGTATTACTTCAAGGCGTTCCCCGAGGTTCAGAAAGCTGTCCTTGGCAAACTGGAAAATCTGTTCATTGAAATGAATGAGACGGCACGACGGAAAGGGAAGCTGTTTTACTTGATGCTTATTCCGACCAAGCAGGATGTGGAACTGCAGCGTCACCATCCGGGCTGGGCTCAAGCGATCCGGGAACTCGGGATACGCGGAGACGAAGTTCAAAGCACTTCGCGGATGAGATCGACCCTGCGACAGAATCTGAAGCGGGCAGGGATTGAGGTCTTTGATCCGACGGAGGCGATGAAGAGCCGGCCGGAAGAGCTGTTTTGGAATAAGGATTATCATCTCAACATCTCTGGGCATTCCCTCCTGGCACAGCTTTTCTACGATGAATTCGGCGAAAAGCTGAGGGCCAATTCCCCCGTCATGAGTTTACATACAGGACCGAGTACGCCTCAGTAACCTTCACAGCCTCCCTGGAAACTTGGCACGCTCGAGAGATTGAACCGCGAAGGTCAGTAAGGCCGCAAAAATTTATAAACAATACCTTTGTGGTTTTCGATGACTCAGCGGTTCGATCTGCTTTTGTGCAAAAACATTCGGCGCGATAAAAAGCGGGATGGAATGACGGAACGAGTTGTCCTACGATTGCCCCGACGGAGAGGCCAAGCCGCGACGAAGAGGGAGGGTTGAATCGTCATGAATGCGCACATGATATGGGAAGACGTCCTTAGGATTCGCAAAGAGGCCCCTCTGGTGCACAACATCACCAATTATGTTGTGATGAATACGACTGCCAACGCCCTGCTGGCCATCGGCGCCTCACCGGTCATGGCGCATGCCATGGATGAAGTCGAGGAAATGACCGGCCTGGCGCGGGCTCTGGTCCTCAACATCGGGACCTTGAGTCAACCCTGGATCGCGGCGATGCTCAAAGCGGGGCGAGAGGCGCGGCGGAAGGGAGTCCCGATTGTGCTGGATCCCGTCGGGAGCGGAGCCACATTTTTCCGCACGACCACGGCGCATCATCTTCTCCGCGAAGCGCCGCCATCGATTCTTCGGGGCAACGCCTCCGAGATCGGGTCTCTGATTCGCGTTGATATCTCCACCAAAGGGGTGGACAGCGCGCACGAATCTGAAGATATGTTGAAGGAGGCCCGTTCTCTGTCGGAGGTCTATGGCTGCGCGGTTTCGGTGAGCGGCCCGACCGACCTGGTGGTTTCAGGGTCCGAGGTGATCCGGATAAGGAACGGGCACCCCATGATGTCTCGGGTCACGGGTTTGGGATGCACGGCCTCGGCCCTGACCGGCGCCTTCGCCGCGGTCAATCCTTCTCCATTTCTTGCAGCAGCGCATGCCATGGCTGTGATGGGCATTGCCGGCGAGATCGCGGCAAGCCGGGCCTCAGGTCCGGGAAGTTTTCAGATGCATTTCCTGGATGCGCTGTATCTCATCAGCGAGGGGGATTTGGGGGAGCGCCTCAAGGTCGATGAGTCCGATGGCAGTTTTCTTGTCGGCGATGAATTATGAAGATACAATCGGCTTCATGGAAACCAAGAAGAAATCCAACAAGCGATCCAAGTTACGCTATGTTCCAGCCCGAGCCAACCACGCCCTGATCGACACGGAGCTTTCCACTCCGGAATTTGCACCGAGCATGTCGGCCCTTATCTTCGATGAATCGCACGACGGCTGCAGCCTGCTTTTCATGGATGACACCAGGATGCAGGTCGGCGACCGGATCCGGCTGATGTTTGACAACATGCCGGTATTGAAAGCCGAAGTGCGCTGGCGCAAGGAAGTCGCCGAAAACGTGGCCAAGGCAGGAGTCAAGTTCCTCGATTAAAGGCAGGCCCGGCGCGACCAGGGACGATGATGTGCGGCCGCTGCCGAGCCTGCAGATACTGACCGGCAAAATCACTTCTTGGCGCCGGCGCCGGGCGGTTGAGCCTTGTGGTAATTCGGATAGGGCGGACGCACGGTTTTCTTGGCCGGATGCTCCTTCAAGGCCGTCATCAGCACATCCACTGCTTTCTCCAACTGAGGATCTTTCCCTTCACGGCAGGCTTTCGGGTCCAGCTCTACTTCGATGTCCGGGGCGACACCGCGGTTCTCAATCTCCCATTTGCCTTCCGGACTGTAGAAGGCGAAGTGCGGCGCCGTCACAGAGCCGCCGTCGATCAGTGTGGGGTATCCCCCGATGCCTACCAGCCCTCCCCAGGTTCGCTTACCGATGAGCGGCCCGACCCCCGAGCGGCGGAAGAGCCACGGCATGTAGTCTCCACCCGATCCGGCGTATTCATTGATGATCATCGCCTTGGGGCCCTGCAGTGTGCCGAAAGGCTGCCTGAAATCGTCACCGTCGCGCACAGCCCAAAAGCTGTTCAAAGGTTTTTTCAGATAATCGATGATGTAATCCGCGGCTTGGCCTCCGCCGTTAAAACGCTCGTCCACTACGACTCCTTCCTTGTTCAGCTGCGCGAAGTAGTAGCGGTTGAAATTCGAATAACCTCCACCTGCGGTGTCGGGAAGCCACACATAGGCAAGCCTGCCGCCACTCAGTTGCTCGACCTTGCGCCGGTTGCCTTCAATCCAGGCGAGATTGCGCAGGCTGGCTTCGTTGGCGATCGGCACAACCGTAACGTCGCGCGCCCCTGATCCGTCGGGGTTGGGCCCGATTCTGAGAACGACCTGGCGATCGGCGGTAGCCTCGAAAGCCCGGTAAATGTTGTCGGCGGCCGTCAAATCGCGCCCGTTGACCGCCAGGAGGTATTCACCTTCCCGAACATTCACGCCGGGCTGCGTCAGAGGCGCCCGCAGCTGGGGATTCCAGTTTTCGCCGTTGAAAACCCGCGCAAATCGATAGCGGCCGTTTTCGACCCGGTAATCGGCTCCGAGAAGCCCGCCCGGCACGCGTTTCGGATTGGGGGTGTCGCCGCCCTGGACATAAAGGTGGCCGACGCTTAATTCACCCAGCATCTCCTGGAAGAGGTAGTTGAGGTCCTCACGGTGCGCCAGGCCTTTGAGATAAGGCTCGTACTTGGCCGCGGTGGCTTTGAGATCGAGCCCATGGTAATTGGGATCGTAGAAGAAATCCCGCTCGATCCGCCAGGTTTCCTTGTACATCTGGTTCCATTCGGCGCGCGGGTCGACGTAGACTTCGAGTTCATCTATCTTGAGCTTCCCTTCACCGGGTTTCACCGGCTGCCCGGTCGCGGCGATGAACCAGGACGACCCCTGGCGGAAGAGCATTTTCTCTCCGTTGGCTGACAACTCGAATGCATTGGCGCCGTCGAGGAATTTATCCAGCTTCCGCTTTTCCAGGTCGAACTTATGAATGGTCGCCCCGCCGGGTCCGCCGCCAGGTTGAGGCGGCTGGGCTTCGGCGATAAACAGGATGCCTTCTTTTCCAGCGGCCAGGCCAATGTAGTTGCGCGCCGGAACCGGCAGCGCCAATATTCGCTGGCCGATATTCTCAAAGTCGATGGTGACCTTGGGCGGTTCTTTTTTATCCCCCGGCTTGCCGCCGCCGGCAGCGGCCGCCGGAGCATCCGGCTTTTTCTCACCCTCGGAAGGCTTGTCTCCCTTGGAATCATCTTTCTTTTCGGCGGCGCCTTTCTCCTCGTCGCTTTCAGGCGCCAACGGCGAAGGATCATCCTTTTTGAGTACGACCGCATAAACGCTGCGCGTCAATCCGCTGCGATGGGGAAAGCTGGACATGTCGAAGCCGAATACCGCCGGACCAATGTCCGTACTGGCTGTGAAGAATAGGTATTTGCCGCTCCGGTCGAACACCGGTGATCCGGCGTCGCTCATCCCGTCGGTTACCTGGGTGACTTTGGCTTCTTCAATCGAGTAGGTATAAACCGCGTTGTACCACGAGGCTACCGACTTGACGTAGGTGATCCATCGGCTGTCGGGCGACCAGCTCAGGTTTCCTCCGAATCCGCGCCGGGAGGTGTCGGCTTTCACGGGGGTGCCCTTCTCGATATCCACGTACCACAGGTTCAGGCGTTTGTCGGTGTAAGCGATCTTTTTGCTGTCGGGCGACCAGGTCGGGGAGTAAAAGAAGGAGGGCGGATCGCCGAGCCCGATCTTCTTTACTTCGCCCAGGCCGCTCTGATTGCGCAGGTGGAGCGCGTATTCACCGGACTCATCGGAAAAATAGGCGATCCATTTCCCGTCGGGGGACCAGGAAGGATCGCGCTCCGCTACTCCCGGGGTGTTGGTGAGATTGCGGAAATTCCCTTTTTCGGCGGGGACCGAGAGGATCTCGCCTCGCGCTTCGAATACCGCCCGTGCCCCGGTAGGGGATATCGCGGCGTTACTCAGGCGGTCACCCACTTTCTCGAATTTCGGCCGCACGGAAAGCTCATCTCCGCTCACCGATATTGTAACCGCCTTCGTCTTTCCTGATTTCAGGTCGTAGAGGTTGATCGAGCCGAACTGTTCATAGGCGATCGCGTCGCCGGCCGCCGAGGCTGATTTGATATCCAGTCCGGTGTTCTGGATCAGCTGAGTAACCTTTTTGGTGGCAGGGTCGTAGGAAAAAAGCGTGATCGGCCCGTTTCGGTCCGACAAGAAATAGATTTTCTTTTCGATCCACATCGGGTTGAAATCGTTGGATGCCTCGCGGGGAAGCACCTCCACGCTGGAGTCGCTCAGCTTCGCAATCCACAATCTTCGATGCCTGGCCGCCGCGATAGCGTTTCCAGGCTCGGAAAGCACGGGGCACCGGCGAGTAAACCAGGCTTGCCCCGTCCGGGGAAAAGGCGCCCTCGAATGCCATGGGGAGAGGAAGGACTGCCGGGAACTTTCCGTCGGCCGGAATGGTAAACAATTGCGGAATCCGGGGGGAGTCGGCCTGACGGCTGGAAACGAAAAGAATCGATTTTCCGTCGGGCGTCCAGCCGGCGGTCGCGGTCGGCTCCGGGATGGTAGCTCAGCCGCCTCGGCACCCCGCCTGCGGCAGGGATCAGGTAGACATCGACATTGCCGTCATATTCCCCCGTGAACGCTATCTGCGACCCATCGGGCGAAAAGAAGGGATCGGTTTCTATCCCGACGCCGCTGGTCAGCCTGCGCGCCTCGCCTCCGTCGCGGGCCACAATCCACAAATCACCGGCGTAGACAAAAGCGATATGGGTGCGGCTCACCGCGGGCTTCTGGAGGAGCAGGGGCGCATTCGTTTGTGCGGGCAGAACAGCTGCAAGGCTGAAAATGGCGAGGAAGGCGAAAAGCAGTTTCTTCATGGCTCGGTTCCCTTCAATGGTTGCGGAAACAGGTCAGGGGGTCACACGGCATACCCGTACGGCCTTTAAATACGATTCCAGATCAGGTTTGGTTGCGCGAATTTTTCGCCCGAGTCATATCGCAAATCATAAATTTGGCTGGGTAAGCGCCGTCTGGTATACTTTTTGCCTTTTCTGCAAACATCGGGTTTGCAGCACAACCGGCAAAGCATTTTGCCATGCATCATCGGGCTGAGATAGCAACTTGGCTCAATGGAGTCAAGGAGCATTCTCTGAGTTTCGAACAATTTTCACTCGATCCACGCATTACCGATGCCGTAAAGGCAATCGGCTACACCGAACCAACCCCTATCCAATCCAAGGCAATCCCGGTCGCGCTTGAAGGGCGCGATATGATAGGAACGGCGCAAACCGGCACCGGCAAGACAGCGGCCTTCGTTCTGCCCATTCTGCAGCGAATGACGCAGGGCCCGCACCGGCAGACGCGCGCCCTGATCCTCGCGCCCACGAGGGAACTCGCCGAACAAATCCACCAGACCATTCGCGACCTGGGAAAAAACAGCCGGGTGCGCAGCATGACTGTTTATGGCGGCGTGAGCAAATATAACCAGATCCTCGCACTTCGGCGCGGTCCGGAGATTGTCGTCGCTTGTCCCGGGCGATTGCTGGACCATATTGATGACGGGAGCATTGACTTGTCCGGCGTTGAGATGCTGGTCCTGGATGAAGCGGATCGCATGTGCGATATGGGTTTCCTGCCCGACATTCGACAGATCCTGCTCCATCTGCCGTCGAACCGGCAGACGCTTTTCTTTTCCGCTACCATGCCGCGAGAGATTCGTGCATTGGCAAACAGCATATTAAAAAATCCAGTCGCCGTGCAGGTGGGAGCCATGGCTCCAGTAGAGACCGTATCCCATTATCTCTACCCGGTTTCCGATGGGTTGAAACCCAAACTCCTGCTTGCGATGCTGGAGCAGACACCGACCGGGCGTGTATTGGTTTTCACGCGGACCAAGCGGAGGGCCAGCCGGCTTGCCATCAGTCTTGAAAAAAATGGATACCGGGCCTCGGCATTGCAAGGGGACATGACTCAAAGTCGCCGCCAGGCGGCCATCGACGGATTTCGCGGCGGCAAATACGACATTCTTGTCGCCACCGACATTGCCGCGCGGGGAATCGACGTCTCTCTGATCTCGCACGTCGTAAATTTCGACATGCCCGACTCAGCGGAGGCGTATACTCATCGTATAGGGCGCACCGGCCGCGCCCATCAGACCGGTGAAGCGTGCACCTTCACGATGCGTTCGGATGAATCCATCGTGCGTGAAATTGAAACGATGATGGGGGCTCGAATTGAACGCCGGCAATTGCCCGGGTTCGAACACGGGGATTGTGCCCCTGCTGCCGCAATGCCGCGGGGCGGCGCCAGGCCAATGGCTGGGCCACGATCAGACCTGAATCGGAGGAGCTTCCGGCCCAGTTTTGCCAGTCGAAAACGACGCATGCGCCCTGCCGCCATTTCCGGCGGGACAGGAGGAGTGCTGTATGGCAACTAAACGACCCTCGTACCTGAAACGCCAGAAAGAAATCAAACGCGTTACACGCGCCCTGGAAAAACGCGAAGCGCGCCAGCGCAAAAAAGAGCCCGGAGAAGAAGAGTTCTTCGGCGATCCGGTAAGGGAAATTAAAATAATCGACGATCCCTCCGAGCCCACTTCCGCCACGTAAACTATCTGGCCGTCCAACCTCCATCGATCAGAATGGTGTGTCCTGTAATCAGGGATGCTGCCGGCGACGCCAGAAAAACCACGGCGCCGGCAACTTCCATCGGCTCACCGACGCGATGAAGGGCTGCGATCCGTTCCACCGTGTCTGCGCGAAAGGCCGGATCTGACAATGCCTCGCTGGTTCCCGGGGTGCGTATGAAGGTCGGCGCCACGGCGTTGACCAGGATATTATATTTGCCCCACTCCACTGCGAGGCAGCGGGTGAGATGAACGATGCCGGCCTTGGTCATGCAATAAACCGATTCGGTTGGCAGTGCCGCAAACCCCGCCTGGGAGCTCATGTTGATGATCCGTCCGTATTTCTGGCGGATCATCACGCGACCCGCCGCCTGGCTAGCAAAAAAAGTCCCTTTGAGATTGATCGCCAGGGTCAGGTCGAAATCCTCCTCGCGCACGTTTTCCGCCAGGTTCTCCGGAGCTACGCCCGCGTTGTTGACCAGGATGTCGAGCCGGCCGAAATGGGCTGCGGCATCTTCCACTGCCCTGAAGATCTGATCCATCCGGGTCATGTCCATTTGCAGCGGCAGGACTCTTCTGCCCAAGTCTCTTATTTCAGCGGCCAATTCGTTCGCCGTGGTTATGTCCCTCAGGCCCAGCGCCACGTCGGCCCCGGCATGAGCGAGCGCGAGCGATATGGCGCGGCCCAGGCCGCGGGCCGATGCCGTAACCAGTGCCACCTGACCGACCAGATCAAACTTCGGATAATCGTTCACAATCCCTCCTGTGGAATACGAAAGAATAGTTCATTTCACCCCATTTGAGACAGTGATTCGATAGAACCGCCAAATCTGCGACTTTGGCAGTTCCTGGTTGAGCTCCCTTGAAAGGGCTAGGATCAGGAGGCCGGCTGCTGATATCATTGCCGTCACTAAATCCTCATGAAAAACCTCTTCGCACTGTTCGAATCAGCGGCACTTCGTTTTCCCGGCCGGACGGCCGTTGAAGAGCAAAAGCGCGACCGCCTGGCTGCCTACGACTACAAAACCTTCCTGGGCTTGGCCGGGCGAGCCGCAGGCTACCTTTCCCGCGCGGTCTGGAACCGGGCAGCCGCTGCATACTCCTGGCCGACAACGATGCGCGCTGGTGCGCGGCTTACCTGGGTGTGATGCGCCTGGGGGGAATCGTGGTGCCGCTCGACACCAACTATGGCCCCTCACAGATCCGGAAGCTGATCGCCGACAGCGGGGCTGGATTCGCGCTGGTCTCGGGTCGCTATCGTCGAACCTTAAATGAGGCCGTGGAATCATTGATCCCCGCGCCTCAAATCCTGCAGTTTCATGGAAGCGCCGAGTCCGGAGAAACCCGGTGCGAAGTTTTCGATGGTCCGCCCCCGGTTGATTTGGCGCCATGTCCCGCCGGCCCGGATGACACGGCTGTCATTCTCTATACCTCCGGAACTACGAGTGATCCCAAGGGAGTGGTATTGACCCACGGGAACCTCCTGGCTGAACGGGAAGCGGCGTTCCAGATCGTCGACCTTTCAGAGCGCGACAGCATCCTCGGTGTCCTCCCCCTGTTTCATGCGTTGGCTCAGTTGGCCAATCTGCTTCTGCCGCTGACGGTGGGTGCCCGGGTGGTATTCCTCGAAACCGTGAGCTCCGGTGAAATCCTGCGCGGGCTGGCGGAGAGGAATTTGACTGCCTTCTGCTGCGTCCCGCAGTTCTATTACCTGATCTATCAACGGTTGACGCGCAGAATTTCGGAATCCTCCGCGATCAAGCGCATGGCGATTCGCGGGCTGCTCTCCCTCAGTGGCGCACTCCGGAAATACGCGCGTATCAACCTGGGGAGCGTCTTTTTTTCGGAAGTGCACCGCGCGCTCGGCCTGAACATGCGTATCCTCGTTTCGGGCGGATCCCGATTGGATCCAGGCGTGGGCCAGGCTCTTTACCAAATGGGATTCAACATCCTGCAGGCCTACGGACTGACGGAATGCTCAGGGGCGGCGACCATCACCCGCATGGGCGACAGCCATCTCGAGTCGGTGGGGCCGGCCCTGCCGGGAGTTGACGTGCGCATTCTGCCCGAT
Organism: uncultured Acidobacteriota bacterium; assembly: GCA_963839475.1. Classification (GTDB taxonomy): domain Bacteria; phylum Acidobacteriota; class UBA6911; order UBA6911; family UBA6911; genus CAWIVH01. The sequence goes on along the minus strand of CAWIVH010000001.1, from coordinate 929,992 downwards.
CCCGACCTGAGTGCGCACGGTCTTAATGAAGGGGAGGTTCTGATCCGCGGCCCCATCGTGATGCGGGGCTACCATAACCGCCCTGACGCCAATGCCGCCAGCCTTCACGACGGTTGGCTCCACACCGGCGATCTGGGATACCTGGACGCCGCTGGACGCCTGCACATCACCGGCCGCAAAAAAGAGGTGATAGTCCTCGCCAGCGGCAAGAACATTTATCCCGAGGAAATTGAAGCTCATTACTCGCAGTCGCCGTTCATAAAGGAATTATGCGTCTTGGGCCTTTCACGGCCGGACGAGCCGGCCTCGGAACGGCTGCATGCGGTAGTGGTCCCCAATTCCGAACTGCTGCGGGAGCGGAAGATCGTCAACACCCGCGATCTGCTGCGATTCGAGATCGAAGGACTCTCTATCCGGCTGCCGCCTCATAAGAGAGTGCTCAGTTTCGATGTCTGGCTGGAAGATTTGCCGCGCACCACCACGCGAAAGCTGAAACGATTTGAAATCGAGCGGACCCAGGCCGCGAGAGCGAGCGGGCCGACTTCCGGCGGCAGCGAACCGGAATTATCGGAAGAGGATCAGCTGTGGCTGTCCGATCCGCATGTCACCCGGGCGCTCGCCGTCGTTGCCGATGCTGCGAAGCCCGGTTCCGCCATCGTGCCCGGGGCGAATCTGGACCTGGATCTCGGTCTCGATTCGATGGAGCGCGTCGAACTCCTGACCTCGCTGGAACTCACCTTCGGGACTGCCGTTCCTCCTGATGCCGCGCAGCAGATCTATACGGTACGGGAGTTGATCGAAGCCGTGCGGCCCGTCGCAGGGGCGGCAGGGGACGAAAAGGCGGATGCGGTCGATCCATGGGATCGCCTGCTCGATCCGGACTCGCCGGACTCGGGATTCGAGGAGATTTTAGAGCCGAAGCCGCTGACGGCCCTCATCGCCTGGCTGGCCCTCAAGAGTATCGGGCTGGCGGCGCGCCTGCTGGCAGGGTTCAGAGCGGAAGGGGTGGAGAACATCCCCGCCCAAGGGCCTTTCCTGATAAGCCCGAACCATCAAAGTTATCTGGATGCATTCCTCATGCTCGCGGCACTCAATTTCCGGACTTTCCGGCAGCTGTTTTTCGTCGGCGCCAGCGAGTATTTTGAGACCCCTCTGCGGAAATGGTTTGCTGCCCGCATCAACCTGATTCCGGTCGACCCGGAGATCAACCTTGTGCGGGCCATGCAGGCAGGCGCATTCGGCCTGAGGCACGGGAAGATCCTGGTGCTTTTTCCCGAAGGGGAGCGATCGCCGGATGGGGAGGTGAAGAAATTCAAGAAGGGTGCGGCCATCCTATCCATCAAACTTGGGGTTCCGATCGTTCCCGCCGCCATCGTCGGTGTCTTTGAAATCTGGCCGCGCAACTGCCCGTTCCAATGGCGCAAGCTGCTGCCCGGCAGCGGAACGCGTTCATGCATCATCTTCGGCGCGCCTTTGAAACCCAGCAAGGCTCAGGAATTCCGTGCCGAAGAGCGGTATACCAGGTTGACCGAGCATTTCCGGGACCTGGTGGCGCAAATGTGGACGGAAAAGCGCGACTCCCTGCTGCGCCGCTAGCCCCCCGCGTGGATTTTCGTTGGTTTTCCTGCGCGGTTCGATATCCGGACCTTCATGCTCCTTTCCTGGTCCGTGGCGGAATGATCCGGGCCTATAATGGTCGCGTGAACGTTCGATCCTGTTTCTGGAGTGCCGCCGCGATTCTTATTCTCGCCTTTTTGCCGGCCGGCTGCAGCCGGCCTCCCTCCCAATCTGCCGGCGGGAAGACAGTTCTTCGGGTCGGCTACTTTCCCAACATCACACATTCGCAAGCTTTGATCGGCATCGCGCGGGGTGACTTCCAGAAAGCACTGGGCCCCAAAGTGGTCATCAAACACACGATTTTCAACGCCGGCCCTTCGGTCATCGAAGCAATGTTTGCCGGGGACCTGGATCTCGCCTATATCGGCCCGAATCCGGCCATCAACGGATATGTGCAATCGAAGGGGCGTGCATTGCGGATCGTGGCCGGCGCCACGAGCGGAGGGGCGGCGCTGGTGGTAAGGACGGGATCGGGGATCCGGAGCGCGGCCGACCTGGCTGGCAAACGGATCGCGACACCTCAACTCGGAAACACCCAGGATGTGGCCTTGAGAAGTTACCTCGCTTCCAAGGGAATTCAGCCGGCTGAACAGGGAGGCGGCGCCAGAATCATACCTACTCCCAACCCGCAAATCCTGGATCTGTTTCGCCGGGGCGACATCGACGGCGCCTGGGTGCCTGAGCCTTGGGCCAGCCGGCTGATCATAGAAGGAGGCGGTTCGTTGCTGCTGGATGAGCGGGAGCTTTGGCCGGGCGGAGATTTTGTTACGGCTCATATCATCGCATCCGCTGAGGTTCTTGCTCGCGATCCCGGCCTGATCCAATCGTGGCTGAAAGCACACGTCGAGGTGACGCGTTGGGAATTGGAGAATCCGCAAGCGGCCATGGCGCTTATTGACGGCGAAATCGAACGCCTGGTCGGCCGCAAACTGGGGATAGAAGTGGTATCCCAGTCATGGCGGCGGCTTCGCCCGACGTGGGATCCGATTGCGGCCTCGCTGGTGCAGTCTGCGGATGCGGCTTACTCGGCGGGCTTCCTGAAAACCAAGCCCGATCTCTCGGGTATCTATGATTTGGGCTTGCTGAATGAGGTGCTGCGCTCAACGGGCCTTACGGAAATCAAGAACGGCAGGTAAAACCAGGCTCCTATTATGTTTCAACATCGGGAGGTTCAAGCGATGATCGGATTTCGGAGTCAATGCTATTTACGGATTCTGGCGGGTCTGCTGTTTTCAGCCATGCTGGTGCCGATGGCGCAATCCGCCCAGAACCATCCGCCTCAGGGTTTTACTGCGGTCTTCAACGGCAAGAACCTCGAGGGCTGGTGGGGTTTGGGCACGGAACACTACAATACCTATCGCAACCTTACGCCGGAGCAGCTGCGGCAGCGCCAGGAGGCTTCACGTGAAGATATCCGCAAGCATTGGCGTGTGGAAAAAGGCGAACTTGTGAACGACGGCAACGGATTGTACCTGACCACCGACAAGTTCTATGACGATATCGAGCTGCTCGTGGATTACCGGACCGTGCCCAAAGCCGATAGCGGCATTTACCTGCGAGGCATTCCTCAAGTCCAGATCTGGGATTACACCAAAGCCGGCGGCAAATGGGACCTGGGCGCTGACAAAGGTTCGGGCGGATTGTGGAACAACCCTCCCGGTTCTGCGGGCAAAGATCCGCTGGCGCTCGCAGACAAGCCGTTCGGCAAGTGGAACAGCCTCCGGATCAGGATGATCGGGCCGTATGTGACTGTCACCCTGAACGGGAAGCTGGTGGTCAAGGATGCGATTCTGCACAACTACTTTGACAAAGAAAACCCGATCCCGGCCAATGGTCCGATCCAGCTGCAGACCCACGGAGGCGAGATCCGTTGGCGCAATGTTTTTGTGAGGGAGATCCCGGCGGAAGAAGCCAACACTTACCTCGACAACCTGGATGATCAGGGTTTTCAGACCCTATTCAACGGCACGGATTTTACCGGTTGGGCCGGCCCGATCGACAACTACGAAGTGACCCCGGACCGCACGATCCGGTGCAAGCCATCGAAGGGCGGCACCATTTACTCCAAGGATCCCTTGACGGATTTTGTCGCCAAGCTTGAAATCAAAATCCCGCCCGGCGGAAACAACGGCCTGGCAATCCGCTATCCCGGCAAGGGGGATACCGCTTATGTGGGCATGTGTGAGCTGCAGGTGTTGGACGATGGTGATGCCAAGTACGCCACCCTTAACCCGCGGCAATACCATGGTTCGGTTTACGCCATGTTTGCGGCAAAACGGGGCTACCAACGGCCGGTGGGACAATGGAATTTTGAAAAGGTGACCGTCAAGGGGTACCGCATCACCGTGGAGTTGAACGGGACCGTCATCACCGATGTGGATGTGAGCAAACTCGATCCCGCCACCTTCATGTATCCGGCGGAAAAATTTGTCGGCCGCCTGCGCACCGAGGGTTTCTTCGGCTTTGCCGGGCACAGTGATCCGGTGCAGTATCGCAACATCAGAATCAAACAACTAAGATAGGGACGTCCCCGCTACCCATCTACAAAGTAATTGCTCCAGGCCTCGATGATCACCTCTTTGGTCAACCGGGGATTCCGCCTGTAATAGCGGGAGTCGTCGATCACGAAATCAATAAGGTCGCGCGGGTGACAGGCGTTGGGTGCGACGCCGTGCCTCCGGTAGCAGTGTTCGCGGAGATAATCAAAGACCTCCTTATCAAAAGGGACTCCTTTATCTTGGCAGACCCGGATGAAGATCGCTTCGAACTCGTCTGCCGTCGGATGGCCGATTTTGATCTTGTATCGAATCCTTCTGAGGAAGGCTTCATCTACCAGATTTTTGGGCTCCAGGTTGGTGCTGAAGATGATGAGTTCATCGAATGGGATTTCGAATTTGATCCCATTATGCAGGGTCATGAAGTCGACTCTGCGCTCCAGCGGAACGATCCACCGGTTCAAAAGCAGCTTGGGCTCAACCGCCTGACGGCCGAAATCATCGATGATGAAAATGCCGTTGTTGGCCTTCATCTGCAGGGGAGCCACATTGAATTTGGTGACGGGATCAAACTCCAGATCCAGCGTTCTCATGGTGAGCTCGCCGCCGGTTATGACCACGGGTCTCCTGATAAAAGCCCAGCGCTGATCTACCGCCTCGACGCTAAGCTCAGGTTCGGCCGGCGTATGATTCACGGGATCGAAGATGCGGATGATTTCCCCCCCGACAACTATGGCGTGGGGAATGTAGACGGTTTCGCTAAGAGTTTTCCCGATGGTCTCTGCCAGAGTGGTTTTCCCGTTTCCCGGCGGCCCGTACAAAAAGATCGACTTCCCCGAAATCACGGCCGGTCCCAGGCGCCTCATGACCGCATCACTTACCACCAGGCTGGAAAAGGCCTGCCTGAGGATTTCCTGTGAAACGGTGACATTCTTCACCGTCTGGGCTTCGACCATCCTGCGGTAATCCTCCAGGGGAACCGGGGCAGGACCGACATAGCCGCATATTTCCAGCAGTTCGGACGCTCTTTTCCGGCCCAGCTCGGTCAAGGTAAACCGGTAGGTGGCGCGCACGTATTGGCTGGCGCCTTTAACCTCCACGAGTTTATTCCGCTGCAGGAATTCGACTGCACTATCCACGACAGAGAGCGGGAGTTTCATTCTTTCTGTGACATCCGAGAACTTGAACTCCCCCAAAAAGAGAATGTGCTTGAGGGCGAGTTCCGCGATAAACGCCAATCCCAGCCCCGTATCTTCCACGGTCTTGGGGGCAGCGGGATGTTTCCTCAGGAAGCTCGTGAAGGCCTCGAGGGTGATATAGCCGAGCTCTATCAGGTTGTCGCCCAGCCGGCCGCCATGGATCTGCTGCCTCTCCAGCGCTTCCTCGAGCTGTGATTCGGTGATCAGTTTTTCAGCCAGGAGCTTCCCGCCCAGGGGATTGGCTTCCGGTCCACGGCCGGGCAACGGCAAATTGTTTTCGCTTGTGATAGACATGCCTTTTCTCTCTTGTTTCCGCGAGAAGAACAATGAATGCCGGGCGCTATTGTCCCGGCGTTATCTCATTTCGTTATGGTCTCGGAGCGCTAGACGGAAGGCAGCGCCTTCCTGGCCTCCCTGTCCGGGTCGTTTTTTGCCTGGCAGATATCGTCGAACACCATGGTCTCTCCCTTAGCCGTCGAGTACCTTGGCCAGGAGGGGAGACCTTTCACATTGGGATTTCCGGTCCTCATGAATTGGAGCAGGGCTCCGGCCATCAAAGTCGAAAGTCTGCGCGGTCTGATCCCTCCGCCGGTATGGCTCAGCATCAGGTCGGTATTGTAGTACCAGAAGCATATGTCAAGGCAGTGGAAGGCGCGCATGCGTTGATCGAACATCGGCGGCTGCCAGCCGAACCATGCCACATAGACCGGCGCCGGCTGCCTGGATTTGGCATCCGCCAACGCAACCACGTTCTGCCGGTTGCTACTCACCAGCGACCAGATCTCGACTGGCTTCTTATCTGGAAAAGCCTTCGCATAGGCTTCGACCACGACCTTGGCCTTGTCGCCGAACCCGGCTCCGAATCCTGCCCTCTCCCGGACTTTTTCCACCACCTGCTCCAGCGTGATTTTTTCCAGTGCTGCGTCGGTCCAGCTGGGTGACTGCTCGTTGAAGGTTGAGCAGATAATCATAGGCACCTGGGCGGCCGTCGGTGCCGGCTCGGGGTAATAGGGATGTTGAGGCAGTGTGGTGCCGTCGACTACAGGGCTGAATCCCCGCCTCATGCTGCCGCTGCCCCCCAATTCCTGGTTCAGTTTCTGCGACGCTTTTGTCGCCATTGAGTAGAAATCCTTCCACGGCATTTCCTGCAGCTTGTCGATCTGTCCCCCGGTCAGCCCAGCCTCCTTGAGCACGTAGGCACCCAGCTTCTCGGAATATTCTTTTTCGCCCATTCGGAGGCTGGCACCGCTCAGCACCACGGCCTTGTGAAACAATCCTTTGGCTGAGGGCATGGCGGTGAGCATGCAGACTTTGCCTCCGCCGCCCGATTGGCCCATGATGGTTACATTTCCGGGATCGCCGCCAAAGGCCTCGATGTTGTCACGCACCCATTCGAGCGCGGCTACGATATCGAGCATGCCGGCGTTCCCCGATGCGGCATATTTTTCCCCGCCGGAGCCGGCCAAGTTGCAGTAGCCCAGGGGGCCCAACCGGTGGTTGATAGAACAGAAAACCACATCACCCAGGCGGGCGAAGTTCTCGCCATTGTAGCCGTCATGTTCGATGCCGTTTCCGTTGACGAATCCGCCGCCATGAAGCCAGAACATCACCGGCCTTTTCCTGCCGTCCTTGATGGCCGGGGTGAATATGTTAATCCGCAGGCAGTCTTCGCTGACGTCGTCGTAATTCCAATGATCGCGCCAGGAGGCATATTTCGAGGCATAGCGGTTGTCCATGATCTGCGGCGCCGTGTTTCCCCACCAGACGGCGGGGAAAACATCACTCCAGGGCTCCGGTTTCCGCGGGGGCATGAACCGGTTGCCTCCGGCGGTGTTGGCTCCATAGGGTATCCCGAGGAAATAATGAATGTCCCGGAGAACGTAGCCGCGGACTTTGCCGTATCTGGTTTCAGTCACGGCGATATTGTCGCCGATGAAGAGGACCTGCCCGTCTTTGCCTTCCTTGCCGGCTGCTTCGGCGTGGGACGCGGCTGGAATGATGGCGGTTGTTCCGAGAGCCAGTCCGGCTCCGGTGGTCTGGATGAAATATCGTCGACTTGATCTCATATCGTCAATCCCCGGTTATTGGGATTCCTGGATAATTTCTTGCGCAGGCCGATCATAAAGCAAAGCAGTTCCTGCCGGCCAGCATTCATTTCCGCATCCCAAGATGTGTTTTGGTTTGAATACCGAAAATCAAGAACCACTCCGCCACAGACTCAGGTCGCACGCGCCGAAAACCCTTGAATCTGTGCGGGTCTGTGTGAGTTTGTGGGCCATTTTTGAAATCGGAACAGGAGACAATCCATCCTGGACCGGCAGGTGGGCAGAGGAAATCCAACTTGTGATGCTTGACTGACTTGGTATGAAATCATACCATTTAGGTATGAAAGCTATAGTTTCCGAAAAGGGACAAGTAACGATCCCCAAGCCGTGTCGGGACCGGCTGGGTTTGCATCATGGGTCAGTGTTGGACTTCGAAGCCTGCGATGGCAAATTAATCGCCGTCAAACGACAGCCCGAAGACTTGATCCGCAAATGGCGTGGGAAGGCCAGGTTACCCGGCGGGTTGAGCGTGGACAAGTACCTCGACATGATCCGCAAATGATCTCAGCCCTTGACAGCTCTGTCATTCTCGATGTTCTGACTGCCAGCCCGGAGTTGGTAGACACCTCCGAGGCCCTTTTGCGCAGGGCTATGGCCGAGGGGAAGCTGGTGATCGGAGAATGTGCCCTTGCGGAAATCGCCCCCGCTTTCAAGGACGAAGATTTGCTGAAGGAATTCCTGGCTGACTGGCGGATCGAGTTTGTTCCATCCTCGCAGGCCAGTGCAATCCTGGCCGGCCGCAACTTCTCGCGCTATTTGTCACGCGGCGGCCGCAAGGGCCGCATAGTTGCCGATTTTCTCATTGGCGCTCACGCAGTACTTCATGCCGATCGCCTTCTGGCACGGGATCGCGGTTACCTCCGCGATTACTTTTCCAGGTTGGTCGTCCTTGGGTGAAGGGATATTTTGCCAGGTCTTCGGATCAGTGTCGGACGCGGAACGAGTTTTGGCCCATGGATCCACACCTTCCCACACAGATTCCAAAACTCAACAAATCAGTGCCGATTGGCGTGAGTTTGTGGGCTTTTTTGAATTGAAACACCATCAACGATGATAAAATTCACCGGCTCATCCATCTTGGATCCATTCTTCGCACCTGCCGGGAGGCAGACATGATTCCTGTCAGCAGAATCCCTTGGACCATGGCGCCGGTTCTGGTTCTGTGCTCAATCCTGCTTTTGACGACAACCGGCGGCAAAGCCGGGCCGGCAACAAACTGGCCCACATTCCGCGGACTCAATGCCAGTGGGGTTGCGGATGGGTACACACTCCCATCCCAATGGGACACGGCCAGCTCGAAAAATATTCGCTGGAAGACCGCCATTCCCGGCCTTGGCCTCTCCAGCCCGGTGATCTGGGGAAATCGGATTTATCTCTCTGCGGCGATCAGCGGCGGGGACAAAGACGGGCTGAAGATCGGGTTGTACGGCGATATCGCCTCCGTCAAGGATGACACCACCCATCAGTGGATCGTTTACTGCCTCGATAAAAAATCGGGGAAAATCATCTGGGAAAAAACGCTCCTCACCGCCGTGCCCAAAGTTAAACGGCATCCCAAGTCCACTCATGCCAATTCGACCCTGGCAACCGATGGGAAACATGTTGTAGCTTTCTTCGGTTCCGAAGGCCTTTATTGCCTGGATACGGAAGGCAAACAACTTTGGAAGGCTGATTTCGGACTTCTAGACTCGAGCTTTTTCATGGCTCCCACCGCCCAGTGGGAATTCGCCAGCTCGCCGGTTATTTTCCAGGACAAGGTTCTGATCCAGTGTGACGTGTTGAAGGGATCTTTCGTCGCCGCGCTGAATATTCAGGACGGCAAAGAAATCTGGCGCACGACGCGCGACGATGTGCCCACGTGGAGCACCCCTTCGATCCTGCCGGCTCCCGGCGGCACCGGAGCGAGCTTGATTCTGAACGGGTACAAACACATCGGCGGTTACGACGTCCAAACGGGCAAGGAACTCTGGCGGTTGACCGGAGGCGGCGATATTCCGGTGCCCGCGCCGGTGGTGTGGAAAGATATGATCTTCATTACCAACGCGCACGGTAAACTTGCGCCCATTTATGCGATCCGGTCCGGAGCGACCGGCGATATCTCACTCAAGGAAAACCAAACTTCGAACCGGTTCATTGCTTGGAGCGTTTCCCGGGACGGTTCCTATATGAGCACCCCGCTGGTGTACGGGGACCTGCTCTACAACTGCCGCTGGAATGGTGTCCTGAGCTGCTACCAAGCCGAAACCGGCAACCGATACTATCAGGAGCGCCTGGGGGGAGGCACCAGTGCGTTCACAGCCTCCCCGGTTGCAGGCGATGGCAAGATCTATATTCCGAGCGAGGAAGGCGACGTTTACGTGGTGAAAGCCGGTCCCGCGTTCGAGCTGATTGGAAAAAGTCCGCTGAACGAGGTCTGTATGGCAAGCCCGGCGATCTCCGAGGGGAGCATCTACTTCCGAACCAAGACCCATCTCATTGCGGTTGCCGGCTCGGACTGATTTCCCGTGCTTGAAATCATGGGCGAAGCCATCCGCCTGAAGTCCGCTATTTTCCATTCTGGTGGTTCTTGTGGCCTTCGCCATTACCATCGATTATCCTTTTCCCAACTTTCAAAACAAAATCCATTTGATTTCCACGGAGGAGCTGAGTTTATGAAAGCCGGCAGGATTTGGCTCGCAAGCGTGTTGATTCTTCTTGTCTCGGGGGCTGCTGGGAGCACTCCACAGCTGCCTGAAGCGCAGGCCAGAAACCAGGAGCGCGATGCGCGGCCAGACGGATCCCGGTCGGCCGCGGCCAGCGCACCCCCTGCGCCCAAGGAGGAATGGTCGGTAACTGAACATTCCATCAAATTGGGCGGCCAGGTCATCCCGTATAAGGCGTCCGCCGGCACCACGCTGCTGAAAGATGAAAAGGATGAACCGACCGGCCTGCTCTACTCGGTCGCCTACACCCGCAGTGATGTGAAGGATCTCAGCTCCCGTCCGGTCTCGTTTCTCTATAATGGCGGGCCCGGTTCGGCCACCATGTGGCTGCACCTGGGCGCCTTCGGTCCCCGCCGGGCCGCGACTTCGGATGCGGCCTTCACTCCGCCTGCTCCCTACAAGCTGGTGGATAACGGCGAATGCCTGCTCGACAAGACCGACCTGGTGTTTATCGACGCTATGGGAACCGGCTACAGCCGCGCGGCGGGCAAAGCCCAGGAAAAGGATTTCTACGGTATCGACGAAGACGTGCGCGCCTTCGGGCAGTTCATCCTGACCTACATCAGCCGCAACGGCCGCTGGAATTCGCCCAAATTCCTGATCGGCGAGAGCTACGGCACCTTCCGCTCCGCCGCCCTGGGCAACTTCCTTCAATCACGCTACTCCATGCACCTGAACGGAATCGTCCTGATTTCCTCCGTGCTGGACTTAGCTTCGCTGACCTTCAGCGACGGCGACGACAGGCCCTATGTTTTCTACCTGCCCACCTATGCGGCTACGGCGTGGTACCACAAGGCGTTAAAAAACAGACCGGCCGATCTGGCGGCCTTTGTTGAGGAGGCGAGGCAATTCGCGAAGGGAGAATATGCCGACGCGCTATTCAAGGGGTCGAAACTCACGGCTGCAGAGAAGCAGGCGGCCGCAAAAAAGCTCGCCCATTTTACCGGACTGGGCGAAGACTATCTCATGAAAGCGGATCTCAGAGTAAACCTGGGACAGTTCAACGTCGAATTGCAGCGGGGCCGTGGTTTGACGACGGGACGCATCGACTCCCGCTTCACCGGATACACCGCTAACCTCCTGGCGGAAAGCGCCGAAGGAGATCCCGAAGGACCCGCGGTCGGCGGCGCTTATACCGCATTGATCAATGCCTACAACCATGGGGAGCTGAAGTTCGGCATAGACAAGGTCTACAACAATCGAAGCTCCGGCGGCTCGTGGAACTGGACTCGCCTCCCCGCAGCCGGACCCGGAGCGCGGCGCGGGGGAGGCTTCCCCGGGGCGCCCAACGTGATGTCCGACCTGGCGCGTGCGATGATTACGAATCCGCGGTTGATGGTGCAGGTGGAAAACGGCTATTTCGACGCGGCGACACCGTTTTTTGCCACCGAATTCACCATGGATCACCTCGGCTTGCCCGCGGATCTCCAGGCAAGAATCAAGCTGAACTATTACCCGGCCGGACACATGATGTACCTGCAGGATGACAGCCGGGTGAAACTGCACGACAGCATCGCCGGCTTCATCGACCGCGCCACAGGACGCTAGAATTGCGTGCAGAGTAGGTTGTGAAGCAAGAACTGAACCGTCGAGAATGCATCGGGAAAGCCGGAGCCCAGACAGCTACACCATGGTTGATTAATTCTACCATGTATGACAAGATGCCCCCATGGCACTGAATATCAAAAACCGCGAAGTTGAACGGCTAGCCGCGGAAGTCGCAGATCTCACGGGCGAGTCCAAGACCGAAGCAATCCGGCGTGCTCTCCAAGAGCGCCGCGGGCGGCTCGCGTTGCGGGTAGTGCACAGGGACCGGCGCGCTGAGATCATGGATTTCCTCGCCCGGGAGGTGTGGCCTCTCGCAGACAAAAAAGAGCTCGGCCGGCGTCTCACCCGCCGGCAGGAGGACGCGATTCTCGGCTACCGCAGGGAAGGGGTATGATCCTGGATTCTTCCGCCATTGTCGCTGTCTTCCTGCGGGAACCTGGATTCGAGGCGATCGTTGAGAAGATAGCCGGTGCGGCCAACCTCGGCATCGGCTCGCCCACGGCGGCCGAAACGGCCATGGTAATCAGCGCGCGCCTGGGGCGTGACGGGCGCAGCCTGGTGAACCGATTCCTGCAGGAACAGGAAATCGCAGTGGTGACCTTCGGCGAGGAGCACTGGCAGGCGGCAGCCAGCGCATACGCCCGCTTTGGCCGCGGCCGCCACCCGGCGGCGTTGAACTTCGGAGACTGTCTCTCCTATGCTGTCGCGAAGCTGGCGGGCGAGCCGCTGCTCGCCGTCGGACGGGACTTCGCCCGGACAGATATAGAACTCGCCTGATGCGGCGCTGCCTGGCCGGGTGAAGCTGCACAACAGCATCGCCGGCTTCATCGACCGCGCCTCAGGGCATTGGATCGGCAGCGGTGAATTCTTGATTTGTTTCGATCCGGCGCACCTTATCTATTGTACTTTCCATTCCTGAATTCCGATGGAAAAGCCGGGCTGAGCTTTGATTTCGAGCCGCAGACCGCTGGTTTTTACCGGATCAAAGGAAATCCCGCTGTAGCGGTTGCGCTCTACGGTATAAGGATCACGATTCGCCACCGGTTTCCATTCGCTCCCGACAAGGTATAACAGGTGCCAGGATTGCGGGACCCGCACCTCGCCGTGCCCGGTGTCGTCAAACCAATAGACCTCAACCCGGGATACGGTTGCCGGGCCTCTCAAACGCGTATTCAACCCACTCGGAAGTGCCTTTGCGCGGCCACCAGTCGAAATAGGAGTCAGGATCGTCCGAAGATCGAGGTTCTTCACCATCATGGATATTCCGCACATCCAGGCCGGTGTGGCCGGGTGAGGAGGCAACTTTGCTGCCGGACGCTACGGTCGGATAGGGCAGTGGTTTGGCTGCCGCCAAAGAATTGGGAATCCAAACCGCCATTTGCCCCTTCCCGCGGTTGGCCCAGGCAAAATAGGGAATCGCCATGAACTCCTGTTCCCGTTGTGCGACTTTTCCCTCGGCGTCATAGGCGAGGCTTTGCGATTTGCCCTGGATGATTTCCACCCCACCCAACAGGTCTTTCCGGAATTCGGCGGTCAGCCGGGATGAGTCGGGAAGCATGAGATGGCGCACTTTCCCGCCGGGATTATCGGGCCATTCGGCGCAGAAGATCATCGGCCCGCGCTGCAACGCTACGCGGCTGCGATTTGCCTCCACCCGGTCATCGGCGACGATGCGGCGGACAGGCATCGGCAAATTCAATTCCACGACATCAGCGGCGGCCCACTGGCGGCTCAGCGTGATATAGCCGCTGTTCATGACGATCTCTGCCGGCTTTCCATTGACGGAAAGCTTTGCCGGTTCCGGAGCCTTGTCGATGAAGTTGTACAAGCCCCCTGGAATGGCTTCATTGCGCGCCCAACCGGGATACCGGATTTTCAGAACAAATCTTCCGCTTCGATCCGGATTCGGCGTGATTTTGATTTTGCCGTCCCAGGGATATCGGGTTTCCTGGGCAATCTTGAGCGACACGCCGTTGGCCAGCTTGATGTCGGCGCGTCCCGCTGCGAAAAGATTGATAAAAAGGGTGTCGTCCTGCAGGGCGTAGACATAGCCCGGGACGGAGGCCAGGAATCGGGTCATGTTGCCCGGGCAGCAGGCCACACCAAACCAGGGGCTGCGCTGGTGCTGGCCGTTTGATTCCAACGGGTTGGGATAAAAGAAGGCTTTGCCGTCGAGGGAGACCCCGGAGAGCAGTCCGTTGTACAAGGTGCGTTCCATCACGTCGATATATTTCGAATCACCGTGGAGGAGGAAAAGCCGATGATTCCAGTACTCGTTTCCGATGGCGGCGCAGGTTTCGCAGTAGGCAGTCATGTTGGGCAGTTCGAAATCAGAGCCGAACGCCTCCCCTGCCCCTCGGGCACCAACGCCGCCGGTAATGTAGAGCTTCCTGCCGGCGACACTTTCCCAAATCCTGTCGATCGCGCGGACATAGGCGGCTTCGCCGGTGAGCGCTGCAACGTCGGCGATACCCGAATACATGTAAGTCGCCCGGACGGCATGCCCGACCGCTTCCGATTGTTCGACCACTTTGAGGTGCGATTGGTTATAAGTCCGACCGCCTCCTTCGATAGTGCCAGGACCCCGTTGATCAATCATGAAACGCGCGAGACTCAGATAGCGGGGATCACCGGTAATCCGATAGAGTTTTGCCAGGCCCATTTCGGTGATCTGATGGCCCGGCCAAATCGTTTGCCTGCCCGGTCCGAAGGTCCGATCGAGCAGGTCGGCAGATTTTAGCGCGATATCGAGCAACGATCGTTTGCCGGTTGCCTGGTAGTGTGCAGCGGCCGCCTCGTACAAATGACCGAGGTTGTAGAGCTCGTGGCTGTCCACGCCTTCTTTCACCCAGCGGCGCTCCCCGGCCCAGCGGTGCGGATTCGCCGGGTTGATGGTGCGGGTGGTATACAGGTAGCCGTCAGGTTCCTGGGCTGCTGCGATCTTGGCAATCAGACGGTCGAGATAGGCTTCCAGGGAAGGATCGGGATGGACGCTCAGTGAATAGGAAGCTCCTTCGATCACCTTATAAGGATCGGTATCATCGAATGGGTAACCGGGGGGCTTGGTGTTCAGAGGAGTTTCTCCGCGAAGCACAGAGGCTGCCCGTTCGAAGTTATCCATGCGGCCGGATTCCTCGCACTTCTGAAACGCAAAGGGGATCGAAACCGTGCGGTTGATCTCAATGCGGGATGCCCAGAATACGTCATTGAGATGAACGGCGGTGAATGGAACAGGTCTTACAGGGTAATCGCGGACTTCTGAGGGATTGGAATAATGCTGCTGTCGGGCCAGCCCCGGAAGGGTATGGATCATGGCGGAGGCCAGGACCAACGCAAAGAGGAGTTTGTCGCGGGATTTCATTCAAGCCACCATTGCGTTGCCGGCCATCTACTTCAGGTGGATTCCTCACCGGAGCCCCGTAAAAATGCGGGCTTAATTTATGAAATCAGGCAATCAGTGCGGGAGTTTCATGCGCCGCAGGATATTGCGAAAGCGCGGCTCCTTGCGATACCGGTCAAAAACTGCTTCGGCTCCAATCCAGGGCATGAACGCATCCCGCTCCTGGAAAGCTTTTTCAAGCCATTCATAAACCAACTCGTCTTCTCCCATACCCATGTAAACGAGGATGCGTGCGGATGAGGGGATGTAGCCATTCTGCCGGTCAAACCCGCTTAGCACCTTCTCCGCATGGCGCCGGTTTCCAGCCAACGCGCAGACGCAACCGAGGCAACCGGCGGCCCAGGGCATTGTGCCTCCCGTCATTCCGAGGCCGAGCTTGAATTCCTCGATCGCCTCCTGGAAATTCCCAGAGGCCGCGGAAACCAATCCGAGATAGAGATGAGCGTTGGCAAAATGGGGGTCTAGTTCGATCGTTTTTTTCAATTCATCGGTTGCCCTGCCATGCTGACGATTCAGGTAATAGGTATATCCTACGTTCGCGTTGATAGTCGGCGACAGCGGATCAAGGAGTTGCGCCTGGTTCACTTCAGCAAAAGCCTCTTCGAACCTGTCGACCATGCTTAGCAAATGGCCATACCAAAGGTGTGTCAGCGCGTTCCCGGGATTCAGCTCTATGGCTTTTCTCAGTTTGGTCTCGGCCGCGCCCCAGTCCCAATCGTGAAATATATGGATTACCGCCTGGGATGCGTGAGCGTCAGCCAGGGAGCCGTTCAGGTCCAGCGCTTTGGCCACCAGCGCTTCGGCCCGAGGGAAAACGTCATTGGGGGCAGCCATGGCCCAGATACCCAAAGAGTTATAGCAGTCGGCGAGTCCTATATAGGCCTCGGCAAAAGAGGGATCTTTCTCCATGGCCTGGCTGAAACATTCCATGGCCTTCTGCAGAAAACCCTGGTAGCGACGGTGCCAGAAGGATCGGCCCTTCAGGTAGAGATGATAGGCATCGAGATTGCCGGTGGGATGGCTTGAAGAATCCGCTTGGCGCGCAGGCCGGGATGCGACGTCCAGCTTTTCCAGTATTGCCAGGCAGATCTCATCCTGGATTGCGAATATATCATCCAGGTTGCGATCGAACTGTTCCGACCAGAGATGGTAGCCGTCCGACGCGTCGATGAGCTGAGCCGTAATCCTAAGGCGTTTGCCGGCTTTCCGGACGCTCCCTTCCAGAACCGAGGACACATTCAGCTTCCGGCCGATTTCGCGCGCATCGGTATCCCGGCCCTTGAACGTGAACGCCGAACTATGAGCCACCACGCGCAACCCCTTGATCTTTGTCAGCCCGTTGATCAGTTCTTCCGAAAGGCCGTCGCAGAAGTACTCGTTTTCCGCATCGGCGCTGAGATTGACAAACGGCAGAACAACGATGGCGGAGGGCAGAGGGGCCGTACGTTCAGGCCTGGAAAACTCTTCATCCAAAGCGGCCTGTTCCACCTCGCCGATAAATTTATACCCCACCCGCGGGACGGTTTTTAAAAACTTCGGATTGCGGACGTCATCCTCCAGCGCCTGGCGGACTTCAGCCACACAGTGAGTGAGAACCGCATCACTCACACTGACGCCTGACCAGACTTTTTCAATCAATTCATCCTTTTTTACCAGATGCCCGTGATTCTCCACCAGGTAGAGCAGGGTTTCGAATGCCTTGGGTCGTAGGAAAACATCACGGTCCCCCCGCCACAGAGAATGCTCGACTATATCGAGGGTGTATTCGCCGAATCGGTAGGTTGGGGCTGCGTCGCGCATTATGCCTCCAACACAAAAGTTGCGGGAGTTTTGCGGAACAATGTCACGACTATCCTACCACGGTTTGTTAGTTTTTTCCCCGGGCTGATCCCCTTCAAGGATCCGGATTTGCCAAGAGCAGGATTCATTGCCCTCATTGAAAAATTCAGGAAAGGAGAGTTTATGAATTGTCAAAACCGCATAAGGATCGCGGCATTGGTTCTCGCCACGGCGATGGGTGCTTTTGTTTGTCCAGGGTCCGGTACTATACCGGACGGACCTGCTGCCGATTTCCCAGCTTTCATACCTTTCAACGTAGTCGCGGAGGGTGTGGCGGTGGACAAGCTGGGGAACGTTTTTGTGAGTGTTCGCGAAGGAGCTCGGGGCACGATCTGGAAGTTTGCGCCGGGCGGGAAAAAATCATTCTTTGCCGACATTGGCACCGCAACGGCGGGAGGGCTTGCAATCGACGCACCAGGTGAGGTCTATGTGGCCATGGCTGAGGGTCAGGACCGTGGCGTTTATCGCGTGGGACGTAATGGAAAGTCTGTCCGTCTTTCGGGCACAGAACAGATCGTTTTCGCCAATGCTCTAGCCTTCGATCCGCGCGGCATCCTTTATGTCACGGAATCCTACTCGATGGATTCGCCGCCGGAATACGGTCAAGGCGGGATATGGCGAATCCCCCCGAACGGGGAAGCGGAGCTGTGGCTGCGGGACGATCTCCTGACCGGAGTAGGGGCCGTTCTCGGGTATCCAGTCGGGGCCAATGGTATCGCCTGTTACCAAGGCGATCTATACGTTGTGAACACGGACAAAGGATTGCTGCTTCGGATCCCGATTCGTCGCGACGGCGGGCCCGGCCAACCCGAGGTGTGGGCGGAGCTTCAAGAAATCCCCGGCTCCCCGCTGGCTGGATCCGGATTCCCGGTGCTGGGCGATGGGCTGGCACTCGATGTCCACGGGAACGTATATGTCGCGCTGGTCAGCCGGCTGGCGATCGTGCGCATCAATAGGATCGACAAATCCCAGGAAACGGTAGCTGACCTGTTTACTACAGGGACGCCTCTGGACACACCGGCAAGCCTCGCCTTCGGGACGGGCAAGGGGGCGCGCGAAAGTCTTTTTGTCACCAATCTAGGCTGGATGGCAGGAATCATCCAAGGTCCACAGTGGCCGGGCCCGGGCCTGGTGAAGATTGAAGCGGGCGTACCGGGCATGCCATTACCCTAGTAAAATCGTATTCTTGCAGGGACGCGGAGGTACCCGGATAGACGGGGAAGGCTTGCTAGGGATCCGTGACTATCGGCGCAAATCCGCGTCCAAAACCTCATCGCCAGATCTATTAAGGGGAACACTTAGCGGATTGTCGAGCCGGTGGTTTTGCGCGCCGCCTCGATCAACGGAACTACATCCTTGCAGCGGGTCACTGGGTCTCGGCCCACAGGCAGTCCATAAGATGGCCGGAAACAACAACAGCCAGCTCTTCACGGGAAATGCCATGACCGTTTCCGCCCCTATATCTAACGCATGTGCATTATAATATAAAGTACTTTATAATAATCGATGGCGCGCCCCGAGGCTGAATCCGAAGAAGGTGCCGCTTTGCCGCTCCTTGAGCTATGATGCTCGTTGGATGATGCAGGTGATTTCCGGGCGGATGCCACGATGAAGCTCGAATTGCTCCATGTATACAAAATCTACAAGACGCGAAGCCACGAAATTACAGCTCTCGAGGACATCTCCTTCTCGGTATCGTCGCGTGAATTTGTATGCCTTGTAGGTCCCTCGGGATGTGGAAAGAGCACCCTGCTCAATATACTTGCCGGTCTGGAACGCCCATCCAGCGGCTCAGTGCTGAGCAATGGCAACGAGATCTCGGAGCCCGATCCGAGCCGGCTCCTCATTTTTCAGGATCCTACCCTGTTTCCATGGCTCACGGTTCAATCGAATGTTGAGTTTGGCCTGAAAATGAAAGGGGTTCCAGCCCGGAAACGTTCTGCGGAAGCTGCGCAGTTGTTGCGAATGGTGCACCTGGAGCAATTCGGCGGCGTTTGGGTGCATGAGCTCTCCGGGGGCATGCGCCAGCGCGTGGCCCTGGCCAGGGCGCTGGCGGTGGAACCGATGGTGCTGCTGATGGATGAACCCTTCGGGTCGCTGGATGCCATCACTCGCGATCGGCTGCACATCGAGTTGCAGGAAATCTGGTCGAAGACCGGCAAGACCATCATCTTTGTCACGCACAATGTAAGAGAAGCGGTTGTCCTGGGGGACCGGGTGCTGGTCTTCTCCGCGCGGCCGGGCCGGCTCGTTGCCGAACATCGTGTTGACCTGCCCCGGCCCCGGTTCATCGAAGACATCGAGACCGTCAATATTGCGCGCAAAGTAATGGCCGACCTCAAATCGGCAGGAAAACTCAACGGTGAAAACCATGCCTGAACCCTTGAAGCCGCATTCTGCGGAGGCAAGCCGGGGAGTCTGGATCCGGAGGATTATGTTCTTTGCCGGGCTCCTGGGGGTGTGGGAGGCTCTATTCCGGCTCAGCCTTTGGCCCGATTACCTGTTTCCTGCCCCTTCCGAAGTGATGGGAACGCTCATTCATGGTTTTGCCAACCGCACATTTCTAATCGGCATCGCGGGCAGTCTGAAGCGTTTGATACAGGGGTATTTCATAGCCCTGGCCGCCGGCCTGATTCTGGGGCTGCTGGTAGCCAAACTGCGCTGGCTCAAAGAAACACTGGGACTGCTGATTCTGGGACTGCAGACCTTGCCCAGTATTTGTTGGCTTCCCCTGGCCCTGCTCTGGTTTGGACTGAGTGAGAGGGCAATTCTTTTCGTGGTGGTCATGGGGGCGGTTCTTTCCATTGCCCAGGCGACCGAGGATGGAGTCTTAAATACTTCCAGAGCCTATGACCGTGTGGCGCGGAACCTGGGGGCCCGGGGTTGGAGGCTGTATCTATTTGTGATATTCCCGGCGGCGCTTCCGACCATAGTCACGGGAATGAAGATGGGGTGGTCATTCGCCTGGCGGTCGCTGATGGCGGGAGAGCTGCTTTATGCCCTGCCCGGACTGGGTAACCTGTTGATGATCGGCAGGGAATTGAACGATATGAGCCAGGTTGTGGCCGTTATGGTAGTGATCATTGCAATCGGGACCCTGACGGATCGGCTGATCTTTTCCTGTGTCGAACATCGGGTTCGTGAGAGATGGGGGCTGCTTTAATCAGAATAGTGATTACCGGTCGCGTCACGCGGCGCCGCCCGGCATTCTAATTCCATATTGGTAACTTTTTGAACCTTCCTGCATCTAATCAGACCGGATAGCGCAACGGGATGTGAGGCGGGGCAGCCGCAAAACCGCGCCGAATTTGAATAAATGGAACATGTCGGCTCCCCTCGCGTAGAATTAGTGCGACCGACAAGAGTGTTGGGACGAAAAGGAGCAATTCCATGAGTTTGAGCTTTAGACCCCAAAAAAGGATGGTTTCCTTTTTTATGGTGCTGTTTACCCTTTCCCTGGGCATCGGGATTGGGACGCTGATCACCTATCAGGTAGGGGCCGCAGGAAGCGGCGGCAGCCAGCTGAAGGTCCAGACCGAGGGAAAACCCCTGGTCGGCGGATCCGTACTCCAGCTGTCTCAGGCGTTTGAGGAAGTGACCAAGAGGATTGAGCCGGCGGTGGTGAACATCAACACCGAAGAGGTTGTCCGCTTGCGAGGCAGGAGCCGGACACCGGGAATGCCGCAGGGGGAGATTCCCGAAGATCTATTCCACCAGTTCATGCCGAACCTGCCGAATATGCCTGAACAGTACACCCGGCAGAGCCTCGGCTCGGGGGTTATTGTCGATCCCAAGGGTTACATCATCACCAATAACCATGTGGTGGAAGGGGCGCAGAAAATCAAAGTCAATCTCGTGGGCGGAATTGAGTACACCGCCAGGGTTATCGGAACCGATCCCCTGTCCGATATTGCCGTCATCAAAATCGACGGCGACAAGGAATTCGCCTATGCCAGAATCGGTGAAGACAAAAACCTGAAGGTTGGGGACTGGGTTCTTGCGATCGGCAGCCCGTTTGGTCTCGAGCGCACGGTTACGGCGGGCATCATCTCCACCACCGGAAGAGTTTTTGACCCGAGCGACGCCAACACGAGCATGCTCTTCAACGATTACCTGCAGACCGATGCGGCGATCAATCCCGGCAACAGCGGTGGTCCGCTCGTCAATATGAACGGCGAAGTGGTCGGAATCAACAGCTTCATCTCAACACGTTCGCAGCAGAATGCCGGCGTCGGGTTTGCGGTTCCGGCGCACATCTTCGTCGGAGTTTACAACCAGATCATTGACAAAGGCAAAGTGCAGCGCGGCTGGTTGGGAGTGAACATGAATCTCCTGCCCTTCACTCCGGCCATGGCGAAATACTTCGGATTGAAGCAGCGCAGCGGCGTTTTGATTACCGGCCTTTCGGGCGAAAATGGCGAAGCCTCCGATAAGGGTCCTGCGGCGGTAGCCGGCATCAAGCCGGAAGATGTGATTGTGGAAATTGACGGGAAGAAAACCTATTCGGTACAGGACCTGCGGCTTGCCGTCGCCAACACTCCCCCGGGCACCAAGATCAAAGTAAAAGCATCCCGGCGCGGCGAAGAAAAGAATTTCGAAGTGACGGTCGGTGAGCGGCCGCCCCTTGAAGGACAGTCGGCCGACAAGGGCGCCTTCAGTTTCGAAGAGAAACAGGAAGAAGTGAAACCCGAAATCGGCTTCGTGTTCGACAATATTCCTGCCCGCATGGCCCAGGAACTTCCGGTCTCCGGAGGAGCGCTGGTGTTGTCGGTCAAAGCTGGAAGCCTGGCCGAGGAAGCCGGCCTCGTGGGGCAGGATCGCGGCGGCGCCGATATTATCGTGGAGGCGAACGGAAAGAAGATCAATCAGGCGCAGGATCTTCTCAACATCGTCAAGGGACTGAAGACGGGTGAGGCTGTGGTTCTTAAGTTCCTGCGCATTCAGCGCGGAGCCGGAAACCGGTTGATTCCTTCAACCCTCTATACCAGCATCACCAAACCCTAAGAAGGGGTGAGGCGGACAAGTTCATAACCCGCGGCTGCAACTCTCCGGCGCGGCGGGATGCAAAAAGCAATCGGGGCACGGGAAACCGCGCCCCGATTTTTTTCGTCTTCGAGTTGTTTTTACGGTAGCCTTAAGGTCTGGGTTTTGGCCCGCCGGACGGCGTCCCGGCGGAGAAGGAACCCGCAGGAGGAAGACAATGGCGACGTTTGAACAGGTAGTGGAGGCCAAGGGTCATCTGATCGACTCGGGGATCATGTCGCATATCCTCGACCGGATCATCGAGGGCAAATGCACCTTCCGAATCGAGCGGTTCACTGTCGGCGAAACCAATGAAGACCAGTCCACCACTCTGATCCGGGTCATGTCGGACAACCAGAATGTCCTCGACGAGCTCCTCGATGTACTGGTGCCGCTCGGCTGCTACCTGACGAAGGAGGAGGATGCCCGCCTGGTGCCGGCTCCGGGCGACGCGGAAGTGCCCGACGATTTTTATTCTTCCACCAACCACCGGACCGTCGTAAGGCACAACGGCGAATGGCTCCCCGTCGCTTCCCAGCGCATGGATGCCGTCATCCGCATCGATGCCGGCGGGGCTCATTGCGTCAAGCTGCGCGACGTGCGTAAAGGGGATAAGGTGATATGCGGCCATGTCGGCATCAAAGTACTTCCGGAATTCAAGGACCGCGAACGGAAGGAATTCAGTTTCATGGCAAGCGACGTATCCTCCGAGCGAAGGGTCGAAATCGCCGTGAGGCAGCTCGGCGAATTGTTTCGTTATACGCGCAAGTCGGGCGGCCGCATTGTCGTCGTGGCGGGACCCGTGGTCGTGCATACCGGGGGTGTCGATGCACTCAGCTGCATGATCCGCAATGGGTATGTGCAGGCGTTCCTGGGAGGCAATGCCATTGCGGTTCATGATATAGAGCATGCTCTCTACCGGACATCGCTTGGCGTTCACCTCGACACCGGCATTCCCGCCCACGAAGGGCACCGGAATCACATGAGGGCCATCAATTTCATCAATCATTATGGGAGCATCGCCGGAGCCGTGGCTATCGGGGCATTGCGTTCAGGCATCATGTACGAGCTGGTGCAGAACAACGTTCCGTTTGCGCTGGCCGGCAGCATTCGGGATGACGGCCCGCTTCCGGACACCATCAGCAACATGATCGAGGCCCAGGCCCGGTATGCCGAGCTCCTCCGGGATGCCGAACTGGTGGTCATTCTTGGGACGATGCTCCACGGGATCGGCGCGGGAAACATGATCCCGTCCAGGGTGAAAACCATCTGTATTGACATCAACCCCGCGGTCGTCACCAAACTGTCCGATCGCGGATCCTCCCAGACTGTCGGGATAGTCACCGATGTGGGAATGCTGCTTCATTTGTTGAAGGATCAGCTCTGATCCGGGCTTCCGAGACTTTGTACGGACACAGGGTCGTCCCCCGCTCGGAGCTTCTACACCCTCCTCAGGAACATGCCTGCCGAACCCCATGCGCCGGATTCATGCGCTTTTGAGCCCGTTAGTCCGAGGCTCGCCAGGGAGCGCAGGCCGGCAGTTCCTGCTTTTAATCACGGCGCGAAAGGCATAGAGTTGGGGCTGCTATTTGAGAGTTTTGGGGCTGGAGAGCCGGGGATTATACGGGAGGATGCCATCATGCTTATTGGATTGCCGAAAGAAATCAAAGATAACGAATCGAGGGTGGGGCTGGTGCCGTCCGGAGTCCATGCACTGGTGCAGGATGGGCACAAGGTGATCGTTCAGAAGTCGGCCGGCGACGGTAGCGGATTCTGCGACAGCGAATATCAAACCGCAGGTGCAGAAATCGTCGGCTCCGCTGCAGAGGTCTATGGCAAAGCTGAAATGATCGTTAAAGTCAAGGAACCGGTGGGCCCGGAATACGGCATGCTGCGCGAAGGCCAGCTGTTGTTCACGTATCTGCACCTCGCACCCGCCCCCGAACTGACCCAGATGCTGGTCGACAGAAAGGTGACCGGCATCGCGTATGAAACCATAAGACTGGCAAACGGATCGCTTCCGCTGCTGACCCCCATGAGCGAAGTCGCCGGACGAATGTCCATCCAAGTCGGGGCCTATTACCTGCAGAAACCTAATGGCGGGCGTGGGGAGCTGTTGGGGGGCGTCCCGGGAGTTCCCCCAGCCAATGTGGTCATCGTCGGCGGCGGAACCGTAGGCACCAACGCGGCCAAGATGGCTATCGGCCTTGGGGCGAGGGTCACCATCCTGGACTTGGATGCGGATCGGCTACGCTACCTGGATGATATCTTTTTCAGCCAGATCGAAACCTTGATGTCCAATCCTTTCAACATAGAAGATTCCGTCAGCAAAGCAGATTTGCTGGTAGGCGCGGTTCTGATCTTCGGGGCGGAGGCTCCCAAGCTGATTACGCGCAAGATGGTTTCCAACATGAAAAAAGGGGCGGTCATCGTTGATGTGGCGGTTGATCAGGGCGGGTGCATCGAGACGACAAAGCCGACCACCCACAGCAACCCCACTTTTGTCATCGATGGCGTTGTGCATTATTGCGTGGCCAATATGCCGGGTGCGGTGCCGCGGACTTCGACTTTCGCGTTGACCAACGTAACCCTGCCCTACGCTCGAAGGCTGGCAGGTCTGGGCTTTAGAGACGCCATCCGCCGCGATCCTGCGCTGAAGCAGGGTGTGAACACCTATAACGGGCACATCACCTGCAAGCCGGTAGCACAAGCGGTGGCGATGCGTGATGCTGACCTGGATTCGCTACTGTAGAGGCCTCGGATAGCCCCGAGCCACCCTCGTGCGGGGCGAGCTCAGGGACATCGCTATACCATGAAGTTGACAGACGTGATGGTCGCCACACCTATGTCGCGGCGTACCCTTGGGCTGCAAGAGTTTGGTTGATTCCGGCGGATCGGATATTATATTCGATAAGGCTGTTTGAGATGATGGATTCGTTTATTCCGGGATATCATCGCACGGGGCGAGGGAAGTTTCGGGAACAGGCCTGTAAAATGCGCTTGAATAAGGGATTTGAGCTCGACGAAAGATCCAGGGAAATCCTGCATTGGGCTATTTCCACCTATGTCACGACTGGAAAGCCGGTAGGATCGCGCAAGGTGGCCAAGAAAAGCAGCGAGTTCCTAAGCGCAGCGACAGTCCGGAACATCATGGCCGATCTTGAGGAAATGGGGTACCTGAAGCAGCCCCACCCTTCGGCCGGGCGGGTTCCCACCGACAAAGGGTACCGCTTTTTTGTCGATTTCATGCTCAAGCGGAAGGAGATCTCCCCTCGTGACCGTGAAATGGTGGACCGGACCATGCGGATCGAGGATAGTGCGGATCACCTCATGCTGAGGACCAGTCAGATCCTGTCACAGGTCTCACAGAACATCGGTATCGTGGTTTCCCCGCCGCTCAGCAGCGTCGCCTTGCAGCATATTCAGTTTGTCCGGCTCTCGGATAACCGGATCCTGGTGATCCTGGTCTCGCGGGCGGGTATCGTGCAAAACCGGATCATCCGCAATGACGGGGATTATTCTCAAACCGAACTGGATCAGGCCGGCAGCTATGTGTCGGAATGCTTCAAGGGCAAGAGCCTTCTGGAGATAAAGGCCGCGCTGCTTCAGATGATCCAGCAGGAACGAGCGATCTATGACAACTTCATGAAGCGCGTCATCAATTTGAGCACCCATACTTTCGCCGGCATGGGGGACGATGTGCAGGCGGAAGTCTATCTCGGCGGGGCTGCGAACCTGATAAAAAACCCGGAGTTTTCTGATATCAACAGGTTGCGGCACCTTCTTGAGACCATGGATCAAAAGAACCGCCTGGCCGTTCTTCTCAGCCAGTGCATCCTGGAAGACTCGGGAGAGGTCCGGATCACCATCGGCGCCGAGAATACTCTGGCCGGCATCGAAGATTGTACGCTGATCACTTCGAGATATATCGTTGACGAAAAGACTCAGGGGTCCCTGGGAATACTCGGACCCACCCGGATGGAATACGGGAGGGCGATCTCACTCGTGGATTATGTTGCCAGACTGTTTGGAACAGTTCTGGGAGCGGGAAGACAATCATGACCTGGAAGATTTATCGGCGATCTGCCGAGTCGAATGATTCGGTGCCTGAGGAAACAAACGCTGCCGGAACGGCCGGGGCTGAAGAAACTGCCCCGGTGGAGGATCCCGTTGCGCAGATCAATGCTGAGATCGAGTCGCTCAAATCGGAGCTCGCTCAATGCCAGGATCGTTTTCTGCGCAAAGCCGCTGAATTCGAAAACTTCCGGAAAAGGATGGAGCGGGAACGAAATGAAACCGCTCAAATGGCCAAAAGCTCGGTGCTCCTGGAGATGCTGCCGGTGGCCGACGCTTGCGACCGCGCCCTTGAAAGCTTTAAAGGTTCGCAGGGGACGGATGGGCTGGATCAATACCGGGAGGGTGTCCGCCTCCTGTACAAACAGATCCACGATATTCTGAACCGGCTCGGAGTGGCACCCATCGACGCTCAGGGCAAGTCTTTTGATCCCCACCTCCATGAGGCCATCACCCGCGAAGTCAGCCACGACTACGAAGATAACGTCGTCATTGAAGAACTGCGGCGAGGTTATATGTTCAAGGACAGGCTCCTTCGCGCTTCTCAGGTTCGGGTGTCGGCCGGCCCCCCACAGAAAGAAACCTCGGAAACATAGCCTATGAGCAAAATTGTCGGAATCGATCTTGGGACGACGAACTCTTGTGTGGCGGTTCTTGAAGGCACCTCCGTACAGATCATTCCCAATTCATTGGGCGGCCGGACCACCCCCTCCATTGTCGCATTCACCGAGAAGGGCGACCGCCTGATAGGCCAAATTGCCAAGCGTCAAATGGTCACCAACGCGGCCAACACCATCTATTCCGTCAAGCGTCTCATGGGACGCAGGTATGACTCTGCCGAAGTACAACGGGTGCAGAAATATCTGAGCTACTCCCTGGCTGCATCGGACAAAGGCGATGTTCGTATCCGGGTGGGTGAAAAGGAGAACAGTCCGCCGGAAATTTCGGCCATGCTGCTGCAGTACCTCAAAACCAGCGCTGAAGATTTCCTGGGAGAGGAAGTGACGGAGGCCATCATCACCGTTCCGGCCTACTTTGACGATAGCCAGAGGCAGGCTACCAAGGATGCGGGCAAAATCGCCGGGTTGGAGGTCCGTCGCATCATCAACGAGCCGACCGCCGCTGCGCTTGCGTACGGACTCGGGAAAAAAGACCGGGAGCAGGTTGCAATATTCGATTTGGGCGGAGGCACCTTCGACATTTCCATCCTGGAATTGAATAACGGCGTATTCGAGGTGCTGTCGACCTGCGGTGACTGCTTTCTCGGTGGAGAGGATTTCGATCAGCGCATCATCGACTGGATGGTTTCCGAATTCAAGAAGGACACCGGAATCAGCCTGGAAAGCGATGTCCTGGCGCGTCAGCGGCTCAAAGAAACGGCCGAGAAGGCCAAATGCGAGCTGTCGGTCGCCACGGAAGCGAAAATCAGCCTCCCCTTCATCGCTTCGGACGCCAGGGGACCCAAGCACTTTGACAAAGTCCTGACCCGAGCCCAGTTCGAAGACCTGGTGAAGGACCTGATCGACCGGACCACCGCCTACTGCCAGAAATCGCTGACGGACGCCAAACTCAGCCCCGCGCAGATTGACAAAGTCATCCTGGTGGGCGGCCAGACTCGGACGCCGGCAGTTCAGAGGCATGTGGAAAAGATCTTTGGAAAGCCCCCTTCCTCCGAAGTCAACCCGGACGAAGTCGTTGCGGTCGGCGCTGCGCTTCAGGGAGGGGTGATGCGCGGCGAACTGAAGGAGATTGTGCTCCTGGATGTGCTGCCGTTGTCCCTTGGAGTCGAGACGATGGGCGGTCTGTTCACCCGCATCATCGAGCACAACTCCACCATTCCGCTGAAGAAAACGACGATCTTCACAACGGTGGCAGACAACCAGTCCGTGGTGGAGGTGCACGTTCTTCAGGGCGAGCGCGAACTCGCCAAGTTCAACCGGTCGCTGGCCAAGTTTGATTTGGTGGGCATTTCTCCCGCCCCGCGGGGAGCACCTCAGATCGAAGTGACATTCGACATCGACGCCAACGGGATCGTCAGCGTTTCCGCTAAAGACAAAGTCTCGGGGAAAGAGCAGGCGATCCGGATTACTCCATCCACTGGTTTGAGCAAAAACGAAATCGACTGCATGATCATCGAGGCAAAGCAATTTGCCGCAGCTGACAGGCAGTTAAAGGAAATCGTAGAGCTCAGGAACAGGATCAAAGGGAATATTTCCGTGGTTACGCGGAGCTATTCCGAGTTCGGCTGGCTGCTTGACTCGGCCGATCAGGAGATGGTAAAAGAATGCCTCCAAAAAGCCCGGGCCATGTCCGAAGACGAATCTAAGTTATCCTATTTGCTAGAGTTAGTGGCAAGCTTGGAAGCATGCGGGTCGAAGCTGGCCGATGCTATGATGTCGCGCCCCGGAGCGGCCGGCTTGCCTGGTGCTGAATCTGATTCAGGGCGGGGAAGGCCGGAGGATGACTTTAACAGCCTGTTGCGATCGGCTTTGGATGATATTCACCCGAAAAAGCCTTAGCAAAGCCGGAGTTGTGCATTGAGCCAGAAACGCGATTACTATGAAGTGCTTGGGATTCAGCAGGGAGCGAGCGATCAGGAAATCAAGAGTTCCTATCGCAAGCTGGCGCTGAAGTACCATCCCGACAAAAACCCTCACGACAAAGCCGCGGAAGAAAAATTCAAAGAGGCTGCCGAAGCATACAGCGTGCTCAGCGATCCCGAAAAGCGCGCGCGCTATGACCGGTTCGGGCATAATGGCATGCAAGGCGGGTTCTCGGGTTTTGATCCGGCAACCTTTGGCGATTTCGGGGACATTCTCGGCGAGTTTTTTGGTTTTGGCGACGTGTTCGGGGGCCGTCGCCGGGGCAGCGGACCGGAAAGAGGCTCCGATCTGCGCTATGATCTCAAGATTTCATTTCGCGAGGCGGCCTTCGGCCTAAAAACCAAGATCAAAATTCCCCGGCAGGATACCTGCAGCTCCTGCGAGGGACGAGGCACGGCCAAAGGGAAAAGCCCGGTAACCTGCAATGCCTGCCACGGACAGGGTCAGGTGCGCTATCAGCAAGGATTTTTCTCCATCAGCCGCACCTGCGGTCAGTGCAACGGTGCCGGCAAAATCATTCGCGATCCCTGCGAAACCTGTCAGGGGCGCGGCCGCGTCAACAAGGAAAAGGTTCTCGAGATCAAGATTCCGGCCGGAGTCGACAATGGCGCCCGTCTGCGCATCCAGAGCGAGGGTGAAGCCGGAACGCGCGGCGGACCCTCCGGTGATCTCTACGTCGTGATTTATGTCGAGGAACATCCCTTTTTCCAGCGGCAGGGAAACAACATTTACTGCCAGATTCCCGTGGGTGTCATCCAGGCGGTGCTCGGAGCCGAAATCACTGTTCCAACCCTGGAAGGTGAAGAAAAGCTCAAAATACCGGAAGGGACCCAGAGCGGCACTTCCTTCCGGCTGCGCAACAAAGGGATCGTCAGCCTCGGGGAACGGGGGCGCGGCGATCAGTTCGTCACGGTGAATGTAGCCATTCCAACCAAGCTCACCAAGGAGCAGCGACAGCTCTGGGAGTCGCTCAGCAAGGTCAGCAAGGAAGACGAGATCGACCAGGAGCGCAACCTTTTCGACAAGGTGAAGGACATCTTCGGCTAGGCCGCCCGGGTGCCGGCGCCATATGCCGGACACCCGGCGCGGAGTGCCGGATTCTCTGCTGCGGGCGCCCATGTCGCGACGGCGATTTTTCATTTCCCCTGATTGCATCCGCGACAGAACCGCTCTCCTGCCGCCCGATGAGGCTCACCATCTCCGACATGTCCTCAGACTCAAAGCCGGCGAAACCGTGCAGATTCTTGATGGCCAAGGAAACGGTTTTTCCGGTATCGTGAAATATTACGAAGACCATGTCAGCGTAATCGAGCTTGTTCGATTGGAGACGGACGCCGGCTTCCATCCGCGCCTCATTCTTGCCCAATCACTCCTCAAGTCGGATAAGTTCGAGTGGGTGCTGCAGAAGGCGACCGAACTCGGGATTCATGAAATCGTTCCCCTGCAAACCCGCTATTGCGAAATCCACCTGCATCCGGAGAAGCTCGATTCACGTATGGAGCGGTGGAACCGGATCGTTCGCGAAGCATCCAAGCAGTGCCGCCGCTGGACCGTGCCTTCAGTGCGCCGGCCTGAGGAGTTCGATCACTTTCTGGAAATTTCCTATCCGTCCGAATACGCACGTCTGCTGCTCTACGAGAATGCTGAGGATCCATGGGTGAAACCCGCCGCAGCATCTCCCGGGACAATTCTCTGCATCGGACCCGAAGGCGGATGGCATGGCGATGAACTCAGGGCAGCCGGGAAATGCGGGTATCGGATCTTTGGTCTTGGGCCCCGTATACTCCGTGCCGAAACAGCCGCCATTGCCGCGATGGTTCTAGTGCAGAATTGGTAGTCCTGGTAAGAAAATCGCACCGCCAACGCCGCAAAGACCTCGATGAAGACCAATATGGTGTTAAGATGAGATCTGTGGCCAGGCGCGTTTTCAACGGCCTGAAATATGCAATATCCTATGGGGGCATTCGTGAATAAGTTGGGATGGATTGCAGTCGCCTTCCTCGTGGCGGCGGCACCGATTTCGGCGCAGCAGCGCCCGCTCCGGACCGATGATGCGGAACTGCTGGACCTGGGGAAAGTCCGGACCGAACTCGGGTTGGAATTTCTCCAAAACCAGCGCTTCTCTTTATCCGGATTGGAAGGCGACCTGGCTCGCCTGGGAGTCATGGGACTGCAGGTAGGCGTCGGCGAATATGCCGAATTCCAGATGTCAGGTGTGTTGCAGGATTACCTGTCCATCAAGCAGCGGTATCCTGCTGCGCGTCCCCCTGATGTCACGGGAAATTCGACCAACGATTTCGGCGATATTTTGCTGGCAGCGAAGTTGAAACTGGCCCCCGAGAAAGGGGCGAGGCCGGCATTGGCCTTCAAGTTCGGAGTCCAGCTTCCCAACGCCAGCCAGACGACCGGGCTTGGCAATGATGAAACCCAATTCTACGCCACAATGCTGGCGTCCAAGCGCATCGGCCGGGCGCGGTTGCTTGGGAACCTGGGCATGGCCATCCTGGGGAATCCCGTCGGATCCGGCCAGGCCGACCTCCTCACCTACGGCGCCGCGTTCATCCTCCCGGTTCACGCGAAAGTCAATCTCGTGGCGGAAGTCAACGGCCGCGAAGCAACGGCCCAGGAAAAGACCGGCAACGAGAGCCAGGGGCAGGCGCGTCTTGGCGTCCAATTCAGGGCTGCCGGCTTGCGATGGGATCTGGCGGGTGTAGCCGGCCTGCACAGCTACGATCCCGATACCGGAGTGGTGATGGGTATCACTTACGAGTTCAAGGCATTCCACAAATGACAGCGGAGTTCATGGATAATAGCGAGCCTGTCGTGGTCGCGCGAACATGGATGAACAGCGAAGCCTCGGTTATCAAGAGTCTTCTCGAAAGCTACAGCATCCCCTGCCACTATATGGCGGAGCTGCCCCATCGGATTTATCCCCTTTCAGCCAAAGGCGTCGCCGAAATCCGCATCTATGTGCCGGCGTTTCTGGCAGAGGACGCCCGCCGCGTGCTGGCGGATCACAGGCGTTCTGAGGCATCTCTGCGGCTGGTGGAGGTGGAAGACGGGCAAGATTAGCTGGACGGCAACTGTGATGATCTAATCTGGCTGTGGAGGTTGTGATGTACGCTACTCAAGGCATACCCGAAAGAGAGATTTCGTTCCGGAAGGTGGATATTCCCGTCGGCGAATGCGTGCAACGCGGATGGGATCTGGCGATGCAAAACCTGGGTCCATTTATCGGCTATACGCTTCTTGTCCTGGTCATTTCCCTTGGCCTGGCGGCCATCCCGATCCTGGGCTGGATCGTCAGCTGGGTCATAAGTCCGGCAATGTCGGCAGGGTATTTTACCTACATTCGGAAAAGGATCCGCAATGAGCCCGCCGTTTTTCAGGACTTCTTCGAGGGATTCCAATACACGGGGCCTCTCTTCCTTGTGGGATTGGTTGGCGGCATTTTAATGTTTGTCGGGACGCTACTCTGCATCATCCCTGGGCTTTACCTCGCATTGGGCTACATGTTCGCCAGCTTCGTCGTGGTCACCTATAAATTGGATTTCTGGCAAGCTCTCGAAACCAGCCGTCGGGCGGTCACCGAGAATCTGCCGACGATGATTATTTTTGCTCTGGTCATGATCGGCATCAACATTCTTGGGGCGCTGGCATGCCTGGTGGGACTGGTCCTGTCCATCCCGGTATCGTTTTGCGCTTCCGTGGTGGCCTTCTATATGATTTTTGGAGATCAACAAATGGTTCCGCCACCCGTGCCGCCCATTGTTCCACCACCCGTGCCGCCGCAGTCAGGGGGGCCGATCCGAATTGACTGATCGTCCCGGCGGGCGCAATGATCCAGGGAAGTTTTCCACAGAAGTGGAAAAATCCTGGAAACAGACTATCTTTAATGATCATTGAATCTTAGGGGCGGCAGTCTCAATCTTTTTCACAGCTTTTGCACAGGCTCGCGGTCCCCGAGGGCGATCTTTGAAGCCATCGAAATACAATTTTATCTCCGGGGTTGAGCGATCCGGGCCTCAAAGTCCGCCAGCTTGACCCCGCCGATCCGGATTTTCTTTTCTCGCGACTTTTCACCTGAGATGATTTCGATTCGTGATCTCGGAATCGACAGAAAAGAAGCGAAAAATTGAATGACGGCTTTGTTCGCGGCGTCGTCAACCGGAGGTGCCATCACCTTGAGCTTCAATGCCCCGTTGAACTGGCCGGCAATTTCGGTGCGCCTGGCCCGGGGCTGGACATGCAGGGTGATTTCCAGCGATTCTCCCGATTCTCTGACCTGCAGTGACGGTTCAGGCATGAGACCGCTCCCCGAAAATTGCCGTGCCAATGCGGACGATGGTGGCCCCTTCGCGGATGGCGACTGCGAAATCGTGGGTCATGCCCATTGAAAGGTGGCGTTCGCCCATACAGCCGGGCGTTTCCAGTTCGAGCTCATCACGGATTTCGCGAAGCTTGCGGAAAAAGGGAGCCGCCTGTTCCGGATCCTCGAAAAACGGCGGTAGGGTCATCAGCCCGTTCAGCCGCAACCCGCGCATTTCCGCCACCGCAGCGGCGATCTCACGAACCTGCCCGGCTCCGGCGCCGAACTTGGTTTCCTCCAGCCCCAAGTCGACCTGGATCAGGATGGAAAGAAGCTTCCCGGTCTCAATGCAGGCCTGGTTCAGCCGCTCTGCCAGCTTGACGCTGTCGACGGAGTGGATCACGTGGAAAAGGTCTGCCGCACGCCGTGCCTTGTTGGACTGAAGGTGGCCGATCAGGTGCCATTCCATTCCGGGTTGGTTTTTTAAGCCGAGGATTTTGGCTTCCGCTTCCTGCACCCGGTTTTCGCCGAAACATGTCTGCCCTGCTGCGACGGCTTCCCGAATGGCGTCGACAGCAAAGGTTTTGCTGACTGCCAGGAGCTTGATGTCCTCCGGTCTCCGTCCGGCCGCGACGGCTGCGGCGGCGATGCCCTGCTTGATTTCACAGATATTCTGAAGAATGGCTGACATTTATCGCTCTGGGCCAAATCGGCGTTGAGTTGAGGTTGCCTGTTTGTTACTCTCCCACCGGAATTCTAAAGATCTTCACGGGTTCAAGCAAGGACGGCGACATGTTCATCACTTTCGAAGGTGTCGAAGGATCGGGCAAATCCTTGCAGATCAGCCGCGCTGAAAAGTATCTCTCGGGGCATGGTGTTCGTTGCCTGGTTACCCGGGAACCGGGCGGAACCGCCTTTGGTGTATCGGTGCGCCAGATCCTGCTGGGCACCGGCGGGGCTCGGCGCGAGCCGATGAGCGAGCTGCTGCTTTATCTTGCCGACCGAAACCAGCATTTGCATGAGATCATCGAGCCCGCGGTGAAGAAGGGCGTAACGGTGCTATCGGACCGCTACCACGATGCTACGCTGGCATACCAGGGAGCCGCCCGCGGGATCCCTGTCGAAACGATCGACCGGCTTGCCGGGATTCTGGGGATTCCGGAGCCGGACCTGACCTTCCTTTTCGACCTCGATCCGGCCATCGGACTGATGCGGGCCCGCAGCCGCAATGCCGCCGACTCCGCAGCTGCGGCGGAGGGACGCTTCGAAGATGAGGAAATCAGCTTTCACAGGGCGGTGCGGGAAGCCTATCTCTCCTTGGCCCGCAGGTCGCCTGGCCGGTTCCGGATCATTCCTGCGGATGGTACCCCTGAGGAAGTTTTCTCGCACATCGTGCCTCAGCTCGAGCAGGTAATCCATGCCCGCTGAAAAAATGACATTGCCGACAGGCTTGTCTGAATTTATCGGAAATGGGCATGTAGTCGATGTGCTGCGGCGCGCGATTGCGCAGGATCGGTTTCCCCACGCATTGATTCTGGCCGGCCCACCGGGCATCGGCAAAAGCACGCTGGCGATCCTCCTGGCCCGGGAGCTCAACTGCCTGTCGCCTAGGCCGGAAGGGGCCTGCGGATCGTGCTCGCTGTGCCGGAAGATTATGGCCGTGCTGCAGTCGAGATATTGCCAGTGCATATCTCCGAAAGCAGACCAGGCGTGCGGCGGCTGTGCCGCCTGCCGAACGAGGGCAGATCAGCATCCTGATGTCCGCTTGATCGGGCCGGAAAAATCGACCATCAGTATCGAGCAGGTGAGGGAACTGATCACGGAGATTTCGTATCAGCCGTTTGAGGCGAAATTCCGGGTGTTCGTCCTGGACCCGGCCGAACTCATGCGGGGAGAAGCCCAGAATAGCCTGCTCAAGACCCTTGAAGAACCCCCCAGCCGGACCATTCTCATGCTGGTAACCGCGAATCCCTATCTGCTGCTGCAAACCATCCGCTCCAGGTCCCGGCTGCTCAATCTCGGCGGAATTCCCCCGCACCAGATTGAAGATTTCCTGGTGCGGACGAGGAAGGCCAATCCCGCCGATGCCAGGCTGGCCGCGATTTTCAGCCACGGCAGCCTGGAAGCCGCGCTGAGTTTTGACACGGGCGATTTCGGCGAGATTCGAAGCCAGGCGCTTCGTTTTGCCGGTCTGCTTCTCGCGCGTGGGAGTTTCCATGAGGCCAGCGTCATGATCTCGGCCCTGGTGAAGGATAAGGATAAAGCCCGATTCGATATGTGGCTGGAAGCTGTCGAGACGATTCTGCAGGACGCCTACTTTGCGGGCGTGGCGCCGGAACGCGTCCGTCAGCTCGATTTGCAGAAGGAACTGGCCTGGCTGGCGACGAGGGCAACCCGAGACGACATCGTGGCCGGCATTGAGGCCTTCAAGAAGTTCAGGCGCGCTCTCAAGGGTAACATCAACCGTCAGATGGGAATCGAAGCGATATTCCTGGCTTCCTGCCTCCGGTGAAGAACGCAGTTACTGCCGTTTTTCCAGCTTGGCCAGTCGGGAACGAACTTCCGGCACCTTCGGCGACTCCGGGTTCTTGTTGATATACTCCTGGTAGATCGCGCCAGCCTTCGCCGGCTCCCCGTTCTTTTCATAGGTGCGCCCAAGCGCGTCAAAAGCCTCCCACCGGTCCGGTTGGTATTGCAGCGCTTCGAGGTACCTTTCAATCGCGGCAGTATAATTTTTCTTTTTGAGATAGAAATCGCCTATTTTTATGCTTTTTTCCGCCATCAGCGGATCGTATGGTTTTTCTTTTTCAACGTCTGGCGCTTCTTTCCCCTCCGCGGTGTCGGTATCCCGGATCAAAGCGGGCCTCCCCGGACGAGACTGCGGGAAGGAGAAAACAACAGCTGAACAGGCTGTAACAATGAACCAGCACAAGGTTTTCTTCATGGCTGAAAAACAAGCTCCCCAGGCTGCCGGGCATGCTCCTGAGAGCCGCGCCCGACTTTATAAGTCATGTGCAT
Source organism: uncultured Acidobacteriota bacterium (assembly GCA_963839475.1). Lineage (GTDB taxonomy): Bacteria > Acidobacteriota > UBA6911 > UBA6911 > UBA6911 > CAWIVH01. The sequence continues at coordinate 894,061 of CAWIVH010000001.1, read as the reverse complement.
ATAGAAATTTAGCGGAATACTTTCTTCTTGTCAAAAAAGGGTCACCGGAGTAATATCGCCTTAATAGAAATTGTCGGACGATCCAATCGCCCTCAACATATATATATAGTTAATTTTCCGGCACATTGCCGGGGGAACTTCGTTTAATCAAATACCCTACGTATACAGCCTCCTCGGGAGGGAGTCTTCATGGTTAATCGTAAACTGATCCGACCAAGCCTTTCGGATATCAAGGATCAGATGCCGAGATATGGAGCGGCTCCGCGTAAACGGGTGCCGCCCGACGTCACAAACGCGGAAAACTACTATTACATAAAACAAATGGCCGCCAAAACGCCAATGGTGGTCAAACTGGTGGACGATGAGGAGATTCGCGGAGTACTGGAATGGTATGACAAGAACTGCATCAAAGTCCACCGGCAGGACGGTCCCAACCTTCTGATCTTGAAGCATTTCATCAAGTACATGTACAAGCAGAACGAAGATCAGGAGCCGGACGAGGTTGACCTCGAGTAGTTTTTCTGCGAATCGATGCTCATTGGCCCCCTGGAAAATCCGCGGGTATTGCCACTGGTGAAGCCCGCGGATGATATTCGGCCGCCCCACGAGAGATCCTCATGCTCAGGATTGGAGTCACCACCGGCGATCCGGCCGGCATAGGCCCGGAAATATCGCTGCGCGCCTTGCGTGATCCGCGCCTGTTCGGGGACTGCATAATAACCCTCTTTGGTGATGAGCAGATTTTGCGGGCGCAGGCTGGGAAGCTGGGGATCAGCTTCGATTATGATCGTGTTGCAGCGACCGAGTTGCTGCCTGACATCGAGCTCCCTGCACGCGGCTTCGTTCACATTCCCGCGCGATGCGGCGAAATCCAACCCGGATCCGGTTCGGCCGCCAGCGGTGAAGCCGCGGCGAAAAATATTGAGCTATGCGCTGCGGCATGTTTGCAGGGAGCTCTGGACGCCATCGTCACCGCTCCGCTCAACAAGAAATATCTTCATTTGGCAGGATACGACTTTCCAGGCCACACGGAATTCCTGGCGTATCTTGCCGGTGTCCATGATGTTGCGATGGCCTTCCTGACCGAAAAACTGAAGGTGGTTCTGGCAACAATCCATCTGTCGCTGCGCAGTGCCATCGACCTCATTACCGCCGAGCTGATTCAGGACAAGCTGCGAATTATCCTGCGTGAATTTCCCCGCCTCAATCTGCCTTGCCGCAGGGTAGCGGTAGCCGCATTGAATCCGCATGCCGGCGAAAACGGTATCATGGGCACGGAGGAGCGGGAAGTGATCGAGCCGGCGCTTCGCCGGTTTCGGAAGGAAAATCCCGGGATTGAGATCCACGGGCCACTGCCGGCCGATACGCTTTTCTACAGGGCGGCGTCAGGCGAATTCGACGTAGTGCTGGCCCTGCTCCATGATCAGGGTCTCAGCCCTATCAAATTGATCGGATTCGGAGAAGCGGTCAACGTGACACTGGGCCTGCCCTTCGTCCGAACCTCGGTCGATCATGGCACGGCCTTCGACATTGCGGGCAAGGGCGTGGCGCGCCCCGAGAGTATGATTTCAGCGCTGCGCTGGGCGCGGCGGCTGATTCGCCCGGCCCATTGAAGCCAACAGCTTGTCTGACTTTTTGTGATTATGGAGTGTTTCCCCCGGGCCGGAACCGCAGCACGGAACAATTCATCCATGAGCTTAAGCGAGCCTTGGGATGGGGTGAACTACTGAATTTCCCCTTTTCGTTTAAGTGATGCGACAAGAAGCGCTCACCGGATGGTTATGGTCCCCACATCGAGGGGAGTGTCGTGCCAGCCGCTGGAAATCTCGGGAACTGTAACTTCACGAAAAAAGGTGTTATGGGGTAATCCAGGAATAGGAAGCCTGAGCCAATAGGTTCCCGCCGGAACATCCTCAATCCGGTAGGAACCATCGGCAGCGAACAGGACCGGGAAGTTCAAGCGATCGCGGAGATACTTTCCGGCTTCTTCACTCTTAGCCTTGGCCGACATCCAAAGCGGAGTTCTGCCGCATTCGGGCGGTAAACTCGGGCTAGGATTCCAAAATCCGTTTCAGCTCCTGGATCTCCTTTGGTGTAAGTCGGCGGTGTTCCACAAAGTGTGCCAGCATTGGCTGGAGCGATCCGTTGAAGCACCTTTGCAAAAAGGACTCGCCTTCCGCTTTGAGACATTCGGATTCACTGACCTTTGGGAAATACAGGTAGAGGTTCTTGTACCTCCGGAAACTCAACGCGCCTTTCTTCACCAGCCGGCCGAGCAGGGTTTTGATCGTTTTCGGCTGCCATCGTTCAGCGGCGGCGAGTTCCTGAATGATGTCGTACGCGGGCATGGGTTCGGACCGCGCCCAGAGCACTTTCATGACCTTCCATTCGGAATCGGCTATCTTGGGTATGGCAGGCATGACGGCTTTTCCTCGATCACATACGTTTTCATTTAGATTACATATGTAATCACTGAAGTCAAGAAGAAACCTCGACGACATGGGCAGCCGTCCGTCTAATAGGGGGCTGCGAATCGCCGGGCGATTCCAGGTGCTATTCCTCCCGCAGCGCAACCACAGGATCGAGACGCGAAGCGCGACGGGACGGGACGTAGGCCGCGCACACCACCACGAGCATGAGGAGGACTGGAATGACGGTGAACACGACCGGGTCAGCCGGACTGACGTCAAAAAGAAATCCCGCCATTACCCGGCCGAGGGCGAATGCCCCAAGAAGCCCTGAGACAGCACCCCAGGCTGCCAGTCGGATTCCATCGCTGATTATATTTTGCAGAATGGTCCTCCGGTTTGCGCCAAGTGCCATCCGGACACCGATTTCTTGCGTGCGCTCCAGAACCGTCGAAGCCACCACCCCGTAGAGGCCAAGCGCCGCGATACTCAGCGCAACGATCGAAAAACAGGCTAATCCGGCCATCATGACTCGAGGAAAATAGCCGTCGACAATGTCCGACATTGTCTGCAGCGCGCCGACCGGAAGTGCCGGATCCATGCCCGCTACTTTTTTCCGCAGCGAATTGGCGATGGAATCCGGGTCGCCGCGCGCCAGGACGGCTATCCAGATATTCGACGAAGGCTGTTGAGCAAGCGGAACCAGCACTTCAGCACCGGCCGGCTGAGTCAGCAACTGACGGACATCGGCGGATATGCCTACGACTCTCCGCCAGGACCCGTCATCGATGCGGATGCGGTGATCGAGTGCGCCCGCCGGATTCCCAGGTGATATGCTCCCCGCGAGCTTTTCATTAAGGATAGCTGTCGGCTCCGAATCTTCAGCATCCGCAGGAAGGAATCTACGTCCGGCCAACATGCGGTTGGACAATACCCCGTGAAACTCCGAGTCCACGGGCCGCACGATAACCTGGCAGGACCATCCGTCAGCATCAGAAACTTCCAGCCGCGATGTCGGATCGCCGCCCAGCAAAGGCAGGCGTCCCATGAGTGTCGCCCCTTCGATGCCGGGCATGCCGGCAACCTGCTCTTGCAGGTATCGAGTGAAGCGTGCCTTGTCGGCAGCGCTGGAGTATCGATTCCCTCGAAGGGTCAGATGCGCAGTCAAGAGGCGGGCGGGTTTGAATCCCGGTTCCGCCACACGCATTTTAATTGCCGTCCGGACCAGGAGGCCTGTGGCTGTCAATAGAATGAGCGAAAGAGCCAGTTCGGATGCAACCAGCAGCCGGCGTAATCTGAGGGTGGACCGGGCCTGCCCGCTGCGGCCGCTGCTTTTCAGCACCTCGCTGATATCGGGCTTCGAAGCCGTGAGGGCAGGAGTCAATCCGAAGGCCATCCCGGCGGCGAAGGAAACCAGCATCGTGTAGGAAAACACACGAATATCGACCTTCAGATTCGAGAGCTCTGGGTAACCGGCAACAAGCAGATAGCGGGCCCACACCACGAGTGTAAAAGCAATCAGGCCTCCACCGATAGAAAGAACCAAACCTTCGGCCAGCATCTGCCGGACGATCTGCCACCGGGTGGCGCCGAGGGCCGCCCTGACGGCGATTTCTTTGCGCCTCGCGATGGACAGGGCCAGGTAAAGGTTGGAGATATTTGCACAGACGATGAGCAAAACAAACACGGACCCGGCCAGGAGCAGCGGGTACATCCGGATGGCCGTTGCAAAAAGAAACTTGCGGTAATCAGCCACCCTCGCTTCCCATTCCCGATTACTCGCCGGAGACAGCAATGAAATCCGGGCAGATATGACCTTCATTTCGGCCCGCGCCTGATCCAGGCTGATTCCGGGTTTGAGTCTGGCGATGACCTGAAGCATTCGTTCCGTGCGGTCAGAGCTCTCGGCCTTGTGATCGAGAAGCCCAACCACCTGATAGCCTCCATAGAGAATTTGAAATTCACGAGGGAGAACTCCGATGATCGCTGACGGCTCTCCGTCAACGATCAGCCTGCGGCTGAGGATTTCCGGATCAGATGAAAACCGTTCCCTCCAGTACCGTTCCCCGATCAATACTGCCCGGACGGTGCCGTTTTCCTCCCCGGGGATGAAGCTTCTACCCTTGATCGGCCGAAAACCCATGAATTCGATCGCTCCCGCGGATACCAATGCCGCGCCTGCTGCTTCCGGCACCCCATGCATGGATGCATCCGGAAAAACATTGCATGAGCGTTCGAGAACTGCGGCTGTGGAAACGAAACTTTGGGCCTGATCTCGCCACCCGCAGTAGGTGGCATACGATGCAAAGGCGCGGTTGCCGGACCGGAGATTCTGCTCGAAGAGAACCACCATCCGGCTGCCATCCGGAAAAGGGAGCGGCCGAAACCACAGCGCATTGACGATGCCGAAAGCAATGGTGTTGAGGGAAATTCCCAGAATCAGAGTTGCCAGGCACGTTGCCGCGAAGGCCGGACGCTGGCGGAGAAGTCTCACTGCCAGCCAAAAGTTTCGCAGAAGCTCATCGCCGGACATGGCATCTCCGACCTCCTGATCCGGAATACGAGTACAGGCTCCGAAATGTTCAAGCTATGGGAGGTGGTGATCGAAGACGGCATGGTCCGGACACCAGCGCGGAATGAAACTAGCGGTAATCGCGGGTATGACGCCGGTCTAATTCATGGGCGGCACCTCCGGCAAAGCGGCCAGGATGCAAATGCCGGACATCGATTTTGGGCGTCACGGCTGATCCGCCCGTCACATCGAGGAGCGGCATCGAAGCAGATGCCCGCGCGAAACCGCGCCAGCGGGCCAGCAGCAAAGTGCAAACGTTATTCATGGACAGGACTTAGCAACTGCACCAGGGTGCGAACGCCGAATCCGGTCGCCCCTTTGGCCGCGAACGGGCGCCCGTCGTGGTCCAGGTCGACGCCGGCGATGTCCAGGTGCACCCATGGGGTTTCCTCCACGAACTCCTGCAGGAATTTCGCAGCGGTGATGGCGCCGCCCCAGCGGTTGCCGATGTTTTTCATATCCGCGATTTCGCTGCGGATCAGCTTCCGATATTCGTCGTCAAGCGGGAGCTGCCAGAGCTTTTCGCCGGTGACAGCACAGTTGGCTCGAAGGCGATCCATGGTTGCCTGGTCTGTTCCCATCATGCCCGCGTTCACGTGCCCCAGGGCTACGACACACGCCCCGGTCAGGGTCGCAAGATCGATGATGCTGGTGGCACCCAAGGTTCTTGCATAAGCCAGGGCATCGGCCAGTATCAGCCGGCCTTCGGCATCGGTATTGATGATTTCCACCGTTTTGCCCAGGTAGGATTTGACGACATCCCCCGGCCGCATGGCTTTGCCGCTGGGAAGATTTTCCACGAGGGGGATGAGGCCGAGGACCGGTTCCGGGTGATTCAGCCTTGCCAGCGCCAGCATGGCTCCCAGCACCGCAGCCCCGCCCGACATGTCGGCTTTCATATCTTCCATCTTGTCCGCCGGTTTGATCGATATGCCGCCGCTGTCGAAAGTGACGCCCTTGCCCACCAGGGCGCGTAAGAAAGGCTTCCTCCCCGGCTTTGTTTTCCGCGGTTCCCATCTCAGGATTACCATTTTGGGCGGCTCGTCACTACCCCGGGCAACCGCCAGCAGCGCATTCATCCCCAGTTTCTGCATCTCCTCCCGCTCGAGCACTTCTACGGACAAACCTGCTCGCTTTCCCTCAGCAGTCGCGCGCTCGGCAAACTCCGATGGGGTCAGGACGTTGGAAGGTTCATTGGACAAGGTTCGGATGAAGTTGGTCGCTTCGCCAACGGCGGTGCCGCGCCTTATACCTTCAAGGACAGAGCCGGCATCAATTCCGCGGCCTACCAGGATGGAAAAATGCTCGACGCAATCACCTTCCCGATCCCGGGTCTTATAGACATCCGATTCATAATTCCCATAAAGCACCCCTTCGGTGACGATCCGCGCGGCTTGCGCCCGATCATAAATGGCGCGGACGGCGAGCGCCACCGATCTTGCCTTGACCACTTTGGCGCGACGGATCAGGGTGCCGGCAAGATCGCGCTGCCGTGCGGGCGTGAATTCGGATTCCCTTCCAGCCCCAATGAGCAGGAGCTTCGCGGCCTTGAGGCCTTTCGGTTTGTGCAGGAGAAAGCTCCGATGCAGTTCCGCTTTGAATTCTCCGCTGGTCAGCGCCGATGCCACCGCGGCCTGAATGTCCGGACCGAGAGCCCGGAGGGCGGATGATCCTGCGGTTTCCTCTTCAAAAACGATGCAGCCAAGAAGGTCGCAGGCGACTTCACGGCAGTTTCCCTTACGGAATCCGATCTGCATTGCTATCCTCCTGAATCCCTAGTCGCGGCGGGATTTGATTGCGATCCGCGCCTCCCGGTCCATCTCTTTGTGGCGTTCCGATTCCCGTTTGTCGAACAGCTTTTTTCCTTTTGCCACACCCAGTTCGATCTTTATTCTTCCGCGCTTCAGGTACATGCGCAGCGGGACCAGAGTGAGGCCCTTTTCCTGGGTTTTGCCGATAAGTTTCCTGATCTCCTGGTGATGGAGCAGCAGCTTTCGCGGCCGGGTAGGATCGTGGTTTTCGCGGTTGCCATGCGAATAGGGGCTGATATGACAATCGTATAAAAAAGCTTCGCCGTTTTTGATCGCCGCAAAGCTTTCTTTGAGATTCACCTTACCGTCTCGAATGGATTTTACCTCGGTGCCCAGCAGGGAGATGCCGGCCTCGAGTTTGTCGAGGATGAAATACTCGTGGAACGCCTTCCGGTTGGATGCAACCTGTTTTTCGCCCGAATCCTTCTTGTCAGACATTCCCGCACTCTTGGATATAGTCCCGGACAGCTTCCTGCCAGGGACGCATGGCCCCGATCCCGCTGTTTTCCAGGCGTGCCGCGGCAAGCACAGAGTTGGCCGGCCTCGGCGCAGGCAGAGGATAGTCGGCGGTAGAGCACGGGGAAAGGCTCACGCCCACTATGCCGGCCCATTCGATGGAATGCCTGGCGAGCTCAAACCAGGTGCATTCGCCGCTGTTGGCAACGTGAAAAATGCCCCGGCAACCAGATTCTACCAGCCTGCGCGTGTGGACTGCCAGATCGCGGGCGCTGGTCGGGCTTCCGCGTTGATCGTCCACAACCCGGAGCGGCTGTCCCGAGCGCGCTGCCCTCAAAATGGTCCGGATGAAATTTTTCCCATGACAGCCGAACAGCCACGCAGTTCGCAGGATCAGGTGGCCCGAGCCGCAAGCCTGCACTTTGTTTTCGCCCAGCAGCTTGGAGCGGCCGTAAGCGCTGCGAGGGCAGGGAGGGTCCCCTTCGCTGTAGGGAGCTGTTTTCAGCCCATCAAAGACGTAATCGGTGCTGTAGTGGACGAACAGCGCACCCGTCTCCGACGCCGCCTGGGCAAGATTTCCGGGGCCTTCTCCGTTAATGCGATTCGCCTCCTCTTCATGCGATTCGCAGTAATCGACCGCCGTGAGCGCCGCGGCGTTGATAATTACATCAGGGCGGAGCCGGCTTACGCATTCATGGCATTGCCCGGCATCGGTGATGTCCAGTTCGGCAATGTCGACTCCGGTGACCGGTCCGGCAGCGGCGAATACCGTCATGAGCTCGGTTCCGAGCATCCCTCGATTGCCCACAATCAAGCTCTTCATCAAAGCTCCGACAAGGTGCGCTGGCGTTCTTGATACATGGTCCGATAGTAGTTCATGTACTGCCCGCTGCGAACGTTTTCCACCCAGCCCGTGTTTTGCAGGTACCATGCAATGGTTTCCTTCATGCCGTCGGGAAATGGGATCTCCGGCCTCCAGCCGAGTTCCTTTTCGATTTTGGATGGATCGATGGCGTAGCGCCGGTCATGGCCGGGCCGGTCCTTGACATAGGTGATCAGGTCGTCGCCTTTTCCCAGCGCCTTCAGAACGAGACGAACTATCTCGATATTGGGCATTTCCTGCCGGGAGCCGATGTTGTAGACCTCGCCGGGCCTGCCTTCATGCAGGACTTTGTCGATGGCCGCCGAATGATCGCGGACGTGAATCCAGTCACGTACATAAAGCCCGTCGCCGTAGATCGGGAGCGGGATGTCCCTTATGGCATTGGTGATCATTAGAGGGATCAGTTTTTCGGGGAACTGGTAAGGTCCATAATTGTTGGAGCACCGGGTGATGAGCGCCGGGAAGCCGTGGGTGTGGTGATAGCTCCGCACCATCAGGTCAGCCGACGCCTTGCTTGCGGCGTAGGGGCTGTTGGGCGCCAACGGGGTAAGCTCCGTAAAAAAGCCTGCGCTGCCGAGGCTGCCGTAGACTTCATCCGTGGAAACCTGGAGGAAGCGGGCCACTTTGTGGCGGCGGGCGGCGTCCAGCAGGTTCTGTGTTCCCTGGATGTTGGTGCGGACAAACTCGGAAGAGTCGAGGATGCTGCGGTCCACATGCGATTCCGCCGCGAAATTCACGACGGCGTCCAATCCGCGCTCGAGAAGCTTCTGCACGATGCCGGAGTCACAAATATCGCCGTGCACGAAGTGATGACGCGAGTCGTTCTCCAGCCCCGCCAGGTTTTCCAGATTCCCGGCATAAGTCAATTTATCAAGGTTGAAGATCTCGCAGCCGGGGTGGCGTTCGAGCATGAGTCGAACGAAATTGGATCCTATGAATCCGGCGCCGCCGGTGACCAGTAATCGCAATTTGTTTTTCCTTTCCTGATGCAGGATGTGGGCGGCCGTTAATATACCATAGGCCGGCCCCGGCCCCGAAAGCGCTATCCAGCCTCCTTATTCATAGTATACCTGGGCCGGCCGCCCGACTTGGGCTTTATCCGGGTCCTGGATTCGGACCCGGGCTATCCTCCGGCGATTTGAAGATTCTATCGAAAGGGGAGAGAGGTTTTCGTCCGGGTTCAATTCCAGGCCGAGGACCAGGCGCGGATTGATAACGGAGCCAATAAAAACATCATCGAAGTGAGGGTGTGCTTCGGGTCGTCATCCTTTGTTTCTTTGCAGCTCGTAGAGACTGGCATATTTGAAAAACACCGACACAGCTCCCATCACAGCAACCATGAAACCGGGAATTCCGTCGAGGAATCCGCGCTTTAGTAAGTAGGCTTTGATGAAGGTTGCTATCGGGTTTGAAAACATCTTCCAGCCGCTGGAGACTTTTCCGCGAGCCTGGTAATCCAGCGCGGCGAGCCTGGAATATTTCTCCAGCCTTTTCAAATAGTCAGACAATTCCCGATAGGTGTAGTGCAGAATTTCTCCCTTGAGCAACCCGGGCATGCCGGCGATCTTCACGGATTCGTGCACCTGGCCGCCCCTGCCAGCGTCCCCGGCGCCTGTCGAAAAGCCTCAGTTGGAAGTCGGGGTACCAGTCCCCGTGCCGGATCCAGCGCCCCATGAAAAAAGCGACCCGCGGGATGCGATAGCCATCCGCGGCAAAGCCTGATTGCCTAAGCTGCTGAATCTCCGCCAGCAGTTCGGGGCTGAGACGTTCGTCGGCATCCAGCGACAACACCCAGGCGTGGGTCGCCTGGTCCAGGGCGTAGTTCTTCTGGTCGACGAATCCAGTCCACTCGCGGTGAAAAATCCGGCTCGTGAAGCGGGAGCAGATCTCAAGCGTCCCGTCGTTGCTTCCTGAATCCACCACGACGATTTCATCGGCCCACTGCACCGACTCCAAAGCCTCGCGGATATTTCTCTCTTCGTTATAGGTGATCAGTACTGCCGAAATTGCTTCCATGGCGGTCCAGACTCAGCGGCCTTCATGAACCGGCTGCTGCAGAGCCATCTCTTCGGGGCGCACCGGGCTCCAGGGCCTTCGGACCTCGATCGGTGCGGTGCGATAAAAGGATTCCAGTATTCGCATGATTTCGCCATCCTTCCGCTTCATTGTGCGGCGGGTTTCGCTCCGCTTCCGCCGGATGGTCGACAGGTTTTGCAGGCCGGTGAAAATGGACCAATAAAAGCGCCAGTCCAGTATAAGCCAGCTGACCAGGAATCGGCCTGCAATCGAAGTCAAATGCCTTGCGAACATCTCCGGATCATGGAGCAGCATCCAGTGCATCAGAATGCGGCTGCGCCGGGATATTTTGTCCAGGGCTTTTCGCTTATAGCGGCGGTCCATGGTTTGGCTGGCATCGTGGTAGGCTACGCTCCTGGGTTCATACAGGATGACCCACCCTCTTTTCCAGCCGCGATACGAAAGCTCCACATCCTCCACCATGGCGGTGAGAGGATCGAAGCCGCCGGTCTCCAGCAGCTTGGAGCGGTCGTAGATCGAAAAGGCGCCGATCGCCGTAAACGAAAAGAGAGGCTGTCCGGCTTCGCTCGCCATTTTGAGATCGTAATTTTCGTACGTGCTCCACATTCCCCGGCGAAAGCGTGCAACTTTGCCTCCGTTACAGAACTGATCACCTTTCTGGCTGAGCAGCTTGCCGGTTACCGCGAAGACAGCGGGATCGCGGAAATGTTCCACCAGGGGGCTGATGCAGTCTGGATTCAAACGCACATCGTTATTCAGCAGCAGTATCAACCGGCCGCGGCTCTCTTCAAAGCCGGTCTGGCAGGCGGCGCAGAAGCCGAGGTTTTTCCCGTGGACAATCAATCGGATGCGATCCGGCCATGTCCTCCGAATCCACTCGGCCGTGTCGTCTCCGCCGGCATCTTCAACGATTACGATCTCCGTCTGCTTTTCACTGATGTTTTGAAAGGTTTCCGCTGCGGCAATGACTGACGGCAGGTAGGCTTCTAGCAACTGTCGACCCCGCCAGGTCGGAATTACGATGGATACTTCCACGGCTGGCCCCTGGCAGTGCGGCATAATGTTTTTCGCGGTCTTCGCGGTTGGGTTCTTTCCCTATTTCGAGACTGCTACTGCCGTCGCGGGGCTTTCCACCACCTTGAAGTCGGCGTCGGATTGAACCTCCCGGTTGGCGATCAGGTCCTTGATGCCGATCGAAAGCGTATATTTGCCCGGCGCAAGGTCCTGGATGGGGATTGTTCCCAGGACAACGATGCGCACACCGGAGAAAAACTGGATCGAATTTCCGGCATTGTCTTTCAATTCACGGACGACCTTGCCCCCCGATTTAATGGTGTAGCTGATTTCCAGCGAGGGTTTGAGGCTGGTCTGATCCATGGTGGCGTTGTAGATCTGCAGGTAAGGAATCAGATTCTGCCCCAGCCTGTACTCCGCTTTGACATTGGGCTGGACCTTCAGGTCGCCGATCACGAACTGCTCTAACTGGTCGGAATTCGTGGCCACGGGTTCGACTTTGTTGGCCAGGATGACACTGCTTGCCTGGAGAGTTTCCGCGTCATACTTTGGAACCACCAAGCCCCGGCTGACGACGCCTGTGTTGTTGCTGTTGACATCCTTGAGCACGAGGTCCAGCTTGAAGCGCTGGCCCGGGGGCAAAGCCACGATTTTCTGGTAAATGGAACGCGACTGTTTGCCTACTTCAAATTGGGCGTCCACAAATTCGGCCGAGATCACATGCTCAAACTCAGCCTGGATCCTCCCTGTTAGACTTGTAACGATACCGTAAACATTGACGCCAGCCCGATTGAAATCAAGCTCCTTCTTGAACTCGAGCGTCTTGTTCTGGAGTTCAATTGTAATCGGGACCAGGACCTTGTCGGTGGAAAGCCGGATATAGTCGGTCCTGACTTCATAAGGGAGGTTGCTGTAGGTGACATGGGTAGTCACCACGCTCCGCAGGTCCTCGAACTTGATCGTGGGCGGCCGCTGCAGGTTGAAGTACTGCGCCATGCGCTCGAAGGGCTGGTCTTTGGCACGCATATATCCGCCCTGGGACGGATCGTTGTACGCCGACGGATTGAAGAATGGCCGGTCTTCCTTCTTGCTCAGGCCCATTTCTTCGTTAAGGGTCAAGCCGGCTCCCGGAACGAACATCAGGGCGTCCTTTTCGTCCGGGCTCATGGCGATTCTATATTCGCCGGTCATGGACCTGTCGACGAACTCGATTTCAATATCATCTCCGATGCCGTCGATATGCCGGTAACGCCAGCGCTCAAAGGGAAAGGTTGACGTAGTTCCGCCGCCCTCATAGATTTCCCGGTTGTAGGTGCCTCCCGACGGGTGTGAATCGATCTCGGCCGGCTGCCCGTACATGATGTAGATTCTGCCCCGGTCCGTTTTCCACCCCGGGATGCCGGAAGCGTAGCGTTCGTTGGAGTAGGCGATCCGGCGATAGTGTTCTTCCTTGAATTCATTGTCGGGCGTCCGCGGGTCGGTGTCCCTTCGCAGCCAGAACTGCTCGATGAAGCTCTCCCGCTCTTCGTCGGACTGGAGATCCTTGAATACCTTTTTCTCCTCCTCGCTGATGATGTAAATCACATCTTCGTCGAGCCACTTTTTGTAGTAGGCAGCTCGCGAACCCTCTATCGAGCCCTTTTTGGCCTTTTCCTTTTTCGAAGAGCTCTTGGAGGTTTCCTTTGGCGCCTGAGGGTTCGACTGACTCCATGCCGAGCTCAGGCCAAAAGCGAGAATAAGAATAGACAGATATCTTTTGGTGCGCATAATGCCACTCCGCTGGGAAAGCTTAAACTACCCCCAAAGTATAGGCGGTAGCCTCAGGGGTGTCAAACCACTGCTTAAGATTGCCCGCGAATGCTCATTCCAGACCGCCTAGGGGCTAATCCCAGGAATCCTCTGGAACGAAGAAGAGGGCCGAAAGCCCGATCCATATTTCAGCATGTCCAAGTTCCGGAATAGCCTCCAAAGACAGCCCCTAATTCCTACAGGAACAAGCTACTCGAACCGCAACGCGTCGATGGGATCGAGCCGGGAAGCCTTGCGCGCCGGATACCACCCGGCACTGACCCCAATGGCCCCGGCAAACGAAAACGCCATTCCTATAGCGGCTGTTGAAACCAGGGTCGGCCAGCCCAGGAAATCAGAAATCACATGGGAACTTGCCAGTCCCATGGCAATTCCAAGGAGTCCGCCCAAGACGGCCAGAACTATGGCTTCCGTTAAAAATTGGAATTGGATGTCGCCTCCGGTTGCACCTACTGCCATCCGGATCCCGATCTCGCGCGTCCTTTCCGTTACCGAGACCAGCATGATGTTCATCACGCCGATACCACCCACAATCAGGCTCACAAAAGCGATGCTGCCCAGGAGCAGCGTCATGACCTTGTTCGAATTGTTGGCCAGTTCGGCAATGTCCGAGAGGTTGCGGACGAAGAAATCAGGGTCCTCGCTTGGCGGAATGTGATGGCGCTGTCTCAACAAATCGGTGATTTGTGATTCGGCTGTCGAAGTCGATGCCTGCGTGATCGCTGATACCATAATGGCATGGATATACGTGATACCCAGCATTTTCTTTTGAACGGTGGTATAGGGAGCGACGATCGTGTCATCCTGATCCTGCCCCATGCCGCTTTGCCCCTTGGCTTTCAGAACGCCGATCACCCTCCAGGGGGAGTTGCGGATCCGGATTTCCTGACCGACTGGATCCTGGCCTGCAAAGAGATTGTCGACAACGGTTTGACCGAGCAGGCAGACCCGTTGTGCGGAGTTTTCATCCTGGCTGGTAAAAAACTCTCCCCGGCTGACATCCCACAATTTGATCTGGGGGAAAGATGTATTCACCCCCTGGATATTGGTAGCCCAGTTCTGGTTGCCAAATACGATGGGGCCGTTCGCACGTACCACCGGCGAAGCCGATTTAACCGCAGGGCATTCTCTGACGATAGCCTGGTAGTCTTCGACTGTGAGGGTGCTGGAAGTCCCGGCCCCGCTGCGAACCCCGCCGTGGTTCCAGGAACCGGCTGAAACGAATAGCATGTTGCTGCCGGCGCTGGCGATCTGTTCCTGGATGGTAGCCTGGGCTCCCTGACCGATGCTGACCATGGCGATTACGGCACTTACGCCGATGATGATCCCCAGCATCGTCAGGATTGATCGCATCTTGTTGCGCGCAAGCGCCTCGAGGGCAATGTGAATTATCGTAAAAAGGAACATCGCCAATCCTCCCCGGCTACCCTTTAGCCACTCGGATGGCTTTAAAGGGCGCTATCAATTCGCCTTTAGGTGGAAGAATCCGCCGGTCCCATTTCACCGGTCCGGCGGATAAATCCGCCTTCCATTAGCGACGCAGTCCTCCCATGCCTCCCATCATTCCGCCGAGCCCGGGCGGGCGCATCGTGGTGGCCGACATGCGATTGGGGTCGACCTCGAGACCAACGATGATCTTGTCGCCTTCCTTCAGCTTTCCTTCTGAGATCTCGGTCGAAACACCATCGCTGAGGCCAATCCGAACCAACACTGGCCGGATCTGTTTGTCATCTCCCAGGATCCAGAGGGGAATGCGTCTTCCACGGTTCGAAGGACGCACAGCCGGGGCCTGCCCGGACCCGGCGGGGCCACCTCCGCCGCCGGGCCGGAATCCGTTGCTCGATTGGCGGACCGCCCGAGTCGATCCGGCGGGGGCTACGGATTTTAGGTATTGGTAATACTTCTCCTCACCCGATCGTTTGAAAGCCGCCTCCATTTCTAAATCAGAGAGGCTGGGCTTGAAGCGCAAGGCCGAATTCGGGAACTTCAGGACCTTCTCAGCCTTTTCAATCAGAATCTTGACGTTGGCTGTCATGCCCGGTTTTAACTTCAGCTGTGGGTTGGGGACATCGATAATCGCATTGTAGGTGACGACATTCTGCACCGTTGTGGCGGCTAGCCGGATCTGGCTGATGGTGCCGGAGAAGGTTTCTCCGGGGTAAGCATCTACTGTGAAGGCGGCCTCCATTCCGGTCTTGATCCGGCCCACATCCGCCTCGTCGATGTTGGTGTTGACCTGCATTTTGGTGAGATCTTCCCCGATCGTAAAAAGTGTCGGAGAGGAGAAACTTGCAGCTACAGTCTGGCCGCGATCCACGCTGCGGGAAATGATGGTGCCTGAGATGGGGCTGGTGATGATGGTGTGCTCGAGGTTGACCTTGCTGGTTTCGAGATTAGCCTGAGCTTGCTGCAGCCTTGACTGATCGGCCTTGAACCGCGCTTGCGCAGATTCCAACTGGGCTTCGGCGGCGTTTTGTGTCGCCACGGCAGCATCGTTTGCTGCCTGGGCTGTATCCAGATCGTCGCGGGCTATCAGGTTTTGATCGAAAAGCTCTTTCTGCCGTTTGATTTTCCTTCCCTTGTCGAGAACATCGACCTTGGCTTTTTCAAGGTTCGCCTTGGCGCTGGCAATGCTAGCCAAATCGTCGTTCAGAGTGGCTTCGGCCGCGCGGACGCTGGCTTCGGCCTGCTGCACCTGAGCCTCGAAAAGGTCCGGATTCAGCTTGGCCAGCAGCTGGCCTTTTTTAACCTCGGAATTGAAGTCGGCGTAAAGCTCATCGATGATCCCGCTAACCTGGGTCCCGACCATTACCGTCGTTACAGCGGCAAGAGTGCCGTTGGCTGCAACTTGCAGCACGATATCGCCTTTGTCAATAGGTGCGAACAGGTAAGCTGGTTTGTCGGCTTTCACGGTAAAGACGCGCCAAGCCCCAACGCTGCCGGAGGCCGAGAGGAGAAACACAACTATCCATAGGTATTTGCTTTGGTACCAACGCTTTGCCGCCATGGTTCATCACTCCCCTTTGCGGGGCGACTTTCAATGGCCCGGTGAATTTTGCCCCGCACCCGAGTTCTCCAGGGCCACTCATATATACGTCGCGACTTTCCGACTATTACGGGAAGGGAAGGAGCCCGAAGCCGCTTGTAGCCGGAAACTGTTTAGAGCTTATGGTTTAGCGGATTGATGTGGCGACGTACTCCCATGGCGGTCATCGTGGTTCAGCGGGAGGATGGATCGGGCGGAAGTTTTTTGCCGGGATTCATGATGTCCTGGGGGTCGAAGAGCCGCTTGAGTTCTTTCATCCATCCCAGGGCGCCGGGATTGACGCCGGCGGCCACATAATCGCGCTTGAAAATGCCGATGCCATGTTCTCCCGTCAAAGTGCCCCCGAGTTCGATGGAAGCTTTAAGTACTGCAGCTGCAGCTATTTCCACTCTGTGCATCATCGCGGCGTCCCGGCGATCACAAAGAATTGTAGGATGGAGGTTGCCGTCGCCAATGTGCCCATAGACCACCATTTTAAGATCATGTTCCCGTCCGATTTCCTGCAGTCGCGCCACCATTTGAGGGATCTTGCTTCGAGGCACGGTGATATCCTCGCCCAGCTTGTTCCTGGCCAGGCGCGCAATCGCCGGACTGATGCTGCGCCGGGCTTCCCAAAGAGCTTCGGACTCCTGAGCCGATTGAGCGTGGCGAACGTCCCGGGCACCCGACTTTTTAAGAATGTCGGCAACCTGGAGGATTTCCTTTTGCACCAGATCACTATCGCCGTCCACCGCCACCAGGAGCAAGGCCTCGACGTCTGTCGGCAATCCGAGGTGCTTGAACTCGTCCACGGCCCGGGTGGTCGCCTGGTCCATCAGTTCGGTGACGAGCGGAACGATCCCCGCCTGCAGGATGCTGCCAACCGCACTACAGGCATCTCCCAGCCTTGGGAAGGCTGCCAGCGCGGTGCGCTGGGCTGCCGGCTTCGGGATTAGGCGAACCGTCACTTCCGTCACTGCCCCGAGCGTCCCTTCCGAGCCAATGAAAACCTGTTTGAGATTATAGGCGGCGACATCTTTGATGGTCCTGCCCCCGAGCCGAAGGACTTGTCCGCCGGCCAGCACGACCTCGAGTCCGAGAACATAGTCGCCGGTGACCCCGTATTTAAGACAGCGGGGCCCGCCGGCGTTTGTTGCAACGTTCCCGCCGATAGAGCATTGATAGACACTTGCAGGATCAGGGGGATAAAAGAAGCCGTGTCGCTCCACCGCTTTTTGAAGGTCGAAAGTGATGACGCCGGGCTGAACGACGGCCAGGGTGTCGGCGGCTGATATTTCGAGAATCCGGTTCATGCGCGCGAAATTCAGGCAAATGGAACCGGGGACGGGAAGGGACCCGCCGGCCAAACCGGTCCCCGAACCGCGCGGCACGACGGGGATGCGGTGGGCCTGGGCGATTTTCAGGACCGCGGCAACATGAACCGTTTCTTCAGGATGTACCACGATATCGGGTCGGTTCTCCGACCAAGTCCCGTCGTAGGCGTACGCCGCCAGGTCTTCGGGCTGCGTGCCGACCCGTTCTTCGCCGATCTCCCGCCTGATTTCGCTGATGATCCTGGGATCCATGGATGCCTCCATCTCTACGGATGATTATTGACGCTTCGAAGGCGACGTGCCGTTCATGCTCTCGTCCAGCATCTGCACCACATGTTTCACGGCAGTTTTCCGGTCGCTGCGGCGGTTGCCCCACTCCAACTGCAGCAGGCAGCCCGGATTGGCGCTTATTACGACGTCGGCTCCCGTCGAGGCGACGTCCTCCATTTTGCGTTTTAGCAGTTCCAATGACATGGGAGCATGGGTAACGTTGTAAACACCTGCACTCCCGCAACACCGGGTCGGCGGCCCGTCGGGCAGCGGGACCATTTCCAGCCCGCTGATGCGAGCCAGCAAATTGCGCGGCTCTTTTTTAACACCCTGCACATTGGCCAGGTGGCAGGGATCATGGTAAGTGGCTCGCACGGGCTCGTGCTCCAGTTTCAAATCCGCAGGCCAGATGCGGTCCAGCCACTCGGTGATATCACGCACTTTGGCGCTGAATTTCCCGGCGCGCTCAGCCCAGTCCGGGTCATCATGGAGCCACTCTGCATATTCCTTCAATGCTCCGCTGCATCCGGCGCAATCGGTAACCACAGCATCGATCTCGTCCAGGATCGGCTCAAAAATCGCGATATTCTTTCTGGCCATTTCACGGGAAAGCTCGAGCATCCCCTGGTCGTCGTGTGGAGCCCCACAGCACATCGGGTTGGGCGGGGTCACGACCTCGCAACCCGCACGCGTGAGTACCCGCAATGTGGCACGGCTCACTTCGGGCATGGCGACATTCATCATGCAGCCGAGGAAAAACGCAACCCTGTGCTGCTTTTCACCGGCCGTCGGGGTTACCGCAGCGAGTTCGCCGCGAATCGGTTTGCCGAAAAACGGGGCGAGGTCCACCAGTTCGCGAATCCGTGAGCCGAATCCCGGAATCCAGCCCAACAGCCCGACAGCGGCCCGGTCGATCCGCAGCTTGCTTACCAGGCGCATTGGGGCGGACATCAGTTCGGCGCGCGCCGCTCCGGTGAGTACATTTTTCAGGACGAATTTCATCCACCAGGGGCGCGGATGCTTCTCTTCGGCCGCCACCCTGCCTCGCAGGATAAGTTCGCCAATGCGCACTCCGGGCGGGCAGACCGTGTTGCAGGCGCGGCAGTCGAGGCAGTGATAGAGATGAGCCTCCACCCCGGCAGATATTTCCAGGTGGCCATCCTCCACCGCGCGCAGAAGGCTCAAACGGCCCCGGGGGGAGTAGGTCTCGAGCTGGGTGACCTGGTAGGTCGGACAAACCGGGAGGCATCGCCCGCAGCGGATGCAACCCTGCAATTCATCGTAGCTGGGAAGGGTTTCTCCGAAAACCTGCTGTCCTGGAGCCGGATCATAAACGCTCATATACGGTTCGTTCCTTTAGCCCGCCTGGACGTCGAGGACAATCTTGAGAGTTTCTCCACTTTCCCGATCGACCTCTTCGAAGGCTGCTCTCACTTCGCCCAGGGCCATTTTCCGGGTGATCAGGATCTCGGGGTGCAACAGCTGCTTTTCCATCAATCTTGCCGCCTGGGTGAACTCTCCCAAAGTAACTCTCGAAGCAATCAGTTGCGCTTCCTTCATGACCAGCGTTTTGAAGTTCACCGTGGAAGGATGGTCCCCCAATCCCAGAGTCACGATCCGGCCGCCGTTCCTGATCATCTGCACCGCCTGTTCGAGCGGCGCGGGCTGACCGGGGGCGAGACAATAATGCCCCACGGCCTCAATCACGCAGTCGGCTCCGACGCCGCCGGTGATTTCCCTGACCAGGGCAACAGGATCCTGCCGCATGATATTCACGGGATAGTCGGCGCCCAGTTTCTGGGCAGTATCCAGCCGGAAATCGTGCCGGTCGGTACAAATCATGAGGTTGGTTTTGCTGCCATGGGACAACACATCGATGATCGACAGGCCCACTTTTCCCGAGCCAAGAATGACCACGGTTTCACCCAGCTGCACTTGGCCTCGGCGCAAGACATGGTGTGCGATGCCATAAAGCTCCACCATCGGCGCATACACCATGGGTATGGCATCGGGCAGGTGCAGAATGTGGCTGGCCGGAACCGCGACGCGCTGGCCAAAACCGCCGTTGAGGTCAACGCCGATAAGCTTCAGCGACTGGCACGCATTGATATGGCCGGTCAGGCAGGTCCGGCAGGCGTGGCAGGAAATGATTGGATCCACGACCACACGTTCGCCGGTCTTTAAGTGGCGCACATTTTTTCCGAGTTCAACGATGGTCCCGCCGAATTCATGCCCCTGGATGGCCGGGTACTGGACCCGGCCTTTGAATTCGCCCCGATAGATATGCAGGTCGGTGCCGCAAATTCCGGCAAAGGACGGTTCCACCAGAACCTCGTCCGGCCCGGGGACGGGATCGGGCGCGGTCCCTGCACGTATATCTCGATCGTTGTAAAGAATGGCTGCTTTCACGGGAGTGCTCCTTTCTGCTGCCACAGAATATATTCGTCACAAATGGGGACGCCAACCTTTTTAATCCCAGATTGCATTTGACACAGGGCGAGCCCGGCCGGCCGGAGTGCCCATCCACTATCTTCGTGGTATAAAGGAAATGCATCTTTCCATCGACTTTTCAGGAAGTCAAACAAGGAGGCACCCATGACCTCGGCGCAGGATTTTCCCGCTATGACTGTATCGCCATTGACCGTCTTGAGTGAAGAAGAGGCAATGTTTCGCAGCAGCATCCGAGACTATGCTGAGGAGAAACTTCGCCCCATTTCCGCTCAAATGGACAGAGATGGGAAAATGGATCCGGCAGTGATTCGCGACTTTTTTTCCCTAGGCCTGTTGGGGCTGGAGATTCCCGAATCCTACGGCGGCGCCGGTGGGACCTTTTTCAACGCCATCCAGGCGGTTGAGGAACTGGCGCGTGTGGACGCTTCCGCCGCCGTTGTCGTCGATGTTCAGAACACGCTGGTCAACAACGCGATCCTGAAATGGGGTACCGCCGAGCAAAAACAGAAATACCTGCCCCGGCTGTGCGCCGATGCGATCGGCTCTTACGCGCTGTCCGAGTCGGGTTCGGGAAGCGACGCCTTCGGGCTGACGACACGGGCGGTCGAGTGTGACGGGGGATTCCGCCTCAATGGCCGCAAGCTGTGGATCACCAACGCAGCGGAGGCCGGCATTTTTATTATATTCGCGACCATCAACCCGGAAGCCGGCTACCGGGGCATTACCGCCTTTCTGCTGGAGAGCGAAACGCAGGGATTCACCCTCGGAAAAAAAGAGGACAAACTCGGGATCAGGGCAAGTTCCACCTGCGAATTGATTTTAGAGGATGTATTCGTGGCTCGCGAACAGGTTCTTGGCGAGCCTGGTAAAGGATACAAGATCTCGATCGAGACGCTGAACGAGGGCCGGATCGGCATCGGAGCCCAGATGGTCGGGGTGGCTCAGGGGGCTCTGGATTGCGCCATCCGCTATTCCAGGGAACGGAAGCAATTCGGACGTCTGATTTCCGAGTTCCAGGGGCTGCAATTCCAGCTGGCGGAAATGGCCGTTGGAGTGGAGGCGGCTCGTCTCCTGGTTTACAACGCCGCGCGGCTCAAGATGGCGGGACGCTCCTTTGTCAAAGAGGCGGCCATTGCGAAATACTTCGCATCGGAAGTGGCCGAGAAGGTGGCCAGCCAAAGTCTGGAAATTTTCGGCGGCTACGGGTACACGCGGGAATATCCTGCCGAGAAGTATTTCCGCGACGCCAAAATCGGGAAAATCTACGAAGGCACTTCGAATATGCAGCTGCAGACCATTGCCAAGCTGATCCTGGCGGAGTGAAGCCCTCGAGACGGGTCGTTCAATCGCGTGGCGTTTCCCCTCCCGACCATGTCATTATGGGGCGGAAAAGTCCGATCCGGGAGGCACCCATGCGATATCTGTTTTGCTTCTTACTCATCCCGCTGTTCCTGGCCGCCGGCATGGCGGGTTTTGGTTCCGAAGTATCCCCTTTGCCCGTTCGCGGTCTTCATGTGGCTGCTCCCAAGCCGGCCGAAATGGCGGACTGTTTGCGTTTTATCCGCGAGTCGCTTCCCCGCGAAGGTGTCAACCTGCTTGTCGTCGAGTTCAACTATCGCTATGCCTATTCCCGGCATCCTGAGGTCGTTGACAGTGAATCCCTTTCCAAAGCGGATGTGAATGCTCTTGTCGAAGCCTGCCGGGCCGCGGGAGTCCGCCTCATCCCAGGGATCAACCTCCTGGGGCACCAGTCGTGGGCGGCGACCACGTTCGGCCTTCTCCGCTCGCACCCCGAATTCGACGAAACGCCAGGGAAGTACCCCGGCAACAAAGACATCTATTGTCGCAGCTATTGCCCCCTGCATCCCGGTGTGCACGAGGTGATATTTGATCTAATCGACGAGCTGACCGAAGCCTGCCAATCCAACGCGTTCCACGGCGGTCTGGATGAGGTTTTCCTGTTGGGAGAAGAGGACTGCCCGCGTTGTCGCGGGAAAAACCGGGCAGAACTGCTGGCGGGTGAGATCAAGCTGGTCCGGGACCACCTGGCGAAAACCGGCAAGACCCTGTGGATATGGGGGGACCGCCTGCTGGATGGAGCGATTACAGGGCTGGGAAAATGGGAGGCTGCGACGAACGGAACCGAGCCGGCGATTCGCATGATTCCCAAAGATATCGTGATCTGCGACTGGCATTACGAGGCCGCACCGCCAACCGCGCTGCATTTTGCCGTCGAGGGATTCCCGGTCGTATCGAGCGCATGGCGCCGGCCGGCCGCTGCTCTGGGTCAGCTCGAACTGATCCGGCAGGCCCGCAAGTCATCCTCGCCTGAAATCGGAGGGCGGGTCCTGGGTGTTCTTCATACATCCTGGACGGGAATGGGCCCGTTCGTGAAAGCCTATTTTGGCGACAAAGCGTCGAATACGACAGCCATCGAAGCAGTTCTAACCTTCAGGGAACTTTTCCGAGAAATACGCGCCGGAGGAGGGCGCTGACAACCACCTTGCAGCAATACAATTCAGCCCGGACCCTGTCGATTACCAAAGGCACCCTTGCAATGGAGAAGTAAGACGGGTCAGTGCTCCGGAATCTGAGACACGGGCTGGCGATTCCACTTCTCATCGCGCGGGGGATTTTTCAGGGAAGAGATGAGGATGCAATCCAGGTTCACAACCTGATCCTCGAAGGCCGGGGACAGCCTGATTTCATGCTCGCCTTCGCCGAAGCTGCCCAGGTCGCAGGAAACATAGCTCCACTGATCGCCGGAGTAACCGTATCCGCCGGTCGGCGGCAGCGTGACAACATCCAGGACCTCGCCATCCAGCAGCACGAACAACTGCTTGGCATCGTTGCCTCCCAAAGCATAACGGATATGCAGCCACGCATTGCCAGGATTCGCCGCCGCTGCGAATCGATAGGCGGCAAAATCGGATGGCCAGCGTCCCCAGAAATTGCCCAGAGCCGTGCCGCGGGTGGCTCCGCCCTTCGGGTCGATCCCTCCACCCGATCTCGAATCGCATTCTTCAGCCTCGCGGTATTCATGGATGGGAGTTTCGGTGCTGTCCTGTTCAGGAGCGCGCACGACCTGCAGGATGGCGTAAACCGGCCTGCTGTCACGCTGGAAAAAAGTCCGGATCCTGGATTCCTTCCATCCCGCCTTCTTAATTGCATTTTTAAACATTGAGAAGGAAGGGCTCGTCTCGAACGGGGGAGTATGGAAAACGAAATAGGAATCGGAGGGAACAGCTTCGGCCTTTAGAAATTCCAGCTTCCGGTCAAGCGGGAGATCGCGGAAGCGAACGAAGGCTTCGTCCTTCTTGATCTGCCCGCCCGACAGCAGCAGCAGCTGACTGTTGAAACCCCAGTCCATCAGGACGAAGGATTTGTCCGGATGCTGCTTCGCAAATGCCGCGAGGTCGTATATGGCATCGGACCAGTTGCCCACACCCCCGCGGGCAGCGAAAGAGCTCACATACCTGGAATCCAATGATAAATGGGATATCACCACGGCGAGTCCGCACAGAGTCGCCAGGGTCGCGCTCATTTTAATCCCAAAGCTGCGACCGCGGCCGAATGCCGCAGGCAGAGCGGATATTGCGTAGCCAGTCAGGATGTGAGGAAGCGGATAAACCGCGATGGCATGGTGCGGCCCGCCCGCCTCATTACTCAAGACGATTAGTAATGCCATCAACAGCAACTGCAACGCAAAAAAGCCCACCGCCCGCGAATGGTGGAAGGCCTTTCTCCAATAAAGCAAGGGAATCACAAGAAGAGCTGCAAGGAAGGCGTAGGGCATAAGTCCGGGTTTGGCCGGGAGCGAAGCCAGCCCTTGCCCAATCACGCCGGCGCTCTTGGCGCGGGCAGTGGCCGAAGGATCCTCCGGGTCCGCAATGCTCGCCTGGTTGACCATGCTATAGATGGCGCTTCCATCCAGGGTGGTTCTAAAGAGGTCCAAGCGCTGCCGCAGCGCCTCGCGCAGATCTTTGGTGATCGTCGACCGGTGGGAGAATGTCGCAAGCGGCTGAACCACGTTGAATGCCAACAGGGGCAGGCAGCCGATGAGGAAAGCTCCAATCGCGGTTCCGAGCGTTTTGAGCTTCAGCCGTCTCCTGATTTCGGGACCGAAGCAAACCGGGAAGGCAATCAGGAGCGATCCGAGGTACCAGACAAAAATCAGCTTGTTGAAAAGACCGAGGCCCGCAAGGAAGGCAGCGCCAAAGAGGAAGCGCTCGCCCGAACCTGTCAGCCAGCGGAAGACCAGGTAAAGCGAAGCGGACTGGAGGAACAGCATCAACGATGCTGGTCCCCAGTCCAGCTTGTTGGCGAATATGAAAGTGGGATCGGTGGCGATCAGAAGCAGGCACCAGGTCGCGGCGCCCGGTGAAAAAACTTTCCGGACCAGCGAATAAACCAGGGCAAGGGTAGCTGATCCAACGAGGATCACGGGTATGCGCGTGACGGCTGCTGTAGTGCCGAGCCAGGCATAAAGTGGGGCGTATATCCAGGCTTTCAAGGCGCCGATATACTCCATCAGCATGAGCGGGATTTTCCGGCCAAAAAGGGGAATCCACCATGAAACAAAACTTCCATCGAGGTTCCCGAAGGCTCCGTTTACAAACAGCACCTCATCGAAATAGAGGCCGGGAAGATCCAGGTAGACCAGCGAGAAGAAGAAGTAGAGTCCAAAGGCACCGAAGATAAGGAGAAGCCTATATCCTGATTTCATTTGTCTGAACCGCAAAGGACTAAGACCGCCTCATGAACCCTGCAACGCGCGTGAGAATAGCACAACGCACAGGCGTCGCCTTCAATCTTTGCGAAGCAAGCGTGCAACTTGCGCGTCCAGGGCCCTTGTGATAGTGTTTTTTGTTCTTTGCGGCCTCAGCGGTAAATCCGGAATGGCTGTTGCCTATTGGGCTAAAACCTGAATCTCAATCTGTGGCCGGCGTGAAATCGTGCTATGAGGGTGAAAGTATATTTTCATGACAATTGCTTCGACGGGCTGGCGTCCGCCGCGACTTTCACCGATTTTTATCGCAACGCGATCGATGCCGCGGCCGAATTCGACTACGAAGGTCTGGCTCACCGCGCGGGGGAGCTTTTCCTGGATGTTCAGTTTGACGGCGATGCGAATGCCATCGTAGATTTCAAATACTCCAGCGATTCGCGGCTCACCTGGTGGTTTGACCATCACCAGAGCGCATTTTTGAGCCGGGAAGATGAAGCCCACTTCCGCGCCGACAGCAGCGGCAAAAAGTTCCACGATCCCACCTTCCGGTCCTGCACCAATTTCATTGTCGCGATGGTGCGGAAGCATTTCAATTACGATCCCAGCCGATTGAGCGAGCTGTTCCACTGGGCTGATGTGATCGATGGGGCTTTGTTCGACGACGCAAAATCGGCGGTGGAAGTGCGCGAACCGGCCATGCAGCTCATGATGGCAATCGAAGGGATTCGAGATCGGGCGCTGAGCCGCCGTTTCATCAAGGAATTCCAGGAAAAAAGCCTCGCGGAAATCATGGCAGAGGATTGGGTGCAGAAGGTTTTCCTTCCCCTGTATGAGAGGCATCTTAATTCCATCGAGATTATCCGCAAACACTCCCATTACGCCGACGGGACCGTTTATTTCGATATCAGCGACTACGAGATGGAGGGCTACAACAAGTTCGTGCCTTACTATCTTTTTCCCCAAGCCAATTACTGCGTCGGCGTAAGCCGCTCGAGTTTCCGGTCCAAGATCTCGGTGGGTTCGAATCCCTGGAGCGTGATTCCCCGCACGATCAACCTGGCTGCTGTCTGCGAAAGATACGGCGGCGGAGGGCACCCGGTGGTAGGAGCCATTTCCTTTCAGCCACAGGATCTTCCGCGGACGCGTGAAATCGCCAAGGAAATCGCCCGCGAGCTTCGGGGCGGATCTTCAAACCCATGACAGATTGCCCCAAACTGCGTGCTGTGGAGGCCTTTCCGGTCCAGGGCGAAGGCGAGCAGCTGATTTGTCTTCGCGACCCGGAGGGATTTGCCGGCCAGCCCGTTTTTCTCAATCAGACCGGCGTATTCCTGGTCTCACGCATGGATGGGGCGAATACCCTGCGTGACATCCAGGCCGACTTTTTCCGAGCCTCCGGGGAGATCATTCCCTCGGAGCAGCTTGAAGGCCTGGTTGAACAGCTCGACGAAATGGGTTTTCTGGATAGTGAAAGGTACCGCAGCCTGCGGCAAAAGCAGGATGCGGAGTTTCTCTCCTCGGCAGTCCGCCCGGCTCACCACGCAGGATCAGCCTATGCACTGGACCCCGATGAGCTGCGCAGCCAGATCAACGGTTTTTTCGATCATCCTGACGGCCCGGGTTCAGCCCCGGGCAATGACGGGCGGAAAGACCTCAGGGGGCTGATCGCTCCCCACATCGACTTTCGCCGCGGCGGGCCTACCTATGCCCAGGCCTACAAGACCCTCGGCCAGGCGGCCGGCGCGGACCGCTTTATCCTGTTCGGAACCTGCCATACCCCCATGCGGCAGCGGTTTGCGCTGACCCGGAAAGATTTCGAAACACCTTTGGGCGTTGCCGCAGTCGATGCCGAATTTGTGGATCGGCTGGCCGCGAAACTTCCGGGAGACTATTTCCTCGACGAAATCTCGCATCGCGGCGAGCATTCGCTCGAGTTCCAGGCGGTCATGCTGAAATATGTGCTTGCAGAGCCGCAGGACTTCAAAATCGTTCCCATCCTCGTGGGTTCATTCCACGACATCTGTGAGAATGGGAAGACCGGGGCGGAGAACGAAGAAATCGAGGCTTTCATCCGGGCTGTCCACGATTCGATCGGGGAAAGCGGCGGGAAAACGTTCGTCCTGGCCGGTGCGGATCTTGCCCATGTAGGCCGCCGGTTCGGGGATGCATCGGGTCCATCGGAAGTTTCGATGAAGAGGGTCGAACGCGAAGACCTGGAGTTCCTGAACTTGATTACGGGCGGGGATGCGGAAGGTCTCTTCCGAGTCATTGCCGCCGACGGCGACAGCCGCCGCATCTGCGGATTCCCCCCGATTTATATGGCTATGCGCACCTTGCGGACATGCCGGGGTGAACTTTTGCAATACCGGCAGTGGACCGATTTCGAGTCCGGAGCCGCAGTCACCTACGCCGCCCTGGCTCTTTTCTGAGGCGTGGGCGGGCCGAGCGGATTAAAGTAACGGGAACACTGCCCAATAGGCCGGGACCGATATGGAAGCAGACAAAATCCTCGTTGTTGACGACGAGATCGCCAACCTGCAGAAGCTTCGCCGCACCTTCGTGAACCGCTATCCGGTCCTCGCGGCCAGCAGCGGTCATGAGGCGCTCCAGCTGGTGAAAGCGAACGAGGATATTGCATGCATCATTGCCGACCAGCGGATGCCGGATATGACGGGCATAGAATTCCTGAGGCACACGATCGACGTGATGCCGGATGCCATCCGTGTCATTCTGACCGGATATACGGATGTGGACGTCCTGGTGGAGGCGATCAACAGCTGCAAGGTGTTCCGGTATATCGTTAAGCCCTGGGATCCGCCGGATCTCCTGATGACGGTGGAGCGCGGCCTGGAAAGCCGCCGCCTGACGCTGGAAAACGCCCGTTTCCGGAAGGAGTTGATCCGGCGGGAGAGATTGGCGCGTGAACTGGAGATCGCCCGGGACATCCAGCGATACATCCTGCCTCCCACATGCCCGAACCTGGACGGCTTCGAGCTGGCCGTTGCCTATCACCCGGCGCGCGAAGTGGGCGGCGACCTTTATGATTTTGACTACGATCCGGCGACCCGCGAATTGTCGGTGATCATAGGAGATGTATCAGGAAAATCTATACCCGCGGCTCTTTACGGCGCCGTTTTCAGCGGCCAGATCCGCTCCCTGTTCGGAAATTCGATGTCGCCGGCCGAAACTCTCGGACTGTTGAACCGGAACCTGCTCGGCCGATACCAGGTTCAGAATTATATTGCCGTGGCTTATCTCCGCATCCATCTTGAAACCGGGGCGGGGTGGTACTCCAACGGCGGCATGCCCTATCCGACTTTGATCCGCGGCGGCGAAGTCAGCCAAATTTCAGTATCCGGCGTTCCCCTCGGTCTGCTCGAGGAGTCCTGCTATGATCAGGTTGCCATCCAGATGGAGAAAGGCGACACCTTGATCCTGGCCAGCGATGGTTCAACCGATGCCGTCGGACCTGATGACGAGATATTCGACCAGCGCCGGTTTGCCGAGGCGATCCGGCATCATTGCCATGAAAGTACGGCGCAATTTGTTCGCAGCCTTTACCAGAGGATTGCCGATTATACTGTCAGCGGCGAGGTGACTGACGACGTCACGATTCTCGCCCTGAGAAGGTTGGAATAGGACAAGGAGCTGCATGCTGGTTCTGAAGAATATTGCCCAGGTTGTGACCCTCCGGGGCAAACCCGCGCCGCGCTGCGGCCAAGAAATGGCCGATCTGGAAATCATCGAAAACGGCGCCATTGCCGTCCGCGCCGAGCACATTGATTGGGTTGGTCCGACCCGCGAGCTTTCCCACCGGGATCTGAACACCGACTGCGAAACCATAGACTGCCTTGGTCTGAATTTGACGGCCCTTCCCGGATTTGTGGACTGTCACACTCACCCGATCTTCGCGGGCACCCGGGCGAGCGAGTACGACATGCGGGCCCACGGGCGTACCTACCAGGAGATCGCCGCAGCGGGAGGCGGCATCCGCGCCAGCGTCCGGCAGCTTCGCGCCGCGGCCCAGAGCCAGCTTGTGGAAGGGGCGGAGCGATTTTTCTACCAGTTCCTTGCCCACGGAACCACGACCATCGAGGCCAAAAGCGGCTATGGATTGAGCGTGGAAGACGAATTGAAAAGTCTGAAAGCTCTCTCCCAGGTTCGCAGTCGCAGTCGCCTGGAGGTGTTCCCAACCTTCTTGGGCGCCCACGATATTCCCGATGAATTCCGGGACCGGCGTGAGGAGTATGTCCGCATCCTGGTGGAAAAGCTCATTCCGCAAGTGGCAGCGGAAGGGTTGGCCCAATTCTGCGACGTTTTCTGCGATGAAGGATACTTCACGGTTGAGGAGGCGAGAGACATTCTTCTGGCTGCCCGGAAACATGGATTGGGGCTCAGGATTCATGCCGAAGAGCTGGCCCCGAGCGGTGGAGCTCGATTGGCGGCGGAACTCGGCGCGTGCAGCGCGGACCATCTGGAGTGGCTGGACGACGAAGGCATCGAACTCCTGAAGAAATCCGGCACCGTGGCAACGCTCTTGCCGGGGACGGCTTTCAACCTGGGGCTCACCCGATATCCGCCTGCCCGAAAACTGATTAGCGCCGGTGTTCCCGTTGCCCTGGCCACCGACTTCAACCCCGGATCGTGCTTTTGCCTCAATATGCAGCTCGTCCTTGCGATAGCCTGCAGCCAGATGCGGATGACTCCGGCTGAAGCGATCACCGCGGCAACCCTGAACGCAGCCCATTCTCTCCGTGCGGCCGACCGCCTGGGCAGCATCGAAGCCGGGAAACAGGCCGATATCGTCTTGATGGATGTCGGGGATTATCGCGAGCTCCCCTATTTCTTCGGGATCAATCATTGCGTTGTCACCATCAAAAAAGGGCAGGTGGTGATCAACAGACTGGAGAACGCGTGAACAGGATTGTCGAGTGCGTCCCCAATTTTTCCGAGGGCCGAAGAAAGGAAGTGGTGGAGGCCATTGCTGCCGCATTAACCGGAGTGCCTGGCGCGGCTCTTCTCGATTCGGAAATGGATGCCGCCCACAACCGTTGCGTGATCACGATTGCCGGCGAACCGGAAGCGGTGTCATCCGGGGTGATTGCCGGTGTGGCCAAGGCCGTAGAGTTGATAGACCTGCGAGACCACAAGGGCGAACACCCGCGGATGGGGGCCGTTGACGTGATTCCATTCATCCCCATTTCGGGGATCACGATGGAGGAATGCATTCAACTCTCTGTCCGCGTCGCGGAGGAGATTTCTGTCCGCCACCGGATTCCCGTGTATCTTTACGAACAATCCGCGCGAGTGGAGGCCAGGCGCGATTTGGCCTACGTGCGCAAAGGGGAATTCGAAGGGATTCGCGAGGCCATCCGGCAGGATCCTGCCAGGAAGCCGGATTACGGCCCCTGCGAGGTCCATCCGTCGGCCGGCGCAACGGCGGTGGGCGCCCGCTTTCCGCTGGTCGCCTACAATGTTTATCTCGACACCTCCGATCTGAAAGTAGCCCAGGCCGCCGCCAAAGCAGTTCGCTATTCCAGCGGTGGGCTGCGCTACGTAAAAGCGCTGGGATTCGAAATCAAGGAGCGGAACCAGGTCCAGGTTTCCATGAACCTCACCCATTTCGAGGGGACCCCGATTCACCGGGCGTTCGAGATGGTGGTGCGGGAAGCAGCGCGCTTCGGAGTCTCAGCGACCTCGAGCGAAATTGTCGGACTCGTTCCCCAGAAGGCGCTCAATGCCGGGGCCGAATACTACCTGCGCCTGGAGCATTTTTCCGAGAGCCAGATACTGGAGAACCGGCTTGCCGCAGCACTCGGCAAGGGGCAAAGGCTGGATGAGTTTGTCTCCAGCGTTGCCTCCGCGGAGCCCGTGCCTGGAGGCGGCAGCGTGGCAGCGCTGTCGGCCGGGCTGGCGGCAGCTTTGGGGGAGATGGTGGCTGGCCTGACCGAGGGGAAAAAGAAATTCGAAGGGGTCGAGGCCCAGGTCCACGAATTGCATCGTCACCTGAGCGGGTTGCGCGCCGAGTTGCAGCAGCTGGTTCAGGAGGACGCATCCGCTTACAGCAGGGTGATGGCGGCTTTCAAGTTGCCCAAGGAAAGCGAGGCAGAAAAAGCGGCGCGAAGCGCGGCCATTCAATCGGCCACGCGTTTCGCCACCGAAGTTCCGTTGAAAACCATGCGCGCCGCGCGCGCCGTCCTGGGCTGCGTCGAGATCCTGGCCGGGATCGGGAACCCGAATGCGCGCAGCGATGCTGCCGTGGGCGGCCAGCTTGCATTCGCCGCGATCAAAGGCGCTCAGTACAATGTGCTGATCAACCTCCCCGGCTTGAAAGATGACGGTTTTGCCAATGCCTGCCGCAACGAGGCCGCCCAAATCGCTCTGGAAGGCCAGGAACTGGTTTCGAAAATCGACCGCTTGATGCTCTGAACCGCAAAGGCCTCCAAGACCACCAAGCTCGGGAAGGAAAAATAATCGTACCTTCCGATGGACTCGGCGGTCTCAGAGAAGTCTTCGCGCTTTTATTTTCTCCTAGATATTTCTGGGCTGGCCCGGCATTGGAATGGGATGCTGAGGGGCCGGCCCGAGTTTCGCTTCCTTCGGAAACAGATCCAGACTGGAATTCAACATTTCGTCCCAAGTCACCAGTTTCCCGGTGTAGGCGGCTTCGCGGCCCATGATGCACGTCAGGGTGCTGTCGGCGCCGAAGTCCAGAATATCATTGCGCGCCTGTCCCTTGCGCATGCTGTCCATCAGCTCCCAGTGCTCGTAGTTAAGGGTGCTGATAACATCATCCTCACCCTTCCAGGGATTCTTCCCGGTGATTTCCTTGCTGTCACTCGCACCGTTTGGCCCGATCACTACGGAGGATATCTTGTTGGCGCAGCCGTCCCACTGGCGCAGCATGCAAAAAACATGAACGCCGCCTGGATATTCGAAGTCGACATCCATGTGATCATAAATGTTCCCGTATTTGGGATCGACGCGCACCTGTCGCCCGCCGCTCGCCAGGGCGCTGACGGGGTGGGCACCCATAAGCCAGTTCATCGTGTCGATCTGGTGAATCACCATCTCCACGATTTGGTCGCCGCTCAGCCAGTAGAAGTAATACCAATTGCGGCACTGATACTCCATCTCGGTCCATGCCGGATTGGAGCCGCGGTGCCAGAGTCCGCCGGCAAGGCGGTGGATGTAGCCACTGCTTATTTGTCCAATTTGTCCGTCCCGGACCCGTTTGACTGTCTCCATCGTTTTCTTGCTGTGGCGCGCGTTGAGTCCAACTACGACAGAAAGCCCCTTTTGCTTTGCCAGCCGGGCCGAGTCCCTGATCTTGCGCACGCCAACCGGATCAGTCGCCAGCGGCTTTTCGGCAAATATGTGTTTGCCCCTCTCCACTGCCAGGGCAAAATCGCGCGGCCGGAAAGCCGGAGGATTGGAAAGAATCACATAGTCGATATCCGTCGCCAGCAGTTTTTCGTGGCAATCCCAGCCGGAAAACTTGGTCTTGTCGGTTACTTTGATCCGACGGGCTCCGTCGCCGGCCAGGGCATTATTTCGGCTGAGCGACTGGAGGGCTAATTCAATGCGATCAGGGGCAAGATCCGCCATGGCGACAATCTCCACGTTGGGATCGGCGCCCAGTGCGTCGGCACAAGCTCCGATTCCCCTTCCCCCGGTCCCCAGGACGCCGACGCGAACCGGCTTGGCTGCCTGGGCTTTTGCCGTTTTGAGCAAAGGGAAGCCGGAGATCCCGGCGGCTGTTCCCGCAGCCAGGAAATCACGACGTGAAAACCCTTTTCCCTTACTTTCATCCATTGTATTTCTCCCGTGAATTCTTTCGTTGATCGGCCGGCTGCCTGCCACCTGACGGCAGGGAACCGTTGCACCTTTCCTGGCGAATACGCGGCAGCAGGCCGCGCTGGCGAATGCACCCTTGCGCCTCAGCTTCGATTGAAGCTGAAAAATCTCGCCGCCGATCATACGCCTTCGCGAACAGAAAAGAAACAAGAAGCAAAAAGAGACAAGAAAAAGATATGTCAGAAGGAAAAAAGGAAGGAACCACGAGTTGCAGATAGGCGATCATCTGTCCTGGCAAGAAGTCACCCCGGAATAATTGGCATCACAAATGTTGCCGTTTTTTTGGAGCCTTCATGGTTTACATACAACCGCCATTCAATCTATCGAGGGAACCTGGTTTGGGTAACGACCCCCGCAAAGCTCCTGGCGAATCCTTGTAGTGATCCCGAACGTGCTCGCATTCAGGCAGTGCCTTGACTCGAGCCCTATGACGGAGTAAGATTTTATCCCTCAAGTAGATACAGGATATTCAGCCCCATAATCCAGACGGACATAAGCGGAGGCGTCGGAGTGTATAACGCGAAAATCACTGCTTTTGCTTTTCATGTGCCTCCACGTGTCGTCACCAATTTTGACCTTGAGTCGATGCTCGATACCACGGACGAGTGGATTCGAACGAGGACCGGAATTCGGGAACGGCATATGGCCGGGAGGGGCCAGGGTACTTCCGACCTCGCCGTTGAAGCTGTGAACCGGCTGCTGCAGAAGCGCGGGATTCACGCTTCCGAAATCGACTGCATCATTGTCGCGACCGTTACGCCTGATATGCGTTTCCCTTCCACCGCCTGCCTGCTCCAGGACAAAATCGGAGCAGTCAACGCCTGGGGTTTCGACCTTTCCGGGGCATGTTCCGGCTTCGTTTATGCCTTGGCGACAGGCAGCCAGTTTGTCCACTCCGGCGCCCACAAAAAAGTCCTGGTGGTCGGCGCTGATATCATGAGCACGATTGTGAATCCGGAAGACCGGAATAGTTTTGTCCTGTTTGGCGATGGTGCGGGGGCGGTTCTGTTGGAGCCGACGCGGGCGAGGGAAGAAGGGATCATCGATTTTGTTCTGCGCTCGGATGGTTCCGGAGGCAGGTATCTCAACATGCCGGGCGGAGGCAGCCTTCACCCTACAAGCCAGAAAACCGTTGCGAAAAAAATGCATTTTGTTCACCAGGACGGAAGGGCGGTATTCAAATTCGCGGTGCAGGGCATGGCGGAAGTTTCCGCCGAGGTTCTCAAACGCAACAGAATCAAATCTTCCGAAATCGCGCTTTTCATTCCCCACCAAGCCAATATCCGCATTATTGATGCTGCCGTCGAGCGCATGGGTATACCCCGCGAGAAGGTGGTTTGCAATATTGACCGCTTTGCCAACACCACCGCTGCCACCATCCCCATCGGCCTGGCTGAAGCTTATGAAAATAAGCGTCTTCGAAAGGGCGACTATGTGCTCATGGCGACATTTGGCGCCGGATTCACTTCGGGGAGCCTGCTCCTTCGCTGGGCGATGTAGCGTGCGCGGGCATTTCAAGGGCCTGTTCAAGGAAATCCTTCAGCAAGGCATGGTACTCGTCGGGGTGGAGCCTGGCGGCAGCCCCGTGACCGACCTCTTTGCCGAAAATCTTTAGCTTTTTCCCTGATGATGTAGAAAGGCCGTAAAGTTCGCGGGCTACTCCCGGACCCATGCGCTGATCGCCTTCGCTGGCGATGATCAGGATAGGCACCGGCTCGATCTTTTGGAGAGCCTTGCGGCAATCGAGGCGGTCAGGGTTGAATCCTGCCAGGCGTTCAAACCAGAAGAGGAAGATGGGCGGGAAAGTATAACGGGGGAGTTTGAAGTAAAGCCATGTGTGATGGGCCACCGTTTCGGGCAGGCTGAGAAAGGGGCTGTCGAGAATGATTGCGCCAAATCCCTTGGTCTCCGCCGCGGCTTCGAGGCTGGCCACGGCTCCCATCGATACTCCCATCAATACGAAACACGGCGGCTCCGGCGTGTCTTGGTAGCGTCTCCTGAGGTACTGCAACGCTCCGAGGACGTCGTTCTTTTCATAATAGCCGAAGGAGACCAGTGCCTTGCCGCTGGTTCCGTGGGAGCGTGAATCATAGAGAAGCGCCCCATACCCGTCGCGAGCCAGGTTCATCGTTCGCGAAAGCAGTTCCACTCGATTCCGGAAGAGGCCGTGTGTGCCTATCAAAATGACTCTTTTAGATTTCGGGGGGACGAACCAGCCGCTCAGCTGGACGGCGTCGCGCGCCTCGAAAACCACGTCTTCGTAGGGAACCTGAAAGTCGGCCGGCGTATCTTTCAACTGCCGGTCCATTGGTCTGGAGCCTGAGTGGAGCAGGCTGTACGCTGCGACGTAGGGGCCGATGCCGAAAATGACGGCGAGGATCAGAAGCAGATAGGAGAAGGCTGACCAGGTCAGGATCCGGCGGCGCCTTGATTTCCAAAACAGCGCCATTCCCCCGCCGACCAGCAGAACAGGGAGCAGCAGGAATCCGAGCAGGTACAGCGTGATCATTGGCAGCCCGCCCGGCGGCTACCCGCATTCCGGGCCAGGCCGGGCGGTTGCCGCGATCATGTCGGTAATAATGTCCACATTGGGTGGTTCCCCCTCTATGAACCTGCCGGGCGCGCCTGCGCAGACCAGACTTCCTTGCGAAATCCTGCTGCGGGGAGGGGGGAATCCCGCACTGCCGGATCAGATAAACATTTCCTCGTCCTGACGCGAGGTATTCACCGGGCGGCCACGGCGCCTGGTGAGAACCTCCAGCCCGACTTTGATACCAGTGAGAATGGCTGAGATCTCATGGATTGGGGCAAGAACTCGATCATGAAGCTGGTCGAAAGTCTCTTCGACCACCCTGGTTGTGTTGTCAACAGTTTCCTGCAACCGCGAAATCTGTTTCCGCGCCGCATCGGTGGTTTCCTCGAGAAAGGCATCCAGTTCGACGACGCGGCGATGAACCAC
The DNA here is from genome assembly GCA_963839475.1 of uncultured Acidobacteriota bacterium. Classification (GTDB taxonomy): domain Bacteria; phylum Acidobacteriota; class UBA6911; order UBA6911; family UBA6911; genus CAWIVH01. Next base: position 858,449 of record CAWIVH010000001.1, on the reverse strand, counting down.
GGCTGTGACTGCCGTAAGGTTCTCCTGCATTCCCTTGAAACCCGCTGCGATGTCGGCAATGGTTATAAGCAGTCCATCCATTCTCGTCGAGATGTTTTTAGTCGACTGCTGAATCTCCTTGCTCAAAACATCCATCCGGATCGAGATGCTGCGAATCGAGCGATAGATTCCCCAAAGTGCAAGACTTTGAATGAGCAGGGATACCGCCACAATCCCCGTGAAGACTGCAATCAGGATTTCCATCGCTCAGTCCGCCCCTAAGTTTTTGCCTTATCCTTTTCTTCGGAATATGCCTGCTTGCCCGCCTCAAGCGCCGCAGCCAATTGATCTCGCTGTGCCTGAAGGATGCCTTTTCCTCGTTCGATATAAGATGAAGTCTTGTCGGCAACCGTACGGGTTTTGTTTGCCACCAGGTCCGCACCTTCGCGCGCCTTTGAAGCTATGATTCTCCGTGTTTCCTCGCCGCTTCGCGGGGCCAGCAACAACGCTGTTGCCGCACCGATAAATGCGCCCAGGACGAAATAGAGTGCTTTCTCGCCAGTTCCGGTATCGTCGCTCATGTGTATCTCCTCTTTTCTAGCAAACCTTTGTAAAGCAACTATTTACTACTTGGTATTTCAAATGTCAAACCCAATTGATCCGCCTTGCCGAAACCCCTGTCCGGATGGCGCGCGGATTCGGGTTCGCCTGTTATAATGCTCGGTATCATGACCCCCAAAAAAAGATACACCAAGGAACAGCAGTCCGAGCGGGTTCGATCCATCCTGGCTGCACTGGACAAGAGCTATCCGGATGCTCAATGCGCGCTCGAGCATCGCAATGCCCTGGAGCTCCTGGTCGCAACGATCCTGTCGGCCCAATGCACCGATGAACGGGTCAACCTGGTCACGCGCGGTCTTTTCCGAAAGTACCGCACTCCCAAAGACTACGCAGGCGTTTCTCCTGAAGAACTTGAGTCCGACATCCGCTCCACCGGCTTTTTCCGTAACAAGGCCAGGAGCCTCCAAGGAGCATGCCGCATGATTCTGGAGCGTTTCGGCGGCAAGGTGCCCGACACGATGGAATCACTATTGGAGCTCCCTGGCGTCGCGCGAAAGACCGCGAACGTAGTGCTGGGGGTGGTGTTCGGGAAAGCGGAGGGAATTGTAGTCGATACCCATGTAACCCGGCTTTCGAGGAGACTCGAACTCAGCTCCGAGGAGGACGCTGGGAAAATAGAGGCGGATCTGCTGAAGCTGATTCCAAGGGAAAACTGGATCCGTTTTTCACATCAATTGATTCATCACGGGAGGCGGGTCTGCAAAGCGCGCAAACCGCTGTGCGGCGAGTGCCCGCTGGCTGAAACCTGCAATTCCGAAGAGAAGGCCCCATCCCTGGGCTTTCCTGCCGGACCCTTCCATGGTCCCATTTGAAGATTTTATCCACACGCCACTCGGGTCGGGATCGGGGTGGCTTCCGAAATCGAATGTGCGATTCTGTTGTAGCTCCGGAATTGGAGAGGTACCTCACACGGCCCGCGGCTCCGGGAATGGGTTCCCGGAAGCCCTCAACAGATCAGAAAGATTCGAAGGTCCATCACGTTGGTCCGGGTGGGGCCCGTCAGGATAAGGTCTCCCAGGCGCTTGAAAAACTCGTACGAGTTGTTTTGATGGATGGCATCGGCGAGAAAGCGCGGATCGATCCGCTTTGAACGCTCCAGCGAAGCATTGTCCGCGACGGCTCCGGCCGCGTCCGTCGGGCCGTCGGTCCCGTCGGTGCCCACGCTTGCCACGACGCAAGGCGCCTTCAATCCCGCAAGCCTGGCGACACACTGGAGCACGAATTCCTGGTTTCTTCCGCCTTTTCCGTTTCCGGTCAACCGGACGGTGGTTTCTCCACCGCTCAGCACGCAAGCCGGCCTGCGGAGCGGCTGACCGCCGTAGGCAATTTCCTCCGCGATGCTCATGTGAAAGCCGGCGGCTTCCTTCGTGTCCCCTTCCATGCGTGTGCTAAGTACCAGAGTGCGATAGCCGAGTTTCCGGGCAGCTTTGGCAGCTGCCGCGCAAGCCTGAGCGTTGCTCCCGACTATTTTGTTTTCCTTGAGCTGAAAGACCGGGTCGCCGGGTTTGGGTGTCTCCGGGATGGCGCCCGCCGCCCCGGCTTCCAGCCGGGCTCTGACTTTCACCGGAACCGAATCCAGGCAATTCAGTTTTTTCAGAATCTCGATGCAATCCCTGAAAGTGGTCGAATCGGGAACCATCGGTCCTGAAGCGATCGTATCCAGCGAGTCGCCGACAACATCCGACAGAATCAACGATACAACATGTGCCCGCGACAGCAGGCGGGCCATGCCGCCCCCCTTCAGGGTCGAGAGGTGTTTGCGGATGGCATTCATCTCGTGAATGGTCGCGCCGGAGCGCAGAAGCAGGCGTGTGCATTCGAGCTTGTCTTCAAGAGAAATGCCCGGTGCCGGGGAGACCAACAGTGCGGATCCGCCTCCGGACAGGAGACACAGCACCAGGTCGTTTGGCTTGATCCGGTGCTCCGCGAATTCCCGGATTTGCTCCGCTGCGGCCAGCCCGTTGGAATCGGGGAGTGGATGGCCCGCTTCCAAAACCTGGATTCGCTTCAAAGCGAGGCCGTGCCCGTATTTGGTGACCAGGATTCCGCCCGACAGCCGTTTCCCGAGTATCTTCTCCAGCGCCCTCGCCATAGGGGCCGAAGCTTTTCCGACGCCAATCACCCAGATGTCACGGCCCGGCACCCGGCCGATGACCCGGCTCACAAGCAGCAGCCGTGTGCCGTCAATGCGAAGGCAGTTCCTGACCGCGATCTCCGGATCCACGGCATGAAGCGCGGCACCCCAGATCTGAGACGCGTCCCTGCGGAGCTGACGCAGCGCATTCATGGCTGCCCCATTTGGGAATTATCCATGGTGCGGAATATGCGGTCATAAAGGGAAGCGAAGACCGTCACCACGTTATGGTCGAATTGGGAAGGGGTGCAGCGCTGGAGCTCGGCAATCGCCTCCTCCGGCGACAAGGCCTTCCGGTATGGCCTGGACCACTGCATGGCGACGAAGGCGGCAACCACCGAAATGATCCGCGCCCCGAGGGGAATGATATTTCCCCGCAAACCGTCGGGATAACCCGTACCGTCATAGCGCTCGTGGTGATGCCGGATATATTTCAGAACCTCGTCGTCGGTGAGGATTGGCTTCAGCACCGATTCGGCGACGGAGGTGTGCTCGCGGATGTGGTCGGTTTCCTTGTCGGTCAATGTCCCGCGCTTGGTGAGGAGCATGTCTTCGACGCTGATCATCCCGATGTCGTGCAGGAGAGCCGCGAGGTATACTTTTCGAACCCCGTCTTCGGTCATTTTCAGCTCACGAGCGACATAGCGGGACATTTCCGCGATGCGTTTCAGGTAGCCCGCCTTGAACGGCTCTTTGAGCTCCAGAAGCCCTATCAAGACCTGCGTCATCGAATAAAAAAGACGCCGGGTTTCGGCCGCCCGATCATCGGCCACCTGCTGAAGGTATGCCTGGTACTCGCGGTTGGATGCCTCGAGCCTCAGCTTATCTTTGGCCCGGTTGGCAACCGAGATCACGAGCTCCAGGTTGAAAGGCTTCACGATATAGTCGTAGGCGCCCATGCGAATGGTTTCCATGGCACTGCTGGCGGTATCCAATGCCGTGATCATCACCACAATCATTTGAGGATAACGGGCGCGGATCGACCGGAGGAAATCGACGCCCGATTTTCCCGGCATGACGACGTCACAAAATACGATGGAATAGTTTTTTATCGCGAGTTCGGCTTCGGCCGATTCCGCGCTGCCGACGGCCGTGCATTCGAAGCCGGCTTCCTCCAGGGTGCTCTTTAAAATCTCCTGGATGTAGATCTCGTCGTCCACGATGAGCAGCGAAGTCTTATTCGGGTTCATGGATAAGCCCTCGAAATCATAGTCCGGTTTTGACCGCAGGTCACCATCACCGGCGAAATGGTGCACTCCGCCAACTGCCGATTGACAGTCCCCTCAGCGCCATGCATTATGAAGCCTCTGCCGGCACTGGGGGATTTCATGGAAAACAAATTCTCGAGCTTCAAAGAAGCTTGCGATCACAAAATCGACGAAAAGCAGCACATCTGCGCGGACTGCAAGCTCTTCATTTCGGAAGAGCAGTTTGTGCAGGTGCAGAGCAACTGGGGCACTTGCCATCACCACTCGCACGCCTTTTTGCGCTTCCGGCGCGCCTGCTACTCCTTCGATCCGAAATAGCCTTACCATTTTGCCACGCTTGACGCGTTGAGCCCTCATCAATTTCACGGGCTGTTCCGCGAAGTCTCCGGACGACGGTTGCGCAAATCATGAATCAGCCGTGCCGGGCTACCTTCCTGAAACGGAATTGCCCACGGCTGACGCGACCACGTTTGCGATAACTCCCCGCAAGTGCGTGGCGTCGCCTTTGCCGTCCGGGTGAACCCGATTGCTCAGAATCACGACAAATGACCGCGCCGGCGAGCAGATCCACAGCGAAGTGCCGGTAAAGCCGGTATGACCGTAACCGCCCGGGAAAAGATCCCCCCTCGGTGAGGAATAGCTGGTTTCGATATCCCAGCCCAGCCCGCGAAGGGAAATGGAATTTCGCGGAGACTGAGGCGTAGTCATAGCCTGAACCGCGAGCGCGGAAAGAATTCGACGGCCGCCGGCGCCCCGCCCTCCAGCCAGGAGCATCGAGGCATAGGTGGCCACATCGCGAGCGGTGGAGAAAAGGCCGGCATGGCCGGCGACGCCACCCATACGCCACGCCGTCGGGTCATGAACCTCGCCCCGAAGGACCCCCTCCCTTTGCGCCTCCGATCCGCTCCCCTTCAAATAGGCTATCGACCGATGACGCGACTCGGTCGGCGCCATGCGGTCGCGCCATGCGGCAGGGGGATTGAAGGTCGTCCTACTCATTCCCAGCGGCCGGTAGATGGTCTCGGCGGCATACTGGTCCAGCGTTTTTCCGCTCACGACCCGAACGATTTCGCCGAGCGCGATAAAATTCAGGTCGCTGTACACGAACTCTTTGCCAGGTTCCCTTTGCGTCGTTTCCTTGAAAAGCAGCTGGATTGCGGAATCGTAGCCCTCCCAAGGGACCGATAAGTCGAAATCGGGCCGCAGGCCGGAGTAATGGGTCAGCAGCTGCCGGACTGTAATCGCCTCGAGCCCTCCGCTGCTGAAACCGGGGAGGTAGCGCCTGACCCTATCATCGAGGCGGATCAGCCCGCGATCGACCAGGGTCATGACGCAGGGTGCCGTCGCCATGACCTTGGTCAGGGAAGCCATGTCAAATATCGTATCCAGGGTCATGGTTTCGCGCGACGGCACGAGTGAACGGTTGCCGTAGGCTTTCTGGAAGACAACGGCCCCGTCCTTCCCCACCAGCACAACGGCGCCGGGAACTTCTTTAGCCTCCACAGCCGCCGCGACCGCGGCGTCGATGTTCCGAACCGTCTGCGGATCGAGCGCACTCCTGGCCGGTGTCTTGGGTGGGGAGGTGGCAGGGGGCTCGGCCGCGGTGCCCAAGGCAAAGAGGATCAGAATCGCCGGGGTGAGAAGCCATTTTTGAACCTTGTGCGAGATCATCACGAGTCTCCCCCTGTTCTGGATAATTCCATCTGTGCGATTATATCAGCGTGGGCCGCCGGGAAGTGAAGCTCACGACGGCCATTCGATAGCTTTTTTTGCAGGGGCAGGAATATGAGTGACTTCAAAGGGGTCGATTTCTACCGGGTGGACGAGCTGCTCTCCGAAGAAGAACGGATGGTGCGCGATACCGTTCGCATGTTTGTGGAAGATCGGGTTCTGCCTTCCGCCGCCCGCCACTTTGAGGAGGCGACCTTCCCGACTGAGCTCATCCCCGAAATGGCGCGGCTGGGACTTTTCGGAGCCAACCTCCCGGAAGAGTACGGCTGCGCGGGGATGAACAATGTTGCTTACGGGCTCGTGATGCAGGAACTGGAGCGGGGTGACAGCGGCCTGCGCAGCTTTGCTTCTGTGCAGGGCGCTTTGGTCATGTACCCCGTGTTTGCCTTCGGATCCGAAGATCAGAAGCAGCGCTGGCTTCCACTACTTGCTGCGGGCCAGGCGATCGGTTGCTTCGGCCTGACCGAGCCGGATCACGGCTCGGACCCCGGGGGAATGATAACCCGAGCTGAAAAAAAGGGGGACCGGTGGCTGCTGAACGGGGCGAAATCCTGGATCACCAACGGCAGCATTGCGGACGTGGCAGTGGTTTGGGCCAGGGCCGGAGACGAGGTCAAAGGATTCCTGGTCGAAAAAGGAACACCCGGTTTTTCAGCTCCCGAAATCAAGCACAAAATGTCCCTTCGCGCCTCGGTTACATCGCAGCTCCTGTTTGAAGACTGCGAGATCCCCGCGGCCAATGAGCTGCCGGGCACACGCGGGCTCAAGTCGCCCCTGATGTGCCTGAACCAGGCGCGCTACGGAATCGCCTGGGGAGTGCTTGGCGCCGCCATGGCCTGCTATCACCAGGCCGTGGAGTATGCCAAGACCCGAGTCCAGTTCGGCCGCCCCATCGGAGGCTTCCAGCTGGTCCAGGAGAAACTGGTTTACATGCTGACCGAAATCACCAAGGGCCAGCTACTCGCCCTTCAGCTGGGCAGGCTGAAAGATGCCGCGAAACTGCACCATACCCAGACCTCTCTGGCGAAGCGCAATAACGTGGCGATAGCACTGGAGACCGCCAGGTTGTCACGAGACATTCTGGGGGCCAACGGGATCAGTCTCGAATTTCCGGTCATCCGACACATGTGCAATCTGGAATCGGTGAAAACCTACGAGGGCACCCACGACATCCACATGCTGATCCTGGGTGAGGCCATTACGGGACTTAGTGCCTTTAAATAATATCCCTCGGCCTCAGAGCTGCCTGAACTACGACTGTTAAAGACAAAGGCCCTGCCCGGGGTGGCATTTTTGTTTCTTGGATCGAGATTGGATATACTTTGAACATGATCAAACGCCGGCTGGCCGTTGGCTTTGTGTTTTTCGTTCTCGCAGTTTGCGGGGAGGCGGGGCTCTGTCCCGATTTAGCCGGCCAGGAAACCGAACGCTGCCCCGGGTGTGAAAAGTACGCGGTATTTCAATCTGCCCGATTGGCTCCCGCCCGCAAGGATCCTGTACCCTCTTTCAGCGAAGCGGACCTGTCCACAGACGGTCGCGCATGGGCGGCCCGCCAGTCGAGGATTCTCACTCCCGCGTCGGCCTCGTTGCTCCTTCTGCATTGTGTCTTCCGAATCTGATTTCTACCTTCCGGTTTTGAAATCCCTTTAGCCGCATGTATCGGATGGTGTCAAAGAGCCATTCCCCTTCCCTGGTGGTGGGGATGGCGCTGACTGTCCGTTGGATTTGAGTCTCTTTGAATTCGAAAGGAACTGGGAATGAAATGTCCTGTGTGCAAGGAAATCGATCTTCTGATGTCGGAACGTCAGGGTGTCGAAATCGATTACTGCCCGGCTTGCCGAGGTGTCTGGCTGGACCGTGGAGAGCTGGACAAAATCATCGAAAAGTCAATGAACGAGAATGCCGTCCAGCCGCCTCCTCCGGCCGTACCGCCCCATTACCCGGACAGAATCCGGGAAAATCCTCCCAATGCTTATTATGGCGACGGGCACCGTGGTGAACATTATGGCCACGACGATCACCATGGCCGGGACCACTATAAGAGAAGGAAATCCTGGCTGGGCGACCTGTTTGATTGAGAAAGGCTCCCGGGACAAGCGCGATCTAGCGCCTGTCCCGGGAGGATTTTTCATCGGTTGACCGCACGCATCGCTTCTTCAGGGTAACGGTTGCCGGCGGCCGCGCCCTTGGGGAAGGCCTCACCGACTCTTGCCAGAAATTCGGGCTGCAGCACGAGGCCGGCGGCTGCGATATTGTCCTGGAGATATTTGAGACGTTTGGTGCCGAAAATCGGAACGACATCGGATCCCTGCGCCAGCACCCAGGCCAGGGCGAGTTGCGCCGGAGTGGCGCCTGCTTCGGCTGAAAGTGCCGACATCCGTTCGATCAGGGTCAGGTTCTTCTCCAGATTTTCGCCCTGGAAGCGCGGCATTTGCTTGCGGCGGTCGCCTTCAGGAACATCCGCGTCCCGCTGAAAGCGCCCTGTAAGAAAACCCCTTCCCAGCGGGCTGTAGGCTACAAAGCCGATGCCGAGCTCCCGCACGGTGGGCAGTATCTCTTCTTCCACATCCCTGGTCCAAAGAGAATACTCCGATTGCAGCGCCGTAACCGGGTGGATTGCATGGGCACGGCGGATGGTGGTGGCGGCTGCCTCCGACAACCCCAGGAACCTGACTTTCCCCTGGCGGACGAGATCGCCCATGGTGCCGACGGTATCTTCAATCGGGACGTTCGGGTCCACCCGGTGTTGGTAATAGAGGTCAATTACATCCACACCGAGGCGCAGCAACGAAGCGTCGCACGCCTGCCGGACATATTCCGGGCGGCCGTTCACACCGATCCAGGTCCCGTCTTCACGCCTTTCGTTGCCGAATTTGGTGGCCAGCACCACCCGGTTACGGATCCCGAGGAGGGCTTTGCCGACCAGACGCTCGTTCTTGAACGGGCCGTATACATCGGCGGTGTCCAGGAAATCAATCCCGGCATCGATTGCCTTATGAATCGTGGCGATCGATTCCTGCTCGTCGCCGGGGCCATAAAACTCGCTCATCCCCATGCAGCCCAAACCCATTTTGGAAACGGACAGGCCCTGACCGCCCAGAACTCTCCGGTCCATGCGAACTCCTCTCTAGATTTGATTTTTAAAGCTATACATTCCGGCGGGACGGGATCAAGAATCGGCGCAGGCCATGGCGCGATTTCGCAGGACCTCCCGGATTTTGGTTTTCAACGGATCAAGGTCCGAAGACTTAATGACGTAACCGTCGGCGGCCCAGGTCAGAAAACTTTCCTGATAGCTGGAGTAAGCCGTATTTAGAATCACCGGGATGCTTCCGCGGTCGTGCAGTATTCGTGTCATCGCTTCCAGCCCGTCCATTTCCGGCATCCGGATATCCATGACTACCAGATCGGGCTTCTCATTTTCGGCCATTTCGAGAGCTTGAATACCGTTGACGGCCAAAAGAGTGCGATAACCTTCCGCTTCGAGTTCTTCCTTGTAAAGACGGCGCAAATTCCTGTCGTCGTCCGCAATGAGGATGGTTGACATGACATCACCCCCCGACAGTTGGTACGAGAAATCACGGATTCCGTTCCATCTGTATTCGACAATTCGTCCCGAGAATCGGCGAATATCTGCGGTGATCCCTTGCTTGAACAATTGTCCGCCTAAACCACCCTTCATTGCAAGAGGCACTAAGTACTCATATTCGCAATTACGATAACGTCTGCTGGTGGGCTCGCCTGGAATGCATCGCGGACACCGTCCTACTGCCGCGGCTCGAAAGCCAGCCGGATATGGAAACGGGTTCCCTTGCCAGGGTCACTCTCAAATCCAAGCGAGCCCCCGTGATTTTCGATGATTTGCGAGACGACCGCCAACCCCAGGCCTGTTCCGGCAGGTTTAGTGGTGAAAAATGGCGAGAAGAGTTTACCCCAGTGTTCCCGTGCAATTCCGGCGCCCGTATCGAACACCCCGATTTCGAGGTAGCCTCGCTCACCGGTCGAAGTGATGGTCAGGATCCCCCCTTCCGGCATGGCCTCGACGGCGTTCCCGATCAGATTCATGAGGACTTGGCGAATTTGGACGCGATCGACACGAGCCCGGGGGAGATCAGGCTGCAGTTCGAGAACCATCCGGATAGGGTTCTGATCCATCATATCGCTCATGGCCAGGACTACGCTGCGAATGAGTTCGTTGATGTCGACCGATTCGAAATCCGGTTTGGAGATGCGCGTGAAGCCGAGCACTTCCTCCACCATGCGCTCGAGGTGAGATACCTGTGAAACAATGATCTGCATTTCTTCTTTTCTGGGGTCTTCGTCCGTTGTCCGCTTGAGAATGCGCCGTGCAAAGCCGCCTATGGACACCAGCGGTGTGCGGATCTCATGTGCCAGCAGTGCGGCCATTTTCCCGATAGTAGCCAGCCTTTCTGCCTGGAGGAGGTGCTGTTGGCTATCTTTCAGCTTGCGGTTGGCGTCTTCCCCCTCGGCGATTTTCTCAACGAGTTCACGGCAGTAGCGGATGTTCTGGATTGCGGCTCCTGCCGCCTGCGCATAGATTTGGAGCAGATTCAAGGCCTCGGCAGCGATGGCTTGCCGGGTAACCGAGTTGTCGGCGATCAGCATGCCCAAAACCCGGCCTGCGTTGTGAATAGGAGCGAGTGCAAAGTGGTCCGGTCCGAAGGTTTCTTCGATCCATGGGTCGAGCTGGAGCCCGAGGGGCTGGAAAATGCCTCCGACCGCCAGACAGCCCCGCCGAGAATCCAGGATGCGGATGAGGCCCTCGTTCCGGCTGGAGAGAGGGAGGCGGATGCGCTCTGCCACGTCCTGTGCGCCTATGTCGCCATGAGTTTTTCCCGGGATCTCAGACAGGATTTCCTCGAGGGTTTGATGCTTCCGCCTCATTTCCTGCCATTTGTTCCTGGCTTCTTCCAAGGTGGATGGTCCGACTGCAAGGCGTCCTTCGAGGATTTCATTTCGGGGATCGATCAGCAGGACGAAAGCCCGGGTGAATCCCAACCCACGCCCGTGGGTCAATCCGGTAAGAATGATCCGGAGCGCGTCGGTTTCCTCACGGCATTCCTGCAGCGCGCGGCTGACCACGCTGAGGATAGTCAGGTCGGCAATTCTCCGCTCACGCGAGTTTTCTTCGCCAGATCTTTCATGCGAATGCCGGAAGGCCATAAGGCTCCTGGCTAATCCCAGTCGGGATTCTTTTTATGAAAGATTCTTTCGTACAGGTTCATGTACCGCCGGGCAGATTCTTCCCAGGACCAGTTCCGCTCCATAGCCTGGCGCATCAGTTCCAGCCATCTCGGCCGGTCGTCGAACAGGACGAGGGCGCGACGCAGGGCATTGACCATGTCCCAGGATGAATAATGCTGGAAACGGAAGCCGGTTCCCGCCCCTGTGGTCTCGCTGTAGTCCTCGACGGTGTCGACAAGCCCCCCCGTCGAACGAACGACAGGAACAGTACCGTAGCGCAGGCTGATCAGCTGGTTCAGGCCACAGGGCTCAAAGCGCGAGGGCATCAGGAACATGTCGGAGCCTGCGTAGATCTCGTGCGCCAGACGGTTATCGAACCCAATCTTGACGGCAATCCTGTGAGGGTGACGATGCGCAAAATGCCGGAGGAGGTCCTGATATCGCTGCTGCCCCTGTCCGAGCACCATCAGCCGCAGCGGCAGGTGGGCAATATCCTTCATCGCGTCCGCGACGAGGTCGAATCCTTTCTGGTCCGCGAGTCTTGAGACCATCCCGATCAGGGGCAGTCCGTCCTCGGCATGGCGGAATCCGAATTGCTTCAAGACCTCCGACTTGCATTTGGCCTTGCCTGCAAGGTTGCGGGCCGAGTAACGGGCGGGAATCAGCGGATCGATGGACGGGCTCCACTCCTTGTAGTCGATGCCGTTGACGATGCCGAAAAGCTCCTGGCTTCGACCGCGCAGCACACCTTCCAAGCCATATCCGTACTCGGGGGACGACTGAATTTCATGGGCATAGGTTTCACTGACCGTGTTCACCAGGTCAGCGCATTCTATCCCGACTTTCATCATGTTGAGTTTGCCCCAGAATTCGAAAGGCGAAGCCGGGTAGTGAAACCGGTAATCGACTCCGGCCAGTGAAAGCGCCTCTCTGGGATAGATCCCCTGGTAGGCCAGATTGTGAATGGTATAGAGGCTGCCGGTACGGGAAAAAAAAGGATCGTGATCCAGATTCGCGCGCAGAAGCCCGGGGGCAAGGGCTGTGTGGGAATCATGACAGTGGATAATGTCGATCGGCTGGCCGTTGCGCTTCAAGAATTCGAGCGAGGCCTTCACGAAAAAAAAGTACCGCTCCATATTATCGTGGAAGCCTTCCCCCGACATTGGATCGTCATAGATTCCGTGGCGATAGAAAAACTGCGGACATCCCACGAGGTAAACCTCTATGCTGGTGCCCTTCATCCGGGTATGGAAAATCTCGGCCCGGATCTGACCCGGGCCGAACTGCACGTCCAGCCAAGGGATTGCGGAATAGGGCACGATGCCGTGGTTTTCGTGATGAATATCGCGATAGGCGGGGATGATGATGATCGGGTGCGCCCCGAGTTTTTCCAGGTATTGAGGAAGGGCTCCAACCACATCGCCCAAGCCTCCCACCTTGGCATAGGGGACCGATTCCGCGGCGAGCATTGCAATGGTCCAGGGTTTCTGTCCCATGCATCCCCCTTTAGAGCTCGACCTCACGGAGGTATTTGGCTGCTTCCTCCGGAGCTGTCGGATTAATATAGAAACCGGTGCCCCATTCGAAGCCCGCAATGCGCGTCAGCCGCGGCATCAACTCGATATGCCAGTGGAAATCCACTTCAATGGTGTCCCAGTAATCCCTCCTTCTGGAACGGGCCTTAACGTTGGGAATCGTGTGGATGATAAAATTGTACGGGGGATCGTTCAGGCACTTTTTGCTGCGCAGAAGGACCTCTTTGAGAATCACCGCCAGGTGGTGGATCATGTCGTCGCCGATTTCGGCGAAACTGTGATGGTGATTTCTCGGCGCCAGGAACAGCTCGAAAGGAAAGCGCGAGGCGAATGGGGCCAGGGCCACAAAATGATCGTTTGCCATGACGATCCGCTCGCCCGAATCGATTTCCTGCTGGATCACGTCGCAGAAAAGGCAGCGCTCCTTGTTTTGATAATGCTCTTTCGCTGAAATGAGCTCCTCGGAAAGCGTCAGGGGTGTCACGGGTGTGGCTATGATCTGCGTGTGTGGATGAGACAGGGAGGCGCCGGCTGCCGCGCCGTGGTTTCGGAAGATCAGGATGTACTTGAACCGGTAATCGCGCAGCAAATCCACGAGCCTCTCCCGATACATGGTGAGGACTCTTTTAATGTGATCGATAGGCGCATCAGCCAGGTCGAGATCATGCTGAGGCGTTTCAATGATGACCTCATGGGCGCCGACACCGTTCATCTTGTCATACATCCCGATCCCTTTGCGGTCGAGATTCCCTTCGATCCTCAGGGCCGGGAACTTGTTCGGCACCACCCGCACCTGCCAGCCGGGCTGGTTCGGATAGCTGAAATTTGTGCGGAATGCGGTGATCTCCGGCGGCGTCTTGCTTTCGTTGCCTTCACAGAAGGGGCAAAACCCTTCGGGATGAGGCTCGTTTTTGATGAGAAAGTCGTCCGGCCGGCGTCCCCTCTCAGAGGCAATAATCACCCATCGTTTCTGGATCGGATCATGTCTTAATTCTGGCATAGGTTCTAAGATACCGAAGATAATATTAGCTGCGCCAAAGAGAGCGATCCTATCATTGTTCCCGCCATGCTTCAAAAAATTCTCGCAGCGAAAGCCACGGAGACCACAACGCCGTCTCGGGTTGCGGCCAATCCCAAAACTGATGTGGAGTATGAGCATGCGGAAGCATGCCCGGGAACATCGTGGCTCTGGGAGGCAAGGGTGCGCTCCCGCATGTCCCGCAATTTACCGCCAATGGCGCCCCCCAAAACGAAGAAGGTGCCGGCCTGCCTTGCCGCGGCGGTGCCACGGTTTTTGAGAAGGTTGGCGGTTAAACAAAAGGTCCTTTTGCAGTATAGTCGGCTGGATATGAGCACAGGTGCTCCAATGATCAGGCCCTCGAATCATCGGCCGGCGTTCATCATGGCTTTTCTTCTTTTCCTCGCACTGAGGACGATGCCGGCTGCCGAAGAAACCGTGGAGGCCAAAACGGCACGCATGCTGTTGTTCAAAGCTGCCAGGCTCGGCATTTTCATCCCCTGGGGCATCTAGGCGGTGAAAGGGATCGATGAATCAGGTTCAGAGGATCTGGGTCGTCGGCGACGCAACAAGACTTTCCTGGAAAGTCATGGGGAAGCAGTATTGGAGTAAAGCCCCAGGATTGCTTTACATCGATGTGCCCGAAAAGACGCTCGACGAGCAGGTCACGGTCCTGGCTCTTCTCCTGGACGGCCCCGTTCGACTTTTCCGGCAGGAAAAAATAGAGGTGAGATGAAAGGGGCGCTGGGCCCGAGGAGGATGGTCATCATGAAATGCCGTCGTGTTTTGTTGGTTTTGGCTCTGTGGTTAAGCGGCGTACTTCAATCCTATCTGCCGGGGCAGGACCTCCAGGTCGTCATCCAGACGGGAGTGCGCGCGAAGATGCGCGACGGCGTATCCCTGGTCGCCGACATATATCGGCCTCAGGCGCCGGGCAAATATCCCGTCCTGCTGCAGCGCACTCCTTACAACCGCCGCGATCCTGCGACGGGTTCCTACCTGGCTTCGTTCGGATACGTGGTGATCTTCCAGGACACCCGCGGAAGATTCGATTCCGAAGGAGAGTTCAACCCGTTTCGCTATGAGGCTACCGACGGCTTCGACACGGTAGAGTGGGCGGCCGCTCTCCCCTATTCGGACGGCAAAGTAGGCATGTTCGGCGGATCCTACGTCGGCGCGACCCAGATGCTGGCGGCATCCTCCCAGCCTCCCCACCTCCAGGCCATTTTTCCCTATGTGACCGCTTCGGAATACTACGAAGGCTGGACCTACCAGGGCGGCGCCCTCGCGCAGTGGTTTACCAGTTCATGGACCTCGGGATTGGTCAACGACACAGCCCGGCGCAAAACCACGGCCCGGCCCAAGGATTGGATCGACGGCCTGCCGATCGACGATTACCGCCTGACGAACCTCCCGCTGCTTTCGGATCTTGCTCCTTATTTCCGCGACTGGATTGAGCATGAAACCAATGACGCCTATTGGCGGGAAGTCCGCGTTTCCGACAGCTATGGAAAAATGAAAGTCAAAGGCTTGCACGCCGGGGGCTGGCATGATCTTTTTCTGAAAGGTTCCATCCTGAATTTCGTGGGCATGCAAAAGAACGCGGCGCAGGAAGTGCGGTCCGGGCAGCGGCTCCTGGTAGGTCCATGGGCTCATACCAGCACCTCACCGGAAGGAAAAATCGGCGACGTCACCTTCGGCAAGAGCGCTGTCATTGACATGAACCGGACCATCCTGGAGTGGTCGGATTGGGCGCTCAAGGGGAAGTCCAATGAATATGCCTCCGGAGCGCCGGTCCGCATTTTCGTCATGGGCAAAAATCAGTGGCGCGATGAACAGGAGTTCCCGCTGGCGCGCACCCAAACCACCCGGATGTACCTGGCCGCCGCCAGAGGGGCGGCAACGCTCGCCGGTGACGGCCTGCTGCGACGGGAACCCCCGCAGGAGGGCAAAGCCGACATCTATGATTACGATCCGGGCAAACCCGTGATGACCGTCGGGGGGCGCCTCTGCTGCTCGAATGAGTTTCCCCCGGGACCCTATGATCAGCGCCCGCTGGAAAACCGCCCCGATGTCCTGGTATTCAGCACTCCCGCACTGACCCAGGACATCGAGGTCACCGGTTTCATCCGCCTGGAGCTTTATGCGGCTTCGAGCGCCATCGACACCGATTTCACTGCGGTCCTGGCGGACGTCGCTCCCGACGGATATTCCCGTTTCTTGACGGATGGAATCATCCGCGGCCGGTATCGAAACTCGACCGAGAAAGCGGAGATGATGAAGCCCGGGGAAATCTACAAGTTTGTCCTGGATCTTTGGGCGACCAGCAACGTTTTTCTCGCCGGCCACAAGATCCGGCTATACGTTTCCAGCAGCAATTTTCCCAGGTTTAACCGCAATCTGAACACCGGCGAATCCAATATGAGGGCCACGCGGATGGTGACGGCGCACCAGACGATTTATCATGATGCCGCTCATCCTTCCGCACTTGTCCTTCCGGTGATTCCCCACGCGCTAGGTTCTGCTTTGGCGGCCTAGGGATCTTTGGGGCGGGATAAACGATTCAGCTCTTCGGGACCGCGCAGATGCGGCGCTTGGCGATATTGTCGATAATGATCCGAAGGAACCGTGTCGGCGAAAGAATGGAATCATGCCCGGGGTAGACCACCCGCACGGGAAATTCCCGGAGCCTGAGAAGCGAATGCAGGTACGCTTCTTTGTTTGAACCGGGCAGGCTATCGAGCAGTGGCCCGTCGTAAATGATATCTCCCGTAAACAGGACACCGGTTTTGTACTCCCACAGGGCTATGGAACCGGGGGTGTGTCCCGGGAGATGAAGAACTTCAAAGGTGCGATCCCCGAGATCGAAAACATATCCCTCCTCAACCAGGATGGTCGGGGTAGTGTGCTGGTAGCGGTAACTCGAAACCTGGTAGCCGTCGCTCGGAATGGCCGACAGCAAAACATTCGGGAGGTGGTAACCGGCGGCTTCGATTCCCTTTTTGATGTCAGCGGGCATGACCGAGGTCAGAAGCGAAGACCATTCGTCCGGCTGCTCCAGCGCGGGGGCGTCCAGGGGGTGAATGGCGCGCTGCCCGAATTCGTGCATCCCGCCGACATGGTCGAAATGGCCATGCGTGGCGACCGCTATGATGGTTTTGTCGAAAAGATTACCGGCAGCCTTTAAAAGGCTGCGGATTCCCAGGCCGGTGTCCACCAGGAGGTCGCGGTCGCGCCCGCGAACATGCCATATATTGCAGCGGACGATCCGGTCGGCATACATCTCCCTGATGAGGGTCACCCCATCTGCGGCCGGAATGAATTCAAACCAGGCCTCGGCCACAGGGATCGATCCCGGATTCAAATTTATACGCCGGTTCGGCTGAGGCATTCTGCACCCTTGAAATTACCGAGGTAAATAGTACTTCTGGGTATACTCCTGAACCATCCGCCAGGTGCTGAACCGCGTCACCAGAGTCGCCATGGCGCGGCGGATCATTTGAATCCAGCGGCGCGGGATGCCATTTTCGTCCCGCTCGTAAAAGGCCGGTATCACCGTCCCGGTCAGAACCTTCAGCAGGTTATTATAATCGAGCCGGTCCTGCTCTTCCACCGACTCAGGGTGCCAATCTTCCCCGATGGCGAATCCGTTCGTTCCGTCATACCCTTCCCGCCACCATCCGTCCAGGATGCTGAAATTCAGACCGCCGTTGCAGCTGATTTTCTGCCCGCTGGTTCCTGAAGCCTCGAGCGGGCGGCGGGGATTGTTCAGCCAGACGTCGCAGCCGGAAACCATCTGGCGGGCAATATGAACATCGTAGTTCTCGATGAACACCAGCCGGCCGCGAAATTCCGGGGCCTTGCTGAGCTGAATGATCTGCTGAATGTACTGTTTCCCGGCCTCATCCAGAGGATGAGCCTTACCCGCAAAAATGAACTGAATGGGGCGGTGTGGGTCCGAGACCAGGGGAATGATTTTTGCGGGATCGGAAAAGAGCAGCGGGGCGCGCTTGTAAGTGGCGAAGCGGCGGGCAAATCCGATGGTCAGCGCATCGGGATTGAGGAGTTGATCGAAGGCGATGAAATCGTTATGGGTAACGCTCCGGCCCTGGAGCAGCAGGCGGCGCCGGGTGAACTCGATCAGGGCCCGCCTCAGCATGTAGCGAAGCGCCCAGAGCTCCTGGTCCGACACGAACTCCGGGTCGAGCATGCGCTGCCAGAATTCAGGGGTATTGATTTCACGGTCCCATCCCGGTCCCAGACGTCCCTTCCAGAAACTTCGAACCGGACCTTTCATCCAACCCATCAGGTGAATCCCGTTGGTAATATAGCCGATCGGCACTTCCTCGACCGCCTTGCCGGGATAAAGGCAATGCCACATTTTGCGGCTTATATGGCCGTGCAGCTCGCTGACGGCGTTGGCCGCGCGCGAGGCTTTCAGCGCCAGAACCGTCATGCAGAAGGTCTCCTGCTCATCGTCCGGCGACACCCGGCCGAGGGCCAGCAGTTTATGAAAATCCGGGGTGATTTGCGGCTGAAGGCGATGCAGGGCGTAGCGCATCAATTCCGGGCTGAAGCGGTCATGGCCCGCTTCGACCGGGGTGTGCGTGGTGAAAATGCATTGCTTCCGGGTTTCGGACAGCGCTGACTCGAAAGGCAGGCCCCTGGCTACTTTTTCGCGGATCAGTTCCAACGCCAGGAATGCCACGTGCCCCTCGTTCATGTGGAATACCGAAGGCTGGATCCCGAGCGCGCGCAGCAGGCGGACTCCACCGGCGCCCAGGAGTATTTCCTGCATGATGCGGGTTGTTCTGTCTCCACCATAGACGCGGAGCGAGAGGTCACGATAAAGGTGGTCGTTTTCGGGGCGATTGGTGTCCAGCAGGTAGACCGGGCACCTTCCGACATTCACCCGCCAGGCTTGGAAGTAAACCTTGGCCAGGTCGATGTCGATGCTGCAAACCAGGGTCTTGCCCGAGGCGTCGAGAACCGGTTCCATGGGAAGAATTTTGGGATTCAGCAACGTGTAATATTCGTCCTGCCAGTCATCGGGGCCGATGGACTGCTGGAAGTACCCTTCGCGGTAAAAGAGGCTGATCCCTACAAAGCCCAGTCCCAGGTCGCTGGCGGAGCGGGTGTGGTCCCCCGCGAGTATTCCAAGACCGCCCGCCGCGATCGGCAGCGTTTCGTGGAATCCAATCTCCGCGGTGAAGTAAGCAACCGGGTGTTCGAGCAATTCTGGGGCGTGCTTTCTTCCCCAGGTGTTGGTGTCGGAGAGGTAGGCTTCGAAGGCTTCGATCGCATCGCGCACCCGCTTGGCGAACGCAGGTTCCTGCAGGCGGATCCCGAGTTCATAATCGGATACCTCGTGCAGCACAGCTACGGCGTTGTGGTACAGGTTTTGCCAGCTCCGGGGTGAGAGGTGCTGAAAGATTTCCTGGGGCTCCTGGTTCCACGTCCAATAAAGGTTGGCGGCCAGCTTTTTGAGTCCCCGGATCATCCCCGAAATGTCTTCGGGCGGGAGCAAAAAATTTGCCATGGGCTGTCTCATACTCCTTCTGACGAACGATTGGAAACGTAGCGCTCCGATTCGCGCTTATACCATCCATTCCTGCTGACCTATTCCCCAGGGATCAACCATGACCGCCAGGAAGCTGTGGGCGGGAAATCTTTCCAGTTCCCGATCCTTTTCGCAAGCTGAGATTGCGAACCTGGCTTCTTCGGGCTTGTAAATCCCCAGGTCCTCCAGAGGGATTCCCAGCTCGAAAGTCCTGCCCGCGCAGAATTCGACCGCGACTTCCTGGACCGACGCCCGTAGTACTTCGCAGCCCCAATCCCCGGCATCGTCCAGCCGGAGCGCAAGCAGCACATCCATCGGAGAGGCGAAATGAATCTGAAGTGCCAGTTCCAACGGCAATGCCCCGCGGCGCCATGAGGCAGTCAGGTCCAGGCGCAGATAAAAGCGTGATTTGTCGAAACCGAAATAAACTCTTTCGATGCAGCGCTCGTTCCTGTGCATCGACTCGCCGCCGCCCGGCGTGGCGAAGCCAGCCGCGAGCCATTCGAAGTAGTCGGTTACCTTGCCGTCAATTTTTGGGGTGATCGTGTGCACGGGGCTGCGGTACTGTGTTTTGGCCTCTGCTTTCTTGATGGGGGCGTCGAGCTCCGGCGGATGGATGTGACCCATCAGCCGATACACATTTTTGACATGGGTGCGGAAAAGGGCATCGAATTCGACGGCATTCTGGGTCGAATGATCGTCGCCATACCACCAGAACCAGTCGCTCCCTTCGGCTATCAACATTTCCTGATAAGCCTTTTCGTAGCGTTCAGGGTCGCAGCCCTCCCGCAGACAGGTACCGAGAAACGCGCGTGCGGCAGCGAGGAATTCCCAGCCGCGATTCTTTTCGGCGTGACCGACCCAGGTCGCGAGATTTGCATAGATCCAGCTGCCGGCTACCACGGAAGGAAGCTCCTCGCGGCTTGGCTCGAGATCCAGGTACTCGGACATCGTGACAGGTTTCAAGCCATGAGTTTTGACCAGGGCGCGATATAGACGGCGGAGGAAGTCGGCACCGTTGTTCGAGTAATGCTCCCACGCATTTTCGCCGTCAAGGATGACCGGCACGACATAGTGCTTCCCGTCGTCGGGCAGGGAAGCGCGGATTCCGAGGAGTCTCTGGACGAAATCAGCGGCGGCATCGTCGGCGCCCCATTTCGAGTAGGTGAATCCGATGAGGTCCGACATTCCGTGGTCACGGAAGAACAGGCAGGGGCCGGCCGTGCCCGGGCCCCAGCGATAGGCGCTGAATTTCTGCGCGGCCGTCAGATGGTCCCCCGCCCGTTCCAGCTTTCGCAGCGAATGGTGCAGAACACCTTCATCCGAAGCCAACCAGCGCATGCCGGCTTCCCTCGCCAGTCCCAACGCCGCGTCGCTGATGGAGCCTTCCGACGGCCACATTCCTGCCGGAGGGCGGCCCATCAGCTCGGCGAACCGGTCGACGGCTCGCCGGATCTGCTCCCGCGCATCGCCCGGATAGCTGAATATGTTTCCGGGAAGAGGGAGATAAGGCTGGGATTCCCGCGCTGCACGCGTGTCGCAAAGCAGGGGCAGGATCGGATGGTAGTAGGGTGAAACCGATAACTCTATCCCTTTTTCCTCCATCAGCTTTTTATAAAACGGAAGAATCCGGCCGATAAAAGCGACCTGGGATTCGAGCAACTGCTTCTTGTCCTCTTCTTTGAAACCCTTGCCTTTTTTAAAGAGCGCTGCGATTTCCGGCTCTTGGCGCAATTCATGGCCGCACCAGCTCAGATTGAACCAGGTCTGCAGGTCACGATAGTCTCGCGTGGTATACGATTTATAGCCCGCCGGAAACTCGCCCCGCCCATCGATGGCCCCCCTGCGCTCCAGAAGTTCACTGTAACGGGGATAAGGGAACACCATGTCTTTGTAGGGAAGCTGGAAAAATCCGCGCAGCAGAAAATACTTCTGCTGCTCATCCAGCACCGAGGCATCCGTAAGTGTCAATTCAGCGTAGGTTTCTCTAACCTTGCCGGCACTGTAGGCGACCAGCTGATCCATCAGGGAAGGGACCAGGTTGAAGGTCAAATGCAGCCCCGGGACGTCGGCCGCGAGAGTAGCCATGTCCTGATAATCTTTGGTGGCGTGGAAACGGGTCCATGGAAGGTAGATCTCCCCCGCCTGGCTGTTCCCATAGTCGGGTTGATGCATGTGCCAAAGAATGGCGACACAGAGAGGCTTTTTAGACATCGCGTTAGCGCTGCACCTTTTCGTGCCTGAGAAATATCACCGCGAGAGGAGGCAGATTGAGATTCAAGGAATAGGGCTTCCCCTGCCACGAAACCTCGTCCGCCGCAACCTGGCTCCCGTTCCCGACGTTGCTTCCCCAATAGGCTTCCGAATCGCTGTTGAATAAGATTTGATAGACGCCCGGCTGGGTAACCCCGATGCGGTAGCCCAATCGCGGCACCGGCGTAAAATTGCCCACCACGACAATGAAGTCGTCCGGATCCCGCGCCTTGCGCAGAAAGGAGATAATCGATTGATCACTGTCGGCGAAATCAATCCACTCGAAACCCGAATAATGGAAATCAATGGAGTGAAACTGAGGCAGTTCCCGGTATAGGCGATTGAGGTCCCGGAGGCAGGTCTGCAACCTGCGGTTGGGCTCGTATTCAAGCAGGTGCCAGTCCAGGCTGGCGTCGTGATTCCATTCACCATACTGCCCCAGCTCCCCACCCATGAAAATGAGTTTTTTCCCCGGGAAAGCATACATGAGCCCGTAGAGCGAGCGAAGATTGGCGAATTTCTGCCAGTGATCCCCTGGCATCTTGCCGATCATCGAACCTTTCAGATGCACTACTTCGTCGTGGGAGAAAACCAGGACGAAGTTTTCGGTGAATGCGTACATCAGAGCAAAGGTGAGCTTGTTGTGATGGAATTTGCGGAAGACCGGGTCTTTGGAGAAGTAGACCAGCATATCGTGCATCCAGCCCATGTTCCACTTGAGGCTGAACCCGAGCCCGCCCACGTATACGGGATGGGATACGCGGGGCCACGAAGTGGATTCCTCGGCAATGGTCAGGACGTTGGGGAACTTTCCGTGAACGATGGTGTTGAGTTCCTTCAAAAAGGAAACCGCCTCCAGGTTTTCATTCCCGCCGTACTGGTTTGGCACCCAATCGCCGGGCTGGCGCGAGTAGTCGAGATAGAGCATCGAAGCGACCGCATCCACGCGGAGCCCATCGATGTGGTACTTATCGAGCCAGAAGAGAGCGTTTGCCATCAAGAAATTCCGCACCTCAGTCCGGCCGAAGTTAAAAATGGCAGTCCCCCAATCCCGGTGTTCGCCGAGCCTGGGATCGGCATGTTCATAAAGGTAGGTTCCGTCAAAGAAGCGCAGGCCGTGACCATCCATCGGGAAATGCGCCGGAACCCAATCCAGGAGGACGCCGATGTCGTTCTGATGGCACCGGTCCACGAAGTACTGGAAGTCTTCCGGGGTTCCGAAGCGGCTGCTGACGGCGAAATATCCCGTTGTCTGATAGCCCCATGAACCATCGAAAGGGTGCTCGCTTATCGGTAGAAGTTCGATATGGGTAAATCCCATTTCGTGGACATACCGAACCAGGTCATCGGCCATTTCCCGGTAGGTCAACCACGAATGGACATCGTCCACATGCCTTTTCCATGAACCCAGGTGAACCTCGTAAATCGAGATTGGACGGTCCAAGCCCTGTTTTTCATTCCGGCGCGCCATCCACTCGCCGTCGCCCCAAGTATGGTGATCGAGCCGGCGCACGATGGAGGCGGTTTTGGGCCTTATTTCAGCAAAGAAACCGAAGGGATCGCTTTTCAGGAAGAGGTGTTCGCCGGACTTGGACCGGACTTCATACTTATAGTGTGTTCCTTCGCCGAGGCCGGGGATGAAGAGCTCCCACACTCCGCAACTCACCCGGATGCGCATCGGATGCCGCCTGCCGTCCCAGGAATTGAAATCTCCCACCACGCTGACCCTGCTGGCATTGGGCGCCCAGACCGCAAAAAAGACACCGCTCACCCCGCCACACTCCCAGGGGTGGGCTCCCATTTTTTCGTAGGCCTCCAGGTGATTTCCCTCTCCCAGAAGGTACAAATCATAGTCGGTAAGGATCGGCCAAAAGGAATAGGGGTCGTGAATCTCGGTCTTCCTGCCCTCGTGATCGCTTACTTCAAGCCGATAGGTAAAGAGATCGGAGCGGTCGGTCGCAACGGCTTCAAAAAAACCGCCAGGATGAACGCGGACCATGGGTATCGGCGCCGGGAGGGAATCCGAAACCAGTCGAATCGAGGCCGCATCGGGGAGAAAAGCACGAACAGCTACAGCCGGTCCGGCTTCAGTTTCAACCGGGTGGGCTCCAAGGACACGGAACACTTCATGATGTTCACCCCGGACAATGAGTTCTATGTCTGATTTTTCTGTCATTGGTTTCATTTGAATTCCGCCGGCCCGAAATACGGGAAATCTGCTTCCTTCCTGACGAGGCACCGCCGCCGTGCCAAGCCAGATTCTACACACAAAGCGCTTCTGATCCTACCTCATCTTTCGGGGCTGGACACGCTTCAGCCGACAGGCCGATGCAGCAGGCCCGCTTGGTTTGCACCAGGCATCTTCCGCCACTCTCCATGGAGCAATTCCCTTGACGGAGCGCAAAGACGATGCTTATAGTGCCGCTTGGTCCCCCCGGCCACATACAATGAAGGAGGAACACCCTTTGAATAAAGGCGATCTGGTAGCAAAAATCTCGAATGAAGTAGGAATTTCCAAAAGCCAGGCGGACGCGGCGATTAATTCCTTTATCGGCGCCGTCAAGTCTACCCTGAAAAAAGGCGGGAAAGTGACGATTGTCGGTTTCGGTACTTTCTCAGTATCCAAGCGGAAAGCCCGCGCAGGCCGCAATCCTCAAACCGGGGCCGTGATCAAAATCGCCGCCCGCAAAGTACCCAAGTTCGCAGCCGGCAGCGATCTAAAAAAAGCCGTCAAATAGACGGGTCGGAGACGCCCGCGCGGTCTCGCGGAAAATCGACCTTGGGGTTTCCTGGCGATTTGCAGTGCGTACCAAATGAAAAGCCCCCTGGAGACAGGGGGCTTCCATGCTTAATCGGTGCCGGGATGGCGCGTTTCCCGGCGGGTTAATTCTTGCTTACGAAATCGGCAAACTCCCGCAGCTTGCTCGACCGGTAAGGGCTGCGGAGCTTCAACAAAGCCTTTTCCTCGATCTGGCGGATGCGTTCGCGGGTGACCTGGAACATTTCACCCACTTCCTGCAGCGTATACTCCTTCCCGGCGTCGTTCAGGCCGTATCGCATGCGGACAATTTCCTGCTCGCGCGGCGACAAGGTCTGAAGTGCGGAATCCGTGGCGTCGCGCAGGTTGTGGCGCATGACGTCGTCATCCGGAGAAACCGCGTTTTTATCTTCGATAAATTTGTTCAGCACAGCGTCCTTATTGTCCGCAATGCTCGCCTCCAGCGAAATCGGCTCCTGGGCGGCCTTGAGAATCTGGGTGATCTTAGCCACCGGGGTTTTCAGTTCCTTGGCCAGTTCGTGCACGGAAGGCTCCCTTCCAAGCCTCTTCGTGAGCTCATTCGAGGTCTTCAGTACACGATTCATGGCTTCCACCATGTGAACCGGAATTCGGATGGTGCGTCCCTGGTCGGCAATGGCGCGAGTGATGCTCTGGCGGATCCACCAGGTGGCATACGTCGAAAACTTGTGTCCGAGCCGGTAATTGAACTTGTCGACGGCTTTCATAAGGCCGATATTCCCCTCCTGAACCAGGTCGAGCAGGTCGAGGCCGGGATAGGAGTAGTTTTTCGCGATGCTCAGGACCAAGCGCAGATTGGCGCGGACAAACTCATCCTTGGCCCTTCCCATTTCGCGCTTGTTTTCGTCTATCAGGTTGAAAATCCGGCGCAACTCTGCCGGATTGGTGAGAGTATCCTTCACTAAATGGCGCATGCGGGTGCGCAATTCGCGGAGAACCTTGTTATCCGATGATCCAGACTTGGATCGCCGGACCAGTTCGCGCTGGCCGCTTTCCATTTCCCCTACGACGCTCCCGATCGCGCAAATCAGGTCATTGATCTGCCCTTCGCTGAAATCGATTCTCGAGAGAGTCTGGTAAATGCTTTCCCGGGTGGTTTTAATTTTAGCGACGAGTTTGGTGCGTACGCTGCCTTTGGCGCCCGACAGGGCGGATTTCATCTCCCTGTAGCGGATTTCCAGCTTCTCAAGGCGAACGACAATTTTCCGGATCTCTATGTCGCGCAACCGGTTGCGTTCTTCGAGCGAGACCTCGGGATCTACGCTGTCGCGTTTGGCGTCGACAAGGCTGACCTGGGGCATATTCCCGGCACTGGAAACCAGCTGCAGCTCCGGTGCCAGCTCGACAACCTTGCGGGTATTCACCGGCGTCAGAGAAAGGAGCCGGAGCGTGTTGAGCTTGGCGGACTCAATTTTCTTTGCCAGATAGACTTCCTCTTCGCGTGTCAGGAGGCGAATCTTGCTCATGCTCCGGTAATAAATATAGAGGGGGTCTGCTGAAGCCGCCGATTCCTCTTTGCCCACACTACGGGATTCATCAGGGATGCGGTCGAAGCGAACCCTGTCGACATAATTGTCGCGCGTCAGCCCAGAGAATTCGCCACCGCCGAATTCATGGGTTTCGCCGTCTACTTCGGAGATGTGGCCCGAATCGAAAAGATCCGGGTTTTCAAAGATGTCGTCCTGTTCCAGTTCGATCATTCGTTTTTCGCCTTAACAGTGCGGAGTTTTCCCCTGCCTGCCAAGCCTATCCTTTCTTTGAGTGAACTTGCTTCAGCGGGTGCCCTGGCCCGCTGCCTGCGAACCCGAGATGCCTTCAGCTATATAGATGCGATGATGCGGGAAAAGGTTTCATTGAGCCGGGCCGATTTTAAAGATTTATTAAATATTATCCGCTGAGGGTTGCTTCCGCCCTCGAAAAAGCCAGCAATTATGTGCCTCATACTGCCTTATACGACGCTTTATGCAGGTCGTTCCATAAATCTGGCCGGCTTGCCGCTGCCGCCATTGGAGCGCTGAACCTGCCACATTTCCGCCGCCCGCCCCGTTCCATACCCAAAAGGGGGGCCCACTCGCCTGGATTTCTCCACACACCTAGGGGGTTCCCCACCGGAAGAGCCCGGAGGCTTTCTTCCTGAGATTTTGGTCCGCCCTGAGTTGCTGATGGAATGAGTACTCCGCCTCGTTCTGCAACGGAGTCAGCCGAAGTGCCGCCCGAACCGGTACATCAAGAATCGAGCCAGCTATTATATTGACTCTTGGTTCGGGTTTCAATAAAATTCTGCGTTTTCTTGAAACAACCCGTGGGGAGGGCTTTTCCGTGATAGAAGTCGAGCATCTGTCCAAGGTGTTCAATGGCCGCAAGGCGGTTGATGATATTTCCTTCAAGGTCGAAAAGGGTGAGATCCTCGGGTTCCTCGGCCCGAACGGCGCCGGCAAGACAACCACGATGCGGATCCTTACATGCTACATGCCCGCCACCGACGGGACGGCGCGGGTGGCCGGATACGATGTATTTGAAGAAAGCCTCGAGGTAAGAAAGCGGATCGGATACCTTCCGGAAAATCCGCCGGTCTATCCGGAAATGACCGTCGAGTCCTATCTGAATTTCGTCGCAAAAATCAAGGGAGCACCTTCGTCGCAGCGCCGGCAGCACGTGGATGAAGTGATGGGGAAGTGCAGCATCGGGGATGTGCGCGACCGGATCATCGGCAAGCTCTCCAAGGGATACAAGCAGCGAGTGGGCGTGGCCCAGGCGCTCCTCAACAATCCTGAGGTCCTGATCCTGGACGAGCCTACCATCGGTTTGGATCCGAAGCAGATCTCTGAGATCCGCTCCCTGATCAAAAGCCTGGCAGGCGACCACACCGTGATCCTCTCCACGCATATCCTGCCTGAAGTGAGCATGACCTGCAGCCGGGTAGTCATCATCAACAAGGGTAAAGTGGTGGCGATGGACACGCCTCAGGGGCTCACCAATCAGGTCAAAGGCGCTGAGCGAATAGCGCTGACCGTTGACGGACCCCGCCAGGCCGTTACCGAAAAACTGCAGTCGATCGACGGCGTAATGCGGGTTGAGGCCGAAGGGGAAGATAACGGAAATCCCTCCAATTTTAATGTTGAATGCAAGCTGGACACCGATTTGCGAAGAACCCTTGCGTCCACCGTGGTCTCCTCTGGCTGGGGACTCCTGGAACTCCGCGGGGTTTCCATGAGCCTTGAAGATGTGTTCATAAACCTGGTGACCAAGGAGTAGGCGGGCTCCTGCCTGCCGAACCCGGTTTCTGTTTAAGGGGTTGTTATGCAAAACATCCTGGCAATCTGGCAGCGCGAGATTAAGGCTTATTTCGTCTCCCCTATTGCCTATGTGGTCTTGACGGTATTTCTTTTTCTCTGCGGATTCTTCTTCTACGGCATTCTTACCGCAGTCGTGCAAAACACGATGATGCAGGCCCAAATGGGACAGGGCATGCAGCCGGTGGATGTGCCCGGGATTGTGAGCCGCAGCTTTTTCGGCACGACCAGCGTGGTGCTGCTCTTCATGATCCCGATGTTGACCATGGGGCTTTTCGCGGAAGAGAAAAAGCGGGGCACCATTGAGCTGCTGCTGACCACGCCGGTAGGTAATTTTCAGGCGATGATGGGCAAGTACCTTGCCAGCCTGACCTTTCTCGTGATCATGTTCCTGGCCAGCGGAATCACCATTTCAGCGCTGTTCATTTATGGACAACCGGAGTGGAAGCCGATCCTGGGAGGCTTTCTGGGACTTTTCCTGTACGGGGCCGCTCTTCTGGCCATCGGCCTATTCATCTCGACCCTGACCGAAAACCAGATCGTGGCGGTCGTGATTACGTTCGGCGTAATCCTCGTTCTCTGGCTGATCGAGTCGTTCGCGGTCGGCGCCCAGGGAATGGCCAAAGATGTTCTCAGCTACCTTTCTGTGATCGGGCACCTCGACGATTTCATCAAAGGCGTGATCGACACGAGTCATATTATTTTCTACGTGACCTTCGCGTTTGTCGGTCTCTTCCTTGCCTATCGCTCTCTTGAAAGTATGAGGTGGAAAAGCTAATGAACAAGATCCTGCAGAAGCTCGACACCTTTGGCCTGCTCGTTCTGGTGGGCGCGGCAATCTGGTATTCCGTGACCAACGTCTGGGACAAATGGACTATTGGGCTGGCGATCCTGGGCGGCGTCCTCATCGTGGCCGGCCTGGCGGCGAATTACCGCCAGATCCTGGATACTCTTGGCCGTCGCTCCACCAAGTATGCCTCGAATTATGTGATCTCGGTCGTGCTGGTTTTCGGGGTTGTGTCCGGCTTGAATTACGTCGGCCAAAGACATGTAAAACGGTTCGACCTGACAGGCATCGGCCGATACACGCTCGCCCCCCAGACCACCCAGGTTCTGAGCAAGCTTAACAAGGACCTGGACGTCAAAGTCTTTTTCCCGGGAGGGGAATACCCGCCTCTCCGCGAACTGTTGAACAGCTATAAAGCCATCAGCCGTCAGGTCCGGGTCGAATTCATCGATCCCGACCGTCGCCCGGAACTAGCTAAATCTTATGATGTTACCGTTTACGGCACTTCCTCTAACCCCTTCACCGGCTCCCAAACAAAGTACGGGACCGTGATTTTGATCTATGAGGGACGCAAGGAGAAGGTAGAGAAAAGGTCTGAAGAGGTCCGCGAAGAGGATCTGACGAACGCGATCATCAAGGTGCAACGCACCGAGGCGAAAAAGGTCTACTTCGTACAGGGGCATGGTGAGAAAGACCCGGCCGACACCGAGCGCAGCGGTTACTCCGCAGCCAAGAAAGCGATGGAGGATCAGGGCTTTAAGGTCGAAACCGTCAACCTGACGAACGATGCCAAGGTGCCCCCGGATGCCAAAGTGGTGGTGTTGGCCGGGCCAACTCAGGAGCCCTTTGCCCAGGAATATAAATTTCTGAACGATTTCCTGAATGGCGGCGGCGGCCTTCTGGTTTTGGTCGATCCCGCACCCGCTCCGTCCCTGGATCCGTTGCTCAAGGGGTGGGGGATCACGGTTGATAACGACGTCGTGCTGGACGCCAGCGGGGCCGGCCGATTGATGGGGGCGGGGCCAGAAATCCCTTTGGTTCTCCGCTATGAAAGCCACAAGATCACGGATCGGTTCCGGGTGATGACCTTCTTCCCCATGGCCCGCTCGGTACAGCCGTCCAAGGAGTCTGTCGCAGGGGTTACGGTGGAATCGCTGTTCAAAAGCAACCCGAACAGCTGGGGTGAAACCGATGAGTCCGAAATGAAGACCGGGCGGGTGAGCTTCAAGGAAGGCAAGGATCTGCAAGGGCCGCTCAGCCTGGCGGTCGCCGCCAGCAAGGAAGTAAAGCCGGCAAGCGACAAGGGCCCCGCCCAGAAAGCGCGTCTGGTTGTGGTCGGGGATTCCGATTTCGCCGTCAACGCCTATTTCGCCCAGGGCAACGGGAACCTTTTCTTGAACATGATCAGCTGGCTGTCACAGGATGAGGATCTCATCTCCATCCGGCCCAAGGACCCGGTCGACCGGAGGATTATCCTTTCGCAGAGCCAGCAGAGCATGCTGCGGCTGGTCACTGTTTTCTTCCTGCCCGGCGTCGTCCTGGTTGCAGGCATAGTCGTTTGGAACCGGCGGAGGAGATAGGATGCGTTTCAAAGGGACATTCATCCTGCTGATCATTGGCGCCGCGCTGGGTGCCTACGTCTATTTTTATGAGATCAAAGGCGGCGAAAAGCGCGAAAAAGCTAAACAGGAAGAAACCCGCATCTGGAAAACGGAAAGCGCCTCGATTCAGCAGATAGACCTGATCACACCCGAACAGCACATCACCGCGGTCCGATCCGGGGAGAAGGAGTGGAAGATCACCGCGCCCAAAGCCCTGGATGCCGACGCCGAGGAGCTGAATCGGATCGCATCGACAGCTTCGGATTTGAGCCGCGAAAGCACCCTCGAGCCAAGCGCGGCCGATCTTGCCCCTTTCGGCCTGAACCCGCCCCAAGTGGCCGTCCAGATCAAAACCAAGGACGGGAAAGAGTATAAAATCAGGCTGGGCAACAACAATCCCACGGGCAGTTCGACGTATGGTGCGCTCGAAGGGAAAAACGAGGTATTCCTCGTTTCCAACAGCGTGGCAGGAGCATTCAAGAAGAAGCTGGAGGATCTGCGCAACAGGTCCATCCTCGCCTTCGAGCAATTCGACACCCAAGGTGTCGAGCTTCACTCCTCCAAGGGTGACTTGACATTGGCCAAGGAGAACGACCGCTGGTTTGTCCAGGGCAAGGAACGCTGGGCCGCCGATTCCTCCGCCGTAAGCGGCCTCCTGAGCTCGGTATCCTCGGGCAAGGTTAAGGAATTCTTCGAAGGAAACCCCGATGATTACTCCAGCCTCGGTTTCGACAAGCCCACGGCCGATCTCAGGCTCACGGTAGGTAAGGACCGAGCCTTGCGGCATCTCACGATCGGCATGGAAAAATCCAAGCTCTTGAAAAAGGGGGAGAAGCCGCCGAAGCCGGCAGAGAAAGACGCCAAGAAGGATGATCTCATCCCCAAGCCGACCGAGCTTTACATCGCCCGGGACGAAAGCCGAAAAGAGCTATTCTTTGTCGAGAAGGATTTCCTGGACAAGCTGCTCAAATCCCCTGAAGACATGAGGGATAAAGCGTTGGCCTCCTTCCAGCGCTGGGATATCGACGGCATCACGCTGACCAATCCCAACGGCACCTTCGTTTTCACTAAAGCAGAAGGAAGCGGCGACTGGGTTTTGGGTGACGCCAAGAAAAAGACCAGGTGGGAGGGGGTCAACGGGATTCTGGACGCGCTCGAAAAGCCGGTCAAGGAGTTTGTGAATCAGCCCGCGGACGCAGCGTCCTACGGCCTGGACAAGCCGGCGATTCATGTGGTTTTCAAACAAAAGGGTGCCGTGAAAGTCGAGTGCTCGTTCGGCAAGCCGGCAAAGGACGGCTTTTATGCCCAGGTCAAAGGGGAGCCGATTGTAAAAATCGCGGACAAGGAATCTTTCGATAAACTATCGAAGGCGGAGTCCGATTATGCTGAGCCACCCGCTCCTCCGACAGCCCCAACGGCACCGAAGAAATAGAGGGATTTCCATCGATAACGATCCCGACACCGACGCCGAAAAGAGACACGATCTGCACTCGATGAACCACAAGTCACGAGAGGACCTTCTCGGTTCGGTCGGGTAATCCCAGCGGCAGTCTGAATCGGCAGCGGTTCCGGCCTGTTCTTGATCTTTTGGGCAATCTCAGGTATTTTTAGTAAGCTAGCTTTGAAAAAAGTGGGCAGGTTGCGCCCACTTTTTTATTTTTGGGGGCATTGGAATCCGGAATGGAAGCGAATGATCGCAGATCTCTGGAAGCCGAAATCACAACACTCGCTGAAAAGGAGGCGTCCTCGCTTGGGCTGGAGGTTGTCCTGGTCGAGGTCAAAGGCTCCGGAGGGCGGTCTGTGGTGCGCATTTATATCGACCGCCAGCCCTCGGGAGTAACGCTGAGCGACTGCGAACAATTCAGCAAACGCTTTTCCGTTTTGCTGGATGTGGAGGATATCGTTCCCTTCAGCTACGTGCTGGAGGTTTCCTCCCCGGGCCTCGACAGGCCGCTGGTAAAGGATTCGGATTACGCCCGTTTTACCGGGAAGTCCGCGCGGATTCGCGCGCGAGTTGCGGTTGACGGGCAGAAGAATTTCAAAGGAAAGATATTAGGTGTAACCAACGGGCGGCTGGGCGTTGAACTTTCCACCGGAAAGAAAGTGGAAATTGCCCTGGCTGACATCGAAAAGGCGAATCTCGTGATCGAGATCTAGGGCCGCGAGCCCAGAGGTTTGGAAATATGTCAAATATCATTACTCAGACCATCGAGCAGATCGGCAAAGAAAAAAACATCGATCCGAAGATCATCATCCAGGCCCTTGAGGATGCGATGGTGGCGGCATCCCGGAAATTTTACAAGACCAATGAGGATGTCAGCGCCCGCTTCGATCCGGAGACCGGGATGGTAGAAATCTTCGCGGTGAAAAGGGTCGTGGCTACGGTGGAGAACCCGGCGCTCGAGATTTCACTGGAAGAGGCGAAGCAGATCGATGAGAGCCTCGAACTGGACGACACGGTGGAGATCCCCAAGCCGACCGACGTTCTGGGCCGGATCGCTGCCCAGACCGCGAAGCAGGTCATTCTGCAGAAGGTCCGGGAGGCGGAGAGGCTCAACATCTATAACGAGTATTCCCAAAAGATCGGCGAGATGGTGAACGGGGTCGTCAAGCGCTTCGAAGGCCCCGACATGATCATCGATATCGGGAAGACCGAAGCGCTACTGCCTCTAAGGGAGCAGTCCCGGATTGAAACCTATAAGCAGGGCGAACGGGTTCGGGCCGTCATATCCAAGGTTTTGCAGTCATCGAAGGGGCCCCAGGTGATCCTTTCGCGCACCGACCCTCAAATCCTCCTGCGGCTTTTCGAAATGGAAATCCCGGAGATTTACGATGGGACCATTGTGGTGAAAAACGCCGTCCATGAGCCGGGTGATCGCGCCAAAGTGGCCGTGGCATCGACCGACCGGGATGTCGACCCCGTGGGGGCTTGCGTGGGAATGAAAGGATCGCGAATCAATTCCATCATCCGCGAACTGCGCGGGGAGAAGATCGACATTGTCCAGTGGTCGGACGATCCGGCAACCTACGCCGCCAATGCGCTGAATCCTGCCAAGATTTCCAAGGTGCTGGTTCTCGACCCGCTGGAAAAGCGGATGGAGGTGATCGTCGAAGAAAAGCAGCAGTCGCTCGCCATCGGGAAGAAGGGGCAGAACGTGCGCCTCGCCTCGAAGCTGATCGGCTGGCAGATCGACGTGAAGAGCGAAGAGCAGAAAAAGCTCGAGGTGCTCAGCGTGATGGACTCCCTCACATCATCCTCGACCTCGCTTAATGAGCTGGAAGGGATCAGCGAGCGCGTCATCGAAAAGTTGCGCGAGGCGGGCATCGAGAATGTCGAACGACTGTTGGAAATGGGAGAGGAAAACCTCACCGAGATTCCAGGGGTTGGCGACAAGACTGCCATCAAGATTATGGAAGCCGCGCGGGATCTGTTTGAAGAAGTCGAAATCGAAGTTCCCGAGGGTGTCGAATTGCCGACAGCGCTGAAAGCCCCTGAAACAGCCGAAACGCAACCCGCCGACGAAACGTCTTCGGCCGAGGAGGCGCCGGTTTCTTTGCCCGATGAGAGTGAGGCTGAGCCGGAAGCGGAGTCCAAGGATTCCGGATCCGGCGGCGGAGAGTAAAGAGAAGCGAAGCGGAAGGCAGCGCGAATCAGTTGCGGAGACAGGCTTTATTCGCTTAAAATAATCGATTACCCAGCCAGCTTGGGAACAACAGCGATTTTTCAGAGGTCGTGGTACAAATGGATAAAATTACAGTCGCGGAACTGGCGGCCGAGTGCTCAGTTCAGAATCAGGCCATCCTTGCTGAGTTAAAAAAGCTCGGGCTGTACGTTTTTTCGCCGACCGCCACGATCGACGCCAATTTTGCCGAGACCATCCGCAAAAAGATCTTTTCGGCCAGGGAAGCTGCAGAAGCGCGGATAGCGGACGAAGAGAAGAAGGCGCAGCAGCGCAAGGAAAAAGAAGCTGAGGCAGCGCGCCGCGCGGAGAAAAAAGCCGCTTCCAAAAAGGCGGCGTCACCGACGCAGGAGGCTCCCCCGGTTGAAGCTCCGGCCCCGGTTGAAGTCCCGGCCGCGGCCCCCGTGGCCCCCGCGGCTCGCAAAGCACGGAAGGCGCCCGCAAAACCCGCGACTCCCAAAGAAAAAAAAGCGGAAGAGCATAAAGTCGAAGAGGAGGCTCCAAAGCCTTCGCTGGCGCCGCGCAAAGGGCGCAAGCACTATGATCGTGAATCCGCGGAGCTGGTGGAAGCCGTTTCGGCAGCCGCTCCCAAATCGGCGGAACTCACTCCCAGCGAAATCGCCCGCCAGTTTCTCGGAGAGCCTGCGCCTCCCGCAGCTGCGGCTGTTGAACTCGAAGCCGCACTGCCGCCGACGGCAGCACCGTCGGCTGAGGCTGAAGCTCCTGTCGAGCCCGGTCCGGCAGCCGAGCCGGCGCAGGCTCAACCTGCCCCGGTTGAAGCGGCAAAACCGGCTGAAGCTGCCGCGCCACCCGCTCCGGCTATCAAGAAAATCATTCTCCCGAAAGCTAAAACAAAAATATTGATGCGTACCAGCGCTGAAAAAGTTGCCGCTCCCGACATTACCGAGAAGATCTTCAAAACGATCCAGGAGAAGCCGGCAGCCGCCCGTCCAGCCTCTCAAATGCGACTGGTTCGCAAAAAGAAACCCGGCGCCAGGCCCGAGCCGGTGGAACGTGTCGCCAAGGTCATTGAACTGCCGCGCGTTCCGGAATCCCCCGAGGATTTCAGACCCGTTGCCATTACCGAGGGCGTGACCCTGAAAGAGCTGGCGGAGAAAATGGACATTAAGTCCAAATACATCATCCAGAAGCTCATCTCCAGGGGAATCCTGGCGTCCATCAACCAGGCGCTCGACCTCGAAATCGCCACGCAGATTTGCGCGGAGTTCGGATTCAGAGCCGAGGTCATCACGTTTGAGCAGGAAGCCGAAGCCAAACAGGAAGTAGCCGACAATCCCGCCGATTACACCACGCGGCCGCCTGTGGTTACGATCATGGGCCATGTGGACCACGGGAAAACCTCTCTTCTCGATGCCATCCGGCAAACGAACGTAACGGCCACCGAGCACGGCGGCATTACGCAGCATATCGGCGCTTACCAGGTCGACATCAAGGGACGGAACATCACCTTCCTCGACACTCCCGGCCACGAGGCCTTCACACTAATGCGCGCCCGAGGCGCGCAGGCCACCGATATCGTCGTTCTGGTGGTTGCCGCCGACGACGGCGTTATGCCGCAGACTGTGGAAGCCATTCACCACGCCAAGGCCGCCAATGTTCCGATCCTTGTCGCCATCAACAAGATCGACAAGCCGGGCGCACAACTCGACCGCGTAAAACAGGCCCTGTCCGACCAAGGGCTGCTTGCCGAAGACTGGGGCGGGGATGTCGTGACGGTGCCGGTATCGGCCAAGATGAAAACCAATATCGACCTCCTGCTGGAAATGATCCTGCTCGTGGCCGACATGAAAGATCTCAAAGCCAACTCCCGCAGGCTGGCGGCGGGAGTCGTTCTCGAGGCCAAGGTCGACAAAGGGCGAGGTTGCGTGGCCACCGTTCTGGTGCAGAACGGAAACCTGAATGTGAGCGACTCTTTCGTGGCCGGTAATGTCCACGGCCGCGTCCGCGCGTTGGTTAATTATCGAGGCGAAGTCATCGAGCAGGCAGGACCCTCGGTGCCGGTCGAAATCCAGGGTCTCCAGGACCTGCCGCGCGCCGGCGACACTTTCCAGGTGTTCGAAGACGCGTCCAAGGCCAGGCAGGTTGCCGAATATCGCCAGGCCAAGGTGCGCGAGAAGAGCCTCCGCTCTTCTTCCCGCTTCTCGCTCCAGGCCCTTTTCGAACAGATGCGCGAAGGGAAGGTCAAGGAGCTGCCGGTCATTCTCAAGGCCGACGTCCAGGGTTCCGTGGAAGTGCTGAGCGATGTGCTGAACAAGCTGAGCACCGACAAAGTGAAAGTGAGAATTCTGCACAGCGGCGCCGGCGCCGTCACCGAAACCGATGTGCTGCTGGCCTCCGCTTCCAACGCCATCGTGATTGGATTCAATGTCCGGCCCGAGCGCAAGGCCCAGGATCTGGCCGACGGCGAAGGGGTCGAAATCAGGCTTTACACGGTAATTTACAATGTCGCCAACGACATCAAGAACGCCATGATCGGCATGCTCGATGTAACCTCGCACGAGAAGTATCTCGGACGGGCCGAAGTGCGAGACACCTTCAAGGTCCCGAAGTATGGTTTCATCGCCGGGTCCTATATCATCGACGGCCTCATACGGCGGAACGCCGAAGTGCGCCTGCTTCGCGACAATGTTGTCATCCACGAGGGCAAGATTGGATCGCTGCGCCGCTTCAAGGACGATGTTTCGGAAGTGAAATCCGGCTTTGAGTGCGGTATAGGCATCGATAATTTCGGGGATGTCAAAGTCGGTGACATCATCGAGGCTTATATCATCGAGAAAGTGCAGCCCACCTCACTGTAATGTCCGGCGGCAGCTGCCGTACCCCAGCTGTTTCTCCGCTTGCCGTGATGCCAACGGGCGTCCGCGCAATCGGGGAAAGGCGAGAGGCCCGGCGCTTCGCCCCTGAACCTGTATGCCGATCGCCTATTGCACCCTGGAACTTTATCTCCCTTATTCGCAGTCGCTCAAAGAAAAAAGGATGATCCTGCGCAAGGCTCAGGACCGCCTGCGAGCCCGGTCGAATTTCTCGATTGCCGAGGTCGACCACCAGAATCTGTGGCAGAGGGCCAAACTT
The DNA here is from genome assembly GCA_963839475.1 of uncultured Acidobacteriota bacterium. Taxonomy (GTDB): domain Bacteria; phylum Acidobacteriota; class UBA6911; order UBA6911; family UBA6911; genus CAWIVH01. The sequence continues at coordinate 821,954 of CAWIVH010000001.1, read as the reverse complement.
GCGGCGGTGACCGTCAGCGCTGACAACGCGGTCCTCGAGCGGGTGACACAGGATTTTGTCCATGAGGCGGAAAACATACTGCAAGAATTGCTAGTCGACTGTCAGGTAACCTATATCGACCCGTAGGACCCTATGCAAACAACCCGCAGAACCCAGAGGCTGGCCCTGCAGATTCAGCAGGAAATCGGCATGATGCTCTACCGGGGCGTCAAGGACCCAAGAATCGGCATGGTTACCATCACCGGCGTCGATCTGAGTCCCGACCTGCACCACGCCAGGGTCTATTTCTCCACCTTGGGAAACGAGAAGCGCAAGCAGGAAAGCATGGAAGCGTTAAATCACGCCGCCGGTTGGATCCGGCGGGAACTCGGCCAGCGCATCCGCATGAAATATTCGCCGGAACTGGTCTTCCGGATCGATTCCTCCCAGGAGTATGGCGAGCACATCGACCAGCTGCTGGACGAGATCAAAGAAAGCTGACGCCCGATGGACGGTGTGATTGTCATCGACAAGCCTTCCGGTTGGACGTCGCACGATGTCGTTGCCAAAATCCGGAATCTCACGCGGATCAAGAAAGTGGGCCATACGGGAACGCTGGACCCGTTCGCAACGGGCGTGCTTCCACTCACGCTGGGACGCGCGACGCGCCTGACCAACTATTTCCTGTCCTGCGACAAGGTGTACCGGGGCGTGATGCGCTTTGGTTTCGCCACCACCACTTTCGACCTCGATGGAGAACCTTCGGGTCAAGATACGAATCCGGAATTGGACCAGGCGAGGCTGGAGGAGATCTGTTCCCGCTTCACCGGGAGAATCACCCAGACGATTCCCCCCTACTCAGCCAAGAAGGTTCAGGGGAAGCCGATGTACGCCTATGCACGCAAAGGCATCGACATGGGTGAAGTCACCAAAACAGTTCATGTCCAATCGCTGAGAGTGCTCGGAGTCGACAAGAATCAGGCCGAGTTCGAACTGGTTTGCGCATCCGGAACCTATGCACGCAGCCTGGCCCACGACATGGGGAAAGAATATGGTTGCGGCGCTCACCTCGTGCAGTTGCGACGCACCCGCAGCGGCGAATTTCCGATCGAATCCGCCGTTCCCATGGGAGACGGCACGAAGTTCCACCCCAGGGAGTACTTCCTGGAGAGAATCATTCCCATGCACAACCTCCTGGGTGAAATCCCTGCCATCGTGCTGTCGGACGGGGATAAAGCTCGCCTTGCCCATGGCATGGATTTGAGTCTCCTTACTTCCGCTTACGACGCCTACGAATGGCGGCTCCTGGATGAAAACGGGAACCTGCTGGCTCTGGCCCGGCGCGTGGAAGCTTTTACATCTCCGTTGCCCCAACCGGCGCAGTGGGTTCGGGCCCATCCCCACCTGATCTTCGCCCCCTAAGTACCATGGTTCATAAATGGCCTGTTGTGTTTTTTCAATGGGATGAGCCTTAACGGCCGGGGGCGCAGCGGATGCCTGATGGCCTGTATTCCGGGCGGACGGAATAAAGCAGGTCCGCCCGCCCGCATCCAGGTGTGAAAGGAACCCGGTTCTCTACGCCGCATTAGATGACCAGGCGGTCCTTCATCTGCTGGAATTTTTTCTCTCCGATCCCCTTGACGTTGAGGATCTCCTCTACCTTGGTGAATTTTCCGATCTTTGCTCGATGCTCGAGTATCTTTTTGGCCGTGGAAGGCCCGACCCCGGGCAGCGTCTGCAATTGTTCGGCAGTTGCGGTGTTCAGGTTCACTTTTTCCGCAGATACTGTACTGCTTTTCTGCGCCAGCGCCGAAACCGGTGTGAGCGCCAGGCCCAGTACCACAAGACTTACCAGGACCAGCGAAGACCTTTTTAACCTCATAATGACCTCCAGATGACAGTTGATTGGCGGGGGATGGCGTCTGCCTTTCCCTTGTCCACACTGTCTAATTGCATTTCCCGGATTTGAGCGAAGTTTTCTCGTTACGCAAAACGGTTTTGAACGGCGAGGAAGAAACATAAGAATCCCCTGACGCAGCCTTTGGCCGGAACCAAATTAGACTGAGAGTTAGCAGTTCGCAGTTTTCAGTATCAGTTCGCAGTCGCATGAGGAACTGCGAACTGATACTGAAAACTGCGAACTTGTTGCTTTCACCACCGTTTTCACGATTCAATAAATCTTGCCTGAAAAACAAGAATTTACAGATGTGATACTTGAAGGCCTTGGATTTCTTCTTGGTCTGATTCTGGTTCAGGACCCCGTCGGCTGGAAACCCGCGTCTGCATATGCCATAATTCCCTGCCTGTAAATTCAAGAGCCAAGAAAGTTGCCTGATATGAGACACGGTCTTCGCTGCCTGCGAGACTTCCTTGCAGTGCCAGTTCTGATGTTGTTGGTGTTCACTGTTGTCGTGAGGGGACAGGAAAAACCTCGTCCGAATGCCCCCATTGATCTCGACAAAGAGCTGCAGACCAAGGCGCCGCAAGACCGTGCCAAGAGCTATTACTACTATTCACTCTCCAAATGGTATGAGGACAAGGGAGACCTGGCGCGGGCGATCACAGAGATGCGTAACGCCCTTCGATATAACGAGGGGAGTGCCTCGGTGAGGGTTGGATTGGCGTCCCTGTTGGAAAAGACCGGCAGCCTGCGCGAGGCGCTGGTCGAAGCCGAAGAGGCGGCGAGGATTGAACCTAAAAATCCCGAGCCTCATTGGCTCCTGGCCAACCTCTATTTCCGCATGCAGGGGAAAGACCGGGCTGCAGCCAGGGAATCGTTGAAGAAGGCGGTCCAGGAACTGGAAACCATGTGCGAAGACGCCCCCGACGACGAACGGCCCTATTTCGCGCTGGGCCAGTCTTATTTTGAATTGGGAAATCCCGAAAAGGCCATCCAGTCTTTTGAAAAATTCCAGTCGCTCGTGCCCTCGACGGATGCGGGATACCTGGCAATCGCGGAATACTACGAGAAGCGCAACGAAACCGAAAAAGCCATAGAGTACGTTCAAAAAGCCCTCAAGAACCAGCCGGATGCCCCCAAAAGCCTCCTGACCCTGGCGAATCTCTATTCTCGGCTCGATCGCCATAAAGAAGCGGCTCCACTTTTTCGCAAGCTGCTGGAGGTTACAGGGGATAATCCTTCGATCAAGCGTCAGCTGGCCTCCTCGCTTCTTGATTCGGGTGAATTCGGCAGTGCTCAGCAGGTTCTCGAGGAGATCATCAAGGCTGAGCCCCAAGACAAGGAATCCCAGTTGCTGCTCGGCCGCGCATTGATCGGCGCGAAGGAGTACGCCCGGGCCATCAAACTCCTGAAAGACGTGGTTGAAGACGCCCCGGACAACTTCGAGGCCCGTTTCTATCTCGGAACGGCCTATGAGCAGAGCGGTAACCCCGCGGAAGCGGCCAAGATCTTTGCCCTCCTGCTCGAGAGGACGAAGGATTCCAGCGTCGAGAGCAAAGCCAACCGGGTCGTTTTCCAGCAACACCTCGCCGCAGCCTATCAGGACCTGGGAGAGAACGAGAAGGCGATCGAGATTTACGAAAACATCGTGAAGAACGATCCGCAGCCCAATCCGCGCCTCATGTTTCTCCTGATCAATGCTTACCGGGTCAACCGGCAGGTTGACAAGGCCGTCGCTTTGGGGAAGCAGCAGTACGAAAAGAACCCCGGCGATACAAGCCTGGGCCTGGTTTATGCGAGAGCCCTTTCCGACGCCGGCAAGACGAAGGAAGGCATTGAAATCCTGCAGAAAATGCTTCTGGCCGATCCCTCCAACATCGATATTTACGTTAACCTGAGCCAGATTTACCTTCAGACCGAAAAGTATTCCGAAGCGGAAAAGATACTGCGCCGGGCCGAGGACAAGAAACTTGATGGGGAACGGGTGAAGTTCCAGCTGGCGACGATTTACGAACGGCAGAAAGATTTCGACCGAGCCGAAAGCCTCTTCAAGGAGGTGCTGAAGGACAATCCCAAGAACGCCGTGGTTTTGAATTACATCGGTTACATGCTGGCAGACCGGGGCGTGCGCCTGGATGAAGCGGTGAAGTACGTCGAAGAGGCGCTGGCGCTCGATCCCAACAACGGCGCGTACCTCGACTCGCTCGGATGGGCTTTTTACAAACTCAACCAGTTGGAGAAGGCCGAGGAGTACTTGCTCAAGGCCGTGGAAATCGTGAAAAACGATCCGACCATCCATGACCACATCGGCGACCTCTATTTTAAAACCGGAAACCTGACCAAAGCGCAGGATGCCTGGACCCGCTCGATCCATACCGGTACGGACCCCAAGGAAATTCAAAAGGTGCGCGAGAAACTGGAGAAAGTTCAGGACACCATCCGGAAGCAGAAGAAGCCGCCCAAGCTCATACGGAATTAAGGCGCGAATCCCCCTCTCGGGCATGCGGCAGAATAAACTTTGCCGTCTTGAACCGGCTTTGCGGTTCAGCATATTCGCAGCTCCATCCATGGAGCGAGTCTGGTTTGCGGGACAATAGCCGGCGAGGAAACACCCTGTGCATTCACCGCTTCTCGTCCGATCCTTCGCAAAGATCAACCTGGCGCTGGCGGTCCTGGGCCAACGGGCCGACGGGTATCACGAAATCCGCACCGTTTTTCAAAGCATCGATCTGCATGACGACATCGAATTCCACCCTTCCCCGACTCTTGAACTGGGATGCGAGGGGATGCCGGACCTGCGCCTGGAGGAGAACCTGGTCTGGAAGGCGGCCACGTCGCTGGCTAAAGTTGCTGGCGGGCTCCGCGGCTGCAGGATCCTGCTGCGCAAAAGGATCCCGGCGGGTGCCGGCCTGGGCGGCGGAAGTAGCAACGCCGCCGCAACCCTCCTCGGATTGTCGCGCTTCTGGAACCTGCAGCTTCCCGCGGGCGAGATTTCGAGCCTGGCCGCGAGTTTGGGCGCGGATGTCCCTTTCTTTCTCACGGGCGGCACAGCCCTTGGCATCGGCCGCGGCGATGAGATCTATCCTCTGCCTTCTCTGCCCCCTGCGCACCTCGTTCTCATCTACCCCGGCGTGCATGTTTCCACGGCGGAAGCCTACCGTTCGTTGAGATTGGTGTTGACAACCTCGGAGACGACCCATAAAATTCAGGGTTTCTGCGGTGGGCTCCGATCAGGATGGGAATGCCTGCCGATGCTCTTTAATGATTTCGAGACTTCGATCCTCCCTGCCCAGCCCGCCATCCGTGAAGCCAAGGAGCTTCTGGTCGGCCTGGGGTCATCTGCAGCGCTGATGTCGGGCAGCGGATCTTCTGTCTTCGGATTCTTCTCGAATGAAGAGTCAGCACTTGCAGCCGCCGGGCTTTCAAGGCGGCCGGATTGGCAGGTGTTTCCGGCGAAGACCCTTTCTCACGCTGAATATCTCCAACGTCTGTTTGGGCCGCCGGAACAACAATAATTGCGAATTGCGAATTGCAAATTGCGAATTGAAGAAAAACGGGAATCTCCCGTTTACTGCAATTCAAAGTGGCTTTAAACAGGCATTCGAGCCCAGTTGCCGAATATTTCGCAATCAAAAATTCGTAATTGGCTGGGTTACGGTTCGAGTTCGGATCGTTATGCGGCCGATTTCGATAGAAACAGGATGTTTCCTGATTCAATTTGCAGTTCGCAATTCGCAATTTGAAAATGCTGGGGCGTCGTCAAGCGGTAAGACACAGGTCTTTGGAACCTGCATTCGGAGGTTCGAATCCTCCCGCCCCAGCCAAACCGTCGCTGTTTTTTTGGGTGCCGCCAAGATGGGCTTGAGATACAGGAGATCACCTGGCGAATTTAAGGTCTTCAGCGGGACGGCCAACGTGGCTCTGTCCGAGGAGATCTGCCGCCACCTGCGCACCCCCCTGGGGAAGGCGAAGCTGACGGCGTTCTGTGACGGCGAGTTTTATTTCCAGATCCTTGAAAACGTGCGTGGCAAGGATGTCTTTGTCATCCAGCCGACCTGCTCGAAGGTCAATGACAACCTGATCGAGCTGCTCCTGATGATCGATGCTTTCAAGCGCTCATCGGCGGCCCGCATCACGGCAGTCATGCCGTATTACGGATACGCCAGGCAGGACCGCAAGGACAAGCCCCGGGTGCCGATTTCATCGAAGCTGGTGGCCGACCTGCTGACCGCAGCCGGTGCCAATCGCGTCCTGGCGATGGATCTGCACGCATCCCAGATCCAGGGCTTTTTCAACATTCCGGTGGATCACCTTTTTGCGGCGCCGGTACTGATCGACTACATCAAGAAGCTCAAAATTCCGGACCTGACGATCGTTTCCCCCGACGCGGGGGGCGTGGAGCGGGCGAGGGCTTTTGCTAAGCGTGTGGGAGCCGACCTCGCGGTGGTGGACAAAAGGCGCGTATCGCCCAACGAAGCCGAGGTCATGCACGTGATCGGGCATGTCGGCGGTAGGAATGTTCTTATCTGCGACGACATGATCGACACAGCCGGAACCCTGGTGCACACGGTCCAGGCGCTGCGCCGGAAGAAAGCGAACAAGGTCTTAGCCTGCGCTACCCACGCGGTTTTGAGCGGGCCGGCCATCGAGCGACTGCGGCGGGCGCCGATCGATGAGATCATACTGACCAACACCATCCCGATGGATCCGGCCAAGGAATTACCGAATATGACGCGACTGAGCGTCGCCGGGCTGTTGGCCAAGGCGATCCGGAGCATTCACGAAGAGACGAGCGTGAGCAATCTTTTTGTATAAAAGGAAGGAGTTCGAATTCAATGGCACAGATAGTTATCGAAGCTGAGCGACGCGATCCCGGCGGGAAGAACGTGAACAGGCGCCTCCGGGGCGCAGGCAAGATCCCGGCCGTTCTTTACGGCCGCGGCAAGAACCCGATTCCGCTCGCAGTCACTCCGGTTGCCGTCAAGGAGGTTCTGTTTTCGGACAGCGGCCGCAACAGCATCATCACCATCAGCGTTGACGGCGGCGAAAAGACCAACGCTATGGTGAAGGATTACCAGCTGGATCCCGTCCGGGGAAGCCTCCTCCACACCGATTTCCTCGAAATCGCGATGGACCGGTTGCTTGAAATCACGGTCAATATCGAGATCGTCGGCGAGGCCGAGGGTGTGAAGATCGACGGCGGCCTGATGGATATCGTGACGCGCGAAATCGAGGTCGAGTGCCTGCCCGGCGACATTCCGGATTCGATCAAGGTCGAGGTGTCGCACCTCAAGATCAACGATTATGTCCGGGTCAAGAACCTTCCGGTCAATCCCAAAGTGAAAATCCTCACGGATCCGGACGTGGTCATCGTGACCGTCGTGCCGCCGGTGAAGGAAGAAGTCGTGGTCGAAGCCCCGGTCGAAACTGCCGAGCCCGAAGTGATCAAGAAGGGCAAGACCGGTGAAGAAGGCGCCGAAGGCGAAGATAAGGGCAAGGCCGCAAAACCCGAGTCCAAGTAGCGAGACGGGCCGGCTGGGTGATTGGATGCGCCTGCCGGAGGACGATGAACGCTGAATCCGAAGGGACGGCCGGGGTTCCGAGGCTGGTCGTGGGGCTGGGGAATCCCGGCGAGAATTACCGGCATACCCGGCACAACGCCGGCTTCATGGTCGTCGAGCGGCTGGCGGGCATCAGGCCGGGAAGCCGCTGGGAATGCGACGGTTCATCGCTGGTGGCGCGGCTGGACACGGGTGATGACCCAGTCCTGCTGGCCAAGCCGGTCACATACATGAACCGGAGCGGCGAGGCGGTAGCGGAACTGCTTCTGAAGCGAAGCCTGGCCGTGCACGACCTGCTGGTGGTTGTGGATGATTTCAGCCTTCCCTTCGGGAAGATCCGGATCCGGAGGAAGGGATCGGCCGGCGGCCACAATGGCCTGGAATCGATTATCCGGGCGCTGGGTTCCGGCGCCTTTTTGAGGATTCGCCTCGGGATCGGCGAGGAGAACATGCCGGAAGACAAGGCCGGCTTTGTTCTCGATGAATTCCCGCCGGAGCGGGAAAAAGAGTTGTCAGCAATGATTTCAAGGGCTTGTGACGCCATCCATGCGATGTTAAGCCGCGGCGTCGCCGGCGCGATGTCTGCGTTTAACGTTGAAGCGGTAAAAGGAGAATAAATCTGTGAGAACTTACGAAGTGGTATTCGTAGCCGCTCCCACCCTGACGACCGAAGAGCTCGATGGCTTCATCGCTCACGCGCAGGGAGCGGTGGAAGGCAAGGGCGGCAAGATCGTCAAGGTAGACAACTGGGGGAAACGCTCCCTGGCCTACAAGATCAAGAAGTATCGTGACGCTTATTACGTCGTCCTGACGATCGAAGGGGACGGGATCGCGATCGCCGAACTCGAGCGACGCTTCCGCGTGACCGATTACATCATCCGGTTCCTGTCCATCCGCGTGGATGAAGACATGAAGCGTGCGGAAAAGCTGAAGAGCATTCGCCAGCGCAAGACGTCGACGCGCAAGCCGCAGGGACCGCAAATCCCGGAGATCGATGTGCCTCCGGAAGCAACAGCCCTTTAGAAATCTGGAGCGAGTGTCCGGCACCGCCTGCCGATTCCCCAGGAGCCGCAGCTCCCGGGCGGGGGATCGCAGCCGTGTAGTGTCCGGAATCCATAATTATCAGGAAGGTGAGAAATCATGGCAGAGCGAAAAAGATTTTCAATCCGGCGCAAGAGAGTGTGCAAATTCTGCTCGGAGAAAATTACGTATATCGACTACAAGGACGGAAAGCTGCTCTCCCACTTCAACCCTGAGCGCGGCAAAATTCTCCCGCGCCGGATCAGTGGGGTCTGCTCCATTCATCAGCGCCAGCTGTCCGAAGCGATCAAGCGCGCCAGGCATCTGGCCATTATCCCGTTCGTGGCAGACTGAAGTCATCACTGGAGAGGGTGAAACATGAAGGTCATTTTGAAGCAGGATGTAGAGAAGCTTGGAAAGGCTGGCGACATCGTCAAAGTCGCCCCTGGGTATGGCCGTAACTACTTGGTTCCCAGCAAGATCGCGGTTGAGGCGACGCCGGGTAACGTGAAGGTCATGGAAATCGAGAAGCTGGCCCTGGCCCGCAGGGATCAGCGCGACAAGGCGGCGGCCAGCCTCGTGGCCCGTGAAATCGTCAAACTGACGGTCAACATCAAGCGGAAAACCGGCGAGGGTGGAGCGCTTTATGGTTCCGTCACCGCGATTGATGTCGCCGACTTCCTGAGCGCCCACAAAATCGAAATCGATAAGCGTAAAATCCAGCTGGAAGAGCCGATCAAGTCGATCGGCGAATACCAGGTGCCGATCCGGCTGCACCGCGAGGTGACTGTCCCGATCCGAATCGTGGTCGAAGCCGAAGCCGAGCCGGAACCGGAGCCCAAGCCCGAGACCGCTGAATAATTATTCGGTCAAAGAAAAAAACCGCAAAGGCTGCAAAGACTCGAAGGAATCTCTGATTCTCGCTTTGCGGCCCTTGCGGCCCTCATGGTTCGATCCGTCTATGCCTAGCGACATCACGCTCGAGAAAACCCTGCCGAACAATCTCGAGGCGGAGCGCTCCATCCTGGGAGCCATCCTGCTGGACGACAAGGCCATCTATGTCGTTCTCGAAACGCTACGCAGCCACGATTTCTACCTGGAAAGCCATCGCCGCATTTTCGAGAAGATGACCGGGCTCACGGCCCAGTCCAAGCCCGTCGACCTCGTCACACTGAAAAACGAACTTCAGCGAACGGATGAGCTCGAAAGCGCAGGCGGTCCCGCCTATATCGCCAGCCTGACCGACGGGCTGCCGCGTGCCATCAACATCGAACACTACGCCCGGATCGTCAAAGAAAAGGCGACCCTGCGGCGCCTGATCCAGATTTCCAACGAGATCATGGCGCGCAGCTACCAGAGCGAAGAATCAGCCGGGGAAATCCTCGAACAGATCGAGCGGACCATCCTCGAACTGGCCGGAGAGCAGTTTCGCACCGGATTTTCCCATATCGACCCGCTGGTCAGCGCCGTCTATAAACAGATCGAAGAGGTTTCGAACCGGAAAACGCTGGTGACCGGCGTCGAGACCGGATTCGCCGAACTCGACAGAATGACCGCCGGATTCCACTCCGGCGACCTCGTAATCCTGGCTGCGCGGCCCAGCCTCGGGAAAACCAGCCTGGCTTTGAATATCGCCCAGCACGTCGCGATCAAAAAGCAACAGGTGGTCGGCATTTTCAGCCTGGAAATGAGCAAGGAGCAGCTGGTTAAAAGGCTGCTTTGCGCCGAAGCCGAAATCGACGCTCACAAGGTGAGCACTGGCTTCCTGAACAAAGAAGACTGGTCCCGGCTGGGGCGTGCTGCCGGCGCGCTGTCTCAAACCAGGATTTATATCGACGACTCCGCCAATATTTCCGTCACTGAAATGCGCTCCAAAGCCCGGCGCTTGAAGCAGGAAGCGCGCGGCCTCGACCTGCTGGTTGTTGACTACCTCCAGCTGATGTCCGGCTCCGAACGCCGCTACGAAAACCGCACCCAGGAGATATCCCAGATCTCCCGCGGATTGAAAGCCATCGCCAAGGAGCTCCAGGTTCCCCTGATCGCGATATCCCAGCTCAGCCGCGCGGTTGAAGCCCGCCGCGGAGACCATCGCCCGATGCTTTCCGACCTGCGCGAGTCGGGCTCCATCGAGCAGGATGCCGATGTCGTCCTTTTCATCTACCGCGAAGAGATCCACAACCCGACCGATGAAAACACCGGCATAGCCGAGCTGATCATAGAGAAGCAGCGAAACGGCCCCACAGGGTCTCTGAAACTGGCTTTCGTCAAGCAATACACGAAATTTGCCAACCTCTATCAAGAACAGTGACCTGATTGCGAATTGCGAATTGCGGATTTCCTGCACCTGTTATTCATCGGGTTCGCCGGCTACTAAATCTGGAGATCGCAATTTATAGGACACATCAACTTGATAACAGATCCCGTTCCAGTTTCGGTCAATTCGCAATCCGCAATTTGCAATCCGCAATTCTTTGGATGATTGGGGGAGGATGGTGATGGAAGACAAGACTGTTCCCCCGAACGATAATCCGCAATTCGCAATGCGCAATCCGCAATTCAAAGGTCGTCCTACTTGGGCGGAGGTTGACCTTGACGCCCTTGTTCACAATTACTATGTCCTGTGCAGCCTCGCGACCCCAGAAGACAATTGCATATTGCGAACTGCAAATTGCGAATTGAAAGACGACGCGGCATCACCTGCCTTTTGCAGGCAAACGGCAACCGAATCCCAATTCGCAATTCGCAATTCGCAATTCGCAATTCCAAGGTTGATTCCGGTAATAAAGGCCAACGCCTACGGCCACGGTGCTGTCGAGGCCGCCCGGGTATTGGCCTCCGCAGGTGCGAATGCATTTGCGGTGGCACTCGTCGAAGAGGGGATAGCATTGCGGGAAGCCGGCCTTCGGGAGCCGATCCTGGTTCTTGAAGGGGCCTGGCCGGGCGAAGAGGCTGAGATCGTGCGCTGCGGCTTGGCCGCCACGGTTCACTCTGTGAGTGGAATCAGGCGCCTGGCAGAGGCGTCGTCGCCGGAGTCGCCGGTGCCGGTTCACCTGAAGATCGACACCGGGATGGCTCGCCTCGGCGCTCCATGGGATGACCTTGGTCCTGTGATTGAAGCCCTGGAAAACTCGCCGGGATTACGCCTCACCGGGACTTTTTCCCATCTCGCCTGCTCTGAAGAGGATGATCCCAGCTATACGCGGGAACAGGTGCGGCGCCTGGAAACAGCGCTGGAAGTCATCCGGGGTGCTGCGATTGATCCGGGCGAAATCCACCTTGCCAACAGCGGCGGCTGGATCCACCACCCCTCGCTGCGGGGGATGAGCGCCAGGCCCGGCATAGCGCTCTACGGCTATCCGCCTGCTCCTGAGAGGTGTTCCTTGGAATTGAAGCCGGTCATGACCTTAAAAACTCGGATCGGATGTTTAAGGACAATCCAAGCAGGATCCTCGGTGGGCTACAACCGCCGCTTCGTGGCCGGGATTACAACCCGGACCGCCATTCTTCCTATTGGATATGCGGACGGCTATCGACGTGATATGTCCGGCAAAGCCCACGTCATAATCCACGGGCGGCCGGCCCCGGTTTTGGGAACCATTTCGATGGACATGATCGTCATCGATGTTTCGTCGATCCCGGAGGCGGCTGAAGGGGACGAGGTTATCTTGCTCGGCAATTCTCCCCATTTCAGGGCCGATGCATCGGCCTGGGCGGAGTGGGCCGGCACCATTCCCTACGAAATCCTCTGCGGACTTGGTTCGAGAATTCCACGGATTTATTCGACGTTCTCACCTTCAAGCCAGGTCTCCAAATAATCCAGCGATAATTGTGTTGCAAAACCCATCTCATTACCTACAATGGGCCCATTGTTTTCGAAGGAATTACTTCAGGGGAATTTCTCGGGCCGTGTGCCCTGGACCACGCGGCAGGGAGCCTGAATTCGCGGGCTGCGGATTTTTTCGCGGCTCAGGATTCCTCGGCTCTTGCGGATTTTCTTCTTCCACTGACTTAAAACATCCTTACCCGATAGGGTAAAAGAGGTGAGACCTGTATATGAACGGAAATCTATACAAAAATAAGCTATTGTGTTTGGCGATTTTTGCGACCGCTCTGCTTCTGGCGCTTCCCGCCCAGGCTCAAAATACGGCACTGTCGGGCAAAGTAATGGACCAGGCCGGCGGTGTGATCCCGGGCGTTACGGTGACACTGACCAGTCAGACGGGGGTCGACAGGAGCGAGGTCACCGATGGAGTGGGATCTTTCCATTTCCCTCAATTAGCTCCCGGGAAATATAGAGTCAAAGCCGAACTTGCCGGATTCAAAACCGCTGTCAAGGAAGGGTTGGAACTCCTTGTAGATACCCCGATGACTTTGGAGCTCAAGCTCGAGGTCGGTCAGATTTCTGAAACTGTGACCGTGGAAGCCGGCGCCGTCAGACTCAATACGCAGGATGCCTCCATGGGCACGGCCTTCGAGGCTGTTCGCATCACCCAATTGCCGTTGGAGTCCAGGAACGTCGCCGGCCTTCTCAGCCTTCAGGCGGCCGTGACGCCGGATGGATATGTCAGCGGTTCTCGCAGCGACCAGTCAAACCTGACGCTGGACGGTGTCGACGTCAACGAGCAGCAGACGGGCGAGGCGTTTTCGACCGTATTGCGCATCACGCCCGATTCGGTTCAGGAGTTCCGTGTCACGACCAATACTCCGACCGCTAACCAGGGGCGTTCCGCCGGTGGCCAGGTATCCTTGATCACGAAGACCGGGACCAACGAGTGGCACGGTTCATTGTATGAATTCCACCGCAACACCGTCACCACCGCGAACGACTTTTTCAACAACCGCTCCGGTGTTGATAGACCCAAACTGATCCGCAACCTGTTTGGCGGATCGGTGGGCGGACCGATCAAAAAGGACCGCGCCTTTTTCTTCTACAATTACGAAGGACGGCGCGACGCCAAGGAAACCACGGTACTGCAGACCGTCCCGCTCCCCGTTCTCGGAGCCGGGCAGGTGAAATACGACAGCCTCAGTGCCGGCGGCGTGAAGACCATGACCACCGCGGAGATCAATGCGTTGTATCCGGCCCAGGTGAACCCGGCGGCAACCAAGGTGCTGGGCGCAGCCGCGGCAAGATACAAAGCGAATAACTTCGAAGTTGGCGACGGCTTGAATACGGCGGGCTTCCGGTTCAATGCGCCGTTGCCGGTAGCACAGAATTCCCACACCGCCACCCTGAACTTCAATCTAACTCGCGACGCAAAACATGTACTGCTGCTGCGCGGAAATTACCAGCACGATCATGAAGCGGGCGCTCCGGCCTGGCCCGACACTCCTGGGACCGGCCGATGGAGCCATCCTACAGGGGTGATGGCGCAAGAAACCTGGACGGTCACCAACAATCTGGTCAATACCTTCCGCTTCGGACTGACCCGGCAGGCATTCACCCAGCAGGGCGACTCCTCGGAAAACCAGCTTTATTTCCGTTACGTCTATTGGCCGAAGGACTTCACTCGCTCTTTAAACCGCGTCACGCCGGTATATAACTTTGTCGATGATCTGGCCTGGGTGAAGGGGAACCACACATTCGGGTTCGGCACTAATATCCGCCTTATCCGGAACGAGCGTGTTTCCTACAGCAAGGCCTATGATGTAGCGTATGCAAATCCGACCTACTACGAGGATTCCGGGGCTGTCCTGACCGCGCCTATTATCGACGACATCAACGGCAGTGAGGGCGGCGTAAGGGATGCCCTTTGTGCCGTCATCGGCCGTTTTTCGTCCTACAGCGCCAACTTCAATTTCAATCGCGACGGTTCGATCATGAAGTCGGGCACCGGGGTCGGGCGCACCTGGGCCACCGAGGAGTACGAGTTTTACATCCAGGACGCCTGGCGCGTTCGCCCCGATCTCACCCTTTCGTTGGGCTTGCGCTACAGCCTGAACCGGCCGGTGTATGAAGCCAACGGGTTCGAGGTCAAGCCTACCACCAGCCTCTCGGATTATTTCGATAAGCGCGTCGCCTCGGCAGCGCAGGGCAAGCCTTACAACGAGACTATCAGCGTCGACATCTCCGGCCCGGTCAATGGAAAGGGCCCGCTATACAATTTTAAAAAGAACGACTTTTCGCCCCGCGCCGCTTTCGCCTGGCAGCCGACTTTTGAGAACAGGTTCCTCAAGATGGTTTTCGGTGAAGGGAAGAAATCAGTGATCCGCGGCGGTTTCGCCATGATGTACGACCACATCGGCAGCCAGCTGGCGGTATCGTTCGATAACCTCAACACCCTTGGCTTCTCCTCCACCCAGTCGATCTCCGCCAATGCCTACAATGTCACGGATTCCCTTGCCCCCCTTTATACGGGCCCCGGTCAGGACATCCGCAGCTTCCCGGGTATATCGGTTCCTTCCAAACTCACGTTCCCCTTGACCACGCCGGCGGACGGCGAGCAGCGTATCGAATCGTCGCTCGACGACAAACTGACCAGCCCGCGCAATTACTCGTGGAACTTCTCCATTGGGCGTGAACTGGGGCATGGGTTTACGCTCGAAGCTTCCTACGTCGGGCGTTCGGCCCGGAATCTGCTGGCCCAACGAGATGTCATGCAGCTCAACAATCTCAAGGATCCCAAATCCGGGATGGATTGGTACACAGCCGCCAATCTTTTCTTCGACGCCCGCTGGAACAATGTGCCCATCAGCAAAATGCCGGTGATTCCTTATTTTGAAAATCTCTTCCCCGACTATCGGCGTAAGGGGCTCCCGAATGCGACCCAAAGCGCTTACAGCCGCGTGTCGCGAGACGGAAGCGATCTGCCGGACTGGACCTACCTCCAGGCCGTGCTGGATTACAACGGCATTTACCCTTACATGTTCTTCCAGCCGCAGTACGCCGCCCTGTCGGTCTGGAGCACGATGGCATACTCCGATTATCACGCGGGAACCCTCACCCTCCGCGAGCGCTTCAAGAGCAGCCTCAATTTCGATCTGAACTACACGTTCAGCAAATCCACCGACAACGCTTCGGGCCTGCAGACATCCAGTTCGTACGGGTCCGCCTTCATCGAAAATGCCCTCCGGCCCGACGACAACCACGCGGTGTCTGACTTTGACTTGACTCACATGATCAATGCCAACGCCATGTGGGATATCCCGATCGGTCGCGGGAAGACCTTCCTCAACACTTCCAACAAGGGGCTCGATGCAGTCATCGGCGGGTGGCAGATGACCGGCATTTTCCGCTGGAATTCCGGTCTTCCTGACAGCGCCCCCTGGGATCTTGGTATTTGGGCCACCAACTGGAATGCCCAGAGCTGGGGATCCCTTATTCGTCCACTGAAGGCCAATCCTCACAAGAGCGGGGAAACGCCGAATTTCTATACGGACGCGACTTACGCTTACCAGAGTTTCCGGAATGCCCGCCCCGGCGAAACCGGAGAACGCAATAATTTCCGGATTCCAAGCTACGTATCCATCGACCTTGGCCTGGGCAAAACATGGAAAATGCCCTACAACGAAGGCCACCGCGTGCAATTCCGATGGGAAGTCTTCAATATGACCAACACTCAGCGGCTTTCAGGGCCGAATCGTGATTTCTTGAGTCTCGATATCGACCCGCAGCTCAATAAGCCTTCGTCCAGTTTCGGCAACATCACGTCGATACAGGGCAACCCGCGCGTTATGCAGTTCGCTTTGCGCTACGACTTCTAGCCGCATCGCATAGGGGCTTTTTTGAAACACGAAGGCCTCAAAGACCACGAAGAATGAATATTTCTTTTCGGTTTTTGAGGCCTTGGCGGTTTATTTACTGTTTTCCTTCACATACTGTTCCAGCTTCTTCCTCTCAGGATAGTCGGGACGCTTGGCCAGGAACTGAGCGTACTCCGCCGCCGCTTTGTCCTTCATGTTCGCTCCGTTGTACAACGCGGCAAGTCGCAGATGTGCGTCTGCCATCCCAACCGGGTCCAGCCGGATCGCCTCGTTCAGATATCCTACGGCCTTTGAGCCTTTCTTGATTTGTAGATAAGCTTCACCGAGGTAGAAGTTCGCATCGGCTGATCGGGGTTCCTGGGTGACGGCTTTGGTCAGCGTTTCAATGGCGGGCTCGAACTGTTTCCTGGCTAACTGCACTTTGCCGAGGTTTAGCAGGGCTACGAGATAATCGGGTTTTTCACTCAGCGCCCGCTGATAAGATTTTTCAGCATCGCCCTGATCCCCTTTCATAAATTGCATCGTACCGAGTTCGGCCCAGGCCTCGAAGTCCTTGGGGTCGGATGCAGTGATCTGACGTAGGATCGAAATGGCTCCGGAATAATCCTTGGCTGTCCCGGCACTTAACGCTTTCTCGAATTGAACGCGACTATCCCCTCCACGAAGGTAGCCTTTTCCGACATCGATGGTGCCTGGTTTGGCGGGGCCTGAAGCTGCGTTATCGAGATTCAGCTTCAGCCCGATATCCTTGCGTATGTCGGTGAATCGGGTTTCCTGGAGAAGAAACCGGATACGACCAACTTCGACATTCCCCCTCTCAATGATGATCTCATACTCCCCGTTCGGGACATTCAAAAACTGGTAGCGCCCGTTAGCGGGCACGTTCTGGCGGCCAATGGCATAGCCGGTAACTGTGCTTAGCGAAACCAGGAAACTCATCGATTCGAGTCCTGAGGCTGCCTTGGCATCGACTTGAAGATCGCCGAACAGGGTGTGGCCCTTTTTCTGAAATGCCGGCTCCGCTATCGCTGACCGGACCTGGAAATTAGAAATGAAGCAGGAAAAAATGACGAGCAGGAGAGTTTTTTTCATCTTGGGAACTCCTGTTGGATGACAATTCACCTGTCCAAGATAGACCATTGTCTGAATAATTGCGAATCTTCTGATTGCGGATTGCGAATTGCGGATTGCGAATTGATCCAACAGGGAAATATCGTGGCTTTTCAGGCGGCTTTTCCGTGCAAGAATCCGACATGCCGGCATTCGGCCGGGGATGTCACTTCTGAGGGCGCGCGGTAATCTGATAGTTTATGTTTTACCTGGAAACCATGTAATTAACCGGTAGGTCAATTCGCAATATGCAATCCGCAATTCGCAATTAGTGGGCCTTGGCGTTAAACTCTATCCTATGTCCAAAAACCCTACCGTGTACGAGTGTCAGGGCTGTGGTTACTCCAGTGCGAAGTGGCTGGGCCGGTGCCCGGATTGCGGTAGCTGGAATTCCTTTATGGCGGGGAAGCCGATTTCGATCGTGCAAAAGCTGCCCCGTTCCGCGCAAGGCAATGTGAAGGCTACCCCCCTAGCTGAAGTGGCCATGCAGGATGCGCCGCGGATCGTGACCGCCAACCCGGAATTCAACCGTGTTCTGGGAGGCGGCATCGTTCCCGGCTCGGTAGTTCTTCTCGGAGGGGAGCCCGGCGTAGGCAAGTCCACGCTTCTCCTTCAGATCGCCCAGGACCTGAAAGAATCGGGGCGCCGCGTCCTCTACGCTTCCGGCGAGGAGTCGGCCCAGCAGGTGAAAATGCGCGCCGAACGGATATCCGCCGCCGATGCTGAAACGGAGGAATATCCTTTCGTTTCGGGGGAACCTGAGACGTCCCCCGCGCGAGGAGAGATTTACCTACTTGCCGAGTCCAATCTCGAGAGAATCCTGGCCGCAGTGGAAGACGCCCGCCCCACCGACATCATCGTGGACTCGATCCAGACAACTTTTTCCGAAAGCATCGATTCATCACCCGGAAGCATCAGCCAGGTCCGGCATTCGGCCACCCAACTACTGAATCTGGCCAAAAGCAGCCACCTGCCGGTATTCCTGATCGGCCATGTTACCAAAGACGGATCCATCGCAGGCCCCAAAGCCCTGGAACACATCGTAGACGTTGTTCTGTATTTCGAAGGGGAGCGGCACCACAATCATCGCATCGTGCGCGCTGTCAAAAACCGCTTCGGCGCTGCCAACGAGGTGGGCATATTTGAAATGACCTCCCGCGGTCTGCTCCCGGTACAGAATCCATCGGTCCTTTTCCTAAGCGAGCGGGAGTCGGCCACCCCCGGGAGCGCGGTAACATGCGCCTTGGAGGGAACCCGCCCGATCCTGGTGGAAGTGCAGGCCCTGGTGGTCTCGAGCCAGTACGGATCAGCGCGGCGGATGGCGGCCGGGGTCGACTTCAACCGGATTTCCCTGCTGGTCGCCATGATGGAAAAGCGTCTGGGCATCCCGATGATGGGGTGTGACATTTATGTCAATGCGGCGGGCGGACTCGAAATCAATGAGCCGGCTTCCGATCTCGCGATCTTTTCCTCCATTCTCAGCAGCTTCCGAAATCAATCGCTGCGCAGCCACACGTTGATTCTCGGGGAATTGGGTCTCTCAGGCGAGGTTCGCCCGATCAGCCAGGTCCACCTTCGCTTGAAGGAAGCCGCCACCATGGGATTCCGGCGATGCGTCCTGCCGGCGGGGAACCTCCCGCTGGTAGATCCTGTCGCCGGCATCCAATTACAGCCCGTGCGGACAGTCGGCGAACTTGCCGACCTGGTTTTCGGCGACTGATTTCATTGCGGTATAAAAATATATTAGGGTGTGATAAATTAAAGATAAGTTTACTTGCGTCCCAACTGCTGCGGATTTTAACTGCGGGGGGCTAAAATATTGAAGACGCCCCATTTAAAAGGACATTTCATGGCGGCAACCTGGATTCGATCGCTTATTTCGATCTGGCAAGTATGGCTTGGTACCTGCCAGCAGGAACTGATGCCTGCCAGGTCATTCCAGTCTCCTATCAGGAAGCATATTATTTATTTTTTTGATAATCAGGTCATATCCAAGGAGCTAATCGATGGATCTCTGGATCATTCGCATTTTTCTGGTGGTATCGATTCTATTAAGCGGAGCGTTCGTTCAACCATTCCATCTCGAGGGATTTCCCTCAAGCGTCCAACTCCCTCTTACGATTTTACTTAGCGCCCTTCTTGGCGCCCTGGTTATTTTTGCTGAGATTCGCGTCCGGTTGTTGTCGCTCAAGACCCTCATCGGGGCGGCGTTGGGCTCCATTCTTGGCATCATCGGGGCAAGCCTGATCAGCATGGTCATCGGACGAATGCAGATCTCCCCTCGCGCCGAAACCTTTGCCCAGGTGATGGTGCTTATCCTAATGGCTTACGTAGGCCTGCTCTCGGGCGCGGCCAAAGGGGAGTACCTCGATCTTTCCGCCCTGGGTGGGATTTTCAGCGACAGGGGTGCTCGCAAGTCGCAGAAAGTGCTCGATACCAGCGTGATCATCGACGGGCGCATTTCCGACATCTGCAAAACCGGCTTTCTGGACGGGACGCTGGTGGTGCCCCATTTCGTCCTGCGGGAGCTTCAGCAGATTGCCGACAGTGCCGATTCGATCAAGCGCAACCGCGGCCGGAGAGGCCTCGATATTCTGGAAAAGATCAAATCAATCCCCGGAATCACGGTCCAGGTGGTTGAAAAGGATTACCCGGACGTCAAAGAGGTCGATCTCAAGCTGATTGAACTGGCCAAGGAAGTGGGTGGAAAGATCGTTACAAACGATTTCAATTTAAACAAGGTCTCGCAGCTTCGAGGGGTCGAAGTTCTGAATATTAACGAGCTGGCCAACGCACTCAAACCTGTGGTGCTCCCGGGCGAGACCATGAAGGTTTTCATCCTCAAGGAAGGCAAGGAGTACAACCAGGGAGTCGCGTACCTTGACGACGGCACGATGGTCGTCGTTGACAATGCCCGGCGCATGATTGGGAAGACGATCGCCACGCAGGTGACTTCGGTGCTGCAGACGACTGCGGGCAAAATGATTTTCGGACGATTCCCAGAGGAATCGGAAGGTGGCGGACAATCGCGCTCCGACCGGAGGCCTTATGAAAAGCCGCCCGCGCCTCCGGTTGAAAGTCACTGAGAATTAGTCGCTCACCAAAAGCACGGCGCGCTCGAATGCCTGAACCGCAAAGCCCCCGAAGGCCGCAAAAGGGTAAGCCAAAAAAACTTGGCGGCCTTCGCGGTTCAACCCCCTCCATTGTCGCCGTTGTGGCGGGAGGAGGAACGGGCACACGAATGAACTCGGCCGTGCCGAAGCAGTTCCTCGACCTGGCGGGCAAGCCAATTCTCTTACGCACGCTCGAGAGAATCGCATCGTTGGACGGCCTTATTCAGATTGTCGTCACCCTACCGGCCGGGCAGATCAGGTACGCACAACAAATGTTGCAGCGGCAGGACTGGAAAATTCCGGTGCGCTGTGTGCGCGGCGGCGACACGCGTCAGGAATCGGTGCGCCGCGGACTCGCCGTCGCATCCCGGCGCGCGGAGCTGGTGCTGGTTCACGACGCGGTCCGGCCGCTCTGCGACCGGGCAACCATGGAGCGTACCCTGGAAGCTGCATGGCGGAACGGCGGGGCAGTGCCGGGCCTGCCTGCCACCGAGACCATTCAGCGAGTGTCGAAACGCGGAAGGGTCAAGGTTACGCCCCCCCGCGAGGAGCTCTACGCGATCCAGACACCGCAATGTTTCCGCGCTCCCATTTTGCGGGAGGCTCTGAAGCGGGCCCGCGCCGCCGGTTTCACTGGAACCGATGAATCCTCGGTATCGCGCTGGGCTGGTTACCCGGTTGCGGTGGTGCCGGGATCCGCGGAAAATATCAAGGTCACCCGGCCGCTTGATTTAAAAGTCGCCGAACTTCTGCTGTCGGGCGATGCGCCCGTTGCCGAGGGTGGAGAAGACATCCGAATGAGGATTGGACACGGAATCGACTATCACTGTCTGGTGGAAGGCAGAAAACTGATCTTGGGCGGCGTGGAAATCCCCTTCGAAAAGGGGCTGGAAGGACATTCGGACGCAGACGCGCTCAGCCACGCCATATGTGACGCACTGCTGGGCGCCGCGGCTCTCGGCGATATCGGCCGACATTTTCCCAACACCGATCCCGCGCAGCGCAACCGAAACAGCCTGGAATTTCTCCGAGAAGCCAGGTCGATGCTCGATCGGGCTGGCTGGAAGATCGTTAACGTCGATGCCACCATGCTGGCGCAGCGCCCCAAACTCGCGCCTTTCATGCCGGAGATGATTCACAATCTCGCGGAGGCGCTCGGAGTCGATCCCGGGGCGGTCAGTGTCAAGGCAACCACTACGGAAGGGCTCAATGCCGAAGGGCGGGGCGAAGGGATCTCCGCCCAGGCTGTGGCGTTGCTGGAAAGAAAATAGTTCACCCCTCGAGGTAACACGAAATGAGTGAGGCAAGTCCCCCTAAAATGCGTGTCCGGTTTGCACCCAGCCCCACAGGCTTCCTTCACGTGGGGAATGTGCGCACCGCGCTTTTCAACTGGCTCGCCGCCCGCCACAGCGGCGGCAGCTTTATCCTGCGTATCGAGGATACCGACGCCGAGCGGAGCCGGCCGGAATATGAGCGGCAGGTTCTCGAAGATCTGCGATGGCTGGGCCTGGAGTGGGACGAGGGGGCTGATATAGGGGGCGCTTTCGGCCCTTACCGTCAAACCGACCGTTACGGGCTTTATCGTGAATACGCGCAGCGTCTGTTGAAGGAGGACAAAGCCTTCCGTTGCTTCTGCCCCGGCGAAGAGCTGGAGCAGATACGTCAGGAACAATTAGCGCGCGGCGAGATGCCGCGCTATTCGGGAAGATGCCGCCATCTCAGCCAGGCCGAACTGCAGGCCAAAAGCGCCGCCGCAGAGCCTTTCACGTTGCGTCTCCGGGTTCGCCCGGGCATGGTCGGCTTCTCCGACCTGGTATTCGGGAGAATCGATATCGAAACCTCCCAGGTAAGCGATCCGGTCATCCTGCGAAGCGATGGCAGCCCCACCTACAATTTTTCCTGCGTTGTCGACGATGTCCTGATGGAAATCTCGCACGTGATCCGCGGCGACGGCCATCTCTCCAACACGCACCGGCAAATTCTCATTTACGAAGGCCTCGGTCATGCTGTGCCCGAGTTTGCTCATCTGTCCACGGTGCTGGGTCCCGACGGGCAGAAACTCAGCAAGCGGCATGGCGCCACCTCGGTCGAAGAGTTCCGTGCCCAGGGATATCTGCCCGAAGCCCTGGTGAACTACCTCTCGCTCCTCGGCTGGTCTCCGCCGGAAGAAGGGCAGGAAATCATGGCGCTCACAGATATCGCCCGGCTTTTCGGATTGGATCGCGTTTCCAAGAGCCCCGCAATCTTCGACCGCGCCAAGCTGGATTGGATGAACCGGAGCTATATCAACCGGATGCCTCCAGCCGATCTCGCCCTGCGGGCTGAACCCTATTTCGTTTCCGCCGGCCTTTTCCCTCAGGAGCCGGACGCCGCCGGCCGCGAGTGGCTGGCTAAAGTGGTCGACGCCGTCAAAACCCACGCCGATCACCTGGACCAGCTTCCGGGGGAAACTCCACTGATTTATGGGTTCGAGGGCATCCCGGCGCTGGACGCTGATGCGCAGGCGACCCTCCAGACTGCCGAGGCCAAAGCGGTTGCCAAAGAGTTTTTGCGCCTGGTCCAGGAACGTGAAACCGTTACGATCGAGGCTTACAAGATAATCGTCGGCCAGGTCAAGGCTGCCACCAAACAAAAAGGGAAAAACCTGTTCCACCCGATCAGGGCCGCGCTTACAGGCAAGGGCTCCGGCCCCGAGCTGGACCGGTTGATACCTATCTATGAGGAGGGGAGCCGGCTGAATCTGCCCCGCCGGGTCATGTCGTGCCGCGAGCGGCTGCAGGCGGTGCTGGAGCTTCTCGGGTAAAGGGATATATGGCGGTTCTCTACGGCATCAACGCAACACTCGAAGCTCTCAAAGCCGATCCGCGCCGCATCGAACGGATCTGCATCCAGCGCGGTCAGAAAAATCCACGGCTGCAGGAGATCATCGATCTCGGCCGCACACACCACACCCCGCTTGCCTTTGAGGAAAAGAACTGGCTCGATCGGAAGTCGGAAGGGGAGCGCCACCAGGGAGTTCTCTGTTATGTGGCAGAGATGCCCACGCTCGAAGCCGAGGAGATCCTCGATCTCGCATCTTCCCCCGGGCTGGTGCTTGTGCTGGACGGGATCGAGGATCCGCACAACCTCGGGGCGATTCTCCGCTCGGCCGAAGTGGCCGGCGCGGACGGTGTGTTCCTGCCTCACCGCCGCAGCGCAGGCCTGAACCCGGCGGCTATCAAAGCGAGTGCCGGCGCGTCCGCTCATCTGAAGCTGGCGCGCATGGCCAACGTGACGCAGCTGATCGAGCTGCTGAAAAAACGGGGGTACTGGGTGGCAGGTCTCGAAGCCGAATCGGGACAATCCATTTGGCAGGCGGATTTCACGGTGCCGACCGCATTGGTAATGGGAGGCGAAGGGAGCGGTCTGCACCGCCTGGTGCGGGAAAGCTGCGATTTCCTCGTTTCCATTCCTGTTCGCGGAAAGGTAAGTTCGCACAACGTGAGTGTGGCCGCCGGCATTGCCCTATATGAAGTCCTCCGCCAGCGGGCCTTGAAAGCCTGATTCTCCATTGAACCGCGAAGATTAATTGCTCTCCGTCAGCCGATGTTCCAGGCCTTGACGCTTGCTGGAGCGCCTTGTCTCCCGCCTCGTGACCGTGGGAATCGTCAGCCTTTGAGCCGGTCCGGGAAGGTGGAGTGAATCTGAGAATTTGTAAGGCCATCGCGCTCCTATGTTCCCGATTCATGCGGCGCTACCATGCCAGGGCGTACGCGTCCACGCGGGGATCTGCACCAGCGCAAATTACACCCGTGCGCGCGTCATAGACAATCCCGCCGTTGGCGCCCTGGGTCCAGGGACCCGACACCAGCAACTTGTGGCCTCTCTTCAGAAGGACATCCCGAATGGCCTGCGGGATTCGTTCCTCGACGGTCATTTCCCCGGGATACATCGTGTGGGGAAATGGCGACGCAGGGAAGCTGCGCGTCGTCCAGCGCGCCCCCTCAATGGCTTGCTGAATGTTCATGCCGAAATCGATCACGTTGAGCAGGGTTTGCATCGTCCGCATGCATTGATCGTCGCCGCCGGGACTGCCCGTGATCATGAAGGGCTGGCCGTCCTTCATTACCAGGGTTCCCTGCAGTGTGCTGCGCGGGCGCTTGCCCGGTTCGAGCTGGTTGGCGTGCCCCGGAACCAGCGAGTAATAGTCACCCCGGCAGTTCAAAATAAAGCCCAGATCCCCCATGACCACACCTGTCCCGAAGGCGCTGTGCAGGCTCGGTGTAAAGGAGACCATGTTCCGATCCTTATCCATGACGGCGATGTAGCTGGTGTCCCCGACATGATCGGCATCCGCTTTGTAGTCAATATCGACGGGACGTTCCACCGGCTTACCTTCCTTCATGAACCGTTCCGCATTCCCGGGCCTGAATTCGAGCGACGCCTTCTGGGCGTCGATCAGGTTGCGTCTTTCGCGGGCATATTCTTTGGACAGCAGCCCTTCGTAGGGAATGCTGACAAAGTCCATATCAGCAAGATATTTGTCCCGATCTGCCAGAGCCAGTTTCATGGCTTCGAGCGAAGTGTGTATGTAATCCGCGCTATTATGCCCCATGGCTTTCAGGTCGTATCCCTCCAGCAGGTTGAGAGCGAAGAGCTCTGCCGGTCCCTGAGTGGCCGATGGATTCTTGTAAACCTGGTAACCCCGGTAGTTGATGGAGACGGGCGTTTCGATTTTGGCGGAGTACCCCGCGAAATCCTCATAACGGTAGAGACCGCCGTTATCCTCGAAAAAGCGGGCTAGCTCGCGCGCGATGTCCCCCCTGTAAAACCGATCGCGCGCCGCCCTCAGCGCCTCGCGCCTGCCTTTCCCGGCATTTTGCTTTTCAGCATCCACGAGCCGGCGCAGGGTTCGCGCCAGGTCAGGATTTTTAAAAATGTCCCCCGCCTTGAACGGCGGCCCGTCTAGGCGGTATAGCTTTCGGCTGGTCGGATACTTCCCAAGCTTCTTTCCCTCGGCCATCCGGCTGATGAAGCTTTCAGGGAGCGGGAAGCCGTTCTCTGCCATTTCAATCGCCGGCTGGAGAACTTCGGCAAAAGTCATTGTGCCCCAGCGCTCGAGAAGTGTGTACCAGGCGTCGACCACGCCCGGGATGCTTGCAGACAATAGCCCGTCATTGACTGGAATTTTTCCGCCCTGATTTTTCTTGAACCACTCGATGGTTGCCAGTTTCGGTGCTGTGCCTTCCGCGTTGATGGAAAGCACTTCCCGTTTTTTACTGTCATAAATCAAGAGGACAGCGTCTCCCCCGATTCCGTTCATCGCATTGTCGACGATCCCCAGGACCGCCTGCCCGGCAACAGCGGCGTCGAAGGCGTTTCCGCCGGAGCGCAGAATGCGTTCGGCTGCCAGGGTTGCCTCCGGCTTCATCGAAACCACGGCGTGGCGGGTACCGCGCAAAGCCGGGCGGGTGGTGCGGGAGGGTGCCTGGCCCGATGCTTGAGAGATAATCAGAACGGCAGAACCGATAAGGGCCGGAAGCCGGTTTTTCATGGCGGGTTACTCCAGTTCACGGGGGAGGCGAAGCTTGGCCCGTGTCGGTTTCAAATGGGCGAATCCATTATTCCAGCCAAAGCAGCAGGTGACGGATCGGGAGGTTCCGAATTACCTCGGCGTTGGCTGAATCGGCATTTAGCTTTTTCCAGAGATCGAGATACTTGTCCTGTTTCAATGCCAGCCCGGCGAAAGCAAGGCAAGGCTGGCGCACGGGCCATTCCTCAAAGTACATTACATCCCGGCCATGCGGCCAGGAAGATTTATCCGCGAGATAGGGGAAGAGAAATTCCATCCCTTTGGCTATCCCGCGCCCATCCGGAAGCTTGAAATCCCAGAGGCTGTCGCCGGGCCGGCTGAGGATCCAGCAGATGGTTGCCATGGCGTCGAGGTTGAATATGGAATAGCCGTAGGGTTTAGTCCGCTTCAATTCCAGGGGAAAACTCCCGTCCGCGGCCATTTGTCCTGGAAGCAGCACCTCCTTGAATCGCTTGCGGCAAAAATCGAGAAGCTGCTCGTCCCCCGTTAGGCTGGCAAAAGCCGCCGCCTGCATAACCCAACAGGTGCCGTGGTTGTTCTTAGCATCCCGCTCCTCGATCCCGTAGGGGTGAGTGGTCATCCAATCCAGGTAGTTTTTGAACCAGGACTTCACACCTTCGTGCTCGGCGGATGTGAGGGATTTTGATTTAGATAGCCGCTGTGCGGAGCGCGCCACTTCAATCAGATGAACTGTGTCGATGATCCCGACTCCGCGACCCGTCACCCGCCCCTTGATCGATTGCGCATATTGCAGGTTGGGATTCATCCGGGTTTTCTCGTCGATGAACCAGGCGCGAAGATGACCGGCTGCCTGGGCGGCGTACTTTTCATCCCCGGTCACGATCCAGGCTGAAGTCAAGCCCGCCGTAATGATGCTGAATCGTGTCATCGCCAGGCGGTGCTGCACGAAATTGTCCGGATTGGTCATGCCGTCGCGCTGGATGTACGGCCCGTCGGGATTTTTCGGATCCGGCCACCAGTAATCCCCTTCCGAGGAAAAATCATGCAGGCCGCCGGCACTCCTGGGGGCCGGAAACGAAGTGATCGTGACCGGGCTTTCCTTCAGGAAATATTCGGCTTGGCGGAGGATCCTTTCGCTTTCGATCCTTTTAAGGTCCGCCATCTGACCGAAGGCTGGCAGCGCAGTCAGAGCGAGGGCGAGAGCGAAGGAAGTCCTGAATATCACCTGTGTTCCCCCTTTTCATAATTTTCGTCGACATCCAGATGTTCCCCGCGGGCAGCCTGCTGAACCAGTTCATCGCAGCGCTCGTTCTCGGTATTGCCGGCATGACCGCGGACCCAGACGAACTTGACCTGGTGCCGAGCGCAGAGATCAAGCAGCCGCTCCCAGAGGTCGGGATTAAGGGCTTTTTCTTTTTTATTCCTCATCCAGCCGCTTGCCTGCCATCGCTCCGCCCAGCCTTTTTCGATTGCATTCACGAGGTATTGTGAATCGCTGTGGAGGGTGACGCGGCAGCGGGCTTTGAGCGCTTCCAGCCCTTGAATGGCTGCGAGGATTTCCATGCGGTTGTTGGTCGTGAGCCTGAAACCACCGGACAATTCTTTCCGGCTTGAGCCATAGAGAAGCACGACTCCATAGCCGCCGGGGCCCGGATTTCCCAAAGCACCTCCGTCCGTGTAAATCGTCACCTGTTTGAGAGATTCCAAATCTACTCCTTAGACAGTATTACTGGACGCCGAATTTATAAATGGTCACCTCGTGATAGGTCTTCCCCGGTTCCAGGATAGCTGAAGGAAAGTTGGGGTGATTGACGGAATCCGGGAAGTGCTGGGTCTCCAGGCAAAAACCATAGTGCTTCTTGTAGGCTCCACCCAACCCTTGAACGGTCCCATCCAGGAAGTTTCCGGTGTAGAACTGGATGCCCGGCTGGGTCGTGTAAACCTCCATGGTCCGGCCGCTTTTGGGCTCGTGAACTTTCACCGCCAGCGCCGGCGTTGTCGATCCGCCGCTGTTCAGGACCCAATTGTGATCATAGCCGCCTTTCACCTCGGCTATCCGGGCCCCGATCGCGAATGGCCTGGTGAAGTCCATCGGGGTGCCCTGAACCGGATCGATCTTCCCGGTTGGTATAAGGAGGTTATCCACGGGCGTGTAACGGTCGGCAAGAATGGTCACTACGTGCCCGAGGACGTCTCCGGTCCCGGGCCCGGCCAGGTTGAAATAGGAATGGTTGGTGAGATTTACAGCCGTTGCCTTATCGGTGGCGGCCTGGTACTCGATTTTCAGCTCGCTTTTCGCCGTCACCGTGTAGGTGACGATGCAGGCCAGATTGCCGGGGTAGCCTTCTTCCCCGTCTACACTGGCATAAGAGAGTTTCAGGCCCGGGCCTTCGGGCGACATGCGGGGCTCGGCCTTCCAGACCTTTTTGTCGAAGCCTTTCAACCCGCCATGGAGATGGTTTGGCCCGTCGTTGGTGGCCAGCTTGTATTCCTTTCCGTTGATGGTGAATCGCCCTTTTGCTATCCGATTCGCGTACCGGCCCACGATCGCACCCAAATAGGGGTGCACGCCGAGATACGGCGCCAGGGTTTCAAAACCCAGAGCCACGTTGCCGGTCTTCCCGGATTTGTCCGGGACCAGTATCTTTGCTACGATCCCTCCGTAAGTGATGATCTCCACGGCCATGCCTTTGCCGTTGGACAAAACATAAAGATCGACGGGTGTGCCGTCGCTTGTCTTCCCGAACGGTACCTTGTTAATACCCAGCGGAAGCGGCGCCGCCGATTTTGCATCCCCAGCTTTCTTCGGAATCATTTGGCCCCCTTCGATTTCAATCTGCGACAAGCACAGAAAACCTACGAATGCAGCAATTATAAACTTCTTCATGATTAGACCCTCTCATTCAAGTGGATCCGGGCTGAGGCCCGGACACTTCACATCGGCCAAGCAACATCGGGACTTCTCAGCAGTTGCCTTTCAAAAGGGACGACCGGACCGCAACGTTCGTGGCCAGGACACGTCATCGCAGCATGCAGTAAACCGAGAGTGTTTTTCTAAGGATTCAAAATAACCTTCATAAGTCCGGCTTCTTTGCGATATAGCCGGTCAAACCATTGAGGGCCTTCCGCTAGCGGCGCGCAGGCGCTCATAAAAGGCTGCACGTCGATTTTGCCCCTTGCCATCATGTCGATGCAGCTGGGGTAGTCCCCGCGCGAGGCGCAGGAACCGTACAAGGTGATTTCCCGAGTCACCACCTGCTGCAGCGGCAATTCGATTTTGGGCGAGAAATTTCCAATGAGCGTGACGCTTCCCCCTTTGCGGACGCATGCCAGTGCAGTGTTGATGGGAGCCGTCCCGCCAACGGCTTCGAATACTGCATCGGCGCCGACAGAACCGGTCATTTCGAGGACTCTGGCAGGCAAATCTGGATCAGCAGCGGAAATCGCGGCGTCAGCGCCCGATTGAAGCGCCATATCGAGCCTGGTTTTTTCAAGGTCGACGGCGACGAGGTTTCCGCACCCGGCCAGACGCGCCGCCTGAATCACGAGTTGCCCGATCATTCCGGCTCCGACGACCACGACGTTGTCTCCGATGGAGATCGGGGTTCGGTTCAGTGCGTGGAACGCAATCGAGACCGCTTCGATCATCGCCGCCTGGTCGAAGCTCAGGGAATCGGGGAGCCTGTAAACTATATGTTGCGGAACGGATAGGTATTCAGCGAACGCTCCGTGCCGCCGGTACTCGCCGCACGACACCCCCAGCACGTTGCGGTTGTTGCAGAGGTTGATTTCCCCGCGGCGGCAGAACCTGCACTTCCCGCAATAAACTGTGGAATCGAAGGTCACGCGATCACCCGGGCGGAAGGTTTCCACGGATGAGCCCACAGCTTCTACCACGCCCGAGGCTTCGTGTCCCATGACGATCGGAGGTATCCGCCTCCCGGTGCTGCCGTCGTAGCCGTGAACATCACTACCGCAAATCCCGCAGGCTTTGATCCTGATCAAAACCTCCTCTGCCCCGATTGTGGGCTCCGGGAATTCTACAATCTCGAGGTGTTTAAACTCGCGCATCAGGAGTGCTTTCATCCGCCGATCCTCCGCGGGGCGATCCCGTTTTTCGACACTTAAAATCGATACTTCGACCCTTGTCCAGTGATAGCATACACTAGTATCTGCCGACTTTTGGAGTTCTGTCAGATGCCGTGATGGAAGCCGGCAGCTTACTCGATAAGTCCATTGGACGAGGCCAGGCATGCAGATCGAATCCGCTTCTTCACGCCGCGATTTCATTAAATTGGGCAGTGCCGCGCTTGCGGCGTTACAGGTTTCCGGCATCGGCGGGACTGCCGCCGCCGCGGTGCCCGCCCGGCGCAATCCTGTCTGTATTTTTTCGAAGCACCTCCATTTCTTGAACTGGGAGGAATTGGCGGCGACCGCCGCTGAAATCGGATTTGACGGCGTGGATCTGACGGTGCGAGCCGGAGGGCACGTTGAGCCGGAGCGGGTGGAGAAGGATCTTCCGGCCGCCGCCGGCATCATCCGCAAGGCCGGCCTGGAACTGCCCATGGTGACTGCCGGCATCGTCGACACGCACACCCCTCACCTGGAGAGTATGCTCCAAACCTTCCATGCGCTCGGCATCCCGAAATACCGCTGGGGCGGATTCAAATGGATCGACGGGCAATCGTTGCCCAAGCGCATGGAGGAACTGAAGCTGGAGTGGGCCCGCCTGGCCGAGATGAATCGAAAATACAATCTTTGCGCCATATATCACACACATTCAGGAGCGGAGGTTGGAGCCTCCATCTGGGATCTTTGGTATATCTTGAAAGACCTTGACGGAAGCTCCTTGGGGATTAACTACGATTCAGCTCACGGGACCATCGAAGGCGGACTCGGCGGCTGGATTGCCAGTCTCCGCCTGGCCTCGCCGATGCTGAAGGGAATTGCCGTAAAAGATTTCAGCTGGGCGAAGAACTCCAGGGGGGTCTGGGCCCCTGCCTACTGCCCCCTCGGAGAAGGGATGGTTGATTTCAAGCAGTTCTTCGCCCTGGTCCGCGCGGCGGATTTCGCCGGCCCTGTCCAGCTCCATTTTGAATATCCCCTGGGAGGTGCGGATAAGGGAAACAAAACGATCACCATCCCGAAATCCCAAGTTGTCGACGCCATGCGCAAGGATCTGAATAAGCTGCGCGGCTGGCTGCGCGAGTCTGGATTATCCTAAGCCTGGAGGTGGCGGTTTTTTTCGCCGGAGTGCCGTTTATTTATTGTGCAACCTGTTAATAATTGGGACGTCACAAGACGCCCCGCTTGACGGAATCCTACCTATGGATATCAAAGGCAAAACCGTTTTGGTGATCGGGGGTTGGGGACTGGTCGGTTCGGCTATATGCAGGAAATTTATGGAAGAGGGGCCAGGCAGGATGGTGGTTACCTCCCTTCATAAAGCCGAGGCGCTGGATGCGGTCAAATCGTTGCGGAAACAGTATCCCGGCCGAAGCAAGGATTTTTTCATCCCCTGGTGGGGCAACATCTTCGCCCGCGAGGAGCTCAAGGATATTCCCCGCGAGGAGATTTTGGCCAACCAGACTTTTAGGGCGATGTTCATCGAGGACATCGTGGAAGAGTTGGAAGGGCCGGTGCTGCAGCGGTCCAGCCTATTCCGCCTGCTCCAGACCTATAAGCCCGAGATCGTGGTCGATTCGGTAAATACGGCTACTGCGATCGCATACCAGGACATCTTTTCCCTGGCCCGCCAGGTGCAGAAGGAGATCCGCGAAGCCCGCGCCGCGGGGACTTTCGGGTCCGAGTCGCTCCTGCTCTCCACGGAGAAGCTGTTGTGCACTCTCTATACGCCGCAGATGATCCGTCATGTCCAGCTGATGTACCGTTCGATGCGCGACGCGGGGACGGCGATCTACCTCAAAATCGGCACCAGCGGAACGGGCGGGATGGGGCTGAACATCCC
This sequence comes from uncultured Acidobacteriota bacterium, assembly GCA_963839475.1. GTDB lineage: Bacteria > Acidobacteriota > UBA6911 > UBA6911 > UBA6911 > CAWIVH01. The sequence goes on along the minus strand of CAWIVH010000001.1, from coordinate 790,066 downwards.
TTACACGCACAGCGAAGAGAAGCCCTCGCGGGTCCTTCTCTCGAAAACAGCTGTGGCCGGCGCCCACACCCTGCTCCTTTTCCTGATGGGCCGCACCCCGGACGCCCCTATTACCAAGGAGATCAAGCCGGCCGCCGCCATCGCCTGGAAAAAGATCATGTACGGGGAGGTGCGCAAGCGCGGCAAGGCTGTCGGGCTGGTGGACTGCCCCCCGGACAAAGCCGTCCCGCTTGATTCCGTGTTGAAGCTCAAAATGCCGGGTGTCGCAAAGCCGACGGGAGAGGTTCTCAAATCGGTTTTCATCGATACGGGGGAGAACGGGATCTTTTCGCGCGGTGAATTCGAAGCCATCTCCACACCCGGGCAAATGGAGTTCGTTACTCCCGAAGAGATTGCCGAAAGCGCCATATTCGAGATCAGGGCGGGCAACACCGGACACGACATAATCAACGCGCTGGATAATGCCACGCTCGCCCCGACCTACCGGGCCGGATTCATGTTCAACAGCGCCATGGCGCTCATGGAAAAGCTGGAGAGGGAACATGAAGTCGACAGCGTCGCCTTCGAGATGCTGGGGCCGCCCCGTCTGTCTAAGCTGCTGTACGAGGCGTATCTTCTGCGAAGGGCCTATTCGACGATCAAGGCCGTGGCCGCGGCGCAGCCGGCCGCCATCAGCGACAAGCTGGCGCGACTGGTCGCCTCCGACGCCGGCCTCCGTTCCCGGATCCTGTCCATCGGGATTCCCGTGCTCCTGCCCGATGGAAGATCGCTGCTCCGCGCCGAGGAGATCAAGATCCCGCCCTACCGCGGCGAGGATGAGCTTCCGGCAAGTGCGCGGAACATCGACCACTGGGCGCACGACGGTTGGGTCGACCTGCGGGTCGCCAACATGAAACGATGGCAGAAGAGGTTTAAGGAGATCATCCGGATGGTGGAAAAGCTCTCCGATGAAGAAACCAGTTCCCGCACTTTCGATAACAGGGATTACTGGAAAAACCTGGAAGAGATCGAGCCCGGAAAATTGTGCGGATGGATTTTTACCTACGAGGAGAAGGGCCGCCGCATGAAAGCCTGACCATGAAAAAACTGGGACAACCGCCGAAATTTTCGGAAATTTGGAGTATGCAGAAAGGATTTTCGGTGGTTGTCCCAGTTTTTTCAAATCATGCGTTCGGCTTTTTCAGCTCGAGGAAGAACCAACCATCCTGTGGCCGGCTCGAAACGACTTCCATTCCAGCTGTTTTTGCCAGTTCCCGATAGTATTCCAGCCCAATTCCGCCGTTGAACATTACGCCATATCCGGTGTTGATTTCCGCTGCAGGAAGTTTTACATGGAGGGGAAATCGAATATAGCGGTGCAAGGGATCTTTTTTTGCGGGAAAGATAGCATCCCAAATCAAGAGCCTTCCCCCCGGCTTCAGAACCCGCTTGATTTCCTGAACCACCTTCGGGCGGTCATCCAGGTTGATGTACATGAAGGTAAAGAAGACCGTTGCGGTGGGAAAAGTCTGATCCAGAAACTTCAGTTCTCTTGCATCCATGATGATCTTAAGCAGCGGATTCCCCGGGGCCTCCTTGAGCTCTCTTGGGATCATGTCTATGGCAACCACCTGGCTTCCTTTGAGCTGCCCGATCACTCCCTCCCCCCCGCCGCCAATATCCAGTATCAGGCCATTGGCGGGAAAGTCGGGAATGACCACTTCCAATTTCGAATGCTGAAAAATCTCCTCCGGTTTAGGTCGCTGCTGCGCCGCCGCCGGGTTCAACAATGTCAGCAATGCACCTGCCAAGAGAAAAGGCTTCAAGATATTATCTCCTGTTAAAATTAAGAGTATTGGCCTGTTCGGCACATGGAAGGATACGGTGGCAGGCAGGAAATGGTTCACCTTTGCCGCTGAAATAAGCGCGGGGACGAAGCCCGTTCCAGGGGGCAGGAGTCAGCGGTTGCAGCGAGCTGATAGCGGCACCGATAGCGGCTGGGATGCGGAGTTTCCCTCCATTCTCAGCAAAGCGCGCTGGTGGGCAGCCCGGCCTCCCACCCCGAAAGGATCGAGATGGCACCTTCGACCATTCTGGGTACCGCCGCTTGCAGTGCTGGAGAGAGGTCCATGCCGTAATCGATAATAGCAGGCTCCGCAGCGATCACCACGACTTCAGGGCGGGGTTCATTCAGGGATCGCAGGACCCAGGTGAATCCCAACTCGTGCAGGGATTCACCCAGTCCTTCCTGCAGCACTTCCTCTCCCCGAATGGAATAAACTGTTCCCGGGCTGCCACCGGCCATCATGGCGTCGAAAGCAATGATTCGACGTGCCTGTTCGATGAGCGAAAAGGCCGAAAGCACGGCGGTCCCGGCTTCCACTGCCAGGCAGGATTGCGGGGCAACCCTCCGGAACTGCCGGAGGGCGTGCACCCCCACTCCGTCATCCCGCAGGATGAAGTTCCCCAGCCCGAGGACCAGGGTGAGAGGTGCGGCGCACCTCCGGAAGCCCAGGAAAGTTGAAACGGCGGGGATTGCCGTGCCACCGCCGTGATCGTTTTTCAGCATGGCACCTGACCCAGCGCGAAAATCCTCGCGTTCCCCGCCGGCCGCATCACGTGGACCGCGCAGGCGAGGCAGGGATCAAAGGAATGGATGACCCGAACGACCTCGATAGGTTCTGCCGGATTTGCCACCGGTGTTCCGATCAAAGCCTGCTCGATGGGGCCGCGCACGCCTTTGTCATCGATGGGCGAGGCATTCCAGCAGGTGGGGGTGATCACCTGGTAGTTGGAGATCCGCGCATTCGATATTTTCACCCAATGGCCCAGCGCTCCGCGGGGAGCCTCCGTCCATCCGATGCCGGCCCCGGCGGACGGAACCGTAAAGTCTCTGTATATCGGGCCGCTGGAATTGAGCTGGTGGATCCAGTCGCGCAAAGCATAGGCGACCTTCCTGGTTTCCTGGAAGCGCGCCAGGTGGCGATCGATGACAGAAATGCCGTCCCGATAATCGCCGTTCACCCACATCCTTGCCAAGGGTCCGGTTTCGCATGCGATTGCGTTGGTGGCCGACCGATATCGAGGAGCTTTGAGCCAGGTATAGGCGCCATTCTTGGGATGGACCGGCACCGTATCTCCGCTGGCTGGATTGAGATTGTTGGTTTTGTTGTCGTACCAGGCGAAAGCTACGTTTTCGGTTATGGCCTTGGGATCGACCGGCAATATCGTTGCGGTTCCTTTTACGGCATACCCGCGTCCCAGGAGCTTGGTCTTCCCGGCATCGTCGAGGTCAAAGACGCCATAAGCCAGCAGGTTTTTGGATCCGGATCCAATTTTCCGGTAGTCGGAGTAAGTCGTCGCGATCAGGTTGACATCCGGGGCGTAAACGCCTTCGATGAAGGCTATGATTTCGTCCAGATATAGACCGAACTTTGTGATCCGGTCTTGCCGGGGAGTCGTGGTGAAGCCGCCGGCTACAAAAGCCGGAGGGTGCGGAAGCTTACCGCCGAAGAGAGCACCCATCTCATGACATTTGCTCCGGATATCTAGCGCCCGGACATAATTATTGACCAGGGTCGCTGCGGTAGCCCCGGTAATGCGCCTTTCTCCTCCCGATGTCGGAGTCCAGGGCGGCATGTTGGGGCCGTCGACGAAATCCAGCAGGCTCAAAACGTAAAAGTGGAGGATGTGGGATTGAAGGTAGTTCGCTCCGAGGACGAGATTGCGCAGGATGCGGGCATTGGTCGGGACCACCGTACCGGCAGCGGCTTCCAGAGCGCTCGTGGCGGCCAGAGCGTGCGACACCGGGCAGACCCCGCAGATTCGCTGGGTAATGTCGGGGGCGTCCAGGGGATTTCGGTTGACCAGGATCTTTTCAAAGCCGCGGAACAAGGTTCCGGATGCTTTGGCGTCGACGACGGAAAGCACCCCTCCGACCATGTCAGCGGTCACTTCGATTTTCAAATGGCCTTCTACACGGCTCACCGGATCCAGCGTGATCGACTTCGCATTCAGACTTATTGCAGTTGCCATTTCTATTTTCCTCCTACCTGTGGGCCGCGGCGCGCATGGAACTTCGCGGGAAAACCGGCTCGGTGCAGCCGATACATTGTGCATTGGCGTCCACGCACCAATTGACGCCATTGTTCCAGAGCTGGGTGGGGCAGTTTGCCCTGGTTTCCGGACCCACGCAGCCAAGCTCTTTCAAACATCGCTGGTCCACCCCGTACGTGCTCACTTCATCGGTTTCCTTGCGCGGACACCGGTCATGCACGGTAATGCCGAAAAGTTCGGTCGGGCGCCCGTAGCTGTCCATGCGGATGGAGGAATTGGTGAGAATTTTCACTATGGCCCACACAATCCAGTTGGGGTGAGGCGGGCACCCGGGGATGTTCAGGGTGCTTTTGCCTATTATCCCTTTAACTCCTGATACCCCGCTGGGATTCGGAGCGGCTGCCGAAATGCCACCGAAGCTCGCGCAACTGCCGACGCATAGCACCTTCGCCGCCTTGGCCGCCAGTCCGGTGACAGCGTCTTTGAAGGTCACATCCACACCGTTGCTGTTCCACGCAATACAGGTTCGGCCGCCGAAGGCGGTCGGAACGCCTCCCTCGATTACCAGTACATAGCCGCCCTTGCTGTATATGGCCTGGGCAGCGTTCACTGCTGTTTGTCCGTATGCAGCCATGACGGTGGGATGGTAGGCAAGGTTCACATTGTTGATCAAGATCTCGGCCGGAGATTGGGGCGCTGTCTGTGAGACAAAATTCAGAAACGAGACCGAACAGCCCGAACAGCCGCTTCCCTGAAGCCATAGGACCGATGGAGCTGTGTTTGCGGCAAGCGCCTCCTGAAGTTGCACGATATCGAGGGCGCTCAATCCGACAGCAGCGGCGGAGCTTGAGGCAAGGTTTAAAAAATCACGGCGGGTTAGGATCATATCCAACTCCTGAAAAAGAAATGCTAATACCAAGGATTAGAAAGCACTGAAGTTCCGTTCAATCTAGAGCATGAGGAAACGGAGACATGTGCTCGCTGTCACATAAATGATGAGATAGGCGCAATAACTTTCGCCCGGGTCAGGATGGCAAGGTGCTTCTCCAGGAACCGCTATAAACAGCCATTATCCGATGGCACAAGAACGTCCTGCCCCTGAATGCAAACGCAAATAAAATGCCAAAAATGTGAAAAAATCCGCTGATAGCCCTGGAGAGCGTGTAAGTCTAATATCTGAGATAAGTTAAACAGACATTGGGATTCGCCGGACACCCAACGCCTGAAATCTAACGGAAGGAATGTCCTAAAGAATTCGAGGAAAAAATCCCTGATGCCACCGGTGGTCGCTCCGCAGCTTTTGGCCCATGGGTGTGAATCTCATTTTTCCTCCTTTTGCGCTCTTGGGGGTCTTAGCGGTTCAATTATCGAATGTGATCCAGATTTCATTCAACCACGCGACGGGGCAAGGGCTTAGCGGTTCGATAGTAGAGGTTCCATATATTTATACAATTGCCTTGTGCGATACTCTAGCGAGCATCTATCGCGAAACTCGGTAATGCCTGTTCCTGGACCTCGACCTCGACTTGGTCCTGGACCTAGACGTGGACACAAAGAAACCGCATGGCATGATGCTAAATGCTGAGTTCGCAAAGGCTTATTTTGAAAGAGTGGTTAAAGTCCAAACCGAGGACCAAGTCCAGGTCCAGGTCGACGTCCAGGTCCAGGTCGAATGAGCATGGAGTTTTGCTGCAGAAACCAGCTAATCTATGAAGACCCTTATTGCGCTTCTCACCATGATGATTGGACTCACAGCGGGCTCGACCGGCGCCCGCGACCAACTCGCCCGCCATTTCATCCACCCGCCCGACGATGCCCGCGCCTGGGTTTATTGGTATTTCATGGATGGCATGATGACCCGGGAGGGGCTGACGGCCGATCTTGAAGCCATGAAACGAGCCGGCATAGGGGGCGCGATTTTCCTCGAGGTCAACATCGGTCTTCCGCGCGGACCGGTGGAGTTCATGGGCCCGGAGTGGCAGGATCTTTTCCGGCACGCCGTGCGGGAAGCCGACCGGCTCGGGATTGAAATTGCGCTGGGAACAGGCCCCGGCTGGTGTGGAACGGGAGGGCCTTGGGTGAAGCCTGAGCAGTCGATGCAGCACCTGGTGGCCTCGGCGACCCATGTGGCGGGTCCGAGCACTTTTTCCGCCGCACTCCCGCAGCCAAAGCCCAGGGTGCCGTATTTCGGGGAAAGAAGCATGAATCCTGAAGCGGCGAGAGACTGGCAGCAGTTTTACCGCGATGTTGCGGTGCTTGCCTTTCCCACGCCCGAGGGAGATGCCCGGATCCCCGACATAGACGAAAAGGCTCTCTATTTCCGGGCACCCTATTCCTCCAAACCCGGGGTGAAGCCTTTTCTACCCGCGCCCGCCAACTTCCCCGCGCTTCCGGCAAATCAGATTGTGTCCCCGAATCGGGTAATCGATCTTACCGAAAAATGTTCCGCCGACGGCGCATTGAATTGGCAGATCCCGCCCGGACGCTGGACGATCCTGCGTTTCGGACGCACGATTACCGGGCAGACTACGCGCCCCGCGCCCAAACCCGGCCTTGGCCTGGAAAGCGATAAGTTCGACCCTGCCGCACTGCAGGCCCATTTTGACGCATTTTCGGGCAGGCTGATTTCGAGCCTCCGACCTTTCATTAAACCGCGCTCCGGGCTGACAACCCTTCATTTCGACAGCTGGGAGATGAGCTCCCAGAACTGGTCCGGTAACTTCCGCGATGAATTCCGGAAGCGCCGAGGTTACGATCTGCTGAAATATTTGCCGGCCTATAGCGGCCTGGTGGTCGGTTCGACGGAGATTACCGAACGGTTTTTGTGGGATCTCCGTCAGACCGCCAACGAGCTTGTGATTGAGAACCACGCGCACAAACTGCGGGACCTGGCTCATCAGAACGGGCTGAAATTCTCCGTCGAACCCTATGACATGAATCCGGCGGCAGATCTTGCGCTTGGCGCCGCGGCAGATGTTCCGATGTGTGAATTCTGGGCCGATGGCGACGGATACGACACTGCCTACAGCTGTTTCGAGGCAACCAGTATCGCGCATACGCACGGACGGCCGATCATCGGTGCCGAGGCCTTTACCGGTGAAGGGAAAACCCCCTGGGCGCGCCACCCCGGCTCCATGAAAAACCAGGCGGACTGGGCCTTTGCCCTCGGCATCAACCGGCTGGTGGTTCACCGGTATCAGCATCAGCCCTGGAACAACCGGGTGCCGGGGCTCACTATGGGGGGGTACGGCACCGAATACGAAAGAACGCAGACCTGGTGGGAAATGTCAGGCGCCTGGCACCAGTATCTCTCGCGCTGCCAGTACCTGCTGCGCCAGGGTTTGCCGGTTGCAGATATACTTTTCCTGACTCCTGAAGGGGCTCCGCACATTTTCCGGCCGCCTGATACAGCCCTGGGCGGCAGACCGGGCCTGCCCGATCGGAGAGGATACAACTTCGACGGGATCGATCCGGGCACTTTTATGACAAGCGTTGCCGTTCGCGATGGCAGGCTGTATCTGCCCGACGGAATGAACTATCGCCTGCTCGTATTGCCCGAAATCGAAACCATGACCCCGGCGCTGTTGTCGAAAATCCGGGATCTGGCCCGCAAGGGTGCGGTGATCATGGGCCCGAGGCCGCTCAAATCGCCAAGCCTGGAGAGCTACCCCGACTGTGATGCATCGGTGCGGCGCCTGGCGAATGAGATTTGGAAGGGTGCCGGGGATACCGCCGATTCGCGCGATGTTTTTGTCACTCCTTATCGGAGCTATGAATCCATTGCACGAAAACTCGCGTCCATGGGTGTTGAGCCCGACTTTGAATCCACCGGGCCAATGCGATATTTCCATCGCCGTCTGGGTGACCGGGATATCTATTTCGTCAGCAATCCCGACAGTATGCCGATGAGGTCCCCTGCCATATTCCGCATCAAAGGAAAACAGCCCGAATTGTGGAATCCCTTGTCCGGGGAAATACGCGACCTGACGGAGTTCCGCTTTACATCCGACGGACGCACCGTAATCCCCCTTTCGCTCGAAGGCGCGGGAAGCTGTTTTATTGTTTTTCAAAAACCCGTGTCCGGATCCGGCGCGCCTGTTTCAAAGCGCGATTTCCCTGAGCTCCACCCCCTACTGGAAATCGAAGGAGCATGGGAGGTCAGCTTCCAGCCCGGGCGGGGCGCGCCGGAAACAACCGTTCTCAATCCTCTGGTGTCCTGGGCCGATCACCCGGATGCCGGGGTGAGATACTTCTCCGGGGAGGCTGTATACCGGAAGACGATCGATGCCGCGCAAAACATCGTTGCCGATGGACGTCCCTTTTACCTCGATCTGGGGAGCGTAGAGGTGATGGCTGAAGTCTCTTTGAATGAGCGCAAATACCAGACGCTCTGGTGCCAGCCCTATCGTGTGAATGTTTCGGATGCCATCAAACCAGGGCTCAACAAGCTGGAGGTCCGGGTGGTCAACCTCTGGCCCAACCGGATGATCGGCGACGCACATCTCCCGCCTGACAGCTCGCGTAAAGGGGCCGGGCACAAAGGGAATGTTGATGCATGGCCGGATTGGCTGCTGGCGGGACGCCCGAGTCCGACCGGGCGGATCACGTTCGCATCGAATGACAGGTTCACGGTCGAATCCCCATTGTTGCCATCCGGGTTGATCGGACCCGTGCGGATTTTAGGGGAGCCTCAAGTCATAAAATAGGGTCTTGAACCACAAAGTCGCGAAGACCACAAGAAATCTTCGCTCTCTTCCGTTCCCCGCGGTTCGTCTTTTCAGGCTCTTCTGCGGAAGAGAAGGCCGGACCACGTCGAATCGAAAGAGCAGATCTTGTAATCGACCAGTCCTGCCGCAAGACCTGCTTCACGTACGGCCTGCTGGGTCAGGTCTGCAGCCAAACCCGATGTTTTCTTGGGCCAGAAAATCCACACCGGCTGATTTGCAGCTGCGGCGGCAATTTTAGGGGCCTCACGCTCGAGTTCCTTCCGGGATTTCAGAAACCAGAGGATGAGCCGGCTTTTTGCATCAGCTTTGGCCTGGAAAGAAACAGATTCAGGCAAAGCGCCCAGGGACTGTTCAGCATTTTCAGGCGGATGCACCAGCGCGACCCTGAAGCCCGGTTTGATCCCGAGCTTCTTCGGCAAGGGAGTGCCGGCATAGCCGGCGAAAATCGATGCCGGCACCACGGGTTTCTCCGGTGCTTTGGCAATCGCTGTGGCGATAGCGATTTCGATATCTTCCCAAGGGCTGAAGACGGCATCCGATAGAATTTGCCGTATCTTCGCCACCTTTTCCTCGTCTCCTGCGGCAAAAATCAGTGGAATCTTCCGCGTGGAGGCCCTGTGTCTCAAGGCAACGCCGAGCTCACGTCCTTGGGATGGGCGGCGCGAAAGATCGACGATTATAGCGGCTGGGTCTATTTCGGTCAGTTTTCGCAGCAGCCCGGGGCTGACCTCCGACACGAGTCGGGTCCTGCATCCCGCATCCTTCAGCCGGATCATTCGCGCTTCCGCTTCCTTTGGATTCCAGTGCACAAGTACGATCGGTTTCACCGGGCCTCCCTGGTTGAAAAAAGCCGAAGAATCGGCATGGAACCTTGTATATCACTCCGATAGGATTTAGGCTAAATTACTCTCTTTTAACAAAAGAATGCAAAAATCAATGTACAGCACTATACCTGCCATGTTCGAGGCCAGCGCGGAACGTTTCAGCTCCAACGTTCTTCTGCGCGAAAAAAAAGACGGGTTCTACATCGATTCGACCTACCGCCAGGTACGGGAGCAGGTTCTCTGCTGCGCCGCGGGGCTGATGCAGCTCGGTGTCCGGAAAGGCGACCGGATCGCCCTGCTCTCCGAGGGGAGGAACGAGTGGGTTGTTGCTGAACTCGGAATGCTTTATGCCGGCGCGGTCAACGTGCCGCTCTCGGTCAAGATCGATGAGCTGGCCGAATTGAAATTCCGGCTGGCCCACGCCGGCTGCCGGATGGTGCTGGTGTCCGGAAGCCAGGCGCACAAGGTACGGCAGGTTTGTGGCGATCTCCCCGAACTGGAGAGGGTGATTTCTTTTGACGCCGAGGATAGGGGTTCCGCTGCCGAAGAATCGTTCCGCAGCCTTGTGGAGTCGGGCAAGGAATTCCTCCGGTCCCATTCCTCCGAAGTCGAAGCTCGCCGGCGATCGGTTGCCGCCGAAGACATGGCCAACATCTGTTATACCTCGGGTACCACCGCCGACCCCAAGGGCATCATCCTCACCCACAGGAATTACACCGCCAACGTCGAACAGACTTCCGGGATATTGAACATTTCGCCGAGCGACACGACGCTGCTCATCCTCCCCTGGGATCACTCGTTCGCTCACCTGGTTATGTACCTTTTGATGCACCAGGGGGCTAGCTTCGCTTCGGTTCAGCAGGGCAAGACCCCGGCTGAAACGCTGCGCAACATTCCGGCCAACCTGCGGGAGACCCAGCCTACCATCTTGCTGAGCGTGCCGGCACTGGCAAAGAATTTTCGCAAAAACATCGAGAAGGGGGTCAGGGAGAAAGGGGAAAAGATCGAGCGGCTGTTCCGGGCAGGGCTTGCTGTCGCGGAGGAATACAACCGCGACGGTTTCACCCGGGGGCAGGGTGTATCGCTGGCGATGCGCCTGAAATGCCTGTTTTACGATTGGGTGCTTTTCAGAAAACTCCGTGCCGGCTTTGGCGGCAGGTTGCAATTCTTCATCGGCGGCGGTGCGATGCTGGACATCGAGCTGCAGCGGTTTTTTTATGCGATCGGGATCCCCATGTACCAGGGGTACGGTTTAACCGAGGCGGCCCCCGTCATATCCGCCAATGTACCCGAACGGCATAAGATGGGTTCCTCCGGGTCCGTGCTGCCGGGTATCGATATCCGCATCTGCGACGATGACGGCCGGCCGCTGCCCATAGGCGAGCGCGGCGAGATCGTCATCCGCGGCGAGAATGTGATGGCGGGCTATTGGAAAAACGAGAAGGCAAGCCGCGAAACCGTGCGGGACGGTTGGCTTTATACCGGGGACCTTGGGTACCTGGATCCGATGGCTTCCTCTACGTTCTCGGCAGGCAAAAGAGCCTGCTCATCAGCTCTGACGGCGAGAAGTACAGCCCGGAGGGGATCGAGGAAGCTATCGTCAGCAACTCCCCCTATATTGAACAGATCCTTTTGCACAACAGCCAGTCCCAATATACGACAGCACTTGCCTTCCCCAACCGGGCGGCCCTGACCTCATGGATGGAGCATCGCGGGTTCACCCCCGGCAGCAACGAGGGGCTGGCCGCCGTCCTCACGCTGCTTGAAGAGGAGATCGACGCTTACCGGCAGGGCGGCCAGTTTGCAGGCCATTTCCCGGAGCGCTGGCTCCCGGCAGCCATAGGCGTGCTGGAGGAAGGATTTTCCGAGCAGAATCACCTGCTCAATTCCACCCTGAAGGTGGTCCGGGGCCGTGTGGCCGAGCGCTATGCCGATCGCATTTCGTATCTGTATACCCCTGAAGGGAAAAAAATACAGAATCCGAGAGAATCTGGCGGCCATCCGTTCACTCCTGAGGCAGGACCAGGCCTGACGGCCAGCCGGATTGATCGTCTGAATATTCCGGCCCTTAGATCCATCCCATGACTTTTCGATTTTTTTGAACTCTGTCCTAAAAATCCCTCAACGCTTTCACCCGCGCATGAGTAATTATCAATGAATGCATTGGTGGAAACGGACTCGCATGACCTTGATCAGTGCTGCAGAACCGGCAATCCCAAAGGCCGAAGACCGGCTATGCCATGATTCCGCGCTGATGGTGCGAGCGAGTGCGGGGGACGCCGGCGCGTTTGAGCAATTGATGATGCTTCATGAGTCCATGGTGATGCGCCTGGCCTGGCGGATATTGGGCCGGCGTGAAGATGCGCGCGATGCCGCCCAGGAGGTTTTTTTCCGCCTCTATCGGAACCTGCATCGGATTCGCGAAGAATCCGATCTGCGGCCGTGGCTTTACACGGTGACAGCGAATGTATGTCGGGACATCGCTAGGAAGCGGGGCCGTCTGCCGTTATCACCGCTGGAGCCCGATCAGCTGGAATCACAGGCGCGGACGGATCCGGATGTCATCGCCGGCCTGGATTTGGAACGGCAGCGACAGTTGGTTCAAAGCGCGCTCAAGATGTTGGCCACCAAAGAGCGGACCGCGCTGGTGCTGCGCGATATCGAGGGTCTTTCATCCGAGGAAGTGGCTCAAGTTCTGGGGAGCTCGGCCGCCACAGTCCGATCCCAGGTGGCCAGTGCTCGGATCAAAATCCGTCGCTTCTGTGAACATGCATTGCGGAGGTCGAGATGAGCTGCGAAACGATCGAATCCAAGATCGCCTTGCTGGCCTCTGGAGATTTGCCGGCTGGCGAGACAAAAGCGGTCGCAAAACATCTTGCGGACTGCGCGTCCTGCCGGGAGCTCCTCGATGATTTCAGGGTAGACCGGTATTCGCTCGGCTCGCTAAAAGCAGAAGAAATCGATCGGGCTGAAAGGCTGGCGGTGCGATCTGCAGTGCTCGCCAGGATAAAGCGCGATTCGCGCTCCGGAGAATGGTTTGCGTCCCTCGTCCGTCCGGCCTCCTGGGGCGCTGCAGTTCTTGCCGTCCTGGTATTGCTGATTTTTTGGCCGCGACCCTCATTTGTGCCTCCAACTCCACCGGGAAAAACCTCTGTTGCTGAAAGCCGCAATCCACGGACGCCGGACAAGGTGCTTCCCGCGATCGTGCCGGGCGGCGGAAATGAACCGGTTGCACCGGTTGCGGAACGCGGCAACCAGGGTGCTAAAAGGCGAGGCGACGCAATTTTCAAACCCGGAGCCGAACAAAATACAGCCATGGCTGTGAGGGTGAATCATGTCGAAATGTCGGAGCCGGCGGCTGACGACATCGCCATAAAACTGGAAACCGACGATCCTAATGTCGTGATCATCTGGCTTGCAAGTTCAAGAGAGGGAGAACAACGATGAATAAATCTGCGAAGATCCGGCAGAGCTTGATCCTGGTCGTACTTCTTTCAGCCATCTGTGCCTATTCCCAGGAAACACAACCCAGGCCTGCGCCCGAAGGCGTACAGACGCGCTTATACCACATCAAGAATGTCGATCCACTTCAACTCGAAAGAGTGCTGGTTCCGTTTTCACAGAGTGGAAGGGCCACCATTGTGCCCAATAGGGAATTCAAGACTCTAACCATCTCCGGCAGTCCCGGCGTTCTGGCTGCAATCGAGTCCATGATTCAGGAACTGGATGTGGCTCCGCCTCATCAGCCGTCCGTTGAAGTGACCGCCTATATGCTGGTAGCCACGACCGCGGCGGCCGGCGACTCTAAACTCCCCGGGACACTGGATCCGGTGATGAAACAGTTGCGTGCGACTTTTCAGTACCGGGCCTATGCGCTTCTGGACACCGTCCTTATCCGGAGCCTTGCCGGCCAAGGGGGCAGTACGATGGGAGTCGTCGGGTTTCCCGATCCGGATAGCCAGGGCGGAAACTACTCTCTGAGATACGATGCCGCCGAAGTCAATCGCGATTCGAAAGGCGCCGTAGTCCGCCTCAGAGACCTGCGCCTAATCCTGGAAAGGCCCAGAGTCACCAAGAGCGCCGATGGCTCCACTCATTCCAACAACCAGGTCGCCGGTTTTACCACCAGCGTGGATGTGAAGGAAGGTCAGATGGTCGTGGTAGGGAAATCCAGCCTGGAAGCCGGCGATCGTGCCCTGATCACCGTTCTCGCAGTAAAAGTGCTCGATTGATTCAAACCGCAATGACCTCGAAGTCTGCGGAGAGGGATTTCTTCGCGGTCTTCGAGGCCTTTGCGGTTTGGCTACGGGCGCGCCATGTATTGCTGATACAAACGCGTGTGCTTGTTTTCGAGGCTCACGTTTTTCCCGGCGATGAACAAATGTTTCACCTGCGTTCGGAGTTCCAGGAGGTCGCCGTCCGTAACAACCAGGTCAGCAATCTTGCCCGGTTCAATGCTGCCGATCCTGGATGAAACACCGAGGATCTCGGCGGGTGAAAGCGTGACGGACTTCAGGGCCTCCTCGTGGGAAAGACCGTAGGCTTGCGCGAATCCGGCCTCGTAAGGAAGGTTGCGCACATCGCTGCTGGATGGCGAGGTCAAGGCAAACTTCACCCCTGCCTTCGCCAGGGTGCCGGGCAGGGTGAATCGTTCATCGTAGGGATCATCTTCGCGAACGGGCAGAGAAATAATCGACCCGAGGATGACCGGCACATTTTCTTTTTTAAGCAGTTCCGCGACCTTCCCGGCCTCACGCGCGCCCTGGATGACGAATTTCAGCTTTTCCTTTTTCCCGAATTCGACGGCGCTGGTGATGTCCCGCGCACTTTCAGCGGAAATGAAAACCGTCGTCTCGCCCCGCACCACCGGGGCGAGCGCCTCCAGCTGCCGGTCGACTTCAGTGGCCGGGTTAGCCTGCCGCGCCTTTGAATAATGTCGGGCTTTATCCAGCCATTCGGACAATTCCTTCAATTGTGCCTCGTAGCCGCGCTTCATTTCACTGAAGCTCTGGCGAGGGGCGAAGCGGCCAAAACCCCGGCCGCTTCTTCCACCGAGGCTGGGAAAATTAAGCACCATTCCCGCGGACTTTGCGACCGCCATCTCCTCGACGGTCCATCCGGCCAGGTGAATCAGCGTCGCCTGGCCTGACAGGATGCCGCCGGAGGGCACACTGAGGCTGGCGGTGATGCCGCCGCAGCGGGCGACGGCCACGTGTTCGCTTGCCGGGTGAATGGCGCTGTATGCCAGCAGCTGCGGCTTCCAGGATCCCTGTTCCGCCGAATCGTTCGTGACATCCACCGCACCGATTTCTGTGAGACCGAGGTTGCCCCAGGCATTGATCATCCCGGGATAGACTTCCAACCCGTCGCCTTTTATGGTCTGAGCGGATGGCCCGGCTTTGATGCTGGTGCCGACCGCGAGGATTTTCCCGTTGGCCACCACTACGGATGCGCGCTGCAGGGTGCCGGCCGAAGACATCGTGTGCACGGTGGCATTCTGAATCACGAAGACGGAATTATCTGCAGCTCCCAGCATCATGATGGCCAAAATCGTCGCGCCGACCAGGAGGATCAGGGTTTTGCGTCGGATTCTGATTTTCATGGCATCCTCCTCAATTCACTTCAGGCGTAGCTTGAGGGCGTCCGCCTGCGGAAGGCCGCTGGCGGGAGGGGCCCGTGCCCCGGTCCTGGGATTTGCGATCCTGCTCTTCGAGCGCCTTGCGCTCCGCTTCCATTTTCTTCCTCATCTCCTGGTCTTGTTTGATGTCGAAGTAGATTTCACCGTCAATCAGGACTTTCTGGGGGACGGCATAGACGCTCAGAGGGTGGCGATTGTAAATCACCAGGTCGGCGTCCTTACCGGAATCGATGGAGCCCACGCGGTCATCAATCTTGAGCTGCTTCGCCGGATTCAGGGTGACGAGCTTCAGTGCTTCCTGCTCGTTCAGGCCGCCGTATTTCATGCATTTCGCGGCTTCCTGGTTTAGATGACGCGCTTCTTCCTGGCTGTCGGAGTTGATGCAGACCATCACCCCCTTGCGGGTCAGAATTGCTGCGTTGTAGGGGATGGCATCATACGCTTCCATCTTGTAGGCCCACCAGTCGGAGAACGTCGAGACCACGGCGCCATGGGCTGCGATTTCGCGCGCGATTTTGTAAGCCTCCAGACCATGTTCAAAGGAATTGACCTTGAATTTGAACTCTTCCGCCAATCGCATGATCATCAGCATTTCATCGGCCCGGTAGGCGTGGACGAACGCCAGCCGTTCGCCTCGGAGAACCTCGGTGATAGGTTCAAGCTTCAGGTCTTTGTTGGGAGGAATCGCCGTCTTATCGCCCGCTGCGGCCCGCTTTTTATATTCGTCCCAACGCGCCATGTAGGTACGCGCTTCGATGAAGGCCTGCCGAATGACATCCTCCACACCCATGCGCGTCCCTGGATAGCGCTCGGGGTTGCGAGGCCCTTTGGGATTTTCTCCCAGGGCGAATTTCAGGCCCGGCTTTGCGCCTTTGAAAAGCAGCCCTTTTGCATCTTTGCCCCAGCGCAGTTTGATGACGGCCCCGGTTCCCCCGATGGGATTGGCGCTGCCATGCAGGGTGGCTGTTGTGGTGACCCCGCCGGCAAGCTCGCGATAAATGTCGATGTCCTCGGGATCGATCACATCTTCAACCGCCGTCATGGAAGACACGGCGATCGTGCCTTCATTGACGCCGCCGTTCTGGCCGACGTGCGAGTGGGGATCGATGATGCCGGGCATTACGTACTGCCCCGCTGCATCGATCACCGTGGCACCCGGCGGAATGGGCACGTTCGGCCCTACTTCCGCGATCTTGCCGTCGCGGATCAGGATGGAGCCTTTCGGAATATTTCCATGCGAAACCGTCAGAATGGCTGCGTCTTTTACCACAAGGACGGAGGGTGCGGCGGCCCAGGCAAAAGACACCGCAATGATAAGGACGATCCATGCTCCCCGACGCACGCTTGAGACTGCGCAAGGCCGATGACGCTCTGCCATAACCGGGTTATTCGATTTCATGATCGACCTCCTTTCCCGCCAGGTATTCACCCGGGCCGCGGGTGCCTTGGCACTCCATGGATCCCATGGCGCCGCCGCTCATTGTCCCCGAAATCTGATTTCCCTGAATCGTGCCGGAAAAAGAAACCGACATTCCTCGGGCGTTGATTTTGAAGGTGAGCGATCCTCCGGTGAAGCTTCCCTCCTCAATCGGAGCGTCTCCCATCGGAGAGATGACATTCCCGGTAACCGCTGTTCCGGACTGCTGCAGATCCAGTTTGATCTGCAGATCGCCCTGCGGCGCCCGCACGATCATGGTCCAGATTCCAGCAGCCCCCGTCGAAACCGGAGGCGTTGTCTCAATCCTTCTGGGTGCGGGTGTTGCGGATACCTCACCGGCATCCTGGCTCCTGGCAGTTTCAGCCTGTTCGGTAATCTCGTACTTGCGTCCGTCGACAAACGCGAATTTCACCCTGGTTTTGGGATCGAAGAGATCGCCCGTTGTGACGATAAGGTTGGCCGATTTGTTTTTCTCGATGCTTCCAAGCCGATCGGATACCCCCAGGATCTCGGCCGCCGTGATCGTCAGGGCGCGCAATGCAGTTTCTCTGTCCAGTCCCGCCTCCACCGCCTTGCCGACGTTTCGGACAAAATCCCTGGGATTTGCGGTGTTGCCCGATTGGAAAGCAAATAAAACACCCGCTTTGGCCAAGGCGGCTGCGTTGGCAGGAGCCTGAATGCGGCGCCGCAGGACGTTAAGCTCTTCTTGGGTTTCCGGATCGGCATCACGATCCTTTTCCGGGTATTTCACGCTCAGGAGGACCGGGATGTTGCGGCTTTTCAGAACGGGGGCAATTTTCGCGGCGTCCGCTGCTCCGGCGAGAATCAGGTCCAGATTATAGGCCTCGGCCAGGTCCAGGGCGCGCTGAATGTCCACGGGGTTGTCCGCGGAAAGCACCACGCGTGACTTTTTTTGAACCAGGGGCTGCAGCGCTTCCAGTGCCCGGCTGTAGGCCGGGCGCTCCGCCCCCGGATTTGCGGCATAGATTTTCCATGCGCCCGCGTAGCTGCCCGCATCCGTGAGGGTCTGCTTTATGAAAGCGAGGATCCCCATCAGCGAACCGGGGTAAGTCCTGCTGAATCCCGCGCTGCTGCCGCTGACCATGTTGATGTGATAGGCAACCGGGGTTTTCACCACCATGGCGCCGACTTCGTTTCCCGCCAGGTTGATCAGGGTGCTTTGGCCGGGGAAAATCCCGCCCCGAGGCGCCACCAAGGCGGTCGTAATTCCTGCAGCTCGCGCGGATTCGATTTTACGATGGGCGGCGTTGATCGATTCAACCGCCTGCCGGTAGGGAGTCAGGCCCTGCCGCTCCTCGAGCAAGGGCCCTGCGGCCGAGGCTGCCGGAGCCGATTCCCTCGGAGCCCCTGGAGTCCGCGCTGCCGGGATTGCATTCGAAGCTGCCGCCTGTGTCGAATCGAGCCCCACATCGGACAAGGCATCGACGATCCCGGGGTAGATCGTCATACCGGTTCCGTCGATGATCCTCGCGTCCGACGGGACGGCGACGTCCGCTCCGACAGACTCGATAATGCCTTTGCGAATCAGGACCGAGCCTTTCTCTATCGGGGCGCCTGTGACCGTCACAATCCGGGCATTCGTCACCGCAAACACGGGCGGTTCTTCGGTTCGAGCCCCGGGAGATGTGGACAACAGCATCAGCGATGCCACCATCAGGACAGGCAGCCAATGCCGGGCGATAGGAAGGGGCAAAGACTTCAGGCGGAAATATTTCATGCCAATGCCTCCTCTCAGCAGTTGGAAATGGAGCGACCGGTTGAAAGGACGGATTGTTTTCCGGAACACCGGCGAAATGCAACTGAAGAAAGCGGAGATGATCACGAATGACAAATTCCCGCTCCGTGGAAATTCGTAATTCGTCACTTGTTCAACGGTTGACCCGGCGGAGGAAAGTTCCGAGACGCGTCCTCCAGCACCAGCACCCAATCCAGGAACTCGCCCGGATCGGGCGGCATGAATTCCAGCTCCGGAAGTTTTTCGCGCGTCCCGATGAGTCTCGCCTCGCCGTTACGAGGGTTGTACCACCAGGTCTTGAGCATCGATCCGGTCAGTCCCGCGGTTCGAACCGTGAATCGCCGGCCCACCGGCGCGTACACCATGGCGTAGGAACCTTCCGAGTCGCGCGTCCCGGCGAAATGGTAACGTCCTGTCCCGGGCATGGCGGTCGGCACATTTCCTGCGGCAATCAGGGTGTCGTCGGGAATTCGGGTCAGAAATGGGCGTGATTCCATCAAAAGCCGTCCAAATTTCATCTGATGGGCCCCCGGTTGATCGATGGCTTCGAACCACGGAAGCAAAGGGTCGTTTTTCGGCTTGCGGTCAGGAGCGCTGAATTGCCAGACGGAATGATGACCATAGGTGTGTCCGAAAGCTCCCCCGAAAAGGTCCCAATAAAGCGGGCAACGGACATCGGCCGCGATCGAATGCCCCAGTTTTTTCGAGTCGAATGAAACCGGATGGTCCTCATATATCGGTTCGCCATCGAGAACCGGCTTCACCGGGATGCGGTCATAATCCAGCCGAGTCTGCGAATAGCGCCCGGTGAACTCGGGGGCATGCCCGTTCTGGCGCATATTGAAATCGAGCCATTCGGCGTCGTGAAAAGGGGCGGACGACCCTTGCCCTCCCGTCGGGTGGAATGTGATTAAGTGGGTTCCTTCGTCCCCTTTACGCAATCCGGCAGCCATCCGTTGTATTATCTCGCGATGCCGGTCGGTCTCCACCGGCCTGTCTCCGCCCAGAATCCAAATGATTGGCTTGTCTTTGTAGCGTCGTCCAATCCATTCCCCGTAAACCTGAGCGTTTTCGGGGGTGAATATTTCCGGCCCGACGCCCCACTTCTTGTTCCATTTATCCCCCCACGTGGGAAGGAATCCTATAAAAAGCCCCAGCCCGGCGGCCCGGTCGACGATGTAATCCACGTGGTCCCAGTAATCGTTGGCGGGTCCTTCTTTTGTATCCAGCCTGGTTGGATCCTGGTTGATCAATGGCAGATGCCCGTAGGCATTCGGTGTTCCCAAGCCGTCCTCTTCCGCCAGGGCAACCGCCTGGACAACGGTGAAACCCAGGCGGGCGCGATTCTCGAGATAACGGTCCGCCTCCTCCCGGTTCAGGCGGTGGAACAATTCCCATGCCGTGTCACCGAGATAGAAAAAAGGCTTCCCATCCTCGTATACCAGGAAACGCTGGTTGTCGCTCACCTTCAGCCGCGGTGGGTAGGCGGCCATACCTGGCCATGCCGTCCATCCCTGCACCAGGGGCTGAATAAAAAGGATCATAATCAGGAATAGTTTCTTCACTGCGGTCCCCCTACGGGTATTTGACTAGAACAGCTTCAGCAAGCCGATACCGGCAAGTTTCAGATCCGCCCCTGCGTCGAACTCACCGTATAACACCCACTTTTTGGGCAAATTGATGGAAAAGCCGATTGGAACGAGCACTTGAACCTCCGGTGGAGTGAAAAGCTTGTCTTCCACGGTCCCCAGAGGGATAAGAAAGGTGATGCCCGAATAAATCGCTGCGGTGTTGCCCGCGATCCGGATGGGGTGGCTGGCGATAATTGCCGTTGTGTAAAGCACGCCGCAAGCTTCGTCTCTACGGTTGATCGGGGTGGAGAACAGGTTAAAGGAGGCGACGTCGAGAAGGAACCTGTCCCGCTTCAACAGTTGAAAGAGGGCCCCGCCCGCAACGAAGCCCTGGGTTTTCCCCAGGGTCGTTACGGTTCCCGCGCTGACCAGCAGGTCTGTGCGCGGATTCGCGCCGTAAATGAATTGGGCGTAGGGGCTGAAAGAGTCCGCGCTCTCCGTGAAAGATCCGTTGGCGGTGAGGAGTAGGGCTTTACTCCCTTTTCCGCCGGTTTCCCCTGTGGCCAGGATCTGGGCTTGAAGCTGCCCTACGCTGCACAGAATGATACAGGCGCACAAAGCAAAGACCTGCCGTCCGGCCGACATTTTGTTGGCTCTCATAGGTTACCTGCCGTGATGCTTTTCTTCGTATTTATCTGCGGGGGGAGCGGAGGCTGCACCCCTTCTCCGACGCTCTTCTTCCAGGGTCCGCCTTCGTGCACAGCTGTTACGAGAAATCGTTCCAGGGCCTCGATGCAGGTCCTGTCGCGGTATAGCAGGTGTTTTCGGCGTGCAATTTCGGCGCGAGCTTCCGATCGCCGTTCAGCGTCGCAGCCCAATTCGGCAGCCAGGGCGACATAATCATCGATCGATCCGACGGCATATTGCTGAAGGCCCATCATGGCGAGTATCGCCGCGGTATGGCGTGCGCGCATTACCTCCCCGGGCGTTGTGATCAGGGGGAGATTGTGTGTTATGGCTTCCAGGGCAGTGTTGCACCCCGACCAGCCCAGGCTATCGAGGAAAACATCGCTCAGCCTCATCAACGCGTCGAACCTGGGAAAGTCGAGGTGGGGCAGGAAAATGCAAAAATCATCCCTGGAGAGGCCATGCGCTGCGAAGGTACCTTCCAGCCGTTCACGGAACACCCTGTTCACCGTCGTGCCGTTCCTATATTCGAGAAAAACCAGACGGCAACCCTGAACAATCCGCGCGATCCGGGGAAAGACCTCATCGTAAGCGGGCAGGTATTTGGAAAGCGACTGGCAGCAGGCAAAGAGCACGGCGTCTTCCGGAAGACCGAGATCGGGGCGCGAGAAAGCCGCACCCGGAGAAGCCGGCGGGGTATAGCAGATCGACAGATTCGGCAGGCGTACCAATTGTTCCGTGTAATGCTCTTGTGCTCCGGGCGGTTCCATAAGGTCGCTGGAGAAGTAATAGTCGACGGTCGGCAAGCCGGTTGTATCCGGATGCCCCCAAGTCGAACATTGCACCGGTGCATGCCTCAGGCTGGCGATCCTTACCGTCATCGGGTCCATGCCGATTTCAGGGAAAATGAGAACATGCGGAGCGTCGTTCCTGATGATCGAACACCACTCTTCGAGGCTGCGAGGACCCTGGACGAATTCATGGAACAGGCGTTTCGCCTCGGCGGTTTGATCATCCTGTTCCGGGCCGGTATGGTAGGCCGTCAGGCGAAATCGGGAATGATCCATCCCTTCCACCCAACCCTTGACGGGGATTTTCCAAACCGAGTGGCGATAGAAGAAGCGGCTCACGAAACCGACGCGGATCGGTTCTCCGGGCCTAGGAGACTGCGGTTCTTCCATCCTTAACCAATGCGGATATCGGGCGGCCATAATCCGGCAAAGAAACGTTCCATATTTAGCCTGCAGTTCCCGGTCGCACTTTCCCTGGTAAGCCAGAAAAAAAGGCTGAGTTGCACCAACCGCTTCGGCAGCCTCGGCAACAGCCTGGGGCGTATCGAGGCTGCAGCTTTGCTCGAGCTGTTCCAGGTCGATGCGATAATTGCCGCGGGCACTCTCCACTTCGCGGTTGTTGCGATAGATCATCCGCAGCCGGTTCATGCAGAGGTTCCATTTTGCGACCAGGTATCCGGGCCGGAAGCGAAGCGCCTGACGGAAGGCTGCGGCGGCCTTATCACCGTCCCCTTTGAACTGGAACGCCAGCCCTATATTACCCAACGTCAGCGCCGATTGGGGATTCAAGGAAAGAGACCGCTCAAAATGGTAGATAGCCTCGTCGAGACGGTTTTCCAGGCTGAAGGCTTTGCCCAGATTGTTGTGGGCGATAGCCAGCCCCGGATTCAGCTCGAGAGCGCGGGCAAGCGATTCGCGGGCCTCTGCGAAGCTGCCAAGCTCGATCAGGGCTTCCCCAAGGTTGTTGTGCGCATCGGCGTAGGCCGGATTCATGGTGATGGCGCGGCGATAGGCTTCCGAGGCCTCCCGGTTTTTATCCTGTCTGCGGAAGGCAATTCCCAAATTGTAAAAGGTCTCAGCTTTCGGCGCCACGGTGAGCGAGCACTGCAGCGCCTGTTCAGCCTCCAGAAGTCTGCCCTGTTCCAGAAACACCAAACCGATGTTGAATTGAGCTTCAGCATCGTGTTTCAGGCGGTCGGCAACCCCTGAAAGAATTTTCGCGCCGGCGGCCGGATCCCCCGATTTATAGATGACGAGGCCCAGGAGGTAGGGAGCGAAGGGATCGCCGGGATGGCGGCGCATGGCCAGACGGGCCTTGGATTCCGCCTCCCGTAGGTTTCCTTTCTGAAAAGCCTGCAATGCCAGGCCAAGTTCCCGACTTACGTTCATCACAATTCCCGGACCATGCCCCGCGGCGGATCATCGCGCGGGCAGGTTTTTCATCGCCTCCAGGGCCAGTTCATTTGCCGGGTCAAGCTGCAGCACCCGCCGCAACGCCTCCCGGGCCTCCGCGCCTTTGTTCAGCGCTTTCAGTCCGAGCCCGGCCAGCAGGAATCGCAGCGCTTCCGGCGGCGGAGAAATTTCGGAGGCGGCCAGCTGGCGCTCGTCGGCCAGCCTGGCCAGGCGGGCATAGAGCGCCTGGGCCTCTGCCTTCCTCGCGCATTTTTCCAGTGCGACTGCTTTCCAATAGTAGTTATCCGACCAGCTCTCGACGGGCTCGGTTTTCAGCTTGAGAGGATCGGTTGCGGCCCGCTGCCACAGCGCTTGAGCCGCGTCGGACTGGCCGGCAGCCTCCAGTTCGCGCGCTGCAGCCACAAACTCCCGGGCATGAGATTCCCCCGAAGAGCGGCCGACTCCCAGGTTGAGGGGGTACTGGGTCGCTTTGAGAAATTCCGCTGCTGCCGCTTCGTGCTTCCCCTCGCTCCGGTATTTTTCAGCCAGTCCGCGGGATGCGCGGCGATAGGTTGCGAGACCCTGCGACTCACCTTCGCCGGAATGGATCTTCGTTCCAGCCAGAAGCTGGAGCGCATCGGCGTACCTTCCGGCATCGACATAAGCGTCCGCCAGGCTTTGGGAAACCGGCGGATGGATTCGGACAGATTCAGGAGCCCGTTCGAGCAGCTGGATCCGGCTTGCCGGCGGCTTCCACCCGTTCAGCATTCCGGCATATTCGACGTACAGACGGAACTCCGAAGGGGCAAGCTCAATGGCTTTTTCAAAAGCTTCCGCCGCGGCATCCATTTTTCCTTGGAGCCGCCAGAGCCCTTGAGCGGCATTGCGCCGGGCGACCGCATTGGCCGCGTCTGTCTTCAACGCTTGAATCCACGACGCGAGGGCTTCGCGGCCGCGGCTGCGGGCCGCGAGAGCGTTGCCCAAATAGAAGGAGGCCCGGCCATCGCCCGGATTAGCCTCGAGCGCGCTTTTCAGGACTTCGATTTCTTCCACCCGATGCGGGAAAACCAGAGCCGGGTTCCCGCGCGAACCGCTCTCGAAACCTCTTTTGGCCTCTGCCGAATCTCCGCCGCTCCGGGAAATCCAGCCCAGTGTGTAATGCCACATCGGGTATGCGGGTTTGCCGGCGGAGGCCGATCGCTGCATCGCCTCCGCGAGAATCGTGCGAGCCTCGGCGTATCGTCCGGCGGCCGCATAATCGAAAACAAGCTCCTGCACCGAGTCGGGCTCCCGCGACAAGAGCCGCCACAGTTCCTCAGCCGATCTCTTTGCCTCGATCTCCAGGCCTGCAGCTTTGAGAATCTCGCCCCGTTCTGCCAGCGCGAAACAGTCCAGCGGCATCTCATAGACCACTGCCTCGATCTGCTCCCGAGCTTCATCGAGGCGCTTGGCCAACCGCAGTGCGAGCACCAGCATCGTTCTTCCCTTGATGTCGCGGGGATTCAAAAGGAGTGACTGACGCAGGTGTTCAACGGCGGAGTCGAATTCCCCCGCGGCGAGCGCCATTTCCCCGAGTACATAGCGGGCAAGAGCCTCTCCTTGTCCCGAGCGTATGAGGGCATACAAGTGATCGGCGGCCGCTCCAGGACGCCCGGATGCGCGCAGAACCAAGGCCAGGGCGTAGCGCGCGCCGGCGTCGTCAGGGTTGCGCCGGAGAGCGGCTTCCAGATGTTTCCCGGCCTGGTCGAATTCTCCCGATCGGTAAAGAGAAATTCCCATGGAAACCCGGGCCGCCGCGTAGCCCGGATCCAGCTTCAGCGCCTGGTTCCAGGCGATTCTTGCGGCGGGATCGTTGCCGGCCTTATCCGCCATTATTCCGTTACGCCAGGCCAATTCGGCGCTTCCGGCTGCGGCCGGATCGGGTTCAGGCTTCCCGGCTGCCTTGAATTCGGGATTGCCGTCGACGGGGGCATCGGACCGGTAGGAAATGATTTCCCGCCCTTCGCGGGATTTGAGCACGACACGGAGAGGCTCGCGCGATCCGGGCATCAATTCCGTGGAGACGGAAAAGGCCTGCACCGGCGATAGGGTGACGCGCTGTTTCCGGACCACCGCTGGCCCGCGCTCCAGGATCAGCTCCGCGTTTTCCATCCTCGCCGTGGTGGCGATAGCGATCGTCACTTTTCTGCCTTCGGCGGCAAGCCGCAGGGTGGCATCCCGGTTGGCTTCCTGGAAGGGCCCTCCCAAATGGTCGATTGGGCACCAGTAATGAACAATACGCTCCACCCTGTGCGGCTGGATGAATTCGTGTTCCATTTGCGTTTCAAACCGCCCTGCCTGGAACTCAACGTACTGGCCATCTTTTTCGGTCAATTTGTCAATCCAGATGCTGCCGCTCGGATCGGTTCCCCAGGTCCAGGTTTTTTTCCCGGCTACTTCGCGGTGATCCGCCACGTGGACAATACCCCAGTCCGATTTTTCATAGTAAATGCCCATGAAATCGCGCTTGCTGTTGCGCGCGAACAGGGAAAGCGGATTGGGGACTTCGCGGTAAGTGCCGATATCCACCCCTCCCTCCAGCGGAAAGGAAAAAACCGGCCAGAAGGTGTGAGGATAGGCTTCGCGCATGGGGAATACGAAGCGCAGATCGTCCGCGGCGTGGGCGGCGGCGTTGGCCCAATACCAATAGCGACCCGGAATCTCCCTCCGGTTATTCAGGGTGACCTCGCACTCCACAAACTTTCTTCCGGGGCGCAGACGGATTGCCACCGACCACTGCATCCGTTGGATCCGCTCGGTATCTCCGACTATCACCGAGACACCTCCGTCCGCCTCTGTTCGAGTGACATAATCGACTGCTGAGACAGTCGTGGCGGAATGCCCGTCCGGGAAATTCCATTCGATGCCCCCCGAAATCCAGGCGCCCCGGATGGCGACCATGCCATATTTGATGACGTGGTTGGTGTAGAGCACCTCCCGCCGAGCGGACTTGTCGAAGATCGCATACAGCCGTCCCCCGAGTTCGGGCAGCACCGTCAGACGCAAAAATTCATTTTCCAGGAAGACAGCCCGGTAGGTTTTCTCGACGCGATGATCAGTGATCAAATCCAGCGCCGGGTAAGGATAGATGGGACGGCGGCCTTTCCCGGTCAGTTCCGGAAATACCGGATGGGGATCAGGAGCGCCCAATTCATAGGTGGGGATTACCAGGGGCGACTCCCAGACTTTTGCTGTTTCTGCGGGACTTGTTACAGGATGAGCGATCCAGATGCAGACCAGAATTAGCAGGCTTCTTGACTTCATAATAGTCTCGAAGATAGGGGCTTCCCAAGGAGGATGCAAACAAAAAGGTTTTTTGCCACGACCGGGGCGGCGAACCTCATTCAGCCGGAAAACCCCCGGGAAGGCACTAAGATCACATATACTGTATTTTTATTTTGGCCCGCCCTGCTATACACTCTGGACTTTTATTCTCCCCGCGGGAGTCCGTCACGTGAATTTTGCACCGATTGATTGGATCATTGTTGCCGGCTACCTTGTGGCCTCGCTGGTTATCGGAATCGCCGGACGGCGTTATGTGGGGAACGTGTCTCACTTCCTTGTCGCCGGCCGTGAACTGGGATTGTATCTGGGAATCGCGACTCTTGCAGCGACCGAGATCGGCACCATAACCTTCATGTATTACGCCGAGCTCGGCTACAAAGCCGGTTTCGCATCTTTTGCAGCAGCAGCGATTTCGGGTCTGGTAATGATCTTCGTGGGGCGCACCGGTCTGATCATCCAGCGCTTCCGGGAACTGAAGCTCATGACGGTTCCGGAATATTTCGAGGTCAAATACAGCCGCGGTCTGCGTGTCGTAACAGGAATACTGGTTGCCCTGGGAGGCATCCTGAACATGGGGATCTTCCTGAAAGTGGAAGGGCAATTCCTGACCATTGTGAGCGGCATTGAAGCGCGATACCTGGTCGCAGTCATGACCGGGATCCTTCTGCTCGAGCTGATCTATACCGTTCTCGGGGGGATGGTGTCGGTTGTCATCACCGACTTCATCCAGTATGTGCTGCTCAGCGTGGCCACCATCCTCGTGACCATTTATGCGGTATTCCACGCCGGATGGGCCAATATTATCGACAAGGTAACAACGACACTCGGTGCCGCGGGTTTCGACCCGGTAGCAAATCCCCGTTTCGGAATGACATTTCTCATCTGGCAGGTACTGCTCTGGTTTGCCATCCACACCTGCTGGCAAACAACGGCCATGCGGATGTTTTCCACTCGGAGCGCCGAGACATCCAAACGCGTCATGACCTGGACCGGTTTTATTTTCCTCGGCCGGGGGATGATGCCGATGCTCTGGGGAATCGCTGCGTTGACGCTTTACGGCACCGGTCCCGTTGGGGCGGATGGCGTTCCGGTACCTGTTATCGACGGTCATGTCCTCACGCCGCTCGAAGCCATGCCGGCAATGCTCGCCCAAATTCTGGGCCCGGGGGTCCGCGGCATCGTGGTGGCGGGAATGCTTGCGGCGACCATGTCGGTCAACAGTTCGTACCTGCTGGGGTGGAGCTCCATCATTTCGCAGGATATCCTCCTCCCCCTGCGCCGCGCCATGGGCAAAGGGCCGATGAGCTCCCGCGGACAGATTCTAGTCAACCGCGTTGCAAACGTGTTTGTCAGCCTCTTCGTAATGTTCTGGGGCCTCTATTACCAGCTGCCGGGTGCGGTCTATCTCTACCTCAATATCACCGGGACCATTTTTCTGGCTGGTGCCTTCGTTTGCGTCATCGGAGGCCTTTACTGGAAACGAGCTTCGACAGGAGGCGGCTATGCGGCCATGCTGATGGGCGCCGCGGGGGCGATCATCCCGTATTTCTTTTTGCACTGGAGTGAAAATGTGACCGGCTTCGCTGCGTTCGGCCTCTCAGCCGCTGGCCTGGTTTTCGGCTCCATGATATGGCGCGGCAAAAACCGGACCGCCTGAAGGAGCTGAGATGCGTTTCTGGCAGATATTCTGGACCGCAGGCGTGTTAATCTCCGGCCTGTCATTCGCATTTGTCACCGTGATGGTGTCCCTCCGGGGGGTAAAAGATCTGCGCGAAATGTTCAGCCGGCTGCTCGAGCAGAAGCACGAAGATGAGGCCGGACCATCGCGATAGAAAAATCCGGAGCCGGCGGATTGCCGGCTCTTCCGGCCGCGCTCGGCATCGCCGGATCCGCTGCTGATCCCGATCTATGCTTCTATCTGAATTGAAGAAGTCCCTGGATGGAAAGCCTGAATGGCTGTCCGTTTTTTTTGAAACCTACGCGGAGGACGCAGAAGTCCGGATTGCGCGCCTTCGCCGGCTTAGCCTCTGCTTCGAGGAACTTTACGGTGACGGTCCTATCGCCGTGATTCGCGCCCCGGCCAGGATCAACCTTCTCGGCGAGCACGTCGATTATGTCGGTTATATGCCGACCGCTTCTCTCACTCTCGGCAGTCGGCAGAATGACATGTGGATGCTGTTCCGCCCCTCACGGGATGACCGGGTGCGCGCGGCTTCGACATTGCCCGGGTGCGATCCGATGGAGTTTTCCGCCTTGAGCGGACCGGGCCAAGGGCCTGGCACCGGCGAGGAAGATACTTGGGAGCGCATCCTGTACAACTCCCCGGCGCCGCCGGCACACTGGGGCAACTACATCAAGGGTGCCGTCTACTACCACCGGAAAAAGGTAGGCTCGCGTGCATGCCTCGGCATGGAATGTCTTGTGGATTCGACCATCCCGCCTGCGGGCGGGGCATCTTCATCGTCGGCCCTGACGGTGCTTGCAGCGGCTGCCTTTCTGAGATCCAACCATGTACCCTTCAATTCTCTCGCCCTGGCCAGGGATGCAGCGCGCGCCGAATGGTATGTCGGGACACGCGGCGGGGCCATGGATCACCTGACGATTTGCGTTGCGCAAAACGGCAACCTCGTTCAGATCTCTTATGCATCGCTCGAAACCCGATCCGTGCCGATACCTTGCGATTCGTGGCGCCTGGCGACCTTCTTTACGCGGCAGGCGGATAAGAGCCGGGAAATCATGCTGGCATACAACGAGCGTGCGGCCGTGTCGCGAATAATCATCCCCACGCTGCTGGGACTGGCGGCGGGCGAAAGGCTTTCCATGGCCGGGATAGACCGCTCCATTGAACGGCTCCCAGCTCACGTGATCCTGTCGGAATTCGCGGCGCAATATCCCGAGGCTTTTGCCGAATGCGGACGGGCGTTCCCGGCCCTGGTTCGCGAAAAGAAGGACATTCCCCTGCCTGTGCGTGATCGCGCTCTTCACCACGCAGGCGAGGTTCGCCGGGTTGCGGAGGCCAGCGCGATATTTGAACGCCTTTCGAGCCAGGGGACGGTATCGGGTCAAACCGACGAGGCGTTGGCTCGGATCGGCGAACTGCTCCATGATTCTCACTGCAGCCTGAGGGACCACTATCAGGTCTCGACCCCCGAGGTTGAGGATCTGGTCCGGCTTCTTAAGCAGCGGTCGCAAGTTGCCGGCGCGCGTTTGATGGGGGGAGGATTCGGCGGGAATGTGCTTGCTTTAACCACGGCCGGACACGTGAATGACCTGACGAAATATGTCGAGGCGCATTATTATGCCCCCCGCGGCAGGGATGCACGGCACGAAGGTTCGATCATGGTGTCGACTCCTGCGGGCGGTCTTTCGGGCTTGGACCAGGAAACTGCGGCGCGCGCCGCCGTCGCTCATTTCAACCGCAGCAGGTCGGCGCCGGGAGGAGAGAGCACTCCGCTTCCGACAATCCTGGATGCATATTCGCCGGATCCGAATGAGGAAATCCGAGTAATTGTTGTTGCGGCCGGGCGCGGTGTTCGCGCCAGGGAAAGCGGGCTCAAAGTGGTGAAGCCCCTTGCCGGCGTCCTCGGAGTGCCTGCCATACTCCGGGTCTTGGACTCGATTCGGGCGGCACGGAGGCCAACACAAAGGCCGGCCATTATTGTTTCTCCTGAGACTGAAAATCCGCTTCGCGATGCCCTCCGGGACGAAGATGTGGAATTCGTTATTCAGGCAAAAGCTCTCGGGACAGGGGACGCGGTCCTTTGCGCTCGCCCGCTATGGGGCGATTTTCAGGGCCGGGTTCTGGTGGCCTGGGCCACGCAACCGTTGCTGCGGGCGATTACGGTGGCGAGAACGCTCAAGCTGGGGGCTCTTTTCCCTGAATTCGAAATGATTGTACCCACGGCCATGATGAAGCATCCCTATGCACCCTTGGAGCGCGACGTGGACGGTGAGGTCGCCGCAGCTCGAGAAACTCACCTGGAAAAGGCGCCGCGGCCCGATTTTGGCGAGTCGAATATCGGGCTCTTTCTTCTGTATGGCAAGTCCATGTTTGTGGAGCTTGCCGAATTGCGGAATCAATGGTGGAATGAAGCCGATCAGGTTTACAGGAAACCGGGAGGGGAAATGGGATTCCCCAACGAGTTGATCTGCCGCTTCGCCGGAAGGGAAGGCGGAGTCCTGGCGAGCCCCATTGCCGATTGGCGGGAGGAAAAAGGGATCAAGACGCTATCGGATGTCAGGCTTTGCGAGCAGTATCTTAAGGAAATCGAAAGCTGAAGGTGAGGAAGATATGACCGAGTCGATGGGAATATTCATGGATGGACAATGGGAAAAGGGGAGAGGCGGATGTTTCCAGTCAATCAATCCCGCCGATGTGAGGGATGTGATCGGTGAATTCGCCGCCGCTGATATAGAAGACGTCCGGCTCGCGATTCAGGCCGCGAAAACCGCTTTCCCGCAATGGCGAGACCTCTCCGGACACTCCCGCGGCGAGATTTTGCGCAAGGCCGCCGATATTCTGGAATCCCGGCTGGAAGAAGTAGCCCGTGCCATGGTCCGTGAAAACGGGAAAACCATTCTCGAAGCGAGAGGGGAAACCGCCCGCGGGGTAGCCCTCCTTCGATTTTATGCCGCTGAAGGCGCACGCCCCAGCGGAGAAGTTATTCCCTCGGTAAATCCGCGCACCTTCATTTATACATCCAGGGCCCCTTTGGGTGTCGTCAGCGTAATTACCCCCTGGAATTTCCCCGTCGCTATTCCCATCTGGAAGATCGCTCCGGCCCTCGTATACGGCAACACCGTCGTCTTCAAGCCGGCCAGCGCAACACCCCATTGCGCAGTCCTCGTTACCCGGATTTTCCAGGAAGCGGGAATCCCGAGGGGAGTGCTCAACCTTATCACCGGAGGCGGCCGGTCACTGGGAGAGGAGATGGTCCGGAACGAGGCCGTCCATGCGGTTACGTTCACGGGATCCAACCCGGTGGGCCGCACGATAGGCGCCTGGGCGGCCGGCCGGGGAGTCAAGTTTCAACTCGAAATGGGCGGCAAAAATCCTGTCATTGTGATGCCCGATTGCGATATGGAGCAGGCTGCTCTCATGACTGTGCGCGGGGCTTTCGGCTACGCCGGGCAAAAATGCACCGCGACATCGCGGGCTATCGTGCTGGATCAAGTCTATGACGCCTTCGCCGAAAAGGTCGTCGCAAAAGCCCGCCAACTGAAAGTGGGGCCGGGAAGCGACGAAACCACTTTCGTGCCGCCGGTAGTCTCCGAAGAGCAACGGAACGGCATTGCTGATGCCATACGAAGAGGAAAGTCCGAAGCTCGCCTGCTTTGCGGCGGCGGCGCGCCACAGGGGGAGATTTATTCTCATGGATACTACCTGATGCCGACGATTTTCGGGGATGTGCCGGCCGATTCGTCGCTGGCTCAGGAGGAGATATTCGGGCCGGTGCTCGCGCTCATGCGTGCAAGGGATTTCGAGGAAGCCATTTGCCTGGCCAACAATTCGCGTTTCGGGCTTTCCGCGAGCATTTTCACGCGCGACCTGAACTCTGTACTCGAGTATGCCGGCCGGATCGAAGCCGGTGTTGTGAAGGTCAACAGCGAAACCGCAGGGATCGAACCGCAGGTGCCGTTCGGCGGCATGAAGGATTCCTCTTCTCATTCCAGAGAACAGGGGAGAGCGGCGATCGAGTTTTTCACGAGCATCAAATCGGTCTATATTGACCGGTCCGGCGCGTAGCGGGAAAGGCAGCCATGAAACTGATTCGCTTCTGGAAACCCGGATTCGGCGCAGCCTTGGGCGTTCTGTCAGAGGAGCACATTTTTGATCTAACCGAATTCGATCCTGATAAATACGGATCTTTCAGCAGCCTCCTGCAACGGGGAAACCTGGAAACAGAACTCACCGCCGCATGCAGGGAAATGAAAACGCCCACAGTTTCCCTGAGGGACTTTGCCCCGGGGCAGGACGGGGCGAAATTCCACTTTCTTGCCCCGATCACCAAGCAGGAGGTATGGGCCGCCGGGGTGACCTACCTCCGCAGCCGGGAGGCGCGGATGGAAGAGAGTCCGGCAGGCGGCTCTTTTTATGACCTCGTTTACAGCGCGCCAAGGCCCGAACTCTTTTTCAAGGGAACGGCGCGCAGGGTAGCGGCGCCCCATGCGCCAATCCGGATCCGTTTCGATTCGCGATGGAATGTGCCCGAGCCTGAGCTGGCACTTGTCGTCGGTGCGGACGGGCAACTGATCGGCTACACGATCGGGAACGATGTGAGCTCGCGGGACATCGAAGGCGAAAACCCGCTCTATCTTCCACAGGCCAAGGTCTATCGTGGCTCCTGCGCGCTGGGACCGGCGGTGCTCTTGGCGGGGGCCGTACCCGACCCGCACAGCTTGACGATCCACCTGGCGATTTATCGCGGCGGCGAGGTCTGCTACGAGAATGCCACCAGCGTCGGGCGGATGAAGCGGAGCCTGCGGGAGCTGATCGATTACCTGTTTCGCGAGCAGGATTTTCCTTATGGAGTCATCCTGCTGACCGGTACAGGGATTGTTCCGTCCGACGAGTTCACGCTGAAATCGGGCGATAGGGTCGAGATCACGATCCCGGAAATCGGCACCCTCCGCAATCCTGTAGAATAGACTTTGTTTTCCTTGAGGTGATCGAGGCTTCGCGCCTTACTCCCCCGATTTCGGCTTGGCTGCTATCCGCTCGATGGTCACTCGCTGGAGAATGATATCCTTGGTCGGTTTTTGGGCCGCGCCCACCGGAACCTCCGAAATCTGCCTTACCACATCCAGGCCTTCGACAACGCGGCCGAAAATGGTGTACCAGCCATCGATATGAGGCTGCGGGGAGACCGTAATGAAAAACTGAGTCCCATTGGTATTCTTGCCGTAATTCGCCATAGCGAGAACGCCTGGACGGTCGAATTTCAATGAGGGAACGATTTCATCTTTGAATTTGATGACGTAATCGAAGTTGCCTTTTCCACTGATGTCGCCAGCTTGGATCATGAAGCCCTTGATAATCCGGTGAAAGGTGATGCCGTTGTAGAAGGGTTTCTTGAGCATGTCCCCCTTGGGGTGCAGCCACTCCTTGGTGCCCTGCGCCAGGCCGGTGAAGTTTTCTACCGCCAGAGGCGCCTGCTTCTCGTAAAGTTCGCAGACAAAGGACCCCATCGAAGTTTCGAAGATCGCATAGAGTCCCGGCCTGCGGGTTTTCTGCTGTGCCGCCAGCGGCAACACGAATAAAAGAATCAAGACCGCCTTCCTGATCCAGGCGCCGTGCAATTTCATAATCTACCCTCCCGGCAATCACCTGTATTTCACTCCGGAAGCTTCCCCGAGTCAACGATGGATCTTCCAGACTTCCCGGGACCGCGGCTCTTCTAGATTGGCCGAGTCCTAGACGGGGAGCGAGCACTATTGCCGGCCTGCAAGGATATCCCAACAATCCCAAAAACGGCGATATCCAGGCCCTTGCGGGCATCTGAAAAATCGAGCCTCCATTTACTGTAATCTTTGGAGTTATTGGATTTTGAAGCTTGACTCCAATTGTGCAGAGTGATTATCTTGGATAGATCTATTGTCAGGTATTCAATGGATGTTTAGTGCCGGCTTTTGACAAACGGGGAGTGGATCAACCATTCCTGCAGACAGGAGGTTTTACCATGAGAACACTGCGCCTTTTAAACCGTAGTCTGCCTGTGTCGCTCTTCATTGTGTCGATGCTCATGTTATTTGCCGGCGCCTCCTGCCTGAAAGCCGAGAGTACGCTGAACTTCCCGCGGTTGAGCCTGGATGGCAGTCAAATGACAGGGATCGCGATCGCCAATACATCGGGCACAGAGGCCCAGGTAACCTTTACTGCCTACGGATATGACGGGCAGTTGATAACCGCGGAGGGTTTCACGAATCCCGTTGTCGTGACCATCCCCGCAAACAACCAGCTCTCTACAAAAGCTTCGGATTTGTTTGGCAGCGCCGCCGGACTGCCGGCTATATCCTGGTTTCAAGCTAAAAGCCCGACCGACAATCTGACCGGATATTTTCTGGTTTTCAACTCCGCGCTCACGCTTCTCGATGGGGCGGACATACCGGACACCGGCCAGAAGCTGATGCTCAACAGCGTACGCACGGATAACGGCTATACCACCGAGCTCAATATCATCAATCCGGGCGCGACGGATGCCAACGTTCAGATCCAGCTTATGGGAGCCGGAGCCGTACCAGTCATCAAGGGGATAAGCATTCCTGCCAGGGGAGTTGCGCGACTCGATGTCGCTACTTTTTTCGGCATCAGCGATTCCAATGCAGGCGCCTACGTTTCGCTTGATTCCGACGTCAACATCGCTGCCTACGAGCTGGTTCAGAATCCGAAAGGGGAAGCCTATTCGCTGAATGCCCGGCTTTCTTCCGAGACGCTGGAAACCCTTTATTTTTTGCAGATGCTGGTGAAGGGAAATACGGAAACCAGCCTTGGGGTCATAAATTATTCGGCGGATCCGGTCATCCTCACCATTTCCGCCATGAAGCCGGATGGCAGCCTTTATGATGCCGCTTACGTTAAAAACAACCCGGTGACTCGCAGCCTGCTCGGTGCCGGAGGAATGCTGGAAGATGTGGCGAGCATGTTCGGATTCACCGGCAATTCCCCGCTGGATGGATGGATCAGCGTAAAATCAACCTCCGCGGCCATAAATGGGTACTTGTATCTCGCCTCCACCTCCACTGGCGCCGCCGCTTCGGTTACAACTTCCGCCGAGGGGAAAAAGCGCGCGCTTTTTTCGCACATTGCCACGGGATCCGGTTTCTACACCGGTTTGACACTTCTGAACTCCTCGAAGCTGGCTGCCAATTTCCGCGTCATGGTTTTGAAACCGACCGGGGAAACGGTTGGCAGCTACGACAGCATGCTGCAGCCCGGCCAAAGGTTCAGCCAGCTGCTCGGTTCCTCTGATTTCATTCCGAACGCGATCAATATGACGGGCGGGCTGATCTGGGTCAAAAGCGACCTGCCGTTGTACATGTCTTCGTATGTCGGCACCGAGCAGACGCTTGCCAACATTCCTCCCCAGGATGTCGCCGAAACGTACAACCCCGACGCCGGCCTGACCCAATTGAAGGTCAAGCCCTCGCTCGCCATTGTTCCTCCGGGGGCTTCACAGAGATTCCAGGTTGAAGGAGGCACCTCAGCTCCAACCTGGAAAGTCAATGGCATCATTGGCGGAAATAGCACCCTGGGAACGGTCAATTCTCAGGGGCTGTATTCCGCCCCCAAAACCATTCCCTCCCGCCAGGTCATGGCCATCACTGCGGAATTCAGCTCGCAATCTGCGGCGGCATCAGCGGATATCATCACCAAAAGCAGCTTCATTGGTGACCTCGGGGTGGTGCAGTCCGTCGTCTATTTGCAGTCTTTGGCAAAAGTGTATTCCGCGGAGTTGATTGCCCAGGGGGCGAGTGCGCCGGGAATAATGGCCGCAGATTCATCCAACTCGAAATTCTACGATATTACCCCCGGAGTTGATAAAACGCTGGTTGCAAGCTTCGAGGGTGAAAACATCGTCAAAGCCATTTCCTTTAGGACGTCAGACAGCCAGGAATACGCACTGCTGCTGGGAAATATCGGCGGCAAGATCTATCGTGTCGAGCCGAGGACGAAGGAGGTCAAAGAGGTTGCCAGCGGCTTAAACGCACCCACTTCCATGGTGCTGGATCCGACCACCGGAAACCTCCTGGTAGCTGAAAAAGACAAGGTGAGCACCATCGACAAGAGCAGTCTGCTTGCCGGGACCGGCACCCAGGCGGCAGGAAGCCCGGGTGTCGTGAGAGCCGCATCAGGCGTTTTCCCTCTCAGCAATGCAAAAGGCCTCGCGATTGACCAGTGCACCGGGCGAATTTACGCCTCGATTGCCGCCGAGGGAAGCATTGTAATGTACGATCCCTCTTCGCAGGCCATTCTTACTGTGGTGGCCGGGTTGAATGATCCCGGACAATTGCTGGGAGTTTACAGGCAGGGGCTGACCTGTCCGGATTCCTTTCATTTGCTGATTGTCGAAAAAGGCGCCAACGCCGTCGACATTTTCGTTCCGAACGGGAACATTCTGGATACCTGGGTGGAACTGCCGGGTGCCAATGATCTGGCATTCCTGCCCAGCCCCAATCGCTTCACTCACAAGGAAGCGGTCCTCATAAGCAGCTACCTGCCGCAATATGCAGGTCAGATATACCTGGTTGAATTGGAGGAGCTGTACAGCATCGATCCACCAAATCCGCCTGAAACGGCGTTGACGCCGGTGAAGACCGACGTGGAGGTGGTTCAGTCCCACCAGCCCACTTTGCCGCTTTCGGGCCAATCGGTCGAATTCACGGTAAGAGTGAAAAATGTTGGTTCCGCGAAGGCGACGGGGGTGATTCTGGTCGACAAGCTGCCAGTGCTGAGCGATTTCGATTCGGCAACCTCGTCTCAGGGAACCTGTAATCTCCATGGCACGAATGTCCGCTGCGATATCGGGTCATTGGAGGTAGGTTCCGAGGTAGTGGTTAAGGTTACAGTTACCCCTCAGTTATATTCGAGTCCCGGGGCGGTCAAAATCACGAATGTCGCCATCGTTTCCTGCAGCGAAGTCGATATTGACCCGATCAATGATTTCAGCAGCGAGGATGTAACGGTTCTGGCTCTCAGGGCTGTAGCCTTGACCGTGACCTCGGCCTCGGCGACTCCCCTGATCGGATCGCCCACGAGCATTACGGTCACGGCCGTTGATGATCAGGGCTATGTGGACAAGAACTACACCGGCAAAGTCAGCTTCTCGGCTTCTGACGCCGGAGCTTCCTTGCCGGATGCGTACAACTTCACATCCAGCGATCAAGGAGTGCACACTTTCACAAACGGGGTGACCTGGCGGAACGTTGGGGCCCAGACGGTATCTGCGAAGGATGTAACCAACTCGTCCATTTCCGGCAGCGCCCAGGTCACGGTTATCTCCGGACCTGCCGCAAGCCTCCAGCTCGTGATGCCGACCTCGGTCACTGCGGGGATCGACGCGAATGTCACTGTGATTGCCCGCGACCAGTACGGAAACAAAGCCACAGGTTTCCTCGCCACGGTGCAGTTCGCTTCTTCCGATCCGCAGGCGATTTTGCCTGCGAACTACACATTCACGGCGGCTGATGGCAGCAGCAAAACCTTCGCGATCAATTTGCGGACCGCTGGCTCACAATCCGTCACGGTAACCGCTATCGTCCCGGCGCGGCCGGTCGAACCAAACGGCTCCTTGATCCTGACCGCCAGTGGTACCGTGAACGTCATTTCCGGCTCGGCGGCCAGTATCAGGTTTAATGCGGCTCCCACCTCCATCATAGCTGGAGGGCAAGTTTCCATGACCGTATCGGCCCTGGACGCCTACGGCAACTTCGCAGCTTCCTACGCGGGCACCGTGCATTTTGCTTCGAGCGATGCGCAAGCTAGTCTTCCGGCCGATTACACCTTTACACAAGCCGATGGCGGGACGCACAGTTTCACAGGAGGCGCAACTCTGCGAACGGCGGGCAGCCAATCCCTCTCGGCCACCGATATCGCCAACAGCGCCCTGACCGGCAGCGCAAATATAACGGTCACTTCGGCTTCCGCAACTGTATTGCTTCTGTCCGGGATTGCCAATCCTGTGACGGCCGGAGTTGCTTCGAACGCGGACCTGACGGCAAAAGACCAGTTCGGCAATACGGACGTCAATTTCCGCGGACAAGTAATCTTCACTTCCACGGATCAGACGGCGACTTTGCCCGCCGGTTACACCTTCACCGCCGCCGATGCCGGCGTGCATTCTTTCTCCCGCGGTGTAATCCTTCGGCGTGCGGGATCTCAGACCGTCACGGCGACCAGCGGATCCATCTCCGGCAGCCAGACGGTGACCGTCAATCCTGGACCCGTGGCTACATTGGTCCTTTCCCCCGCCCGAACAACCACGGTGGCGGGGGTAGCGGTGGTTTACTCTGCAACCGGAACGGACCAGTTTGGCAACGATCTGGGCAACCTAACCCCGAGCACTACATTCTCCATTTCGCCGGACGGCAGCTGCTCGGGAGCTTCGTGTGTCGCCACCGTAATAGGAGTGCATACTGTAAGCGGCACGAACAGGGGCGTCACGGCAACCACGAGTCTCACGGTTACTCCGGGGCCTGTGAACACCCTGGTGTTGTCCCCGGCCGGTGCAACACTGGTCGCCGGATCGAGCCAATCCTTTACCGCGACGGGCTATGACATTTACAGCAATCTGATCGGTGACGTCACAGCAACCACCACCTTCAGCATGCAACCCGACGGATCCTGCACCGGCGCAACTTGCGTTGCCACAGTATCGGGAGTTCATACGGTTACCGGCAGCAATGGCGCGGGACGAGGCACAGCATCGCTTTCCGTTAATCCGGGTTCTGCGACAAATTTCCTGGTTGCCGGGATAGCTAATCCGGTCACGGCCGGTGTGGTCACAAACATAAGTGTATGGGCCAAAGATCAATACGGTAATACCGATATCAATTTCCTGGGCCAGGTATTTTTCTTTGCCACGGACCAGACCGCGACGTTGCCTGCGGGTTACACATTCACAGCGGGAGACGCAGGGGTGCATCATTTCCCCGGCAGCGTAATCCTCCGCCGGTCGGGAGCGCAAACGGTCACGGTCACGAATAGAATCATCTCCGGCAGCCAAACGGTCACGGTCAATCCCGGCGCTCCGGCAGCGATTGCAATTTCTCCGGTGCGCAGCGTCACGAATGCGGGCTCGGCCATGATCTACTCTGCAACCGGGAATGATGAGTTCGGAAACAACCTGGGTGACATCACAGCGAGCACCACGTTTACCATCGCGCCGGATGGAGTTTGCACGGGATCGTCCTGCACTGCGACGAAAGTGGGAACCCATACCGTAACAGGGAACAACCAGGGCGTCACCGCTACGGCAACCTTAAGCGTGAATCCCGGCCCCCTGAGCTCTCTTATACTCAGCCCGGGCACGTCGTCGGTGGTGAGCGGAACCTGGCAGTACTACACCGCCACCGGTGTTGACGCATATAACAACCCTCTCGGGGACGTCACAGCATCCACGACCTTCAGCATCCTTCCCGATGGGGTTTGTTATCTCACCGGGTGCACCGCCAACACCGCCCAGGCCTATACGGTGACCGGAACCTCGGGCAGTGTCCGCGGTACGGCTTCACTGACGGTTCTCGCCGGACCGGCGATTGCGCTCCAGGTGACTGGCCTGCCCAGCCCGACCTATTCGGGAGAGCCTTATACCCCGACGGTTACGGCGGTAGACCTGCACGGCAACGTGGCGACGACTTACCGTGGGACTGTGCGATTCTTCTCTTCGGACTCCGGAAGCGGGACGCTGCCTGCGGATTACACCTACAGCGCCGCCGACAATGGCGTTCACACATTCAACGGAGTTTCAGGGACTTTTGGCTGCGGAACCTGGAGCTTGTTTGCATATGATCTGGCCAATACCGGCATACAAGGTTCTCAAAGCGCGCCAAAGGTTGGTCTTGCTTCCGCGCTGGATGTGAGCGGATGGCCCACGGGGGTGTTGACTAATCTGCCGATCGTGTCAGCGGGACAGTTGATAAGCGTGACGGCGACGCTGCGTGACTCTTGTTCGAACATAGTTAAAAACTATGCCGGCAAGTTGCTTATCACATCAAGCGACCCCCTGGCCCAGGTAAATCCGGGAGGCTCCCTAACGAACATTCCCACGGACTATACGTATACCGTGGCAGATCAGGGCGTCCATTCCTTTACTTTCGTTTTCGGCACACCATCCAGCGGGCAATGGATATCTTTGGACGATAGCGTTAATTCCTTTATCAATGCACTTCTTCCTGCAACTGTTGTGAGTGCACCAGGGGTGCTTCCACCGCCTCCTCCAATTATCGGGAATCCGGGACGAATGCCTTCAGCGGGGGTATCGTCAAAAGCGATTAAGTAGCAGGTCTGCCAAAACTCTTGGTGACCTGACCACAAAGGCTCAAAAGGAGGCCGATCATCCGATTCCCAAACGTCCGGAAGCTCCTGTTGCTGACTCTTTTACTATTGCCGGCACAGGTTTGGCCGCAGGTCGGCGCTAAAGTTCTGAGCGTGCAGGGAACGGTTGAAGTTTCGATGTCGCCATGGGTGCCGGCGACAGTCAACCAGATCCTCAGCCCCGGTGCGTCGATTCGCACCGGGGCGCAAAGCCGCGCAGTCATCCTCCTTGCGGATGAGACCCAAATCAAGCTGAACAGCAACAGCCAGATGGTTATCCGCGAAGTCCGCCAGGCGAGCAACCTGCTGACCCGGGTCGCCGCCACGGCGGCCAGGGATCAGAGTTCCCTCAGCCTTCTCAAAGGCGAGGCCTGGTTCCGGTCCAAACTGAAACCGGTGAATGCGCAAGTGGGCACCCCGGCCGTAACTGCCGCCATCCGAGGCACGGAGTTCAATATCCTGGTAGCGGATGACGGGGAAACCGTCGCCACCGTCCTTGAAGGGGTTGTCGACATGCGCAACGACCAGGGATTCGTTCTGGTCAACGCACGGGAGCAGGGCCGCGCCCGGGTTGGACAGGCTCCCA
Organism: uncultured Acidobacteriota bacterium; assembly: GCA_963839475.1. Classification (GTDB taxonomy): domain Bacteria; phylum Acidobacteriota; class UBA6911; order UBA6911; family UBA6911; genus CAWIVH01. The sequence continues at coordinate 749,265 of CAWIVH010000001.1, read as the reverse complement.
CAAAGACCGTCATCCTGAATCCCGAGGATGCCGTTCAATGGACGCTGGTCTACACGGCCGCGGTGAGCGGGCGTGATTATCCGTTTCTTTATTCCAAACCCGACAAGGCGCGTGCCGAACTGGCGGCGTCGACCGGAAATCCGGTCCGGAGCGCCCAACTGCAGCATGATGCCGGAGATGCCACCACGGCATTGGCCACCCTGCAGAATGTCCAAGCTCCGGAAGCTTCCGCCATCCGCGGCTGGATTCTGCTCGAACAGAATCGGCTGAAAGAGGCCATCGAGGAATTCGGCCGCGATTCTTCTCAGTCTCCAAGGACGCGTCTCGGGCTTTCCTTGGCTTATTTCCGTTTGAACCAGTTCAACGATGCCTACAAACTTGTCGAGAATCCCGGCGGCGACGACCGGCTGAAGCTGCAGAAGGCGACACTGGACCTGGTCTCCGGCGATGCGACCGGGGCTCGCCAGGCGCTGGAATCCGTTGCCGAATCCAGCCCCGCATATGCCTTGGCTCAGGGTCAACTTTCGACCGTCTACCTGGTCCAGAACAACAAGGATCTCGCGCTTGCCGCCGCAAACAAAGCGCTGCAGGCAGATCCGGCATCGCCTTCGGCCCACCTGAATCTCAGCCTGGTCCAGCAGGCAATGTTCGACCTTTCAGGCGCCACCCGCTCTGCCGAACGGGCCCTGGAACTGGATCCTAATTTCCTGCAGGCCGACATCCAGTATGCGAAGCTTTTATACGGCTCCGGCAACAGCGGTAAGGCGGAGGCTGTGATCCGCAGGGCGATTGCGCAGGCGCCCGAGGAAGCCGCCGCTCATTCGACGCTCGGGTTCGTCCTACTGGGCCGAGGTGATACCGCCGGGGCGCGCCTCGCATTCGATAGATCTCTTCAGCTGGACAACACCCGCGGCGAACCCCACCTGGGACTGGGCATTGCGCTGATGCGCACCGGCAATTACACGGATGCGGTCACCGAAATCCTGGCAGCCTCGAGCCTGGAACCCCGAATTTCGCTTTACCAGAGCTACCTGGGGAAGGCATTTTACGAGCAGCGCAAATTCGCACAGGCATTCTCGGCTCTGGATGCGGCCAAGGACCTGGACCCCAGAGACCCGACACCCCGGCTTTATTCCGGGATATTCGATAACGACCTGAACCGGCCGGGAACCGCCATTCGTGAATTCGAGGAATCGATACGGCTCAATGATAGCCGCGCCGTCTACCGCAGCCAATTTGTTTTGGATGAAGATCGCGCCACAAGGAACGTGAACCTCGCAGGCGCCTACAACCGGCTTGGCCTCTCCGAGTGGGCCAATTTGCACGCCATACAGTCCAATATATCCGACCCGGCCAACAGCTCCGCCCGCATCTTCCTCGCCAATACGTTTCTCAATCTCAAGGGAAGGACTCTTGCGGCCGGAAGCGAGCTGCTCATGGCCCGCCTGCTGTTGCCGGTGAATGCCAATTCATTCAACAGCTTCAACGACTATACCACCCTGTTTGAGCTCCCGCGCCTATATGGAACCCTCGAGGCAAGCGGCGGCAATTTCGAAACCTTCGGCACGACCGCGAGCGCGACTGGGGGAGGCAAGAAATACGCCTTCAGTTCGGTTTTCCGCTACAACCAGACCCAGGGCTTCCGGCCCGTCAACGATGATGCAACCGATTACACAGGGGTGGCATTCTTCAAGTATGCCCTTTCACCTCACAGCGATCTGCTTTTCTCCTATGCTCATAACCAGACCCAGCAAGGAGATCACGGGGCCGGGAGCCCCATCGTGAGCGAGGAAAACAGCGAAACCCGACGGTCTTTCGTCCGGACGAATCGGGCTGAAATAGGCTACCATCAGCAATTGAGCGTAGGTTCGGAACTGGTCGTGGTGGTTTCCGGGCAGTTGAACGACAACCTTACCAACGACCCCAAGGCCGGGCAGTATTATCTTCCTCCCTATCGTCCCGTGCCGGTTTACAACCGGCACATGCGGCAGGATCCGGATATCGATGTTCAAGCGGCTCATCTTTTAAAGATCCGCAAGCTCCGGCTTAAATATGGATTTGACATTTTCGAGGGCAGGCTCCGAGAGCAGGATGTATTCATTTTCCCTACCCCTTACGATCCCAGCGAAATCAACGTCAACGACCAGGAATCGCAGCGCTCCAAGGTCCGTTACAAGACCTTTTTCAGCCAGGCCGATTATGAGCTGAACTCCAGGTTGTCGTTCACAGCTGGATTGAATTATGACTGGGCCAACACCAAGCTCGACATCAATGAATACGATTTCCCCGTCGGGAAATGGAATCCGCAGGCCGGTTTCCTTTACAAGGCCGCGGATTCGACTTCATTCCGTTTTGCCGCGATGCGGACGATGCAGACGCATTTTCAGGAAAGGGTAGTGCCGACGCATCTCGAGGGTTTTCTGCTGGGCCAGAATGAATCGCCACTGACTACGAGCACCTCCTACAATTTCGGTTGGGACCAAAAATTCGGCACCCGTGCGTTCCTCCGCGCAAGCGCGTTCCAGCGTGAGAGGACGTATCCGGTTTCCGTTACCCTCGATAATGGTGACCTGGGAAGGGAAGAAGCTTTCGGCACCTTCTACGGAGGCGCGATAACCCTGAATCAATTCCTGACTGGCAAATGGACCTTTGTCCCCGAATATTCAATCAATCACAGCGAAGATATCTACGGGGTCCGCCATGATCACGAAGGGATCCTCGGGACCTATTACATCGATCCGCGCGGGTTTTCGTTCGGGCTGCAGGAAAACTATTTGAACCAGCACGGAATTTCAGGCACAACGCCTGTTGTCGTAGGCGTCTGGACGACCAACGCTTCCTTTTCGTATGAGTTTCCCCGCAAACGGGGATTGTTTTCCATCCAGGCTACGAACTTGACCGACCGGCGCTATTCCTATTTGGCCGATCCGTTGGCCCTCGATCCGAGGATCCCCCGGTTGCAGATCAAAGCGCTGTTGCGCATCAATTTTTAGCTCTTGGCTTCAAGCCATTAGTTTTTGGCCAAAAATGTTCCAATCAGGGGCTAAAAGCTGACGGCTAAGAGCTAAAAGCCAGCAGCTATTCATCAGTAACGCATCCTTCAGAAGCGGATTTTACACTTTTGATATATTTATAGAGCGTGCCCCGTTGCGCCTTGAGGGGCGGCGGCACGAATTCCGCGCTGCGCGATTCAAGCTGAGAGTCGCTCAGGTTCACGCTGATGAGGTTATGTTCGGCATCGAGGAGAATTCGGTCGCCGCTGGCGATAAGACCAATGGGACCGCCATCCTGGGCCTCCGGGGTGACATGGCCGACCACAAAGCCATGGGTGCCCCCGGAGAATCTTCCGTCCGTGATTAAAGCGACGTCTTTTCCGAGTCCAGCGCCCATGATTACCGAGGTCACGGTCAGCATTTCCGGCATGCCGGGCCCTCCTTTGGGTCCTTCATAACGGATTACGATGACGTCCCCTTTCTGGACCTGCTTCTGTTCGATCGCGGTTAGTGCCTCCTCCTCACAATTGAACACACGCGCGGGTCCCTCGAATCGCATCCCCTCCTTGCCGGTGATCTTGGCTACGGCACCTCCCGGCGCCAGGTTGCCCCTGAGAATCTGAATGTGTCCCGTGGCCTTGATAGGACGATCTACCGGGTGGATGATCTCCTGGCCTTCTTCAAGCCGCGGCAGGTCGGCGATGTTCTCGGCCAGCGTTTTGCCGGTAACGGTCATGCAGTTGCCGTCCAGGAATCCCTCCGCCAGCAGGTATTTCATAACTGCGGGCGTGCCTCCAACATAATGCAGATCTTCCATGACGAATTGACCGCTCGGTTTGAGATCGGCCAGATAGGGTACGCGATCGCTGACTTTCTGGAAATCATCAATGGTCAGTGGGATGCCGACGGCGCGAGCGATGGCGATCAGGTGGAGAACGGCATTGGTCGAGCCGCCCAGGGCCATTACCACCACCATCGCATTTTCAAAGGCGCTCCGGGTCATGATATCTCTTGGCTTGAGGTCTTTTTCCAAAAGATCGCGGATCGCGAATGCTGCGCGGCGGCACTCATCGAGCTTGAGCGGATCGGTGGCCGGGATGGATGCGCTGTAAGGCAATGACATGCCGAGTGCTTCGATTGCCGATGCCATGGTGTTGGCAGTGTACATACCGCCGCAGGCGCCCGCGCCTGGGCAGGCATGTTGCAGCACGCCTTTCAGGCCCTCCTCATCCAGTTTTCCGGCGAGGTATTCGCCATAGGCTTGAAAGGAGGAAACGATATCCAGTTTCTTTCCCTGGTAGTTGCCGGCGCGAATGGTGCCGCCGTAGATCATCAGCGACGGGCGGTTGAGGCGGGCCATAGCCATGATGCACCCCGGCATGTTTTTATCGCAGCCGGGCAATGAAATATTGGCGTCGTACCAATGGGCCGACATCATGGTTTCAATGGAATCCGCGATCAGGTCACGCGACTGGAGGGAATAGCTCATTCCTTCGGTTCCCATCGAAATTCCGTCACTCACCCCGATGGTATTGAATCGCATGGGGACCATTCCCGCTTCGCGCACCCCTTCCGCAACTTTGGCTGCCAGGTCCAGCAGGTGCATGTTGCATGTGTTTCCCTCATACCACATGCTGGCGATGCCGATCTGCGCTTTCTCCATGTCGGCTTCCGTCAAACCGGTTCCATAAAGCATTGCTTGCGACCCGGCCTGTGATTTTCTCTGGGTAAGGCGGGAACTGTAGCGATTCAATTTTTGAGTCACTGTTATTTCCTTTCTTGGCTTAGTATTAAGCATCTTACCAGAATCGCTGCTAAACGTGATCTACGTCATTGCATTAAGGATAATTCAGGATCTGCCGATCTGCATTGATTGAGGGGCCTATGCATTGTGCTGCGTGCGGAAACGAGGAAATTCCTGAAAATTCCAAATTCTGCAACAATTGCGGCACCGCAGTGTCACTGCTCGCATCCAGGGAGACGGCGGCTTCGAAGGCGCCACGGACAGCCGGCAATACCAGGGCATCCACGACGACGGAGTCCGAGCCGGAGGTCCTTCAATCGAAGGCGGAGCGGGTGCAGCTGTATTTGCAAAAGCTTCTGACCAACCGCGACCTTCCGGCATTTTCCCATCATATCAACAGCCTCATGACCCTTATCGAGGATGACAAAGCATCCCTGCGCAGGCTCACCAATACCATTCTCGATGATCATGCCCTCACCGTGACGGTCATGAGAACGGCAAATTCGTTTCACTACAATCGCTCGGACAAGTCGATTGCCAGCGTTACCCACGCGGTTGCCATGCTTGGGGTGGAGGCGGTGCGGCACATCGCCGGGAGCCTGCTTTTCCTCGAACACTACCGGAACAAGTCGGTGGGGATTACCGAACTTCTGCTGCTGTCCACCCTGACCGCCAGCCACACTCGCCGGCTGGCCGATCGACTCCTTCACGGGCAGCTTGAGGAAGCACATCTGTGCGGCATGCTTCGGAATCTCGGTGAGATCCTGATCTCATGCTACTTCCCCGAAGACTACATGAAGATCCTGCAGAACATGAAGCAGCGTAACCGGGAACCGCGAGAAGCCTGTTTTGCCATTCTCGGTTTCCACTACGAGGATTTAGGGCAGGCCATGGCCAGGCACTGGAAGCTGCCGGAATGCGTCAGCTCCAGCATGGCGGCATTCCAGCCAGGAAGCCGCGAGTCGTCACCTTTCAACACTATCATCTCTTTCAGCCACGAGCTGACGACGGCTGTTTATCGCGGAGAACCGAAGACCGTCAACGGAAACCTCGCCCAACTGATCAAGAAGTATGGGAATAATCTCGAATTAGACCAGGCCAAAGTCGGCGAACTGCTGGATGACGGAATCAGAGACACACAGAATACATTTTCCATCCTTAGGATTGCGCTCGACCATCTGAGACTGCAACGCCAAACCGACCTGGCCATGGATCGGATCAAGCTACATCTGGCGGAGGCGCCGGGCGACGAGGTCTCGGAAAGCACCGGGAACTCCCGCGACCTGCTTCGCGAATTGGAGGCCGAGGTGCGCGTTACGCTGGCAAGAAATTCGCCGGGAGATCTCAATCCGTCGATCCTCATGATACTAGAGGCTATCTTTCGCGGTGGTCCATTTGACCGGGTTTTGTTATGCCTGGTAACGCCAGACCGCAGGGAAATCCGCGGCAGGGTAGGGCTTGGACCGGGCATTGAAAAGGCGTCGGAGCTTTTCCGAGCCCCAATGACCGATGTGGCTGAGCCGCTGGTCCGAAGCCTGCTTTCCAGATCGGACCTGTTTGTCACCCCGGAGGATCTTCCCCGGTATAGGGGATCGAAGCTTCTGAAAATAACCGAGCCGGCCTGCTTCGGAATATTTCCAATCAGCGTGGAGGATATCGTTATCGGAGGAATTTATTTCGACCGGACCATGCCGATCTCGATCTCGGATCCCGAGGTTCTTAATGCGTTGGCTAGGCTGCGCGACCTCGCGGCCGTGGCCATCGCCCGCAGCCGGGCTGCGAGAAAGCCGGCTTCCGCCAATCCGGTTTCGGCGGGGCACAACTTGCCACCACTTCCGGATTCTGCGGATTAGGTTTGCAGCCCATGCGGATTCAGGATCGGATGTCCTCTCCTGCATCTTCTGGAAATCAAGCCCAGCCCGACTCTTTCACGGCCATTTCCAGGTGGCCGAATGCTTCTTCCAGCCGAGGCATCAATTCAGAAATCAATATCATTTGTCCGGCTTCGGAAGCCTGCTCCATTTGATAGGCAATGGCGCTCATTGCATTTGCCGCGATCGTGGCGGAAGCACCCTTGAGCGCATGCGATTGACAACGCACCCCTGCCGAGTCTTCCAGTTCAAGGAATTCCTTGATTTGATGTATCTGGCTCGGGACGTCTTCCAGGAACGCAGGAATGATTTTGGCCGCGAGATCCGTATCTCCCATCAGGCGTTCCAGCATGGCATCCTCATCAAACACCGCAATGCTGTCCGATTCATCGGAGTTGGAATCGGGCCGGGCTGCTGCGACTTGGATGCTTGCTCCCGAACTGACCTTCTTGGCGGTGAGCCAGAAGCCCAGGCGGGCAGCGAGGCTGTTCGGCTGAACCGGTTTCGGCAGGTAATCGTCCATTCCCGCCTCCAGGCATTTTTTGTCGTCTCCCTGCATGGCGTGGGCGGTCATGGCGATTATCGGAACCTGCGGATTGCGAACCCCGGTTGCCGGCTTGCGAATCCTGCGCGTCGCCTCATACCCGTCGAGCTCAGGCATTTGGCAGTCCATGAGCACAACATCGTAGGGAATTTGCTGCAGGGCTCGTACGGCTTCGGCACCGTTGCCGACGGCGTCGGCGCGGTAGCCCAGCTTTTTGAGGATCGAGAGCGCGACTTCCTGATTGGTCGGATTGTCTTCAGCAATGAGAATCCGCACAAGACTCTTATTCACTTCCGCTTCGGAGGTGCTGGCTCCCCATTTGGTTGCGGTTTTGACAGCCCGTTTTTTGATGCCGAGCGCCATTTCAAGTTCTTCGATCAGCTGGGACTCTCTCAAAGGCTTTCCCAGGTTGCCGTGGAATCCTGCATTCTCCAACCACGCGGGATCGGCCTGTTTGCCCAGTGAGGTCAGCGATATCAGACGCGTCTGGCTGAGCGAATCATCGTCCAGTATTGTCTGGGTCAATTCCTCGATGGGCATCCCCGGCATGTCCACATCGAGGATTGCTGCTCTATAGGGAGCACCTTCGCGCGCCGCCTTTTTAACCCGCGCCAGTGTCGCTCCGGCGCTCGCGGCCTCGTCGCACCGGCAACCCATCGAACTGAGCAGGGTTACGATCACCTCACGACCGGTGCTGCTGTCATCCGCGATCAGGACACGGGCGCCGGAGAAATCGGGCAGGATCCGGTTCCCGCTGGCCTTCTTGACGGTTTTTTTCCCGAATACCGCGGTGAACCAAAACGTTGAACCTTTCTGTTCCTCGCTCTCGACTCCGATCTTCCCTCCCATTAAGCCTGCCAGTTGCTTGGAGATAGCCAGCCCGAGGCCGGTGCCGCCGTATTTTCGGGTAGTTGTTCCGTCGACCTGGACGAAGGGTGCGAAAAGCGCGTTAATGCGATTACGGGGTATTCCGATTCCCGTGTCGGTCACCCTGAAGCGCAGGGTTGCGGATTCATCCGTTTCGGATTCAAGGTTCACACGGATGGTTACCTCGCCTTGAGAAGTGAATTTAATGGCATTACCCGCAAGGTTTACCACGATCTGGCGCAATCGTCCGGGATCGCCGCGGAGAACCGCCGGGATATCGATGCCAATGATGCAATTCAGTTCGAGACCCTTCTCCTGCGCCCGGACTGCCAGCATCTCGGAGGCTTCTTCCAGGGTGGCGCGAATATCAAAGTCCAAGGTTTCCAGTTCCAGCTTGCGCGCCTCGATTTTTGAAAAATCCAGGATGTCATTGATCAGGGCAAGCAGCGATTCACCGCTCGAACGGACGATGGAAGCATACCTGCGCTGTTCCGGGGAAAGGTTCGTGTCGAGCAGGAGCCCTGCCATCCCAATCACGCCGTTCATCGGTGTGCGGATCTCGTGGCTCATGTTGGCCAGGAATTCGCTCTTCGCCATGTTGGCGACACCGGCCTGAACCGCCAGTTTATTCGCCCGGTCGATGGCGTCCTCGACCTGCCGGTTGATTTCCTCCAACTCCTGACGCGAACGGACCAGGGGCGTGACATCGATGACGTTGAGGAGAATCCCGTCGTAAGCACCTTCGCAGTAAATGGGCTGCACGCGGAAGAGCACCTCGGTTTCGCCGAGGGCTCTCTGAATGGTAAAGGGCGCAGCGCCCGGCTGCTGCCTGAATCGCTCCAAATGCTGTTGCAGCGACTGCATCAACTGCTGCGAATGGAAGTCCTCAAGCCTTCGCCCCAGAATTTCAGGGCGGCTCTTTCCCAGCAGCCTGCAGAAAAATTCGTTCACCTCGACGATCACCCCCGCGCTGTCGGCGAACACTACCCCTTCTTCCATGCCGGCGATCATGCTGTTCAGCTTCGCCGTTTTCCGCAGAACTTCTTCTTCGGCACGCTTTCGTTCCGTGATGTCCCTGCTCGCGATAAACATCGCCGGATGGCCATCCCAGTCCCCTGCGACTGCGCTCGTTTCGACGGCGATACGCCTGCCGTCTTTGGCCACCATAGGGATGGTGCAGAAAGGTATCTGTCCCTGCAGCAAGGCGGAAACAACCTCCATGGTTGCCTTCTGTTGCTCCGAGGGAAGCAGCAGGCTCAGGTGCAGGCCGACCAGTTCATCATCTGTGTACCCCATCCTGTCGGCCAGGCTTTTGTTTACCTTTAAAATCCTGCCTGAAGGGTCCGTAACGGCAAAAAAGCCGGTGGTGGCATTAAAAAAATGGCTTAGGTTATTTTCGCTGTTTTTCAGCTTTGAGTAAGCCTGATTCCGCTGCTTCTCCTGCATACCGATCAGGATCGCCGCTCCTGAGAACATGGCCAAGCCGGCGAACCAGACCACGCCAAAATGGGCCGCGGCTCGTTTTTTTCCCGCCTCCACCTTTGTTCCGGACTCGATATTGCGGAACATGCTCCAAAGCAAGGCACCGCAAAAAACCGTCCAAAAAATCGACGGCAGCAGGAACCAAAGCAAAACTCGATGCCGGGGGATAGCGTAATCGGTCATGGGTATCTACCTTTTTCTCCTGAATCGCCGGGCAAACCTCGAGGCTTGCATCATCGGCCCAATGATTCATATCGGAAAATCGCGTCGAAGCGTAAAGAATTCATTAGAATAATCTCACCCGACCGCAGGCTACAGGGCACTTCCAGCCTTTTGCAGGGGCGGGCAAAAGCCAAATTGAACGGAGGTCAAAATGTTCGACAAACTCGAAATCGACACGCACACACATTCCTGCCTGCTTGACATTACAGGCCAGGTCGAACGCGTAGTCCGCCAAAAGGGGATTGAAGAAGGAATCTGCTGCATTTTTGTTCCGCACACTACGGCAGGGATCACCATCAATGAAAATGCCGATCCTTCCGTTCGGGCTGATCTCCTACAGGGATTGGACCGGATGGCACCGTGGTCGGCAGGATACAGTCATGTGGAGGGGAATTCCGGGGCTCACATCAAGGCCAGTCTGATGGGGAGCTCGCAGACTGTAATCATTTCGCGCGGGCGGCTGCAGTTGGGCACCTGGCAGGGGATATTCCTGGCAGAATTTGACGGGCCGAGAAGCCGGCAGGTTTGGGTGCAAGCGGTTTCGGCCTGAGGGCAGCTGCAGCCGCCTCGGCGAATGGCTCAGGGAAAACGGATCACCGGCAAGGTCGCAAACACATTGAGCCGCGGGTTGTCATAGCGCAGTGATACAGCGCTGACCGGAGCGCGGGCGAACACCTCCGACGTACCCGGCATGCCCTCCCGCGGCGATCTTCACAGGCCTTCTATCCGGCGCTTGCGGTTATGACCTCCGTGTCAATCCATCGCTTTATTTGACGCTGCTCAACTTGACCCACCGCTTGGTCCGTGCGGAAATCATCGCGGCCTCGAGGACTCTCTGGGTCTGATAGGCATCGGCAAAATCCGGAATCGGAACAACAGGATCCAACCCTGCCAGAACTCGCAGGATGTCAGAGGCTTCATTCACAAACCCATGCTCATACCCGATCGGGTGAGCATCCGGCCACCAGGCCCCGACATAGGGATGATCCGCGCCGTGGGTGATCATCATGTTGGTCCATCCCTGAACGATCCGGGGCGTTGTTGCATCATAGAACTCCAGCTCGTTCATGCGTTCGAAGTCGAAACGCAGCGATCCCAGCGAACCGTTGATTTCGAAGCCATTGCGGTTCTGGTTGCCGACGGCTTGACGTGCGGCCTCGAAACTAGCCACAGCGCCCCCTGAGAAGCGGCAGAGGAAAATCACGGTGTCATCCACGGACACCTTGCCGCTTTCCGCGGCTGCCTGGAGCCCGGCTGCAATCCCTCCTGCAACGGTACCGGTCATGAGCTTGCGCTCCTTGATGAATGTTTCGGCGATGGCGCCGCAAATCTCAGTGACCTCTTCGCCGGTGACAAAGCGCATCATGTCCACGATATGCGCATTGAGGTCTCCATGGGCTCCGCTGCCCGAGTATTTCTTTTCGAATCGCCAGGTCAAGGGGACTTCCGGTCCGGCCCAGTCCTGGAGATACCATGCCCGGACTCGGCGGATGGTGCCGATCTTGCCCTGCTTCACCAGTTGATGAGCGAGGGCGATCGCGGGCACCCGGCGGTAATTGAACCACACGAAGGATTTGACCCCGGCTTTTTTTGCGGCCTGAGCCATGGCCTTGGCTTCTTTCAGAGTGCCGGCTATCGGTTTTTCGCACGATACGTGCTTCCCTGCTTGTATCGCAGCCATGGCGACGGGCGCGTGCATGAAATTGGGAGTGGCGACATCTACCAGGTCGATTTCTCCGGAAGCCACCAGACTTTTCCAGTCGTTGGACATATTGTGCCAACCCCAATTCGCGGCAAACTCTGCGGTCGGTTCCTCCGGTTGTCCAAACACCGAATGCATGACCGGTTTCAGGGGGGCTTTGAAAAACTTCGCCACCTGTCCCCAGGCGTTGGAATGGGTCCGGCCCATGAAACCCTGACCGATCAGGGCAACATTTACATGATCTTTCTGAGGCATGATCTGCTCCTTTCAATAATAGCCAAGAGCTCGAATTATGACTGTGACTCTGCAGCCATCAGTATCCGCAGGCGGGCGCATAAGGTCGTACATGCGCCCGGTTCGCCGGAGTTCGCAAGCGCGCTGTTTCGACAGCATCCCTGACATCGGCGAGGATCACGCAGCTGCGTATGACTCTTAGAATATAACCGAGAAACGGCCCCCCGGCAGGCGAATAATTCGGAGAAATTAACCGGACGATGGATGGATTGCAGCCCTTGATTTGCCTATAATCGCTCCATTCGAAATGGGAAATCTTCAGTCATATCAGAGGAGCAGCATTATGAATATTTCATTGAGAATCATCCCGTCCATTTTGATATCGATTCTTTCCCTAACCCTGGTTGCGGCACCCCGGAAGAGCGGCGACCGGAGCATCACGGCCGCTGCGCTCGAAGACAAAATCAAAGGCGGGTGGGCCGGGCAGATGATAGGGGTGTCCTACGGGGCACCCACGGAATTCAAGGCACTGGGGAAAATGAATGAATCCGCCCTGAACTGGTCGCCGGAAAGGGTATCGAATTCCATTCAGCAGGACGATCTTTATGTGGAAATGACCTTTGCCGAAGTGATGGATAAGCAGGGGCTCGGCGCGACTTCGGAACAGTACGGGGAGATGTTCAAAAATTCGAAGTATTCTCTCTGGCACGCCAATGCAGCAGCCAGGCGCCTGCTCAACAACGGGGTGAAAGCTCCGCTATCGGGAGACCCCAGGTATAACTCGCACGCGAATGATATCGACTTCCAGATCGAATCCGATTTCATCGGGCTGATGACACCCGGACTTCCCCAGGAAGCCAATAAATTTGCGGACCGGGTGGGCCGGGTTATGAATTACGGCGACGGTCTTTATGGGGGCATGTTTTTTGCCGGCATGTATTCCGCGTCCTTTTTCGAAAGCGATGTCCGGCGTGTGGTCCAATCGGGACTGGCTTCCATCCCCGCTCAAAGTGTTTATGGTTTGATGATCCGAGACCTTCTCGATTGGTCCGCCAAATATCCTTCAGATTGGAGGAAGGTCTGGGGCATGCTCGAAGAAAAATGGGATAAGGATGACGTCTGTCCCGACGGAGCACTGCAGCCTTTCAATATAGATGCCAGCCTGAATGGGGCCTATGTTGCATTGGGGCTGCTTTACGGGAAGAAGGATTTTGGCCAAACACTTGAAATAGCCACTCGCGCAGGCCAGGATTCGGATTGCAATCCTTCGAGCGCGGCGGGAATTCTTGGAACGATGCTCGGGTACAGCGGCATACCTGAAACCTATCGGGGGGGAATTCCCAAACTGGCAGATACGAAATTCGAATATACTAATTATTCATTGAACGAAATTTGTGCTTCGACCTTGGCGCGGGCAAAGAAAGTCGTCCTTGCGGTCGGCGGCAAAATCGACGGGGATTCGATCCAAATACCCTATCAGGCGCCAAAGGCGCCAAAACTGGAGCAGTGGAATCCCGGAATTCCGGATAAGAGAATCGATGCCGCTGACGCTGCATTTGCCTGGAAAGGCAAGTGGGTCGACGAGAAGGATAGCCGGCAGAAGTCCATTGGCAAACTCACGGAAGGATCCGGTGCCGAAGTGACACTGAATTTCACGGGCACCGCGTTAATTTTGATAGGGGAATGTTCACAGGCTGGGGGAAAAGCCGATGTGTTCCTGGACGGCAAAAAGGCCGGAGAAATTAACGCTTATATTGTTCCGCGGACCTTTGATGACAGCTTGTGGCATACGTACGGCCTGAAACAGGGGCCGCATTCCGTGCGCATAGTGCCGCGCGCAGATTCCGATCCGCGCTCCACGGGGAAACGGATCTGCATCCGGACCGCCGTTACCTACAGGGCTGCTTCATCCTGACATCACAAAACTCGGAATTGCGAGGACTCCAACACATGATTCTTGGAGTCCTCGCATCTCCGAGCCTTGGATAATCATGCTTTTGTTCTGCCGATTACTTGCCCTGCTTCTTTTCCGATTCGGCTCTCTTCTTTGCCCAATAAGCCTTCATGCGCTCGCTCTGGGCTTTCTTCGCGGCTCTCGATTTGGGGCCTCGTTTCTTGGATGGAGCTGCTTTGGCGGGGGGAGCGGCAGCAGCGGCCTTGAGGCGGCCGGTCATCTCGGAACGGACTGAAGCGATTTCAGCCTCGATGGAAGCTTTGCGAAGCTCTAACGCTTCAAGAGCAAGTGCCAATATTTTCTTGTCCATCAATAGAATCCTTTTCTAGATTTTTTGGGGAATAAAACTCTAGTGTAATTGTCCCATAAACATTTCCCTTTATATCTTATCAGGCAATCGTTGCGGTGAGTAACACTATTTGAGTATGGATACAGAAACAAAAGGATGATTAATCAGACCTATATTAGGAATATAGAAGATCTATTCCGGCGGGTGGGGCCCAAGATCCAGGATAGTTACATAGGAGTCAGCGGGAATCATCATCTAGCTATTTGATCGGCGATCCCACCCTTCTCCAAGATATCCCTATTTATGCGCTGGAAGGTCTTTTAATGCCTTCTCCACAACATCCTGAATTTCCTTGTCGAGATTCTGCAGCGACTTTTGCGGATTCTTGTATTTCTTGGATACGTCCGCCTGCCATGCGACTTCATCGGAGGAGCGCTCAGTCAGGATGAAACTCATGTTTGCGATCACCGTCATCCAGATATTGACGCCGGCTCCCGCCGGGGCTTGGGAAGTGAAAACGTTGGGAGTGGTTGGTGGTGAGGACAGGTCAGGATTGGCGGATGTTTTCATGTCCGGCATTCCATAGCCTGCCACCTGGACGAGAAAGTCCGGGGCTTGAGGATTTTCGACGTATCCTTTTTGTCTCAATACACGGTTTACCGCATCCTTAATAGCTCGATCCATTTGCGCCACCACCTCGGGCTTCTGTGCGGCAGCTATTTTGTTCTCCTTCCAGGAATACTTGCCCAATTTCGAGATATCGCGGTTCGGGCTGGATTTGGTTTTGACGCTTTGCCCCGCTACAGGCAGCGCCGCCAATGTGATTAGAAACCCTAAACAGATAGCAAATTTGGAATGGCGAAATGAGGTTCTCACTTGGTTCCTCCCGCAGGGGTGGTTCGAGCCCCCTGCCCATCGTTAAGCACTCCTCCAACTGCCGAAGGATAATTCAGCCGGACTTGTTCAGAAAAATAAACATATAATATATCGGAAGTGAACTGAAGCCTCTCTCGTCCACAAAAAGCCTGTCGTGAAATCGATGCCCGGCTTCCGTTGGGAACAAGAGCCAATTTACCGCCGTGACACGGATGCGCGGCAATGGACGCGGAAAGGAGATGAAGCGTCCGTGGGCCTTGCCAGCCGCGCTAGCTTTCAAATGCTTGTTGTATCCGCCTTGCCAGACGCACAATCTGGGGCCAGTCGTGCCGTGTTACATCCTGGCCGTGTGCCAGATTGTTACGCAAGGCCTCCAGGTCCTTCAACACTCTTTTCGCTGCAGAGGTGGAATCAAATCCCAGGGATTCCACAAAGGCCTGGTTGTGCAAACATATTTGCATCTTGTCTGAAAACTGAAGGCAGTCGAGCAGATCAGCCCCATATCCTCGCCTGATCCGCTCGGCTTGAATCTGTCGGGCCTTTTCGAGGCGACCTTCGCTTATACAATCGACCCAGTTTCCCTGGGGCCACCGCTCACGTATGATCTTGACAATCTGCCCTTCAATCAGGATGATGATTCCGAAGAGCCACATTTTTACGGCAGGTTTCTCAATATCGCCCCTGCCGATTACGCCCACTGTTATCCCGTCCAGTTCAACAAAGCAATACATGAAAAGGGTCAGGACTTGAATCACGTCCATAAATGATGCTTCCAGGACGACTACTTGCCGGCGGTCAATGATCCGTATCTGTCCGCTGGAATTCTCCGCGATGTCGGTTCGGGTCAGGTAACCCGTAACCCTGCCGTTTTCGCGAACTCCGGCTATTTCCAGGCTCGGCCATGGCCATTCGCCAGGGGTGATGCGATGTATCGTTTCAAAATCAAAGGACAGGAGCGGTTCCTGGATATCCCGGGCGGCAAATGCCTCCATGAAGAGTCGGATGCCGCGCCGGCCGGATGCCGATATCCTGTTTTTGCGTTCATCGTGTGGCTGTATTTCCTGCTCACAGGTGGCGGCAGGGATAAGACCCAGCTCTTTATGGGCAGATGAGATCAATTCGGAAGCTTGCGAGTGCAATGTCTCATCGCCTTCGGTCAGGACCTCCAGAAGTGCCTGTGCCTCGTACAGGTAGACGCGGCCAAATTTTGCATCGTGACTGCAAATGTCCCTGCAATTGTCGATGATATCGGCGAGCTTGATGGTTTTTGCTCGCGGCGATGCCAGAGCAGTGTGTTGCCGGTCGATCGCCTTCCTCGCGGCGCGATTGCCGTCGCCTGGCTTGCTGACGTCGGTCAGGTCCTTGACCAGATTGGCAACATCGGCACCAAACTCGCGCTCCAGGTCTTCGAATGTTGCAGGTGTATCTTCGACTGTATCATGTAGCCACGCAGCCGCGATCATCGCCTGGTCATTGGTTACTGAGGCAACGAGTTCCGCGACGGCTCCCAAGTGAATATCATAAGGTTGCCGTGTATATTTCCGCAGTTGATTGATCCTTGCATGAGCATGGATCGCATAGTCTCTGGCCTTGTTTATCAGATTATCCAAAGGATCGCTCCCCTTGCAGAGAATAGCCTGTTGCCTCCCCTAATGCTGGACAGCATTCGCCCTTCGCGCCTCTATCTTACCTCTTCTGAAAGTGAACGAATACATCGTCCTCGGGCGGCAAATCCCTGTACAATGGCGGGGAATTTTCGAAAGGGGAGGTGTTTATGCGAAGGATGAATTTATGGGTTGCCTGCATCATTATGATGACCTTGGCAGGACGGGCGGAAATTCATCAGAACCCGGGAAGCAAGCAACCGTTGCCGCACGAGAAATATATCCGTGTCGTGAGTGAAAACATTTCCCCCGTTCAACAGATTTACATTAAAGCCAAGGATGGCCTCTACATTGCGGCAGCCCTGCGGAAACCTGCAGGTGACGGTCCTTTCCCTGCGGTCATTGTGTTTCACGGCGCACCGGGCGGGCGAGGAATGGAACAATTGGTCGGCTGGTCCCGGGGCGCTACGGGAGGGCCGGTCTGGGAGAGGTTCCTACAGGAGGGCTATGTCGTCGTTGTCGCGGATTACCGGGGAGGGCCGCGTCTTCCGGGTCAACCGGCGCCGGGGGCCATTACCTACATTGATGACGGTGTTTCAGTTGTTGACTATGTGAAAGCGCTGCCGTATGTGAACGCCAACCGCGTTAACTTGTACGGTGCGAGCATGGGGGGAGGGCTCGTGCTTGGAATAGTCTCGCGTGTTACCGTGAACGCTGCCATTCTCGGTGCGCCTGCGCCCATGGGATTTCTCGGTATCACACCAGCGCCCGGCGCCCCCGCTTCGGGGCCGGACCGATTCAAAGACGCCAAGGTCGACGCTGATTTGGCCCGGAAAAATATCGAACCGATCAAGACGCCTCTCCTGATACTCGTGGGGACGGCAGACTCGCTGCTGCCGGTCGACAAAATCCTGCACGATATGCTCGAAGCCGCTGGCAAAACCGTTCGAATGGAGATCTATGAGAATGGATTTCACGACTTCTGTTTCGGGCCGCAGGGACACAAAAGGCCGGAGCTCGAGTGGGGTACCGAAGTCCTGCTGGATTCAACCCTTGCCGCGCTGGAAAGATCGGTCCTATTTCTGAAGGGCGAACTTCGCTGAACCTTGGGGGCTCTGCGGTTGGCTCAGCGGGTAAGTTTGGCTGAATAACGGTAGCGGTCCCCGCGATAAAGAATCCGCACAAACTCGATAACGCGCCGGTTCTGTGAATAGGTGGTGCGCTCACTTAGAAGGAGCGGATCTCCGGCTCTGATCTGGAGCAGTGCTGCCTCCCTTTGTGTGGCGAGCATAACCTCGAGAGTTTCGTCGGCCTGGGTCGGAATTAAGTGGAATTGTTCCTGCAGCAGCCTGTAGATCGAACCATAGTTCTCCAGGTCCTCCCTCGTGATCGCATGCCCTTCGGGGAGCGAATAGTACGAAGTCTGAAGGCCCATTGGCACACCGTCGCCCAGGCGGATCCGCTCGATGCGTAACACTTCCCCGCATTCCGGGGGCAGTTCCAGGTGGCGCGCCACATCCTCGGGCGGGTGGACCATGCCGATCTCCAGGATTTTTTGTCCAGGAACGATTCCCCGCCGCTTCATGTCTTCTGTAAAGCTGGTGAGTTCCGAGATCCCTTTCTGCAGTTTTTGGGGCGAAACGAAGGTGCCTCTGCCGTGTTCGCGGAAAAGGAATCCCTGGCGGACCAGCAGGGCGATGGCCTGCCTGATCGTGGTCCGGCTTACCGAAAAAATAGACTCCAATTCCCGCTCTGAAGGAATGGGTTGGTGGGCTGTCCATTCCCCTTTTATGATGCGCTCCCGCAGTATGTTTGCGAGCTGGTAGTACCTCGGGAGATAATCATCAGGATCGATGCTTGAAGGCATTTTCGCTCAGCCTCGGACAGTAGCCCATTATGAATGAACCCAATAATTCATGAAATATGATTCGAAAACAATTTTCCGGCCGCGATCCAAATATAATAAAGTGAGCTTTGCAGCAGGAGGCAACCATGAACGGTGATGAACCGCGCCGCTACCATGCCGGGGATTCCCTGCAGGACCTGTGCCGGGCATGCAAAACCGAGCGCGGGCACACAGTAATCGTCGCCGATGCGCAAGGAAGGGTCCTACGTGTGATCTGCGATTATTGCGGCAGCCAGCATAATTATAGGGGAGGGGAGCGGAGCGAACGCGCACCCCGCGGGATTGCCCACGCTGCCGGTGCGTCAGCCCTTCCCACGGTCACCGAGAGAGAGAGAGATATCCCATGCTGAAGGTTACGGCACAGGATAGTGAGGGAATGGATTTGGAAATGATGATGCGCCGCATCATACGGGAGGAATCAGGTCTGACTCCTGCCGCCCTACCGGAAAAGTGGCGAGGAGGCGAAATGATACTGCACCCTGGAAAACCGGGGATTCAGGACAAAACCTGGCCGATTGACACCTTTTTCCATAAAGTGGTCATGTTGAGAAACCGTCTGCGCGTGCTCGAGCAGCAGATCAATGCCGCTGAAATACCAGAAGACCTGAAGATCCGCTTGCAGGGGTACATCACCGGCTGCTATGGAACACTGACGAGCTTCAATATCCTTTTCGCCGATGACGAAGACCGATTCCAGGGGAGTTCCTCGGAAGAATAGTCCTCCTTTATCAGGGAAAAATTCCCCTCCGCGCCTTGTGTAGTTTCGCAAAGATTGTTCCTCCGCTGACACTCTCACCTTCGCAAAAACCTCCTTTGCTTGAAGTTAGCAGTTAGCTTCTATAACCGGCCCAGCCATCTGCGGCTGGCATCGCATTTGCATAAGAAGATATGGAAAACATAACGGAATAATCCGGCGACGCTCAGGAAACCATCGAGCATTGGAGGATAAGAATGAAAGACAAATCGGGAATTAGCAACCTTTTGGAGAAGGACTTTGGTATGCCTGGTAATGGTGCCCGCAGTTTCCTTCGCCCTGGCCGATGGCAAGTCGAACCAGCTGAAAGTCGGTTATGTGGTTGTCACCCCTTCTCAGCCTTATGCCGGCGGGCTTGCCGTTTTTGAAACTTTTGGAGAAACCCGCGGGGCGGAAACGACACAAGCGGCTGTTATGGGCAGCGGAGTGACGAAAAAGGCAGTCCTATTTGTCGATACCGATGATCACAAGCTGCGTAACATCGGGGTCGCCATAACGAATCCGAACCCTCAGTCGGTGGAGATCACCCTGACGCTCCGGAATGAATCAGGGACCGATATCGCGACGAAGATCCTGACTCTGCCGGCACACAACCAGACTTCCACATTCGTCACACAGATGTTCACCGGCCAGGCCCAGGTTGCGACGAAATTCTCAGGGACCCTTGCTGTCACGTCTTCGCAGCCGGTTGCGTTGGTCGGTTTGAGGTTCCGGGGCTTGAATTTCAGCACTATTCCAGCCACCAATCTCGATGTCCTCGCTGCCGTCCCTGAATTTGTGACGGGTGTTGTGGGGGGTACAGGCGCTGTCATCCTGCCACAATTTGCCGCCGGCGAATCCTGGGCCACTGAAATCGTGGTTGCCAATACGAACAGCCAGTCAGCCGTAACCGTCCGGCTGGATTTTTTTGATCAGGCCGGGAATCCCATGCCCGTAGATTTAAACGGACAAGTGCTTTCCACTTTTAAAGATGTCCACATTGCCTCGAACGGAATTGTGATCCTGGCGCATCGCAATGCCGATGGCGACACCGACTTTTAAGCGCGCCAATCGAAACTCTATGAAGTCCGCGAATGCCGGCAGTTGAAGTGTAGCGATCCTCCAGTCGCAATACCTCTTTTCCATGCCGGCCTCGGGAACTGAATAGCCTGCCTCCTCCGGGGGGGTGACCGCTGGGTCACCCCCCGCCCGCCTTTTTTGTGAATGAATCTTCCCTGAAATCGGTATAAAACGACGTCGTGCAGACTTAACGACTCTGGAGGAAATCCGTCTATGGACACAATAATAGGGTTTGCCGTCGGTTTTACTGCGTGGTTCGCGGTCCGATTTTTGGTAACGGGTATTTATACGGTCGATCAAAATGAAAGAGCGGTGAAGACAAGTTTTGGACGGGCAATGCGGGTAGGTTCGGCGACGACGCTTGATGATCCCATTTCGGAAGAGTTGAGGGCCGAAGAAAGGGAAAGATATCGATATCCCCAGGTTCGGGTAATCCCGCCGGGAGGCCCCTATTTCCGATGGCCGTGGCAAAAGGTCCACAAGGTTTCCATTGCCACACAGACGGTTGGAATGGCTTATGATCCCATGGACCCGGGAATGAATGCGCAAGGAACTGTGCTTGAAGCTGTAACCAAAGACCAGCTGAACACAGGTTTGAAGGGTCAGATCCGCTACCGTGTTTCCGAAAAGAACCTCTATGCCTACCTTTTCGGCGTCAAACGGCCGATCGTGCACGTCATGGGATATTTCACTTCCGTGCTCCGGGAACGAATTGCCAATTTTGAAGCGCCGGCAGCGAAGGCAGGAAAGGAGAGTGCCCAGAATCCGGAGGCGGCTACGGCAGCCATCGGGGTATCCATCAATGACCTCAGGAAAAACCTGCGCGATATTAATGACCATATGGACCGTGAATGCGGTTCATCCGCGGCGCGCTATGGCATCACTCTGGATGCATCACTGATTACGGGAATCGACCCTCCGCCCGATGTCGAATCGGCCCTCGCGGCTATCAATACGGCCTATAACCAGGTTTCCTCCGACATCAGTCTGGCCCAAGCGTCAGCCGATCAAAAACTGGTTCAGTCCAAGCGAGCCGTTGAGATCGAAACCCTCAAAGCTGAAGCTGAAGTAGAACCTCTCGATGCCCTGGCCGGGCAGTTGAACTTGTTGCGCAACAGCGGTGCCGGTGCGCTCGCGGCTTATGTGCGCAATGTGCGGCTCAAACTCTTCAGCCAAAGTCGACAGATCATCCTGGAGGTGGGCCATGACTGATTTCGCAATTTCGGCGGGCTTTACTTTTTTGGGTCTACTGATCGGGGTCCCGCTTTTTCTGGGGCTGCTGAGGCTATTCGGCTTTTATGCCACTGTCGACGAGCGGCATTGCAGAGTGTATGTTCTCTTCGGAAAGGTTGTCGGCGTGCTGGATGAACCCGGCCTCCACTTCCTCTGGGTAAAATTCGGTCTCAAATCCTTGATCGTCAACTGGCTCGGCCGCTGCCATGTTCTCGACCTGAGGCTCGACCAGGAGTACCTTCGCAGCCAGCCCGTCAATTCGGAAGAAGGGGCTCCGATGGGGATCGGGATCTGGTATGAGATGAATATCAGCGACCCGGTAGCTTATCTGTTCAAGAATGCCGATCCTCGGGGTTCCCTGTCCGCAAATGTGGGAAACGCCACAGTCCGCTGCCTGAGCAACCTGAGGCTCGCCGATATGCTCGAGAACCGTCATACCATGAGTCAGACTGTTCGTGCGGAGGTTTCTCCCAAATCGCAGGAATGGGGCTATCGGCTTGGCTCGGTCTATATCCGGAAAGTCCATTTCCGTGACGCCGGAATGATCGGCCAGATTGAAGAGAAAGTAGTTAACCGGCTGCGGCAAGTAACATCAGCCATCAGACAGGACGGTGCCAATCAGGTCAGTATCATCACCAGCACCGCGGAACGACAGGCGGCCGTTGAATTTGCCAAAGCAGCTGCGATGCGCCCTCAGATTGTCGGAGCGGCGCTGGAAAAGATCTCCAAGGATCCGGAAATCGCCGCGGCGATGTTTGAAGTGCTGGAGATACAAAACATTGTCGACGGCGAAGGCGATATTACAATTGTTCCCCCCGGCCGGGCCTTTCTTGCAGATCTCCTGTCAATCCGCAACGGCCCGAAATCGGCTACCGCTCTGGCATCCGGAGGATAGAGCGGATGAAGCTGCATAGGCGCAGCCAAAATTTCTGCAACCAAACCCGGGCGGCCGCCACTCACGCTGCGTAACGAATGACTTACAGAGCGATAGAGAGGAGCGCGGCATGAAAAGGAACTATCGGCGGATGGCGGCATTGCTGGCTTTGATGTTATGGGCAGGCGGGGCGGCGGTCCTTGCCCAGGATTTTCAGAAAACCTATGCCCTGAGCGCAGGCGGGAAGATCCTGATCCGGAACATTTCCGGCGATGTGAAGGTCACAGGATACGAGGGCGACAGCATCGTGGTGACGGCAACCAAGACCGGAAAAGACAAAGAGAAAGTCACCATAGAGGACGCAAGTACGGCCGACCGCGTCGACTTGAGGGTCAAGTACCCGGATCAGTGCAACTGCGACGTGAATGTCCAATTCAATGTTCGCGTGCCGTCTCTCGTTGACTATGACTTTGAAAAACTGGCTTCTGTCAGCGGCGATGTGGAAGTGACCAGGATCCGAGGAAATATTCATGCCAACAGTGTCAGTGGCAGTGTCACGGTCGCAGAAGTGGCCGGCATCATCAGCGCCTCATCGGTGAGCGGAAATGTTACAGCTCAGATCACAAAGGTGAGCGGCACAGGCAGCATGAAATTCAGTTCGGTCAGCGGCAACGTGGAGGTGAAGGCGCCGGCAGACACGGACGCCAATGTGGATATGTCGACCGTGAGCGGCGGGCTTCAGACTGATTTCCCTCTGGACGTGAAAGAGAAAAGCTTTGGAACCGGGCGAAGTGCCCAGGGCCTTCTGCGCTCGGGCAGCAGCAACCTTAAGATAAGCTCGGTTTCCGGCAAGATCAGCTTCGTGAAAAATTGAGCTGGCGGCAGTCGAGGAAATGCTTCGAGGCGCCGGCTGCCAACTGCAGCCGGCGCCTCGAACTTTATTTGCCGATCTTCGAAAAGGATTCATTCAGGATCGGGTATTCACGCCAATCCTTATAGTTGAAATGCCACCATTCGTTGGGTTCGACCGCAAATCCCTCCCTTTCCATAGCGGAGCGCAACAGGTCGCGCATGTTCCGCTGCTCCGGCGTTCCCCCTTTGTAATCAGGATAGGATTTTTCAGATCCCTCATCAAAAGGGCTTGGCATCTCCACCTCGCGGCCTGTGCTCAATTCGTAGAGTGACAGGTCCACGGCGCAGCCGCGATTATGCTTGGATCCTTTGGCGGGATCCGCGACGAATTCACGTCGGGAGGGAGGGGTGATATCCCAGAACAGCTTTGTCACGGACCAGGGCCGGTAGCCGTCGAAAACCAGCAGCCCATATCCCTTCTCCATCAGCGCCCGTTGGGCACGGAGCAGGGCATCTGCGGCAGGCCGCTGCAGGAAAGCGCGGGCTTCCGGGTAAACGGCGCGCCCGGTGAAATTGTTGGCCGTCGCGTATTTGATGTCCAGACGGATGGCAGGGTCAAGTTTGGACAGATCCACCAGGTCCGGAGCTCGGAATTGCCCTGCCTCACGAGGCGGATGGGCTCTGTGGCTGCAGGCCGGAAACAGGGCAGTCGCCAGCAGGGCGACGAGAACCCAGAGAGCAGGATTTCGCCGACGGAAATGGCGCGGCGGATATGCAAAATGGTTTTTGAGCATACTCATTCATCGCAGATATTCCGTTTTCCGGCAATCGAATTCAAACCTGCGTCATGCGGTCAGGGATTGATCCCAGATATTTCCTTGTCCAGGCTGAAACCCAACCCCCCATGAACGGAGGGGAAATGCATCTTCCTTTCAGAGTTCTGAAAAAACATGGCACTTTATCGTCCCGGATTACGTCTATATAGATGGGAAGTGGTGCGACCATCACCCTCGACTCAGATTTGCTCAAGGAACCGCCATGGCTGCAACCCTGATTTTAAGCATATGTTTGGCGCTGGCAGGGCAAGTTGCTGAGATTCCCCCCGAAGATCCATTTGCCCTGAATGAAGAGATGAAGCAGTTTGTCGATCAACACATCGATAAAAGCACAGATCGCCTTCAGCAGCTGCAAACCCTTGTCAGGGTTGTCTTTCAAGAAAATGCACTCAGGTTCGTCTATGTTCCCGAGACCCGAACGGCGGCAGAGACTTTCAGCAAGCGGGGCGGGAATTGTGTGTCTTTCACCTTCCTTTTCATCTCCATGGCACGGTATCTGGGATATGATGCCAGATTTCGTGAAGTCGAAATCGCACCCATTTGGTCGCAGGTCGGAAATATTACCAGTCTTGGCGGCCACTCAAACGCTGCGGTTTTTATCGGAGCGCAGGGTTACGTGGTTGACCTTTTCCCCCGGGTGAATGCCATTCAACTCGGGGGACGCATTGTGTCGGATGCCCGGGCCCTGGCTCATTTTTTTAACAATCGCGGCGTGGATCGAATTGTTTCCAAGGAACCCGGGCTTGCGATCGCCTATTTTGAAAAAGCTCTTGAGGCGGACCCCACGACATCAAATGTTTGGGTCAACAAAGGCGTGGCCCACACTTTCCTCAGGGAAGAGAGTGAAGCTGAAAAATGCTACCTCTGGGCCCTCCAGCTCGACGCCGGGGAACTCCCGGCGATGAACAATCTGGCGGTTTTGTATGAACGGCTGGGGCGCAAAGGCGAAGCCCGTAACCTATACACCAAGGTGCAGAAGTTCAACCAGCGAAATCCTTACTACCACTATAACTTAGGGATGCAGGCATACCAGACCGGCGATTACAGGGTTTCGGTGGATCGTTTCCGCACGGCACTGAAATTGAAGCCGGCCGAACACCATTTTCATCTGGCTCTGGCCAAAGCCTATGCCAAGCTTGGCATTATGGACAAAGCTGGGAACAGCCTGCGGCTGGCCGCAAAACATGCGCCGGATGATGCTTCACGATCGTTATATAACGAAAAATTGGCTTACCTGATAGCCCATCAACAACGCACCTGAATACCCTCCCGTCCCGCCCCCGCAGACTTCCCGCATCCGCCTTCAAGTCATGGTAAGATGATGCCCGCTGGCTCTACCGGGAATACCCCCTGCCATTCCACGGCTCGGGTGCAGCAAGTTCCCCGACGTACGGAGGTGTTGTGAAGAAGCAGAGAATCTTGTTCTCATTTGTTTTATTTATTTTTTTATTGCCGGTGCTGGCAGGAGCACAGCAGGTTTCCCTGACCATCCTGCACACCAATGATACCCACAGCCATTTGCTGCCGTTCAGCTATCCGTCGGTTGCCCCCCCGGGCTCAGGGCTCGAAGGCCTCAAAACCCGGCGGGACATAGGCGGGATTGCCCGGCGTGCTACCCTGGTCAAGCAGCTCCGGGCGCAATTGAAAACCCGGGGTACTGAAACGCTGCTGGTAGATGCCGGCGACTTCACGGATGGCACCCCCTTTTCGACCGAGTACCATGGGGAAGCCGATGTAGCAGCGATGAACGCAACCGGCTATGACTATGGCACGATTGGCAACCACGAATTCAACCAGCCGCTTGCCAATTTGAAAAAGCTGCTGAAACAGATCACTTACCCTATCCTCTGTGCCAATGCTACCGAGATAGCAACCGGAAAGCGGCTGGCTGAGGAATCGGCGATCCGGCAGGTCGGACCCATAAAAGTTGGTTTATTTGGACTTACCACCAAATCAGCCAGGGAGTACCCTGGCGCCAAAGACCTTGTTCTGCTGGATGACGAAATTGAGACCGCCAGGAAAATGGTTCAAAAACTGCACGCCGAGGCCGATATCATCGTGGCGATTTCTCATGCCGGAGAGTTCATCGACAATTTGATGGCGGCTCAGGTGGAAGGACTCGATGTCATAATCGGCGGACATTCCCATACCCGGCTGCCCACCGGCGGATTTATCTGGCGAAGCGAGGACCTCAAGGCCGGCGAGGTCAATGGGACCATCATCGTACAGGATCATCAGTGGGCCGGGGAACTCGGCCGCCTCGACCTCCTGTTCACGAAAGATCAGAACGGAGCTTGGCACGTGGAACGCTATCGCGCCAGGCTGCTTCCCATAACCTCTGCCATCGCGGAGGATGAAACTGTCGCCAAAATCGTGGACCGATTTTGGAAGCCCATCGCCGCCCGCTACGGGGAGGTCATCGGTATCGCGGAAGCGGATTTCAGCGTGATGGGCGATGATCTGGCGCCCTACAACCTCTTTGCTGACCTTGTTCGCGAAGCCGTCGGCAGTGAAATCGACCTCGAGAACCTGGGTGGCGTAAGGGCGCCGTTTATCAAGGGGCCCATAACCGCTGCGGATCTGATCAACGCGGATCCGTTCGAAAACGATGTGATGACATTCCAGGTCACCGGGAAACAGTTGAAGGATATCCTTTTGCGCGGGAGGCCGGCCGTGTCAGGACTGCGCTACCGGATAGAGAACCGCCAGATCCTGGAACTGACCGTCGGCGGCAAACCCGTGGAAGATGATCGCGTTTACTCCGGCTCGACCAATTCCTATTTTTCCAGCCGCACCATGAAAGGGATCGAGGTAAAGTCCACTGGAAAAATGAGACGTGAGCTGGTCAAGGAAATGATCCAGAAAAAAGGGACCGTGAAGCCTGTTTATGACGGTCGGCGGGTTGTCCTCGGCCCGACTATCGGCGAGGATATCCGTCCTTGAATCACCCGATCCCGGCCACGGTCGATGAGCATTTAAATCCGGTATGGTTCAGAGTCCGGCCGTCCCTCCAGGGCAGGCATTCTCAGAAAAGAGATACGTCCTCGATTTCCAAGTCCATGGGTGCAACTGGGAAGTTTTTAAGATTCTGCAGGTGGAGTGAGTCGCCGGTTCAAGCATGACAGCCCAGGCTAAACACAACTACGACGAAGATAAAATCAAATCCCTGTCTTCATTGGAGCATATCCGCAAACGGACAGGCATGTACATCGGCCGGGTCGGCGATGGCACGAGCTACGATGACGGCATTTACGTGCTGCTCAAAGAGGTGCTGGACAACTCCGTCGACGAATACATTATGGGCTACGGAGACCGGATCCTGGTCAGCCTCGAAGGCTCCAAGGTGTCAGTGCGCGATTTCGGCCGGGGAATCCCGCTGGGGAAGGTTGTGGAGTGTGTTTCTCGGATCAACACTGGGGCTAAATACAGTGACGATGTCTTCCAGTTCAGTGTCGGGCTGAACGGCATCGGCACGAAAGCCGTCAATGCTCTATCCAGGAGTTTTCTGGTTCGAAGCTACCGGGGCGGGGTCACGGCGGGTGCGGCATTCGAACAGGGAAAACTGGTCGAAAAGATCGAAGGGAAATGCCCCGGCGAATCGGATGGAACCCTGGTCGTTTTCGAGCCGGATCCGGAAATATTCGGCACGATCCATTTCTCCGAAGATATCGTGGTCCGCCGCCTCCAGCTTTACTCCTTCCTGAACGCCGGAATGCGCATCGAGTACAACGGCCAGGTTTTCTTCTCCAAGAGCGGGCTTCTCGACCTGCTGCGAGATGAAGTGGCCGATGAGGCTCTTTATCCTCCCCTTCACTTCAGTTCGAAAACCCTGGAACTGGTCTTGACTCACACCCAGCGGTTTGAGGAGACCTTCTTTTCATTTGTCAACGGGCAGTACACTGCCGACGGCGGCGTGCACCTGAGCGCATTTCGCGAAGGTCTGGTCAAAGGCTTCAATGAATATTCCAGGGACAAATTCGACGGAGACGACATTCGTGAGGGAATGGCCGGCGCCATCGCGATTCGCCTGAAAGAGCCGGTATTCGAGTCTCAGACCAAGAACAAGCTCGGGAACACCGAAATCCGAGGAGAATTGGTCGCGCGGGTGCGCGAGGTCGTCGCCGATCTCCTCCATCGCAATCCCAAGGCGGCGGAAAGCGCCCTGCTCAAGATCCAGGAAACCGTCAAACTGCGGAAGGAATTAATGTCGATAAAGAAGATGGCGCGTGAGCGGGCCCGCGCCACTTCCATCCGGGTGCCGCAGTTGAAAGACTGCAAAATCCACTACAATCGAAAGACCGGCAAAGGTGCCGAATCGATGATTTTCATAACTGAAGGCCAATCGGCTGCCGGTTCGATTGTAAGCTGCCGAGATGTGAACACCCAGGCGATATTCGCGCTGCGCGGCAAGCCCTTGAATGTCTGCGATCTGCAGCGCGACGTGATGTACAAAAATGAAGAGCTTTACAACCTGATGCGAAGCCTCGATATCGAGGATTCCGTGGAACACCTGCGCTACGGCAAGGTCATCCTGGCCACCGATGCGGACGTCGACGGGCTACACATAAGGAACCTGCTGCTGACTTTTTTCCTGCGGTTTTTCGAGCCTGTGGTGCAGGACGGCCACGTGTTTATTCTGGAGACGCCCCTGTTCCGCGTCCGCAATTCCAAGAAGACCTGCTATTGCTATTCTGAAGCGGAGCGCGACGCGGCGACGAAGGAATACCGGAACTGTGAAATCACACGGTTCAAAGGACTGGGCGAAATCTCTCCCTCTGAGTTTAAGAACTTTATAGGCGCCCAGATGCGGTTGACTCCCGTCCGGCTGGCTAGCCGCCATAGCGTGCCCGCTATTCTGGGCTATTACATGGGGCGCAACACCCCTGAGCGGCGTCAATACATCATGAATCACCTGGTGGTGGAAGCGGGGGCGTAGACATGACCGAAGGGCAAAAAGAGCTCCCGCTTTTCGGGCCGGAAGAGCCGGCGGGGAATGCCGAAGCTGGATCTGCCGGCCCTGTCCCGTCTGCGGCGGTGGTCGGATTGGCGGCGACGGGCGACGGCCCTCTGAAGGTCCTCATGGAGGGAAATTTCCTCCAATACGCCTCCTATGTCATCCGCGACCGCGCGATCCCGGATATTGACGACGGCCTCAAGCCGGTCCAGCGCCGGATTCTCCACTCCTTGCACGAAAACGACGACGGCAAATTCATCAAAGTGGCGAATATCGTAGGTTACTGCATGCAATATCACCCGCATGGCGACGCTTCAATCGGAGAGGCCCTGGTCTCGCTGGCCAACCGGCAGTATCTGATCGAACGCCAGGGCAATTTCGGCAATATTTTTACCGGGGACCCGCCCGCCGCCTCACGCTACATCGAATGCCGTCTGACCGACCTCGCGCGCAACGAGCTGTTCAATGACGATTTGACCGAGTTTATTCCCTCCTATGACGGCCGCAAGCAGGAGCCCATAACCCTTCCCGCCAAGA
The DNA here is from genome assembly GCA_963839475.1 of uncultured Acidobacteriota bacterium. Taxonomy (GTDB): domain Bacteria; phylum Acidobacteriota; class UBA6911; order UBA6911; family UBA6911; genus CAWIVH01. The sequence goes on along the minus strand of CAWIVH010000001.1, from coordinate 719,878 downwards.
TACCTCTCCTTCTCATGCTGGGTGCCGAGGGAATCGCCGTTGGTCTTTCCACTCGCATCCTTCCGCACAATTTCGTGGAGTTGGTGGAGGCTCAGATCGCCATTCTCCATAAGAAGCCGTTTCACATCGTCCCGGATTTTCCCCAGGGTGGATGGATGGATGCGCGGTCCTACGATGAAGGGCGAGGGCACGTGCTGCTGCGCGCTCATATCGAAAAGAAGGATGCCCACACTCTGGTGATCCGGGAACTTCCCTTTGGCGCAACCACAGAATCGCTGATGGCGTCCATCGAGGACGCGGCGCGGAAAGGGAAGATCAAAATCCGGAGCCTCAATGATTTCACTGCGGGGAATGTCGAAATCGAAATCCAGATGCCCCCCGAACAGGACTTGGACCGGGCGATAGAAGCGCTGTACGCATTCACACAATGCCAGGTTCAGATCTCGAGTCGCATTGTAGTAATCCGCGACAACAAACCCATCGAAATGGATGTGCCGGGCATCCTGCGCGACAACACTTCCCGGCTTCTCGAGATCCTGCGCAAAGAACTTGTCCGCCGCCGTCGAAAACTGATCGAGGAGCTGCACGGACTGACGCTTGTCCGCCTGTTTATCGAAAACCGGATCTATAAGAATATCGAGGACTGTGAATCAGCCGAAGCCATCCAGGCAGCCGTTCTCGAGGGGCTGCAACCTTTCCGAGAACAGCTCCAACACGACATCACCCAGCCCGATGTGGAGAGACTGCTGGGCATTCCGATCCGGCGGATCTCGCTCTTCGACCTGGAGAAGAATCGCAAGGAGATCGAGCGATCCAGGGTGGACCTGGCCGAGGCCGAACAGGAATTGGCGGCTCTGGTGCCCCACGCTATCCGTTACCTCCGGAGTGTGTTGCGCAAGTACGGGGAGGGCAAATCCCGGCGGACCCAGATCATGCAGTTTGGCGAAATCTCGGAGCGGGAGCTGACGGCGCATGAGTTATCCCTTGCCTATGATCGGGAGAAAGGATACCTCGGCCACAGGATCTCAGGCGACCCGCTGCTTCTCTGTTCCCCCCTGGATAAGCTGTTGCTGGCCTGGAAGGATGGGCGATGCAAGGTTGTGGCCCCGCCTGAAAAACTGTTCGTGGACAGCTCGCTTCTCTACTGTGCCGTCATGGATCGTAATCGAGTGATGACGGTGGTTTATGAGTGGGATTTTTTCACCCACGTTAAGAAATTCGCTGCGGGGGGCCTGGTCACCAACCGCGATTCGCGCCTGGCGCCTAAAGGCTCCAATGTGCTGCTCCTGGCTGATGATTCGCCCCGCTTGCTTTTTGTCCGCTATGCGCCGGATTCGCGCTCAAAGATCCGGCAGCAGGAATACAAGCTGGACCGCATTCCCGTCCGGGAGAGGGATGCGCGTGGTGCAGTCATGACAGTCCGGCGGGTCGAATTCGTCGGCTCGGTCAAACCGCCGGATTGGGATGATTCCTTGACCGGTCCGCCCGGCCGGTTTTCGGATCTTTCCTGATTTGTCATTGGCCATTTGACGACTTTAACTGGCCGGCTTCAATGACCAATGGCCTATGACCAATGAGAAATGACAAATCCACTTAGCCCCTACTTCATTTGGGTCCGGGCTGAACAGGCTGTCTCAAAACCTAAAACAATGCATTATGGATCGGGCATTCAGCCCTCACTATAACTTCTGATGTATTCCTAGGGCTTCGCCCTAGGCTGGTATGTCGCCGGGCCTTCGGCCCTTCAATTTGATAAAGGCATATTATTCATCAAATTGTAAGCGCTGAAAGCGCGATCCCATAACAGCCCAGGGCGAAGCCCTGGGACTGGATTCATAAATGAAATAAGGGCTGAAAGCCCGCTCCATAGTAGTTTTGAGACAGCTTGTGAAGCCCGGACACCTCAAAATGCGATTCATCATTTATTCTGCGCCCGCATGGTTTATGGAATACAGAAACTCGTCTTTTTATCGGGGTCGGTATCGGCATCGGTATCGGTGTCGATGGAAATCCGACAACTGATGGCGATTCCGACCTCGATACCGATTCCGACCCGAATAGAGGTCGTATGCTGATAATTCTGAGTAGGCATCGTGAGAGTTTTCATATGGCAGATGAGTGGGTAAACCTTCTGATCCTCCGTGCCCACGCCACCAGGAGCACCATTCCCGCCAATATCATGGCCAGGCTGAGCCCGATCCAGAGGCCCGAAACACCCCATCCTTTGCGGAAGCAGAAATACCAGGCCACCGGCAAGCCGAAACCCCAATCACAAATTAGGTGTGCGAACATGGCCGTTCGGGTGTCTCCGGTGCCGCGCAGGGCTCCGATCGCAACCCCTTGGATACCGTCGAAGAGCTGGAAGAAAGCCGCGATCATCAATAGCGTTCCACCGAGGACGATGACTTCGGCGTCATGAGTGTAAATACGGACAAGCCCGGAAGGCACCGCGACAAACACGAGTCCCGACAAAAACATGAAAACCGCACCCAGGGCGATAGCGGTCCAACCCGCGCGTGCAGCGGCTTGCGGATCCTTTCGGCCCAGGCTCTGGCCGACACGCACGGCCGCTGCCGAGGCGAGTCCCAGGGGAACCATGAAGGTCAAGCTGGCGGTGTGCAGCGCGATTTGATGTGCAGCCAGCGGAACCGCTCCAAGAGTGCCGGCCAGCGCGGTTGCGGTGGCGAAAACGCCGATCTCGAAGCAAATATGCGAAGCTGCGGGAAAGCCGAGCCCCATGATCCGCCGGATGCGTGCGAAGTCCGGCTTCAGCGTCGCGTGCCTCAAGCCCATCGGCTGCCTGATTTCAAGGCGGATAGTGTAGCCCAGGAGAATGAAAATCATCATGATACGGGCAAGACTGGTGGACCAGGCCGATCCGATGACGCCGAGCGCGGGCGCGCCCCAGTGGCCGTATACCAGCACCCAATTGCCGCAGAGGTTCACGATGTTGGCGGCGATTAAAGCAGCGGCCACCGGCTTGACCCGGTTCATTCCCTGGAGGTAACGGCGGAATGCAAAATAGAGCATCAGGGGAGGCGCACCCCATAATAGCGTTCTCAGGTAAGGGACGGTCAGGCTCAGCACGGGCGGATCGATTCCAATAAGCCGGAGCATCGGAGCCGCAAACCACATCAGCCCCATGAGCAAAGGGGTCATCGTCATGATGAAATAGATGCCGTTGATCAGGGACCGATGACAATCTTCCACCCGTCCTGCCCCGTAAGATTGTGCAACGAGGGTGTCGAGCCCAAGAAGCATCCCGCTGCCGAAGATTCCAATGACATAAAAGAGGGAGTTGCCAAGGCTGGTGGCCCCGATGGCCGCTGCCCCGTTGGGCAACCGTCCTACCATCATCGTGTCCACGATTCCCATCATGACCCAACTTATCTCGGCGAGGACCAGCGGGCTTGCCAGTTGCAGCATGGGGCTTATTTCTTTTCGAAGCTGCTCAAATGTCGGCCGCATGATTTCAGGTGCTCCCCTGCCGGTGATATACTTCAACTCAGTTGAATACTCAACCGTTCATCCACAGGGGAATATCGTGGCACGTGCCGGGAGAAAAGCAGGAATTGTTATAGAGCGAGCCGCTTTGAGGGCTGACAGGCGTGGTTGGGTAAACGAGCCTCTCGATTACGAAGGGCTTGCGGCTCAGCGCAACGTGCACGTCGTCCTGACCGTTCCGGGCGGAATCCGGGGGAATCACTACCACTTGGAAGGGACCGAAGTTTTCCTGCTTTACGGTCCGGCGCAATTTCGCTATCGCGAGGAAGGGGCGGTTCGGGACCTGATGGTAATGCCGGGGGAGGTCTTCCGTATCACCATCCCGCCCCTGGTCTCCCATGCCATCCGCAATACAGGCGATCAGGCGCAGGTTATGGTTGCGTTCAACACCGTGCTCCACGATCCCGCCAATCCGGACACCAGGAGCGACATCCTGATCTGAATCTGCTATGGGTGCATGTGAAGGTGGGATTTGATGATTTCTCTGGCCTCCGGCTGGATGCTTTCCCAATGGCCGGAAGGGGTTTTCCTCAGCACAACCTGCTTCTTGTCGATCACGACCTCGGCCACTCCGTTAACCTTTAACAACTCCCGGACAAAGCCGTCGTCCCCCGCAGGAATGTCCTTCTCGCTGCGATAGACCTTCTCCTTTTCGCTGAGCTCAGTTCCCATGTAGAAGAGGCAAGAATCGGATTGGGCGAAAACAGCTTCGGACAGGATGCCTTTCTCGTCGATAGGTTTTTTGAGATAACTTCGCACCGGGTTGTCGTACGCGTGGAATACCCACCACACGAAAACCCCGAGGGAGATGCCGAACGCAAGAAAGAAGAGAAGGTTGGTGAGCTCATACTCCTTCAGGATATTCTTCCCCCGGACCTTCGCCATTCCCTCTCTCCCTTGCCGGCTTAGACGCGTCGGATAAACCGTATTGCAGCAGCTCCAATATACCTTAGAATGGGCGGGGGGTGCAGCATCTCCCTGCTCTGAGTCGGATGCGGCATTATTCGGAGAATTCTCAGCCGCTGGATTCAAAACCGCACATCGAGGAGAGTCCGCTATGACCGTTCGCGCGAAAAGCCTAAAGAACCGGCGCACATTCATGAAAAGCACGGCTGGGGTACTCGGCGCCGGATTTCTGGCCCATGAAACTTGCGAAGGTTATCCGCAGAACGTAAATACCAGCTCGAAGCCTTCCGAACTGAAAATTACTGATTTGCGAGTGATCGTACTGGCTCGGACACCCATGACCTGCCCCGTTATCAGGATCGACACCAACCAGGGGATTTATGGGTTGGGAGAAGTTCGTGACGGTGCGAGCAAGACCTACGCTCTCATGCTGAAAAGCCGGATCCTCGGCGAGAATCCGTGCAACGTGGACAGGATTTTCAGGAAAATTAAACAGTTCGGCTCACATGGCCGCCAGGCGGGAGGTGTCTGCGCCGTTGAAATGGCACTCTGGGATCTTGTCGGCAAAGTCTACAACGTGCCCGTTTACCAGTTGCTGGGTGGGAAGTTCCGCGACCGTATTCGATGCTATGCCGACACCACGGAATCCCACGATCCCAAGGTTTATGGCCAGCGCATGAAACAGCGAAGGGAACAGGGATTTACCTGGTTGAAGATGGATCTCGGCGTGGACCTCGTTGCAGGAATTCCCGGCGCGCTTACCATGCCCTCGGGTACGAATCTGTCCTATGGCGATCCGACCATGCACATGTTCACCGGCACGGAGATCTCCGATAAAGGGATTGCGCTGATGTCCGATTATGTGGCCCAGGTAAGGGACATCGTCGGCATGGATATCCCGCTTGCCGCCGACCATTTTGGGCACATCGGCCTCAACAGCTGCATCCGGCTGGGGAAAGCCCTGGAGAAATACAACCTCGCCTGGCTTGAAGACATGATTCCCTGGCAGTTCACAGGCCTGCTGAAAAAGATCACCGACGTGGTCGATATCCCGGTGCTGACCGGGGAGGATATCTACCTCAAGGAGCCGTTTATTGAGCTCTGCAAGAACCACGCGGTCGACATGATTCATCCTGACCTGGCGACTTCAGGCGGGATTCTCGAAACCAAGAAGATCGGCGACGCGGCGCAGGAATATGGGGTTTCCATGGCTATGCATTTCGCCGGGACTCCCATTTCCTGCATGGCCAATGTTCACTGTGCTGCCGCGACCGAAAATTTCGTGGTGCTGGAAAATCATTCCGTGGATGTCTCCTGGTGGGACAGCCTCGTCGATGGCATCGAGAAGCCTATAGTCAACAAGGGCTTTATCAGAGTACCTGAAGGACCCGGACTGGGCGTGACTCTGAACGAAGAGGTAGCCCGGCAGCACCTGCTGGAGCCGGGCTACTTCGAACCCACTCCGCAGTGGAACACTGAACGGTCTAGCGACCGCCAGTGGAGCTAATTATCCTCAAAAGGTGTCAGTCTAGAACTACCCTGATTCCGGCGGCATAGACCCTGGAGGGGATCCGCGATTCATTGGGGCAAGCCTAGCCTGACACCTTTTAATCTATTGGGTCACCTTCAGGACCCAGAGGGGTTGTTGCTGGAGATCTTCCGGCAGGGCCGGCAGGTCGATAGTCACGGAACCCGAAGCAGTCCGCCAGCGCAGCGGAACGGATGAACCCAGCAAAGATACCGATTTGGGCTTCACTGAACCCTCTTTGATCTGGAACTGCCGCCCAGGCCAGCGGGGCAGAATAACGAATACATCGTTCCCTTTGGCAGTGAAGAAGGCTTCGATTCCCGCCTTTCCTTCTGCGGGTTTCTCGACCAGCTTGGAAACGTCGTAGGCGGTTTCGAACTCCTTGTTGTAGTCGACTTTCGGGACTTCACCCGTCGTCCACTGTCGTGAGTTCTTCCATGGCTTGGTTCCGTAGATTGCTGCGCCGTTGATTTTCAACCACGATCCCATCTGGAGCAGTCGTTCTTCCATGATCACCGGGATAGTCCCATCGGCAGCAGGCCCGATATCGAGCAGGAAATTGCCTCCGCGGCTTACCAGATCCACCAGCATCAGGACCAGCTGCCGGCCGGTGTGATAGTGATCCAGGCGCTCCGCGCGGTTGTAGCCGTATGAAAAGCCCATTCCCCGGCTTTCTTCCCAGGCGTGCTCGATGCCGCTCATGCCGGGAGTATACTCCGTGGTCCAATAGCCTCCGTGCTTGTGCCGGCTGTCCTTCCCCCAGCGGTCGTTAATGACAATATCGCGCGGAGCGCGCGATTCATTGAAGAGCCACGCCAGCAATTCCGGCGACCGCCAGTCGGCGGAGGGCAGGTCCCATTCTCCATCGCTGAAAATAACGGAGGGTTCATAGCGCGTAATGAGATCTTTAAACTGCGGGAACATGTGATCCCGGATGTACTTGGGTTTGTCTTTCAACCAGAGCGGGTTGTACCACTCGTAGAGCGAGTAGTAAAAACCCATTTTTAGATTCCGCTTGCGAACTGCCAGGGTGAGGTCACCCGCCAAATCGCGCAGCGGACCGATCTCGGTTGCATTCCACGGACGCCCCCATGTGGCCGAAGCTTCCCTGCTTGGCCATAGGGCGAAACCTTCATGGTGCTTGGATGTAAGCACCACGTATTTGGCGCCCGAGCGTTCAAACACATCCGCCCAGTGATCAGGGTCAAAGAGCTCCGCCCGGAACTGGGGCGCGAAGTTCTGATAGGCGAAATCGGCGCCATATTGGCGTTTGTGATATTCCCAGGTTCCGCTCTGGACCGGATTAGCGGTCTGTTTCTGCCCATTGGTCATTGCGTTCCAATACCACTCGGCATAGGCCAGCTTCCCCGGAATAACGGGCGCGTAAGATGGAACCGAATAGACACCCCAATGGATGAAAATGCCGAATTTTGCATCGGAGAACCATGGAGGTGAGGGCCGGCTGTCAATAGATTCCCACGTGGGTTGATACTTTTGCATTCCATAGGCTGCCGTTGCAAGGAGCAGGATCAAAGCCAGGTTTTTCATATCACCCTTCCATTATTCAAGCCTTCACAACACCTGAGATGGATTGTTCCTATATGAGCCGGACACCGGCCTCGGGAATGCGACAGGCCGAGGTGTGCGGCAGCCGGCCTCCCGATCTCGGGATCGGGTCAAAATAGCCGCATTTGAATATCATCGCCCACAACTCGATTGAAGTCGATCCTTAAAAGGTCCAGGACTGGCTCAGCAACGGCGCGAATCTGTTTCTGCACATAATGCTCGTAATCGATCGCTGATTTGCGCTCGTCCACCGGTTCCGGGCCGTTCCGGGTAATGATGTAAGCCATGAGTGAGCCGCGCAGCGCCGTTGCTTTCCGCGCGGCTGCGACGTGCGGGGGTGTTGAAGCCACATAGGTGTCCAGATCCTTCCGGATGGCCTTCCGGTAGACCAGCAGATTATCCATGCGTCCCTCGCGCACGTCGCGGACAATTTGCCGCAGGTATTCTTCCAGCGGCTGATCGAAAAACAGTCTCCGATAAATTTCCCGTTGCACTTGTCGCGCGATTTCAGTCCAATCACGGCGGACTGCTTCCATACCGGTAAAGACTACCTCCGCGCCGCCTTCTTTTTCGGCAAGACCGGCATAACGTTTGCGTGCTCCCGCACTGCCATGTCTCACGGAGGGCAGGAAGAATCGCAAATACAGGCGTTCGAAGCGCAATTCGAGCCGGCTTTCGGCATCCCACTTGGCATGAATATGCTGGGCAAGCTCGCGGTTCAGCCTCCTGGACAATTGGAGGCCCAGATCCTTGGCCTGCGCCGTACCCGACTTCCCTGATAGAACAAAGAGGCTGTCCGTGTCACCATAAATCACTTTGCAGCCGTACTTCTCCATCATTCCCTTCGACCAAAGCAGAAGTTCGCGACCAAAGCCGGTGATAGCATTGGCCAAGTCGGGGGATGCAAACCGGCACGCAGGTGTCCCCAGCACGCCATAAAATGAGTTCATCAGGATCTTGATGGCGTGGCTTGCGACGTTGTCGTTCTCGGCAACAGCCTTGGCTCGCCGTTGCATGAGGTCATCGAGGATCGCGGGCAGAATCCCGTGGCGGCGGCGGAAGGCAGCTCCGTTGGGGGCAATGATCGGGTCGTCGCCGGCGGAAGGACGAGGGATGTATCCCAATGGATCGATCTGAAAGGTCCGGATAATGCTGGGATACAAACTTCTGAAATCGAACACGAGCACATTCTCATAAAGCCCTGGGGCCGGATCGAGGACATGTCCTCCGCTCGTCGGTACTTCCCATCCTCGAGCTGTATCGACGGTCGGTGCCACGACCTTCCTGCGGACGAGTTCAGAAAGGTAGAGGAAATCGAACGATGCAATGCTAGCCGATACCCGGTCCGGTGTCAGCCCGGTCAGGCGGCTTCGTTCCACCGCCAGGGGAACCAGATTCATTTCCGACAAAATATCGTGCGCAAGCCTGGCATCGTTCAAGTTGTATTCGACGAATCGTTGCCGGTCTTCTTTGAAAAGCCTCAGGATCTCCGTGGGCCGGTCGTCTCCGGTAATGGTCTTTCCCTTGCCCAGTATCTGTTTTGCGGCTGAGTCCAGAGCGTAGCTTTCGAGGCGTACGAATGCACCGCGCAGCAGTTCAATCCCGTCAAGCACGATCCGCCCTTCGACGATAGCCTGGTTTGCAGCTCGCGCGAAATTGGAGCTTCGAAGGCGCAATGTTTCAGGGCCCCGCCCGATCGCCAGCGGAACTTCCAGGCGTTCGGCGATTCTCAGCAGCACGGTCAAGTCGAAATCCACGACATTCCAGCCTGTGAGTATGTCGGGATCGAGTTCCAGCACCCGCCGGACGAAGCCCTGTATCAAATCTCTTTCATGCAGGTATGCCGCGGCTCCTGGCGGGCTGGCATACCCCCGGGGATTAAACAGCAGGACTTCCGAGGTTCCACAGCCATGCAGGGCAATCGAAAAAAGGCGCTTTGCTCCCGGGTCTGTCTCTATATCCAGGGCCAAAACCGAGAGTGAAGGATTCCAATCGGCCGGCTCCAGTTTGGGATTTTCGAATACTGCCAGGGATCCAGTGCCAGGAGCACGCTCTCCCGAGATGCGCAATGATCCGCGAATTCCCCGGTCGATCAGGAAGCGGGAGGCAAAGGGCACGTCGGCCTCAAAGCAGGCAATTCCCGCTGCGATCAATTTCTCGCGCATGGCCGGCACATCGCGCGGGAGCGTCGCATCCACACGGGCAACCGGTTCTCCCCCGAAGGTTGATTTCGGATCCTCCTCTTCGCAGACTGCGATGCCATGGGCGACAGCCGCGGCGGCATCGGTCTTCCGGATGAAAAAATGCGGAATCTGCCTTGTATCGCGAATCAGGAAGGAACCGCCGGATTCGAGCTTTCCATAGATCAGGACCACCGGTTTTCCGGACTCGACCCGGTAAGTATTCTGGAGAATAAAACCCCGATCCATCGCTCCTCCCGGTTTATTATAGTTTTTTGATTCCGGTACGAGGCCGTCAAAATCAGGTTTTGTTTTTCGAGCCACGGATTTTGAATGTCGGGCACCCTAAGAAATCGGATGATAAGCTTTGAAGACCTGGCACCATAGAAAGAAGATCCTGTTCAGCACGGCCGCGCTCGTCCTCTTTGTCTCCGCTGCGATCATCGAGATTGCGCTGCGCTGGAGCGCCCGCCTGGCGGTGGAGCGAAACGAGCGGATTATCGCCTACCAATACGATCCGGAGCTGGGCTGGTTCGGAACTCCTGGGGCAACCGGAATATATTCCGACGCCCTCGCGACTTTCCGGATCCAAAACAACCGCCTGGGATTCCGCGATCGGGAGCACGGAACCAAGAACGGGCCGCGGATAGCCTTTCTGGGCGACTCCTTTGTGTGGGGGATGCATGCTGAGGCCGGGGAAAGGTTCACCGACCGGCTGCAATCCCTGGTTCCGCAATGGGAGGTATTCAATCTCGGGATGAGCGGTTTCGGGACTGATCAGGAGCTGCTCACCGCGAGGAGGCATTTTCCGGAAATCGCACCGGATATTGTCTTTCTGATGTTCTGCGTCGGGAACGATTTCATTGATAATGCGGCCAATGCGGTCAATCGAGGGTATTACAAACCCTATTATGTGATGGAAAATGGGAAGTTAGCACTTCGAGGTGTCCCGGTGCCCAAGGCTCTCGGATACCTCATCCGGGAACACCCTTTGTTGTTCCAGAGCTATATCACCCGCCAGTTGGCCAGCCTGATCATTCGGATGCGATATCCGGAATTCATCAACCCGGTCAATCCCACCCGCGAGCTCATACTTGCGCTGCGGGATTACTCCCTCCAGCGGGGAGCCCGGTTTGCGGTCGGATTGACGGCTCAATCCAGTGAATCTCAGGAGCTTCAGAGGTTCATGGACAGGCAGGGGATCCCCAACATCGACGTCTCGACGGAGCTCTGCTATCGCCGTCTCGGCTGGCACTGGACGCCTGCCGGGAACGAATATGTGGCGCACCGCGTGTTGGAATTCCTCAGGAGCTCCGATTTTCTCCGCGATTGAAAGCTGAGCATTTATTGGTTGAGCTCCGAGAGGTTCTTGTGCATTCTGAGCTGCGCTGATACTACGATCCGTGAGGTGATATGAGCGATCAAGCCCCTTCCAGATTTCCGCGAGTGTTCTGGTTTGCCAATCTGACCGAGCTTTTCGAGCGGGCAGCCTATTACTCCATGGCGAGCTTCGTCGTTATTTATCTAGGCCAACTTGGCCTCGGCACCTATTGGCCGGCCATGTTGAATACGCTCCTCTGGTTCCTGATCTACTTTCTACCCATTGTTTCCGGGACTATCGCCGATCAGGTTGGATTCCGGCGCGCCCTTCTCGGGGCCTTTGTGCTGTTGTCGATCGGCTACCTCATCCTGGGTTCCCCGGTCTGGTTCGGCGGCGCTACCCTGGCGCCCACGATCGAGCGGGAGGTGACAGCCGGCGCCAATGTGGTGGTTCCTGCGGTGATCGGGATTCTCCTCATAGGATTCGGGGGCTCCGTGGTGAAGCCGTGCATCCTTGGGACGGCGCAAAAAACCGCGGCCGGACGCGCGACCCTTGCCTTCGCCATTTTTTATGTCGTGGTAAATGTCGGCTCGCTTTTCGGGCGCGGCGTTGCATTTTATGTCCGCACCCGTCCCGGGGCGGCTCTCTCGGCGATTTTTGCCGTGGCGACTGGAATGGCAATCCTGGCATTTATGACAGTCTCGGGATTTTACCGGGGACCGGAAACAGCCGCCGGTAGCAGCGTTCCCGGTAAGCCAAAAAAGACGGTTGGCGAAATCCTGCTCGGGATGGTAACGGTTATATTCAACCTTCGTTTCTTTCTTTTTCTGCTGGTTTCATGCGGATTCTTTTTCCTGTACAACCAGGTTTATGTGGTTCTCCCGCTTTACGTCAAAACCGTAGTTGAATCAAAGCCGGCGATGGATATTTACACCATGGCCAATCCGCTGGTCATCGTTTGCTTCCAGCTGCTTGTCACCAGGATCTTCGGTAAGATGAAGCCGATAAGGTCCATGATTGTCGGCACGATTATTATGGGCGCTGCCATGTCTCTCAACATCATCCCCATCATGACGGGAGGGGATCTGAGATCTTCCCTCTTAGGATGGATTCCGGTGGGCTCTTTTATCGTGGTGGCCTGTATTGCGCTGGGTGCCTTCGCCGAGCTCTTTACTTCGGCACGAATGTATGAGTATGTCGGGGCAATGGCTCCGAAAGGGCAAGAGGGGCTTTTCCTGGGATATGCCAATCTGCCGCTGGCTTTCGGCTCCCTGGCTGGAGGGCCGCTGGGTGCACTGATTTTCAACGAAGTCATGGCGCGTGGCGCCGTGAAACGGCCGGATGGCCTACTGGAACTCGTCCCGGGTCAAAACATAACCGGCTGGGTAATTCTGATGGCGATCGGGGTGGCTTCCGCCATGTCGATGTGGATCTTCAACCGTTGGCTGGAAAACCTTGAAAGAAGGGAGAAAGCTACGCCTTCTGATTGATCTTGTGGGCCTGGTCTTCAACCTTTGATCTTTGATTTTGTCTGGGAACAGAGGATAAAAACCCCGGCATTCGGCTATTGGATCAGGACTTCGACATGGATCTCCGTCCACTCCACCTGCTCGGGCATGTTACTCGGCCGTATGCCGGTGTAGCGATACAGCCCCTTTTTCGTATCCCTGCTCAGGAAGACACGAATTTTCCGGTCCTCGCCGATCTGCCAGTTGCGTATGGGCGGCATTTCGCGTCCGTCGATCGTGTAACGGATGTCCATAGCTGGACCATTCAGGTTAAAGACCTCGATAACAACCGTATCGATTCCGGCTTTCGCGATTCTCGGATTCACCTCGATTCGGGGCGGGCCCGCTTCCTGTCCAAGAACCACGCTTCCCGGGACGTGGCGAGTGCGGCAGAGAAAACCTGCCGGCCCGGAATATCCTTGAATTGCCTCGCAGGTTTCAGGCCGGATTGAAACGCCGTATTTCCGGAAGGCCTTTTCAGAACCGGGCAGGTCTTTCATGGCATATAGGTAAGCGAGGGTTTTATTTTCGTCATAAGCTGAAAGTATGCGGCCGATTTTTTCATCCAAGTTGTAGTTGCGGCCGGGGTAGATGAAGTTGGATTCCACCCTTACGAACCGGGTCGATTCGGGGAACGACGGGATGATGTAGGAGTAGGGGTCCATCCCCGCCATAACCACCACGCTTCGGTCCAGGCCTTCCCAAGCAGGCGGCCTCACCCTCATCAGGTTTTCCACAAAGGGCTGGCGGCCAAAATCCAAAGGCACCTCACGGGCGATGATAAAGACGCAGGAGAGAATCGCCGCGGAAATGAAAACAGGCTGCCGGCGAACCATCGCCATCCATCCTAATGAAAGAAACACCGGGGCCAGCAACTCCAGAGTCACCGTATATCGGTAAATGGAAAACATTCGTTGCCACAGAACGTAGGAGCCTGCCAGGAACAGGGTCAGCAGAATCAGGCTGGATAGATCCGCTTTATCCAACCTGTCCCTGACCCAGGCCTTATTCCGCCGCCAAAGAGCCACAACTCCGCCAATCGCCAGGGCTACGGTCATGAGGTAGCACAGGGCCAAGCGCGACGAGCGGAAAATGTACTCGCCGACGTACACGTTTTTGCGCACCAGGTAAAAGGGGTAGAAAAGCGTCTGTCCCAGGTTGCGAGGCAGAAAACGGGGATCGAGGTTCTCGGCGTAATCGTAGTACTTGGAATGGAACAGGTTATTGAAATTGGGGTAGAAGGGATTGCCGTAGGACCTGTAGAGGTATGTTCCCCAAAAGCCGTAGGTCACCAGGAAACCCGCGAGAATTCCGGCGCCGAAAAGGATACCGGGCTTGACTCGCTTCAATAGTATCAGGCTGGCCAGACCGAAGATTCCAGCCAGTGGCAGCACATAGATCGCAGCGGACAGCTTGAGACTTGTCGCTGCGCCACATGAGAAACCTGCAAAAGCCAGCCTGACAAAATCAGACGTCTTCATCTCTCCGGATTGGCGAATGAGACGGAGGATGCATGTGACAGCGGCAATCAGAAGCAGGCTCGTGATGTTATCCCCGGACGCATTCCCTAGTTCCGACAGATTTGCGGCTCCGTAGAAGGCGGTCGACGAAATAATCAGGCTCAAGCCCTCCCGCGGCACTGGCTCCAGCCTGGCAAACAGGAGTTTCGACAACCGGTAGACCAGCCAGAAGTTCAATCCCTGCAGGGCTCCCAGGATCAACGCCATTCCCTTCGCTGGGAGATAGTGAAGAATCAGGTAGGTTGGTACGTGGATCAGAGGATTGAAAAAGCTCTGCACCTGGGCCGGGGCAAAGTCATATCTGAACTTCCCGGTGAGGAGGGCATATCCGCAGTAATAATGGTAATTGAATTGATCCCAGGTAAGGGATTGACCCAACCAGAGAGATATCAGCGCCGATCCGGCGGGTGAAAAAATCAGCGCAATCTTGTTTGAAAGCGAGCTCCCGATCGCGTTCCCTGATAGCCAAGCTTTCATCGGGATCCGTAGTTCTTCGTTGTCATGTTCTTCGAGTATGGCCGCCCAATTTTCCAACCTACTATATCCGATTTCTGGGGGCAAGACATCGCTGGATACGGCCCTCAATCCGACGATTCTATTGTCCGGCTACATTCGCGAATACTTAAGATGGTTAAATAAGATGTAGATAGAATAATCAATCCCCTCATGTTTATCGCAAATCCGGCGTGGGCCAAGGCCTGCCTGATACTAGAAGCAAAACTTCTAGAAACCATAAGAATTTATTGATCTTATTATCATTTCTCTTTGCGATCGTGTGAGTATAATGCTGCGGATTTATTGGAGAGGATGCACTCATGAGCCTAGCATCGAATTATGCTCAGAACCAGGTCGACAGCCAGGAATTTGTGGATAAAATCATCACAAAGCACTTGGGGCGGCCAGGAATGCTTCTGAGCATCCTGGAAGAAGTCCAGGAATACCATCCCCAGAAGTACCTCCCCATGGAGGTCCTGGAATACATTGCTGCAAAAATCAACATTCCAACTGCGCAGATCTATAGTGTCGCAACCTTTTATGCCCTGTTCAATCTGCAACCGCAGGGACTGAACACGATCTGCATATGCCGCGGCACAGCATGCCACACTCGGGGATCCCGCAATCTGCTGGAGCGCACCAAACTCGAACTCGGAATCAAAGAAAGCGATGAAGAGGGTGGGGCCGACAAGCTCTCGCTTACCTCCACCGACGGCAAATACACCGTTCGCACGGTCGCCTGCTTCGGACAATGCGCTCTGGCTCCCGTGGTGGAAATCAATCACTCGATTCTGGGACATGTCAACGAAACGGCGCTTCATCGCGAACTTCAGGCCTTGGACCCTGACCGGAGGAGGAGGACCTGATGAGAATCACGGATCTCAGCAGTTTCAATGCGGCAAAAGAAGCCGGGCTGGCCAAGCTGCTGCCGGCTCACCCCCGCATCGCCATCGGAATGGGAACCTGCGGGTCGGGGAACGGTGCCGAAGGCGTTTATCACGCATTCGCTTCGGCGGTTGACCGGCGCGGCCTGGGCTACCGCGTGGCGCGGATTGGATGTTTCGGATTTTGCGCCGAGGAACCCCTGGTGAACGTCTGGCTTCCTGGAAAGCCCCTCGTGATCCTGCGAAAGGTCCAGGTGAGCGATGTCGAGGCCATCCTCGACGATCTGGCGCGGGGGCACATGCCGGCCGAGCTGGCGCTGTGCAAAATCGAGGAATGGGACCATATAACCGGGCACATCCGCTATGGTGCCGGTTACCCCGAAATCCCCGATTGGCGTGAAGTTCCATTCTTCAAAGGCCAGAAAAAAATAGTCCTGCGCAACTGCGGAATCATTAGCCCGGCCGATATCGAAGAATACCTCGCCGTCGGCGGATATGAAGCTCTGTATAAGGTCCTGATTGACAATAATCCGGACGCAATCGTGGAGCAGATCAAAGCCTCGAAGCTGAGGGGCCGCGGCGGGGCGGGGTACCTGACAGGCATCAAATGGGAATACCTGCGCAAAGCGAAAGCCGACCAGAAATACATCATCTGTAACGCCGACGAGGGAGACCCCGGCGCCTATATGAACCGCAACGAGATTGAAAGCGATCCCCACTCGCTCCTCGAGGGAATGCTGATCGGCGGCTATGTAATGGGTGCGTCGGAAGGGATCATTTACGTTCGCGCCGAATACCCGCTGGCAGTGCACCGCCTGAACCGGGCCATCGATGCCGCCAAGAGCTTCGGTTTGCTTGGGGAAAATATCCTGGGAAGAGGTTTCAATTTCAACATTAGTCTGGTGGAGGGAGCTGGCGCCTTTGTCTGCGGCGAAGAAACTGCGCTGATCCGTTCTCTGGAAGGTAAAGCCGGCCGGCCCTTGACCCGGCCGCCCTATCCGGCGGAGCGGGGACTTCACGGCTGTCCGACCAACATCAACAACGTTGAGACCTGGTACAACATCTCCCCGATCGTGGTGAAGGGCGCTGCCTGGTTTACAGAAACCGGCAGCACCAAAAGCTCGGGGACCAAAGTTTTTTCCCTGGTTGGCAAGGTGAAGAACACGGGCCTGGTCGAAATGCCTCTCGGGACGCCGCTGAAGACCTTCGTCTATGACATTGGCGAGGGGGATGCTGCCGGCCGCACGGTGAAATCCGTCCAAACCGGAGGTCCTTCGGGGGGGTGCATCCCGCAGGATATGTTCGACGTCCCGGTCGACTATGAGACGCTGGCCCAGCTAGGATCGATCATGGGATCCGGCGGCATGGTCATCATGGATGAAGACAACTGCATGGTGGATGTCGCCCGCTATTTCATCGAGTTCACTCATTCCGAATCGTGCGGAAAATGTGTCCCCTGCCGTGTCGGCCTGGACAAGGCGCTTCAGATCCTGAACCGGTTCACACGCGGGAAGGCTGCCGAGGCAGATCTGGCGGTGCTCGATGACCTCAGCCGGGCCATTCGTGATATGTCGCTGTGCGGCCTGGGTCAAACGGCTCCGAATCCGGTGCTGACCACCATGCGGCATTTCCGGCACGAATTCGAGGATCACATCCGGGCCCGGCGTTGCCGAGCAGGAGTCTGCGAAGATCTGGCACTCTCCCCTTGCGAAAACAGCTGCCCCCTGCACATGAATATTCCCCGATATCTGCAGCTGTACAAGGAAGACCGTCTGGAAGAGGCGTTTGAATCGGTGATTTTAGACAACCCGCTTCCGGCCTCCACCGGACGGGTATGCCAGCATCCGTGCGAGAACCGATGCCGGCGGGCCACAATGGATGAATCGGTCAACATGCGGGAGGTACACCGGTTCATCGCAGATTCGATCCTCCAATCGGATCGATTCGATGACGCAGCGGCCCGGATCGTGGCGCGCAAGCAGACCCCGTCGGGAAAGAAAGTGGCGATTGTCGGAGCTGGTCCGACCGGGCTAACCTGCGCGTTCTACTTGGCCCTGCTCGGCCATGAATGCACGATGTACGACCTGAACGAGGAGCCAGGAGGCATGCTGCGTTACGCCCTCCCTGATTACCGTCTGCCCAAAGAAGTCCTGAACCGCGAATTGGAGCTGATCCGGCGAGTGGGCGTCCAATTCGTGGGCAAGACGCGAGTCGGCACGGACATCAGCCTCAATGACATCGACAGCCAGTATGACGCGGTATTCCTTTCCATCGGCACCTGGAAGGAGTCATGGGTTTATCTGCCGGGGACTGAATTGAGAGGGGTGCTGCCGGCCCTGCTTTTCCTGGAGGCGGTTTCCAAAAAGCACGAGGTGCCCCTCGGAAAGAACGTCATTGTCATCGGGGGTGGCAACGCTGCCATCGACTCGGCCCGCACCGCCCTGCGAATGGGGTCGAATGTGACCATTGTTTACCGGCGCGAACGGCGCGATATGCCTGCAATCCGGGAGGAGACGGAGGCGGCAGAAGCTGAAGGCGCGAAGATCGTTTTTCTCGCCACGCCGCACCGGATCCTGGGTGACAGCCAGGGCGGGGTTCAAGCCATCGAGGTGATCAAAACCCGGCTCGGCGAATTTGACACCTCCGGACGAAGGCGCCCGATTCCGACCGACGAGATTCAGCGCTTCAAATGCGACACCGTCATTCTGGCGGTGGGCGAAAGCGTCGACCTCGATTTCGCCCGCGCCTCGGGGCTCAAGATCAAGGAGAGCGGGTTGATCGAGGTCGATCGATATAGTCTCGAAACCAGCCGGACCAAGTTTTTCGCGGGCGGCGACCTGATTACCGGTGCTTCCAACGTCTCCAATGCCATGGGATTCGGGAAAAAGGCGGCGCGGAACATCGACGAACGCCTCACCGGAACCCGGCGGTTCGCGGAGTTATTCCCGGAATTTGAAATCGACCAGACACTGCCTTCCCACCCGAGCACGGCCCAGCGTCATGCGGTATCCGAGGTGGAGGCGGAAGTAAGAGCCAGGAATTTTGGCGAGGCAACCATCGGCCTCACGCCATTGGAAGCCATGGAGGAGTCTTGCCGGTGCCTGCGTTGCGACATCCGTAACGGAGACCATTAGAACCCGGCGGTTCATAGCATTCATTTCCCAAGGGAGTTTTTTCCGTGCCTCGAAGAATCACGATCCGGATTGACGGAGAATTCATTAACGCCACGGAAGGGCAGAACATCCTTCAAGCAGCGCGCGCCAGCGGCAAATACATTCCTGCGCTTTGCTACATGGAAGGGCTGTCCGCCGTGGGAGCCTGTCGGCTTTGCGTCGTGGAAGTTTCCGGCGTGAATCGGCTGCTGCCGGCCTGCACCACTCCGGCAACCGACCGCATGTCGGTGACCACCAATTCACCCAAGCTCCAGCAGTACCGAAAGATTGCGCTGGAACTTCTTTTTGTGGAACGCAACCACATCTGTTCGGTTTGCGTATCAAACGGCCACTGCGAGCTTCAGAACCTGGCATCGAAGCTCGGCGTCACCAGCGCCCGCTACCCTTACAGTTATCCCAAGCTTCCGATCGATGTCACGCACCCGCGGTTCGTGCTGGACCACAATCGCTGCATCCTGTGCACCCGCTGCGTCAGGGTTTGCGGAGAGGTGGAAGGAGCCCACGTCTGGGATGTTGGGGCTCGTGGGGTCGGGTCGCGACTCACGTGCGAGATGAACCGGCCTTGGGGTGAATCCCGCCAGTGCACCAGCTGCGGAAAGTGCGTTCAGGTCTGCCCGACAGGCGCTTTGGCTGAGAAGGGGAAGGCGGTGGAAGAGATGACCAAAAATCAGGAGCCCGTCACGCGCCTGGCTTCGAGACGAGGAGCGTACCTATGAGCAAGATCAAACTCGCTACCGTCTGGCTGGATGGCTGTTCAGGCTGTCACATGTCGCTCCTTGATATCGACGAAGGGATCCTCGCGGTTGCCCGCAAAGCGGACATCGTCTACGGCCCTCTCGTCGACGCCCAGGAATTTCCGGAGGGGGTGGACGTTACGCTGGTGGAAGGCGCCGTCTCCAGTGTCGAGGACATGAAGACTGTTCAGACGGTTCGAAAACGAAGCAAAATGTTGGTAGCTCTCGGGGACTGTGCGGTCACAAGCAATGTTTCGGCGATGCGCAATTCCATCCCCACAAAACAGCTGCTGGAACGCATATACCTTCAGGATGTGCAGGAGCACCCGGTTGTGCCCTCGGAAGGGGTGCCGGCTTTGCTCAAGCATGCCCTGCCGGTGCATGAAGTGGTCAAGGTGGACCTGCACATTCCGGGCTGCCCTCCCAATCCGGAAGCGATCATGTACGTCGTTACCGAATTATTGGATGGCCGCAAACCGGATCTCACCTCCAAGGTCAAGTTTGGATAGAGGAGTCGATTCATGGGCAAGAAACTGGTGATCCATCCGGTGACGCGCATCGAGGGTCACGCCAAAATTACGATTCAGCTCGACGGCGACGGCAAGGTCTCAAACACGAGTTTTCATGTCACCCAAGTGCGGGGTTTCGAAAAATTCACCGAAGGGCGTCCCTATTATGAGATGCCTTCCATCACCGCGCGGATCTGCGGGATCTGCCCCATAAGCCATCTGCTGGCGTCATCCAAGGCTTGCGACGCCATTATGGCAGTGCAGATACCTGACACGGCGGTCAAACTGCGAGAATTGCTCCATTGCGGGCAGTTCGTTCAGTCGCACGCCCTCAGCTTTTTCCACCTTTCGGCTCCCGATATACTGCTTGGCATGGATTCCGATCCGGCCCACCGGAACATCATCGGGTTAATTGAAAAACACCCCGACATGGCGCGGGACGGAATCGCACTGCGCAAGTTCGGCCAGCAGGTGATCGAAAGGCTCACAAAAGAACGGGTTCACCCGTCCTGGACGGTTCCCGGAGGAGTCAACGCCCCGCTCAGTGGAGAAAATCGCGACCGCATACTCAGCGAACTGCCGATCGCCAAAGCGATCGCACGCCGCGCCCTCCGGGTCTTCAAGGGAGTTCTTGATCAGTTCCAGCAGGAGATCGAGCATTTCGGGAACTCCCCCACGATGTATGCCGGGATGGTCGATGCACGCGGCCGACTGCAGCTTTATGACGGCATCGTCAGATTCAGAAGTGCCACGGGAGAGCTTGTTACCGACCTGGAAAAACCCCGCAAATACCGCGACCTGATCGGCGAAGTTTCGCTGCCGACGACCTATCTGAAGGCCCCTTATTTTCGGCCGCTCGGGTATCCGCAGGGCATATACCGGGTTGGGCCGCTGGCCCGGCTCAACGTGGCGGATGCACTCGGCACGCCGGAAGCCGACGCCGAACTGGATGAATACCGTCAGCGCTTCGGCCGGACGGTGCAGAGCGCTTTCCTGTTTCACTACGCACGCCTGATTGAGGCTCTCTACGCCTTGGAGCGTATGGGCGAGCTGCTCGAGGATCCTGAAATCCTGGATGCCCACATCCGGGCAACAGCCGGCGTCAACGCCATGGAGGGAGTCGGGATCGCGGAAGCCCCGCGCGGCATCCTGATCCACCACTACAAGGTGGATGAAAAAGGGGCCATGAAATGGGCCAACCTCATCATTGCGACCGGCCACAATAATCTGGCTATCAGCCGCGGAGTGGAGCAGGTGAGCCGCCACTTCATCGACGGCAACAGGCTTCAGGAAGGAATGCTGAACCGGGTTTCAGCCGTGGTCCGCGCCTACGATCCCTGCCTCAGCTGCTCCACCCATGCCGACGGTACCGTCCCGCTGCGGATCGAACTTGTGGGGCCTGATGGCGCCCTTCTCGATCACCTATCCAATTAAGTATATCGATAATCCGCCTTCCACCATGTGGGTCCGGGGTTTTTCCCGGACCCGATCTTCTGAGCGGCGCTCGACCCAATAAAAGGAGTCGAATTGGCCACTCTCCACCCCCTCAAGCATGCTGATTGCCACCCCTGAAGATTAGTAATTCGGATGGTATGCAACTGATTTGATAATATCCAACGGAGCAACGGTCCGGGATGAAACCCTGACCCACATGATTGTTTGCTGTTTGGCAGGTAGGGGGGGCTGAGAGTTGTTGAAACTGTCAACCCGCATTCCAACTGAAATGCGTCGCCTGGGATGGATCTGTGACCGGAACCACCGTTCAAAATGGTCTCGATTTTCTCAACCGCAATCCATCGCTCGATGAATTGATGCACCGTTTCCCGGTCGACTGGGAAGCTGTCGGCAGCGAGGTTGTCGCTGCCATGGAAGACGGCCGGGCAGAAACATTGGCCGGTCTTTCGCGCAAAGCCAGGGGCGAGGCAGACCTATGGAAGGGACGCCTGCGCCGGAGCAAAGGGGACGCAGCTGCTATCACGGCCGCGTTGCCTCATCTCGTGCGCAGCCGGATGACGCTTCTTGCCCTGGAGAAGTGTTTTCTAGCAGCGGCTACCGGCAAAACCTCGGGGAAAATCCGTTTCAATCTTGTCAACGGCTACATCGTCCAGAAACTGCTTTTCAGCCGGCATTTGACCAGGAAACCCGCTTCGATAATCTGGTTTCATCTCCTGTGGCCCTTCGTGACACAGAAGAGATACCTGATGCCGCTGGTGCAGCCGCGGGGAATTTACTGTTTTTATTCCGGGGCGTTGATCCTGGCGCTGGCGGAACTTATTGGCGGCAAATCCTGCCTCGAGATCGCAGCCGGGGACGGAACGCTTGCCCGATTCCTTTCCGAAGCCGGGGTTTCGGTTCATGCCACCGATGACTTCAGCTGGAGCCACTCCATAGAATATCCCGGAAGCGTTGAAAAGCTCGAAGCGCGGCAAGCCCTGGAACGCTGCCGGCCCGAAGCGGTAATCTGCTCCTGGCCGCCTCCGGGCAACGGATTCGAGCGATTTGTTTTCACTTCCCCCGGAGTGAATCTGTATATCGTCATCGGAAGCCGGTATTCTTTCGCGAGCGGCAACTGGAAGACCTATGACGCGCAGCGCGCCTTTGAATGGCGAGTCGATCCGCGCCTCAGTCGGATGGTGCTCCCGCCCGAGCTTGACAGTGCCGTCCTGGTTTTTCGCAGAAAGGGATAAGCGGCAATCTGGACGCGGGGCCGGCGGGGTACTCCGCGTCAATTCGCATCCGGAAAAATCTGCAGCTATTGCGTGATGCCGACCAGACTTAACATCCAAGCCATTTCGAACGCGTTGTCCTTCAAACGGTCGTAGCGGCCAGAAGCCCCGCCGTGACCCGCAGGTTCCATTTTGCACTTAAGCAGCAGGGGATTCCTGTCGGTTTTCAATGTCCTGAGCTTTGCGACATATTTGGCCGGCTCCCAATACATCACCTGACTATCGTTGAAACTGGTGGTGACCAGGATCGCCGGGTAGGCTTTTTTCTCAAGGTTGTCATACGGACTATAGGAATTCATATAGTCAAAAGCCGGTCTTTCGTTGGGATTGCCCCACTCCAGGTATTCCTGGACCGTCAAGGGCAGCGTGGCGTCCATCATGGTGTTCATCACGTCCACGAAAGGCACGGCGGAGTGCACCGCTTTGAACAGATCGGGCCGCAGGTTGGTGACGGCTCCCATCAACAACCCGCCGGCGCTCCCCCCCTCGATCACGAGCCGATCCTGGCCGGTCCATTTTTCCGTTACAAGATATTCCGCGCAGTCGATGAAGTCGTAAAACGTGTTCTTTTTCTTCATTAACATGCCGTCATCGTGCCAGGCTTCGCCCATTTCGTTGCCGCCGCGGATATGGGCGATAGCGTAGGAGAAACCCCGGTCCAGAAGACTCAAATTGTTGCTGGAGAAAGTGGCGGGGGTGCCGAACCCATAGGAGCCGTATGCGTAAAGCCAGAGCGGCGCCTTGCCGTCCTTTTTCAGCCCGCTTTTATAAACGATCGAGATCGGAACTTTCACGCCATCACGCGCGGTCGCCCAGAGCCGTTCGGTCCGGTACAGCTTCGGGTCGTATCCGCCTAAAACCTCCTGCTGTTTCAGAAGCGTTCGCTTCCGGCTTTGCATGTCGTAGTCGAAGACGCTCGATGGTGTGATCAGGGACTGGTAGCTGAACCTGAACAAATGCATGTCGTATTCCGGTGTGCCTCCGCCGAATGCGGAGTACACCGATTCGGGGAAATCCACGGTGTGCCAGGTTTTTGCCTTGAAATCGTAAACCCGGAAACGGTTGAGCGCCTGGAACTGTTCGTGGGAAACCGCATATTCCTTGAATAGATCCAGGTTTTCGAGCAGAACAGCGGAATCATGCGGAATGAATTCCTTCCACCCCGTGGAAGGATTGGATACCTCTGCCGTCACGACACGGAAATTCTTTGCGCCTTTGTTTGTGCGAATATAAAAAAGGCCGTCCCTGTGTTCGAAATCGTATTTGTGACCTTTTTCCCGCGGCAGGATTGCTTTGAATTCACCGGTTGGCAGGGCGGCATCCAGGTATCTCATCTCCCAGGTGTCAGTGCTTTCGATGCCGAGGGCAAGGTATTTTTTATCTCTGGTCCGGCCCACCCCGATGTTGTACCGCTCGTCTTTTTCGTCGTATGCCAGTTCGGCTTTTGCTCCCAGCGAGAGCCGCCAGAGCTGGTTGGGCCGCTTGGTGACCTTGTCTTCGGTTACGTAGAAAATGGTTTTATTGTCCGCGGCCCACTCTGCCGATACCACGCGTTCCGCGCTGTCGGGCAGGTTCCTGCCGGTGCGGAGGTCCTTCACATGCAGAACATATTGCCTGAAGCCGGTCGTGTCGGTGCTGTAGGCCAGGAGTTGGTCGTCATCGCTGACCGACCTGGCTCCAATGCTGAGAAAGGGCAGACCTTTGGCCATCTCGTTCTGATCCAGTAGGACGGACTCAGCGGCTTTGGGATCGGACGAGCCGTCAGGAGCTGCAGCTTTTCTGCAGTATATAGGATATTGCTTCCCTTCTTCGGTTCTGCTGTAGTAGTAAAACTTGCCTCGGCGCGTCGGGACACTCAGGTCGGTCTGTTTGATCCGGCCGAGCATTTCTTTGTATAGGGTCTCCTCAAAGGGTTTGAGGCCCTTGGTTACCTCTTCCGTATACTTGTTTTCAGCTTCCAGGTATTGCTTCACCTCCGGATTGGCTTTTTCGCGCAGCCAGAAATAGGGATCGACCACGGTTTTGCCGTGCCAGACCTGCTTGTGCTCGAGTCTTTTTGCGGTTGGCGGAACGGGTGCCTGCTGGGCGATGGACAGGGTTGAAAGAAGGACAAGGGCGACGAAGGCCCGAGCGGCCGGCCGGCGGCAGATTCGCATGAAAGGCTCCTTTTATTGAGGGCTTTGGGGTATCAATTCACAGGCCGATGTGCCGTTCTGTTGCCCGGCACGACCCGGAATTCCCGTTTTGGAAACTCACGGACTCCTGCTGCTTCAATTGTAAACACATGGAAACGTTGCGCCCTGCAAGCTCGCGCCGATTTCATGCGGCGGGCGGATGATCCACGATCTCCTCGCGTTTGCGGTCCCAGTATAGCTTTTTCCCCTCTCGGTAGGCGCGCGTCGCCATGCAAGCTCCCACGGAGTGCCAGAAGCCGCGATGGATGTTGCCGTTCGTATTTTGATTCCGCGCCCGCATGCAATCGATCCAATTGTCGAGATGGGGCTTGGAATCGTCGCTTAGACCGATGGGAGGAAGCTTTCCTTCATCTCCCTCCACTGAAACCAACTGCGCCGTACCCTTCCGCACCGCTTCCTGGAATCCGCCGTAAAAATCGGCGCGGGCGTTCCCGTGCTCCGGAATCAGGAACCAGCGGGGGCTACCCTCGCCTCCCTGGGCGTAAAGCGTCGCTTCCTTTCCGCGAATGCAGGTGTGGTCACCGAACCGATTGCCGAAGCTGACAGCGAAGGAGTGGAGCAATTTCGCATCTTCAAAGGTGGCCAATGATTGAAAAGTGTCCGGATTCTGGCGGATGTCAGGCCATCCAAAAATCCCGCCGCTGGCAACCATGGTGTCCGGCACGGCGGTGTTGGTATAGAAATGCACCAGGTCCAGGCCGTGACTCAGCCATTGGCTGGTGATGCCGCCGGAAAAATCCCGGAAAATGCGGAACTCGAAATAAGCCCAGGGGTCGAATGGACGGTAAGGCTTTCCCAGGAGCCAGCGGTTCCAGTCGGTGTCCTGCTCCCGAATGGCCGCGACATCCGGATCATCCGGTTCGTGCCAGCGATGATTATTGTCGTTCCATACCTGCTCGATCTTGGTGACTTGACCCAGCTTGCCGGTTCGGATCAGATCCCGGACCTTCATCTGATAAGGGTCACTTAGCCACTGGACTCCGTTCTGAACTACCTGCCGGGAGTTCAAAACCACGGAGCGCGCCATCTTGGCTTCCTCCACGTCCAACGCCATCGGCTTCTCGACGTAACAATCTTTTCCCGCGGCAACGACCTCAGCTAGAAGCTTCCCGTGCTGGAAGTCCCCTGTCGCGATCATGACCGCATCCAAGTCAGTCATTTTCAGCAGTTCCTCGGAGTATTTGAACTGCCGGATATCCGAACCGAATCTCCGTTTGCAGTCCGCTGCCGCCTTTTCACGGTTCAAAGTCCAAATGTCACAGACTGCCACCACACCGAGGTTTTTGTCTTTGAGCGACATTTCTACCATTCGGCGATGCCCTCCGC
The DNA here is from genome assembly GCA_963839475.1 of uncultured Acidobacteriota bacterium. Lineage (GTDB taxonomy): Bacteria > Acidobacteriota > UBA6911 > UBA6911 > UBA6911 > CAWIVH01. The sequence goes on along the minus strand of CAWIVH010000001.1, from coordinate 693,803 downwards.
TGCGCGCACCACACCCGAGGAAAGCGATGTTGATTCTGTCATTCGCCCCCTTGATGCGCGCGAAGGAGGAAGCATCTGCCGCGATGGCGCTCACTGCCGCCCCGGCAGCGGCACCGTTAATGAATTCCCGCCGACCCATTTTCTCCTTCATGGCTTCCTCCCTCAACTATGTGAACCGCATTGCGCCCCATCATGTGGGTCCATGCTTCAGCCCGGACGAAGCGCAGAGGAACCAGGCCCCCTGTTCTCACAGGCTGCGCGCCGGGATGAATCCCGCCGCTGCACGAAAATTTAGCGTTGTGCCGCACGTGTGATTTAACACGGCCGGTCCCGGGTCTGCAAGGCGCATGATGCGCACTGTCATCCGTTTTAGCTTGCCCTATTGTGTCACATGACCTATAACGGGCGCGGAAATGTCATTCCCATTGCACTTATGACCGAAACCAGACCCACCGAAAAATCTCTTTACATCCCTGCCTTGCGCTGGTGGATAGGGGGACTTCTCTTCCTCTCCACGGTGATCAATTATATTGACCGGCAGACTCTTTCGGTCCTTGGCCCCTATCTGAAGCAGGATTTTCACTGGAAGAACGAAGATTTTGCGTGGATCATCATAGCCTTCCGGGTGGCCTATTCCATCGGCCAGACGCTCATGGGGCGACTGCTGGACCGGATCGGTACGCGCCGCGGCCTCAGCATTACCGTGGCCTGGTATTCGCTGGCCGCTATGCTCACGGCTTTTTCCAGCGGGCTTTACAGTTTTTGCGGTTTCAGGTTTTTGCTCGGCCTGGGTGAGTCGGCCAACTGGCCGGGTGCCACGAAAGCGGTTGCCGAGTGGTTTCCCCGCAAGGAGAGGGGATGGGCCGTGGCCCTGTTCGACAGCGGCTCGTCCATCGGGGGCGTGATCGCGCCTTTGCTGGTCATCTGGCTGTACCTTCGCTTCGGGTGGCGGCCGGCTTACGTTCTGGTAGGGACCCTGGGGTTCTTCTGGCTCCTGCTCTGGAGATGGTTCTATCACTCCCCGGAGAATCACCCGCATCTTTCCCCGCAGGAAAAGCAGCTCATCTTGTCAGGCAGAGAAGAGGAATTGCCTCACGATTCGGCGCAGGGCGGAAGCAGCTGGTCCTCCCTTCTGCGCATGCCCAAAACCTGGGGAGTGATCGTGGCCCGCTCCTTCAGTGATCCCGTGTGGTTCTTTATCGCAGACTGGTTTTTCATTTTTCTCAAGCAGGATAAGCACATCGATCCGCAACACAGCCTGCTGGCGGCGTGGATTCCGTTTCTCGGTGCCGACCTCGGCAATTTTGCCGGCGGTGGCATTTCAAGCTGGCTGATACGGCGCGGCTGGTCCGCCGTGCGCGCCAGGAAGATTGTCATTCTGGCAGGCGGCTTCGGCGTGGCGCTGCTGATTCCGTCCATTTATGCCGATAACCTGTTTGCCGTATCGCTGCTTTTCGCCCTGGCAACGTTTTCCTACGCCGCCTATTCGACCATGGCGCTCGTTTTGCCTTCAGATATCTTCTCTCGCGACGTGGTGGCCACCGTCAGCGGGATGTGCGGGACCGGTGCGGGCTTGTGCACCATTGGGGCGACTTTTCTCATTGGACAGGTGGCGGACCGATATTCTTTTGCCCCGATCCTGGTGGCCGCGAGCCTGATTCCGCTTATCGGGGCCTTTATTACTCTGGCGCTGATCCCTACGGGGACCCCGGCTGGGGAAGTGCCTGAAAAAATCTAGGACCGCGTTCGCCAAATGCTATAAGGTAGCTTCAAGGATTCGGCTGAGCACGGATCGCTCAAGAGGTCGGCCAAATTTTCTGCCGTAAGGAGAACCTATGATTCGAAAGGTAGGCGCCATTATCCTGCCGTGCTGGATTCTGCTGGCTGCAAGCGGCGGCGCGTTCGAAGATCCGGCACCCGTGTTCAAGGATCTGTTCAATGGCAAGGATTTGTCGGGCTGGGTCAACGTCAACACCAGTCCGGACACCTGGCAGGTGCGCGACGGGCTCCTCATTTGTTCCGGACATCCGATCGGTGTAATGCGGAGCGAGAAGCAGTACGAAAATTTCATATTCCACATCGAATGGATGCACATGGAACCCGGGGGGAACTCGGGTGTCTTCGCGTGGAGCAGTGCCGTCCCGGATTCGGATAGCCGGCTACCCAATGGGGTGGAAATACAGATGCTCGAGCTGGATTGGCCCAAGCTCCACATGCGCGACGGAAAAATGCCGCCGATCGCCTATGTGCACGGCGAGCTTTTCGGAGTCGGAGGCGTGAAGACAATACCCGATACTGCCCGGGGTGAAAGGAGCATGTCCGTCGAGAATCGCTGCAAGGGCCGCGGTGAGTGGAACACTTACGATGTCGTCGCTGTCGATGGTGTCATCAAACTTTCGGTCAACGGCAAATTTGTCAATGGCATCCGCGGCTCTACCCAGAAAAAGGGATATTTATGCCTCGAATCGGAAGGGGCTGAAATCCGTTTCAGGAATATCAGGATTATGGAGCTGCCGCCGGGCGTTACCGCGCCGGAACAGGCAGCCCCGGTGATTCATTAGGAGGCGTCCCTTGTTGACGCTGTTCCTCCGCAGGGAAAGATCGGGTGCAATGGGACTCGCCACATAAAGAGAAAAACAGGAGAAACGGATATGAAAAAATCCTCTCGAAATCAGATTTCCCGGCGTTCGTTTCTGGCTGCCGCAGCTGCTGCAGGAACGCTGCAAGGTTCATTTTCGATCGGCCGCGGCGCCCTCCGTGTGGCCAGGCCCATGACCCGGCAATTGGGCCGGACCGGTTACGAAGTCACTTCTTTGGGCCTGGGCGGGCAGGCGTCGCTGCAGTGGACGCCGTCCGGGATCAATCCCGAGCGCATCATCCTGAAGGCCATGGACCTGGGGGTGTCCTATTTCGATACTTCGAACGTCTACGGGCCCAGCCAGATGAATTATGGCAAGGCGTTCAGATCACTCAACCTGGTCCCGGGCTCTCCCGGCTATAACGAGGTGAAGAGACGCTCCATCGTCCTGGCCAGTAAAACCATGGTGCGCCATGCCAAGGGCTCTCATCCCGATGCCAATGATCGCACCGAGGGGCCGAAGGGATCCAAGGCGATCGAGGATCTGAAGCGCTCGCTTTCCCTCATGTTCGGCGACGGTGAAGGAAACTACCCTAAAGGGGCTTACCTGGACATATTCCAAATCCACAATCTGAATACAATGGCGGAAGTTGACGCGATCTACCTCGGCCTGGATCAACCCGACCCCAAGGCCGATCGCATCGGTGCTCTGGCTGCTCTCAGGGATTACAGAGACGGTACGAATCGAACGGGGCTTAATCCCAAAGAGGAAAAGCTCATAAGGCACATAGGAATCACCGGCCACATCTCCTCGCCGGTGATGATGGAATGCGTGCAGCGAGATCAAAATCAGGTCATCGATACCATGCTGATTGCCATCAACGCCAACGACCGGCTCTATTTCAGTCACCAGCACAACGCAATACCGGTAGCGGCGGCAAAGGGACTCGGGATCATAGCCATGAAGGTATTTGCCGACGGTGCCATGTACACCAAAGATCCAAAATGGTCGAGGTCGCCGGAAGATGTCGTCCTTGCGGTCGGCAGCCCTGAGCTGCCCAGCCGCCCTCTGGTCCAATATGCGCTTTCCACTCCTGGCATCTCGACGGCCATTATTGGGATCGGCCGCGTTGAAGATCAGGACAGCAGCTGTCAGCTAATACAAAACATGTCGGCGGCGCAGATTCTGGAAAACGGATTGAGTTCTACGGACCGAACGGAGATTGAACGGAAAGCGGCTCAGGTGAAAGGCGGAAAAACCAATTGGTTCCAATTACCTCCGCAGCCGCTGGGGGCACCGCGTGATCCGGCGGTATCCCAGGCCAAGCAGGGCGACCGAAGGGTTGTCGGTCTGGCATGGCAAACGGCCTACGCCGGCGACAGCCCGATCAGACATTATGAGGTATGGCGAGACGGACAGAAGGTCGGGCAAGTCGAGCACAAGCCACAGACGACCAAGTCTCCTTTCACTTTTGATGACAAGCCATCCGACATGGCGTCCCACGCCTACAAGCTGATCACGGTCGATTCAGCAGGGCGGAAGAACGCAACGGAGGAATTGCGGGTCGCCGCCATGGCCTGAGATCGGGCCGGAGAGAAAAAATAGGCACAGGAATGCAGTGGCGGCTATGTTGGCATTGTGCTTCCGAGGCCCGGCGTACTCTCAGGCTCCGGAACTGCCCGGTTTATTGAGAATAGAAACTTGGGCTAGCGCACGGCGGGAGTCATCCACCTGCGGCAAATACAGCAAAACCAATCAAACCGCGAAGGCGCGAAGATCGCAAAGATATATAAATAAAACCTTTGCGGTCTTCGCGCCTTCGCGGTTCAATCTATCGAGCGTTCCAAGTTTCCGTGGGCTTACACCGCAGGGATCGATGTCTTGCTGTACTTGACGACGTACTCCTTGTTGATGGCATATTCGTCGATGTACTTGTCATACATCCCGACCACTACCGCGTCGGTCGACTTGATGTTCGCCATCACGTGCTTGAACACCCCTTCGACATGATCCTGCCTCTGGGCCCTGCGGCCGTCGGCGAGCAGCTTGTACACGAAACAGGGCCGTTTGCACTGTTGGACCACCTTGAGCATTTCCGGCGGATCACCCTGGACAAAGGCCACTTCACCCCCGTACAGGTCCGACCAGCTGGCGGGCGCGGTGCGCTGGTCGCTTTCCTCCGTGGGGTAGCCGATTTCCACGGGCATCATTTCAGGATTCGATTTGAAGGCTGCCAGCCATTCTGCGTGGGTACGGCCGTACTTGTACAAGCAGGTCATGTAATAGTCGACGTCCCAACCCTGCGACTCGATTTCCATGAAGACTTCCGGGCGGTGGCTGGTGACGGCAACCAGCACTCCCGCGTCCCGCACCCTCTTGCAATACTCCCGGACGATGTTGAGCTTTTTTTGCCTCCACCAGGAATCGGTGCCGTATGGCCCATAGCCGGCGTGGTGAATGCTGATGACGCCGTAGCCGGCCATGTCCTTGATGGATTTTTCGACATCCGACCAGTTCCCGTTGGGGCCGATATTCGCAAGTCCGCTGCCGCAACCCAGCATCTTGCCGCCGTGTTCGGCGTTGTACTGAGCGATGCGGTTTCCGGCCTGCACCATCGTGTTAATGCCCAGCTCTTCACAATGCTTGAGCTGCATGACCCGGCGTTCGGGCGTGTTCCACGCGCGCGCATCCTGCACGAGCCTGTCCGAAAAATGCAGGCCGGGGACGTTCACCCCGAGGATCAAGCGGGAGACATTGTGCTTTCCAATCCGGACTGTCGGCATCGGCTGGTATGCCAAGGGTCCCGGCGTGACCGGCTTTGGCGCCTCCGCCGCACTTTTCGGCGCCTGCCCCGCACCGGCACTCACCGTCACGGTCGACGCTGCGGCGAGCGTCCCCACTTTTTGAATGAAGCTGCGTCGCGAGCTTCCGCCCTCCGGACCGGATTTGAATATCGAATTCATCGGCTTCTGCCTCCAGTAAAGGCGCTGCCCGACATCACCGCGCGCCACAGGTTCTAGATATTGGCGAGGATTACATCCAGGATCTTTTTTGTATTCTCGTGAGGATCGGGGCCCATGTTGGGCGAGGCCTCGATCGAATAAAGGCCCTTGTACCCGAGTTCCCTGGTCAGGGCCAGGGCCTTGGGAAGGTCGTACCTCGCCGGGTTGATTTTCACGTGGCAATTGCCGTCAGTGAGCGGGAACATCGCGCGTATTCCGGCGAGCTGCGATTCCTGATCGGTGAAGTTGCCCAGATCGCAGTTGGCGTAGACCCCGGCGGCCTGAATGACCTCCACCAACAGGGTGTAGTCAATTGGGGCCGGCGGCGCCGGCGGCGGGGGAGTTGCAGGGGCAGTGCCGCGCGGCGCGGTTCTCGGGGCGGCGCGGTTCTCGACTCCCACCTTGATTCCCTTCGTCTGGCTGTAAGCCCCGATTAGCTTGAGGGAGGCGATCGCGGCCTGCTTGCTTTCCTGAACCAGCAAACCCTGGTTGATCATCACCCGGGGACAGCCGAGAGTCGCCGCGTGATTGATCCACTGCTTGGTAAGGTCGATCGCCTCCAACCGCAGCACGGGCTCCGGCGCGGAGACGGTGAGAGCGCCAAACTCGAGGTTGATGTTCGTTACCTGGGACTTCGTCTTTGCCAGCCGGGCGCGAAACTCCTTGAGCCAGCCTTCTTCAGTCGATGGGATGTGGGTGTGCTGCAGCTCGACGTGGTGGATGCCAAATCGATCGGCATACATCTGCCCGATGTCCATCAGGTCGAGCGTTCTCGCCGGGTCATCCGGTTGATTGGCGTTTTTCAGAATGTTGCCAAAACTCAGGCTCATGATGGCGAGACGGGCAAGTTTGGCCTGATCCCGATCCTGGGGCCATGCTCGGCCCGTGGCTGCGATTCCGGCTGCCGCTGCAGCCCCGGCAAGAAACTCCCGACGATTCATGATTCCTCCCTGTTCGTTCCAAAATGCTCAGCCACCAGTGACCGGGGCTATGACTTGACGGCCTCGATTCTAACTCAAATCGGGAGCAACCTGTGTTCTTTCAGTGGAATTCAGTGCGGCGATCCGGCGACCTCGTCGCGTAGGGGCCGGAGTACCAGCAGGATTCCCGGTTAGCGGACCCCATTTGCGGCTGCATTTTCACGGACGGGAAATGCCGCCAGCCGCAACGGCCGGTACGGAAGTGCGGCGGGCGGTATCAGGATTCCCGACCTGACGGAGCGAATAAACAGGTCGTCCCTGTGTATATCGCTATGGGACGTGAGCCTGCCGGCGCGATAATAGGGACGTTTCCAGAAGGCCAGGTCGAAACGAGAGCCTCTGAAGGAGGATTTATGAGAAAACACATTCAGCTGCTGGGAATCCTCAACATCGTCTGGGGCTCGTTCGGATTCATAGGCGCCCTGATCATCCTGCTCATTTTCGGAGGTGCCGTCGGCATCATCGGGATGACCGCCCGGCATGAACCCGGCGCCATGATCGCCATTCCCATTGTCAGCATCGTCGGCAGCGTGATTTTCTTCCTTTTGCTGATTACCTCCCTCCCCGCGATCATCGCGGGGATCGGCTTGCTGCGCATGGCGCGCTGGTCCAGGATACTGGGCATCCTGCTTTCCGCTCTGCATCTCTTCAGTGTTCCTATCGGGACCGCGCTGGGAGTTTACGGATTGTGGATCCTGCTGTCGGAGGAAACGATCCGGCTGTTCGAATCCCCTCAGCCACCGCTCCATATCTGACCGGCCACGGATGAGTGCGAGCGCCGGAGGTCGGCGATCCTCACCACCGGCAAAAGAGGCGCGCAGCTTGAATTCCGTCAGGGGTCACGATTTCACAGTTTCCGTCCCGTATCAGTCGACTCCCGACACCGTCCTTGATCCGAGCGAGAACTGGCGGTTTAAAAGTGGCGACGGAATCACACCAGCGAGGAGGGCTGACTGCAGGCGGCCGGCTTCGCGCAGTAGCGGGAGTTCCGGGTCGGCATCCTTCCAGAGGCGAAGAAGAGTATCCAGGAGATCTTTGGCTCGTTGGCTCTCCCCCTGTGACATCAGCAGACTCGCCAGCCTACAGTGCGCCTCGAGCCAGAGCTGCTGAGGCTCCAATCCCAGGCTCCTTGCTTTCATTGCGAGGAAGTGGTCGTAGGCTTCGATTGCCCGGCTTGAATCAGCGCCCTGCAAGTAGGCGCGCGCAAGGCTCTCCGCAGAGAAGGCGGAAGGGAATTCATCGTCAGCAAGGACCATCAGCCGCAGCGCCTCCTGATGATTGCCCCGCGCGAATTGGATCTCGCCTTCGAGGCGAGCCAGGTCGCTCCGCTGTTCGGGGCTGTTCGAGTCCGCCTTCTTACGCGCCAACTCCAGAAGGCGGGATGCCAGGCCCAATTCTCCGGCGCGAACAGAGCCTATCCCTATCCGGGCTGCCAGCCAGAGCACGGGGCCGGCCGACTCCAGGGTTGAGGCTGCCCGCTTTAGTTCGCGAATTGAATCGGCCCGTTTTCCCTGACCCTCAAGGAGCATCGAAAGGAAGAGCCGATTTCTTGCCTCACCCAGGTAGTTCTTGCCGGAGTTGTTCAGCGAGATGGCCTCCTCAAGTCTTGTCATTGCCTGCCGATACTTGCCTTCGTACATGTCGAGCAGAGCGAGCGATCGCAGGGCCTGGTGTTTTTCCCCTGAAAGCCCCCTGGAAAAAACCTCGCGAGCTTTCACCGGATTCCCCGCTTTCACCAAAGTGAAGCCGTATTCCTGGTTCAGGTTTGCCCCGATTTCCCAAGCGGGCTCCAGCCTGAACGCCTCTTGATAGTTTTCCAGTGCCTCCGAAAATCGGCCGAGCTGCATTAGCGAGGTGGCGATGTTGATCCGCGCGCTCGCATTGTCGGGAGCCAGCCGGAGCACCTCCCGGTATTGAGCGATCGCCTTTTCGTGCTGATTGTTCAGCATCAAAAGACGGCCGAAGTTGTGGCGCACGCGAAAATCGTCCGGATAAGTTTGCAGGTAGCTTTCCGACAACTGCCGGGCGATTTCGAAGTGCCCAAGGTCGGATTCGTAGCTCAACCGGATCATCTGGCGCTCTCGCTCCGTTACGCGGTCGGAGAAACGGAAAGCCTTCTCGTAGTACTCTTTCCCCGGTCCCGGCTGTAAATAGAGATGGCTCAAATAGGCATTGCCGAGGGAGGCGTAGGCCTTCGCGAACGCGGGATCTTCATGAACCGCAGCCAGGTACTGTTGAACTGCAGGCCCGTATTCTCCTTTTTCCCAGAGCATGACTCCATCGGAATAGTGTTTCAGCGCTTTCAGGGATGAAGTCGTCACCTGCATCAGGTTCAGGTTGCTCCGCTCGATCGACGAAAGGGCCTCGCCAAGATCGCGCCTGATTTCCGATGCCAGCGACTGAAGGGTAGGCAGCACGTGCTCCTGATCCGGGGCGTAAACAAGATGCGAACGCACCGCGTTCCCGCTCTTCGGGTCGATCAGCCTGGCCGATAGAGAATAACGCCTGCCGATTCTTCCGATCCCAAGCGAGATCAGTCCGCGGATATTTTCACGAAGACAGATCTCGCTTCCGATCTCATCGTTGATCTTCTGATCGGGAGGCTTCCCCATCCGTCTCAGCGTGGCGCTCACCCTGGCTCGTGGAAAAACGTTGGCGTGAGGAGACTGCTCCAGGCTCACGGTAAAGGCAGTTGCCAATGATCGGTCGAAGATCTCGTCACCCGTTTGATTTGTGATGTCGGTGATAAGGACGAAATCCCGAGCGTGAAACGGAAGCGCCCGGTTCCGCACAGTGACCATGTACGAAGCGCCCATCAGTGCCACCATTCCCACCACGATCACGATCCCTGCGATAACCGGCCGTCTCCAAAGATACGTGAAGCCCGCAGGAATTCGCGGAGATGGGGTACCCGGCACGGGGACTGCTTTGAACGGCGCTTCACGGTCGCCCTTCTCCCCAACGAGCTTGATTTCCTGTGGCGACGTTTCAGGGGAAGCGGGTGCGGTGGGCACCGAATCCAGGATCCGAGATGGAGGGACCGGTTCCGCCTCTGGGATGAACCTGTAACCGACGCGAGGTACGGTTGCGATATACCGGGGCTGGTGCACATCGTCGCCGAGCGCTAACCGCACATCCTTAATACACCGGGTCAGGGCATTTTCCGTCACCGCGACGTCCGGCCAGATGGCGTCGAGCAAATCCTGCTTTGTCACCAAGCGGCCGCTGCGGATCACCATGTACAGGAGGGTCTGGAACACCTTCGGCGGCAGATAGATATCCTGTCCTCCGCCGGTCAACCGGCGCTCCCTAACATCCAAGATAAATTCCCCAAAACGATAGTTCGGATTCTCGATCTTGGGCATCTGAGTCCTGTCAGCGCAAGATCACGATTTTATCACCGTTTTGTCAAGACTGGACGTCTCATCCTGTCGTATACCGGCCGCCTTAGCTCACGCAGCACCCCGCCTTTTGATAGAGGGTGCCGGCGGCAATCACCTGTGGCTGTTTGCACAGCGGGGGTAAGACAGAGTACTCCGGTTCATAAATAGGCTAACGGTTGCGAAGGGGCTCGCAAGGCAACGCCCGGAAGCGAAGAGGAAGGAATGAGAGCGAGAAGCACCCGAACCCTATCGTCTGAAATACTTATCGTAGTCTTAGCGATCATATTCCTGGCTCCGAGGGAATCGTTCGGAACCACAGTATATGTGCATTGGTACAACAATTTTGCCGGCAGAAATCTCAGCTTGCAGTGGTACTCCCAGCCACCATGGGGTCAGTGGATTCAATTCGAACCTGCAGAATGGTGGCCTTCTCCGCAGTTTGCATATTTGAAGCCGTGGGATGGCGCACCTTTGCCGAATACTCTGTGGACCGACATCTTCGGTCCCATGTCCTGTGATGCGCCGAAGGATACGAGCTATACGCGGAACATAAGATGGAAGCTCGATATCCCGCCCCGCCACGATCCGGTTGTCGGGTCCCTGGAGGGATATTACTACTTCAGGTTTGACCAGTTGAAGCTCATGTGGCCATACAATGACGGCAGTTGTGGTATCTACGTTTGGTTGAGCGATCCGCACTCATTGGGAGGAAGCGATGATTATGTGATTACTCAACATTTTGCTCCGGCTATCAATCATCTTGGCGGTGACTACAGCCTCGTTCGAGAGACGATGTTCATATTCGATTGGACGCTATACCCGTACAGCGAATTCGAGCAGGTTTATCGGCGGGAATCGGACAAGACTCTGTGGCGGTACCAGCCAAGGTATCCTTTTTTGGAACCGAAGCCCATTATAGAGCCGCCATATGAGTCTTTCTATACTGATGCCGACATTGCCGAAATGGCCACCATCGCTCCAATTGGTTTTGCTGTCCTCTCGGGAAATCTGCTTCTGGACATTCCAGGCGCCATCTTTTATCCGACAGGAGTGTTGCTTCCCACCGGTTTGTTCTACGAAATGAAGGCGTTTAACGCTGCCGCCATGGTTAATGGGGTCCTGACGCTTGCCGACAGAACCCAAATACCCGGAGGCACCATTTCACAGCTGCAGGGGCATGGACCCGGCCCCGAGCCCAGAACGGTTGCGCGTTTCGTCCAGCAGGGTGACAAGCTTGCAGCAACCGGGGAAGGGGTTACGCCCAGGCAGGGCACTTCCGTCGCCGTTTCTGCGGATGGCAACACGGCCCTCATTGGCGCACCCGGGGACAATAACGGGGTTGGTGCGGTTTCGGTCTTCACTCGCAGCAGTGGCGTGTGGGCCTTTCAAAGCAAGCTTCTGGGAAATGCCGGAGTGGGCGCCCCCGAGCAGGGATTCTCGGCCGCGCTCTCCGCCGATGGCAACACCGCCATGATCGGAGGTCCCGGTGATTCCGCCGGAACAGGTGCAGTATGGATATTTACACGCACGAACGGCAGTTGGACTCAGCAGGGGGAGAAACTGGTGGGAGGAGGAGCCGTTGGCGCCGCCAGGCAAGGCCGTTCTGTAGCCCTTTCTGCGGATGGAAACACGGCCCTGATAGGCGGGATTGGGGCTGCCTGGATATTTGTACGCAGTCATGGCGTCTGGACCCAGCAGGGCGACACACTGGTGGGCAGCGGAAACACCGGATCTTCATTGCAAGGGGGGGCGGTCGCGCTATCTGCCGATGGCAGAACCGCTTTGATCGGAGGCGGGTACGGTGGCTGCTCCGACGGTGCGGATGTCTGTAACTCTACCGGGGAAGCCTGGATATTCACCAATGCGGGCGGAAGCTGGGTGCAGCAGGGTGACAAGCTGGTGGGTAGCGGAGCGAGCGGATCTTCTAGGCAAGGGAAATCCGTTGCACTATCCGCCGACGGCAATACCGCCATTATTGGCGGTCCCGGTGATTCCGCCGGGACGGGTGCAGTGTGGGTCTTTACCCGCAGCAATGGTAGCTGGGTGCAGCAGGGCGGCAAGCTGGTTGGCAGTGGTGCCATCGGGTTATCCTTGCAAGGTTACTCTGTTGCGCTCTCGGCCGACGGCAATACAGCTATCTGGGGTGGGCCGAATGATGATACCGCTCTTGGTGCGGTATGGGTTTTTACCCGGAGCGGCAGCTGTACAAGAATTCCCGAGGAGTGTACTACCGGCGTCTGGACGCAACAGGGCGATAAGCTGGTTGGCAGCGGATCCGCAGGCAATTTCGCGGCACAAGGTTTGTCCACTGCGATCTCAGGGGATGCCCGTACCGCCATCGTCGGCGGCCCCTCAGATTCCGGGGAGGCCGGAAATGAGAATGATGTAAGCGTGATTGGGATTCAGGGCCGCTCTTCCAGGCGGCCTTCTGAAGTTGGAATCTCGATCCCGGGCATTTGAGTCCAGTCAGCGAAAGGTCAAGATGGACGCATCGTCCTACCCTATGGCGGCGGCAGCTCAATTCATGACAAGTGGATCGAGATTGCCATCTTACTGATTGGGAAATGGAAGGACGGAGTTTCTCACGAGCGGGATATGGAGCGGATAGGGAAATACAAAATCGCAGCCGAGATCGGCAGGTGTGAGGTTTGCGTCGTTTATCGAGTGCGGGACACCGAGTCGGGCTGCGAGATGGCACTCAAAACAGTCCATTTGGACCGATGCGTCAAGACGCAGGAGATAAGCCGTCTGCGGGAGCGACTCTTATGGGAATTAGAGGCTGCAGCCCAGCTAAGGCATGCCAACCTTGTGAATATACACGATTTCGGAATCAATGAGGGCAGCGCCTACGTTGTGACGGAACTAGTCGAAGACCACTCCCTGCGGGATCTGCTGGCGGAGCAGGCGCCGCTCTCGCAGGAGACAAGTCTTCGCATCCTTTCTGAGGTTGCGGCAGCCCTCGACTATGCGCATGCTTCGGCTGCCATCCACGGAGAGGTCAGGCCGGCCAATATCTTAGTCGGCACGGACGGCACCGCGAGGATAACTCACTTCGGACTTGGAATGCTGGCCTCACGCAGAGTAACAACGGAAGCCGGCATAGTGCTGGGGCCTCCCCACTATCTTGCCCCGGAACAGATCAGGGGAGAGCCGACCGGTGCCAGAACCGATCAGTTCGGCTTCGCAGGAGTCGCGTACACGCTTCTGACGGGAAGAAGACCCTTTGACGCACTCACCGTATCCTCACTTTTTCACCGGGTGCTGACCGAGGATGCGATTCCAGTGCAAATACTCACGCCGGGGATCGGCATTGGAGTGGACCGGGTTCTACGCAGGGCGATGGCGAAGATACCCGCTGATCGCTTTGGGAGCTGCTCAGATTTTGTGGATGCTTTGAAATCCGCCTTGGTGGAAGCGCCCTGGACGGACAGGGATACTGTGCCGAAACCGAAAGCTCCCGCAAATCCAGCTTTCTTTTTGTCCCGAGTACGGGATTTTTTGTCGGCCCGCATTCGATCGAATTGAACGCAAACCGATGAATGTGGACTTGTGCAATCATTTCATCACAGGGGGTTCCCATGGAATGCAGAAACTCATTCACTGCCAGATTTAACCGCTATTTCTGCCCTTTCCTCCTTTTCGTTGGAATCCTTCTGTCGGCCGGCAGCGTGTCGCTTGCTCGGGCTTTTCAAGGGGCGCCCGGCATCTCCGTGAGCGTCTCGGCTTCGCCGACGATCATCGCGGCCGGCCAGACTGTCAGTTATACGATCGTAGCGACCAACGTCGGCGGGGTCGATCTCAACCTGACCCTGAACGACGACGTTTGGGGACCTGTTGTCGCCGGCGTCGCGCTGCCCATTGGCAGGTCCGTGACGTATGTTATTACCGCAAGGCCCATACAAAGCGTAACGAACACGGTGACTGCGACCGGCCAATACAGCTCGAGCGGCGACACGGGCCCGGCACGAGTAACGGCAACGGCGGCTGCCAGCGTTTCGGTGCTTCCTTCCACACCCTCGATGGGGTCGGTGGCGTTTGTCCACGGGCCGGATCTTACCGCGGCCTCCAGCTATCAAGCGCTTTTGCAAGCCGGCGGGTATTCCGTTACTCTCGTTCCGATGTCCCGCGTCTCGACTGTCAACATGTCAGTCTTCAACCTGATCCTAGTCGCCAGCGACACGGGATCCAGCTACACCTGGGGCGACGCGGCTTCCGTCTCCGTGATCCGCGATGCCGGAAAACCGATCGTCGGCCTGGGTTATGGCGGCGCCTGCCTTTTTGAGCAGCTGAGCCTCTCCATCAACTGGGGGAACGGATGGATTGGCCCGCTCGGCCAGATGTATGTCGTCGATCTCACGCACCCAGTCTTCAACTCGCCGAATTTGATAACGGTCCCCGTCAGCCGGATCCTTCAACTCTATTCCTCCTCTGATCACATTGGTGAATACGCGGGGTACATTTCTCCGGCGGTTCGGCTGCTCGGCCGCGAACCGGACGATCCCGTTCATTATCCGCTGGTGGAGGAAGGGCACAATGTGCTTTGGGGCTATACGGCTTCTCCCGCAGACATGAGCGACGACGGGAAGCGTCTCTTTCTCAATGTGGCCGCCTACGCCGCCGGCTTGACCGCGCAAGTGCTTCCGGACCTGATCGTCACCGACTTCTGGCGGGAGGGAAACCTGATCTCTTACCAGGTGAGGAATGTCGGCCAGGCGCCGGCCCCCCGAGGGAGTGTGACCTCTCTCAAGGTGGATGGAACCGTCGTATCCACCGATACAGTGAATGTGGATTTAGCCCCCGGGGAGAGACTGACGAGGAACTTCGGCTATAACTGGATTTCGCAGGCTCTCTCGAACACCCTCGCCGTCACAGTCGATTCCCTCGGGGCGCTGGCGGAAGCCGACGAAACAAACAATGCCCGCGAGGCAGTCTGGAAGTTCGACACGGTGCCCCCAAGGATCCTCTCGGGCCCTCAGATATCTGGAATTACCCAGAATTCCGCCATAATCACCTGGCAGACCGATGAAGACAGTGATGGCATGGCGAGGTACGGCATGACCGCAGGCCGCTCGCTTCTCGAAAAGTCGGAAGGGTTTGTGCGCAAAGATCATCGGATCATGCTGACCGACCTGGCAGCGGCGGCGACCTACCGTTTTGTGGTCCGCTCGGCCGATCCCAGCGGGAACACAACCGAGAGCAGGGAAGCCTGGTTTCAGACGCCGGCCAGAACCGGGGCAACCCCGCCCACGGTTTCGATTCCCGCTCCCGGCGTACTCAGTGGAATTGCACGATTGACCGCGGCTGTGACGGAGAGTTCAGGAAATGCAAGGGTCGAATTTTTCATTGACGGGAATCTCGCGTTTACCGCATACGGGCCTCCTTATGAATTTGTCGCGGATACCGCCACACTTGCCAATGGAGATCACACGGTTCGCCTCAACGCGGTCAACTCCGCTGGTCTTTCTTCCACCTACGAAACCGCGTTCAAGGTCATGAATCCGGCCCGCTTCGCACCGAAGGTCAAGATCCTGTCTCCTGCAAACGGAGAGACGGTTTCGGGCAATACGGCGATCAATGTCGAGGTCACTTCCGATCACGGCTTGAATAGTCTCACTTTCTCTGTGGATGACTGGATGCTCGGAGGCAAGTCGATTCCCCTGCCTTATCCCACGGCCGGCGTTTTTCAGTTGACGCTGGACACTCAGCAGGTGAAGGGAGGCAACGGGAAACACTACCTGAAGGTCACGGCGTGGGACGAGAGCGGGCGGACGGGCGACTCGGGAGTCGAGATCAATGTCCTCAATATGCCTCCTCCCGATCCTCCGAAGCTCACCGTTACAGGGCATCGGGTCACACGGAAGGGAAATTACTTCACGATCGAAGTCACGGTGGCGAACGTGGGGGGCGACACCGCGACTGACATCGTCCTGAAGGACATTCTCAACCTGTTCCAGCCAATCCTGAACTCATCCCCCTATGCCGATTTCTCCACCGAACCCGGATATTCGGGCGTCGTCCAGAAAATCATCATCAGAGCCAAGGACGTCCTGGCGGCCGGGTGGTCGGCAGTTTACAGTTTCGATGCAGTCCCGGTGCTGCCTTACCCCGGCGGGCCTGTTCCTATGATCGGGAACGGGGAACTCGAACTCTCCTGGAAGTCTCCTCGTCAGACCTGGACCAGCAGCAGTTCGCTCTCGTTCCCAGTCACCGAGACCACCGGCGGCGAACCGATCATCCAAGCCCACGAAAGCGCGACCAAGGTCTCCGACTATCTCATCGTGACCAGTCCCGACAATCTGCTGAGCTACAACTCGCAGCCGGATGTGTCTGCCCTTCTCTCCAAAATGGCAGAATTGGCCAAACTGAAAAACGGCACACTGGGCTACCTCGATTCGGTGTCTTCCCTCCCCATGAGCTTTCGACCCGGCGACAGCCTGGCTTCCGGGAATGTCGCCGGAGACGGCAAGGCGGAGCTGATCCTCGGCGATCAAATGGAGGGGAAGATCCACGTATATGGCCTCCAGATCGCCCTACCGTTTTACAATGCCTGGGGGCCGGCACCTCCGGTCGCGTGGCGGGAATTGGCCAGTTTCAAGTGCGGCGCCGCTGGCTCCTTCACGGCCGGCGACAGGCTTGCCGTAGGGAACGTCCTCGGGAGACCCGAAAGACAGATCATTGTCGCGCATGGGACCGGGCGAATTGATTTGTGCGCGAATGTGAATCCTTCCGTTCCGTCTTTATTCGGCCCAGCCATCGGGGCTCCTCCGTCCGGAGGCTTTGTCGCCGATTTTCAGGCCCACGACGGGCTGGCTGCGGGCGATATCAACGGTGATGGGATCGATGAAATCGTGGTCGCCCATGCGGCAAGCGACACCATCATCATTTACAGCGGCTCTGGAGCGCAACTACGCAAAATCCCCTTTGGATACACCGCTGGGGACGGCCTGGCCGTTGGGGATGTTTTGGGGCTAGGAAGAAAACAGATCATCATTGCCAGGGTAAACGACCCCAATGCTTATGTGTTGTCGGATACGGGTGACACTCTTGATACATTCCTCTATCAACTTCACGCCGGGGATGCACTTGCTGCCGGGCGGGTGATTGAAAGCTGGACAGACAATCAGGATCAAATCGTTTTCGCGGATGCTCTCTGGGACAGAATTCATATTTGGAGGAAGACTGCCAGCGGCTGGGGGGGCATCAAATGGTTCCCGCGACCGATCGAGCCGGGCTACGGGCTGGCTTTGGGACACATTTTCGGGGATCAGGGGCTGGACATCATTGTGGCCGATACCACTGAAAATTCGATCGATTTCCACTGCGCTGGAGATGCTGGAGGCGGCAAACACCCTTTACGCGATCTGATCCAGGCTTCGACGGGTGCATGGAGTGCAAAACTCAAGAGCGACTGGACGTCGAACGGGTATCTGCTGATCGTGGGAGAACCGGAAATCGTCCCGGCCTGGGGCGGCAAAACCTTCGGGAAGGTGATAACCACCGCGGGGGAAACGGAACTGCGCGCCGACGTGACCGATTATCCTTATGCCAGCACTGCCGGGGAGCAGCTCTACCCGGAGCTCGCGATCGGGCGGATCATCGGGGATACCGCAAAGCAGCTGATGGTGCCGCTGCAAACCAGCATCGAGGTGGCCAGGAAAACGCCGGGATTCGGATTCAGCGGCTCCACGAGTTTTTGCGTGAGTGGTTTCCCCGGATTGCCGCCGAACAACATCGATTTCAAGACCGAAGCGTTCAAGACCGCGCTGACGCTGAAGAATAAAGGGATCGACGGGCTCGCAATGTTCAACCAGGACTACGGGGTGTACGACGCGGCAGGCAAATTCGACAAGGCGGCAACCGACGCCATTGTGGTCCCGAAGTTTTTCGCCAACATTCCGAACAACGACATCGTATTCCTGGCAGGACACGGCGGCCCTCAGAACTGGGATGCCATCGCGGCAGGAGATGTTCTGGCAAGAAACAAACCGTTCGGATCCGTCAATCCCTTCGTATTTGCCTCCTCATGCGAAACCGGCATGTACTTTAGGACGAATTCCGTGGCCCAGGCTTTTCTGCAAAGGGGGGCGGGCGTCTACCTCGGGGCAACAAATTACGGATTGGGACTGCACTCCGCCGTTTCCCCCTACCTGTTCAATATTTGGAAGCCGGGGGAAGCGGTCGGCCAACTGGCGAAGCGAGTAAAGCAGAACCTCCTGTCCACCCTGGGCTTCACCCTCCCATTCCAGATGACGCCGGAAAAGTACTGGGCCGGTATCTATCATGTCCTGGGCGATCCCAAATACGGCGCAAATTCCAGCTACCTGCAGCCGAGTGCGGCCCCTATGTCCTCCATATCGACTGGAGAGACATCCACGGCGATCACGGTTCCGGATTACGTCGTGACCCGGATCGACGGGATGGATACGGTGACGATTGGCGAGGGGCGGGTCTTGTCGATTCCGGGAATGCCCGAGGTGCCTTCGTATCGGGTGTCGTTCAGCATTCCCAAAAACCTGCAGGTTCAGGATGTCACCCTGCAATCCCGATCGGCCCCGGTGTCGGGAACCGGATTCAATCTTCCGCTCGCCTCCCCGGGCGTGGTCGGCCACACAGACGTCCATCCCGATTTGCTTCTCCGTACAGGACTCGGCGACTGGTGGCCACGGGTTCCTTTTGTCTGGACGGTGATCGAGGGCCCGGATTCGGACACCCTGGTTATCACGCTCTATCCGTTCGACTACAACCCTCTGACTACCGATGTGCGATTTTATAAGACCTATACTCTGAATATCTCCTCGATCCTCTCCAGCGCGGGAGTGACAGGCCTGGCTGTGGAAAAGGATTCCTACAAGTCGGGCGAACCCGTCAAGATCCTCGCCTATTTGGAAAATGGGGGGGCAGGCTCCACGGACGCGGTCGTCAGGGCGACGATTCGGGAAGAGGGGTCCGGTGAGATCGCAGGCGGGCTGACTCTGGGGACTCTCAGAAATCTCAGGGGCAAAGCCTCCTATTCAGGGACATGGGATAGCACGGGCGCGGCACCAGGCTATTACGTCGCCTATGTAGAACTGATCGACAGTCAAGGACTTAGGCTCGCACGAAAGAGCGTCACGTTCCGTCTCGAGTCTGCCTCGGGCGAAATAACTTCTTTCAGTGCAACACCGCAAGTGTTCATGCCGGGGGATGCCGTGGCGCTGTCAATCACGTTTAGGAATACAGGAAGCCAGTACCTGTCGGGCCAGGCAGTCGTCAAGATCCTGAGCGCATCAAGAGATGTTATTGCGATCTTTTCGCACGACATTACCGGCCTGGCGCCGGCTGCCTCGGTCAGGCTTGACGATCAATGGAACACCGCTCAGGTTGCGCCCGGGGTGTACGTTGTGACGGGGGCAGTGATCTACGATGGGATTGCTGCGCGTGCCGGCGACCTGACGCTGGTATCCAATACGCCCTACGCCGATGCCGGGCCGGACCAGACCGTTGAGCGCAATGCGCCGGGCGGGGCAAGGGTCACGCTCAACGGCTCGAAATCTTTCAGTCCCGCCGAACGGCCGCTTGCCTTTGCCTGGACTTGGGCGGGAGGTTCAGCTTCCGGCGTGACTCCAACGGTTTTGCTGCCGATGGGTGATACGACCGTGACACTGACGGTTTCCGATGGCACCGGATCTGCCAGCGATAATCTTACCATTCGGGTCGTGGACACGACTCCCGCGGCGATCCGCATTACTCTTCCGGCGCAAGGCGATGCCCTGCAGGATGGGACGAAATTTTCGGCGGAGGCATCCGATCTAAGTGGTGTGACGAGCGTTTACTTCTGGATCCGTACACCGTCCGGCATGAAAGGAAACTCCCTGGGGCTGGATGCTGTCCGAGCCCTGCTGAAGTCCGGGACCGCGGAATCAGGGAGCTGGGAACTCAGCTTCAACAGCACCCGGCTGCCGGATGGCTTCTACGTCGTTCTGGCCAAAGCCGTGGACGCGTTCGGCAACGAGGCGTGGAGCCAGTCCGTGCCATTCAGCATTCGAAACTGGTCGGTGCTGCAATTGTTGCCGTCGACGGCGAGCGTAAATGCCGGCCGCACCATGCCGATCAAATTCGCGCTTCGAATCGCGGCCGCAGTGGACCCAACCCAGCCCTATGTACGCAACCAGGAGCTGACGATCACGATCGCCGGGGGAGGCCAGGTTCTCCAGACTTCGACATACGGGCTCAAATCCACGGACTATCGGATCGACGATTCGGGACGGCTATATATCACGAATTTCCAAAGTCAGAAAACGCCGATGCAATACACGGTGGAGGTTTTGCGAAAGGGAATGTCGATCGGCAGCTTTACATTTGCGACTATAAAATAGATTCTGTCATCAAAAATCTGAGGAAGGAGAACAGGAATTAGATGTCATCTCCTGTTCAAGGCGGCGGAGAATTCCAGAAGGTTCGGAAACGCCCTTCCTGACGATTTCGTCGGCGCGGTTTTGTGTATCGGCAACTGCATAGATCCGGAGTTCATCAGCATTGCCTGAAGGACGTATGTGAGCCACCTCGCCATTTTCGAAATAGAGCCGGATACCATCCGTATAATTGACCCGGGCAATTCCCGGAAAGCCGTCTTCCCGCCCAAAAAACTTCCCGATCGACTGCCTAATGGAGAGCATAACTGCCTCTAGCCTGAGGTTGCCGGGCAGGGAACACCCTTCAGGATCAAACATCAGGATTTTGCCGCCCTCAAAAAAGACATCGGCGATACCCGCCTGCGGGAGAGTAAATGCGGCCATAATCCTTTGACTCTTTTCTCGCGGAAAGCTTTTCAACAGCGAGGCACGGCTGAATCGTTTCGGAAGCAGGTCAAAAAGCCGTGTTGCAGGGATTTGTCGCTTCTGCATTTCTGCAAGGCAAGCGAGGATCGGCAGCATTGCGTCACGGGTCGGCAGTGCATTCAGGACCCTGTCAGCGACCCGGAGGTCCGAACCGGCTAAAAAACCGCCGTTGGCTTCCCAGCCGCACACAGCCTGCCTGCCCCTCCGCCGGGCTTTCTCCATTCCTTCGATCACGTAAGGTGAACCGATCCTGGTTTTAGTCTCGACAATCCCTGCCAGACTCCCTCGGTCCACGCCGTCATTGCAGCTGATGGGCACTACAACGGAGTCAGCGCCCAGGTGTTCGGCTGCAATCATCCCGACAAGGTCGCCGCCGTAGAATCGGACTCGACAGGGGTTTGCAGGCTCAATTCCCAGGAACAGAGGCCTGTCGCTATCGCCATCAGTAGAAACCACGGCATCGAATGGTCCCCATTGTCGACCACATTCGTCTGCCAGGTCCTGGATCCGGGCGAGTTGATCATCGTCTATATTTTCAGTGTCGATCGGAACGAAGGATTCACTTCTGCCCATGGGGAACACCTCGGCCCCAAGGCCTTCCAAAATTTCGACCATGATGTCCCGGCCGACGGCCGAATGCTGATAGGCCATAAGTTTCAATCCGCGCAGGATGCCTTCTCCGAAGAATTCCAGGTATCGCTGGATATACGTGCGCCGGCCCGCCGGATTTTCGATCGACAGTTCTTTCGGACCGGTTTTAAAGGAACCTGTGGGATCGAAAGGCGAATCGGCTGCTGCTTGCCCGTAAAGCCTTTCCCGGACGATTTTCGAACGCTCATTGATGGGATCTTCGTCTTTTTTGAGTAATTCTCCTAGAGCGGTATTGGTTTTATAGCCGTTTCTAGCAAAGGGAATGTGACTTCCCGTGACCATGATGCTGCCCTTTCCCCTCGTCAATGCATAGAGGGTGAGGGCCGGTGTGGGAATGGGTCCCAGGTTCACAGGCTGCATGCCGGCATCCCGGACAGCGCGCTCAACTGCTTGGGCGATTTCTCCGCGCCCGCCTTGCTCCAGGTCGCGCCGGGTGGAACTGGGGCGCAAATCGTAGGCGAAATAAAAGTCGTCGCCCGGCAAAATCCCCCCTTCGGATTGCGGCAGGGTCTGCAGGTATTCGATCTCCGCCAGCACATTGATATAGATCTCTAATTGGGTGAGATGGACGACCTCACCCCGGCGGCCGCTGGTGCCGAATTTCAACGGGCGCGGTTCATAGCAGAGAGAATCGAAAAGCGACCGCGCGTTTGAATGGCCCATATGTCAAAACCCTCTCAGTTCAGTGCTCTGCCGCCGGGGCAGCCCTTCCTTTGGCGTCCTTTGGAGCACCAGGTACTTCAGGCCGTGTTTGGCGCAGAAATCGCGCTTTTCCGGCCTGTCGCCGTCTTCGTTGACCGCATAAATATCCGGCCGGATCCATGCGATCTCCGGCTCTGCATCCATCCAGCCTTCGCCGGAGGTGATCAGTGCCTGCTTGACATAGCGCACAGCCTGCACCATATACCTGCGTTCCGCCTGCGGCAGCAAAGGATGGCCTGCGCCCTTAAGTAGCCGAATGTTCGCATCATGGCCGACGATTACATACAGTTCGCCGTATTGCGATACCTCTTCGAAGAACCGGACGTGACCGGAATGGAACCAGTCATAGCATCCGGTCACGACTACTTTAGGCCGGTGCGATTCTGCCGCTGCGGGTTCTGCCGGAGAAGCTGGAAACAGCCGCAGATCTTCATCCCTGATGGCTTCCAGGCGAATTCCAGCCAATGCAGCCGAGCGGTTTTTAATCTCATTGAATTCCGACAGCGGCACGACCCAGACGGCCGGCTGCCATCCATCGATGACGGGGGCGGCGTCGGAATCGGGATTCACGTCGATTACGGACGTGGATCGGACATAGCGGATGGAATTCAGAAGGTACAACCTTTCCGCTTCGGGAAATTTCGATGCGGCTCCGGACATTTGCTCGAGTAGCCGATCGGACCAGATCTGGACATGCACATCGCCGAAACGGGCAGCTTCTTCCAGGAGTCGCACTCGATCAGAGCGAAGGTCGTCGAAGCTGCCGCGAACGATTACCTTTCCCATATTCATGCTTCGGGTCCGATCCGGACCCTGGCGGTGAACGCCCCTGGCACAGGGCTTTCCGATGCCACAAAAAGATAGCCTCCGCCACAGCCGGAATACATCGCTCCGGCATATCGACGCTGGTAGTGCTGCAGGATCGATTTCAGATCGACGGAGATGACAGGGTGCCGAATTGTCTGAGGGAGAATCGCTTCCCAGCAAGCCATGCATTCATTCATCGATTGGCCCAGCCGTCTCAAATCACATGCTACGATGGCGTTGAAGCAGTCAACACCCGACCGGCCCAGGCGCCGGATCCAATCCACCTCCAGATTCATTTCGCCCAGCGGGCTATACCCGGGTGGGCGGGGAGCGACAGGTATCATGTGCACGACTTTCCCAAGCCAGGTTGCGACTGCTGGCTCGGTACAGGTTTCGACGTGCACCGGGAAATATCCCCCTTCGAAATCGCTCCTATAGTCGAGACGGCTGACTCCGGGATAAATCAAGCCAGCCATGTCCTGGGAACCCGAAGGATCCGACCTGCCTTTGTTCTCCTCCGCATAAAGTTCGCGAACCAGTTCTGCCGGTTTTCGATCCGGCAGCCGGCCGTGCCAGATCCGGTGCGCCACTTCCCTGGTGCTGGTGGCCATGCCGCATCGATCCATGAAGCGGAAGTCCGGCTCAAGGGATGCAACCACCATGGAACCCGGCGGCTCGGGATCCAGGCGGGATACAAAAGGCTGGTCGATCCAGCCGCCGGCGAGAGCCATGCGGTAAGGAAGTCTGCTGATCAGGTCAGCCGGTTCGTCTTCTGTTTTCATATCGATAGTGCCGGATTCGGCGGTATTTTCGCCACGCTCTCGTCCGCTTAGCTGCATTCGCGCCTGAGCCTGAAACCGAGAAGGGTTCTCGGCATTTTTATATGTGATCTTCCACGGTCCTTCTGCCTGCTTTTCTGTCGGCGTACTGCTGTTCGATCCAGGAGAAGGTGGCGCGCAATCCGGTCTGCAGTGGAGTGGAAGGTTCCCAACCCAGCATTTCGCGGATAAAGGTGTTGTCGCTGTTGCGACCCGCGACGCCCCGGGGTGCGTCCGGGTCGTATTTCCGCTGCAGTTGAACTCCTCCTATTCCTTCGGCCATCGTGACCAGGTCATTGATCGAAATCAGCTCGCTCGAACCCAGATTTACCGGGGTGGCGATCAGTCTTTCGCTGTGCATGATCATGTCGATGCCTTTCACGCAATCGTCGATGAACATGAAGCTGCGGGTTTGATGGCCATCTCCCCAGATCACAATCTCCAGCTTCCCTGATTCTCTCGCCTCGATGACCTTGCGGCAGATTGCTGCGGGAGCTTTTTCCCGGCCCCCGTCCCAGGTCCCCCACGGGCCGTAAACATTGTGAAAGCGGGCGATGAAAGTCTTCATCTTCCTTTCAGCCCAATATTCCTGGCAGAACATTTCCGAGATCAGCTTCTCCCAGCCATAGCCGCGTTCTGCCATGGCCGGATAGGCGTCCGTTTCTTTCAAGGCGCGCACCTTCGGATCCTGCTGCAGCAGGATGTTGTAGGCGCACGCCGAAGACGAAAAGAAATACCTTTCAGCTCCTGCGCGATAAGAAGCTTCGATCATGTGCGTGTTTATCAGGATGCTGCGCAGGCACTCCACTCGGTAACGTTCGATGAATCCCATTCCACCCATGTCGGCTGCCAGGTTGTAGACTTCGACCGCCCCCTCGGCTGCCCGGATGCAGTTTTCTTTTTCGATCAAATCCATGCACAGGCATTCAACACCCGGCACCCGCTGGTACCATTGCGGCAGAGGCTTTTTGTCGACGGCGCGCAACCGGGTGAATCCCTGGTCATGAAAACGCCGCGTGAGAGCGCCGCCGATGAATCCCCCGGCTCCGGTGATGAGGATCAGGTCGTTTTTCCCAAGGGCGTCCAATGCTGTAGTTTGAGCGGTCATCGTTCTTCTCCGGTTGCATCTCAATCCAATGCGGCTGTCAATTTTAAACGCTCTATGATACTGCCCGACGCCCAAAATCCGTAGCTTCTTTCACCTCGTCCCTGCGCGCCCGAGCCCGGCTATGCGCTCTGACCCCTTCGAGGTCTTCTTTTTTTGCTCTGCAAATTCGAGAATTTGAGCCTCGATCTGGATCAGATGTATCGCTCTTTTGTTTTCGATCCATTAAACAATTTGATCAGATCATTTCCTGGATAATTTTGGACAGCGCTGGGCTGAATCCCGGGCCCTCATGATGCCATGGTGTGAGATGAGGATTGGGGCATTTTCTTGCACCGTTGCATGGGGCTGGGCTAAAGTGACGCAGTCTGCAGCATGTTTGCTTTCATAGCCAGGAGGCCTGATCATGCGTTTTGTCATTTTTCTCGTAGCGATCACCCTGTTTGTCCCGATATTGCCCGGCCAGGCGCCCCCCGCCGCGGGCGGCGGCGCCGCACCGGATAATCCCTTTTTCCAGGAATGGAAGACCCCGTTCGGTGTGCCGCCGTTCCCCCAAATCAAGGAGCAACACTATCTCCCGGCATACAAAGAGGCCATAGCCCGCCAGCGCCGTGAGGTGGATGAAATCGCCAATAGTCCCGAAGCGCCGACTTTTGCCAACACGATCGAGGCCATGGATCGCTCCGGCGAATTCTTATCGAAAGTTGGATCGGTCTTTTCAAACATGACCTCGGCTGAAACCAATGATCAACTCCAGGCGATCAACCGCGAAATTTCTCCGCTTCTCAGCGCGTTGCGCGACGATATCCGGCTCAACGCCGCATTGTTCCGTCGCGTCAAAACCGTTTGGGAACAGCGTGACCGGCTCAAGCTTTCTCCGGTGCAAGCGAGGCTTCTCGACGATACCTATAAAGGTTTCGTTCGCGGCGGAGCGAACCTCAATTCGGAGCAGAAGGAGCGTCTGCGCAAGATCAACTCCGAGTTGTCGGTCATCGGGTTGAAGTTTGGCGACAACCTGTTGAAGGAGACCAACGGATACAAACTTGTGATCGAAAAGCAGGAAGACCTGGCTGGACTGCCTCCTGGTGTCGTGGCGGGAGCAGCTGACGCGGCGCGAGCGGCAGGAATGGCGGGAAAGTGGGTGTTCACCCTCCAGGCGCCGAGCATTTGGCCATTTCTACAGTATTCCGGCCAGAGGGAACTCCGTCGGCAGATCCTGACGGCTTACATTTCCCGCTGTGACCATGGCGATCAGTACGACAATAAAACCACTTTGACCCGGATAGCGGCTTTGCGAGCCGAAAAGGCGCAGCTCCTCGGCTACAAAACCCATGCCGACTTTGTGCTCGAAGAAAACATGGCGAAAACCCCTGATGGGGTTTTTAAACTGCTGAACCAGCTTTGGACGCCGGCACGGCAGGTTGCTTTGAAAGAAGCCGCAGCGTTGCAGGCCATGATGGACAAGGAAGGCGGCAAACTCAAACTCGAGCCGTGGGATTGGCGGTATTACACGGAAAAGGTCCGAAAAGAAAAATACAATCTCGATGAGCAGGAGCTTCGGCCCTATTTCCAGCTCGACAAGGTGCGCGAGGGAGCCTTCTATGTTGCGAACCGGCTCTATGGGATCAGGATCACCCCGCGCCCGGACCTTCCGGTATACAACCCGGAAGTGAAGGCTTTCGAAGTGCAGGATGCCGACGGCTCCCACCTCGGAGTTTTTTACACCGACTATCACCCCCGGCCGGGCAAGAGGGTTGGCGCCTGGAGCAGCCGATATCGCGAGCAGATGATCAAAGACGGTAAAGAAATCCGCCCCATTGTGGTCAACGTATGCAACTTCTCCCGCCCTGCTGGCGATCAGCCGGCGCTGCTGAGCCTGGAGGAGGTCGAGACCCTCTTTCACGAGTTCGGCCACGGTTTGGCATCCCTGTTCGCCCGCGCACCCTACCGGAGCCTTTCTTCCGTGCCGCGGGACTTTGTTGAACTGCCTTCGCAGATCATGGAGAACTGGGCTCTGGAGCCGGAGGTGTTGAAGGTTTACGCGAAACACTACAGGACGGGCGAAGTTATCCCCGCGGCATTGGTGCAAAAGATCAGGGATTCCTCGAAGTTCAACCAGGGTTTCCTCACGGTGGAATACCTCGCGGCTTCGATTCTCGATATGGACTGGCACATGCTTACGGCGGGCCAGAACGTCGATGCCGCTGGATTTGAAAAGAAAACCATGGACCGGATACAAATGCTGCCCGAGATCGTTGTCCGCTATCGGAGCCCCTATTTCAATCACATTTTCGGTCCGGGCGGCGGGTATTCCTCCGGCTATTACAGCTACATCTGGAGCGAAGTGCTCGATTCGGATGCATTCCAGGCCTTCAAAGAAAAGGGGCTTTTCGATCAGGCGACTGCGAAATCGTTCCGGACAAACATTCTGGAAAAGGGCGGATCGGATGACGCTATGACGATGTACAAGCGTTTCCGGGGCGCGGAACCCAAGGTCGAGCCGCTGCTCGAAAAGAGGGGGCTGAAATAGGTCCTTTCGAACTCAGCTTCGACCTATCAGCATTCTGCGATAGCGGAGGAGAGAGGGGGTCCGCGCTGCGATCCAACCTGTGGCGATCAGACAGCCCAAACCTCCGCTGATGACCGAAAAAGGGGCTCCGAACCAGTTGGCGACGAGCCCCGCTTCGAATTCCCCGAGCTGCGGCCCTCCCATGAAGAAAACCATGTTGACGCCGACCATCCGGCCTCTCATGTGATCCGGTGTCTCCAACTGACGGATCAGGTTGCGCAAAACCATGCTCACCGTATCGGTAGCGCCCGTCAGGGCTAGCGCAGCAAAAGTCAGCCAGAATTCCCTCGAGTAGCCGAACAGCACGGTTGCGAGTCCATATCCCGCCACGGCCCAGACCAGCACGATGCCGCGACGTTCGATTTTGTCCACCATGGGAACCATAAACAGGCTCGCCACGAGTGCGCCGGCAGAGGGTGCGGCATAGAGCCAACCGTACCCGTGCGGCCCGACCTTCAATATATCCTGGGCGAAAATCGGCAGCAGCGCGGTCGCCGATGAAAAGAAGGTGGCAAAGAAGTCGAGCAGCATGGTAGAGCGGATCATCGGGGAGGAGAATACGAAGCGCAATCCTTCGGCCGCCGCGCGCAGGCTGATGTTGGATTTGTCGGCGCGGGGCACCGCCGGCAGGTCCCGCATCATGAGGAGCGCGGCGATCACAAACAGGAAAGACAGGGCATTGAGAAAATATACCCAGGCGACCCCCAGTGTGGCGATGGCCACACCCGCTATGGAGGGACCTGCAACGGAGGCGAACTGGAACATGATCGTATTCAGGCTGATCGCATTCGGAAGGTGCCCGCGGGGGACGAGATTCGGTATCAGCGATTGCCTGGCGGGCGCATCAAAGGATCCGGCGGCTGATCCAAGGGCTGCGAGGAGATAAATGTGCCAGGCCGCCGCGTGTCCCTGGAATGTCAGCAGCGAGAGCACCGCCGCTACCACGGACATGGCACTCTGGGTGAAAACCATGAGCTTCCGCCGGTCCAAGGCGTCTGCGACCACGCCGCTTATCAGTGAAAACAGCAGGATCGGCACCACCCGAGTCAGGCCCACCATACCCAGTGCCAGGCCCTTGTTTTCCGGCAGAACCAGCAGCGATATATGCCAGAGCACGGCTGCGGTCTGCATCATGGATCCCGAAGTGGAGATAACCTGACCGATCCAGAGGAGCCTGAAATTGCGATGCCGCAAGGCAACGAAGCTTGAGGACGATTCGTTTTTTTCGGAGGCCGTCACGTGCTCATTTCCGAATATCCAGACCGCACTCACGCTCGTCGAGGATATTCAGAGCATTGATGCTTGCCCTGTAGGTATGCCGGCATCCCGAAGCCGGCCACAGGACCTCGACATCCCGGATGGTCCTGGCATCCGCCAGGCCCAGGTGCGCCAGATAAGGCCCGCTTCCGAAGGCCGTCTTCTGATCCATGTGAGCGTAGCGCACGATTTTTTCCCCGCGTTCATTTTCCGCGTTTACCCGGATCGATGCGCCCAGGCCGAAGCTGTTGGTCTTTTTCCCCCGCAAGCGGATCTTTACCCAGCTGCTGCTGGTGCTGCTCTTGTTCACGAAGAACTGGTTGGGCCAGCGGTCGGCGGGCCACATTCCGCCGAGGCTGGAATAGACATCCTGCAGCCCGTTGTTGTCGTAGTCGAAAAAGACAATCCCATGCCCTTTCTGGATCGAGGCAAAATTGTTCGTCATGGAGACGTTGGCTGTTTTCAGGCTGCAGCCTCCTTTGCCGTCCGCAACCCCGAGAAACATGAGCTTTGGATAGATAAACCACCCTTCAGGGCTGCCGGTTCCGAGGTAAAAGTCGTAGCAACCGTCGTTATTCAAGTCTCCGAACGAAGCCCCCATGTTGCCGCCCGGCATGTCGAAAAAGCCGGGGGCTTCGATGAACCGCCCGTCGTCCTGCTGAATCAAGACCGCGCTCTTCCCGGAGCGATACTTTTCCGGGTCCTCTCCGAACATCCCCATCTCCACGCTGGTCCTCGCATCGGAGAATCCGCCGTGGAAAATATCCAGCCGGCCATCCTGATTCACGTCCAGAAAAGCGCCCACAAAACCACCGTCGCGCCTGGGCAGCAGCGCACCCTTTTCGAAGCGCTTGCCGCCCACGTTTTTCAGAAGAGTTGTCGTGTTGACGATCGGGCTGGACAGGAACAGGTCCAGGAAACCATCGCGGTCATAATCTCCGAAGGAAGCCCCGATAAAATACCGGTCGTGGACGATCCCGGACAGACCGTATTCTTTCGTGCGTTCGACGAACCGGTTGCCTTCGTTGATGTAGAGTGCGGAATCCATTTTGGGGCGGCTCAGCAGCCCCTTGGCGAGAGGTATTTCGATCCCCATTTGGCAAACGAAAAGGTCTAGATCACCATCGTTGTCAACGTCCGCCCAGGCTGGAGCCCAGGCCGAGCTGAGACCGTTGGTGGGGCGGTTGTCCAGCAGTCCTGAACCCGCTGTCACATCTTTGAAGGTTCCATTTCCATTGTTGCGGAACAGGGTGAAACCGTCGTGGTACATGTGCGTCACAAGAAAGTCCTGCCATCCGTCGTTGTCATAGTCGCCGACCGCGATAAAAAAAGGCTGGCGAAAATTGGCCAGTCCCGCCCTTTCCGTCCAATCGGCAAAAGTCTGACCGCCCACGTTATGGTAGTAGCGAAGATCGTCGAAGTTGCCGCCGGTGATAATGTCGAGAAAGCCGTCTCCATCGAAATCTTCCACCCCGACTCCCCGGCCCGCATTGTTGGTGTTGATGCCGAATTCCGCGGCTTTTTCTTCGAATTGCAGCCAGCTGAACTCCTTCTCGGTCTTATTTTTCCCCTCCCCGTAAAACTTATCTATAAATGCGGGTGTTACCCGGTACGCTTCGGGAACCCCGGCCGGGAAGTCATCAGTTATCAGGCAGGAGTAATTCAGCAGCCATTTGTAAAGGGTGTTCCCCTTGTCGTAATTATCAAGGAGTTTGCGGGCGGCTTTGGCGCCTTCACGGGCGTAATTTTTGTTCTGGTGAAATTTCTGGATCGGGAGAGCGCAGTACTGGGCGTGTTCTGCAGGGGTATGTTCCATGGAACCTTCCATGGAATCGCGGCTCATTCGATTGCTTTCCGCAGAACCGCTGGCGGCGTTGAGCACGTGAGGCAGGCAGTTTGCCTGTTCACCACGACGCAGATAAGACATGCTGAGCCAGAAAAGACGTTTTTCGCTCTCGCCCCTTTGGGCGATGTCCTGTTCGAATCCTTTGATGGCGGATTCGAAATCGCCCTGGTGATACAGCTTTAGTGCTTTGTCGAACTGGCTTTCGGCCTTCCACCCGTCGAAAGTGTAAAAATTCTGGACATCGGGCTGCATACGGCCCAGCATGTCCAGCCAATAAAGCAGCAGGAAAGAAACATTCATCCGCTCGTGAATGCTCGTGTAAAGGGTGTAATCAATCGCGGCGCCAGTAAAGCCCGGGTAGCGGTAGGCGAATCCCACGGTTGAAAGGACGATCAGGCAAACGGCAGCTATGGCGATTTTTGCACTTCGACGGAATGTAGGCATATACGCAGAAATATAGCCAGATGCCCGGAGGGATCACAAGGAGTTTTCTTGCGCTGGGACCGAAACCGCTAAAAAATCCGCAAACCTGAATCGGGCTTAGAGGAAGCATCGCGCAGCTTCTCAGCGTCGGTTCACTGCCACACGATGTGAGTGTATTTGCCATGGATTCAGAGGTCCAAGGATGGGCCCGGATTTCATGAAATCCATTCTCATGAATCTCGCAACTGCTCCTGCTGCGGGCAATACCCTCCAGAAATACAGGTTGACAGGCCGTTGAACGATTTGTAACCTTTTACGCTATCGGTTCACGCACAAGCAGTCGAAGCAACTGTACGCGACGTGCTTTGCGATCGGAGAACCGGAGTCGGGTAATTCCAAATAAGAATCAGCATCGTGCATAGTTAAAGGCGGTTTTTGTGTCCACCAAAAGGCAGACCAAGACCATCAAGCAAACCACTTTTATTCCGGCAAGGCCTTTGGAGGTTTACCATACTTTCCTGAAAGCCAGGAGCCATGCGGCTTTTACAGGGGCAAAAGCCACCTGTCAGCCAAGAGTGGGAGGCAAATTTACCGCCTACGATGGCTATATTTGGGGGAGGATTCTGGAATTACAGGAGGGACGAAAGATCGTCCAGGAGTGGCAAACAACAGAATGGCCTGCTGAGGCCGCACCTTCGATTGCAGAATTCACCTTCGACGAAAAAGATAATGGCACGAGTCTGACGATGGTTCACTCTTCCGTGCCCGCCGAACAGGCGGATGACTACCGGCAGGGCTGGATTGATTACTACTGGAATCCATTAAGGGATTATTTCGAAAAACGTTGACAAGAGGCGAGGGAGACCAATGAACCTGAAAAGATCCATCACATTTGTATTTTGCATGCTCCTGATGACGGTGCCCGGCTGGAGCGGCAACGGACACCTGCTACACGGAGTCGGGGCCTATAACAGTTCCATGGGAGGAGCAGGTGTGGCCTATCTGCAGGATTCGATTGCCGCCCTGCACGGCAACCCAGCTCTGATTGCGAAGGTGAAAGGCAACCAGATAAGCTTCAGCACCGAGTTTTTCGAGGACGGATTAAAAGTGGAGGCGATCGTAGGATCGAGTCATCAGACTACCGATGCCACGACGCAGATGGGTGTCATCCCCGCTTTCGGCTGGATGGGACGCAAAGAGGGCAGCAAGGTGGCCATGGGATTCGGCCTCTTGGGCGAAGCCGGATTCCGGACCGACTATCCGCAGGACAATAATAATTTCCTCCTCCTGCCCCAGCCGGCTGGATTTGGCAGGGTTTTCACCGATTTGTCCATCACCAAAATCCCAGCGGCATTCGGCATCCAGGCTACGCCTAAGCTCGCCGTCGGTTTCTCTTTGAATATTTATCGCGGCAGCCTGGCCATCTATCCGCTGCCTGTTGTCCAGCCTGATTGTTCGCCCGACGGCAAGTGTTGGCTGCCCTACGCCGCGAACCAGGTCGCGCGTTTGGGGATTGGAGGCCAGTTTGGATTCGTCTACGATTTCAACGAGATGGCGAGCGTCGGATTTTCCTACACTACCCCGCAGAAATTTCAACAATATAAGTACAATTCGACGATAACCAACCCGAATCTGAGCACCTACGGCCAGGCCCGAGTCCTGACGTTCAACCTGGACGGGCCTCAAACATTCCAGTTTGGTATCTCTCTCCATCCCAATAAGAAGTTCTCCATTGCCGCGGACGGCAAGTACATCATGTACGATGGTGTCGCGGGCATTGGCGAGGCGGGCGGAGTCGATACCGTCAATCACAAGCTGATCGGGATCAGCTGGCAGAATATCTGGGTCGGGATGGTCGGCGTGGAGTACAAGCCCAACGAGAAAATGTCCCTGAGGGCGGGCTACAATCATGGGCAGAGCCCGATTAAGCCGGAGTATACGGTCACCAGCATGGGCACCCCCTCCACCTTCCAGAAACATTTCTGCTTCGGCGCCGGAATGGCCGTGATGAAAAACATCAGCGCCGACATCGGGTTCTATGTTGTTCCGAGAGAGGAAAAAACGGGACCCATCCTCAGCCTGTATCAGGGCGTCATTCCCAACAGTACGATTGTTTTATCGAACAGTATCATCTCGGGACAGATTGCACTGAACTATCATTTCTAAAATGAAAGCCGGAGTCGGCGGGCGGCGGATGCCGCCCTCCCTCCCTTGGTGGTTTTACGGCATCTTTGCAGCGGCTCAAGTATGGAGCGTGAGCCGGTTGGTATTTGCTACAATAAACACACAACAAAAGGAGGAGCTTTATGGCTTTGATGCTGCGCTGTGCGGATACGGGCGCGAATTGCGCCTTCCAGGTGACTGCCGAGACCAAAGAAGAATTAATGGAGCATGTAAAGGTCCACTCGGCCTATGCCCATCCTGAACTGGCCAAGAATCCGCCCCCACCTGAAATGATCGAGGGCATGATTCACCAGGTATGAGCTAATCGTCCGCGGTATGCAACGCGGGATGAAGAAATCGGGGGGATGATCCGCCGGAATCACGGCTGGACCCCCCCCCTTTTTTTTGGACGGCTACCACTCCAGGCCGAGGGTGATAGTCAGGTACTTCATGAAATCGGCCGCCGCCCGACAGGTGCCGTCATAACGATCCATGAAATCGGGCCCGCAGATCTCCGTCTCCGAAAATGCGGTGGTGGTGCAGAAGTGCTTGCGCTTCAAATCCTCTATGCACGGGTGCTCCGGGGCAAAACCGCGCGGCGGTCGCTGGAGGAATCCTGGCGTGAACTCGCATCGCGATTGAAAGGCCTTCCCTGAAATCGCCTTTTTCCAACCTTCCGGATCGCTTCCGATTTTTTCCCGGATCCTGGCCAGTGTCGGAGAGTCGGGGCTGTAAATCCCAATGCCTGCGAAACTCTCGCCCGGTTGCAGGTGCAGCAAGAATCCAGGAGCCTGCACCGTTTTGCCTTTTTCATGCCGGAACAACGCTCCGGCCATCAGCTTGTAGGGGCTTTTATCGGCGGAGAACCTGGTGTCGCGGTTCTGCCTCAGCACGGAGCCTCCCACGGGACGAGGGTCGGCGATGTAGTGCGCGCTGATCTTTTTCAGCCGCGGTGAAAAATCGGCGACAAATCGGGTAACCGGCTCGCGGACTTCTCTCTGGTAGCGGTCTTTGTTGTCCTGAAACCATTCGCGGTTATTGTTTTCTTTCAATTCCTTCAGAAATCGGAAGAGACTCTTGTCGAAGTACACAGTCTTGGCCAATCCTGCACCTCCTGTTCGCTCCATAGGGTTCCAATATTCTTCCATATTCCTCCAAATCCTGCAAAAAATCACACTCCCTTCCTGACATATCTCCTGAAATCCGGTACATTTTATCGAAGGCTCATCTGGCTATACCGGATCGATTGTGCCCCGGCGCAGGAAAAGGACAAACATTCGGAGGGAATGCGCAATGAAGCAGCTCACCCGTCGTGAACTTTTGAGGAAATCCATTGCAGGAGCGGGCGTTCTCAGCGCCGGCTGCTGGACCGGCCCCTATTTAAATGCCGCAGTTGCCGAACTGCCGGCTGCTACCGATCGAATCGAGATCGGCAAGTCCGGGGTGAAAGTGAGCCGTGTGGCCATGGGAACCGGATTCAATGGCTATAACCGTTCCTCAAACCAGACCCGTGCCGGGCAGTCATCCTTCACCGAACTGATCCGTCACGGGCTGGACACTGGTTTGAACTTCCTGGACATGGCTGATCAGTACGGCTCTCACCCTTTCATGAAAGTTGCCTTGAACGGAGTGAAGCGCGACAAGGTTACATTGCTGAGCAAAATCTGGTTTTCAGGCGGAGGGGGCATTCAACCGACGGATACGGCGAAGCCCGAGGTTGAAAGGTTTCTGAGTGAAATCGGCGTGGATTACCTCGACATTTGCCTCATGCATTGCCTTCAGGATGACAAGTGGCAATCCCATCGCAAAAAGATGATGGATGAAATGTCCGAGCTCAAGCGCAAGGGGGTGATCCGGAACGTTGGAGTTTCCTGCCACCATCTCGGGGCTTTGAAGCTTGCGGCCGAGGATCCCTGGATTGACGTCATCTTCGCCAGGATCAATCCCATGGCCAAGGCGATGGATGTAGCCAAGCCGGAGCTTGTACCGGAAGTCGCCGAGACTCTGAAAAAAGCGCGGAAAAACGGAAAATTTGTGGTGGGGATGAAAATCTATGGTGCCGGGCAACTGGTCGGGGCAGAACAAAGGGACGCATCGCTGCGCTACGTGTGGGGCAACAAGCTAGTGGACGCCATGACGATCGGTTTTGAGAAGCCGGCTCAAGTCGACGACACCGTCTCGCACCTCAACCGTGTTTTGAAGTCGGTTTGAGCGATTGCGCCGATGAAGCTGGCCCTTTTCGATATCGACGGAACCCTGATCCTGACCGGCGGCGCCGGCATGCGCGCTTTTTACACGGCGCTGAACCGGACCTTCCGCCTTTCGGTCACCAGCGAGGTCATCCGGCCCGATGGGAAAACCGATCCTCTTATTGCGAGGGAGTTCCTTGCCCATTATGGCAAGGAGTCTCTGTGGAATAACGATTCCAGCGAAAAGCTCTTCGCTTTATACCTGGAGCGCCTTGTCGCGGAAATGGCTTTGTCCCATGAGCGCGGCGAAGTCCGGGTTCTGCCGGGAGTGCGTGAACTGCTGGAAGCCCTTGCCGAGCGGGCCGATTTTGCCCTGGGCCTGGTCACCGGCAATATTGAACGCGGCGCACATCTTAAGCTGGAGAGATCGGGGCTCGATCGCTACTTCCATTTTGGTGGCTTCGGCTCCGATTCCGAAAACCGGACGACTCTGATCCAAAAGGGGATCGAGCGCGGACGGGATTGGATTGCCCCCGAGCCGGTCGAAGCCATTTTCGTGATTGGAGACACGCCCCTGGACATCATCCACGGTCATGCTGCCGGCGCCAAAGTGATCGCAGTGGCCAGCGCCCGCTACACCATCGAGGACCTGTCCGCGCACGCGCCGGACATACTCGTACCGGACCTGACGTGCGTGGATGCCATTCTATCCTTCATGAATGGCTGACGAATGAGGTCAAAGCAAGCAGAGGGAAGTAGTCCCTGTACATGTGGTACTGCAGGTAAAACACGTTGGGGAATCCCGTTCCCGTGAACGCCGTTTCGTCCCAGGTCCCGTCCGCTCTCTGATTTGCCGTGAGATACTCGATGCCGCGCTGCACGGCCACCGAAGCGATGGTTTCCCCCGCGGCTGCCAATCCTAAGAGCGCCCAGGCCGTCTGCGATGGCGTGCTGGCGCGGCCCACAAAACGGTGAACCCTGTAACTGGCACAGCTTTCCCCCCACCCTCCGTCGTCGTTTTGAATGCTCCGGATCCAATCGGCCGCTCTTCTCATCGCCGGCCGGGCGATGGGGGCCTCCGCATGCAAAAGGCCGCGCACGGCGAGGAAGGTGCCGTAAAGATAATTCACTCCCCAACGCCCGTACCAACCGCCGAAGTCTTCCTGGCTGCTCAGCAGGAAGTGGACTCCGCGCTTTATGGCGGGATGGGAGTAAGTCAGTCCGCGGCGCCCAAGGGCTTCAAGTACTCGTCCCGTGATATCCGGGCAGGCCGGATCAAGCATCGCATTGTGGTCGGCGAAAGGAACTTTGTTGAGGATCTCCCAATTATTGTCCACATCGAATGCCGCCCAGCCTCCGTCCGAGCCCTGCATGCCCAGCAGCCATTGGATAGCGCGCCTCTCCACGCGCTCCTGGCGCGCCGGATCGCTGGCTTTTGCGTGCATGAGCGCCAGCAGGACCATGGCGGTGTCGTCAATATCGGGATAATACTCGTTGGCGAATTCAAACGCCCATCCGGACGGTTCGAGATCCGGGCGCTTGACGGACCAGTCCCCTTTGCGACGAACCTCTTTGGACAAGAGCCAGTCCGCGGCACGGGTCAGCACGCTCGATTCCCCCAATTTCATCTCGCCCAGCGCAAATGCGGCGATGGCGGTATCCCATACTGGTGAATAGCAGGGGTGAAATTGGAACCGCTCTCCGGTTTCAATTAATAAACCTTCGAATTGCCGAATCGCTTCGATGAGGTCCGGATGGTCGTCGGGGTAGCCCAAGGAATCAAAAGCCATGATGGTGTACATCATGCTGGGGTAAATCGCACCGAGCCCTTCGGAATAGCGGGTCCGGTCCAGGATCCAGTGCTCAGCTTCGCGTATGGCCGCCGCCCGGACATTTTTGGATCCCCGCTTCTCCCACAATTTCAGCACCTTGTCGAGGTGATGGAACAGAATTGAAGTGGTTTCCCGGCTCGGCATCGTTAATTTTTTATCGGGGACGAATAGCTCGGCGACGTCGACACCTTCCGGAGCAACCCGCTGTCGCCCTACCGCCTGGACGATGGACAAAGGTACAAGAATAGCCCGGGTCCAGGAGGACATTTCATAGAGGACATCTCCTGGTATCAGGACGATTTCCGGCGGCACGCTCGGTGTATAACGACGGGGGAAAAGGCCGAAAAGAGACAGGTTGATTTTCGTGTAGCTGTTGCAGGCCTGCAGACCGCCGAGTGCCAGGACGCGTTCCCGGGCGCGCGTCATGTAAGGCTGGTCCGGCCTGTGCCCGCAGATCTTCAGCACGGTGTATGCGCGCGCAGTGGCATTTACTTCCGCCGGGTCACCGCTAAAAATGTTCCAGCCTCCGTCCTCCAATTGCCGCTCGAGAATCGACCGGCAAGCTTTCTCTATCCTGCCTCTGCTCGGCGGATTCCACGCTCTCTCCTCGGGAGGATGCATCCACAGCTGCAGCAGGATATAGTCCGATTCCAGCGTGGAATCGGCGGTTAATTCACCGCTCCAATACCCGTCATGAGATTGCTGGCGCAGGAGGGCCTTTGAAACACGCGATGCGGAGTGCGCGGCTCGCGCCGCCAGTTGCTGCTGTTCCTCGGCCAGCTCCAAAATTTTGAGGCGGGGCCCTGCCGGCTGGATGATTTCAAAACTGCTCATAATGACTCAATCCCGGGCTTCATCTCGGGCAACAAAAGGAGGAATTATAACCCAGGATCCGGTCCTCTCAAAAAGCCCTCTTGACCGATCCACCGATCTTGGTGAAGAGCGCTGCGGTGCTCTTGCCGGACTTGATTATCGAGCGCGTGATTATGCCTGCGCCATCGCCATCGCCGGTTCCGGAGCTTTCCGGGGCGAACCGGACATAATTTGGAAGCTGCGGCTTCTGTAGCTTCGGCAGCGAAGTGGCCTCCTGGGAGTGGATGCCGATATTTATGGAAGTGGATGGATAGGACTCAGCCAGACTCGCCAGCCATTCCATATAATTGGTCGCGGACGAGGATTGCGGGTGAGTTGCGTACTGTTGCTGCCGGACAGGAACTGAGGTCGGGGTGGTTTCGAGCATCGGCGCTGACGGCGCGGTCAACATCCGCATCGGGATGGCATTCCCGGCGATCTGAGTTGCTTTGGTCTTTTCTTCCCGGGAAAGCCGGCTTTTGCTCGATGCCGCCTGGCTCGACGATTGATTGGCCAAGGCCACGAGTGCCGACGGCAGATGGGCGCTGCCGAAGGTTGCCTCTCCTTCCTCCTCCACGAGCATAGGTGAAAGTCGGATCGCCAGTGCGGCCACCATAACCAATGCGGAGGAGACCGCCATCATCCGGCAGGCGGGCAGGAAGGGGTAGCAGTTGTCGAAAATGGCATGAATCCCGTCTTTGATCCTACCCCGGCAGGTCCTGGGGACGGCGACCATCTTGCGGGCGGATCCGCCTCCATGGCAGAGTTCATCCAAATTCACTTCAAGGGCGCTCGCCAGCGATCCTAATACCTTGTGGGAGGAATTGCCGCCCTCCTCCAGGCGCTGAACCGTTCTCGATCTCACACCGGCTATACGCGCCAAATCCTGTTGCTGCAATCCGCGCTGAATGCGCAGAATCCGGATCTTTGTGCCGTCTGGTTTGAGCATGTTTTCCATAGAAAACTCCCGCCGTGAATTGGCTTTTTCTCTGCTTCCATGTTCCGGGAAGGATGTATTCGGGGGCACGGAGCAGCGCCAGTAAGAACTTAGCAGGTAACCGCCTAATACTCAATATTTACGCATAAACATAACAAATCCGCAATAACATTAAAAATCCATTCGGTTTTTCTTGACCGCAGAGTTTAGGTGGATAGTATGGTCGACGGCCAGAATGTTTTCAGACGGTTTCGATCGGTTACAGAACGGAGTTCAGAGGCGCTCATGGAGCTGACTTGGGTTGCGATTGCCGCAAGCCTCCTGATGGGATTGGGTGCCGCCTGCCTCTTCATCTATGCCGTAAAAAAGGACTATTTCCGCAATATCGAGGATGTGAAATACCAGGTATTCTGGTCGGACCTCGACGAAGGCGCTGAACCCTCGGAGGTGCAAAAGCATGGCAGAAATAAAGGTAAAAATGCACGATAGCAACCCCCCGGCAGACGAGCCTGTAGGCCGGAGAAAACTTCTGTCGTGGCTGACGGGATTCGGGTTGCTCGGCTCCGGAATTTTGAGCGCATTTTCCAATTTTGTTTTCATCAAGCCCCGGGCGACCTACGGCCAGCCGAACCGCTTCAATATCGGCCGGCCGGAAGAATTCCCCCCCGGAACGCGAATATCCCTGGATGTCAGGCGGGTCTGTATCATACGTGAGGGCAACAAACTCGCGGCGATATCGACGACATGTACGCATCTCGGCTGCATCGTTGGGGTCGCGGAAACAGGCTTTGCCTGTCCCTGCCACGGGTCCAGATTCGACCAGGATGGCAATGTCACAGGGGGACCGGCGCCGAAGCCACTGCCATGGTTCAAGGTGAGCTTGGCCCCTAATGGAGAAATAGAGGTCGACAAGGGCATCGAGGTGGAGCCCGGGAGTTATTTTAGCGTATGAGCGAGACAGACAAAAAAATGTCGGCGTGGATGGTCCTGCGGAGTCTGCCGTCCAACATCTGGCAGTCGGTCTTCCGGAATCCGGTTCCGGCCTCCGATCACGAGCGGGCTTCCACCAGCTTTACCAATTTCTTCCTGCACATTCATCCCGTCAAGGTTCATCGAAACACACTGCGGCCAGCCTACACCCTGGGGCTGGGCCTGATCTCCTTCTTCCTTTTTGTCGTCCTGGTGCTGACGGGCATCCTGCTGATGTTTTATTACGTGCCCTCCACGGCACAAGCCTACGACCGGATGCTTGATTTGCAGGGATCGGTGGCTTTCGGGGTTTTTCTGCGCAACATGCATCGCTGGTCGGCTCATGGCATGGTGGCGGCGGTATTCCTGCATTTGTGCCGTGTATTTCTGACCGGAGCCTATAAAAAACCCAGGGAATTCAACTGGGTGATCGGCGTAATCCTGCTGCTGCTGACCCTGTTCATGAGCTTCACAGGATACCTGCTCCCCTGGGACCAGTTGGCATTCTGGGCCATCACCGTCGGCACCGCGATCGCGGGTTACGCCCCGATGGTGGGAAAGCAGATCCAGTTCCTGCTGCTCGGCGATTCGACCGTGGGCCAGGAGGCGCTGCTGCGGTTCTATGTCCTGCATGTGGCGGTGCTTCCTCTGGTAATTGTGATCCTGCTCGCCGTGCATTTCTGGCGCATCCGGAAAGACGGCGGCCTTTCCCGTCCCGAAGAGTCTGAAACCCGTCCCCTGCCGGTTCCCGCCATGACAGCCGGTTCGCCTGCAGCGGCTCGAATTGCCGGCAAGCTCAAAACCTATGGGCTTCAGGGATTCGTTCGTGGCCCCTTCACCAAGGTAGGCAATGTCCCCGATAATTCGGTGTACAGCTGGCCGCACCTTCTGATGTCCGAGCTATTTCGTCTTGATGCTCACCCTGGCCGTGATCCTTACGCTCTCCCTTCTGTTCAGTGCGCCGCTTGAGGAGCCGGTCAACGTCATGCATCCGCCCAATCCCGCCAAAGCGCCATGGTATTTCCTCGGGTTGCAGGAGATGGTGAGCTATTCGGCGTTCTGGGGAGGCATAGGCCTCCCGACTATCGCTGTCCTGGTGCTTTTCCTACTCCCCTATCTTGACCGCAATCCGGGGGGAGTAGGCCGCTGGTTCGCACGCGAACGTCTCCTGGCCAACACCTTATTCGTATCCTTTGTGCTGATCAACATCATCCTGATTATTATCGGCACATTCTTCCGGGGCCCCAACTGGTCCTTCGTCACACCGTGGTGAGGGAGGGGAAAACCATATGCGCACAGCATTAGCCATCGCAGCCTTCGTCGTTCTGATAGTTCACGGCATCGTTTTTTACGACCAGTTTTTCCACCCCTGGGAAAGACAGCAGTACGCCTATTTCGATCAGGCGCGCACGCTGGCGAAAACGGACGCCGAGCGCGCCGCTCTCGATGCCCGGCAGCCCCGGATCGAACAGGTGATCGTGACCCAGTTCGGCGACACGCATGTCGACCGCTGCCTTACCTGTCACATTGCCTCGGATGATCCGAGGTTCAAAGAGCATTTCCAGCCACTCAAGACCCATCCCTACTCGGAAGCTCTCGGAGACCGTCTGGTCAACGGGCGATGGGAACGGCGGCACAAATTTTCGGATTTTGGATGCACCGTCTGTCACGATGGACAAGGGCGGGGGCTGA
Source organism: uncultured Acidobacteriota bacterium (assembly GCA_963839475.1). GTDB lineage: Bacteria > Acidobacteriota > UBA6911 > UBA6911 > UBA6911 > CAWIVH01. Next base: position 652,230 of record CAWIVH010000001.1, on the reverse strand, counting down.
AGACCTTCTACAGTCACGGGCAGGATCCCTTCTGGCCCGAGCCGATGATCGGCTACGTGACGCAGTCGGAATGGCGCAGCGACTTTGCCTCCAAGCTCAAAGGCAAAGAATATATGCAGGCCAAATGTGCGCTGTGCCACACCGAGGAGAATTTCCAGGGAACGGCCCAGGTCGACAAAGGAAGAAAACTCTTCTTCAGTCAGAATTGCTATGGGTGCCACCGCATCGACGGGCTCTCCGAAGGCACCCTGGGACCGGACCTGACCGAGGTGGGCAAAAAGTGGAAGCTGGACTACCTCTGGGAGTCGATTGTCGAACCCAGGGCCAACATCGCCACTTCCTTCATGCCCAAATTCAACCTCAGCGAAGACGATACAAAAGCACTGGTGATATTCCTCAAAAGCAGGCGCGGAATGAACTTTGCCGAGACCTCGATGGAACGCTACCGCGCCCGCCTGAACGAAAGAGTGCCGGCTAAAGAGGAACCTGTTGGCGCAGAAGACTCCAAGGTGCTGGCTGCCGAAGGCGAAAAGTCACTGCGCAGCCGAGCCTGCACCGCTTGCCACAAGATGGGAACCGCGGATGGCGGCATCGCGCCCGATCTGAGTTTCGAGGGCTTGATTAAGAACGAGGAATGGCTGCAGGATCACTTCAAGGATCCCCGCTCCCGCATCCCGGATTCAATCATGCCGGCCTTCCGCTTCCAGGCCAGGGAATTCCGTGCTCTCTCGGCCTACCTCACCGGCCTCAACACTCCTCCCGCTTTTCCGACGCCGGAGGCAACCTATGCCGGGCTCTGCGCCCGCTGCCACGGCGACAAGGGAGACGGGAGCGGCACGATTGCATGGTACCTGGATCCGGCGCCGCGCGACTTGACCCGCGCCGCGTTTATCAACAGCAAACCGGCCGACCGGTTCTACCAGTCGATCCGTGAAGGCGTTCCGGGCACGTCGATGCCCGCATGGGGAAAGGTCCTGAATGATGAGCAGGTTCGCGGGGTGTTTGCCCATGTGGAGAAAACCTACGTGAACGAACCCCGGAAGGAGCTCAAAGCCCGCTCGGTTCCGGAAAAGAACCCCGTAGCCGCCGGCGCCGAATCGGCGGGGCGTGGCGAAACCACCTTCGTGCAGCGCTGTTCAGGTTGCCACGGGCGCAAAGCCGATGGGAAGGGGCCGAATTCGGTCGACATCGTCCCCCGTCCGCGAAACCTGCGCAACAGCGCATTTGTCAATAGCCTGAACGACCGGCGCCTGTTTGAATCGATCCTGTACGGGGTCCAGGGAACGGCCATGCCGCCCTGGATGGATTATGGGCTTTCTCAAAACGAGGTCGGAGACCTCGTCAACTTCATTCGCAGCATGAACATCAAGTGATCCCGCAGGGAAGTCCGGCGTCGGGCGCGGGATTTCTCTGACGGTTTTCAGGTGAGGATTCGTATAGCTGAAACTCGGCGCTTACAGCCGATTTTTCCCGTGGAGTCCCTATGGCACCAAACAATACTTCAGGCGAGGTGAGAGCCCGGACCGGAGGCGCAGCAGTCGAACATTCCGACCTGACTGCACGCTGGTTTTTGCTCAGCGGCGTCGCCTATTTCTTCATTGTTGGGATCATTGCGATAACCATTGCCGCAAAATTCGTCTGGCCCGAGCTGCTGGGCACGGTCTCCATTTTCACTTATGGCCGCCTCCGGCCGCTGCACATCAACGGAATGCTTTTTGGCTGGCTGCTGGCGGCCGACATGGGTCTCGCTTTTTACCTGGTCCCCCGCCTTTGTGGGGTCAAGCTGTGGAGTGAGAAGCTGGGTGTGGCGACAGCCGTTATTTGGAATGTCATCGTCCTCGGCGCCGTTGTCTCTCTGCTGGCCGGCTGGAATCAAGGCCTGGAGTATGCCGAACTGCCTCTCCCGCTCGACGTGCTGGTCGTGGTTGCGTGGATCATGTTCGGAGCCAACATTTTCGGAACTATCGCCCAGCGCAAATATCTGCAGATGTACGTTTCGCTGTGGTATGTGATGGGGACCATCCTTTGGACGGCATTCGTTTATCTGACCGGCAATTTCGCGGTGCTGTTTGCCACCGGGGTCAACCAGGCGAATCTGAACTGGATGTACGTTCACAATGCGGTAGGGCTCATTTTCACGCCCATCGGCCTGGCCCTGGCTTATTACTTCATTCCCAGAGCTTCGAACACCCCGCTGTACAGCCATAAACTGTCCATGATCGGTTTCTGGTCGCTGGCCTTCGTCTATGTCTGGACTGGCGCGCACCACATGATCCACGGGCCGATTTCCCAGTGGCTCCAGACCATCGCCATCGCCTTCTCGGTGATGCTCCTGATCCCGGTATGGGCGGTGGTCTACAATTTCTTCGCCACCATGCAGGGACAGTGGCAGCAATTGCGCGAAAACGTTCCCCTCAAATTTCTCATGACGGGGGTGATCTTCTACCTCCTCACCTGCTTCCAGGGGCCTATGCACAGTCTACGCGTCGTAAACGCGATCGTGTCGAAAACCGACTGGATCCCCGGCCATGCCCACATGGCCGTGCTCGGGGCATTTTCGTTTTTCGCGATCGCCGGGATCTATCACATCATTCCGAGGGTGTTCGGGACGAGGCTACACTCGGACTCCATGGCCAACTGGAGTTTCTGGCTAATGTTGGTGGGCGGCCTGGGCTTTTTTGTCACCCTGTGGCTGGGCGGTTTCTGGCAGGGGTGGCAGTGGAATAACCCGTCGATTCCCTTCATCGATACGGTCATCTCATTGCAGCCAACCTGGATTGTCCGGTTCTTCTCCGGCGTGCTTATCTTCCTGGGCATCGTGTTTTTCGCCTACAACATCATGGCGACGGTGATCGGTGCCAAAGAGGGCGGCCCCGGCGAAAAAACGGCGGCAGCGTGAGCGGAAAGGAGAAAAATCAATGCTGAGCAAAGCTGATAACAGCGCTTCCTTCGCGGTGGCCGCAGCGCTTCTGTTGTTTTTCATCGGCGGCGTGCTGACGACGGTTGTGCCGCCCATGATCGACAAAAGCTGGGGTCATCCGTTCGAGAACAGCGATCCGTCCAAGGGAATGACCGGGAAACTCGTCCCGCTTAATGACCTGCAGATGAAGGGAAAGCAGATATACAACCGTGAGGGCTGCTGGTACTGCCACACCCAACAGACCCGGACCTTGTTCGCCGATACCAAACGATCAGGCTGGCGGGGAGTGGATTCGCCGATCTCGACACCGGACGAATTCGTATACGACAATCCGCATATGTTCGGAACCAAACGGACCGGTCCTGACCTGTCGCGCGTCGGCGGCAAATATGACGCTCAATGGCACAAGACCCATTTCCGGAATCCGCGGGACCTGGTGCCCGGCTCGATCATGCCGCCGTTCCCGTGGATCGCGAACGACCCCGCGGAACTTTCAGCCCTGACAGCATACCTGCAAACCCTTGGCCGGGCCAAGAACTGGCGTCCGGATAACGATTACGAGAAGTAAGAGAGAAGGATCATGGATTATTCCTATCCGAGCATTTTCTTTTCGTACTTCCTTTTTTTCCTGCTCGCGTTCGGAGCCCTCTTCTTTTTTATCCGGTCGCTGAAACACGGATATTGGGGACGGAGAAGCGAGGAGGCAAAGTACAGGATGCTCGAGGATGAGGATTCCGGCGAGCAGGGACCGGGATCCCGCGACCAGGGCACGGTGAGTTGAGACAGACTGCGATCCCGGGACCTGCCCCGGATCCTAAAGGGAGAAGCGAATCATGGCCGAGCAGAAGAACCAGACCGGCATAAAAAATTACGCGGACGGCTGGATCACTGAACGCGAAGGAACGGATGTTCCCGGCTTTCTCAAGCTGGCATTCCCGGTGATCGCCATAAGCGCCATTCTCTATATCATTATCTATATGTACGGCGAAACCGGGCATCCCGATCGCGGGCCGCTGGTGCAGAAGTTCAACGAGGTGGCTCAGACGTCCCCCGGATTCATGTATCTCGTCGGCGGGTTGGCGACTCTGTTCGCAATCGTGCTTATCGGTTTTGCCTTCAGAAAATCTCACTGAGGTCGGGGCGTTATGGAGAACCCGTTGTTTCAGATCCAGGTTCCGGATGCGTGTGACTATTGGACCGCGATGGTCAAATGCCAGGATGCCTGTCCGGTGCACACGGATGCCTGCGGCTATGTGACGGCAATCGCCGAGGGACGCTACGAAGACGCCTACCGGATTATTCGCGCTACCAACCCTTTCGCCTCGATTTGCGGCCGGGTTTGCGGCGCGCCGTGCGAGCTGAACTGCCGCCGCGGTGATCTCGACGCTCCCGTTGCCATCCGGGCCCTCAAGCGGTTCGTGAACGAGGTTTACGGCCCGGAGACCGGCGATTACAGGATGTACCGCGAAGCCTGCGATCAGCGTATGCTGCCCCAGAACCGTGGTTCGTACGAGCGTGTCGCAGTTGTGGGCGCCGGAGTTTCGGGACTGACGGTCGCTCACGACCTGGCCCAGATTGGGTACAAGGTCACGGTATTCGAAGCGTTGTCTAAACCCGGCGGCATGCTCACGATCGGGGTTCCAGTTTTCCGCCTGCCGCGAGAGTTGGTGAATCATGAAATCGAGGCCATTCTTTCGCTCGGCGTTGATCTGCGCTGCAACATGCAGCTCGGGAGGGATTTTTCGATCGCCGATTTGCGCCGCGAAGGCTACAAAGCCATCTTCCTCGGGATCGGCCTCCCCAAGGGGAGGAAACTGTCGATTCCCGGAAGCGATCTGCCGAACGTTTACGATGGCATGGAGTTCCTGCGGGCGTTCAACGAGGGAACCCCCTTGCCGCTGGGACGGCGGGTCGTGGTGATCGGCGGCGGCAACGTGGCTTACGACGTCGCCCGCTCCGCCTTGCGCCCGGTCGAATCATCCAGCCGCGTGGAAGCGCTCGCCGAAATGGAGCGGGGTGAGCAGGTTGCCTATGACGTAGCTCGCACCGCGCTCAGGTTGAGTGGGGACAAGGAAGTCCATGTGGTTTGCCTCGAGTCCCGCGAGGAGATGCCGGCCGACGAAATCGAGGTCATCGAAGGAGAGGAGGAGGGTATCCACCTTCACAACCGGCGCGGACCGCGGATGGTGCTGGGGGAGAGCGGCCAATTGCGGGGTTTGAGAACCGTGCAATGCACCTCCGTTTTCGATGAAAACGGACGCTTCAATCCCGCGTTCGACGAATCGGTGGTCGAGGACATCCCAGCGGATACGATCCTCTTCGCCATCGGCCAGACTTCCGACCTTTCTTTCCTCCATCCCGCCGACGGGGTGGAGTCGGAGCGCGGCTTGATCAAGGTGGACCGCAAAACCTACCAGACAACCGCCCCCGATATTTTCGCGTGTGGCGACATTGCGCACGGAGCGCGGCTGTTCATTGATGCCGTCGCGTCGGCGCAGATAGCCGCCCGCTCGATGCACGATTTCCTGCGGGGAACTCGGACGGACGTCGCTGTCCGGCGCCAATGGGTGCCGGCCAGCTATACCATGGCAGAGGGGTGGTCGCGGGTGCCGCGGGCCAATCCGCCGGTTTTGGAGAGCGAAAAAAGAGCGGCGTCCCTGGACATCATCGAAGAACGATACCCGGAAGAAGAAGCGCGGCGGCAGGGTGCGCGATGTCTGCGCTGCAACGTCAATACCGTCTTCGACACCTCCCATTGCATTGCCTGCAACGGCTGCGTTGATGTCTGCCCTGAAAATCTGATCCGGCTGATTGGCCTGGGGCAGGTTGCCTCGAGCGAAATGCTGATGAAACAGGCTTCGGCCATGCTCGGCCTGGGGGCATCCGATTTCGAAGGGGCTTCCGTTGAAGAGCTGGATGCCCTGGGTGCGGTGATGCTCAAGGACGAAACGACCTGTATACGGTGCGCCTTGTGCGCATCCCGATGCCCGACCCATGCCATCCTGATGAAGAAGTTCGAATTTTATCGTGAATGCGTCACGATCCCAGCAATCAACGAGAATATTCGCTACAACCTGAGTGCCGGAAAGGTTTGATGCCATTGGATACCGAAAGAAATCTACCTCCCCGTGCTGGAGCAGTTGAGCTGATTACCAATCCATAAACCCCGGGCCGCGGCCGAGGTTCCATCGTGATTTCCTTCGATTTTGCCCTTATATTCAGCTTCGGCCTGCTGGGAAGCCTCCATTGTGTTCAGATGTGCGGCCCCCTCGTGCTTGCCTACAGCTTGCCGCTGGCAGGCGCTGGAACCCGCTCCAGTCTCATCCCCGCCCATCTGGCTTACAATGCCGGGAGAATCCTGACCTACATGTTTCTTGGCTGCTTGGCCGGGGCGGCCGGCAAGGCTCTGGGATTGGTCGGGAAGCTCGCTGGCGTTGAGGATACGGCAGCGATGGTCGCGGGCGTCCTGCTGGTCGTGACGGGGCTGTCCTTTTCGGGCTTCTTGCCTATCTCGAATTTGCTTCCGCCGGCTTCGAACCGTTATATCGGCAGGATCAGCAAGGCCGCTGCCGGGCTTTTCCAGTCACCGAGCCGGCGCAGCAAATTCATGTTGGGACTCTGCCTCGGTTTTCTGCCCTGCGGATTTCTATACGCCGGGCTTCTCAAGGCGATTGAAACCGGTTCTCTTCTGGCGGGAGCCGCGACCATGCTGGCCTTCGGTCTTGGAACCTCGGGCGCGATGGTGGCCACGGGCCTTCTTTCCTCGTTCATTACCGCGCCGCTGCGTCGATGGAGCCATTGGATAGGAGCAATGGGCATGATCCTCCTGGGCTTCCTGTTGATCTATCGCGGCGTGATGGCCCATGGTATGCTTCCCAACCTGAAAGGCTCGTGCTGCCACTAGAATCATGTCGACTACCGGAACAAACCCGACCCCCAAGCCAAAACCGGCGAAATCCATGCGTCCTCGCCCTGCCGCAGGAGGCGACGCAGATCCGCCACTTCCCGGCACCCGGTATCACAGGACACGAAAAATCGTTCACTTGATCTGTTTCCTGGTTTTTGTGGCACTACCGTTTTCGAATGTCCTACGCTTCGACATTCCAAAGCAACGCTTCCACTTTTTCGGTTATGAACTCTGGATCAGCGAATTCGGCATACTCTTTTTCACCCTGATGTTCCTGATGTTTCTGATTTTGGTCGGAGCGATGCTCTACGGGCGGATCTACTGCGGCTACCTTTGTCCACAGATGATATTCAGCGAAGTCTCTCTTCAGCTGGAAGACAAGCTTCGCCGTGTGATCACCAAAAAGACGCTGCGCTGGAGCGCCGGGTCGAGGAAGCTGGCCGTGCAGGCAGCCTTTTATGGGATTGTCGCCATAGCGTCGGTGTTTCTCGCCTTCGTTTTCATCTCCTATTTTGTGGAGCCGATCGATCTGCTGAAACGGTTGCTTTCGCTCGACATCAGGACAGCAGCGGGAATTTCCGGGGCGACCGTTACCCTGATTACCTTCCTCGATTTCACGCTTGTGCGCCAGAAATTTTGCACCACCATATGTCCATACGGCTATCTGCAGGGGATGCTGACGGACAGCCAGACGCTTCTGGTCCAGTATCGCGATCCGGAAGGCGCCTGCATCGAATGCAAAAAGTGCATCCGGGTTTGCCACATGGGGATCGACATACGGAAATCGCCCTACCAGATCGAATGTGTTCACTGCGCCGAATGCATCGATGCCTGCTCGGAGATTCTGGGCCGGTTGGGCCAGCCTGGCCTCATTCACTATTCCTGGGGTGAAGGGGGAGAGTTGCTGACCAGTAAACAGGAACCCTGGTATCGAAAGATCGGTCTGCGCGACCCGAAGAGAGTCGCAGTGATGCTGATTCTTCTCTTCTACACCTCGGGGCTTTTTGTCGCCCTTTCCATGCGTCACCCTGTTTTGGTACGGATCATGCCTGACAGATCCACGCTGTTCCGAGTCGGCGAGGATGGCCGGATTTACAATAAGTTCCGGCTCAGCGCGGCTAATCGAAGCTCGATGGAAGCCAGGGTTGTCCTTTCGTTGGAGGATCTCCCCGGTGCCGAGTTGCGGCTCAGGCAAAATCCTCTGCCGTTGCTGTCCTCGCAGCAGGTTCAGGAAGAGTTTGAAATCTCTGTGGATCGGTTCGCCGGGGCGCAGGAGGTCAATCATTTCCGGTTCCGCGTTGGCACAACTCCCGGCAACACGATAGAATATGTGGACATGACCTTTCTCATGCCCCCGGAGAAAAAGCCGCGATGAGCCAGGCACCATCAAGCCGGCCTGCGCACCGGCGCGTTCCTTTCCTGGTCGTTTTTCTCGGCTTCACGGTCCTGCTTTTCATTGGGATCCTTGTTTATGCTTATGTGGAAGCCAGGCGCGCCAATCCGGTGATGCTCGATGAGAAAGGCGCCATCCGCTGAGCCGGATGTTTCTTGGCAATGGCCAGTCGATGACCGATCACGACACCTGCAATCTCTGTGGCTCCAGGCTTCGATCCGGACGGTTAAAACAGGTTTTCCCGGATGCCGAACGGATTTTCTGCTGCCACGGCTGCCTGAATGTTTACTCCATACTTCGCGAAAGCGGCATCGTCGCGTCAGGTGTGGATCTCCGAGATACGGATCTTTTCCGGCAAAGCATCCGGCTGGGGCTTATAGCCAGGCCTGAAAATGGCATCGGCGAAGGAACCATTCCGGCGATCCCCGAGACGGCGGAAACGCGCGAAGCCCTTTTCCATGTTACCGGGATGTGGTGCGCGTCCTGCGCCTGGCTGATTGAAAAGGCGCTCTGCTCGCAGCCCGGAGTCCGGTCGGCGGAGGTATTTTTTGCGTCGGATCTGGTGCGTGTAAGGTACCACCCTCAATATCTGCCGCCGGGGAAAATCGAACAAAAGGTCGCTGCACTGGGCTATCACTGCAGCGAGTATTCCGGGCAGCGCGACCTGGAGGCCAGGGAACGCCGCGATCTGCTGTTGCGTATCGGGCTGGCTGCTTTCATCTGGATGAACGTCATGTATTTCAGCATGGTGTTCTATGTCGGCTATTTCGAATATGTCGCCGACAGCGCGCGCCGGTATGTCCCGTTTGTGCTCATGGCCCTTTCCGCACCCGCCGTTTTCTATTCCGGCTGGCCGATCCTGCGGATCGCCTTCCTGGGATTAAAGGAATGGTCGATCCGGATGGAAACGCTCCTGGCTCTGGGCATCCTTTCAGCATGGATCTATTCTTCGATCCAGGCGATGCTCAACGGCCCGCATTACTATTTTGACACGGCCTGCGCCATAGTCACGCTGGTGCTCGCGGGAAAATTGATCGAACGGGGAGCGCGGGAGAGCACGGCACGAGCCGTTTCGCTGCTTTATCGGATGCTGCCCCAGAAAGCGCGCGTGATGGACGGGGGAGTCGAGAGATTCCTATCCGTCGCAGAACTGGCGCCGGGGATGATCTTCACCGTGAAGGCGGGAGAGGGTGTGCCTGCGGACGGTGTGGTTCTGGAAGGCAAATCCCATGTTGACGAATCGGTTCTCACCGGTGAATCTGCGCCGGTTCTGAAGGAAGCCGGGGTCCATGTGATCTGCGGAAGCACCAACGGCGGCGGATTGTTGCAGGTCCGGGTCACCAGGACGGGCGAGGACACCACCCTTTCCCAGATCATCCGGATGGTTGAGAAGGCCATGAGCACGCGATCGGAGCTTGAGCGGCAAGCGGATCGGATCGCGCGCGGATTTGTTCCGGCAGTTATCGGTGTCGCGATCATCACCTTCGCCGGCGCGCTGTGGTTTGAAGGGATGGGAGCGGCCCTGATGCGGGCCATTACGGTGTTGGTGGTCGCCTGCCCCTGCGCCCTGGGAATTGCCACCCCGCTGGCGGTGACCGCGGCGGTCGGTAAAGCTTCGCGGCGCGGGATCCTGGTGTCGGATACCCGTTTCCTGGAAACGGTGGGACGGGTGGATCTGCTCGTTCTGGATAAGACCGGCACCGCCACCGTAGGTCAGTTTAAACTGGCGGATTCCGCCTTGGTTGAGGCGGAAAAGTCCGTCGCCGGCGAAAAGATCGGCAGCGAAATCCTCATCCTGATCGCTTCACTGGAACGCTATTCCGAACATCCGCTTGGTTGTGCGCTGGTCAACCATGCCCGCGCCCAATCCCTGGATCTTCTCCAGGCCGAGAACGTTCGGACCGAGGGTGGACGTGGCCTTTGCGGTAGCGTTGCCGGCCGCCATGTGTTCGTCGGAAGCCGGGCTTTCGCTGAGGAGCGGTCCGCTGTCCCGCCGGCGTGCCTGGACTCCACCACCGACTCATGGGCGCTCCAAGGGCTCACAGTTTCGTGGTTCGGCTGGGATGGCGCGATTCGCGGCGCGCTGGCATTCGGCGACCGAATCAGGCCGTCAGCCCGGGACGCGGTCTCAGTGCTCAAACGCCAGGGAATGCGGATTTGGCTTGTGTCGGGAGACACTCCCTTGGCAACCGCCCACGTCGCAGCAGCAATCGGGGCCGACGAATACCGGGCAGGCTGCCTGCCGGGCGACAAGGAACAGATCATCCGCGAATTGCGCGGCGCAGGAAAAATCGTTGCGATGGTGGGTGACGGTGTCAATGACGCTCCGGCACTGGCGCAAGCGGATCTTGGGATTGCCATGGGCACCGGCACGGACATCGCCATGAAAGCGGCACCGGTCACCTTGATGAGCCAGGATCTCCGCCGCATTCCCGAAACCTTCTCCCTGGCCCGGGCAACGGTGCGGATAATCCGCCAGAACCTGTTCTGGGCCTTTCTCTACAATGCAGCCGGCATCAGCCTCGCAGTTGCGGGCCTGCTGAATCCCATTGCCGCGGCAGCAGCCATGGTGCTGTCGAGCGTGTCGGTTATCTTGAATTCGCTGCGAGTCCGTACTTGCGGGAATCTTCAGGACGCTCGGCCGTCGATGATTTGACGAACTTTTTTCGCGAGACCGCGGGAGGAATAGGGTTTGGGCAGGTAGGCGATCTCCTGGTCGGAGACGACTCGATGCAAAGCGAAGTCATTCGAATAACCCGATGTCAGGAGCACAGCGGTGTCCGGCCTGCACTTCATCATCCGGGCGGCCAATTCTTTGCCGCTCATCCCCGGCATGACGATGTCGCTCAAGAGAAGGTGGATCCGATCCTGGTATTGATCGGCCACGGACAGTGCTTCCAGACCGTCTGCCGCTTCCAGGACATTATATCCAAGGTTTTTCAGGACCGACCGGGCAAGCCTTCGCACTTCCTTCTGGTCTTCCACCACCAGCACAGTTTCCGTGCCCCGGAGTTCTTCCGGTACCGGCTCTGCATCTTTCGCGTTCTCGGCCGACTGGTCCGCGCGGGGAAAGTAAATCCTGAAGATGGTCCCCTGGCCCAGCTCGCTATCCACCAGGATGTGGCCCTTGCTCTGCCGGATAATCCCGTACACCGTCGCCAATCCAAGGCCCGTGCCGACACCCATCTGCTTGGTGGTGAAAAATGGTTCAAAAATCCTGCTTTTGGTGGCTTCATCCATTCCTTTGCCATTGTCTCTCACGGTCAATAGAACGTAAAACCCGGGCAGCATTTCGGGGTGTTCGGCGGCCTGGCGGTTGTTAACCTCCACGTTCGACGTCTCTATGGTGAGCTTGCCGCCCACGGGCATGGCATCGCGGGAGTTCACCAGCAGATTCATCAGAACCTGGTTCACCTGACCGGGATCCACGGTAACCAGCCCCGCGTCCGGCGATAGCGCGGTGGAAAGTTCCACATCCTCCCCGACCAGGCGCCGGAACATTTTTTCCGACCCAGAGATGACGGAATTCAGGTTCAGTGTCCTGGGCTGGACGACCTGCTTGCGGCTGAAAGCGAGAAGCTGCTGCGTCAGCTCCGCGGCCCGGGTTCCCGCCAGTAGTATTTGCTCCATATCGTGGCGGAGAGGGTTGGAGGCGTCCATTTGCCCGTAGATCAATTCGGCAAATCCGTTGATGACGGTCAGAATGTTGTTGAAATCGTGAGCAACTCCGCCTGCCAGCCTTCCTATGCTCTCGAGTTTCTGAGACTGCAGGTACTGCTCGCGCAGGTTCCTGTGGTCGGTAACATCCACTCCCAGGATAGCCAGGCCGACGCTTCGTCCTTCCCCGTCGCGCAGCAGCGTGCTGTTCCATTCAACCCATCTTCGCTTCCCGTCACTCGTCAGAAAGGCGAATTCAGAAAACGAATGTGTGCGCTTCCTTTCAAACGCCGATTTCATCCATTCGGCGCAAGCGGACTTATTTTCCGGCGCGACAAATTCCCCGATCGGCCTGCCCATGATTTCATCCCGCCGCCATCCGGTCTGGCTGAGGAGAAAATCGTTGCAGAAGGTGAAATTTCCCAGCCGGTCCGTGGTCACTGCGGCCAGCTGCAGGGTTTCCAGCAGTTCCCGGAATCGGCTTTCCGATTCGCGCAATGCCTGCTCGGAGCGCTTCCTTTCGCTGATGTCACGCGCGATCCCGACATACGCCTGCTGTCCGGCAAAGCTGACCTCGCGAATCTTCAGTTCGACCGGCAATTCGGATCCATCCGACTTGACCAGCCGGCTTTCATAGGAAACTCCGGCGGCGCTTGATTGGCGGAGCCTGTCGTATACACCTTCCACCCTATCTTTTGGCAGGATGTCGACAATTCTCTTCTGGAGCATTTCTTCCCTGGTGTATCCCAGCTGGGAGCATACGGTCCGGTTGACCTCGATAAACTTGCTTTCGCGCCCAATGAAGTAAATCCCGTCCGGGGCCAACTCCACGATGGTCCGGAACCGCTCCTCGGTTTCACGAAGCGCGGCTTCGGCGTCTGCGGCACGATTGCGCTCACTCCGTACGCGAATCGCCTGCCAGAGCGTGAGCACAAAGAGCGAGGCGAAGATGGACAGGATGACCGTCAGCCAGCGTTCTGTACGCCGGGCCTCCAACAGTGCGGTAACCAGCTCGAGATTATGGCTCGACATGTAACTCCAGCGGGCAAGGATCTCGCTGAGACGGCCTTCCGAGGCCATGACGCCGATTGCCTCCCGAAGGAGATCGGCTGCTTCCTGAGATTCGAACGTGGCTCCGATGCCCAATTGAGGCTTCGGCCCAGAGATCGGAATCAACCGGATCTTCTGGTTTGCACAGCCCACACCGCTCATAAGGGCTGTGATCGCGGTGTATTCCTCCATGAAGGCGGCTTGAGACTTCCCTCGACAAACGTCGGTTATCGCCTCTTCGCAGGATTGCCTTGGGACAAGACGCACGGTTCTCAACGCCAGGTTGGCTCCGAGATTATTGACCGGCAGGTCGAAAATGCTGACGATGGCGCCGGATAAATCTTCAGGCTGCTGGTAAGGACTCCCGGCTTGCACTACGAGGCAACGATTGATGTCGAGGTAGCCCTCCGTGATGTGGAATTTCTTGAGCCTTTCGGGGGTGATGGTCACCAGCGGCCAGAGATCGACCGCTTTGTTACCCAGGGAGGGCTCGGAGCTTTTTGAGCATTTTACCCATTCAAGCTGCAATCCTTTTTTAATTGCGGCCTCGCGGACCAAGTCAATGGCCAAACCCGTAGGATTGCCGCTGGAATCCTCCATCTGAAACGGGGGATCGTTCTCCCAGCCGATCCGATAGACGCGACGCCGGATTTCAGATTTCCTGATACTGTTCCATCCGACGGCGGCAACGCTGATCAGGATGCCGCAAATTGCGAGCGTCCATAGCGCCCGTTTTCCAGTTCCGGCTTTCAAGGGATCTCCCACGATCTGAATTATGCCAATCAAGGATCATAATCGGCCAAAGCATTACGGTGAATTAACTTTTAAAAGGTGACGGTCCAGCCATTCGAGAATAAGGCTGCGCATTTCCGGCAGCTCCTGATGGGCGCAGTCAAACAAGTCTATCCGGCAGTTTTCCTCTTTTCCGTTGCGGCGATAAAGCGGCAGCAGGTGATTGCGTACGGCTTCCACACCGGCAGGCGGGGTGAGGTCGTCTTTGCGGCCATTCACACTGAGGTGGGGTCTGGGCACTATCAGTTCGTTGATCCTCGAGGTGGAGAATTTTTTCAAAAGCGATGGAACATAGTAATAAATGCCGTGGCCTTTCAGGTTTCCGGCTTGTATCAGGGAATCAAAGTCGGTCATGCAGCACACGTCGGCACACAGCCGGATTCTGGTGTCGAGGGCCGCGAGCCACCAGGCCTTGGTGGCTCCCATGGACATGCCGAGGGTTCCGATGCGCGCCGGATCCACTTCCGGTCGGGATGCCAGATAATCCAGGGCGCGGATTTCATCGAACATCATCATCCCCCAGAGCACCTGCCCCCGCCACAACATGAGCTTGAATGCGTCCTCTTCTCCGGTTTTGCCTGCCTGGGCATGCTTGCGCTCGCCGAAGCACCAGGAGTCGATTGCCAGAGTGACAATCCCCTTTTCCGCGAAGACCGGGGCGTATGCCGGCTGGGCTTTCACTCCCTGCAGCAGCTGTTCTTTACCCAAGTCGTACATCCCGCCGTGCCAGTGGATGTAAAGCATGCCCGGCGCCTTGCCCTTCAGATTGTCCGGGATGAGAAGGATCGCCGGAACAGGCTCCTGGCCGTTCAGGTCGAGCACCAATCTTTCGAGGGAATAGCCATCGTGCTTTTCTTTGCGGAGCAGCCTGGCCGGCCCGGGGTGATGATCCCAGGGGAGATCGCCCATAAGGCTCCAGAGTTCCTTCCGTGCCTTCCGCTGGGCAGCTGAAAAACTGTCCGAGCTCCTGCTTTCACCCGCTTTCAGGTTCATGTTTTGACTCCCAGCCATCCCCAGGACGGCGGATGATAGTTTCAAGAACTGGCGTCGATTCGATTCAGACATGGTCCTATCCTTGAACTTCAGTTCATGTAGGTATGGGATTGAATCAGAAGTGACAGACAGGGCTGAAGGCCCGATCCATAATGCCTCGTTTTCAGGTTTGGAAACAGCCAGTGAATCCCCGACCCACAGGATATGGAACCTGGGGATGCAAATATGGCTGCAGCCTGTTTGCTCATTACGGATATCTGCTAATTAGCCGGGCCGGAGACGGTATTCCGCAGGATTCCAACTCCTTCGAGTTCGATCTCCACGACGTCCCCCGGCTTCATCGGCTTCGTCGTTCCCGGCGTCCCGGTGAAAATCAGGTCTCCCGGAAGCAGGGTCACAAACTGGCTGACATAGCTCACAATTTTGGCGACCGGGAAAAGCAGGTCGCTGGTGCGTTGAGACTGCCGGATTTCACCGTTCAGCCGTGTCGTAAGCTTCAGATCGTCGTAATTCAATCCCTGGGCCACGCACGGACCCAAGGGGCCAAAAGTGTCACTCCCTTTCGCCCTGAACCATTGGAGGTCGTTCTTTTGCCAGATCCTCTCGCTCACGTCATTCCCGGCGGTAATCCCGAATATATGCCTGGGAACCTCGGATTCCGCGATGCGGGAGGCCTTCTTTCCGATTACGACGACCATTTCGCCCTCGTAATGCACATCTTCCGCGCCTGGTGGAATAACGATAGTATCCCCCGCTGCGATGATCGTGGTCGGAAACTTGGAAAAGAGGCCGGGATAGGCCGGGGCCTGCCGCTCCCCTAGATGGCTTTTATAATTGAGGCCGACCGCAATGATCTTGGATGGTTCAACCGGGGCCAGAAGCTTCACTTCCGAAAGTGGAATGGTCTTGCCTGTAGGTTTACCGCCTGACAGGAAATTGCCGTCAATCTCTCGGATGGCGGCGCCTTCCAGGATTCCAAAGCCGATTCGCCGGCCTGCGGAAAAGCGCACGAACTTCGTCACTCTATTTTGAGTTTCCGCGGCGAATGCCAGGGCAACCGGTATCGTCATGAAAATCAATGCTGCGATCAGTAGTTTCATTTCTTCGTCCTCCTTTTGTTCACTTTGCTGGCGTGATCGATTTGGGCGTGATGTTCCAACCCTGGATTTCAACGGCAATACCTGCCCCTTTCAGTTGACGGGGATCGTAGGTTGCCGTCAGCTCCCGCTTCTCACCTGGCAAGAGCGAGAAATAGTTGTCCTGCCATAGAACCGGAAGGATCTCTTCACCGTCGCGGCTGTTATTCACTTTCAGCCTCACGAAGAAAGCCAGGCTTTTGGCAGGATTTTCAACCGTAATTCGGGCCATTTCTTCGGATCCCTGCCGCCGGGTCCCGGCTTCCACCTTCAGGTCGACCGCCGGAAGGGACTTGAGCGCCGTGAAGTCGGCAAAATCCCTGGTTGGCGTGTAGTACCAGGTGGTTTTGGCCCAGTCCAGCGTTTCCTGCTTGGATGAGAGCCAGTAGAAATTCGAACTCAGGAGCGCTCCCTGTGGATCCGTCAGAGTCATTTTTACGAAATAAGTCGAGCTCAATCCCGAAATTTCCGGGATGGTCAGCACACGCTTCGTGCAGTCGGCGGTGGCATCGATCCCCGCCTCCTGGAAAAACTTCTCCGTCATGTCCAGGTTATAGACTTTCACGGCGGCTTTGAGGCCTTTGAGATCCCGGTTGTAGCTGCTGACGACGACCACGGAACGATCGTCATAGGAATATTGAATGTGAACCGGTTCGCAGGCTTTCTTGGTCCCGAAATATCCGCCGGCCGGTCTCAGGTAATAGTCATAAAGATGCCAGATCAACGAGGGCCAGGCATTGTTCAGCATCCACTGGATGACGCCGTTCGAAGTGTACTTGTTGCGGGCATAGGCTTCGAACATGGCGCGTTCACCATCGTAAGCCATCACTTGAGCTTTCATGGCGTAGTCTTCGAGGCTTGCTGCGGCGCCGAAACGCTGATTCAATGCTTCAGTAAAAATCTTGATATCTTTGAACGCGCCGCCGCCCGCGTGGTAGTACCAGAAATCGTTGATCGGCCATAACACTTCTTTGGGGAACATTTTCCTCAAGCTCTCGACCGGCGGAACCGCAGGACCGGGGCTCGTCTCGGTGTTGAAGCTGTACGCTCCCCCGTTTTTCGTGTCGAGATACCAGTAGACCGGTGGAACGTATTCGTACGGGCCCGTCATTCTCACCCCTGAGGGGCCGCTGGCTTTGGCCGGCTTATCGGTAGCGGAGGAAAGGACCGGGTTCTCATACTCGAGTTTCCTCAACACATCGAGGTACCCCTTTTCGGCGCGCTCATTGGGAGGGCCGTCGCTGCCATTCAACCACGTGAAAAAGCTCGGATGATTCCGGATCCGCCGGATCTGGTCGCGGAGGGACTCAGCGGAAACCTGGTAGTCCTCCTCGTCCCATTTGTCCCATTTCTCCCAATGATCGCAGCAGCACCACCCTGCCATGACAAGGATCCCTTCCCGGTCGCACATCTCGAGAAAACGGCGGCTCTCCATTTTGGCCTCGAAGCGGATCGTGTTCAGGTTCATATCCTTCACATAGCGGATTTCCGCGATCTCACGCTCGAGTGAAGGCCGGAGAAACATGTCCTGAGCCCAACCGCCGCCGCGGATGAGTACCGGCTTGCCGTTGATCTTGAAGGTGCGGTAATTCTTGTCGTTCAATTCCGAGGTTACTTGCCGGATGCCGAAGCGCAAGGTCTCCGAGTCAGAAGGCCTGCCATCGGCAGCTACCTGCAGAGTCAAATCATAGAGGTTTTGAGGCCCGGCATGCACCGGCCACCAGAGCCTCGGCTGGTTGATATTCAACTGCGGGTACGCATCCGGCGAAAATGTGATCCTTTTGATTCCCTTGGCCGGCAGTTCTACTGTCTGGTGGAAATCGATTTTTTCAATGCGGCCCGTGAGCGTTGCCTTGACCGCCTTGTCCGTTGCATTGCGGAGATCCGCCGATATCGTCAAATGGGCCTTATCGGTGGAAGGCAGATCCAGCCTGGTGATGATTGCGGGATAGCGAAGCGTTACAGGGCCGCTGGTGGTGACATACACGTCACGCCACAATCCCATGTTTTTGTCCGGCGGCATAGGATTCCAGTCGACCCAGGTGATGGCGAGATCCGTCGGCTCGGGCGGGAAAATCTCCACCGCCAACGCATTTGGTTTCCCTGCCAAAATGGAACCTGTGACGTTGAATTCGTATGTCCTATAAGCACCGGCAACCTGTTTGTTGTCCGCAATTCGCTTGCCGTTTATCCAGATATTTGCGCGGAAATTGATGCCGTCGAAATGAAGCCAGACCCGCTCTCCCGCGCTCGGCTTGACCGTGAATTCCTTGCGGTACCACCAGGAGACTCTGAACGGGCTGTTTTCCGGCATCGGGACATTGGAGAAGTTCGTGCCTATACGATAATCCACACCCGGCAGGGAACGCATATTCATCCCGAAGAATGGATCCTTATAAATTCCATTTTGCACCAGGACACCGACAACGGTCGAAGGGACGGTGGCGGGCTGCCAGTCCCTTGCGGCATATCCGGGAGTCGAGATTTTTTCGCCGGTGGCTTGATCTTTGGCTGAAGATTGGATCGACCAACCATCCGCAAGCATCAGTTTTACGGCAGGAGCAGCCGTCTCTGCTGCCAGGCCCGTGCAGGTGATCAGCAAACTCGCGACTGCATTTAAAAGGACGGGGCGAAAGGAAGCCATAAGCGCACCTCATCGAAAAACGCCGAAAAATTCGAATCCCATCTTAACATTCCTTGAAACTATTCTTTCACCACAATACCCTCACCCCGCCAGGACGGCTGCAATCATCTGTTCGATCCTTACTGGCTCAGTGGATCGCTTCCATAGGGAGTCGACATCGCATGTGGGATTTGTTGCATTCCGGCACTTCTCCTTTTACATTAGAGGCCGGAACCCGGCATTCAGCCGGCAAATCCGAACCATGGCGCTTCGGAAAGAGAGAACTTCTTTGAACAAGACTAGATTTCCACGAAGGCGCTTCATAATGAGCGTTGCAGTCGGTGCCGGCGGGGCCTCTTTGTTGGCGGGGTGCAGTCGCGCTCCCCGGAAATGGCGATTTTTCACCGACGCCGAGGGCGCCATTCTTGCCGCGGTTTGCGAGCAAATCGTTCCCCAAGACGACGATCCCGGCGCCATTCAGGCCGGCGTTCCCAATTTCATCGACAAACAGTTGACGGGTCCCTATAAACGCTTTCAATCCCAGTACCGGTCGGGCCTGCAGGGTATCCATGAAGCCAGCCGGCAGATGTTCGGCAAGGACTTTATCTCTTTGACATGGGCGAGCCAGACTGAAGTCTTGAAGGCGATGGAAGCCGGCAAGGTGAGTGGTGACGTCTGGAAGGAGCAGTCGGCTGCATCGTTCTTCAACCTTGTCCGCGACCACACCATGCAGGGTTTTTACGGCAGCCCGCGGCACGGCGGGAACCGGGATTACGCAAGTTACCGGATGTTGAAGATAGACTACCCTCAAATCATCGGGCAAAACCGCTACCGCAAGGGATAAAGCCAGTCG
Organism: uncultured Acidobacteriota bacterium; assembly: GCA_963839475.1. Lineage (GTDB taxonomy): Bacteria > Acidobacteriota > UBA6911 > UBA6911 > UBA6911 > CAWIVH01. Next base: position 632,906 of record CAWIVH010000001.1, on the reverse strand, counting down.
GTGGCGGAAATCCGGTGCGACAATCGGGACCGGCCTCCAGGGAAGGGCCGGAAGTGATCGTGATTTCACAACTCGGGGAGTGGGCTTCATGTCTCTCAAGCATGTCAATGCAGCGGTTGTCGGCGCCGGCGCCGGCGGTGGCGTCGTGGCCAAGGAGTTGAGCGAAGCCGGGCTTCAGGTCGTCTTGCTGGAACGCGGCGGATGGCCGAGTTTCGAAACTCACGACCATGACGAACTGATCAGCCAGCGTACAACCGTTCTGGGAAATGCCTTCGGACCGGACGACGATAGACACCGGCGGGTTACGGTGAGCGCCAACGGCTCCACGCGTGTGGTTCTGCCCAGTGAGGGAGGCTACAACAACAACGCAGCCTGCGTCGGATCGGGCACGGTCAGCTATGGGGCGATGGCCTGGCGGTTCATGGAACAGGATTTCCGTCTGAAAAGCACCTATGGGGCGCCCGAAGATTCGACCCTGGAGGATTGGCCCATTTCCTATGCTGACCTCGAGCCCTGCTATGAGAAGGCGGAATGGGAAATCGGAGTGGCCGGGGATATGAGCGGGAATCCTTTTTCTCCCCCCCGGGCCAAAGGGTATCCGATGCCGCCTCACCCCTATGAAAGCGAAGGGGCCCTGCTCGAGCCTGCCGCGAAGCGCCTCGGGCTGCACCCGTTCCCGATCCCCATGCTGCGCAACACGGTTCCGTGGGGCGGCCGGCCTCCCTGCATCCGGTGCCGGTACTGCGTTGGTTTCGCTTGTGAGGTCGACGCCAAGAATGGGACTCAAAATACCGTAATTCCGCGGGCTATGGCCACCGGCAATTGCGATGTCCGCACTCACTGCACCGTTGCTGAAATCCTGATGGATGACAGGGGCCGGGCACGCGGCGTCCGGTATTTCGACGAACAGGACAGGGAACAGATCCAGACCGCCGATATCGTGGTGGTTTCCTGCTCTGCAACCGAAAGCGCAAGGCTGCTGCTGAACTCAAGGTCACGGCTTTTCCCGAGCGGGGCAGGCAATCGCAATGATTGGGTGGGAAGGAACCTGCAAGGGCACGCCTACACCGGCGCCTGGGGATTGTTTGAGCGGGAGACCTATGACGACATCGGGCCGGGCGCCAGCATTGCCATCTGTGATTTTAACCACGGAAATCCCGGCCTCGCAGGTGGCGGCATGCTGGCCAACGAGTTTATCCGGCTCCCTTACCTCTTTTCGGGGACCCGGCCTCCGGGCAATGCCCGCTGGGGGAAAGCCCACAAGGAATTCCAGCGTCAGTATTATCGCCGGTCCCTCAGTGTCAAAGGGCCGGTACAGGAGATGCCTGTTTTCGAATCAAGGGTGGAAGTGGATCCGGTGGTGAAGGATCATTGGGGCATCCCCGTGGCGAGGCTTTCCGGACATCGCCATCCTCACGATCTGGAGATTGCCCGCTTCCTGGCCGGCAAAGCCGAGAAATGGGTCCAGGAAGCCGGCGCGACCCGGACTTGGCTTTCACTTCCGGGGGCGGGGCTGAGCGGCGGCCAGCACCAGGCTGGAACCTGCAGGATGGGCAACGATCCTAAGACATCTGTCACAAACAAATACGGCCAGGTTCACGATATCGACAACCTCTTTGTCGCCGATGGCAGCCTGCACGTGACCAACGGCGGTTTCAACCCTGTCCTTACCATCATGGCTCTGGGCTACTGGGTGTCGAGTTACATCAAGCAAGAGTGGAAGGGCACACGGTTCCGTTCCTGAACAAGAGTGACTCGAGCGGGTTATTTTTCTATGAGCAAGACAGCGTTCCATCGTGTTTTTGTCCTCGCCCTGGCTGCCGTCGGTATTGTCGCCGCTTATGGTGCGTACTGGCATTTTGGGTCCGGCGCCCGCCGGTGCAATTCGTGCCACGAAATTGGGCCGGCCCAGGACCTCTGGGCTCAATCGGCCCACCGGAATACGACCTGTTCCGACTGTCACGGGAGCAGTTTCAGCAATGGCCTGCACGGTGCCCGCCAGAACCTGCGGCGAGTCTACACCCACTTCGCGGGCGGCGCCCCCGAAACCATCCGGTTGAGCGAGGAACAAGTGGTTGAGATGATAGCCCGCTGCCGGAAATGCCATGAACGGGAATATGCCGGTTGGCTTTCGAGCGGACATTCGGCGAGCTATGCCGATATTTTTCTCAATGATCAGCATAACGAAACCGAACGGGTCCATGACGACTGCTTGCGCTGCCATGGAATGTTTTTCATCGGCTCGATCAGCGATATTGTGCAGCCTGTCAGCACCAAAGGGCCGTGGAGTCTGGTGAAGGCCGAACTAAGAGATCGCCCGGCTATTCCCTGCCTTGCCTGCCACCAACTCCACCTCAAGGGTAGTCCTGCAGCCGAGCCGGACCATGCCAACCCCAAATCTATTTCTTATTCGCAGAAGTTCGAGCTGCTCAAGCCCGGCCTGTATGATCGAAGAGAAAAGACCTTTTTCGACATCGAAAGGCTGCCGCAGCCCAGAATCAAATTGGAGGGAGCGGAGCTGAAACTGGCCACCGATTCGAGGCAGCGCTTGTGCTATCAATGTCACGCCCCGTCGGCGCTTCACGAGGCGGGAACGGGTGATGACCGGACTCCGCGAGGCGTTCATGCAGGCCTCAGCTGCCTCTCGTGCCATTCGCCCCATTCGATGGAAGTGCGCCGTTCCTGCGCAGAGTGCCACCCCCGGTTGTCGAATTGCGGGATTGATGTCGAAAAAATGGACACTACCTTTGCCCGGCCCGGCAGCACCCACAATGTCCACACTGTGAGCTGCCAGGATTGCCACATCAAAGGTGTTCCGCCGAGACGCTCGCGCCCCTGATTTGCTGGCGGAGCAGTAACTTCTTGAAGGGAGGTTCGGCATCCATGGAAAAGGTACTTCACCTTCCTGTCGCCAAAGCCCGTTCCTTTATGAACGAAATGTTCACGGCGCTGGGCGTGCCGCCTGAGGATGTCCAGATCGTTACGGATGTGCTGATTGCTTCCGACCTGCGCGGAATCCAGTCGCATGGCATCGGGCGCCTCCGCTACTACTTCGACCGGATCAGGCGCGGCCAGCATCAGTCCGTTACGAAGTTTGAAATAGTACGCGAGGGGCCGGCTACAGCGCTGATTGATGGGAACCATGGTATGGGGCATGTCATAGGGGTCCGTGCCATGCGCCTGGCAATTGAGAAGGCGCGTCTGTGCGGTACGGGGATCGTGGCTGTGCGCAATTCCACCCATTATGGAATTGCCGGCTATTACGCCCTCATGGCGGTCGAAGCCGGGATGGTGGGCATGACCTGCACAAACGCCCGCCCTGCTGTTTCTCCCACGCATTCGGTATTTCCCATGCTGGGCACCAACCCCATTGCTTTCGGCGCGCCCACGGACGAACCCGGGCGGCCCTTCCTGTTCGATGCCGCAACTTCGATTGTCCAGCGAGGCAAATATGAGGTCCTGGCCCGTGATGAAACTCCCGGGCTCCCCGGCTGGACCATCAACCGCGATGGCAGCTTCGCCCTGGAAAGTGTCGAGGTTCTGAAAAAGCTTGAAGCCGGCGAGGTTGCTCTGTTGCCTTTGGGAGGAGCCGGTGAATCCCACGGCGGCCATAAAGGTTACGGGCTTTCGGTGATGGTGGAGATTCTCAGCTCCGCGCTGCAGTCCGGCGCATTCCTCTACGGTCTGATCGGATTCGACCGGCATGGATCGCGCCAACCCTACCGGGTCGGGCATTTCTTTATGGCAATCGATATCGAACACTTCATTCCACTGGATGAATTCAAGAGAACGAGCGGTGAAATCCAACGGCAGCTCAGGGCGGCAGCCAGGATGCCGGGGTGCGACCGCGTTTATACCGCCGGGGAGAAAGAGGTCGAAAGCGAATCCCGCGTTCAGGAACAGGGAATACCGGTCGGCCCCAGTTTGCTTGCCGATCTGGAGTTCATCCGATCCGAGCTCGGTCTTAACGACCTGCTGTGTTTTTGAAGCTCATCGCGCTACCAAGCCATAATAGCGCCACATCCGTGCGGGTATGGGCTCCAGCCCCGGACAGGATCCTTTTTTGGCATCCAGCCGCATCCGGCAGATCTTAAGCCGCGGTCCGTCACGAATGCAGGCCGCACATGGCTGGAGCAGACATCCTTTTCCCCATTCCGGAAAAAGAGAAGGAAAATGGATATGCATAAAGTGGATCGATCGTTCACCATCGGCACACTTGCCGATCTGGTCCGGATCAATTCTGTGAATCCGGAGATTTCCCCGGGCGGAGCTGGAGAAGGCGAGATCGCAGGTTATTTTGCCCGTGTTTTCGAAGCGCTCGGCCTGGAAGTTGATCTCATCGAATCCAAGCCGGGACGGCTGTCCGCCGTGGGAATCTGGCGCGGCAGCGGGGGTGGGCGATCGCTCATGATCAATGGGCATGCAGATACAGTCGGCGTCGAGGGAATGGAATCTCCCTTTTCCCCGGTGATACGCGACGGGCGACTGTTCGGCCGCGGTGCACACGATATGAAGGGAAGCCTCGCAAGCACGGTCGGTGCGGTCAAGGCGTTGAAGGACACCGGGACCAACCTCCGCGGAGATCTAGTAATCGCCGCCGTTTGTGATGAAGAGTACGGTAGCATGGGGACCGAGGATCTTCTCAAGCGCTACCGTACCGATGCGGCAATCGTCACAGAACCGACCAATCTTGGAATTTGCCTGGCGCACAAGGGCTTCACCTGGGTTGAGGTGGAAACGAGCGGGAAAGCCGCTCACGGCAGCCGTTTCGAGGAGGGCGTGGATGCCATCTTGCGCATGGGACGCGTTCTTCACGAACTTGAGTCCCTGGAACAACGCCTGCGGAACGGCCCGGCTCACCCCCTGGTAGGGCCGCCCTCGATGCACGCCGCCATGATCCAGGGCGGCACGGGGCTCAGCACCTATGCAGCTCTCTGCTCGCTCAAGATCGAACGCAGGACCGTTCCCGGTGAAACGGCCGAATCAGCGCTGGAGCAGATTCAAGAGATCATCAGCCGGCTGAGTGCCCAGGATTCAAGCTTCAGCGGCGATGCGGGGATATTTTTTTCCCGCGATCCCTTCGAGGTATCCCGGGAGGCTCCGATTGTCGGTGTCGTGGCGCGCGCCGCAGAGAACGTGCTCGGCAGAATCCCGGACTATGTCGGCGACACCCCCTGGATGGATGCCGCTCTGCTTGCAGCCGAAGGCATTGAAACCGTGATCCTGGGTCCAATCGGAAAAGGGGAACATTCCACCGAGGAATGGGTCGATCTGCAAAGCGTCGAGGATCTGGCCGCCATTCTCGCGCTGGCAATCGAGGACTATTGCCGGTGAGTGCATGCGGTCAGGGAATGCATCCATCTTCTGCGAATCCGGTCACTTGCTTAGTTTTTTTACCAGCACTTTGGATTTGCGGCCGCTCTGTTCATACACGTCCCGACGCGCAGGCGGGAGGTCGGCCGGCGAGCCTTCCACGAAATCCGCTTTGGTCTGGAAAAAGGTGAACGCCTGCGTCGAAAGTGCAATCAGTTCCTTGAATCCGGCCTCGCGCGCCTTGTTTTCGAGAAATTGAACCAGGCGCCGTCCTATTCCCTGGTTCTCATGCGAAGGATTGACGAACAGATGGGAGATCTCCGCCTTGTTCTCCTCCGGGTAAGGCCGGAGGGCGACGCATGCCACCGGATTCTTGTCGATCTCAAACAGGTAATACTCTCCGATGTGTTTCTCGATCGTCGCCCGGCTCCGCCTCATCAGCTCCTCGGTTTCCATCGATTTCTGCGTAAGCATGAAGATGCTGCGAATGTCTTTTCTTACTGCGCGGCGGATCTGCTGGTATTCGTTGGCGTGGACCAGGGTCCCGATCCCCTCGTTGGAGAAAACTTCCGCCAGAAGCCCCTCGTCCACCAGGCCGTTGATGACGTGAACGCGCTGCACCCCGGCCCGGCAGGCCATGGCGGCATGCTGGGCTTTCGAGAGTTGCTCGGGTGCGAAGTCTTCCCGGTTGCGCTGTATCATGGCTTCGAGATCGCCGACGATAACCTGGCGGATCAATCTGCCCTTCTGCAGAATGCCATCCTGGGTTGTGATGAACATCAGCTTGGTGGCTTTCACCGCGTCGGCGACAGCGTAGGCGATTCCGTCAGAGTTGACCCGGTAGGTGTTTCCTTCACCGTCGAAACCCAGGGGAGCAAGGACCGGGACGATACCCTGGGCGAGAAGCATGTGCAGCATTTCGGTGTCAACTCTCTCCACTTTTCCCGTGAACTGGTGGTCGATGCCACCGATGATGCCCATCGGGTAGGCGGTGATAACGTTGGCATAGGCTGCACGGAGATCGTTGGCGAACAGACCCTCCAGGATTTCGTGGGTGAGCCGGTTCGCTGCGGTCAATGCCAGCCTCAACGTAGGTGCATCCGTCACCCCGGTACCATCCAGGTCGGAAGGCGATACCCGTTGTTCGGCGGCGAGAGCACGGATCTGAGCTGACGCGCCGTGGACTATGATGACCCGTATGTTGAGCGACCGGAGCACCGCAATGTCCATGACAAGGTTGGGGAAATTTTCGTGAGTTACAACTCCACCGTCCAGGCTGAAGATGAAGATTTTTTCGCGGAAATGAGGGATGTATCTCAGGATTCCGCGCAAATCGGTTGGCTTCCAGGTTCTACGGTCAGTGAATTGTTGCATAAATATGAATGATTCCCGATTCCAGATTCAGAATTCTAAGCCGAACCCCGCCGGTGGGGCGGGTCTGCAAATACATCTACCTTTTAATGAACCGCGGTTATCAAGATACCACATAAGAAAAACCGGCGGGCCCTCTTGAAGAGGCTGCATTATGGGGCGGCCATGACCCTCGACGGCCATATCGCCGATCCAGGCGGCAAATCGGATTGGATCTCTACGGATACGAATGCCTCTTAATTAAACCAGTAAGATATCTTAACAACCAGGCCGCGGTTTTTATTCTGGAAATCGCCGGGATAGGAATTGTCCCCATAGACGATAAACAGGTCTGAAACGGGAGCGAACCGCCATTGCAGCCGGATGTTCAGGTTCAAATTGTCGATCTGGTTATTATATTGGACATACGTGGTCAGAAAGAGATTGTCGGTAAAGGTCAGATCCAGCCGGGGGCCGATCACGCAGAGGTCCGCATCTTTGAAAGGTGCAGGAAGCGTAATACGGTCGTAAGAGCCGACGATGGACAGGTTGGTTATGGGCTGCACCCGATGGTAAAGTTTGCCCGTCACATTCCAGCGCGAACCGTTGTAATACCCGCCGTAGCGCGTGCCCAGTTCAAAATTCAAGAGCTTTCTAGAGTCTGATGTATAGGTGACTCCGGCTTCCTTCCAGTCAAATGTCGAACCGGCTGGCAGTTTCGGCCCTCCAGTGTTGGTGGGATCGAAAGGCGCCAGCAGTCTCACATAGTTATTTCGAAAATCGAAGGAAACGAGCTTTTTGCTCTGAAACTCGAAGGAATATCCCAATTGAAGCTGGCGGTCGCTGAGGCGTCCTTTTGAATCCAGGAGACTCTGGAGCCTGAAATTCGGACCATGGCTGATCAACAGGTCCGACTGGGGGAGAAACCGATAGCTGGCAGCCGGAGTGAGTTCGAAATATCCTTTTCGCCGGATGTATCCGGCCTCGGCCCGATAATCCGCGCCGACATAGGCCTGGTTCACGCCGATCGATAGAGAACGCGTAGCATAGGTAATGGAGGCGGCTTCGGTTGAAGTATCTCCGCTCGCACCTGGATAGAACGACTTGTTGTAAAGGGCCTTTCCCGTCCAGCGATTATCGGCGCTGGCGAGATTATATTCGAGGCCGGCCACGCGGTTATAGTCGAGGGCTGTTGAGTTTTCCTGTGTTCCGGTCACCTGTTTGTTGACCATGAAGAGAACGAAATTGGAGCGCGTGAAGACCTTGCGTTGAACCGCGGCAACGGCGAAGTTCGTGGCCGGATCGCCGTTGCCGCTTGCGACTTGCATATCCATCAGGCCCATGCGCCAGTTGCTGTTGAGGTTCCCGCTCAGACGGGCTCCACCATCCACGCGCTTGTCCAGTCCTATCCTGCGCGAGAAGAAAGGGCGAAGGTTATCGGCGCCCAAATTCGCGAACAAATCGCTGTTTTCAAGAAAAAACCTTCTTTTTTCGGGGAAAAACAACTCGAATCGGTCGAGGTTGGTAATCTGCGTGTCCACGTCGACCTGGGAGTAATCGGGATTCACCGTCAGATCCAGGTTCATGGATGTGGACAGGATGACTTTGGCATCCATCCCACCCGTGAAACGAAGAGTGCTGGTATCCGCTATGTTGTTTTGTGCGGCCTTTCCTGAAATGTACGGGATCAGCGAATATCTCAGACTGGCATCCTCGAGCGGCTTGTCCCAGAGCAGTGTGCCCGCATAGCCGAGATTGGCAGTCTGAATGTTTCGGGGCATCGGCGCCCAGCTCGATTTTTCATTGGTTTTGAGATCGAGGCGGTTGAAATTGATCCCCCATTCCGTGGCCCCGCCGCGATATCGCATGCTGCGGAAAGGAATGCTGAACTCCGCTACCCAACGGTCCGGATAATTTTTTACCGCGGAACGCCATTTTATATCCCAGTCGAGTGATACGAATCCGCCGTTGGCCTGCGATCCGTCCCACTGGGCGCCGGCGGCCGAAACGCCGAATGCGAAACCGTTCGTCTTGTCGTTGTAGGTATCTATAAAAACGATGAAGTTGTCGTTCTTGCCGAAACTGAAATCGCGGCGGAGCGATTCGACAGGTCTTTTCCCGGGAGTGGGATCATGACAGATGATCCCGAGATATAGGTGAGAATCATCATAAAGGACCCTGACTTCAGTGAGGGCCCGGGCGAATCCCGTATCCGCAGGCGTTACCAGGCGGAAGTTATCGGCGACTTCGGAGTGCGACCAGGCCTCTTCGTCCATCAGACCGTCGATCGTGATGGGCGCGTCTGTTTTTCGGACACGGATCTTGTATTTTTCCCGGTTCACGCCCTTGGTCTGCGCCATGAGATCGCAAATCGATGACAGCCCCAGGGCCACCATCATCAGTGCCGCAAATCCAGCGGCTCTCAAGGCTGTTTTCCAGGGATAGAAGGGAGGGAAAGATTGTGGTCCTGAAAAAATCATCGTTCTTGGATTCCGGTTACAGGTGCGATCAAGGCTGGCATTATAACCTTATTCCAATGGGTGTCAGGCTAGAATTGCCCCAATTTCCACCAGGGCGTTCCTATGGCGCCAAGTCGTGCATCAGCCGGAAATGGACGTCGCTATTTGACCGCTTCGAAATAGTCCTTCGCGATGTGCCCCTCCATCGAATTTCCCTCCATGGTGATTGAGCCGGCCCCGGGCCTCCTGTAAATGCCGTAGTGTTGTGTTCTCGCCTCGCCGGAGCGGGTTTCTGCCACACGGTTATTGGCAATCAGAATCTCGCTCGCTTCAGGTTCGATGTAGAACCCATACCCTTCTTTTCCCTTCCCGTTATTGAAAACCCTATTCTCCTTGAATGTGTTCCTATGCCCGCTGTTTGCGAAGGTTTCTTTCCTGAACAGAACTCCGCAAAATCCGTTCCCGGACACCGTATTGTTAACAAACAGATTGTCGGTATCCTTGTGCCCGATCGAGATTCCGTAGCGCCCGTTATTTTCAATTACGTTGTCTATGAACTGGCCGTGTCGCACTCGCCAGCAGAGAAACAACCCAACCTGTCCATTGTCATGCATATGGCAGGCCCGGATGACCGGGCTGTCGCTGCCGGTGCCGGGGTGGATCCCGTAACCGCTGTGACCATGCGATTCACAATCGAGGACCTGGATGTTTTCCGTGATCTGAAACGAGATGCCGTCTCCGTTGTAATTCCTGGCGACGCACTTGCGGATAACGCCATTCTTCGAATTGTAAAAGTAGATGGCTCCGCCGCGGCATCCGTCCAGATAGGCGTTTTGCTCTCTGTTCCCGTCCACGATCAGATTCTCAAACACCACTCCCTCAGTCTGGATGGCACACAGGATCGGGAAAGTGTTGCTGACCCGGGCATGTTTTTCTGCGACATCGTAATCTTTGAGAGTCATGGGGCCGAGGCGCAGCATATTCCCCTCCACTGCCGCGATCGCTGTAATGCTGACATCCCATCCGCTGTTCGAGGCATCATCCATCACGGCCAATCCCATTCCGGCACGGAATTTTTCCGGATGGGCGACCTTCAGCTGACGCTCGCCGTAATCCCCGTCCTCCAATAACCGGCTCTCGACCCCCGGGCTCTTCCTCAGAATCGTCTGGCCGGGAACACCGCGTACCGTTACCTTCGACGGAATAAAAAGGCTGTTATTCATCTCGTATGTTCCGGGGCCGATCTCCAGGGTATCCCCCGGCATCAGCAGGTCAGCCGCTTTCTGCAGAGCAAGGTTGTCTGTTCCGATGACATCGGCGCCCCCTGATTGGGCGACCTTGATGATTCGAGGGGAGACGGTGGTCTTTGAAGTCCGCTGGCAGCCGACAGCCAGGATCGCCGCTGCTGCCGACAAAAATAGGCATCGTGCAAACGAGCGAAAGAAAGGTGCGCTTGATCCGGACTGCAACATGGGCATGCGTGTCATAGATTCTCCTGGCCTGGATTTTTGGAACCGAAATGCTGTTACGGCGCCCATTCTATCCCGGTCTGTCGACAAATAGCTAACCCTCCCGATCTCGCGTATCGGGAATCAGCGAATTAAAGGAAGGCTGCCTCGCGGGGTTGTCAGGCACAAATTGAGATCGATGCGTTCGCGCTTCCCAGGCGCCGGTGATCAATGGACGCCGATGGCGCCGACAACAGGTTTTGTTCTCTTCATCAGGAATAATAGCGGAATCATTCCGAGGTAGACCATTCCCAGGACCCAGAAAGCGTCGGCGAAAGCCATCATTGCCGACTGGCGTTGCAGCATTCCATACATCAATCCATGCGCCTGCCCAGAGGCCTGGACCGGGTCGGCTCCTTGGAGCTGCATGAGGCCCTGGGCCCCGGCCACGGTTGCGCGAAAGGTCTCATTAGCGTTCGTGAGATGACCTGCCAGAACACTCTGGTGGAACTGGGCGCGGCGCGCCAGTAGAGTGGTGACGACTGCGATGCCCAGGCTCCCGCCGATATTGCGCGAAAGATTCATCAATCCCGTGCCGTTGTTGGTCTTTTCCCGAGGCACGAAGTAGAAGGCTGCCGCGTTGATCGGCACGAATAAAAGCGCCTCGCCGAAACTCCGGACGGCGAAGCCAGCCACCGCAGTGCCGAAGCTGATATCGAGATTGAAGCGGGCGATATCCAGCAAGGCGAGGCCGCCGACCAGCAGACCAAACGCCACAAGCCAGCGCGCCTCAACGCGCTGGAGCAGGAACCCGACCACCGGCATGGTCAGCAGCAAAACCATGCCTCCGGGGGAAATTGCCATCCCGCTTTGGGTGGCGGAGTAACCCATCAGGGTCTGCAGGTAGATCGGGTACAGCACAATGCTCCCATAGACCACGAATCCGACAGCGAACATGGTGAGGTTGGAAATGGCGAAGTTCCGTTCCCCCAACATGCGCAGATCGACTACCGGCTCCTTGCAGCGGAGTTCCCAAATCACCGCGCCGGTCAGGGCAAGCAGCACAACGGTCGACATCCAGGTTATGGCGGCTGAGCCAAACCAGTCTTTCTTTTGCCCATTGTCGAGCACCACCTGGAGGAAGCCCAACCCCGTTGCCACGAGCCCGAGGCCGATGTAATCGATTCGAAGACCTGATCCCAGCCTTTTCCTTTCGAGATAGGGTGGATCCTGAATGACCGAAGTGGTGAGGAGAAAGGCGATGGCGCCGATGGGCACATTGATCAGGAAAATCCAGCGCCAGCTGAAATTGTCGGTAATCCACCCGCCGAGCGACGGCCCGATCACAGGGGCGAACATTACTCCCATGCCAAAGATCGCCATGGCGATCCCCTGCTTCCGCTTGGGAAAGCTCTCCACCAGGATCGCCTGTGAAATCGGCATCAGGGCGCCGCCGCCGACTCCCTGCAGGACGCGGAAGAGGACGAGCAGCTCCAGAGAAGGGGCCAGGCCGCACAGAAGGGAGCTCATGCTGAAAAGGATTACGCAGACCAGGTAAAACCGCTTACGGCCGAAAAGAGATGAGAACCATCCGCTCAGCGGCAGGACTATGGCATTGGATACCAGGTACGAAGTGAGCACCCAGGTGCCTTCATCCACCGTGGACGATAGGTTTCCGGCGATATAGGGCAGAGCAACGTTGGCGATGCTGGTATCCAGCACTTCCATGAAGGTGGCCAGCATGACGGTCGCTGCGATGATCCAGGGGCTGGGCCCGCCGGCCATCCACTCGGGGACGTCATCATCGATCATATTGGATTCATTCATCGTTATTGAGTGAAAACGGTGGTGACTACATTCATCCCGGGCCGCAGAATAGCTTTATCCTGCGGGATGGCATCCAGAGCAATCCTGACCGGGATGCGCTGGACGACCTTTACATAGTTGCCCGTGGCATTTTCCGGCGGCAAAAGACTGAGCCTGGTTCCGGTGGCGCCGGCGATCGACTCCACCCTCCCCGCGAATGTTTCGCCATACATGTCGACCTTGACTTCGACGCGCTGCCCGGGGCGTACCTGGGCCAGCTGTGTTTCCTTGAAGTTGGCGGTGATCCAAACCCGGTCCAGGGGCACCAGCGTAAGGAGCCCCTGCCCCGGTTGTACGATCTGGCCGGTTTCTACCGATTTTTTGGTAACTACGCCATCTACCGGGGCGACGATCTCGGTATAGCTCCGCTGCAATTCGGCGGCATTCAGATTGGCGCGGGCCTGGTCTACCGCGGCCCGGGAAGCGACCGCCTGGGCGACGCTGATTTCAGTTTGCCTGGAACGCGCATGGGCGGCCTGCAGCCCCGCCCTGGCCTGCTCCAGCTGTCCGCGGGCTGCCTGCATCGCGGCGCGACGGATTTCGGCGTCTTTCGCAGCACTTGAGAGCTTTTCTTTCGCGGCCTCCAGTTCGCTCGCGGCGACGCGGGCGGCCGCCTGGTAGGCATCGAATTGCTGGCGCGATATTTCCGCTTTTGCCACCAGTGGCCGCATCCTCTCCAGGTCGGCCTTGGCGCGGTCAAATGCCGCCTGCCGGGCTTCCACATTCGCGCGTGCCGCACCCAGGTCGGAACCCGATGCAATTTCAAATGCCAGTGTCGCGCGGCTCAAATCGGCCTCAGCTGATGAGAGTTGAGCGGCCGAAGCTGCGATTCCGCTCTGAGTCGTGTCCCGGGTGAGCGGCACCCCCACCTCGGCAGCCCGCGCCTGGCCTTCCGCGAGAGACAAGGCAGCTCGTGCCATTTCCACTTTCGCCTCGTAGTCCCGCGGATCGATCCGGACCAGCACCTGACCCGCCTTTACCGACTGGTTGTCCTTCACCAGGACCTCGGCTATGTTGCCGTAGATTTTGGCGGCGACAGGGGTAATGGGCCCGTCCACCTGAGCATCGTCCGTGCTCACACGGCCGCGGTAATAAACGACGCCCGCGGTGGTCGACAGTGCCAGCAGCACCAACAATCCTGCCAGTCCCCAGCGCAGAGCAGGGGAGGTCCGCTTGCCGCTTTGGGGCTTGGCCGGCGGTGGTTCCACCGGCGCCGGGATGCGGAATTTCATCTCTTCCTGCATTTCTTCCAATTCGATATCGACGTAGGTCATGATGGCACCCTCAATTACTATAAAGATCTTCCATTTGTCCGGTTGCGCGCGCCAGGTCGGCCCGCGCCTGGCTTAACCGGTAGAGCGAGTTGATTTCGTTTTCGTTCGCCCGGGCCAGTTCGTTTTGAGCGTTGATGACTTCCAGGTTGTTGGCGACACCGGCTTGGAAGCGGTCGCGAGCCTGTGCAACTTCCTCCTTCGCGAGGGAGACCGCAAGCCTGGCAACCTCCACCTCGTTTTTCGCGGCTTCGATCTCGGCTTCGGCGACGCGCACCTGGAGCGTTATCTGATTGCGCATTTCCTGCTTCTCTTGCGCTGTCTTTTTTAATTCGAGATCCGCTTTGGCGCGCTCCGCCCTGATGCGGCCTCCGGTGAAAATCGGCAGGTTCAGGGTCAACCGGTATTCGTAGACAGGTATGGAGCTCGGAAGTGAGAGCCCCTGATAGGCCCAGGCCGCGCTGGCATGAATGGATGGAAGGCGGGAATCATCCGCGGCTCGCCGCATGCTTTGTACCGCCGCCTCCTTTTGCTTCAGCGCCTCCATCTCAGGCCGGGTCGTCAGGGCTTCATCTAGGGACAGCTTTGTCCCTGCCGGCGCGGCGGATTCCAGGAAGGCATCGCTGGTTAGTTCGATCGTTCGGGACGAATCCAAGTTGAGGAGGCGCGCCAGGCCGAGCAGCCCGGTTTTCAGTTGAGTTTCGATAAAAATCCGCCGCTGCTTCTCGGCCTGCAACTGAACATTGGCGCGCAGGGTATCGAGGCCTGTGCCGACGCCGTTTTCTTGAAGATCCGAGGCTTGCTTATAAAGTGCCTCAGCCAGCTCCATCCGGGATTCTGAAGCCTTCAGAGCTGCCTTGGAGCGAAGGCATCCCAGGTATTGGGAGACAACGAGAAGAGTGATTTGTTCCCGGATTCCTCGTTCCTGGGCGCCAGCACCCTGGACAGTATGCCCGGCCGCTTGCCACTTTCGCCAAAGGGTGAGATCAAAAACCGGCGATGAGACCCCGCCGCCTGCTTCAAACACCTGGAAGGGGCCCATTTGCTTGGGAAAATAAGGCAATTTCTGACCGATCAGAGCCTCGGAATTGCCCCGGACCGCTGATTCGGAAATCCGGGCTCCGGCATGCGGCATGAGATCCGAGGCCGCGATAGCTCGGTCCTGCATCGATAGGGCCAGGTGGATGTTCCCGATCTGAACCTGGGGATTTTGCCTCAGAGCGGTTTGCACTGCCTCGGCCATGCTCAATTTCAATATTCCTGGGTCCTGAGCTTCCGCTTGCTGGGGAGCAGCCGATGGAAGGACGACCAGCAGAAGCAGTATCAGGAGTTTTGCCGGGGAACCATTTTTCTTGTGAGCTGCCCTAAGCCTTTCCACGATGTAGGAGGTCAATGCGCCCTTGGCGCGTAACTGGGCAGCTTCTTCCAACGCGAGGTCGAGTGCCGATCGTCCTTTTTCATCGATAAAGGTGACCCCGGCGAGATCGATTTCGCATTTTTTCCCCCGCCTGAGCTCGTGTGTTTTAAGCCAGACATCGCGGAATTCTTCAGCCCATTCTTCCGAGAGCCGGCCATGCAACTGCATTGTCAGGCTGGTCTCGGATTCCTTCATTGATATTCTTAGCATGATTGCCAACCTCTCACGACCGGATAATATGCAATGGATTAGCCATGAATCATGGATCTTTTAAATACAATTAAACAAATGATTTACTGTTATAGTGAGGGGAAACTAGACAGGAGGTGACGAAGTTTTAAAGTTGATATATCGACACAAGGCGAAATATCGACTTCATCTTGGAAGAGCGTTTGGCCAAAAAACTCGATGCCCCCGCTGATCGAATTAGAACTGGACACCCACCGGCATTGACGGTGGAGAACTGGACACCCACAGACATTGACCGGTTGACCGGACTCTACGGTGATAAGCGGCAGGTTTTTTCCAATTCGCACGCCGATTGGATTAGAATCGAGGCAAGCTTCCTGAATTCTTTCTGCCGGGGGAATTGCCATGATTCGCCATCTCAGGCGGATGGGGCTGCCGTCGTTTTGCCTGTTTATCGGCATTGCGTCGTTTCTCTTCCCCCAGGCGCAGATCCAGGTCGGCTACACCCTCCTGACGGCCGATGCCGGAACTTCGGTTCCGGTCGGCACCGCCCTTTTCACGGTCACTAATTCTCAGGGTGTTCTTGTTTCCCAGGCTGGCGTGGGCGCCGCCGAGCCGGTCCTCTCGGGCCGCATCTTTGTCGACGAGACGGGCCCCCTGACCGGCATCGCTCTGGTCAATCCCTCGCAGCAGGATGCCTCCGTCACCCTCATCCTGCGTGACAGCAAAGGGCAGGAAGTTGGTCGCACTTCCCAGCCCCTCGCGGCTGGAAAGCACATCCCCACTTTTGTCTATCAGCTCTTCAAAAACCTTCCGGCATCCTTCACCGGCAGCCTGACTTTCGAAAGCAATCGGAAGATCGCTGCCATCGCCCTGCGCCAGAACCTGAACGCTGCCGGGGAACCGCTCTATACGACTCTACCGGTCGCCGACCCGGCTGACATGGTTGGCTCCCAATCCCTTTTCTTCCCGCAGATTGCAGCCGGAGGGGGTTATGCCACCCAACTACTCCTGATCAACACGACGTCGCAGATCCTCAAGGGTGCGATCTCCCTTACCGACTCCGAGGGCAAACCCCTGCCCTATCTTTCGAACGGCATCTCCAGTTCCCAGATCTCCTACTCGATCGACCCGCAGGGCACTTTCCGCGCCGAGCTCGACCGCTCCGGCGAAACTAAAGCCGGGTATGCTCTGCTTGTACCCGACGCCGGTTTGCCTCCGCCGTCCGGCTCCTCGGTTTTCCAGTTCAGGAAGGGCAAGGCGATCGTCACCGAAGCCGCCGTCGCCGCCACGACTCTCACCTCCTCGGCACGGATCTTCGTCGATAACGTCGCTTCCTTTACGGGTGTTGCGTTGGCTAATCCCTCCGCCCAGTCGGCTCTGGTTACCTTCACTCTTGTGGACCGCTATGGCTCCACCCTGGATTCCACGACTCGGACATTGCCTGCCAAAGGGCACCTCGCTATTTTTGCCCATGAGCTTTTCCCTTCGCTCCCGGGCACCTTTACCGGATTGATGGAAATCAACAGCCCGGTTCCGGTCGCACCGATTACTCTTAAACTGGTCATCAACCAGCAGAACGACCTCATTCTCACCACCCTCCCGGTCGCCGACCTCACCCGGCCTCCGACGGCCACATCGGTCGTCTTCCCCCATATCGCCATCGGGGGTGGTTTCTCGACGCGGCTGATCTGCATCAACACCGACAAAGCCAAAACCATCTTCGGCTCACTTGCATTCTTCAAGTCCGATTCTTCCGCCATGACGGTCCCGCTGGGCGGCAAGACTGACAGCCGCTTTGTCTATCAGCTCACGGCCGGCGGCGGCAGGCAGCTTCTGCCGGGCAATACGGCGGCCCTTGCTTCCATCTCGCTCCTGGATCCTTCGACCTATCAGATCGCCAACGAGATTGTCGTCAACCAGGGGCAATCCTTGCGTGCCGGTGTGCTTGCACTCGACGAAACCGGCCTGCCGCGCGACGATTTCGACATTACCTTCTCCAGCCTGAGCACCGATGTTGCTTCCGTCGACACCACCGGAAATATCCAGGCGAACAAAGCCGGATTTTCCACACTCACCCTCGCTTGCGGCAACGTCTTCGCCACTGGAACCATTACCGTCGTCTCCATCAGTTCAGGCACGACAGGATTTGACATCACCGGCATCGCCCAGGACCTTTCCCGCCGCCTTTACCTGACGAATACCCGTGAGCACGCCATACTCCTGGCGCAGGATCTGAAACAAACGCCTGCCACCTATGCCGGTGTTCCGAAATCGGGTGGTCTGAAGGATGACGCCCGGCTCCGGGCACTTTTTCGGAATCCCTCCTTCGTGGTGCTGGATCAGGCGCAGGCAAGCCTATTTGTAAGTGATACGGAAAACCACGTCATCCGGAAGGTAAATCCCGGTGCTACGGACAAAGTGGAAACGGTTGCAGGGATGGGTGCAGCCGGCAGCGCCGACGGTGCTGCTTTGAGAGCAGGTTTCAATCGGCCGCAGGGTCTTGCATTGGATGGGAAAGGGTTTCTTTGGGTGGCGGATTCGGGAAACCACACGATACGGCGGTTGAACCTGGCGTCAGGGGAGGTCGAGACCGTTGCCGGCAAGGCCGGCACCCCAGGTTGGGCAGACGGCAGTCGCAACAATGCCATCTTCAGCGTCCCCGCCGGTATCGCAATCGAAACGGAATCTCTCGCGGCTCAGCTCGAACGGGAGCGCAAAAATGAGCCGCCTCCCCCCGTGAGCATCCTGGTAGCGGACAAAGGAAATGGGGTCATTCGGCGGGTTAAGGAGACCGGCGAAGTGGAAACCTTGCGTGCAGGCGGGCAAAGCTCTGCCGCGGGAATCCGGATCGGGGTCGCGCCACGGGCAGCAGCAGGCGCCCCGGTCAGCTTCAGCTCTCCGACCGGAATCGCAGTCGATTCGCTGGGAAACATCTATGTCAGCGAACCCGGTTCCGGACGCCTCCGGGTAATCCTGTCCAATGGCGAGATTTTGCCCGCGACCGCTCCAAAAACACTGGTTGCGCCCTGGGGCGTCGTCATCACGCAGAGCGGGAAAGTCATGGTGGCCGACCACGAGCGCGCCGCGCAGGAAATCTCCTATGCCGAACCCCGGATTTCGGGCATCGCGCCCTCTGTTATCAGCAATAAGGGGGGCGACAAGGTAACCATTTCCGGGAGCAACTTTGCCCCTGAAAGCCTGGTCGTGATTGCCGGTGTTCTGGTCCCGAAAGTGGAATACCGTGACAGCCGGACGATCAGCTTCGTGGCGCCCGCGGTGCCCAGTGGCCGGGGCACTCTGACCGTCCAGCACCGTGGCGGGCTCGCGCAGCGGCCGATCGCTGTGGAAGCCGTCCCTTTGAACTCGCTGTCTGCGGGACAAATCACAACCATCGCCGGCGGTGCAACCTTCGCCGGTGACGGATCCGCGGCCACGGCCGCCCGCCTGGCCCTTCCCGTCGGAGTCGCCATCGACAAGGCCGGAAACATTTTCATCGCCGACCATGACAACAACCGCATCCGCAAAATCAGCGCCACCACTGGTATCATCACTTCGGTAGCAGGCTCGGGCCTGGAAGGATTTGACGGAGACAACGGCCTCGCGACCGCCGCGGCATTGAAAGAGCCAACGAGCGTCGCCCTGGATTCGTCGGGCAACCTGCTGATAGCCGACAGCGGCAACTACCGCATCCGGCGGGTGTCAGCCGATTCGGCGATCATCACTACAGTAGCGGGCGGCGGCGAGCCTCAAGATCGTCTGGGGGATAACGGACCTGCAACCGGAGCTGAGCTTTCGGTTTTGCATGGGATCGCACTTGATCAGGATGACAACTTCTACATTGCCGACGCCGGAAACAACCGGATCCGGAAGGTGGATGCCAGGACAAAAATCATCTCCACGATCGCAGGAACGGGTACGCTGGGTTTCTCCGGCGATAACGGACCTGCATCCGGCGCTTCCCTTGATTCTCCGGAGAGACTTGCATTCGATGCCGAAGGCAATCTCTACATCGCCGATACGGGCAACTGCCGCGTGCGAAAAGTCGATGCTGCTACCGGGATAATCAGTACCATTGCGGGCAATGGCCGGCCGGAGCATTCCGGTGATCTGGGACTCGCAAAGGCGGCTCAGTTGCGGCCCGGCGGGATTGCCGTGGATGTGAATGGCAATATTTTCGTCGCCGATACCGGAAGCGGGCAATGGATACGGAAAATCGAAGCTGCCACAAAAATAATCAGTACTGTCGCCGGCGGCGGCTCCTCCCCCGGCGATGGAGGTCCTGCAACGGAAGCAGATTTGAGGTTTTTACATGGCATTGGGGTGGACGGTGCGGGGAATCTCCTCATTGCCGAATCCGGAAATCACCGCATTCGCAAGGTTTCGGCTCTGACGCAGATCATCACTACCCTCGCCGGCGGCACACTCGACGAATTCCTGGGTGACGGCGGGCCGGCCACTGCGGCATCGTTGGGCGCTCCACTGGCAGCCGTTCCGGATGCAGCGGGAAATATCTATATTGCGGATACGGAGCATAACCGCATTCGCAGAATCGACGCCGCAACCCGTAATATCTCCACTTTCGCGGGCACCGGTGAAGAGACCTTCAGCGGCAATGGCGGGCCTGCCCAATCAGCCGCTTTTGTCGCTCCATCCGGGGTCGCCCTGGATTCGTCCGGCAATGTCTTTTTCTGCGCTTCTGGCAACAGCATGGTGTTGAAAGTGGATATCGCCACGGGAATTCTCACCATTGCCGCAGGGGACCGTGATAGGGAGGGATTTTCCGGCGACAGTGGCCCCGCTACCCTGGCCGGCCTGAACTTCCCCTCCAGAATCGCCATCGATGCGGGCAACAACCTGTTCATTGCGGACGCGGGCAACAACCGGATTCGCAGAGTCGACGCGACATCCAAGATTATCAGTACTGTGGCAGGCGGAGGCGCGGTTCTTGGCGATGGCGGATTAGCCATCGCAGCAGCTCTCGATGAGCCTCACGCGATCGCGATCGACAAGCAGGGCAACCTGTATATCGCAGATACTTCCCATCATCGCATTCGCAAGGTTGGCACGAATGGCATTATCACGACAATCGCCGGAAATGGAAATGAAGGTTTTTCGGGTGACGGCGGGCTTGCAACGGCCGCTCAGATTTCCTCTCCCCGCTGCGTTGCCCTGGATGATGCAGGAAATCTCTATATGGCCGATGGCAACGGTATGATCCGGCGCGTCGACGCCAGGACCTCCATCATCACCACAGTTGCAGGTGTTGCCGATCTGTATGGAGTATCCGGCGACAACGGGCCTGCAGCGGCCGCGGCCCTTGCCTTTCCCTACGGGGTAAGCCTGGATCTATCCGGCAACCTCTACATTGCTGACACGTACAATCACAGGGTCAGGGCTGTGCGCGGACCACTGGAATAAATAGGAACCCGCCACACGAAGCGCCTTCTGGCCGGCCTGTCAGTTTCCCGCGGTGACGGTGAATGGCATCTCCGAACTCCACGGGCCGTAGCCGGACGAGTTCCAGGTTTGTATCCACCAGGCGGAAGCACCCGGCGCCAGTGTTTGTGTCGGTGTGACCGAACACAATCCGGTTCCGGCTGCGCAACCTGTCTGAGCTGAAGTGAACCACTGCCTTATGGCGCCTGATGGACCACCATTATTTACCCACAAGTAATACCATGTGGCGTTGGCAACCGCTTTCCAGATAAAAGTTGGAGTTGCGGTTGCAGTTGCTCCGCTCGGAGAGACAAGGATCGCGGCAGCCGGCGGCCCGCCGGAGGAAACGCCGAAAGCCAGGGCGCTGCTCCAGGGGCCATAGCCTGCGGGATTCCAGGTTTGTATCCACCAGGCTCCTTCGCCGGCAGCCAGTACGGCGGCAGGAGTCACGGAACATCTGCCGGTGCCTGAGGAACATCCGGCTTGTGCCGCCGTGTACCATATCGCTATCAGCGGACTGGAGCCGCCGCTGTTCACCCACAAGTAATACCATGTCGCATCGGAGACTGCGTTCCAGACAAACGCCGGAGTTGGGGTTGTAATGGCTCCGCCCGGAGAGACCAGGGTAGCGGCCGCCGGCGGCCCTCCGGAGGAGACGCTGAATGTCATGGCATCACTCCAAGGGCCGTCACCGGCCGAGTTCCGGGTTTGAATCCACCAGGCCCCGGCCCCGGAGGCCAGGGAGGTGGCAGGGGTCGCCGAGCAAGTGCCGGTTCCGGAAGAACATCCGGCTTCTGAAGCGGTAAACCACGTCAGGATGAGCGGACTGGAGCTGCCGCTGTTCACCCATAGCAGATAGGAGGTTGCATTCGAAACCGCATTCCAGACATAGGTTGGTTTCAAGGAAGAAATGGCGGCGGAGGGAGAAACCGGCGTAGCTTTTCCCGGAAGGCTTACGACCGTCCCTCTAAAGTACTCATGGGCTCCAATATCGTAGCTGGCTCCCTGGGGTCTTGAAGCACCCATATAATCTGTGCCGATGGCGGTGTTGATGCCGGCATCGATCGCGGGGCTCGAAGCCTGGAGTCGGAAATCCCGGGACACGAGATCCACAAATTTTGGGTCGGCTACGATATTGCTACTTAGGAAGGAAGGGGCAGCGCCGGAGCCGAACCAGAGATTGTTGTTGCCTCGGATAAGAGTCGTATCACTGCTGGGGGCAATGTAATCTTCGCCTCCCACTGTATAAACAATGTTGTTCTTGAGGCTCATGAAAAGCCCGGGCGAACCCGGGCCGCGGGAGAATACACCTTCATCTCCCAATGCGCCGGGCAGTGATTTGCGCGCTCCGCAGTCATAGAGGGTGTTGTTGAATATTTCCACGGTGCCTGTGCCATCGGCGCCTGTATTGGTTCCCCCCGCTACATAGATGCCGGAATAATTGGCGTCGCCATCCGGGGGACTTGGACCGCGGCCAACATCGTAAATCACGTTATTAAACGCCCGTACGGGTCCCTTGGACGGGTCTACTGTGGCGAAAACAATGCCGTCGCACACATCCCCGTGGATGAGGTTGTCATGCACGTTCAAATCGTACTGGTTATATCCGGTATTTGAATTCAGCGGTGATGAGTGAAATTGGAGGGACCTGCAAGTTGCGTTGTCATGAATATGATTCCAGCCGACCTCCACGTGGTTGGTGTCGGTCGAAAAGTAAACGGAATGATACTGCTTGGACGGTTGGGGCCCCTGCTTGCTTACACCCTGCACCTCGTTCCCCAGGAAGGCGATGTCACCGGCCAGGGATGCGGTGAAGCAGCCGGTTTGCCCGTCGCCCACGGGGCAGGAAATGTTATTGCCGACGACGCGCCAGCGTCTGGAGCCGTCGCCGCCGATTTCGACAGCCTCAATCTGTCCGCGTAGAACAAGTTTGGCAAAAACCCAATCGTTTGCGAAGGTGCCTGGATTGTTGGGGACTCGCATGCCGAACTCGAGATCGTTGGAACCAATGGTTGCGGTCGCACCGGGATAAGCCACCAGGGCTTTGGGAGCGCCTTGTGTGCCTCCGGTTTCGATCGACATCGCCGCGCCGTAGTTCTCCTCGGATGTTGCGATGACTCCGTCACGGATATAGGCAATATCTCCCGCGGCGATCGTGTCCTTGGCTTTGACGATGCTCCGCCAGGGCTGAATCAGGCTACCCGGATTGGCATCGCTGCCGGAGGTGGCCACAAAAAAAATGTTCCCGGACCTGATGGTGAAGGGGAGGGGATTGCTCGTTGCCCCGTTAACCGCGATGACGATATCGCCCGTAACGGTATTCGATCCGGGCTGCACCACTATCATGTCGAGGCCACGCGATGCGTTGTTCTGACCCCAGATGACATATCTGGCGACTTCGCGTCCTCCGATGGTGACGGTGGAATTGCCCCGGCTGACACCAAATCCTTCGCCATAGATAGTGATGAATGCTCCAAGGTTTTGTTCGCCTCCGGTGTTGGGGCCCGATTCCAGATCGGTAAAGAATAACCGCGGCGCCGATTGCTGTGCCGCCAGGGGAGAGCAGAATCCGATAACCAGAAACATTAATGCCCAGTAGGCTTTTTGAAATATCCCTTTTGTTATCATTTTTCTTCTCCCGATCCAAAAACCACATTGATGAGAAGTGATCGAGGGCCAAAGCCCTCGGGTTTCCCTGACACAAAGGCAGATATCCTGGTTTCAGGATTCAAAAGCGCATGTGCAATCCAGGCGACTAAATGCAATCTATACCCGGCAGATCGCCATTGGGAAAAAGCCAGCTTTGCTTTTACGCGGTGATAGAGAGCGGACGCCACGGGCAGCTGCTTGCCAGGCGGGTGGTTCATTGTAGACAAGCGGCATCAGCGCATCGAGGGCTTCGCGGCTGCCGTTATTCTAATCTATCAGATCTTGGGTGACGCCCATCGGCGATTCGCCTGGCACGGTGTGCCCACATTACTACAACTCGGCATAATTTTAAAAGCGTCATTGATGGGCCATTCGATTGGTTTGGAACCGCCGCCGAAGTTAGGCACTCTAATAGTTGGATCGCCCGCTTAAAATGGGCATGTTGCAGGGAAGGATGCATGCAATAGATAATCGGCCTTCGGCCATGACAAGATACAGCCAATTTAATATGGGGTCGATGCGCAGGGAACTATGCCAGTCGGATTTTCAGTAAAATCGGTCAGACCGGCTTTTCTTTACCTGTTGCTGTTCTCGGGCTTGACGGCTTCGGACCCGACAATGGCTGGCGATGAGCGTTCCGACATTTCGATCGCGATTCGCCAGGGCAACCTGGACGCCGTCCGGGCCATTGTTGCTAAAAATCCGTGGGTGGTGAAGTCGGCGGACGATTCGGGGTTCACACCGCTGCACATTGCGGCCACGGCAGGACGGGTGGAAATCATCGGCTATCTTCTGGACCGGGGTGCGGATATCGAAGCCCGGACCACCGGTGGCCAGACGCCTCTATTTCAGACGATCCCCCTGTCTGCGGGCGAAGCCTTTGGCCATCTCCTCGAGAAAGGCGCCAATCTCAACGCGAGGGACAATGAAGGATTGCACATACTCCAATTCGCATTGTCCTGGCGCCGGCCGGCGATGGTCGAACTCATCCTCAGCCGCGGATTCCGCGTGGAAGCTCAAGGAGCAGGCATGCAGGAAATGCTCGATGCCGCGGCCAACATCGGCATTCTTTCCCTGGTTGATGCGATTTTGGCCAAATCGCCGGCGCTCGACACCGGCAATCGAAACGGCACGACGCTGCTGCACAGCGCCGCACGGGGCGGTTTGCCGGGATTGGCAAAGCAGCTCCTGAAGCAGGGAGCCCACATTAACGAGCGGGATTTGCATGGCCTGACACCGCTGCATTTGGCCGCATTTTATGGGAGGGATGAAGTTGTCCGCCTGCTGGTTGCTGAAGGAGCCGATATCGATGTGCAGGGCTTCGATGGAAGAATGCCCGTTGATATGGCCGATTATGGAGGCCATGCCTCTGCGGCAAATCTGCTTAAAGCAAAAGGCACCAAGGCCCGTCCTGCCGTTTTTCCGAAGCTTTCCGGGCTTTACCTGGGTCAGTCCCAGCCGGATTCCGAACCCCGAATTTTTGCCCCCGGCATTATTTCATCGGAAGAGCATGAGACCAACATTGCGTTCGCCAACGGCGGCGGCGAACTCTGCCTTTCTCGTATCAACGCCGATCAAACCCGCCGATGGCTGCTTTTCATACGCTACGAAAACGGCCAATGGCTCAACCCGGAGCCCGCTCCCTTCATGACAAACGGCGCTGATTTTGAAGGTTCTTATTCTCCGGACGGGAAGAGATTCTTTTTCTCTTCAAACCGTCCGCTTCACAAAGGCGACCCGGCCAAGCGCGACATGGATTTATGGGTCACGGATAGAACCGGCGCCGGGTGGGGAGAACCCCGGAATCTGGGTCCCGCGGTCAATAGCCAGAGCAACGAATACATGCCCTCGGTCGATCGGGAAGGCAATCTGTATTTTGAACGGTTTGGTTTGAAGCTGGCGCGTTTCCGCGACGGTAGTTATCCGGAGGTTGAAAATGCGGCTGCCGAGATAACGAATGCAACCAACCTGGGGCACCCGTATATCGCGCCCGACGGCAGCTATCTGCTATTTGACGCCCAGCTCCCGGGATCCGGCAAAGCAGTGATGTTCGTGTCCTACAGGCTCAAAAATGGGACCTGGTCGCAAGCCTTCCGCCTGTTCGACAAGACCGAGCCCCGCGAATATGAAAATTGCCCAACCGTATCCCCCGACGGGAAATATCTTTTCTTCGGCCGGGATCATGACATCTTCTGGGTCAGCGCGGGGGTGATCCGGGATCGAAGACCCAAAGGCCTATGAACATAAAACATCGAGGGTGAAGCTCGCAGCCTTCAATGGCGGCGAAGGGAAAACAATAAAATGCACTCCTTCCAGATCTTTTAGGACTTTGCGGCTCAGCGTGATATTGCTATTTCGCAGCCTTCTCCAACCATTCTTCCCGAAAAGCCGCGTGGTTCACGACGGTGCGGCCATTGCAGGTGTAGACAACATGGATAGTTCCGTCCTTCCCCTGGATGACATACGGATAGGCGTAATCAAAACGGCCCTCTGCCAGATTGCGCCGGACCGGCCAGGAACGGCCTCCGTCTTTCGAAAGCGCCAGTGTGAGAGGCGTCCGGTCGAACATGCTGTCGTTGAAGATCAGGAGCAGGTTTCCGCTTGTGAGCTTCAACAGATCAATCGCTGCATTCGGATTCGGAAATTGGGAATTCCGCCCTTCACTCCAGGTAATCCCTCCATCGGTGGATTCGGCCTGCACGATGTATCCTTTCCAGGAGGGTCCATAGCCGCCGCCGCGGCGGCAGTAGGCGATCAGATGCCCCGGTTCCAGTTCAGCCACCGCAGGCTGAATGTTCCCGTTCGAGGAGCGGATCGGTGAGCTGGGCTTGAAGGTCTGGTTGGCGGGGTCGTAATGCAGGAAAAGCGACGTGCTTTCCGCACCAACCACCTCGGTGTTGTTTCCGGTTTCGTGATAGACAGGCAGGATGAAGCGCCCGCCCCGGATTTCGAGCGGCTGCCCGCGCACCATCGTTCCCGGCTGATCGGAGACAACAAAGGAATCGGACCAGGTTTCACCGCCATCTTTTGAAATCTTGCCCTGGATGCGTGAGTCGGACCAGGTCGTTCCATGGCGCACGACATAGAATAGCCACACGGTGCCATCCGATGCCTGCCAGATAACCGCATTTCCGACCGAGCGTAAAGGATCGCGCGCGATCGCTTGCGGATTGCTCCATTGCGACTCGCCCTTACGGAGCCTGGTGCCCCACACCGAGGTCTTGACGGCGTATTCCCCCTCGCCGCCATACCAGACGATATACAGGTCGCCATTGGATAGTTCGGCAATGCTGGCCGGGTGCTTGTAGGGGCCCGTGTGCTTCAATTCCGGGCCAAAAACGCGCTCGAGCCGGATCCCGGAGGACGGGGGTTTCCATAGTGTCGCTTCAATAGTTCTTTCCTTGTTTACAGCGGCGGCAAAATAGTAAACGGTGACAATAGTGCCGTCCGGTCGCACCGCAGTGCGGGGGTAACCCAGATCCCATGCAGCACCGTCATCGCGCAGCACAATTTCCTCTCCCCAGGTTTTCCCCTGATCTGTGCTGATGCGCGCTGCCATACCGTAGGGCAGGGCTCGCCGGCCGTAGGTCAGGACTACGCGGCCGTCTTCGAGCCGGACCATGCCGGGCGGATTTCCGCTCTTGCCGCTGGATGTCTCTGCGGTGCGGCTTCGCCAGGTCCAGCTCTTCGCCCCGTCAGCGGAGTAGTACAAATCGATCCAGTCACGTTCTCCGTCTTTACATCGGACGGACACGAGGAATTCATTGGCAGCCAGGCGAAGGGCCGACGGCATGATCGCAAATCCCGTGGGCTCGGGACCGATCCAGGAAAGGAACTCCCAGTTCAACCCGCCGTCCTGGGTGCGTGCTGCGAAAGGGCGCCCCTCCTTGCCGTTGGTTTTGGCTGCCGTCAGGAAGACGATGGCTTCGGCGCGGCCCAGCACGATGTAGTCCGTTCTGGCGGCAACTCCTTTTTGTCCGAACAGGGGAAAGGCATAAGGGCCGCGCCAAGTATGGCCGCGGTCGGTCGAGTAAAAGAGACGGGACCCTCCGGCGTTGATATCGACGAAACGCAACGTCATGGCGAAGCCGGGAGCGGAAAAATCCATCGGTTCTTTGAGTTCGGTCACGGCTTTTCCGCCCTGCTCGGGCGGAAGCAGCGAGGCGGGCGCTTCAATTGCCCAGGTTAGGCCGCCATCGGTGCTTCGCGCCAGGCGCGGCTCCTCGGGCTTGGAGCGGTCGTATTGATGGATTTCCGGATTCTGCTTCTGGTACCAGGCTGCGCTGAATCCGACCAGAATCTCATTGCCCCACGACCAGATGCCGTGATTTGCCGGCCATCCGCCAAAGCGTCCGGCTTCGCGATAGACTCCAACATTGCGTATATCGTAAGGCCGTTCAGCCGCGGCCAGGGTGGAGGGGATCAGTAATATTGCCATCAACAGTCGCATAAAGGACTCCCGTGCAGACAGTGTTCCCGGATCAAAAGTCGACTATGGCCCTGCAGGGACAGGATGTCCATATTCATCTTTGAGGTTTTGCGGCGAAAATAAAGATTTTAACATGAAGGTACATTGAGGCACGATAGAGGGTGATACATTGGACTAACCGATAATATGAGGCGGCGAGAATGTTCCGCATATTTCTCCAGGCAACGCTTTTATTTTATCTCGGTTCACAGATTCCCTTGTCTGTTCAGGAGAAGGCGACGACACGGTCCCCGGGCGAGCAAAAGGAGAAGGACGATCCTTTAGGCCGGTTCCAGTGGCTGGCGGATTCGAATGATACCCGCTGCATGGCGTATTCAAGCGGGAAGTTGGCGGTAATCAAGTTGGATCCCCGGGAAACGGCGGCGTTGGAAATCGAGACGGAAACGGTCCGTCCGGGTCCCAATTCGATGCGCATAACTCGCAATGTGTATGATCGCGGCGCCACCGGCCAGCGGCGCCTGGTGGAAGTTGTCGTCGAAGAGGTGCGCAGCACCGCCGGCGGCGGTGTCAGTGCCGCGCGAACGATATCCCGGGTTGATTTGAACGGCCGGATGAAAGTCGCCCGCAAGGATACGCAGGAGACCATTCCCTCCGGGACCGATGCCTTTCGAACCCAGGCGGTTTCGATGGTGGCGAAAGCGAACGACTCATTGGTGCGGTCCGAGGAGATCGTCCAGGTCGAAAAGAAGAAGAGGGAGGGCGGTTTTGAGTTTGAAAGAAACCGTCTGATGACCGATGTCAACGGTGGGTGGGTAACCGCCGACCGGCGCCTCGGCAGTGTGAAGGAGGCGGATGGCCAGATCGTCGTCCAGGAAGATCTCTACAAGCCGGGAGTCAATGGCGGTCTCTCCCTCGACCGCAGAGAGAGCAGCAGAGAAGCCAAGGATGCTCAGGGGAGGGTGATCAGGAATATCGATGTCTATCGGCCGGATGCCGCCGGAACCCTCCAGCTGAACGAGCGGCTGAATATCACCCGCGCAATTGCGGCGGATGGGAGTGAACAGACAATCCAGAGCAGCTATCAAAAGAGCCCCGTCGCCCCTGCCGCAGGTCTGAAGCTGAATCAGATGGTGGTTCAGACCTCCCGTCCGTCGGATTCAGGCACGACGATGCGGGACACGGTGGTGCAGGTGCCGGACGCCAACGGAAAACTGCAAACGATCGACTCCGTCCGGGTCTTCGAAAAAAAGTAATCCTGGCGCCGGCGATTCCGCTATCCGCGGCCGGCCAAGCTTTTGACGGAAATTCCCAGTTTTTTCATTCGCGAAATCAGCGTCGTACGTTTCATCCCCAGGCGCATCGCCGCCCCATCAGGGCCGCCGACGACACCGCCGCTTTCCCGCAGCACGCGCAGAATATGTGCGCGCTCTGCATCTTCCATGTTCAAAGGCGGCAGATTCGTGGCTTCCGAGGCATCCTTCAATTCCGCCACGGGCACATTCAGCACCGGGCCTCGGGTGAGGATGACCGCTCGCTCGATGAAATTTTCAAGCTCGCGAACGTTTCCCGGCCAATGCCAGCGCGCCAGCGCCTGCATCGATGAGGTGGGGATGTTTTCGATTCGCTTGTCCATGCGCTGCGCGTGCTTCTGAGTGAAATAGCGCACCAGCAGTGGAATATCATCACTCCTTTCCCGCAAGGGCGGAACGAGGATCGGGAAAACATTCAGCCTGTAATAGAGGTCCCGACGGAACGTCTGGTCAGCGACCATTTTCAGGAGGTCGCGATTGGTGGCTGCCACGAGCCGCACATCCACCTTGATGGTGCGTGCGCTTCCCAGTCTCTCGAACTCCCGCTCTTGCAGCGCGCGCAACAGCTTGGGCTGTAGCTCGAGCGGGATATCGCCGACCTCGTCCAGGAACAGCGTCCCCTGGTTGGCGAGCTCCAACCTGCCGATTTTGCGCTCAATAGCGCCGGTAAAGGCTCCTTTTTCATGCCCGAAAAGCTCACTCTCGAGCAGGCCGGTTGGAATCGCCGCGCAATTCAGTTTTACAAAAGTCCGTTCTCGGCGCCGGCTCCGTTTATGGATGGCGCGGGCGATCAATTCCTTGCCGGTGCCAGTCTCCCCCAGCACCAGAACCGTCGAATCGCTTTCGGCGACGATCTCGACCTGCTCCAGCACACGTCTTAGAGCCGCGCTTTCTCCGACGATCTCGTCGAAATGCAATTCGGTGCGGATCTCATCCTCCAGATACAGCTTTTCCTCGGCCAGCTTGTCTTTCAACTCGGCTATTTCCTGGAAGGCCAGCGCGTTTTCGATTCCGATGGCTATCTGGTTGGCAACCTGGCGCAAATAATCCATGTCCTCCTCTCCGAAGGCGCCTGGTTTAAGACTTCCCACGGAAAAGACTCCCAGCGTGCGGTTGTGGCTGATCACTGGAATCCAGCAGCAATCCTGGATACCCTCTTCGACCAGCAGCCTGGTAATGGGCGCAGGGAATCGTTCCGTGTCAATCGGGGACATCCGTAATGCTTCGCGATTGCTGAAAACCCAACCCGCAGGCGAACCTTCGATAGAGTAGCTGGAATCCATGCGCAGCAGCCCCTTGCCTCCCGGGAAATCGATGGCAAAGATGCGCAGCAGGCTGGTCTTCGGGTCATGAAGGGAGAAGGACGCGTAGTCGTGCCTCGGGTGGAATTTTCGATGGCTGTTGGAAAGAGTGACAAAGATATCCCGCAAATCCAAAGCGGAAACGATGGCATTGTTGATTTCCAGGAGCAACCTGTAGCGATCGCGTTCCTGTGCCACGGATTCCTGGTAGGCCCTGGCGCGATCCTGGTGCAGTGCATTTTCCACGGCCACGGCCACCTGTTCGGCGACCCTCTGCAGGAACTCGAGTTCCGCATTGTCGAACGTTCCCGTCTGTTTCGAACCGAAGCCGAGCGCACCCAGTCGCCCATGGGCGGTCGTCAGGGGAAGGAGGCAGTACGACTTCACTCCCTCCCGCTCCAACAGATGGGAAACCTGGGTCGATTTTGGTTCTGCCTGGCTCACATCCGAAACCACCATTGGTTGCTGGCCGGCCAGTAACCCGGAGATCGCGGTTTCATTTACCGGCACCTCGAAGCCCGGCGGCAGGCTGTGTGGCAGGGCACCAACCAGGACATGAGCTTTGACTACTCCACGCACTTCGTCCACCAGCAACACTGTTAGCCAGTCAAACCGCACGACCGAACGCAGATGATCTGCCAGGTCATGAAGCAGGCTTTTGAGATCCCGATGCTGGACGATGGCATCGGCAACATCGAGGAGTGCCTGGTAGCGCAGGATCTGAGGATCCGCGCTTTGGGCCTTGTGAACCTGTTCACTCATTCCATGAGGATATCGCAGCCCGGCCCCGGCACCCTATGAGTTTTAATAACCACGAAGATCGCGAAGATAACAAATAATTGATTTAAAATAAGTTATAGTCTTCGCGCTCTTTGTGGTTAAAAAAGACTATGCGGCCATACTCTCCGAAAAACACAAGTTTCCGCTTGCATTCCAGGCTACGAGCCTTTGGAATGAACGTGAGGCGCGGTGGCACGGTACTTTTTCCTCAGGGGCACGATGCTGTCTGCATGGTCGAGGAAGAATCTGCTGGGATCACGGGCCAGGCTGATTGGGCTGGTCTGGCTTTGCTTTGTTCTGCGCGGGGCTTTTTACTCAGGCTTCACTCCGATCTGGGAAGGATTCGACGAGTGGGCACATTATGGCTACATCGATTTCCTGGAGACCCACGGCCGGCTCCCGCTGAGCTCCGAACCTGTGTCAGCGGAAATCGAACATTCTCTAAATCTGGTTCCGGCACCATGGGTCCTTCGCCTGGAATTTCCCTCGCTGGTGACCCATGACGCGTATTGGACGATGCCCCAAGCCGAGCGTCTGTCCCGCGAAGGCCGCTTCAAAGAGCTGCGCCGGGATGAGCCTCGGCAAGATGCCCAAAGCCCCTTTCGACTCTATGAGGCTCAGCAGCCGCCCCTCTACTATCTTCTGCTTTATCTCCCGCACAAAATGCTCGTGGAAAGACCGCTGGCAGAGCGGATATACATTTTGCGCCTCATGAGCGTGCTTCTGACCTCCCTGGTGATTCCCTTGGGATTTGCCACTGCCCGCCTGGTTTTTGGGGCGGATACTGTGAGCTTTCAGCTGGTTGCGGTTTTGGCAGTGATACCCGAACTGATGATCAATATAGCGCGCGTGGGAAATGAAAGCCTCGCGATTCCGATATACACCGGGATTGTCTATTGCTGCCTGCGTCTTATCAGAGCCAAGGAAAATGGTCGACTTGTTATCCTGGCTGGGATACTGCTGGGCTTGGGCTTGCTCACCAAGGCCTATTTCCTGGCTGTCGCGCCGGTTCTTTCGCTTCTTCTTTGCTGGTGCTGGATCACCTTGCCGGGAAGGCGCAAACAGATCGCAGCCTGGGCAGCAGCCGCCTTTCTGGCGGCATGTCTGGTTTCGGGCGGGTGGTACTGGCGGAACATCCAGTTGACCGGATCCTTATCCGGCCACATGTTCGATGCGCAGCTGAAGCAGGCCGGCATGTTTTCTCTGCTAGAAAATGTCGCGCGCGTTCGCTGGTTCCAGGCTTTTGAGACCACTTTTTTCACACATATCTGGTTCGGAAACTGGAGCTTCCTTCAGGTTCGAACCTGGATCTATCGCCTGGCCTTCCTGGTATGCATCCTGGCAATGGCCGGGATTGGGGTGCTGGGTTTACGCTTCAGACGGAAAAAAAACAAGCCCATCGTCCGCTGGGAAGACCTCGGCTTGATGCTTCTGTTCTATTTTTTCTTTGCTCTGGCTATGGCGTACTACATTCTGATTGCGTTCACCGCTTCGGGGCAATCTGCGTGCCAGGGCTGGTACCTGTACTGCCTGGTTGTTCCCGAGCTTGTCCTGGTAACGCTCGGCATATTTGCTTTGTTGAAAGAGAGAGTCCGACCGGCAGTACTTCCAGTCGTCGCCGGACTTTTTGCACTTCTCGACCTATATACCGTTCACTTCCTCCTGATCCCATATTACAGCGGGCTGTTGGCCCACAATGCCAGCGGGGCGCTGCCGGGTTTTCGGCCGGCAGCATATGCTCAAATCGGGCTGAATTCGGTCTTGTTCCGTCTTGCAGTCAACAAACCGGAATTTCTGACCGCGTGGGTATTGGCCTGCCTGTGGGTGCTTTATCTGGGAGCGACTCTCGCTATGGTTGCTGCGGCTTCGGTTGCTGCCAAGCATTCAATGATCCGGCCATCGGCGGGAGATTTGAAGCGGGCAGGGAAACCGGGGGATCTCCCCGGTTTCCACGAACCTGCGGATTGAGCCTCTGCTGGCCGCTCATCGAATTGCGGCGGCCAGGGCTTTGGCTTCCGCCTGGGCATCGTAGCCACCCTTCAAGTTGGCATAGCCTCCGATATAGCGGCCTTTGCGGAAAACCGTAAGCCCGTCGAGATATTTATCAGTGCCGGTGAATCCTTCGTCACCGATGGAAACGGCAGTTGTCTGGCCGATGCGGTCCTTGAGCTTTCCCATCACCAGCGCAGCAGAGGCAGGGGTTTCTTCAGGGATGAGGAAGCCTTTGCCGAATTCGTAAACGCCGACATAGCCCCTTTTCAGCAGCCGGATCCCCAGGACGCTTTCCGGAATCAGGCGGACCGAGTTCGGCGTCAGCTTCTCTTTGGGGAACCAGTCAATGGCATCCGGAGGACTGGTCCGGCCGGAGATCCGTTTTTCGAAGGAGACAGCGAACGCCTGCAGGTTGGCGCTGTGGTCTTTGATCGGATTGGCCGCGAATTCCACGTAATATTTGTCCTTGGCGAATAGCGCGCGCCGGTTGGTTACCTGGCCTCCCATGCCGATAGCTGCGATTGGCTGCCTTGCATCACGGTTGGCGCAGTAAATGCCGTAGGCGGACTCCGCATCGGCCATTTCGTACACGTCGACCAGGATGGTGTCCTCGCCGTTCTTGCAGGTCACTCCATTCATCTTGACCAGGCGATAAATGAGGTACCCTTCCGCATTTCCATCCATGTATTCGAAAAGGGTGTCCGCGACGTACTCCCGCGCGGCGCCCTGCTGTTTCCATCCTGGCGCCAGATTGCAGTCCGGAGCCTGGGCCATGGCTGGAGCGCAAGTCGAGATTAAAAATGCCACGACGATCAGGATCCTCATGCGAACAACTCCTGGGCTCGCACCAAACGCTCTGCCACTCGCACGCCGTTCGGGCAGCTGATAGTGCATCCCGCGCACTGGTCGCAGCGCACTTCCCGGATAGGGGCTGGCAGGGTGAGGTAATTCTCTCTTGCGAGCGTGAATTCCCCGTAGCCGTCGGCATAGCTCAGGAAGCGAAGCATGTCGGCCACGGGCAGACCCTTGGGGCAAGCGCCGGAGCATGAACCGCAGGTCCGGCAGTAGAGCGGCCGGATGTATTCGAGATGTGCTGCCAGAATAGTCTTGTCTTTTTCGCTGAAGGCCTCGGACATAGCTTTCATGTTCTCGTCGAGCTGATCCATGTCGGTGATACTGGGGATGGTGGTGTGAACCGCCGGGCTTTTCAGGACCCACTTGAGCGCCGCCAGCATGGCACCTTCGCGCTTCAGAGTGTCGTGCAGTTTCTGCCCGGGCTTGACCTGCCGGAATCCGCCCGCCATGACCTTCATGGCCACCACGCCGACGCCGGCCTGGTGCGCGCTCTCGACAGCCGCCATGATCGCGGGATCCATGGAGAAATTGTGGGCCACCAGGACAACGTCGATCTGGTCTTTCTTGCTTACCACCGTCCGGATGATGTCGGGCTGGCCGCCATGGGTGCTCACGCCTGAAAACCGGATCTTCCCCTGCTTCTTGGCTTCGGCCTGAGCCTCCAGCCACTCATCCGTTATCTGCTCAGGTTTGCTTTTGCCGTGGAGATACCAGATGTCGAGGTGGTCGGTGTTGAGTTCCTTCAGGCTGGTTTCCAGATTGGTCATGGCTTCCTGTTTTTTTTCTGCTCCGCTCTTGCTCGAAAGCACGACTTTGTCGCGCTTCCCTTTGAGTGCGGCGCCCACCATGCGCTCGTTGTTGCCCTGGGAGTAAACCCGGGCGGTGTCGAAATAATTGATGCCGAGGTCGGCTGCCTTTTCAATCACGCTCTGATCCGAGGTGATCATGCAGCCAAATCCCACGGACGTGACCTTGAGACCGGTCTTACCTATGACGCGATAGGCCAGATTGCCCTTCGAGGCCTGCGGAAAACCGGGCGCTCCGTTATCCGGGGCGGCGATGCGAGAGGTGGAGGCGGCAGCCGCGGCCGGGATTACCAGGCTGGCGGCTATAAAAGAGCGTCGAGATGATCTGTTTTTCATATTGTCCCCGCTAGTAAATATTATTAACCTATCCGGGTAACTTTATATGTCGAAGGGGCCTGAAAATGGAACATAAACTTACACGCAGAGGATTTATCTGGACCGCAGCCGGGATGACAGCCGCCACCCGTTTTCTGCAGGCTCAACAAATGCCGGGAAAGCCGGCGCCGATCGGAATGTATGAGCCAAGGTCGACCGTCTCTCTGGTCAAGGGGGAAATCCGCCGCAAAAACATTTCGGATGCGCTCGCCGCGATCGAGGATCAAATCCTCCCCGTACTCAAGACCAAGAAGTGCGTAGTAATCAAGCCGAACATCGTCAATACGGTGAACCAGCTCGCCTCAACTCACGTGGATACGCTGCATGGCATCCTCGATTTCCTCGCACCGCGGTTCAAAGGCCCCGTCATGATTGCGGAAGCATCCGCCGGTTACACTACGGAGGGGTATGATAATTTCAAATATGGCCTTGTGGTCCCCGAGCACAAGCCTTTGGCTGTAAGTCTCATCGACCTCAATGAGGAAGGCCGATACGTCACGGGCGCGATCCTGAACGCCGATCTCCATGTGGTGCCGGTCAGGCTTGCGGCGAGGCTGCTGGACCCGGATGCGTACGTGATCTGTTCGGCGGCCATGAAAACCCACAACACGGTTGTCGCCACCATGTCGATCAAGAACATGGCGCTCGGAGCCCCGCTGCACAGTCCCCGCAAGGAGACCAGGCGCTGGAACGACAAGCGCATTTATCATGGCGGCGTTCGTCAAACCCATGTGGACATCATGCTAACCGCTCAGAAAATGCGCCCGTTTTTCGGCGCAACCGTCATCGACGGTTATGAGGGGATGGAAGGAAACGGGCCCAATTCGGGCAACCCGGTGCCTTCGCGAATCGCGATAGCCTCCACCGACTACGTAGCCGCCGATCGCGTCGGTGTCGAAGCGATGGGGATCGATCCCGATTGGGTCGGATACCTGGGATTCTGCGCCCAGGCCGGGTTGGGGCAGAATGACTTGTCCAAGATCGACATTCGCGGTGAAAAGGTTGCCGAAGTGCGGAAAAAATACCAGCTCCACCCCGATATCGATCGCGAGTTGCAGTGGATGGGGCCTATGACCGAGATTCCCGCCAAGCTCGGATAGCCTGATTTCGTTTAACCGCGAAGCTCCTGCCACGCCGGCGTGGTCTATTGAGAATAGGAACTTGGACGTGCGCATGGCGGGAATTATGCAATTGAGGCAAAGACCGCAAAGGTTTTGTTTATAGTTCTTTGCAGTCTTCAAGGTCTTCGTGGTTCTATTTGTAGTAGGCAGGCTCGTTACCAGCCTTCCACTTGATGTTGCATCCCAGGCTGGGCCTCTGTTCCGGGCTGATGGCCCGGCCTGACAGCAGCGCGTCCAGGGCTGAGCGGATGTCTCTGCCGGTGACCGGCTTTCCGTTTCCAGGACGACTGTCGTCCAGCTGCCCGCGATAGACCAGTTTGCGCCGACCATCAAACAGGAAGAAATCAGGCGTGCAGGCGGCCGTGAATGCCTGCGCGGTTTCCTGGCTTTCGTCATAGCATACCGGGAAGACAAATCCCATTTCCTCCGCAAGCTCTTTGAGCCTGGAGGGGGCGTCCGCCGGGTAATTCACGATGTCGTTGCTGCAGATGGCAACCATGCCCACGCCTTTCCCTTCATAGTCTTTTCCTAGTTTTGCCAGCTCATGTTTGACATGTTGCACGTAAGGACAATGACGGGAAATGAACATCACCAGCAATCCGCGCGGGCCTGCGGTGGAGGCAAGGGTGATCTTCCTGCCCGAGACTACATCGGGCAAATTGAAATCCGGGGAAGGCGTTTCCAACGCCAGCATGGTGGAAGGGACGGCTGCCATGAAAGTGCTCCTTTCAAAATCCTTCAAATCGTCAAAAACAAACAGAATCCATGATTCCTAGTTTATATTGGCGGAGCCAAAAAACGGAGGGGATCTATGCCAGGTTCACGCGCCGGATCGACTATGATTATGAACCGGAGAGGTTTTCTGGCGGCTGTGCCCGTCGGCTTGGCGGCGGCATCATCGTCCTGGGCTTCCGGCTCCATCCGGCGAGAGGCATTGGTGCGCCGGCACAATCCGGTCCTAAAAGGTTTTGATGCCCGTTCTCCCCTTTCAGTCGGAAATGGGGAGTTTGCATTCACCGCCGACCTTACAGGCCTGCAGACTTTTCCAGCGCTTTACGAAGGAGGAATCCCGTTGTGCACGCAGTCCCAGTGGGGATGGCACAGTTTTCCTCTGCCTGCGGGAAAAGCGCTCGGTGATTTCCGATTGACCGCTTACGAAACGCGAGGCCGGCAAGTGGGCTACGCGACCAGCGCCCAGGGACAGCAGGAACTCTACGACTGGCTTCGAGAGAATCCGCACCGGCTGCACCTCGGCCGGGTCGGACTTCTGTTGGATGGCGTGCCTCCGGCGGCTGCTGAGCTGGGTTTCGGGGACCAGGTCCTCGATCTCTGGTCGGGCTGCCTGACCAGCCGTTTCAAGCTGAGGGGGATTCCCGTCAAGGTCGAGACTGCCTGTCATCCCGTCCTGGATCTGCTGGCAGTGAGGATTGAGTCACCCTTGATCCAGTCGAAGCAGCTTTCCGTGACTCTGGAATTCCCATACGGTTCGGCCGGAATGACCGCCGCCGATTGGGATCGAACCGATCGTCATTCCAGCCACCTTCGCCGGCGTACCAGGAGGCGATGGGAGATCGAACGGCGCTTGGACAGCGACCGTTACTTTGCAGGGGTTGGTTCGGACCGGGACGGCGACCTGGTTCAGGCGGCTCCCCACCGGTTCGTCTTCAAGCCTGCTCAGGCCCCATTTTTGGAATTGGTCTTCGGGTTTTCTCAACGCGAAGCGGCGGACTCATTCCCTTCGACTCGATCTGCCATTCGGGCAACTGCCGGGCACTGGCGAGGATTTTGGTCCAGTGGAGGGGCTCTTGACCTTTCGGAAAGCACGGACGCGCGCGCTCCCGAATTGGAGCGAAGGGTGATTCTTTCGCAGTACCTTACGGCCATTCAATGCTCGGGGAGCGTTCCGCCGCAGGAGACCGGCCTCACCTGTAACAGCTGGTATGGGAAGTTACATCTGGAAATGCACTGGTGGCACGCGGCTCATTTCGCCTTGTGGGGGCGAATACACCTGCTGGAAAAGAGCCTTCGCTGGTATCAAGATATTCTCCCGGAAGCACGAAAAAAAGCCCGTGACCAGGGTTATGCGGGCGCGCGCTGGCCCAAGATGATCGGGCCGGAGGGAAGGGACAGCCCCTCGGGCATCGGGCCTCTCCTGATCTGGCAGCAGCCTCATCCGATTGCCTATGCGGAGCTCTGCTACCGATCGCACCCCAATAAGGCCACCCTGGAGCGTTACCGCGAGATCGTATTTGAATCGGCCGATTTCATGGCCTCTTTTGCGGCGATGGATGAAAGATCCGGCCGGTTTACTCTTGGCCCGCCGGTCATTCCGGCCCAGGAAAACCACCCTCCGCGAGAAACCTGGAATCCGACTTTTGAGTTGGAATACTGGAATTATGGGCTGGCAACAGCACAGCGCTGG
Source organism: uncultured Acidobacteriota bacterium (assembly GCA_963839475.1). Lineage (GTDB taxonomy): Bacteria > Acidobacteriota > UBA6911 > UBA6911 > UBA6911 > CAWIVH01. The sequence goes on along the minus strand of CAWIVH010000001.1, from coordinate 594,114 downwards.
AGGCAAAGGCTCGGTCTCAGTGCTGACTCGGGTTGGGAACGCGTACGAACACAGCTCGCGCCGCTTCCAGTCAAGAATGGACTCTACCTCGCTCATGAAAACTGCCCGCAGACCTTCTCAGAGCGCAACCGTGACCACCCTTCCATGCTGGCCGCGCTGGGGGTGCTGCCCGGTGAAATGGTCGATCCCCGAGTGATGAGGGCAACTCTGAAAAAGGTGCTGGATGTCTGGCGCTGGGAGGATACCTGGGGTTGGGACTATCCCATGGTTGCGATGACGGCTGCCCGGTTGGGTGAGCCTGGACTGGCGCTGCAGGCACTCATGATGGATACACCCAAAAATCTCTGGCTGCCGAACGGCCATGTCTATCAGCGGCCCAACCTTCCTTTATACCTACCTGCCAATGGCGGATTGCTCGCGGCTACTGCGATGATGGCTTCAGGCTGGCAGGGCGGACCGGGCATTGCAGCACCAGGATTCCCTGCTTCCGGCTGGAAGGTGAAGCACGAGGGATTGCATCCTTTGCTATGAACGAGCGGCGGTGACCCGGCGTATCAGGGGTGCTGGGAAATTGCCCGCGAAATAGCTCCACAGGCTTCGATCAACGGCTGAACCAGGCTCTCGGCACGGGTTTCATCCATCCGGAAGATCGGAGCCGAAATGCTCAATGCGGAGACCACCCTGCCCCCCGCACCGACAATAGGCGCGCCGATGCAGCGGCCACCCGGCTCGTTCTCTTCGTTGTCCATGGCAAACCCCTGCCGGCGAACCAGTTCCAATTCGGCCAGCAGCTCCTGCCGTGTGACGATGGTTCGCGGCGTCAGGCGAGGAAGTTTTTTCACGCGGATCAAACGCAGCACATCTTTTTCAGACAATCCGGCCATCATGACCTTGCCCAGGGCGGTGGCATGCAGATGCCGCCGGTTGCCGATTTTGGAAGACATGCGTATCGCAAGCGGGCTTTCGATGGTATTGATCACGACGACTTCGCCCGCATCCAAGATGCCCAGGTTGACGGTTTCCTTGCAGGAATCGACCAGCTGCACCATGATCGGGTAAGCCGCTCGGGCTATGATTTCCTCCTCGGGAACTTTGCTCTCGAGATCGAACAACTTGCGTGTGATCTGGTACCTACCTGCCTGGTTGCGGGAAACATACCCTCTCGATTCAAGCGTGGAAACAATGCGGTAAACCGTAGGCTTGGGCATTTCCAGCGCCCGGGCAATGTCGGCTAGCGCCACACCCGGAGCACCGCTCCGCAACATTTCGAGGATATCCAATGTTTTATGCAGGACCAACACTCCGCCGGCCACTCCATTTCTTTGATCCATGGGCGGCATCATACCTCAATAAGGGTCCCGAATCGAACAGCAAAGACCCATAAGCTATCCAAGGGATTTATCAGTCTTATCTTCGCGCCCCTGGAGGGTTCCCTGGCTGAGAATAATTGTGATTCGAGCTATTCAGCTGTGAACATGCCGATAGAGCGGAGGTCTTTGACGATATCAGGATGAATGGGAATCCCCTCCCGGCTGTAGCGTTCGCGCGACTTCACGCTCAGCTCCCCGGGAAACGTTATCTCCATCCCCGGGTCAGCCGAGCTCGTCAGGAAAGCTGCCAGGTCCTGGATTTTGGCGGCGAAGCTTTCCTTATCTGAAAAGGCATCGATATCAAGGGCGAGGAAAAATTTGGTGGCATTCGGGTCGAGCGCCGTCGAGTCGATCCGGCCTATCTCATGGCTTACATATAAACCCCCGAGCGCTCCAGTCAGGAATTCCATCATGAGAGCCAACCCTATTCCTTTGTGTTCTCCCATGGGAAGGAATCTCTGGGAGGAGACAATCTCGGCGGGGTTGTGCGTAGGTTGCCCGGTTTTGTCGAGGCCCCATCCGAGAGGCACTTCCTTTCCTTCTCTCAGGTAGGTACCGACCTTCCCGACGGCAGCCTGGCTCATGGCAATGTCCAGCACGATCGGTTCCAGTCCCGCTCCGCGAGGCACTCCAATAGCGAGCGGATTGTTTCCAAGAAGAGGTTTGTCTGATCCCCACGCCACCATATTGGGTAAAGCATTTGTAGTGCAAAGTCCGATCATCCCGGCGCGCGCAGCCCTTGCGGCATAGGAGTACGCGCGTCCCCAGTGGGTTGTGTGCACCGCCAGGCAGACGCCCACTCCGCACTTCTTTGCTTTTTCCACGGCACGCTGCATCGCGGTGACCGCGCAGTATCGCCCGGGCCCGTTGTCACAATCCAGGACGCAGGCCGCGCCGCGGTCGCGAAGGACCTGCATGCGCGGAGCGGCGGAGGCCCGGCCTTCGCGCAGGCCTCTCACCAGGTTGGGCAGCATGCGCACCCCGTGGGACGGCACCCCCATGAGATCAGCTTCAGCCATCACCTCCGCTTCAACCCGGCGCACGTCTTCCGGCACGCCGGCAAGCCGAAGCGCCAGCTCGATGGCGTCGACAAGGTCAGGATAGAAGATTCTCAGCTCTGCGGTCATACATGCCTTTTTGTCAGCGAATCGGGGAATACGGTGTAGCACGATAAAGTGCAACCAGGCTGGACTGGGAAATCTGCCCTCCTTTTTCGATGGACTCGGCCCGGACCTTGACCCATTCCGGATCGGCTGAAAAAGCGTTCCACGCCTTTTCGCGCTCAGCCAGGTTGTCGAACGGGATCACGTAAGTGAGGTTCGGCATGTTGTTGCCGATGATCGTCGAGCTGTAAAGAATCGGATGGACGCCGACCCTGTGGAATATCTTTATCTCCGGGCCTGCGAAACGCTCATGCAACAGCTTGAGCTGGCGGTAGGTAGGCGAATGATAGGTGCGGAGCTCGAAGATGCGCGGGGCCGATCGCGGGTTCGGGTCGGCCTTTATCTCCGGGCAGTAATCCGTTGCTTCCAGAAGCGCGGTGGAGAAGTGTTCGTAGGGCTGTTCGGCATTGTTTTCCCAGGCCTCGAAAGCCTTGGTCAGATCGGCATCCGCGTGTACTTTCCCCCGTACACTCCACAGCTCCTCGATCGATTCGAATCCGATGATGACGGCTATCTGAGGCATGTGTGCCGCCACCACGCTTTCGAGAAAGATCTTGGGTCCGGAATGCACTTTGTTCATACCTTGGGTGGCCGCTTTGAGATACTCATTCAGACGGCCGGCCTGGCTTCCCTGTTTAAGGAAGTACTGCTCGAGTATGAACACCCGCCGTTTCGGCTCGGCTGCGGCGCCTACGGTCGATGATGCCAACATACCCAAACCTCCCATGTTCCCGAAAAAAGATCTGCGATTCATCATGGCCTGTCTCCCCCTTTAATTTCTCAGTACTTCGGAGTTACTCCAATGTTGAAAAAAAGGAACGAATAGATGTCCGCGGTCTGTTCGAGAGCCTTGGTCGTGCTGCTGGCTCCATGGCCCGATTTGGTTTCGATGCGGATCAGGAGCGGCTGGTCCCCGCCGGCCTTTTCCTGCAGAGTGGCAGCATATTTGAATGAATGGGCCGGGACGACCCGGTCGTCATGATCCGCCGTGGTGATCAAGGTTGCCGGATATCGGGCGCCCGCCTTGATATTGTGGAGCGGCGAGTAGGCGTAAAGAGCCTTGAATTCAGCCTCGTTGTCGCTCGATCCGTAGTCGGCAATCCAGTTCCAGCCGATGGTGAACTTGTGAAAACGCAGCATGTCCATCACGCCGACCTGAGGGATGGCAACCCGGAACAATTCCGGCCGCTGGTTCATCACGGCCCCAACCAGAAGGCCTCCATTGGATCCACCCTGAATGGCCAGTTTCGCTGAGGATGTATACTGGTTGGCGATCAGGTATTCTGCGGCCGCGATGAAATCATCAAACACGTTCTGCTTTTTCAGCTTGGTGCCGGCCTCGTGCCACTTCTCGCCGTACTCGCCGCCGCCGCGCATGTTTACCGAGGCGTAAACGAATCCCTGCTCCATCAATGCCAGTCTCAGTGAGCTGAAGGAGGGGGTCGTGCTGATGTTGAATCCACCATAACCGTACAACAGGGTCGGATTATTGCCGTCGAGTTTCAATCCCTTTTTGTGCACAACAAACATCGGAATGCGAGTGCCGTCCTTGCTCACAAAAAAGAGCTGCTTGGTGACATAGTCGGAGGCGGTGTAGCCAGGGATCTCCGGTGAGCGGAACAGGGAACTTTTCTTCGAGGCGATGTCGTACCGATAGATGGTGGGTGGAAAGTTGAAGGAGGTGAAGGTATAGAATACGAACTTATCGTCTTTCTCCCCCCTGAATCCCCCGGCGCTGCCCAGGTCGGGCAATACAATCTCGTTTTCTAAAATACCGTCCAGGCTAAAGACATAGGCCCGGGTCGTGACATCTTTCATGTAGGTCACGAACAGCTTGCCGCCGCTCGAGGAGGCGGTTTCGATCGGTTCAGGCTTTTCGGGCAAGATGTCTTTCCAGTTTTGCTCGCCGGGATTCTTGGGGTCGAACAAGATGACCCGCCAGTTGGGTGACTTGTGGTTGGTCTGGATTAGAAACCTGTCGCCGATGTTATCCAAGAGGCTGTAGCTGTCGTCGCCGATATCCGCCACGATGGGTGTCCAGGCTTTTTCCGCCTTCGCCGTATCCCTGAAGAATAGCGAGTTACCTTTTTTGCCTTTGCCGCGGTCGGAGATGTTCAGGATGACAAAGCGCTCGTCTTCGGTGGTGCTGGCGTTGTGGAACCGCTGGGGATTGGCTTTATCTTCATAGATCAATTCATCGCTGGACTGCGGGGATCTCACCCTGTGGTAGTAAACCTTCTGTCCCTCATTCTTGGAGGAGAGTTCCTTTCCCTTGGCCGGTTCGTCGTACCGGCTGTAATAGAATCCATTGCCTTGCCAGGCTATCCCGGAGGCCTTGATCCATTGGAGTTGGTCGGGAAGAATCTGCCTCGAGGCGATTTCCATGATTCGATATTCCCTCCAGTCGGAGCCGCTGCGGGAAATTCCGTATCCGGCATACTTGCCATCCCTGGAAAGGACAAACCCCGCCAACTGGGCAGTTCCATCCTCCGAAAACTTGTTCGGATCGATCAAAACCTCGGGTTTTCCATCCAGCCCTTTCTGAATGTACAGAACGTTCTGGTTCTGCAACCCGTCATTCTTGGAAAAGAAGAAGTATTCGCCGCGGCGGAAAGGGGCGGAGTATTTCGGGTAGTTGTAGAGCTTCTCCAACCGTTCTTTCACCTTCATCCGGTAGGGGATACTCTCCAGGTACCCGAAAGTGATTTTGTTCTGGGCTTCCACCCATCGGGCGGTCTCGGCGGAATTGTCATCTTCGAGCCATCGATAGGGATCCGGCACAATAGTGCCGAAATAGGTATCCTTATGATCCACCTGTGTGGTTTTAGGATATTGGATCCGGTCTGCGCCCGTGATGCCCGGCAAAGAGAGCAGCATCAGGCAGGCAATGCCGAGAAGTAGTAGTCTGATCTTTTTCTCTTTCATCTATCACTCTCCTGAATTCGATATCCCTGCATATTAGCCTGGGCGGTCCCGGAACCTTGCGGTTCAAAACCATTAGAGGCCGGCTTGATCCAAATTGTTATCGTTCTCGAGGAGAACCTTCAGAACGCCTTTTTCGGCTGCCCGTTCGAATCCGCGCGCCGCTTCCTTTAAGGGGAAACGAGCGGATATCATCCCCTCAACCCGAACCTTTCCCTCGCGCAAAAGCCTGAGTGCGGGTTCAAACCTCCCGCAGCGCGATCCGATCATGGTGATTTCGTTGACGATGAGTGGCGCCGTGTCCAGAAGAACCGCATCGTGCACGGTTGACTTCATCACGATGGTACCGCGCGCCTGGACCATTCGGACCGCCTGTTTGAGCCCCTCACTGGACCCGGTGGCTTCTATGACCATCGAATAGGCTACTCCGGGCATTTCCTGCGGCGCGACCCTGGTGTCGATACCGGCAACGGCTGCTATCTGCAGCTTTTCGGGGTGCCGCCCGTACTGATGCACCCTCATTCCGTTGGCACGCAAAACCTGGCCGATGAGGAGTCCCAGCTTGCCGTCACCCAGGACAGCCACGACGGTGCCGCGCGGGATGCTTACCTGCTCCAGGATCTCGCAGGCGGCGGCCAGCGGCTCGGCAAATACCGCCACATCCGTCGGCACCGAAGCCGGGACCATATGAAGGTTCTTTTCCGGCAACGTCAGGAACTCCCGAAAGGCGCCCGGGTGGCGCAAAATGCCTAATACGGACCGGGTCGGGCAGTGCCTGCCCAGCCCGCGGCGGCAAGTTGGGCAGCGCCCGCATTCCAGGTTGATTTCACCCACGACACGCTTGCCCATGAGTTTCCGGGACCCCGCAATCACCTCCCCCACGAATTCATGTCCGGGAATTCCGCTGTAACCGTAATAGCCGCGCTGCAACTCCAGGTCGGTATTGCATATCCCTCCGCACAGCAGACGGATGAGCGCAAATCCAGGAGCGCGCCGGGGCTTTCTTTGTTCACGCACTTCAATGCGCCCATTTTCCAGAAAGACTGCTATCATAGGGCTCCCAGTATAACTGGAATTGTGATGCTTTGTTGGTGGATTGCTGCGCGCTTTATGGCATCAATCAAAGATCGAGACCCGGACCGGCCGGCACTTCGCGGACTGTTGGAAGAGCCCAGGCCCGGTCTAGCCTTTCAAAACCGATGTCTTCAACCTGGATGGCATAAAATCATGAGCGATCAGGATATCAAATCCGGCAGACTCACCGGCGAATTAGCCCGGAGGGATTTTATTCGCAACACGTCGCTGGCGGCTGCGGGAGCGGCCGTCACTCAATTCCCCTTTGTCATTACGAGCCACGCAGCCCCGGATGATCCGATCCGGGTTGGACTGATTGGCTGTGGCGGAAGAGGTACGGGTGCCGCGTTGAACGTGCTCCAGGCGGCTACCAAGGTTGTCTACCCCAAAATCTGGTATCACACCGAGGACGCGGCGGCCGACGCGGTCATCAAAGCCAAGAATGTGAAGGTCGTCGCCCTGGCTGACGCATTCCGCGACCGCCTGGATTCCTGCCGCGCCCAGCTTAAAAAAGTGAACAACGACGTGGCTGACGACCACTGCTTCACCGGTTTCGACGCCTATAAAAAGCTGCTGGCGGTTCCGGAAGTGAACTATGTGCTTCATTGCACACCGCCGCAATTCCGGCCGCTTCATCTGCGCGCGGCCATCGAAGCCGGAAAGCACATTTTCCTCGAAAAACCCCTGGCGGTGGACGGTCCCGGCGTCCGCTCAGTCATGGAGTCGGCGGAATTGGCAAAGCAAAAGGGATTAGGGATTCTCTGCGGGGCACAGCGCCGACACCAGCTGAGCTATGTGGAGACCGTGCGGCGACTCCATGACGGAGCCATCGGAGAGCTCGTCGAATGCCGCGCTTATTGGAATGGAGGCGAACTCTGGTATGTGCCACGCCAGCCCGAATATACCGAAATGGAATATCAGCTGCGAAACTGGAACTACTACACCTGGCTTTCCGGCGACCACGTCGTGGAACAGCACTTGCACAACCTCGATGTCATGCGCTGGGTCATCAAAGATCATCCGGTCAGAGCCACGGCCTTAGGAGGCCGGCAGGCGAGGACCGGCGCGGAATTTGGCCACATATTCGATCACTTTGCCACGGAGTTTGAGTACGCGAACGGCATGCGAATGTTCAGCCAATGCCGTCAGATTAACGGCGCCAGCGGCAATGTGAGCGAGGCCGTTCTCGGAACGAAGGGAACCAGCAATTGCGCGGGGTGGATCAAATCGGCCCAGGAGTGGAAATATTCCGGCCCGACTCCCAACCCCTATGAGCAGGAACATATCGACATGATCGACAGCATCCGTGCCGGGAAACCTCTGAACGAGGCGAAAGAGTGTGCGGAAGCCACGCTGAGCGGGATCATGGCACGGGTGTCAGCTTATTCGGGCAGAACCGTTACATGGGATCAGGTCCTTAATTCGAAGCAGAACCTGTCCCCCGCCAAGTGGGAATTCGGCCCGTTGCCAGTGCCGGAGGTGGCCATCCCGGGCAAGTATCAGTTTGAATAACTCTTTGCGAGTCTTGGAGTCTTAGAGTCTTGGAGCTGAACCTCCATGACTCTAAGACTCGAAGGCATCAAGTTGTTTTTTTGGCGACCATCGCCTTTGCGGCGCCGGTCGAAATCCCTCCGTCGACGAGCAAGGTCTGGCCGGTGATATATTCGCTGGCGCGCGAGGCAAGAAATACAACAGCGCCATCAAGATCGTTAGGCCGCCCCGGCCGCTTCAGCGGGATCCGGTCACAGATGTATTCAACCCACTCCTTATTTTCATAAAGAACCGCGTTTTGGGCGGTTTTGAACCATCCCGGGGCGAGACAATTTACTGTAATCCCATGAACGCCCCAATCGTCGGCGAGGCTCATAGTCAGCTGCTTGACTCCGCCGCGGCTTCCACAATAAGGGGCAAGCCCCGCATATCCCGCGACACAGGTCACCGACCCGATATTGATGATCCTGCCGAAACCGCGCGGGATCATTTTCCTGGCCACCGCCTGCGCTACGAAAAAGGTTCCCCGCAGGTTGGTGTCCAAAACCAGGTTCCAGTCGTCCCAGGAAACATCGACGGCAGGTTTGCGCACGTTGCAGCCGGCATTGTTGACCAGGATGTCGATCTGGCCGTAATGCGCGAAGGCAGCTTCGACCATGCGCTGGATGCTGTCGTAGTCCCTGACATCGAGTTCCAACGGCAGGGCTTTCCGCCCCAAGGCTTCAATTTCCTGCCTGAAAGGGTCCAACTTCGCCGGATCCCGGCTGGTGATGACGAGATCGGCTCCGGCGCGCGCCAGCGCCCGTGCAAAGTACTGGCCAAGGCCCCGGCTGGTCCCCGTCACAATGGCTTTCATCCCCGACAATTGAAATAAGTCCATAATATTCCTTTCCCTGAGAACCCTCATTTCACCACAAAGTCCTTGAGGATCGCAAAGCTGAATGCGCTGCATTTGTGTTTCGCGCCTTTTGGGTTGAAAAACCCATCCTATGCGAATGTTATATTGAATGACATGCAGGATCTCTTTCATCCGATAGTCCAGGAATGGTTCCAGTTAAACTTCGCCGAGCCCACGGATGCCCAGCGTCTAGGTTGGCCGATGATCGCAGCAGGCCGGCACACGCTGATATCGGCGCCGACAGGATCGGGAAAAACCTTGGCGGCTTTCCTGATATGCATTGACCGCTTGCTTCGTGCCGCAGTAGCCGGATCGCTGACCGATAGCGCCCAGGTTGTCTACGTTTCGCCCCTGAAGGCGCTTTCAAACGATATCCATAAAAATCTCTCGACCCCCCTCGCCGAGATTTGCTCCCTCGCTCAGAAAAAAGGTTTTGCAGTTCCGGAAATCAGGATTGCCGTGCGGACAGGGGACACTCCTTCCTACGAGAGGCAGGCCTATGCCCGGAAGCCGCCGCATATCTGGATTACGACTCCCGAATCGTTCTATGTCCTCCTGACATCTGCAAGCGGACGGCGAGGCCTCGCTGGAGCGGGAACCCTCATCCTGGATGAGATTCATGCGATCGTCGACGATAAACGCGGTTCTCATCTTGCTCTTTCGGTTGAACGCCTGTGCGCGCTGACTGGGGCACCTTTGACACGCATAGGCCTGAGCGCGACGCAGAGGCCGATCGAAGAAGTGGCGCGCTTCCTGGTGGGAGGCGCCGGAATCGACGCGGATGGCAAACCTCACTGCGCGATTATCGATACCGGCCATCGACGCAGCATGGACCTCCGGATAGAAATCCCGGCCGACGAGCTTGGACCTGTTGTCAAAACGGAGCTCTGGGGCGAGACCGTGGATCGCGTGGCTGCTCTGGCGGGCCAGCACCGGACAACCCTTGTTTTTGTGAACACGAGGCGTGTTGCTGAACGGGTGGCTCACCTGCTTGCGGGAAAATTGGGTGAGGACCAGGTCGCAACCCATCATGGAAGCCTTTCCCGAAAGACCCGGCTGCAGGCAGAGGAAAAGCTCAAGAACGCTGAAGTCCGAGTCTGCGTCGCGACAGCTTCCCTCGAGCTCGGAATAGACATCGGTGCTGTCGAGCTGGTTTGCCAGATCGGTTCCCCGCGCTCCATAAGCGTGCTGCTCCAGAGAATCGGTCGCTCCGGGCATTGGCTCGGAGGGACTCCCCAAGGCCGGCTGTTCCCGCTAACCCGGGATGAGTTGCTCGAATGTGCAGCTCTGGTCATGGCGATCAGACGCGGGGACCTGGAACATCTGGAGATTCCGCCCTGGCCGCTCGATATTCTTGCACAGCAGATCGTGGCCGCGTGCAGCTCGGAATCCTGGCGGGTATCCGACCTGCTGGCGATGGTTCGACGCGCCTATCCTTACCGGGATCTGCCGCGGCAGGCTTTTGATGATGTGCTCGACATGCTTGCCGACGGGATTTCCACGCGAATGGGGCGCCGCTCCGCCTACCTCCATTATGATCGCGTCCATGGCGTCGTGCGCGGCCGGCGGAGTGCCCGTATCTCCGCCCTGACCAGCGGCGGGGCTATCCCGGACAACGCCGACTATTCTGTGGTGGCCGACCCGGAAGGAACCTATGTTGGCAGCGTGAACGAGGACTTTGTCGTCGAAAGCATGGCGGGCGATATCTTCCTTCTCGGAAACACCTCCTGGCGGATCCGCAGGGTGGAGCGCGGAACCGTGCGGGTCGAGGACGCCCACGGACAAGCTCCCCTGATCCCCTTCTGGCTGGGGGAAGCGCCTTCGAGGAGCAGGGAGCTCTCGCAATCGGTATCGGATCTGCGCGCGGAAATAGACCAGCGGCTTCAGGATCCCGATCTCTGCTCCCAATGGCTCCGGCATTCATTGGATCTGCCGGAGGGGGCGGCCCGGCAGTTGACTGACTATGTTTCGGAAGGGAAGCGCGTGCTGGGAGCTGTCCCCCTCCTTAGCCGAATCATCGCCGAGCGATTTTTTGACGAGAGCGGAGGCATGCAGGTGATCCTGCACTCTCCCTTCGGAGGCCGCATCAACAGGGCCTGGGGCCTGGCCCTGCGCAAGCGTTTTTGCCGGAACTTCGATTTCGAGCTGCAGGCCTCTGCGACCGATGAGGGCATCAATCTCTCCCTTGGCCCACAACACAGCTTTCCCCTGGAGGAAGTATTTCAATTCCTGCGTTCCCGCGGTGTCGAAGAGGTGCTGAAACAGGCCGTCTTGGCATCGCCGATTTTTACGGCGCGCTGGCGCTGGACACTTACCCGATCCCTTGCCATGCTCCGGTTCACCGGCGGTCGGAAAGTCCCGGCGCAGCTTCAGCGCATGCGTGCCGATGACCTGCTCGCGGCGGTATTTCCGGCACAAGCCGGCTGCCAGGACAATCGCGAAGGACCGGACGTGGAAATTCCCGGACACCCGCTGGTGTTTGAAACCTTGCGGGATTGCCTATATGAGGCGCTGGATGTCGCGGGACTGAAAAATCTCCTCACAGCGCTGGAGCGGGGCGAGATTGAGATTCTGGCAAGAGACACGCCGATGCCCTCGGCATTTTCCCACCAGATACTCAATGCCATGCCTTACGCTTTTCTGGATGATGCTCCTCTCGAGGAGCGAAGGGCGCGGGCTGTATTCCTGCGCCGCGTGCTACCGGATGAGGCAGGAGACCTGGGCAGGCTAAACCAGGACGCCATCCGCAGCGCCGCAGATGATGCCTGGCCGCATTTGCGGGATCGTGAAGAATTGCATGATTTCCTGCTTGGCGTGGTTATCTTCCCCATGTCTTCCGTCGGAAAACTGCCGGATGCAGCCGCGGACTGGTTCGGATCGCTTGCGGCTGAAAATCGAGCCCATCGCTGGCAGAACGAAAGCGCTATCTTCTGGGCTGCCGCCGAGAGCGCTTCCCTGTTGTTGCGCTTGCCGTCAATTTTCCCGGTAAATCCTGCGCTCGCTGTTTTCCCCGGTCCTGCCCCGGAGGGCGTATCCGAGAAGCCGGTGGTTACAATTGTCCGCGGCTGGGCTGAGATCAGCGGGCCGCTGACCGCGACCGCATTGGCGAGTGAGCTGGGATTTCCTCGTGAGGAGGTTCAAGCCGCGTTCGCCCAGCTTGAAGGGGAAGGCCTGGTACTGCGCGGGTTTTTCTCGGAAAGCGCCGGTGAGGAAGAATATTGCGACCGGCGCATACTTGCCCGGATTCACAGGGCAACCCTCGCACGCCTGCGGCGCGAGATCGAACCCGTTCCGCCGGCCGTATACCTCGATTTTCTCTTCACCTGGCAGCACCTTCTCCCCGCAGTCCGGCTCCGGGGAGATGCCGGCGTTTTCGAAATAATCGATCAGCTCCAGGGCTTTGAAACGGCGGCTGCCGCCTGGGAGGCCGAAATTCTCCCCGCCAGGATCGAAGACTATAGGCCTGAACTCCTGGACAGCCTCTGCAGCAGCGGCGAGCTTATATGGGGACGCTGGAGCCGCAGAGGGACGCGCGCCGAAGTGCCTGCGCGAAGGCCGGGCCTGAGCCGTACCGCCGCGATAGGGATTGCACTGCGCGAGGATGTTCCCTGGCTGCTCGACCGGGGGGCGGTCGATGAAGCGGCACTTTCGGTGCCCGCACGCGCCGTGCTTGGGTTCCTGCGCCGGCGCGGCGCCACTTTTTTTCCTGAAATCTTGGCTGGAACGAGGCACCTTCCCACCGAAGTCGAAGAGGGGCTTTGGCAGCTGGTTGCCGCCGGCGTTGTGACGGCCGACGCTTTTGCGGCGCTGCGCTCGCTGATCCGGGGCGACGCCAGACGGACGGACCGACATGCCCGTCTAAGGCGGCAGCCGAGGCAGGTACGCGAAGGCAGATGGTCACTGCTCGAGCCCGACGAGCCTCTGCCGGAAAACCGGACGGAACGGAAGGCGAGACAGTTTCTTAAGCGATATGGTGTGCTTTGCCGGGAGGCGCTCGCCCGTGAAAACGCTCCCCCGTGGCGCGATCTCGTCCGCGTGTTGCGCCGTCTGGAGGCAAGGGGTGAGATTCGCGGGGGCCGCTTTATCTCCGGTCTTGCCGGCGAACAATTCGCCCTTCCGGAAGCCGTCGAAGGGCTGAGAACGGCTAGACGGAATGGGACCAGTGAAGCATTTGTCCTCATTTCGGCTTGCGATCCGCTGAACCTGGCCGGAGTCCTCACCCCCGGGGCCCGCATCCCGGCCCAGTTCGGGAACCGCCTTTTATTCCGGGGAGGAGTTCCGCTGGCAGCTGCCGAGAGCGGGGAAATGCGCATTCTTGCCCGCCTGCTTCACCTCGGAGTCGGAGCCAGGATGGTCAATTGAAGAACCGCCTGCGCACGATCAAGGCTGCCATCGAGAAAAAAGTCCGCAAGGTCTGGTCTCGTTCACGCAATCCCTTGCGGCCCACCTGGAAATTGATCGGGATTTCAATCACCTGCTTTCTGCAGCGCAGCGTCTCCACAAGCATCTCGACTGAAAAATCGGGCCCGTGTGCAACCAACCGCGGACCGATCATGCGCCAGGTGGAGCTCCACAGCGCGCGATAAGTGCATCCGGCATCCGTGAATCGCGGTTCAAAATGCCACCAGATGAGTTCCAGGAATTTTGCCAGAAATACCTGTGCCAGCCGCACAATTCCGCGCATGTTACTGCCCTGGTGAATGAGCTGTCGCGTGGTCCGAGTGCCCACGACGAGATCGGCTTCCTTGAGATATTCGAGGAACTTGTGCACGTCGCGAGGAGAGAATGTTCCGTCCCCGTAGACGGTGAACAAAATATCGGCGTGGAGCGAGTCAAGCCCGGCGCGCATCATATCGCCGTACCGGTCGCTGGGAGCGGTGACAAGCCGCGCGCCACAAGGCACTTCCTGAGCGCCGGGAATCCCGGGAGGTGCTACCAGAGAGAGGTCTGCAAACCGGCCCAGTTTCCTGAACTCCTCCAGGACGGTCAGCGCACGCTCGAATGTTCCGTGCTGTAGCACCGCGACAGCCGTTGTTCTTTTTTCGAAGTTCGCGCTGCGTGTGATGTTGTTGGCCCGGTTGAGTTCGTCACGGTCATTCACGTTGACGTAAAGACCTTCGATCCGGTATGGGAGGATCTTCTCTCCCCTGGCGCAAGCGCGGCCCAGAACACTTACCAGATCGGTTGGTCCACCCTCGGGCCTGTCCAGCGCCTGTTCGAGATATTCGAAAATCCTCCGGTGCATCAGAAATGTTCCGAGGCCCAGCATCGCGGTCCCGTGACTTTGCGGCTTTTCGACAAGCCGGCTCACCCTGCCGTTCTCAATTTCGACGGCGTAGTTTTTGCGCACACGCTCGCCGTCACCCGGATCCGCCACGCCAACCACAGCCAACGTGTCTTTATAGGGCAGCTGGAGCAGCCCCGCATGGTTGGATCCGATATAGCACTCGTCGGACAAGATAATGCAGAAATGTTCTTCGACGTGTGTCCGGGCCAGCAGGACGGAGTAAGACAATCCACGATCGACGGCGTCGTTTTGCACATAGGTCAATCGTACGCCGACCCCCGAACCGTCTCCGTAATAACGGCGGATCACATCGCCGAGCTCGCCGACTATGATGACGATATCGCGGATTTCCATTTGATCGCGAAAGATCGCCATCACACGGCTGAAAATCGGCTCGCCGTCGATTTCCAGCATCCCTTTGGGCAGCCCCTGAGTGTAGGGATAGGCTCGCGTACCGCGCCCTGCGGCGGGAATCACTCCTATCAGACGGCTCACTTTCCTCCTCCGGTGCAAACCCGACGGCGGCTGCCCAGCCCCAGGCGATAACTTGAGATGTACCAGATATACTTGAGCGTCTCCGGCAGGTGTTTCATTTTCGAAGAGCCATGCGTGCGCAGCCTGTAAGCTACAGGGATCTCATGCAGACAGTACCCGGCCTGCGCCAGCTGAACGCCCATTTCCACCACATGTTCGAAACCGTCGCGCTTCAGTTCCAGACAGCTGATTGCCTCACGGGTCAGCCCTTTAACCCCGGTGTAAAAATCGGTCGTGTGCTGACGGAAAAGCAGGTTGAAGACCGCCGAGATGACGCGATTGCCGATACGACGCAATGCCGGCATGGCAGGCGGTCTGCCCGTCAAGAACCTCGAACCATAGACGACGGGATGAAGGTTGAGGGCGGCCAGGAGCTCCGGGATGACCTCGGGCGGATATTCCAGGTCGGCGTCGATGATGATGATTTTGGCCGCATGCGCCGCTGCTATCCCGTCGCGGATGGAAGCTCCGTAGCCGAGGTTGTGATCGTGGCGGATCAGGCGGACCGAAGGCAGCGACAAAATGAATTCTGCCGTGCCGTCTGTTGAAGCATTGTCGACGAATACCAGGCTGGCTCCAAAGCCGGTTTTTTCCACGCGCGAATAGAATTCGGCAACCGAATCCTTTTCGTTCAGAACCGGAACGATGATAGCGACATCCTCTTCCCGTTCGTGATAACGCGCTCTCTGCATGGCCGACCGCCGCCGCTTTCTAAATGACCTCCATCGCGATCGTGTCCATGAATTCGGCAAATCCCCTGCTGTCCTTGCTTGCGGCTTCCAGCCGTCTCACCCCTTCCTCCAGCACGCTCAGCTCGGATGCGATGGAGAGTCTCAGGTAGTGCTGTCCTTCGGCACCGATTCGACCAAAGGAGTTCCGGTCCATGGTTGCCACAAAGTGACGATAAAGCAGAAACATCTGGAAGAGCGTGGAAGGGGCGGTTCGCTGCCGGACGTCGGCAGGCAGCGAGGCCCAGGCTTCGATGGCGCCGACTTTTTCACAGACCCCGGCAATGTTGGGGAAAAGATAGAATGCCCCGCGGGGAGTCTTGCAGCGGATGCCGTCGATCTGGTTGAGCATGGACACGATGACGTCGCGGCGGTTCTGAAAGGTCCGGACCATTTCCCCGACCACGGCGCGGCTTTCCGGGTGCTCCAGTGCCACGCGGGCGCCTTCCTGGTTGAAGGGCGGGATACAGGAGAAATAATTGATATTCAGATTCTTGAAAACATTCGCTTCGTCCTCCGTTGGGAAAACGGCATAGCCGATCCTGCCTCCGGTCCAGGCGAAGCTCTTCGAAAATCCGCTGCTGATGATGGTCCGTTCCGGCATTCCCTGAATGGTTGCAATGGAAATATGCTTGAGTCCGTCGAATACGATAGTTTCGTAGATTTCATCCGAATAGACGCGGACGTCCGGCGGGCATCTCCGCATGATCACATCGGCGATTTCACGGAGTTGGTCCGGCGAGGCGACCCCTCCCGTAGGATTGGAGGGAAAGTTGATGATGATCAGCCGGGTACGGTCGGTGATCAGCCTGTCGAGCTGGTCCGCTGTAAAGGTGAAATTCGAATCCTCGGAAAGGTGAAGCGGGACGGGCACGCATCCGAGGTAGCGCGGAAATGATTCGTAGATCGGAAAGCCGGGGCTCGGATAGATGATTTCATCGCCGGCGTTACAGTAGACTTCCTGGCAGAAACCGATCGACGGTTTGCCTCCGGGGAAAACGACCACCTGCTCCGGTGAAATGTTCAGTCCGCGGGTGTCGCTCATCTGTCTGGCGATGGCCTTGCGCAACGGGAGAATCCCTTTCGGGTCGCAATAATGGGTGTTTCCCAGGTCGAGCTGGCGCTTCACCTCGTCCCTTACAAAGACGGGAATGTTGAAATCGGGTTCGCCCAGATTTAGTCGAACGACGGAGTGGCCCTGATTTTCCAGGCGCGCGATGTGGGGGCCGATTTTAAAGGCATTTTCGGTGCCGAGTTCGTAAATTCGGTCGGCGTATAAACGTGTGCGGGTTATTACACTGGCCATAAAGGCATTGCCTCCTCAGTTCATCGAAGATTCTTCTTTTTGCGTGGCAATCGTCCGCTGGGGAAGATTCCGCGCCAGATAGCGCAATACAGGCTCGATCAGGTTGGGATCGAAGTGAGTTCCGGCGCAGCGGTACACTTCCTCACGAGCATCATGGAAAGAGATCCCGGCGTGGTACGGTCGGTCATAGATCATGGCGTCGATGGCGTCGACCAGTGAAAATATCCGGGCTTCCAGGGGGATTGCCTCTCCCTTGAGACCTCGCGGATAGCCGCTTCCATCGTACTTTTCATGGTGGCACAGCACATACGTGGCCGCCCCCTGCAGGATTCCTATCCGGCTGAGGAATTCGTACCCGTATTCCGGGTGCTTCCTCATGATTTCCCATTGCGGGCTGTTGAGCTCTCCCGCGTGTACCAGGATATTATCCGGGATGCGCAGCTTTCCGATGTCGTGGAGCAAGGCACCGTGTTCAATCTGGGTCAAGGCGCTGCCGGTCAACCCCAGTTCGCGGGCAACTCCGACCGTGACATTCGCGAGGCGCCTCGAATGCCTGATCAGGCGCGTGACATCAGCTTCGTCGTCGACGGCCAGAATCCTTCTACCCATGGGTTCAACTCCTTGGGAAGGGCAATTATCGCAGCGACCGCGTCATGAATTCGGTCCATAAGGGCATGCCATCGAGATCAAAAATGTGCACTCCCCCGGATATAAAGCCGGCGGATTGATAAAATCCGACTGCTCCCGGCGCGGCATACACAAACATGTCCCTGAAAAGAGCCGGCGGCACCATGGTTTCGAAATGGCGAAGGATGGCGCGGCCGATTCCTTTTTGCCGGTGGCGGGGTTGTACGAACAAAAGCCGGATCTCATTGAGATCGAGCCCGCCAAAGCCCGCGATTTCACCCTCCCATTCTTCGACGGCCAGGTAATAAAGTCCAGACCTCTCCAGCATCCTCGCTTCCGATTCATGCTCCAGCAATCTGCCGCGCAATTCGGGGCCGAGGCCTGAATCGGCGTCCAGACATTCATGCAGGATACGGCTGCATGCCCACGCGTCCCCAGGTTCAAAGGGCCGGATCACGGCATACCTCCGTCAACAGAGGAACGGCTCAGCTAGGGTATGTAGGCTACAGCATCAATTTCCACCCGCAAGCCTGGCGCCGGCAGGGCGGCCACCTGCACGGTGGTGCGGGCGGGGCGGTTTTCGCCGAACATGCGCGAGTAGACGGCGTTCATCTTGGGGAACTCAGCGATATCGGTCAGGAACACGCCGCACCGGATCACGTGCTGAAGACTGGAACCGGCCGCTTCGAGAATGGCTGCCACGTTTTTCAGGACTTGCTCCGTTTGTGCCTCAATGTCCGGGCCAACCAGCTTGCCCGTGGCGGGGTCCATTGCGCCCTGGCCGGATACGAACAGGAGCCGCTCGAAGACAACCCCGGGGGAATAAGGCCCCGCAGGCTTGGGCAGGCCATTGGCCACGACCGGTTGATGCCGGGTGCCTGTCTGCATGAAATCCCTCCTGCAACTTTTTGCTGGAACTGCTCTTCAACAAACTCCAACCATTTGGATTTTGCCCGTCCAGTCTACCTCAAGAGGCTGGTATACTGAAAAGCGGAATTAGGGGGAAGTGCCGATTGTTATGCCTGCTTGCTTCCCCTGCCGGAGATCGAGGATCGGATGAAAAAAAGTGTCGGATTGGGAATGTTATTGTTTTGGATATGCCTGGCGGGGGCCGGATGCTCCCGGAAATCGATTTCAGAGGGAGCAGGTCCGGAGATCGGCAGCCCGGCGCCGGATTTTGCCCTGAAGGATCTCGAAGGCCGGGAAGTTACGTTATCCCAGTTCAGGGGAAAGGTCGTCATCCTGGATTTCTGGGCGACCTGGTGCGGTCCCTGCAGAATGAGCATGCCGATACTCGAAAAGTTGCAGCAGAACCACCCCGATACCCTCAAGCTTCTTGCGATCAACCTTGGCGAAACCCCGGAGGAGGTTCGAGAGTTTTTATCTCAGCAGAAATTTCATGCCACCGTGCTCTTTGATTCCGACTCCCGCATTGGCAGCATTTACCAAAGCAGCTCCATCCCGATGCAGGTGGTTATAGACAAAAAAGGAATCATCCGGGACATCAGGATCGGCTTCAGTAGTTCCCTGGGTGGAGAACTCAATAACCTCTACGGGCAGTTGCAGGCCGAATAGGCCGACTGTCAACGAAGTTCCCGCTCCGCGATATCCGCCAGCGCTTCGATGAATTTCGGGTTCAGGTTCAGCGAGGCAGCCCGCTGGAAATCGGCGATTCCCCGTTCCCGGGCCAGATTCTTATAGAGGATGTCGATTTCCTGCAGAGTTTCGATGTGATCGGAGACAAAGCTGACTGGGATGGCCAGAACATTTTTTCTCCCGGCGCGAGCAAGATCCTCCAATACCTTCTCCGTGGACGGCCCCAACCATCGGACCGGGCCCACCTTGCTCTGGAAGGCCAGAGTCGACGGTGAGATGTTCCCCAGCCGTTCATTGATCCGGAACACGGTCTTCTTTGTCTGATTCAGGTAAGGGTCACCTTCCTCCTCGACATATCGCGCCGGTATGGAATGCGCGCTGTAGAGCAGCTGGATCTTTGCGGCATCCTTCTCCGCGAAACGGGCTGCAGCCTCTCGGATCATATCAGCCATGGCATCGATATAGCGGTGTTCCTCCTCCCAGGAATCGACATAGGCGACCTGGAACCGGCCCGAATAGTCGGGTCCAGCCAGGAGTTTGCGCAAGTAATTGAAGCAGGAGCCCGTGGTGGTGCAGGAAAATTGCGGAAAAAGAGGAAGGGCTACAACCCTGGTGATACCCTCGCGCGCCATCTGCCTGACCGCGTCGTCGATCGACGGTTTCCAGCAACGCATGCCGACGTATGCCCGGCAAGATATGCCGCGCGACTCCAGGCTCAGGCGCAAGGCATTTGCCTGGCCCTCGGTAATGCGCCGGAGCGGCGAACCTCCGCCAATCTCGCGATACAAAGACCGCGATTTCCGCTGGCGTGTAGTGGCAATGAACCAGGCCAGCATTTTGCGCAGAGCCCCGTTGCGGATGCGGATGATGTCGGGATCCGAAAAAAGGTTGTAGAGAAACGGACGTACATCTTCCAGCGTCTCGGGTCCTCCGAGGTTAAAAAGAAGAACAGCCTTTTCGATCACCGTTATCGCGATCCCCCAGGATTTACAGGGTTTTGGAGAAAACCGGCTTTTCCTTCGGCTTCCGGATGTACTTGTCGAAAACCATCCCAACGTTCCGGATGAAAATGCGGCCCAAAGAGGTCACCGAGATGCTGTCGGAAGTGAGCGATACCAGCCCGTCATCCACCAATGGGTTCATACGCTCCATTTCTTCCCGGAAGTACTCGTCGAAACGGACGTTGAATTCCGACTCGATTTCTTTTTTGAGCAGCACGCAGTGACAAAGGAGCTTGCTGATCACCGATCGCCGGAGGACGTCGTCGTCATCCAGATACATGCCTCGCATGGTAGGGAGCATTTGGCTGTCGATGGCCTGGTAATAGTCCTTCAAATCCCGGAAATTTTGAGTGTAGGCCCGTTCGACACCACCGATCGAACTCACGCCAAGGCCGAACAGGTCGGCGCCTGCCTTCGTGGTGTATCCCTGGAAATTCCGGTGCAGCGTACGGTCGCGCTGCGCCCGGCAGAGCTCGTCGTCCGGCCGGGCGAAATGATCCATGCCGACATAGACGTAACCTGCCCGTGTAAACTTTTCGATGCCGGCGCGGAAGATGCGAAACTTGTCCATCCCCATCGGGATGTGTTTGGCGAACGATCCCTGCTGCTTTTTGAGCCAGGGGACGTGCGCATAGCTGAACATGGCGACACGGTCCGGGCTCATTCCGATAACTTTTTCGACCGAATCGACAAAACTGTCTGCCGTTTGGTGCGGCAGACCGTAGATCAGGTCGATGTTAATCGAGTCGAACTTTTCGCTCTGGCAAAGTTTAAGGAGGTCGTTGGTCATTTCGAAGGGTTGGATGCGATGGATCGTTTTTTGCACCACAGGATCGAAATCCTGGATCCCCATGGAAATCCGGTTGAATCCCAGCCGTCGCAACGTGGTGATGTGCTCGGGCGTGGTCACGCGGGGATCGACCTCCACCCCGATTTCGGCCTGGGGGGAAAAATGGAAGCAGCTCTTAGTGTGCAGAAAAAGCTCCTTGAGCTGGGCGGCGCTCAGATAAGTGGGTGTGCCGCCTCCCCAGTGGAACTGCACCACCTCGCGCGCTGGATCAAGCTTGGATGCGATTTTTGACACTTCCCACTTCACCCTTTCGAGATAAGGGTGAGAAACCTCGTGGTTTTTGTTGATCACCACGTTGCAGCCGCAGAACAGGCAGAGCCGCTCACAAAAGGGGAGATGCATGTAGAGTGAAATCGGTCGCAGCGGCCGCGCGACGTTCGACTCGAGCAGCACCTTTTCGTAGTCAGCCGGCCCATAAGCATCATTCCACTCGGGGGCCGTGGGGTAGCTCGTGTAGCGCGGCCCGGGAACGTTGTACCGCTCGAGGATTTCGCCCGTTACATTCAGCGTTTCGGACTGGATGTTTATGTTCAACGATTGGTCATGCATGTCTGAAAAGGTACCATGAAGCGGCAGGCTCACCAAGATAGCGAGAATTTGCCTGAGAATGCAGCGGGCCGGAAAAGGCCGGCAGAAAAAAAACGGTTCCGATCACTCGGGCAGGAAATAAAACGCGATCCCGAGGATGATGTAGACGGCCAACAGCTGCACCCCCTCCATCCAATTTGACTCTCCATCCTGCGAGACCAGCGCCATGACACCTACAGCGATGACCACGGCCATGACTTCGAAGGTCGTGAACTGCAGATCCATGGGCGATGGGCCGATGAAATAGCTCATGAAAACCAGCACCGGCGCCACGAAGAGCGCGATCTGAATCGAAGACCCGACCGCAACATTGATGGAGAGATCCATTTTGTTTTTCATGGCCATCAGGACGGCCGTCGAATGCTCCGCTGCGTTCCCGATGATAGCCACCAGGATGACGCCTACGAAGATCTTGCTCATTCCCATGCTGTGGGCGGCTGCCTCCGCCGCCCCGACCAGGAACTCGCTCATCCAGGCCACGAGCGCGGTCGCGGCAAACAGCAGGAGTACGGCAGGAATCGGGCTGGCCGGCTTGCCGTGTCCACTCTCTTTTTCTCCCTCGCCGGTGTAGAGATGCCGGTGGGTTTTCAGCGAAAAGACCAGGCCCAAAGCATAAGTCACAATCAGGACGACTGAAATTTCCAGACTGAGCTCCCGTTCAACGACTTGAGCCGTTCCTGATGCCACCTGGTGGAAAATGGCGGGAACCACCAGGGCTATGGAGCTCAGGACCAGCATGGTTGCACCCAGGCTGGCAGCGGTCTTGTTGAAGCGCTGCAGCGGGTGGCGGACTCCGCCGGCGACGGCACTCAGCCCGAATACGAGAAGCACGTTCCCGATGATCGAGCCGGTGATCGATGCTTTGACGATGTCGTGGAGACCCGCGCGCAAAGCCATAAGCGCAATGATGAGCTCGGCGGCATTTCCGAAGGTCGCATTAAGCAGTCCGCCGGGTCCGGCCCCGATGCGCCCGGCCAATTGCTCTGTGGCCTGTCCCATAAGGCCGGCGAGCGGAATTATGGCCAGGGCTGAAGCCAGGAATATGAAAGCTGGTGGTGCGTGCAGAAAATACTCGAGCAATGCCGCCACAGGCACAAACACCAACAATAGCCGCATCAACCATCCGGAGGGGAGATATCTTTTCATTTCGCTTTTTTGGGATTGCCCTCCATATCGAGGATCTCGACGGCTCCAAACTTCAAGTGGGTCAACTGCGAGGAGATCTTGCTTGCATCACCGACGGCGACCACTACAGTCCTGTCCGGAGCCAGGTGGGCGTCGGCCACGCGCCTCACGTCGGCAGCGGAAATCGCTGTAATCCTGGCGGGCAACTCATGGTAGTAATCCAGCGGCAAACCGTATACGAAGATCTCGCCGATGGTAGATGCCGCCTGCGGCGTGGTTTCGAATTGCCCCGGCAGAGAGCGCGCCAGCGATTCCTTTGACAGCATCAGCTCCTCGGGAGAAGGCTCGGAAGTCCGGATGCGGCTCAGCTCATTCAGGATTTCTGTTACGGCTGCGGCGGTGACATCGCTGCGAACATTGGTGCCGACGATGAAGGGGCCGGGGCCGCGACGGTAGACGAAAGTAGAGGAGGCGCCATAGGTGTATCCGTGCTTCTCCCGCAGGTTGAGATTGATCCGGCTCGAAAAAAGCCCGCCGAGAATCGTGTTCATGACTTCCAGCGGAAGGTAATCGCCGTTGGCCCGCGCGACCCCGATGTGGCCGACGCGCAAGGTCGTCTGTGGCGATGAAGGTTTATCCACAATAAATACCCGGTTAGTCTCCGTCGATGACGGGGCAGGCACGTCAACGGCGGGAGTTTTTCCCTGCCAGGACCCGAAATATTTTTCGGCCAAAGCACGCAGTTCAGGCTCCCTGATGTCTCCGGCCACCACCAGCGCGGCGCTGCCCGGGGTGTATCCGGAAGTCCAGAATTTCACCAGGTCGGCTCGGGTTATGGATTTGATCGACTCCTCCGTGCCCAGTTCGGTGAAGCCGTAAGGGTGGTCCGGGCCATACAGAGTCCGGGTGAAGGTCCGCGCCGCCAGGATCCCAGGGTCATCCTTCTGCTGCAGGATCATGGTCAGACGGTCATTCCGCACCCGTCCCAACTCCTCTTCGGAAAAGACGGGATGCAGGAGGACGTCTGCAGCCAGTTCAAATGCCGCGTCGACCGTCTTTTTCAGCGTGCGGACGGCGACATAGGAAAGATCCATGCTCGAACCCGCCTTCAAAGTGGCGCCGATCTGCTCGGCATCGCGCGCGATTTGCAGCGCGCTCCGCTTCGTGGTGCCTTCATCCAGCATTGCAGCGGTGAAGGAAGCCAATCCGGGCTGCTGCAGCGGATTGCGCTCACTCCCGCACATAATGACGATGTTGGCGGAAACAACCGGGAGGTTGTGCTGCTCCACGAGGTAGACCGAAAGGCCATTGGCCAGCTTGAACGTGGCCGGTACTGGAAGCTTTAGAGGCGAAGCGGGGCCGGGAGGCGGTTCCTGGCCGCGCCATTCCTGGCCGGCGATCTCAATTTGGGCCGCCGGCGCTGAGGGCTTGTGCTCTTTTTTGGGCGCGTCGTCGATGACCTTTTCCCCCGGCACTCCATAAACCACCACACGAGTGGAGGGCGTCAGCTTGGTTTCTGCGATTTTCCGCAGGGCCTCGGGCGTGGCTTGCCTGTACCGCTCCAGGTCCTTTGCCAGGTAGCCCGGATCGCCCAGAAAATGGTTATATTGATTCAGGCGATCCGCTACGCCGCCGAATCCGCCGAGCGTTTCCAACCCGCGGATGATTCCTGATTCGATGGTGTTCCGAGCCCCTTCCAACTCCTGCATGGTCGGACCAGTATTGCGGAATGCGGCCAGCTCTTCGTCGATTTCCCTTTCCAGATCTTCCGGTTTCACTCCGGGTTTCGCGGTTGCATCGATCGTAAAAAGCGATCCCAGAGCCAGCGAATATTGCTGGGCTGAAACGTCCTGGGCGATGCGTTTCTCATAAACCAGGCGTTTGTAAAGTCGGCTCGATTTACCTCCGCCCAGGATCCGTGCGATCAGATCGCATTCGGCATCGCCCGGCTTGAAAACCGGGTCGGTGATCCACGCCATGTAGACGCGCGGCAATTCAACCTGATCGCCAACCACGGCGCGGCGCTCACTTGTGATCGACGGAGTATGGGCCTCGATGCGCGGCACCGGTTTCCCGGCCGGGATCGGTCCGAAATATTTGTCGACTAGCTGTTTCGTCCTTGCCGGGTCGATATCCCCCACGATGGCCAGGCTGGCGTTGTTGGGAGTGTAATAAAGCTGGAAGAATTCGCGCACATCCTCCAGCCGGGCTGATTCGATGTCAGCGTGCGAGCCGATCACGGATGCATAATAGGGGTGGTCTTTGGGGTATAGCAGGTGAAACAGGGTTTCTTGAACCAGGCCGTAGGGGGAGCCTTCAACGCTTTGTCGCCTTTCATTCCGCACGACATCGCGCTGGTTTTCGAGGTTTTTGTCGTCCAGCTTATCGAGCAGAAAGCCCATCCGGTCGCTCTCGAGCCACAGGGCAAGCTCCAGCTGGTTCGACGGCAAGGTTTCGAAATAGTTGGTCCGGTCGAAATCAGTGGTCCCGTTGATTTCACTGGCTCCGGCGGCCTCGAGATAGCGGAAATGAGCTTTTTCACCGACGTGCTTTGACCCCTCGAACATCATGTGCTCGAATAGATGCGCAAATCCGGTCAGCCCGGGACGCTCGTTGGCCGGGCCGACATGATACCAGAGGTTCACGGCGACCAGCGGCAGGCGGTGGTCCTCAAGCAGTATGACCTCCAACCCGTTATTGATTTTGTATTTTTCGAATTTCAAATCCGGAACAGCATTGTTGGTACCCAAGCGTCCTCCAGAGGTTTTGCAGCCGGACCCGACCATGGCGGCCAAAACGAGGCCGGCGATAGTCCAAAGGATCAGACCATAGCGACCGATCACCCTTTTCATAGGCATAGGGATCTCTCACAGGTAATGCCGAGCCCAGAAAGGCTACCATATTCGCGGCTTTCCCTGAACCTCTCAGCCGGAAACATCTTGAACCGCAAAAATCTCGAACAAGGTAAATCGGTGCTACACTGGGCCGCGACTTTCCAAGCGAGGAGCTACAATGAAAAGAGCGCTTTTGTTTCCGGCATTCGTTTTTCTTTGCGGCTTCGTCCCTGCCCGGCCGCCGGAGCAGGCGCCGCTCCCCTCCCAACGCCAGGATCCCGTGATCCAGAAAATCATGGGCGAAGTTTCCGAAGATCAGATTGCCATGATCCTGAAGAAGCTGGAGAGCTTCGAGACCCGAAACACCTTGTCGGATACTGCCAGCCCGACTCGGGGCATCGGGGCGGCACGTCAATGGATTCTGGAGCAGTTCAAGAGCTACAGTCCCCGGCTGGAGGTGCGTTTCGACACGCACATGATTCCCAAGGGCGGCCGAGTCTGGAAGGAGGTTGAACTGCGAAACGTGGTGGCCGTATTGCCCGGCAAAGCCGATCCCGGGCGATGGATCCTGATCACGGGCCATTACGATAGCCTCAACCTGAAGATACCTGCGGAAATGAGGGGCGATTCCGCAAAATCAGCCGACATCACTGCGCCCGGCGTTACAGATAACGGCAGCGGGACCGCATGCGTTATGGAGTGCGCCAGGGTGATGAGCCGGTATGACTTTGACGCCACCCTGGTCTTTGTGGCGCTGGCTGGCGAAGAACAGGGGCTTCTTGGTGCTGCGGCGATGGCCAAGGAGTTGAAGGAAAAGGGACAGTACGTCGAGGCCGTCCTCAACGTGGACACGATCGGAAGCGATATCAGCGGCAACGGGATAGGGGGCAATAACCGGATGCTGGTCTTTTCGGAAGAACCGATCGATTCTCCCTCCCGGCAACTGGCGCGGTTCATCCGGCTCATCGGCGCAAGATATTATCCCGAACTCACCGTGGATATGATGTTCCGGCACGATCGCTTCGGACGGGGCGGGGATCACACGGCTTTCAACCAGCAGGGGTATCCCGGCGTGCGCTTCACGACTCCCTATGAGAACTACCAGAATCAACACACCCCGACCGATACTTTCGCCAATACATCGTTGCCTTTTACGGCTCGCGGGGTTCGCCTGGTTGCGGTGGTCGCGGCCGAAATAGCCCTTGCTCCCCGGCCTCCGGTCACCATGGCCGCAGGAGCCGGCATGCAAGGGCCCGGCCTCTCGCGCGGGGCTAGCGGCTATGACGCTGTGCTGCGCTGGGAGCCGCCTGCGCCGGCAGGGGATTTGGCCGGCTTTGTCGTGGTGGTCCGCTCCACGACGGCGCCGAACTGGGAACGCGAAATCTGGGCAGGCAACGCGAAAGAGTTCACGCTCCGTAACCTTTCCATCGACCAGGTTGTTCTGGGTGTGAAGTCGGTCGACCAGGAGGGCCACCAAAGCCCCGTTTCGGCTTATTGGACCCAGCCCAGAAGGAACGAATAACGGCGACATCAATTGCTTTACTTCGCGCGGCCTCTTGCATATCCTAGGCCCATTCACATATTGATGCTTGAATTACGATTTCGAGGTCTCAACGAAACAGACGAAATTGAAACTATCCTTCATTTTATTGCGCACCTAAGGAGTGTTGTTCCATCGCATTCACGAATCGATATTGGCCGCCGACAATCGGCTTGAGGCTCCGCCGCAGCCGCTGGCCGGTATAAACCAGGAGAAAATGATGTCAAAAGAGACAATAACCATTACCGACAACAGGACGGACAAGACTTACGAAATCCCGATTTTCAAGGGAACCATCCGTGCCATGGACCTTCGGCAGATCAAGACCGGCCCGGATGATTTCGGGATGATGACCTATGACCCGGCGTTCATGAATACCGCCTCATGCCAGAGCTCCATCACCTATATCGATGGCGACAAGGGGATCCTGCGTTATCGCGGGTATCCGATCGAGCAGCTGGCTGAGCAGTGCACGTATCTGGAAGTGGCTTACCTGCTTCTTTACGGTGAGCTGCCCAATGAAGAACAGCTTAAAACCTGGGTAAACTCGGTCACCTATCATACGATGCTGCATGAGAACACCAAGAAATTCATGGACGGTTTCCACTACGATGCCCACCCCATGGGCATGCTGATCAGCACCGTGGCGGCTCTTTCCACCTTTTACCCCGATGCCAAGAACATCAGTGATCCGGATGTCCGGCACCTGCAGATCCTCCGCCTCGTCGGCAAGATGCCGACCATCGCCGCCTATGCTTACCGGCACAGCCTCGGGCTTCCCTATGTTTATCCCGACAACGATCTGAGCTACACCGAGAACTTCATGAACATGCTGTGGCGGATGGCGGAGCCGAAATTCGTCGCCAATCCCGCTTTGGCGCGCGCCCTCGATGTGCTCTTCATCCTCCACGCCGATCATGAGCAGAACTGCGGCACCAATGCCATGCGGGCCGTGGGCAGCTCGCAGGCCGATCCCTACGTTTCCACCGCCGCCGCTGCTGCCGGTCTGTCCGGACCGCTGCATGGCGGAGCCAACGAGGAGGTGCTGAAGATGCTCGATGAGATCGGGCACGTGGACAACATCCCGAAATTCATCGATCAGGTGAAGGGCGGGAAGGGCCGTCTCATGGGCTTCGGACACCGCGTTTACAAGAACTACGATCCTCGCGCCCGCGTTATCAAAGCCGCAGCGGAAGAGGTCTTCAAGGTGACGGGCCGAAACGCGAAGCTCGACATCGCGATCGAGCTGGAGAAGATCGCCCTTTCCGACGAATACTTCATCAAGCGGAAGCTCTACCCCAACGTCGATTTCTACTCAGGAATCATTTATCAGGCTATGGGTTTCAGGCCCGAAATGTTCACCGTCCTGTTCGCGATTCCACGCACCATCGGCTGGCTGGCCCAGTGGCAGGAATTGCTGAAAGATTCCGAACAGAAAATCGCGCGACCGCGCCAGATTTTCACCGGCTACGGTGAGCGCAACGTGATCCCGATGAGCAAGCGCTAGACACCGGGTCTTAAAAAAACATTACTGCCATGCGGCGGCTCCTTTCGGGGCCGCCGCTTTTTTCTGCAGTTACGGCTGCTTCGATAGCTCCTCGAGCCATTGCTGGGCGAATGCCCTCGCCGCCTGCACGGTTTCTTTGCCCGCCCTGTAGCACAACTTCCATTCTGAAGGCTTGCGCTCGTAATCGGGATTGGCGAAAACCTTCTTGCCATAACTGCCCGAATTGAGCGCGGCTGAGAAATCGACATCCTTGGAGGTGTCGAGAAATTTCCTCAGCCCTTTCTGGACAAGAAGGTTCGGTGTCGGGGGATTCTCCTTTTCCCACAACGCCAAGCGCTTTTTGTATTCCTCCATCTGCGTCTGGTAACCCTGCTGTTGCATGGCGTCCATATCCTTGCTGAACATGGGATTTTTGGGGTCGTCGAGCGCGGCCAGCTGCTTTTTCTGCATTTCTATGACCTGTTTCAGGGTGTCCTGGATACTCGCAGGAGCGCTCTTGAGGTTCTTCTCGCCCTCCGCGATTCCTTTTTCCAGGGTGGCCCTGTATTCGGCCTTTTGCTGCGCTGCCGGTTTGGGCGCTTCAGGGGCGCGCGGTTTTAAAGAATTACGATATTCCGCGTACTTTTTCCTGAATTCCTCAGACTGGGTGTAAGCTTTGGCAAATGCGCCAATCTCCCCTACCATCACGGCCCTGCGGTCCAAGGGGACCTGCTTGATTTTGGGGCCTGAAGGATAGGAGAAGTAGCCTCGCAGCACGCTTGTGTTGACGTAATCCCTCGCCGATTGACTGGTGAGGCCGAGTTGCTGCAGGAAATCATCCGCGGAACGGGCGATAGAGACATACTCCACCACCACGGCTAAGAGGGTGGCGACGGTGAGCAGCGATACGATTTTGACACGGGAATTCTTCATAGGGATTTTCCTGGTGCCTTCGATAGTTGGCCAATCTTCATGGGCATGCAACCCGCCCATTTCACCACAAGAACCTCGATGGCCGCAACCCAACCTTTCGCCACAAAGCCCCCTACAGCGTTTCGTGGTTTATTGAGAATATAAACTTGGACGTGCGCACGGCGGGAATCATCCAATTTCGGCAAGGAATGCAAAAAACAATCGAACCGCTCAGATACGAAGATATTGTTTATTTATCTTTGTGGTCGTTGAGCCTTCGCGGTTCAATCGCTCGAGCGTTCCAAGTTTCCGGAGAGGGCGGGCGCACCGGCGTGCCGTAGGGTTGCATTTTGAATCCAGCCGGCCGGCACTTTGCGCGTTGCACGTGCGTTGCGGCGGGCGGTACTATTCCGGATCGAGTGGTTGGCCCGGATATTTTTGTCGAACAACATTGGAGAATTCATGATTCGAAGGATTAGCGCCGGATTATTGCTGGGATTGCTGCTGACAACTTCCGCGCTGGCCCAGGGGAATCCTACCGCACGGCCGACGGGTTCCGGCGGGCCTTTGCAGCCGGAGCAGGAAGCCTACGATGTGAAGTCCTATGATCTCGCCCTCAGGATTCTTCCGGCCGAGCGAACCATCCGGGGAAGCCTCACGGCCCGCGCTTTGGTGCTCAAACCGCTCACGCAGTTCGTTCTCGACCTGGATATGGAGCTCAGGGTGGAATCGGTGGTTCTGATGGAGGGGGAAAATGCAAGTCCACTCAAATTTGAGCACAAGGAGGGTAAGATCTGGATTTCCTTTCCCAACGAGGAAGCCGCCGGCAAAAATGTAACCGTCAGGATCGACTATGGCGGCAA
The DNA here is from genome assembly GCA_963839475.1 of uncultured Acidobacteriota bacterium. Taxonomy (GTDB): domain Bacteria; phylum Acidobacteriota; class UBA6911; order UBA6911; family UBA6911; genus CAWIVH01. The sequence continues at coordinate 563,919 of CAWIVH010000001.1, read as the reverse complement.
ACCCCGAGTTGCCCCCCGGCCGCCGTGGGTTGGAGGCTTTGTTTGGTCCGAAACCGCGGACGGCCAACCTTGGTTCGCCACAGCGGTTCAAAACGACGGCGCGGATCTATGGTTCCCCGTAAAGGACCACCCTTCCGATAAGCCCGATTCGGTATCGTTGCACTTCACCGTTCCCGAGCCGCTCGTTGCCGCTTCCAACGGCAAACTTAAGTCAGTGGTCCAGAATGCGGACGGTACGCGAACCTACAACTGGTTGGTCTCGCAGCCTATCAGCAACTATTGCATTGCCCTGAATGCCGCTCCCTATAAGCTGATCGAAAGCAGCGTTATATCGGTTTCCGGAGAGACGATCCCGATCCAGTTCTATGTGCTGCCCGAGCATTACGAGAAAGGCCAGTCTCTGATCGACCTGGCCAAGAAATATAACGCCTTTTTCGAGGAATATCTCGGGCCCTACCCGTTCCGTGCCGAAAAGATCGGAATCGCAGAGACTCCGCACTTGGGGATGGAGCACCAAACCATCACGGCCTACGGCAACCAGTTCCACTATAACGCCGACGGCGACGACTGGCTCCTGTTTCATGAATTCGGCCATGAGTGGTGGGCCAATCTCGTAACTGCCGCCGATTGGAAGGACTTCTGGATCCATGAAGGTTTCCAGTCGTTCATGGACACTCTTTATGTTGAGAAGGTCCGGGGCAAGGAAGCCTATTACACCGCTATGAAGGCGCGTGCCCGAAATCTTCATAATGTCAAACCCGTGGCGCCGCGTGAGCCCCGGACCACCACCCAGATGTATATGCTCCCGCCTGACTATTCGCGGAGTGACGGCGACATTTACGGTAAAGGCGCCCTTATCCTGAATTCTCTGAGGTTTTATCTCGGCGATGAAAGTTTTTTCAAGATTCTGAGAAGAATGTCCTACCCGACTCCAGAGCTGGAAAAGGTCACGGACGGAAAACAGGTCCGCCTGGTTTCGACCGACGATTTTCTTCGCGTAGCCGAAGAAAATTCGGGAAAAAAGCTGGATTGGTTCTTCGAACTATACCTCCGGCAGCCTCTCCTGCCCCGGTTGGTGGCGGAGCGCAAAACCGATGCATTGGAACTGCATTGGGAGACACCCGGCCACCTGGTTTTCCCGATGCCAGTGGAAGTGAAGTCAGGCGGGGAGATCCGGCGATACGACATGGAAAATGGGCGGGTGGTCATTCCACTGCCCCGGGGCGCCGATTTCGATATCGATCCGCACGGATGGGTTTTGCGCACAGATTCAGGCCCGGGGAAGTAGAATCCTCTCCGGAGACCTGGAACGCTCGAGAGATTGAAACACGAAGGCGCGAAGACAGCAAAGATATATAAATAAAACCCTTGCGGCTTTTTGACTTAGCGGTTTGATTGGTTTTGCTGTATTTGCCGGATGTGGATGATTCCAGCCGTGCGCAAGTGCAAGTTTCTATTCTCGATAAACTGCGCAGGCATGGTACGAACTTGTCGGTCAGGCGGGTTTGTCGGCGGCCAGCACGGTATCCATTACCTGTCCCCGGTGCAGATATCTCGCGCCGCTGAATCCTGCCGATTCCAGATCCTCTCTGAGCTCGACGAATGTGAAGGTCCCACCGCCGGGGGTGCCGACCAGCATGTTGACTGCAAAAAGAGCTCCCATGACCGGCGCAGTGCGCGAATCTTCCATGACCACGTCACGGATGAGTATGGTTCCTCTCGGCTCCAGCGCTTTGAAGACCTTTACAAATAGCGCCCGGTTCTGTTCCCTGGAGTTTTGGTGGACGATGGCGCTTACCCAGGCAAGATCGACCCCCGCGGGAAGTTCGTCCGAATAAAAATCTCCCTCGACAAGCCTGATCCGGCCGGCCATGCCGTTGGCATCCACCATCTTTTGAGCCAGCGGGATCACCTCAGGTAGATCAAATATAATAGCGTCGGCATCGGGGTTCGCTTGCAGGAAAGGAAGGGTCCAGGTGCCCGAGGCTCCTCCGATATCCAGCAGGTGTTTGAATTTCAAAGGCCCCAGGCTCCGTATCAAATCGCGAAGAATCCGGCCGGATATTTCGTGCATCGCGCGGATGAAAGATTCGATGTCTCCATGTTCGCCCCGCACGCTGGATTGATCAAGCACAGGCTTGCCGGTCTGCACAACCTCGGCAAGACGGGCCCACCGGCGGAGGCAATTCCCCTGATGTCGCACGGTTCCGAGGATGGAGTGTGAGCCGGTTTCAGACAGCACCTCCGATATACCCGGGGCGTTGGAGTAAATTCCTTCCCGCTTGGTCAGCAGGGCCAAAGCCGTCAAGGCGTCCAGCAGAATCTCAGTTGCCCTGAGATTTCCTTCGGTTTTAACCGCGAACCGGGCTGCATTCTGCGGCTCATTCGCCAGCAGCGTAAACACGTCCAGTTCGGCGGCAGCTATCAGGACGCAGGCGCTCTGGTAACTGCGCACCATATTGGCTAGCTCTTCCGCAAGTTTTTGTTCGCTCATTCCCCATCCCCTGGAATCTTCGTTTGTTCCCAATGAGCTTACTATCCCAGTTTACGCATATGTCAACCTGTTTTCGGAATACGGGTTCCATTGAGGCGCGCCTCACATTTGCCTTCGGTGCGATCCGCAGAAAAAAATTGTCACCGGGGCGATTTGGTGACAATTTAATAGAATCACTTATCCATCGGAGCCACGGACCATGAAAACAAGCCGAAGACAATTTATGAAAGCGGGAGCTGCCGCGGGGATAATTCCCGGGGCCGCGTCAGGCCGGGGGACTGCCCAGGGAAAAGCGTCGGTGCCGCCCAGCGACAGAATTCGGATCGCCACTATCGGCCATGGCGGCATGGGCGCCGGGGACACCCGGTTCGCCTTGAATGCGCCGGGAGTGGAGTTGGCCGCCGTATGCGATATCTACGACGGGCGGCTGATCCGGGCCCGGGAATTGTATGGGGACCGAGTAGCCACTACCCGCGACTACCGCGAAATTCTTGCAAGAAAAGACGTCGATGCGGTGATCGTTGCGACTCCGGATCACTGGCACGCGCGGATTTGCATTGAAGCTATGGATGCAGGCAAGCACGTCTATTGCGAAAAGCCGATGATCCGTTCGGTTTCCGAGGGCAAAGGCGTTATCGAGGCTCAGCGGCGCAGCGGGAAAGTTTTTCAGGTAGGGAGCCAATACGTGAGTTCTCTTGTCTATCAGAAGGCCCGCGACCTGATCCAGGCTGGTGCGTTGGGAGAGGTCAATATGGTGGAGGCGTGGCTCGACCGCAACTCCGCTTTGGGCGCGTGGCAGTACTCTCTTCCTCCCGATGCTTCTCCTGCCAACATCGATTGGGACCGATTCCTGGGGAATGCGCCCAAAGTCCCATTTGAGCCCATTCGCCTGTTCCGCTGGCGAAACTACCAGGACTACGGCACCGGGGTCGGCGGCGATCTGTTCGTGCACCTTCTTTCCGGGCTTCATCTCGCCACCCGCTCCAACGGCCCTCGGCGCGTGTTTGCTACAGGGGGCTTGAGGTATTGGAGAGACGGTCGCGATGTGCCGGATGTCATGCTGGCGCTGCTGGACTACCCGGCCGTCAGCGGCCGGCATCCGGAGTTCAGCCTTGCCCTGCGCGTGAACCTGAAAAGCGGAGTTTCCCAGGAGCAGTTCGGATTCCGCTTTGTGGGGAGCGAGGGCATCATGACCACAAGCATGTCCGGCATCACGCTGTCCAAAGCGCCGCCCGAGCGAGAACCGGGATATTCGATCGGAACCTTCGCCAAATCGACCCAGGATGCTTTTCTCCGCGAATACCGGCAGAAATATCCCACCCGAAAAATGACCCCGGAAATCATGACACCGGAGAAGGTGGAGCAATATGTTCCGCCGAGGGAACACAATGCCCACCAGGAGCATCATCAGGCATTTTATGATGCCATCAGGGCCGGGCGCCCCAGCATCGAAGATGCGGTGTTCGGATTCCGCGCCGCCGGACCGGCGCTGCTGGCCAACGTCAGTTATTTTGAGCGACACCCATGCGATTGGGATCCCGATCAGGGGTGACCGTGCCGACGGTCCCGGCAATACGCTTCAGGCTTCGCGCTCAGCATTAACCCTGCTTCGGAATGAGGTGCCTTCAGCCCTTCACGGACCTCAGCCCGCGGGCCGCCGAGATTTTTCCACCCAAAACAATAAAAATCTTTAATCGATGTCACTTTTCACACGCGGATTTCGCATTCCTATATGACTGCCGATGATTGCGAGTTTTGGAGAAGTGCAGTAAGAGATCGATTTGCTTTAAACGGGTCGGGCGGCGGACCAGGGAAAGGTGCGAATGAGGTGCAACGCCTGAAATGATCGCGCCTTCCGCCGCCTCGTTTAAAAGCTTGGGTGAAATCCATCCGGTTTTGCACTGAACTCATGGCAACAGCGGACGAACGACGGATGGATCGACATTTCCAATTCGACCTTTGTCACCCGGCATTTGGCTCTTTCGCCGAAGGTACGGCCTTTGATTCTCCTTCCCCATCTGTGAAATAATCGATCAGGCTCTCGGGAGAACATTATGGGGAATGAGAAACGCTCCGTCATCATCCGTATCGCATGGGTCCTTCTGATCGGCTTGTTGGCCGGAATCGCAGGTGCGAGGCCGCAATCCGCGGATGCCTATGATGTCGTCGCATTGCGCAATGTCATGGTTCCGGCGCGGGACGGGATCAAGCTGGCGACGGATGTTTACCTTCCGGCAAAAGGCTCCGCTGCTTCCGGCCTGTTTCCGGCCATCGTGGAACGAACCCCGTACAATAAGAATGACGTTGCCTATGCGATGATCGAATACTTCGTTGCGCGCGGGTATGCGGTTGTGGTGCAGGACGTGCGCGGGAGATTCCGCTCCGAAGGGCGCTGGCGGCCGCTCAGGGATGACGGCGCGGATGGCGCCGACCTGCTGAAGTGGATCGGGGAGCAGCCCTGGTCCAGCGGCAAAGTCGGGACCATGGGAACCTCCTATGGCGGCGCCACTCAGCATGCGCTTGCCATTGCCAATGCCCCCAATCTGGCTGCCATGGTTCCCATCGATGCCATGAGCAATTGCGGGCGGTTCGGCATCCGCCACAATGGCGCGTTTGAGTTGCGCTGGTTCAACTGGATCCTTACTCTTGGCAACGCGACCGGAACACGCGCCGGCGCGACCGGTCTCTCCGCAAGCCCCAATGCCCGCCAGGCGACTCTTCGGGCAGCCGCATTCCCGGCTGCAGCTGCGGCGCTCGATGAGTTGGGTATCAATGTAAAGGAATATGTTAGAGCGCTGCCGTTGCGGCCCGGCACGACTCCGCTTAAATACGCGCCGGACTACGAAAGCTGGCTGGTGGAAGCCATGCGGCATGGCGAGAACGATGCGTTTTGGACCGATATGGGTTCCGGAGTTGTCGATCACATTCCCGAGTATAAAGACGTGCCGGTTTATCACGTGACCGGCTGGTACGACTCCTGGGGTAGCCAGGTTGCCAACCTCAACTATCGGGAATTGGCGAAAGCCAAAAAAAGCCCGCAGCGTTTGCTTGTCGGTCCCTGGACACATGGCGGTCAAGGCGTGAGCTATTCCGGGATCGCGGAGTTCGGGCCCTCTGCCGCCATCGATATGAACGCAGTGCGGCTCCGATGGTACGACCGCTTTTTGAAGAACCTTCAAAATGGGATTGAAAAGGAAGCCCCCGTTCGCCTGTTTGTCATGGGGGGCGGCGACGCTCATCGCACGCCCGAAGGGCGACTTTTTGTCGGTGGGGCCTGGCGCGACGAGAGCTCGTGGCCGCTGGCACGGGCGATCGACACCCCGTACTATATCCATTCCGATGGGACTCTGTCGGCCGCGAAGCCGGATTCTACTGCACCGACCACCTATCAGTTCGATCCCACGAACCCGGTTCCGACCATCGGAGGAAATGTATCATCCGAAGGCGTTCTGATGCTGCGTGGTGCTCAGGACCAGCGCTGCCGCGGCGACATTTGGCTCTGTAAGGACAACCTGCCTTTATCCGCGCGTCCTGATGTGCTGGCCTTTCAAACCCAGCCGCTGGACCGTGATATCGAGGTTACTGGGCGGCTGATCGTAAAGCTCTGGGCGTCGTCCGATGCCCCCGACACGGATTTCACCGCCAAGCTGGTGGATGCCTATCCCCCCAACCGGGACTTCCCGGCGGGCGTCGATCTGAATGTTGCAGACAGCATCGTGCGCGCGCGATTCCGGGAGTCCGCTAAAACCTCCCGGCCATTAACTCCCGGAGAACCGTTCGAGTTCACGATTGAAATGTATCCAACCTCGCTCGTCTTTCAGCGCGGGCATCGTATCCGGCTTGACATCTCGAGCAGCAATTTTCCGCGCTTCGACGTCAATCCCAACACCGGCGAACCGCTGAACCAGCAGAGGCAGACCCGAGTGGCCAGGAATACGGTTTACCACGACCCGCAACATCCCTCGCGCATTTTGCTGCCGATTGTGCCGGCAGCCGGCCGTTGAGCGGCACTTCAATATCACGCCGGAATCGTCTTAAAGGGGGCAGAATTTTTTCCAAGCCAATTGAAAAATCGCCATTGTCAGCCCTCGATCAATCGTGAGATTTACGCTTCGATTGGTAGAGTGCAAGCCGGTTTTTGAGCTCGCTTGCCAGCTTATCATCTCCCTGGCCGGATGCGGCGCTCAAAGCCTTTTCGATGGCCGCGACGGCTTCCGGAAAGCGACCCGCGGCGGCATAGGCAGTTGCCAGGTTTTCCAGGATCGTGGGATCCTTCCCGCCAGACAGCGCAACCGCCTTTTCAGCCAGTGCCACAGCTTCGGATGCATTCCTGATCGAGGTGTCAGGGCTCGCTGCCAGAATCCAGGCCATGTTACCCAGGATGACAGCTTGATCCGGCGCCAAGCTGAGTGCTGTGCGTAGCACGGCGAGAGCCTCACGGTGCCTCCCCAGTTGGAGCAGGGCCCCTCCAAGGTTGACCAGTGCTTCGGTCGAATCCGGATTCAGTTCCAGGGCTTTTTGGAAATAAGGCAGCGCTGCATCCGGATTTCCTGCCCGGACCATCGCCAATCCAAGGTTGTCACTGGCTCTGGGTAAATCGGGGCTGAGCGCCAGGGCCCTCTTCAGGCTGACGATGGCTTCCTCGAGTCTGCCTTCCCGAAGCAGGAGTGCACCGTAGTTGTTCAAGGCCTTGGCATCCTCCGGATCCAGTGCCAGAGCCTTGGTCCATGCAATGATGGCCGAGTCGACCTCTCCTTTTTGGGTCAATTCCCAAGCCTGGTTGTACAGCCGGTAAAAGTCCGCTGCCGGCGCCACGATACTGGAAATGCCGCTTACAGGGATATTGACGAACTCCGGGATGTTGACGGCACGATTCGCAGCTGTGGAGTTTTCAAGCAGGATGCCTGGACTGTCGTTTCCATTTTCATCGATGTGGGTCAGGAACATCTGCGTGTAGGGTGAACGGCTTTTCGAGGAGAACACCATCCATCGTCCGTTGGGAGAGAAGCTGTGCCATGAATTCATCCGTGGAGTGTTGCACCGCATCCGGCGGGCGGAGCCTCCCGACGCCGGAACGATATAGAGCTGGCCATCGGGACGCATCAGTTGCCCATTGCGGCTCTTGACGAAAACGATCCATTTCCCGTCCGGCGAGATTTTCGGAAAGGAGTTGCTCATGCCGTTTTGGGCGGCTCCCTGCACCGGCTCTGCCCGGCCCCCGCGCCCCTCGTCGAAGGGAATGCGATAGAGATCGTATTGGACGGGAACCTCATTCGGATCCCCGGCGTACTCGGCGGTCTTTCTTCCTTCGGGATACGGAGCTTGCGCGGGCGCCTTCAGGAAGACAAGGGTTTTGCCATCGGGACTCCAGGCGGCATTAGCCTGAACAAATCGGGGGTCGTCAGCCCCAGGGAGCGCCTTCATGCTTCCTGCCGTGCGGTCGTACCAGGCCAGGATTCCACGCGTCGGGTAGAAAACCTGGAGGAAGCGGTAGTCCTTGAAATTAGCGACGTAGTATTCGACCTGAGTCGTCGTCACAACAAAGCGCCCGTCAGGCGAGACTTGAGACATGAATGCGAGTCTCTTCTCCCTGGAGGTTTCGCCTCGGAACGCACTCCAGCTGATGACGTCTTCTTTCCGAATGGACATCGATTCCGCGACCCGAACAATGGCATAAAGCCCCTTATCGTTTTCGGGACCGTCCAGGTCCATTCCCATAGTTTTGCCGTCGGCCGAAAAGGAGTGGCAATTGGCGCAGGTGTGGATTCCCTCCATGAGCAGGCGGCTTTCAGATTCACCGATGTTGCGCAAACGCCAAGCGACGTAGGGGAGGATATTCTGAGCCAGGGGCTTGATTACCCCTTTTTTCAATTCAGAGGGCATCAGGGGTACATCCCGGTAGAAAATGGGAGCTCCGACCGGATCCTGCGAGGTAGTGAAAGCAACCCCGCCCTGCGACACGGCTTGCCGGTCCTTGAAGCCGGTTATTCTCACGGTCATTGGACCGGCCCCGGAATGCAGTTTCATCCACTGCCATTCGCCGGCCTCCGGTTTCCATGCGCGGGCGCTTGCCTGCTCCGGCGTCAATTTCGGCAGTTCATTGGTGTTGGAAACGCAGCGTGAATCGATCTCGCCAATTCGAAGCCGATCGCCGGGCGATTCAAAACTCCTGCCCGTCGAGCCATCGCCTGGAATTGTCTCGATGCGCCAATGGTCGGATCCCTCCGAAGCGTCGTGCCACAGGAAAGTCGGGGCGGTAATTTCGGGCGGAAAAACGGATCCCTGCTGGGGGTAGTCAATCACGATATCGCGGAGGGGATTTTCCCGGCTTTTGCCGGCTAAAACCGTCGAGGACAGCGGCCGGATCGGTCGGACGATAAAAAACGCCGCGATCAAAATGCTCCCGGCAACGGCTATTCTGATGAAAGAGCCTCCCATTCTTGACAAAACCCTTATCCCCGATTTCACTAAAACAGCATTTTTATAGGGACGCGGATGCCCACGGATAAACGCAGATCGCCGATTAGGAATCCGCGCACGGCCGTCGGCGAATATCCGCCTCCAGAAAACACGTTACCATATTTATGAATCTGATCGCCGAGTCCATGTCTGTTTTGTTCGCGCATTCAGCAGGCGTCCCCGGTACGTTTCCTAGAAACGAGAGGCCGAATTGCCGGTCCGTGCCATTCCTGGAGCTTTTGTGTCTATTCGCGAAGACGGCCGAGACCGAACTGCGGCATGACGCCGCAGCGGCAGTGAAGCAAGCGCCGGAACTTGGTCATGACTTTGCCTCGCCCGTTTACTAAAATCAGTATCAGTTCGGAATTCAGTTTGGGCGCTCCAGGCTTCGATCTGGATCGCCGGGAAGATGATATCGGGAGGCCGATTCTGCTCTTTTCCAGCGAATGGCTCTAACAGAGATGAAACAACTGAAAGATTACCCTGTGGTTTTCGATCTGCCCGTTCAATGGGGCGATCAGGATGCCTTCAACCATGTGAACAACGTTGTCTATCTGCGCTGGTGTGAAACGGCCCGGATCTACTATTTGGAGCGGATCGGACTTTGGGGCATGCTGCGAACCAGCGGGATAGGGTGCATTTTGGCGCACCTGGACTGCAACTACCGCCAGCCCGTCGCATTTCCCGATACCGTTCACATCGGGGCTCGCGTGACGAAAATCGGAAACTCCAGCTTCCAAATGGAGCACGTCATTTTCAGCGACGCTCTCGGACTGGTAGCCGATGCCGATTCCACACTGGTAGTTTATGACTACAATTTGAAGAAATCCTGCCCGATGCCCGAGGAGATCAGGGCCGCGATCACGGCTCTGGAAAAAAGCACCGCTCCCGGCAGCAAGGCCTGATCTGAGGCGCCCTGAATCTGCAACGATCTGTGATAATCCGGCCTAATTCCCGGACTTCTCCATTCCTCCGGAGCCCATCAGCAATCCATGTGATCGGAGAAGAAGTGGTCGATCGCAGCGCGCATCTGTCCTGACACACTCGCCGGCAAGGCTTTCATCTCATCGGGCGAAAGCGGCTTGAAATTTTTCGCCACGGACAGGTTGAAGTCGATGTGGGCCAGCTCCGGCATCCCGATTGTAGTTGCCGCCACCGGCAACGTCATCGCGTATCGAATAAGCATTTCCGGTGAAGCCTTGCCCAGCAGCTTCTCCTGCGCGAAGACCTTCATCGCGGTGAGGCCCATTTTCTTCCGCAACGCCACCGGCATGGCAATCATTTCGAAACCCGAGGCGCCGGTCATTCCCTGGCCTGCTCGGTCGGATGGCGCGGCGTTGCCGATCTGCGCGATGTTCAGCGCCATTTGGGTCGAGTCAAAGTCGTGGCGCTCCAGGGCCGTTTTCAAGACCTGCGGATTCATATGTGACGTCACGCCGATGAAGCGCGTCAGTTTGTTTTCCTTGGCCCATCGCATCGCCTTGAGCTGGCCGTTCGCCGCCTCGATCTTGGCCAGGTCATCCTCGTTTCCCAGCGAGTGGATGTGCATGAGGTCCACCTGGTTCACGCCCAGGTTTTTCATGGATCTTTCAATGATTTTCATCGCGTCATCGTAGGAGCGGTCGCCGCCGATCTTGGTCACCAGGAAGAAATCCTTTTTGTGCGTTTTCAGGAATTCCCCGACCCATTGCTCGCTCTGTCCGTCTCCATACGACGCCGCGCTGTCGACGTAATTCACCCCTCCCTTCAGCGCTTTTTCCAGAGCCGCGAGCGCCTTATCCCGGTCTTTGTAGGCGAGCCACCGGCTGCCGGCGCCAAAGGCGAGAAGGGAAACTTTTGCTCCGGTACTGCCCAGGCTGCGCATAGGCATGCCTGTCTGTGCGTTGATTTCGATTGCGGCGGCCGCCGCTGCGACCGATGCCAGAAAGCTGCGCCGAGTTATTTCCATTTGCGACTCCTCTCCTATGTGCTTCTTCTTTTTCCACGCGGCAAATACCTGGGCGCGCCGTACCGGTCCGGCGGGTTCCCGTCGCGCTGTGCCGCGCTAAGGTTCTGTGAGGCATCCCCATAGGGATCGCCAAAACGGGCCATCATCTCGTAGAGCCTCGCCCGCATGTCATCCACGTCGGTGCGGTATGCGGGATCCTCCACGGCGTTATGCATCTCGTGCGGATCTTTCTCGAGATCGTAAAACTCATCGAAGTCAAAGCCGTTGAACACATACTTGAAACGCCGTGTTATGGCAATTCTTTGGGTGTAAAGAAACTCGCCGCCATAAAAGGCGCATAGCAGTTGGTCGCGCCAATCCGTGCGGGCGGGATTATCCAAGAGCGGAAGAAGGCTGGCGCCGTCTGGAAAAGGCAGAGGTTTTGCGCCGCCCGCGTCCACGTAGGTATGGGCGAGGTCATGGGATGAAACCAGGCAGTCGGTTTTTTTGCCTTTCGGCGCACGCGCGGGCCATCGGACGACCATCGGGATTCGATAAGCATCTTCGTACGGATACCAACCCTTGATCCACATGCGGTGTGCCCCGGCCATATCGCCGTGATCGCCGGTGAAAACGACGATGGTGCGGTCTGCCTGGCCGGTCTGCTCCAAGGCATCCAGCAGGCGGCCGACCTGGGTGTCGACCTGTTCGCACCAGGCATAGTAATGCGCGCGGCCCTGCTGCAAATCTTTCTCGGTGAACGAACCCCAGGCCTCCGCTTCGCGCCGGTGCATCCCGGGCTTGCCGCGAAAATCATCGTGGAAGCTCTCCGGGACCGGAATTTCATCGGCCTTGTATCCGTCGAGATATTTCTTCAATGGCAGGTAAGGATCGTGGGGCTCGGGGAAATGCACCTCGACATGCCATGGGGACTTCTCTCCGGCATAACGCCTCATCATCTGAATCCCGCATTCAGCGACATACCGGCCGTTCGTCTGTTCTTCGGAGCCTTCGCGGTAACCCCACATGGGGAATTCCGGCGTGCCGGGCCAGCGGAAAGTTTTGCTGATAACCGTTTTAAGATTGTCGGCTGGTCTTTGAACCTTGTCAGGATTGGTTTCCAGTCCTCGAAGCAGACGCGGATTGTAGCTGCCCGGGGCGGCGATTTCATCGAAGCCGAAATCCAAGGGCGTCCTGGTGTAATCGGCGTGCCATTTGCCTACGTAACCCTGCCGGTATCCCGCTTCCCGCAGACGAGCGGAATAGGTTGCCACGTCGCGATACATCGACCGGCTCACCGAGGGGGCGGAATGCACCTGGTTGAACACACCGTTGTGCCAATGATATGCGCCTGTAATCAGCATGGCGCGGGCAGGGCAGCACACTGCGGAGGGCGTGTAGGAGCGGTCGCACAGGAGCCCGCCGTCCGCCAGGCGGTTTATGTTTGGCGTCCTGCAGATACTTCGCCTCGCGATGGCCGCCCACTGCATCTGGTCCACCATGATGTGGAGGATATTGGGTCGCGTTGCGCCCGAGGGCAACTGCGCAAGAGACGGCGCAGCCGCTGCAGTCGCGGCGGTCACTGCGGCTGTGGTCGAGAAAAATGAGCGCCTGGTGATCGGTTTCATAAGTTTTGTCCAATCCTTGATGGCCGAACATCGCGAACCGATGGCAGATATTTATCCTAACCCCGCCAAAAGAGCAAATTACTAATTGGGGACGTCCCGCACATCTACCTGCTTCATGGCGCCAACCGCGTGCCCCGAACGCCAAAACCAGGTAAACGTGTGGGGCGTCCGCTTTTGAGGTAAGATCAGGTCAGGATGAAGCAGAAATCGCTCTGGACGGCAGAGAATCAAGTGGAACGCCTCATGGAACTTACGGCTGGTTCCGGTGATTCCGCCAAAGAACTTGCATTGCGGCGCGATGTCCGCTGTCTCGGCATACTGTTGGGCAGGGTGCTGACCGAGCAGGGAGGCGCTTCCCTATTCGAGCTCGTGGAGAACCTCCGTCGTCTTCTGATTCAGCACCGGGACATGGAATCCCAGGGATCCATTTCCGGCACGGCGGTCGGCGGATTCATCGAGCAGGCTCGCCGGATTATCTCCGCCATGGATGTCGAAACCGCCTACCGGGTCACCAAGGCGTTTGCTGCATATTTCGAACTGACCAACTTGGCGGAAACCAATCAGCGCAAGCGCAGGCGCCGCGCCCGCGGCCTGGTGGAAAAGGCGCCGCCGCCCGCTGGCTCATTGGCCGATACCCTCGCCCGGATGCGGGAGACGGGATATTCAGATTCCGAGATCCTGGGATTGCTAAAGCAGGTGATGGTTGAACCGGTGTTCACGGCTCATCCCACAGAAGTGGCCCGCAAGACCGTCCTCGTGAAACGCCGTCGCATCGCGCAACAGTTGGAACGTCTCGACCGGCTGCCCCTGACCGAAAAGGAGGCGCTGTCCTGCGAAGCGGAAATCCGCGCCGAGATCACCGCGCTCTGGCAGACGGATGAAGTCCGGGTATCCCGGCCCACTGTATCGGATGAGATCCAAACCGGCTTGGACTATTTCCCCATGGTGCTGTTCGATGTGCTGCCCGGGCTCTATGATGAAATCCAAGCAGCGTTTGAGGACAGCCTCGGGATCCGTGTCGACAATATCGAATTTCCCTCGCTGCTTCGTTTCGGGTCCTGGATCGGAGGTGATCGGGACGGCAATCCCTATGTTACAGTGGAATCGACGCACAACGCGCTGCAATTGGCGAGGCAGACTGTTCTTTCCCATTTTATTTCATCCGTGGATTCCCTGGGAGATCGCCTGAGTTCATCAGTTCGCCAAATTAACATTTCGGATGACATTCGGGCAGGGCTGTCTGCTTACCAGTCCCTCATGCCCGAATTGAGTTTCGCCCGTGAAACCCAGTCTGGAGTCGAGCTGTACCGCAGTTTCCTCACCTATGTCCGCCGGCGTCTTATCCTCTCCCAGGATCCTGTTGCCAAAGGCGCAGCCTATGGGTCCTCGGCCGAATTCGAGAAAGATCTGCTGACCATTCGAACGAGTCTGAAAACGAATGGCGGCGGTCATCTTGCGAAGATGTTGGTCGATCCTCTGCTCCTCAAGGTGCGAACCTTCGGATTCCATCTCCATCGCCTCGACATCAGGCAGCACGCCCGAGTGCATGCCCGGGCGATTGCCGGGATCGCGGGCGGCGATGCCCACAACGCTGCGGAGCCAGGCCAGGATGTTTTGCTCCAGTCCAGGGAAACTCTGGAAACTTTTCGAAAAATCGGGGAACTCAAAAAGGTTTTTCCTGCCGGGGCAATTCGCAGTTACATCATCAGCGGTGTGGAAACATCAGCGGATATCCTCGCGGTATTGCAGCTGGCAGCGGCAGCAGGGATAAGCCTCGGCTCTTCAGGCGAAGACCCGGGACTCATGCCGGTGCCGCTGTTCGAATCGATAGAATCCCTGCGTGCAGCGGCCGGCCTTATGAAAGAGGTCTGGGCCACCCCTGAATACAAAACCCTGCTTGACTCCTGGGACGGCTGGCAGGAGGTGATGCTGGGATATTCGGACTCGAATAAGGACGGCGGAATGCTCACCAGCACCTGGGAGATTTACCAGGCACACCGTGCTCTGCACCGGGCAGCGCAGGAGTCGGGAGTCTCTTTGCGGCTCTTCCATGGGAGGGGCGGGACCGTCGGCCGAGGGGGAGGGCCCACCCACGCCGCTATTGTTTCACAGCCGGCGGGAGATTTCTCCGGGCAGATCAAGATAACCGAGCAGGGGGAGGTTTTGAACTGGAAATATTCCGACCCGGCGCTGGCAAGCTGGAGCCTGGAACTCATGATTGCTGCATCGCTGGAGGCCCTGGCTCGCCCTGATGGATCCGGGGTGGAGAGCGATCTCCTCTGGGTGCCGGTGATGAGCGAACTCTCCGATCTGGCATTCCGGTTCTACCGGGAGAATATCGCTGGCGATCCTGATGTGCTGAGCTATTTCGAGCAGGCGACCCCCGTAAACCAGCTGGAACGGATGCGCATCGGCTCACGCCCCTCGAGGAGAACTCAGAGCGGTAGTCTGAGTGATCTGCGCGCCATTCCCTGGGTTTTCGGATGGATGCAAAGCCGCCATGCGGTTCCCGCATGGTTTGGCGTGGGGCATGCACTGGAAAAATTTAGAGCTGGAGGAGCCGAGCAAGAGGCCGGCCTCAAGCAAATGATGCAGTCCTTTTCACTATTCTCAACCATGATTCGGAATGTCGAACTGGCCATGGCAAAAGCCGATCTCAGCATTGCACGTCTTTATGCCGACCTGGTTACGGATGCGGGGTTACGGGAGCGGATCTTCGGCATGATCGCCGATGAATTTACCAGGACCCGGGATGAAATTCTGCGGCTGACAGATCAACGGCAACTTCTGGAGCGGAATCCGGTCCTCTCGAACTCGATCCGGCTGCGCAATCCCTATGTGGATCCGATGAGCCTTATCCAGGTAGAAATGCTCCGGCGCCAGCGGCAGCATCCTGAATCGGCACAGATTCAATATTCCCTGGGAGCCACCATCAACGGCATCGCGGCGGGACTGCACAACACCGGGTAGGTTCCTCAGGCCTAAAATTCAAATCACCTTTTCTCGAGGCCGGACTTTATTTCCGCCAGGGAAACACCGAGAGCAGCTCGAGCGACAGCATCCAGCGACGCCTCCGGGCCCATCAAGTGAAGGGTGCGATGTATGTGCGACAGATTCTGTCCCGGGGCCAGAGCGGCAGCCGGGGAAGAGGACTCCAGCTCGAAAAACGGGCCCAAGGGCTTGGCGCCGGGCGAGGGCGGACCGTCGTTGTAGCTGTTGGCGGCATCTCCCTGGAAAGGGTTATCCTGCAGCTTCCATAGCGAATTCACATAGTCTGTGACACCTGCCGGCTGAGTGAATTGCACGATGGTCAAAACCCCGTGATCGGCGTCGTAGCTTCCGAGTATCGATTTGCTGCGCCTGGGGCTGATGCCAATCTTACTGCGGAACTTGCCGTCGCCGCTGAAATACGCAACCTTGTCTTTCACCACGAGGCGTTCCGGCGGGACACTGCCGAAATAGTCGGAGGTCACCTTCGCCCCGAGTTCCGATTCCGGTCCCGGCTTGATCGGCACTACAATGGTTGTCGACGGGGAAGGAGTGAACATACCCAGAATCCAGATCGATAGCAGTCCGGATTCCTTCTTCCAGGCATTCCGGCCCGCATTGGTGATGACATTGTCGGTTTCAAAAGCGACAAGCTGCACTCCTTCTGATGGCTTTACTCCCAGCTTCTCCCAGGCGGCGGCGACATCCAGCAGCTGAACGCGGCGCTTCACCGCAATATCAAAAGACGTACCCGAGTAATTGGTCAACGCGAAACGGGCGGAAAACACTGCCCGGTCCTGGGATTGGCTCTCAACTTTATAGGGCATGGTATCGATGGCCGCGGGGGTTTGCCAGTCGGCGAGTTCGAACTTGGCCCCCTTGGCAAAGAATATGGAAAACTGTCCTCCTTCCGGGCCCAGCCAGAACCTGTCCTCTCCACCGAAAACGTTGATGTGAGGCTGAGTTTTGCCGGAGGCTATGAGTTCGCGGTTGATCCAGCCGAAACTCATCCCGGCATCGGCGGAAGCTGTGCTGGTCATGACGCGCCCCTGCCACGCGGGGGCAAGGGCGACCTTGGCCCGGCCGGTCTTATCGACAAGCACGATCACTCCGGTGTGCTTTTTCAGGAATTCGACATCGTCGCCGAAGTTGACGGCGCGCTGTTGCGAAAACGAAGAGATGTTCATCATAAGGATCACAGTGGCTGCTAATAGGCTACGGTTCATAAAGGTTGGCCTGAAGGGACATAATCGTTAAGGCTTCAACTGGTTGACCTCGACAGGAGGCATATTGTTGGCGCCTGACGATGCTTGTCAACCTAAATTGGGCCATGCTGTGCTTCCCCGTCATGGATCGTCGGCTTTAAGCCCGGGATCCAGGCCGGCTATTTGGGTTTATACCCGAATTTAGGAAGATGAAGAATTGTGAAAAATGCAGCCTTCGGGAATTTGTGGGCATCCGTTTTTCTTTTCAAAGCCCGGCTAAATCGGCGAAATTCTCGCCCAGGAGCCTTCGTCGCGCACCAGTGTAAGGGAACAATCTTTCCAGTCGGGCTTTGATAAATCCAAAGTCGAACCTGCCGTCGGCGGCTCGATACCCATAGGGGCCGTCCGTTCCATAGAGGCAGCGCTCGATTCCAAGGATTTCGACGGCCCGCCGGGTCGCGGCATCCCCCACATAGGCTGTTTGGGACAGATCGACGTATATGTTTTTCCAGTCCTTGATCTTGCGGAGGGTGTCGGTGTATTCGGGAAAGCCGGCGTGAGCGATCACGAGCTTGAGTTCCGGCGCTCTCTCAGCGAGGGCCATGAAATTTCCATATGGACCGAACCCGGCATGGATCAGAAGCGGCTTCGAGACCGCGATGAGCCTCTCGGCAACAGGAAGCAGCCTGACAGGTTCGAAACGGTGCCAGTGGGGATGAGCCTTGACGCCCACGAATCCAGTCCTGGACACCCACTTTTCCATTTCCGCCACGGGATTGACCGCGCTCCCGGGTCGGACGAATACCCATCCGAGAAAGCGGTCCGGCATTCTTTCCACGAGATCGAAGATCGGGTCGTTGTCGGGATGGGGATACATCCTGTACGACTTCCCGAGAATCTCGATGCCTCCTTCGGAGTCGAACCGTTCGAGGAGCCTCCGGCACGCCGGTCGCGTTGAGCGATGGGCCAGGAGGAACTGAAGAAGGTGGACGACCGGCTTGGGTGTTTCAGGAATGGGCTCGGTCATCTTTCCCATAAGGGCGACCCGGCTGATGCCGGCTGCGTCCATCCGTTTGATCATCTGATCGACGGTGAGATATCGCTCTTCCAGATGATAATGACAGTCGATGACCAAAGGCATCACTATTCTCCGCTTCAATTCCCGCGGGCCTTCCGGATGCGCTCCTTGGCTCGCTTGCCTTTCCGGCTCAAGAGAGGTCTCAGCAGACGGCGCAGACTCGGGAAGAGGTAGCCGAAGGTCGCGAGCCACGAGGCCCCTTCCGGATATGCACGCTCGATCTGGCCGTCCCGGGCGCAGGCCAGAACCATCTCCGCGACATGCTCCGCCGTGCATGTCTTTTGGCTGAAGACGATGTCATCCACGCGATCGATTTCATCCATGATGAAACCGGTGTCGACCGGGCCCGGGCTGACCGCGCTGACCGTCACGCCGCTGCCGTTGAGTTCCTGGGCCAGGGCGAGAGTGAAGATGCGCAACCCGAACTTGGTCGTCGAGTAAGTTGTGGCTCCGTCGAGCGGGACCTTGCCTGCCAGGCTCGAAACATTGACCACGAAACCGCCGCGCCGCCTAAGATAAGGCAGAGCCAGGCTGGTTAGGACCATGGGTGCCCGAAGGTTGGCATCAACCATGGCCGCGATCTCCGCGGGCGACCTGCTCTCGAAGGGGCCGCGGAAATGAATCCCGGCATTGTTCACCAGCCCGTCGAGACTTCCGAACCGGGCGACCGCAGCGTTCACGGCGTCCTTCATGGAGCCGAGATCGGCGACATCGGCTGGGAAGATGAAGGCCCGCTCCAGACCTGCCGCGGCTTCCTCCAGCGGCTCACGCCGGCGGGCAACCATGACGACATTGGCCCCGGCCTGATGAAAAGCCCGGGCAACGGCGCGGCCGATGCCGAGCGAAGCTCCGGTGACCAAGACCGTCCATCCTTCGAAGCTCCTTGGCGTTTTTCGGTTCATCGTTGGCCTCTTAGTCACTGCGCGGGTAGTGCCTCTGATGAAGCAGACATGATGTCAAATTGCCGGCACAAACGGCAGTTTAGGCCGAAACGATGTCGCAGGACAGAAATTATCACACGTGTTTCTCTGTCGGAGCCGCGGGCGCTCACCCCTACCAGTCGCAGACACACGGCGCTCTGGGCGGCAGGTTTGGATCGGCCTTCACTGAATATACTCTTCTCGAGGACGGCCTCGAGTAAGGCGTTTGTTATTCAACCTGGATATGCCTGCACGAACCGCGGATGCTTTTAACAGTCAAAGCCGGCGCGCTTCGAATTTGGAGGTTGAGCCACTGCTTCCTATGATCTATTCTTTCACCAGCCTCGGGTCGGAAGAAAATCTCAAAGCGAAGCATAGGAGGTCTGTCCAGAGTGATCGGCCAGATACTGGGAAGTTATCGTGTCACAGGCAGTCTCGGGAAGGGCGGGATGGGCGAGGTCTACCGCGCCGCCGACTCGAAGCTCGGCCGCGAGGTCGCGCTCAAGGTTTTGCCCGCCGCGTTCGCCTATGATGCCGACCGCATGGTGCGCTTCGAGCGTGAAGCGCATGTGCTCGCTTCGCTGAACCACCCGAACATTGCCTCCATCTACGGCCTGGAGGAGTCCAATGGAATTCGTGCCCTCGTGATGGAACTGGTCGAGGGCCCGACTCTGGCGGATCGCATCGAAAAGGGCCGGCTCCCGCTTCCGGAGGCTCTGGGAATCGCCAAGCAGATCGCCGAGGCGCTCGAGTACGCCCACGAAAAGGGAGTGGTACACCGGGATCTGAAACCGGCGAACGTGAAGGTCACCCCGGATGGGCTGGTCAAGGTGCTCGACTTCGGGCTGGCGAAGGCGGCCGAATCCGGCACGGAATCGGGGGATGCGCAGGATTCCCCCACGCTGACCCACCGGGCCACCCAGGCGGGCATCATCATGGGCACGGCCAGCTACATGAGCCCCGAGCAAGCCAGCGGCCGGCCGGCCGACAAGCGGGCCGACATATGGTCTTTTGGCGTCGTTTTGTGGGAGATGTTGACCGGCCATCGCCTCTTCGACGGCGAGACTGTCTCGCACACGCTGGCCGACGTGCTGCGGGCCGACATCGATGTGAGAAAGATGCCAGACGCCACGCCGCCGGCAATTCGCGACCTGGTGAGGCGATGCCTGGATCGGGACATCAAGAGCCGGCTGAGGGACATCGGTGAGGCCAGGATTCTCATCCAGAAGTACCTGGCAGACCCAGCCGGCTTCGAGCTTCAGGCAAAGGCCTCCCCTTCCGGAACGGTATTCCCGGGGCGGCGTATCTTCCCATGGGCAACTGTCGTACTCGGGCTGATGCTGGCCGCGCTCGCGATCGTCCATTTCCGCGAAAGTCCCTCTGAGACTTCCCCGATCCGCTTTACCATCCCTCTGCCGGAAAAAACCGCGTCTCGATCCTTTGACCTTCCGGTGATCTCTCCCGACGGGCGCAACTTGGTCTTCCCCGCTGGAATGGATGGCGGCAGCAGCCTGTGGCTCCGATCGTTGGATTCCGTCGAGCCTCGTCCCATCCCGGGAACGGAGGGCGCTGTTTTCCCCTTCTGGTCGCCAGATGGAAAGTCGATCGCCTTTTTCGGTCGCGGGAAACTCAAGAAGGTGGACCTGGTCGGCGGTCCGCCCATCACGCTGTGCGATTATTCGGGATTTCCCGCCGGCGGCACCTGGGACCGGGATCGGGGGATTGTTTTTTCAATTACGGGATCCTTGCAGCGGGTCCCGGCTGCCGGAGGGGAGCCCAGGGAACTCACCCCTCTGGACAAGGAGCGGACGGAGACGGCTCAGACATGGCCACTTTTCCTGCCGGGCGGAAAACATCTGCTCTACTGGTCGAGGAGTTCCAAAGCCGGCAATTCGGGTATTCGCGCCGTGGCTTTCGACGGGGGCGCCTCCAAAGCGATTCTGAACGCGGAGAGCAAGGTTGACTACGTCCCGCCAGGCTACCTGCTCTTCACGCGCCAAGCCGTTCTGATGGCACAGCCCTTTGATGGCGTCAAGCTTGCCGCCACCGGCGAGGCGTTCCCGGTCGCAGAGGGGATCGGGCAGATGCAGGATTTGCCGGGCATGCTCTTTTCCGCCTCCACAAACGGAGTCATTGTCTACCGGAGTTCCAATCCGGCCGGCCGTCAAATCGTCACCTACGGCCGGGATGGCAAGCTCTTGGGGAAGATCGGCGAGCCCGGAAACTTCCGGCAGCTCGCTCTCTCGCCGGATGAGAAGCGGTTGGTTCTGGAACGCATGGACAGCCGGGCTAACACATGGGACATCTGGATTCTCGAGCTGTCGAGCGCCATCCTCTCCCGATTGACCTTCGATCCGGCCAACGATGCCGACCCGGCCTGGTCGCCCGACAGCCGCCAGGTCGTCTTCAGCTCCGATCGGGCAGGTAATTTCAATATCTACCGGAAGACCCTGGGCGGCTCCGGGGAAGAGCTGCTGTATCAGGTGCCAGGGAAAAACGTTCCGGAGGACTGGCTGAAAAATGACACGATCCTCTTCGGCGACCAGGGAGGTAGAAATTATTACAGCCTCCCGCTCTCCGGGGAGCGCAAGCCGGCGCGTCTTTTCCAATCCGAGTTCGCCATGGACGAACCCCACGTCTCACCCGATCAGAAATGGGTGGCCTATAACTCGCTCGAATCGGGGCGCTTCGAGGTCTATGTGGCAACCTACCCCACATTCAGCGACAGGCGCCAGGTTTCCAAAAATGGCGGGGTGCAGGCCCATTGGAGGCGGGACGGTAAGGAGCTGCTATATCTGGCCCCGGATGGCAAGATGATGTCCGTGGACGTGCGGGTTCCGGGCTCCATCGAGACTGGCGTGCCCAAACCGCTCTTCGAAACGCGTTTGAGGCCTACCGGCTATCAAGAACAATATGCCGTATCCGGGGACGGAACAAAGTTTTTCCTTTCCGAAGCCCTGGAAGAAACGGACAAGCCTATGACGGTGATCCTGAACTGGGCCTCCCGCAAGTAACAAATGGTGTTTCCCCAATCCATAGTTGTGGTCGGACTTTCTGTCAGAATCGGGGCACAGTCTATCACCGCCTCCAGCATCGCCGAGCTGCCTTCGATGAAGTCGCCGCTCTCAGCGTCGAGGGCATGAACAAATCCTCGATTGCCCGAGTCAGGCAAATTGCTTGGAACACCATCGCCTGCTCGCTTGAAAAGGCAGCTGATTCTTGTCGTCGGTTCATCGACATAACGCTATATGCCAGCAGAGTCATAGAGCAAAGGCTGGCAGCATAGCAACAGTAGATGAAGGAAGCGCCAGTCAGGTCCGCGGAGTGATGACGACCTGCGTGAGGAGATCGGCGTGCGTCCGCTGAAACTGGAAGAGGTCGATCGACATCGCGATGTCGTCCTCAGTGTCGGCGAACGAGGCGGCTCGGGGACTCGGGTCCAGCTGGTAGCCAAGCTTCTCAAGCATCCGGCGCGAGGCGATATTCTGCGGAATCACCGTGGCGTAGATGCGTTCAAACCCCATCACCTGCACCGCTGCCGCGTGCAACATCGCCGCAAAGCGAGTACCGAGGCCACGCTTCTGCTGGACGCGAGGTCCGACCAGGATGGCAAATTCCGCCTCCGCCCCCTGGACGTGGCGGAAGTCTGCGTCACCCATCAACTCGCCATCCTGCTCGAGTAAGAATGGCCGATCTCCGGCGGCACGCATGGCATGGAAAATTTCCACGACGTCGTCGGCGTTGGCCTCCTGCGTACTCGTCATCATGGCCGCGTTGTGGCTGTCGTTGTAGAAGGCCGCAAGCAAAGGCGCGGCGGCCAGGACCTCGGACAGGATCGGCTCAAAAGCGCACAGCCGGCCCTGCGCCCAGGGAACCGTGATGGACCAACGTATTTCGGTAGGCATGTCGGTCAATTTAATCCCGCCATGCCCGTGCGTCAAGGCGCGATCACAACGGCGGATCCTGCGAGTTGGCTGCCCGCGCCACCGCTTCGATCGTGATGGCGCATACGGCTGCCCCGTATTCCAGGTCGATGTTCTCCATCGTGTCGTGTGTGTCGTGATAGCCTGTCCGATTGATATCGTAATTTTCCATGAACAACACGCAGGGCACGCCGGCATCGGAGAAGATCTGCCCGTCCGTGTTGAACAGCGTGCTCCGGGGATCAGAAGGTACGCGCACGTGACCCGACAGCTGGAGGAACGGGGCTACCTCCGGAATCGCAGCGCCATGCGGACTGCGGCGGCCGCGCGGCAAACCGTCCCGTCCGTGGCGTTTGTTCCAGTAGGGAACGGATTCGTTCCAAATCTCATTGGCCAGGTGCGCCTGATATGCCAGCCACATCGAGCCCGGATCATTGCCCGGTGAAATCTGGAAGATGTCGCGCTCGCGGTCATGGTTGTGAGCGATCATGTCCGATACATAGACGCCCCGGATCGTCGTCTGGGACAAGTCCTTGGACTTGCCGCGCGGCAAACGCATCGCAAGTGAGCGCGTGACCAGCCGCTCGGTCAAAGCGCGGGCACCGAGGCAGTCGGCGGGAAACTCCTCGCCGGTCAAGTGCACCAGCCAAACATCGCAACCCAACCTCCCCTGGCGGCTCATTTCGAGAAAGATCGGCGCCGCCAACATCATCGCAGCCGTCGCCGAATGATTGTCATCTGCACCGCAGGCGGACACGCGAGCGGCGCCACCGGGCACGTCTTTCTTGTACTTGTCCTCCATGTAGGCCGTGTCATAATGGTCGGCCATAATGACCGCTTCGCGGCGATTTCGGCCGGGAATCACGATCAGCAAATTGCGCTCGGCTTCGGTGTCCTGGCTTTTCCTCCAACCCCCCATCCACGAGTAGTCCAGGTCGGTGTGCCAGCGGAAGGGCATCTCGCCTACCAGCGCTTTGCCGGACATTTTCGCCGCAGCGATCTTCTTCTCGTAATATGCCAGGAGCACATCGCCGAGGCGATCGAGGTGACGTTCGTGATAGGGCAGCATGCGTTGCGTGGCTTCGTCCAGCGCACAGTCGGCATTGTTCTTGTTGAGCAACGTTCCTTCGGCCAGGGCAGCGATCGTCTTCCAATAGGCGACCTCGAACGACCGTCGAGCCGAGTGCGCGTAGGTCAAGGAATCCGGAGCTTGACCCGGCTTTCTCGCAGGCGTCCCGGCAGGTTCAGGCTCGACAATCTCGCGGATACGGCTCGCCACCAACTCCGGCAATTGTGCCAGCCAACGCTCGCCGGCCCCTTCACGGTCGAGCCCCATTATGCGGCGTGCGAAGTTGAGGGGCAGGGGCTTGGCCCCGAAAAGTGCGTATGCATGCGTCAGCTTGCGGACATTGCGAACTTGCGGCGGCACCTGGCGTTTGCGGGTAAAGTCCTGGTCGGTCAACGCCGCCAGCAACACCGGCCGTTTTTGCATGCGCGGCCACAACTCGACCGGACGATCGAGATGCGGTTTATCGGCGTGATAGGCCGTCAAATAGCCGAGCGGCGCGTCCGGCATCACGGCGGCATCGCCCGTCGCATCCCGATAGGCCACGAGCGGTCGATGCCAGTACACCTCGTGTTTGCCCACCCGCATCGCCGGGAATAAAAACCGGTAGCCAAACACACCCCCTGCCTGGATGGTGCGCATCGCTCGTTTGATGTCGGCCGCCGAGGCGTGCGGACCGTCGAGCAGCACCTCTCCGCTTGGGGTCCAGATCTGAACGTTGCGGGCCATGGGTTTGCCGTAAAGCTCCACGTCATCCGGGAGCGTGCTGAACAACACGTTCACCAGCGACGCTTCTTTGCCGAGCAATTCCACCTGGTCCTGGTCGCGCAGGATCTTCTCCCACCGATGCGTCCGCTTGTACGCGTTGCGCAAATGTCCGTCGGCACTCGTGTACGTGGGCTGATCGGCATTCGGCTGATGGAACACACCGGCTTGCGGCACGCGGATCCCGATTGGCGATTCGTGAAGATCCACGTTGGCGAGGAGAGGGATCTGCAAGGCCATTGGCAACTGCGAGTATGCGCGCCGGGCCCGCTCGACGCCCCAGAAGACCAGACTACCGGGGAACGGCAGGAGCGTCAATCGGCCACCCAGGTACCCTTCTCGTATCGCTGCCGGCAGCCGCCCGAATGGACGGAACGTAACAAGGTATCTCACGACGTCGCCGGCATCGTCGTCGCGAAGGATAAACGGCTTGGCCCACGACGGCAATTCGCCTTCGCTCCAGAAGGGGAAGTCCGGCTGAACTTCCGGGAGGATGCGCAAACCCGCGCGGCGCAGTCCCTCAGCATCCGCAACGTTTTCGCCGTAGACCGAACGCAGCAGACGGCAGAAGAAACCAATGCCGAATTCCGGCGGAGCCTCGACCCCTGGGGCCGTGAAGAAACTTCTCCAGAATGCCTTGCCTGGCCCCTGCTCGCTGTTGCCAAAGAGCGTCCAGCGAACACGGCCTTTGTCGTCCTGAGTGCGCGATAGCGACAGCGGCAACAAGAGAACGCAAGGATCGTTCTGCAGATCCGCGCTCTCCAACTCAGGCGGCCAGAACGGGTTGTTCCGCGAAATGTGCCTTGGCAGGCCGGTATCCGGATTGCCGTCTTGCAGCCGTTTCAGCCGCCTCAGCAGGTCCTTGGCGATCTGGTGCAGGCCCGGCTGCAATTCGAGAGCTTCATCGAATTCGTGGACCTTCCAGCCGAAAGGATCGTCGGGTGAGAACTGGTATCTATTGATGGGCACCGGGCCATACGGTTTCCACCCAATACGGGGCGGCGGCATGAACTCGGAATAGGCGTCGATGCGAAACCCACTGGAGCCTTGAGAAGAACCCCCGCGGGGAATCAAACTTGACCAGCCGGCGCGAGCCATAAGCAACCTCCTTGCCGCATGGGACCGCGCGTTGCGCGATGCAGTGCGGGCGAAGTCTTCCATAGTTTTGGCGATAGAAAACCTTTGACCACAATCCATTTTGACTAGACCGAAAGCTTGATCTCACGCACTTCCACCTTACCGGCGCGCACATCGAAGAAAGGCTTGCCTCCGCGCATTCCGACGATGCCATACCCGGTTGCGGTCGACAGAAAACAGCGGAAGTCGCCTTTAATGCGCGGGCTGAGGTAGAGAACCTTTTCTACCGCATCGTACCGTGCCCCGCTGAGGGCTTGAAGTAGCGCGTATGAAGACATTGCCCGCGCATACCAGTGACCGCATTCGTATTCGTTGAACGGGTTGCGCACGCGGCCGTCATAGCGGTCACGGCAGATGCGAACGATCTCCAGACCCTGTTCCACGAGCCCCATCATTATCAGATGAGAGGCCACCTGGTATTCGATGCCGGTCCAGACTTCGTCCGAATATACGAAGGGCAGCGTCAGCTTGCCTCCCTTCGGCCACGAGCACAATAACAAGCCCCCCTCGGCGCCGCAGGCGTATGACGGGCGCTGTGGATTGGCATGAGTCGAAAGATCTTTCCTGAGGTTGTACCGGTGAACCGAACGGAGGTGGCTTGCTACCTTTGCGGAATCGAGCACCTGGCCGACGCCGCATACCGCCGCCATCCATGAGCCGAGAACACCGTCGGAAAGACATCCCGTCCCGTACTGGTATTTTGGGCCCTCCTTCTCCAGGATTGCGATCGCTTCCGGAGAATAATCCCCGACCATGCTTTTGGTTTCGAGCGGATTTTTGGCGCGCAGATTTTTCCATTCGATTTTTTGTATAAAGTACTCGCCGTTGAACAGCTCTGTTTCGACAGCTTGACTGCCGCGCTTGAAAATTTCGGAGTAAAGCGCCACATCCTCGCCCAGCGCCTTGCCCATTAGGGAGGCAGCAACAAGGGCGCCAAGGTAGAAACTGGAGCACATCCCGTCCGGCCCCCAGAATTCGATGTCGTAGGTATTGTGGTGAGGTTCTTCCATAACTCCCTTGTGCGAAGGATCCCAGGTTTCGATGCAGTAATCGAGGCTCTTTCTGACCCGAGGCCAGAGGCGACGGAGCCATTCCGTGTCGCCGCTGATCCTCCACTCGCGGTATGCCTTCATAATGCCGCCCAGCTGTCCGTCGGCCGCCGCGTGAAAGTCGTGTCCCACGGGGCGGATCGGCAGGGCGCTGCGGAACTGCTGGTGTCCCGCGTCGTTCTGCGAGGGGCCGAACTCGGTTTCCCGAAGGCTGCGCTCCAGGCTTGGGAAGATATGGGGGACTGCCTGCGCGTAGTTCCATACGTGGGTGCAGGAGCCAGAGCAGCAACCCGAGTTGTCGCTGCACCCTTCCCAGCTCCACAGCCGTCCGTCAGCCTGGCGCAAAACGGTTGGTGATTTTAAGATAGTCAGATTTGCGGCCACCGCTTCGGTGACTTCAGACGGGAGGGTGTTATCATAAAGGCAATCGCTGAAGCGCTTCGAACTTTCCCGTAATTTAGAATAGCTTTCCCGCCAGTAGTCGTTGACCGCATCCAGGCTGCCGAATTTTGCGGCGTACCAGGCCTGATAGTAGGTTTGGCCGACAATTTTGAAGTCATCCGCCGCCGCGTCCTTGCCATATTTCTGATTCGTTGTTCCCACGAACCAGGCCAACCTGAGGGCGATGGTTTTTGATTCGCGCGGGGCGAGCCGGAACGGAACGAAGACCGATGCGCCCGGGGAGGGCTGGCCTTCGGCCACGGCGGGCCGTTCGTAGCAGGCAGCCTCGACCACGTCTTTCCAGGCCAGCGTCAGCGCATCCCACCAGCCGCCACGGAACCACGCAACGTTTGTCTTTGCCTCAGGGTCAGATACGGTCGCCGAAAAGGAGCCGGCTTCCCACGGCTTGTCCTTCGACCCACCGCACCAAAGCACAAAACCTCCTGGGGTGGAACGTACTCCCTGTTCATTTTTCCCGAAGGCCATGAAGTTCTTGGCGTTGAATGAGAATACCGCCTCGACCGGTTCTGCGCTGGTGTTGGTAAAGCGATATTCGAGGCCGGCAACCGGGAGGCTGGAGTTGTCGGCGTCGCCCGGTTCAAACGGGCTCCAGCCGGTGACTGCCACTTCGAGCGGATTGCCCGCATCTTTCAAGGACACGGTGGCAAAGGGGAATCGCGCCTTGAAAGAGACTCCGGTGAACCGAGGAAGCCCGTAGGATGCGCCGCTTGCGCCGTTGCCGCTGCCGGGTGTGCCGAATAATTTCCAGCCCGGCACCGGGCCTTCCAGCACGCGGGCGGCTTCCGGTCTCCCTTTTACGCCGACCCCGGCGAACACACAGGGTTCATTAAAAACCTCTGGCTTGTGACGAAGGGAAAAATGCGAGAGCGCGCCGGTTCCTTCGAGGCAAATCATTCCGGCGCCGATGCCGCCCATCGGGAAGGCAATGCGGTTCAGCCGTTCTCCCTGGTGCGCGGAGTTGTAGCGGTCCGGGTTTTCGGGCGCCCTTTTTCTTGCCGGCGCGGAAATCCTGGTCTGTTCTGCAGCATGGCTGGTGCCCGCCGCGCCCATTCCGACCGCGGATAGCTGGAAGAATTTTCGTCGAGGCAAGCCTGTCTTCTTCATTGTCGAATCCTCCCCCTTGGCATCGTCAAGGCTTGATTTAGCCACGAAGGGAACAGTGGACGCAAGCATCCTGGCGATTCTGCAGCCGATCCTGAGTGCCTGAGGCTGCTTTTTCCTATATACTCGCCCGCAGGCCGATTGCTTTAGGAGAGATGAAGATGAGAACAGGAAGGATTTATGCAGTTGCAGTGCTCATGATGCTTTTGAGTTCGACGGTCGTATTGGCGAAGCCCAATTTCAGCGGCGAGTGGAAAATGAACTCGGGCAAAAGCGATTATGGAATGATGCCCGTGCCCAGCAGCAATATTATGAAAATAACCCACAGTGACCCGGACCTGCGCGTTGTCACCACTCAGGTTGGCGAACAGGGTGAGTTTACGAGCGATTCCAAGTACACAACGGATGGAAAGGAATGCGTCAATAAATTCCGTGAAATGGACCGGCGCAGCACCTTGAAATGGGATGGCGATACCCTGACTGTTGAATCCAAGATGGATTTTCAGGGAAACGCGGTGACCATTTCTGAGAAATGGAGTCTGTCTGAGGATGGCAAAACGCTCACCATCCAGCGCCATTTCAGCGCCCCCCAGGGGGAAGGTGACGTGAAGACTGTGCTGGAAAAGCAGTAGCGGTCCAACTCGTGGTTGATTGAGAACAGAAACTTGGACTTGCGCACGGCCGGAATCGTCCATTTTCGGTAGAGACGCAAAGCCAATCGAACCGCGAAGGTCGCCAAGACCGCGAAGTTATTTATTAATTATTGCTGTCTTCGCGGCCTTCGTGGTTCAAGTTCTCAGCGGATGTAGGCGCCGTCGGGCATCAGGAATAGGATCGGCCAGAGTTCCTGTTTTTGTTCCACAATCTCCGCCCACGGATACTTCTGCACCACCCGACCCTGCAACTCCTGGACCCGTGGAATTGCCGCAGCGATAGCATGACCCAAAACCGCCGCACCGGCATGTCCGACTACTTGCACATCACCGGCCCCGAATTTTTGCCGCGCGAAACGGACGACAATTTCCGCGTCCTCGATCATTTGGAGAAAATAGGGCCGCCCGTTCAAAAGTGCGTTGTAGGCATAGTTTGCCACCACACTGTTGAGAGGATTGTAATCCGGCCGACCCATTCCATTCTTCGGCAGGCGGGCTTCGTCGACGGAAGTCGTGGAATAACGCATCAGGTCTTCCCCGAGTCCGCGGAAATCAAACGATAAAACCTGGTAACCATTCTCGACGAATTTCAGCACCTCGGGCCAGGTCGAAGCGGCAACTTTTCCTTCCAGGGAAAACCACAGGAGTGTTTTTGCACTCGGTGTTCCGGGGCGCCGGATGTGAAGGAGCGGGAGCGAGAGCACTCCGCTGTGGTGCAAAAGGTAGCGGTCGACGATGGCGCCGTCGAGTTGGGAATTGCCCCTCTGCTCCCAGGAGATTTGGTTCTCCGGCGCAAATCCCTTGAAGGTCTCCGTGGTCCACCGGTCAATTCCGGGATACCCGGTGCTGCGGTACATCTCGGGCAGGGTTGCTGTCTTTCTATCCTTGTGATCGAGATAATATTCACCGATAAGGTCCGGCAGCGATTTCCCGCCGGGAAAATCGATTCTTACCTGGCCAGACTGAGTACACAAGAGCTGCGCATCCGGCAATTTTTCATCCACCGGCAACGTTTCGATGGGCGCCAGCCCGTTGAAGCGGTTCAAGAAGTTGAACGCAGCCTTGAGGTTTTCCGGGGAGTACTGATGCCCATGATAACCTTCGGCCTTCGCGATGCGGTCGGGGTGCCCCAGCCTGCCGTAGAGCGCCGCAATCTCACGGAAGGTTTTGCGAACCCCTTCGATGGGGAAATAGTCCTCCACAGCCGCTGCGACAAAGCCCGGACGCGGGTAAACCATTGCGAGCAGTCCCGCGTGGTCGACGCCGGCCGACACCATCCCGTGTAGGTCCTGCTCGGGATCGCTGTCGGGGTCTTTGAAGATGCGGTTGCCCATCCTCATCGGCAAGGAGGTTATGTAGCAGGAAGGCGCCACAACCCCTATCCTCGTATCGATCGCCCCGATGTGGGCCGCTTGGAAACCACCGCCGCTTGTACCGGTGATCGAAATGCGCGCCGGGTCGACCTCAGGGCGTGTAAGGAGGTAGTCGAGCGCGCGCATCCCGTCCCAGATTTCCCAGCGCGCCAGGTTCGCCCCGGCGAGATAGGCCAGGTTTCCCAGAACGGCGTGTTCCCCGCAAACCAGGTTGTAGCGGCTTTGTTTTTTGCCGGCATCCCAGAACTGGCTTCTTTCTCCCTGCCCCACGGGGTCCCAGCACAGCGCGACATAGCCGAGACGGGCAAGCCTGTGGCAGATGTATTGGTAAAGAATCTTCCCATTCTGTGAATGACCGCAGGGAACAAGGACCGCCGGTTTGCGCGACGCCGGGGCATCAGGGACATAGAGGAGAGCGGTGACATGATATCCGGGCAGGCTTTCGAAGATGAGCTTTTCTATATGATAGCCAGCCATCTGGACGGTTCCGGTGATTCGCGCGTTGAGGGGAGATTTGACGGAAGGCAGATCGCCGATCATGCTCAGCAATTTTTGGCGAAGTTCCGTCTGGTAGCGAGCCATATCCGATTCGCTGCGGATGCCAGCCAGGCGCGCTGCTCGTGCTTCGTCGAGTATCCAGGCTTGATTCAGTTGATATTGCAGATATGCCGTAATCCGGGGTCCGGGAGCGGGTGTGTCGCGACGCACAGTAAATGGGTCTTGCGCTCGGGCACCCGGGCCTTGAAGGAACACAACCGCGGTCCATAAACAAATGAGGACAATGCGCATTCCCTGCTCCTTTTCTGAGTTGGCGAAATTCCGCCCCATATGATACGAATCTGAGAGGCACGGCATGATTCGAATGGGGCCTTGAGTCGATCAATTCACCACATCCTCGGCTGAAGCCGGATCGCCGGCTGCGGGGCCCAGCCAGACGCCTCCGCCGTAGGTGACAATGTAGATCCGGCTGGCATCCGCCGGATCCGGAATAACACGATGCCCCCACTTGAAGTTATATCCCCGGAGCCGCCGCCAGGTAGTCCCCCGGTCGTCGGAGCGATAAACGCCCTGGTCGAAACCGCAGGCATACATGGTGTCGGGCTTACGCGGATCAATGGTCACATCATAGACGTGCTGGGCTTGGCGCAGCACCGGAGCCCAGGTCTGGCCGGAATCGTTGCTTATGAATATCCCTCCGCCTGTATCCCCGCCGGGCGACGCCAGGCCCCAAGCTGAAAGATACAAGCGTTTTGAGTTTTTCAAATCCACCGTGATCGATGTCGGACCGTTAGTGCCATTGGGCAGCGGCAGGGGTGTCCATTGCTCGGCGCCATCGGTCGATCTGTAAATCGCACCATCGTCCGCATCGCCGATTCGCCCCCGCTCGCTGCGGCGTGCGATCACGAGGTAAAGAATGCCCTCGGGATCCTGCGACAGCCGCCACGCGAACGGCTGCTGCCGCGGATCAGGAGCCAATCCTCTGTTTTTGAGACTCCAGCTCCTGCCGTTATCCGTCGATTTGTAGACGCCTCTTCCGAAGGCAGCGGCATAAAGCGTGCGTTGGCCTTTGGGGCTGCGGGGATCCAGAAGTATATGCGTGACGGCCGACTCGGGCATGCCACTGTTAGATGGAGTCCAATTCCTGCCACCATCAACCGAGACGGCGACGCCGCCGCGGAAGGTGGCCGGATCAGTCCTCCGGAACATTTTCGGGCGCGGAAGGTCGTGGGTCCCGCTGAATGCGCCCCACATCAGATCTTTGACCTCGAGGTCCAGCACCACCCAATAGGTGGTGTTCCTCCAGGATCGCGGAACTCCCGTGCTCGATCCGATCCAGCTCTGACCGGAATCCTCGCTACGGAAGAGGCCGATGTCGGTGCTGGCGACAAACATCCGCTCAGGATTAAAGGGGTCCCACAGGAGGCCGTAGTGAGTGGTGACATCGAGGCCGCGGCTTTTCCACCCCTCTGTGCCGGTCGGCGACGAATTCACCTGTCTCCAGGTCGCACCTGCATCCAGGGTTCGGTAGGTGCGAAAGAGGTCCGTGACGTAGCAGATCTTCGGATCCGCCGGCGCGGCCGCCAGATCATAGGGCGCGTCCAGCCAGACCGAGTAACCATCTTCCAGGGTGCGGGATTCAATCCATGAAGCGCTGAAATTCGCGGCGGGACGATCCGATTCCCGGTGAACCACCGTCCAGGTGCGGCCGCCATCCACGGTTCTTGCCACTCCGTTATAGGGCTTCCCGTCGCCGTCCTTCGAACGAATTCCGCGCAGACCCACGTATGCGGAGAGACCATGACCGGCAGAAGCGGCGATGGGCCCCAGATGCGGCCGGGCCCGCCTGGCTGGGCCCCATGATTCACCCGTGACCGAACCTGTTATTTCATCAGTCAGCCCCCCGTTTGCATTGCGCCAGGTGCCTCCCGAATCGGTCGAAACAAAAATTCCGCCGCTCAGGCTGTCCCCGGATTTCTCCAACTGTGCCGTGGCATAGATAATGGAAGTCGTTGCGCCGGGCTCATGCCCCACGCTTCCTGACTGGAATCTTATTGCGGGAGGGCTGCTCAGCAATCGCGAGGACGAGCCGCGAACCTCATGGACTCCGGATTCGCCCAGGGCCCGAACCGTCCGCTCTCCGCTCCCTTCAGCCCAGATGGCGAAGATCCGCTCCGCGGAGAATTCATTCAAGCGCGACCAGGTACGCCCGCGATCCGGCGAAGTCAGCAGAGACGTTTTTTCCGGCGCACTGGTCCCCGGGGGGCCGGACTTCCTCGCTTGAATTGCCATGTAGAGGCAGGCGGGGTCGATGTCGTCGACGGCAATAGCATGAATCTGGACATCCTGGCCGCTCGGGTAGGACAGGTCTTCGGTGGTGTAGATGGTTTCAGCGTGGTCGCCCCAACCGTTCCTTTTTGTCCTCCGCGAAGGGTCCGGCCAAAGCATCCGCCAGGTGCGGCCACCGTCTGCGCTGCGAAAAAGTGCCGAGGCGGCGGCGTAGATCACCAGGGGATCCCTGGGATCGAAGGCGAAGGCGGAAACAACGGTGCCCAGGTTGAACATGCGCCATGATTCGCCGCCATTATGGGTGATATAGGCCCCGGTCATATCGCAGGCTTCAACCACCGTTTTCGGATCATGCGGACTGATGGCGGGATGAATTGTCGTTCCGCCTCCGCCCGGTCCCAGGATCCTCCAGGCATCCAATCTTTCCTGTGGGGAACTGGCGTTTGAGGTGAAAACAGCCGCGCTGAGAATGCCGAGAAAGAAGAGCCCTTGAATCTTCGGCATATCCGAACCTCCTATCCGGAAACTTTGCCTGCAATCAAACACCGCGAAGAATCTCAACCGCGAAGCCCACAAAGCCCGCTAAGAATCAATATATAAATACCCTAGCGGTCATAGCGGCTTGATTTGCTTGAAGCTCTCCGATTCTGTAATTCCAATGCCCAAGTTTCCACTTCACTTTCCTTCCACCGACCGTGCACAGGTGTCCACAACTTCGAAGTCCGATCCTTTGAGCCGGCCCAGGGTCTCCAGCCCCTTGAGCCGGCGGTCGGGTGCGATCGACATGTACCAGTCGCTGCCGTTGTCCGCCACAAGCATGCCGTATTTTTTTAGTCCCCTGAGAATGGCCTGAACATGCGGCGGAAATCCTGAAATATCGAAGTTGGCGCGCAGGCGGAATCGCTCCCCCATGCGCGGGAAGCTCGGGTCACGGCTTGAGCTGGCCCAATGGGTTGCAGGGAGGACATAGCCGCGCCGTGTCCTTTTCACGGTAAATCGCATGGCGTGCTCGACCATTCCCCGCTCACACTCATCGTACCGGACAACGGCGGGAAAAATCGGCAGCCCGGCAGCATCGGAGGATGTCCAGCCTTCAGGCCGCAAAGCGCCCGTCTTCAAGTCAAAGGTCGCTTCATTCGATGCCTGCCACCCTGAATCGGTTTTCCGCGCCTGCCAGAACTCGTAGAGTTTGCCGTTTACCGGATCGACCACAAGGACATGCCTGTCGCCCGTTCCTTCGCGCTGGAACTGCTCCAGGCTCTGGCCCGGTTTAGGCAGCGCTTTGACATCTTCGTTGCGTGCCATCGGCCAGTTTTCAATGGGAGCGCCATCGGGAATGGGATAAGGCCCTGGATCTGATTCTGCGGGATATTCCAGAATCTTGACCGGTACGCGCTGCTGGTCCGGCGGCACGATGATGAAGGCCATGTCGAGGTTGTACTGAAGCGGCTTGTCGGCGCCTGCGGATGCGATGATTGTTTTGGAATCACGATGAACCGGCATTCCGGAAATATCCTGATTCCAGGCGTTGTCGGGAGGAAATACCTGAAGCGCCGCCATGATGCGGTCGCATTCGGGAGTGTCGAACATGACCGGATATTTGATCGCGGGCAGCGACGGGCGGGTTTGAGGAGATATCCGGGCAGTTGCGAAGGCTGCCGCCGCAACCAACATCAGTGCAGCTATGACATGACGCTTATGCATGGCGCCTCCAATGTCCATTCTCGACTGAGCTGCCGCGAAAGGATGCATTCTATAACATGGCAGCGAGTTCTTGCTTTCAGCGATCGTGTTTCATCAGCGGTGTGACGATGTCCTCGACGGCCGTGGTGTCGCCGTTGGCGGGGCCGTGCCAGATGCATCCGCCGAAGGTGGCGACGTACACTTTCGTCGCATCCAGAGGGTCGTTGATGACACGATGACCCCATTTGAAGTTGTAGCCCTTGATGCGCGTCCAGCTTTCCCCCCGATCGGTCGATTTCCAGAGTGAGGATTCGAATCCGACGGTATAGATCACACCCGGCGCACGAGCATCCAACGTGACGTCGAATAAATGCTGGTCTTTGTCCAGGGTGTTCTTCCAGGTTTTGCCGGCATCGGATGAGAGGTACAGGCCGCCTCCGATGTCTTTGTCCGAGGTGCTTCGTCCCCATGCGGCAAGATAGAGCCGGCTCGGATCCGCCGGATCGACGGCAAGCCCGTTTGGAGCATTGCAGCCGGCAGGCAGGCTCAGTTTTTCCCAATGCTCAGCTCCGTCACTGGAGCGATAAATCGCACCATCCAATGCGGAACCGATGCTGCCATCCTCGCCCCGGCGAGCCACAAGCAGATAGAGCCGGCCTATGGAATCGGGGACCATTCGCCAGGCAAAGGGCTCTGTTCCTTCCAGGCCACTGTTCTTCAAAGCCCAGGACCGCCCGCCATCTGTGGATTTAAATACGCCCTTGCCGAAACCGCAGACGTAGAGGGCTCGTGCATTCGCAGGACTCTTCGGGTCAAGCAGGATATGCGTGGCTGCGGTCTGCCCCATGCCTTCATTGCTGGGCTTCCAGGTCCTGCCGCCGTCGTCGCTGAATACGACTCCTCCCCGATAATTTGCCACGCTGCCGCTTTTCCACATCTTGGGTCTCGGCAGATCGTGAACGCCGCTCATGGCGGACCAGATGCGCCCCTTGACCTCGGGGTCGAAAACAGACCAGTACGAAGTATTGCTCCACTCGCGCGGGATGCCGCGGCTGGTCGCCTCCAACCAGGACTGGCCTGCATTCCGGCTCTCGAACAACCCTATATCCGCGAAGCCGGCAAACCATTGTTTCAGGTCAAAGGGATCAAAATGAATGCCGTAACAGGTAACCACATCCAGGCCGGTCGTAGAAACGGTGCCATCCTCCTGGCG
Source organism: uncultured Acidobacteriota bacterium (assembly GCA_963839475.1). Classification (GTDB taxonomy): domain Bacteria; phylum Acidobacteriota; class UBA6911; order UBA6911; family UBA6911; genus CAWIVH01. The sequence goes on along the minus strand of CAWIVH010000001.1, from coordinate 528,008 downwards.
GCGGGAATAGACGCCCTGCCAGGTCTTGCCGCCATCGCGAGTGCGCATAGTCCGGCCAAAATCAGTTCCAAAGCACAGGTCCGGATTCGATGCCGAGACAGCCAAGGCAAATGGATTCTCGCCCCATCCCGGGCCGTACCGTGCCGTAATCCAGGGATCCTGCAGATTGTCCGCCGGTTTGCTGCCGGTATCTTTCCAGACAAATCGCCAGGTTTTGCCAAAATCATCGGTTCGTGCAACTCCCATGAACTGCTCGGCGGCGGTGATAGATCTGGAACGATCGCGGAAGGACAGGTAGCCGACGCTGGGCTGGGTAAGGCAGGTCGCGACTGCACGAAGCTCTACTCGCTTGGATTCCCCTGTCGCGCTGGATAGAAAATCGATCGGGACGGTCTGCCAGTTTGCGCCTCCATCGGAAGATGTGAAAAGGCCCGTCGTGCCGGTATCGCCGCCACGCCAATTTATGCCGGAGACGGCATAAAAAACCGGTTTGCCTCCGGCAGTAGGAAATCCGGCAGCGATATCGAGAAAGCGCCGGACTCCTTCAGGCCCCTTCCCATGGGTCCAAATGCCATTTTCGAGGACACTGACCGAATTGTTCCCTGCCACGTAGACCGTACGCTTTTTGGGGGAAGAACCCGGATCGATATATATTTTCCTGCCGCCGGCCGGCAAGGCTCCAAGGACCTGCCAGGTTTTGGCCGCATCACTGCTCTGAAAAAGACTGGTTTCGTTTTTTGTTGTGATGACGGCAAACAGGATTTTCGAGTCTTCAGGATCCACGGTCAGCGCCTGGATGCCGGTCTGCGAGCCATCGTGCAAGACTATCCTCTCTCCGGCGTGATCGCCCGACATCACGATCCGGGCTACCCGATCTGGTTGTGGATAAATCAGCTCCCAGGTTTTCCCCTTGTCGCTGCTGCGATAGAGTCCCTGGCTTGCAGCATAGAGGACGTTGACATTGATGGGATCTGCCACGAAGAATCGCGTCACCCCCCGCAAGTTGAACATGCGCCAGGAATCGCCGCCATCCGTGCTGACGTAGGAGCCGGTCATATCGCAGCTGACGAGAACCAGATTGGGGTCCACCGGGCTTATGGTGGGGGTGAATTGAGCCCCACCGCCGCCCGGCCCGATGATGCGCCAGGCATCCAGCCGCGGGGCGGCGTAATTCGAGCCTTCGTCATAGCCCGCGGTTTCAGGCCCCGTCATGGGAATGCAGAATACGGCGAAAAGTGAAAGCAACAGGGCTGCCAGCATCAGTTGGAAATGAATGCTCCGACCTATATCCATCTTGATTCAACGCTTCCTTTCTTCCATAGTTTTGCCTTCCATGCCCCGGGCCTTTTGAACCCGCGAAACTGCGGCATCCTGCAGCTGATTGAATTTTTCCAGGTACTGGCGGGATTTTTCCTCGCTCCCCAGCCGGCGCCACGCGTTCGAAAGCTGAAAATAAGCCTTGGGATATTCAGGTTCTTCGCGGATGCATACTTCCAGGCTCTGGACCGCGCGTTCGAATTCCTGAAGCCGGATGTAGAGCAGGCCGTATATCATGTGGGTCTCAAACCATTGCTGATTGCGGTCAAGCGATTTCGCGAGCCATTCACGACAGAGTTCGTCCTGCCCGGCGAGGTATTCCAGATAGGCAATCTTTGTCATCGCCTTGTAGGAACCCGGGTCGCGCTTCAATTCGGCGAGCAGATAGGGCCTGGCTTCTTCCGGCCGTTTCAGCTCGATCAGGATGCTCCCCAGGTAAAAATCGACCTCCGGTATCGCGACCGCTTCTTTCCGGACCTTCTGTAACTGCTCCAGAGCGCGCTCGTAATCGCCGTATCCATAAAAGGACAGGCCCAGTCGGAATCGCAACGCAGGATTGGAGTCCGGGTGGTTCGAGAAAAATGCCTCATAAGCCCTGGCTGCCTGCGGGAATGCCTTCATTTGAAAAAACGCATCCGCCAGGGTCAACATCTGCCGCGATTCGCGCGGCGGGAAATCGTGGCCCGAGGCTTTTTCGAGCAGGTCGAAAGCCCGGGCATTTTCGCCCGAGCCGAATTCGATCAACCCGCCCATAAACAGGATCTCTCCCTGAAGATTGTTGGATACCTTCTCGATTTCCTTCCGGGCCGTTTCAATTCGACCGTGGCTAATAAGCGTGTAGAGCACATTGAAGGCGAAGCGGCTGTCCGAGGCCATCCTGGATTGCAGCTTTCCGACAAGGGCTTCGCTCTTTGCCGCATTGCGCGCGCGCAGGTAGGAATCCAGCAGGCGGAGCGGCAGATCGACATGATCGGGAAATTTGTCTATCACCGATTCCATGTAACGCTGAGCTTCCAGGCTGTCTTTATTCTGTTCGTATAGGAAAAGACCGAGGTGCAGCCGCACCTGGGGGCTTTCGGGCGCGAGCGTGATGGCACGTTTCAATTTCGTGATCGCCTGGTCCAACTGACCAGCCTGGTAGGCTCGCAGACCCGCGACGAGTTCCGCGGAAGCCTGCTCCTGCCCGGATGCTCGCTGCGGTTTTGGCTGCTGACCGGCGACAGCCAGAAGAGAGAAAAAAAGACAAAAAAGAATTCCGGATTCGGCCAGGATTCCCGATCGGTTCCTGCTCATCATTTTTCGGGCTCCGAAATCTGCAGCACCTGATTTGCCTTGATGTTTTCGATTTTCTGAAGGATGCCGCTGGGCCAGTCTATCCGCAGCGATAGAACCATGGATTCCCTTCCCAGGCCGAAATGTACGCGTCTGTCGCTGGCGGAGTAAATCCCGTTCGCTGTGCTGACATGCTCATAAAGCACCTGCCCGGAGGGCAGCACGGCTGACACCCGCGCGCCGATCCCGTCGCGGTTGCTCCGTGTTCCCTTCAGATTTACGAGGAGCCAATTTCCGCTCGATCCGCTCTTCTTCTTGAAGAACACGCAGCTGTCATTCAGGCGAGACACGGCGGCCTCGAGGTTGCCGTCGTTGTCGAAATCTCCGACGGCCAGGCCGCGATAGGCGCCGGTCATCTGGAAATCCGTGCCCAGGCTTTTCGAAGTATCTTCGAATCTGCCGTTTCCGAGGTTGCGGTAAAAGAAGCAGGGTTCCTTGTAGCGGGCCTGACGGTTGTACAGTTCGCTGTTGTCCAGGACGTGGGAGCCCGCGACCAGGATGTCCTTCCACCCGTCGTTGTCCCAATCCACGAACTTGGTGCTCCAGCCGCTGTGGGCGCTCGTGAGCGGGCCGAGGCCCGAGGGAAAGGTCCGGTCTTCGAAAATTCCCTTGCCGCGATTGAGAAAGAGCGTGAAACACTCAGTTACGAGATCGGTGTAGAAGATATCGGGCAAACCGTCATTGTTCACGTCTTTGAAGTCACAACCCATCCCGGAGACAAACTGCCCATACTCGTTGGCCCAAATTCCGGCGTTGAGGGCGACCTCCTCGAAAACGCCGCGCCCTTTGTTGTGGTAGAGAAAGTTGGGCGCCTTGTCGTTGACCACGAGGATGTCCATCCACCCGTCACCGTCGTAATCAGCGATCGCGACTCCCATGCCCTTCCCCGGGTACTTCGCGATTCCGGATTCTACGGAAACGTCGCGGAACGTCCCGTCACCGTTATTCCGGAAAAGCACGTTGGGCAAAGCCTTGAAAACCTCCGGGCGGCAATAGGCCCGGTAACCAGGCTTGCGATCGCCGCAGTAGTAGTCTGCGTGATCTTTGAAGGTCCAATCGAAGTAGTGCGTTACGAACAGATCCAGCTGCCCGTCGTTGTCCACGTCGACCCAGCAGGCGCTGGCTTTGAACGGGTGCCCGCCCATGGCGACGCCCGCCTTTGCGGTTACATCCGTAAACGTCCCGTTGCCGTTATTATGATAGAGAATGTTGTCACCGAAATTGGTGACGCAAATGTCGGCAAACCCGTCGTTGTCGTAGTCTCCCACTGCGACACCCTGGGGGTACCCCGCGATGCCGCGGCCCGACAAGCCGCTGCCTTCCGTTACGTCGGTGAATGTCAAGCCCGGGCCGTTATTTTTGTACAGCCGGTTGAAGGAATCCTGATTCGATCGAACATGCGAAGGCGAGGGTGCTCCGTTCAAAAAAAGCAGATCAAGATATCCGTCGTTGTTGTAATCAAGTGCGGCTACCGCACCGCCCATGGTCTCAAATGGGTATTTGGCTTCAGTAGCGAAGTTGTTTTGCCGGAATGTAAGGCTCGCGCGCGCAGCAAAATCTTCGACGGCAAAGGTCGCCTGCGGTTCCGAGGCGGCGACCCCATGTAGAATTGAAGCGAGTGCCAGAATGCAGGTCAGGCGGCTGAGCATCGGCGCCATCATAGTTGGCGCCGATGCCGCCTGCAATAAAAAGTGGAAGCCCATGCCGGCCCGAAAATATGTCTGCAGCTCATTTTCTGGATCGAGAAGGCAGCCGGCCAGATGGAGGACTGTTCTCAAGTCTTTGACCGCAACCCTTTGTCGATGAAGGTTGCCAGTTCGCAGTAGCGTGCGGCTTTCTAAAAAAACTGCGAACTGACACTGCGAACTGCGAACTGACACTGCGAACTGCAAACTGACACTGCGAACTGCGAACTCATCGCCGATATCAGCGCCCGGGATCGCCTCCCCGTTTTTCGAGATCCTTCAGAGCCTCTTTGACTTTGGGAATGTATTCGCCATGCTTTTCAGGGCTGGCCCGTTTGATAAACTCGCGATAGTAATTCGCTGCCACTCGCGCCTGTCCGGCATTCTGGGCGAGAAGCCCGAGGTTCATATAGGGCTCCGCCAGATCGGGGTTGGAGGCGATGGCCTGTTCGAAATGCTTGCGCGCCTCCTCAGGCCGCGCACGTTGAATCTCGAGGAGGCCAAAGACGTTGTGCGCGCCGGCATGGCCGGGATCCTGGGCGAGGATGGCGTTGAGCACGCGGGAGGCATCCGCGGGACGGCCCAATTGCAGGTAGGCCGTGGCCAGGTTATCCATATTCTCGAGGTTCGTCGGGTTGATTTGAGCGGCTTTCTCCATATAATCGGCCGCCCGGCCCAGATCTCCGCGCCTGATGTAGATCCCGCCTAATCCGGCGTAGGTGGTGTCATTTTCGACTTTGTTCCCGATCGCGCGAAGGCAGGTTTGCTCCATCCGGTCGAAACGCCCCAGCCGTTCGTAACACATCTGGAGGTAGGCATAGATCAGGGGATTCCCGGTGTCCTCCCGCGAGATTTTTTCCAGCACAGGAACCGCTTCCTGCCAGCGGTCATGGTTCATGGCCGTGGAAGCTCGTTCCAAACCCTCCAGTATCGCGATGCGGTCTTTGGGATCGGGTCCGGACATATCGATGGTCAGGGGACGCCGGCCCGCGCCCACATATCCCAATGCATTTAATTCCCGCTGCCTCTCATCGCTTACAAACTTTGGCTTGATATTTGACGAACTATCCATCGTCCTGGTGATTTCCAGGAGCCTCTTTTTAAGAGCATCGGCATCGGCCGGGAATTGACCGGCCACGTTTTTGGCCTCTCCCTTGTCGTCGGAATACCGGTACAGTTCAGTTTTGGGAGCGACAACCAATTTCCAGTCATCTGTGCGCAGGGCGCGCAGTTCGGACCACGCCATTTGAGTTTTCGGGTAGAGGGTTTCCATATAGCAGGGGCCGGTCTGCGGCGGCTTCCCTTCAAGTAATGCCGGCAGAAGACTCGATCCCTGGACAAGAGTACCGGCCGGCAACCCGAGGTATTGTGCCACCGTCGGCAGCACATCGATCGATCGGACCTGCGGCCGCACCGACTGCCCCTCCGGTACGCGGGGTCCGGCAATAATCAAGGGGATATGCACGGTCGAGTCATACAGAAAAACACCGTGCGTATATTCACCATGCTCACCCAGGCTTTCACCATGGTCGGCCAAAAAGACAACCAGGGTTCGCTCCTGCAGGTTGTGGGCCTTCAGGCTTTCCAGCAGTTTCCCTACCTCACCGTCGGCGAATGCCACCTCTCCGCCGTAGGGATCTTTCGGGTAGCGTCCGCGATAGGGTTCGGGCGGGTCATAGGGGAAATGCGGGTCGTAATAATGAACCCAGAGGAAAAAAGTCTTCGACGCGTTCTTATCGAGCCATGCCAGGGCGCGCCCGGTGACGACATCGCCGCGCACCTCGGCCACCACGCCGGGCAGTTTTTTCGATTCGGGACCGGCATTCATCGCGTCGCTGTAGGTGGAGAAACCGCGATTCAAGCCGTAATGACGATTCAATACGGCCGACCCTACAAATGCGGCGGTTTCAAAACCGGCCTGGCTGAGAATCGTGGCCAGCGTGGGAACTTTTTCATCCAGGACGAAGCCGCCCATGTCTCGGATTTTGTGCACCTGCGGGTAGGTGCCGGTCAGAATCGAGGCATGGGAAGGGGCAGTCAAGGGTACCTGGGCGATGGCTTGTTCGAATCTCACGCCTCTTCTAGCGAGGGCATCCATGTTTGGAGTCGCGATCGATCGGCGCCCGTAACATCCAAGATAGTCGGCGCGCAGGGTATCCATTGTAACTAAAAGGATGTTGACCTCGGGTTGCCGCGCTCGCGGAGGAGAGGCTTCATTAGAGGGCTGCTCCTGCTTTCTGGAACAGCCGGGAAATGCAAGCCACAGAGTCAGAACGGCAATGATCATTCCTCTCGGCATAAGGATTCTGAAAGCCTCACAGAATTGTATTCACGGTAGTGAATGATAGTTTATGTTCCCACAAAACGAAACTATTCCCTCTTGCGATCGCCTGTCTATGTTTTTTAGATCTTTCCTCTGGACGTAAATCTGCTTGACATTGGCACTTCCAGCGCCTAGCCTGCGGTCAAGGGGCGGTTTCGAAGGGAACGGGCGACAGCCTATGGAAGCCGTGCCTGAGCCGATGGCTAGTTGTTGGTTTTGAAGCGACGTCATGGTTGTTGTCAAACTGCAATCAAGAGTCGGGGATTTGGGAGGAGTCTCAATCATCGTATCGTGCCGCGATAGATGAGCGGAAAACGCTTGCCGGGAACGATCCTTGGCGGACCCGGAATTCTCTTTGTCGGTGCGGCATTGCTATCCGAGGGGATTCAGATTACCGGCGGAAGCAATGCGGATAATCAAGGCCGGTTTGGCCTGTCGGATTCTCTTGGACAGGCCATGCATTTCATCAAGCGGTAATAATAAAGGAATGTAATTGACGCTGAGCACACCCTTAACAAGGAAGGTACCGATGAAGCGATCAATCCTAGTGCTTTTCCTAGTCGGGATAGCCTTGACGCTCTTCTGCCTCTCTCCGGCACTGTCTCAGAGCGGGCGCGGAACGCTGACGGGAACAATCAAGGATCCAACCGGCGCTGTGATTCCGGGAGCGCAGGTTGTGATAAAGAACATGGATACCGGGGTAGAAACCAACTCGGTGGCAACCGAGGCGGGTGTCTACCGTGCTCCGTATATCCCTCCCGGGAGATATATCATCACGGTCTCGAATCCAGGATTCAAAAAGACCGTGCGCGAAAATATCGAAATTCACGTGGCCGAGACCGTAACTGCGGACATCCAGATGGAAATGGGAGCCATATCGGATTCCGTGACGGTAACAGCCGCGGCACCTATGCTCGATAAGTCCTCGATGGAGATCGGGACTTATTCGACGGAAAAAGAAGTGCACACCTGGCCCATCCAGATCGACGACGGCACCCGGCAGCTCCAGACTTTCATTTTCACGAGCATGCCCGGAACACAGGGCGGCGGATGGGAAGGGTCGATCAACGGAAGCCAGTCGTTCTCGCACGAGATTCTCATCGACGGAATCTCGGTGGGACGGATGGACATCAATGGCGGCAACACCGGCGAATTCACCGCAACCATGGACGCCGTCAGCGAATTCAAACTCCAGACGGGTTCGCTTTCCGCACAGTATGGCAATACCCAGACGGGGATGGCAAACTTCGGCCTGCGTTCGGGGACCAACCAGTACCATGGCAATGCGTTCTGGTACCATCAGAACTCCGCACTCAATGCCAACAGCTGGGCGGCCAACAACAGCGGCCCCAAGGACCCAGCGACCGGCGAAGCCATCAAGGCGCCGAACCGGCTCAACAACTGGGGCGCCACTTTTGGCGGTCCTATCCGTAAGGACAAAACCCAGTTCTTCTTTTCCTATGAAGGTTTTAGGTCGGCCAATTACACTCTCGGGTCGTCCACCGACAGCTCGCCCACGGCGGAAATGAAGACCGGCGATTTCTCGCGCCTTCTTAATCCCGCATTCACCAAGAACGCCAGCTCGGGCAAAGTGATAGGACAGGACGCCCTGGGCCGCAACGTGGTTTACGGCGCGATTTATGATCCGACCACGACCCGTCTGGCCCCGAACGGTACCTACGTACGGGATGCCTTCCCGGGAAACATAATCCCGTCCAGCCGGATCAGCGCGGTAACCAAGAAGGTCCTCAACCCTGCTTACGCGCTGCCGGATCCCACCTTCCCGCTGCGTTCCAGTCTGGGAGGGGAAACCTTGCGCAACAATACGTTGCGTGTTTCCTCGGGCCAGCCGGAACTGCACATTCAAAACTACAGCATCAAAGTAGATCACGTTATCAACGCCAAGCACAAGATGAGCACCGCCTTTATCGAAAATGACCGGTACCGGCTAAAGTATGCCACCTATCGGCTGCCCGGGGGGATCCCCAACACTCCGGCTACGGCGGACAGAACGCAAGCCACACCGGGCCTTATGGTCCGCATTGCAGAGGACTGGTCGATCAGCCCGACGATGTTGAACCACTTCGGCCTCGGCTATAACCGGTTCCGCAACGCCAACCAGAGCAACAGTCTCTTCTCCGGCAAAAACTGGGCCACGGAACTCGGCCTGCAGAACGTCGGCGGAGCAACTTTCCCTGCCATAGCCTTTGGCGGTTCGACAACTACCCAGAGCGGTTCCTATAGAACCTGGGGCGGCACGTCGACTGGTAACGAACCCAATGGGAGCGTGATCGCGCAGGACGATTTCACCTGGATCAAGGGCAAGCACAACCTGCGGTTTGGCGTGGAGCATAGGAGGTATTACATCAACTCCACGTTCCAGGACACACCCGGCACCTGGACGTACAATGCCGACCAGACCGCACTGTCCAAATTCCAGACGAGTACTGGTTTTGCGTTTGCCAGCTTTATGCTCGGCGCCACGCGGAACGTCAGCGTCGGCATCAACGGCATGACCCAGGGTGTTCGTTCCCGGGAAACCGGTCTTTACGTGCAAGACGATTGGAAGGTGAACAACAAACTCACGCTGAACGTCGGGCTGCGCTGGGACATCCCAACCGGGTTCACCAATCCGAACAACATGATGTCCGCTCTGGATCCCAACGTCGCCAACCCCGGCGCCGATGGGTATAAAGGCGCGCTCGTATTCCTCGGCGACTGCAAGTCCTGCAACGGCAAGACACGGTGGGCCGACCTTTACTATGGTCAATGGGCGCCGCGTGTCGGTTTTGCCTACGCTGCTACCGACAAGGTTGTGCTCCGCGGCGGATACGGCATCAACTACGGCGCCCCGCTCCTGGATGGCTGGAATTTCGGGTGGTGGAACGGCTTCAGCGGTTCCAACAACATCTACCAGAAGACCGGGCGCTCGGGCGGTGGTAACGATCCGGGGATTTACTGGGACAATCCATACCCGAAATATACGGCCACTCTGCCCAATTATGATCCGGCGCAGCTGAACGGCGGCGGTATCCCATACTATGCACCCGACGCGAACAAATATCCTATGACCCAGAACTGGAGCTTCGGCGTACAGGTCGAATTGCCCTGGCAGGTCAGGTTGGAGACAAATTACATCGGAAACAAGGGCACCAGGCTGAACGACATGTATGTAGGGAATATCAATCAGCTGGACCCCAAATACCTGAGCCTCGGCGACACCTTGATTGAAGACATCGCCGATCACCCGGAAATCAAAAAGCCCTACCCCAGCTTCGAGGGAACCGTAGGGCAGGCGCTTTTGCCTTACCCGCAGTATACGGGGGTTTCCACGCATCGGACCAACGCAGGGTGGTCCAATTATCATTCATTGCAGATGACGGCAACCAAGCGGATCAACAACGGCCTGAGCTTCCTGGTGGCTTACACCTTTTCCAAGTCGCTGACATCTACCAACAATGCCATGGGAGCATACTATGGCAACTACGGACAGAGCATCTACAATCGCAAACTCGACTACGCTGTCGGTACCCTGAATGTTCCCAACGACCTGCGGATCACCTGGATCTATGATCTGCCGTTCGGTACCCAGGGACGTTGGCTGCGTTCCGGGGCGCTGAGTTATGTCCTTGGTGGCTGGACCGTCAGCGGCATCAACCATTTCCGCTCCGGCGCGCCTATCCAGATATACAACTCCGGCGGACCCGATACTTCAGCACTTTACAATCCCGGGTTCTACGTCGACACTCTGCTGCCTCGTGATAAGCAGATCATCGGGAGCAAACCCGATACTGTAGATCAGGGCAACGGGACTCCTTACCTGAATCCCAAAGCCTGGGGTGCTATACCGACAACTGGGAACAATGTTGCCACACGGCTGGGGACGGGAACTTATACGCAGCCAAACCTGCGCGGATTCATGCAGAGCAGCGAACAGCTCTCATTGATCAAGCGCACACGCCTGCCCTTCACCGAAACGACGAACTTCGAGATTCGCGCCGACATAACCAACCCGCTCAACCGGAACTGGGTAAGCGACCCTGAAACGGATATCGGAGATGCGGAAAGATTTGGGCGCGTGTTTACCAGAAACGGCGGCGGCCGCACCATTCAGATGGGCCTCCGCCTCAACTTCTGATCTTTCGGGCGGATAATTTCTGCCGGATATGCGGCGGCCACACGTAAGAATGTGGCCGCCGTTTTTGTTGGCGGAATTTCCGCGAGATTGTTAACCGCATATTCGACGAAAGAGCGCTTCATTCAGAAAAATCACCGCATAATTAAAGTAGCGCCGGACCGGCGCGTTTGCCAGAGGCTGACCCATGAAAAAACTCCTATGGATGACAGGTATGTTGTTGATGTGCGCCTCCTGGATGGCGGCGGCCGACCTGCGCATCGGCATCATCGGACTGGACACGTCGCATGTAACCGCCTTTACCAAGTCTCTTAACGATCCGGCCGGGCCTGACTTCGTTCCCGGCGGCCGCGTGGTGGCCGCTTACAAAGGAGGCAGTCCGGATCTGAAATCCAGCGCCAGCCGGATCGACAAGTTCACGGCCGAATTGCAGGACAGGTATAAGGTCAAGCTGGTGGAAAAGATCCCGGACCTGTGCCCCCTGGTGGACGCCATCCTGCTCGAAAGTGTGGATGGGCGCGTTCATCTCGAGCAGGCCCGACAGGCTTTCACCTGCAAAAAGCCGGTTTTCATCGATAAACCCCTCGCGGCCAGCCTGGCCGACGCCAAGGAAATCGCCCGACTTGCGAAAGAGAGCGGGATACCCTGGTTCAGCTGCTCCTCTCTCCGGTTCACTACGGCTTATCAGCAGGCGGCACACGACGGCTCCCAAGGTAAGATCCTGGGTGCGGAAGCCCACGGTCCGGCTTCGCTGGAACCGACCAACCCGGGACTTTTCTGGTACGGCATTCACTCCGTCGAAACCCTCTTCACCTTCATGGGCCCCGGGTGCGTTTCGGTCACGATGACTTCGAACGCAGATGTCGACCTCGCCGTTGGCACCTGGAAAGACGGCCGTGTCGGTGTTGTCCGCGGACTGCGCAAAGGCAAGCAGGATTACGGAGCCCTGCTCTTCAGGGAGAAAGACGTCCTCTATGTCCCGGCCGTCTCAGTTTCCTATGTGGCGCTTGTGCGTGAGATCATGGAGTTCTTTAAAACCGGCCGGCCGCCTGTCTCGCCCGAAGAAACGCTGGAGATCATGGCATTCATGGATGCCGCGGAGAGAAGCCGGCAGCAGGGCGGCGTGCCCGTAAAGATCGCGCCATAGTCCCCGGTTCCGGCTTTATCTGAAAATTAGCTTTGGGCTGATTAAAGGACATTCGATGAAAAGCGGCGCCGGGGCGTCGCCCCCAGCGTTTTAAGCCGTCCCGCTGCGCGGGATTGGGGATCGTGTTTGGATCATCGGATAAACAACGATCAATGTCGCTCTGCATAATAGGGACCTGACTACTATGATATGCCAATCTTGGATCCGCAGAATTGCAGTTTTGTTCACGTTGGGTATGTTGCTGGGTGGAACGGTGCCTCTTCCTCCCAACGCCTACTCGCAGGAAAAACCCCGTTTCCGGATCGCTGTTTTAGGCTTGGTACACAGCCATGCCTGGGGCCCAATCCGGAACATGGCGAAAAATCCAAATATCGAGGTGGTTGGGATTTCGGATGTGAACGCCGAGCTGCGTGAACTTGCTGCCAAGGACCTCCCTGGAGTTCCTTTGTATGAGGATTACCTCAAGTTGCTTGATGAGAAAAAGCCGGAAGGAATCTGGTCCTTTGTCGAGAACGACCGCCACCTGGAGATTACAAAGGCATGCGCCGCGCGCGGAGTTCATGTTCTTTTTGAAAAGCCCATGGCCGCGACCTGGGATCAGGCCCGCCAGATGCTCGACATCGCCAGAAAGAACAACATTCGGCTGATGATCAACTACCAGATGGCCTGGTGGCCCAACAATTACGCCGCCTACGATTTCGCCAAAACCGGCGAAATTGGCAAGGTCTGGCGCGTGCGGTCGGTGATCGGGCACGGGGGGCCTGCACCCCGCGACGCCGCGGACATACGAGGGCAGATATTCTGGAAGTGGCTCAACGACGAAAAGCGGGGCGGAGGCGCGTTGATTGACTTCACCTGCTATGGTGCCGTCTGGCTCCGCTGGTACCTGGGGATGCCGAAGAGCGTTTACGCCATCACCACGCACACGCGGCCCGAGGTTTATAAGACCAATACGAATGCCACGGTGCTTGCGGCCTTTGCCGACAATGGCGTGGGGATTATTGAAGGGTCCTGGGACCTGCCCCGCAGTTTCCAGGATGTTGAGGTCTTCGGGGACAAGGGAAGCCTCTACATGACCCAGCGGGGGATCGAGGCCTATGTCGGGCGCGACAAAAAGGAAGTGGCCGTGGCTCCCCTTGACGAAAACCGCCGCGACCCGATCGGGTATTTCGTCAGCTCCATTCGTTCCGGTAAACCGATCGAGGGGATGGTGAGCCCGGAATTCAACCTGGATGTCATGCAGATTGTGGAGGCGATCCGGCTTTCGGCCGAGAAGGGAAGCGCGGTTACCCTTCCGCTCAAATCTACCGGCAAGTAAAAATGAATCAACCACGAAGGCCGCGAGGACTGTTATAAAATTTCTTTGCGGCCTTTGTGGTTCAATTGGTTTTTTCCTCCGGCGCAGTTCATGTCCCGGCGGATGGCCTCAAACTCTACTGAAAAGCAACCGCCCGTTTCCGGCCGCATCGAGAATGACTTTCTAAGAATCGGCTCGGGCTTCTGGCCCGCAACCAGAATCCAATAGGTCGGCTTGCGCCCCGGACGTGGAAGCACAGCGGTTACGGAATGCAGCGACAAGCGCGATTCTTCGATCGCCGCTTCAGCGCGAAGGCGTGATCGCTCGAGGCCGTCCATCAGCAACACCAGTTTTCCCGCTAAAGCGAGGTGCCGGGCTGCCGAAGCGGCGTATTCGCGGACTCCGCCCCTGACTTCGAAGCGGCCGGCCATACGCTGGGGATCAACCGGGAGCACTCCGCTTCCCACCGGCATGAAGGGCGGCGCACCGGTTATTAAATCGAATGGGAGTTCGCCGGCCAGAATGGACGGCTCGCGCAGATCGCCCAGGTGCGGAACCCATCGATCCGTAAGATCGTTCAGTTGTGCGTTGCGCACTGCGAGGTCATGACTTACCTGGAGGGCCTCTACGCCGATCACAGTACAGCGAGGGAGGCGCTGGAGCAGGAGCAGGGCGACCGTCCCTTTGCCGCTGCCGAGGTCTAGGACGCGGACAGCCTCGGAGCATGCCCTTGTCCCTGCCCAGGCCAACAGCGTATCATCCGAGCCGACGCGATGGCCCTTGCGTTTCTGAATGATGGAAAATTCTGACGTCAGGCGATCCAGCGTCTCGTCGGGATGAATCGGCACATCCTCATTCATTCATAGTCCTATCATGCTGGCGAAAATCCTTTATATGGCAACCTTCCAACAACTGAACCGCTAAGATGCGAAGAGCGCCAAGGATTTTTTAAATGCTTTTCTTTGTGTCTTTGAGCCTTTGCGGTTCAGTTTTATAAGCCCTGCGAACTCCAGAGATTTCACATCCCTGGAATTGGAACATTCCCCTATTTGCAAAAGAGGCCGTTGTCGACAGGCCGCCCGAAAGGTATCTTTATCATAATCGGGTGAGTGTCCTAAGAGTCCAAAATGTTTCCGGAGGTCGAAATGAATCGACGCGTCGAGGAGAAGTTCCTCTCAGGCTGGGGGCTGCGCAGAGAATCAAGACGGGAATGGCTGGAACGCATGGTGGCGGCGCCCGGCGCCATTCCCATTGCGGCAAGCATCCCTTCCTTTGCCGATTCGACCTATGGAAAGTCGTCCCGGACGAAATGGTCCATCCCGGGGCTCTTTCCGGGCCGGGTTGTGTCGGTGCATGATTCCAAGGCCATCGAAGGCGGGAAATACCAGCGCGAACCGGTGATTGCCATGATGCGGCGGGGAATAACAGAGTTGACCGGAGCCCCTGACTGGGTATCTGCCTGGCGCACTTTTTTCGAGCCGGGCGAAGTGGTAGGTATTAAGCTCAACCCGGCCAGCGTTCCCTATGTGATTTCCTCTCCGGAAGTTGTTCAGGAGATCATCGGGGGTCTGGAAGCTGCCGGCATCCGGCGGAAGGACATCGTGATTTACGACCGCTACAAAAGCCAGTTCCTGCAGGCGGGATTTGACAAATGGGTTCCCGAGGGGGTTCGGTCCTCATGGGCGACCGACTATGTCGACAATATTCAGCAGCGAATGGACGGCTACGATCCCGATCATTGGATGGACATGCAGCTGACCCTTCCCGGATTCGGCTTTGATAATGAAAGAGCCCGGCGTTCCTATGCCGCGGTTTTCATTTCACGTGAGGTGGACAAGCTGGTGAATCTCTGCCTTTTGAAGCATCACCAGTCTGCTGGAATTACTGGCGCGCTCAAAAACCTTTCTCACGGGCTCGTCAACAACGTCAACCGCAGCCACTCATCGCCTATGCTCAATGCCTGCGGGGCATTCATCCCTGCCTCGGTCTCGATTCCAATCATCCGGAACAAGACGGTTCTGAACATCTGCGACGCCGTGCAGGCGCTCTACCACGGCGGGCCGGTGATGAGGAAAGAGTCCACGCAGTTCATCTGGGAGCCGAAGCGGATGTATTTTTCCACCGACCCGGTCGCCATGGACAAGATCGGGTGGGAGGAACTCGATCGAAAAAGGGTCGCTATGGGCATGAAGCCGCTTGCTGAAGCGCCGAAAGACGCCTTCAGCGGATTCGTGCGCATGCAGCCCGAACATGTCGACATCGCCGGGGCTCTCGGGCTGGGCACGGCTGATCGCTCCAAAATCGATTTGCGCGAATTTGAACTGTGATCCGCTGAGCCTGACGCGATTTACCGCGGCGAAGGCACGACGGACGGGATGCGGTCCTGCGCCGAGGGCAAAGCCGGGAAATCGGTGAATGGCTTGTCCTGGTACCAGAAGCAGCAGCTGTAGAAATTGTCCCCCCGGTCATTGCCATGGCCGTGCTCCATCGTGTGCTTCAGGTATTTGGAAAAGGTAACCGGTTGTCGCCGTGAAAACGGTAGCAGCAGTAGCGTCCGCCGGTGCGCTCGGGGCTCTGGATCAGATGCGCCCCGTACTGGTGATGGGAAAACATTTTCGCCCCGTCGCGCCCGCCGAAATTCCAGCTGCCCAGGAAATAATCTTCACTGCCGGTGCCGATGATCGCCGGTTTGGTTTCGTCGTCGATGAAGATCATGTCGTCGCCTTCGCCCATCCAGGCTTCGGCATTTTGAATCACCCCCAGGGTCACGCCTATCAGATGACCACGCCCGCGAGTTTCGCAATAGACGTGATTTTTGGCGCCCAGGGGATTGTCGGGGGTGCGTCCGTCTACCTTTGCAACCGCCGTATGGGGAGCCGCCTGGCGATACTGCGCGTGGAAATAAAGTGTGTCAGCAGGCAACGGTTCGCCGGCGCTCATGAAATCGATATTGGAATAGAACGCCCCCACATCGCGCGTGCCTTCATTGGTCACGGCGAACCGGGCCGATTTCTGATAAGGCATCACGAAATAGCAGTTCAGGGATTTCCCCGGCGAGCAGGCGAGGTACTGGCTTTCAAAGATGCTGTAATCGCCCAGGTTCAGACCGAAGAAGTCTCCGATCGGCGTTTCCACGCTCGGCTTGGCGTTTCCGTCCCAGTAGCCCCGCAGCACAAGTTCCTTCAGATGATAGGGAGCTGAGGCTGAAATCGTGAACCAGATGTGAGTGATCGCTCCGGGCCCGGACTGGTTGAAGATCTCGCGCGTCTCGCCGCCTTTAATCGGCCAGTAGTCGCGATTGCCTCCGGTCGGGTCATGGCTTGATTGTTTCAACGAACGGTAACTCTGCGCTCGGCAATAAGCTGGAAGGATGGCGGGGCCGGCAGCTGAGGTTGACTGCTGAGCCTGCAATGAGCTGCCTGTCGCACACAGGCCCAAGGCCGCCAGGGTATTTCTGAAAAAACCGCGCCTTTGCAATTGTTTCATATCATCGCTCCTTCCACTCGCGCTGATTCATTCCATCAATGATTCGCACCCGACCGGGGGACCCCGAAAGGGGTCTGAGCGAATAGCCGGGGGCAAGCCGCGAAGCGGCGCGGCCCCCGGTTAGGTTTGGAAGAGGTTCGAGCCCCGACAGGGGCGACAGACTGTCTGTCGCCCCTGCTGGGGCTCGCTCAACGCCTATCTCCGACCGTGGGCAGCGCCCCCTTCGGTGGCTCGCCCACGGCTATTCGCTGCCGGCCCGTTGGGCCTTGGATCTCAATTGCGGATGCGATCTGAATATACATGTGACCGCATCGCAGTCTGGACAAGCCTGATTCTCTTCCGTCGCGCAGGGCCTTGTATCTCAATTGTGGATGCGATCTGAATATACATATGACCGCATCGCAAATTGGACAAGCCTGATTCTCTTCCGGCCCATCGGGCCTGGGCCCCGCCCAGTATCAGTTTCGTGACAGAAACTAGCTGGCGCCAACTTCGGATTGCGCTCTTTCAAGTAACGCCTTCATATATCCGATGCTGTAGGCCGTTCCCACACGCCCTCCCCCGACCATGGCTGGGATATGGTCGGCGATGATCACGCCATTGAACCTTACCTCGCAGAGCGCTTTCATGACCTTGTACATGCTCATGTAGCCGTTATCCATAAAGGTCTCGACAAAATGCGGCAGCGGTTCATTGACGTTTCTGAAATGGACTTTGAACAGCTTGTCCTGCTTTCCGAAATAATGGATGGTGTCCACAACGCTCTTGCCCATCAGCTTTCCGCCTTCGAGCCAGCAACCCACACAGAGGCACACTCCCACATTCGGGCTGCCGGCGATCTCCAGAGCTCTTTTGTATCCGGCGAAGCTGCTGAAGATGCACCGGGGCACGCCGCCAAGTTCCGGCACCGGAGGATCATCCGGGTGGATCCCGATCCTGATTCCTTCCGCTTCCGCCACAGGTGTGACTGCCTTGATGAAATAGGTGTAGTTGTCCCAGATTTCCTGCGGCGTATACACACGGCCATGCGTTAGCGGTCCTTTGAAAGACTTGCCGCCCCAGTCGCCTTTTTCCGCCTTCTGCTGATCGAAGGCCCGGGCCGATGCATTGCCGCGCGTGGTTTCCCTCGCCGTGCTCCAGATGCCGTTGCCCATGTGGGCATAAGTGGTGTAATAGATGCCCGCCTTGCTGAGGTTGCGGAGATAGGCTTTATATTCTTCGATTTTCTGATCGCGGCCCGGGAGATTCAGGGTTACTTCTTCCATGTTGTGAACGTTGCTGTTGCCGATATTCCAGACCTTCAGGCCTGCGGCTTCGACTTTGCTTTTCAGTCGGATGAAGTTCTCGTAGGTTGCGCGTTCGCCTCCCGTTGGGATGTTGACGTAATCGACCCCCAGCTGTTTTACGAACTGCAAATCTTCGTCGCTGGGGTCGGTCGACACCTGGATCGACAGCTTGACGCCGGGGCCGACCTTTTCCATTATAGGGGCCGCGGAAGCCACTTTGGCGAGAAACGCGGCACTCCCGGCGGCTCCAGCCAGCGCAAGCTGCCCGAACTCCCTGCGTCCTGTTTTCAATTCAGAATTGTCTTTGCCCTGCATGTCCAGTCTCCAGTGGCTATTGGCGCGAATGGCCGGCGCCGGACGATTCGACCCGGATCAACTCGATCCCGCTCCCGGACCCGAGATTCCTGCTGTAATTCCTGTCTGTGGGATTGTTCCAGTGCTCGTGCACACCAAGGCTTTTCATGCGCGCCATCGCTGTCGGATGATCGGGATCGTAAAAGGTGCCTGAGGGGGGATTATCCGCCTGTGCCGCCTCGTGCAGGTAATCATCCGTCCCGGGCATGTGCGGGTGGTCATTCCATTCGGCATAGAGGAAATCGAACCCTACGGAATCAATGGCTACCGGGTCAAGGGAGACAAACAAACTCGAGCTCCAGTTACCGTTGAACGGCGCCGAATTCCATTTCTTTGGAAAATCCTCGACCGGGTGCACGCCGGCATACAATCCGTCAATGAAGTAGATCAGGGCCTTGCCACCGGTCTGCGAGTGGCCCATCAGATCCACCAGAGAACGGTATTTTCCGTATCCCTGGGCATTCTTCGTCAGGGTGTCGTGGATGTTGTAATAGCCGGCTTCAGGCGGAGTCCTAATGAGCGCACCGAGATAGTTCTTCGCGCAGAGCGTAACGCCGGCGAGGGTGTGGCTCTTGAGGTTGGCCATGTTGATGAAGTACTTCGCCTCGGCAAACGCCGTTGGAATGTAGTCCTGGGTTTTCCCTTCCGGCCGGCAGCTCCAGTAGAAAGCCACCTGCGACGGCTGCACCTTGGTCCGGGGGCTGGCCGACGTACCGCCGTTGTGATCGATGTAGTGGACATCGGGAAATTCCTTGCTGCAAATTTCGTAATATTCGTTGGGGAATAAGGTCAGAGGGTCCCCAATCGAGATGTCGGCCTGTCGCACTCCCGCGGATTGGACCAACTGGCGCAGGATCGCGACCATCATCTGGGGGGAAGTGTTCATATAATCATTACGCCGCACCATGTTGTAGGTGGCGGGATCGACGTTGCCGGCCTTGTTGAAGATCGCTCCAACCAGGTTTATCTTGATCGCAATCTTTTCCCCGCTTTTGTATCCCGCATTTGCCCCGCCGCGAGTCCGGTTGAAATGGCGGAAAATGGAATCCCAGGCGTCCTTGTCGCTCTTTTTGCCGCTGAGAGCCTGGACGGTGTCCGACATCATACGATGCACTACCTGCTGCCGGGTGTGTTCTGCTTCCCACCAGTGGCCATCGCCGGGCCCCTTCCAGTTAGTCGATTGCGGATCATGGGCCCAGACAACCCTGCCGGGGTAAATCCCTTTGGCCTCCCCGATGGGCCTGTTCGGTGCAATGACGTCGGCCTGGGCGGGAGGTGTCGGCATGGTCAGGAATACGCCCGTCCCCAGGGTGGCGGCAAGAACCAGGCAAAGCACTGCCAGACGCACCCGCGACTGCCTCAGGAAGCCGGCTCCCCGGCGCCAGGCTTTCATGGATACGAGAAAGGCCAGAACCCATAGAACGAAACTGCTCGCGAGCGGTGCCGCCGCCCTCTGGCAGGGATACGCCGCCCGGGAGGGTTTCGGGATCACACGCACGAGAAACCAGATCAGCGACACCAAGCCGGCCAAGGGAAAAGCCCACAGCAGTCGGCGGAGTTTCACGCCAATCCCTGCATTCGAGCTGGAATTTTCATGTTCGGGATCCGTTGTGTTTCGCTCATCAGCCATGATTGCACCACCATAAACAAAGCGTTAACGTTGAGCCTCAGGATACATCCGATGAGGGTTTTTGAATCCCAAAAAGTGAATCGGAGGGAGTCGCCGCAGGTGGTATCCCAGGCGAAATACAAGCCGCTGGAACTGCAGAAAACTTCAGATGCTGAATTCGCCCGCGCGCAGCATTGCAATCAGATCCTCTTCATTTTTCGGTTTTCTACGGAGCCGGTTGTAATAGTGGCCCAGCCAAGCAACCTCATGAGCGTCGGAATTGCAGAGCATGGGAATCCGCAGTCTCTCAGCGGTATCGCGGATTTTCTTCTCGGCCCACACCGGTGTATTGATGGAATAAACCTCGATTCCATCCGGGCGCAGCCTTTCTATGTCCGCGCTTATTTCCTCCCGGTAGCGGAAGGGGTGCACAAGGGCGATATAGCCGCTGTGAGAACGTACGATGGAATGGAGTTTGTCGTAAGAATATTGCCGCCTTTCCAGGAGGGAATCGCGCACACCGATGACAATGAAATCTTCGCCGTCGGCACAGACCTCGATACCACCGAAAATCCTGAAGGGGGCGTAATCGCGGTTCAGTTCTTCCAGGTGCTCAGGCGGGACAAAGCTATAGTGATCGGTGAAAACCAGTGCGTCCAGGTCTGCAGCCATCGCTGCCCGGATTTGGGTGGCCTCCGTGGCTTCCCCGCAAGCTGACCGTTCGCTCGAATGAACATGCAGATCGATTTTCATCAAATCTCAGTCTCTCAAATGGCGCATGAATATTGCCTTAATAAAACGGCGATTAGCTATCCTTTTTTCCACCCCCCCAAAAGAATCTCCGATAAACGAGGCTTTGATTCCGCCGTCCAACCAAGGCGCGTTTATCATTGTACATAGGGGTTCGGGCTGAAGCCCGGACGCACACGATTCTAAGCTGTAACGTACGAATTGCTATGGACGGCCCCAGGCCTGAAGCCCGAACCCACATGTCCGAGGGGAGAGGGGGGGCAGAAAGATCTTGCCTTTCATTTCTGTCGACCTATAGTGCCGTTGGAGGATGCCGGTGACTAAACTGCGAAAACTGCTTCGAATCACGTTCCGCCTCTTAGCCGCGCTCTCTGCAATCGTGCTGGTGCTCCTACTGGTCTGGCTTCGGTCGGCGCTTTACCATCGCTTCGCACGTTTTCCTCAGGAAGAGAGGGCCTGGGCTGAACTTCGCGCCAAGTGGCATCCGGTCACGCCCATCGCCGGCTGGCGTGAATACAAGGGAGTCCTTCACAGCCACTCCCATCTTTCCCATGACTGCGAAGTTCCTTTTGAGGAGATTCAACGCACTCTGGTAGAGACCGGCCGCGATTTCATCTGCATGAGCGACCACCCAACGAAGCATCGGGCAGATTTCAGCGCGCAATGGCGCGGATTGCATGGTGGAAAACTCTTTATTCCAGGCTACGAAATGAAGGAAGGCTTCATGCCTTTCGGCGTGGCCTCCGGCATTGTGCTCGACGACGGCGAGGCGCGGCCGGAACTGGCGCGCCGGATCATCGACAATGGAGGATCCCTCTTTTACGCCCATTGCGAGCAGCCCAGGGACTGGGATCGCCCTGAACTCTCGGGCATGGAGATTTTCAACATTCACGCTGCTTTCAGGGACAGCGGGGGATTGCAGGGCATGGGCCCCGACATCCTGGTCAACATGGAGCGCTACCCGGACCAGGTGATGCGGCTGGTATTTAAAAGGCAGGATGGCCTGCTTGCGCGCTGGGACAATCTCAACCGAAGCCGGCACATCACGGCCATCGGGGGAAACGATGCGCATCAGAACACCGGGATCCGGGGAATTTACACGGCGGCCGGCACGCTCCGCATCGAAGACACCAGCCCACAAACCCTGAAAGAGTTTGCGCTGAATCCGGTCGGCCGCTTGCTGCTGCGCCTCTGTTGCGGACCCCTCGAGCCGGGCCGACGAGTATTCTATCTGCAGCTCGACCGTTATGATCGCATGATCCGCTTTGTAACAACCCACGTCCTCGCACGGGAACTGAGCGAAGCGGCGATCCTTGCATCACTCAAGGCCGGGCGCGCATTTGTCGGGTTTGACATGATCGCCGACAGTTCGGGATTCACCTGGATGGCGCAGGGACCGGCCGGGAACACGCTGATGGGGGAGGCCGTTCCATTCTCTGCCGGAATCCGCCTGCGGGCTGAAGCGCCGAACGAATGCCGCTTTTCAATCCTGAAGGACGGGAATGTGATAGTTCGAGAGGAAGGTCGTCAGGTGGACTGGGTGCCGCCGTCGCCCGGAAAGTACCGGGTCGAGGCCGATCTCAAGATTCGCGGCGAATGGGTTCCCTGGATCTATGCGAATCCCATTCTGTTGGAAGCGACTCCCCTCAAGAATTGAACCGCTAAGACTCGAAGACTGCAAAGATATTGTATAAATCCTTGCGATCTTCGAGTCTTAGCGGTTCAATCTTGCGAGCGTTTCAAGTTTCCGGAGAGAGAGTGCCCGGCTAGCTAGTTTCTGTCGCGAATCTCCATGTTCATTCGACCTGGACCTGGACCTGGACATGGACTTGGTCCTCGGTTTGGAGTTTAACCACTCTCTCTAAATAAGCCTTTGCGAACTCAGCATTCAGCATCATGCCATGCGGTTTCTTTGTGTCCACGTCTAGGTCCAGGACCAAGTCCAAGTCTAGGACCAGGCATTACCGAGTTTTGCGACAGATACTAGCTCGCAGGCACCAGCATCCGGCGGATCAACTCGCTGAGGTATTCCGGGGTGTCGGGACCGAAGAAGGACATGAGCCGCGGCTCGTAACCGTCCATGTGGTAGTACCGGTTCGGGATCACATAGCCGATGTAGTCGCCGTTGAAGCTGGTGACGACCGCCTGCAGCCCGCTGCGACGGGCATAATCCTTGATGCTCAGGGCAAGCTCCCCGCTGAAATCGCAAGGGGTTGAAATCCAAGCGGATGAACCCACCCGGTAAACCTGCAGGTAGGTTCGATCGGAGACCGGAAGCAGCTTGCGTGCGATCCAGGGCCTGAGCCTGATTCCGTCGGTCAGGCGCGATTGCGGCGGCGGCAGAGCGACACTGAGCCCTGAAAAAGCTGCGGCCGGCGCGTCTTCAAGCCGGGTGTCGGGTATTTTGGCCAGGACGGCTTGGGCCAGCGCCCGGCCCATTTTTTCGACGCCATCGAATCCTTTCGCGCCCGGAACCGGGCTGTGGGAGCCCACCCCACCGGCAAAGAACAAGGCAAAACCGCCGGTTGCCTGCTCTACGGCACGTTGAAAGGCTCCGGGATAATCGGCGCTGAATTCCATGAGGCTGGAAGGCAGAATCGTGGCATGAGCTGAATAGGAGCCCACAACGGCAGTTTTTCCATCGGTCCTCCGGATAATGAGAAAGCTTAGCTCAGGATCTATCGTGCCGAGTTCACCAACGAGCCGGTTACGAATAAACTGCGGCTCGGCCACGCTGCCATGGCCCACGGCGGCCGGCATCAGATCCGCGAGCGCGTCCTGAGCAGCTTTTACCAGGCAAATGGCGAACCATTTCCGGGCGCCGGGTTGATAACCGCCGGCGAAGGATTCCGCCACGAAGCCCTCGCCCCATCCTCCGATGCCGGCGTGGGTATGGGTAGCGCCGAAATAGACCTGCTCGCGCGCCAGGTGCGATTCACTCGCCAGCCTCGACATGGCAGCCTCAGCCACTTCGCGCGGGATGATGAGCGCATCCGCGCTGATCATCACGGCCAGACGATCCCCGACTCTGAGAGCAACGGCTTTGACGAAAAGGTCGTCGTGCACCCCGGTGGCGGGTTTTCCATTCCGGCTGCCGAATCCCGCCAGCGGCAGGGATCGGAACCGGCCTTGCTCAGGATCATCCGCCGGCGAATTCAGCACCGGCGTGAGCTGGGCTTTGCCGAATCCGGCGCTCAGGCGGCCGGCAGTTGCGACGGTACGTGCCGGCCCTTCCTGAAAACCCACCAGGGTCTCTTTATAAGAGGAGGAATGGAAGTAAGGCTGATAGTCAACGCTGTCGAGGCACAGGACCATCACGGCAACAGTAATCCCTATCAGCCCTACGGTTGTGCGCCCTAAAATCCGTCCGATTCTTCTCATAATGTTTTGAACCACAAAAACCGCCGAGTGGCGAAGGTCATTTTGCCGTATTCGAGTAGAGCATGTTATGACATATGGGATTTTCCATGGCACGAAAGAAATACCACGAACGCAGTTTCTTTTTAACTGTTTCGCCGTGTGCCATTTGTTTAAGATGAACGCGACTCCCAGGAAAACAGCTTAGCGATGAAAAGGATTCATTATGCAAGAAGCGAAAAAATCGGAAGCAACGGTATCCAGACGGCATTTTTTCGGAACTGCGGCGGCTGCGGTTTCGGCGGCTTCACTTTCCCGCGTTTTGTCCGCATCACCGGCTTTGAGGGCTGCGGAAAAACCCAATTCGAATTTCGGCGGCGTCCAGATCGGGGCCATCACCTACAGCTGGCGAAGCATGCCGGGGACGCCGGAAGACATCATCAAATATTGTATCCTGGCCGGCATCAGCTCCATCGAGCTGATGGGGAATGTTGCAGAAACCTATGCCGGCCTCCCGCCCGGCCCGCCACGGCCGCCGCGTGGAGCGACCCAGACCGATGAAGAAAGGGCCGCACTCAAAAAAGCCGCGGCCGAATCGGCTGAGGCGCGCCGCAAGTGGCGGGCATCGGTGCCGATGACAAAATTTGAAGAACTGCGGAAGCTCTTCAATGAGGCGGGCATCAACATCCATATTGCCAAGTTTTCACCTGGAAACTGGACCGATGAGGAGATCGATTATTCCTTCCGGGCCGCCCGGGCGCTGGGCGCCAAAGCTGTATGCGATGAAATCGGCGATGACGCCTGCAAGCGCATGGGTCCGTTTGCCGAAAAGCACAAAATGTACGCGGTTTTTCACCAGCACAGGCAGCCGGCCGAGCCGGGCTGGAATTTTGACCGATTCCTGGCCTATTCTCCGGCAATCATGCTCAATTTCGATGTTGGGCACTATTACGGCTGCACCGGGCTTCACCCGAATCCGGTCATCGAACGGCTGCACGACCGGATCCTGAGTTTGCACATCAAGGATTTCACTGGCCCCAAAAGCAATCCGCCCGATACCAACCGGGTCTGGGGCAAGGGGGAAACACCCCTGGCCGACGTCCTCAAACTGATCCAGAAGATGAAGTGGCCCATCTATTGCGACATCGAATTGGAATATGACATTCCGGGCGATTCGGATGCAGCCAGGGAAGTCAAGAGGTGCGTCGATTTCACCCGGGCGGTGCTTCTCTAAGCCAAAATTCGAACCGCGAAGCCCTCCAAGGCCACGAAGGATCGGATTATTCCTGGCGGGCTTCGAGGCCTTCGCGGTTCGTTGGATCAGGCAGCTTGCCGGCTGTCCGCCGGCCGTTGCAGACCAGATGGACAGGCCTCCCTCCTGTAGCTCCAGCCAAACCAGAGGCCGGCCATAAACCACGTAAAAGCCGCGACGCCGAAGAGGAAAATCGTATCCCCAATCATTCGTAGCCAGCGCAGCGTCTGAATCCAGGGCTGCTGCAGGAAATCGACGCTGCGTGCATACCACAATCCTTGTGAAATGCTCGCCCAGGCCTGTGCGAGCCCTATGGGCAGAAGGCTAAGAACTACCATGAGGCTCAGGCCGATGTTCATGCTCCAGAAGGCGATGGCGATGGCGCGCTCGTGCCAAGCCCTTTCACCGCCCATGAATCGAGCCACCATCAGAACCAGACCCAGAGACAGCAGGCCGTAAACCCCGAATAGGGCCGTGTGTGCATGCACCGGTGTTGTATTCAGTCCCTGCATGTAATAAAGGGCAATCGGGGGATTGATCAGGAATCCGAATAGGCCGGCACCCACCAGGTTCCAGAAGGCAACCCCGACGAAGAAGCGAATCGGCCAGCGGTATTTGTTCATCCAGGCCGCGGCTGAGGGCATGCGGCTGGTGCGAAAGGCCTCGAAGCCGATCAGGACGAGCGGTACCACCTCCAGCGCACTGAAGCTTGCCCCTATGGCCATGATCGAAGTCGGCGTGCCGCTGAAGTAGAGATGGTGGAATGTGCCCGGGATGCCCGCGAAGAGAAAGAGCGCACTTGATCCAATCACGGCTGCGGCCGCATGGGAGCGTTGTACAAGCCCTAATCGGGCGAATATCAGCGCCAGGGCGGCAGTGGCAAAAACTTCAAAGAAACCTTCCACCCAAAGATGTACCACCCACCAACGCCAGTATTCCATCACCGTCAGATGTGTCCGGGCGCTGAAAAAGAATCCCGCACCGTACATCAGGCCGACCGCCGCGCTGGCGCCGGTAAACATAAGGACGAGGGGGCGTGAAGAGTCCCGGCGCGCCAGAGCTGGACGGAGCCCGTTCAACATCAGTGCCAGCCAGATCAGGAGCCCGGCAAAAAGCGCGATTTGCCAGGCGCGCCCGAGATCGACATATTCATATCCCTGGTGGCCGAACCAGAATCCTGCCGAAAGGCTCAGCTTCTGATGGATGGACAGAGCCTCGCCGGCCAGCGATCCGCCAACCACTACAAGGAGCGCCCCGAATAATACGTTCACACCCAGCCTCTGGAAACGCGGCTCGCGGCCTCCCACGACGGGTGCCATGAACAGGCCAGCTGCCAGAAAGGCGGTCGCAATCCAGAAAAGACCTGTCTGGATGTGCCAGGTTCTCGAGAGGCTGTACGGGAGATATTTGGCCAGAGGAATGCCGAAGAACCCCTGGCCTTCCACAGTGTAGTGCGCCGTAACCGCGCCGAGGATCACCTGGACCACCAGCAGGAGCACCACTACGCCGAGGTATTTGCCGACCGCGCGCATCGAAGGCGTCAGGTTGAATTCGCGGAATGGATCGCTTGCCGGTGGCTGGACGACCGGTTCCGGCTTCGAACGAAATGCCTGCCACCAGATCAGCGAGGCGATGCCCGCAAGCAGCAGGATCACGCTGATGATGGACCAGAGAACGTTGGCCGGAGTCGGACGGTTGTCGATCAGCGGTTCATGCGGCCAATTGTTGGTGTAGGTCATGCTCATGCCGGGGCGTTCGGTCGCCGCCGCCCAGCTTGTCCAGAAAAAGAACGCTGCAAGCAGGCTTCTCTTCGCGGGATCGCCGACCGTGACGTCCTGCATCGCGTAGTGCTCACGAAGGGATTGAAGCGACGGCTCGCCTCCGAAGAGCCCGTCGTAATGGGCGGCAACCCGGGAAATGGCTGCTGCGCGGTCTGCCGATACGGTCACCGCATTGCTGGCGGTGTCGAACCTGTTCTTTCGCATCTCCGCGATCACCTGCTGGCGAATGGGGGCCTGTTCCTCAGATGTCAGGGTGTCGAAGGCTTTTCCGTACCTGTGCTGGCTTCGGATTTCGAGCAGAGTCGTTACCTCCTTGTGGAGCCAGTCTGCGGTCCAGTCGGGCGCCTGGTAGGCGCCGTGACCCCATATCGACCCGAGCTGCTGGCCGCCTGTCGATTGCCAAACCTGCTGTCCGCTGAGGATGTCGTTCTTGGTGAACAGGGTGCGGCCATCCTCGGTTTGCACCCGGTCAGGGATGGGCGGTGCCTGGCGGTAGACCTCGCGCCCGAAAAATCCCAGCAATACAAATGCAATCATCACTGCACTGCCCAGCAGCCACCATAACTTGCGGTGATTAATGGAATTAGAGCGATCGTTCGACATCAGTTTGTTCTCCTTGGAAATGTCCGGCATGAATCCGGTGCGTGGAATAAGAACTTTTGAGGAGCAGGACGACGGCCGAAAACCCTGGACCAGGTCCGGATCGAAGGCCGCGCCGGTTATGATTTCGACATTTTTAGATCGGATTTATTCGTTCAACGCGCGCTGAAACAAAAGGTTGTTTTCGAGGTGGATGTGCTGCATCAAATCTGCTTCCAGCGCCCCGAGGCGGGCATATAAAGCCTGCCATGTTGCACAGGCTTCCGGCGGAGCCGTCAAATTGTCCGTGAGCTCGCGCGTGCGCCTTAGGTTGGCGCCGTGCTCGACATGTTCGAATTCCATCACGCGGATCGGTGCGGCAGCATGATGCCCGCGCCCGCTGAGGAAGAGCGGGAAGAGAATTCCCTCTTCTTTGTCCAGGTGATCGTTCACCGCGGATTCAATCGCTTCAAGGTGCTGGCGAAGCCCGCGGGGGCAGGTCGATTTATCAGCATGAACCCGCTCCACCTTCTCCGCCATGGCTACCAGTTCCGGAATTTCGGTCCGCAGCCTGGCGTGATAATGTTCCACTATAAAGGTGATCAGTTCGCGGATGGTTTTCTTTTCCCAATGCTGTAGTTCCGGCGAGTTCGATTCCTCACGCGAAATCTCCTCGAGAATGGCTCTCGCGTCGAGGCCCAAATCTCTGCAGGCTTCCAATACCGGACGCTTTCCGCCGCAGCAAAAATCGAGCCCTTTTTTATAAAAGATGCGCGAAGCCGCAGGATGCGCAACAGCCAGTTCTGCCAAAGTCATGGTGGTGTTCATGTCAGTCTCCTTGTTTTGGACTTCATGTCCTATGACTTCTATTGCACATCCTGTGCCAGAAAATAAAATCAATGGAATCAATGAATTGATATTGATGTTATTGTATTGACAACCGCTAATCGTTATCGCATTAATAACATTGATGTCATATAAACAACAAGATTTGGAAATACTGTTGGATATTGCTCGCGACCTGACCGCGTCTCTTGCGGCAGAAAATCGGTATGAGCGCTTCCTGGCCTCCGTGCGCAAGGTGATTCCGTTTGATGCTGCCTGTCTCCTCCGCCTTGAGGGAGATGAGCTGGTTCCTGTCGCTGCCCATGGATTGCGAATGGGAGCGCTCTTGCGGCGATATCGGCGCCGGGAGCATCCCAGGCTGGACATTATCTTGCGTTCGACGGAACCGGTGCGTTTTGCCCCCGACAGTGCTTTGGCTGATCCTTTCGATGGCGACCTCGAAGCGGATCCGCATGCGCTGGGCCACATCCATGCCTGCTTCGGATGTGCCCTGAAAGAGGGGGATGTGGTAGTCGGGGCCCTGACAGCCGATGCACTGGCGCCTCATGCCTTTGACGGGCTGGATCTCCGTTACCTTGCCACCCTCGGGGCCATGGCTGGAGCGGCCATGCGGACGACCGCGCTGATTGAGGCTCTTGAACGCCGGGCTCATCATCGCGGGCAGGTGGCGCACGCCCTTCAGCGCTCGGCAGCGGAATCCAGCGGAGGCCAACTGCTCGGGTTGAGTGCGGCGGTGAGACGACTGCGCGAAGAGATCGCCCTGGTAGCGGCGTCGGACCTCACTGTGCTGATTACCGGTGAAACCGGGTCAGGGAAGGAGTTGGTAGCACAGCATATCCACGATGCTTCGGGACGCTGCGACGAAGCGCTGATACATGTGAATTGCGCCGCGCTGCCGATTTCCATTGCGGAAAGCGAGCTTTTCGGACATGTCGCTGGTGCATTTACCGGGGCATCCCGGGACCGGGCCGGCAAATTCGAAGTGGCACATGGGGGAACGCTCCTTCTCGACGAGATCGGCGAGTTGCCTCTGGAATTGCAGCCGAAGCTTTTGCGGGCCCTGCAGCAGGGAGAGATCCAGCGTGTGGGGAGCGACCGGGTGCACCGGGTGGATGTCCGCGTCATTGCGGCCACCAATCGCAATCTGCTGAAGGAAGTGGATCGAGGGCGTTTTCGCCCTGACCTCTACCATCGCCTGGCGGTTTTTCCTCTCCGGGTTCCGCCGCTTCGCGAACGGCGAGAAGACATCCCGATGCTAGCCGCACATTTTATCGATTTGACCAGCCGCAGGCTGGGCCTGGGACGGGTTCATCTCCAGGAGGAGGCGCGCGAACGGTTGATAACAGCGGAGTGGCCGGGGAATGTGCGCGAGTTGGAAAATGTAGTAAGCCGGGCTGTTCTGAGGGCTTCTCATGGAAAGGAGCCCGGCAACGTCATGGAAATTGAAGCGGAGCATCTCGACGTTGAAGCCACTTCCGGCCGCCTTCCCGTTCCGACCGCCGATCGGGCCGGCCCTGCAGCGCCCGTTGTCCAGCCGCTTCGCGTGCAGGTAGAATCCTTTCAGAGGCGAGCCATTCAGTCAGCGGTGAACCGGCACGATGGAAACTGGGCGGCTGCGGCTCGTGAGCTGGGGTTGCATCGCTCGAACCTGCATCACCTCGCCCGCAGGTTGGGATTGAAAGAATTTTGAGGATATCCATTATGAAATTCTTCTTTTCTCCTGTTATCGGTCTAATACTCCTGGCAATCCTGCCGGCTCAGCAGGCACCGGCTCCGCTGGTTCTGGAAAAAGTAATTTCCATGGCAAAGGTCGAAGGGCGGATTGACCATATGGCTGCGGATGTCGCCGGGCATAGGCTCTTCGTCGCGGCGCTCGGCAACAACACGGTAGAAGTCCTCGATCTGGAAAGCGGCAAAACCCTTCGCAGCTTGTCGGGTTTTGGCGAGCCTCAGGGGATAGCCTACGCCGCGGATCTCGACCGGGTTTTTATCGCCAACGGCAAGGATGGCAACCTGCGGATCCTGGACGGCCGCACCTTCCAAGCCATCGGTACGGTCGCTGGAATGCCGGATGCAGACAATGTTCGATATGATGAGAAAGCCAGGCTCATTTATGTGGGATACGGGGAAGGCGCGCTGGGTATAGTGGACGCCCGGTCCGGCGCCAAGGTAGCCGACGTTCCGCTGGCCGGGCATCCGGAATCGTTCCGCCTGGGAGGTTCCGGACCCAAGATTTTCGTGAATGTTCCGACCGCTGATCATGTGGCGGTAATCGACCGGGACAAGCGCAAGGTCCTATCCACCTGGCCCAACCGCGGTGTAAAAGCGAATTTTCCCATGATCCTCGACGAGACGAATCACCGGATTTTTGTTGGAACCCGCAAGCCCGCCAAGCTGCTGGTAAGCGATTTTGAGTCGGGCAGTGTGGTATCAAGTCTTGATATCTGCAGCGATACCGATGACTTGTTCTTCGATTTGCAGAATCGGCTGCTCTATATAGCCTGCGGTCAGGGAGTGATCGACATTATTAGGCAGGATAGTGCCGATGCCTATGCCAAAGTCGGGTCGGTTCCCACGGCCTCCGGAGCCCGCACGGCGCTTTTCGTTCCCGAGCTGAAAATCCTTTGCCTGGCCGTTCCCCATCGCGGAGCGCAAAGCGCTGAAATAAGAGTCTACAAAACGCGGTAAAAATTCCGCTTCCAGAGAATCCCGGCCACGCCTGCGTGGTTTATTGAGAATAGAAACGTGTACTTGTGCAATGCGAAAATCATGCATTTCCGGCAAAGACCGAAAAACCAATCGAACCGCTAAGACGCTAAGATCGCAAAGATATTGTTTATAAATCTTTGGGTCTTAATGGTCTTCGCGGTTCAATTTCTCGGCTGTGTTAATTAATAGGGCAGCCAACCTCGGCCTTAAACTTGGTCCTGCAAACTAAACATTCTCAAGTATGGAGCAAAGTTTCCAGAGAGCACCGCTAAACCGAAAGCGTCTTCAGGTAAGCGACGCTCTGCTGCGTGAGTTCCCAGTTCTGCTCGACGAAATAGTTCTTGATCCCTCCCGTCTTCGCCGCAGTAAAGGTCTTGACCCAATCAATGGTGCCTTTGCCGAGCGCCACCTGTGGCCGCCGAGGCTGGCGCGGAGGCTGTCCGGCCGGCGCCGGAGGTGGCTCGACCAGCGGGGCGTTCATGTCGATATCCTGCACGTGCATCGATATAAACCGGCCGGGGTGCTTCATGAAATACTCGGCCCCGACGAAGCCCGCCGTGATGGTCGACATCTGGAACTGAAACTTCACCAATTTAGGGTCCAGCAGTTCGAAGAGCATGTCGTAGGTGCGTTTGCCGTCGATCACCGCCATCTCGAAGCCCTCATTGTGCAGCCCCTGCTGCATCCCGGCTTTTGCGGCGATCTCCCCGATCTTGTTGTATTCCTCCGCCGCTTTTTTTACCTGATCCAATGTCGGGCTGCTGCCGCCGTTCCCGTCGCCCAGGCTGGCTGTGATCATCTGGGTGATTCCGACCTCCTTGGCCCACTCGATGCTTTTGTCCTGGCTCTGCCGCAGTTCTTTCATGCTGAAGTGTGAACTCTCGGCCTTCATGCCGTTGTCTTCCAGGATCTTTCTCACCTGCTTGGGGTCCGAAAGGACGAGGAAGTCCCCGCCATAGCCGATCGGCGAGCACAGCTCGAGCCTGGTTATGCCGATGCCGGCCAGTGTTTTGACGAACGCGGGAAAGTCCTTCAGCATGGGACGCAACGGATAGATTTGGCTTCCGATCGGCATACCCAGCGGATTGGCCCCAAGGTTCGCTGCAGATGCTGCCATGAGGCCGGCCATAGCGGAGCCGGCTGCCGCTTTTTCCATGAACTCTCTTCTCGATATTACAGCCATATAAAACCTCTTTCCAAGTGTGGTTTCCATCCGGACCAGACTCCGGCATTCCGTTATTGTCTCACATAACAAGCTCACTATTTCTGAAGTTCCGCCGTCATCAACGCCCCGTTCATAGCGGGCAGAACCGCGGCGATCTTGACCACCTTTCGATCAGCTTTTGAAATCCAGAGCGTGGTTTTTCCCGCCTCGCCCTGCGTCGTGACCTCGGCTTTAAAAGCATCGAAGGATCCTGCAGCTACCGTTACCTGTTCGCTGCCGACGATCTTGAGCTCCAGGACCTTGATCTTCTGAGTCTGAACATCCAGGTTGCGGAAATTGACGCTGTAGCCGTCAGCCAGTGGAAGGGTTGCCATCACGGAGTGTGCGCCGGCGCCATCCGCAAAAAGCGCGCCCCCCAGGTCGACCGAAATAGGCTGGGCCTTGGCCCCCATTTTCATCTCGCCGGTGGCTTTGCCCTCTTTGACTTCGAAATCAATCGCAACCGGTCCTTGACGGATGGAGCGTTTCAGGAGCACCAGAGTTCCCTTTTCGAGAACACTTTTGTCGACGACATCCTGCCCCATGACTTTCGCCGTTTCGGTCACGATCCATTGGCCGCCTTCTTCAAGAACCTCCTGGGAAATCGACATCTGGATTTTTTGCCCACCCATTTCGATCACGGCTGCATAAGCATCTTTGCCCGGGCGCAGATCCGCAGCCGGCTTGGGAAGGCCGGCGGCTGAGGCGCTGATGCGTTTGGGTTTCTCGACCGTTTTCACGTCGACCATGAGCTCCTTCAAACGCTGGGCAACTTCAGGTGAAGAGCCTTCCTGCGCCCGGCCCCCGAGGTATTTCGCCAAAAATTTCTCCGATGCGGCGAACATCGCCAGGCTGTTCACGGGACGGGCAAACCCGTGCCCTTCATCCGGTGCAACCATATATTCGACGGG
Organism: uncultured Acidobacteriota bacterium; assembly: GCA_963839475.1. Classification (GTDB taxonomy): domain Bacteria; phylum Acidobacteriota; class UBA6911; order UBA6911; family UBA6911; genus CAWIVH01. The sequence continues at coordinate 494,648 of CAWIVH010000001.1, read as the reverse complement.
AAATCCACGATCCCTCAGCGCTATGACGATCTGGTCGGACTCGGCCTTTTTTACACGCGGATCGTTGGCGCCCTGAACAACCATCAATGGGGTCTTGATCTTTTCAGCAGAATTGAGCGGAGACTGTTTTTCGAGCTGCTTTTTCCCCTCCTCGGTTGTCGGGTCTCCCATACGGGAGTGGAACACTTTGCGACCCGCTTCCCAGTAGGGAGGAATCGACTCCATGAGTGTTATCAAGTTCGAGGGGCCGACAATGGAGACTGCTGCTGCGTATAAATCCGGGGTGAATGTAACACCTGCGAGCGTCGCGTACCCGCCGTAGGAGCCGCCCATGATTCCAATCCGCTTCGGGTCGGCGATGCCTTGTGAGACGAGTGACCTTACTCCCCATGTGAGGTCATCCTGCATCTTCTGGCCCCACTCTTTGTTGCCCGCATCCAGAAACTTTTTGCCATAACCGGTCGAGCCTCGGAAGTTCGGCTGCAATACCGCATACCCCCGGTTTGCGAAAAACTGTGCTACCGGATTGTATCCCCATCCGTCCCTGGCCCAGGGCCCTCCGTGCGGGAAAACAATTAAAGGGAGGTTCTTCGGCGGGAGACCCATCGGCAGCGACAAATAAGCCGGAATCTCGAGGCCGTCGGAGGAAGGATATTTCACGGGCTTCATGGGAACGAGACTTGCGCGCGGCAGTTTTTCACGGATTCTATACTGGAGGGTGAGTTTTTTGGACTGTCGGTCGAACAGGTAGGTCGATCCCGGTTCGACATCACTGCTGCCACTCACGATCCAGAGCTTTTCGTCTTTCGTGGACGAACCGAACGAGACCTGGGAGTCCCCGAGCTGTTTCTTTACCAGAAGGTAGTCCTTCTCGAACTCTTTATCGCGAAAATAAAACCGCCGCCGATCATCCTCGTACGAAGTCGCGATCAATTCGTCGGTGACATCAGAGAAAATCGGCCCCCCGAAGTCCACCCGCTTGAGCGGATCCGACTCCACCACCTCCTGGTTGCCGCTGGAAGGATCGAACAGCTCGAGGCGAACGAGATCCACATCGGTTCCTTTATTGCTGAGCATGTAAACGCGGCGCCCGTCCTTGTGGAACCGGACCGGATCGCAAGTCTCGAGAACAGTGCAACTGTACACTTTGGCAAAGCCCGATTCATCGACACGCAGGACCTCAGTATCTCCGTTGTCGGCTGCCCGGGTTGCCAGCCGCAGCTGCCCTTTGCGATCGAATATCCAGCCTGTGATCCGCTCGGTATTCTTGCGGATCAGGGTGCGCTCACCCGTTGATATCTGTACCCTGTAAAGATCGTGCCAGGCCGCATCCCGGTCGTTCAGGCCGGCGTACAGGATATCCGGCTCGTTTCTTGGAACTGAGAAAATTTCCGCGCGCACTCCTTTGGCGGCCGTGAGATTCCGGGAGGCCGGAACCTCGGCCCCGGCGGCCGGCGCCTCGGAAGGATTCACCGCATAGACATTGTAATTCTCGTCGCCCGCCTGGTCCTGAACATACAGGATGAAACGGCCATCCCGCGACCAGAAATACCCCGGGATCGGCCGCTTGGTATCTGCCGTAACCGGCCGGGCTTTCTCGAACGGCTCGTTGATTCCTTTTACCCAGACATTCCTGGTGCCTTTGAACGGCTTAATAAAAGATATGAATCTTCCATCGGGGGAAATCTGAGCGCCTGCGATCTCCGGATCTCCAAAAAACAACTCACGATCGATCAACGGCGGCATGCTGGACTGCGCCAAGGCGGAGTGCATCATCATCAGGAATAAAGAAAAAGCCAGACCCGTGATCAGTTTTCCAGGTGAGTATCTCGCCATTCAATCCTCCCTCGTGCCGGTCCTGGCCGGCTTAAATTGCTAATGAGCGGAGCCATGCCTCTGTGCGGGGTCAGAAATAATATCTTCCCAGGCGGCCGACAATCGCCTGTTTCAATTCCAAAGACGACAATTCCCCAGTCACGCGATAAATGATCTTTCCGCCCGGCTCGATCAATACCGTGTAGGGCAAAGCTCCCTGCCACTCCTTGTCGACCGCATCCGCCAGTTTGTATTTGCTGCTGCCCGAGAAGATATAGTTCTTCGACGATGCCTGCTGCTTCTTCAGGAAAGCCAGCGCCTCTTCTCTTTTCTCCGGAAGGTCGGCGGAGATCGTGACGAGCTCGAACTCCCGCCCTCGGTACATCCGGTTGGCGGTGATGAGCTCGGGAAATTCCACGATGCACGGCCCGCACCAGGTGGCCCAGATGTTGACCAGGCGGACCTTTTTAGAGTTGTTCTTCATGATCTCCCGGATGGCCTGCTCATCGGCGGATTCGAGAGAAACATTTTCGCGCGCCCAGGCGTCAAATGCGGATTGGACGGAAGGGCGTTTGTCGGCCCATTTGACCGAGCAGCCGAACGTGCGGGTTGTTTCTTCCGGAACGGGTCGCCCGGAAAGCAGGGCTTCCATGGCGTTGCGCGCGTCCCTGGTTTCGATTTTTCCCGGGTTTTCAGAATCATCCACTCTTCCGGCATAGCGAAGTTTACGTTCCCGGTCGAAAATAAACACGTGGGGCGTGGCTACGGGCCCGTAGGCATGCGACACTTTCTGATCCTCGCCATCGTAGAGGTAGGGAAATGTGAAGTTTCTTTCTTTTGCCCTGATTTTCATCTCCAACAGCGAGTCGCTCAGATCGGTGTAGCCCAGTTCGTCGAAGCGGACCGCCTTGGGATCGTTGGGGGATATAGCGACCAGGGCCATGCCTTTGTTTTTATAAGCGTCGGCGAGTTCCTGGATACGCCTCTCATAAGCCTGCGCGGTAGGGCAATGATTGCATGTGAATACCACGGTCAATATTTCAGCATGTGAAAAATCGCCCAGCTTGTGATTCCGGCCGTCGGTGCCGGGGAGGTCGAAGTCGGGGGCGGACGCTCCGATAGCCAGGGTTTTGGGATTTTCTGCGGCTCCGGCCGGGAGGACCATCCAGAGGGCCGCGATAAAAACAGGCGCGAGAAAACGGCGGCAATTTGTCATATCTCCCTCCAGATCCATCAAACCACAAAGGCCTTCAAGACCGCCAAGCAATTTTTGTTCTTTTCGAAGCATGCGGTGGCTTGGAAGTTTTTGCCTGTGACTCATTCCCAGTGCAGGGCTTCGACAGGATTCACGCTGGATGCCCTGCGGGCGGGCAGGTAGCTTGCGATGATAGCCACGCTTCCCAACGCGACTGCGACCCCTCCGAACGTAATGGGATCCAGCGGGCTAATGCCGAAAAGAAGAGCGGACATGAGGCGGGTCATTGCGCCGGCTGCGCCCAAACCCAGGACGATCCCGACGGTGGAAAGCAAAAGGCCCTGACGGACGAAAATGCCGCGGACTTCTCTCAATGGAGCTCCCAGGGCCATCCGGATGCCGATCTCGCGGGTTTGCTGAGATACCGTGTAGGAAATAACCCCATAGATCCCGATCACGCCCAGGAGCAGAGCAACCGCCGAGGCGATGCCAAGCATGAGCAGGGTAAACTCGGTTCGTGCCATCGATTCCTCGTAAATACTGCTGAGCATACGAACGCTGGCGAGCGGGAAGGTTGGGGCAATGGACCAGACACTCTGCTGGATTTCTTTTAAAAAGGCCGGATTTCCGGCCCGCGGGCTCCTGACGGCATAGGCCATGGAGCGCTGTGTGACAATCTTCTCACCCCAGAATTTCTCCATCAGCATAGGCCAGTAGACCATCGCGGTCACCTTGGCCTGCACTCCGTCGTCATGCTCATTCCCGACCACCCCGACGATCTCCCGCCAGGGGTTCTGCGGGGTTTCCCTGATCCGTTTCCCGATGGCCTTGCGCGGGTCTTTCCAGTATTCCCTGGCCAGGGCTTCGGAGATCACAGCCACCGGAGCTTTGCTGTAAATGTCATTCCAGGAGATTCCACGGCCGGCGACAAGGGGGTTGCCCATGGTCGCGAAATATTCCGGCGAAATCCATTTGAACCGCCTTATCGCGGGAATCTGCCCTTCCGGGGCAGGGAACTCTTCGACAAAGACCGGATCATTACTGTCGTTCCCATCCATGGTGATGGAGCTGGAAAGTCCGGCGGAGGCCACTCCCGGGATTTGTTGGATCCGCTGCAGGATCTGCTGGTGGGTCTGGACCGATTGGACTGGGTCCGGAATTTCGGCTTCGGGGATGGAAACTCTGAAGGTGAGCACCTCCTCGGGGCGCACAAAGCCTGGTTGCACCTTTTTCATCGCCTGAAATGTACGAAGCATCAGGCCCGAGCTGATCAACAGGAGCAAAGCCAGCGCCACCTGGGAAACGACAAGTCCGTTTCTTACCCGATGCCTCTCTCTGCCGGTGCTCAAGGTGCGTCCGCCCTCTTTCAAACCTGCGTTCAGATCCGGCCTGCCATACTTCAACACCGGGATTATTCCAAAAAGCAGGCCGGCGAGGATCGAGATCGCGGCTGTAAAAATAAGAACGGGCGGGGATAGGGAAATTTCCTCGAGCCGTGGAATTGTCTGGGGTCCGATAGCCGCCAGAAGACGTATCCCGCCTTCCGCAAGCAGCAGCCCCAAGGCTCCACCAAGAATGCCCAGCGAGACGCTTTCGGCCAGCAGTTCGCGGGCCAGCGCACCCTGGCCGGCCCCCAGGGCCGCACGAACGGCCAATTCCCGCTGGCGTCCTTCTGCCCGTACCAGGAACAGGTTGGCCACGTTAGCGCACGCGATGAGCAGGACAATTCCAACTGTTCCAAAGAGCACCCAGAGGACCCGTCCCACGTCTCCGACAACATCCTGCTTCAACGGGCGCAGGTTCGGCCCGAGCCTGGTTTCATTCAGCATCTTCGCCGTGAAACCGGGAGGCAGCTTGAACTTATTCAGCGAGAGCGGAATCATCCGGGCAATATCGGCGTTCGCCTGTTCCATAGTTGTTCCCGGCTTGAGTCGCGCCAATCCCTGGTAACTGAAGTTGCCGACAAAGATGTCTTCGCGCTTGAACTGGAAGGGAAGAAAAAGCGCCGGCTTTGCCCTGAGGAATCTGAAATCGGCGGGGAGGACCCCGATAACCTCCTTGGGCTTGCCGTTGATTATGATCTTCTGTCCGATGACTGCCGGGCTGCCGCCAAATTTTCGCTGCCAGTAGGCGTAGCTTAACATCACCGTTTCCGGGCTGCCGTCCGTGTCGTCAGCTCGATTGAAGCTTCGACCGAGAATAGGTTGGACACGCAGGATCGGAAAAACCCCGTAGGTGACCCTGATGCCTTCGATGCGCTCGGGTTCCGCCAGCCCGGTCACCGAAACGAAGTTGTAGCCCCACATGCCGACATCCTCGAAGACATGGTTTTCCTCGAGATAGGTGAAATGGAAGGCCGGCCCCTGGTTGAGCTCATCGATTCCCAATCCGGGGGCTCTGTGCCAGAGCCCCACCAGCCGTTCCGACTCGTGATAGGGCAGAGGTTTCAACAGAACTCCATGGATAATGCTGAAGATGGCTGAATTGGCTCCTATCCCCAGAGCCAGCGTAGCGGCGGCGGTGATGGTGAAGAGCGGCGCTGCGGCCAGTCTGCGTATGGCGTGACGCCAAGGAATTGCGAAAGACGGCATTGTTACTCCCTCATGAAACCATACGCATTTTCAGCCCGATGAGTTCGGCACAAAAAACGGGAACCGCCAGGATTCCACAACCGCTAAGCCCCTGCCACGTCTCGTGGTTCATTGAGAATAGAAACTTGGACTTGCGCACGCCGGGAATCATCCAATTGCGGCGAAGACCTCAAAATCAATCGAACCGCTAAGTCCACTAAGCCCGCAAAATTATTGCTTATAATTCTCTGTGTATCACATCTGTAAATTCTTGTTTTTCAGGCAAGATTTATTGAATCGTGAAAACGGTGGTGAATGCAACAAGTTCGCAGTCCTCAGTATCAGTTCGCAGTTCCTCATGCGACTCCGAACTGATACTGAAAACTGATAACTGAGAACTGCGAACTCTCAGTCTAATTTGGTTGCGGCCGCAGGCTGCGTCACGGTCTTCGCGGTTTAATCTCTTGAGCGCTCCAAGTTTACGGAGAGAGATCTCGCTCCTGCAATTTACTTGCATTCGCCATCACTTTATATTATAAAGTACTTTGCACATCAAAATTGGAGGATCCGATGGCCAAACGAATTGTCGCGATCATTTTCATATTCTTTTGCACAACCTTCGCCTGGATGGTCCTGGGCGCTACCATCATGGCCCGCACCGATAGCTTCTCCAGCCGCCTCAAAGGGCGGGTTGCCACAACCTGGGGAACCCCGCAGGTTCAGAATCCACCCCACGCATGCTATTCGCGCAAAAACATTGATACGGTGGAGCGCACGGTGGACGGCAAAAAGGTCAGCGAACAGGCAACGCGCAGTGTCGAGTACCCGCTTCCGCTCGATGGGAGCGATGTCCAGGTGACGCTCCGGCTCCAGCACCGGCAAAAAGGGCTGCTCTGGTACAGCACCTACACGGTGGACTACCGTGGAAAATATAAATTTCACAACTCCAGCGGGCAGGAAGAACTCGTTACCCTCCGTTTCAAATTCCCGGCCGAGCGTGCCGTGTATGACGATTTCCGCATCCTCGTCGACGGCAAAGCGATGCCCGCGACCATGGGTTCGAGCTCGGCGAGCTTGATAGTGCCGTTGGCCGCGGGCCAGGCCGTTGAATACGCGGTATCATACCGCTCCCAGGGGCTTGAAAGCTGGACCTACCGCTTCGGTGCGGATGTCAACGAGGTCCGCAATTTCAACCTGCAGATGCAAACTGATTTTGAGGCCATCGACTTTCCGGACAACACGCTCTCGCCGACCGAAAAGCAGCCTATCCCCGGCGGCTGGCGGCTCGTATGGCGCTATACCAACCTCCTCTCCGGATTTGACATCGGCATGAACCTGCCCGAAAAACTGCAACCCGGACCGGTGGCGGGTCAGATCAGCTTTTTCGCGCCTGTATCCCTGTTCTTTTTCTTTTTCCTGATGTTCATTATTACCACGCTGCGCGGGATCGAACTTCACCCCATGAACTATTTCTTTCTTGCCTCGGCCTTTTTTGCGTTTCACCTGCTGCTGGCCTACCTGGTGGATCACATCACCATCCATGTGGCTTTTGTCATATGTTCAGCGGTTTCGATACTGCTGGTGGTGAGTTATCTAAGGCTGGTTGTGGGGGTTCGATTCGCAGCTGTGGAGGCTGCGCTATCGCAGTTTATCTACCTGATCCTCTTTTCCTACGCATTCTTCTTTAAAGGATTCACCGGCCTTTCCATTACCGTGGGGGCGATCGTGACTCTTTTTGCGGTGATGCAGGTGACCGGGAGGATCCGCTGGGCCGAGAAATTTGCCGGGAAGGTTTGCTGAGTCTTTTGTTTTCCGTGATCGCGCTTTTTAACTCCCGGCGCTATGGCGATGCCACATGCTTGCGGATTTCATCCGTCTTATGAAATGCTAGGGCCGGATGGTCGGGCGGCGTATGCAGGAATTTGAAGTTCGCTGCGCGGCCCAGGAAGAAAATTCCGGAGAATATCAGCCATGCCGAAGCCTGTCTTTGGCGCCATGGAAGCCGGGGGCACCAAGTTCGTCTGTGCCGTAGGATCGGGGCCCGAGGATCTTCGAGCAGAAATTCGTTTCCCCACCACGACGCCCGATGAAACGCTTGGCCGGGCCATCGCCTTTTTTCGCGAGCAGCAAGCCAGGGGTCCCCTGGCCGCGATCGGCGCAGCATCCTTCGGGCCGGTCGACCTTCATCCCGATTCGCCCTATTTCGGGTATATCACCACGACTCCCAAGGCAGGATGGCAGCAGACCGATATTGCAGGAAGGCTTCGTCGGTCGCTCGGCATTCAGGTGGCGTTCGACAACGACGTCAATGCAGCCGCGCTGGGCGAGCACCGCTGGGGAGCGGGACGGGGCCTGGACAGCCTTGTCTATTTTACCATCGGCACCGGTATCGGCGCCGGGGTGATCACGGGCGGCCGGATCATTCACGGGCTGGTGCACCCAGAAATCGGCCACATCCCCATGCCCCGGGATCCGGGCAAGGACGCCTTCGCCGGCTGCTGCCCTTTTCACGGCGACTGCCTCGAAGGCCTGGCATGCGGGCCGGCCATCGCGGCGCGCTGGGGCGCATCTGCAGACGAATTGCCGCCCGGGCACCCGGCCTGGGAAATCGAGGCCGGGTACCTGGCCTGGGCGGTGACCAGCTGCATTTATGTGATTTCTCCCCAGCGGGTGATCCTGGGCGGGGGAGTGATGCAGCAGGAGCACTTGTTTCCTCTCATCAGGGGCCTGGTGAAAAAACAGCTGAACGGTTATGTCCAGTCATCCGCCATTCTTGACCGCATCGATGAGTTTATCGTACCGCCGGCACTTGGAAACCGATCGGGTGTGCTGGGGGCCGTTGCCCTGGCGCGGGGATTGGCTGCGAAAAACGGTTGAGATTTTCGGGGGTACGATTGCAGATTTAAAGCCGGAAAGGAAGCTTATGAATGGAGCCGCGGAAGAGCTTCATGGAATTGGCAAGGTATTTCAGGGTGGGGTCGAAATTGGCGAGGTCGTTTACACGATCCGTGTGTTTAAGGCAGGGCCCAAGGATTATCGCTATCCTTTTGCCAAGTTTGAAAAAAGGGGCTACCTCGAATTTTACGATTACTTGAACAAGCCAATCACACTGGTGCTGGAGGATGGCAGGAAGTGGGACTGCCGCCTGAACAAGCTCGACGGGACGGTTGTGGCCAGGGGCGACTGGCCCGAGACCCGTGAATGAAGGCTCACATTTTGCCCAAATGGTCAGGACGCCTTGCCTGTCCGGAGGGTTAGCTCAAGGAAATTGCATTTTCTTGTAGAGTTTTTGCCGGCATCGGATTCAATATGGGTTCCGGTTTAATTCTGCAATTCGGCATGAACGATATGAGGCTCGAGAATCACGAAAAGCCTGCAGTTGAAATTTAGTTGAGTGGCGTCGGAATTCTTAGCCTCATGGAGGCGAGGTCTATGGCATCGGATATGAACAGGCGCAATTTTTTGACCGGCGCGGCTGCGGCCGCCGCCACCTTTACCATTGTTCCACGACACGTTCTGGGCGGTTCCGGGTATGTCGCCCCCAGCGACAAAATCACCCTGGCTCACATCGGTTTCGGATCCCAGTCGATCCGGGAGATCGGTGGAATCCTTGCCAGCCCTGAGGTCCAGGTCGTGGCGATCTGCGACGTCGAAAAAGACGGCAAGAATTATCTGGAATGGGGGAAGAACCAGCTTCGGGATGGAATCCGGAAGCTGATTGAAAATCCGACCTGGCGGGAAGGCTCCAAACATGTGCCGGGGGGGCGCGATGTCGGCAAGGAAATTGTCGAGACCTATTACGCCAAGCAGCGCGGCACCGAGAAATTCAAAGGATGCACAACGTACGTCGATTTCCGGGAGTTGCTGGAAAAGGAAAAGGACGTCACCGCGGTCAAGGTGATGACTCCGGACCACACCCACGCGCCGATTGCGCTGGCGGCCCTTAAAAGAGGGATGAATGTCATAGTTCACAAGCCTCTAGCCAACCGGCTCCTCGAAGCCCGTGCCGTGGTTCAGACCGCAAAAGCCAAGAATATTGCCACGCACTTCCTGCCTGCGAGCGAGGGGACGAACCAGAAGTTGGCAGTCGACATGATCAAGAACGGAGCCATCGGCACGTTGCGCGAAATACACAACTGGTCAATGCGCCCGATGTGGCCGCAGTATCCGACCCTCCCGACGGACACGCCTCCGGTCCCGTCGGATTTCGACTGGACCCTCTGGCTCGGCCCATCGCTCGATCGCCCCTACCACCCCAACTACACCCATACCAATTTCCGCGGGTGGTATGAATTCGGCGGAGGATCTATCGCTGATATGGGCCACTACAGTCTGTGGCCGCTGTTTCAATTCCTGGAGCTGGATTCCCCCATCAGTGTCGAATCCACACCCAGCCACATCAGTACAATATCCGAGGACATCTGCCTGCGGATCAAGAACGACTATTCATTTCCGGCAGCCTGCACCATTCGCATGCGCTTTGCCGGCAAAGGGGCGCGGGGCCCGCTGGACATTTTCTGGTATGACGGCGGGATCAGGCCTCCGGTGCCGGATGAACTGATGGCGGAGAATAAGGAACTGGCGGAAGAGGGCATGATGTTCGTCGGCGACAAAGGGAAGATTCTGGGCGGGTTCCGGAGCGAGAACCCGCAGCTCATTCCCGAAGCCAAAATGAAGGCGTATCGCACAGCTAACAATCTTCCCGAACCACCCCCGCAGCAGAGGAGAGGGCAGGAAGGGCGGAATCCCTCCGCGCGCGACGCCGCCTGGGTGGCGGCATTCAAAGGTGGGCCGCGGACGTATGGGGACTTCACCATGGCAGGCCCGATTTCGGATGCCGTTAACCTCGCGGCCATTTCGCTGCGGCTGGACGGCAAGCGGCTGCTCTGGGATGCCGCGGCAGCCAAGATCACCAACATTCCGGAAGCGAACAAGTTCCTGACCCGGGAGTACCGCAAAGGTTGGGAGATCTGATTTTTCCTCGTCCATAGGGGACCGGGCTCTCAGCCCGGTCCCGTCCTATACCGTGTTCCCCTGCAATCAGTAGAAGTCTGGAATAGCGGGCAAATTTGTACTTCGCCGGCGGTACGGCTGCATTCTTGGATTACGACGATGGTTCATGTACACTATACACATGAAACGTACAAATCTTGTGCTTGATGAAAAGCTCCTGGAAGAAGCAGTCCGGCTGGCGGGCGTCAAAACCTATTCGGGAACGGTCGATCTCGTCCTCAGGGATTTTGTTCGACGGGCAAAAGCGCGGCGAATCCTGGAACTGACCGGTTCGGGTCTCTGGGAGGGGAACCTTACCCAAATGCGCGGCGATCGCCGGGCAAGCCGCGGTCGCTAGGTGCTCCATGGTATTAGTCGATACATCCGTATGGATTGAGACTTTTCGTCGGCGGGAACCTCTGAGCCTGGAGTCGGTCATCGACTTGGATGAGGTCGTGACCTGCCTTCCGGTTGTCCAGGAGGTATTGCAGGGATTCCGCGACGAAGGAGCATTCCGGCTGGCCCGCGAGGCGATGCTGGCTCTTCCTGCCGTAGAGTCTCCTCTTTCCATGGGAGTCATTGAAGAAGCGGTAGGGCTTTACCGAAGCGCACGCAGGCAAGGCCTGACCATTCGTTCGTCCATAGACTGCCTCATCGCGGCCTGTGCGCTGCGCCATGGGTTCGCGGTTCTTCATCGCGATCGGGATTACCCGTTGATAGCGAAGGTATCGTCGCTGCAGCACCGAGCCGTTTAAAAGGGGATTCCTGTCCCCAAAAGATTCCCGGAAAGTATCAACCGATTCTCGGGAGTTGCGGGAGGCAGTCAAAGTTGCGATCCCGGGAATACAGGAGCAGGTTGTGCTGAAGTACGAGCGCGGCGATCGTGTTGATTGTCTTTGGGGCGTTCATCGCTCTGCCGTTCCGGAATCATGCAATCGGCCGGGCCTGTTTTCTTCCGGTCCTTCGGACCTGGTGTCAGGAGATAACTGTCGTAATCACGGTCCGACAACTCATCCTTTTCCCGGATCACGGTTTCTTCTTGTTGGCCTCTTCGAGCGACTGGACTAGAAAAGCGATATCTTCGCCGGTGAGGCGGCGCTTTGCCTTATCCAGCATTACCTTGAAATGGGCTATTTCCTCCGGCTTGGCCGGGAAGCCGGTGTTGTTGCCGTCGGCCATGGTGGAACTCGTGACGGCGCTACCGTCGCCCTGCAGAAAAACAAACCATGGCAACCCCATGTCCTTTCCGGCATAGCGCTTCTGCAGTTCCTTGGCGCCGGGCATACGATCGTAATCGAGTTTGCATTGGACGAATTCCTTCGCGAGAACCGGTGCAACGTCTTTGGCCGCCATCCAGGCGCCCAGCCTATGGCACCACCCTCACCAGGGTGCGGAAAACCAAAGGAAGACGTATTTGTTCTCGCGCCCCGCTTCCGACATCGCTGCATCGAAAAGCGGCTGCGCGTCGACCGCTTTGGCCTTATTTGCGGCAAGGAACCGCGCGACCTTTTTGGGGTCGAAATTGGAGGGATCTCCCTCCTTCAGAAACTCGCGGGCCGAAGCTTGTGCCAGCACTTTTCCGGAGCTGTCGAGGATAGTGAAATGGGGAAGCCCTGCCGCGTCGAGCTTTGCGCCATAGAGGAGGGCCAGTTCCTGGTTCTTGTCCGCTTTCCCGACATCGACCGCTGCGATTTTGTATTCGTCGGCAAAAAACCTCGGCTCGGTGATCTCCGGGGCTCGCAACGCCTGTGTGAAAGCGGTACAGCGGGCGTCCTCGTTGGATCCCCAGTTGATAAAAACCCGTATATCATCCTCCGCAGCCGCTTTGATGGCAGCGGCAACCTGGGCTTTGGCATCGGCTGTTTCATTGTAGGTTTTGCGGGGCGCCTGTGCCGACCTCTGGATTGTGACCGCCGGTTTCGGCGCTTCCTGGGCCGTCACAATGGCGCCGGCCGCAATCACGGCGGAGATCAGGATTCCTCCGCCGTAAACTCTTAAGGTCATAGAATTTTCACTCCATGGAATACCAGCGTGCTTTGGGACTTTGATCCAACTATACCGGATCGAGGCGGCATTTGCACCGCAAAGTAATCATGAAACCGAGGGATGCCACGACCTATTCCCCTCCCGCCAAAGGGCCATTTGCCGCGAAATATTACCCTGCAGGGCGTCTCTGGTATATATTCCATTCGATGCCGCGTTCAGCCGGAGGCATAATCAGAAGGTATTGGTGTCCTATATCTCGATTTCCTCCAGGGCCGCGGGAATCAGCCTGAAACTATGTATGCCGAATTCTTCAAATTAGACGAGATCCCATTTTCTTTGACGCCGGACCCTCGCTATCTTTATGTCAGCGAACGGCACCGCGAGGGGCTTGCCCACCTCCTATATGGTGTTCAGCAAGCGGGGGGATTCGTTCAACTCACAGGCGAGGTAGGCTGCGGCAAGACCACGCTTTGCCGGAGCCTTGTCCAGCAGCTGCCACCGGAAACCGATATCGCCCTGATCCTGAATCCCTGTTTGACAGCGCTTGAACTGCTCGCGGCGGTCTGCGACGAATTGCGCGTCCCCTACCCCGAAAGAGTAGAAAGCATCAAAGTCCTCATCGATGCCCTGAATCATCACCTGCTTGAATCCCACGCGCGGCACCGGCGCACCGTGCTGATTATCGACGAAGCACAGAACCTGAGCGGTGACGTTCTGGAACAAATCCGCCTGCTGACAAACCTGGAGACTACCAGGGAAAAGCTTCTGCAGATCATTCTGATCGGACAACCGGAGCTTCTGTCCGTTTTGGGGCGAAAGGAACTGAGGCAGCTGGCGCAGCGTATCACCGCACGGTATCACCTCCTGCCTCTTTCCCGGCGCGAAACGTATGAGTATATCCGCCACAGGCTTTCCGTCGCCGGGGGAAAAGCCGCGCTGTTTACCCCTGGAGCCCTGCGCAAGGTCTACCTTCGTTCGGGAGGAGTGCCGCGCCTGATCAACATCATCTGCGATCGCGCCCTCCTGGGCGCCTATTCCCTGGATCGGCGTCAGGTGACGGCTTCCATCGTTCGTCAGGCCGGGATTGAAACCGGCGGGATTGTGCCCTGGTACCGCCGGCCCAGGGCGATGTGGGCGGCAGGATCTCTTGTATTTGCCGCGCTGGCTGCCGGAATCGCAGTTCCGCTGATGGTTTCTAATGCTTCATTCCTGCGCAAGACGGAGGCCGCTTCTTCCGGTTCTGCAAGACCGGACAATGCTCCCGTGTCACCATCGGACCCTGCTTCCATGCCTGCGAAAAACAAGCCTGAGGCGGCCGTGTCAGGGCCGGCGGGTGGCGCCCCGGCCTCACCTCCCACGGCAAGCAAGCTGATCGATCTTCTTGCGGATCCGTCCCTGCGCGAGGATGCCGGCGGCGGCTTCGAAACGCTTTTGGCCCGTTGGGGTGCAAAGCTTCCGGCTGATATGGTTTCCCCCGGATGCCCGGCGGCGAGCAAACTGGGATTCGAATGCCTTTCGCAACAGGGCGGCTGGCCAAAGTTGCGCCGCTTCAATGTCCCGGCGATACTTGAACTGGTTCTCCCCACGGGCCGGCGCCAGAGCGCGACACTCGTTTCCCTCGGTGACGAAGCCGCGATTCTAATTCTCGGAGGCAAGGAGTATTCGGTTCCTCTGCTTGAGATTGACCGGCTCTGGGACGGTTCCTTCACCTTGATTTGGAGGCCGCCCCTGGCTCGGCGCTCACTGATGCCGGGCTCCCGCGGCGATGATGTGATTTGGCTCCGGCGGACGCTGGACCTGCTGGAAAATAAGGAGCCGGGCAGCGCTCTCTCCAATCGCTTCGACGAAGGCTTGCGGCGGCGGGTGATGGACTATCAACGCAGCCGATCTCTGATTCCGGACGGGTTTGTCGGCAGCGAAACGCTCGTCCGAATGACCGCTGACCTCGGCAGTCCCGAGATTCCCTCGATAGCAGTCCGGGTTCCTTAGGAGGGGAGAGCGGATAGCCATGTCCTATATACTCGATGCGCTGAACAAAGCCGAGCGGGAAAGAGGGCTCAAACGGATGGCCTCACCGCCTTCGGCCTCCGAGGCTCCGGCTGAAAACCGGGCGAGGCTATGGATCTTTGCCACCTCCATGGGCATCGGCTTGGTTGCGGCACTATGGTTATTTCTGCCCCCCGGACGAATGGCGGTTGAATCCCCGAGCACACCCGTCGCCGAGATTCAAATGGATCGCGATCCGAATGTGGCCCACGCCCCCAAAGCTGCCGGCGCAACAGGCGAACTCGCTTCAGCTTCTGCTGCCATCCAGCCCGCGAATCCTTTACCGGCAAAATCAGCATCCTCCGCAGGATTGCCCGCAGTGTCCGCGCCGGCGGTTAATACTCCTGCGGCAGATCCTTCGGTGGAAACCCCGAATTTCCGGAGAAAAAGCACTGCCGAAAAGCCTTCCGGCAGCGCCAGGTCGCCGAATCCGCCTGGCTTTGCTGAACCACAAGCGCCCGTCCCGGCGCAACCGGCGGCCGTCGCTCCTCAGCCCGCGCCGCCTGATGCTTCCGCGGCAGCTGCTACTTCAGGAGAGGGAGTTCCATCCATCCAAGCTGGCTTGGCGAAGGGCAAGACTTTGAAAGAGGCCATGAAGGCCATGACGATCAGCATTCTCTCCTATGCGGAGGCCCCCTCCGATCGCCGCGTGTTCATTAATGGCCGGAAATACATGGAAGGGGATTACATCGACGAACGCTACCTGGTCGAAAGCATTACCCTCGAAGGGGTAATCTTGAGCTGCGACGGCGAAAGGTCGCTGCTCCGCGCCGGAGCCAAGTAATGTCTGATTCGCCGCTCAAAGCCATCAGGGAACTAACCAAGGCCTGGATCCGAAAAGATACCCGGGGCATGTCGTCCCGCCTGGCTGAGGACATCATCGAAATCGGGCCCGCTTTCCCTGAGGCTCTGGCGGGAAAACGCCGGTTTTTCCGCAAGTACCGGGACTATCTTTCAGGCCCCCTACAGATCCTTTCCTACACCCTCCATCGCCCGCGAACCGTTATGCTCTCAGCGCGCGAGGCTCTGGTTTTCTTCAACTACCGGATGCGAACCTCCCTGAACGGGAAGACCGAAGATTCCATCGGCAAGGAAAGCATGCTGGTTCGATGCAACCGGGGCGTCTGGCGAATTCGCTTTATTCATTGGCACCGCGATCCATGAATCATCCCGCCGAATGCCCCTTGGCAAGTTTATGAATCGGCATCTTTGCGAGGGGGCTGAGAATCTATAGATTCCCGAACCTATTTCAAGGATCGTCCGCTTTTCTTCAGCGCGGACGAACTTCACTCCCTCGGTCGGTCCTGCCAGGCCCATCACCAGGGGAAGGGCGTTGGCGCATTGGGAACTGGTGGGGCATGGCTTCGAATCGGAGTGGTAAAACGCCCTGATGCAGGCACGCCCTCGATTCTGCGCAAGGCGCGGGGCGGAGGAGATGGAGGAAAAAAACGATAGGGGCAGTCGCCAGAGTACGGATTTGCATGATGGCCGTCTTTTTGCGGTCTATAATACATTCCATACGGTTGTGTATTCGGGTGTAAATCCCAGAAACCAGTGCAGGCAAATCAGGCGGTCTGTGGGCCGAAGCGGCAAAATCGGCTCCATGGCGCCGGCAGGCAGCCGTCAGAACAGACTGCGGGCTTCTTAGTGGCGAGGCAGAATGTTGAATCGATCCCCATGGTCAAAGTTCCCCGGCAATGGGCCATGCTCAGTGGGGGCAGGATTGGCTGTCCTGGCTGTCCTCTTAGCCATGCCTTCTCTCGGCCTGGCCGGGCAGGATCCGCAGCAGGCTCCGAAGACTGCAGAGCAGATGTTCAAGAACATCCAGGCATTGAAGGGCCTGCCCGCGGCTCAAGTCGCGCCGATCATGTCCTACATGCAGAACGCACTCGGCGTCACCTGTGCTTTCTGCCACGTCAATGACAGCGAGTTCGAGAAGGACGGCCGCAAGGCTAAAGAAGATGCTCGCAACATGATCAAGATGACCCTCGCGATCAACCAGGCGCATTTCAACGGGCGAACCGAGATAACCTGCAATACCTGCCATCGTGGTCAGGTCCGGCCTGCCTCGCAGCTCACTTTCGCGGAAATAACCGACAAGCCGCCGGTCCGCCCTGCGCGCCCCGAGGAGAGAAGGAAACAGGAGCCCATGCCGACCGTCGATCAAATCCTCGAAAAGTATATCGAGGGAATGGGGGGCCAGGCTGCGATCGACCAGATTTCGACCCGCGTCATGAAGGGAACACGGACCACTTCCGAGGGTGCAAGCGCCTCCGTGGAGGTGTATCAGAAGAAATCGGGCCAGCTTTTCGCAATAACCCATTTTGAATCGCCCATGGTGTTCGCTTCCGACGGAGTTTCGGCCTGGGTGCAAAACAAAGGCAGGCTTTTCGATCTGTCCGGTGCGGAACTGGCTCGCGTGAAAAGAGAAGCGTTCCTGTTCAAGCCGTTACGGCTGAAATCGGACTACCAAAACCTGCGTGTCGCCGGAAAGCAGAAGGTGGGGGATCGTGATGCCTATGTGATTATGGGAACGCCCGCGGGCGACCGGCCGGAGCGGTTTTATTTTGACGTGCAGACCGGCCTGTTGCTGCGGATGTCCTACCGCGATGAGACCGCCGTCGGACAGATTCCGGAAGAGGTTGATTTCGAGGACTACCGGGATGTGAATGGAGTCAAAGTTCCTTTTGTGGCCCGCCGCCTCAGGCCCGACTATGCCTACAAGGATGTTTATGCCGAAGTGGTGCACAACACCCCCATGGATGACTCCAAGTTCGTAAAGCCGGCGGCGCCTCAGAAATAGCCCGTAAATGCAGGCTCGCCGAAAACTTGGCGGTTTGATTGGTTTTGCTGCATTTGCCGCAGGTGGACGACTCCCGCCGTGCGCAAGTCCGGGTTTGTATTCTCAATTTTTGTCAGGAGGGTTTGAGATGATGTGTTCGCTTCGCCTGTTTTTTTTCGCCGCTTGGGCGATCGTGATGTCGTCCGGGACCAGCGCGCTGGCTCAATCTTCCAAGCGTCCGATTAGCCTGGACGATCTTGTCAGGATCAAAAGCGTCGGCGATCCGCAGGTATCGCCGGATGGCAAATGGGTGGCCTATACCATTGCCACGATGGATGGGGAAAAGGACAAGCGTGACACCGACCTGTGGATGGCCAGTTGGGACGGCAGCCAGCAAATCCGGCTCACTTCCATGCCCGAAAGCAGCGAAAGCTCTCCCCGCTGGAGCCCCGACGGGCGCTACCTCGCCTTTATCGCATCGCGCGGCGACGAGGAAGAGAAGAAGAAGGGAGCCCAAGTCTGGCTGCTCAACCGGGCAGGAGGCGAAGCGCAAAAGCTTACCGAAATCAAAGGCGGAGTGGCCGATTATGCATGGTCCCCCGACGGCAAGCGAATTCTTCTTGAGGTTAATGACTTTGATCCCAATTCTGATCCTGAGAAAAAGGAGGGGTGGAAGCGCAAGGCCAAACCGCCGGTGGTCATAGACCGCTACCACTTCAAGCAGGATCGAGAAGGATACCTGGGCCAGCTTCGCACCCATTTGACTCTTTTCGACGTCGAGTCCCGCCAGGCGGAGGTGATCACTTCGGGCCGCTTCGATGAAACCAATCCTTCCTGGTCGCCTGATGGAAAGTTCATTGCCTTTGTCAGCAATCGAACGCAGGACCCGGATCGGAACGTCGACACCAATATCTTTGTCGTCGAAGCGAGAGCCGGCGTCGAGCCGCGTCAGCTGACGACCTATACGGGACGCGACGGCGGGCGCCCGGCCTGGAGCCCCGACGGCAAGTTCATCGCCTATTTGCAGGGTGAGGACGAGCGGAACACGGCCTACGGGCTGAACAGACTGGCCATCGTGCCTATCGAAGGCGGGAGCCCGCGGCTGCTCACAGAGTCGCTGGACCGTCCGGTCCAGGGAAATCCAGCCTGGGCTGCCAATGGCGGGCAGATCTTGTTTTCCGTCTCGGATGATCGCGCATCCTACGTCGGCCGTGTTTCAATCAACGGAGGGGCGGTGGAGAAGCTGACCACCGGGAGAAGGACCTGCTCTTCGATTTCCCGCCGCGACGACAGCAGCATGGCCCTTCTGTCAGGCACGGCGAACGAAGCGACGGAAGTCTTCGCGCTGGAAAGCGGCCAATTGCGCCGGATTACGCATGTAAATGACGCCTTGTGGGCCGAGCTTCAACTTGGCATTACCGAAGATTTCACTTCCAAAAGCAAGGACGGCACGGAAGTGCACAGCCTTCTGGTTAAACCTTCCGGTTACGTCGCAGGGAAGAAGTATCCCTTGATTCTCTGGATCCACGGCGGCCCGAACGGGCAGGACGAACACTCTTTCAGTTTCGACCGGCAATATTTCGCCGCCAACGGTTATGTGGTGCTTTCGGTCAACTACCGCGGGAGCTCGAGCCGGGGAGCTGCCTACCAAAAGGCGATCCGCGCGGATTGGGGCGGCAAGGAAGTGATGGATCTCCTTGGCGCGGTTGACGCCGCGGTGGCAAGCGGTGTGGCCGATCCTGATCGGCTGGGGCTCGGCGGATGGAGCTATGGAGGTATTTTGACCGATTACACCATCGCCACAGACTCGCGATTCAAGGCGGCTATAAGCGGCGCCAGCAGCGCTCTGCAGCTCTCCATGTACGGGACCGATCAGTACACTATCCAATATGAAAACGAACTTGGCGTCCCCTGGAAGGCTAAAGATCTTTGGATCAAGATATCCTATCCCTTCTTCGAGGCTGACAGGATTAAAACGCCGACCCTATTCCTTTCGGGTGACAGGGATTTCAATGTGCCCACGGCCGGCGCCGAACAGATGTACCAGGCGCTGCGAAGTCTCGGAATCGATACCCAGTTGATCATCTATCCGGGCCAGTTTCACGGCATTACGGTGCCGAGCTATGTGCGCGACCGATATGAACGTTACCTTGCCTGGTTCAACAAATACCTGATGCCCGGCGCAACGGCGAAGCCTTGATTGTCGGGTTTGCAGCAATAGATCATATGGGTCCGGGCTTCATAGGCTGTCTCAAAACCAGGAAACGATGCATTATGGATCGGGCTTTCAGCCCTCTCTGTTGAGCTGGCTTGACCCCAGGGCTTCGCCTCCCGCTGCGCGGGATCCTCGCCCTGGGCTGGTATGGCACCGGGCCTTCGGCCCTCCAAATTTCGTATAAGGAGGCCATTCCATCATTTGCGAGCGCTGAAAGCGCGATCCCATACCAGCCTCGTCGCAGATCCCGCGACGCGGGAGGGCGAAGCCCCAGGAAAGGCGGAAATGAGATAAAGGGCTGAAAGCCCGTTCCATAGCCGCAGTCCAGCCAGTTCTGAAACACCCTGTTCAGCCCGAACCCACATGAGGCAGCAGGGAAACTCAGTGGGCTCAGCTCATGTACCACCCGCCGTTCACGTTGATTGTCTGGCCGGTGATATATGCATTGCCTGCAAGCATGAGGGCGGCATCTGCAGTTTCCTCCACTGTCCCGAAGCGGCCGATGGGGATGATATCCGGGCGCGCTTTGGGATTGGAGGTGATCATGTCCGTGTGGATCAGTGCCGGCGCGATCGCATTGACGGTGATTCCTTCTCTGGCCAGCAGCGCGGCATAGGAATGGGTCAGGCCGATGATGCCGGCCTTGGAAGCGGCGTAGTGCGGCCCTATGACTCCGCCGAGCTGCGCTGCGACGGAAGACAGGTTGATGATCCGTCCCCAGCGTTGAGTTTTCATATCGGGCAACACTGCCTGCGTCACGAGGAAGTGAGATTTCAGGTTGATGTTTATGATTTCGTCCCAGTCTTTTTCGCGAATCTCCTCGACCGGCTGTGGCCTTGAGACGCCGGCATTGTTTACCAGGATGAGGATAGGTCCGAGCAGACGGCGAGCCTGCTCGACCATTCTGCCCACCTCCTGCGCGGATGAAACATCGGCTTGAAGCGCCACGGCGCGTGAGCCGCAGTCCATGATCTGCCGGCATATCTCCTCGGCGGCGCCGCGCTTTTCGCGGTAATTCACCGCGACATGGATGCCATGCCGCCCGAAAGACAGGGCGATTTCTCGACCGATGCCCCGGCTGGCGCCCGTAACCAAAGCTACCTTGCCTGATAGATCCTCTGCCATTCCCGCTCCCTCCGGATATCTGCAGTTTCCAACACCGGCAAATCCTCCTTGCCATTTTCGCAGCGGCCTTTGTGGTTGACTGGATTTAGGAAAAGCCCGGACCCTCCCTTATCAAAACCTAATATATCCCTAATCCCCGAAATCCTCCGGACTTTCGTCTTTCCCATTGAATCATCCCACGGCGATTTTTGCGCCCTCGAATTTTGTACAAGGAATTGAATCACACGTGTTGCTGACTGCCGTCGCCATGGATCGCGGCGATTTATCGGCGGAGGCGAGGTCGTGCATAAGGAGGAATGTGATGCAATGGAACAGATCGGTTTGGTCAATGCGCTGGATACTCATGCTGGTAGTGTTCCTGCTGAGCGCCGGCCCTCTTCCAGCCCAGCGGCTGGACGGGTCGATCAGCGGCACAGTCAGGGATCCGTCGGGCGCAGTCGTCCCCGGTGCGACGGTTACCATAGTCAATGACCAGACGGGTGAGACACGTTCGATATTGACATCGGCTGCGGGTTATTACTCGATTCCGAATCTCCTGGTAGGAAGCTATACGGTCAAGGTGGAGATACCGGGTTTTGCGCAATATTCCCGCACCAGGGTTCAGGTACAAGCAGCACAGGTGACCGAAGTATCGGTTGAGCTGGCGGTGGCCGGGAACATGGAAACGATCCAGGTGGTGGCTGGAGCTGATCTCATTCAGACCCAGAGTTCCCAGCTGACCAAATCATTTGACAACAAGATGGTGGCGGAATTGCCCGCGGTGGCCGGCCAGAACACTTCGGTTTTGAACCTGGCCATTTTCCTCCCCAACACCACAACAGCGCTGGGCGGTACGTCCGGCAGCGGGGGATCGATCGGCGGCCTGCGCGGCCGGCAGAACAGCTTCAGCGTGGACGGGGTCAACAACAACGATCCATCAACCACGGTCGTGTCCCAGCAGGTGATTCCGGATGCGGTTCAGGAATTCAGCCTGAGCACCAACCAGTTCAGCGCCGAAGTCGGAAGCGCGGCCGGCGGCCAGTTCAATGTTGTGACCCGCAGAGGATCCAACGAATTGCACGGTGGGGCGTGGCTCTACAACATCAATCGCAATTACCGGGCGATAAGCAACCTGGCGGATGCGTCCAATCCCAGTCCCCGGTTTGACTTCAACCGCACCGGGGGAATGCTGGGTGGTCCCATCATGCCGAACCGATGGTTCATTTTCGGTTCGTTCGAGTACCAGACCCAGGGCCGCCAGGCACTGGGGTCCACCGCGACGCTCCCCACGGACTCCGGCCTCACGACTTTGAAGAGCCTGGCGATCAACGAATCGGTGCGGCAGATACTCGGTCAATTTCCCACCGCACCTGCGCAGACAGGCACGACGCCGGTGACCATCGGAACGACCACCACCCAAATTCCGATTGGCGGTGCATCCTTGAGCGCTCCGGATTGGTTCACACAGTACGACTATCTGATCAACAGCGATGTGAATGCCGGCAAGCATTCGGTTCGCGGCGGCTATATTTACACGCGGCGCCGCTCCCCGCAGGCGCCGCCCGTGCCTCAACCCCAGTTCTTCGCCTTCGGCGCCAATGACAACAAAAAGATCACCCTCAGCGACGTTTGGGTGATGAGCAATACGGTGGTGAACGAATTGCGCGGCTCCTACTCACGCTTTGTCAACGGGGCCACGCTCGAGGGAATTGCGGCCACGTTCCCGAATGTGGAAGTGGCGGAGGGGCTCGGGGTTCAGATCGGACCTTTGAGCAATTATCCGCAGGGCCGGACCATGAATCAGTATCAGGTCCAGGAACAGGTCAGCAAGCTCTATGGCCGTCATTCCATCAAAACCGGCGCGGAATATCGCTGGTATACATCCACCAACAATTTCCTGCAAAACTCCCGAGGAATTTACTACTACACGAATCTCACCAACCTGCTGCTGGATCAGGTTCCGGCCAACGACCAGCTGCAAGGGATCGGCTCGGGTGTGACCAGTCTCAACGCCCGGAATGTGGCTGCTTACGTACAGGATGATTTCAAGCTGACCCCTCGGGTGACCGTGAATGCCGGGTTGCGCTATGAGTATTACGGCAATCCCAATGCTGCGGCCAACCAGCAGAAAAACTCAGTTTCCGACCTCCCTGGCACGCCCCTGGTATTCCACACTCCAACCACCGATAAGAACAACTTTTCTCCCCGGCTCGGCTTTGCCTGGGATCTTTTCGGGAATGGGAAATGGGCGCTCCGCGGCGGCGCCGGCATCGGCTATGACGTGGCACCGTTCAATTTCCACATGAACGGCCAGCCCCCGCAGCAGCAGACCATCCTCCGTGCTACGGCGGCTTGTGCCGGACAGCTCGCAGCTCCGCCCACATGGTGCGCCAGCTATCGGGCTGATGGGCTGGGAACAAACTTCCTGGGCGGCGGTGCCATGAAGCTGGAGTATCGCCCCCCGACCGATCAGGCGACTGCGCGGTCGATGACCAACCAGCTGATGGTGGACGCCAAAATGCCCAAGGTGTTCAACTGGGCGCTTGGGATCCAGCATGAGATTTTCAAAGATACAACCCTGGAAATCCGCTACCTGGGAACCCGCGCCATCTTCCTGCCGGCCCAGATTCAGTTGAATTCACAGACTGCTTTTGAAAGGGGCGCCCGGGCGCTTCCCACTTATTTTTCCACTTCTGAAATCCCTGCAACCGTGCCCGGGGATGCCGCCACCTTAGCCCAGTTTCTCTCAGCGCGCGGCCGGCCGTATTCGGCGGAAGGGTTCCCCAACGCGATAACCACCATGCAACCGGCGGGAGTCAGCGAATATCATGGCGGCTCGCTGGATTTGAACCGGAGGTTTGCCGGCGGTCTGTTATTCCGGGCTAATTACACATGGGCCAAGGCCATGGATAACAGCACCAATGATCTCTTCACCTCGGTGGTCAATCCCAGGCGGCCCCAGAATCCCAATAACCTGAGGGACGAATGGTCGCGTTCCACGCTGGACGTCCGACAGAAAGCAGCGATGATGTGGGCCTATGAGCTGCCCGCACCCCGGGTAGAATCCGGGATTTTGAAGGCAGCGCTGAAGGGCTGGCAATGGAATGGAACCTATCTGTTCCAGTCCGGCCAGCCGATCACGGTCCAGTCGGGAGTGGATGCCAACGGGAACCTGGACACAGCCGGGGATCGAGTCATCCTGAATCCCAACGGAACAGGTCGCACAGGTACGGCGGTGAGGTTTGTCTGCCGGAACGCCAGCGGAGTGACCAGCACGGCAGCTTCGGCCTCGGCTTGCGGAGGGAATGCGAGCGTGGTCGGGTATGTGGCGGCCAATTCCTCCGCGCGCTATGTTCAGGCCCAGGCCGGTACAGTGGCGAATGTCGGCCGCAACACGATCGATTCGGAACACTTCAACGTCTGGAACATGGCCATCTTCAAAAACTTCCTCATCACAGAGGATAAAAAGCTGCAGTTCCGGTTCGAAATGTTCAACACTTTCAACGTCGGCCAGTATGCCCTTGGTTTTGCCGACATCGCACCGGTAGTAATCAGCACGAATGCCACCAGCCCGTCTTATGCTAATGTCACGGCGGCGAATTTCCTCAATGAAAAGCAGTTCGACCGCCAGGGCAGATCTTTTCAGCTCGGGCTCAAGTTCAGCTTCTGATTTGTCCAGGAATCAGCGGCTGTCCTGAGCTGGATGAACGCGGCGTCATGACCTCCGTCTATGGCGCCGCGTATTCCACTCTCCTCCTTTTCCCACTATTCACAATTCACGGCCGGCGATATCATTAAAACACTCGGGTTCATTACAGCCATTCAGGAAATGAGAAACCTTCGGGCATGGCCAGAACAACTTGCTGCGCCGGCCTCCTGATGCGCTGACAAAAATCGATATTGTGAAAGGGGAGCTATGAGCGCCAAAGTTCAACCGGTTCCGGAAGGATACCATTCGGTAATTCCTTATCTGATCGTTCACGACGCGGCCAAGGCCATCGAGTTTTATAAAGGCGTCTTCGGTGCGACTGAGCTTATGCGGATGCCGGCGCCAGACGGCCGGATCGGCCATGCCGAGATCCGGATAGGCAATTCGACCGTCATGCTGGCCGACGAACATGCCGAGATTGGGGCGCTCAGTCCCAGGACTGTCGGGGGTTCGCCGGTCATGCTTATGGTTTATGTGGAGGATGTCGATGCCGTTTTCGGCCGGGCTGTCGCAGCCGGGGCGAAAGTGGTCCGCGAAGTGGCGAACCAGTTTTACGGTGACAGGACGGGAGGATTTGACGATCCGTTTGGACACAAATGGTATGCAGCCACCCACATCGAAGACGTCTCTCCCGAGGAGATAGCCAGAAGAGCGGCCCAGCAGTCACATGGAGGGTAGGCCCGGGATTCCTTACCTACGCTCGCCGTGTTCGCGTGCCGAATACTTGCCTTGCGAAGTGATTTTTTCTTTGTAGGGGCTGTCCCAGCTTTTCTGGAATATCCTCGCGAGCCCCCCGGCCAGGGAAGGGCTTGAGCAGAGAATTCCGAGATTGCGCGAAGTATAGAAGTAGCTTTTCTCACAGTTGCTGGTGCCGAGCCAGAATCGTGCGCTGTCGGCGACGATGTATTTGCAGTGCTCTACCCGCGCGAAGGGAATGTATCCGCCGTTCCATTCGGGAATGACCGAAAACGCCACCTCCACATTCGGGAGAAGGGAAAGGGCTTTGAGCGCTGCCTCCGCGGGTGTCCCTTTCTCCCAGTCGGATACGATCATCCGGATCGAAACGCCTCGTTTGGCAGCCCTGCGAATAGCGTCGTCGATGACCGGATAGGCAGCCCCATCCCGATCCTGGGTGGAATACGAAAGGAATTGCAGGGTCAGGTTTTTCTGAGCTCCGTCGATCAAGTCGAGTATGGCTTTCTCGTCCCAGAGCGATGCCTCCGCGATATAGCCCCGGGGACTGAATGTCGGCGTGAATCCCGCGATTTCCCCAGCCTGACCTGAAATGCGGATGGGAGCGAGAAAATTTCCTTTGCCGGGCGAGATGGATTTCAGTTGATCCGGGGCCAGGGCTGCGAGCTGCCAGTCCAGATCAAAAATTCCGCCGAAGGCTTCGGCCAGCTTCTTGTTTCGGATCCGGAGCCCCAGTTCATGAATGTGTTCCAGGGCGCGCCAGTCGAAATTCTGGCTGCCGATGAATACTTCTTCGCCGTCGACGATGAAGAACTTGGCGTGCTGGACTCCGCCCGCGATCTTGCCGAAATCGACACGTCTCGTTTCGATGTTACGGTGCCGGCCGAGGCTGTCGACGCTTTCCGGGTAGGTTTTATACATCCGGGCATCCACGACTAACCTGACCTTGACGCCGCTGTCGGCGGCGGCCCGAATGGCTGCCAGCACGTCGTCCAGCTGTTTCCCGGGTTCGTTGGCGATATAAAACTGCTCGATATCGAGGGTTTTCTTCGCGTTGCCGATCATCTGCAGCCAGACATCGCGGGTATGCCGGATTTCGGGACTGCCCAGGTTCGTGCCGGCGGGGATGGTTTCGACAATCTCGATATCAGGGAACGGAGATTTTTGGGCGTATCCGGAAGGAGTCAGGAGGAGAACTAAGGCGAGTAAGTATTTTTTCATGGGCAAAGTTTAACTTCTCTTCTGCAGCCCATAAAGAAAATAGGGACGCCACCCGTTATATCTATTTTTCGCGTGCTTTGCCGGTCATGGGAACGAAACGGACAGGGATGGTGCTGCGCTTCGATACGCCGGAAGCCGTTTTCTCAATCAGGAGGAGATCCTGCTCGTACCTCCCTACAGGGATGATCAAGCGGCCGCCGATTTTCAGCTGCTCAATGAGGGGCGGCGGGACGTCCTCCGGAGCGGCGGTCACGATGATCGCATCGAAGGGGGCGTGCTCGGGCCAACCCTCAAAACCGTCGCCGGTTCGGAAGTGTATGTTCTTGTACGCAAGCGAATCGAGTATGGCGCGCGCATACGCGGTCAATTCGGGGATGATTTCGACCGTGTACACTTCCCGGGCAGTTTCGGCCAGGATAGCCGCCTGATAGCCGGAACCGGTCCCGATTTCCAGCACTTTCTCATGCCCTTTCAGGCTCAAGGCCTGGGTCATGAAGGCGACGATGTAAGGCTGGGAAACGGTTTGACCCAATTTGAGAGGCAGAGCCGTGTCGTCGTAAGAGGAGGCCAGGATTTCGGGGGGGACAAACCGGTGGCGGGGAACTTTCGACATGGCTTCGAGCACTCGCTGGTCGCTGATGTCACGAGAACGAAGCTGCTCCCTTACCATCCGCTCGCGCTGCCGAGCAAAATCCTGCCCCGACGCGGCGCCGCGCTTCTGTTCCTCAGAATTCAGAAGGGTGCTTTCCGTCGCGCATCCTCCGGAGACAGCCAGCCACGCAGCCAGTGCCATCACCGCTGCTCCCTGCGGCAAGACCGGCATGGCATATTCCTCAAAGCAGTTTCGGATAATCTATAGGCTTTTTTCATCCAATGCACAAGTCTAAAGACCGGGGTTCCCGGACATTCTCCTATCCCATTAATATTACGCATTTTAAAGATTTCTTCCGCATCATGTCTTTTCGATTGACATTTCGGCCGACGAGTCCTACCTTGCATTCGGCTTGCTCCATTCCAGGTGTGGAAATGCGGCAAGTTGGATTCATGTAAGGATCCTCGGTAAGCGAGGCTCCCACGTACATACAAGCCACTGCCCTGGGGCGTCTAAAGACGTCCTATTCAGGGTGGAACAGGAACTCCCGGGCTAAGGGTTTTCCTAATGTGGCTGAGATCTTGCGATCTCTCACGGTACGCGGTGCTGAAGCTTAAACCAGTGGGGGAATCCGGCTGACTACCTTCCAGGCATTGGCCATTCTTCCGCTGCGGAGGAATGGCTGTTTCCTCCCCAGCTTCGATTCGCGTCCAGAAAGGCTTATGAGTTTCAGCAGTGATCAGCCTCCGCCCCGCGGAGGCAAGGCAGCATTCTCCGTGGAAGTTCCACCGGCATAGGACCGATATAATCCGGCCCCTGCCGCACCTTCCACGCCCATGGCGAAGAATGCGGAGGATTCAGGGTGCCGTACTATTTTCTCCAACCCAAACCAGGCTGCATTTCCCGGCTGGGCGAAGCCCGTCAAGCCAGGTGTGAGAATTATCGGGTTGTCGAATCCGGAGAGCCCTTGCCATGTCTGCATGGTTTATTGATAACAGAAATAAGGAATTGCACACGGTGGGAATTATCCAATTGCGGTAAAGGCCGCAAAACCAATCGATCCGCTCAGATCACAAAGACCGCAAAGGATTTGTTTATAAATCTTTATGGTCTTCGCGGCCTTCGTGGTTCAATCTCTCGAACGTTCCAATTTTCCCGAGAGTTTGTCCGGCGCCGCGCCGAATGCGAAACAAGTCCACTCCGCAATGGAGGCCGGATATGAATATTGTATCCAGCCTGTTCTACAGATACCGGAAATCAGCGAAGGGGCTGAGATTTTTTCTTGCGATTGCCGGACCCGGAATCATCTGCATGGTGGCGGACAACGACGCGGGCGGAATAACCACCTATACGGCAACCGGGGCCAAATACGGGGTCCATCTGCTCTGGTTCCTCATACTGCTTGGCCCGGTGGCTTACCTGGTCCAGGAAATGACTGTGCGTCTGGGCGCCGTCACCAAGCGCGGCCACGCGGAATCGATATTCCACGGATTCGGTCCCTTCTGGGGCTGGTTTTCTCTGCTCGATCTTATCCTGACCGACTGGCTCACTATGATTACCGAATTCATCGGCATGACAGCGGCATTGAGCGTCTTTCACGTGCCTCCGGTCATCACGGTGATTATTTGCTGGCTCATCATGGGGTCGATGATCCTGGCCGGCCGCTACTGGACCTGGGAGAAGATCGCCCTGATCTTTTGCGTGGGAAACCTGATTTACATTCCCTGCGCTTTCATGATCAAACCGGATATTAAGGAAATCCTATACAACAGCTTCATTCCGAATCTTCCGCCCGGAGGCCTCACCAACGACCTCTTCTTCCTGCTGATGGCTAATGTCGGCACCACGATCGCGCCCTGGATGCTCTTCTTCCAGCAGAGCTCGGTTGTGGATAAGGGCCTCCAAGAAAAGGACCTTCGTTTCGGAAAGCTGGACACCGCCGTCGGCTCCATTTTTACCGTTGTGGTGGCAACGTTCCTGATCATCGTTACGGGAAAGCTGCTCTATGGAGTCCCCGTGGAGAGCGCGGCTCAGGCCGCCCAAATGTTGATGCCGACCAACAGGTATATCGGCACGTTTATCGCGATCGGATTGTTCGATGCCGGGCTGCTCGGGGCGATCTGTATTTCGCTCGCCAGCTCATGGGCATTTGGCGAAGTTTTCGGCTGGGCCCACTCGCTGAATCACAAAATCAAAGAAGCTCCTTGGTTTTATGCCTACTACTTTTTCACCCTGGTCATGGCCGGCAGTGTGGTCCTGATTCCCAACGCGCCCCTCGTTTTGATCACGCTCTTCGTGCAGGTCATAGCCACCACCCTTCTTCCATGTTCTCTGGTCTTCCTGATCGTAATGCTCAATGACGAAAAGACCATGGGCAAATATAAGAACACTCGTGTCGACAACATCATGAACATCACCATCGTGGCAGTGCTGATCATCCTGTCGACCCTTTATGCCATTAGCGCCTTATTCCCGAACCTGTTCAAAAACGGATAGAGCGGAGGAAATACCATGAATATCCTAGCCGGCATCTTTCGCAGCCTGGCCGCATCGGTTCGGGAAATCAACGCCAAATATGCCAAGCCCCATGTCGAAATGACACCCGTGGTGAGATACAGCCTGCTGTTTCTCAGGATTTATCTTTTATCGCTTGTCGGACTGATGATTTACAAATTCTTCGTCGCGGCAAGCCAGAGGTAGGAGGCGCCATGAACGGCAATCCCCCGGGTACCAAACACCAGCCTGAGCAGGCTTATTATTTGAGTGAACTTTTGAAGACCCGGGTCACGCTTCACGGCCGCCGTCTCGGGAAGCTGGACGATCTCGTGATCGTCGACCGCGACAAATTTGCCGAGGTGACACATCTATGTGTCAGCCAGTCCTTCGGAAGGCCCACGGTCATAGTTCCCTGGGAGCACGTCAAGGTCTTCACGGGAGCTGAAGTGGTGGTCGACATTCCCGCCATCGATCCTTTCACCCACCCTCTCCCGGTTTCCGCGGTGTTGCTCAATGATCACATCCTGGATAAAAAGGTCCTCGACGTGGAAGACCGTGATGTCGAAATCGTATATGACGTCAAGCTCACGCTGAGAAATAACCGGCTCTTCGTAATCGAAGTGGATCTCAGCCGCGCCAGCCTGCTCCGGCGTATCGGGATGAAGTGGCTGGCAAACCTGCTCTATGGCGGCAATGGCCGGGGGAAGGATCAAATAGTTCCCTGGAGCTATATCGAGCCGTTGCCGGAGTCGCTGGGTAGCTTCCAGGGCGACTTGAAACTGAAGGTTCTCAAAGAGCAATTCGCTGCCATTCCTCCGGTGGACCTGGCCGACATCCTTGAGGAACTGGGCCATGAGCAACGAATGGCGATCTTCGATGAGCTCGATACGGCTCATGCCTCCGATACGCTTGAAGAACTCGATCCCAGCGTGCAGCGCTCTCTGGTCGCTTCCTTGACAAAAGACCGGGTTGCGCGGTTGATCGATCTCATGACCCCCGCGCAGGCCGCAGACCTTCTGGCCGTGCTCCCGATGGCGGATGCCCAGGCGATTCTGAAACTGCTCAACAAGGAAAACTCAACCAAGATAAAGTCCATCCTTGAACAACAGGAATCGGAAATCCTTTCCTTTGCAGTGTCCCGGTATATCAGCCTTCCGCCTGAGATGACCATCCGGGAAGCCCGCGCCGAGTTCAAGCGGCGGGCGATGGGGAAAGAACACATCGGGTACCTGTATGTGTTGGACAAGGAAGGCCGCCTTCTTGGCACCCTTGATGTCCGGGATCTGCTGATGGCGGAAGATGACACCCAGCTGCAGGAAGTGATGATTCGCAGGGTCATCAGCCTGACCCCTGAGAACACTCTGAAAGAAGCGCACGAAATGTTTGCGCGATACAATTTCCGCGCCATTCCTATTTTGGACGATCAGGACAAGATGCTCGGAGTGCTTCCCGACCGGGATGTGGTTAATTTAAGGCACAGGTATATGGAGTAAGCGGAAGGCGCCCTGCTAAAAGAAAGCCCTGCAAGAGCGAGATAGTCCGTTTGTGCCGCCCTGGCAGGGCTAAGCCCCCATCCTATCCAGGGCCCCAGGGTTCCAGAGCCCGCTTTCGCGCGCTCTTCCACCCTGGGCTTATTTGTGCCGAGCTTTCAGCGCTCCGGTTATGAGGCCTGGCTCAAAGCTCCATGAGCGAGTTCTACAAGAGACTATTTAGTTTCCTTCGCAAAACTCCATGTTTATGCGACTTGGACCTAGACCTGGACTTGGAGCTGGACGTGGACTTGGTCCTCGGTTTGGACTTTAAACACTCTCTCCAAATAAGCCTTTGCGAACGCAGCGTTTAGCATCATGCCTGGCGGTTTCTTTGTGTCCACGTTTAGGTCCAGGTCCAAGTCGAGGTCCAGGACCAGGCCTTACCGAGTTTCGCGGCTGATGCCATTTAGAGGGTCTCGCCCAGGATGCGCCGGATCATATCCGTGTTTTCCCGGACCTGGTCCGAGTACTTCGGATACATTCCTACGATGACGGCATCGGTTTCTTTTATGTTGGACAGCGCATACCGGAATGCCGCCTCGATCGAACCTTTGTTGTTGATGAGCCTTCCGGCGCCCAGCAGCTTGAATGCCAGGCAGGGCTTCTTCGTCTGCCGGATGACTCTGCACATCCGTTCAGGGTCCTTTTCATAATAAATTTCGCCAATGGGAGCCTCGCCGAATTCCTTTCGCGCTTCCTCCGCAGTCCGGCTCACCCGGTAAAGGCAGGCCTGGTAATAATCGATGTCCCAGTTCTCGCTCTCCACGGCGTCTATGACATTCGGATTGTGCGTCGAGAGCCCTACCATGACGCCGCTGTCCCGCACAATCTTCAAGAATTCCCTTACCTTTCCTTTTTCGCCGTTACGGAAACGCTCGTCGGTGCGATTGCCGTGGTGAGCGATTCCAAGAGGCTTCATTTCGGCGGCGATTTTCGGCACGAGCGCAGGTTCGCGCATCAGCGCAAAGTCGGCCAGCAGGATCAGGTTCATCTTGCCCCCTTCGCTCCTGTAGCGGCTGTAGTCCTGATGCGGCTCATCGTTGTAGTGCAGCTGCCAGGTATTGATCCCATGCTTCTCGCAGGCATGGAGCACTTCCATTTTGCGCTCGGCGGTCATCCACTCGCGCATGTGTTTGTCGAACACCTGATTGAAGTGGGAATAGCCGTAGAACGGATTGCTTCCGATGATCAGCCGGGTAATCTCCGCGCGTCCGAACTTCACCGTGGGAAGCAAGGATGCATCCCTTCCGACCGCTGCCGGCGGAATGGGCAGGCCGGCAGCAGCGCCGACGGCGGCTGTGGAACGGATGAAATCACGACGGCTCAAATAGTTGGATTCTGTAGTCATAGGCGCTCCGGGAGAATGGAACCGCATTGTATGCTGATCCCCGCAGCGGATGCAACCTGGAGTTCTGGATGGCGCGGTCTTCGGGCTGCTTTCCTCGGCTTCATTCGCCTTGGCCGATTTGGTCAGTTCCTGAGATGGCGGTCGAACCACGCGAAAGCATCCGCCTGCATCTTCAGATCGAACTTGTGCCCGCCAGAATAAAACTTGGATTCGTACATCGCGGCAGCGCCCGCAAGGCGGAAGGTTTCGCGCAGCATCCCGTCGGCCCGTTCCATTTCCGGCAACGTGTAGAGCGGATCCTCCGTACAGTTGAGGACCATCGTCGGCGCGGGAGCTCGAAGCGCGAGGATTTCCGGAAAATCGAGTTCGCGCGGAAGGAGAGGGACGTAGGTCATCCAGGTATGGGTGAAGCATTTGTCGAGCAGGAAGTCGCGCCAGGTGGTCATGAAACCTACGGCGACGGCGGCCCGAATCCGGTCGTCGATGCCGCCAAGAAAAACGGTTCTCATTCCGCCTCCTGAGAGGCCAGCGCACCCGAGGCGCAGCGGATCCACGTCATCACGTGCCGCAAGAATGTCCAAAGCCCGCTGGTCTTCGGGCACGTAGACTCCCGGCCAGGTAGTTCCCGCGCACAGCAGGCTCTTCTCCATGACGTGCTCATGGTTGCCGGCGAAGGCGTTGTATTGGTTGACGCCTTCCTCGTCAGCCGGATCCGGATCCGCGGCGCCCTGCCGGATTCTCTCGGGGACATCGGCCGCCAGAACCCGCCGGCTTGCGAACGGAAAAGTGTCGTGAACCAGGACCGCATAGCCCCGCCGTGCGATCTCGTTGGCCCAGGCCACACCGCCGTAATAGTTTTGCTGATGATCCGCCTGGATTTTCCAGGGGTCGGGGCCGATGCGGGCAATTTTGCGCCAACCCATGAATTTGTTACCGCCGTGATCGTGGAGTGCGAGGATCGCCGGCAATCGCCCCGTCGCTCCGAGCGGCTTGAGAAAGACCGCCTCCGTCCTGGGACCGGCGGGCAACTGCCATGACAGGCGCTCGACGTGAAGACCTTCGTATTCTCCCTTCCAGTCGAGGCGGACCTGCGGTTTGCTTCCCTGGTCGACAGGTGCGATACGCTCGATCAGCCGGGTTCGCGCGACCGCGCGCCACTCCCCCGGGGTTTTCCACTTTCCAGTTCGGAAAGAGAGCGAGGCTGGGCCATTCCCCAGAACCCGGTCAGCCAGCCAGGCGCCGTAGGCGCCAGTCATATTCTGGCGCGGCCCTTCCTGAGCGGCGGTTGCCTCATTCCCGCGAACAAGTGGTGCTGCCACCCCAGCGTCCGCAAGCGAGGGGTGCGCAGACGTTGCGGCAAGCAGAAGGATCAGGATCAGTCCGGCAACACAAGCAATTCGGTAACGCAAAACGATCTTGTCGGCCATGATGGGCCTCCCAGCGGCAGGGGCCAGGCCTGCCGTCACGATTCATTCGGGATGACGGATTCACACCCACGTGGGTGTGAATCCGCCAGATATCATAAATCACATTGCAGCGAGGCTGGGAGGTTGTTGCATCTGTTATTTTGCCGGCATTGCAGGAGATTGGCCCTGATATTACCACCCAATTCAACTCCAGTCTGGTTAATGAATCTTTCTTCAAGTTAGAATCTTGCGGTTTTCACAATTACTCCCAATGGAGGTTCCGGCGATGAAGGGTCCCTTGATTCCGGCTGACGCGGCCCAGAAGATTCACGACACCTCCCTGTCATTGCTGGAAGATCCCGGGATCCGCCTGGAACATGACGAAATCTGCCAACTTCTCATCAGCCGCGGGGCTCGTTCCGGCGCAGCTTCCGACATTATCAAAATTCCCCGCAAACTGGTTCAGGAGGCGCTGGAACTTTGTCCCCGGCAGGTCGAACTGACCGATAGGGCCGGACAGGCGGTTTCGCTTGGCCCGGAGAGCGAATCCACTTTCTGGTCCGTTCCGGGGATGTCGATCTGGAAAGGAGGAAGGCACCGCCTGTTCACTTCCGGAGATATGGCCGAAATGGCCCGTCTGCTGGAGCAGCTGGAGAATGTCAGCGTAGTTTTCGGAATGGCCATGGAGGACGTTCTCCCGGCCGCGCGGGACATCAAGGGATTGGAGATCATGGCGCGGAACAGCCGGAAACATCTTCGGGTACTTTGTTTCACGCCCGAGGGAGCTTCCACCCTGAAGGAAATGAAAAAGGTGGTGGGAAACCATCCCTGGTTCAGCATAGGTTTCACCGCCCACGGCCCGCTGCGTTGGACACACCTGGCACTGGAAATCTACAAAAACAGCGCCGGAGCAGGGATCCCGGTGACTGTGAACGGGGAGCCCATGGCCGGCACCTCGGGGCCCATCACGCTGGCGGGCACCGCGGCGGTCGGCAACGCGGAAATCTTGGCGGGGCTGGTGGTCAATCAGTTGCTGGAACCGGGACGGCCCTCGATCTACAACCTGGGACTGGCGCACATCTTTGACATGAGAACCGCGATTGCGGTCACAGGCGCTCCTGAAAATGCCCTGTTGGCCTGCCTTTCAGGACTGATGGGAAGGTTTTACCAGCTTCCCTCGGCCTCCTGGGTTTCAACCGAGGCCATGACTCCCGACCCCCAGGCCGCCCTGGAAAAAATGTTCGGTTATTACACTCACCTGGCAAGTGGAGTCTCCGCCATATGGGGAATCGGACAATTGGAATCAGAGCTGACCATTTCGCCGGCGCAAGCCGTGATCGATAATGAAATGATCTCCTACCTGAAAAAGTTTCAACGAGGCTTTGATACGGATCCGGGCAGCATTGCCCTGGAACTGATCCGCGAGGTGGGAATCGGCGGCTCTTTTCTGGATACCTCCCACACTCTCCGGAAGTGCCGGACGGAATTCTTCTACCCGCGGCTGCTTTGCCGAAAACGCCGGGGTCAATGGAACGAAGAGGGAAGCCCGCGGCTGGAGCAGAAGGCCGAGGCGCTGGCAGAAGAACTCATCAAAAGACCTGTAAGTAATGGACTCTCCGAAGAGCAGATTCTGGCGCTGGAGGAAATCTCCAGCTGGCACCTGGGCCGGATGACAAGGTCCTGATTTGTGGGAAGATCCCGTTGTGTGACGGATAGCCGGAACCACCTGATCCCGATCGAATAAGATTGCCTGGTGATTGCGGGAGAGCTGGGCCGCGCCTCTCGACCATTATCGAATTGATTTTGAATCCTTTGCCTCATTATTCGAAAGCTGCGCTATGCTAGGAAGTTGAATCTCTGATTTTCTGAGGACCGGAATGAACAACGAATTCAGCGTGGGCGAATGGCTTGTTCAGCGTGACCTTAATCGGATCACGAGTGGGGACAAGATCATCCCGGTTGAACCGAAGGTGATCGAGGTTCTGGTCTTTCTGGCGGAACATCCCGGGGATGTGCTCTCCAAGGAAACGATCCTCAAGGCTCTATGGGAAGGCACTTTTGTTACAGATGAGGTTCTTACTTATTCCATATCGGAGCTGCGCAAGGCTCTCGGCGACGACGCAAGAAATCCGCGTTTCATTCAAACCGTGCCTCGCAGAGGATACCGGTTGATTGCGCCGGTCGTGCGGCTTGAGCCGCCCATCACGAAAGATGAATCTGTTCCAGCCGCCGTTAACTCCGAGCCGGAGCTCGCGACACAAGCCCCGCATCGGACATCCCGATGGCCCGCTGTTCTCGGCGGGCTCTTTCTGATAGCGCTGATTGGAATCGCGGTTTTTGTTTTACGTCATTATCTGAGGGTCTCCTCCCGATCCGCGGATGAAAGCGCTGTTCTTGCGGTTTTGCCTTTCGAGAACCTCGGAGGAAACCAGGAACAGGAATACTTCAGCGATGGGTTGACTGAGGAGATGATTACCCAACTGGGCAGCCTGCAACCGGAGCGGCTGAAAGTCATCGCCCGGACAACGGTGATGCAATACAAGGGCGCACGAAAGAGCGTCGACCAGATCGGACGCGAACTCAGGGCCAATTATGTGCTGGAGGGAACCGTGAGACGCGAAGGCGGGCGTGCGCGAGTCACAGCCCAGCTCATCCAGGTAAGCGATCAAACCCACCTCTGGGCTGAAAGCTATGATCGCGAATTGAGCGGCATTCTCGACGTTCAGAACGAATTGGCGCACGCTGTTGCGCGGCGCATCAATATCACTCTGAGTGAAAAAGATCAAATCCGGATTGCCGGGAAGCGGCCTGTGGTCCCGCAGGCGCATGAGGCCTATCTGCGAGGAAGGTTCTTTTGGAATCGAAGGACGCCGGAAGATATACGAAAGGCAGTCGAATATTTTGAGGAGGCAATCCGGAACGATCCAAAATATGCCCGCGCCTACGCCGGGGTCGCGGATGCCTGGATGATGCTCAACGAGTATGCCGACTACCCGCCGTCGGACGCGTTTCCAAGGGCCCGCGCGGCGGCCCTGAAGGCCCTGGAGCTTGATCCGGAGCTTGGGGAAGCCCATGCTTCGTTGGCAATGTGCTCCTTTTGCCAGGATTGGAACTGGGCCGAGGCCGAAAAAGGATTTCGAAGAGCCATCAGCCTAAATCCGGGCTACCTGACGGCCCATCACTGGTATGCCAATCTGCTCTCAGCTATTGGACGGACAGAGGAAGCCCGCTCCGAAATTCTGCTTGCGATCCAAACCGATAGCCTGTCGCCTCTGCCGCACACTGCGCTCGGCTGGCGCGTCTACGCCTCGGCCCGCCAGTATGATCTGGCCAGGAAGGAGATCCTCGTAGCCCTGGAACTGGATCCGCACCACGAGATATCGCGCAGGAGATTGGGCACGCTGCTCTTATTGACAGGAAAGCCGGAGGAAGGTCTTCAGGAAATCAAAAAAGGCATCCCCGCGACCAATCCGAGCCCTATTGCACAGGCTGATCTTGGTTTTGCTTACGGAATGGCTGGTAAAAAGGAGGAGGCTCGCAAGGTTCTCGAGGAACTGCTGCAGCTTTCTTCCCGTCAATATGTCGATGCAGCCAGGATCGCCTTGATCTATGTCGGACTGGGTGACAAAAATCGCGCTCTCGAGTGGTTGGAGAAGGCCTTGGTTCGTCGTGATGTGGGGCTGATTGTGCTCAAGGCTGATCCCAGGTACGATCTCCTGAGGGATGAGCCAAAATACCGGGAAATTCTCCGCTCCATGGGCTTCCCCAAATAATTCCCCTCATAAGCATTCTTCTCGGGCGCGCCGGTGGAAATATGCGGCGATAGGAAGAAAAT
The DNA here is from genome assembly GCA_963839475.1 of uncultured Acidobacteriota bacterium. Lineage (GTDB taxonomy): Bacteria > Acidobacteriota > UBA6911 > UBA6911 > UBA6911 > CAWIVH01. The sequence goes on along the minus strand of CAWIVH010000001.1, from coordinate 457,111 downwards.
CTGCAGTAGGCTCGGTGCCGATCATTCTGATCCGGGAGGCCATCCGGTGGACAGCCTCCCGGTCGAACTGGCCGCAGGTGCCCCTTGAATTAGAATCTCCATTTCAGCCAGAACCGAATTTCGCGGCCCCCAAATCGGGTCTTTGTGTTGTTGTCAAAATCCGGATCCAGGACGTCCAGGATGGGTATTCCCTGGTTGGGATGATTGAAGGGATTGAACATCTCGGCGCGCAATTCAAGGTTCTGGCTTTCCAAACCCCTGATCGGGATCCTGAAGCGGCGCGTCAAGCCGAATGTCCAGTCGTGACGGCTGTTGGTTTCCACTGTGTTACGGCCCACATTGCCGATACCCGACCGCACCAGGAAGTGGAAATTATCAGCCGCCTTCGCGGGATTGCATGGGATGGTTTCATCGTCGCAGTTCAGAAAGTTCTGGGCTTCGTAAAACATCCCTGCCGGCGTTGGCACACCGAACAGGGTGCCGTCGATCCCGACCGAATTGAAGGGAGCCGACGCACTTCCCAAATCGGGCCGGCCGTTGAATGCATTGCCGTCGCTGTTTGTGTCGATTCCGCCGATGTAGATCGTTTCGGGAGCACCCGTCTGATAAAAGTAGGTGCCGGAGACCTGCCAGTCACGGGTGAGTGCCCGAACCGGTATCCACGCAGCCCCTTCGGACTTCACGCCCGGAATTTCGTAAACGTAGGTGAGCGCCACCCGGTGTGTGCGGTGATACACGGAGAGACCCTTGTCGCTGCCCGGGCTGGCGAAATCCTGGACTCGAGTCGAGCCGCCGCTGGTCGTGAATACTTCCGATCCGTTGTCGAGCGTCCGGGACAACGTATAGCTGCCGCGCATCATCATTCCATGAGAGAATCGGCGATCCAGCGTGAACTGGCCGCCGTGATACGAGGAATGGCGACCATTGGTGCGGGCCATCACGGCTCCACGGGACCGATTGATGCGGACATTGTTAATGCGGTAATTGAATTCGTCGTTGCCAAAGAGCCGAACACCGGCAGTACCAACGTATGCCGCGGTCAGAAGGAAGTTGCCGGGCAACTCCCGTTCGACGTTCAAGTTCCACTGGTGAGTGATCGGGCTGACGATATCCGATACCACCGAGGTAACGCTCAGGGAGGGGCTTGGTGCCGCCGGCGCTATGGCGGATATGAGCCCGCTGGCATTAGCCAGTCCCCGGTCGCTCGCAGGGGCTGTGATCGTTCCACCCGCAACGTTCGGAGCGGAAGCCGCCGAATTCAATAGAATATTGTTGAACAGTCCATCGTAGAACAGGCCATATCCGCCGCGAATCACAGTCTTTCCATTCCCAAACAACCTCGGCAAGAGGCGGGGAGTGTAAGCAAAGCCAACTCTCGGTGCCAGGTTGTTCAGATCTTGCTTTTGTTTGATGACAGTAGGAAAAGCATCGCTGAACTGTCCGAGCTCAGGATTAATCGCCGGGTAGTCGAGAACATTCAGCGGGGTACCGAAACATTCATATCGCACGCCCAGGGTGAGAGTAAGGCTCTGACGCAGGCGCCATGCATCTTCCAGATAGTAACCCTGAATGGTCTGGTTCGGCCTGGTTATGGGACTGCCGAAAACCTTGGAGACGGAGCCGGCGGACCCGGTGTAGTTGTCGACAAAGTTCGCCAGGGCCGTGCAGGGCACACCGCCGCAATCCCCGCCGGCGTTGTAGGTGATGGTGCCGCGGTTGTCGAATGGCACGGCCTGTTCCGCCAGGAAGTTGGCGACATCAAATCCCATCTTGAACGTATGATTCCCATGGATGACTGTCAGCACATCCTGGAACTGCCATGTCTGGTTATTCCGACCCTGAGGAAATGCGGAGTTTACGCCGATTCCAGCGCCGGAAAGAAATCCATTGCCGTTGATCATCGATGTCGGACCGGAAGATGCAGGATTGGCCGCCGTTGCCGGCAGGAGACCGAAAGTGAAATCAATGTAATTCCAGGCGAAGCGCAGTTCATTCACCGCTTTCGGCCCTGGAGCATGCACCCAGCTCGAGCTGAAGATCTTTGCAGGACCTCCCTGGTAGGTTCGGAAGCCCGGTAACTGCCCGGGATTTGCAAAAGTGTCGGGAGCAAAAGTCTGGCGGCTTTGCAGGTATCGCACCGAAAGGGTATCGGACGGCTTCGGTATGTAATCGCCGCGGACGCTCATCTCATACATGTTGGAGAACTGTGAGATTCCGGAGGGAGTCACCAGCCCGGTCTGCACTGCGGGCCGGCCGAAGCCGAGACCAATGCTCGACGGGCTCACGTTCGGGTCGCCTCTCAAGTTGGCGATACCATCGAGGAGTGCGTTTACCCGGGGATTCGAAGGCAGCGACTTCAAGGCGGCGACGCCTGCTTCGGTGGGGAGCCGAAGGGTGTCGTCCGAGGCCGTGCTGCGAAACCGGTCCCATTGTGCGGTTCCGAAGAAAAAGAGCTTTTCCTTTATCGCGGGACCGCCGATAGAAAATCCGAAGGTATTCTGGACCTCCACGGGTTTCTTGTCGATGTTGCCAGCCGGAGGTTTGTTGCCCGCATCGATGGCTTTCATGGCGGAGTTGCGGAACAGGTTCCAGGCCGAGCCATGCAGCGTATTGGTGCCTCCGCGCGTGACGACGTTGGTCACTGATCCCCCTCCTTTGCCGAACTCGGCGCTATAGGAGCTGGTCAGGACCTTCACTTCCGCAATAGACTCGAGGTTGTTTGGTTGGAAAGCCTGCCCGGTGATTGAAAGATCGTTGTTGCTCTGGCCGTCGATCAGGAAGTTGTTGCCGCGAGGGCGTGTGCCGTTGACGGAAAAACCTACGCCGTTGCCAAAGTTGTCCCGGTTGGCCGGCTGGCTTACGCCGGGCAGGGTTAGCGCCAGGGAAATGGGATTCAGGCCGCTGATGGGAAGCTCGGCAACTTCGGTGCGGGTGATGTTCCCACTCAACTCGCCCGATTGTGTTTGAATTTCTTGACCCACATCCGCAGAAACGAGCACCGACTCGCTGCGACTGCTGACCTGAAGCACGCCGTTCACGGTGGCCGTCGACGCCGAGCGGACCTCCACATTGGCGATTTGCAGCCTGGCGAACCCGAGAGCCGATACGGTCACCGTGTAAGTGCCCGGAAGGAGCGCATCGACCCTGTAGTTGCCGGCATCATCGGTAACGGCTTCGCGTGACGAACCGAGGTCCGTGTTCGTTACGGTCACAGCCGCCCCTGGCACCAGACCCTCCGAAGGGTCCCTGATTGTGCCTGCGATGGATCCTTTGCTGGTTTGAGCCCCGACCAACCCCGTCAAAGCTCCTGCTGCAAGGAGGAATACAAGAAAGCCTCTAATAGATTGCGGCGTTTTCATGTGCCTTATGCCTTTCCTAAGTTATATGCGGTGGGATGCCAGGGCCGTCACCCGACATCGCCCGGAGGAAGATGGCCCACCCCTGTCCATGGATTTCGTTATGGCCTTTATTTTGGATAGGGGCGTTCATTCTTCCCGTCATTGCCTTTAACTCGCGATGCCGGGATGTACGGCCGGAGCAAACTGCGCCAGTCACATGTATAGGGTTACGAAAAAGATCCGGGAAAAATCCTGAGGAAGGTCCGAGGTTTAACTGAGTTGATCCTTAGGCGGTTTCATGAATTCCCTAAGCTTATTATATTTGTGCAATCCCAATCCTCAGAAAAGGCGAGGGCCACCATGGAATTCTTTCACGTGGCCTTTCGCGAGGAAAAGATGAGAGGAAGCCAGGGACATGCCCCCCGTGAATAGTCACCGCCGTTCATGGCCTGGAAGCGCATCCGAACACCTGAGAATTGCGCTAGGGGTCAGAAAAGCCGGGCTTTTTCGAGCTCCAGCAAGGCCGTTTTTATCGGGAGGCCGCCGCCATAACCTGTCAACCTGCCATTGCTGCCGATTACCCTGTGGCATGGGACCACGATGGGTATGGGATTCGCGCCGTTTGCCGCGCCGACCGCCCGGGAGGCTAGCGGCCTGCCGATCCGGCGTGCAAGCTCACCATACGAAACTACATGCCCATAGGGGATATTCTCGAGTTCATGCCAGACTGCGAGTTGAAAAGGGGTCCCCTCCGGTTTCAAGGGTAGATCGAATCGCGACAGTTTCTTTGCGAAATATGCTTCCAGCTGGTTCTGAGTCTCGCGAATGACCGCGCACAGCCCCTTTTGCCACTCGGGTAGGGGATTCGCCGCGCGCTTTCCGGTGGCGAACAGAATGAAGTGCAAACCCTCATCATCTCCTGCGATTGATAGCGGCCCCACCGGACTTTCCATGACTGTGTACTTCATGGTCGTATCCTCTCTTTTCCTTTCTCAGCGGTCTTTGGGGGAGCGGCGGACGCCAGCGCTTGCGCCCAGATGTGCATCGCGGCATACGAGCGCCACGGCCTCCAGGGTTCCGCCCGAGCTGTCAATGATTTGGGCGACACATTGCCTTCAGCGGATTCTGTCCTTCGAAGCAGAATCAGATCGCCGGACGGGAATGCATCCGGTTCCCCGAGCGCACGCATGGCTACATAATGGGCTGTCCACTCGCCAATGCCGCGAATCGTGGTGAATTCTTTGACGAATGCGGTTAGATCCTGGCTTCCATCAAAGGAAATCGCGCGCGAATGAACTGCCTCTGCAAGATTCTTCAATGTCTGTTCTTTAGATCGGGTCAAACCGATGGATTTGAGGTCTGCTTTCAGGAGATTGCCGGCCTCCGGGAACAGCGGGCCGTGTTCCGAGCGCTCTCCGCACGTTTCGACGAGCCTTTTGGTGAGGGTGCCGGCGCCCCGTACCGACACCTGCTGGCCGAGCACGGCGCGAACCGCCATTTCGAAACCATCCCACGCGCCCGGGATGCGCAATCCCGGCCGAAGCGCGACAGAATGGCGCAGAAGAGGATCTCGGCGCAGATGCGCCGAGATTTCCCCTGGATCGGCGCCAAGGTCGAACATGCGGCGCACCCGCTCCAGAATGAATAGCAGAAATCCGGGATCGGGAAAGTGCACGCGCACTTCCAGGCATGGTTCGCTCGCGGAAGGCCGCACCTCGATGAATCCACTTTTCCCTGAGAGGGAAATCGTCCGGCGATAACCCTCCGATGCCATCGATTCGATACCCGGAATAACGCGGGCTGCCAGGAACGAGATCAGCGAATTCCAGTCGTAGGGCGGACGAAACGACATTTTGAAGCGGTATTCATGGGGTTTTTCCCGCTCGCGCGGCCGCGATCCCATGCGGCGCAATTCGCTCGGCGTCCGGCCGTAGAGATCCTGAAATGCGGCGTTAAAGCGGCGGATGCTCCGGAATCCCGAAGAAAAGGCTATCTGGGTAAATGGCAGCGATGTTTCATCGATCAATTTCTTGGCAGAGTGGAGCCGGTGCGTTTGGGCCACTGCGATGGGTGTCGCTCCGAGATGCTTCAGGAACAGGCGCCGCAGGTGGCGCCCGCCGATGCCGAGCCGTCCCGCTAACTCCTCCACTGGAATGGAATCCAGGACGCCTAGAGCAATAAGCTTCAGCGCGCGCGAGACGGTCGCCGAACTTCCCAGCCACGCCGGGGTTCCGGGAGATGCTTCGGGGCGGCAGCGCAGACAGGGTCGGAAACCTGCTTCGGCGGCCGCGGCTGCCGAGGGAAAATAACGCACATTCGCCGGTTTCGGCGGTGCTGCGGGGCAGATCGGACGGCAGTAAATTCCGGTGGTGGCGACTCCAATAAAGAATCGCCCGTCGAAGCGCGCGTCGCGGGCGCGACGCGCCCGTTCCATTACCGCAATCTCCCTTTCCATGCTCGTGAATATAATCGAGCCGGCGGTGTCATACTAGCCATTTTCGGACCTGGACTGTCGGGTTTGGGAATGCGTACGCCGTGAAGTGCAACGGCCTATTCCGGTTTTTTGCCGAATCGGTTCTTGATGTGTGGCGCCGCAAGTTTCAATGCCCAGGGAAGGAATGCCAGCGCCGACAGGGCCGCGATCAATGGAGGCGAAATCAGGTCGTTCGGATTCTTAACATCTCCCAGGTGGGACCCTGCATAGACGTACAATAGGTAGCGAGGCAGCAGCGCCAGCAGCGTCACTCCCAGATAGATCAGGAACCTGACAGGGGATATGGCCAGAACCAGGTTGGTTATGGAATAGGGAATTACAGGGAAGAGACGCATGGCGAATACAAAATAGGCGCCTTCCTGTTCGAGGTGATCTTCCAGCTTGGGAAAGCGCGCCCTTACCCTGGGTTCGACCCATCCCCGGAAAAGATAGCGGAACGAAAAAAAGGCCAGCGATGAAGCGATGGTGCTGGCGAGAATCACAAGGAAAAGGCCCTGTTGGAATCCGAAAAGCAGGCCTGCCGTCAGATTCAATATTGTGCTCCCGGGCAGGCCGAAGACTCCCAGAATAAGGTAGGCCCCGATGAAACCGGACTGTGCCGCAACCTCATGAGCGCGGGCGAGGTCGATCAGGGAATCCTTATGTTCCACCAGCTCTTCAAAACTGATCATGCGGTAGGCGCCGGAGAGGAAAAAAACGCCGCCGCCGGCGGCCAATAGAGCTGCAAAAGCAAGTCGCAGCGCGTTCTGTTTCAGGAACTCCGGCTTCATGAGATACGCGGGATCCCTTCCGCCATGCACAGATCATCCGCGAATGGCTTTTACGGCAGAATACCGGATTCTCCATCGGGTCGGCAAAACAAATCGAACCAATAAGGTGGCCAGGGCCGCGAAGAAGGACAGAATCTTCCACCGCACCTGCTTTTCATTGTGGGGCGGAATTTATCCACCATCCAATTTGACAAAGTCGGACTCAGATTTTAATTAATGCTCGTGACGGAATCAGATCCGGAGGAAAGGAGAAACAAGATGAACGGAAGTATTATCAGGTGGGATCCCAACCGTTGGGATCCTTTCAAGGAAATGGAAGAAATCAGCGATCGCTTCAACCGTCTGTTCGGGCGTGTTCCGACGCGGCGTGAGAGTGGGCGCGAGGCGTTGACCGTGGCTGATTGGGCGCCCACCGTCGACATTACTGAAGATGAAAAGGAATATGTGATCAAGGCTGAAATCCCCGAGGTGGACAAAAAGGACGTGAAGGTAACACTGCAGGAAGGCGTCCTGACGGTCACGGGGGAACGGAAACAGGAAAAAGAAGAGAAGGGGAAGAAGTTCCACCGCATCGAGCGTTCCTACGGCAAGTTTGTGCGGTCGTTTTCCCTGCCTGACGAGATTGCCGAAGACAAGCTCAACGCCGAGTTCAAGGATGGTTTGCTGATTATCCGCTTGCCCAAGTGTGAGCGTGCGAAGCCCAAATCCATCGAGGTGAAGGTGAATTAAGAGCGGCTGCCACCGAGGACCTGCAGTGATCTGCGGCCTTTCGGCGGCTTAACGGGAGCCAGGCAGCCCGGGTGCAGGATGCCGCCAGGCCGCCCTAAGTGAACCCCACCGAATCCATTTTCAGCGCGGCATGGTCACGTGTATGCCCGTGGCCTATGCCGCGCTGGGGAACGAACGGTTTTCATGGAAGAGCGATCCAGCCTCGAAAAATCAGTTCGGATTTGTGTGACAACCTAGCGGAAGAGATACCAAAGCGCCGACACAACGACGAGCAAGACCATCATCCAGATTCCGGCGAAGCGAAGGTCGTGCGCGGTTTCCCCCTCTCCTCTGGCCCACGAGAAGGCAAAGACACCCGACCGGACATCTGCCGGCGGAGGCTGGGTGACAAGGCTCACGACGAGAAGCGCTATGAAAGTCAGGACGGCGCACAGAAAAGAGCGGTGGAGGAACGAATTCAGATAGGGATGCCGCAACAGGGCCAACAAGCCTCCCGACATGTGACTATCGGCCAGCAAAAACGCACTGGCCGCGACACCCGTCAGGATGGCCGCTACCGCTCCGCTCCGATTCACCCGCCGCAAAAAGATGCCGCTGAGCCCCACGACCGCAAATGGGACCGAAAAATAGGCGGAGACCTCCTGCAGGTACTCCCAGATATGGCTGTATTTGCCGATGAGCGGTGTCGTGAGAATGCCACCCACCATCACCAGGACCAGAGCAAACTGGCCGATCACGATCTGCTTCTTTTGAGAAAGGTCCGGCCGGAACCGGGCTGCAAGATCTCGTGCCACCAGGGTCGAAGCCGAATTGAACATGGAACTGATGGAGGACATCAGAGCCGCGAGCAGCGCTGCCAGAACCACGCCCTTAAGCCCGCTCGGAAGCAGGGTCTGAACCAGGACGCTGTAGGTCCGATTGTAATCCTGCGCGCCGTCGGCGCCCCTGATATCGAGGGAAAGGGCTGCCGCCGCGACGCCTGGGAGAACCAGGATGAAAACCGGGATGATCTTGAGAAACCCGGCGAAAACCGCTCCCAGGCGCGCCTCGCGAACATCGCGTGCCCCAAGCACGCGCTGAACGTTCACCTGGTCCATGCACCAGTAAAACATTCCGCCCACGAGGAAATTGCCCAGCAGGAAACCGCTGAACGGGAGCGAAGACTCCGGCCCCCGGACCATGGACAGCAGATCGGGTTTCCCGAGCATGTGCAGCCGCTGAACCAGGCCCGGCCACCATCCGACTTTGTCCATTGCAAGTCCGGTCAGGAGGATCGATCCGCCGATCAGAATGATCGCCTGCAGGGCATCGGTGTAGACAACCGCGGCAAGGCCTCCCGCCATGGTGTAGATTGCGGTGACAATCCCGATTCCCCAGAGCAGGACTTGCCAATCAAGTCCGGTCAGGTCGGCCAGAACACGTGTGCCCGAATACAGGGCTACGGAGGTCTTGGTGAATATGATCATGGCAAGGAAGTAAATGGTCAGGAGGAAACGCACCTCCAGACCGTAGCGCTTCTCAAAATATTCCGGAATGGTGAAAACCTTGTGCTTGAGGTATTGCGGCGCAAACACTCCCGCAAGCATCAGCAGGCAATAGCTCGCAATCCACTCGTAACCGCCCTGGACGAGCCCTTCCCGATTTCCGCCGGCTGCCAGCCCGACAAAGTGCTCGGCCGAAATGTTGGTGGCGAACAACGACAGCCCTATCAAGGGCCAGGTCAAACTTCGCCCGGCAAGGAAGAAGTCCTCCGATCCTTTCCAGCGTCGGGCGAAATGAAGCCCCAGGCTGATCGTGACCGCAAAATAGGCGAAGATGATTCCGTAGTCCACAACCGATAATTGATTCGTCGCGCCCATCGTTCCTCCGGTTGCCTAGTTTCAGTCAGATCAGCAGGGCGGATCAAGTGATAAGCCTTTAAAATTGCGGATTGTGGATTGTGGATGGCGGATTGATTGAATGTGTTTGCCGAATGAAAACATCCCTCATAGAATCTCTGCCTGGTGGCACCGCCCGGAGTCTCCGGGATCGGGATCTCCGGGAGGCTGGATCGATGAAAGAAAAGCTGATCGATGCAATCGTGAATATCAGGGAAGATGAGGCTTTAATGCTGGCGCGAGAAATGCTCGCGTCCGGCCAGCCTGCGGATTCGCTGCTGGATGCCGCGCGAAAAGGCATGTCCATCATCGGGGAAAAGTTCGAGTGCCGGGAGTTCTTCCTTCCCGAACTGATACTTGGAGGGGAGATCCTGCGCGCGATTGCAGAACTGGCCAAGCCATCCCTGGGGTCGGGGTCGCAGGATCAGCAAGTCCTCGGCCAGGTTATCCTCGGCACGGTCGCTGGAGATATTCATGACATCGGCAAAGACATCGTCGGCTTCATGCTCGACTGCAACCGCTTCAAGGTCCACGATCTCGGCGTGGATGTGCCAGCGGCAGAGTTTGTCGAGAAGATCCGTGAAACCAAGGCGTCGATCGTTGCGATGAGCGGATTCCTCACGTTGGCTTTCGACCAGATGAAATCAACCGTCGAAGCCATCGCGAGCGCCGGGCTGCGGGATTCGGTCAAAATCATGATCGGCGGCGCGCCGATGGATGACAATGTCGCGCGCTACGTGGGAGCTGATGCTTACGGGGCAGACGCTTCGGCTGCCGTGCTTCTGGCGAAAGGCTGGATCGGGAGGGATTGATCATGGCGGAATCTGCCGTTCGACTCTATGACGAAAGAGTGCGCAGGGTGCTGGATGTGGTTCAACTGAAAATTCCGGATCGGATCCCCATTGTCAGCCCGATCCAGGCTTTTCCCTACCACTGGTGCGGTGTTTCGATCAAAGACGCCATGAATGACTTCGCCCTATCGCGGCAGGTCTGCCACCGCTTCGTGGATGATTTCGAGCCTGACCTCGATTTCGGCCCGATTTTCATGTATCCCGCAAAGGCGATGAAGATGCTCGGGCTCAAATGGTTCCGGTGGGCCGGAAACGGCCTCGGCGACGACGTGATGTACCAGTTCGTCGAAGGTGAGTATATGAAAGGGGATGAGTACGACGAGTTCCTTTTCGATCCTTCGCACTTCATGGCCACACGCTGGCTGCCCCGTTCCTTCGAAGCGCTCAAAGGCCTGGCCTCCTTCCCTCCCATGCGGGCGATGATGTGGTTCGGTTGGACCGGCCTGTTGGCGGGCCTCGCCGATCCTGCCGTGCAGGAAGCCCTGCGCAACGCGGCCGAAGCCGGCGCCGAACTGGGACGCTGGTTTGATTCCATTGCGCAATATCGTGAAGAAATCCGGGCCAAGGGCTTTCCGCAGGCCTATGCCGCATTTTCATGGCCGCCATTCGACATCGTCGGAGATACGCTCAGGGGAACGCGCGGCATCATGACCGACATATTACGGCGGCCCGAAAAGCTGCTCGCGGCCGTGGATAAAGCGACGCGGATCTGCATCGAATACGGCGCCGCGGCCGCCGGGGCCGACCTCCCGCTCTGCTGGATCTGGATGCACAAGGGATCCGAAGGCTTCATGTCCGGTGGGCAGTACCGCACTTTTTACTGGCCTTTCCTGAAGCGGGCGATCGAGGGAATGGTTGCCAGGGGAGTCATCCCGGTGGTTTATTGTGAAGGGGACGATACCTCGCGACTGGAATGTTTTGCCGAAGTGCCCCCGGGGAAAGTTATCTTTCATTTTGCGACCATGGACATGGCCAGGGCCAAATCGGTGCTGCGGGGAATTGCAGCCATTTCGGGAAACTTGCCCAATCACCTGATGCTGACCGGTTCACCTGACGACGTGCGGAATTACTGCCGCAAACTGATCGATACTTGCGGTCAAGGCGGCGGCTACATCATGGATACTTCCGCCCTGCTCGACGAAGCCAGGCCGGAAAATGTCAAGGCGATGTTCGAATTCACGCGAGAATACGGGATCTACCGTTAATGGACGGCTTTCCCGAGATCATCCTGAAGGAATTCGAGATAGAGCCGGATCCCGGGGAAATTGTCCGCTATCTCGGGTACCCGGCCGGCGCTGTACCGGAGGAGAGGGTACAGCGGGCACTTCAGACTGTCGTCCAATGGGCTCGCGGGCGCTGTAAACCCCGCGGGATGTACTCCCTTTATCGTATTGCTTCACTGAGTCACACTGCGCTGGTGCTGGAAAACGGCGCCTCGATCCAAGGAGCGATCGGGGATTTTTTGACGGGTGCCACACGCGCCGCGGTCTTTCTCGCAACCGCGGGGAAATCAGCGGATTCTTCAGGGATCGATGAACTTCCAAAAGATGCCCTGATTGCGCTTGCGCTCCACGCGCTCGGAGCCCACCTGGCCGAGGCGGCGGTCGAAGCCCTGATGAGAGATTTGCACAGACGGCTGGCGCCCGACGAAGCCCTCACACTCCGCTACAGCCCCGGATACTGTGGCATTCCGATCAGTCAGCAGGCCTCGCTCTTCAGGCTGCTGGATGCCGGGCGCATCGGTGTGGAACTGATGCCCTCCATGCTGATGCGCCCTTTGAAAACCGTTTCGGGCATAGTCGGGATCGGTCCTTCGGATGTGGTGCGCGCTTACGGCAATCCCTGCGACACATGCCCCTTGACCGATTGCATGATGCGTCGCGCTTCCATCAGTCCATGAGCGCTCCGCCGTTCACCTCGATGGTCTCACCCGTGATGAAGCTGGAGCGCGGCGAAGCCAGGAAAAGGATCGCCTCCGCGCTTTCCTCCGGGCGGCCGATGCGACCCATCGGAGTGGCTGCCCGTGCGGCATCCAGCATAGCCATGGTGGAAAACTGCCGGTGGAAATTGGTATCGACGGTGCCGGGTGATACCGCATTGACCCGGATGCCGAAAGGCGCAAATTCTTTGGCCAGCCCCTTGGTAAACGAGATTATGGCCCCTTTGGCCGTGGAATAGGCGATGGCCCCCAGCCCGCCTCCGTTGCGCGCGGCGATGGAGGTGACGTTAATGACCGATCCCTGCTTTCTTTCGGCCATTCCGGGTAGAAAAGACCGGCAGCACAAATAGACGCTTTTTAAATTCAGGTTCATCACAGTGTCCCACAATCCCTCATCCAGGTCGAAAAAGCGGGCCCGCTTGACCAGCGAACCCGCATTGTTGACCAGGATATCCACGCGGCCGCCGAACACCGCGTCAACCGCCGAACGCAATGGCTGGATCCCCTCAGGCAGGCTCAAGTCCGCCTGGACCGCAGCCACGCGGCCTTCGCTGGAGAGGGCTTCCGCTCCTTCCCTGCCATGGTTGTAATGTGCAAGAACTCTCGCGCCCGCCTGGGCAAACATTCGCGCTGCGTGCCATCCGATGCCGCTGGAGGCTCCCGTTACCAGAACATTTTGATCGCCAAAATCATCCATTTCAGTCCTCTCGCGCATAAGGGCAACGGCTGTCGTGGCCCTGCTGTTCTAGGAGCAAATACCGTATCGATGTTTATATGCCTGCGCCGCCCCGATGGAGATGCGGTGTCTCTGTACTATTACTGCGGCCGTATTGGGCCGGATGCCGAATGCACCGCTTGATGGCATTCGAGCAGAAGATCCAGCAGGCGGGGATCCTCTTCCAGAACTTCTGTATGGGATGCCAGCAGGCCTTCCAGCAACGAAAGGGCGCGGCGATCCTGCGGGCAGAGCAAGGTCGCTCGGATAAGGCAGCGGGCAGCCGTGGCATACTTCTTCATGCCATACAAGGCAATCCCCAGATTCTTGTGCGCGTTGTGTCGTTTCCGGTCGATTTTAATGGCGACGCGGCAGTGTTTGGCTGCGGCTTTGTAATCGCCGGCATGGCTGAGGCAAAATCCAAGATTGTTGTTGAGAAAATACCAGGTCAGGTTCGATTCCTGAGACAGCGCAAAGGCCTGGGAATAGACTTCCTGCGCGGCCCCGAGATTTCCGGCAGATTCCCGCGCTTGCCCCATCGACAGCAGACACTGCGCCCGCTCGCCATCGGTTTCCGTCAACGGGAGTATTTTTACGATGTAGCGGTACGCCGCATCGTGATATCCGTTCTCGGAGCATTCCTGCGCGAGTTCCCACATTCTCTCGACCATATCGCTGCATTTCTCGGTGCGGCGGCTGAGGATCACGTACATTCTGTCCACATCGGTCAAGGATACCACCTCCCCTTCGGGGGTGATAAAACCGTTAAATCCGCCGGAATTGCCAGCTTTCATCTCCCATATCCTTTCCTAACCCGGTCATTCTCCATAAAGCTATCATGGCTGACGCGAGATTTCACACCCATAGGTGGAAACATCTCCTACTTGACACCGAAGGTTGGTCTGAATACGCTGTCACCGCCGGTTTTGGCAGGTCCCTATGGCTTGGATGAGAGTATTGATCCCGATTTTCGTTTTTATGCACGGCTTCCTGACCGCGCCGCTGCTGGTGGAGTGCATTCCCCAGGACGGGAGTTGCCTTATCGAAATCCTTGGCCAGGACCCATGCCACGAAAACTCTGGCGAGCGTCCCTCAACGGCCGGAAACAACTCCGGCAACTCTACTCTGACCGGATTCCCGCGTCCAATGGACACCTGCACCGACCTCATGCTTGAGAGCGCGGCAGGCATCAAAGCATGCGCGGATTATTCGGCACCGTTGCTGCAAGCCGCGCATGATCTGATAATCCCACGACAAGCGATGACCCGGTCCGAATTGCCGTACGATATCCGCATGTCCCGCGCCGGGGAGGGCGTCTCTCCTGCGCACCTTGTTACCACGCGGGGCATTCTCCGCATTTAGATCCGACCTCTGATCTGCCGCACGCGAGTTCTTCAAGGGCAATTGCCGGCCTTCCTGTTCCCTCCAGGGCAGGGGATTGGCCCCAATCAAGGCTGCCGGCAAGAGGCTATTTTCGGAGCTTCCATGATCAACAAGTTAATCAGTCTTCCAGTCTGGTCCGGCGTGGTGCTGGTTCTTTTTTCCATATCCTTTTCGGCCACGGGCCGGCAAAGCATGGGCGCCGATCGGCCGCCTCCGGTCGAATCAATCACGCTCGAGCAGGCAATTTCACGCATCTTTGAACGAAATCCGGAACTGGCCGCATCCGAGATGGAAATTTCGGCAGCCTCGGCGCGCATCCTTCAGGCTGGAGTTAAGCCCAATCCTGAAGTCATTGCCACGGCTGAGAATTTTGCGGCTGTGGGCGGGCCGGGCCCATTCAGTTCCGCAGAAAGCACTCTTCAGCTGAGCCAGCGCTTCGAACTTGGAGGGAAGCGTGCCCTCCGGGTACAGGTTGAGGAACTGGGAAAATCCCTCGCCGGCAAATCGCTGGCGGTCAAGCAGGCGGAACTTCTTACGATAGCGGCTCTAGCTTTCGCTGATGTACTGGCCTGCCAGGAACGGCTCGGCAACCAGAGACATTCAACCCGACTGGCCCTGCAATCCCACCAGATCGTTCTTGAACGGGTGGCGGCCGGAAAGGTGTCTCCAGTTGAGCAGACACGGGCAACGGTCGCGCTGGCTTCTGCGGAACTGGATGAAGATAAACAGCTCCGGGCCCTGACCGCCGCGAAGGACAGGCTGGCAGCCCTTTGGGGCGGAAACCAGGCGGATTTCGAAAGAGTCGAAGCCAACTTTCGAATGCCTCCATCGCTGCCGTCGTCTCAAGCACTTTGTCTCGAGGCCCTTCCCGAGGTTCAACTTGCAGCCGCCTTTGTCGACTATCGCAAATCTCTACTCGCCCAGGCGGAGGCCTCGAGGAAACCCGACCTGACCATCAGTGCCGGACTGCGCCACCTGAATCAGGAAGGTCAGATGGCCTGGGTCGCAGGCATATCCCTTCCCCTGGCATGGTTTGACAAAAAACAAGGGGCGATCGCCGAGGCCAGGATTCTCATCGACAAATCCCAGACCGAAAAACTGGTGGTGGAACGGCGCATTCGGGCGGAACTCGCTCAGCTCCGCCACGATTTCGCAGCGGCACAGTCAGAGGTGAAAAAACTGACGGATATCGCACTTCCCGCCGCGAAGGATGCCCTGGCTGCGGTCGAAGAAGGTTTCCGTTATGGCAAATTCGACTATCTGAATGTCCTCGATGCCCAAAGGACCTATACCGAACTGCAAAGACGTTATATCGAGGCTGTTGCCTCCGGACTCAAAGCCGCAATCGAGGTCGACCGTTTTTCCCGATGCGGTTCTTCCGGGAAACAGGCATTTCCGGCCCTCTCGAAAAAGGAGATGACCTTTGAAAAATAGGATCGTGTTGCTGACGGCAGTGCTTGCAGGAGCCGCCGCGGTTGCAGCCATTGCCTATTTCTATCTGCCCGCATTCCATGGCCAGCCGTTGCGGCCAGCGAAAACCGAATCCCGTTCAGGGACGGAGGCCGAGCCGCCTGCGCCGCCCTCGGCGGCAGGCACGGTCCGGCTGACGGCGCGACAGATCAAGGAATTCGGAATCGAAACGGCGGTCGCCGGCCCTGGGACCCTGCAGATTGAAGTGGTGCTCCCCGGGGAGGTGGCTTTAAACGCCGATCGTGTGGCTCACGTAGTCCCCCGCGTTTCCGGAGTCGTGCGCGAGGTCCGGAAAAACCTGGGAGAGCGAGTCCGGCGGGGCGAGGTCATGGCGGTGCTCGAAAGCCGGGAACTGGCCGACAGCCGGGCGACGTTGTTGGCTGCCCGCGAAAGGGTGACGCTGGCACAAAGCAATTTCGCCCGCGAGGAGCGCCTCTGGCTAAAAAAGATCTCGTCAGAGCAGGATTATATCCAGGCTAAGAACGGTCTGGCAGAGGCCAACATCGGGCTGCGCACTGCCGAGCAGAAGCTTCGCGCCCTGGGATTCACCGAAGACTATCTGAACCAGCTCTCCAGCCGGCAGGACAATGCGGCAGTGCTTTATGAAATAACCGCCCCCTTCGACGCAACGGTTATCGAAAAACATGCCAGCCTCGGTGAGGTTTTAAAGGAGGACTCCCCCGCATTCGTTATCGCAGACCTGAGCACGGTCTGGGTCAACTTGGACATTCATCAGAAAGACCTCCCATTCGTGCGCGTCGGGCAAAAAGCGATCATCAGCGTTGGCGGTGCGCTCGCGGAGGTGGCGGCACGGGTCAATTTTCTCGAGCCGATCGCTACGGAAACGAACCGGACCATTCATGCCCGTGTTGTTCTTCCCAATGCCGAAGGACGCTATCGGCCGGGTCTTTTTGTGAGCGGTCGTGTCGTCATCGATGATCTCAAGGTGGCAGTCCTGGTGCCCAATGACGCGCTCGTGCTTGTAGAAGGGCAGTCCAGCCTGTTTGTTCAGGAAGGGGATTCCTTTCAACTCCGGGCCATCGCAGCCGGACGGAACAACGGCGCCTTTACCGAGATCGTGCGGGGTCTGGAGGCGGGCAAGACTTACGTAACCAAGGGTGCTTTCACCCTAAAATCGGAACTGGGCAAGCCGGCCGCCGAATAGTTATTGCAGGTTCCGGTTCCGGCCGTAGTATGCCGGGACTGAAAGGAATTGCGGAGCTATCTCATGATTGAAAAACTGATGGAGTCAGCCCTTCGGAACCGCATCCTGGTGTTCCTCCTGGTCGCATGCATGGTTATATTCGGCGCCTTATCCATTCGGACCATGGCCATCGATGCTTTTCCTGATGTGACCAATGTCCAGGTGGAAATTCTCTGCGCATCGCCGGGGCTGTCCCCTCTGGAAATCGAACGGTTTGTCACCTATCCGGTGGAGACTGCCATGCGCGGGATTCCCGGACTGGTTACGATGCGCTCGGTTACCAAGTACGGCCTGGCCGTGGTCACCCTGGTTTTTCATGACGGCAGCGACATCTATTTTTCCAGACAGTTGGTGCACGAACGCCTCGCGGCTATTGCGGAAAAGCTCCCGCCGGGCGCCCAAACCGAAATGGGGCCGATTGCCACGGCGATGGGCGAAATTTATCAATACACACTGGAGGGGAACCTTCCTGCCGACCCCTCGGATCAGATCCGTTATTTGACCGAGCTCCGGACCCTCCAGGATTGGGTGATAGCGCCGCTCCTGAAGAGTGAACCGGGCGTCAATGAAGTGAATTCATTCGGAGGATATCTAAAGGAATTCCAGGTCGTTGTGGACGGCGAAAAACTGCTCAAATACAAGCTGACGATCGGCGATGTTTATGAAGCGATTAAAGCCAACAATGAAAATGTCGGCGGCAGCTTTATCGAGCGCGCAGCCGAACAGTACATCATCCGAGGTGTCGGGCTGATCGCTTCTTTGCCCGACATTTCGAAAATTGTTATCAAGTCCTATCACGCCATCCCGGTCTACGTCGGGGACGTGGCCGAAGTAAGATCACACTACTCTCCGAGACAAGGCGCGGCGCTCAAAGATGGAAAAGGGGAAGTTGTGGGCGGGATTGTGATGATGCTCAAAGGGGAGAACAGCCTTGAGGTCGTCCGCCGGATCGAGGATCGGGTGGCGGCCATCAACGGCGGCAACCTCCTGCCCGGGGGAGTTACCATCAAGCCTTATTACGACAGGTCGGACATTGTCGTGCAGAGCATCGCGACCATTGTTCGCACCCTTTTCGAAGGCGCCTTCCTGGTAGTCGCCGTGCTGTACCTGTTGATTCGCAGCGTTCGCGGGGCCTTCGTGGTGCTTACGGCTCTGCCGTTGGCGATCCTTTTGACCGCCATCGTAATGAAGCATGCCGGGCTCACGGCCAATTTGATGTCACTCGGCGGCCTGGCCATTTCCGTGGGCATGATCATCGATGCAACCATCATCCAGGTGGAGAATGTGCAGCGGCGCCTGGGCGCGCTGCGGGATCCGTCACGCAAATACGCGACGGTCCTGAAAGCCGTTTTGGAGGTAAGAAAGCCAAGCATATTCGGCGAGCTGATCATTGCGCTTACGTTCATACCCATCATTACGCTCGAGGGTGTGGAGGGGAAAATGTTTTCCCCTCTGGCCGTCACCGTTTCGATTGCGCTCTTTGCATCGCTCTTCATTTCGGTTCTGATAATCCCGGTGCTCTGTGCTGTGTTTCTGCAGCCGGGTGAGGAAAAGACGAACCGCGTTCTCGACGTCATTCGCAATTTTTATCTCCACTGCCTTGAATCGACGCTGAAGGTCCCGCTGCTGGTGTTTGCCCTCTTCCTCGGTCTGTTTCTGGCTGCGGCCTGGCGGCTGCCCCGCCTGGGCACCGAGTTCATCCCCATCATGGACGAGGGAGCTTTCGACATGGATTTTGAAGTCATCCCGGGAACCTCTCTGGACAAGGCGCTGGAGATCGCGCAGTTGATCCAGAAGCGCCTGATGGCGTTCCCCGAGATGACCGCCCTCGTTTCACGAACCGGGCGAACCGGATTGCCCCTGGAAGCCAGGGGCGTGGAGAAGACCGGTTTCACGGGTATGCTCAAGCCGAAATCGGAATGGCAGAGCGCCGTCACAAAGGAAGAGCTGACAGAAAAACTCCGGGATTCCCTGGAAGGCATCCCGGGGCTCACCTTCAGCTTCAGCCAGCCCATCCAGTGCAGGATCGACGAACTGGTAGCCGGCACAAGGGCTCAAGTGATCCTCAAGCTTTTCGGTGAGGATATGGAGGTGCTGAAGGCGAAAACTCATGAGATCGCGCGGGTGCTTTCCCAGGTTCCGGGCGCGGCGGACATGGTCGTGGAGAAGGTTTCCGGGCAGCCCTATATCAACATCCGCGTGGACCGCAGCCGGATTGCGCGCTACGGCCTGAATGTCAGGGACGTGCTTACGATTATTGAAATAGCTGTCGGCGGCAAATCGGCCACGCAGGTTTACGAGGGGAATCGGGCTTTTGACCTTACCCTCCGGTTTCCTGAACATCAGCGAAATTCCCCGGATAAGCTCGCCAACACCCTGGTCGGGACAAGCGACGGCATCGGCATCCCGCTGAGCCAGTTGGCCGATATTTCGCTGCAGGAGGGTCCAGTCCAGATCAGCCGGGACAACGGGATGAGACGGATGGGGATTGAAATGAATGTCGTCGGCCGCGACATCGGCTCTTTTGTGGCCGAAGCCCAGCGGGAACTCCGGCGTCAGGTAGTGCTTCCACGGGGTTACTCGACCGAATGGGGAGGGCAGTTCGAAAACCAGCAGCGGGCGATGCGAAGGCTTCTGATTATCACCCCGCTCGTGGTGTCTCTGATCCTGGTGCTGCTTTTCCTGACTTTCAGGTCCGCTCGGCTTTCGTTTCTGGCGTTTCTCAATCTGCCGTTTGCATTGATGGGGGGCGTCTTTGCCCTTTGGTTTTCGCGAATGTATCTGTCGGTTCCCGCTTCGGTCGGATTCATCACCCTGCTGGGCGTCGCCGTTCTAAACGGGCTCGTTCTTATATCCTGCATTCTTCAGCTGAGGCATGAAGGGCTCAGTATCCATGATGCGGTCCGGGATGCGAGCGCCTTGAGGCTCAGGCCGATTCTGATGACGGCCTCCATTACCGTGTTCAGTTTGATCCCGCTGGTGTTTGCAACCGGCCCGGGTTCGGAAGTGCAACGCCCCCTTGCCACCGTCGTAGTCGGAGGATTGTTTACATCCACGCTGTCGACCTTGTTTATTCTGCCGGCACTCTACCGCTGGTTCGATCCCGGCGTAGAAACGGAGACGGCTACCGAATCTCCAGCAAGGTCCTCGGAGATTTGGAGTTGACTCGGAGGAAATTCGGGATTCGTCCCCGTTTCTTCATGGGGATCAGCGCGATATTTCAAGCAGTGTCCAGGGGCGGGCTGGCATGTCGCGCAAATGCTTTTTCTGCCAGCCGAATTCCGGATGCGCCTTTAAATGTTCCGCGGCCTTGAAATCGATGCCGCAGGCATGCCCGGCGGCGGCGGTCATGGACATTCGCAAGGCCATTTCGGCGTCGGCAATTTTGTTCTGTACGGCTCCGCTGATTCCGAACGGCGGCTGCCAACCAGGCAATCCTCTCGGCGACAAATCGATATGCCCGCAGAGGGTGCGCTCATTGGGCTCGGTTTTCTTTTGAAACGTGTCGAAGTGATCGGCCAGGAATTTGCGCGCCAGATCGACGTCGATACGCCCCTTGTTTTCGGCCATCAATTGTTCCCATCGGGCTTTGCGCGCGTTGGCGCTGACTCCGGCATCCTTAAGATCAAAATGGGTTTCCTCCTGCGCCAGTTTGGGGTTGATTGGGAAATTGGAGCCGACGAAATAGCCGTCCCGCTTCCGGTCGAGAGTCACGTTTTTCAGCCCGAGTTCCAGGCTGGCGATTTCGTTGGTCTTCCGGTCGGCGATCAGCCAGTCGTTGGCGTACCCTCCGTTATTGCCATCTTTCATGATGCGGGTGAAATCATCAATCGATGAAGCATACTGCATCGCTTTTCTCGCCCTGACGAATTCCGGTATGCCTTTGGGATTGTAGCCCTCGAATCCGGTGATGGTGGTTTCAGTGATCATGATGCCCGCCTCGTTCATGCCGAAGTCGTCGTCGCTGGCGATGACTCCGGGGAGCCCGTCCATGAGAATCCTGTAACCCCGCGCGGGCACGATATCGAACGCGATCGTCCAGCGGGTGCCATCCAAATAGGAGGTCCAATTGTTGTGGGCAATGATCACTTTGCCGTCTTTTGTATAGCTCCCCGTTGCCACGAAAGCGCTGCAGTGCTCGGCCGAGGGAACCTTCGCCGGCTTTTTTGTCTTGTGCAGCTTGTCCCAGACCTTGGTGTAATAACCCCACTCGAGGTAGCCGTTCATGGCCACCACGTCCCAGATGTCGAGCTTGACTCCCTTGGCATTAACTCCTTCTACAATGCCCGTCATCTCATCGCGGTATTCGCGTTCGATCTGCGGCCACATCATGGTCTGACTTTCCTTGCGGAAAAAGGACCAGTCCTTCTTCGTATCTTCATGCAGCTGGAGTTCCATGACGGAGCGCATTTCAGCGATTTCGGCCGCGAGCAGATAGCCGTGCTGGAACCCTATTTCCGAAGGCGTTCCCTCAAGGTGAACGGGAATCCAGCCGTTTACGGCCGGTCGGCGCGAACCCTTTCCCAGGCGGGGATCGGTTTTATCGTCCTTCGGCAGCAAAGCGAGCGAAGAACAAAGGGTGAGCAGGATGAAAAACAGGACTATTCTTCGATACATGGTTCCTCCCGATAGGGAATTTTCCGGAAGCGGTTCCACAATGTGGCAGAAGTCTATTTCAACTTCCCAATCATGTACAGATCCGATCTCGGCACGGAATCGACTTCGATCTTTACAGTTAAACAATGATAGGATTCTGAGGCGCTTGTCAGGATCACGGATATGAGAACCATTGGCTTCATCATTTTCTTTTCGATCGTTCTATCGCTTTACGGGCTGCTCAATTACTACATCTTCATCCGGGGATGGCAATGCATTCCGCAAGGTTCGACTCTGCGGAGCGCCTACGGGGTGATTTTCTGGTGTCTTGCCCTGTCCTTCATTGGCGGGCGATTCATCGAGCGGTATTGGGCCTCGGCTTTGAGCGATATGCTGGTTTGGACCGGCTCATTCTGGATTGCCGCGATGTTTTATTTTTTCATCGCTGTGGTTCTGGCCGACTTCCTGCGCCTGGTGAATGCCATTACCCCCATATTTCCCGGCTGGATCATGGTGAATTACGGCCAGGCGAAATATGTTGCTGCTGCGGCGGTTATCGGGCTGGTTTCCGTGCTTATGATCGCGGGGCATATCAATGCTTTGGCTCCCCGCCTGCGCACGATGGAGCTGGCGGTGGAGAAAAAGGCGGGAAGAATTCAATCACTAAATATCGTTGCGGCCTCCGATATTCACCTCGGAACCATTGTCGGGCGATCGCGGATCGACCAGTTAGTTGAGCGGATCAATGCTCTGGAGCCGGACTTGGTCCTTTTGCCGGGGGATATCGTGGACGAGGACCTGGCCCCGGTAATAAAGCAGAATCTCGGGCATGCTTTGCTGAAGCTCCGATCGAAATATGGCGTTTATGCCGTGACAGGGAATCATGAATTTATCGGCGGCTCCGAGGAGGCTTGCGCATACCTGGCCGACCACAATGTGACGATGCTGCGGGATCGCGCGATAAAAATTGACGAATCTTTTTATATTGTGGGCAGGGAGGATTGGTCGAAACGGCAATTCACCGGCAAAGCCCGAAAGCCGCTCTGGGAAATCATGTCCGGCATGGATACCAGTCTTCCTGTGATTTTGATGGATCACCAACCTTTCGAATTGAGCCAGGCGGTTAAGGCCGGTGCCGACCTGCAGGTTTCAGGACACACCCATCAGGGACAACTTTGGCCGGTAAATTACATTATCCGGATTATTTATGAAGTCGGGTGGGGCTATAAGAAGATCGGCAGGACGCACTTCTATGTTTCAAACGGCTTTGGCACCTGGGGGCCTCCGGTGCGGATTGGAAACCGGCCGGAGATCTTTCAGATTCGGTTAAGTTTCCAATAGGGGCTGCGACTCGAGGAATACCGAATCCACGATCCCGACGATCACGGATATAACCGGCGCCTCCGGATTCTTAAGCACCTGGCGCGCCCCGCTTCCCTCCCGGTTGACCAGGACGGTGTCGCCGATGCCGGCCTGGGTGCTGTCAAGCGCTATGAAATCCTCGTCACCCTGCTCCCCTTCAAGATATAGGGGCTGCACGACCAGCAGGCGGCGGTTTTTGAAATCGCCCAATCCTATCGTTGTCACGACCGTTCCAAGCACTTTGGCGAGAATCATTCGCGAACCCTAGTTGAATTTGTTCCAACCCGGGCGCAGAGCCAGGTCGAAACTTTTTTCCGGCTTAACCTCGAGTTCGTCGACCACCCCGATCAGCGCCAGGTCGATGGGGACGAACTTGACATCCGGCATTGCCAGCGACGCCTCGCGTGACCGGACCATGACGCACAGGTCTCCGGGGCCTGCGTGAACCACGTCAGCGGCTACCTGCAAGGGCCCCATAGGTTCCAGCTTTTTGTTGAGCGGCTGGACGACGAGGAGTTTCAATCCTTCAGTTCCCGGGTATTTTGCCGTGCATACGGCGTTTCCGTGCACTTTGCCGAGAAGCATAGACGTTTATTGAACCCCCGTTCCGGCGATGACTCTCCGGATGATGACATCCAGCAGGCCAGGATCCACCTGCGTGCCGATACGGTGGACCACGGCGGCCGCGGATGCGTTCATGGAGCGCTTTCTCATTCCCGGGTCTGGAGGCTGCGCAGGCACACTCGCCACGGGCGCCGGCTCTGCCTTCGGCCATCGGTTCCGTTGCTGCCGGGAGCGCGCGCGGCGCCGGGGAAACCCGGGCAACATAGGGGCGGACGGGTGCCGCCGGAGGGTTGACCGGTTTTTCGCAGGCAAGTGTTCATGCCCAGTTTCTGCGCCTTTTCGTAGGCTAGGCCGGTGAGCACGACGTTGTCGCTGACCTCGAGCGACTGGACGCCGCGCTTGAACATGTCCTCGATATCCTTCTCGGTGTAAAACTCTTTGGGCATAAGCTACTCCTTCGGTTGCCTGAATAGCGAAATCAGGCGCCTTCCTTTCCTGCCAGGCTTTCCAAAGCCTGAATGGCTGCGATTTTCGCGGTCTGTATTTCCGCCTCAGAGCCTGACAGCCACATTCGTCCAAAGCGCCCCACCGAAGCCACATGGATCAACTTGATGCTGGCGGTTTTTTCGGCCTCGTTGCATGCATAGTTGATGTAGGCCGCCGGTGCGCATTCCAGAACCAGCATGGTTTCGCCGGGAACCAGCATGCTGCCCCTGCGAAAACGATTGAGGAGCTGGGCCTGATAAGGATCGATCCGGGTTATCACCTGGGTGGAGACAACCTGAGGACGGATCCGGTCCTCAACATGAAGCCCGAGCCGGTCCAGGACAACGCTGCCTGCCTCCAGGACTGCGGCCTGGTTCGGAGAGTGCACCTCAAACATCCCGAATTCTCGCTCCACAATCTGGGCTCCAGGCCTGGCTTCGGTGGCTTTTACAGCGATGTCCACAACGCGGAAGACCTCGTTGCCGGGTGCCATTTCGACATAAAGCGCCGCCATTCCCTCGGTGGGGAGGTCGCCCTGAGTGACAGTCCCGATGAAGGCGGCAAACTGGGGCTGCATCCGATCCAGGTAACAGTAGCAGCGCAGCGAGAATGTTTCGGCCATAGGATTCCTCAGCAGATTAGATTTCACCGGGCTGGTGAATGCAGCGCCATGCCCAACGGTGTAATGAACATCGGATGTTCCGGAACCGTCGTCGGTATCCCGGAATACTCCTGTACGACTTCCGCCATTCCCAGGAAAGCAGAACAGCCGCCCACCATGGTGATGGACGGAATATCCCAACTCCTCACATGGCGAAGGATGATGCTTGCGACTTTTTCCATCACAGGGCGGACATGGGGCAGAAGCCGTGGCTGCTCACTCGGGTCAACCTTGATCGTCTCGGCCTCTTCCAGCGGGAGGTTGTGCGAACCAGCCACCACGAGGGAAAAATGGGTGCCTCCCGTGGCTTCATCCGCCGTATAAACCACCTTACCTCCCTTGAGAACAGCGATGCCGGTGGTGCCGCCGCCCACATCGACTATGGCTCCCTCACGCAGTCCGAGCACATTGTTGGCTGCGGTGGGTTCATCCAGAAGGCCAATGTTCTCCATGCCGGCGGCTTCCACCACGTTGCCTTTGGCCCGGGCATCAGCCGCTGGAACTCCCGGCGGGTAGCCGCTGGCGGCGTGAGTCAGGACGCGCCCGATGCGGCGTTCCACTCTTGACTTCATGCCGCACAGGAGTTCTACGGCCCCCATGAAATCGACCACCAGGCCATCGCGGACCACTTGGGCAAACTGCCACTCGCCGGCCAGCGGGACACCGGATTCGTCGAGGACCGCGAGCATCATATAGGCAGTCCCCAAGTCGACTCCAACCTTGAGCCTGCCGGCAGAGCGGACCTCCCCCACCGCGGCGCATTCCGAGCGCTTTCGCGGGAGAATCACGGATTCAGCACGGGATAGATACTGCTCCCGGCTCCATCCGTCTGGCAGGGCAGAGCCCAAGGTCATTTCGATTTCCTCAATCCGTCAGTTATCGCGGAAGGTAAAAGGTTTCTATTTGCCTTCCGGACTACGGCCGCCGATGACTCCCTTGCTGCTTTTCGGCAGGATCATCTCCACATCGGAGTGGGGCCGTGGGATCACATGCACGGATGCCAGTTCGCCGACTCTTTTGGCTGCTGCGGCTCCGGCATCGGTGGCTGCCTTCACCGCCCCGACGTCGCCTCGCACCATAACGGTTACGAAGCCGCCGCCGACATATTCGGAGCCGATCAATACGACGTTGGCAGCCTTTACCATGGCATCGGCGGCTTCGATCGCGCCGACCAGCCCTTTTGTTTCCACCATACCCAAAGCTATTAACGAACTGTCGAAAGCCATTTCACTCCATCCTTTCTTTTGTGTTTTCCGGGAGCCTCTGGCCCGGTTGCCCACAAGGGGCTCTATGCGATTTGCGCTTCAAGAATTTCTTTGGCGACCTGGCGAACCAAGCGTTCGATTTCCCCGACGGAGGGTCCGGCGGCCGCCTCCCCGGCCATGAAAGCAGCGGCAGGAGGCACGCTCGCTTCATAGGCCAGACGTTTGATGTTGATCAGGTGAGATGCACTGATGTTGTCCCCCGTAATGGCTCCCCCCACGCCGCCGGAGCCCAGCGTCATCGAAGGAAGAAGGCCGGTGGTCATTCCCACTGCTCCGAGCGTTCCCATGGTATTGACCAGGATGCGGAATACCGGTTTCTCGAGGCCGAACTCCATGATGATTTTTTCGTCTTCGGCATAGATGATCTGGGTGTGGCCTTGGCCGCCCATCTCGATCGTGGCGATCGACAGATCACAGCCGCGCTCCCAACCGTCGACTTCGTACCAGGCCAGTACCGTCGTGAGCTTTTCGCGCGACAGCGGTTCGTCCTTGCCGACGAGATCCAGGGGCGTCACCAGGATTCGAACCCAATCCGGGACCGAAAACCCTGCATAAGCGGCCACATAAGAAGCCGGTTTCCCGACGATCGCCGTGTTGATGTTGCCGTCGTCCCGGAAAACAGTGCGGCGCAGGGCCTCGGTTTCGCGATTGCTCGTAAAATAGGCCCCCGCTGCGCGCATTTTTTCAGCCAGGGCCGCGGCAATGGGCCGGTCCGCAATCACAGCCTGCTCGGTGGCGCAAATGGTCGAGCAATCGAACGCCTTAGAGGCCACGATATAGCGCGCCGCCTTGTCGATATCGGCGCTGCGGTCCACATATACTGGGACGTTTCCCGGCCCAACGCCATAGGCGGGCTTGCCTGTGGAGTGGGCGGCACGCACCATCGCCGTTCCTCCCGTGGCCAGAATGAGCGCCGTATGACGATGGGTCATCAGTTCCTGCGTGCCGGGGAGGGAAACAGTTTCAAGGCAGGCGATCAGGCCTCTCGGCGCGCCGGCTTTTTCGGCAGCCGCCGCCATCACCCGGACCGCTTCACGAGTGCAGCGCATTGCCGAGGGGTGGGGAGCAATGACGATGGCGTTTCGCGCTTTCACCGCAATCAACGATTTGTTGAAGGCTGTGGAGGTGGGATTTGTGGAGGGCACGAGAGCCGCAACAACCCCCATCGGCCAGGCGATCTCGTAGAGCTTGCGGGCTGCATCATGCCGGACAATTCCCACAGTCTTCAGGTCGCGGATCGATTCCCAAACCACGCGCGAACCCAGTTCGTTCTTGAGCTTTTTATGGGCAGCGACGCCGTAGCCGGTCTCATCCCGGGCCATAATGCCGAGCTGCCCGGAGGCGGCAAAGCCGGCATCGGCCATGGCTGCGCATACCCGGTCCACATCAGCTTGGGAGGATCGACGCCAATCAAGCCAGGCCTGCTGCGCCGTGTTGGCCTTGTCGCGTGCCTCCTGGATGGAGGCGAGATCTTTGTCGATGGTCATTTCCCGAGCACCTCAGGCCCTCCGGCTCAGCGACTTTTGCGAAAAACCAGCTCTCCATCGACTTCCAGAGAGTCAATAACGGACATGATCACGGCATCCACTGGGGTATCTTTGGTGATCGAGGTCTGCCGGGCGGACGATCCGGAGCAGGTCAGCACCAGCTCACCCACTCCTGCGCCCACCGTATCCACCGCGACGTAAGGCTTGCCTACGGGAGTTCCTTTCTCGTCGGTCTGGCGCACAACGAGAAGCTTGCGTCCCGTCAGCTTTTCATCTTTAACCGTTGAGACTGTGGTGCCGATCACCCTCGCAATGAGCATAGCCGCTCTCCCTGCTAGTAATTTTTCGCCGCTGAGGCGGCGACAGATTCCGGCGCCTTTTCGCTCCCCGAGCCCTGCAATATCTTCACGCCGGCACTGGCGCCGATGCGTGTGGCTCCGGCTTTGATCATGCTTTCGGCGTCGGAGTAAGTGCGTACCCCGCCTGCGGCTTTCACGCCCATTTCCGGGCCGACCACACGGCGCATCAAGGCGACATCATGGACGGTCGCACCGCCGCTGGCGAATCCGGTCGATGTTTTGACAAAGTCGGCTCCGGCTTCTTTAGCCAACAGACAGGCGATAGTTTTCTCCTCATCCGTCAGAAGAGCCGCTTCGATGATCACTTTGACGATGGCGCCCCCTTTGTGTGAGGCCGCTACCACTCCGTTGATGTCACGCGCCACAAGATCCAGGTCCCTGGCTTTCAGCGCCCCGATATTGATGACCATGTCGATTTCGCCGGCTCCCTGGTCCACGGCATTCCGGGTCTCAAAAGCCTTGACTTCCGGCGCACTTGCTCCCAGGGGGAAGCCGATGACGGTGCAAACCTTTACAGGCGAGCCATGCAACAGCTGGGCGCAAAGTTTGACCCAGGTCGGGTTTACGCAGACAGAGGCGAAGTTATATTTGCGCGCTTCGAAGCAAAGCTGAGCGATTTGATCGGGTGTTGCATCCGGTTTGAGCAGGGTGTGGTCGATCGTCCGGGCGAGGTTCAAATCCTGGGGAATCACGCCGATCGTGGATGACAGACGCTCGGCTCCGGCACTGACCACGCTTCCCGCCCGATCGAAGCAGGTGCGGACGCATAGCCCTTCGGCGCAACCGAATTTGCACTGGTCTCCGGAGGCAGCGCTTGAGTGCTCGCGGTGCTCCATCATCGATACCAGGACCTCACGTGTGATGATCTCGATCAGGTTTTCGACCGTCTTCAAATCGGGATTCATAACATGCCCTCTACTTCAGGTGTTCTCTTTCAATGGCCATGATTTTGTCCACCCTGCGCGCATGCCGGCCTCCGGCATAGGGCGTGGTCAGCCATGTCTGCATGATTTGTTTGGCCAGATTTACCCCGATCAGGCCGGCTCCCAGGGTCAGGACATTGGTATCGTTATGCTCGCGGCTGTTCAGGGCGGAAGAATAGTCATAAGCCATTCCTGCGCGCACGCCGGGAACCTTGTTCGCCACGATGCAGCTACCGATTCCGGCGCCGTCGATAATGATGCCGCGCCAGGCTTTGCCGCTCCCAACCAGCTTGGCCACTTTGTGGGCGAAATCCGGATAATCAACCGCATCTCTGCTCTGTGTGCCTTGATCGAGAACTTCGAAACCTTGAGCGGCCAGATCGGCTTTGAGGATTTCTTTCAGTTCGAAACCGCCGTGATCGGCTCCCAAGACAACCGTTTTGTCGGAGGGGCCCGGTACATGGGGATCTATCTGCGAAACACCAGGAATGGGCGGGGCTTCAGGTGCTTTGGAGCTAGGCTGGGCAGGACCTCCCATGACTTGGTTGAGCACCCGCTGCACCATCTTTTTGATTTCAGTATCAGCCAACTCACTCATGGGAGTCACTCCAGATCAACTGGTAGTGACCACATTACGTCATTATGTTATTACTGTCAAGCAATAAGTAATATCAGGCTTAATTATCTTCCTTAATTCTTGTTGCTCCATCCGGTTGCGCTCCATTCTGTGGCACCATGGTCACAGTTCCTGAAGGGATGCGAGGTCAACGATCAGCCGTCCGGTCGCTTTTGGCATTTTTGGACACCCAATTTTGATGTTTGACATTGTTAGGGACACTCCTGATGTTTTGGACATCCATTGTTCTGTTGTTCTGATGTTTTGGACACCCATTATTGAAGTTGCGGCAATCCTGGCCTGTTACCTAGTAATACTGGCTTCATTGCACTTTTGGGGCTGTTTCACGATAATGGGCAGCAGCAGAAGGGCTGATCCTGGGATGGCAGCTAGGCAATTACAGTATGATGCTTTGAATGGAAGGGAATTGGATAATGTCGAAATATACCGTTAAGCCATTCGACCTGAACAGGATCAGGACTTATCCCTTAAAGGACCGACCCAGCAAAGTGGCGGTCGGTTCCTTCGGCCGGCCGCATATGCGGGGAGGCTCCGTTGCACGTTTCCTGGAAGGATTGCCGGGGATACTGGGGGCCCAGAATCTCAGGAATCTTGCCCTCGCTATCGCCGGAGCGCAGCAGGAGCACAAGCCAGTCCTTTGGGGTATGGGAGGGCACGTCATCAAAACCGGGCTT
This sequence comes from uncultured Acidobacteriota bacterium, assembly GCA_963839475.1. Lineage (GTDB taxonomy): Bacteria > Acidobacteriota > UBA6911 > UBA6911 > UBA6911 > CAWIVH01. The sequence goes on along the minus strand of CAWIVH010000001.1, from coordinate 427,327 downwards.
GCTCCCATCCTCATCGACCTGATGGACCGCGGCCTGGTTTCGGGTGTTGCGATGAATGGCTCAGGGATCATTCATGATTTTGAGTTGGCGCTGATCGGATCGACCAGTGAAGATGTCGACGAGCAACTGCGCCAGGGTGCCTTTGGAATGGCTGAGGAGACCGGAGTCGAGATTAACCAGGCCATTCGCCTGGGAGTGGAAGACGGGCTGGGAATCGGGGAATCCCTGGGCCGGTACCTGGAGCAGAAAAGGCCTGAATTTGGCCGGTTCAGCCTCGCTCTCCAAGCCTATCTGCGGGGAATCCCGCTTACGGTCCATGTCACCATCGGAGCCGACATCATTCATAACCATCCTGCGTTTCCGCCCGCAGCCGCCGGTGAAGGCTCCCATCGCGATTTCCGGCTTTTTGCCTCCCAGGTCGCTGCGCTGAATGGTGGTGGTGTTTATCTGAATTGCGGTTCAGCGGTGACGCTGCCTGAAGTTTTTCTGAAGTGTGTTACGTTGGTGCGCAACAGCGGCGACCAGCTCCAGGACTTCACCACGGCTAACCTGGATTTCATTCAGCACTACCGGCCGACCGAAAATGTCGTCCACCGCCCCGTCAAGAACGGCGGCCGGGGAATAGCACTTACCGGGCACCACGAGATCATGATCCCATTACTGGCGGCATGGCTCGTCGAGCTGATTCCCGGCACCCGCTCGGATGACTGATCTTGTATTGACATCAGCATTCGGTAATATTTCAGACCGGCAATGCATATAAGCGAAAAAAGTATAGCCTGCATTCTTCTTGTGCTGTGTGTTTTTGGCGCCTACGGGCAGATATTCTCCCTTGGATTCACCAATTTCGATGATCCCGGGTATGTAACGCAGAATCCGCAGGTCCAGGGAGGATTGACACGCCAGGGTTTAATCTGGGCCCTGGGTACCATGGATCAGTCGAATTGGCACCCCCTGACCTGGATCTCGCACATGCTCGATTGCGGGATCTACGGCATGAACCCGGCGGGGCACCATTTCACGAATCTTCTGCTGCACTTGGTTTCCACACTCCTGCTATTTCAGTTGCTACACGAAATGACTGGAGCGCTGCGTCGAAGTGCCGGCGTGGCAGCAATATTTGCGTTGCACCCGCTGCACGTGGAATCCGTGGTTTGGGTTTCAGAGCGGAAAGACGTGCTGAGCGCTCTATTCTGGATGGCTGCGACACTTTTTTACGTGCGCTATGTCCGTAATCGGCATCGCGGGTATTATTTTCTGATGCTTGCCACCTTCGCCTTGGGGTTGACGGCGAAGCCGATGCTGGTGACCCTTCCCTTTGTTTTCCTGCTTTTAGATTACTGGCCGCTGAATCGATGGAGCGCAGCCGCTCCGGAAAAGGCGGTTCGCGGCGGTCATTCGTCGGCCCGTATTGCTGCGCGCCCCTGGCACCCAGCGATCATGATTCTTGTGGAAAAGGCGCCGATGCTATTGTTGTCGGCACTTTCCAGCATCGTCACCTATACGGCTCAACGGCAAGGCGGATCCGTCATGTCGATGCGCCGGTTTCCTCTTGGCGATCGGGCGGCCAATTCGCTGATTTCTTATGCCGGGTACATCCGCAAGGCACTCTGGCCTTCGGATCTGGCCGTTTTCTATCCGCGGAGCGGGTCACACAATCTGACGGACCTGCTGCTCGCCGGCGGGCTGCTGGCTTGCATCACCATGATCGTAGTTCGATTCGGGCGGCGGCACCCTTACCTGGCATCGGGCTGGTTGTGGTATCTGGGGACGCTCGTGCCGGTCATCGGGCTGGTTCAGGTTGGTGAACAGACGATGGCCGATCGATATACTTACATACCCTTAATCGGACTGTCGATAATGGTGGTCTGGTCTGCCGGGGACATCTCCCGCCAACTCAAGATCGGGCGCTGGGCCCTTGCCTTCACGGCCGCTGCCACCATATGCGGCATGGGTGTTCTTACCTTTGTCCAAACAGGTTATTGGAAAAACAATCTTACGCTCTTTAAGAGGGCGATCCAGGTTACCGGCGACAATGAATTGGCCTATTTAAATTACGGCGCCTCCCTGGTCGCCAGCGGCGACCTCGATTCGGCGGCGGCGCTGTACCGGGATTTTATGGTGCGAAATCGCGGTGTGGCGGACATTTATGCCAATCTGGGTTTGATTGCTGCCCTGCAAAACAACAAGGTCGAAGCCGTGCAGCAATTTCAGGCGGCTCTCAAGCTGGAACCTGATCATCCGGAGGCGCACAACGGGATCGGTGTTGAATTGGCGGCCCTCGGCCGGCTTCCTGAAGCCAAGGAGCATTACCTTGCCGCTTTAGGGCTCAGACGGCAGTTTCCGGAGGCCCGCTACAACCTCGGAAATCTTTTCTACGCCGAGGGAAATCTGGAACCTGCAATGGAGCAGTTCCGCGAGGCAATCAAGCTCCGGCCTCTTTATCCGGAAGCCAATGAAAGACTGGCTCTGATTCTGGTAGGAGCCGGAAAGCTGGAAGAGGCTCTGCCGTTTTATGCAGCAGCCGTGCGCGCCAGGCCCGATAATCCGGACTTCCATTATCACTTCGGAATCGCACTTCTTCGCGGTCACAAACTCACTGAATCCATAACTCAATTGCAGGAGGCGATAAGGCTCAAGCCGGATTGGCCGGATGCTTTGAATGATCTTGCCTGGATCCTTGCAGCCGCGCCGGATGGAACGGAACGAGATGCCGATGAGGCGGTTGCACTGGCGGAAAGAGCCATTGAACTAAGAGGCAATCCCGATCCGGTGATTTTCGACACTCTGGCCGAGGCCTACGCTTCCAAAGGCCGGTTTGACGACGCCGTCAAAATCGAGGAAAAGGCTGAAGCTTTGGCTTTGGCTTCGGGCGATCAGGCCCTGGCCCGTGAAATCGAAATGAGGAGCCAACTCTTCAAGTCGGGTCATCCCTATCGTGAAACCAGCCACTGAATCAAATCAGGCGCCGATTGTCTGGCCGGCTACCATCCCTTGTGTGGCGCCGGATCCGTTACCAACAGCGGAACGGCTGAACCCGACCCTCATGGAAGATGAGGAAGCCCATTCCACATGGGCCGCAGACTGCCAAGCTGATTTGCAGTTGCAGCAAAAAACTTTGAAAAACCGGAAATCCCCCAGCATTCGTTCGGACATATTCTGATTAGCTTGAAACGCTTTGGGCTGAAACCCAGGCGGCCATGCGATGGGCCTGCCGCCTATCTACATGAGGTGTGACTCTAATGGATGGATCGAAGCTGGCTGCCCAGTGACTTTTCCGTGCTGTAGTGAGCACGCACCAGGTAGAAGAGTAGCATCCCGCCGATCAGCAGCAGCGTGATAACCGGCAAGTTATCCATGAGGACCTCCGAGGTGCGGAATCCCACCTGAGCACCCAGCAAGGCCACAGTCGCATATCTCAGGAACCTTCCGGCGAATACGGCACCGGCGAACCGGGTTTTTCCCGTGCGGCAAACCCCGGCCGCGAGAACCACCAGTTTGGTGGGGAAGGGGGGCGGAGCCACGACGGCCGCCATCACAGCCAAAATGCCATTCCGCCGCATCTTGCCTTTTACCCATTCAATTTTGTGGGGGCTGAAGCGAGTGAGCGCCTTTTCGCCGCTCCGCAGGCCTATGGTGTATAAAACCAGGCACCCCAGCATCGATCCCACAGCTCCCACAGCCGCAGCAACAAAGCCCAGCCCCGGTCTTTGCCAGGCAAGGAGAAGAACCACGGCATCCGGCCCCCCTGAAAGTGGCATCGCGGCAGAATCCAGGAAAGCGATAGCCAGCAGTCCCGGCAAGCCCATAAGCGCCAAGAAATGGCTAATTCGATGAATAATTTGCACCAGTGCCTCTAAATTTAGGAATAAAGCTTGGAATGATAGGCTTTCCCCGTGCCGCGCTCAATCCTAATGTGAGCTTCATTTTGAGCCAGTGCCTGGTTTCCTCGCGATTACCAGCATAGCATCAAACAGATTCACCGGGATGCCTAACGGCACCTTTCCGAGCCGGCCGAGCATCCTATGGAGTGATGGACTGACCTGGTAAAGCATCAGGCTCCACGGCACTATTTTCCAGGGATAGCGGATGCTCGCTACCTCAAATCCGGTTTTTTCCAACAGGAGCCGGATGGTCCGCGCGGAGAAAAAAAAGAGATGCTGCGGAGGCGTCATGAGGCGCCAACGGCTCCCGCAGATCCGTGCGAATATGCTCCTGATATCTCCCGTTGTTAATGCCAGGATAGCCCCTTCCCGCATTGCGCCATGAATTCGTTCCATGGCGGCTACCGGCTCAGCCAGGTGTTCGATGCAGTCAAAAAGACAAACTACATCCAGGGGAGAATCAGGCAGCGGGGCGGAAAGGATGTCTCCTGTGAATACGTCAAGCCCGCGACGCACGGCTTCGGCTGCTGCATGCGGACTGATTTCAATTCCCCGGACGCAATAATAGCGGCTGGCCTCCATCAGAAAGAATCCGTAAGCGCAGCCGACTTCAAGCAGAAATCCTTCAGGGGCGTAGCGTCTCAGAACCATGAGCAACTGCCTGGCCTGCCCCCGCAAGGTTTCTTCGCTATGGCCGTAATTTGCGTAGCCATCCGACCTGCCGCCCTCGAAATATTCCCCGCTGTAAATTCCCCGGGCAGATTCTGCAAGGCCGGATTCCGGTGCGACTCGGACCAGCGAACAACATGAGCAGCGCACTATCGGGCAACCTGATTTGCGGTACAGGTGTTCGGCTTCACCGGCAAAACTGCAGACGGGGCATGATGCCGGAAGTTCCTTGCCCGGGCTCAAATTCTTTGAATTTTTTGCCTGATTATTCATCTTTTCTGCGCCCATCCGGGTGCAGCGCCATCTGCCGGACCAGCAGCGTGATCTGTTGTTCGAGGCTGCGGAGCTTCAAATAGAGCTTGAAAAAAGCGTAGCTTAACCCGACCAGAGCCAGGTAAAAAACGGCATCAGCACCCCGGCCGACTCCCAGTGCCCGAGCCAGTTCTTGGAACAGGTTCGGCTGCAGCACCGCGGCTCCGACAGCGATCCAGAAACCAGCCCATATCAGGAGTTCCGCCGCTCCGATCGTCCGCTGCCTGAATCTCAAGTAGGCCCGACCGGCGGCATATACAGCCCAAAGTACGATGATGATCTGAATGAGAAGCATTTCAGCGCTCCGATTTCCCGATGAAATAGTCCCAGAGGATCCGGAAGCCGGCGGAAAACCGCTGCCCCTTTCTCCGGGAATATTCGGTGTAAAGAATCTTCGTCGGTATTTCGCGGAAGGGCAGCCCCAGCCGGCCGATCTCGTCCAGGATTTCCGAAGCGTGAGCCATTTTGTCCTGGCGGATCCGAATCAACTGCGCCGCTTTCCGCGAAAAAGCGCGAAATCCGTTGTGGGTGTCGGTAACCTTGATTCCTGAAAACAGGCGAGTGAACCATGTCCCCGCTTTCAGGGTTATTCTGCGGAACCAAGGGACCTCACCCGCTGAATACAGAAACCGCGAACCCAGCACCACATCACATTTGCCTGCAACGATCGGGGATGCCAATGCCTCGATATCCTCGACCCGGTGCTGTCCGTCGGCATCGAAGGTGACGATGATATCAGCCTGGTGAAGAAGGGCAAAATCAATCCCGGTTTTCAAGGCGGCGCCCTGGCCGCGATTTATGATATGCCGCAGAACGAACGCACCCGCCTTTGCGGCTTCGGAAGCGGTCGGATCAGTTGAGCCGTCATCGACGACGACCACGTTTTCGTAGTCACGCCTGAGCCTGCAAATAGTCTGATGGATGATCGTCGCCTCGTTATAGGCGGGAATGACGACGAAAAGTTTTCGGTCCGGTTCGCTCTTGCCCAGGTTGTTCATAGAAGCGAGCATGGCTGGATCATGATCTCAGCCCCCTTCGTTTTCTGAGCCTCTCAAGCAAGCCGCCGGCCGCCGAGTCAGGCCTGCCTGTAGTGCCAGATCCTGAAGTTTTCAAGAATGGAGCCGCCGATGAATTCCCGGAGGATCGAGTTGTCCGGCACAGGGCCGGGCGCCGCTGGGCGGAACCACTGGAGAAGGGCAAGCAGGCGGTTCGCCTCCAGGTAATTCGGGTTGTCCGGCCGCACCTGCAGGAGTAAAGGGTCGGCCAGCGGCCGCAATATCGAAAACTCGTGGACCAGGGCAGAGTTGAAAATGGAATCGCTGTTTTCCTGGAACGGGAAGATGTTCTGCTTTTCTCCCGCGACCACCGATCCCCATCGCTTGAGCGTGTCGGCAGCCTGGTAGCCCCTGTAGGCGGCATCCCGCACGATGCGGCGGATCAGGCGGCAGTCGGTCGTGTTGATGCGGCTGTGCCGGTCGAGGTTCAATTGGGTGAGCGCCGAAACATAGATGCGGTAGACCTTCGCGGATTCCACTCCCTGGATCAACTGGGGATTCAACCCATGGATTCCCTCCACAATAACCACGTGCCTCCGGTCCAGGGTAATAACGGGCCCGGCTTCCTTCTTGCCGGTCTTAAAGACGTAACGCGGCAGCTGCACCTTGCACCCTTCGATCAGACGCTTCAGGTGCTCGTTAAAAAGGTCCAGGTCGAGCGCTTTGATCGTCTCATAATTGTATTCGTTATTTTCATCCCTGGGCGTGCGCTCCCGCTCCACAAAATAATCATCCAACGACACAGGAAAGGGGCGACGGCCGTTGGCAAGCAGCTGAACCGCCAGCCGCTTGGAAAAGGTCGTCTTTCCCGAGGAAGAAGGGCCCGCGATGCAGATGACCCGTATGCCGCCTCCGCGGGAAGCGATGTCCGCGGCGATCCTGGCAATCCGGGCCTCGTGTAGCGCCTCGGCCACAAGCGAAATTTCCGGCAGGCGACCGTCCATAATGGCGTCGTTCAATGTTCCGGCATTCCGAATGCCGAGCCTGTCCAGCCAGTGCCCGGATTCCTCGAAAACCGCAAACAACTTGGGGTAGGGTTTGATCGGCAGCAGGACTGTAGGCTGGTTCTGGTGCGGAAACTGAAGCATGAATCCGTCGTGGTTCATGTGGAGGGCAAAAGACTTGAGACAGCCGGTGGAGGGTACCATGAAGCCGCCCAAATGATCCTTCCGCCCGCGCAGTTCGTGAAGCGTAATGGTCTGCTTCTCACGGTGAGCGAGAAGGCGCGCTTTGTCTTCCTCACCCCTGGCCTGGAACAGGGAAATCGCCTCATCCCGTGAAACCTGAGTTGCTCGGATTGGTTCATCGGCAGCCGCGATCTCGCGCATCTTCTCGGAAATGGCGAGAAGCTCCTTCGTATCAAAAGGGCGCCGGCCCCGAACCTCGCAGTAGTATGCTCCGGTCGTAGTTGCCGAGTGCTCGATGTAGATTTCGGCTTCGGGAAAAATCTCAGCGGCCGCTGTAAGCATCAGGAAAGAAAGCGAGCGTCGATAAATGCGCATGCCGTCGCTGTCCGCCAGGGTCAGCGGGCGGACAGTGCTGTCGATAAGGAGCGGGGCTGTGAGTTCCCTCAACTTGCCGTTCACGATGGCCGCTACCGGTGTCAGTGGAGATCTCCCGGCCGCTTTCTTGAGAACCACATTCAGCAGGGTGCCGGGAGGAGCTTCCCAGATCCTTCCGTCTTCAAGCCTGGCCTGCACTTTTCGACGCGCCGCCCCGGGCCTCACCAGGGATCTTTTTGACGGGCGGGTTTTGAATCCGGAGTGAGAGTGTGATTTGGTCTCCATAGCGCACATAGTAAGTTGCTCCCCGTTTTCATGCAACCCTAACCCATGCGACCGTTCGCCGTCTGCAACACGATTATCGGCTTGGCGTGACATCCTATTCCAGAGAACAGACTGCATTCACCTGATAAAGCCTCACTGAAATGCCTTTTCTTGGAGAACGGCACAAGGGTGCTGACAGGGACAAGCGGTGGGTCCATTCACTATAGCTCAGCCCAAATCCGGGAATTCCCTTGGGCCTGAGTTGTTGCATGTCCAGGCTTCATTTATCCCCCATGTTGCTGTGGCGTTGCGGCGGGACGAGGGTATAATGCGCCGGAGCCCCGAGGCTCCATCTATCCTTGAGAGAAGAGTCTATTCTCATCTAAAATCCCGATCCGGAGGTATGCGTGGAGGGATCTTTGAGAGCGCGGCAATTACACCGTTTCAGATACATGCTCGCATCTCTTGCGGCCCTTTTGTGGGTTTCCCCGTTCCTGCAGCCGCAAAACGCACCGGTCGCATCCGATGCGGGAGTCCCTTTCCCTTGCGATCCGAAAACGATCTCGCATTACACCGCGTACAAGATCGCCGAGCCTATCCGCATCGACGGCCGGCTGGATGAAAAATCCTGGCAGACAGCACCCCGCTCTCCCCGATTCGTCGATATCATCACCGGAAAGCCGGCAAGGTATGACACGCGCGCCGCGGTCCTTTGGGACGAAGAGAATCTCTATGTCGCTTATTGGTTAGAGGAGCCGAATGTCGCGGCTACGCTCACCGAATACGGCTCCTACATTTACCAGAACAACGATGTCGAACTGTTCATTGCCGGCAAGGATGCCTATTACGAATTCGAGCTGAACGCCCTGAACACGATCTATGAGGTGTTCTTCATCTGGGAGGATGCCTATGATAAAGGGGGGTACGCCGATGTGCCGGAATTTAGGCGTACCCATCCCAAGGTGAGACCATTCCACGGGGTAGCTTTTAAAAACCATCCCCGGGGGAAACGGCTGGGTTCTTGGGGATGGCGCTTCCCCGGCCTGAAAACGGCGGTTCACGTGGATGGAACTCTGAACGACGCTGCCGACAGGGATCGCGGCTGGACGGTGGAACTTGCCCTGCCGTGGGCGGGAATGAAATGGCTGGCCAAGGCGGACCAGCGCAACTTGCCCCCTCAGGAGGGAGATGTCTGGCGCATTGATTTCTCGCGCTTCAACCAATATAAGGCTTCGCCCGAGGATTCCGGAGGCTGGTTCTGGAGTCCGCATGGTGTGTGGGATTCACACATCCCGGAGTGTTTTCCCTTCGTGCATTTTTCCTCCCGCCCATGAAATTGACATGCCGGCGTGCTTCTGCTGCTCAGCCGAGACAATACCATGAGGCGAGGCACAATTTTATCGGGACAGACCGGGAAGAAATCCTTCCGGGAAATGGCTTTGGGCGCCGACATAGTTGCCCGCGGCTTCGCCGGAAGTAATTATCCCCTAGCGGGGATGGTCCAATTCGTCGGTTCGCGGGATGATGTTTTGATAAACCTGATCTGGAATATGCGTGTTCCAGTTGCCGCTCCATTTGGCATATCCCACGAGGCCGAGAAATAGCAGTGTTATCGCCGCTGCCAGACCCCATGGTTGGATCCGGCGTTTGTTAGGAAAAGAAAACTCCAGAGCATCCTCTGCCGGGCAAACCGCCACACATTCCAGGCAAGCAGTGCACTCCGCAGACCGGATGGTCACCAGACGGTCGACTGGCAGCAGTGACGGGCAGGCCCCGGCGCATTTCGTGCAGTCGATGCATCGATTGGGATTGCGCCGGATTTTGGCCGGACTCAACAGGGAAGCCAGTCCCAGCAGTGCGCCGTAGGGGCAGAGATAGCGGCACCAGAAATTCCTGTAAAGGAATGAAAGGCCGAAGATCACGGCGATCGTGATTGCCGCGGTCTGGCCAAGGTGGCGGAAGAAATTCAGCATTTTCACGTCCGCGACCAATCCGTACGGACCGGCAAAAAATGCCTCGATGGTCTCGGCGGGCATTCCCAGTACCGCATAAAGGAAAAAGCCGAACAGGAGATATTTCAATCCCCGCAGCGGAATGTCCATCCAGCGAGGAAGCACCCAATTGGACTTCAGGATCCTCAGGCCAAACTTCCAAAGCGCCTCCGCCAGAGTTCCGATCGGACAGAGCCAGCTGCAGAATGATTTGCGGAATAGCACCGACATCGAAAGAAATGCTAGTAGCAGGAACATTGCTGCCGGGTGAATCGCAGGAATGCGGCCGGTCACCAGGAAAAGTTTCAGATTCATCAGCCCGGCAATCGGCAGCCAACCCTCGACGCCGGCGGGCCGGGAGAGGTTCCAGGATTGCCCGCCTGGTTCGAATTGCCTCACCCAAAGATAGAAGTGGATTCCCAGGTATAGGTTCAGAGCGACAAACAATCCCTGAGCCACGCGGCGAAAGACCTGAGATCGATCCGGCAAAGATTTCCGCACCAACTTGATGCGCGCTTTCCGGCCCTCAAGTTTTATGGCCGGAGCCGGCATGTCCCGGTCTCGCATAATCGGTTCAGCAGCCATTTTGTGATCCTGCTGTTATGGATTCCTGGTCCCCGCGGCATCAGCGGTCAGGCTGCGAAGAAGCATTTCAACCCTGGCACCGGACGCGTCCGCGGATTCGCGAGCCTCCACCTGCTCGAAGGCGGATTCAAGCTCCATCTGTTCCTGAGTCGACAACATCCGCTCGGCCATGACAAACAGGATGTTGTTTTCTTTGTGAATGTGATTGCGCAGCAAATCCACATAGCCACGCGCAGCCGACGCCCAGCCTGCCGCCCCATTTTTGTCTTGTGCTCGCATCGCGGCACATGCTGCGGACATCTCCTTGATGTAGGCCCGGCCCTGGACATGCTCGTAAAGCATGACCGCGATGGGTCCCCCTTCAGTCGGCAACCCTTTTTGCTGCAGCTTCGGGAACAATAGGTCTTCTTCCTTGCCGTGATGGCGCCGGTCGGCAAATAGGCTCAGGATTTCGATAAGCTCTTCACAGGCCTCCGGTTCGACCTTCAGGCTGACCTCGATCTTCTCAGCGGTTTCTTCAATCCTGCTCAAAACCTTGAGAATCACCTCGTGTTCATCTCTCAGGATCTTGGTTGCCCGGTACTCCATAAAGTCTCCTTGGTGTTAGTAATGGAATAATCTATCCAATATTTACAGCAACCCAATATCTTGAACATTCATAAGCTAAATAAGGATTTTAGATTGAATTCGTCATTTCCGAAAATCGGCCGCGTTGTGTTCATAATGGATAAAATAATCCATTATCGTTTCGATGTCAACCGGCTATCGGAAACGTCTGGGTATTGGAGCGAACAGAATGATTTAAGTCGAGGTCCAGGGGTTCAGGGGTTTTCAGATAGTAAACGGCTAAGATCAAGGGGGAGAGACGGTCCGGGATTTATCTCGGACCGTCATGATTTTTTGTCAAGTCCGGCAAACCCTCAGAGCTTCTGCAAATGAGCGTTCTCCTCTGCTTGAACCAGTGTTTCCCCGAGAAAGGCCAGGCTGCGCGCCGCCTGGTCTGGGGTTCCGCATTCGACCGACAGGACTCCCTGGAAGTCGGCCTTACGTAGGATCGAAATCACACGATTCCAGTCGATGACGCCGTCGCCGCAGGCGCAGCCGACTGGGGTTCCCGTGGTTTTGCCCCTCTCGGCTTTCGCGTGTTTGATGGTGATGTCTTTGGCATGCACGTGGGCGAGCAGTTCGCTGACGGCCTCCAGACCTGCGTAAGGATCCTCACCTCCAAGATAGGCGTTCCCGGTGTCGTAGTTGATGCGCAGCATGGGTGAATCGACCAGTGTGGCGATGCAGAGCAGGCCCTCCGTAGTTTTGGAAATGGACTGGTGAGGCTCGATGCCGATCATGACACCATAGCGTTCCGCCACGCGGATGGCCGAAGCCAGGGTATATCTCATGATGGTGAAGGCATCGTCGAGACTCACCCATCCTGGCCGGATCCCCTCGTCCGTGTTTACGATCGGGGCTCCCAGAGCTGCAGCGAAGCGGATCGCCTTCTGGAGATAGGGAACGCTGATTTCGGGGCGCATGAGTGGGCAATGAGCGCTGAGGCCTGATGCCCGAACGCCGTTCCGTTCGAGCACGTCTTTGATTTCGAGCGGGTCTTCGTCCATGGATATCGAATGGAAGTAGCCTGCTTCACTCAACAATTCGCGCCCGTTGTGGACCATGGGCTCCACGAACTTAAACCCGATCTGAGCGGCGCGCTCCACGCCGGCGGCGAAAGGTTTGTCCTCGCAGCGGATGAATTCCATGTTCACGCCGATCTGTATCCTCATAAATCCCATTCTTTCTGCCAGGTGACGCTGGCTTTTTTCTGATAGGCGATATTCCCGATGTGACAGGCGAGCGCGGAATAGTGGCCCGATTCCGCATCGGCATTCGGTTTCTTTCTCGTTCGCATGCATTCGAGCCAATTGGCCAGGTGGGTGCCCTCGGGTGCGCTTCCTCCAGATAGCGTGCCGACATCGGCATTCTGCTTGGCCGGCAGGAATTTATAACCTCCACGGAAAATGGAGAGCCGGCCGCCGGTTCCCATGAACACGATATCAGCCGAAGCCTGGGAAATCATGTCGGTCAAGGTTGCTTCGAAGGTCACGTTCAGGCCTTGAGGGTACTCGAGGATCAGGTTGATGTTGTCGGGCGTATCGCGGCCGTCGTCATATTGATAGATCCCTCCCATTCCCACAGCCGCGAGCGGCCTGGTAAGTCCGAGGTACCAGTGGACAACATCCACCATATGGACGAAGAGGCCGCCGGTCTGCCCGCCGGTCGACAGGTCCCAATAAGCGAACCGGTTGAAATACCGTTTGGGATCCCAGGGAATTTTGGGGAGCGAACCCAAGCAGGAATTCCAGTCGAGGCCGGCCGGTTTGGCCTCCATTCCGGGTGGGACGGGCGTGAGGTAGCCGCTGTTGGCATTCCAGATCGTGCGCACCATGTGGACTTTGCCGATCAGGCCGGTGTCGATGATTTTCTCTTTGGCCTCGATAAAATTAGCCATGCTGCGCTGCTGTACTCCAACCTGGACGATCCGCTTATGCTCCCGTTCGGCCTTTACCAGTTCGTGGCCCTGCATGGGTTGGGAGGTCATCGGTTTCTCCACGTACACATCCTTGCCTGCGCGGCAGGCTGCGGAAGCGATCTCGGCGTGGGTATTGTCCCAGGTCGCAACGATGACTCCGTCGATGTTTTTTCGGTCGAGCAGCTTCCGGAAGTCATCGTCCCTGGCTACCGGGGTGTCGGCCGCTTGCATGGCGCTATCGCGGCGGGAATCCCAGGCATCACAAACCGCGACCCATTCGATGCCCCCGATCTTATTCACCTGATGCATCAAATAAGACCCACGGCCACCGGTGCCGATGATTCCGAGGCGAATCCGATCGTTTGCCCCCAGCACCCGTGTGGCGGACGCGGCGGTCCAGGCTCCCGACATCGAGGCGGCCATGAACGATCGCCTGGAAAACGATTGTTTCACGATTTTCCTCCTGATTCTGTTTAGGGCGGGCAGGTTTATCCTCCAGGCATCTCGAGCGGCCAGGCGATTCCGGGAACCCGCGGCCTGGAATCCTCCGGCGCCTCGATTATATCCCCATCCTGCGTGAAGGTGTCAGCGTTGAAATTGACAGCCGCCGGCCGATTGCGTAGCATCCAGTACAGGATGATTGCTGGAAATGAAATCAACCAAGCAGGTGGAAAATGGCTGACCGCAAAAAGGCAGATTTGACAGTCGAGTGCCCGTGCTGTGGGGCCCGCCTAACCATCGACACGTTTCTGCAGAAAGTAATTGCCCATGAGGCGCCCCCGCAGAAGATGGTGAACGCTCCCGACCTGGACCATGCATCGACGCTGTTGCGCGAGCAGGCTGCGCGCCGCGAGGCTTTGTTCAAACAAAGCGCCGCCGATGAAAAAACCAAGTCGCAGCTGCTCGAGCGCAAATTCGAGGAGGCGCTCAAGAAGAGCAAAGATCAACCTATCAGCCGACCCACACGAGATTTTGATCTCGACTGACGGGGCGGTATCTGAACCGGTAGAATGGACGTGGAGGCCAGGGCCGCAGGCCAGATTATTCCCGTATGAAGTGGTGATAGCGCCCCATCCAGTAGGGAAGCAGGAAGAAAGCTCCGTCGTCTTCGCTGCGCCCGCCGCCGCCTCCGTCAAGCTGGAAGGGATTCCCGTTCCATTTGAGCGAGGACCTTTCGTCCGCAGGCAGAACGATGGCCGATTCCCTCCGGTTAAACCGGTCGAGGACCGGATCCGCGGTGATGTCCAGGCGATAGGAATTCGTCACGGTCCAGGAGATGGTCTCCCAAGGGATATCCCTGAGGGTGGCGATGGCCCCCGAAGGATCGAAATTTGAATCCTCCGTTCCCGCCGCGTAAATGAAATCCCAGAGCGGATTGGATTCCGCCCTTTCGCATTGCCAGCTGCGCTCCAGGCTTTCTCGGTAAAGCCTTTTCAATCCCTCGTCTGTCTCGTATCGGAGCAGGGGGTAATAGGACAAGAAGGCGAGCTCGTCGTCCGAGTGGTTTATCCGCCCCGGGATGTTGATTTTCTGGTTCCGCGTCAAAAATGCGTATCTGTGGTTTTTCACCAAGTCGTCATAAGCCTGCCGGTACTTGGGATTGCCTGTAATGTGTGAGGCCGTTTTGAGGTGGGAAAGGATATGTAGGGCGCGCAATCCGGTTTCGTCCGGGTCGGCCCAGATCTCCTCCGGAGCCCACCATCCCCAACGGGTCGGTTTGCCGTCGAGATCCAGCAGGTGGTAGCCGCTGTCCACGATATGGGATGTCATCCTCTCGACCAGGGCCCGGATTTTGGTTTTTTCGTTTTCCTCGGCGACCAGGTCGTAATAAACAGAGAAGGCGAGGTAATGGCCGACGATTTCATCGGAGCTCGTGTCTCCCTTCCACTTCCACCGGCCGTCTGCGGTAAGGTGCCATTCGCCGTCGGCAGGCTGCGTTTCCGTTCCGACCTCAATGATCGAGCGCGCAGGAAAACCCGGAATCCCTGTGATCGATTCGAGCCGCATGATCGCTTCAAATCCGATGCGGGCATTTTCCCGGGCGGTTTTGTCACCGCTCACGCGATATCGGAAACATTCGGCGGCGACATACATGGCGGTCCACAGACCGTCATTGTCCGTCGAAACGGCTTTGCTGCTGGCCACGTCTCCCGGGACCGACAGGTGCGAATCTGCGGTAAATCCGTGGCGAACGTGGCGCGCTCGGATTCGCTCCTCGAAATGCGAAGCCTTATCGGCCAGAGTTATGGGGCGATATTCGATGCGGCTGAATCCTGATGCGGTCTCAATCCAAACGGCGAAGCGGCCGCCGGTGGAGTCAAACCCGATCGCTGTGACGCGGTCTTCAGGCAGCCAGCGCTTGCCCGCAAAGAATTGCACTCGCCCCTTTGGGGAGGAGTCCAGGCGTATTGCTCCCCTTGTGGTCCCCAGCCAGACAGCTTCATCGCCACCCTTCGCGACCACGGTGACTTCATTCCAGGGCAGCCGCTGTGCCGTGTAAGGAGAACACTCCCCGCCGCTCTTTTGCAGCACCAGCCCACTCAAGGTTCCCTTCAGAATACTGCCGTCGGACTGTTTCCAGGCTGTTTCATGATGCAGCTTCACTTTCCCGGCAGTCATTTGATCGAAATCGGAGCGGCTGTGAAAGGTCCTGATCTTCTGAAGAAAAGGCCCGCTGTTGCCGGTGGAAGCCTGATTGGGCTCCCCGGCAAAGCCGCCCGGCAGGAAAGGGACCAGGACGGTCATGACAAGAAGCATGCTGCGGCTGAATAGGTCGAATTTTTTCATGGTGTATTTTTTGTGAAATCGGTTGAGCCGACCATGGGTTGGTATTCGCGGGCCCGGAACTCGACTCCCAGTTCACGGGCGAGCTCTATTAGGGGGCCGAGGTCGAAGGCGGGCAGGCTCACGGCAGTGATGACCACTCTCGGAATCCGCCCTTTGCATGCACGGATGAATTCGAGGACCGCCTCAAATGAGCGTTCACCGAAATCGGGCCGGACGATTTTCTGGTAGGTGACGGGATCACTCGCATCAATACTGATGGAAACTTCATCCAGGAAACGCGCCAGCTCGGGGGCGATATCCCGGCCGTTGATAAGGTTCCCGTGCCCGTTGGTGTTCAATCGCAAGCGGCAGCCCTGGGCTTTCAGGGCCATGCCGATATCTGTCAAGGCATCCAGTCTTAAAGTCGGTTCTCCGAATCCGCAGAAGATGATTTCAGCGTAGTCCGATGGGTCGCCGATCGCTTCGAGATATTCCGTTACAGTATGTTCCCGGGCCAGGCGAAGATCGTACCCGCTGGCCACCGGCGCGCACTCCCGCTGGCAAAAGACGCAATGGGCGGTGCAATCGTTGGTGAGATTGATGTAAAGACGATCACGAATGGCGTAGACCAGAACGTCTTTGCTTTTCTCCTGCTGTGCGCCGATGAGCCGCCGGAAATTCCTGGTGGTGTTCCGGGCGATGTCCTCGATAGTCACATCCATGATTTCGGCCAGGCAACGGGCGACGTCCAGGATATAGGACGGCTCGTTTCGGAGCCCGCGATGTGGAGCCGGTGCCACGTAGGGAGCGTCGCTTTCGACGAGCACCTGGTCCAGTCGCAGCCTGCGGGCGACCCCGCGCAGCTCGTCCGAGTGATGGAAGGAAAGGATCCCGGAGAATGACAGGAGCAGTCCCAACTTGCAGCAGCGCTCGGCCTGATCGAGGTTGCCCGTGAAATTGTGCAGAATCCCGCGGTGACCCCGGCGGCCATATTCTTCTTCCATGATTTTGAACAAATCATCCCAGGCGTCGCGGCAATGGATGAGCACGGGCAGATTCAGGCTGCGGGCCAGGACCAGTTGCCGCCGAAAGGCCTCCCGCTGCAGGTCAAAGGGGGAATTCCGGTAATGGTAATCCAGGCCTGTATCCCCCCAGAGAACCACCTTTGGATGAGTGGATAATCGCTGCAATTTATGCAGGAAGTTTTCATCGGCCTCACGCGCATCGTGCGGGTGCACACCGATAGCTGCATAGATGAGGTCATGGGTTTCGGCGAGGGCCAGCGTGCGGCTATGCGAATCCTTGGTGGGATGGGCCATAGCCACGCTCAGGATCATTTCGACCCCGGATTCACGGGCGCGCCGGACGACCTCTTCCCGGTCGTGGTCAAATTGAGGCAGGTCGAGATGGACGTGCGAATCGATTATCATATCCAGCCAAATAATAACCGATTGAACTGCCGATGGCGGTTAGATTCTTCGGCCGGTTATATGGTTCGGCTGAGCCCATTCACCTTTCGACTAACGGCAGGAGGGCAAAGAATTTGTCACTTCTCATTGGTCATTAGCCATGGGTCATCGAATCCAGCCAGTTTCAAGTCGTCAAATGGCTAATGACAAATTCTTAGCCCAATCCGACCTGGCTTGCGGTTTTATTACGGGCGGAAACACATCTCTTTGCATCTGAAATCGATCACTTAGGTGTCGCTGCCTTCTGCATTGAGGGTCCGATATACCGTGGCTTGCTGAGGCGCGCCCAGGTTTCGCCGCCGTCGATGGATTTGAAAATCGCGTTGCCCGCTTCGCATTCTGTCACCGCTTCCGCCAGCTACCTGGCGACTTTCAGCGGCGGCAGGAAATTCTCCAGCACCCAGAGCTCTTCCTTGGATCCCTCGTTGACACTGAACGCAAAATGTCGGTTGTCAGGGTGAAGCGCGAAGAACTCCATTTTGGAAACGGAGAGGTCCAGTTTCAGCGGTGTTCCGCCCTTCGCGGGAATCAGCCAGACCTCACTCATCTGTAAGGGTTGACCGCTCTTGCTGTCGAGCGCCTCTGCGATAATGTAACGTCCGTCCCGTGTCCACCGCAGTATGTAAAAATGAGTCAAGCCGCTCAAAAGTTTTCGCGGTTCCCCTCCGCTGAGGGACACGGCATAAATGGCGCCGTTCTTCTGGAATGCCGCTTCCTGGCAGTCCGGCGAGAGATCGTCGTAGCTTTTGAGCACTTCGGTCCCCACCTGCACTCCGACCGACTCTTCACCGGTTTCAAGGTTGCGTTTTCTGATCCCTCCGGCGCCCCTGTATACCAGGATCTTTCCATCCGGGCTTAGACTGGGAGCCCAGCGCCCATCCGCCAATTTGGTGATTTTGCTTGTTTCGGTGTCGATCCGGAAGAGTGCATTATCCTTTACCGTCATCCCCCATGCGAGGATGGTGCGGCTGTCCGGTGCCCAGGCGATATCCCAGACTTTGCGAAGTTGGGTGGACAGAAAACGCTCTTCACCGGATGCGGTGGACCGTATCGTGATGTTGTTGTTTCCGTTACCGATTGCTCTTCCCCGCGAGATATAAACAAGGCTCCTGCCATCGGGTGACCAAGTTGACCTTGATGGCGGACCGTTATACCGCGTCGGGACCGGTGCGGGTGGCAGGAGCACCTTGCCGGTTTCAGGGTCAACCTCACCAAAGCAGAGCTGACCTAAAGGTGTGGCGGTCTTGAAATAAAGGGAGCCATTCGGGGCGAAACCGAGAAACTTCGAATCCCTCCCGAAGTCCCTTTTCAATAGCTCTGGATCTCCTTGCTGCTTCCCCTCGGTGACAGGGGCCGACCAGATATCCCAGGTCCCCGAGCGATCGCTGAGGAAGAGAAGGCTTTTCCCGTCCGGTGTCCATGCAAGCAGTTCATCCTCCGCAGGATGTCCGGCCACAGCCACCTCTTTGCGGCCATCAACCGTTATCAGGAAGACGTCGCCATGGGGTGGGCTCCCATCACTCACCAAACTGAAGGCGACCGATCGCCCATCGGGCGAGAACATGGCCCTTGTCAACATGTACCAGGCCGAATCAATACTCCTCAGAACGCGTACCGAGCCATCCACTATAGAGATCAGAACCAGTTGGTTCGTCCCGCCGGTTACTTTGCGCAGCGCAAGAATGGACCCGGCGTCAGGCGACCAGTCGAAGGCCTGGGCAGCGCTCTCGCTGTAAACCGTGCGAAGGCCCGAGCCATCCAGGTTTCTAATCCGCAGTTGGGGACTCCCGTCCTTTGTAAACCTGTCGTATGCGATTTGCATTCCATCGCGTGAGAAGGCCTGGCCTTCGACATAGTTCTCCCTTTCACCCCATGGCCCGCCATTTGTGATTCGGCTCGTTTTGCCGCTGGCGACTTCAAACTGGATTACGTCCCCCGTGCCCCAGTCCATATGCCTGATGTATCTGCCATCCGCGGTCAGGGCCCCCTGGACGCCTGAGGCGTCTCTGAGAATCCGGCGCGTGGCAAGTCCCGCGGCGGCGCGGGGCCCGCGCAATGCCGCCAGCCTTACCCGCGCCTGCTCAACAACCTCGGACTGGTCGCCGAACTCGCGCACCAGGCGCTCGTAGGCTGCGCGCGCCTCTTTCGCCTGCGTCTCGCCCAGCTTCTCGTGGCATTGGCCCAAACGCAGCAGCGCAGCCGCGACCGTGGCGCGGCCGGTGCCCGGCTGCGCGACGATCTTCCTGTACTCTTCGATGGCGCCTTTCAGGTTTCCATCCACGGTTTCTGTCTTAATGGCGGCCTGGAGCGCCACTTCAGGCTTATGGTCCTTTGCCTGATTCGCCAGAGATCCGGCGGAAAGAGCTGCGCAGATCAGCCCGATCGAAAGAACTAGTTTTGCTGGTTTCATCATGATTTCCTCCTGCCCATCAGGTTATCGTTCCATTGTCAGGCAGGGATCCGCGCCAGTGTCAGGATTGGGTTTTATTCAGCCATCGAAACGGTATCCCATGCCGCGGACGCTCACGATGTAACGCGGCTCTGATGGGTTCGGCTCGACCTTTTTCCGCAGAGTGACGACGTGGTTGTCAACCACCCGATCGGTGACGAACGTGCCCTGCCCCCAGACGAGATCCAGGAGTCGAGTCCGGCTCAGCACTTTGCCGCTATTGCGCACAAATGCGGTGAGCAGCTTGAACTCGAGGGTCGTCAGTTCCACCGGTTTGCCGGCGCGCCGCAGCTCACAACGCCCAAAATCCACTTCCGCGTCGCCGAACCGGTATGTCGGCAAATCGTCTTCCGCGGTGCGACGGAGCGCCGCTTTGATCCGGGCTCGCAGTTCGCGCGGGCTGAAGGGCTTGGTCACGTAGTCATCGGCGCCGAGCTCCAGCCCAAGCACTTTCTCCGCCTCCTGCGTCTTTGCGGTCAGCAGGATGACAGGGGTTTTCGATCCGCTCCGGCGCAGTTCGCGGCAGACCTCGAAGCCGTCCTTATGCGGCAGCATGACATCGAGCAGGATCAGGTCGAAGGCTTCTTTCCGCGCCCGTTGCAGGGCGCTCTCTCCGTCCGATGCTATCTCCACCTCGTATCCTTCGCTCTTCAGGTCCAGCTGCAGTCCGAACGCGATTGCGGATTCGTCCTCCACTACCAGGATCCGTTTCATGCCATCTTCTCCAACGGCAGCAGGATGGTAAACGTGCTGCCCCTGCCGGGGTCGCTTTCCAAGCGGATCTCGCCGTCATGTGCTTCGATGATGTGGCGCGCCATAGCCAGGCCGATGCCGGTCCCTTGGATATGGGCTGCCCTGGAGCCGGTCCCCCGAACGAATTTATTGAAGATCTCCTTTTGCTCCGAAGCCGGAATTCCCATGCCCTGGTCCCTGACACGAATGGCCAGGCGGCCCCGTTCGCGCGCCATCTCGACCCAGACGGTGCGGCAATCCGGCGAATACTTGACCGCATTGTCGAGCAGGTTCCGCAACGCCAGGCCGAGCGCTTCGCGATCTGCCTGGATGAGCGGATACTCCCCTACGCGCGCAAAATCGATGCGGTAGCCCCTGGCGGCGGCCTGCTCCTGGAATTCGGCGACCAGGTCACCCACCAAGGTTACGGGATCGAGAAGTTCATAATGATAGCGGAACGCGCGCGCCTCGATGCGGCCGAAATCCAGCAGCGACTCGACCAGCCTCTGCAGCCGCTCGCTTTCGTGGGCCAGGATGTCATAGGATTTCTGCCGCAGGTCTTCCGTGGGAACCCTCCCTTTGGACAGCATCTCCGAAAGCTGACGCAACGACGTAAGCGGGGTTCGGAATTCATGCGACACCGCCGACACGAACTCGGACTGGAGCCTGGCCACAGCGCGCTCGCGGTCGATGGAGCGCACGATAAAATAGGAGCCCACTAGAAGCACCAGCGCCAGCACCACGAATCCTGCAAGCAGCAGGCCGCGCCGTCCGGCACCACCTGCCTCATCGGCGCCGGGATCGGCACTGGTGGCGTGCAGAGTCCCGGGCAGTCTGGTGGTCGCCACTGTCCGCACAGCCTGTGGACCGCCCTTGTTGAACGAGCCGATCATCACCTGTCCATCTGCGTCGATTAAGGCGCCCTGGACGCGGCGGTCCCGCAAAGCCCCTGTCCACTTCGAACCAAGGTAACTGGGCCCCGCCAACACGGCGGCAAGCTGATCCGAAGTCCCCGTCCAGGAGATCAGGACCGGCCAGTCAGCAGCTTTCAGGACCCGCCGCCCTTTCGATCCGGGCTCGGCAATCCATTGGCGGTAGATTGATTCCGTGGCGATTGAAAGCGCGAGCGCGTTCTTCTCTCGTTCTTCCGGTGGACTGGCCCCAGACCAGCGCCGTGCCTCTTCCATATGGAACTCCCAAGCGGGCCGGAGCAGACTCCAACGGCCGCTCCAGAGAGCCTCATGCAGGAGCGACGCATTCTGCCGCAGCTCTTCGCGCCTCCCGATTGCTTCCAGTACGGTGCCTCGCGATTCGCTCGCCATCAATTCCGCCGGCATTCCCAGGACTGAGGTCTGACCAAGTCGGGAGAGTTCGTCATAGGCTTGGAGAGCTTCCTCAGGGCGGCCGATTTTGCGGAGGTTCCGTCCCAATCGAAGCAATGCACCTGCGCGCACGCCGGGATCCGGTGATCGAGCAAGTTTACTGAATAACTCGACCGCTTTGGCCGGATCGTCATGCTGGTACTCCAAGATTTCGCCGGCTATGAACGTCGCAGCCGGCGGTTCTTTGCCCTCTGGAATTGCGGGATAGTAGAGCAGGCGGCCTGGAGGGTAGGCTTTGAGGGTTCGATTCTTCACCTGCAGAACCAACACTCCGTCCGGAGGCTCCTTCGCGCCAGGGCTTGGGATGAAGCTCAGATAGCTTTCAAGATCGGTGAGGCTTTGCTGAAGTGCAGCGGCCATGTGGTCCGCCGCAAGTTCCAGGCGTTCCTGGATGCGCTGTCCTTCGAGCGCGCGATCCTGTTTGAGCAATTGCCAGCCGAGCCAGCCCAGGGCCCCGCCAAGGACAAGCATGAGACAGAGAAAGACCGCCAGGGTGCGACCGGCCGGCTGGAGCCAAAGTCCTAATCGCATGAACAGCCTCGCAAACGGGATCCATTCTTTAGATTATACGCAGCCGGGTCAGGATTGAATGGAGCATGAGTCACAATTCTGTTTTTCCAGGGAGCAGGGGTGATCTGAAGAACGGCCTGGTGCCTCATCTCGCAGGGCATTGAAGCGCGAAGATCTTAGGACCGCAGAGCACGATAAATACCGTCCTTGAAGGTCTTCGGACTTTGTGTTTTGAATTGCAGTTTCGATCGCCCGAATCACGGAGGACGGCTAACCGATCCGCAGCGACCTCATCGAAATAGATCCCAGGGTAACTCCTTCGGCGAAAAACTCGACTGGTTCGTGGGCCTCCTGCAGTGCCAGAGCGTACATCAGCGGCATGTAGTGTTCCGTGGAGGGAACAGCAAGATTGGCCGATGGGCCGAGTTCACGAAAGCGCACAAGAGCATCATGATCTCCTGAAAGAATCAGGTTTTTTACTTTTTCGTCAAATTCCAGGGCCCAGTCAAACGCCGAATCATTCAAGCGCATCGTTTCCAGGTTGTGAACGATGTTGCCGCTGGCCAGGACTAGGACGCCTTCGTTCCGCAGGGGGGCGAGTTCCCGCGCCAGCTTGTAATGAAGCAGCGTGTTTAAGTTCTCGTCGATGCTGAGCTGAACCACCGGGATATCCGCTTCGGGATACATGCGGCATAGGACACCCCAGGCGCCGTGGTCCAGACCCCACTCGTAATCGAATTCAATTCGGGCCCGGGTTATTAACTGCCGAATGGATTGTGCCAATTCCGGGGAACCCGGGGCCGGGTATTGTTTCTGGAATAGTTCCTGCGGAAACCCGTAAAAATCATGAAGAGTCAGCGGATTCCTCATGGCGGTGATCTTGAGTCCCTCGGTTTCCCAGTGAGCCGAGATGCAGAGGATCGCCCGGGGCTTAGGAATGGCGCCGGCCGACTCTTCCCATGCGCGGCTGAAGCGGGAGTCCTCGATTGCGTTCATCGGACTGCCGTGTCCCAGGAATAGCACCGGCATTTTTGCGCCCCCAGCCCCATCCCCTCCCGACTCCACGGATTCCATCAATTCCGCCTCCATTATTTCTGTGGCAGTTCGCAATCGGGCGCGATGACCCGCATAATGCTCAAGTACATAGTAGATCCACTCCATCCTTTCATCAAACGGGGTTTCGCTGAACCTGCCCTGATCGTGCAACCCTTCCGCGGGCAGATAAACTGACGGTCTTCCGGAGGGGATCAGTAGTAACATGGTTTACATGCGGGCCTGGGAAGCCGGAGGATCATGAAGACCATCATTCGAAACGGGCGAATTATAACAGCGGATCGGGATTGCGTCGCCGACATCCTTATGGAGCAGGAAAAAATCGCCGCCATCGGAGCGGGGCTTGATTGCTGATGCTGCCAGAGCGATCGATGCGTCGGGCAAATATGTAATCCCCGGCGGAATAGATGTACATACCCACATGGACATGCCGCTGGGGAAGATCACGTCGAGCGATGATTTCGCAACCGGCACCCGTGCCGCTGCGTTCGGAGGCACCACCTGCATCATCGACTATGCAACCCAGGCGCGGGGCACCCGGATCGGTGATGCTTACTCCCTGTGGAGGCGAAAAGGGGAGAAAGCCACCCTGGACTATGGACTCCACCTGATCCTGACGGAATTGCAGGAATCGAATCTGTCCGAAATGAATGCGATGGTGGATGAAGGGGTGAGCAGCTTCAAACTCTTCATGGCCTATCCCGACGCGCTCATGGTAGACGACCGCACTATTTACCGCGCATTGCGGCAATCTGCCCGGAATCGGAGCTTGATCTGCGTCCATGCCGAAAATGGCGCTGTCATAGCCCAGATGGTCCAAGACGCAGCCGCGCAAGGAAAAACCGCTCCCATACACCATGCGCTTACGCGGCCGGTTGCAGCGGAACGTGAGGCGGTGAGCCGGGCCATCGCCCTAGCAGAAATAGCCGGGGCTGCCATCTATATAGTCCACGTTTCCACGTCGGACGCCCTGGAGCGGATTGCAGAAGCCAGGAACCGCGGACTCCCCGTTTATGCCGAGACCTGCCCCCACTACCTTCTTCTCTCCGAGGATGAACTGCGGCGGCCCGGATTCGAAGGGGCCAAGTACGTGCTCACCCCACCCCTACGCGAAAGACGGCATCAGGCTGCCCTTTGGGACGGTTTGAACCGGGGAATTCTGCAGGCGGTTTCGACCGATCACTGCCCTTTTAACTACAAAGGACAGAAGGATCTTGGTCGGGAAAACTTTGCCCGGATTCCCAATGGCGGCCCGGGCGTTGAAAATCGCCTCCAGCTCATTTATCACTTCGGCGTGAATGCAGGCAGAATCGGCCTGCAGCAGTGGGTTGAAATGTGCGCAACCGCGCCTGCCCGGATTTTCGGGTTGCATCCGCAGAAGGGCACTCTCATCGAGGGCAGCGATGCCGATATTGTGATTTGGGATCCGAACCGGGACTGCACCATCTCGGCCCGGACTCATCATATGAGGGTTGACTATTCCCTCTACGAAGGCTTTCAGACCAGGGGATGCGCCGAAACCGTGTTTTCGCGCGGATCCATAGTGGTGGACCGAGGCGTTTGGAGGGGACGGGAAGGCTGGGGCCGATACGTGAAACGCGCTCCGTTTGTCTCTGCGGCGATAGCATGATCCTCACCATCGACAAGGTCCTCGAATCCTTTGCGGATTGAATCAGGCAAACTAAACCGCGTTGGGTTTCAGCCGTGCCTGATTCGGGCCAGCCCCACCGCGGCCAGGATCAGGAGAATGCCCGCGGCACGATTTGTCCAGACCTCGAAGCGTGGATTCCGGGCAGCCCTTAATGTACGGCCGGCCAGCTGTCCGTATAGGAAAAGAATCCAGAATTCGACAAGAATGGAGCTGGATCCCAGAATCAGGATCTGCATCGGGACCGGATGTCGGGTGTCGACAAACTGAGGAAGTATGGCGGCAAAGAAGAGAATGGCTTTGGGGTTGGCTCCCTGCAGCATCATGCCTTCCATCAATGTCTTCCATCCTCCTTTGAAACCCGGAGGTGCGGACGGCAATTCGATGGTCCTGGCGTGCGACCGAAGGTTTTGGACTCCGAGACAGCCGAGATACGCCGCCCCGGCCCATTTGATGACAAAGAAAATCCGGTAAGAGGCGGCAAAAATCACCCCCAGGCTGGTGGCGGAAAGCGCAAAATAGAGCGCATTAGCTGCGAGTATGCCGCAGCTCGCCCAAACCGATCTGGCCGGGCCTTGCCGAATCGCGTGGGAAAGAACAAAAAGAACCGCAGGACCAGGCGTCATGCTGAGCACAGCCTCGGTGATGACGAATAGTGTCCAGGTTTCCCATTTCATAAATTGGCTTTTAGGATGCAGGCTCCATTTCCCGCCCCGCAACGACCCATTCCTGTAAGCAGAAGCCCGAGCTGTGCATTTCGCGCTTGTGACACAGGCCATTCTCAGGATACAAATGCACTTCACTTTACTTGTCGGGGGAGGGATTTGTGAACTCAAATTCGAAACCTGCGATCGCGACCGGGCAAGGTCCGCAAGGCAAGGAAGCATCGCATTCCGGCGGAAATTTCCGCTGGGTCATCTGCGCGCTGCTTTTTATTGCAACAACTGTCAATTATATCGATCGTAATGTCATCAGCATTTTGAAGCCGCTATTTCTGAAATCTGCCGCGGAGGGAGGGTTGGGTTGGACCGAAACCAACTTTGCCGACGTTGTCACTTATTTTCAGCTAGCCTATGCGGTCATGATGCTGGGAGCGGGCGCGTTCATCGATCGTATCGGAATCCGATGGGGTTTTGCCCTCGCCATCATCTGGTGGAGTTTTGCCGCCATGGGGCACGCCCTCGCTGGCACCGTTTTTGCGTTTATCATCTGGCGAGTTCTCCTCGGATTCGGTG
The DNA here is from genome assembly GCA_963839475.1 of uncultured Acidobacteriota bacterium. GTDB lineage: Bacteria > Acidobacteriota > UBA6911 > UBA6911 > UBA6911 > CAWIVH01. Next base: position 401,297 of record CAWIVH010000001.1, on the reverse strand, counting down.
AGGCAGCCAACTTTCCAGCCTGCATTAAAACGGTGGCGGAATGGTTTCCGAGGCGGGAACGGGCCCTGGCAACGGGGGTTTTCAATTCCGGCACCAACATCGGTGCCGTCCTGACGCCGCTGGCGGTTGCCTGGATCCTTGCCACCTTCGGCGGGTGGCAGTGGGTTTTCATCCTGGCGGGCGGCATCGGATTCTTCTGGCTCATTCTCTGGTTCTGGCTGTATCGGAGGCCCGAGGATCATCCCCGCCTGTCGAAGGCCGAGCTGGCCTATATCCAAAGCGAGCCCCAGGAAAAAATCGAGACGACGCCCTGGCTCCCACTCCTGAAATTCCCGCAGACTTGGGCTTTCACCATCGGCAAGTTTCTCACCGACCCTATCTGGTGGTTCTATCTCTTCTGGGCGCCCGGTTTTCTGGATCGCAAATTCCATGTGGATATCAAGGCAATGGGCGCGCCCATATTCGTGATCTACACCCTGGCCAGCGTCGGTTCGATCGGAGGAGGCTGGCTCTCCGCCATTTTCCTGAAACGGGGCTGGTCCCCCAATGCCGCCCGGAAAACCGCCATGCTGATTTGCGCTCTTTCGGTGATGCCGGTTATTTTTGCCGCAATCACACCGAACCTCTGGACATCCGTCCTGCTGATCGGTCTGGCCTGTGCTGCCCATCAGGGGTGGTCGGCCAACATTTTTACGCTGACGTCCGACATGTTCCCCAAGCGGGCAGTTGGTTCGGTAACCGGCATCGGCGGATTTGCGGGAGCATTCGGGGGCGTGCTGTTCTCGCAACATGTGGGAAAAGTGCTTCAGCGTGATCCCAACAATTACCTTCCCATCCTAATCATTGCAGGCTCGATCTATATTGTGGCGCTTGTGATTATCCAGTTCCTGGTCCCGCGCCTGACTCCGGCGAAAGTTGAATGAGGATCTGCTTTCACGGCAGTCGAAATGGAGGAAGTCCACTCCTTCGGGCGTATGCAGGAGTATTGTATCGGGCCGCCCCAGGCCCCGAATTGCCGGGAATCCAGAGAAGGGCGATTGCGAATTCGCCTCATTTTTCACTGCACGGGGATTTTTCTTGGCGGCGTGTGTAAAATTGTGGCGGAGGAAATTGGTAGTTATGGCGACTCAGAAAAAATCACAGGGAGCATCGCAGGGAGCGGATTCTCCCGTCAATTTGCTTTTGACGGGTGTGATCTGTCTTGCGGTTGGTCTGGGAATAGGGTACTACTTCGGGCGCCAGGTCGCTGAGGTGAGCAATCCGGTTGGATCTGCTTCGTCGCAACCGACTTCCCAGTCCGGTCCGGCAGCGCCGCTTCAAGATCCGGCTGCTTTAATGCAGCAAGAGGCGGCCCTCAAGGCGATGCTGGCCTCCAATCCCAAGGACCTGAATACCCTGGTCCAACTGGGGAATTTATACTACGACAGCGCGCGCTTCCAGCAGGCGATCGAATACTATCAAAAAGCACTCCAGATCGACCCCAAGAACCCCAATGTCCAAACCGACCTTGGGACCAGCTATTGGAATATTAATCAGGCCGATCCCGCCATTGCAGCTTTTCAGAAATCCCTCGCCGTTGACCCCGGCCACGCTCAGACCCTTTACAATCTCGGCGTTGTTTACCTGCACGGCAAGAACGATGTCGAAGCCGCAAAAAAAGCCTGGCAGACGCTCCTTGCCAAAAACCCGGGATATCCTGATCGGGCCAAGGTCGAACAGCAGCTCGCGGCCCTGGCCGCGCCTCCGTCTGCGATGCCGGTTGCTCCGGCTGCGAATCAGCCGGCAGCTCAAGGGGTCGAGGACCTGCTCGAACGGATGAAGTCACGCAAGCCCTAAGCCCTTCTGGGCGGATCAACGGGTGACGGCTTGATGGATGGTGTACAATAAAGATCAATATATCTGCGCTAAACCCGGTTTTAATTTTCCCTGAATTCGAGGTCTGCAATGAATAGCAAAGCATTTCCGATCGGTACCATCGCCTTGGCCTTCCTGCTGGCCGTCACACTGCCGGTTGCCGGCATTGCCCAGGGAATGGGCTCCCGGACCGGGAGCGGCATGGGCGGGACTAGCATCTCCTCCATAATCGGCAGCATGCTGGGCATGGGGGCAAGCGACGTGCTTAACGGCGCGGCCATGGGAGCGCAGCCGGCATCAGTCACGGTCGGCGAGGATGGCAACATTTATGTGACAAGCCGTGTGCTTCCGGCAACTGCCGCGGTCAGCCTGATGGCCGCCGGTTCGAAAACCAAGCTGTCTTCATTTAACGGAACAACCGGAGTGCTGCGCTGGAGCGTAGTTCTGGATGAAGATTGGGCCGGCAGACCGGTGCAGGGGCCCGATGGAACGCTTTTCCTGGTGGGAATGGATCCCAAAGACCTGGGTTTGAACCTCCTCCTGGGCAAACTTCCCGGCGCAACGGCCGACGCCAAGCTCTACATTCTCGATTCTGCCAATGGGAAGACAGTCAAAATAGTCACCCTGGCAGGTGAAGCCGCATCGCAGCCGACGATTCACGGCACCGCATCGGACTACAAGGTGTACCTGGTGAGTTATGATCTATCGTATACCCTGGACACAACGGGCAAGATTAAGTCCGTCCAGAGAGCTTCGAGTTTTTATGGATTCAGCCCGGGGGGCAAGGAACTCTTCAAGATCAGCCTGGACAAATAACCTCGGAAGCGGGCATGAACGAGGACCCGTTTTCAGGCCGGCTTGGCAGCCGGGCCATTGCGCAGAGATGAGTCCATCCTGATGCGCGATGCCCGGCTTTTATTTTTGACCCGCACCACACGCCTCTTTGCCTACGGAGCCATCTCCGTAATCCTGGTTCTCTATCTCTCGGACCTCGGTTTCAGCGAGGGCCGAATCGGTCTACTGCTGACCCTGACCCTGGCGGGCGACACCCTGGTCTCGCTGATCATGACCACTCGGGCCGACCGCTGGGGCAGGCGCAAAACGCTGTTTGCGGGTTCGCTCCTCATGGCGCTTGCCGGGTGGGTATTTGCCTCTTCCAGCAGCTTCATCCCGCTTTTGATTGCCGCAACACTTGGGGTCATCAGCCCGAGCGGAAATGAAGTCGGCCCCTTCCTCCCCGTGGAGCAGGCGGCACTGACGCACGTGGTTGCGCCGCGGGACCGCACGAGGGTGTTCTCCTGGTATTCTCTGGCAGGATCGTTGGCTACTGCCGCCGGTTCCCTTGCCGGGGGCGCGGCGGCCGGTTTTCTGCACTCCGGGCAACCTGGCTCTCTGGCAGGATATCGCGCAGTGGTCCTCGGATACGGTTTCTGCGGGCTGGTGATTGCATTTATATTCCTGAGGCTGTCGCCAGCAATCGAAGCGGCTCCGCCGGCCCATATCGAAGGCGGCAGCCCTTCCCGTCTAGGATTGCGCCATTCCGGCGGAGTGGTCTGGCGATTGTCGGGATTATTCGGACTGGATGCCTTCGGGGGCGGGTTTGTGGTGCAAAGCCTGGCCGCCTATTGGTTTCATCTCCGCTTTGGGGCGGAACCTGCGCAGCTTGGCGAGATTTTTTTCGGCGCGAATATCCTGGCAGGTTTTTCCGCTCTCATGGCCGCGCAGTTGTCCCGCAGGTTCGGTTTGGTCAACACTATGGTGTTTACTCACTTGCCCTCGAATTTTCTATTAATTCTCGTGCCGCTTATGCCCAATCAGACTGCGGCCATTTTCGTCCTGCTTTTGCGTTTCAGCATTTCTCAAATGGATGTGCCGACGCGGCAGTCCTATCTCATGGCGGTCGTTCGTCCTGAAGAGCGATCTGCCGCGGCTGGAATTACCGGTGTATCCAGAACAACGGGGGCTGCACTGGCGCCGGCTTGCGCCGGGATGCTTCTTGCCAGTCCCGCGCTGCTGAATTTTCCGTTCTATCTGGCGGGCGGTTTGAAAATAATTTACGATCTTCTCTTGTATCGCAGCTTTATCGGTTTGAAACCTCCGGAGGAGGACGGCAACGCCGGCCGCAAATGAACACGGCTGTGCGAGGATCCTGCTCCAGGAAATCCCTCTCTCCCTCGGGGGGTGGGTCGAAAGGAAGAGCCATGCACGATAACGTTTACAAAATCGTTGAGCTAACCGGCACAGCACAAACGAGTATCGAGGATGCCATTCAAAACGCCATAACGCGTGCGTCCCAATCGATTCGAAACCTCCGCTGGTTTCAAGTAATCGAAACACGCGGAGATATAACCCTTGAGGGCAAGGTGGGTCATTGGCAGGTAACTCTCAAGGCCGGATTCAAACTGGAAGAAACGTCCTGAGCTCTAAAGCAGGGGCTTCAGCCTGGCGTAGCCGCTCCGGCTCACGGGAAGCCTGGTTCCATCGACCAGAATTGCCACCCGGCTGTCCTTGGCATAGAGCTCAAGCCTTGCCAACCGCTCCACATTTACGATGTAGGAACGGTGGGTGCGGATGAATCTGGCCGGATCGAGCCGGTTTTCGAGGTTGCCAAGCGTGTCTTGCTTGAGGTGGTCTTTTCCGCCGCTTTTGACACAAACGTAATCATCCTGCGCTTCTATGTAATCGATCTTTTCAGCAGGGATCACGTGAACCTTGGTCCCATCTCGAATCAGGATCCGTTCGAGTGGCTTGGTCCGGCTTTGAAAATCTTCCACAAGGTCGGCCAGATTCTGCTGCGGTTTCTGGCCCAAGCGCCTGCAGGCTAGCTCGAGCGCCTTTGCCAGCCGTTCTTCACTGAACGGTTTCAAAAGATAGTCCGTGGCGTGAACTTCAAAGGCTCGCAGTGCATACTGGTCGAAAGCGGTGACAAAAATGACGGCAGGTCCGGGATCGATCAGTTCGAGGACCTCGAACCCATTCAGTTTGGGCATCTGGATATCGAGGAAAATCAGGTCCGGTTTTTGCTCGCTGATGGTTTTTACCGCCTCGAAGCCATTGGAGCACTCAGCCACCAACTCGATTTCAGGGTGCGCGGCCAGGTGCTCTTTGAGCCCGGCTCGCGCGAGCTCTTCATCGTCAATCACCACGGTTCGGATTCGGGATGTTGAAGTCTCAGCCATGATATTCATCCTTTAGCGATACGAGGTCGAGGTTGATTCTCCCGCACCTGCTTTTTCTGTGGCAGGGAGCCTGAGGATTGCCAGGAAGCGATGTTCATCCCGCGTCAGGTCGAGGCTGGCTTCATTTCCGTAAAGGGTTCGCAGCCGGCCGCGCACATTCGCGATTCCGATTCCGTTTTTCCGTCCGGACGGCTGATCAGGATCCACCGGATTCCCAACCTGGATTTCGAGCCGGGCATTCTGTCTCTCGGCAATCAGCCGGATTTCCCCACCCTCAACCCTTGCTGCGATGCCATGCCTGACAGCGTTCTCCACCAGCGGCTGCAGGAGCAGCGGCGGGACCAGGCATTGGCGGGCCTCGTCGCTTATTTCCAGTTGCATGGTGAGCCTCGCCCCGAAGCGCATTTTTTCAATGGCGAGGTAAGATGAAACCAGCTCCAGTTCTTCTTCCAGCGGAATACTCTCCTTTGGGCCCTGGTCGAGGCTTTTGCGCAGGAAGTCGGCGAGCATCTGACACATGCCTCTCGATGCAGCCGGATCGATGGCCGTAAGCGCGCTGATGGAATTGAGGCTGTTGAATAAGAAATGGGGATCGATTTGGGCTTTGAGTGCTTTCAGCTGCGCTTCCCGCGCCAGAATTTGAAGCTCGAGCGCCTGTTTTTCAGCTTCGCGCGCGCTTTCGAATGTGCCCAGGAGGTAGTGAGCGGCGATGGCCAGGAAATAGAGGAGAGCCCCCGACACCAGGAGCAGGGGCACCTGTTGACCAAAGGCGCCCCGGATATCCCCGAAACCCGCGGAAGAGCCGAGCGCTAGAACCCAAGCCTGTCCCAGCAGCAGCCAAAGAGAACTCGACAAAAGAGCTGCGAGCAGAAGAATACTGAGGAGGCCGGGCAGCCCGATTCTTCCCACGGGAAACGTGCGGCACATGTACCACGCGGAAAGGCAGAGGAATGCGTAAATCGCCGACATTGGCAGCGCGAATGCGAAGGCGGCAGCCCATGCAAGCCGCCCGGAGTAGACCAGCAAGCCGGAGAGGAGTGCTGCCACCGGTACCCACGCTGCCAGGTAGAGCAAGAGCCGGTTTCGTCGAGCCAAAATCGGATGCATACATCAGTTCCTGATCTCAATGCCTCCCATTATCACGAGGCCGCGGATAACCAGCTTTTTTGCGTCGGTTTCCGGCCCAGCGTGGGATGGATCGCTGCTTTTTCGCAGGCGGGTCTTGTCTTCAAACCCACCCAGGAGCGGGACTCCCTGGATGACAACCAGCCAGTCCTCGGGCACCCGGATTTCGATTCCTCCCCACATGGCGAATACATTGACGGTCGCCTGGCTATCGATGATTTTCGCATCCCGAAGATCAATCTCGCATCCACCCATGACAGCAGTTAAATCACCGCCCCGAAAATCCTGGGAGTTGAACGTCCGATCCACTCCGCTTAGGATTGCCAACGCCGTAATTGTGGATTCGGAGTCGCCGGTAATGGTTCTGTCGCGAGCCCACGCCTGCCAGAGGATCGAAATCCCTATAAAAACCAGAATGAGGGGCCACAAGTGCCAGAGACTGAAGCGGATGAAATTCAGGTTCCTCAGCAGGAAGAGGGATCCAACACCGAAGAAAAGGACCGCCGCCGCCATACTCGAAGGACGGTTCGACTCGAAAAACTTCCCTAACCCTACAGCCATGAGAATGAGGGGCCAGAACCTGAAAACATTGTGTACCTGGATAATCTCCAGGTTATCGAGTGTGAAAAGCAGGCCCAGGAGGATGATCAGCAATCCGAAAATCAATTGCGGGGTTGGGCGAACGCTGGAATTGTCGACCATAACTACCTCCACACCGCCGCTACTCGCGGCAGCACGATTATATCGCCGCCATAGGCAAAAAAAGCCAGTACCGGAGCGCATCCGCAATTTGGAATGCGCCGCTCCCTTGTAGCAGGATTATCCCCGCCAGGAGGAGCGCGGCTGCTGCTGCAAGAAACCTTCCGTCCATGGACTTCATTATAGGATTCAACATGGCCACTGCTCCTCTTGAATTCCTCTTACATCGACACATTACGGTTTCCCTGGCCATTCTGCACATTCTTTTCGGTCAGCGGAGAACTAAAGCCGGTGAGCGGCGAGAGATGCGCTGGCCCTTGCGCTCTGCTTTCCTTCTTGCGGGCTTTGAGGCTTCATGATTTGACACAAAGCCCTTTTGGAAGTCCGGCATGTCTCGGGTAAATGAGCCAGCACCGGGTCAAATGGCGCAGTGCCCGTGTTCTCCGGAAACAGAGACCGTTGACATAGCTTCGGAACGGCTTTGGAATCTGTTAATGAAAGGCGATCCGCGCATGCATTTGGTGGCCAGATTTGTCGTTCCGGGATCAGGATGAAGCCCATGCAAATCCCCGGCATGCCGGCCGGCGATGCCTGTTGATGGGGCATCTGTAGTATCTCCCTGGAGTTATGGCGTGATAGGCTCATGAGGAAAGGAAGGAAATTTGCGTGACGGCATAACACTTGCATGCATTTAGCTGCTAGGGCTTATTTTGTCTGTTGGGTGCCCTCATACTGCCAATCCAAACCAGAGGCGATACATGGAGAAACAAGGGCGGAAAATCCCGGATCCATTCCAGCGAATCCTGGTTGTATTTGCACTGTTGATCGGTGCTTTTCTCCTCATCCGTTTTCTGCTACCGGCTTCCTTCAAGGATAGGAAGCTGCAGGTGCAGACAACCGTGGATCGGGAGACAGCTCTCCCAATTCGGTTCGCCGGTTCTTCGGCCTGCGGGGAGTGTCACGAAGAGTCAAAAATGAAGCAGTCGGGGTATCATCGGAACCTTTCTTGCGAGACCTGCCACGGCGCGGCCAAAATGCACGTCGACAATCCTACCGAAATGAAGCCGACGGTGCCGAGGAAGCGGGAGGAATGCGCCGTTTGTCATCATTATGATATGTCGCGGCCCACAGGATTCCCCCAAATCAACCCGATTGCCCACAATCCGATGAAACCCTGCATTTCCTGCCACAATCCGCACGACCCGAAACCGCCGTCTGTTCCCCAGGAATGCCAGGCGTGTCATGCCGAGATTGCCAGGACGAAGGCGCTGTCCCCCCATGCCCTGCTCGAATGCACCACCTGCCACATCGTACCGCCGGAGCACAAAGTCGAGCCGCGAAATGTTTCGGCATCGATACCTAATGACCGGGCATTTTGCGGCAAGTGCCACAGCAAATTGTCCTCTGAGAAGGGAATGCCCAAAATCGATGTTGCCACTCACGGGGAAAAGTATCTTTGCTGGCAATGCCATTATCCTCATATGCCGGAGGTGAAATAGCGATGCGGAGACGAGATTTTATAGAGAAGGCTGCAGCCCTGGCCGCGGGACTTCTCGGCCCACTGATGTCCGGGGTTCGAGCTGCTGCGGAGAAGGCAGGGATTGTGCCGCGAAAATTCGGCATGGGGATTCAGGTAGACAAATGCATCGGCTGCGGCCGCTGCGTGGAGGCCTGCAAAACTGAGAACGCCGTTCCGCCGGAGCCGTTTTATTTCCGGACCTGGGTGGAACGTTACGTCATCAAGACCAATGGGGACGTCATCGTTCAAAACATCGATGAAAGAATCACGCCCCGCGAGTTGGGCTCCATCGACCGGGAGGTCCTGAGGAGCTTTTTCGTACCCAAGCTCTGCAACCAGTGTGACCACCCTCCCTGTGTCCAGGTCTGCCCCGTCGGTGCAACCTTTTCGACCCAGGAGGGGGTGGTTCTCGTAGACGATCAGCGATGCATTGGCTGCCGCTATTGCATCCAAGCCTGCCCCTACGGAGCACGTTTCCTCAACCCGGCGAAGAGCACGGCCGACAAATGCACCTTCTGCTACCACCGCACCAGCAAGGGCATGCTCCCGGCTTGTGTGGAGGTATGCCCGACCCAGGCCCGCATCTTTGGCGACCTGGCCAGTTCCGCCAGCCCTCTGACTCGTTTCAAGCGCATGAACAAGCTTAGTGTGCTGAAGGCGCATCTCAACACGGAGCCAAAGGTTTATTATTCGAATCTTGACGGAGAAGTGCGATGAACCACTCCTGGTACGAACTCCTGAAGCAGGTGCAGGGATTCATCTACCCGAATGAGATCGAGGTCCACTGGGGAATCCTGGTGGTTGTTTATCCTTACCTTACGGGGCTGGTAGCCGGGGCTTTCATCCTGGCATCCCTGGTGAAAGTGTTTAACGTGAAGGAAGTATACTCGGTTTACCGTCTTTCACTACTGACCGCTCTGTCTTTCCTCCTCATCGCCCCGCTGCCTCTGCTTTTGCACCTGGGGCATCCGGAAAGGTCCTTTGAGATCTTTCTGACTCCCAATCTTACTTCAGCGATGGCAATGTTTGGTTTCGTTTATGCCTGGTATTTGATGGTGGTTCTCCTGCTGGAGGTGTGGTTCACCTATCGCAAGGACCTCGTGGTGTGGGCCAGAAACGAGCCGATGCCGATGCGTTTCATCCATCGCGCGGTGGCGCTTTTCTCCGATGACGTGAGCGAACAGGCTCTGGAGTTCGACCGCAAGGCGGTGAAAGCCATTACTATTATCGGCGTACCGTCGGCGTTTCTCTTGCACGGATACGTGGGCTTCATATTCGGCTCCATCAAAGCCAATCCCTGGTGGAGCTCGGTTCTGATCCCGATCGTATTCCTGTTTTCGGCGATGGTTTCGGGCATCGCTCTGATCTTGCTGCTTTACATGATATTGACGCCCAGGCGGGGGCAGAAGATCGATATGGCGTGCCTTGACAAGATTGCCTCTTATCTTTTCTATACCGTGCTGATCGACTTTTCGCTCGAGTGCCTTGATTTTATCCACAGACTCTATGAGAGTGAGGAATCGATCAAAATTCTTTCGGAACTTGTGATGAACAAGCTTTTCATAAGCCTTGGGGTCATGCAGGTGCTTTTGGGAATGCTTGTGCCGCTTGGGATCATGATCGCCATCAAACTCTTCAAGTTTGACGAGGAGCTGCGCAAGCTGCTCTATTTCCTTTCGGCCATCCTGATTCAGCTCGGGATATTTGCCACCCGCTGGAATGTGGTGGTCGGCGGCCAGATGTTTTCGAAGAGTTTCCGCGGGCTGACGGCCTACAAAATGGAAATTACCGGCATGGAAGGGCTGCTCACGGCGCTGGTGCTCCTGATCCTTCCTTTCATCGTGCTGTCGGTATTGGTGCGGATCCTTCCGCCCTGGGATAAAGTCCCCTCTGGGGCTATTGCCGATTAAGTGGTTTTCACGAAAAAGGCCACCCGGGAACGGGTGGCCTTTTAATATCTCGTGGAGCAAACCGCTGTCCGAGTCTTTGCGGCTATTGGTTCCCCGCCGCCGTTTTAATTATCTGCTGATAGATCGCGTCGGCCAACTCGGTGTTGTGCTGGGGTCCAGCAGCGTCAACCTGCTCGAGCAGCGCCTGCATCTGGGTGGCGATCTGTGCAGCAGCGCCGCCTTTTTTGCGCAGCTCCTCGATTGCGGCAGCAGCCTTGGCGCGGCTCGCTTTAGCATCGTCGATCCATGACTTGGCCATTTCGCCATACCCCTTTTCATGACAGGTCTCACACTGCTCTGTCACTTTTCCCGTCCCGCCCTTGCTCATGTCATGGCAGGAATCGCAGCTGAGGTCGGCCATGGCGGCCGGGGGAATCGGTTTCATGCCCTGCATAAGCGGAGCTTTGCCCTGGCGGAAAGCGGTCTGGGTCGTGTGGCAGCCTCCGCAGTCTGCAACGGGAGCCCTTCCGCCATCATGACATTTGCTGCAATTCAAGTCGAGATGGGTCCCTTCGAGCTTATACGGATGCTCCTGGAAGGTCGCTGGTACTCCTCCGAAATTATCGACCGTCACGCCCTGCTGGAACTCGTGGCAAACGCCGCAATCCTTCCGGATGGGATATCTGCCGTCCGTGACATGTTTGTTGTCATGGCAACGGAAGCAGCCGTCGAAAATCATGTGGCCAATGTTGTCGGGATACCTCTTCCAATCGGATTTCATTGTCGGGAAAAAGTTCCGGCGATAGATCGCCCGCACTTCATCGATTACCTGGTTGATTGGACCCCTTTGGTCGGCAGCCACTTTCGGATCGAGCTTCTGGTAGGCGTCGCGTATGTAGGATTTGATACCTTCTTCGGCCTCTGCCGAGTTGCCGTAAGGCTCTGTTAGAGCTTCAACCGCGATCTTTTTCGCGAAGGGAAGCTGGCGGTCGATTCGATTGGTTTCCAGGCTGATGTTGACCGCGCGATCGGGCGGCTGAAAATTGTGGGTCGGCCGGTTATGGCAATCCACACAATCGATGCGTCGAATTTCACCGGGAGGAGGCGGATCCGACGGAGTTTTATCATCCGAACGGAAGATCTTAACCTTGCCTTCGGAATCGGTGGATCGCACCCAGGGGATGATCTGGCGCTGTTCATCGGCGGCGATATATTCGATCTTGTGGCTCAGAGCCATATGCCAGTGGATTCCGGATGCCGGTCCCATCGAGGAATCGGCGCCTCCCGTTTTGACCAGCACGCGGATTTCACGCCGGGTGTTCTTTTCATCCGGTCCGTAGTGAACCCTGGTGCGGAGCTGTGAACCGAAAAATTTCGCCGGCCAATGGCATTGTTCACAAGTTTCTCGCGCCGGCCGCAAGTCTTTGATCGGGGTTGGTATGGGGCGTGAGAATGTATTCAAGGTCACGGCCAGCACCTGCCGCAAGCCGCTGATCTTGGACTTCACGTACCAGCTGGCTCCCGGCCCGATATGGCAGGCAGCACAAGTAACTCGCGCATGGGGAGATCCCGAGTAGGCCGTAAACTCAGGCTGCATGACTTCATGGCAAACCTGGCCGCAGAAGCCGGTCGACTCGGTGTAGTGATAGCCCTGGTAGCTGCTGATGAAGATGAGTGGGATCACGACCATCGAGCCCAGAGTGACGACCGCAAAGGCCTTGCGATGAACCGGATTGTTGGGATCGAAATGCGGTAGTCGGGGCCAATCCTTTACATCCGGAAAGAGTTTTCGCCTGCGTCTCCGCTCCCGGAAATAGCCAAGGGGTATCAATATCAATCCAATGATCATGATTACCGGGAAAACCAGGAACGTCCAGAGCCCGGTGTAAGGATTGGAGGTGGCGGACATCAGTTCGATGACTTGAAAGGTTATGAAAAAGAGAATGGCCACCGCGGCAATCAATGCGCCAATTTCGGTTAGCCGGTTCTGCCATATGGACTTCAGCTGAGCCATGTCCGGCATGCTCCTTGTGATTTATTATGGAATCCAATAGGGGTTTCAGCCCCGGGTCAATAGCTACGAGGATCTGCTTTTTTTTGGGTTGATGCAAGCAGTTTGTCGGGAATGCCTGTGCTCCTGGCGCTCAGGATGGAGGAAGGGGGAAACTGCATCCCGAACCGCCGCCGGTACGGCATTTCGACCGGCCGGCGGCGATTCGAAGCATTTATGTTGAAATGCGAAGTACTGAACTCCGCGCCGTCAGCAGGATTGCTAGGCTTTCGGCTTCTTGTCGTGAACCTTCTTGGACGCTTCGGCAAAATTGAAGCCCTTGAAAGTCGGGCTCTTTTTGTTGTGGCATTTTACGCAGTCTTTTTCGGTGGGAATGATCAGACCAGCAGCCACAGCCTTGGCTTTGTCTTTCATGATGGCCAGCTTGTTGTAGTCGGAACCGGCGCCATGGCACTCTTCGCACTGCACGCCGGGCAGTTCTTTCTTTCCACCCGTTACATGGCAGCCGACGCACTCGGCCTTGGCCTGATCGGGCGCCTTGAGGGAATCAAAAGCCTTCGCATGCTTGGAGGCTGACCAAGAGGTGAACTCCACCTTGTGGCACATCTTCCCGCATTTCTCGGCTCCCAGGTAGGTGTGCTGAGCCAACGCGGGCTGGAGAGCAAACGCCAGTACGATAAGACAGCTGAATGCGAAAATAAACCTTAACCTCATCGCTTCTTCCTCTCTTGAGTAGGTTTGTAATTAATATCCCAGCTTCGAGTAATGGGAAACATACGGCTCAATCCTCTAACTTTGTGCTGCTTCCTGCCACTTAGGTAGTTGCTTGAGCGCCTGATGAAGTTGCTGCATATCCATAGGTTTGTTGAAATAGGCATCAATTAAACCCGTGGAGCAGGGCAGTTCACTCAGCTGAAATGCCGTAACCAGAAAAATTACGACGTCTGGCTGAATCTGCCTCACCCTGCGCGCCACTTCGAGTCCGTCGATATCCGGCAATTGGTAATCGAGGAGGACGATATCATACCTCGATTTTTCCGCCTGAGCGACAGCTTCATTGCCGGTGTAGACCGGTCGTACCGCAAAGCCCCATTTCGCTAATGATTTAGCGAGGGACCAACTTTGAAGTTTTTCGTCTTCGACGACGAGTGCGCTCAAGTCCGGCATTCCCATAAATCCAATTGCCCTATCCCAATTTTGGAAGCAACTCTCTTGCCAGCCGCAGAGATTCCATATGGATCGAGAGTTGCGAGCTAAAATATTAAGAATTAAAGGTTTATATTAATCAAAGAATCCTACCGAGGTCGGTGCGATGTGTGAAAAGCCACCGGTTCATCTCCGGGGCGGGTCAAACCGCCCATCCCCTTCATGCCGAATGCATGCGAATCCGCAACCATTGCACCGCTACCTTGGATCGGATTCGTGTGATTTTCAGCCTTGTGAATGCTATCCTCTCTCATCCACGAGCTGTTTCACTGCAAGCGGAATCAAAAACCGGTTGAGGTTTTGACGATCCACTACGTAAGGAGGGTTTCATGGCAACTCAGGATACGTGCGTTACGATTCTTCCCTACTTCCAGGTTTCAGACGGCCGCATCGAGGAGTTCCGCCAATTGTGCGAACAAATGGTGGCCAAGGCCTCCGGAGAAGCCAAATGTCTGTATTATGGCTTTAGCTTGGATGGGAACGAGGTCTTTTGCCGCGAAGGGTACGAGGACGCGGATGGATTGCTGGCTCACCTCCAAAACGTGGGTGCCTTGATTCAGGAGGCGTTAAAAATCTCCAAAATCATCCGCCTGGAAGTGCACGGTAACGCGGAAGAACTCGCCAAGCTGAAAGGACCCCTGACTCAGCTGAACCCGCGGTACTTTACGCTCGAATATGGTTTCCGCCGCTGAACAGGCCCCATTTTTCGGACTTACTTTTTGTCGGCTACCGCCAGAATCGTCTCGAAGTGGGGTGCCTTGGGCTCGCGATGAACTTTTGTGGTGAGAGTGCCTGAAAAGCCGGCTCGTGCCAGCAGACGGCGGAGTTCAACCGGAGTAAAACCGAGCCATAGGTCGGCATAAAGCTCCCTGGCCTCTTCGAAGCCGTGCTTTACCAGATCCAGGATAACGACCCGACCGCCTGGACGCAGGATCCGATACGCTTCTGACAATGCCTTGTCCGGGTGCGGCGCATGATGCAGAGACTGGCTGAAGAGAGCGATATCGACAAACTCGCCCGGAATCGGGAGCGCCTCCAGATCGCCTTTCCGGTACTGGAGGTTTTTGACGCCGTGTCTGCGGGCCAGGTCGGCGCCGAACTCCACCATCTTCGCGGAATTGTCGATAGCTATGACCTCACGCGCGCGCCTGGCCAGTAACTGGGCCACCGCCCCTTCCCCGGCTCCTAAATCTGCGATTACCAGCGGCGGGAGCAGCATCAAAAAGGTTTCTGCAAGCCCTTTCCAGCTCCGGCCGGGCACATAATGCCTGCCGAATTTGCCGGCCATGGCGTCAAAATACTCTCTCACCCTGTCCTGCCGCTTGAGCCGCACCAGCTCCAGCGCTTCGATGTCCTGGCTCGCCTCCTCCAGCTGGCCGGCGGCTTCCTGGAGCACTTCCATCAATCGGCTGAACAGTCTGCCGTCGGCACCCTCGCGGTTTTTCAGGCTATAAAGTATGTTTTTCCCGGCTCTGCGATCTTCCACAACTCCTGCATGCTTGAGATGAGACAAGTGCGTGGAAAGCGTGCTTTGACCCATTCCCAGGATTTCCTGCAGCTCGGCGACCGACAGCTCCTCCTTCTCGAGCAGAAGAGCGATCCTTATCCGGCTTGGATCTGTCAATAAACGAAGCGATTTCAATGTTGACGTCATAGGAGTCTTTTCATATTATATCAACAAATCTAGATTTTACGATATAAAAGAAAGGAAGACCTCTCATGGGTGCGACAGTATTAGACGGTGCGGCTCTCGATTTCAAAGTGGCCGACATGAATCTGGCAGAATGGGGACGCAAGGAAATCGGCGTCGCGGAGCAGGAGATGCCTGGTCTGATGGCGATCCGGAAGAAGTACTCGACGGAGAGGCCACTCGCCGGAGTCCGGATCACGGGATCTCTGCACATGACGATTCAGACGGCGGTCCTGATTGAGACGCTGGTGGATCTCGGGGCCAGTGTGCGCTGGGCGAGCTGCAACATCTTTTCCACTCAGGACCACGCTGCTGCAGCGATCGCGGCCGCGGGAGTGGCTGTTTTCGCCTGGAAAGGCGAAACGCTGGAGGACTACTGGTGGTGTACTTACAAGGCAATTGCGCACCCCGGCGGCAAAGGTCCCCAGCTGATAGTGGATGACGGCGGCGATGCGACGCTGCTGATCCACAAAGGGTATGAACTGGAAAATGGTTCCGACTGGGTGCACACTCCGTCGAGCAGCCACGAAGAATCCGTCATCAAGGATCTGCTGAAGAAGATCCACGCGGAAAACCCAAGCCGCTGGCATGAAATCGTCAAGGAATGGCGCGGAGTTTCCGAAGAGACGACCACCGGCGTGCACCGTCTCTACAAAATGCAGCAGCAAGGGGTTCTCCTGGTTCCCGCGATCAACGTGAACGATTCGGTGACCAAGTCCAAGTTCGACAACCTCTATGGCTGCCGCGAATCGCTCAGCGACGGCATCAAGCGCGCCACTGATGTCATGGTGGCAGGCAAGGTCGCGGTTGTCTGCGGATATGGCGATGTCGGCAAAGGGTGTGCGCATTCTCTTCGCGGATTTGGCGCCCGCGTGATCGTGACCGAAATCGACCCGATTAACGCTCTGCAAGCGGCCATGGAAGGCTTCGAGGTCACCACCGTCGAGGATACGCTCGGCCGGGGGGATATTTATGTCACATGCACCGGAAACTGTGACATCATCACCCTGGAGCACATGCTCAAGATGAAGGATCAGGCGATCGTGTGCAACATCGGTCACTTCGACAATGAAATCCAGATGGACCGTCTGAATTCCCACTCGGGTGCCACCAAAATGAATATCAAACCGCAGGTTGACAAATATATTTTCAACGACGGACACAGTATTTTCATTCTGGCAGAGGGACGCCTCGTCAATCTCGGTTGCGCTACGGGCCACCCGAGCTTTGTGATGAGCAACAGTTTCTCCAACCAGACCCTGGCCCAAATCGATCTTTGGCGAAACCGGGACACCTATCGGCCTGGTGTTTATACCCTGTCCAAGCTTTTGGATGAGGAAGTGGCTCGGTTGCACCTCGAGAAAATCGGCGTGAAATTAACGGCTTTGACTCCCAAGCAGGCAGAATACCTCGGCGTGCCGGTTGAAGGTCCCTACAAGCCCGAGCATTACCGGTACTGACCAGAGAGGATCGGAATGTCCAGGAAAATCATGAGTGGAGTATATGCCGCTCTGCTGACTCCGCGGAAGGAGGATGGCAGCCTCGACGAAAGCTCCATGTGGAAGCATGTCGAATTCCTGATGGAGCGAGGCATCCGGGGATTTGTCGTGAACGGCGCCACGGGCGAATTCATCCTCACCACGGCTGATGAATTGCGCAGAATGCTCGGATTGCTATCGAAGATCCTTGCAGGCCGCGCAGAGTTCGCCTGCTGCATCGGCTCCCCCGGCATCCACGGCTGCATGGAAAACGCGCGTATGGCCATGGATGCCGGTGCCCAAGCCCTTCTTTTGCCGATGCCCTATTTCTTTCCTTACGAGCAGGAGGACCTGGACATCTTCTGCCGTGAACTTGCACTGAAGTTGCCGGCGCCGATCATGCTTTACAATCTTCCGCAGTTCACGAGCGGGCTGGAATCTGCCACAGTCCGCACCCTGATTGCAGAATGCCCCAATATAGTAGGGATCAAGGACAGCAGCGGCAGCTTGCAGATTCTCCAGGATCTTACCGGGGTCGGGATTGATGCTTGCCGGATGGTCGGGAGCGACAAGGTGCTGGCCGAGGCTCTGGAGCTGGGACTTTGTGATGGCGCTATCTCCGGGATCGCCTGCGTTTTGCCCGAGGTGATTCTTTCGCTGGTCGGCCAGGCTTCACTCCCGGACCCCAACGATTTCCAGCAGAATGCCCGTGCCCTGGAAGAATTCCTGCGCGCGATTTCCGGATTCCCGGTCCCTTGGGCCTTGAAGTGGATCGCCGAAAGCCGCGGGATCATTCCCGCGGACTTCTCCCAGCCGTTGTCTGCCGGGCGTGCACAGCAGGGGCGAGCCCTGCAAAAGTGGTTTCGATCCTGGCGGTCAACCATCGCTATCGCATAACAGGAAAAGGAGTTTTCTATGAAGACAGTATATTTGGTAGCAAGCGGAGATCTCAGGGAGTCTGCCAATCGGAAGTGCTGGCCTGCCCAGGAGGCCATGGAAAAACAAGTCGTGGCCGCAGTCGAACGCGAAGGTTGGACCGTCCGGAGGGCCCACTCTTGCGACCCCGTAAAACAGCATGGTTTTCTGGATAGCCAAAAATCCGGCATCGAGGTATTTCGCTCCATCCCGCCGAAAGCGCCGGTCATCGTCGCCGAGGCCGTATGGCAGTATACCCACCATGTTCTTCCCGGGCTGATGACCCATCGCGGCCCGATTCTGACCGTGGCCAACTGGAGCGGTACCTGGCCGGGCCTGGTCGGCATGCTCAACCTCAACGGCTCGCTGACCAAAGCCGGCGTCCCCTATTCCTCGCTCTGGAGCGAGGATTTTACCGACGAATTCTTCGTCCAGGGCCTCAGGAAATGGCTCAAAAGCGGTAGCGTGAAAAACGACACGACCCATATCGTCGCGGGCGGTAAAAAGCCGATCCCGGCTTCCAGCGCCAGGACCGGAATTCAACTGGCCCGGGATTTTCGCAGCCGGAAAGCCATCATGGGAATTTTCGATGAGGGCTGTATGGGCATGTACAACGCCATTATTCCTGATGAATTGCTCAGCGCCATTGGAGTTTTCAAGGAACGGCTGAGTCAATCGGCTCTCTACGCCCGGATGCAGACCATTACAGACGCCGAGGCCCGGGAGGTCTACAAATGGCTGGTGGCGAAAGGAATGAAATTCCAGCTGGGGCGCGATGAGGCGGTGGATTTGACCGAACGCCAGGTTCTCACGCAGTGCAAGATGTATATCGCCGCCGTCCGCATCGCCGCTGATTTCGGTTGCGACACGATCGGCATCCAATATCAGCAGGGGCTCAAGGACCTCGTGCCGGCGTCCGACCTTGTCGAGGGAATCCTCAACAACTCGGACCGCCCGCCCGTTTACCATGAGTCTACCGGCCTGGAGCTCTACGCCGGCAGCCCCCTTCCTCATTTCAATGAAGTGGATGAATGCTCGGGTCTTGACGCTCTGATCACGAATCGGGTCTGGACCCATCTCGGGCTGGATCCTGAGACCACGCTGCATGACGTCCGTTGGGGGCGAAAACTCAAGCTCAACGGCAAAAGCGAATTCGTCTGGATTCTCGAGATTTCGGGGGCCGTTCCACCAGCTCATCTGGTCGGCGGCTATTCGGGGGCCAGCAGCGAGCGCCAACCTTCCATGTATTTTCCATTGGGCGGCGGAACCATTAAGGGTTTAAGCAAAGCAGGAGAAGTGGTTTGGAGCCGCGTCTTCGTCCAGGGCGGCAAACTGCACTGTGACCTCGGACTTGGCAAGGCTATTGCCGTACCCAATGAATTTGCGCTCGAGAACTGGCAGTTGACCACTTCTCAGTGGCCTATGATGCATCTTGTGATGCGCGGAATCAGCAGGGATCAGTTCATGGCCCGGCACAAGGCAAACCATATACAGGTTGCTTATGCCCGTGATGCTGCCAGCGCCCGCAAGGCGCTGTTCACCAAGGCGGCATTCATGAAGGAATTGGGGGTTCAGATATCCTACTGCGGCAAGATATAGCCGCCGCGGTGTGGAGTGGTTTCTTCCTGCTCGACCTGGACATGGACGACTTTCCCCCCGGGGTTTTCGGCAAGCTCCGTTGAGTTGAGGCATCCAAGTCCAGGTCCACCTCCTTGTCCCATTTCCAAGGTTTGGCTCGACCCGCCCAAGAATGGGTTATTTCACTCACTTTCCTCCTGCTTCGATTTTCGGGAGCTCTGGAACCGCTTCAGCCAGTCTGTAATGTGCTGGCGATAAAGTAGTAGTGAGATTGACCGCCCAGGCCAGAATTCCCCCGCTCGGGAACAGCGATTGCCTCCAATTAATGGCAGGGCTGGAGGTGTGTCTCTCCGGCTGGCTGTAATCGGCTTGGTAAGCGGGGGGAGTATGGGCAATGCGGATCGTGGTGAAGTGATTATTAACGCTCACCTGTGTAAGGGCTGCTGTCTTTGCGTCGTTGCTTGTCCTCCGGCGGTTTTGAGCCAGAGCCATTTTCTTAATCGCCAGGGCTATTACGCAGTATCCTATAAAGGTTCCGGCTGCACCGGTTGCGGCATCTGTTTTTACGTCTGTCCCGAGCCCGGAGCCATCGTCGTCCATAAAAGCAAGAACATCAACGCAGCGGCGTCGAGCAACCGTCCGGCGCAATCCGCTCCGGCACAGGTTTGAGGGGGCGTTCCATGCGCGAATTGATGAAGGGAAATGAAGCGGTGATCCATGCTGCCGTCGCAGCCGGATGCCGGGCTTTCTTCGGCTATCCCATAACTCCAGCCAGCGAAATTGCAGAAGCGGCATCGATCTACCTTCCCGAAGCGGACGGCGTATTTGTGCAGGCTGAAAGCGAAATCGGCGCCATCCAAATGGTTTATGGTGCGGCATCTTCGGGGGTGCGGTGCAT
Source organism: uncultured Acidobacteriota bacterium (assembly GCA_963839475.1). Lineage (GTDB taxonomy): Bacteria > Acidobacteriota > UBA6911 > UBA6911 > UBA6911 > CAWIVH01. The sequence goes on along the minus strand of CAWIVH010000001.1, from coordinate 381,256 downwards.
GACGGCATCTTCGGGTCCCGGCATAAGCCTGATGCAGGAAGGCTTCTCCTACCTGGCCGGATCCGAATTGCCTTGCGTCGTTGTGGACATCATGCGTGGCGGGCCGGGGCTGGGTAATATCGGCCCCGAACAGAGCGACTATCTGCAGATGGTCAAGGGAGGCGGCCACGGCAACTATCGTAACATCGTGCTGGCCCCCAACAGCGTTCAGGAGATGTGCGATTTGACGATCCGCGGTTTCGAATTGGCGGACCGCTATCGCAACCCGGTCGTGATATTGGCAGACGGAGTTCTCGGCCAAATGATGGAACCGGTGGAACTTCCGGCTGATTTGCCGCTGCCGCCCGACAAACCCTGGGCTGTCACTGGGGTCGCCGCAACCCGGAAAAACCTAATCACTTCTATTTTTCTGGAACACGAAGAGCTGGAACGGCACATCAATCATCTTTTCGCGAAATACCTTGAAATCGAAAGAGCAGAATGCACGTGGGAGGAATATTCGACCGGCGATGCTGAGATCCTGCTTGTAGCATACGGCATCAGCAGCCGGGTTTCCCGCGCTGCAGTGGAATTGGCCCGCGCAGATGGAATCAAGGCAGGGCTGTTGCGTCCGGTTACGCTGTATCCGTTCCCGGCCGGGCGCATTGGGGAATTGTCGGCCGGGATCCAGTCGGCTATGGTGGTGGAGTTGAGCTGCGGGCAGCTGATAGAAGATGTCCGCCTTGCCGTCAACGGCAAGGTGCCGGTGCAGCTGACGAACCGGACTGGCGGCATGATTCCGACTGCAGAAGATGTCTTCGCTGCAATCAAGAAAATGGAGATGCGGTGTGTGGGAGACTACGCATAGTAAGCCGGTAAGCTTTTACGATTTGTTCGAGCGCAAGGGCGGCGATCTCGAAACCACCCATTATTGCCCCGGGTGTGGTCACGGGGTTCTGCACAAGTTGATCGCGGAGGCGATCGATGAACTGGGAATCCAGGACAGAACCATCCTGGTGAATCCTGTGGGCTGTTCCGTCTTTGCGTATTACTACCTCGATGTGGGCAACATCCAGGCTGCCCACGGCCGCGCCCCGGCGGTTGCAACCGGAGTCAAGCGCGTGCGGCCGGAAAGCATCGTGCTTTGCTACCAGGGGGATGGCGACCTGGCCGCCATAGGCGGCAATGAGATCCTTCACGCAGCCAACCGCGGCGAAAACATCACGGTTTTTTTCATCAATAACGGCATTTATGGAATGACCGGCGGCCAAATGGCGCCGACTACCCCCCTCGGCGCCCGAACCTCCACTTCTCCCCGTGGCCGGTCCGGCAGCCACGAGGGGTACCCGCTCCGCATGTGCGAATTGCTCTCGACGCTCGAGGCTCCCGTCTACATCGAAAGGGTGGCGCTCACGGATGCAAAACAGCACATGAGAGCCCGCAAAGCCGTGATGAAGGCTCTGAAAATCCAGATCGAGGGGCGAGGATTCTCCTTTGTCGAGATCCTGACCGCCTGCCCTACGGGATGGAAGATGAGCCCGCCTGACACGATCAAGTGGGTCGAAAAAACGATGTTCCCGATCTTTCCGCTCGGCGTTTATAAAGAGCGCAAGGAAAGCATGGGGGCTTCCGAAGTTGGGGCCCTGAGCGGCCGGTTCAGCCTGAAGGCGGCAGCTGGTTCCGAGGCCTCTGTCGCGGTTGAGCCCGGAACCGTTGCCCGGGGCACGTATCCCCCCATTGCGATGAAGATCAGCGGATTCGGCGGGCAGGGTATCTTGTTTTCCGGCATCGTCCTGGCGGAAGCCGGCATGAGGGAAGGGCTGCAGGTTTCCTGGATCCCTTCCTATGGTCCGGAGATGCGCGGTGGAACCGCCCACTGCCACGTGCGGTTGTCCAAGGACAGCATTCCTTCCCCGATGATTAACCGCCCATCGGCACTGATGGCTTTTAACGAGCCGTCGGTCGACAAGTTTGCCCCCGAGCTGGATCCCGGGGGCTTGCTGATGATCAACTCGTCGATGGTCCGGAAGGCGATCGATCGGACCGATATCCGGGTCCTAAGGGTGCCTGCAACCGAAGCCGCCAACGACGCCGGCAATCCCAAAGCTGCCAACATGGTGATGGTGGGGGCGTTTCTCCAGGCGACTGGGGCGCTGGACCCCGAATCGATCCTTTCGTCACTGAGCCACTATGGCATGCGCCCGGATCTGCTCATGATCAACCGGGAAGCCATCCGGAAGGGCCAGGAACTAGCGGCGGCGCAATAAAATGGCGACGGCAACCATGATTCATGCAATGCGGTGCCGCTGATGGGGGCGCAGAATGACAAACGCCAGTTTGTGCTCCGATTTATGCAGCATCGCCTTTGCCGCGAAATAGAGGAGTCCCTGCTTCCATTTTTGATCCATTTTGCGTCATAATGTAGGTTTTGGACTCTTAAGCTGTGTCTTTTATTTATTCATTACATAAGGTGGGAACATGAAGAGAGAAATGGTAACAATCGACGGCAACGAAGCGGCAGCCTATGTTGCCTATAGAACCAATGAAGTAATCGCCATTTATCCGATTACACCCTCATCGCCTATGGGCGAGTGGTCGGACGCCTGGTCTGCAGAGGGTATTAAAAACATCTGGGGCACGGTCCCCTCGGTAAGCGAACTCCAGAGTGAAGGCGGCGCCGCTGGTGCGGTCCACGGCGCGCTTCAGACCGGAGCTTTGACTACGACATTTACAGCGGCGCAAGGCCTGCTGCTGATGATCCCCAACATGTTCAAGATCGCCGGGGAGCTCACCTCGACCGTGTTTCATGTCTCGGCACGAACGGTCGCGACTCACGCGCTCTCCATTTTCGGAGATCACAGCGACGTCATGGCAACCCGGACAACGGGATGGGGAATGATCGCCTCCAATTCCATTCAGGAGATCATGGATTTCGCGCTGATCTCACAGGCTGCCACGCTCGAGGCGCGGGTGCCGTTTGTTCATTTTTTCGATGGCTTCCGTAGTTCCCACGAAGTAATGAAGATCGAACAGCTGGCCGAGGAAGATATTCGGGCGATGATCGACGACGAGCTGGTGCGCAAGCATCGCAGCCGGCGCCTGACTCCCGAAAATCCGGTTTTGCGCGGCACGGCGCAGAACCCCGATGTTTTCTTCCAGGCTCGCGAGGCCTGCAACCAGTTCTATCTGGACGCGCCTGCCGCCGTGCAGAAGGCGATGGACAAATTCGCCGCCGTCGTCGGCCGCCAGTATCACCTGTTTGACTACCTCGGCGCCCCGGACGCGGAGAGGGTCATCGTCATGATGGGCTCGGGAGCGGAAGCGGCCCAGGAAGCGGTCGAGTACCTTGCAGCACGCGGAGAAAAGATCGGTCTTGTGAAAGTCCGGCTGTACAGGCCCTTCTCCGCCGAGGCCTTCATGAAATCGCTGCCTGCGACCACAAAAAAAATCGCTGTCCTCGACCGGACCAAGGAACCGGGAGGCGCCGGCGAGCCGTTGTACCAGGATGTGATTACCGCAATCAGCGAATGTTTTATGAATGGGACCAATGCCCTCCCTTCCCATCCCAGGGTCATCGGCGGCCGATACGGGCTTTCCTCCAAGGAATTCACCCCGGCCGAGGTGAAGGGTGTATTCGACGAGCTCAAGAAGGACAATCCGAAGAACCACTTCACGGTCGGCATTGTGGACGATGTCACTCGCACATCGCTCGAATACGACACGACGTTCACCACTGAAGGGGACGACGTGGTTCGCGCTCTTTTCTACGGCCTCGGCGCCGACGGCACGGTAGGAGCCAACAAGAATTCGATCAAGATCATCGGGGAGGACACACCGAACTACGCGCAGGGTTATTTCGTTTACGACTCGCGCAAGGCGGGCACGGTGACCGTATCCCACCTTCGCTTCGGGCCCAAGCCGATTCACTCCACCTACCTGGTAAATAAGGCCAACTTCATCGCCTGCCACCAGTTTGTCTTCCTCGAGAAGTACGACATGCTCAAAGATGCCGTGCCGGGAGCGACCTTCCTGCTCAACAGCCCGTTCGGCCCCGAGGAGGTCTGGAGCAAAATCCCGCGCAGTGTTCAGACGCAGATCCTCGAGAAGAAGATCCGCTTCTTCGTAATCGACGGCTACAAGGTTGCGAAAGATACCGGGATGGGCGCCCGCGTCAACACCATCATGCAGACCTGCTTCTTCGCAATCTCCGGCGTCCTGCCGCGCGATGAAGCCATCGAAAGCATCAAGAGCTCTATCAAGAAGACTTACGGCGGCAAAGGACCGGAAATCGTCCGCAAGAACTTTGAGGCCGTCGAACAGACCCTCGCCAACCTCCACGAAGTCAAGGTTCCGGCCGTCGCCGACAGCCAGATCGAAAAGCCCCCGGTGGTATCGCCTGAAGCCCCGGACTTCGTGCGGAATGTGCTCGGAAGGATCATTGCCGGATACGGCGACAGCCTGCCGGTAAGCGCTTTCCCCGTGGATGGGACCTTCCCCACCGCGACCGCCCAGTGGGATAAGCGGAACATCGCACTCGAAATTCCCGCCTGGGATAATGAGATATGCATCCAGTGCGGCAAGTGCGCCCTGGTTTGCCCGCACGCCGCCATCCGCATCAAGGCCTATGACGAGAAGCTGGTCGCAAGTGCTCCTGCGACCTTCAAGCACATGAAGGCAAAAGGGAACGAATTCCTTCCCGGCATGGCCTATACGGTGCAGGTCGCTCCCGAGGATTGCACCGGTTGCGGCCTCTGCGTAGATGTCTGCCCGGTGAAGAACAAGAAAGAGACCAGGCTCAAGGCGATCAACATGGTTCCCCAGCTTCCAATCCGGAACTCGGAGCGGGAGAACTACTCCTTCTTCCTGGATCTTCCGGAATACGACCGCAGGCTGGTGAGGATGAGCAGCATCAAGGCCAACCAGTTGTTGCAGCCTTTATTCGAGTATTCGGGCGCCTGCTCCGGCTGCGGCGAAACCCCCTATGTCAAGCTGATGACCCAACTGTTCGGCGATCGGTCGATCGTGGCCAATGCCACGGGCTGCTCCTCCATTTACGGCGGCAACCTCCCCACCACGCCCTGGACGAAAAACAAGGAAGGGCGCGGACCGGCCTGGAACAACTCCCTTTTCGAGGACAATGCCGAGTTCGGGTTCGGGTATCGCCTGACCATCGACAAGCACAATCAGCTGGCCATGGAGCTGGTCGAAAGGCTGCGGTCGACTCTGGGCGACGAGCTGGCAGACGGCATTTTGAAGGCGGATCAGTCCGATGAGGCGGGGATTTATGACCAGAGGGAGCGTGTCACGAAGCTTCGCGCTGCTCTCGAAGGGAATAATTCCGACGATGCGAAAAACCTTTTGAGCGTCGCCGATTACCTCGTGAAGAAGAGTGTCTGGATCGTGGGCGGAGACGGCTGGGCCTATGATATCGGCTACGGCGGGCTCGACCATGTTATCGCTTCCGGACGCAACGTCAACATCCTGGTGCTCGACACCGAGGTTTACTCGAATACCGGCGGTCAGATGTCGAAATCCACTCCGCGCGGCGCCGTTGCCAAATTCGCGGCGGGCGGAAAGCCGGTTGGAAAGAAGGATCTGGGACTGCACGCCATCAATTACGGCAACGTCTACGTGGCGATGGTCGCCATGGGAGCCAATGACCAGCAGTGCGTCAAAGCCTTCCTCGAAGCCGAGTCCTACGACGGGCCGTCGATCATCATCGCCTACAGCCACTGCATCGCCCACGGCATCAACATGACCACGGGCATGCAGAATCAGAAGGCGGCGGTAAACAGCGGGCACTGGCCGCTCTACCGGTACGATCCCCGTCTCACGGCCGAAGGGAAGAATCCGCTGCAGCTGGATTCGAAGGCCCCCAGCATCCCGATGAAGGATTACGCCTACAACGAAACGCGTTACAAAATGCTGACCATGAGCCAGCCCGCGGAAGCCAAGCGGCTGATCGAACTGGCCCAGAAGGATGCTCAGGCGCGTTATCAGTTCTATCGTCAGCTGGCGGCGCTCGATTATAGCGACGCTTCGAAGAAGGAAGAGGCGAAGCCGGTTCCAGTGGGTACCACGAAGTAGGCTTCGGCGAATCAGAGATCTTCCGAACGCGGGTGAGGCGGACTATGGATCCACCTCACCCGCGTTTTGTTTTAGATGCGCTTTATTTTCGGCTTTGCGTTCTTCGAGGCTTCGCGGTTATAAGATCACGGCAGGAATCATGGATGTCGCAATGAAGCAGGAGTTCGAAGCATGAATCCCGCATCCGGCCTGGCCTGTACACTTCTTCTTTTTCTTGCGAGCACGCCCGCCTGGGGTCATGCGAATGTTGACGGCGTCACCCTCTCCAATGATGTCATGACGGTTCAATTGGGGGCACACGGACTGACGGTCCTGCAAGATCGCACCATCAAAAAGCAAGTCGCATTCGGCTCCGATGAGTTCTCAATCACGCTCGAAGGGATAACGCTGACGAACGACTCGGCCGGATCGGCTCGGGTGCAGAAGACAGGCAGTGGCGCCGTTTATCGATATTCCGTCAGAGGCTTCGACATCGAGATCCATTACGAACTCCGCCCAGGCTGGCGGTTTGTCAGCAAGCAGCTGAAGGTAACCCGTTCCCCATCAAACCGGTGCCGGGTCGACCGTATCGAAATCTGGCGCAGCCTGCTGAACGTCCCGGTTGCGGATTTTCGCATCGCGAAATCCACGCGGCTGCGCCAGGCGCCGAATGAATACGGGCTTTTTCTGCGTCTGCTGGACCGGACCGGCGTCATGGCCCTGGTGCAAAATCCGTTTCTCGAGACCGGCAGGGAAGCGAATTCTTTTCGCATTTCCTATGCGCCCGAAATGGATTGGAAACTGGATGATGGCCCCTTCGAGTCCGACCGCGGCTGCATCGGCCTCTACGGGCTGACAGGCAGGGAAATCGCCGGCTCCATGATTCCGGAATGGAAAATCCCCGATCCTCTCGCGGCGCGATCGCCCGGACTGGACGAAGCGGAGGTGCGGGCATTTACCGACTGCGTTAAAGCTTTCCTGCTCTACCAGCCTTCCAAGCCCCTGCGCATGTTTGTTGGCTGGTGCGTGAACGACTACCAGATCGATGCAGCAACTCCTGAAGGACGGACCGAATATAAGCGCATTATCGACCGGGCTTCCGAAATGGGGGCGGAAAATATTCTTTACGCGCCGACTCATTCCGGGCTGTCGCGGCGCGAGGAGAGTGCCGATTCGTGGCACTGGGAAAACCTCCTGTGGCTTGCGTTGGGGCAGAAGATCCGTCGGAACGAATGGAATCCGGCAAAAGACAAAGTGCCGGACTCGGTTCAGGAAATGTTGGACTACGCCCGGTCGCGAAATGTCAGGCTTGTTGCCTATGTCTATCCGGTCATGCCCTTTTCGCAGAATCCCGAGTGGCTGGTTACCGCCAATAATTCTCAATATGGCAACCTCGGATTCCGCAGCCTGCAGGATTTCCTGATCGAATATCTGACGGCATTCAAAAGGCGTGCTGGTCTGGGCGGATATGCTTTCGATTACACTTTCCTTACTTATCCGGGCCCGGGGAGATATATCCAGTGGTGGGGTTGGAAGCGTGTTCTCGAGTCGCTGCGCCGCGAGTTCCCGGATATTGTAATTGACGGGCGTCAGAGTTACATGAATTATGGTCCATGGATCTGGCTGGCGGGAAGCTATCCCCATCCGACCGGCACCGATGAGCAGCCTGAAAGTTTCGTCAATTTCCCCGATCTCCACTTCGATCGAGTTTCGGCCAATCGCCAGCGCTATACCGCCTACTGGTACCGGAACTACGAGTTTTGCCCGACGGAAATCATGCCCGGATTTATCACCCACCAGACACCGCGCAGCGACGAAAGCGGTGACATGCCGCGCCTCAATTCTCCGGGAAAGACCGGCGAGGCAAGGCCCATCGCCCCCTTCCGACAGAGGGATTGGGACTATATGGGCTGGCGCTACTCTCTGATTTCGTCGATCGCCACGGCGGGTTGGAACAATGTTCTCAACATGATTCCAGCCCGGGACATGGATGAGTATAGAAACTTTTCGCAAAGCGACCTGAAGTGGTTCCGCAAGTGGCTGGATTGGGCCGATGCCAACAAGGAGATTCTGCGTCACACCCGTTTCATTCTGGCAGAGCCTGCGATCGGGCGGATTGATGGGACGTCGGCCATCCTCAACGGCAAGGGCTTCATTTTCCTGTTTAATCCCAATGGACGAAAGCTAAGCGCGGAATTGGTGCTCGACGATTCGATAGGTTTCGGCGGAAACGGAAACGTGCTTCTCAAGGAACTCTATCCCCTGGAAGGGAAGGCGATCGGAAAGCCCGGCGCTGGATTCTGGCGCTATGGCGACAGGGTATCCATCGAAATCGAAGGCGCCGGCGCCCGGGTGATCGAGCTCTCACTTCCGGGAGGATCCGGGCCCTGGCTGTTCAACTCACCCGGAAGCGTCCGCTTGAATCACGGTGTTCTGGAACTTGCCGGCATTCGCGGCGAAATGGGAAGCAGGTGTGATCTGATGGTTTTGTTCAAAACCGGGCAAATACCGCAAAGCGCAACGCTCAATGGATCTTCTATCGAACTGCACGGGAAAAACGGATTGCGGTCGATTCCGCTGAAGTTTGCCGGCGAACCTTTCGGGCCGATGCAGCCTCTTCTGACTCACCGGCCCGACTTTCGCGGGGCTTCCACGGAAAGAGGGAGTTTCAGGATACCCCAGCGAATCTTCGACCAGCTGGCTGCCCGGCGTAAAGCCTGGCCGATACCGTGGACGCGGGAGGATTACCGTTCGACGTGGCTGGCTCCCGAGCGCCTGCTTCTGCAGGTTCAGATCGCCGAACCGAGCGACAAAATGGCTGTAAAGCTGCGGCTGGACGGCGAACCCGTGGAGCTGAAGAAGGCGTACTCATCCATCCATCCCGAAGATCGATGCTTCACCGGTTTCTATGCCGATCTTTCCCGTCTGGAGCCAGGACGGGAATACCGGTTTGAACTGGAATTGCCGCTGTTAAAGCCCGGGCAATTCCAGGGGCTTTTTTTCGAAAATATCGAAACCGAGTATACGGATCAGGTCAGGACAGGCTCCAAGTCCCTTGGTTCTGAAATCTGTGCCGAAGACGCCAAAACATTCATCGTAGAGACGCAAAGAAGGCAGAGGCGCGCAAATTATTAATTCTTTGCGGCCAAGGGCGAAGCGAGTGCTGGTATCAGAATGAATTCCCGAAGTTTAATCCCTGCGACCAAAATGCGCCGGCCGATCTTCGGGAGACAATACTTGTAGGCCGATCGGATCCGCTTGAACAAGCAATGTATCCGAAGGCGCTTGAGAATCCTCGACACTTGATCGCAAGTCTCGTCATGCAGAAACAGTTGCAGATTTGCTTCCGGATGAGGTCGCAGGGACATAGACAGTGTGCTTGCACCACCTGACCAACCGCGCCTCCGACGAGGCCGCCCGGTATCTGGGCGATCAGCTCAACGCCACCGAAGCTGAATACCCGGGCACGAATCTGCGCTTGGTCTACAAACTTATCTCAGATTGAAATCCGCCAGATCGTGAGTCCTGAAGTTGGTCTACCAGATACTTGCACCCCCATGAGAGGTTTTTTGCAGAGGCGCGGAATCGGCGGCGAGGGCCGTCACGGCAACATCACAGTCTACATCAAAATAGGTTTGGCCCGCGGGCTTTTGGAGGCGTTGCGTAATCGTGAAGGTCGCGGATTTGGCGCTGCTCGTGTCCTTCTGCGCCGTCACAGCAGAGGGAGTTCCGCCGGAAGGCAAAAGCTTCGCGATGGCATTGAAAGTGTACTGCTTCGAGCTTTTGTCGGTAAGGATATCGCATTGCAATCTTGCGGTGAACTGGTAGTTGTCGGCATCAACCTTGTTCAGGGTCGAGCTTAACCAGGTAAGCTGAAGGTTGGGAACTGAAACGTATACTTTGAGATAGGCGGTGGTTGTGTAATTGCCGCAATCCGCGGTTATCCTCATTGTTTCCTCATAGGCACCGGTCGGGTGCCATGGATAAGCGTCAGCAGAGGGCGGCTTGTTGGCTTGCACCGATACTTTCGCTGTTTCCTTTGTTGAGGAAAGGACTGTGAGGGTCAATTCAGGACCGCTATCGACCCACCAGTGAAGGGCTCCTTTGCACGCTTTGTCATTGTAATCAACTGAAGCACTGACGGTCGCTGGCGGATCGCCGGGGAAAAGGCCTATCTCCCCAGGAGTGAGGGCCACCGGGGCGCATGACCTCGTATAGAACGGATCGTAGTCCCCACAACCCATCGGAACCAAAACGGCACAGATTGCAAGCAGCGTCGCAGCGACCCCACGATTGCTGATCAAGCTGTATTTGTACATGAGACGTCTTCCTCTCCCGAAAACCGCGTTATCTGGACAACGTAACCGTCATCGCGGAGTTCATGCCCCCCAGTCCGGCGGGACCTGACTGGATCGTTCCGGAGGCACTGGTGCCCTTGGCGCCCGCTGGTAGCTGAACCGGGAATCCGCTGAAAACCATCTCGAACCGCTGGCTTGCGGTCAGTATGGAGCCGACGCTGGGCGAGCTCAACATGTAGTTGAAATTCAATCCTTTTGCCGCACCGCCGGGCTTCGTGACGACGAAATGCCCCCATGACGAAGGGTACAGCGAATTCAGCTCGCAAACGGTGATGTACAGCTGCGTGGTGTCGGAATAGGTCGCGACCAGCCGATACGGTGTCGTGGTGTTCCCGACCGTCACGTTGCAGGAACCCACGACGGCGTTTGCGGCCAGCGAGGACCAACTCCGGTCCGCACCCAATAGAGTCAGGTTGCAGCTGGTCATCGGCAATTCGGAGGCCTGCTGTGCAAATGAGAGAGTGAATGGGACGCCATCTGCCGTGGCGGTCCCGAACTGGAGGTCCACTGCGGGCGCAAACAGCGCCTTGGCCGAGTAGCCGTTCCCCGGACCCGATCCGTTATCCACGCGCACGGGGCCGTCGACCACGCCCTGGGGAACTATAACCAGCAGACTGCTCGCATCGGACGTGATCGGCCAGGCCGTGATAGTCTGATTTTTCGGAGCGGAGAAGACCACTTTGGGGTTGGCGCCGAAGTTGGTGCCTTTGAGGGTCAGCCCTTCTCCCCCTGTAAGCATCAGAGGAGAAATGTTGGTTATGTTTGCCCTCGCCGCATCGGCCGCGATGAATGCCAGCGGATGACTGCTTGTCCGGGATACCTTCGGTTCCAAATAATCTTCGAAGCCTGAGGCGGAGATGTAATCGATGGTGATGGTGGCATTGCCCGCAGCGGAGGGTGAAATAAACACGTCGGGCCTCAGATACAGGTCGAGGTCGGCGGACATGCCGCCATTCCATTGCGAAACGCCGAGCTGCAGACTGGTGAAGTCGAATACCACTGCGTTACCGGAGGTGCCGGCGGTGCACGAGAACAACTCAAGCGCGTCCAGCTTGAATGCCCGGAACAACGAGTTGGCGCCCGCGGCATAGAACTGGAGCGGGTTCAGGCTCGTGACTATGACGCGTACCAGTCCGGTCACGGGTGAACCACCTCCCTGCATTATGAAGGTTCCGTAACCGATCTCCTTTCCGACGCTCAATCCCGTCGGCTGGAGCTTGAAACCGGGTGCCGTGATCTTCATGGAGTTGATCGCCAGGTCATTGCCGTTGAGGTGGAACTGCCAGCGCATCGCCGGGGAGGTTGCGGTCAGGTTCTGAGCGACGTCGATCGCCGCGTCGGGAGCGAAGCCGTGCGCCTGGTTCAGCACGGGCACGGAAGTCAGCTTCTCGTTGATCGAGCGCAACGTGAGCGGGATCAGCGGCAGGTCGCCTGCCACCTTGATCAGACCCTCAAATTCGTCGATCCCCCTGTAATACGAAAAAAGCTGGGTCATATAGAGAGCCTGGTGTTTCCCCGCGCCGATATATATGCCGTTTGATGCCACAAACTTGCCAGTGCCGTCAACCAGGTCAATTCCGACGTACGTTTGGTTTGTCTGGTCCGGATTGGCCAGTGCGATGCCAGTGTCGAAAAACCCGATCGAATCGGCGATCAGGTTGAACTTCGTAATCGGATCTGCCGAATTGACGCCGACCTCCGCCAAAGCGCTGCCTTGGGAATTGAAGACATGGAAGACGGCTGTGCCGCTGATCGGCTTGTCCATCGCGACGCGCCCCCACCCGACCTTCGCGTCCCCGGCGCCGCTCGTGACCATACGGGTGACCGCGCCGGGCGCGAGAGTGAAGTCAAAAGAAGTGGCGGCCTGTCCGCCGATGGTTACGGTCATTGCGGTGCTGTCGGACTTAAAAAACTCGAGCTTTCCCGTGGCCCGGTCCGTCGTGTTGTTGATGAGGATGACCGATGTCGCGTACTTCAGCTGCCCGACGAGCCCGTCAGCAATCTGCGGAAAATACAGCGCGCTTTTGGTGCTCCCGGCTGCGGGAGGCATTACCATCGGCAGCGAAGTGAACTGGTCCCCGTTCAGCCGCAGCGTGATCCCCGCGAACTTCTTACCGCCCTGCGCAGTGATCACCAGCGAGCCCTCGAACTCGTCGATGTTTGCCAGCTTTGGGAAGAACTCGTTCAGAAATCGTGCGACGTGGGCCTTCGGCCCGAGATTCTGCGTGGTGCTCGAAACCGCCGCCCCTCTGTTGTCGAACAGGTCGAGGTTGAGCACGATGCTATCCGTGTCGCTCGGGTTGACAACGGCCAAGCCGGTATAGGCAGTCCCGATGCTGTCTGCAAAGATGGTGAATTTGTTCCCGAGCAGCGATTCCGATACCCCGACGTCCGAGTAGACCTTGCCGTCGGCGTCACGAATCCCGAAACTCGCCGTGCCTTTGAGAGGCTGGCTGGTCTCGATTGCAGCCCAGCCGGTTTTCAATTGACCGCTGCCGGAAGTGGTGATGCGCTTCATCTGCCCGTTTTTGTTCAGGCTGATTGGAATGCTCGAATCGGTCACGGTTCCGATCGTCAGCCGCAGCGGGGCGCCGTTGTCATCATAGAATTTGAGGAATCCCGCGACATCGTAATCGGAATCGTTCACCAGCATGAAGCTGGTCTGGTAAAAGCGGTTCGTGCCTGGCAGCGCACCGTCGGCGACTTGGGCGAACAGCATCCGGATGGTCGAATTCGCTGCCTGATACCCGATTGGAAGCTGCCAGCTCGGGGGGGAGAACCCCGAAGAGGTTTGTTCCCAAAGGGCTCCTCCATGCAGCCCGTCCGGGCAGGTCGGGCAAGATACCAGTGACTGCAACCCCCAGGATTTCCCGGATCGATTACGGGTGAGCGCCACCGAGAACAAGCCCAGCAGCATGATCCCCGAAATGGGCAACAGCCAAAACAGCCGCGCACGCGTGCCAGCGCATAACATGACTGCACCTCCACGGTTCGAGACGCTCACGAGATTTCAATCAACCATGATGCAAATGATTTCGCTCGTATCTAGACATTCGCTATTGCGAGCCACGGGGTGCGTCGAACAGAAAGAGGAACCATGAAGTCTACATTTTAGGCGGCGGACGCAACCAGGGCTTCGAGATTCCGGGAGACCTTTGAGCCTTCGATGTGGTCTTCTCAGATAACCTCGAAGGCTACAAGCCCTCTAAAGTTCTCGAAGAATCCCTTTTCCATAACTCCGGTCCAAATACTTATGAACTCATTGGCATTTCCGCCCGATAGAGGACGGCTGCGAGTTGACGTCTGTAACAACCGAGTGATCAGAATACAGACCAGGAAAACCGCCTCCCGTAGTCATGAGCAGGAGCCGACCGGGGAGGTTTTGATTGATATTTAATTGGATTTTCCAGCCCATCCTAGGAGCACCCGCGATGAGAAGTCAAGGGCGAAGAATGCCCGACAGGCTCGAACTCAGCGTGGTTTTGACGCGCCGGCGGCTTTGATCACTCCGTTCCCGCTGCGGCCGACTTCCGACGCCGGAACCAGAGCGCGAAAACGGCGACGAGGCACATCACTGCCGGCCAGTTGCCGAAGAGCCGATACGGAGTTTTGAGCTCCATCAAGGGCAGTTTGCCGAGCAGCGTCGCGGACGTCCCTGGAGGAGCGCCCGCAACGATCCGCCCCGCCGGATCTACCAGACACGAAAAACCCGTTCTGGTGCAGCGGACCAATGCCAGGCGATTTTCAACCGCGCGGAGGATGGAAAGCGATGCGTGTGTCGCGGGACCCGCGCTCCTGCCGAACCAAGAATCGTTGCTCAGGCTGACCAGGATGTTTGCATTGCCAAGTTGGCGCACGGCACCAGGAAATGTATCTTCGTAGCAGATCAGCACTCCCAAACGACACGGGCCGAAAGCCATGACTTCGGTGGAGGTTCCCGGCGTCATGTCGCCCGTTTCACTCGCCCAGCGTGACAGCCCCGGGAATTGGTCCCCCAGAGGCATGTACTCGCCAAAAGGAATCAGAGACACCTTGCTATAGACCTTTATGATTCTACCCTGGCGGTCGAGCAAAATGGCGGAGTTGAAATGGTCCACGCCGGGATGCCGCCGCGAACGCTTTGCGGGATTCTCAACGAAGGTGATTGCCCCGAACAGGAGCGGCGTGGAAAAACCACGTTGGGGAGCCGATCGGATCGGACCCGGGGTATTCCGGATTTGGTCGTCCACCGAGTGTTCCGGCGGCGCTGCGCCGTCCTGCAGGAGCCGGAGGGCATCCTGGGGGATCAGACGATAGATTTGCCCATCGTGCCGTCCAGCCGTCTCGGCATAGACCTCTCTGGAATTGTAGGAACCTTCTGGCCACACGATCAGTTCGGCACCCTGCCCGGTCAATTCGACGGACATGCGTTGTTGCGCGAGGAGCTCGTCTTCGATTTTCTGCGGCGGTTCCGTCTTTCTGATTCCCACATTCGACTGGACAATCCCCACCGTGAACCTGGGAGCAGAGTCGATTGCCCTCTCCATCATGTGAATGCGGGCGAGCCCGTATGCCGTCAGAAGCAAAGGAATAGCAATACCCAACGACAAATGTTTCAGTGCAAGCCGGCATCTGCCCGACAGGGCCGCTTCCATGGCGTCTACCCAAGCCCCGTTCATCATCACCAGGAGGAAACCCAACAGGTGGGCGCCTCCCAGTTCGCAAATCTGAATCATGGGGAGCAGCGATGTCTGCGTCCCGGCCAGAAACCACGGAAACAAAAACATAAACATGGTTTCCGCAGGCAAAAAAGCCATCGGCGCCAGCCAATAACACGGGAGCTTAGTCCGGTTCCGCAGACAGCGGAAAAGCCAAAGCCACAACCCGTAGGCCAATCCCTGCACGAGCGCGATCGCCAAGGCAAGAATTGCGGCCAACGGCGGCGGCAGATGGCCAAAATCCCGGAGCATCATCGAAAACCACGGGATAAACCCCGCGTGTGCAATGGTTCCAGTGACAAGGCCCAACCAGAAACACCGCCGGGCTGTTACATTCTTCGCAGCCCAAAGCACGAAAGCGAGACATACCCAGGCGGGGAATGGAGAGTTGAATGGCGGGAAACCGAGCGAAATGCCGATCCCCCCGAGGGCAGCCAGAGACAACTGGAATAAAACCGACCGGCCGCGCGTCTCAGGCGAAAGCATGTCGGGGTCCGGTCCGGCGTGTTGATGAACTGGCATAGGCATCGGCAACGCCCGACGATAGGTTTCGTATCCGTCGGTTGTGAGACCGCAGATTAACATCGGGCACCGGCCCGGATAAAGAAAGGTTTGAAATCATAAGATGTCTTCAGCTGGACGATCCTGCCCTAAATGCGGGACCGAAAGAACTGCAGGCGCTCTTTTTGCGAAAGTTGAGGCCACAAGTTTTCGATCTCCCGGGATCCCCGTGTCTCGTCCCGGCGTCTCCGCCGGCGCTCCCAACAATTCCGATCTTACCTCGGGATTAGAAATGTAAGCCCCCGCTTGACTTCAAATTCGGCCTTGTGGCAATCTCGACCCGGTCACCCCTAACGATCAGAAATCGTAGAATTAAACCATCGGAGGTAAATCCCAATGAAGCGAGTCGTAAGCCGAACGTTTACTCTCCTCGCCGGCTTGGCTTTGGCCGCTCTCTTGTTGGCCGCCACCGTTTCCATGGGGGCACACATCCTTCATTCCCGCGCACCCGGACTCAGTCTGCCGGCCGTTTACCTGTGGATGGCCCAAACGATGGCTGCTGCCGGCATCCAATTATCAGACCATTTACACCTGACCGACCTTCCGGCCGGACCACCGCTCCACCTTTTCCCAATCCCGGCCAACTACACAGCGAGCATCGGCGGCGGCCGCCTGATCTTCTCTCATATTGCCGATGGGAGGCTCACGGGAACCGCACTTTTCTATCGCACGACGTTCATGCTGGTCAATGACACGGCTTTCGACATTTCGGGCAGCATCGCGTTTTTTGACGACGCGGGTAAACCGCTGGTCCTGGCACTGGATAACGCTCCCGGCTCCACTTTTCCGTTCACCCTGCGCCAAAACAGCCAGCGGCGGTTTGTGACCTCGGGAGAAGGCAACGTAAAAGCCGGTTGGGCGTTGATCGAGTCGGATCAGCCGCTGAATGGGACTTCCGGGTTTGAAATCCGCGACAGCGGCGGCTTCATCTATGGGGATGTGGGGGTTTCCGAATCTTTTCTGGGCACGACGTTCACGATATTTGCCGACACCACGGGGACGAATGTCAACACGGGACTGGCGCTGGTGAACCCGGACACGGCGAATTCGAACAATCTCAAGCTCGAGATTTTCGGAATGGACGGGAAGAAGGCGGGCGAAGCCACGCTGAGCCTGGGACCCCGGGGGCACATTGCGCGGTTTCTGACGGAACTCTTTCCCAAGGTGGCCAATATCGGCCAATTCGAGGGGTCGGTGGTGATCACGTCAACGGACCAGAGAAAGTTCGGGGGGATCACGTTGCGGATCACGGGGGATCAGCTGACTTCGCTGCCGATGGTCGCGCCGCCGGCGGCGGGCGCCACCGTGACTCGGATGCAGTTTGCCCAGATTGCGGACGGCCTGATCGGTAACCTGAATTACAAAACGAGCATCATCCTGTTCAACAACACGGGGAAAGACGCCTCGGGAGAGGTGGACTTTTTCAACTCGGACGCCACGCCGATGACGGTGACGATCGCCGGGAAGGCGGGATCGGTATTCCCATTCACGAAGCTGGTCAGCGGCGCGGTATTGCGGCTGGTGACGAGCGGCACGGGGACGGGCCACGTGGGCTGGGCTAGGGTCAAAATGGACCAGCCGCTGAGCGGATCCGCGATGTTTCAGGTTCTGGATAAGGGGTCGAAGCTCCTGGCCGAAGTCGGGGTTGCCAACGCCGTTCCCCGCAGCAACTTTGTCGTCATCGCCGATTCCCTCCCGCCCTTCAATACCGGGATCGCCCTGGCAAATCCGAATGAAAGCAATCAGTCCACATACTGCAGCGTGACTTTGATGGACAACAACGGCGAGTTCAAAGCCTCCTCCAGTTTCACGATGAAACCCAACAGCCATCAGGCTCAGTTCATTGATCAGATCTTTCCCAAAAGCCAGGTCCCGGACATAGGGAATTTCGAAGGTGTCATTAAGTACAAATGCCCTGATGTTCCCGTCGTTCTGCTCTCGCTGCGGACCGTCGACGAAAAACTGACCTCGGTTCCAACTCTGCGGCCGGGACACGGATACAAGCCGATTTCGGTGCTGACCCCGGCCCAAAACCTGGCCGGAACCGCACCTGCAATGCGATGGAACATTCACCAGGATGGAGCCGACCTTTCCACCGGCAGCATCCAGGTGTCGGCGCCGGACTTTGGCCTGCAAACGACGGGCCTGAATGTCGGCGACGACCTTGGCTATGGGATGTATATGATGGATGTTTCCGGCTCCGCCCAGGGCGGTTTGTTTCACATCAAGATCACGGGACTGAGCGGCGGGATCAATTTCGCAACCGATAGTTTAGGACCACTTTCGGGTGACAACCGGCAGAAGCTCCAGCTGTCAGGAAAGATTCAGGGGAGCGCTTCCGGGAACCTGACCATTAAGTTGGATGCGAGTGATGTTCGGCCCGGCATCTGGAACGGAGCGATTGGGATTGACCTGGATTTCTTCCTGCGTGCCGGTCTGATCGTCACTCCGGCCAAGCCTTCCACCGTCACGGTCTCCACTACAGTTACTTCGGTCTCGTCAAAACTCGAAGAGGATGGTGTGCCGGTCCGGGTGCAGGTGGCTCAACCTCTTTCGTTCGTCACCCCGAATACGGCGAAGGCCAATCTTTTGGCCATACACCCGGTGGCGCCCGGACCGGGGAGCACCCTCACAATCACCGGAACAAATTTCGGAACCAACCCGGTGATCCATATCGTCGCCTCCGACGGGAACACGCTCGACATGAATCCGTTCAGCACATCAGGGAATATTTTGACCATCGTTCTCCCTGACTCGTTCTCAGACGGAACCCTGCAGATTGACAACGGCAGCGGACCCGGCAACCCGTACTACGTCAAGACCATGTTTTCACCCACCGTAAAATTGATCCGGTCCAGTGCCGGTGATGTGATGGTTGGATACGTCCTGAGTCAGGTGGCGAATCAGCTCCAGGTCGACAGCTACACCTTGAGAATGTTCAATGTCAACAGCAACCTCGCCAGCCTGACGGTTGGAAGCGTCGTGGGGAGCTATATTACAACCGGAGGCAGCACCAGCACCAATTCGTCGACCTATCAACTCAAAGTAGAATCGGTAACAACAGACACCGCCGTATTGCAGGTGGTCACGCAAGGCTCCACATCGCCCAATGCCCGCATTACCGTTCAGAAAACGACAGGGAATTTCCCGGGATTGAGCCTTGCCTATGCACCCGCGAGCCCCTATCCCTATCCGATGATCTTTGGATTCCCCATGCAGTCAGAAGTCAAATTCAGCGGCCTTACTGTCAATTTGGTCTCCACAGCCGATGGGGGTACCACCTATGCAGGCCGCATCCAGTCGGTGCCGACTAGTGATCCAGGAGCAGGCACGGCCCTGCGGGCTATATTCCCTTGACTCGAACCATCCGAAAGGATCCGATGCGACATAAAATCCATGGTCTCGCAGGTAAGACACCGGCCCTATTCCTTTTGGCGCTCCTGATGTTAGTGATCGCAGGGTGCGAGGAGGATCCGGAAAACCAACCGCCGCCTCCTCCGGCTGCCTTTATCTCCTTATCACCGAGTACGATCGCGCTGAAGAGAGGAGAAACCAGAACGGCCTCCGCAACGCTAATGCTCAACAATGTGGCTGCCGTTGGGGAAAACTGGAGCATCGCGGAGGGAAAAGGGACTGCCAACTTACAGGCAATGGATATCAGTCCAACCTCCAATACAAGCACGGCAACCATCACGCTGGCGATGGATAATTCGACCCCCAACAACCGGGGGGAAGGAGCAACCAGTTGGCTACTTGATAAATGGCTCAACGTAACCGCCTGGCTGCCTCCTGAAAAGGATGGATCTCAAAAGCAAGCCGGGGGCAAACTCACTCTCAGGATATCCATGCCGGACTTGCAGATCGGCGACGCCACGACCGAATGGGGTCCCCTTCGTTATCGTCTCTATGAGACTTTTACAGCGTCCGTGACAAACGATCCGTCACCGGATCCTTACGATTTCCAGGCGGTCTGCACTTCCCGCGGTTGGGGAACGAGCAACGGCCCTATACATGATATGCCGGCTCCTAGTTTCAGTTATTCCGCTCAGGATGGTCGAAAGGTGACGATTACGTTGACTCAGGCGGTCACGTCTGATTTCTCCATCGTCACCATGCACAATGGTTTCTATTGCCATTGGGGCATATCGGTGATCGCGACCAGTAAGAATGCGACGCTCAGGGCGGGAAGGCGCTTATCTGCGTCGGGCTGGTAGATTCTTCAGGCGAGACCCGGCGCTTAAATCTGGAGATAATTCGCACTGGACCTTTCCTTTTCGAATCACGCAGTGGAAGCGACAGACTCTAGATCGGCTGCCCGAAATCATCTCAAACAGGCGTGCGAGGAGCCGCGCGGATAACGGGGAACTGCTCGACCGGCTCTACAGGAGATCGGTCATTTGGTTGAGGAATTACGGCGCGGGTAGCAGGACCAGTCCATGCATCCAATACTTTTTTGGATAGGGAATTTTGCCATTTATAGCTGGGGCGCGGCCTTCCTCGTTAGCATCCTGGCTGGGGTTGCCGTTAGCCGGAAACGGGCGCCGGGGTATGGTGTGGATCCCGCGGTGGTCAATGACCTGGCCTTGATAATTGTGGTCGCAGCTCTGGCCGGCAGCCGGATCTGGTATGTGCTCTTTCATTTGGATAAATACGGGGGACACTGGGAAAGACTTTTCTTTGGGGGAAAAGGGGGCGCGATTGGCTGCTCCGGCCTTTCCATGATGGGCGGTGTTGTTCTGGCGTTTCTTGCTTCGCTGATTTATGCCCGGATGAAACGGTTGGATTTTTGGGCGGTAGGCGATGTGTTGGCCCCGGCATTTCTCCTGGGATCGGGGATTCAGCGGCTCGGTGGGTGCTTCCTGAGCGGCTGCTGCTATGGCCTGCCGTCAGAGAGCCTGTTTGCGATAGTCTTCCCCAAGACCGGAGACGCAGGACAACATTTCCCCGGCATTCCCCTCTTTCCCACCCAGCTAATGGCTGCAGCCATGGGATTCGCCGGATATGCCCTGGTGCTCTGGCTGGGTCGCCGCCATCGCTTCCCTGGCTATTCCTTCTGCCTGGTTTTTATGTATTACCCGCTTGAGAGGCTCATCGTGGATCAATTCCGATATTATGATCCTGCCCAAATTATCGGAACCTTTGGATTCCTTACGATCAATGTCAATCATCCCATTCTCATGGGGCTGTTTATTCTGAGCACGATCTGGTTTTTGGCAATCCGGCACGGCAGCCAAAGCTCTCGCACGGTTTCGACCGGGCCATGAATCAGGCTTGTCGCTGGAGTCCCGTCATCACAGAGGAGTTGCGGCTCAGATGCGAGGAAAGGACTGTTTAGGCAAAGTGGTCCGGGCGTGCGAGTCGCTTGAGCCTGGACATTTGATGTCCCGGAGGGATGATGCCGCCTGTAAGACTCGGCATTGATATGGGTTCGGTGAGTACCAAGGTCGCCATTGTGTGCGACGGGACCATCGAACAAACCCTCTACGCGCGCCATTTCGGGAAACCGATCGAAACCGTTGTTCGTTTGCTGAGTACCATCGAAAACTGGGAGGGCATGCAGGCTGCATTCACCGGCTCCGCATCGAAACTTGCGGCCTTGGCTGCCGGGAAAAAACCGGTCCCCGAGACCGTAGCTCTCGCCGCATCGATAATCCGTTTCCATCCCGAATTTCGTTCAGTCATAGAAATGGGGGGGCAAGATTCCAAGTTATTGCAGTTTCACACTTCGAATCCTCATCCGGTTTTCGACGATTTCTCAATGAACTCGAGTTGTGCCGCCGGAACCGGATCGTTTTTGGATCAGCAGGCTTCACGCTTGGGCCTGGATATCGCCGAGTTTGGCAGATTGGCCCTCGCCTGTAATTGTGTGCCTCGCGTCGCCGGAAGGTGCAGCG
The DNA here is from genome assembly GCA_963839475.1 of uncultured Acidobacteriota bacterium. Classification (GTDB taxonomy): domain Bacteria; phylum Acidobacteriota; class UBA6911; order UBA6911; family UBA6911; genus CAWIVH01. The sequence continues at coordinate 359,701 of CAWIVH010000001.1, read as the reverse complement.
TATTTGCAAAATCAGACATGATACATCTCCAGCAAGTCGGTATCCCGCCGGAAGATATAGCGGCCGGCCTTTCTATGGCAGTGGCGCGCAATTTCAAGAGCGCCGTTGCCGGAGGCAGGGAGTTTGTCGCGCCTATTGGTTTCGTAGGGGGCGTAGCTGCCAATGAAGGAGTATTACGCGCTTTGGGTCAGGTTTTGGCCGACCCGGCGATTCCCATTATGGTCCCTCCTCACTTTCACTCGCTCACGGCAGCAGGCGCTGTCCTGGTCTCCGGCGACGGCCAACTGGCCTCACTTGACAGGCATTTCCTGGAGAAAATGGATGAACTTGCACACAGGCCCACCAAGGGTAGACGTTGCGAACCTTTGGGCGCCTGCGCCCAGACAGCGAGTGTCTTCGATATGACCAACTGCCCTCCGGAAGAGCCAGTGTACCTGGGAATTGATGTTGGATCTGTCAGCACAAATGTTGTCGCGCTGGACCGGAAAGGGAACCTTGTTGCCCGAGAGTATCTGCCTACAGCTGGGATGCCCCTCGAAGCTGTAAAAAGGGGCCTTGCCGGGATGGCTCAGAAACTGGGACGGGACAGGAAAGTACTCGCAGCGGGCACTACGGGTTCGGGGCGGCGCCTCACCGCCGAATTCATCGGAGCTGACACCGTCAGCAATGAAATAACGGCGCAAGCCACGGCCGCGGTTGCGGCAGATCCCGGGGTGGACACGGTATTCGAGATAGGCGGCCAGGACTCCAAATACATTTCCATTAAAAATGGCCGTGTTGTCGAATTCGACATGAACAGGGTCTGTGCTGCAGGAACAGGCTCATTTCTCGAGGAACAGGCTATACGGCTGGGATTGGACATCCGCGACTTCGGATCGGTCGCCCTGCAAGCGCCGTTTCCATCGTCTCTCGGGGAACGCTGCACGGTCTTCATGGAGGGCGACGTGGTGTCGCAGCAAACCCTGGGTACCTCTACAGATAATATCGCCGGGGGCCTGTGTTATTCCATCGTACATAACTATTTGCACAAAGTTGTGGGGGATAGGCGCATCGGCTCAAGAATCCTGTTCCAGGGCGGCACGGCTCACAACGCTGGGGTTGTCGCGGCCTTCCGGTCTGTCTTGGGAAGGGATGTGGTCGTCCCACCTCATCACGATGTTACCGGCGCCATAGGCGCTGCCCTTCTAGCACGGGAAGCAAAAAAAGACGGCCCATCTGCCTTCAAGGGTTTTGGCCTGACGGAATCAACCTATGGCTCAAGGACCTTCACATGTGGCAAATGCAGCAATTCCTGCGAAGTCCATCAGGTGGTTTTTGAGCACGGACAAAAAGCGTGCAGTGGCGGCAGATGCGAGCGTTTCGAGGGCCCGGGGCCCGCTAAAGGCGGAATCGATGGATTCCTCGTCCGCGAAAGGTTGCTGTTGGAGGGCTGGATTCCGCCTCCGCACGACTCCGGCCGGAAAAGAATAGGCATACCCAGAGCTCTATGGTTTTGGGAGTTTTTCCCGTTTTTCAGGCGCTTCTTCGAAGACCTCGGGTTCGATATTGTCCTCTCCTCCGCATCGAGTTCGAGTACCATTCGTAAGGGTCTTGAATGCACGCCGGCTGAAACATGCTTTCCGATCAAGCTGGCCCTCGGGCACGTCCTCGACCTTTGTGAAAATCAAGCTCCCGATTACGTGTTCCTTCCCTCGATTCTCAAGCCCTTCCCGCATGCGGGCTTTACCGATTCTCAGAACTGCCCCTACATGGCAGGGTCACCTTACATTCTCGACGCCGGGCTAAACCCGTCCCCAATTGAAAAGCCGGTGCTGACTCCAGTCCTTGACTTCTCAAGCGGAGAATGGAGCTGGATACCTCACCTGATCAAACTGGGAAAACAGCTTGGTGCGGAGCACAAGACTGCGGTGAGAGCCTGCAAGACCGCCATGACGGCGCTGAAAGATTTTGAGCGGAGCCTGCGCCGGGCCGGAAAGGAGATGCTGTCCTCCCTTGGTGAATCCGGGAGGGCCATCGTCGTTGTCAGCAGGCCTTACAACGGGTGCGACTCCGCCTCCGGCGGAGGACTCTCACGCTATCTTTCCCGCCTGGGGATGACCGTCATCCCCGCCGATTTCCTGGATCTGCCGCTAGAGAGGGCGGCGGAGTTGCACGCGAACATGTATTGGCACTGTGGCCAGAAGATACTCGCCGCGGCGCTCGCGGTCCACGAAGACAACCGACTGCATGCCGCATACCTGACCAACTTCGGCTGCGGCCCCGACTCCTTCATTCATCATTTTTTTACCGAGATCATGGGTGAGAAGCCTTTCCTCACCATTGAAACCGATGAACATTCTGCCGGCGCGGGCATGATTACCCGGTGCGAAGCGTTCCTTGATACCCTGGGTGCGGATAAGACATCTCCCGCCTCCAGGGCGCGCCCGAGTTTTTGGAGGGAAAACGGGACCCTCGCGGGCAGGACCGTCTGGATCCCCGGAATGGGAGACGGTGCTCGCCTGATTGCCGCGGCTGTGCGAGGAAGAGGCATGGACGCAAGGCCCATGCCGGCCACCGACGCCGAGTCTGTTTCGTTGGGGCGAGGAGTGACTTCGGGAAAAGAATGTTATCCGGCCATTATCACATCGGGGAACATGCTGAAGATTCTTCGGCACTCGGAACCGCACAAAAACGCATTTTTCATGGGAACGGCCTCCGGTCCATGCCGGTTCGGCCAGTACTGTGCGTTCCATAGGCTAGTCCTTGACAAACAAGGATATTCGGAAGTGCCCATTCTGACTTCGTCCTCAAGCGATTCCTACTCTTCCGTCCTGGGTCTGTCTTCGTTTTCCTTCCAGCTCGCGCTGAGAAAATCCCTGATTTGTTCAGACCTTCTCCGCAGGGCGTTATGCCGAGTCAGGCCGTATGCTGCGAGTAAAGAAAACACCGACTCGGTTTATGAGGAAGCGTTATCCAGCCTCGAGGAGTCATTGATGAGGCGGCGCAGTGTGTTGCCCATCCTTTCCGCGGCTGCAAGGTCCTTCTCCAGACTACTGCAAAATTCGGCCCCAAAACCGAGGGTCCTTTTATTCGGGGAGATTTATATCCGCAACGATCCCTATGCCAACGGATGGATAGCCAACAGGATCGAAGACCTCGGAGGTGAGGTAGTGCCGGCATCCGTGATGGAGTGGTTCGAATATGTCCGCGCCAGCTATACACGGAAATCGCTGACCTCCCTTCAGGCTAAGAAGGCAGTGCGAGGACTGTTCGAGGGCGCTCTGATAAGAGTGATGAGGAAATCGCTGGAGGCTCCATTTCACTCGCTCCTGCAGGGCAGAAACGAACCGGATACTGGAGAAATCTTGCGCGCAGCTCGGCCTTACTTGAAAGAGAATGTCGGCGGGGAAAGCATTCTGTGCATAGGATCTCCCGTAGCCAGGGCTTCTGCCGGAAACCTACATGGGGCGGTTAACATCTTCCCCTTCACGTGCCTGCCGGGAACAATCGTGACCGCAATCTCAAAACGCTTGCGCCTGGATCACCCGAATCTCCCATGGCTGAACCTGACGTTCGACGGCCAGGAAGATACCAACAACGAGACCAGGCTGGCCGCTTTCATGTTTCAAACACGCGCGCGGTTCGGCTCGAAAACATAAAGGATCTCTCAAACATTGTTCAAAAAAGGATGCCGGCGCCTGCTGCTTTAGGTAAGCGAGAATGATTTTTCAGCCAGGGCGGCGATGTGCTCGCCGATGGCCAGGGAGGCTGTGGCGGCGGGAGAGGGGGCATTGATCACATGAATCTGCCCTTCGGATTCGAGGATCAGGAAATCATCCACCATGGTTCCATCGGTCTTTACCGCCTGGGCACGCACACCCGATCCCCCGAGCTCCAGATGCCGGTCCTCAAGTGCCGGCACCAGCTTTTGCAGGGCGCGGAGGAATGCGCGGCGGCTGAGTGACCGATAATATTCATAAAATCCGGTCCGCCAATAGCGACGCGCCATGGTCCAAAAGCCGACATATCCGAGCATCCCCAGGATATCTCCGGAACTGAAATCCGTTTTGCGATATCCTTCGCGTGCGAAAGCCAGAACGGCATTGGGCCCGGCTTCATACGACCCTTCGATCCTTTTGGTAAAGTGCACTCCCAGAAACGGGAATTGAGGATCCGGGACCGGGTAGATCAAGCCGCGCACTAGTGTGCAATCTTTTCGAAGATTGTAATACTCGCCGCGAAAGGGAATGATCCTTACCCCGGGCTCAACCCCGGCCATCCGGGCGACGCGGTCCGAATGCAGTCCCGCACAGCTGATCAGATTGCGGGCGGCTACGCGGCCGGCTGAGGTTTCGAGATAGAGAATTCCTTCCTGCCGCTTCACGGATTGGAGATTCGCTCCTTTGATAATGCAGACCCCGCGGCTTTCGAGACGTACAGCCATTGCCTCCGCCACTCGTTTATAGTCGACGATGGCGGTGCCGGGAGAATAAAGGGCTTCCATCGCCGAAGCATAGGGCTCGATCTCGTGGGCTTGGCCCGGGGAAAGGAGTTGGAGCCCCGGGATTCCATTAGCGGTACCCCTTTCCAGCAAAGCCTGCAGCCGGGGCAGTTCCGCCTCGCTGGTCGCGACAATCAGCTTTCCGCACCGCTCGACTGGGACTCCATTTTCTTCGCAGAATGCGATCATCTTGCGGACGCCTGCGACACAAAGCCTGGCTTTGTAACTCCCAGGCTTGTAATAGATGCCGGCATGAATCACACCGCTGTTGTGCCCGGTCTGGTGCGATGCAAGCCCCGCCTCTTTTTCAAGGACCACGATTGATTTCCGGGGGAATCGATCCGCCAGCGCCAGAGCGGTTGCCAGCCCGACTATCCCGCCCCCGACGATCGCAATATCCCTGGTGTCCGATGAGTCGACCATATCCCAGTAACCTATCCTCGGTGTGAACCAGCCTCCTGGTTCCGCCAATATTTCAAAACAGGCCCTATTGAATGACGTATCCTATCTTATTAAGCTTTTGCTGCAAATGCTTCAGTGTTCGGATCCAGGTTTGGTTGAAAAATGGAAGGAGTTTTCATGCCCCGGTTGCGCCAGTCCATTGCCGTTTTGATGCAGGTATTGATCCTGATCTCGTACCCGCTTTCACTGCCCGCCGCCTCTAAAAGCAAGGGCGGAAAACTCGTTCGGGCTGAAGACATGAAAGGGTGGCTCTCGGTGCTCTCCTCGGATGAATATGAGGGCCGGAACACTTTTACCGAGGGGCTGGGTTTGTCGGCGGCCTATATCGCAGGCGAACTGAAGGCGTTGGGTGTGCGGCCCGGGGGCGACAAGGGTTCTTATTTCCAGCGTGTGCCGGTGCTGGGGGTCAAAGCCTCCAACAAGGCGACCATTACGGTGGAAGCTAATGGACAGAGCAAAACCTTCAACAACGGTGAAGCGTTCAGCCTGCCCGTGAATATGGGCGGCAAGAGGTCTTTCACTTCCGACCAGATTGAGTTTCTCGGTTACGGGTTGGAAGCCCCGATGGCCAAAATTAACGACTATGCCGGAAAAGACGTTAAGGGCAAAGTGGTCGTTTTCATCGGGACCAACGGGCCGAAGGCTCTCGATAATACCTACCGGCGGACACTTTTTGGCCGCGGTCGGTCCGCCATCGAGCAGCATGGGGCGGTTGCGGCGATAGGGCCGGCATTTGCCCGTCCTCCCAGCGGCGGTGGCGGCGCTGCCGCAGCCCCGGCTGCTCCGCCACGAGGCGGCGGAATGTTCGGTCCCCCGATTGAGAAGGAAGATTTTACGACCGTGCAGCGTCTGGATGTCCCCCTGCCGCCTTCTGCAACCGCACAGGACGAGTTTTTTGAATTTCTGTTCGGCGGCCAGGACGTTCCCTATTCCCAGTTGAAATCCAAAGCAGCCGATCGTGATACGCTCCCCAGTTTCGCGCTGAAAAATGTCAAAATCACCTTCAACCTGGATGTCGAATACAGAGTTGTCCGGACTCAATTCACCCGGAATGTCGTCGGGATAGTTGAAGGGAAGGATCCTCAGCTTAAGAAAACCTATGTTGCGTTCGGTGCCCACTACGATCACGTCGGTTATTCGGAAGGGGAAGTGATCCAGACTCCGGGTAATCCGCCGAGGCGCGCGGAGCCCCGCGGACGGGTGAAGGAAGGCGCCGTGGATGATCGCATCTGGAACGGAGCCGACGATGACGGCACGGGATCGGTGACGGTTCTTGCGCTGGCAAAGGCTTTTGCCCGCGGCCCCAAGCCGCGACGTTCGCTGATCTTCGTCTGGCACACGGGTGAGGAAAAGGGGCTATTCGGGTCGAGGTATTTTGCGGACTATCCTACCGTGCCGATGGAAAGCATCGTCGCCCAGATCAACATGGATATGATCGGCCGAAACCAGAACGACAAGGCTGAAGAGGGAGATACAGTCTATCTGATCGGTTCAGACAGAATCAGCACCGAGCTTCACAACCTCACACTTAATGTTAATAGGAAACTTCCCCAACCGCTCAAACTCGATTTCGCCTACAACGATCCTTCGGATTCGGAGCAGCTCTATTTCCGCAGCGATCACTACAGCTATGCTGCAAAGGGGGTCCCGGTTGTTTTCCTCACGACGGGTCTTCATCCGGATTACCACTTCAATACCGATAGCATCGAAAAAATCAACTTTCCTAAAATGACGCGCATCGCGGTGTTGTGTTACGAACTCGGGGTGCGCCTGGCTGACCTGGACCATGCCCCGGCGCGAGACAACCTGGGGCCGCGGGTAGGAAAAGGCAGTGATGGGGTGATCAAATAGAGACTCTGGGCGTTGAACGGGGAGATACCTCCATTGCTCCATCCAATCACCGGTCGCTGGCTCCGGCTTCTGATCTACTGCGGCCTTTTGAGCTGCTGTTCGGGCTTGGATATGCCGGCAGCTCCCATAGCCAAACCCATCCAGTTTTCTGAAAAAACATCGCTCTTGAACCGTTCGCTTGAGATCAGGTTTTCGAAGTCGCAGCACACCAAGCCCCACGGAATTCTGGTGTTATATTCCACCGGGGATGGAGGGTGGCGCGGACTGGACAGCCGGATTTTCGATTGGATTGCATCCTCGGGTTACACCGTCGCCGGATTCAGCTCGCGCAGCTATCTCAAGATCCTGGGCTCTGCCCCGGATGGAGATACGACAACGCCGATCCGGCTTGCCCGGGATTTCAGGCATATTATCGGTTTTGCACGTTCCAGGCTGGGGCTGCCGCCGGCGACTCGGGTTCTCCTGGTAGGCAATTCAAGAGGCGCCGGGCTTTCTGTTGTGGCCGCGGGAGAGGGAGAGCTCAAGCCGGAGCTTGCCGGGGTGGTCGCCATTGCACTGACTCGCGAGGAAGAGCACGTTTTCCACTATCATAAGACAAAAGGGACTCCGCATGGGCCGCCAAAAGAGGAACGGGTGGAGATTCTTACCTATGAGTACTTGACCCACCTGGCCGATATTCCGCTGTCTGTGATCCAGTCTGAAAACGACGGCTACCTGCCTGCAAGTGAAGCCCGCGAACTCTTCGGCCCCGACACCGAGCTGCACTCTTTTCATCCGGTCAAGGCGTCAAACCACAGCTTCAAAGGAGGCCAGGCCGACCTGCAAAAGGAGCTTAAAATCTCCCTGCAGAAAATGGATGGTACCCACCCTGATCGCACCGATTGATCGCAATTCGGCGCGATAGCCGTTCCATGAATTCACCGGTCTATCGTTTTTATCTCGCGGCTTTCGATGATCATGCCTATATATCAATCATAACTTCTATGCATGGGGCGCCTTGTTATCGCCGTTCTCAGGGTTCGGGCGCTTGCTCCGTTACCCCGGGCAAAGTTTTGGCAAGCGGCCCTGCGGCTTTCTGAGTGCGGTCCTATAAATCGTGCGGGGGTGGGCTCTACGGGCCTTGGGGGGATCCCATGTATTTTGAAGTTCGTTGATTCTCGATAGAATTCCCCCACTTTCCCTTGTGTCCACGCACACAAACGCTTATAAACGTAGTAAGTTCGCGGCAATCGGGTATTAACGAGTTTGGTCTACTAAGGGCCGGCGCATGAGCGATCTGTCAAAGATCTTCATACTCGACAAGATCGGCCTGGACCCCGCCGTTGTCAAGAAATCCATTCTCTCCAAAATGGACGTCTTTGCCTATTACGCTCCCGAGGCAGTGGATGAGGCGGTCGATTTGCTCAGCGGAAAAGTGGATGAGATTATCGCCTGTCTGATCGTGAGTGACATCCTTCACCTCCGGCATGTCATCAGCATTCCGAAAGACCTGGCAACAAAAACGTCCTTTGCCATCGTCATTACTCCCGATGAAGCCGCGGATCTATGCGAGTGCTTTGGGATCATGGACGCGCAGGAGGTGATTGATGTCATCGAAGCGCCTGTTACCGATATCCGATTGAATATTCTGCTGCGTCGTGCCCAGCTGCACTTCAAGAATAGAGTCGGCATGGACGCGATTCATCAACAACTCATCCAGCAGCGCGACGAGCTCAAAAAGCTCAATGAAATCGGCATCGCTCTTTCGAGCGAAAGGGATATCGCACGCCTCCTCGAACTCATCCTGGCCATCAGTATGGACATTACCAGGGCGGATGCTGGCAGCCTTTACATCGTTGAGGAAGTTCCCGGCGTATCCTACAGCAAGCTGAATTACTTCAAAGATAAACAGCTTCGCTATAAGCATACGAAGAATTTCAGCAGGGATGTGCCGTTCAAGGAATACACGATGCCGATCAGCCCGAAAAGTATCGCGGGCTACGTGGCACTCACCGCTCTGCCGCTCAACATCCCGGATGTCTATCGGATTCCCCAAGGGGTGCGGCATGAATGGGGCGGCCGCAGTTTTGACGAAGAGACCGGCTACCGGACGATTTCCATGCTGGCGGTGCCGATGCTCAATCGCGATAAAGAAACCATCGGAGTCATCCAGCTCATCAACAAAAAGCGCGAAGGCGAGGTAAAGCTCACGGATGAGGAAATGGCTTTGCGCCATGTCATTCCCTTTGATCTGGCGGATGAGAATTTCATTTACTCTCTTGCTTCGCAGGCCGCCGTCGCCTATGAAAGCCAGCGTCTTTACCACAGCATCCGGACCCTGTTTGACGGGTTCATCAAGGCATCCATGACGGCCATCGAAGCTCGAGACCCGACCACCTCCGGTCACTCCGAGCGTGTGGCCGTTCTCACCGTGGGGCTCGCGGAATCGCTCGAACGGGTCGACAGCGGGCCGTACAAAGCTGTCAGTTTTTCCCGCCAGGAGATCCAGGAAATCAGGTATGCGTCACTCCTGCACGACTTCGGAAAAATCGGCGTCCGGGAGCCTGTGCTGGTCAAGGCGAAGAAACTGTACGACTATGAGCGGCATGCGATCGAAAACCGCTATAACATCCTGCGGAAAGCCATTGAGCTCGATGCCTCGCGACGGAAGAACGAATATCTTTTGCGTTTGCCGCGCGAAAAGGCCGTTGGGCTGGTTTCGGAGCTGGACCGGGCGGCCCACGACAAGCTTGCCGAACTCGACGATATACTCGATTTCATCCTCCAGGCAAACGAGCCGACCGTGATGAAAAGAGAGGGGTTTGAAAGGCTCAAGGAGATCCAATCACGGTTTTTTGCAATCGGGGAAAATGAAATCTATCCCTACCTGACCGAGCAGGAAGCCCGGCGCCTGATGATTCCGCGGGGAAGCCTGGATGAGGAAGAACGGCTGCAGATTGAATCCCATGTTTCCTACACCTACAATATTCTCCAGCATATTCCCTGGACCAACGATTTGCGCAACGTGCCGGAAATTGCCTATGCCCATCACGAGAAACTTGACGGTTCAGGCTACCCGCTGAAAAAATCACTCGATTTGATTCCTGTGCCGGCAAGAATGATGGCGATTTCGGATATCTTCGATGCGCTCACAGCCCACGATCGGCCGTACAAAAAAGCCGTGCCGCTGGATCGGGCGCTGGATATTCTCTCGTTCGAAGCCAAGGACAACAAACTGGATAAGGATTTGTTCCAGATTTTCCTCGACGCGAGAATTTATGATCTGGTTCTGAAGCAGGGCCGGTAGCATCGGATCCGGTCGGTTTCCGCAGAGCTCCCACAAGGTCTGGTTCATGGATTTTTTGCGGTCTTCGGGGGCTTCACGGTCCAATCTCGCGGATGTTCCAAGTTTCCAGAAAGGAAGTGGGGACTGAGATCATTGAGACGTGGACTGACGGGGGCATTTGGCGCCGGGCAGCGACCGGTCAGGCTGGGGTTGGGGGCATCAGGCGGCGCGAAATACGAGATTCCAGAAAGAGAAAGAGTGCAGGCAGCAAAATGAGCCCATCCCGGGCTATCGTAAGCGGGGATATACGTTCTCCGAAGCCGAAGCAACCGCACTGGGCATCAATGCCCCTGAAATAAGTGATGGTCAGAACTACGATGAAACCCAGCAGGAGCGCGGCAGCCGCGGCCGCAAAATAGCGGATCTTCCAGCCGACCAGGATCAAGGCTCCGAGGATCATTTCCGCCCAGGGAAGGTAAGTCGCCAACGGGAAAATCAGCGCGTCCGGCACCAGTTTATAGCCGGCGATGGCGCCGGAAAATTCCAATGGCGCCTGCTGCTTAATGTACCCACTGTAAATAAAGATCCCCCCCAGCACGATTCGGCAGGCCCAGTGTAGGATCCGGAGGGTTACCTTCATTATTTTACGACCTTGTCAAAGAAATCCTTTAGAGTCGCGTAGGGCAGCCCCCCGACAATCTTCTGTTCCCGGCCAAGTGCCGAAACAAAAAAAGTGGGAGTCTGGTCAACCTGACGCTTCTTGCCCAGGGCGATATCCCGCTCGATGGCCTGGTTGATGGAAGGATCTTGCGCCAGGACCAGGAGTTTCTGGAAGTCCTCCGACGACAAGGCTCTTGCTACTGTAGCCTGGATCATCCCGCTTTTGGTCCAGATGTCCTGCTCGGAGTAGATGGCGTCGAACACGGCCAGCCATTGTTTCTGTCCCAGTTTACGAGCGGCTGTCGAAAGGCGCGCCGCTTCCCGCGCTAACGGATGCATCGGCAAAGGAAACTCCCGGTAAATAACGCAGACTTTATCCGTGATGCAATAATTCTTGAGCACGGGCCGAACGGTGTCCATATAGAAGACTTTGCAGGAGGGGCATTGAAAGTCGGAAAACACTTCCAATCGAATGGGGGCGTTGAGAGTCCCGCCCATGGGCTGCTCGGCGCCCTGATAGGCGGTCAGCACCGGGGCTGCCGGAACTGCAACGATCGCCATAACCGCCGCCAGAATCAGAATTTTCGATATTGCTCTCACTTTGGCCCTCACCGTCATGCCCCCAATCCATCTGCCGATTGCCTTGTAAGATACAACATCCCGCCAATGCGATCAAATTGAACAAAGCCCAATGAAATTGAGGATTGTGGATTGCGGATTGCGGATCACAAAATTGCGAACTGCATATTGCGCATTGCAGATTGAATGAACTGGCTCGCAAAGGAGAATCAGCCCGGGTTGTTGCCGAAGGCACAAAAGGATCAAAAGTGGAGTGATAGTTTGCCAATAGACAATCACAGCTGCGCAAATCTGGCGCAGCGATCAATCCGCAATCCGCAATTCGCAATTCGCAATTTGCAATTCTCTTAGGGCTTGCGATAATGCTGACTTGGAGCCGATATATGATGCCGAACGATTCAGAAGCCGCTTCAGGCAATCCCGTAGACGTCGCTGTGGTCGGTGCAGGGCCCGCCGGGTTGTCCACAGCTATTGCTGCCTCCCGGGCGGGATTGAGCTACCGGCTGATCGAAAAGGGAGCGTTGGTCCATTCCATTTATAATTTTCCTCGAAACATGGTTTTTTTTACCACCCCTGAACTCCTGGAAATAGGCGGTCTTCCTTTTACTTCTCCAAATGAAAAACCGACTCGCACGGAAGCCCTGCGATATTATCGGAAGGTGGCGGATTCCTGCCGGCTCGAGATTTCTCTTGATGAGACAGTCATGGCAGTGGAACCTGTGTCCTCGGGTTCGGCTTCCCTTTTTCGTCTCCAAACGCGGACGCGCAATGGCCAGGAAAATATCCGTTTCTCACGGGCGGTGGTGTTCGCAACGGGATACTACGACAATCCCAATCTTCTGAATATCCCCGGTGAAGACCTGCCACATGTTTCCCACTATTATTCCGAACCGCACGCTCTCTTTCGCAAACAGGTCATCGTGGTCGGAGGCAAAAACTCCGCTGCCGAAGCAGCGTTGGATCTGTTTCGCAACGGCGTCTCCGTGACGCTGATCCACCGGGGCGAACGGTTGGGGGACTCGATCAAATACTGGGTCCGTCCGGACATCCGCAATCGGATCAAAGAGGGGTCGATTGCCGCCCGGTTTAACACCCGCCTGGTGGAGATACGGCCCCGGGCGGTGGTCGTTCAATCCTCCGGCACCTTGGAAGAACTGGCTGCCGAAGCGGTGTTTTTGTTGACCGGGTACCATCCGGATGTACAGCTGCTGGAAGGGGCAGGGGTGCGCGTGAACCGGAATACACTGGCACCCGAATACGACCCCCAAACATTCGAAACCAATGTCTCAGGAATCTATCTGGCGGGTGCTGTTGTTGCAGGCCGTGAAACCAACCGTATTTTCATCGAAAACGGACGCTTTCACGGCGAGACCGTTATACAGTCGATCCTCAGCAAGCGGTGAAATCTGCTTGAATTCAAGCCTCGCAAACGGATGGGGCGGGAATGGCTCGGAGGCCCTGGCAAAAAAATCCGGGAGAGGTGTCCACCGCCGGATTCTGCGGCTTCCTCTCCCGGAATCGCGTTTGAGTTGGTATGTCTTTCCTACTTAATGATTGCTCCCTCTCCTTTGATCCGGTACGTGGCTTTGCCCTCGGTTATTTTTGAGGTGTCAGCTTTCTTTCCGGCTTCCTGGGCATAGTGCTCGGTTTGCTGGATCAGCTGTTCCTTGGACAAAACCTGCTTCTCGAGCTTTCCCTGCGCGATCACTTTTTTCCCGGCACCATCTTTGGGAAAGACAATCTCGCCGTCGTTCACCTTAACCTGGATCACTTCATGAGTGCTGGAATCCTTCACATGCATGAAACAGCCCTGATTCTGGCACACATCCACTATTTCACCTTCGATACGGACATCCTTGCCCAGGTATTTATCCGGGTTCGAATATATCTCTTTGATCGTCGTGGTGTTTTTGACTTCAATCGGCTTTCCCAGTTTCAACTCTGCTGCAAGAATCGGCAAAGTCACGAGCAACACGATGGAAACCATTAAAAAGGCTTTCTTCATTATTCATCTCCTGTGCAATTAAGAATTTTAAACCAACCTAATGATACATGAATCCGCCTGAATCTGGCTAATTTTGGCGACACTGTGCGGCGCCGGGCCCCGGCATGAAAATCACTGGACGCGGAACTCGTAGTTGTTGTCTGCGATTTGCTTGCCCGAGGAATCCACGATCCGCGCCCACAGGGCATAATTTCCCGGCGGCCCGGCCCGAAAGGCCACAGATTTATGTTGGACTGCCGAGTCGGGAGCGAGCTCGATCGACTCCCCGGGCCCGCCGTCCTGCACCAGATCACCCTTTTCGTTGACGAGCCGCCAGGATACTTTCAGCCCGGGCAACGGAAACCAGTGATCGTTGATCAGCCAGAGTTCGGCTTTTACTTCCTCCCCTGATTTCCAGATGCCCCGGTCATAGGCGAAAGAAGGCAGGACCATCTGGAAAGCGCGCGTCACCGTGTGATAAGCCTTGGTCGGCTGGCGGTAAAAATCAAGGGCCGCCATGGTTACAGAGGGCCAGATATCGACAGCATGAAAATGAAGGATTCCTCCCGCCGGCTTGTATTTCAGCCGTCTCATCCTTTCGAGAGCCAGTTGAAATAACCGGGCCACATAATCTTGAGTCTGCGGGATATATTCCTGCAACGTCATATTCCCGGGTTTGCCCCATGCCCTCATGGCTTCGGCGATCTGCAGTTTGTAGAAAATCCACTCCTCCTCATGCTGTTCGATAGGCCAGGCATCGGGCAGGAACTTGATGAGGCTGTCGTAATTCGGAAGAGCGGTCGCTCCCAGTTCGGATACGAATCTCTCTGTCATCGAAGTGTACTGCCAGATCGAGCCGCCATACCAGCCGTGGTAGACGTGCTCGTCGCCATAGCGTCCGGTGGAGCGAACGACCGGGCGCCGCTGTGGATCGAGTTGGTACAGGCGCGGTTCCAGGTGTTTGGTCAGGTCGCGGTAATTTTCCAGCGATTCCTCATCACTGGTGGCCCAGATGGCGACACACGGGTGATTGCGGACATACCGGATATGGGGATCGTAAAGAGCGGCTGCCTTCAGCGAAAAAACTCGATCTTCGGGGTACCAGGCCTCGAGGTAGTCCTGCCAGATCAGAATTCCGAGTTCATCCGCCAGGTCGTAGAATTCCGGATTCGTGAAATGGCAGTGCAGCCGGATCATATTCACATTCATTGCCCGGATCAGCGCCAGGTCGCGCTCGTAATCAGCCCGTTTTACCTCCGACAGAAAGAGGTTGTAGTAGTAATTGGTCCCGCGGACAAAAAGTCGTTTACCGTTCAGGTAGAACTTCCAGTCTGCATGCTCTATTTCCCGAATTCCGACGGCGCAGGACCGCCGGTCGGACAGTCTGCCGCCCGATTCCACCGCCACATCGAGGGTGTAGAGATCGGGCTTCCCGTGGTCCCAGGTCCACCATAGTTTGGGATCCTTGATGTGGAGTGTCATCCTGTATAGGCCATCCGGGGAGATCCGGGGAAAAGAGCTTTTCAATTCAAGCCCTGTTGCGGACTCGAAGGTGCGCGGAATCAGCCGCAGCGTAACCTCTGCCTGCCGGGCTCTGGCCTCGGCTTCAAGCTCAAGGTCGACCACCACATCGGCGCTCCCGTCCTCGTTCAGACGGGTGTCAACCGCGAAATCCCTTACGGAGACAGGTCCTCCCGCAATCAGGCGAACCGGCCGCGTTATGCCTTCAGCAGTGATGTTGTCGGGTTTCTGGTCTACGGCGCCATATGAGCCTTTTACCGTGTAGGGCCGGTGACGCCAGTAGTAACTGACAGGAGTCCATACCCGGACGGCCAGATGGTTTTCCTTTTCGGTGTCAGCCATGGCTGTGATGTCATACTGGTGGGGGTCGACGTATCCTTCATGCCGCCCGATGAGCCAGCCGTTTAGCCAGATATCGGCATAATAATCTGTGGCGTCGAATCTCAATTTGAGCCGTCTGCCGCGCATCTCCAGAGGCACGCGAAATTCGCGTCGATACCACCATTCCTTTTCGCTGATCCATTCCGCTGAGCGGGCGTAATACTGGGGGCTTTGGAGGATTTGGGTGTGGACGGAGCCGGGAACCTGGACGGAGCGCCAGTCGCCGTCGGCGAATTCCGCTCGGTGGAATCCCTGTTTTTCGCCTTCGGATTTTTCGGCCCATTGCAGCTTCCAGGGCCCGTTCAGGGAAAGCTCCGGGATGCTTCCCGACATCGCTCGCTTCAATTCGGCCACAGGCTTCGCAACAGCTGCTTCTTCAATGCGGGGCTTCAGGGTCGCAGCCACGCTTCCGCTTCCCGGTTTTACCACCGAAAGTATAGGTTGCATGAAGCGCCGGTATTCTTTCCGGGCCTCCAGCACGCTCTCCGTCTTCATCCAGGTCGGGAAAGCCAGGGCGATTTGTATTGCGGGCTTGTCGGTCTGGAGCATGGCTGCGGCATAAAAAGCGGCTTTCCCCACCCCCTTCCATTCCAACCGCTTATCGAGTTCATATATTCCGATGGCTCCATAATTCTCCTCGCGCCGGTAGTAGACGATATGTCCCCCCGGGAGGTCAGCCCAATCCTTTCCTCCGATTTCGCGGTCGGGCGGATTGTCAGTTTCTGGACCATCCGGGAATCGCCCTTCGGATCCGTCTGCCCAGCGGTCGAAGGGAAGGTAAGGAGAGGCCGAAATCGAGTTGAAAAAGAAACCATAAGGCACCCCGCCCCCAGCTGCATGGACGGTCGATTTCCACGCCACGACCGGCGAACCTGCATGCCAGACAAATTCCCAGGTTTCAACCTGGTCGCCAAGCCGCGCTCCGGACAGCTGCACACGCGCGCGCAGAGGGCCGGATTCCAGGATGCGAACCTGATCAAACATCCCCCTCCTCTGCGATTTGCCCAAAAAAGTCCCCAGTCCGGCTCCATTCTTGCCGAATTCGGGCGACACTTTGGCATCGGGTGTCGTGTCGACAACGTTGAGCATGCGGGATTCTCCCGCCGACTTGTTAAAAGCCCCGACGATGGCAGGTTCAGTATTTTCTAGCCCAAGGTTGACGATAATGCCGAAGCGGGAATTCGCTATTTCAAATCGTCCGCGGCCAATCGCCCGTGCGATAACCGGACTGCCGTACGGAGCCTGCGAGGCTTTCTCCTTCGCGGTGATCAACCGGTATTCAGGCCTTTCGCCGGGAATAATCGAAGCCGGGAAGAGCAGGTCGGCCGTTTGGATGGATCCGTCCGGCCAGGACTTCGTCACTTCGATTTGTGACGCGGATTGGCTCCCGTCGGGTCGCAGTACTGCAAGCTTTTCTTTCCAGGCTTCGCCGGATTGGAAAGAGAGTTTTGCCGTCACAACTTCTTCGTCCCGCCGGTAAATCCCAGTCGGTTCTTCGAGCGTAATAATCCATTCGCGCTCTCCGGCAGCCATGGTCTCGGCCGTCTGTCCGCACCAGAGCATGGCGAATGAAGCCAAAATAGTCGGGACATAAGCATCCCGGCATCGCTTAAGTAAGAACCCCATCTTGTGGCAATTCTGAGTCATCTTTCCCGTAACCCCTTTGATATTGTCAGTTCCAAGGTTTAGGGCGAGTGTACATCAGCCCATATATCTTAGGTGCGTAAAAAAACATCCCAAGAAATGAATAAATTCCTTGCGCAAGTGTAATCATTGTGATATCACTATGATTCCAAAGATGGAGGGGACTTCGATGTTGACCGAGAAGGTGACCAAAGGTTCTTCGGGATGGCTCATGGTTTGTGTTTTGTTGGCGATGCTGGTTGGCTCCATTTATATGCTTATCGGCGCGGCTCAGGATGGTGCCGTTTCTCAGGTTATTTTTTGGATATTTCTCATCATCGTGGATCTGGTTTGCTGGGCCGGTATGACGGTCGTGAATCCGAATGAGGCCAAAGTCATTCAGCTTTTCGGAAAATACCTGGGCACGATCAAAGAGCAGGGATTTTTCTGGGTGAATCCGCTTACCTCGCGACGCACCGTATCGCTTCGGGTAAGGAATTTTGAAAGTGCCCGCCTGAAGGTCAACGATCACGATGGGAATCCTATCGAGATTGCATCTGTAGTTGTGTGGAAGGTGGTGGAGACGGCCGAAGCAGTTTTCCATGTTGACGATTATGAAAACTTTGTTCACGTGCAAAGCGAATCGGCGGTTCGAAACCTGGCGACCTCGTACCCCTATGATGCACATCAGGAAGGTCAGCTCTCACTCCGCATGTCGGCCGGGGAGATTTCTCATCGGCTGAGGGAGGAAATCCAGGACCGGCTGGCGAAGGCGGGCGTCGAGGTCATCGAGGCCCGGATCAGCCATTTGGCCTATGCGCCTGAAATCGCCAATGCGATGCTGCGCCGGCAACAGGCGAGTGCCATCATTGCCGCGCGGCAGAAAATTGTGGAAGGGGCGGTGGGGATGGTGGAAATGGCTCTGGAAATGTTGAATGCCAAGAATGTGGTGCGCCTCGATGAGGAGCGCAAGGCCACGATGGTGAGCAACCTGCTGGTGGTGCTTTGCAGTGACCGCGATGCCCAGCCGGTAGTCAACACGGGAACATTGTATCAATAGTACTGAATGGGAGATTGTGGCGGGGACTGGCAGCTTAGGGAAGCCAGTCCAAGGTCTCACAAATGCGAAGGGCAGCAGGCGATGGCGCAAAGGAAACCGTTTTTGCTGAGGTTGGATCCGGCAACCCATGAGGCGCTGCAGCGCTGGGCGGATTCTGACCTGCGCAGCCTTAATGCACAGATTGAGTTTCTTTTGCGCCGTGCTTTGCGCGACTCAGGACGCCTGCCGCCCGCAGGAGAAAACCTTTTCCCTAAAGCGGCAGAATCGAAGCAGGAATCCGAGGTCGACTAGAGGAGGGCATCATGGATCCCCGTGCTGTTCTGGGGGAGTGCAAGGGAAACTGGAAGCCGCCGGCCGAATTTGAGTATTCCAGGCCCCGGGAGTATCGCCTGACAGGAGCGGGGAGAGCGCTTCTGGCGTTCTCGATTCTTCTCCTGGTCTCAGCCATTGCTGCAGGGGTGGTACTTCATCTCAAAGCTTCAAGCGACCACCGGGAGAGGCAGGCTGTAGCCGAGCGTGGACTGGATTCCAGTGCCGAAGTTACCCGCCGCTGGTCTACGCGGGGCAAGGATGCCAAGTATTGGATCGAGTATGAGTACTCGGTTGGAGGCCAGCAGTACAAATACAAAATGGAACCCGGGCGGAATCGCTGGAGCCGTTTGAAGGAGGGATCCGTCCTGCCCGTTCGCTATCTTTCAGAGAATCCCCGAAGCCACTTTATCCCGGGCCTCGAAGAGCAGCTGATGCCGTTGTGGGTACCCTATCTGATCGCGGCTCTGCTGGCCGCGATCAGTTGGCTGTCTCATTATCCATTGAGCCGTCAGCGGCATCTTCTGCAGGAGGGCCGTCCGGCTCCCGCCGTGATCACCGAGCATAAAAAAACCAAAGACGGGAAGATCGCCCACTATTCTTTCCTGCAGTTCAGCGGTTCGATCGGAACGGGCCATATGTCACCGCAGAAAAACCCGCCCGAGGTGGGCAGCCTGGTTTGCGTTCTTTACGAGCCGGATCGCGCCAAAAATAACGCAAAATATCCACTTGCGCTTGTATGCTCTCCCCATGCGCCGCGCCGGGGCAACAAGGTCTCGACCCGGCGCCCCTGACCAGAAAAGTAGTATTATTAAAAGGTGTCAGGCTAGAATTCCCCTTTTTAAGGCACTTGGACTTCAGTGCGTGGAAGCTCTTGCGTAAAACCTCGCACTCCAAGGTCAACCTTAAAAAGGGAAATTCCAGCCTGACACCTTTTTGATGTGCGGAGGCAAGTATGCGTATTACTTCTACTGTCACGATTGCGGCCGTCGTCATGATGGCGACATCCCTTGCGGTGTTTTCCGGTGAGAAGCAGATTATCCAGTCCGGGCCCAGTTTGGGCTATCCCTTCAGTCCTGCGGTGAAATCCGGTGGCTTGATTTACGTTTCCGGCGCATTGGCCGTCGACGAGCAGGGGAAGGTCATCGCCGGTGACGTCCAATTTCAGACCCGGCGCATCCTCGACCAGATATCCCAACTGCTCGGCAAGGCTGGAACCGGGCTGCAAAACGCCGCTTCGGTCAGTGTGTATCTGAAAAATATCGCCGATTTTCCCGCGATGAACGAGGTGTACCAGACCTATTGGCCCAACGACCCGCCGGCCAGGACCACCATCGCGTGCAACCTTGTTCTGCCGGATGCGCTCGTCGAGATTTCGATGGTGGTCATTTCCGCGGGCGGGGAACGCAAGATTGTTCATCCCGCCTCCTGGCTGAAAAGCCCGCTCCCTTACAGCTACGGGATTCTTTCCGGAGACACGCTTTTTCTGGCGGGGCTGGTTTCGCGCAACGGCAAAGACAATCAGCCAGTGGCTGGCGATATGAAAGTGCAGGTAAAAACGGTGATGGAGAATGCAGGCGAAATCCTGAGAGCCGCCGGAATGAACTACTCTGACGTGGTCTCGTCGCGCGTTTTTATAACCGATGTCGCGCAGTTCCAGGATATGAACTCCGCATACAGGGCTTTCTTCCCCAATGACCCTCCCGCGCGGGCCACGGTCCGATCGGGTCTGGTAGCCCCGCAATACCTGGTCGAGATCACTATGGTGGCGTCCAAAGGACAGGAGCGCCGGGCCTTTACGACACCCAATGCCGACGGCAGCCCAGGGCAGACCAACCCGAATTTAAGCTCTGCCATTCGGGTCGGCAGCCGGCTTTATGTTTCCGGGATGCTGGGCAATACGCCCTCGAATCAGGGAGATGTACGCGGCCAAACCCGCGAAACACTGTCCCGTATTGGCCGAACCTTGAAATCGGCGGGATTTGACTGGAAGGATGTTGTCGAAGGGCTGGTATACCTTACGGATATCGGAAACTTCGCCGGGATGAACGACGCTTATCGGGAAGTGTTCGCCAAGGAATTCCCGGCACGAGCTACCATTGGAACCGGCCTTGTGGCTCCTGACGGACTGGTAGAAATCATGTTCACCGCAGTCCGATAATCTTTTTCCCGGGAAAGGCGCGCGACGGTTGCCGAGCGAGTAGGAATCGATCTGTGCTGCCGGCCCCGCACTTCAGGGTTTACGGCGAGCCTCAGGCTCCTTCATGGATTTAGGTTCCACCGGCATCTGCAAGCGGAGAAGAAGGTTCCGGTTTTTCGCCAGGCCGCAGACGATGCTGGCGCGGTCATGGCCCAATTCCAGGCCCAGTGTCCCTACATAACCACCTTGCTGCAGAGCTTCCAGGATTCGGGTCAGATCGGCCTGCGTCATGCGCCCATCGAGTAACGGCCAGTGGCGTTCACTTCTGCCGTCGTTGTCGTTCAACTGGACATACCCGAGTTTCGTGCCGGCCGCGGCAATAATTTCCCATGCCTTTTCGCGCGCCAGGATGGCTCGGCCGCTGTCGAGCAGAAGGAAAAGGTTCGCATGCTGACTTTCGTTGACAAAGGCCAAGGCTGATTTGGCTGTTGGCAGGCCGCTGCCGGGTGCGTGCTTTACACAGATCCTGATCTGCCTCGATGCAGCCAGATCGGCCAGCTGCTTGAGAGCGCTGCTGAAATTCTTGAGGTTCTTCTGCTGGCGGCAAGGGGAGACGAAGGCTGCCCTGGCGCCGACGGCTGCAATGCGTTCCAGTCCCTTGCCGAGATATTCCAGGGCTTTCCGAGACGTTCCCGGATCGCCGCTTTCAAGCGAACTCCCTGCCGGCAGATGATGATCAAGAGCGACGCAGGAAACCTTCAAGCCCAGCTGCTTCAAAGCTTCGGCGACCCCGGGCGCATCGAGACTTTCCGTCTCAATATCCACATAATGAAAGGCTGTGGCCTTGAGTTCGCTCAATACCCCAGCCAAAGGTTCTTTAAACGGCCAGACGCATGCCGAAGGGTAGTAGGTCATGGGGCTGCGCTCCTTGTATCAGTATAATTAGTCAACTGTCGCAAAACTCCATGTTTATTCGACCTGGACCTGGACTTCGACCTGGACGTGGACCTGGCCCTCGATTTGGACTTTAACCACTCTCTCCAAATAAGCATTTGCGAACTCAGCATTTAGCATCATGCCATGCGGTGTCTTTGTGTCCAGGTCTAGGTCCAGGACCAAGTCGAGGTCCAGGACCAGGCATTACCAAGTTTCGCGACAAATTAAAGGCTTCAATCCTATCACCCGGCCGCAAATGTCACAACGCAACCTTTATTCATTTTCAGGCCCTAAGCCTCCGTCTTCTTGACTCTCAGACGCTGATAGTAATCCAGCGATTTCTTGCGCAGCCGGATCGATTCCGGGGTGATTTCGACCAGTTCATCGTCGTTGATGAACTCCAGCGCCTGCTCGAGCGAAAGCAGCCGATAGGGGACGAGGCGGATCGCATCGTCCGAGGTGGAGGCGCGCATGTTGGTGAGCTTCTTTTCTTTGACGGCATTGACGTCGAGATCGGCGTTACGCGAGTTTTCGCCGATGATCATCCCTTCATATACCGGCGTGCCGGGCTTTATGAAAAGCTCCCCTCTTTCCTGCAGGTTGTAGAGGGCGTAGCTCGTTGCATTTCCTGCCCGGTCGGCAACCAGCGCGCCGGTCAGACGATTGACGATTTCGCCGGTCCATTTCCCCCATCTCAAGAAGAGGGTATTGAGGAGTCCGGTTCCCTTGGTGTCGGTCAGGAATTCCGAGCGGAATCCGATAAGGCCGCGGGAGGGGACCTCGAACTCCAGGCGGACACGGCCGGCCCCATGGTTCACCATCTTGGTCATCTGGCCTTTTCTGCGCCCCAGGGCTTCGGTGATCACGCCGATAAAGGTCTCCGGGCAGTCGATCACCACCAGCTCAATCGGCTCCATTTTTTGGCCATTGACGTGGCGGATGATTACTTCTGGTTTCGAGACCTGCATTTCGTAGCCTTCACGCCGCATCATTTCGATCAGGATGGCAAGCTGGAGTTCGCCTCTGCCTGAAACCTTGAAGCTGTCCATGCTTTCGGTTTCCTCAACCTGAATGGCGACATTGCCGAGGCATTCCTTATCCAGGCGGGCCCTGATATGCCGGGAGGTGACATATTTCCCCTCGCGGCCGGCGAAGGGAGCGGTGTTGACCGAGAAGATCATCGAGATGGTGGGTTCGTCGACGTGGATAGGAGGCAAAGGCGCCGGATCTATCGCGTCGGACACGGTTTCCCCGATGAAAATGCCTTCGATGCCGGCTAGCGCTATAATATCCCCGGCGGAAGCGGATTCGACCGGTACCTGTTTAAGCCCATCGAAACAGTAGAGTTTCGTGATTCGGGTCTGTTCCACGGTTTTGTCCAGCTTGCAGACCGAAACCGTGTTCCCCACGGCAATGCTGCCGGAGAAGACCCGCCCGATGGCGATCCGGCCAACATAATCACTGTAGTCCAGCATGGTGACGAGAATCTGGAGTTTACCTTCGCGCAGGGGGCGCGGCGGCGGAGTGCTTTCAAGAATCTGCTCGAACAGCGGGCCCAGGTCCTTTGAATCATCCTCCAGGCTCCGCTTGGCGATCCCGTCCCGGCTGATGGCATAGAGGATGGGAAAAGAAATCTGCTCTTCGTTGGCGTCCAGGTCAATGAAAAGGTCAAAGATTTCGTTGACGACCTCCTGAGGCCGCGCATCGGAACGATCGATTTTGTTGACTACAACGATGGCGGGGAGATCCTGCTCCAGGGCTTTCCTTAGCACGAACCGGGTCTGTGGCAACGGGCCCTCCGAGGCGTCGACCAGGAGCATTACGCCGTCCACCATCTTCAAAACCCGTTCCACCTCGCCGCCGAAGTCGGAATGGCCGGGTGTGTCGACGATATTGATTTTCACACCCTTGTAATGGATGGCGGTGTTTTTCGCCATGATGGTGATGCCGCGCTCCCTTTCCAGGTCCAGATTATCCATAACCCGCTCGACAATTCGCTCGTTCAGCCTGTAGGTGCCGCTCTGTTTGAGCATGGCATCGACCAGGGTGGTTTTTCCGTGGTCGACATGCGCAATGATGGCGATGTTCCTGATGTCATTCCTCGATTCCATAAGATCCGTTTCCTTCTTTTCTTTGATGGACGCCGTGCACACCCCCTGCCGTATTTTGGGATCTCAGGGTAAACCCGGGAAGCGGGGAGGCGATATAAAAGGTACCATCTCCGGAGCGCTTTTCCTCGCTCAATCTCTTGAGATGGGTTAGAATCAACGCCATATTTTGGGAGCATTGCCATGACTATGAGACCAGTGAATAAGACTGAAGGTAGCAATCCTGCCGGAATCGACCGGAGGGATTTTGTAAAGACGGCAGGAGCCGCCGCGGCCGGCCTCCTGTTTGTTACACCGAAAATCGCATTTGGGTACCAGGCGAACTCGGCCGTACGGTTTGGCATTTTAGGAGTTGGCGGGCGCGGAACAGCGGTAGGCAGCGGTTTTATCACCAACGCGGGTGCACGTGTGACCGCCCTGGCGGACTTTTACGCAGACGCTGTCGACAAAGGCCAGAAGCATTTCGACACCCTGCAAGGCAAAAAAGGCATTCCGGCCCTCGAATCGGCTCAACTGTTCCGTGGGGTCAATGCCGATAAGCAGATCATCGAGTCGAAGCAGGTCGATTTCATCCTCATTTCCACTCCACCCTGGTTCCACCCTCGCCATCTTGAAATGGTCGTGGCTGCCGGAAAGCATGTCTATTGTGAAAAACCGATAGCGATCGATGTCCCGGGCGCCAACAAGGCCATCGAAATCGGCAAAAAGGCACAGGGCAAGCTGAGCCTTGATGTAGGTTTCCAGATTCGCATGGCTCCACCCATGGTCGAGCTGACCAAGCGCCTGCATGCCGGCGCCATCGGCAAAATAGCCAGCGGCTCGATGTTTTATTATGCCGGCGCCCTCAGAAGGCCGGATTGGCCCAATGCCTCAAAGGAACAGCAGCACCTGCGCAATTGGGTGTGGTACCGCGATCTGTCCGGCGACATCATCGTGGAGCAGAACATCCACGTAATTGACATGACCAACTGGTTCCTCCAGGGGCACCCAACCAAAGCGGTCGGTTCCTGTTCGCGAAAGATGCGCACCGACGCGGGCGACTGCAAAGACAATTTCAACGCTGTGGCCACTTACCCCGGCGATGTCCAGGTCAGCTTCGGTTCGGTTCAGGCCGGCACGCCGGAATTTGACGCAGGCGTGCGCCTTTACGGGCCGGATGGCAGTTCCGAGTCGCATTACGACTGGCGTGTGTATATTTCAGGGAAGAATAAATGGGACGCCGGGCTCAATGCCAGCAAGGGCGGCGAGCAGTTCTCGGCTGCCGGCACTTTCAAGGGCGCCCTGGATAACGCGGATTCGGAAAAGCAGAAGGCCTTTGTTGCCAGCATCACCAGCGGACAGTTCCACAATCAGGCGGCGATGGGAGCCGAATCGGCCCTTAGCGCCATGCTGATCCGAAATGCCTGCTACACGGGCAAGGAGCTTACCTGGGAGAATCTCATGAAATCCAAGGAGGTCTACGCTCCCAAGTTTGATGTGTCAAAATTGGTGTAAATCCTGCCTCCTGAACGTCTAAAGCCGCGAAGACCGCAAAGGGTATTTTTATCTTTTGCGGTCTTGCCGGTTTCTGCGGATTCGAATAGCCCCGAGGTCACTTCCAAGCCTCTCGCCGATTCGCTATACTCCTGAAGAAACCTCAAGGTAATGCAATGGGAAATGTAATCCGTTTCGCCGAAGCCCGTTCCCGGAACGGCTTCGAGCGTGTGAAGTCAGTGTACAGTGTTCGCGAAATCAGCCGGCAATTCGGGTTGAGCGAACGCCATATCCGCCGCTGGGTGCAGGACGGGATGGTTCAGCCGGTGCAGGAAGCATCTTCAACCGACCCGACATTCGATATCCGCGCTCTCGATTTTTTTCGGCGGGTACGGGAACTCCGCAACCAGGGATTGACCTTCAAAAGGATCGAGTTGCAGCTTCATGGGCAGCTAAGCCTTTTCCCCGAGCACGAAGGGAGGCTCATCGAACTGCCGCGACGGATCAGTTGCTTCGAGGAGGCGATGCTGCTGCACGAAAAAAACGACCGGCGCGCCGCTGAAAAGTACCTGGAAGCGGCGCTGGAGGGAGATCACACCCCGGATGCCTACTGCAACCTCGGCATCATCGAATTCGAGGCGGGAAAAGTGGCCAGCGCGTTTGATCGTTTTACCAAAGCCCTGCTTCATGACCCGCGCCATTTTGAGTCGCACTTCAACCTGGCGCACCTCTATTTTGAATCCGGTGACTTGCGCCTGGCGCAGCTCCATTACGAAATAGCGGCCGAGATCGAACCGAGTTTCGCCGACCTTTACTACAACCTAGGGTTGGTGCATGCCATGACCGGATCATGGAAGCAGGCTGCTTCGGCTCTCAATCAGGCAAAGAATCTGGTTGCTGAAGACGAAGGCAAAAAAGTCGAAGCGCTGCTTTCCCGCGTGGAAAAGGCTCTCCAGACGCCACCGCAAGATCCCGCACCGTAATCCCCCCGGGGTTCTACAGCAGGTTGCTCGCCAGTTCCGCCAGTTCCGATCGTTCCCCTTTTTCCAGGTTGACGTGGGCATAGAGCCCCTGCCCTTTGAAGTGATCGATCAGATAGGAGAGCCCGTTGGACTGGGCGTCGAGATAAGGGTGGTCAATCTGGTAGATGTCACCTGTGATCACTATTTTGATGCCTTCGCCGGCCCGGGTGATGATGGTCTTGATTTCGTGAGGTGTCAGGTTCTGAGCTTCATCCACGATGAAAAACACCTTTTGCAGGCTTCGTCCCCGAATATAGCTCAACGGCTCGATGACCAGCTTGTTTTCGTGGACCATCTGGTCGATCTGCTGGTAGTTTTTGTCTTCTTCCGGATACTGGCTCTGGATGACCTTCAGATTATCCCAAAGCGGCTGCATGTACGGTGCCAGCTTGCTCTCGATATCTCCCGGCAGGTATCCCATGTCCTTGTTGCTGAGAGGCACGACAGGCCGTGCGACGAAAATCTGGCGATAGTTCCGCTTGACATGGATCGCGCTGGCCAGCGCCAGAAGGGTTTTTCCGGTACCCGCCTTGCCCGTCAAGGTAACCAGGGGGACATTGGATCGGGTAAGCGCGTCGATGGCGAAGATCTGCTCCGCGTTGCGTGGCTTGATGCCGTAAGCCATGATTTTGTCGACCTTGCGCAGACGGCCGGAGGCTCCGTCGAAGCACGCCAGCACAGACCGCTTCGGATTGCGGAGAATGAAGTATTGGTTAGAGACCGCCTCAAATTTATAGCGGCGGAGCAGTGGGTCGGCATCCACCTCGTAGGGGGGCTGATACAGGGCATTCAGCAGGTCGTCTTCCACCTCCTCCAGGATCTCTTTGCCGCTATAAAGCTCTTCAATGCTCCCAACCCGGTCGGTGGTGTAATCCTCGGCGAGGATTCCCAGGGCTTTGGCCTTCATGCGCATATTTACGTCTTTGGTGACCAGAATGACGGATTTGCGCGAGCCGAAGGCCTTCTTGAGATTCGCAGCCACGCTCAGGATTCGGTGGTCGGAGTTGTCTTCGCGGAAAACCTCGTGGATCTCTGGATTCAGGCCTTTGGCGATTGCGATCCGGACGGTTCCTTTGCCGTCGCCCAGGGAAACACCGCCGTTGAACAGCCCGTTGCCGGTAATGGAATCCAATGTGCGCGCGAATTCTCGGGCGTTGAAGTTGATGACCTGGCTGCCTCGTTTGAAGTGATCGATCTCTTCGATAACGGTCAGCGGGATCACGATGTCGTGCTCCTGGAATTGATGGATGCAGGTTGCGTCGTGGAGGATGACATTGGTATCCAGGATAAATGTCTTGGGGATCGAGCGTCGAGCCATGTGAGGAGTTCCCTTCGGTGATTTGGCAGTTGCGGGCAAAACCATAGTCTCCGGCTGGATCAGGATACCACACAGATGGATTCCTCTGGCTCATATCCTGTGTAATTCAGACAGGAAGTGAACCACCAAGCCCGTGAAGACTCTAAGTCAGCTTGGGATTATTCGGCCACGGACTATTTTTTGTAGAGGTCCGAAAGCTGCGCCGGCAGGAAGCCGAAATCGTAATATCGGTGAACGATTTCTTTGCCCTGCACCCCGACGATGCGCATGCCGGAGCCCTGAGCCCCCAGGGGCATACCCACGGGGCCTGTCACGATCATCTGAATCCCTTCTGCTTCAGCCGCTGTCGGCATGTGATGATGGCCTGCAAATACGTATTCGACGCCTGATTCCCGAAGCAGCTTCAGAAGGGCTCCCCGGCGCTCGAGAGGAATGTTGGCATACGCATCCGGTTCCAAAGTGCTTTTGAGAAAATAAGGATGATGTTGAAAGAGGATAATATGAAGCGCGCCTGAATTCCGCGCCGTTACGAGTTCCTTTCTCAGCCACACGTCCTGCGCCTCATATTCTGCGCGCGCGTTCTGCGGTTTGTGAATCAAGGTGGTGTTTATCACGATCCCATACACGGGACCGGCGCGGAAGCTGTAATAGTCTTTCCCAAAGGACTTTCGATAGGCCTCTAGCGACTGCGGCGTCGGTTCGTTGCCGACATCGTGGTTTCCGGCCACATGATAGACTGGAATGGAACGATCGATTTTTCCTTCGATGCGCAGGTATTCTGCGATCTGTGCGGCGTTTCCTGTGGAGTTGACAAGGTCTCCCAGGATGACCACGAAGGCCGGTTTCAGCCGATTTACCGTGGCCGCGGCAAACTCCAGGTTGGCGGATTCCTGGGCAAAGTCCTTGTTGGCCGCGTACATGCCCATCTGCGTATCAGTCAACAGGATGAAGTAGACCGGCTGATCCTGGGCGGGAACAGCCGGAAGCGCGGCGAGTAGGAAAAACAGAGAAATAAAGCTTCTTCGGTTCATGCCAGTGCTCCTTCCGGCGGCGCTGGCCGCCGTTTTCAATCCATACTACGCAACTTGTAGAAAATCAGGAAATGGTTCCGTACAGGTTGGGAGTATGATGGAACTTTTCAGCGGGCGGGCCGGATGGCAACTCCCGATGTTTCGCCGTCCATGGAGATCAGAGGAATAATCAATGGGATCTGGTTGGGTGAGGGCAAAAGCGCAGCGGCACTGCCTTAGCGCCGTGACTTTTTTGTTGGGTCTGGCGCTGGCGCAAACGGGGTATTCGGCTGATTTCATGCTTCTATCGCGCGCCGAAGCCACCGCCATCAAGCGGGGAGTGCGCGAAAAAAAACCTTCGCTGATGGCGGCGGCTGAAAAGCTTCGGCATGAAGCCGATGTCAGGATGAAGCGGGGGCCGTGGAGTGTCACCTTTCACCGGCCGAAGGGCACTCCTGCAGGCCCTCACGATTTTTTCAGCGAGGCTCCCTATTGGTGGCCCAATCCTGCCAACCCCAACGGGCCCTATTTGCGCCGCGACGGCCAGGTAAACCCGGACCGCTTCGTCGACAATGACCGCGACATGCGGGACATGAGCGAAACTGTTTTGGCCCTGGGGGCGGCGGCATGGCTGTTCGACGAGCCGAGCTATGCCGATCGCGCCGCGAATATCATCTCGGTCTGGTTCATCGATGAAGCCACGCGCATGAATCCTCACCTGGAATACGGGCAGGCCATTCGAAATATCAACACCGGGCGCGGTACCGGAATCATTGATTCCGTGCCCCTGATATTTGCCGTCCAGGGAATGGCGTTCTTGGATGAGACAGGGCGCTGGAGCCCGCGGGACCGCGCGGCTGCAATCCAGTGGTTTGGCGACTATCTTGAATGGCTGGCGCGGAGCGAAAAGGGGATCGAGGAGAAAAAGAGCGGCAACAACCATTCGACCTGGTATGCGGCTCAGGTCGCGATATTTTCCCTCTATGCCTGGGACGACGACAACGAGGCCATGGCGTGGGACATGTTCCGGAACTTCCTGGTGCCGGTACAGATCCGCCCTGACGGAAGTTGCCCCAAAGAGGAGTCGCGAACGAAGTCGTTGGGATACTCCTCGATGAACCTGAACGGCCTCACCATCCTTTGCCGCCTGGCGGAGAGACAGTCTATCGATCTCTGGCATTTCCGGACAGCCGAGGGTGCCGGGATTGAAAAGAGCGTTGCCTATCTGGCGCCCTTTATCCGGGAGCCGCGCCAATGGAAGCATGAGCAGATCGTGCCTTTCAATGGCGGCAACTCCTATTTTCTGGCGCTGGCAGGGCTCAGCCTGAATGTGCCTGAATATCTGGAAATTTATCAAAACGTCGCCAAACCGGGGGATCCTTGGATGATACTTGTGGATCTCCTGGTGCATTCCTCGGATCGGCAGCATCCTTGACCGGCTTTTCCTGCCGGGGCGAATATGTTCCGGCATGAAGCAATCAGAGAGTCTCGAAAAAGGAGAGGATAAACATGAGAATTGAACACATCGGCATTCAGGTTGAAGATCCTGCGGCCATGGCCGACTGGTATATGGCGAACCTTGGCTTTTCCTGCAGGCGGGCAGCGGATGCACCCGTTCCGGTCCGGTTCATCGCAGATGACTCGGGCCGCGTAATGCTCGAGATCTATCGGAATCCGACGGTTGCCGTGCCCGTCTACTCAGCCGCAGATCCGCTGACTCTGCATGTGGCTTTCATCTGCGATGACGTCCAGGGCACTGTTACCCGGTTGATAGCAGCCGGGGCGACGGTTTTCAGCGCTCCGCAGAAGGCCCCCAACGGCGACGAACTCGCGATCCTGCGCGATCCTTGGGGCCTGCCGATCCAGCTGGCTCACCGCGGAACTCCCCTGGTGGATTGAGAATAGAAACTTGGAATTGCGCACGGCGGGAATCATCCAATTGCGGCAAAAACCGCAAAAACAATCGAACCGCCAAGACGCGAAGACCGCAAAGATATTGTGTTTATTAATCTTTGCGGTCTTCGTGGTCTTTGCGGTTCAATCTCTCGAGCGCTTCAAGTTTCCAGGGAGGCGGCATGATAGGTACGAAGAATCTGATTTCCACAGTGTTGTTGATTGTTGGTTTTTGCGCGGCTGCCCCAGGGTCCGACCTAAAGCTCTGGTATGACAAACCGGCCGTCCAATGGGTAGAAGCGTTGCCGGTGGGAAATGGCCGACTCGGCGCCATGATTTTCGGCGGGGTGCCGATCGAGCGACTGCAATTCAATGAAAGCACAGTTTGGACAGGGGCGCCGCATGCCTATCAACATGAGGGCGCGGTGAAATTCTTGCCTGAAATCCGGCAGCTTCTCCAGGCAGGAAGGGAATTCGAGCGGAATGCCATCCGCCTGGCCAACGAAGGAAAGCCCCAGGATGCGGCCGAGGCGAGGAAACAAGCGGCGGCGAAGCAGAAGGCGGCTGAAGACCTGGCCGGCAGGGAGTTCATGAGCGAACCCTTCAGGCAGAAGGCTTACCAGCCCTTTGGTGACCTGATCATCCAATTCGACGGGCACGACCAGCCAGGGAATTACCGCCGCTCGCTCGATCTAGACACCGCGATTGCCGAGACGCAATACAGCGCCGGCGGGGTAACCTTCCGCCGCGAAGTATTCTCCTCTTACCCGGACAAGGTTCTCGTTGTCCGCCTGACAGCGGACCAGCCGGGGAAGATCAGCGCGCGATTCATGCTGAAGTGTCTGCACAAAAAGCATGCCGTGAGGACTGATGGAAAATCGGTGCTGGTGCTGACCGGGGAGGTCGAGGAAGGCGGAGTGAAGTTTGAGAGCCGCACCGCAGTTACGACGGAAGGCGGCAGCATGGAAGCCGGACCTGAGGCCATTCAGGTAATGGGTGCAAACTCTGTCACCCTACGCCTGGTTGGCGCTACCAATGTAAAAAACTTCCGCGACATCAGCGCCAACCCCTCATCCCTTTGCATGGAAATGCTGGAAAAATCAGCCGGGAAACCCTATGCGCGGCTGCGTGAAGCGCACGTGGCCGATCACCAGAAACTCTTCCGGCGGGTCAGCCTGGACCTGGGCAAAACCGCGGCGTCGAAGGAACCCACCGATCGCCGGGTTGCTGGTTTTGTCAGTCGCGATGACGCCGACCTGGCGGCGCTGGTTTTTCAGTATGGACGCTACCTGGCGATCGCCGGCAGCCGCGCCGGCGGACAGCCGACCAACCTGCAGGGAATCTGGAATGACAGCCTTACGCCATCCTGGGACAGCAAGTTCACCTGCAATATCAATACGGAGATGAATTACTGGCCCGTGGAAGTGGCGAACCTTTCCGAGTGCGCCGTGCCGCTGTTTGATGCTATCGACGAGCTGGTTCAATCGGGCCGTGAGACCGCCCGCGCCCACTATGGCGCGCGGGGTTGGGTGCTGCATCACAATTTCGACATCTGGCGGGGAACCGCGCCCATTAACGCCTCCAATCACGGAATCTGGGTGACCGGCGGCGCCTGGCTCTGCCAGCACCTGTGGGAACATTATCTCTACACTGGGGACAAGCAGTTCCTGGCGAAGCGGGCCTATCCTGCCATGAAAGAGGCGGCGTTATTTTTTGTCGATTTCCTCGTGCGCGATCCGTTCAGCGGCAAACTGATCAGCGGCCCCTCCAATTCGCCCGAGCAGGGAGGGCTGGTCATGGGACCGACCATGGACCACCAGATCATTCGAAGTCTCTTCGAGAACACGAGCGAAGCCGCTCGAATTCTGGACGTGGACCGCGACCTGAAGGCTAAGCTGGATGAAATGAGGCCTCAGATTGCCTCAAACCAGATCGGCCGGCACGGCCAGCTCCAGGAGTGGATGGAGGATTTGGATGATCCGCAGAACACCCACCGGCATGTATCGCATCTCTGGGGAGTGTATCCTGGGAAGGACATCAGCTGGCAGCAAAAGGACTTGTTCCAGGCTGCTCGACAGTCACTGATCTTCCGCGGCGACGCGGCCACAGGATGGTCCATGGGGTGGAAGATCAATTTGTGGGCACGTTTCCTGGATGGCGATCACGCCTACAAAATCCTAAAAAACCTGCTGGTTCCGGTCGGAACGCACAGCGGCGGCGGGATGTACCCGAATCTTTTTGATGCTCACCCTCCGTTTCAGATCGACGGCAATTTCGGGGCAACCGCCGGCATCGCCGAAATGCTGCTCCAGAGCCACCTCGGGGAGATTCACCTGCTGCCGGCGCTCCCTTCAGTGTGGGCGAACGGTTCGGTCCAGGGGTTGCGTGCGAGGGGTGGATTTGAAGTGGATATCGCATGGAAGAACGGGAAGCTGAGTTCGGCAACTGTACGTTCCGATCACGGCAATCTCTGCAAAGTGCGTCTTGGCGAAAAGGTTAGCGAATTTCCGACGCGCGCCGGAGAGTCTTATCCTGTCACCTTCTAACTGTATGAATTTGTCATTTCTCATTGGTCATTGAAACCAGCCAGTTTCAAGTCGTCAAATGGCAAATGACCAATGAGAAATGATTAATGATAAATTCTGTTTCCAAGCCACAATTCCCATTTCATCACGAAAACCTCGGTAACTGGCTAAACGGATTATGGTATTGCACATTCTTCTCGATTTTGCCGTAGCCGTGTCAGGAAACCAGGATGAGTAGAAATCAAGTTGATACTGGAGTATGATTCAAGCATGAAGGCTACTACTATTAAAATAGAAGGAGAACTGCTTAGAGAGTTGGAACAGGCCAAGTCTCCCCGAACGAGTGTATCGGCCCATGTCCGGGAAATCCTCTGGAGAGACCTGCGGCGCCGCAAGTTGGCCGAGGCTGCAGTCGCTTATGAGGAATTCGTGGCATCGAACGCCGAAGAACAATCCTGGCTGCGCGAGTGGGATGAGGCAGATCTGGCAACTCCGCCGAAACGGGGGCGCCGGTGAAAAGAGGAACGATTTGCTGGGTGAATCTGGAGCCCATAACGCTGCCGGAATTGGGAAAGACAAGACCCGCGATTGTGATTTCCAACTCCGTTCAAAACCAAGTCCTTCAAAGTGTTGTGGTGGTCCCGCTTTCATCGCGGACTCCGGAGATCTGGCCGCTGCGGGTCAGCGTTGAGCTTCCCAAAGGCAAGACTTCATTTGCCATACTACCGGGGATCCGGCAGGTAAGCAAAGCGAGGATACACGAGATTGTGGGGCTTGCACGAACGTCTGATTTGGATCGACTCCACGAAGCCATCCTGCTCTATCTGAGCGACTGAGATAGCTCAACGGATATGCCAAGCTGGCGAATTTCTTCGACAAAGCGCCCAAAACCTGGCTGCTTCCCAGGGTTCATTGACGTGTGGTATTGCGAACGTCGGGACTCGCCTGCGCTGCGAAACGGGGATCGGGGATTAAAGGGCCCATCGGGCCGAGCACCAGGGCGAGCGCGATCAGGGGCAGGATGCCATACCCGATGAAGACCGGGAAGTACCCGAAACGGTCGATCACGGCACCCGTGAGCCAGCTGAAGAGCATGCCACCGAAGCCTGCCCCCATGCTCGCCAGTCCCCAGATCGAGCCTACCATGTTGCGCGGGAAAGACGTCGGCGGGGAAAGCAAGCGAATTAGCGTTGTAGCCGGCGTAGCCGAAAGTTGCCACTGATACCCAGGCAATCGCCCCGGCGGCACTCCCCGCGAAAATCGCGGGAATGGCCGAGGTCATGAGAAGAGCGAATACCGAAACTGCCACCTTGCGTGACCGTGGAACGGGAAGCCCGAGTTTTATCAGCCACTGGGTAAAGGCTCCCCCGGCGATGTTGCCGATGTCGGCCGACAGGAAAGGAATCCAGGCCGTTTTTCCTATCTGCACCAGCGTGAAGCCGTGAACCGTGCTCAGATATTTGGGAATCCAGAAAATGTAGAAATACCAGGCCGGATCCACGAAGATTTTCGAGAGCGTGAGGATCGAAACGAAACGCGTCCCCAGGAGCCGCCATGGGGGTGCGGGACGGGACTCGACCTCCCGGCGGACATCTGCAGGAGTGCGATACAGGAGCCACCATGCTGCAAGCCAAAGGTAGCCCGACGCCCCGACAACGATGAAGGCTATCTGCCAGCTCCAGGTAATCACAAGCCAGGCAACCAGCGGAGGAGCTACCAGCGCACCGATGGCCGCGCCGCTGTTGAAGATCCCGGATGCGAGCGCGCGCTCTTTCGGAGGGAACCACTCGCTGACCACTTTGACCGCTGCAGGCCAGTTCCCGGCTTCCCCTGCGCCAAGAAGAAAGCGGAATATGCCAAGGGTCAGCGGCCCGGTGGCCAAGGCATGCAGCATCCCGGCCGTCGACCACCAGGCCATGCAGAGGCCGTACCCCAGTCTTGTGCCGATGCGGTCGATTACCGCGCCGGAGATGCCGTTCATGATCGTGTAGGCAAGCATGAACGCCGAGAGGATCAACCCGTAGGTTTCGTCAGTCATCTGGAACTGCCGTTTCAGTTCCGGCGCGATGACCGAGAGGGTTTGCCGGTCGAGGTAGTTGACGACGGTCGCGAGAAAAGCGAGGGAGATTACCACCCAGCGGAAACGCGATGGATTCTGTTCTTTCGGAGTGGGCAGATTCAACGCCAATTCGGCTTTCCTCGTCAGGGAATTGGAGGGCGGGGCTGACCGTCATCCCCGCCCCGGCAACGTCGAGGCTAGAACAGCAGCTTGAGTCCCAGCTGGACCTGGCGCATCGTGCGTGCTGTTGTGATTTTGCCGAACGTGGAACTGGAGTTGGCGTTGGTCCCCGGATTGGACAGGTTCACGAGATTGAAGGCATTGGTCGCTTCGGCGCGGAACTGCAGCCTGATCCCCTCCGTAACCTTGAACATGCGGGCAATTGTCATGTCAAAGTTCTTCATGCCTGGCCCGTCGATGATATTTCGCCCTGACGTGCCAAGGTAGCTGTTGGCAACCTGGGTGGTTTTGCTGAAAGCCGCGGTGTTGAACCACTGGTCGATGACCTGGATCCGGTCCCGGTTGGGGTCCAGATGCGGATCGCCGATCAGGTCGGCCCGGTCGTTGTTGTTGCCGTCGAAGTTGACGTCATTGCCGGCGGTTATCGTGAGTGGAGTACCGCTCCTGAAAGTTGCGATCCCGGCCAGGGACCATCCTCCCGCGATCAGCCGGACTGCGGTGGGTGATTTACTGAAGTAATTGAGATCCCACACGCCGGAGAAGACCAGGCTATGCGTGCGGTCGTTGTTTGCACGCCCGCGGTCAAGCAGGATGTTTGTCCAGGTCGTCGCCTGCTGGAGGGTGCTGTTCTGTGTATTGATGACGTCGAGGCCTTTGCC
Source organism: uncultured Acidobacteriota bacterium (assembly GCA_963839475.1). Classification (GTDB taxonomy): domain Bacteria; phylum Acidobacteriota; class UBA6911; order UBA6911; family UBA6911; genus CAWIVH01. The sequence continues at coordinate 324,203 of CAWIVH010000001.1, read as the reverse complement.
GAAGGTGTAGTAGCCCTTGGCGCTGAATTGCTTTGAGAGGCGCTTCTCGCCTGTTACCTGGAGCCCGTGGTACGAGGAGTTGAGGATCGATTTGGTCTGCCCGATGCTGGATAGCGTTCCGGGAAGGTAGGGCCGGCGGGCGTTCACGTTCCCAGTCGTGGCAGCTGGGGTCAGGATGGGATAATTGACGTCCTGGACGGCCGGGATCCTGTGGGTGAGGTTGTTGACGTAGGCGACCGTGATGCTCGTCGAGGGGGTGATCTCGCGCTGGATCGCCAGGTTCATCTGGTAGGTATAGGGGGACTTGTAATCCAGCGAGATTCCTACGACCGCCGAGGGCGCCACGAATCGGGGCGCTGCCGGAGAGTAGGAGTAAGGGAACGGCGACACGCCGCCGGGCTGCAGCGCATACGGGTCAGAGAGGGAGTAAACGTTGTCGAACCGCTGCCGGATGGCAAACGGCTGGTTATCCGAGGAACTGTTCCACTCGTTGCCGGACATGCTGCCGTAGAAGACTCCAGCGGCAGCGCGAATGGCGGTCTTCCGGTCGCCGAATGGATCCCAGGACAGCCCGAACCGCGGGCTCACGTTGTTCCAGTCTACCCCGATGATGCCGCGCTCGACACCCTTGTCACCCGGGAAGAGCAGGCCGGCCGGAGCGGTCGGTACCACCGTTGATTTGATGCCGGGCACAAAGGTCAGGAGCCGGTCAAGCGGATCAGTGGGGGGGGTCTGAATATCCCAGCGCAGCCCGAGATTGAGAGTAAGCCGGGAACTCATCCGGAAATCGTCCTGAACATAGAACGCCCAGTACCATGAATTGTTGATCTTGGTTGTCGGCGCATCCTGGTTCATCGTCGCCGGCAAGCCCAGCAGGAAATCGGCTGTGGCGTTCTTGCTGCCCCGGGGATTGGTGGTCGTGAAACTGAAGGTTCCATAGTTGTTCAGAAGCGTGTCGTGGATCATTTTCTCAAGCACCATCTCGCCGCCCAGCCGGATGGAATGACGGTTCGTGTTGATGCTCAGGAGATCCCGGAACTGGTACAGGTTGCTGCCGGCAACCGGCCCAGGGATGGCACTGTTGAGGTTGAAGCGGCCCGAAACCTGGATTTGCGGCAGGGAGGGCGCTCCCTGAATGTTGTATTTAGATCCCAGATCCCCAAGTGATATTGCCGGCAGGTTGGTCCGCCCTCCGAAATTGCGAACATAGGCGAGGCGCGCCTCGTTGATCATCTTGGGCGACATGATCCAGGTTTCGCTGAGGTTGACGTTGTACTGGCGCCAGCTGAAATCGCGGGTGACCCAGTCCAGGTTGCCGAGAAGACCCACGAGGTCGGTGCCCGACGTATAGAAAAGGCTGCCGCTAAGCTTGTGTGCGTTACTCAGGTTGTGGTCGATCTTGCCCAGGATCTCGTCGGTGTCGCGCGGATGCGGAACCTGGACCTCGAATTTGCCGTCGGAGAGATTGGGCAAAGGGATGTACTTGTCCATGATCGTCTTAGCCACCGGGTCGAACCGGCTGGTGGGAATCTGGCGGTTGGGGAAGGGTTTGCCGGTCAAAGGATCCACAGGGGCGGTTCCGCCGGTCAGGGAGAGATCCCCGGCCCGTTCCTTTTCGGTGAAGGGAGTTGCGGTGTTGGCAAACACCGTCGTCCGCTCGCGCAGCCCGGAGTAGGACGCAAAGAAGAAGGTGCGGTCGCGAAATATGGGACCGCCCACGGTACCGCCGAATTGGTTGCGGCGCAGCGGCTCGGCCAGCAAGCTGCCGGATGGAACCCAGCGGTTGGCGTTTAGAGCATCGTTGCGCAGGAACTCGAACAGAGTGCCATGGAACGAATTCGTTCCAGATTTGGTCAGCATCGTGACGGTGGCGCCTCCGAACCTCCCTTCGTCCGCCGGGAAGCTGCTGGTCTGAACCCGGAACTCCTGGATCGCGTCCGGGTTTGGCGGTACGTTGCCGGTGTTGCGCAGGCCGCTGGTGTTGCTGCCGCCGTTGAGCGAGTAGTTCACGGACCCGATGCCGGAATTCGGCGCACCGTGGACCAGCGTCACCTGCATGGGCGCGCCAAAGTTGTCGTTCGCCGCATCCGTCGTGTCCACGCCGGCGGTGAGGCTCAGGAGAGTATAGATGTCCCGGTTGACCAGCGGCAGATTGTCGATCTCCTTGTTGGATACGACGTCGCCGAGCACGGGGGTGGTCGTCTCGACCATCGGCGCATCCGCCGTCACCTGGACAGTTTCGCTCACCCCCCCGACCTCGAGTTTAGCTTCGATCTGGGCGTTGGTTCCGACCGCGAGGGTGATGCCGCTCCGCTCGAATTTCTTGAACCCGGTAGCGGTGATTTCGATGCGGTAAATGCCGATCGGCAGGAACAGAATGGAGTAGCTGCCGTCGGAGATGGTGGCAACGGTCCTGGAGATGTTGGTTTCGATGTTGACGGCGGTCACAGAGGCGCCCGGGACCGCGGCCCCGCTGGCGTCGTGGACGCTGCCCAGGATCGAGGCTGTGGTCGTCTGCCCGAAAGCAAGGCTTGCCGGTGCGAGAAGAACAGCCAGTGCGACTGCGAAGTGAAGCGCAACTCGTTGGTAGGTCATATCACCGCTCCTGAAGGAATGACTACGTCCTGATATTCCGCCGCCCAGTCTGCAATCGTTTGCGTATATTATCAAGAAAATTTTGGCCGCCTTTATGCTCTTTTTGAGATTACCTCGCCAAATAGCGCTTGACAGAATGGACTCTGCCAAACAGAATTGCAACCGTTTGCACTATGAGAATCACCATTCGTGATGTAGCCAGGGCGTGTGAAGTCGACGTGAGCACCGTCTCACGGGCGCTCGCAGGGGTGCGCGGCATCAGCCGTGCTACCCGTGAGCGGGTCCTGGCCGCCGCACAACGCCTGAACTACGTGCCCAATCGCGTGGCCCGGGGGCTCGTCACGGGACGCTCCCTGAGCCTGGGTTTGCTTATCAGCGACATCCGCAACCCCTATTTCGCAGACGTGGCCCGGGGCGCGGAGGATGCCGCTTTTGCCGCTGGATACGACCTGGTGCTTGGGAATGCCGATCTGGAGCCGGATCGACAGATGCGTTACATCCGTTCGTTCGTCGAGAAACGGGTCGATGGCCTCGTCATGAATTCCGTCACGGCTCTGTCCAAAACCGAACTCGATGAACTTCTGGGTTACGGCGTGCCTTTGGTGCTGTTGATCCGTCCTCGCGAGGCGAGTGCTTTCTCGACCGTTTCTTCTGATAACTTCGAGGGCGGGCGTATGGCCGGAACTTACCTCTACGGCCTCGGGCACCACCACGTTGCCCACCTGACCGGCTCATCCCGCCACGGGAACCTCTGGGCCCGCGAACAGGGATTTCGGCGGGCATTCCACGAGTCGGGCGGCAAAGAGAGTTGCATCGTGCTCCGTGGCCATCACTCGCAGCAGGGAGGCTTCGACCTGGCCAGGCGGCTTTTTGACGCACATCCCGAGGTGACGGCGGTCTTTGCCGGCAACGATGCCATGGCCTTCGGCGTTCTGGAGGCTGCGGTGCAACGCCGCCGTCGGATTCCCCAGGACCTTTCTCTCATCGGATTTGACAACCTCGATTTGTCGGCGATCGTGCATCCGCCGCTCACCACCATTCACCAGCCGAAATATGAAATGGGGAAGGCTGCCGTCGAGATCCTGCTGCGAAAGATCCACGCGCAGCAGCCGGTTACCGAGCACCGCGTCCTCGGTGTGCAGCTTATTGAGCGCGAATCCTGCCGGCCTGTTTGACCGTTTCCTCAATAGGGGGGACTCATGATCAATCGCAGAGATTTCATCAAAACGGTGGCAGCGACCCTCCCCGCGGCACGGCTCCTCGGGGCCGACTGGAATCCATCGTGGGAATGGATCCGTTCCTGCCGCGCCATTATTGCGGAAGCATACAACCCGCCTTTTTACCCTTCGTTCGATTATCGAGCCGAAAAGGCGGTTCAAATCGCGAAGTCTCTCGGAGCCGATTCCTTCCGCTATCCCGCGGCCTCCTACTACGCCTATTTCCCGACGGCTACCAGGTACCCTGTGCACCCTGAGCTCGGTGACACCGATCCCTTCAAGGAGACGATCGAACGCTGTCATAAAGCGGGGCTGAAGGTCATAGCCTACATGCCGCTCAATCATCCCTTCATGGAAGTGCGCGCCAATAACCCCCGCTACCTGGGGTGGGCGAAGAAGTCCGTGGACGGCAAACCGATGACCACGGAGCATTACGGCTTCACGAGGTACTACGAAGGGTGCTTGAATTCGCCGGTGCGCGACGAGATCCGTGCCATGGTTCGTGAGGTCGTGACGAAATATGAGATCGACGCGGCCTATTTTGACGGCCCTTACATGGGTATGCAGAACGCCAGGCGGTTCTGCCGCTGCCAGCATTGCGAGGAGGCGTACCGCAAAGCGCGCGGGAAGAGGATCCCCGATCAGGATGGAAAGCTGAATCGAGAGGAGGAAATCGAATACACCCGCTGGCTGGCCGAGGACGTCGTTATCGCGTACCTGGCGGAAATTCGGGAAATGATCCGTCGCGAGCGGAACGTGCCCGTTCTCTACAACGACACGTCCCTGCTGAGCCGCCGCGAATGGCGCAACCGCGCCATCCCGGTCGTGGACGGGTTCATGTTCGAGGCTGCCGAAACACCGGAGGAAAAACTGTTCAACCTGGGGCTGGGCCGCTCCACCGGCAAGGTGATCTGGACCTACGTCGGTACGCACACGCAATACAACCGGGAACATATGAAAAACGAGCGCGTGCGCGGCTGGTTCTCCTGGCCGGTCGAGAGCGAGGAACTGCTGCTCGACGGAGCGACCGCGCTCGCCGGCAATGCCGGGCTGAAATACTGGGGGCTGAGCCGGTTCTTTTACATGCCTGACGATCCCGTGCGCTACCCCGCGGGAAAGTACGTCCGCGAGGTTTTCGACTTTGCAGCGAAGCACCGGGAGATTCTGTTCAACGCGCGCCAGGAGCCGCTGGCGGGAATCCTCGTGGGCTCGCAGACCATCGACTGGTTCGAAGGCAAGCTCTTCATGGCAGAGCCCTATAAGAACTGCTACCACGGAGCTTTCCAGGTGCTGAAGGAGCTTTGCTACGCCTGCGAACCGTTTCTCGATTACCGTCTCGACGCTGAGACCCTCCGACGCTACCGGTTGCTTTACATTCCCAACGCCCCTTGTCTCAGCGATAGCCAGTGTCGCCTCATCCGGGAATATGTGAACGCCGGAGGTGTTCTGCTGGCGACGCATCTGACTTCCATCGCCGATGAGTATGGCCGGATGCGGGGTGACTTCGGGCTGGGCGACCTGTTCGGCGCGCGGCTTCTGTCTCCGGATCCGATAGAGATCCCGGATCTTTACCTCAAGCCGGCCGGGCAATTATCCGAGATTCCGCAGGACCCGCAGATCGTGCGGTTCGAGGCACTCGATCCTGCGGACGTCATCGCCGAGACCCTCGACCGGGGACACCGGCGCAACCTCGGGGCCGCCGTCCTGCGCAGAAGTTTCGGGAAGGGGACGGTGATCTATATCGGCTCCAGTCTCGAAGCAGTCTATCAGGAGACACACATGAAACCGGTTCGGGACTACATCGGATCGCTGATCGAGCCGCTCGTCGGGGAGCGGCGTATTTATCGCGTCGATCCACGCGCCGGTCTGATGCCGCACTTCACCATGGCGGGGAACAGCCTCCTGCTCCATCTGCTTGCGAACACCGGGAACAAATCGAAGAAGCTGCGGATGCGTGAAGAGTTTCTGCCGTTTCGCGACGTGACTATCCGCATCCGCATCCCCGATGGAAGAAAAATGGCAGGCATCAGCCTGTTGAGAACCGGCCGTCCGCTTGAGGGGTCGATGCGCGACGGCTGGTTCGCGGCAACGGTCCCCGAGGTACGGATCCACGAACTCATCGAAATTCGCCTGGAGCCCGGCCGGTAGGCGAAGATTTGCCCATACTCCGGCGCGCACATCCTTTCGGAAGGGGTCTGTCGAGCAGTTCCCTAGCTTTTTCCGCGAGCGCTTCCGGAACCAAAGGCTTTTACAGAAAACCCACCTCGGGCTCCAAAAGCTCGGCGGTTTGTTTCACTCAATAGAGTTTCGGAACCGCACATGGAAGGCAAAATGAACCGCTCGGCACCACGACGGACATCCCCGGCAAGTTTTCATTTGTATCGGGGTTGCCTCGCCTTTTTGATCCTGGTCTTTCCATCCTCGCCGCGCGCCCAGGATCTGAAGTACGGGACGGGGAATTGGGACGTGGAGGTCTATGGCAATCACAGAGCTGTCCTGCATGTGCCCGTTGCCTCGGAAGCCGTTTGGGCCCATATCCCCTGGCGCCGCGTGGATGCGGAGCCGGAAAGAAAAAAAGTAATCATAGTCGCCGGGGATGGGTCGAGAGTGGCGAATCAGCTGGTGGTCAACGCCACGCGCTTTTACGGCGACCTCGTTTTCGAGGCTTCACGGGCTGGCGAGTATTACGTTTACTACATGCCTTTCGCGAGCAAGGGACGCAACTACCCCGTCGTGACCTACCAGTCTCCCGAAGCCGGCGCCGAAGCAGGTTGGAAGGCAAGAACCCAAAAGGCTCTCCTGCGCTCCGACCAAAAACTGCCGCAGGCAGCGATGGTGGAGATGCAATCCATCGATTCATTTAACAGCTTCTTTCCCATGGAGATCCCGGCAACTCCGGAGGAAACAGATCGCGTTATCCTGGCGCAACCGGGAAGCAAATTCCTGATTTTTCCGGAAGACCGATCCAATCCCATCCGCATGAAAGATTCGATTCCGCAAAAATGGATCGCAGGGGGATTGAAACCCATACTGGAAGGCCGGGCCGAACGGGGTGAATTCTACTCTTTCCAGGCAGGTTTGTTCGCCTGCGAGGAAGACGTCCTGGTTCGCAAGGTTGTTTTCTCGGACTTGCAGCAGGATTCGGGACCGTACAGGATTCCTGCTGCAGCTTTTAAATCATTCAATACTGGCGGAATTAACTGGGATGGCACACCTTTCACCAAAAAGCTTTTCGTCAAAAAGGGGCAGGTGCAGCCCTTGTGGATGGGAGTGCAGGTTCCGACGGAGGCGTCCCCGGGATCCTATCGCGGCCGTGTGACGATAGAGACGGGCGGAACGGCCGCCCAATCCCTGGAAATCCTGCTCGAGATCTCCGAATCGACGCGGCCGGACTCCGGCGACGATGAACCCTGGCGCCACTCGAGGCTGCGCTGGCTGGACTCCAGGCTGGCCCAGGATGATGAAATCGTGCGGCCTTTTACGCCGGTGAAGGCCCTGGGAAACCAAATCCAGGTTCTGGGCCGGAGCGTCACTCTGGGACCCTCGGGTCTTCCGGCGCGGATTCATAGCTTTTTCTCTCCTGAAGTGACCAGGATTGTCGAAACTCCAGCGGTTTTGCTCGCGGGCCCGATGGATGTCATTGTTGAAGATCGGGAAGGCCGGCGCTTGAGCTGGACCTATTCCAGCCCGGTGATAACCAGGCAGAATGAGGGTGTCGCGGAGTGGCGATCGGGCGGCGCCGCCGGAACGTTAAAACTGGAATTTCATGGTGTCACAGAATTCGATGGCTTCATGGCTTACAAATTGACGCTCTCAACTTCGCAAAGCCTGGAAGTCGGCGATGTCCGGCTCGAGATTCCCCTGCGTAAAGAGGCGGCGAAGTACATGATGGGGCTCGGAATGAAAGGCGGCTTCAGGCCATCCAGCTATGACTGGAAATGGGACGTGCGGAAAAATCAGGACGGCGCCTGGTTGGGCGATTCCAATCTCGGGCTTCAATTCAGCCTGCGGGCCGAAAATTACTCGCGTCCCTTGAATACGAATTTTTACCAGTCCAAACCCTTGAACCTGCCCCCATCCTGGTCCAACGATGGAAATGGCGGAATCAACCTCCGCGAGAACGGCGAAATCGTCGTTTTGCGGTGCTACAGCGGAGCCCGCCGAATCGAGCCCGGTCATCCGCTGCATTTCGACTTCAATCTCCTCCTGACGCCATTCAAGCCCCTGGACACTTCATTTCAATGGCAAAACAGGTTTTTCCACAGCTTCAGACCGGTGGATGAGGTCGTTCGCGCAGGTGCCAACGTCATTAATGTTCATCATGCCAATGAGGTCAATCCCTATATCAACTACCCGTTCCTACACCAGTCTCAGTTGAAACAATACGTGGAGGAAGCGCACCACCAGGGTATGAAGGTCAAGATTTACTACACGATACGCGAGCTTTCGAATCACGCGCCGGAGCTGTTTGCGCTGCGCAGCCTGGGGAACGAAATCTTCTCGGAAGGCCCCGGAGGCGGGTTTTCGTGGCTCCAGGAACATCTCGTTTCCAATTATATCGCCGCCTGGTTTGTCCCCCAGCTGAAGGACGCCGCCATCATCAACAGCGGCATGTCGCGCTGGCACAACTACTACATTGAAGGATTGAGCTGGCTGGCCAGGAAAATGCAGATCGATGGAATCTATCTCGACGACGTGGCGTTCGACCGCACGACGATGAAGCGGATTCGTAAAGTCCTGGACCGCGAAAGGCAAGACGCGATCATCGACCTGCATTCCGCCAATCAGTACAATGAGCGCGACGGATTTACCAACAGCGCGAACTTGTACCTTGAGCATTTTCCCTATCTCAACCGTCTCTGGTTTGGGGAATATTTCAATCCGGATTCCCCGCCGGATTTCTGGTTTGTCGAGATGTCGGGAATACCCTTCGGTCTCATGGGAGAGATGCTGCAGGACGGCGGGAACAGGTGGCGCGGGGCTCTCTACGGGATGACGAGCCGTATGCCCTACAGCGGCAGCGATCCCTCTTCAGTGTGGAAGATCTGGGACGAGTTCGATATCAAGCACAGCGAAATGATCGGCTACTGGTCGCCCCGCTGCCCGGTACGCACCGGCCGCGAAGATGTTCTGGCATCGGCTTTTGTCGGAAAAGGGAAGACCCTGATATCAATTGCCAGCTGGGCGAAGACGGATGTGCAAGTCCGATTGACCATCGATTGGAAAACTTTGGGGCTTGACCCCGGATCCGCAGAATTGGCCGCTCCCGAGTCGAAGGATTTTCAGCCGGTGGCCAGGTTCAAGCCGGGCGACTCGATACCGGTTGCCAGGGGAAAGGGATGGCTTTTCATCGTTTCCGGCCAACCGGGCAACCAGGGACGCCCATGATTGAAAAATGGATTAGGAAATATTTTCCTGAGGAGCAGGTCCCGGAAGTCCTGACCATGCTGAGCGAATACGGGACCGAGAAATGGCATAACGAGGTCGAGAGGGTTCATCGCGACATTGTCATTCTTTCACGGGGGAGCATGACCAGCCTTCGGGCAGCGATCGACCTGGCCAAGACCGACTGCCGCGACATTCTTATCGGAGAACAAATAGATCCTTGGGTTATAGGTGAACTGGGAAAGGCGCCTCCGTGACCGTTGCCGTCTCTCCCGATTTTTCTTTCAGTTCTCCAGAAGCGCCCTGAGTTCGAGGTCCGTCTGGCGCAGTCGAAGGGCGAGAATCCGGGCGAGTCGGGCGAAGAGCATGGCCCCGGTTGCCGGTTGCCGGTGTGACACTTCGTCAAAACGTTTGCGCGACAGCACGAAGACTTCGACATCATTGGCGGCAATGGCATCAGCCGAGCGTCTGCCGTGATCCAGAAACGCCATGTCACCGAAGAAGCTGCCCCGCGAGAAGGTAGCGAGGTGATGACTACGCCCTCCTTCGAGCGGCAGGCGGATGTCGACACTGCCGTCGCGGATCAGGAAAAGTTCGTCCCCTTCGTCCCCGTGATTGAAGACAGCCATCCCAGCTTTGATGGCGCGTTCTTCGATCGCCTCGCGCAGGAGCGCCAGCACGCCGCCTTCGAGTTCACGGAAAAGCTCGAATTCATTCAAAGCGAGCGGCGGACCCTCCTCTCGCTCTCCAATCCCCGCGTCACGGAGGATGTGCTCTTCGATCCAGCGCACGGCTTCGTCAAGGTCGTCGAACACCAGCGCGCTGCGTTCGCGGCGCATGAGACCAAGCTGATTGAAATAGGTTTTGAGATTACGACCTGTGGGCAATGCCTCCGGGAGGCTGCTGAAGATAAGATAAGCGCCGCGGTCGGTAAGTTGCGCCTCCATTTGCTCGAGCATGTGTGCGGCCGTGAAATCCACCGATTGTACGCGCTTCATGTCGAGGACCAGGTAGCGACTGGTCTTCAGGTCGACCTCCAGGATCGATAGCAGTTGATCGGTCGTGCCGAAAAAAAGCGTTCCTTGGAGCTGACAGATGACCGCCGAGCCGCCGCGTTCCTGCAGGATGCCGAGTTCCTCCGGCAACCGGTGGCGCTTGGAGGAAATCCGGTTCCCGGAGAGCTTGTGGCGCACAACTGATACGCGGATCTGTTCCCGGGTGAAAAGCAGAATGGCGAGGGCGAGCCCGACGCCTGCAGCGCTGAGCGGGGAAGCCAGGAGCGCCGTTGCGACGACGGTAGAGACCACCAGGAAGTCAAGACGAGTGGCAGGGTGCCGGAGCAGGTCGAAAATGTGCGGATCGATCATCCGGATCGATACCACCATGATGATGCCGGCGAGCGCTGCGCGTGGAATCCAGCCCATCAGGTTGGGCATGCCGGGGATTATTCCGCCGAAAAGTACGAACGCGAGTAGAGCGAATAAACCTTCGAAGATCCCGGCACGCCGGGTTTCGCCGCCGCTGTTGATGTTGACGAGCGTTGCGCCCATGGTGCCGGCGCCGGGTACTCCGCCCAGGAGCGAAGCGATGAGGTTGGCAAACCCCTGACCACGCAGCTCACGGTTGGAATCGCTGCGGGTGCGGGTGATCGAGTCTACGATGACGCAGGTCTTGAGCGTATCGATAGAGAGCAGCACCGCAAGAGTCAATGCCGGCACCACCACCACACCCAGGTCGTTGAAGCTCAAAGATGCAATGCCTCGCCAGCGCTCGTGGAGACCGGCGGCGAACGCGGCGGGCGAGCTGCCTATGGAGCCCAGCACGAGAGGATTGTGGTCGAGGGAGCGCAGAACTGGCAGGAAACTGCCGGCGACGGAATATACTGCAGTGCCGCTCAAGAGGCCGAGGACCACCGCCGGCACGCGCCGGGTGATGCGGGGACCGAAAACCATGCCAATCATGGTGGCCAGGCCGACCGCAACGGCTGCCAGGTTCCAGGAGGACGGGTGCCCAAGCGCAACCCAGGCGTGTTGACTTTTATCCAATCCCAATAGATCCTGGATTTGCTTCGTGAAGAGAAGAATGCCGACGCTGCTAAGGTAGCCGGCCACGACCGGGTAAGGCGTGTACTTGATAAGCCGGCCACCGCCCAACGCGCCGAAGGCGAATTGAATGCCCGCCGCCACGAGCCCTACGAGCGTAAGCACAAGCAGGACTTTATACGGATCCACGGCGCCCGGTAGCTGCCCGGGCTGGCCGGCAAGGAGGGTAGCTGCAAGCGCCGAGAGAAGCAGGGCAGCAGGGCCGCAAGGGGCCGAGATGAGCCGGCTCGAACCGCCGAAGGCCGGGGCCACGATACCGATGGCAATGGTCCCGACGAGGCCGGCAAATGCTCCGCGCCCGGCGTTTTCTGGACCCAGGACAGCATAGATGGTGACGCCGTAACCTATGGCGGCGGGCAGCGCGACCAGCATCGCTGCAAAGCCGCCCCAGATATCTCCGTCCTTGCGTCCGCTCGCAGTCCCCCCCGTTTCGCTCACGTTTCATTCCTCGGGTGGCTGACACCGGCACCATTGATCATGCCGCCCGGCGAGAGTCGTTCCACCAAAATCTCATGGCGCAACAGGGAGCGGCGGAGATTTTCGACATTGGGTGAGGATTGCAGAAGCAGGTAAGCTGCGCACCTGCGGAATTCGAAGCGAGGCAAATCCTGGATTGAATGAAGGGAGTCTGTGGTCATAGGAACCCCCCAATCCCGGCGGCGTGCCGGATCCTGTAAGGCCGCCATTATACATCTGAAGCGGCTCAGGCGATCCCGATTCAAAATGAGTTGTCTGTCAGAAATGCCACTATTTTCCTTTGCAGGATTCAGCGCGGCGTGCTGCGAACAGGCCCGCCGGGGTGCACAGTTCGGCCGCGAGAATAACGCTCCACATAGGTGTCGAGAAGTCGACGGATCATTTTCTGATATTGCGTATTGTGTTTCCTTGCCTCGCTTTTAAAGAACTCGACACTGCGCTTGCTCAGGGAAATTGTAACCTTGATACCTTCCTCTCGAAGCACGAGGTCTTCGGGACGCGGCAGGAAGTCCGGAATCACCTTTAGATCCCCAAGAGGTTCATTTGTATATCTGATTTTCCCTTTCATAGATTGCCTTCCCCCGCCTCCAATAACCGGCGCCGAAAATCCTGATCGCATCGTCTCGATAGGTGAATCGAACGGTCAGAATCGCCTCTGAAATGCGGCCGAAACAGTAGAAACGCTTCTCCGTCGTGCTATGCGAAAGGTCTTCTGCAATAATGCGTTTAGGATCAAAGAAAGCCAACTGAGCAAGAGCAAAAGCCACGCCATGCTTTTCCTGGTTTTCTTGATCTTTCTTGAGATCCCATTCAAACCGAACTCTTGACGCCGATCCAGCGTATCATTCGCCCCTGAATTTAGCCATACATTTATATGGCTCATTTGCCGGGAGAATCCACCGATCCTCCGCCATTATGACCTTCACTATTGGCATGCGATAGTCCATCGGGCTTTCGAAGACCAGGTTGTTGACAATCGATTACAGTCGGGCAGATTAGCTGCTCGCATAAGTTTGTCCCCCATAAAACTTCCAGGTCCAAGTCCAGGTCCTGATCCAGGTCTGCGTGGGGAAAGCTTTGCGGCCTAAGGTCGGAAGTTTCCGAAGTACAGGTCCTCCTTCCTGGGACGCTCACCACTCTGATATCGCGACTCCAGGATTTCGTAGAACGGATAACGATGTTCTTTCCGTCGGGAGGCTTGGGGAAGTTTATGGATGGATGATAGTTGGAAAAGTCGGTTCCCGCATAGGGGTCCGAGGGCAGATCAAACCTGCCCCGGAAAAGAGGCCCCATGGTTCCGGAATCGAACTTCTTCAGAATGGCTTTCATCTTTGGTCTTTTTGCCCTGCCGATTTCTTCCTCAGCGAAGGATGCGTTTGCAGCCAATCGGCACACCGCCAGCGCCTTCAGCACCAGCCACCTCTCGTCCAAGCAACTCCGCCTCTGGAACGAAATCCGCGAAGTCGTTCTCGAGTCCAACCCTGCCGGCCAGCCAAAACACCCTATCCTCAACGATTTGTGGCGCACGGTGGAGCAGAGCGGGCGCCAGGTGGTGGTCGAAATAATCACCGATCCCGAAAAATCCAGCAACGTGGCCGGGGAATGCGAATTTTCAAGCCCCGAGACGATCAGACTGAAGCTCTTCATCCCCACCATCAATCGGGTCTACGGCAGGGAGCAGGAAGCCCGGGAAGGGATGGAATTCGTACCCTTCACCGGCCTGGCGCGCAAGTCCCGGTATGTCAAGGTTTTGGGGCACGAGCTGGCTCACCTGGCTCTCATGTTCCGCGATCCCGTGTACCAGAGACAGCTGATGGAAATCTGCACGGAACAGAATGCTATCGCCGCGGCGGCAAGAATGGGTGCCGGCCGGTTGTCGGAACCTGATTTGACAGCGCGAGCAAATCGGTTGTGGCCGATGGTGCTCGAAGTGGAAAGACCGGCGGTTGCGGCAGAAAAGGCAATCTACCAGGAGCTGCTTGCAGGCGGCAAATAGGACGAGCACTCCCATGATCTTCCAGCCAAACCACAGGTTAGCTGGGAGCACTGGAAAAAGTGAGTTATATGTAATAATGTGAAATTGTGAAAAACATTACAGTATCGATACCGGATGAGATCTATCGGCGGGCAAGGATCAAGGCGGCGGAGCAGGATACCTCTGTCACGGCCCTGGTCCGGGAATTCCTGACCGGTCTCGGCGCGGCGGAATCTGATTTTGAACGGCGAAAACGCCTTCAGGAGGAGGTACTTGCCACCATCAAGGACTTCCGCGCCGGCGACCGCCTGAACCGCGAGGAGGCTCACGATCGCGATGCGGTTCGTTGACACCAATATCCTTCTCTATGCCGCCAGCACCGCTCCGGAGGAAGAAAACAAGGCGCGCATCGCCCGCAACCTGCTGGATGCCCGGGACCTGACCCTCTCGGTTCAGGTTCTTCAGGAATTCTATGTGCAGGCAACCCGTCCGGGGAAGTCCGGCAGGCTGAGCCACCGCGAGGCGGTACAGCTAATAGAGGCTTTTCTGCGATTCCCGGTGCAGGAGACTACCGTGTCGGTCATGAGGGCCTCTCTCGACGCCCGGGACCGCTTTCAAATCTCGTACTGGGATGCGGCGATTATCGAGGCTGCGAGAGCGGCCGGATGCACCACGGTCTTGTCCGAGGATTTGAGCGGCGGTTGCAACTACGGCGGCGTGACGGTGGTCAACCCTTTCGATGCACCGGATAGTTGAGATATTCGTCCTCGAACTCCTCAGGAGATGCAGCGGCTTCGAATTGCAGATCCTCTTTTCAGGCTTACCAAACCGAGTTGCGGTAGTTTTGCTGGATGCGCAAATCCCTGGTGATCAGCGGATCGGAATCCAGGGAAGCCTGGGCCACGATGATGCGGTCGAACGGATCTCTGGTCCAGGCGAGACCTTCAGCCAGTTGGATCACTGAAGCAAACGATTTGGCGCAAACCGCCAGCCCGAGGGCGTTGTCCAGATGGCCCAGGATCTGGCGCGGCGGGTGTTTGATCTGCTGAATTTCATACAGGAACTGCAATTCCAGGCAGACGATCGGGGAAATGCCGCAGTCGGCCCGTTTCTTGAGAAGCCGCCGGGCATTTTTCCCCAATAGTTCCCAATCCTTGTACAGGGCCACCACGGCGTGGGTGTCCAAATAGATCATGGCCGCCATTCCTTCATCCAGTCGATCTCGATCAGGTCGTCCAGATCACCCGTAAAGACATCCGGGTGCTTTTGCAGGCTGGCGAGTCGATCGGGTGGATCCAGCGCCGTGATCTGAAACCTCCGGCCTTTGCATTCGAATTCAACCGGCTGCCCGTTTTGCGCCGCCCGTTCGAGGACCCTGAACAGGTTTTTTCGCAGGTGCGTGGCTTTCATTATGGTTGCCTCCGTCGTGTGCAGACAGAGAATGTACACTTATCAAGCATAACATATGTACATTCCATTGGCTTCAGTCAGGCTTCCCTCCTCCCCCGTTCCATCTCCAGCGCCGACTGGCAGAGGCGCTCGATCTCCTTCCAGCGTTCGGGATCCATGGTTTCACCCCCGCTTCAATTCCTTCAGCAGCCGGAGCCTGGTAACGATCCAATCCCAGTCAACCTGAACTGCGCCGTTTGACTTCGATCCACGCGAGATTTTCCAGTTCGGTCACCGGCACTGCCCGGAAGTCGTTGGAAATCAGGTAGCGATTAGGTGCGCGGCAGACAATAGCGCTCGCGGAGACACGCGACCTGCCGACCACATCGCGCACAAAGCCGAGATTCACGGTATCGGTTTCGGCCGGGAGTTCGGTCCACTTCGCCTCCAGCAGCTCCAGGCGGCCGCCGGCTTCGGCCACGAAATCGACTTCGCGCGTGCGATCGCGCCAGAAGAACAGGCTGCCGGAGCGCCCGGCGCGACGCTCGCGGTGGCGCAACTGGGCGTAAACAAAAGTCTCCCAGACCGCTCGCGCCCACGGCGATTGCCTCAAAGCGTCTTCAGTGCGAATGTTCAGCAGGGCACAGAGGAGACCGGTATCCGCCAGGTAGAGTTTCGGGCTTTTCACGATCGACTTGGTCCGGTTCGAAAACCAGGGCTCCAGCATCACGACCTGGCCGGAAGCCTCGAGGATGGACAGCCATTGATTGGCTGTGGACGGCGCAATGCCCACATCCCGCGCGAGATCGGCCTTGTTCAGCAGGTTGGCCGAGCGCAAGGCGCAGGCGCGCAGAAACCGTTCGAAATCGCGCAGGCTGCCGACGTTTGCGAGCGAGCGCACGTCGCGCTCCAGGTAGGTGGCCAGGTAGGAGTTATAAAAGGCGGCCGCATCAATCTCGGGGTTGGCGTGCAATTCCGGAAAACCGCCCCGGACCACGGCGGTTTCCAGCCCTGTTTCCGGGGTCGTCCTGAGAATCTCAGCCAGCGACAATGTTTCCAGTTCGACGATGTCCGCTCGCCCGGCCAGCGATTCCGACACGCTCTTCATCAGTGTGAACTTCCGGGAGCCGGTCAAAAGATACTGCCCGTACAGGTTTCGCTTTCGTTCCACCGCCCCTTTCAGGTAGCGGAACAGGGCGGGCGCGTATTGCACCTCATCAATGATGGAGGGCGGGGGAAACCGCCGGAGGAAAGCCTCCGGCTCCTTTTCGGCTTGTTCGGCCTCGGTCGGCAGATCCAGAGAGACAAATCCATAGTTTGGGAATAGCCGTCTCAAAGTGGAAGTTTTGCCGGTCTGTCGTGCGCCGGTCAGGACGAGGACCGGGCGTGTCCTTGCGGACCGGAGCAAGTGCTCCTCAAGGTACCTGGGAATCCACATATGCATATTATACGATTCTATCGAATATTTTGCAAAAGGCCCGGGACCTTGCGCAGCCGGTTATCCCGAAAGTCAAACGGTCAGCGGAAGTTTTGGATCAACATGATGTCGGAGGTGTAGATTCCACCCGCATAGAGAAGCCACTTCCCGTCGGGCGAGGCACTCAGACCATCAGTCAGCCCAAAGGCCGGATCAGTATGCACAGGGGCCAGAGTCCTTGTAGTCTGGGTCGCAAAATCGTAAAAACATATTGCCGCCACTGCCTCAGCACTGCTGCCGATGAAGTAGATGCCACGATCGGCTAAATCCCAATGATGGGGATAAATATTCCTGTCCAGCACTAACGTTTCTGGGCCGCCCGATACCGGCACACGCCAAATACCCTTCCGCTGAAGACCATAGTAACCATAGTGGTACACAAATCCATCGGCTGATTCGAGGGGCTGGAGGCCCCCCTCTCTGGAAATTTGGATCGCCTTGCCTCCCTCGGACGGCATTTTCCAAATCTGCCAGCTCCCGCTCCTGTTTGAGCCGAAGTAGATCCAGCAACCGTCCCTCGACCAGCAGGGGACAGCCTCATCCGCCGGATCAGATGTGATACGACGAACAGGTCCTCCTTCTATGCTTACAGCATAGATGTCGAGGCTCCCCGATTTAGTGCAATCAAAGGCAATCCACTTCCCCTCCTGAGACCAGTGCGGCTCGCCTGTACTTTCTGCGTTCCTATCGGTGAGCTTGACCGGCTTGGTGCCGTCAGCTTTGCAGACCCGGATCTCAAGGCTTCCTGAACTTGCAGAGCGAAAGCAATCTTCCCCCCGTCCAGTGAAATGCGCGGGTCCAGCTCATGTGACAACCACGAGATTAACGGTTTTGATGGAGGTCTTATCGCCTCCTGCCCACTGAGCTCAAGTCTCCGATTAAAAGGTGTCAGGCTGGAATTTCACCATTTACCTTTAATGGCCGTCGCTCACCGGATTCGCGAAATTGGTGAAATTTTAGCCTGACACCAATTTCAGTTCTTTCAGCAGCCAGAGCTTCGCCATGTTCCAGTCCCGGATCACGGTGATGCCGGCAATGCCGAGCGCCTCGGCGGTTTCCTCCACGCTCAGCCCGCCGAAATACCGGAGCTCGACGACCTTGGCCTTCCTCGGGTCAAACTCGGCGAGCGCGTTCAGCGCTTCATCCAGTCTGACCAGATCGCGATCGGGTTCCGGCGAAACCACCAGCGCTTCGTCGAGGGCCACTTTATGGACGTCGCCGCCCCGCTTCTGGTAGCCGCGGATGCGTGCGAAGTCGACCAGGATGCGGCGCATCAGTTTGGAGGCGATGGCGAAGAAATGGCCGCGGTCCTGGAAATGGATCCGGCCGGCGTCGATCAGCTTGAAATAGGCTTCGTGGACCAGTGCCGTGGTCTGAAGGGTGTTGTGGCCGGCCCGCTCGCGCACCATGTAACGGTGGGCCAGGCGGTGGAGTTCGGCGTAGACGAGCGGCATAAGCTTTTCGAGAGCCGACTCGTCGCCCCTGCTCCAGGCGCGGAGCAAGGTGGAAAGTTCCTGAGGAGGAGATCCGTCCACAGATCCTCCATTCAAGTTGTTAAATTCTTCCGGAGGGTGTCGCGATTATACACCGGAACCCGGCTACCAGAGAGTTCCTGCCGCGGCTACGCGGTTTATTGAGAATAGAAACTTGTCTTTTTTTCGGGGTCGGTATCGAATGGCGCTCAATAAGTTTCTGTCGCCAAACTGAGTTTTGCGACAGAGACTAATTAACGATGTCAAAATTAAAACGCATGAATCTTTGTGATTTTCGTGGTCTTCGCGGTTCGATTGGTTTTGAGGCCTTCGCCGCAATTGGATGATTCCTTCCGTGCGCAAGTCCAAGTTTCTGTTCTCAATGAACCACGCAGGCGTGGCAGGAACTCTCCAGCTGGATCTCACTCGTTATTTCGGCTATGAATAATCCCTGCACCCCGAGCGCCAAGCCAATGTAGCCATGGCTCTACGGTCCTATCAATCTTGATTGACAGACTATCCGTTAGGAGCTCTGCCCGGGGATATGCCAGGCGATTGAAATGCACAATATCAGAGTTGTCTGGATCGCCGGGGTGTGATCCAATCGGCGTAAGAATCAGACATTTGAAGAGGTGATTATGCTTCTGCGCGCGTTATGGGCCTTTTGTCTTTGTGGTGCTGTTTCACTGATGGCGGACGAGAAGCGGATTCCCACCATCGACGACCTGCTCGCCATTAAAACGATCGGCTCCGCGCAGATATCGCCCGACGGCAGCCGGATCGCCTACACGGTGAACGAAACCAACTTCAAGCAGGACGCATTTGTTTCCCAGATTTGGCTGGTGGATACGGCGTCCGGTGCCCAGATCCAGCTGACGCGCGGCGACAAGCCGGCGGCATCTCCCCAGTGGTCACCCGACGGCAACTGGATCGCTTTCACGAGCAGCCGCTTGGGCGACAAGAACCAGGTTTATGCCATCCGGCCGGACGGCGGGGAGGCGATCCAGCTTACCAAGTCAGAAACCGCAGTCGGCTCCTTCGCCTGGTCTGAAGACGGGAAAACGATCGCCTTCACGGCTCCCGATCCGGTGTCGCAGTACTTAAAAGATCGAAAAGAACAATTCGGCGACTATTTCGTGGTGCGCGAGGAACACACCTACACTCATATCTGGACCTTTGACTTTTCCGAGGCGATGCAAGCACCCGTTTCCGGAAAGCAGCGCACCCGGGGAAAGGATTTCTCTGTCGCGGGATTTGCCTGGTCGCCCGACGGCAGCAGGATCGCTTTCAGCGCCACGGTCAACCCGGATCTTATCCAGGGGCACACGTCGGATATTTATGTCCTTACCCTGGCGGATGATAAGGTGAAAAAAGTCGTCGATCAGCCGGGGCCCGACATTGGCCCACACTGGTCGCCTGATGGAAGCGAGATTGCGTTTGCCAGCGCGATGGGCAACAAAGACTTCTTTGCCCAGAATCTGCGACTTGCCGTCGTTCCTGCTGCCGGAGGAACTGCCAGGCCGATCACAAGGGACTTCGATGAGAGTCCCCAGCTTGTGGAATGGGACGCCGAAGGCATCTATTTCGGGGCTGCCCAGAAAACCGCGTCGCATCTCTTCAGGCTCGACACGAAAACGGGCGGGATCTCCCGCGTCACGGGGCCGGACAGCCTGATAGCCGCTTCCGGCAGCTTCACCAAGGATGGCAAGCGCATGGCGCTGACCATCGCCTCACCGTCGTCCTTGAGCGAGCTATTTATTTCCGACGTTCGGAATTTCGCTCCCCGACGGCTTACGAACCTGACGGATCAGGCCAATCCTTTCATCCTGGGCACCCGCGAGGTGATTTCCTGGAAGAGCCAGGACGGGACTCTCATCGAGGGAGTCCTGATCAAACCGGCCGGTTTCGACCCCGACAAAAAATATCCCCTGCTCTGCATCATCCACGGCGGGCCTACCGGAGTTGACCGGCCGGTGCTCCTGGCCCCGGATACACGTTACTATCCTTCCGACATCTGGGCGGGGCGGGGAGCCTTGGTCCTGAAGGTGAATTACCGTGGCAGTGCGGGTTATGGGGAAAAGTTCCGCATGCTCAATGTGCGCAATCTCGGCGTCGGCGATGCCTGGGACGTGATTTCAGGTGTCGATTATCTGATGGGTAAGGGATGGGTGGATCGCACCAAAATTGCCTGCATGGGCTGGAGCCAGGGGGGCTATATTTCCGCCTTCCTCACTACCTCCTCCGACCGCTTCGCCGCGATTTCCGTTGGAGCGGGGATCTCAGACTGGGCCACGTATTACTACAATACGGATATTACAAACTTCACCATTAATTACCTGGGCGCTGATCCGGTCACCGATCCCGAGATCTACAAAAAGACTTCACCCGTTTCGTACGTTCAAAACGCCAAAACCCCAACCCTGATTCAGCACGGCGAACTCGACCGCCGCGTTCCAACCCCGAACGGCTATCAATTGCGACAAGCGCTTCTCGACCGTGGAGTTCCGGTGCAGATGGTTGTTTATACAGGCTATGGCCACGGGATCACCAAACCCAAATCGCAGCGTGCCGTGATGCAGCACAATCTCTCGTGGTTCAACCACTACTTGTGGGGGGATCCGATGCCGGATCTCACCCACCCAGAAGTTGGAACCGCAAAGAGCTCGAAGGATAGTAAATAGATTTCTCAGTGCTCTTGCTGAGTTCTCCGGAAACTTAGAAGGCTCGAGATATTGAACCACGAAGGCCGCGAAGACCACAAAGAGTTATAAACAATACCTTTGCGGTCTTGGAAGTCTTAGCGGTTTGATGGCGTCGATCAATAAATGGGGAAGGGACTGACCACGCGGCTGATGACGCCTTTGGCGGAGGGATCATCCGGCTGCAGCCCCAGGAACATGCATTGGAAAAAAGCCAGGATCTGGCCGGCAAGAGTATAAAGGACGGCGGCGCCGGCATCGCCCAGACTTTGAAGGCCACAAATCTCCACCGCGAGATCGCTGCCCCCCAGGAGCTCGTCCGGGATCCCCTCGCCTACAATCAGTTTCCTGACTCCGAGCTCTTTCCTATCCAGCTCCCGAATCAGATCTAGTTCATAAGCCCTCGCCGGATTGGATGAGGAAAGGTAACAAACCACCAGTGTGCCGGGATGCAGCAGGGCCATGGGACCGTGGCGCAAGCCGAGGAAAGTTTCAACAAAAGCCTTTACTTCGCCGCCGCTCATCTCCAGCATCTTCAACGCCGATTCCCGGGCTGCTCCATGCCCGCAGCCGCTGCCGAGGAACACTGCGAACGGGATTTTCTGATATGCGAGATCGGCCAGCGGTTGGGTGTGTCGGAGCAGGAGGTCGCTCCCGATCCTCGCGAGATCCGTCGCCAACGCAAGGTAGCGATCCTCGCTGCCCAGCATTCCCAAATAGCGCCCTGCCAGCACGAGATTGGTGAAACTGCTCGTCATGACCAGGCTTCGATCGTTGGTCCGGTCGTGCAGCACCAGAGGGAAAACCTGCGGCATAGCACTGTAATTGACCGCCAGCCTGCCGTTTTGGTTGCACGTTATGATCAGATGCCGGGCTCCGGAAAGGAGCATCCGATCCACCGCTGCACAACTTTCAGGACTATCGCCGGACCGGGCCAGCGAAACCACCAAACAGGGCTCGCAAGGCGGAGCCGCACCCGGGCCCTGAGTCAGGAATGAACCTCCGGCCACACAGGATACGGGAAGCCTCATCTCTTCCTGGAGAGCGGGCGCGAGGCATTTCCCGGCGTAATAAGAGCTTCCTGAACCGGTAAGCACCACCGCTTTTACAGCCGGGGTCATGCCATTGGAGCCGCGCAGCAAGCTCTCCAGCCTGGTTTTTTCCTGTACAACCCGTGAGGCGGTTTCGATCCAGGTCTGCGGCTGCTGATAGATTTCTCTAAGGGTGTGGAAATAGCCGGCATTCCGCTGATTGGACTCAGACTTGCTCATCAGGCTATGTACGGCCGGCACGGCTGGGCCAAATTCCTGCAGCCAGGGATTAGAATCGTTGCGCAACAGGGTATCTCCGTTTATGTTCCGCTTTTCTTTTACAACGAAACGAAATTAAAAACAATTACTTTGCAGCAGAAATCGGATCAATAAAATAAAATGCGAAAGAATAAGCAATGATTTTTGTTTCAAAATCACACATTCAAAAATCCGTATACCGAGCGGGCCGCCGGAATTGAAACTTCACTTGTTCACCAGGATGTAATGGCCGGGGATGAACCCCGGCCATCACCATTGCCGGTGCGGCGGGAGGGCGCAGCCGGCAACTTCCGCTTCAAGTCCGGCTGCCCTTTTTTGAAATGAAGGGCAGTCCGGCTTGATTCAGGCTTTGGCAGCGGCGCGTGCCTGCTTGAAGGCGCTGGCGGCCGTATCGTGATAGATTTTCTTTAGAACATCGTCGGGCAGGCCGAATCCATGCAACGGCCAGTGATAATTAAAATTGAAGTAAAGATCCTGATCATAGAAGTGCTCGTCAAGCGATTCCATGATACGGAAAGTCAGGCTGAATACCGCCTGGGTGTAGGGCATGTCCGAGCCGTAAGTTACCTTCCCGGCATATTTCCTGAGAAACTGACCGGCGAATCTTGGAATGACGCAGGTCTCAGCAAACCGCGCGGAGATGTCGACGTACAGGTTGGAATTGGCATCCAGCATCTTGCTGAGCCGCGTCAGATCGTAATCCAGGTTCGCCAGGTGGCAGGCGATAAAGACGGTTTTGGGATGCCGCTTTGCGGTAGCTTCGAGGGACTTGACCAGGTCGTCGTGTCCCATGATTCCCGGCTTATCGTCCATCCTCCAGCTGAAACCGTTCATGAGTCCGTCGTTATGCCTGTTCTGGGGAAGGTAGGACCAGTAGGGATCAGACATGTGCAGGCTTATCGGCAGTCCCAGGTCGGCGCATTTCTGCCAGATCGGGTCCATGCGCGGTTCGTCCGGGTGCAGCCCTTTTTTGGCCGGGAGGTTGCGGGGGCCGGAGCCACCGCCGCCTGGCGGCCGGGTGCCCTGCCAGTTGGGTGGACCACCAATCTGGCCGCCGATACCCATCCCCTTGTCGGTGATCTCACCGACTCCGGAGGCGCCCATCTTACTGCAGCGTTCTAACTCCTTTAGGGTGGCTGGTCCGAAGCCAGGCTGGTCGACATCGGCCATATCCAACCCGCACCAGACATGAAACCGCTTCGGGTATTTGGAAAGGAGCTTGTAAGTGGCGTCAAAGTTTGCCCCGATTCCGGCGAAGGCCGCTACGCTTTCTACCCCCACGGCGTCCATAACTTTGATCTGGGCCTCGACGTCTTCGGCTGTTTTCACGCGGGAATGATGGTGTGTATCAATTATCGGGAATTTTGCTTTGGTGATGTTGGTGACGGGTATTTTGTAGATCGACTTAGGCCGGTAGTCCTTCAAAAGCAACTGGTCAGGCAGCACCTGCGATAAGTCGGCGGGCGGCGTTCCGCCAGTTTGCTGAGGATGAGCGAATGCGGACCCGGTCCCGACCAGAAGGGCTGCCCCTGGGAGTTTCATCAGCTGTCTGCGATTGATCATAATTCATGCTCCGATTCTAACGTTTCATGCCGGGCGGCGTACGGGGGAATCCGGTTCCGGTTATTCGGGCCGGATTCCCCATTCCGCCGCGGGTTTCGATTTACACCGGATTCTGCCCGGCCAGAATTTTGTCCATACGGGCGCTGACTTCCTTTACATAAGCTTCATCCCCGCCTCTCACTTCGACTGTGAACCAGCCGCTGTAGGCAACCTCGGTAATTGCCTTGCTCACATCGGGCCAATCGACGCCCATGGTGCGCCTGTCCTTGGGGTCAAACTTCGGATGATCTGTTCCCGGCTCGAATCGCTTCACATGAAGGCGGGTCAGGCGTTTACCGAGCGTGCGGATCCAGTCCTGGGGGTATCCATTGGAAACGACGTTCCCGATGTCGAAGTATGCCTTGACCCACGGGCTCTTGAATTCATCGACGTATCGCGCCATTTCGAGCGGGCTCAGAAGGAAGCGGTTACCGACGTTTTCAATCCCTATGATGACTTTGAGTTCCTTGGCCAGCGGCAGAAGTTTCTTGATCTGTTCTTGGGAGCGTTTATAAACGTCTGCGTAGCGCACATCCGCGCCGACCACTCCCGGCACGAGGAGGACGCAGTCGGTGCCGAGGTCGCGCGCGTTGTGCATCGATGTCTTGAGCCCCTCGATGCACTTCTTCACCACTTCAGGATCATTATCAGTCAGAGGGTACCTCCAGTGGTCGGAGTTCATGATCGAGGTGATTTTGAGGCCGGTCTTTTCCGCCGCTTCCCTGTACTCCTTCAATTCGTCGGCGGAGTTGATGGTGTTCGGCTCTACTCCCTCGAATCCGGCTTTTTTGGCGATCTCGAATTTCTGGAGAACAGTCAGCTTGTTGTCTTTCCCACCGAGCACGCCGATGCAGGCGCCTTTCTTGATGCCGGTTGTTGGTGCGGCTGCATGAGTTTCGGAAGCCCTGCTGAGCAGTGCCCCGCCGATTGCAACCGAGGAGGACTTAATCAGAAATTCTCTGCGATCCACAGCATTTCCCATGAGCATTCTCTCCATAGTCAATTCCGGACCAGCCATCGAACCGTTTTTTCGCCGGCAGCGTGCCGGAAATATGATCCGGTGCGCCGCTTTGCCGCGAAGTCCTGGTTCGACCTAGGTCACGGGATAGGTTTTACGTTCCAGTTTCTGGTTTTCTTTCCAGAGTTTGTCCCACTCCACTTCTTTTCTGCGATAGGCCGCTTCGCGTCCCAGGATGGTTACAAAAGTCCCGTCCACCGCATGCTGGGTGTCCGACCTGGGCTCGCCGTTTTTCACGCTGTTCAAGAAAGCTTCGTATTCATTTTTATTGGAATCATCTCCCGGCGCTGCTTCCCAGGGATTCTTGCCTTCAATCTTCATGGTGTTTCTGCCGGCGTTGGTGAACGTGCCGTCTGTTCCAAGGATCTGCTCGGAACTGTCCTGGATGGTGCAGAACTGCCCTGACATGAAAGTCAGGTGAACGCCGCCCGGATATTCAAAGGTCACATTGAAGTGATCGAAAATGTCGCCGATGTATTTGCGCCACTTCCTCCCTCCGTAACCCACGCACGAAACAGGATGTCCTCCCAGCACCCAGTTGCAGGCGTCGAGGTTGTGGATGTTTTGTTCGGTGATCAGGTCGCCGGAGAGCGACCGGAAGTAGTACCAGTTCTTGGCCATCCAGTGCTGTTCGGACGGGAAATCGGTGCGCGGCCAGGTGCGGCCCTTCCAGACGTCACCCGTGAGATAAAAACCCCGGCCGGAAACGACGGTGCCCAGCGCCCCGGATGTGATTCGCTTCTGAGCTTCGGCGTAATTCCTGCTGTATCGCCTCTGGAGGCCGACCACCACGCTCAGCTTTTTGGCTTTTGCCGTTTCACCTGTGGCCAGCACGGAATGACATCCGAAGGAGTCGACCGCGATCGGCTTTTCCATGAAGACATGCTTTCCGGCCGCAACTGCCGCAGTGAATTCGTCAGGACGGAAACCAGGAGGTGTCACCAGTACGACGCCGTCGGCTTTGATGTCCATGACCTTTTTGTAAGCGTCGAATCCCGTGAAGCAGTTGGAATCCGGCACGGCGGTAAAAGTTTTCCGCGCCAGATCGACCTTTTCCTGAAATACATCGGCCAATCCGATGATTCGCGCGCCGGCTGCCGTGAGTCCATTGGCATCTGCGGTTCCCCGGCCTCCGAGTCCGACCCAAACAAGCGAAACCGCGTCATTTGCCGCCGTGCCGCGGACCGATTCGGGTTTGACGATGGTAAACGCCGCGGCGGTCCCGGCGATCGTCCCCGCCTGGATGAATTCCCGCCTGGTAACGTTTTTCTTTGGTACCATGCTTGGCCCCCTTCTGTGACGGATCGAATGAAGGATAAAGAAAGGATCAGTAAGAAAAACCAAGGTACTCCTGACCCTGCCCGTCCTGCAACATAATTCGACAATGGGGCGATTCCGTCCCACCCGGTCTGCGCCTCTCAACTCTGCAGCGTGTGGCGTTCCGGGCTTCAGAGGGCGACCAACGGTTGCACTCTGGAAGCCCGGACCCACATGAACGAAGGGGAAAGGCATTCTGGACGCAGTATGCCAACCTGGTTTGCTGTTGCCCCCAAAAGCCGATGTCTATCCAAACAGAGTTGGGCTTCAACCCGGACCCACATGGACGAAATTATGGAAGCATTTTTATTTGGATGCAGGCGTCAGCACGATGTTCCGGTAGGAAACCTTTCCATGGTCTCCCTGCAGAACCAGCGGCCCCGGTTCGGCCTCACGGCTGTGCAGGGCGCCGCCCGTGATCCCGGCGATTTCCTTGTCATCAATGACGGTTTTGCCGTTCAAAACGATAGTGACCCATCGTCCCAGCAGGGTGATGTCGTAGGTCTGCCATTCCCCGGCAGGCTTTCCCGCATTCTCGGTCGGGTCGATGAGGCCGTACAGACCTCCGATGCGGTGGCTTTCAGGGGGCTGCCCGAAGCTGTCCATGACCTGGACTTCGTATCTGCCGCGAAGGTAGACGCCGCTGTTGCTTTTGGCCGGGACATTGAATTCGATGTGAAGCTTGAAATCCATGAAATCTTTTTCAGTCTGAATGTCGCTGGAGGGCATTTCGTTTTCCATCACATTGTTGACAGCCTTCCAGCCATTCGGCCCTTTCGGATCTTTGAGTTTCCATCCGGTCATATCTTTACCGTTGAAAAGCGTGACCGGGGAACCCCATTTCACATTTTTCGGTTTCGGCAAAGCGGGCGCTCTCACTCCTACCCAGGTGAGTTCGGTTCCTTCTTCATTTTTGGTTTTTCCGGTCAGCTTGTCGCCGGCGGAGGAAAGAGTGGCTTCGAAGGCCATATCGCTTTTAAACTTTTCATACTGAACCGGAAGCGAGAAAGTGAGCTTGCCGTTTTCGAACGTGAGAGTCTTGATTGGGCGGGCGCTGCCCATGCGCCCGCAGAACCGCCCCGCGAGCTGGCCGTCTTTCCTGGTGAGCTCGAGCCATGAAGGATACGAACTGCCGGCCGGACCAATCGTCATATCCCATCGCCCGGTGACATCGGCGGGCGCACTGACCAACGCCGTTGCGCCGAGGAGAAGAACCAAAAGAAGCACCGAACCGAAAACCCACTGACCTTTCTTGTTTACAGCCATGTATCTTCCTCCTGAATATCAGAAAGCGAAAACATAAGTCGCCTTCACAATGAAAGCCCGCTCGATGACTTCACCGAGCGAAGATCTTCTCTCGTTATAAACAACGTAGATTTCACTCAAAGGCCGGTAAATGATGTTGAACCGGATGTTGCTGCTGACTTCGCGGGTGTCGCTGTTGTATTGAATCAGCGCATTCAGAAACATTCGTGTCGTGAAGGAGTAACGAAAACGGGTGCCGAGCACGCTGGTGTAGAAGGGGCCGGAGGCCAGGTTCACATCATTGTAGGTCCAGGTCGCCCCCGCAGCGAATCGATATCCCGGCTGAGCATCGAATCCGACGCGGTACGAATTCCTGTCTCCGTCCCAGAAGCCGCCGCTGGTCACGCCCAGGTCGCAGCTCAGCAACCGGCTTTTGTCGCTGACAAAGGCGACGAAAGTCTCGCTCCAGCTGTAGTCCCCGGGCGGGATAGTCTGGTCAGGCCTGATCTTGAACGGCTTGATGAGACGTTCGGAATCGGATCTCCGGCCCACCGAGAATGTAGCGCCGTTCTGGAACACCACATCAAAACTGCCCGACATGAGCTTGGACTGCGGCGACCAGTCGCGAAAGGTGAAATAGTCGATGGAAAAAATCGGCCCCATCTGGCGGATCCAGGGAATGCGCTGTCGCGGCCTTGGCGTCAATGCAAAAATAGCGCTGCTTTCGTAGAAGTTGCTGCGTGAAAGGAAGCCGGCTTCCGGGTTGAAGTTCCTCTCCACGGAAAAGAAACGGGCCTCCACGTCGAACAAGTCGTCTTTGTAGGCCGCTTCCACGTTGGCGGCCGTGTCGTGGTCCTTGACTCCGGTTGTATCGGTCTTCAGCACGAAGGAGGATAGCTCCACGTACTTGAAGAGGCGGAAATTCACATCGGTTCCGTAGGTATAATTTTCATGGCCGCCCGAGTCGACCTTGCTAATGAATATCCCGCCGACATCGGACTTCTTCAGGATGTCACGGCGCACGCGCGCTACGGAATAATTGGCTTCCTTGACTGAATGGGTGTCGTCGGTAAACATGGAAAGCAGACCCATGGTGTATTTCCCGGTTCTTCCGGTCATCCTCGCGCCGCCGAAGATCGGGACCAGCTTTCGATCCGGCGACAAACCGATCCGCCGGCTGAAAAAGGGTATCAGGTCCTGCCTGTAGCCGCCGGTCCGGGAGCGCCCGAAACCGAAGATGCCGGCATTCTCCAGAAAAAACTCCCGTTTCTCAGGAAAGAAAAGGTCGAAGCGGGTGAGGTTGATTTTCTCCTCATCGGCTTCCACCTGTGAAAAATCGGTGTGCACGGTAAGGTCGAGCGTGGATTGCGAGCCGAGGGCATATTTCACATCGAAGCCGGCGGTCGGCTTGAAATCGTAATCATCCCCCTCCTTTTTCTCTTCCTGAGCGAGGACATACGGCTTGACATACAGGTTCCGGCCCTGTGTCACCCCTTTGATCCCGTCCAGGGTTCCTGCCAGCGAAACCCGTCCAAGCCGGAAAGCGGCGGGCAAAGGAGACCAGTAAGAGTCTTCATGCTTCCGGCGCACCCTTCTCTCGAAATTGACTCCCCAATCGTGGTCTTCAGCAAAGCGAAGGGTTTTGAAAGGTATGGCCATTTCAAGCTGCCATCCCTTCGGAGTGATTTTCGTTTTCACATACCAGATGCCGTTCCAGGCGCTGTTCCCCGCGGCGCCGTCTCCGCCGATCATCATGTCCCAGGTGCCGCCCTTGGGATTCACGCCGAAAAGATAGGAATTACGATGATCGTGGAAGGTGTCGATGACGATTTGAAAGCCATCGCTCTGGAGCGTGTTGTAGTCGCGCTTGATGTCTTTGACGACGATTCCCTGATCGCCGGCGGAGTCGAAACAGTAGGCGCCCACATAGAGAAAATCGTCATCGTAGACCAGCCGGGCTTCGGTTCGTTCGGTGGCCGGCTCTCCTGCGTAGGGCAGGCGCTGGATGAAATCCGTGGCGGGCTGGGCCAGCAGCCAGCCCGGCTCATCCAATTCCCCGTCCATTACAATCTTTTCATGCACACGGACGGCGCTCATGACTCGTTCCTTCCGCTTTTCACCGGCATGAAGTCCGGTCATGAAAAGGATCAGGGCAACAAGGGAATGAGCGAAGGCGATCGGTTTGTTCATCGAAATCCGGAGATCCCGGCCGGAAGCCATCCTTGTGGAAGGCTTCCGGCCGTCGCACCTTGGGTGCGGATCGTTGGCGCTTATGCGCCGGGGGGGAGGTAAACTTTGCGGTCGGGAGGCTTCGATGTCAGACGACGGCTGTTTCCATCAAAAGTCATCACCCGGCCCTCACGGTAGGAATCGACACCCAGCCGGATGGCAACCATGACCTGGTATCCCCTCAGCGAATTGTAGGCGGGTTGTTCGCGGCTGCGCATGCTGTTCAGCCAGTTGTCCGCCAGATCTTCGTTGGGCTCGGGTTCAATGGTCACTTCCGTTTTGCCGCCGTTGGCTTCCTTGAATTTATTCAGGAATGTCCGTTCAGCCTTGATCACGGCGACTTCCCGGCTCTGACGCCCGCCTCTGGGACGTGACTGGTCGCCCATGGCGTCACCCGCCTGCATCCTCTCCTGGACGATCTGCAGAGTGCCCCAATTGCCGAAGATGCTTATCGGGGCGGATTCCTCGTTGCCCATGCAGGAGATCATGTTGATGCAGTATTCGCCGGGGTATTCCACCATCGTCATGTAGGTGTCAGGGACCTCGCGGTTCTTCTGGACGTAGACGCCGCCGGCACCCACGACCCGGCTCGGAAAGTCGAACCCGATCATGGTCGACATCGCGCCCAGCCGGTGGTAGAGCAGGTCAGTCGCGTTGCCGCCCGAATAATCCCAATATTTTCTCCAACGGAAATAACGCTCTGCGCTCAACGGCCGTTTCTTGGCGGAGCCCAGCCACATCTTCCAGTCGCAGTTCTGTTCGGTGAACTTTTCGTTCGGCCAGGCTTCGCTACCGACGCCCGGGATCGGGTAGTCCCACATTCCGGCATCCGTATTCCGGTTGTAGCTGATCAGGCCCCAGAGGACCTTGCCCATTTTCCCGGCCTTGATATATTCGTTCACCTTCCAGTAAAGGCGCGTTGTTACGCCGGAGCCGCCAACCTGCAGGACGCGCTTGGTCTGGTTGACGAGGTCGTTCAGCTTGGCCGCTTCGTCAATCGTGTATGTCATCGGTTTTTCCAGGTAAACGTCCTTGCCCGACAGCAGCGCTTCCCGTGCAATTTCGTAATGCCAGTGATCCGGCACTGCGATAACCACGCCATCGATGTCCGGCCGGGCGATGATCTCCCGGTAATCTTTGTAGGTTTTCTCCGCCTTGGTTTTCGCCTGCGCATTTTTGACGCGGGGTTCCCAAACGTCGCACATGGCGGAGTATTCGAAATCCCCCTTTTTGTCTTTTCGCGGCTGGAATCCCCGGCTCAACAGCCCCAGGAACTGCATCCCGTTGCCGATGAAAGCGAGGTTAATACGGTCATTGGCGCCCAGAACCCGGGTGGTCACTTTCTTCACCGGTTTCTCTTTCGCCGGCGCTGCCTGCAGCCCGGTTACGGCAGAAGCTGATGCCAGCGCCGCCGCGGTCTGGCTTAGAAACTGCCTCCTGCTCGAGGCACTCTTGATTTCCTTCTCGTCATTCTGGCTACTCATGATGGCTACCCTCCACGATTATTAATTATTTCTCCCACTCCCGACCCACTATTTCGCTGCCGCCGGGAAAAACGGGAACAGCCGGCGGAGTTCATCGTTATTGGGACGGCCGCCGTATTCACAGAGCTCGAACGCTTCAGCAAATTTGATCTGTTTGGCCGCCGCTTCCCCGTACCATTTCTCGAGCGCTTTGCGCACAGCCGGAATCGGTTCCTGGGAGCGCTGCTTTTTCAGCCAGGCTTTCCGCGCCGCCGGATCCTTCGGCACCTGGTTCAGTTCCCCGGCATGCCAGGCGAGCCATTCATACATCTGGGATACGTGCGCGTCAAACATGTCGACCTTTTTATCCCAGACGTCGTCAATGGAGACCGCCACGTCGGGCGAAAATGGCGCGGGCTTCTGGAATCCGTCCTGGAAATACATAAAAACCGGGTTTTTGCGCAGGGAAGGGGTGTCGGGGCAAACATTGGGAACGGTCACCATATAGGCGGCATCCTGCAGCAGCACGCCCGTGTAACGATGATCCGGGTGGTAATCGTTGGGACGCGGCCCCAGGACCAGGTCGGCATTCCACTTGCGGATTTCGCGGATGATCTGCTTTCGGACCTCCAGCGTCGGCAGCAGCTCCCCGTCGTGATTATCCAGCGTAATGTATTCGATTCCGATTCTGCGACCGGCTTCGGCAGCCTCGGCCCGGCGACGCGTCGCCAGGGCCCCGCCGCCTTCGCTCTGGTGGCCGGCATCGCCGTTCGTCACCGAAACGAATTTCACCTTATGACCCAGGGCGGCCCATTTGGCGGCGGTCCCGCCGGCTCTTTGGTCGCAGTCGTCGGGATGCGCTCCGAAAGCGATGATGTTGTATTTCTTCTCCTGGCCGGTTGCGGATAAAAAAAGCCCCAGGAAAAGGGCGATCGCAACGGCGTAACCGAGATATTTCAAACTGTTTTTATGCATTAAAGCCTCCAGATCTGATTATGGTTGCCTGAATTCATGCTCGTGTTTATCCCATTCGCAATTCGGCGGGTATATTCTGGAACCGGAAAGTCACTAGTACCTCTGCGACTTCCATCGAACTCAGAAACTTGCGAATAGTGCTGACGGGTTTCACGAGGTGTTGCAGAACTAACTTAGGTGTCGGGCTTTCAGCCCTCACCATGACTTCTGATGTACTGCTGGGGCTTCGCCCCAGGCTGATATGTCGCCGGGCTTTTGGCCCTTCATTTATGGGGTTTCTGTTATAGCCGCAAGGCATTCGGGTCGCTTTCCCGTAGTCCTCATGACAGGCGCTCCGATCGGCAGGCGAAAGGGGGGACCAGGAGCATCAGTTTGAACTCATTCCCGTGCCCGCTTGTCCCGGTCCCGCTCCTTCGTAAAACTGGCCGACGCCCTTTTATTCCGGGAGTCCGGTTATGCAATGTCAAAAGGCTTTGCGGTTTTCCATTTGCCCTTGGTGAAATCGGGGAAGGGAGTCGGCACGCTGCCGCCCGCAACCGATTTTTCCGTCACCGGGGAAATGGCGCTGCTCGTTACGGAATCGTACACATCCCAATCGGTGATCTTGCCGGCGCGGAGCGCCGCAATCAGGCGCACCCAGGTTTCCGGCGTGGTCGATGACCCACCACCGTGCCCGCGCAAGGCTATCTTCCGGGGAGTGGGCTTGAGATTCTTGAGGTAGGGATGCTGGAATTCGTTGTAATAGCTTTCCGCGGATTCCCACTGGTGCTCTGCGGCGGTCCGGCCTTCGATGTAAATCATTCCACCACGCCCGCCGCGGCGCATGAAATCAGCCGGCGCTGGGGCTGCCGCCTGGGGAGCATCCTTGCTCGGAGGGGGCGGAAGCGATACGCCGGACTGGAAGACCCCTTTCGTGCACTGGATGCGGAAGAATTCGCGCGGGTGGGGCGAGTTGGTGTCGTAGTTCAACGTCACGACCTTTCCGCCTTCCGTGTGAAGCAATGTTACGTTGACATCCCCCTGGTTCATCTTCATCTTGGCGTAGGGAGAATTTTCTCCGAACTCCCTTGCCGCATACCGGTTCAACATTACAGCCTTGGTGCTCATCGAGACGAGGTAGTCAAACCGGTCGCCATGATTGATGTCGAGGAGTCGCATGATGCGCGCCATCGGGTGATCCGGGTAAAGATTCCCGTTCCGGTCGATGGAGTGCTGCAGACGCCAGGGCTCTTCGTCGGGAGTGAACTTCACCATCCGGAGGTCATGAACGTAGCCGCCTTCGGCGTGCAGCACATCGCCCATAACTCCGCGACGGATCATGTTCATGAGAGTCAAATCGCCGTAGCCTTCCAGGCCGATGGTGGCCCATTTGCCGGTTTTTTCGTGGGTTTCGACGAGTTCCCAAGCCTCTTCCAGCTTGAGCACGATCGGGACTTCACTGACGCAGTTCTTGCCGTTCTTCATCGACGCAACACCGATCGGGGTGTGATATTCCCAAGGTGTGCAGCAGATGATGCAGTCCAGATCTTCCTTTTCGCACAGTTCCTTCCATGCGGTCCGGCTTTCGCCGTAGGTGTGAGGAGCAGGCTGCCCCGTCTCCTCCACCCAGCGCTTGGCTTTGAATAGTGCGTTGTCGTCAATGTCGCAGACCGCCTTGATCTGCACGCCCTCCATGCCGAGCGCGCAATCGAGATGGTAAGAGCCCCGGCCGCCGATGCCGATAAAACCCAGGCGGACGGGCTTGGCGGAAGATGCCGTTTGCGCTGCGGCAGTGTTGGCGGCTGCTGCAATACCTGCGATCGAGGCTGTCGATGCTTTAAGAAAATCTCTTCGGTTCAGTTCATCCCCCATTGCTGTTCCCCCCGGGAATCGTCCGGATCCCCGCTATGAGTGCCTGGTTGTCTTATCGATATGCCACGCAGTCTCCCCTATGCAGCGGACTTGCAGTCTGACCCTTGTAGGGGAGCCCTTCATCTTCTACATCTAACACAGAGAAAAAGAAAAGGATAGCAAAAAGAGAATAAGAATATTCCGATCTTTGAGGTTTCTATTTCTTTTGTTTGATGCGGAATTGCCTGGAGTCCACAGCTTTTCAGATTCCGCCGTGCCTCCCAGCCCTACTTGCGCGCGGTGGGAATCATCCAATGGCGGCAAAGAACGCAAGGTCAATCGAACCGCTAAGAAACGAAGACCGCAAAGATATTGTTTATTAATCTTTGCGGTCTTCGAGCCTTCGCGGTTCTATTTCATAGGAGCGGCGTGAGCTGAATCTTCCGGAACTGAACCCGTCCGTGGTCTCCCTGGAGCATGATCGGCCCAGGCTCGCCTTCCGCGGCGTCGAGCGCTCCGCCAGTAATTCCGGGCACCTCCGCGTTCTCCATTAGCTTTGTCCCGTTCAGAATGACTGTCACCCGGTTTGCGATAATCGTGATTTCGTATTTCTGCCACTCGCCGGGAGCTTTGGCGGCATTGACGGGCGGAATCACATATCCATAAAGAGCCCCGATGGAGTGCACATCGAGCGGCCGGTCGGTCTGGTCGATGATTTGGATCTCGTAGCGTCCGCGAAGGTAGATTCCGCCGTTGCTTTTCGGATCCACGTTGAATTCAACATCGAGCTTGAAGTCTTTGAACTTCTGTTCGGTGTATATATTGTTAGCGTTGGTTCCGGCATTCTGCATGATGCCGTCCTTGACGCTCCAGCCCAGTTCCCGGCCGGGAATCTGGCCAAGCCAACCGCTTACATCCTTGCCGTTGAAGAGCTGAATCGGTGTTCCCGGCTTCCGCTTGGGGATTTCTTTCGGCCAATCGGGGCACCGGATCGCCGTCCAGGAGCGCGCGCCGTCTTTTCCGAGCTCGGCGGTTCCCTCGAGCTTCCCTCCTTTGGCGACAGCCTTCCAGACTACTTTGAGCTGATCCGGCGGCCGGCCTTGTGGGTACTGGAATTTCAATTCACCTTTTTCAATGCTTATTTCAGTCAAGGGAAACTGCGCGCCACCACCCGAATTGAACCTCCCCTTGAGCGCTCCTCCTTCTTTCGTGACTTCCAGCCAGCAATAGCGGGCTCTGCCACCGTCCTTACCGGGGACTGTGATGTCCCATCGGCGCAGGAAATCATCGTCTCCGGCGGCGCGCAGCGTCGCCGCGGGCGGGAGTGCCATTGCCAGAACCGCCAACGCTCCTAACATCGTCCACATTCTGAATCGCATCGATATTCCTCCGTATCTCCGCATTAATGGCTGCCGGAAGAGTCCAGCGCCCTCCGGCAAAAATTGCCCATCCTCATTAAATAACCAGGCTCTCAAGCTTTTTTCATGATCAACTTATCCAGAACCTCTTTGGTAAGACGCACACCCTTGACTTCCTGTTCCCAGATCACTTCGGGGGAAGGGGGCGGCTCTGGCGGCGTTCCTTCCGCCGGCTTGCGCCGCGCCACTCCGAAATTCGATTCTATTCCCCAGTACCCATGGTATCCGGAGTCCTGGCAGATCTTGATCATTTTTTCCAGGTCCCAGGCTTTGGTGTGGGTGCCGTCCGGCTGCCAGGACGCCTTGACCGAGATCCCCTTGGCGTAGGGAAGGATTTTCTTCAGAACCTCGGCATTGTCGTCGCCGGGATTCACGTTGCCGAAATCGGGCAGCGTGCCGAAATTGGGATTGTTGACGGCTTTCATAACGGCGACCATGACCTCCGGGTCGGATGAAGCCCCACCGTGATTTTCAAGCACCACATTCAGGGTCGCGCCTTTGGCATACTCGAGCAAGTTGCCGAAGCTCTCGGCGGCACGGCTGACGAGGTCTTTATCCGCCTTCCATTCCGTATTCCGGTTTCCGCCCAGGTTGCAGCGGATGGCGTGGCAGCCGAGGTAATTGGCAATGTCGATCCATTTGCGATGGGCGACGGCAGCCTGCATCCTCTCCTTCTTGTCGACCGCGATCATATCGCCTTCGCCGTCGACCATGATGAGCACAAACTTGACCCCCTGCTTTTCCGCGTTGCTCTTCAGTTCCTGGAGGTAGCGCATCATCGGATTTTCAAAGAACTGGTTTACCAGCTCGATGCCGTTGATGTTGAACTCCGTGCGGACAATGCGGGGCAGATCGAGCAACTTCCATTTTTTCCCGACAAAAAAGCTGCGGTTGACCGACCAGGCGGCAAGGGAAATGTCGTCTTTGGTCGGCCTTTCCGCGGCCGGTAGAGTGAGCAAGCCAGTAACGGCTGCGGTGGCAGCGACGGATGTACCCGTGATGAATTCGCGTCTTGACTGTGACATACAAGCTCCTTTGTTTCATTCCCGCCCCGCGCGGTAACGATTGGCGGTGGCGCATGTGAATCCTTGCGTGCGGACTCCTTTATGCCACTAAATGGAAAAAAGAAGAAACATGTTTTTGCTGTAAACCTCTTTCGAATCGTTTCAAAACCCCCTGGGGCCGTTGCCTACCGCTATCCCGCATACGGGTTCGGGCTTCAGCCAGGACATGTTCCATTCTCAATCAGGCGACCTGCCGCGTCGAGGTTCGGACGGGTGCAGAATCCATGTGGCATCATATTCTGTGGGAAATGTCCGAAATAAATCCAGGACGCACACTGGATGGGGGGATGACGGACAAGCTCAATTTGGAGGGCTTCAGCCCGGAGCCACAGGATTTGGAGTCGACTGGTGGGTGTAGGCTCGCAGCCTGGCAGCTTGCCGCGATGCGTCGCTCGATCTTTATCAAATATTTATCGGTTTCCTGTTTTTTCTTGTCTATTTTTTCCTTTTCGTGCTAAAAGAGTCGCGCCAGGAGTAGCATGTATTAACGTTTCTTCCATTCCTTAGGGGGATGCAGATGACCCTCAGTTTCAAAAACAAACCTTTCGAAATTAGCTTTTTCCTTTGCCTGTGCCTCGGCTTGTCATTGACGGCAATGTTGCCGTCAGCCGCAGTTGCCCAGGTCCTTTACGGAACCATGGTAGGAAACATCAAGGATGCCAGCGGCGCGGTTATCCCGGGCGTCAGTGTGACCGCCACGAACACGGGCACGAACCAGACCAGGGAAGCCATCGCGAATGAGTCCGGGATGTTTACATTCACCAACCTGCAGCCGGGAACCTACACCCTGAAAGTAGCCATGCAGGGTTTCAAGGAGTACGTGAAGACCGATATTCTCGTGACCGTCAACAACATCACGCGGCAGGATGTAACGCTGGAAGTCGGTTCGCGCACGGAGATGGTTACGGTTTCCGCGGAATCAGCCTTGTTGCAGACGGACAAGGCCGATGTGCACAAAGAAATGAACACGAAAGAGGTCACCAATCTGCCGCTCAGCAACTATCGCAACTACCAGAGCCTGATCGACCTCGTGCCGGGTTCCACACCCGCGGCTTTCCAGAATGCCAGCGTCGACACTCCCGCTCGGTCGCTGACGACGAACATCAACGGCGTCGGCCGCTATAACAATAACACCCGCCTCGACGGCGCTCTTAACATCATGCCGTGGCTGCCGCACCATGCAGCTTATGTGGCGCCGCAGGAGTCGATCCAGACCGTCAACATCAGCACCAACAGCTTTGACGCCGAACAGGGATTGGCAGGAGGAGCGGCTATCACCGTTCAGACCAAGTCGGGCACCAACAACATTCACGGCGTGGTCTTTGATTACCTCCGCAACAACGCTTTCGACGCCCGAAACTTCTTCACCCCCGTGGGCAGCGATGCACCGAAGTATATTCTCAGCATGTTCGGCGGTAATGTCGGAGGCCCGATCATTAAGGACAAGCTCTTCTTCTTTGCCAACTACGACGGCATGAGAGACCGGCAGAGCTTTTCCAATTATTTCACGATTCCGACCGCTGCAATGAAAACCGGCGATTTAAGCGCCACCGGCACAACCATATACGATCCCGCCACCGGCGATCCGACCACCGGCAAAGGGAGAACAGCGTTCGCCGGCAATAAAATCCCTACGTCCAGGATCAGCAGCGTGGCGCAGAAAATGCTCGCCCTGATGCCCGATCCCAACATCTCGGGGTTCGTCAACAACTACTACACTTCCGGCCCGCGCCGCTTCAACCGCGACATGTATGATTTCAAGGGCGATTGGGTGCGGTCTCCCAAGAACACTATCTGGGCGAAGTACAGCCTCATGAACTCCAAGGTCACCTCAATCTACGCTTTCGGCGAGGCCGGCGGCAGCGCGCTCTCTCCCGACGGAGGCGCTGGTGAGGGAACCGTGCGCGTACATGTGGGAACGATCGGCGGGTATTATGCCGTGTCGCCGCGGTTCATGATTGATGGAACCGTGGGTTATACGCGCTATGTGAACGCCGTGCGCCAGCCCGATTTCGGCGTGAACTTCGGCCTGGACGTTCTCAAGATCCCCGGGACCAACGGTCCGGATCCGCGCCAGAGCGGCAAGCCGTACTTTATGATCAATGGCTACGCTTCTCTCGGGATGACCGACACCTGGGTGCCGGTTGACCGGCACGACTACACCTTCACCTTTACCGGGAACGCAAGTTGGAGCAAAGGGAAGCATGACATCCGCTTCGGCCCTGATATCAGCCGTTACGGCATGAACCACTGGCAGCCCGAATCGGGAAACGGCCCGCGCGGCAGTTTCAACTTTAACGGCGGTGCGACATCTCTGAACGGCGGCCCGTCCAGCAACCGGTACAACGGCATGGCCGACTTCCTGCTCGGTTTGCCGCAGACGATCTACAAGTCGCTGCAGTTCTATGACCCGATGTCCACTCGCGAATGGCAAATTGCCCTTTACTTGCGCGACCGGTGGCAGGTTACGAGCAACCTGACTCTGAGTATCGGCGTCCGTTGGGAGTTATACCCGCTCATGGATCGCGGCTTCCACGGCATCGAACGGTATGATCTTGACACCAACCAGATGCTCATCGGCGGTTACGGCGGCGTCGATTGGAATGCTGATACTACTGTCAGCAAGAAGCTCTTCGCACCCAGAATCGGGATGGCGTACCGGCTCGGCAAATCAGGCGTCGTCCGCGCGGGTTACGGGATTACCTACGATCCCTATAATGTGGGCCGGCCGATGCGTTCACCCTACCCGGCCGTTATCCAGTATGATTCAAGTGGCCCGAACTCCTACATATCTAATGGCCCGATCGAGAACGGCATACCCCCAATCCCAACCCCGGACATTACTAAGGGAAGGATTGCGATACCGGGGAACATCAGCACTCGAACCCTGGCCAAGGGGGAATTTCAGAGAGGCTACATCCAGTCATGGAACCTGACCTACGAGCGTCCATTGCCGTTCAACCTTGTTGGAAGTGTCGGCTATGTTGGGACGAGGGCGATCGAGATCGTCAGCGGCTCTTATTGGCCACTGAACAACTCCCAGCCGGGCACGGGTCAGGCCGGGCGTCCCCTCAACATCAAGTATGGCCGGACGGCATCCACCGACCTGCTTCAGCCGTGGACTTCATCCAACTACCACTCGTTTCAAAGCAGTCTGGACCGCAGGTTTTCGGCGGGCTTCATGATGAAAACGGTCTACACCTGGTCGCACTCCATCGATAATAACTCGTCAGAGGGCACCTTCTACTTTGCCCTGCCTGAGTACATGGACCGCAACCGCGCGTCGAGCCAGTTCGACCGCAGACACAACTTCCGCACCGCGTTCATCTACGAGTTGCCGTATGGACCGGGAAGGAAATGGGGCCAAGACAGCATCGCGGGTAAAATCCTCGGTGGTTGGCAGATCAACGGCATCTTCAGCTCCGTGTCCGGCACGCCCTTCACCGTTGGCACCAGCGGCAGCTCGCTCAACGCGGCCGGCAGCAACCAGGTTGCCGACCAGGTCCTGTCTGAAGTGAAAAAGCTGGGCAACATCGGCGTCGGGGTGCCCTTCTTCGATCCCAACGCTTTCCGGCCCGTCACTGCGGTCCGGTTCGGCAATTCCGGGCGAAACACGCTGTATGGGCCCGGGATGATAAATATGGATTTCGGCATCTTCCGCGCGTTCAAGATTACGGAAGGGAAGGAACTGCAGTTCCGCGCCGAGTCGTTCAACCTGACAAACACGCCGCACTTCAACAACCCGTCAGCCAGCGCTTCGGATATGACACTGAACTCCGATGGATCCATCAAGTCCTCCGGCAACTTCATGTCGATCACCGGCGCACGTGCTGACCAGCGCACTTTCCGTTTCGGATTGCGCTTCAGCTTCTAATCGGGGTCAATCCCCTCCCTCCTGACGGGCGCAGGGCATTTGTCCTGCGCCCGTTTTCTTCTTGCTGCAAGCCTGTTCAAGATCTTCCTTTTACACTCTTCACTTGTCCTAACTCCGACTTCAGATGGCATGAATCCAAGGGACGTGCTGCTTTTTTGTGAAAAGTAGACAGGACTGCATTTCATCACTTACCTGTTTTTTCTTGTTAATATTTTTCTTTTCGTGCTAAAAGAGTCGAGCCAGGAGTAGCTCGTTTCAACCTTTCTTCCTTTCCCGAGGGGGATGCAAGATGATCCTCAGTCTCAAAAACAAACACTTCGACATTAGCTTTTTCGTTTGCTTGTGCCTCGGCTTGGCATTGCTCGCAGCATTGCTCCTAGTCCGCCGCAGTTGCCCAGGTGCTGTACGGAACCATGCTAGGAAACATCAAGGATGCCAGCGGTGCAGTTATCCCGGGCGTTACCGTGACCGCCACGAACACGGGCACGAACCAGACCAGGGAAGCCATCGCGAATGAGTCCGGGATGTTTACATTCACTAACCTGCAGGCGGGGACCTACACCCTGAAAATCGGCATGCAGGGTTTCAAGGAGTACGTGAAGACGGAAATTCTCAGTGACCGTGAACAACATCACGCGGCAGGATGTGACGCTTGAAATCGGCTCGCGCACGGAGATGGTCACCGTTTCCGCGGAATCGGCCCTGCTGCAGACGGACAAGGCCGACGTCCACAAGGAGATCAACACCAAAGAAGTTACGAACCTTCCGCTCAGCAACTATCGCAACTACCAGAGCCTGATCGACCTCGTCCCAGGATCTTCGCCGTCGACTTTCCAGAACGCGAGCGTCGACACCCCGGCGCGGTCGTTGACGACCAGGGTCAACGGCGTAGCTCGGTTTAACAACAATACACGGCTGGACGGGGCGCTCAACATCATGCCCTGGCTCCCGCACCACTCCGCTTATGTGGCGCCGCAGGAGTCGATCCAGACCGTCAACGTCACCACCAACAGCTTCGACGCCGAGCAGGGACTGGCGGGCGGAGCTGCGATCACCGTTCAGACCAAATCGGGCACCAACAATATTCACGGCGTGGTCTTTGATTACCTCCGTAATAACGCCTTTGATGCCCGCAACTTCTTTACACCGAAGGGCAGCGATGCACCGAAGTACATTCTCAGCATGTTCGGCGGCAATGTCGGAGGCCCGATTATCAAGGACAAGCTCTTCTTCTTTGCCAACTACGACGGCATGAGGGACCGGCAGAGCTTTTCCAATTATTTCACGATCCCGACCGTTGCCATGAAGGGCGGCGATCTCAGCGCCACCGGAACGACCATTTACGATCCCACGACCGGCGATCCGACTACCGGCAAAGGGAGAACCGCATTTGCCGGCAACAAAATTCCCACCTCAAGGATCAGCAGCGTCGCGCAGAAAATGCTCGCCCTGATGCCGAACCCGAACGTTGCGGCAAATCCCTTTGTCAACAACTTTTACACGTCTGGCCCTCGCCGCTTCAACCGGGATATGTACGACTTCAAGGGCGACTGGGTGCGAAATGCCAAGAACACCATTTGGGCGAAGTACAGCCTCATGAACTCCAAGGTCACCTCCGTATATGCCTTTGGCGATGCCGGCGGCAGCGCGCTCTCTCCTGACGGCGGCGCAGGTGAAGGTACC
Organism: uncultured Acidobacteriota bacterium; assembly: GCA_963839475.1. GTDB lineage: Bacteria > Acidobacteriota > UBA6911 > UBA6911 > UBA6911 > CAWIVH01. The sequence continues at coordinate 282,387 of CAWIVH010000001.1, read as the reverse complement.
GTGCGCGTACATGTGGGGACGCTAGGCGGGTACTATGCCGTAACCCCGCGTTTCATGATTGATGGAACCATAGGGATGACCCGGTATGTGAACGCTGTGCGGCAGCCCGATTACGGCGTTAACTTCGGCCTGGACGTCCTTAAGATCCCAGGCACCAACGGCCCGGATCCCCGTCAAAGCGGCAAGCCGATGTTCGTGATCAACGGGTACTCAACGCTGGGCATGACCGACACCTGGGTCCCGGTTGACCGTCATGATTACACCTACACATTTACGGGCAACGCCAGCTGGACCAAAGGCAAACACGACATTCGCTTCGGGCCCGACATCAGCCGGTTCGGCATGAACCATTGGCAGCCGGAATCGAACAACGGCCCGCGCGGAACCTTCACCTTTAACGGCGGAGCCACCTCGCTGAATGGCGGCGCATCTACCAACCGCTACAACGGCATCGCCGATTTCCTCCTAGGCCAGTCCCACAGCAGACTACAGAAGTCGCTGCAGTTCTACGACCCGATGTCCACCCGCGAGTGGCAGATCGCGCTGTACTTCAGAGACCGCTGGCAGGTGAGCAGCAACCTGACCCTCAACCTGGGGATCCGCTGGGAGTACTACCCGATCATGGACCGCGGCTTCCACGGCATCGAACGCTATGACCCCGATACGAATAAGATGTACATCGGCGGCTACGGCGGCGTGGATTGGAACGCCGACACCACCGTCAGCAAGAAGCTCTTTGCGCCCCGCATCGGTATAGCCTACCGTCTCGGCAAGCAGGGTGTCGTCCGCACCGGCTATGGGATCACTTTCGATCCCTACAACCTGGGCCGCCCGATGCGTTCGCCCTACCCCGCTGTGATTCAGCTCTCGCTTCAGGGGCCGACGATCCTACGTTCCCTATGGACCGGTCGAAAACGGGATTCCCCCGATTGCGACCCCCGATATCACCAAAGGCGTGATCGACATTCCCGGAAACATTTCCACCAACACCCTTCCCAAAGGCCAGTTCAACCGGGGCTATATCCAGTCCTGGAACCTCACTTACGAGCGGCCTCTCCCGAAGAGTTTTGTCGGAAGTGTGGCCTATGTCGGGACGCATAGCATCAACATCGTCAGCGGTACCCAGTATCCGATCAATAACGCGCCGGTCGGAACAGGAAACGCGGGACGGCCATTGTTCCAGAAGTTCGGCCGCTCTGTGGCGACCAACATCCTCCAGCCCTGGACCTCGTCCATGTACCATTCGTTCCAGAGCAGCCTGGACCGGAGATTCAGCGCCGGATTGATGCTCAAGGCCGTGTATACCTGGGCCCACTCGATTGACAATAATACCACCGATTACAGCCAGTATTTCGGTCTACCCGAGTATTTCGACCGGGCGCGTGCCGCCAGCGGCTTCGATCGCCGGCACAACTTCAGGACAGCGGCGGTCTATGAGCTGCCCTGGGGCGCCGGCAAAAAGTGGATGAAGGACGGCGCCATGGCTTATATCCTCGGCGGTTGGCAGATTAACAGCATCTTCAGCGCCTATACCGGCAACCCGTTCACGGTATCCGCCAGCAGCTCTTCGCTCAACGCGCCGGGCAGTAACCAGGTGGCCGACCAGGTCTTGGGCGAAGTCAAGAAGCTAGGCAATATCGGAGCCAACGTTCCTTTCTTCGATCCGAACGCTTTCCGGCCTGTGACCGCGGTTCGTTTCGGCAACTCCGGGATCAACACTCTCTACGGCCCGGGTGCGATCAACGTCGACTTCGGGATCTTCCGCGCCTTCAGGATTGCCGAAGGCAAGGAACTCCAGTTCCGCGCGGAATCGTTCAATTTCCTGAACACTCCGCACTTTAACAACCCCTCAGCCAGCGCTTCGGATATGACCTTGAATGCCGATGGATCGATCAAATCCGTGAACAACTTCATGAACATCACCAGCGCGCAGGCCGATCAGCGTACTTTCCGTTTCGGATTGCGCTTCAGCTTCTAACCAGGGGCAAGCCCCTCTCCTCCGGACGGGCGCAGGGCTAAGGCCTTGCGCCCGTTCTTTAATCCCCATCCCTTAATAAACATGAAGGCCTCAAAGATCGCATAACCAATTTCGCATCTTTGAGGCCTCTGTGCTTCTCATCGCTGTTACTAACGAGTTCTGCATAAGTTTGTTCAGTGTTGCCGTCCAAGGAAAACAAAATAGGAAAGGTCCCCCAGGGACAACTGATAAAGGCGCCCAACGAACCGCTCCAATCCCTTGAATCCTAAAAGACCTTCAGCTCAATTCCTCAGGATCCGGCGCCATTGGCCAAGGATGGCGTTGTTTCCGCTTTTCACATTCCTCTGGCACTTCGCAGCAGATGCTGCGACGCCGGCTAAAAACGAGACACGCACCGCTCGCATCGCCCGAACGGCCCAGGCCCCCGTAATCGATGGTGTTCTGGACGATGAAGCCTGGAAAGATGCCGAAGTGCTGACCGATTTTATTCAGCGGATCCCCTTCAGTGACGTGCCGGCCAGCGACGCGACGGAAATCCGGCTGACGCGCGACGAGCAGAACATCTACGTGTATGCCTACATGAAGCAGGATCCCTCGACAATCCGGCACAACAAGCTCAGGCGCCACGACAACCTGCCGCAGGACGATACCATCGAAGTGATCTTCGATACCTTTCACGACCATCTTCGGGGCTACATCTTCCTGACCAATGCCAACGGCGCGAAACACGACACCCAGGTCGATGGCTACAAGGGATTCAACAACGATTGGCACGATGTGTGGGATGTACGAGCTTCCATCCTTCCGGATGGTTGGTGCGCCGAATTCCGGATCCCGGTGCGCGTCATGCGCTTTCAGCCCGGGACGGATGTCTGGGGCTTCCAGGTTCAGCGGAGGATTCAATACAAGCAAGAATACGACTACTGGTCTGCAGTGCCAAAGCAATATGACGGTTCGCACCTGGGTTATGCGGGAAATTTGTCGGGATTTGCCGACTTGCGCCAGCAGCGCAACCTCCAGGTGATCCCCGCATTGATTCCCACTCGCCTGCAGGCAGCGGGACATCCTGAAGCGGAGTATGATCTGGAGCCGAGCCTCGATGTCAAATATGTGATGGGCTCCAATGCGACACTCGATTTCACTGCCAACACCGATTTCGCGCAGGTGGAAGCCGATGATACCCAGGTCAACCTCACCCGCTTCAGCCTCTTCTTTCCCGAAAAACGGGAATTTTTTCTGGAATCGGCCAGCGTGTTCGATTTCGGGATACCCAGAGACACCCAGGTTTTTTTCAGCCGGAGAATCGGCATCTCGAACGGTTCATCCGTGCCGATTTTCGGCGGGGCCAGGCTCACTCAGAAGGTTGGCAGGTTCGACGTCGGTCTCATGGATATGCAAACCCAGGACTCGCCGGCCCAGGAAGCCACCAATTATTCCGTGGCCCGTGTCCGCCGGAACCTGCGAGGCCGTTCCACCGTCGGGGCCATCTTCACCAATGCTGTCAGCCAGGGGTACGACAACCAGGCCTTCGGCATCGATACCAGCCTTTGGCTCAGCCCGAATGTCCGCCTTTATGGTTTCGCCTCGGGGACCAGGGGAAGCACGATCGCTCATGCGGGCACAGCGCATCTGGCTGCAATCGATTATCAAACGGATCCCTGGGGACTGACTTTCTCGGAGAAAATGGTAGGGGCGGGATTCGATCCCGGAATCGGATTCGTGCTCCGGAAGGATATTCGTGATTACTCCGGCAGCGTTCGGCGCCGCTACAGGCTCAACCGGGAGTGGAGCCGCAACGTGGATTTTACCGGCTCTTTCACCTATCTGACCGACACCGGCGGCAGGCTGCTGTCGCGGCTCGAGACGCTACAGGCGACGAATGTTCTGCCCTCCGGCGCGCACTTCGATTACAGCCTCGTGAGGCAATTTGAGCAGCTCACGAAGGATTTCAACATCATGCCGCCAATTGTCATTCCCATGGCTGCTTATCGCTTCACGACCCAGACTCTTACTTTGGCCTCGGCCAATAGCCGGCGCATTTCGGGCCAGGCCGCCTATTCGTGGGGAAGTTTCTACGGCGGCTCGCAGCAGGAGGTCAAACTCACCCAGACAACGCATTTCTCGCATCACTTCCGGACATCCGTGGACTACCAGTATGACGACGTGCGTCTTCCGCAGGGCAATTTCAATACGACCATTGCACGGCTTCGGGTGAATTACAGCTTCAATCCGGATATCAGCATCAGTGGTTTGATCCAATGGAACAGCACCACGGGCGAGTTCTCTGCGAATGTGGTGTTTAGGCTGATTTATGGGCGGGATTCCAACTTTTATGTTGTGTACAACGAACGCCAGATCGATCAAACCACCGGATGGGCGCTCGGTCAGCGAGCTGCGATCCTCAAACTGACCTACCGGCTCTACCTGTAAAGCTACGCAATCAAAGTCCACCGCGAAGACCTCCAAGATCTCAAAGACTGGATGGTTTTCTTCGCGATCTTTGAGGCCTTTGCATATCACATCTGCAAATTCTTCGTTTTTTGGGAAGATTTTTCGTGTTTTTGCAAGGGCACGCGGCCGCGTGCCCTTGCAGCATCTTCGGCAAGCAGTCACAAGGGCATACGGCCGCATGCCCCTACACCACCAAGGTAGGTTTAATGCTTAGAAAGACAGAGATTCCTGCAGGCGGCGGTACTGCTCGTAAACCTTGCCGTCTGCGGCTTTCGCCATCGCGCCGTTTCATGCTTTCCTTGGTTTCGGGGTCCATTTCCGGACCGGTGTATTTCAGGTTGCCCTTGCCAAACTGACTCGTGTGTTTGCAGGCTGCCTGCCACTTCAAATCCGCCACGTCGGTGATGTCCACCTTGGTGTTCGGTTCATGGCTGCTGTAGAACCACCAGTCGGTCACGGTGTAAGGCATCAGCCCTTCATGGATCCGCTGGCTGGGGAAATACAGGTGATAAGCCGCGGCGCGCGCGCCATCGGCGGTCAGAAGCGCGGAGGCGCGATGATCGGTTTTGTACCACTTTACCCACTTGTCGCCGGGATCCATCGAGAAGACAGCATCGGGCCGGTATTTCCGGATGTACCAGCAGACCTTCTCCACAATTTCCTTCTGGGGGACATATTCAAGCATGCCGTCGTCGTAACCCAGGATGAAGATGTTTTCTTTTGGAATTCCCAGGACTCCGTTTGCGGCATAATCTTCCTGTTTCCGGATTTCGGCCAGCCGTCTCGGCGGTCATGTCCAGGTCGCGGGATCCTTTGTTGCCGCTGGTATAAAGGACGATATAGACCTTGTTACCGTTCTTCACCAGTTTGGCCATGGTTCCTGCGGCGGAAAGGTCGTCATCCTCGTGAGGGCCGAAGAATACGATGGTTTTCCCTTTCCAGGTCAGGATGTCCTCGGGGTTGGCTTTGGGCCCGCCCCTTCCCTGTGCCCAGAGTGTTACACCCAGGCATAGGATCAACGCAGCTGCAATGACTAGAGCAGTACGGGTGCCTTTCATTTCACTTCCTCCATTATAAAATCTTCATTGCCGGGGACCATTTCCGGCTCATGAAGCGATTGCCTCGACGCGCTCAACACTAGAAAAGCAAACACCACCGCCGGGAGACCGGCCAAACTATGCTCGTCCGGTTCTTGATGCGGTTCTCTTCGCGATTCAAAGCGGTGCCTTCACCGCATACCGCAGGCTCCGGCGTAAATGTCCATCACCTCGAGAATCTTGCTGCGGACCAGATCCGCGGGTTCGTTTTGTATGGTTTGCTCCCGCACGGCCCGGTACTGCGCCGGCATGTACTGGCTCAGGAGCGTCAAAGGGACCGGATTTTCCCGGAGATTCCTGAACAGGCGTTCCAGGGCCTGCTGCAATTCCGGCTGCGCCCAGTAGTAGCGCGAGCGGTCGCTATAGCTGTATTTCCTTGCGTAGCGCAATTCCCGCTCATCCCCGTGATAATACTTTTCCCAGTGCGCGGGATTTTTTAGCATGGACGCCTCGAGAATTTCCGGCACGCGGGACAGTTCCGCACTCCGGGTGTCCGAGAGCCATTCGCGCTCCATGGCCGCCAATGCAAATACTGCCTCACGGAAAGCGAAGGTGAGCCACGGGCCGACTTTAAGGATCGCGAAATGATCCTCCACCAGTTGCCTTAAAGCCCATCCCGGCTGGTAGTCGGTTGAATGGGCTTCAAAGACGAGCTTCCAGTTATTCTCGATGTAGGAGCGGAGCGGTGCGGCTTTTTCCCGGTTATATTCCTCGACCCACCCGTCGCTGAAATCGACGCCCGGCTGGACTACAGTTGCGATGACGCGCTCCCATGCGCCTTCCAACCCCGCGGACAAAAACGCGTCTCTGGCCAGCGAAATCGTGCGATCGACGTCGGCAGATGTCGTTACTTCGATTCCTGAAGCGGTTCCGGTTTCACCGCCGGGCACGGGCACTTCTGTGCCGATGACATAGCAGAGGCGGCGGCGAGCCGGAGGGAAGCCCGGCATGCGCGGCCTCGGCGGCGAGGCACAAGTCGACCACCCTGCTCGTTACTACCTCTTCAGGCGGTGGCGTAGCTGCGCCGCCGGGATCATCGGCGCATCGCATGCTGGCGTCGAGGTGTATCTTGGTGTAGCCCGCGAGAACGCAGTCGCGCACCAGCGTTTGCGCTTTCGACATGGCGGATGCGGCCGGCTCGCTCTGCCACACGTGCGGTCCGAGGTGATCTCCACCGAGGATGATCCTGTCTTTGGGAAAGCCGCACTCCGCGGCCATGGATTCGACGTACGCGGCGAAATCGAGGGGCGTCATGCCCATGTAACCGCCGTACTGGTTCACCTGGTTTGAGGTCGATTCGATGCAAAGGACAGTGTCATCTGCCGCAGCTTGAATCATCCCGGATTCCAGCACCAGGCGATTGGCGGAGCAGATCGAGTAGAGTCCGACTGGATTACCCGCCCGGTTGGAGCGAACCATTTCGAGCAGAAGGCTCGCCCCATCACGGCATTCACCGAATGCGTGACGCATGCTCTTCATGGTTCGGCACCTCGAGGTTTATTAAGAGCGACTAGGGGACGATCCGATCGGTAAAAACGATTTCACCGTATTTTTCGGGCCGATGGAAATCCTGGCCCGTGGGCGACCAGGCCAGGCTGGCGCGTTCCGGCAGCTTCTCCACTCGGTACATATTCATCAGCCAGCGGTCGCCAGGCTTGGGTGGAGTGTTAGGTGCGGGGACCACATCCTCCAGGGGCAGCGCGATTTCGCAGGTCCATTCTTTGTCGCCCGGCTTCCCGTCGACGGTTCCGTCGACGTGCACGGCCCATTGTATTTTTTCACTGTTCCAGCTTTCGTAATGAAGCGGTTTACGGATGTCCAGCAGGAAAATGTCAATCAGGGTGCCGAGCGGATTAACCTCCAGCTCAATATAAGATTTCTGGCTCTGATCGGCCCTGATGAACACTTCCATCACTTCTTCGGTCCAAAGATGCTCGTCCCGCTTTTTCATCGTCGACCAGATGTTTTCATCCTGGAACCGCGAGGCAAAATAGATGAATTTGTCGTCGTATAAGACCTTGCATTCGGATTTCAGAGGGCTCGCAGAGCCATCGCGATTGTTCACCAGCGGACTCAACGGCGGGGCTTTGATCCATGCGGCTTCGTCGAGGATGCCGTCCACCTTTATCGGTTGCGTGGTCCGCCAGACTTCATAAACCTTACGTTCAGCCTGCGGCGCCTGACTCCATGCCAGCAATCCTCCGAACAGAACAGCCAGCCCGATCAGCACAATTCTCATTTTCATGGCAACTCCTCTGGCCTTTTCCCGGATGGGACCACTCTTCTATCACAGGACAATAAAAGAGGCAATCCGAAACGAAAAAAAAGGAAAGAAACACTTTAAACAATAGATACGAAACCCAAATCCAACCGCGAAGATCTCCAAGACCGCGAGGAAAGATAGTCAAATTTGTTTGAGGCCCCGCTTTTTCCGAGCTTGCTTACGATGCTTATTTTGTGTTTTGCTGGAAGAATGAAAAATCAAAAACGGCTGATGGTTCTTGCGTTGGCTGCGGGCGGCCTTCTCCTTCCGATTTTGGCCGGAGGGGCGAATGCGGCCCGCGGTGATTATTGGGTTTTTTTCGGCTCCTATGCATCGGAGAAAGGCCAGGGGATTTATGTTTCGCGGCTCGACGGAGCTTCGGGAAAGCTCGGCCCCCCGGAGCTCGCGGCGGAAACATCGAATCCGTCGTTCCTCGCCATCCATCCGGACCGAAAGACTCTTTACGCGGTCGGGGAAGTCGGGGAATTCAACGGGAAAAAAAGCGGCGCAGTCCGGGCTTTCCGGCTGGACCCTAAATCGGGCAAGCTCGAACTGCTGAATGAAGCGCCTTCGGGAGGCGGAGGGCCTTGCCATCTTTCAGTGGACCGGACCGGAAAAAACCTGCTGGTCGCCAACTATGGAGGGGGCAGCGTCTCGGTTGTCAGGATCCTGGGCGACGGCCGTCTTGGAGAAACCACCGCATTCATCCAGCATGAGGGTTCGGGAACGGTTCCGGGCCGGCAGGCGGGCCCACATGCCCACTCCATCAACCTTTCGCCGGACAACCGGTTTGCGATGGTAGCCGACCTGGGTCTGGACAAGATCTTTGTCTACAGGTTCGACGCTGAAAAAGGGACTCTGAGTGCCAACGAGCCGCCTTACGTCCAGGTTGCTCCGGGTTCGGGTCCGAGGCATTTTGCCTTTCACCCGAACGGCAAGCACGCATACGTGATCAATGAAATAAAGTCGACTGTGACCGCATTTTCTTTCGACGCTGAAAATGGACGGCTACAGGAGATACAAACCCTTTCCACCATGCCGGCCGATTACTCCGGGAGGAATTCCACTGCCGAGGTGCAGGTGCATCCATCCGGCAAGTTCGTCTACGGCTCCAACAGGGGTCTCGACAGCATCGCGATCTTCTCCGTCGATCAGGCAAAAGGGATCCTGACTCCCGCTGGAAACACGCCCACGCAAGGGAAAACACCCCGCAACTTCGGCATCGATCCTGAAGGGAAGCTGCTGATTGCAGCGCACCAGAATTCGGACAGCGTTGTGGTTTTTCGGATCGATCCTGCTTCAGGAGCGCTGGCGCCAACAGGCCAAACGCTGCAGATGCACTCCCCGGTCTGCGTGAAGTTTTTGCCAATACCGTGACCGGCTGCAGGATGCGCGGATTGCCCGGCAGCGATCGGAGCGCATCCGCGCACCTCCGCGGGATCAAAAAATTTGCGCGATTTAAAGGCAGGAACCATGCGAGGAGGTTTGCCCGAAAAACTCCGCGACATACGTGCGGTCGCGGAAAGCTTCGGTGCCTCCGGGCCGGGTGGTTGAGAATGCTCCGGCCATATTTCCGCAATGCAGGCAGGTTGCCAGATCAGCCCCCCGCACAAAACGATTTAGAAAGCCGGCGTCGAAGCTGTCGCCCGCACCGACCGGATCCACGGCATTCACGCTCAGCGGAGGAAGCGTGAGCCTCTCCCCTCCATGTATCAGCACGGCTCCCCGCGGACCCAGCTTCACTGCCAGGATTGGGACCATTTCGCCGAGTTTGGCCAGCGCCGCTTCAAGATCGTCTTCGCCTGTCACTTTTTTCGCTTCGCGCTCGTTGGGGAAAAAAATGTCGATGTACTTCAAAACCTCGCGGCTATCCTCGGCCCAGAGATCCTCGGGATCGTCGTTAATGTCCAGGGAAGTTGTCAGTCCCGCATCCTTCATCTGCCGCACGAGGTCCACAAGCCTCGGCCTCAGGCTTCTATGAAGGAAGAAGGACGAAAGATGGAAGTGCCGGGCGGATTTCAAATACGCCAGGTCCAGGTCCTCGTAGCACATTTCAAACATCGTGCCGGGGTAGGTCAGGATATTCCGGTAAGATGGGCGCGTCAAAATGACCGTCAATCCCGATTTGGTCGGCCCGGCGACCTCCCTCACGCGGGACACATCCACTCCGCCTTCAGCGAGGCGATCCAGCGCGATGCGGCCCAGCGGATCGTCGCCGATCCTGGTGATGAAGCCAACCTTGCTCCCCAGCACGGAGAGGTTGTGGGAAAAGATGGCGGACGAGCTGCCAAGCGTGAGCGCGAGCCCGTCGGCAAGGTGCTCACGCTCCGGCTCAAACTCCCGGGGCAACCCGTAGAGGATCATGTCCAGGTTGAGCTCGCCGACAACAGATACATCCAGTACTGCCATTGCCAATCTCCAACGACCTCTGCGGGTGGATTTTTCCGGGTCAAACGACCGTTACTTCGATTCCTGATTCCCGCAGCACCCGGAGATCGGATTTCGCTACGCCGCTGTCCGTAATGACATGTTGGATTGCGGAGGGCGGGGCAATCAAAGAGAGGCTGCGCCTGCCGAACTTGCTCGAATCGCAGATTGCTACCGTCCGGCGCGAAACCTCCATCATGACCCGATTGACCTTGGCTTCGAGTAGGTTGGGCGTGGTGAGGCCGTAGCGCACGTCGAAACCATCGACGCCCAGGAACATGATATCCGCACTGAGCCGGTACAGGGTGTCTTCCGCCAGAGGCCCTACCAGCGAAAACGAGTTTTCGCGCAGGGTGCCTCCCGTAAGAATCACTTCGATGGTGGTGCCCGCGAGCTCGGCAGCGATGTTCACCGCATTGGTAATCACCGTGAGACTCCTGAACCGCCGCAAGGCCCTGGCTACTGTGGTTGCCGTTGTGCCCGAATCCAGCACCACCGATTCGCCTTCCTGAACCAGTTTTGCGGAGGCTTCAGCAATGCGCTGCTTTTCCACAGGGTGGAGATTTTCCTTCTCCCGCAGGCTGGGATCCAGCAGAGCCCCCACTTGGAGCGGCAGGGCGCCACCGTGCGTGCGCTGCACCAACCCCTGGTCGTGAAGGGACTCGAGATCGCTCCGGATGGTGACGTGCGAAGTGGAAAAACGCCGCGCCAGGTCCTTCACCACCACGCGCCCTTCCCGGTTGATGATTTCCAGGATCGCCCTTCGTCGCTCTTCATTCAGCATATTTCAGCCCCACGTAGGATTTGCTACTTCCTTTTACAATGGGTTGTGAAATCCAGCCAAACAAATTCTTTCTTTTTTGTCGATTTTCTTTGGAACGAAACCTGCCTGTTTTCGATTTTTCGGGCCACGGATTGCGGGAAATGGGGAGGCAATTCGCGGTTCATCCCCGCTGAACCCCTTTTCCCTGATGAGCTTAAACCCCAATATTCGGTTTTATCATCAGGGTGCGGACCAGCCGGCGGAGGTGATTGGGGTGGACGCCCAGGAATTTGGCAGCCTGGGTGCAGCTTCCGTGGGCCTGCTCCATCGCTTTGATAATCAGCTGTTTCCGGAGCTGCCTTATCGCATCCCGGTAGCGGATAGGAGGCTCGTCGGGCGGCAAATCGATCGTAGAAAGGAGTTCGGGCAAATCTTCAGCGCGGATGGAATCCTTTGCTCCCAGGACCACGGCACGCTCGATCACATTCTGCAGTTCCCGCACGTTGCCCGGCCAGTCATACTGGACAAGGCGGGCGCGAGCTCGCGACGACAAACCTGAAATGAACTGTTTGGATTTCTGGCAGTACTTGGAGGCGAAGTAGGCGCCGAGGAGCGGTATGTCCTCGCGGCAATCGCGCAAAGGCGGCATTTTGAGTGAAATGACCGCGAGACGGTAATAGAGATCAGGGCGAAAATCGCTGGATTTCACCGCTTCTTCAAGATTACGGTTTGTCGCAGAGAGAAGGCGAATGTCTATCTTGATGAAATGCGTTCCCCCGACGCGTTCGATTTCGTGAGTCTGCAGCATGCGCAAAAGCTTTGCCTGAAGATGGGATGCGAGTTCACCCACCTCATCCAGGAATACCGTGCCTCCGTCCGCAAATTCAAGCCTGCCTTTTTTCTGTGCGATGGCTCCGGTGAAGCTCCCCTTTTCGTGGCCGAAGAGCTCGCTCTCGAGGAGGTTTTCGCTGAGCGCGGCGCAGTTGATGGTGACGAAAGGCTTGTTCTTGCGAGGACTGTTCAGGTGGATCGCCTGGGCGGCCAATTCTTTCCCGGTCCCGCTCTCTCCCTGAATCAAGACAGCTGCAGCGGAAGGCGCCACCTTTCGGATGAATTCATGGACTCGCTGCATAGCGGCGCTCTGGCCCAGCAACCCGACCTCGAGGTCCTGGCAAAACCGGTTGAAATGGATGGTTTCCTCTTTGTCGTCGAGCAGAACCAGCAGGGTGTTGCCTACACAAAGGCAGTCGCCGGGCTCCAGCGGGGCCCTCTGAACCGGCAGTTTATTTATGCAGGTGCCATATTGGCTTCCCAGATCCGTGACGCTGCATCCTTCCGATTCCGTTTCGATCAGGCAATGCTGCGGCGATACGAGGCTGTCTCTGATCAAAATGTGGTTGGATGGCAGGCTGCCGATGGAGATAGATCTCGACCTTAATGGGAATATGTGGCCTTCCAGGGGCCCCGAGATTGCTGCAAGCCTGAGTTCCATAATGGCACCCCGACTGCAACGCCGTGCGTTAATTGTATTCCCCCAGGAAAATCATTTCAACTCCGGCCGAAGCTGGTCGGCCGACTCGAAGGATCGCAATTTGATCGAGGATGGGAATGGCCCCGGCCCGCAAAATCATCCGCCTGTCGAATTCCCCTGACAGACGACGTAATTTAGTGCGGGCCGGAGTGTCGTGGGGCCGCATATTGTCTTACCAGGCATGCGGTAAAAAAACAGTCCTTTCATCAGGGATGGAGCGATCTAAGAAGGGATCGTCATGGCTTACTAACGAACCAGAGCAGCCAGTTCAACACGCTTCTCCAGCCTGAATGTGCCAGCTGTCTGAATGGCGCGTTCATTTTTGCCCTTGAACATCTGGATCCCGCTATATCCCGTCCAGATTTCACGCAGAAAGTACGCGTCGCCATATTTATTGAAAACGGCGCAGTTTTCGCCCATGCTGTCCACAGTGGAATTCTTGTTGTTCTTCGGGTTGCGGGCATTCGGAGCGGTGTTTGAGGCGCCGGGCTGCCATTTGGTTATGACTTCGGAAATCACCGCCCGGTTGGCCAGGAGGCCCGTTCCGATGGCGGATCCAAAGTTGTCCTTGCCGAGGATCATGACCATGCCTGGACGGGGTGATCGAATGATATATTCCCCGGCGGGAAGTGTTGCATTCCCTACCGTAAATTCGAAAGGAATATCCACGCGCAGAGCGTCCTGGGCATAAACGGAGGCGACGCTTGCAAGAGCACATGCGAGAAAAACCACAATATGCTTCTTCATAACAGGTCCCCCTTTTACACATTGATGGGTAGTGAAAAAGAGCCACGCAAAAACCGCACCATGAAATGGAGGAACGATTGGGGATTTCATCCCGGTATCGTAACTCGTTTAGATCCCTGCGGGATTGTGCAGAGGTGAGGGTTGCAGAGAGAGAACCCACCGGATTTTTAGGGCCGGCTGTATTAGTTTAAATGCTAAAAAGTGAACATTAATGCTAAGCGCCATGGATCTAGTTCCATGCTCTCGCGACTTATCCGCGCCAATTTCTTGGAGCTACCATGGCGTGGCGGTCCGACTTGGATCCTACAGCGAGCCCACCCTGCCGGATGCCTTTGCATTTTCCTTTTCAAAGGGTGTTGTTATTTGATTTCCTCCAGCTTGCAGGGCCTGACTCCTTCCGGGAACATGGTTTTTTTGCCAAAAAACCATTGGCTGTTTGCCCGGCGAATGCACGATAGTAAGGTCATGAGGACACTCGGAATCCGCGGATTGGCTGCTGCCGCGGCGATTGCATCTGCCCTGGCCTGGATGTGGCCCACGGCACAAAGAGGCGTGTACTCCGCTTCCCGGTCACAGGCAGGATCAGGCGGGTCCGCCCTTCCTCAATCTGTTCCAGTTCCGCTTCAATCTACCGAGGGTCAGACAGCCAGGATCACGATCGATTACCCCGAGGAAGGGTCGATTTTCCCGCCTGAAATAGTTCCTCCGACATTTCTCTGGCACGAAAACCATCCTGTCTCCGATGCCTGGCAGATCGATGTGAGCTTTTCTGATGGCTCTCCAGGCATTCATGCATTGGCCGGCGGGGATCGCCCGCGGATTGGGGAAATAGATTCCCGTTGTGTCGCGGAAACCAATCGGCTGCCTGCCCTGAATGCGGCTGAGGCTGATGCGCACAGCTGGACTCCGGACAAGGAAACATGGCAGGCGATCAAGAACGGTTCCGTCGAACAACCCGTCACGATAACGATCTCCGGATGGTCGCAACGGAATTCAACGCGCGCAAACTCGGCGGGCGATGTAAGAATCCAAACTTCCAAAGACCCGGTGGGTGCCCCAGTTTTCTATCGTGACGTCCCGCTTATGCCCAGCGAACTCGAAAAGGGCGTCATCAAGCCGCTGGTTCCAAGCGCTGTGCCGCTCATAAGCTGGCGCCTGCTCTCCATCAGCGAAACACAGAGCCGGCTCCTCATGGAAGGGCTTCCCACCTGCGCGAATTGCCATTCTTTCTCCGCTCGACGGGAAGACCATGGGGATGGACGTGGACGGCCCGCAGAACGACAAGGGGATGTATACGATCGTTCCCATCAAGCCGCGAATTTCCATAAACGATGAGGATGTCTTTTCGTGGAACTCTTTTCCAGGCAAAACCGAAGGGCATCGGACCATTGGCTTTATGGCGCAAATTTCGCCGGATGGGCGCTTTGCGGCCACAACCCTCAATGAATCTATGTATGTCGTGAATTTCAAGGACTATAGATTCCTTCAGGTGTTCTATCCCACCCGGGGGATCATCGCCTGGTACGACAGAGCGACCCGAAACATAAAAGCTTTGCCCGGCGCGGATAATCCCTATTTCGTCCAGACGGACGCCGTCTGGAGCCCTGATGGCAGCACCCTGGTTTTTGCGCGCGCTCCCGCAAAGGATCCCTACCCCGAGGGGCGGAAGCTGGCCGAATATGCCGGCGACCCGAATGAGCTCCCGATCCAATATGACCTCTATCGAATACCCTTCCGTTCGGGCAAAGGCGGGCGGCCCATGCCCATCAGCGGCGCCTCTCACAATGGAATGAGCAATACCTTCCCGAAGGTTTCACCGGACGGACGATGGATCGTATTTGTTCAATGCCGCAACGGCCAATTGATGCGGCCCGACAGCCAACTCTACATCGTGCCCAGCTCCGGGGGCGTGGCGCGGCGGATGCGATGCAACACGCCCCTCATGAACTCGTGGCACAGCTTTTCACCCAATGGGCGCTGGATGGTGTTTACCTCCAAGAGCCGTTCACCCTATACCGAGATGTTTCTGACCCACCTGGATGGGAACGGCCGCGACAGCCCGGCGATTCGAATCGAAAATGCCACCGCTGCCAACCGGGCCGTGAATCTCCCCGAGTTCATCAACATCGCGCCGGATGGCCTCTCCGGGATCGAGGTGCCGGCAGCGGAGTTCTACCGCCTTATTGACAGTGCCTGGGCGCTGGCGGAAAAAGGGGAGTTGCAGGCTTCGGCGGCTGAATGGAGAAAAGCCCTCCTGCTTCGTCCTGAAGATGCCAAGGCCCACAACAATCTGGGGCGCGTTCTGGCTGCCTGCGGCGATCTCGAACAGGCCGCAAAACACTGGGATCGGGCCCTGCGTGCAGATCCCGGCTTCATAGAGGCCCGCAATAACCTCGGGGCAGCTATGGTTCGCAAGGGTAAGTATGAGCAGGCCGTTGCCCAATTCCGCTCTATTCTCGAAACCAATCCGCAATCTGCCGAGGTTCACAACAATCTCGGACAGGCGCTTGAAGGTCTGGGCAACCTGGATGGAGCGATATCTGAATGGCGCAAAGCTGTAGCCCTGAATCCCGCTTATGCCGATGCCCGCAACAATCTGGGCGCAGGCCTGTTCCGCAAGGGGAGGTCGGACGAAGCCGTGGCACAGTGGCAGGCCGCTGTAGGAGCCAATCCAAAGTTTGCGGAGGCCTACTTCAACCTGGGACGCGCCATGGCCTTGAAAGGAAATACCGACGAAGCCATAGGGTACTGGTTGAAAGCCGTCGAATTCCGTCCCGATTTTGGACCAGCCCTCGTCGAACTGGGAAGGGCGCTCTATCAACGCGGAAACGAGCCCGCAGCCATCTTCCGCTGGCGGCAGGCGCTTAGAATCGATCCCAAGGACCAGGCCGCTCTGAGGCTGCTGGCCTGGGCGTTGGCCACATCCACCGATGCTGCGGTTCGAAATGGCGCCGAGGCGGTAACGCTCGCGGAACAGGCGGTTCAATTGTCCGGCGGAGGAGAGCCGGGATCCCTGGATGCACTGGGCGCCGCCTACGCGGAATCCGGCCGCTTTCCCGAGGCCATCCAAGCCGCCCATCAGGCTCATGCACACGCGTCCCGGCTCAATCAGCAGGCATTGGCAGCCGCGATCAAGAAGAGGATTGGACTTTATGAAGCCGGTGCCCCATTTCGAGATGACGGAAAGTCTGTTTCTCAGGCCCGGTGATCCGGACCTGAATTTTCATCCGATGCTATCGCCGACGGCTATAATTCCATCATGCTTGGAAGATTGATCCTGCTGCTGATTCTGATTCTTGCCTGCGCCTCTTCCGGATCCGGGGAGAGCCCGCAGAATTCGTCCCGGGAGCAGGCCGCAAGCGTGCAGACTTTGCTGGAATCCGGGGCGGCATTCCTGAAGCAGGGTGAGGCCGAACGTGCAGTCCGCGAACTGAAAAAGGCGCTGGCCATCGATCCACAATCCGCAGCCGGCCACATGCTTTTGGGCCAGGCGTACCTGGCACAGCGGTCGGTCAGCATGATCGCAGAAGCGAAAGCGGAACTGCAGCAGGCCCTGGACATCGAGCCCGGCATGCTTTGGGCTCACTTTTACCTCGCCAAGGTTTATGTTGATTTGGGCCAATATGACAAGGCAAGAGGAGAATTGGAACAGGGCCTGGAAATACGGCCGAATGTGCCTCACTTTCTTTCTCTGCTTGGAGAGGTTCATCGAAAGCTGGGCAATCCCGAGCGCGCGATCCAGCTCAACTCGCAGGCATTGAAAGCCGATCCGGGCATGACGCCGGCTTATTACTATATCGGCCTGGCCTATATGGACCTCAAAAAGGACGATGAGGCGATTGCGGCATTAGAAAGCTCGCTTCAATCCGCCCATGTGGCCCCTGAGATGTACCTCACCCTTGGATCTCTCTATGCGCGCAAGAAGAGATATAAGGAAGGGGAGGAGCTCTGCAAAAAAGCAGTCGCCCTGGATCCGTCACGTTCGGAAGGGCACGTGAACCTGGCGCAGCTCTACAACCTGAGAGGAGACAGCGACCAAGCGCTCCTGGAGCTCAAACTTGCCCTGGAAGGGAAGAGCTTCCCGAGCACAGCCTACTATCAGCAATTGCAGGCGGACGCCTATTTCGAAACCGGGCGGGCTTATCAGGCGAAGCGTGCTTTGGCTCAATCCATCCGGGCCTATCAGAATGCGCTTCAATTCAATCCGAATGAAGGTCGCACCCACCGCCAGCTTGCCGAGGTTTGCCTCGCGTCCGGGGATTACAGTCGGGCGCAGCAGCACCTGCTCTCGGCAGAAAAGCTGGGCGCCGTGATCGAGCCGTCACTGCGGGAGGAAGTCATGAAGAAACGGAATTCGTCAGGCCCCGCTGTCCCTTAGAGCTCAATTTCATAAACAAAGCGCCATTTTGGGGCACGCGGATATCCGCGGATGTTTGATTAGTAGCCCCCAAACTTTGCCGCTGCGACGAACGGTGGTACTTGGTCATTTCCCGGCTGCTGTTTCGTCCAGCAGGATCGGGCGGTCGACGGGAAGATCGGCCAGCGTCTGTTTTTTGCCACTGGGCCACTCGATTTCGAGACGATCGATCTTGATGGAAGGACCCAGGCCGAAATGGAGGCGGACGTCGCTGGTGCTGAGGTAGCTTCCCGAAGGATTGATTTCGCGCAGTTGAGTCCTACCCCCCGCCGTGACCCGGACCTTGGAGCCGACGCCACAGCGGTTGCTTTCGCGGCCCCGGGCCTGAACGATCAGCCAATGATGGGCGTTGCCGCCGTCATTGCGCATCAGGAGCGGCGGCCCCCCGCAATCGGCAACCACGATATCGAGATCGCCGTCGTTGTCGAAGTCCGCGACTGCTGAACCGCGCCCCACGTGTTTGATTTGAAAAGCCGGGCCGCTTTGCGCCGAAACGTCCCTGAACTTGCCCCCGCCGATATTCTCGTAAAGCAGATCCTTTTGACGGTAGGCGAGCTGTTCGTCGTACAACTCGACATTGTCGGTTACGTGCCCGTTGGTTGCATGGATGTCAAGATCACCGTCGTTGTCGAAATCGAACAGCTTGGTTCCGAAAGCGAGCGTCAGGAAGCCGGACTCGAGACCGGCCTTGATGGTGACATCCTCGAAGACGAGCTTGCCCAGATTTCTGAAGAGGGTGTTGTACTCCCGGGAAAATGCGGTCATAAAAATGTCGGGCAGGCCGTCGCCATCATAGTCGGCGATTTCAGTGCCCATCCCCGCCATCGGCTTGCCGTTAGGGTCGAAGCCAACGCCGGCCTGGTAGGCAACGTCGGCAAAAGTCCCGTCCCCCTTGTTGCGATAGAGAAAATTGCGGATCCCGTCGTTGGTGACGAAAATATCAGGCCAGCCGTCCAAATCGACGTCACCGATGACGACACCCAGACCCTTGCCTGACCGGTTCGCGATTCCCGCCTTCCGGGAGACGTCGGTGAAAGTCCCGTCGTGATTGTTGTGGAAGAGCAGGTCCGGCACGCCGTCGAACTGTTGCGGGTCGCAGTACATGCGATAGCCCTCCCGCTTGAATCCGCAATAGGGATCCTTTTTGATGTCGTAGTCGAGGTACCTTACGACGTACAGATCAAGCCAGCCGTCGCGGTCGTAGTCCAGCCAGGCAGTACTGCTGCTCCATCCGCCGGCTCCCACGCCGGCTTTTTCTGTGACGTCGGTGAAAGTCCCGTTCCCATTGTTGTGCAAAAGCTGCGTACCGCCGTACCCGGTGACATAGATATCCGGGAATCCATCATTGTCATAGTCGCCCACCGCGACGCCGGTTGCGAACAGGCCGCGCCCGGATACGCCGGCCTTGGCGGTCACGTCGGCGAATTTGCCCTTTCCCAGGTTTTTATAAAGAGCGTTGCCCGGTGACGGCTTTTCGCGAGCCATGTCGGCGCCGTTGGCAAAGAAAAGATCGATCCAGCCGTCGTTGTCGAAGTCTATCCAGGCCACTCCGGAGCCGAAGGTTTCAGGCATGAGTTTTCCGGGGGAGGCGCCGTTGGTATGTTTGAATGCGATGCCGGCTTCGGCCGCGACGTTGACGAATTTCGCGCCTGACTCCACGGGCAGAGAAGGTGAGATCACGAACAGGATGGAGATCAAGGCGGTGGTGATGCAGGCATTCTGCATTCGCCTATCCTAGCGCAGCCCGCCGCGCCCTCCAATTTCATTCTGCACTTGCGGCAAAGACTGATAAGCCAATCGAACCCCTAAGACGCGAAGACCGCAAAGATTTTATTTATAAATCTTTGCGGTCTTCGAGCCTTCGCGGTTCAATCTCTCGATCGTTTCAGGCTTTCGGAGAGGGGACAGCGGAATATGGGTGGTAGCGGGAGGAGCTTGGGAGCTCCTCCCGCCGGTTTGCCATCCCTACCACTCCAGGCGGAGCTTCAGGTCAAGTTGGCGGTAGCTCTGCTTTTCCGGTTCGTAATTTGGCCGGGTTGAGGTAAACATCCCGGGATCCGGACTCGTGATTGTCGTGTTCATGGTCTGGAAATGCGGCTGGTTGAACAGGTTTGAAAAGGCACCCGTGAGCGTCAATTTGAAGCGCTCCGTGATGGGGAAGGCTTTGGCGACGCTCAGATGGGTGACATGGATGGGATAGCTCAGCAGGATATTCCCCCCGCTGTTGCCGAAGGTGCCGTTCGCCGGTACCTTGAATGCCGCCGGGTCGAACCACTGCGTCCGGGATTGCGCGCTGCCGGATTTGTTGCCGTCGGCTACGCGGTCCGGCAGCCCTCCGGAGGTATTGGTGTTCGAAGGATCCGAACCGGCAAAAGCGGGCGAGAAGTACGTACCCGAGGCCCAGGTGAAGACACCCTGCATGGTCCACCCGCCAAGCAGCTGTTCGGCGATGGGAGAGGCATTAGACATATACCGGCGTCCCTTGCCAAAGGGCAGCATCCACATGGCGCTGTTGACCCAGTAATGCTTCCGGTTTGAACCGTCGCGCGACCACCGGTCGGTTACATTGTAGGGATTTTCGGTGATGCTGTAATTGTTGAGGTTGTTGGACCAGGTCCAGTTGCTGTTGAAAGTGATCGAGCCCATCCTCTTCATCACCTCGAACTGCAGCGAATTATAGTTCCAGAGGCCGTCGGTGCGGTACTCGGTGGTGCTCACAAACTGAGGATAGGGCCTCATGGAGTTGGTGAACTTCACCGTTCCCGCCTTCGGTTTGTTGGTGTTGAGGCTGTAATTGAAGCCGGAGCCGTGCGAGCCGATATAAGAAGCGCGGATGCCAATCCCGCGGCCGAATTCCCTTTCCATCGTCAGGTTGTACTGGCGAATGACCCCGTTCTCGGTTTCCATGGGGACAGCCGTAACGCTCTGGCTCGGCACGGAGGCCGAGGCCAGACTGGCAGGAAACGGGTTGGGGAAGGTAAACAGCGCTGCGTTGTTCACGATTTGGTTGGTATAGGATTCGGTCAGCTGGAACGGGCCGCCGCTCTGCAGCCGGCCTGGATATCCCCAGGATTCAGTGAACTCTCCGTAGCCGCCGCGTATCACCATATTCTTCGCCAGGCGATAAGCTGCGGAAATACGCGGCCGGAAATTGCTCAACTTCGGGCTCGCCACAACATCCCCCGTAACCACCTTGATGGTGTTGACGGGGTAAAGAGGATTGATCTTTTGCGCCCCTTCCGGGGTGACAATCACATTCCCTGTTTTGGGATCCCAGTTGAACATGATGTTGTCTTCAAACGTCGCCTCGGAGTAATAGTCCCAGCGCAGTCCCCAGTCTATGGTCAGCTTCGGAGTGACCTTGAAGGAGTCGTTCACGTAAATGCCGACCTGCTTGCTGCTGTTCGGGCGGTTGAACAGAGGATCCAGCCGGGCCGAGGTATACGGGATCCCTAATAGGAAATCTGCGAAGCCGATGCCGCTGAAGGATCCGTTGAAGTTAAATGCGCCATAAACCTGGTTATTGATGGCGCCGGAAAGGAACCCGAACATCCGGTATTCCGCGCCAAACTTCAGGATATGCTTTCCCTTGGACCAGGTCAGGACGTCAATAAAGGTATTGATGTAATTGTCCGTGGTCATGTTGTCGACACCGCCATTGGAGGCGGTGGCAAGCGTGGAAAGGCCGCTGATGGTCATGGCGGGGAATCCCTGGGAACTGTAGTTTTTAGGATTGACACCCTGGAGTCCGATGGTCTTTACGGCGGCGTCACCAGTGAGCGGCTTGAAACCTTTCTCTTCCTCGCCATCCAGGATCGAGTCGGTACTACGGCCGAAACTGAAGGAGTTAATGAGAGCCGGGGAAAACACGTGGGTGTCGGAAGCCACCATCTGGCGGTGATCGCGCAGCCGCGTGCGGGTGAAAGCCGGCAAATTGTTGGAGACCAATATGTAGGGTGTTTTCCTCTGCATCCAGCGGAAATAGGTGCTGTTTTTATCGTTGAACCTGTGGTCCACACGGAAATATGGCCAGTCTCCCTTATAGAGATCGTTGTTATAGGGCCACTGGAAGCCGTAGTTGTTGGTGAAAGTGTTTTCGGCTCCCTGGTTCGGCAGGGGGACATAGTTTTCCAGCACCTTTTTTGAGACGTCGCTGAAGCGGGTTGACGGGATGATTTTGTTTGGGAATGGCTGTCCCGTAATGGGATCCTTAATGGCCGTGCTGAACTGTGAGAAGTCGCCATTGCGCATCTTCACCGTGGGGACGCTCCCGTTGTACCATGAGCCGAGCGGAATCTGCTGCTGGAACCAGGCGAAAAAGAAATAGGTGTGGTTTTTCCAGATCGGACCATTCACCTCACCTTCCCACTCATGAAGTATGTATGGTGTCTTCTTGGGTGAGAAGTATTCCCGCGCATTGAGCCCGGCATTCTCGTGCTTATAAAAAGCGGCAGCATGCCAGATGTCGGTGCCGCGCTTGGAGACCATGTTGAAGTTCGCGGCGCGGGCGCTGTCGGCGCCTCCGTTCACGGGAGTCACCTGGACAGTCTCGAAGAAAGCCGGGTTGTCGTTCTGATCGCCCATCGTGTCATTGGCGATACCGTCCATGGCCCAGGTTTGTTTGTTGCGATCCGAAATTCCAGACATTACTATGTTCCACCCGTTGCCCTGGATTCCGGGCATGGTTGTCATCAAAGCCAGAGGCGAGGGGTAAACGTCGACCAAAGGCCGGTCCAGGAACTTCTTCTGGTCCAACTCCCCGGAAATGGTGCCCGTTTCAGTCTGAATAACAGCGGCGCCCGCCGTCACTGTAACGGTTTCCGCCGTCGTGCCGACCTGAAGCGCAATATCCAGGCGCCGGATCTGGCCCGGATCCAGTTTCAAGCTGTCCGCGATAAAGGAGCGGAATCCGGACAAATCGACCTTGACCCGGTAAAGACCAGGCTTGAGAGCCGGAATCTCGAAATTCCCGTTGCCGTCGGAGAGCACACGACGGACTTCCTGGTTGGTTGCCAGGTCCGTCAGAACGATTTCAGCGCCGGGTACGTTTAAATTCGATGGATCTGTCACAATGCCGCGCAGGGTAGCCGTTTCAGTCTGGGCGCCGGCGAAGGTTGCCGAGAGAATCAAGAAGCATAAAAGCAAGCGATTTTTCATCAAAGCCCTCCCGATACTTTGCGAGTGTGCAACATACTTCACAACAAAAAGTCGCTAAATCCAAAAGCATACGGAACAAGCCAAAGCCTGAAGATCGATTGGACCGGGGGCACTTGCTGCCTGAAAACTCTGCAGCGCCCACATCTGCCCGGACCCTTTATGATCTTCGCGGGAAGGTTTTCTCTTCGGGCGAAGAGCCAAAACTGCCATGCCGGCCTAGGCACGGACCAATTGGCGACAATCCTAATCCAACGCTTGGCCACGAAACAACGAATTATTTAGGTTTTTTATCTGTGGCAAGCGGAGGCGCCCGGGTAGTGTTGCTTTCCTGAGAGTTCTGCTCCTCCCGCTTGCGGTTTAGGCGAGGTTCCGCAGAGCGCACGGCACGCGGTTGAACCGTTTCGTGACGATCAAGATCGCAATTGAATCAGCGGTGATGTTCGCCCGGCGAGGCGATTTGTGCTGCAAGATCGGCAGCCAGGGCCGAGAAGTGGCGTACATTGAGCGTATAGATCCTGCCCGACCTTGCTTTCCTGGCACAAGCCAGGAGCATCAGATCGTAAATCGCACCCCCGCGGGCACCGGCCGGCCCGGCCTGATCCAACAGCCTGAAGTATTCAGCGGGTGAGAGGCTGACCAGTGACAAGCGCTCATGAAGGTTGTGACGGATTAAACGGCAAGCATCAACCGACGAAAGCTGCACGCCCAACCTGCCGCCGGTGAGAGTCGCATAGCATTCCGCGATGGAGTGCACAGCGGCATATCCATTTTCGGCAGCTTCCAGCGCATCTGCACATGCCTCGTGTCGGCTTTCGTCTTCCACCATCGCCGCCACCAGGACGGTCGTGTCGAAGAACTCGATCATAACCTGTCATTCCGTGTTTCTTCGACAGCTTGAACGGCGTCCACCACAATCCCTTGCCTTGGTACGACCAGAAGCTTTCCCCTGCGGTGCAGCCCTGCAATTCCCGGCTCTATCAATTTCAGCTCCAGGCGGTTGCCCAAAACCTCAGCTTCAAAGACGGCGGAACTGGTTGCATTCAGAGACCGCCGGATCCGCTTGGGAAGCACGAGACGGCCGAATGAATCCATGGGAATCGTCGCTTTCATGACCTAATTATGGATTATTCCATGCCATATGGCAAGGTATATGGTGTTTAAATTGGATCAGTTTCTATCAGGGCTCATCTGTGTCCCCATTTAAAACGTGTCTTATTTAGCCCAGTTTCTGTTTTCAAAAAGCGACGCCGCCGTTGCAGAGTCTCTCTGGAAACTTGGAGCGCTCAAGAGATTAAACCGCGAAGACCACGAAGACCGCAAAGATATATAAATAAAACCTTTGCGGCCTTTGTGATTTAGCGGTTTGATTGGTTTTGCTGTATTTGCCGCAGGTGGATGACTCCCGCCGTACGCTAGTCCAGGTTTCTGTTCTTCGTGGTTCCATTTTCGAGCCGGTCAAAACGCTTTCCCCAGGATAGTCCAATGTCCCGACCTAGCGGACAAGCCGGATTTTGATATCCAGGTTCAGCTTAGCCCAGGCACGGTCGGCCGTGACCACCGACTTGCCCAGGACCTTCCCCGTGGCGAGGCATGCCCGGTCCCCAATGGACAAACCGGCATTGCGGGTCAACAAACGTAAGCATCCAGTCTCAAAGGCCATGTTTAAGTCGAAATCCACAATGGTCAAACCAAGCGCCCCGATCACCGCTCGGAAATCAGCTTCGGGCATTCCTGATTCGGCCAATTTGCCCGCCACTTCCGCAATGTTGACAGAAGAGGCGATGGCACCGGGCAGAAGCCTTTCAACCTTGGCACTGCCAGGCTCGCGATGCAGCAGCAGCAGAATGACTGAGGCATCAAGGACACAGTCACTCATCGCTGGATTCCTTCCGGCGCTCGGCGATCAGTTCGTCCGCCAGCGAGCGTCCGTCGGGAACATAGCGCCGGACCAACGATTGAGCGAATCTGACTGCCAGGCGGGGAGTCATGATCTTGAGGGTTCCGTCTTCAAGGCGCAGGACCAGCCTGTCGCCTTCGGTGATCCCCATTTTTTTACGATAGGAGACCGGTATGACCAGTCGCCCATTTTTTCCGAGGCTTACCATTTTATCTAACATATGCCAAGCATCTTCATATTTGGCAATTCTATACCCATCCGGATGAGACCGCAATTGCTGCGCGAGATTCCGCGGGATGGCTGGCAGGATCGGAATTCCTGCGGCCCATTGGTTAACCGGATCAGGTTCGGCCGCAGATCGTGCTCCTTGATGTCCTGCAGTCGGGCTTTGTGCAGCCTTCTCCAGGGCGTTGTCACGGCTTTCCAGTCCGTTTCGGCGATGGGTCCTTCATTACCTGAAGGGATGAGTCCAGGCGATAGGATTTCCCCGGGGCGGTTTTGAGCCAGACCTCTTTCCCGCCATACCTGGCTTTTCGCGTTCCTCCCAGCTTGGAACGCACCTCAGCCGAATCCAACCTGCCGCCCTTCCACTGAAGATCGACTTCGAATCCGCCTCGGGCCCTGAGCCCATGGATAGATCCATCGGGCCAAGCGGAAGGAAGGGCCGGCAGGAAGTGGATATCTCCTTCATGGCTTTGAAGCAGCATTTCCGATATTCCGGCGGGAAAAGCAAAATTGCTGTCCATCTGAAAGGGAGGGTGGCTGCCGAAGAGATTCAGATATACGCCGCCGTCTTCCAGGCGCAGCGTACGGCGTATTAACTGAAGCGCGTGGTTGCCGTCTCCCAGACGCGCCCACAAGCTGATCTTCCAGCCGGAGGACCATCCGGTGCCTTCATCCGTTCTCAGTTCCAGGGATCGGCGCGCCGCTTCGAACAGGCCGGGAGCGGACTCACGCGTAATTTCATTGCCGGGGTAGAGACCCCATAGGTGCGAGACATGGCGGTGGTGAGGTTCGGCGTCTTTGAAGTCGCGGTCCCATTCCTGCAGCCTGCCTCCCTCGCCGATCTTCAGCGGAGCCAGCCGCGCGCCTGCCTTGCGCAGCTGTTCTCTGAAGGCTGTGTCGACCTTCAGGATTTCGGACGCGGCGATGCACCTTTTGAAAAGGTCGCGGATGAGCGTTATGTCCATAGCGGTGGCCGCGGTCACCGCCCAGTTCTTACCGTCCGGCGCCACGAACCGGTTCTCCGGCGAAGTTGAGGGCGCCGTCACCAGGTACCCCTCCCGCCCCTCGACCAGGAAATCAAGGCAGAATTCGGCGGCCCCTTTCATCAATGGATAGGCCTTCTCCCGCAGGAATGTTTGATCGCCGGAAAACTCATAATGCTGCCACAAATGGCTGCAAAGCCAGGGGCCGGACATCGGCCAGAGTGCCCAGGTCGCGTCACCGTGGCCAAAGTCCCCTACCGGGGCAGACTGGCGCCAGATATCGGTGTTGTGGTGTGCAACCCAGCCTCGCGCTCCGTAATTCACCATGGCTGTTTTTTTGCCGTTTCCCGCCAGCTCGCGAATTAGATCGAACAGTGGTTCATGGCATTCCGGGAGATTCGCGACCTCCGCCGGCCACATGTTCATTTCGGCGTTTATGTTGATGGTCCAGTTGGAGCTCCAGGGAGGGCGCATTTCATCATTCCAAATTCCCTGAAGGTTGGGCGGCTGCGTGCCCGGCCTGGAACTCGCGATGAGCAAATAGCGTCCATATTGGTAATGGAGCGCTACCAGCCCGGGATCGTCGGCGCCGAACTTCCTCAGCCGCTCATCGGTTGCCAGGCCGCCGGCCCCGGAGGGCGACGGGCCCAAATCGAGCTGCACTCTCCGGAAGAGGCGTTGATGATCGTCGACATGCGCTCCACGGAGCGCTGCGTGGCCCTTTCTCAGGGCGTTCGCCAGTTGAGATGCTGCGATTGGGGCGGGATCCTTTCCTTGCAGTCCGGGAGATTTGTCGAATCCGTTAAAGCTCGTAGCGGCACTCAGGATCAGAATTACCTCATCAGCCCCATGGATTGTCAGATTCCCTTCGCCCGTTTCGAGGCGGCCTCCTTTCAAAACCGCTCCAAGATGGCATTCGAAATTCATCCCTTCGCCGGTTTGGTCCGGGGCATAGCGGATAGGATTGTCGCGAGGGTAATAGTTGGGATCCGCATGCAGCGGCGCCTTTCCTCGCAGCACCAGGGAATTCTTCCGAGCGGCCGTTCGAAAATGCAGCTGACTGTCGAGCGAAGCGGTCAGGCTGAGGTTTCCGGGCTTACTGGCGCTGAGGCGCATAACCAGGACTTGGTCGGGATAAGAAGAGAAAATCTCGCGCGCGTATTCGATTCCGCCCACGGAATATCGTACAAAAGCAATCGCCGAATCCAGATCGAGTCCGCGCCTATAATCGCTGGCTTCCGACGCATGATCCATTTTTATCCGGAGGTTGCCCATCGGCAGGTACGACTGGGTGTACGGGCCCATCATTTTTTTCCCCAGCTCATGCGCTTCGGCGTAGTTACCCTCAAAAATTAGCTGGCGGATTCTGGGCAGTACCTTGAGCGCTTCGGGATTGTTCCAATCCTTCGGGGCGCCAGACCAGAGTGTATCGTCGTTCAGCTGAATGCGCTCCTGCGCGATTCCTCCGAACACCATTCCTCCGAGGCGTCCGTTCCCTACCGGCAATGCCTCCAGCCATTTTTCGGCCGGCTTGTTGTACGAGATGGTAAGGTCGGATGTGGATGCAGCGCTGTCCTTGCCCAACACCGGCAGTGCAGCTCCAGTCATAATGAGAATCCATAGGGCCCTTAGATATCGGCATTTCATGGCTGCGTGACTCCCAAACCGCGCAGGTGAATGGAAAAGACAAAAGCGCCGTTTTTAATTCCTGATCCTCACTTCAACTTCGGGAAGTACGGTTTCCGCAGGCCCGCGAATGGATAGATCCACCTCGTCCGAGCTCGGGGTTTCCTCCGGGTTGATCTCCACGGTGAATGCGCCATGATGGGCAGACGACCGGATCAGTCCTGCCGCCGGATATACCTGTGCTGAAGTGCCGATGGTGAGGAATAGGTCGCAAGCGCAAGCGGCTTCCGACCGGTCCATGATCTCAGGATCGATCCCCTCGCCGAACCACACAACACCGGGGCGAATGAGCTGGCCGCAGTGCGGGCATTTTGGAGGAATTTCAGGGAACGGCACGGTAGTGTCGAGCCAGCGCGAGGGGGACGTGGCGCAGCGTTTCCAGCACGAAACTTCCCAGATGGACCCGTGGTAGCGGAGCACATTCAATGATCCGGCTTTTTCATGCAGCCCGTCGACGTTCTGAGTGATCAGCGTGAAACCCGGATAGCGCCGGCTCCAGGCGGCAAGGACTTCGTGCGCGGCATTCGGACGGCAACGGGCGATTTGCTCACGGCGCCAGTTGTACCACTCCCATACCTTTCCGGGATTCCTGCAGAAGGCTTCGGGAGTGGCGAGGTCCTGGGCGGACATGTTATTCCACAGGCCGCCGCTCCCGCGAAAGGTCGGCACCCCGGAGGCGGCTGAAACTCCTGCGCCGGTCATAACCGTGATTCGGATTCCTTCACGTACCCGGGCAGCCAGTTGTCCTATCGGATCTACCATGGAATGACTTCCTTGGGCGGCGCTCACTGTGCAAAGATTTTCTTGAATTCCGCGGGATCCACTTTCGGCTTCCGGTCGTAGGTCATAAGACCGTTTATCTCCTGCTCGACATCCGTCAGCTGTGTGTAACAGAAACCGGCGAAGGCGGCGTTGGCGCGCAAGGCCTTGACCAGGCCGTCGAGCCGCCTCAGCATCGATTCGGCCGTCGGCTCTATTCCCGAGTAGCCCCATTCATTGGCCGCGCTGGGTGCCCCGAGCCTGTAGGCGATCCCGCCGAATTCGGTCATGAGGAACGGCGCGCCGTTGTATCGGATTCCCATTGCCAGCGCTTCGCGGCCGTTTCTCGGGATGCGAGTGCGGTCGGTTTCGAGGGATTTGTATTTGGCGGTCAGCTCTTCCCCGGTGCGTGCATAGTCGTGCAGCGTCATATAATCGGTGGCATCCGTATGTTCCCACCCGTCATTGTCGACGACCGGGCGGGTCGCATCCAGGGAGCGAATCAGGTGATACATGGCCCGCGCATGTTCCTGCTGGGCTGCATCGGTAAGGATATTGGGGACTCCCCAGCTCTCGTTGATCGGCACCCAGGCGACGATGCAGGGGTGATTGTAATCGCGGGCCACAATCTGCTGCCACTCATCGGCGAAGCGGGCGGCGTAGGTTTCGTTGTAAGTGTGAGCGTTCGCCATTTCTCCCCAGACCAGCAGCCCCATCTTATCTGCCCAATAGAGCCAGCGCGGATCCTCCACCTTCTGGTGTTTGCGGGCGCCATTCAAGCCGAACGCCTTGGTCATTTTGATATCGTATTGGATGGCTTCGTCGCTGGGAGGCGTCAGGGTGCTTTGCGGCCAATATCCTTGGTCGAGGACCAGGCGCAGGTAATAAGGACTGTTGTTCAAATAAACCTGGTTGTTGTGGACACTGACCTTCCGTTGGCCGAAATAGCTGTCGACCTTATCCACGACCGTCCCGTCCACGATCTCTAAGTGAACGTTGTACAGCGCCGGCCGTTCCGGGCTCCACAGTCTCTGGCCCTCCAGCTTTTGCACCACGACCGGGCGATTGGATATGCAGGTGATCTGCGATTGCGCCTGCAGCTTGTCGTCCAGGTAAATGCTGACATAAAGAAGCGTTTTCGGGGAGATCCGGCTCAGGACGGGTTCAATGCGGACCTGGGAATGATCGATATCGGGGGTGATCCGCAATTGTTCCACGTGGATCGGGCTTACCGCCTCCAGCCATACAGGCTGCCAGATGCCTGTCGTACGGGTGTAGAAAATCCCGGAAGATTTGGGCTGCCAGTACTGCTTTCCTCGAGGGATGGAGAGGTCGGTAGAAGGATCCCAGGCCCGAACAATAATGACGTTGTCTTTCGGCCTCAGATGCCTCGTGATATCGACGGAAAATCCGACGTGCCCCCCGCGGTGGTTTCCCGCCCAGGCTCCGTTGACCCACACCGTGGCTTCATAGTCCACAGCCCCGAAATGGATTTCCAGCTGACGCGAGGACCATGCCTTGGGGACTTCGAGCGCACGCCGGTACCAGACGACGTCATGGTAGCTCGGATCCGAGATGCCGCTCAGCGGGCTCTGGAAACAATAAGGGACGGTGATTTTCTTCGAAAACGCTTTTTCGCCGGCATACCATCGTTCCTGGAGCCCTTTGTCATCGTCATCAAACTCGAAATCCCAGCTGCCATTCAGGGTTTGCCAATCGGCGCGGAACATGTCGGGCCGCGGGTGCTCCGGCCGGGGAATGGTTTGCGCCCGGCTTAGGGTTACGAATGGCAGGAGGATCATGGCTGCGAAGAAAAGACTGCGGAAGCATGAGGGCGCGTATTTCAGGAGCATATTTTTCCTTTCCGACAGGCGGCCGCCGCCCGCCGAAGCTTGCTTTACGGGAATA
Organism: uncultured Acidobacteriota bacterium; assembly: GCA_963839475.1. GTDB lineage: Bacteria > Acidobacteriota > UBA6911 > UBA6911 > UBA6911 > CAWIVH01. The sequence goes on along the minus strand of CAWIVH010000001.1, from coordinate 252,098 downwards.
GCGGTTCAAATCATTCCGCCCATGTAGTTCATACATGGGGGCGGAGCCGGAAGTCAAAAGCAAAGGTAAACAGATTCTGTTTCTGTCGCCGATTTTTTTCACCACAAAGGCCTCAAAGACCTCGCAGAAATGATGGATAATCCAATCTCTGTACTTTGGAAACGAGGCCGACTATGCGCGGTGTTGTGGCAATTCTGACTCCTCTGTTGTTTTATCTCCTGTTCACCGCCGGGCCAGGAACCTGCGCTCCGCCTGCGAGCCCGGCAGAGGTTTATCAATTCCATCAGACTTTGATATCCCCGGGTGAAGGCCTCCCGGCAGGTTCCGCTTTCTGCAGGGTCAAGCTGTCCGCCGAGCGTGATTCCGATGGGCAGATTGCCGGCGGAACCGCAGAATTCCAGGTCAATTTGAACTTGGATGCGGCGATTCAAATCCATGGGGCGCAGGTTGTGTGCTCCGGCGGTGCCATTGATGCCGGGACGAGCGCAGAGAAGCCTTGGATTTCGAAAGACGGAAAGGGAAGCTTTTCCGCATTGGCCAAAATCACCCGCGAAGATTCCAGAGCCATTTCGGCTTTGCGCGGATTATCCTATGATCCAAAATCGCTCGCGATAGTTTTGCGCCTTTCGGCTGATCCGCCACGGACCCTGCGCGCCCCGCTGGTACCCTTCATTCAGTTTGTTCCCTATGTTGCTCAAGCCGGTAAGACGATTTCGATGGTGCAGCTGAACAATCCTTCCCGCGATCGAGAAGCTCATGTTCTTGTAAAGCTCTTCGACGATTTCGGCGGCGGCGTTCCGATTCCTGGCGCAGGCGAATTGAAATTCCTGCAAATTCCCGCCGGTCGCAGCGAAATCCTTGCAATAGAAGGCGGCATCCAGCGGGGGGCTGCATATGGCCAGGTTTTCTCGGATGCGGCCGTCGAAATCGAAATGTCAATCCTGGCGTCCGGCGAGAAATCCGGCACGCGCGTTCGATTGCCATTGGCGCACGTGGTTTCCATTCCGGTTGTCATCGACCCGGACAAAAATATCGATACTATCCTCGCAGTCCAGGCTACGGCCGAATCGGGGACACATCTGGGATTTACCCTTGCAGACGCTTCCGGCGCCGATGTCCCGAAAGGATCCGACAGCGTGGAACTGCAGCCCGGAAAAAATCTCCAGGTCCCGGTTTCCAAGCTCGTGCCCTCCATCGCGAAAACGAAGTTCAAAGGAACTCTTACCGTGGAGCGACGTTGGACTTCGTTTGCCGCGGGCCGCATGTGGGTTCTGGCGGTGCAGGCCGGAACAGGTATACCGATTTTGCTGCCCGTTACTGTGGTGAATCCCTGAATCGGAGGTCCCATGAAGTGCACAATTACCAGCTTAGTAGCCGCCGCAATGCTATGCGTGGTACTGCAGTCCGGTTCCGCCCGCGAGGCGGTTGCGCAAACGACAGCGATCGTTAATGCCGATCTGGGCAGCCTGGCAATCAACCGCCATATCTATGGCCACTTCGCCGAGCACCTGGGCTCCTGTATTTACGGGGGCCTATGGGTGGGAGAGAATTCATCCATTCCCAATGTTCGGGGCATCCGCAAGGATGTAGTGGGGGCCTTGCGGCAGATCCGCATCCCCAATCTTCGCTGGCCGGGAGGATGCTTTGCCGACACGTATCACTGGATGGACGGGATCGGTCCGCGCGACAAGCGTCCCAGCATCGTCAATACCAACTGGGGCGGCGTCACCGAAAACAATCATTTCGGGACCCATGAGTTCATGGACCTGTGCGAACAGTTAGGGACCGAACCTTACATTACGGGGAATGTAGGAAGCGGCACGGTGCGTGAAATGGAGCAATGGGTCGAGTATCTCACCTTTGACGGCCAGAGCCCGATGGCCGACCTGCGCCGCGCCAACGGTCGCGACAAGCCGTGGAAGATTCAGTTCTGGGGTCTGGGAAACGAAGCCTGGGGTTGCGGCGGGAACATGCGCGCCGAGTATTACTCCGACGTATTGCGCCGTTTTCAGAGCTACCTTCACAACTTCAGCGGCAACCGGCTCTACAAAATCGCCTGCGGCGCCAGCGATGACGGATATGCCTGGACCGATGTTCTCATGCGTGAAACCGCGCGTGTAATCCAGGGGTTGAGCCTGCACTATTATACGGTTGATTGGGCTAACAAAGGCTCCGCCACAAACTTCGGTGAACAGGAATGGTTCAAGGTCCTGAAGAAGACCCTTTTCATGAGCGAGTTGATCGAACGGCACTCCACCGTTATGGACAGATATGATCCCAAAAAGCGCGTGGGATTGATGGTCGACGAATGGGGGACCTGGTACGACGTGGAACCGGGCACTAACCCAGGGTTTCTCTTTCAACAGAACTCTTTGCGCGACGCTCTGGTGGCCGGGATCAACCTGAACATTTTCAACAATCACTGCGACCGAGTCCGGATGACAAACATCGCTCAAACTATCAACGTGCTCCAGGCGGTCATCCTTACCCGCGACAGCAGCATGGTGCTGACCCCGACCTACCATGTTTACGAAATGTACAAGGAGCATCAGGACGCGACTCTGCTGCCTCTGGAGCTGAAGGCAGCTGATTATGCTTTTGAAAAGGACACGATTCCTGCCGTCAGCGTGTCGGCTTCACGCAACAAGGATGGCAGGATTCATATTACCCTGTGCAACCTGGACCCCGGCAACTCGAACCAGGTTGCCATCAGCCTGCGTGGAGCCGCCATTTCAAGGGTTTCAGGCCGTATCCTGATAGCCGGGGCCATGAATGCGCACAACACCTTTGAAAAGCCGGATGCCGTCAAGCCGGTCGAATTCAGCGGCGCACGAATCATTTCGAGCGGCCTGGATGTGAAGCTGCCGCCCAAATCAGTGGTAGCGCTCTCCGTCGAGTGATCTCTGCCGGGATAGGAACAGGCCGCTGCGGGACAGATGCTTCACGATTTTTCACCTATTTGGAGAGATGAACCCATGAAAGAGACGGCGTTGGACAGACTGCTGCGCTATGTTCGAATCGATACCCAGTCCTCCGAGGAATCCACGAGCTACCCCAGCACGGAAAAGCAGCTGGATCTCCTCAAGCTTCTGGCTGATGAGTTGCGCGAGCTGGGGGTGCCCGATGTTTCCATGGATGAGCATGGTCTGGTAATGGCTGTATTGCCCGGCAGCATTCCAGCGGATTATCCGGCCCATGAACGTGTTCCTGTCATCGGTTTCATTGCCCACGTCGATACCTCACCTTCCGCGAGCGGGAAAGACGTGAAACCGCAGGTGTTTGTCTACCAGGGCGGGGATGTTCAGCTTCCCGGAAATCCATCGGTCGTCATTCGTGAAGATGAAAATCCGGCGCTTGCAGAAAACATCGGCAGGAGCATCGTTACGACAGACGGAACCACGCTTCTGGGCGCGGACAACAAGGCAGGAATCGCGATCATCATGACCGCGATCCAGGAACTGATGGCCCATCCCGAGCCGGCGCATGGTCCCATCGCCATTGGGTTCACCGCTGATGAAGAGGTCGGCGGCGGAACCCGTTACTTCGACCTGGGAAAATTCGGGGCCCAGTTCGCCTATACAGTGGACGGCGACAAGCTTGGTGAAATCAACAAGGAAACCTTCAGTGCCGACATGGCCGTGATCACTGTGCACGGCCGGAATATCCATCCCGGTACGGCGAAAGGCATCATGGTGAATTCGATCCGGGCAATGGCAGACATCATTTTGCGGATGCCCAAGGATATCGCACCGGAAACCACGGAGGGCTATGAGCCTTATATCCACCCCCACGCGCTCTCAGGGGCCGAGGCTGAGTCGACTCTGAAGATCCTGCTGAGAGACTTCCATACCCCAGGCCTGATGGTATTGAAGAGCAAACTGGAAGCGATAATAGCCGAGGTACAGGCTCTGCACCCCAAGACCCGCATTGAACTGAAGGTCATCGAGCAGTACCGCAACATGAATGACCATATGGGTGCGGACTTGAGAGTCGTCGAATATCTCGAAGAGGCGGTACGTCGAGCCGGCCTGGATCCAACCTGGGCGCCAATCCGCGGCGGGACGGATGGATCGCGTCTTACCGAGAAGGGGCTTCCAACCCCCAACATTTTCACGGGAGGGCAGAACTTCCACGGGCCGACGGAGTGGCTCTCAGTTCATGCCATGGAGAAATCCGTGGAAACGGTCGTCCACCTTGCGCGCCTCTGGGCCGAGAAGGCCCAGGTTTCCTGATTCCGGAACAGGTGGCAGGCCTCCTGCATCAGTTCCAACGCATCGGCTGTGCCTTCGATCGAGAAGCGGCATTCCTGCATAGAATTCTCCCCGCTTTGCGCGGACATTATGGCTTGGACGGCGCCGCAGGTTTTGCGGAGTACCGTTGTCCCGCAGCCCCCTTTCATGGGTACATTGCATCCATTTGACACCTGTGCCTTGATTCCCCAGGCGTCGGTTTCTGAGGCGCTCATATCGGCAACTACGCGGCCCAGCCTGAGTTTTTAAGCCGGGGGTTTGATCCCCGGCCGCCACATGGAGAGCTTGACGGCGGAGAACGGCTCGGAGTCTTTCCATCGAAGCTCTATACATTTGTGATATATTACCAAATGTTTGTAAGATATCAGGAAGATAGGTCCATGAACCGAGGCGCGAAAACATCACGGGAATCCCGGGATTCCCTGGCGGACACAGCTTACCGCCAGCTCCGTGCGCAAATCGTGGAGTGCAGCCTCACGCCCGGGCAGCGGCTGACAGAATCCGCGCTTGCCGTGCGGCTGGAGGTCGGGAAAACCCCGGTCCGGGAGGCTCTGCGGCGGCTGGTCCAGGAAGGCCTGGCGCTGGTCACCCCGCGGCATGGGTACCATGTAGCTCCTATTACAATCCGTGATGTACGTGAGCTGTTTGAGATGCGCTTTCTGATCGAGCCAGCCGCGGCTGCGCTCGCCGCCGGGAAGGCCGACGCAACGACACTCTCGGCGCTGAAAAAACTCGGAGCGATTGGGTATCGCCCCGGCGGGCAGGACTCCATCCGTCGATTTATTCGGGCCAACAGCGTTTTACACTCGAAGATTGCCGAACTTTCAGGCAACCGTCGCTTTGCGCGCTTGACGGCTCAACTCATTTCCGAGAGCGAGCGTCTCATCAACTATGGGGTTCAACTCCATCCTCAAAGTGAACGCACTGTCGAGGAGCACGGGGAGTTGATTGAAGCGTTGGCGAGAGGCAACTCCGGCGCCGCGCGGCATATTGTGGAGACTCATATCCGGGCATTACGGGAAATGGTGATCGAGAGCCTGATTTCGGATGCGCGTTTTGGAGAGTGGCCGCTCCAGCCCTCCGAAGGCTTTGCCCGATCGCACTCCCAGCACAAATGAGGAAATAACCATGGCAATCGTACTGGACGGAAATTCTCTTACCATCGAAAGTTTTGTGGACATCGCCCGTCACGGCACTCGCGTGGAACTTCATCCTGCGGCCCTGGATCGCATCAAGGCCTGTCGCGCCATGCTCGAAGAAAAGATCAGCGCACGGGAGATCATGTACGGGATCAACACGGGAATTGGCGAGTTCTCCGAGGTGGTCCTCGACGATGAGCAGGTTCAGCAATTTCAGCGATACCTGATTTACAACCATGCCGCAGGAATCGGCGATCCGGCCCCCATCGAGCATATTCGCGGGGCGATGGCCGGCCGGATCAATGTTCATGCTCACGGTTATTCAGGCTGCCGCCCGGAAATCACGTTGACCCTGGTCGAAATGCTGAACAAGGGGGTCACCCCGGTGGTCTGCCAGAAGGGTTCGGTGGGAGCCAGCGGCGATCTGGCCCCCATGGCTCAAATGGCCCTGCTCCTGATGGGGGAAGGCGAAGCCTTTTACGAGGGCAGGCGGCTTCCTGGCAGGATCGCGATGGAGAAAGCTGGAATTCCGGTTCCCGGTCTGATGGCGAGGGACGGTCTGGCTTCCATCAACGGCTCCAACGTACTTACAGCCATGAGTGCCCTGCATCTTTACGATATCAACCGGTGGCTGAAACAAGCTGAAATTGCCTGCGCCATGACGCTCGAAGCCCTGTTCGCCAATCTAAAGCCCTATGATATCAGGCTGCACCAATTGCGGGGATTTGCCGGTGCCATGCGCAGCGCAAAGTCGATCATGCGCTGCATCCGGGGGAGCGACCTCTTGTCCGGCAAGATCAAAACCAAGGTCCAGGATGCTTATTCCATGCGATCTACTCCCCAGGTCATCGGCACTGCCCACGACATTGTTGCGTATTCGCGAAAGCAGGTGGAAACCGAACTCAACGGGGTGTGCGACAATCCTATCTTCCTCCCGGAGAGCAGGCTTACCCTGACGGGGGCCAACTTCCAGGGGACGCCGGTTTCCCTTCCCATGGATGCAGCCGGTGCCGCTGTCACGATGGTTTGTGTTCTCTCAGAGCGGAGATTGAACCGCATGACCAATCCCGCGCTGAGCGTCGGCCTGCCGCCCTTTCTGACCAAGGGCGCGGGAATGTTCTCCGGCATGATGCTCAGTCAGTACACGGCCGACACCCTGATCGTCGAACAGAGGATGCTGTCGGCGCCGGCCTCCATTTGTTCCATTCCTGCGGCCGGGGATCAGGAAGATTTCGTTTCGATGGGCATGAACACGGCTCTCAAGAACGGGCAAATCCTGCTGAACGCCTACGGCGTCCTGGGTATCGAATATATGGCGGCGGCGCAGGCCCTTGATTTTCGGGACTTCAAACCCGGGGAGGGAGTGGAAGCTGCACGCCGCGTTATCCGTAGGCATGTGGCCCATCTCGATGAAGATCGGCCTTTGTATCCGGATCATAACACCATGCTGGAGCTGGTAAAATCCTGTGAAATCCTCGAAGCTGTCGAACAGGCGGTCGGACCGTTGGAGGGCTGAACTCCCGTCCCGCTCTAATGAAGCTGAAGGAGAGTCAAAAATGGCAGAAAGAGCTGAAAGCCCGCTCCATGGCTGCATTCTAGCGAGTTCTGAGACACCTTGTGAAGCCCGGATCCATATGATGAGGGACGGTGAGGCATGCCTTAAGCTGAACCTGCCTGCGCATCAGTGATAAGGATGGGATCTGACGGCTTCCCTTTCCGCCACGAATTGGTGGTAGTGCTCGTTGAATTCCTCGAGCGTGCGAACTTCTGAAATTTCGGAAAGGAACGACTCCACGGTTTGAATACGTTCCTTGGCCAGGAGATGCGCCGTTATTGAACTCAAGCATTCCCTGGATTCGTCGAAACTCCGCCGCGCGGATTCTAGAGCCCGCTGAATATCGCCTCCGTCTTCCCTGAAGAAATCCGAATCGGGGATTTGCCGGATTCGAATGATTTTGGCCAGCCCCCCAACCCAGAGCATGTCGATGACATCGGCGTCCCGCAGCGCGAAATCCTCGGGCGTGACGGGCCCGGGCATCGACTCCCCTCTCGCTTCCCAGTAGCGCCGGATGAAGGGTATGTTGCTGTGCCTCTCGATCATTTGTGCTACGTGGCAGGCTAGATCCGAGGAGCCATGAAGCTCCTTGAGAATGATATCCGCTGCCATTGCAGCCCCTTTTTGGTGATGCCGCCAGGTGTCGACGCCACCCGAGGACGACTCGCTGTGATCCAGCTTCGCGCAGTCATGCAGAACAGCGGCGAGCTCCAAAAGGCGGGAGTCCAGTTTTTCGCCGGCCGCAATGGCCGAGGCGTTGCCGACGACTCGGTCGATATGATTGAGGCTGAGGTTGACCAGTTCTTCCGGGATAGGGCTGTGCGGCCGGTTCATTTCCGCACGATAGATTTCCTCCACGCGCTGCCTGGAATGGCTCAGCCAGCGCCGTATGTCATGCTCAATTTCACTGGCATTTGTGGTCATGGCTGCGGACTCTCCGGCGATCTTCGGCCTACCGGGGACGATGGATAGAGCTTTATCTCCCGCCGCGGTCGCGTTTTCTTTTAATGGATCGGCATCCTGTTAGGGGCATATTACAGAAAACTTGTCGCATCATTTTATATTTGCGGGCCCATAGCAGCGTATTTCGAAGACACGGGCCTGAGGATCGCCATTCGTGGCCAATACATGAAGCCGCAAGGCGCTCAGGTCCATGGGCGGGAACGAGTGCCGCCGCAAGCGCTGGTAATTACCCTTCACTGACAGTATCTCCTTGAATTCCTTTTCTCCGGAGGCCCTGGTGAGCAACCGGTAGTCACGTACGGTTTCAGGCTGAGGGCCTCGGATCATGCCTTTGTTAATGGAATTGCTGGCGCTCAAGGTCAGTTCGCGCGCAAATCCGGAATCGAACGTGATCTGCACCTGTTGAATGCGTTTGGGTGCTTTCCAAGCAAGCTCTATCCAGGCTCCATCCTTTCCGAGGAAAGCCGACCATTGATGGATTGAGCCGTCGGGATGGGCTGGGGATTTCGGAATGTCCCTCGATATGCCGTCCAGCACAGCGGCTGCCGGGGTGCCGGGTTCTTCTCCCGATGAGGTTACCCATGCGGACCGGGCGAGATCCGTTTCATCTTGATGGCTCAATCCTCGTAGGGTCTGGTCGTCGCGCAGAAGCGTCTGCTGCAGTTCCTGCACTTTTTGCCGGTCTTTCTGCAACTCCCTGGGTGCCATCCGGTATTGCAGGCAAAGGGCGGCGGCTGTTCCGACCGCCTGGCCCACGGCAGCGCAGGTTGCCATCACGCGCGTGGAGGTAAATGCCGCATGGGTTGCGCTGATGTTCCTGCCGGCCATCAACAGGTTGGCGATGTTGCGGCTGTAAAGCGAACGCAGCGGGATGCTATAGACTTCCGGCGTTTTCAGGACGGTGTTGGGGGGGAGGTCCGGGCGGTCGAAGCCTCCCGGCGGGTGATCGTCCATCGGCCAACCTCCGATGGAGACCGCGTCGAAAAATTCCCCACTCAGCAGATCCTTCTCCGTCAGCAGGTGATCCCCGACGATTCTTCGACTGCCACGGCGCCCGGGCATCATCCCCACCCAGTCCATGGCCCAATGCGAGGCGCTGGGGAATCGGCCGCTGTTTTTAATGTGGTCCCATACACCCATGACGATCGAGAGCAGCTCAAAGCGAATGCGTTCGTTATCCTTGATCGTATCGTGATCGCCTCCCCACTCTACCCACCAATAACCGTACTCCCAGGATGTGATTTCACGGTGGTTCAGCTGCGCCGGCGTGATGGTCCTGGCCCAGGATGGAGGCTTGAAAGGCATCGGACGGTCGTACTGGCGCGCAGTGAATAAAATGCTGCTGCCCAGGGTTTCCTGGTCGGCTTTTTCCGGTGCGAGCGACTCGCCGAATTCCGCCCTGGATTCGCGGCCGGTCCGCATTTCGGCGCCCGCTTCCAGCGCCAGCCTCGAGTCTCCCGTACTGTCGCAAAAAAGTCGCGCCTTTATCTTGTAGAGGTGTTCGCTCCGGTCGCATCGGGCCAACACTTCGGTGATGATTCCCTGGCTTGTGCTGGCGGCATAAACGGCGGTTTCGAGCAGGAGCGTGATATTGCTTTCGCTGATGACCTTGTCGTAGAGCAGAAGGTCCCAAAGCTCGAAACAGCGCTGCGGGTTGCGCACAGCGTCCTCGAGTCTCAGTTCCTCAATGAGCCCCCCTTCGCGCCAACCCGGCCGGCCTTTGTGGGAATTCGCCCCCACGACATGCATTTTGACTTCGCTGGAGGAGTTGCCTCCAAGGCGCGAGCGATCCTGCACCAGAACAACCCTGGCCCCATGCCGGGCGGCGCTGATGGCGGCGCAGACGCCAGCCAAACCGCCACCTGCCACGAGAAGATCGCATTCGAGTTCAACCAGCGTCATCCGGGGTTCGGAGTCCGCCATTTTTCTCAGGGATGGCGGCGGGCTGATCCTGTCGAAGGATTTCCTAATACCGTCGACCGGGGCCTGGCCGTCAGGCAGGGCAAACAAGCCGGCGCCAGTGATGATGATGGAATAGGTTCCAAATCCAGCCCTGCTCAGAAAATCACGGCGCTTCACTTGGACTCCTCTGCTGAACTCCTCTGCGGGGGCACACGGCCTCATGCTCGTCCGGAAACCGCTGACTTGGAATCATCCGGGGCATGCAGCTGATCTCCTTTTTTCGTGGAGGGCGGTTCAGCCCCGGACCTCAGAAAACCACCCCCCATGAATGCCTTCACCCCTGTCAAATCTGGGAATATGGCTTGGGCGACAGGATAAGGGCGGTGTTTTTGGACGTGTTTCCTGCGTATTGCGGATCCGATGACTGTTTTTTCCATGTCGGATGAACGCGGAAGGCATCCCAGTGCTTCTTGTGAAGATCCATGTCCTCTCCGGAGGTCATATATATGAGGTGAGGCAAGTCGCGGCCGATTAGGGATTGGCCATAAAAAATCGGACCAAGCCCGACTTCCTTCATGGTTTCGATTTCTCCGGCATTGAACATTTCAACCTTGTTGAGCGCTTTCAGTTCGCTATGGCTCTCGTAAAAACGCAGTTCGAACACGCGGCCCGGCTTCTTTTCCCGGCAATAGGCGGGAAGATCCATTTTGGGCAGTCCTGCAAAGGCCAGCATCAGCCAGCTGTCAATTCGCTGAAAAGCCGGATCTGTTCTCGGAGCCTGCAGATAAGCCGCTCCGGCCTGAAGCAGTGCCGGATCGGAAAGAACCTTGCTGCCTACGGCGGCAAAAGCTTCGAGGGAGGAATAGGCCGCGATCATCCACACCGGCGATGTGTCCTTGGGTTCCTTTTCTGTGAAAACACCGACGTTCTTGACGCCAAGGCGATTCATGGCCGGGATCAGGGCTTTTTCAAAATACGCATCAATAACTGCCTGATCAGCACCCGGTTTGAGGCGATAGGCGCGCAGTTCGTAGTATTCCCTGCCTGCGATGCTGCCGGTTTGAAACAGAGGCTCAGCCTTTCCTGCCGCAGCCAACCCGGGCAGCGCGAGTGAAGTTTTGATAAAACTGCGTCTTTTCATTAGGACCTTCCTTTCACATTAATGGGGACAGGCTTGAATTTCTCCACGAATGTAGCAAAAAACGATCGGATGTGAGCCGGAAATTCGCTTCGGTTCATACTTTTTCACAAAAGCCTGAACTCGCAGGCAGAAAATTCGTTTCTAAAACCCTACAAAGTGAAACGATAGGCACGATTTGCGTATCCTGTCCATGTAGGGAACAGGATCCGACGTCCAGGAAAGGCCGGATCGCGTGCCGTGGTGGGGTGTTCTTCGGGACTTGACTCGGTTTGAATCGATGGCTTTTCCGACCCGGGCCCATGAGAACTCCCCTTTACCGGAGGAATCGTTTTTGTTTCATGCCGGGACGATTTCGTATTTAATGTCCGGAATGCCAGAGACTGCGGATGCGAATTTGATCGAGTCCACGCTCCAGGGCGACGAATCGGCATTTGCGCGGCTGGTGGGCAAGTATAACGGGATGGTCTGGGGCACCGTTCACCGCACACTTGGCAACTCCACAGAGAATGAAGATGCGGTTCAGGAAATATTCATGCGCGTTCTGGTCTCCCTGCGCCGGTTCGATCGCCGACTTCCTTTTGGGCCCTGGTTGCTGAGGATTGCCAGCAATTACTGTATTGATCAAATTAGGCGGCGAAAGGCCCGCAAATATAAATTATGGAGTGATTTGACCGAATCCGAAGAAGAGCGGCTAGCCTTGAAAATGTCCTGTAAAGGGGAGGCCGAGGTGAGAACCGCTGAGGATAACTCGGGCGAACTGAAGATTGCGTACCAACTGCTGGATGAGCTGAGGCCGAGGCGCCGGATGGCTTTTGTTTTGAGGGAAATCGAAGGACGGAGTTACGAGGAAATTGCGACTATACTTGGCATTCCTGAAGTCACGGTCCGCGTGAGGGTTTCGCGGGCACGATCCGATCTTCAGAAGAAGTACCGCAAACATTTGGCGGGTTTGAAATCGGGAGGGCGAAAATGAAAAAGCACTGCGAGCAATTCGATAAATACAGGGATGGAGAGTTGGATCCGGCCGGAATGAGAGGATTCGAAGCCCATCTGGAAAAGTGCGCAGAATGCTCCTCGAAAAGCCTGTTCCTGAATAACATCGTGCAGCTGGCAAGGCAACAAGATCTGCCGGCACAGTCCTTCACGGCAGAAAAGATCGCCCGGGCGGCTTTTGAATCCTCCGGATCATGGGATATGTGGCTGGCTGCATGGCTCAGGCCGGCTCCAGCCTGGTCCCTGGTGGCGTTGATGCTGGTGCTGACCGCTATCCTCTGGACCGGCCCAACCGGGCCGCGGGCGGTCAACCTTGCCGAAATCTATTTTTCACTTACAGATTCCGATTCGCTCACGGCCGGGAACGGCATGCCGGAGTTCCAGTCGGACGAAGAAATCAAATACTGGCTGGAGCAGGGAGGAAAAAGCCAATGAACGGTCGGATTCGCGCCATAACGATATTGATAGCCGTATTTCTGGTGGGTTGCCTTTGCGGGGCAGGCAGTTTGAATTTCTGGGCCAAAAATCACGGATGGGCGCAATCGAATATTAACGGGCCGCGCAGAGGCGGACCTCCCAACTCCATTTTTGATCAGCTTCAGCTGACCCCCGATCAGCAGGCGAAGCTGAAGGTGATCCTGGACGAATCGAGAGGCCAGATCGATGCGATCCGCAACGGGATGAGGCCTCAATTCGATGCAGTGCGAGATCAAACCAATCTCAAAATCAGCGGCATTTTGAACGAAGAGCAAAAAAAGAAATTTGAACAGAGCATACGGGAGGCAGAACAGCATCGGGGGGCTGCACATGGTAGGGGCGGGTTTGGACCACGCATGCCGCCTTCCGAAGGCAAATAACCTGCGTTCCACACCTGATGCAATCTTTCGCCGCAGGGACCTCGAAAACCGGCCACCGGATGCAGGCTTCAGATTTTTGCTCCACGGTCTAGACGATCTTTTCGGATTGAATCACAATTCCAACCCAGTCTGACTTGAAACTCGACATAACTTAGGAATAAGTTAATGAATCGCCGGCTTGGTTCAGAGCCTCGGCGGAAAACGAATGTGAAGAAAGATCAGAATATCAACCTTTTACCAATTCGGGGGATTCCAAGCATGAGGGTGAAAAGAGCAGCGGGGTTATGCGCGATTTTAGTGGCGGTTTTTATAATAGCCGTTCCGGCGCGCGCCCAGGAGGACAGAGGCAAGGCTGAATTGAAGGCTGCAGGGGGGAATATCACGATCAGTTACGGGCGCCCTCAACTCAAAGGGCGGGACCCGTGGACGTGGCAGAAAGAAGGAGCCTATTGGCGAATGGGCAGCGGCGATATGACCACGCTGACCACTCCGGTCGATTTAATGGTCGGCAGCACCCGTTTGGCCAAGGGGACGTACGGACTATGGCTGCTCAAGGTTTCGGCGGAAAAATACGAACTGGTTTTCAACAAGGAAACCTCGGGCATGGGGATGAATCACGACAAAGCCAAGGATGCGGCGAGTGTCGCGGTAAAAAAGGAAGCGGTGGGAAGCCCGGTCGAAACCTTCACCATCGAACTGAAGAGCCAGCCTTCCGGTGCGGCTTTTTCCCTCTCGTGGGGATTGGCGAAGCTCTCGGTCGACCTTCCTTTTGCCAAATAAACCGGTCCAAGCTTGAAACCAACAAATCCCGGATGAGCGCGGATCCTTCGGTTGCGATCCGCGTTCATCCGAGACGATAGGTTGTGTCATTCTGCCTATGCCGGGACGAACTGGCGCAGGTAGCGAAGACCCATCCGGAAGCCCGTCTTGTAATCCTCGCTGAAATTGCCGTCCGGCAGTGATCTCCCGTACGTATCGTCTTCGTGTTCGATATTCATGGTGCCATCGTACCCGGCATCCATGAGAACAGTGAAGACCTCGGGCCACTTGACCTCGCCATAGCCCGGAATCCGGTAGCGCCACCAACGCGTCCGCTGGGGTGGATTGATGCCGCATCGCTTCAGGGTGTTCCAGAAAATCTCAGTGTCCTTGAGATGCATGTTGTAAATCTTGTCCATGTAGTCTTTCATGCACTGGATCGGGTCCATAAACTGGCGCAAGAAATGAGACGGATCGAACTGGATCCCCACGTAGGGTGTATTGCCGAACGCCTTGAAAAGAGCGTCATATCCGATAGGGCCGGTGGCGACGTTAGCACCCTCGGGATAAGGTTCCCAGAGGATCCGGACTTTGTGTTTTTCGCACAATGCGAAATATTTCTCGTTGTAGATCCGCACGATTTCGTCAACCTGCTCCTTCAACGGGCGGCCCGGCATGTTGCCTGACATGGTTGCGATGTATGGGACTTTCATTTTTCCAGCCAGTTCGATCACTTTGGCGACATAGGTCGTGATGCGCGTACGTTCTGCCGGATCGGGAGCGGTATGATTGACGGATATACCAAGGGCCGAAATCTCCAATCCGGCTTTGGCAATGAAGCTCTTGGCTTTTTCGACTTCCTCGTCGCTTACCACTGCGGCATCAAGACGGCTTTTGGGTGCGGCGTTGAGTTCCAGGCTTTTGAAGCCTTCCGCCGCCGCAAATTCGATATTGGCTTCGGTATAGCGGCATAATATGCCGATTCGTCGGCTTCCAGCTTTTGGCCGGCATGGCGATTCCCCTCTGACCCGCGGCTGCGATGATCGGCAAGGTGAGGAGAAGCTCTCTTCGGGTAGGATTCATGATGTTTCCTCAATATAGGTCTTCATAAGAACCGGATACGCAGTTGCTGAGTTCGGCCTGACGGGAATTCCGGTCTTCAATTCAGGGCTATCTCAACTCAATATCCTGGACATATCAAGTGGATTTAATACCGGGAATCCGAGTGCATTCGTTATAAAATCCAGGTTTACGTTTATAACAAGGAGAACAATTCATGTCGGATAAAATTCGAGTGATCCAATATGGCCTTGGTCCTATCGGTTCCCATATGGCTCGGCATGTCCTGGAACGGTCCGGTCTGGAACTGGTCGGTGCCGTGGATATCGATCCTGCCAAAGTCGGGAAGGATATCGGAGAGGTGATCAGCCTTGGACGCAAACTGGGCATGCCGGTCATGGCAAAGCTCGCCGAAGTGCTGGCGGTAACCCCGGCGGATGCAGTTCTTCATACTACCAGTTCATATTTCGATCTTTTTAAGTCGCAGATTATCGAGATCCTCCATCATGGCCTGGACATCGTTTCCACCTCGGAGGAAATGTCTTTTCCTTGGACGTCTCATTCGAAGCCGGCACGCGAAATCGATCAGGCCGCGCTGGAAGCCAGGAAAACCGTCCTGGCCACGGGAGTGAATCCAGGCTATCTCATGGATACGCTTCCCATCGGGCTGACCGGCATTTGCCAGCGCGTGGATCATGTCGAAGTGCGGCGGGAGCAGAATGCCTCCAAGCGCCGCGGGCCTTTCCAGGCCAAGATCGGATCCGGCATGACCGTGGATCAGTTCATGGGCAAGATGGCGGAGGGCCGGATGGGGCATGTGGGCCTGCCTGAATCGGTAGCCATGATTTTCGATACGCTGGGAAAGAAGCTGGTTCGATACGAAGACGGAGTTGAACCCGTTGTTGCCGAAAGGCTGGTCAAAACAGATCATTTTGACGTTCCTGTGGGTCGAGTCATCGGTCTGAGGCAGGAAGCCCGCGGATTTTCGGAAGCGGGAGAATTTGTCAAACTCGTCTTCGTCGCCGCGCTGGACAATGAGAACGATCACGACACCGTGATAGTCAGTGGCAAGCCGGAACTGAAGGTGACCCTGAACGGGACTCATGGAGATATTGCGACCATAGCGATCGCGGTCAATGCGCTCCGGAGGGTTTGCCAGGCGCCGCCAGGACTTGTTACCATGCGCGATCTTCCAGTTGTCAGCATCTGGTAAATAACCGTCAGGCCCGCCAAGGGCCTGAAGGCTGCTCCTGGGCCTGTCACAGGGCGGACATTGCGCGCGCAGCAGCCTTGGTGGTTTGTAGGACTATGGAGAGAGGCTGGTGGCCGACGCGCTCATAATCGGGACAGGACCCGCTGGCCTATTTTGCGCCCACGCCCTGTCTCGGGGAGGGTGGCCGGGCTCTGTGACCGTGCTGGAACGGGGACCTCGTTTCGATCAGCGCTTCCTTTCCCGGGAAGACTGGCGCTTCGATCCCCAGGCGGTTCTTTGTGGCGAGGGCGGCGCAGGTTTTCTGGCCGACGCCAAGCTCTGCCTTTCACCGGACGCCGGAACCCAGTTTGAGGGAGATCTTGCCAACCAGTATCCACGCGCCCTGGAAGACATCGATTTTCATGTTTACCAGCACCTGCTGGACCTGGGATATGAAATCCGCAGAGCCATCCCCAACCCGCATCAGCTAAGAGTTGTTCGCAGACGGTTGTCGGCTCTTTCTCTTGATTTCGACACCTACCCGGTTCGACCGCTTGGCAGCGATATGGCAGCAGCCTTCCTGAGCCGGTTTATCGGGGCCACGGAAGCTCGGGGGGTTGTATTCGCTTTTAATACCCGCGCCACCCGGATTGAACGGGATCCCGGCACAGAAGATTTTCAGGTAAGTTCGGTCGGGCCGGAGGGAGAAAGGCTCCACCGCTGCACCCACCTCTTCCTTGCTGTCGGCTGGGCGGGGAGCGCCTGGCTTGTGGAGGAAAAACGCCTGGGGCTGAGTTTTAAGCCGAACAACCTGGATATCGGTGTCCGCCTGGAATTTCCGGCATTTGGTGGGCAGCAACTGAAAGAGGCTGGAGACAACCCCAAGATAAAGCTCCATGACGGACATTCGTACAGCAAGACCCATTGCCTGGTTCATGAGGGCCGGGCTTTTTCTTTCAATCTCGATCACCATTGCCTGGTGGATGGGCACACCGTCCGGCGGCACCCGAGCCGCGCATCCAGCGTGAACTTCCTTTATCGCATCTCGGCGGCACAAATCCGCAATCCTTTGCTGGTTTTTCACTCCTTGAGTGAAGCTGTGCGCGAATACGGGGAAACGCGGCCCCTGGCCATGCAGCTGACAGAGTTCCTCGGAGACCAAAAGCTGCCGGCGGGTGACACGGGTTTCGAGCCGACGCTGCAAAATGCCGCCGAGTGCGATCTGGGGCTGGTTCTTCCGGAACGCGTGGTCAGCGCCATCCGGGAACACATTCGACGCCTGGCCCGTTTCGCCCCCGGCATCGCGACCCGCGATGCCCGGATTTATGCCCCGGCCGCGCAGTGGATCATGCCGCGCATTGGTCTGAATCCCAATTTTTCCGTCCCCAATACCAAGAATCTCTGGTGTATCGGGGATTGCACGGGATGGACAGCAGGGGTGCTGCCCGCGGCAGTTTCGGGTGTGGTCGCCGCCCGTTCCGCGCTGTCCCGTCTTTCGCCGGGATCTCAACCTTCTCTTTGGGGATTTCCATGACCATCTACGAACCAAGCCGGCCCAGGCCGTTGATTTATATAGCCGGCGGGCTTACCCGGGCCGATGAAGCCAAACTTTCCGTATACAAGGATATCCAGGCAGGATGTTTTGCCGCGGGTTTCGATGCCTATCTGCCCCACGAGGATACCGGGTCGCGCAAAGACAACCTGGACCCTCAGCGGGTGATGGAAGCCAATTTCGCCGCGATCAACCGGAGCAGCGCCATTATCGCGGAAGTCGGGCTGGCGTCTCACGGAGTCGGAATGGAGATAGAGTACGCCGCGCGGCGGGGGAAGCCTGTTCTGGCAATCGCACCGGCCCAGGCTGAGGTGTCGCGCATGGTCCTGGGTCATCCCGGAGTTCGCGGCGGGGTCCGCCGTTACGCCCGGACCCAGGAGGTGACGGACCTTGTGGTAAAGCTGCTCGGAACCGAACTGCTCGGGCGCGAATCGTCCCGCAGCCGGCTGGTGGCTATTGAAGGCCCGGATTTTGTCGGCAAGGGTTCGGTTTGCCAGCACCTCGCCTCGCGGTCCAAGGACCTGTTCCAGATGGATGCGTTGCTGGTGACCGATCCGCCCTGGCAGCTTCCTCCCTGGGATACGCTGAGCAATGTTTTTCGCTATGACAACAGGTTGAGCGGCCCCGCAGAAGCGCTCCTGTTCGGCGCCGCCCGAGTTGATAACTATTATCGCTGCATCAAGCCGGCGCTGGCCGAAGGCAAGCTGGTATTATGCGACCGTTATGTGGACAGCTGGTTTGCATACCAGTCGGTCCGGCTGAGGCGCTGGGGTGAAAAACGGGCTCTGGAGTTTCTTCTCGCACAGCAGACCATGCTCGAAGCTGCGCAGCAAATCGAGCCGCCTGGACTGACGGTCCTGCTCATGGCGGATGTCGAGGAGCTGCGCAGGCGCCATGCGGCTCAGACGCGGCTGAATAAATATGAAGCGTGGGACTTTCTCACCGAGGTGGTTGCAGCCTATGAAGAGCTTCATTCGCGCTTCCCCTACCGGATTGTGCGCTGCGAGACTACCGGGCGTGACGAAAGCTTCATCCTGGATTTCGTTGCGGAAATCGTTGCAGATTACTTGGCGACGTCCGCATGTTAGATATGCGAATGAGCCACAACAAAATGCCAGGTTATTTTTGCGCGAGCCCTTACAATAGAGCCTGCCCCCAGGCAGCGAAAGGATAGACCATGAATAGCCATTTTCCGGTTCTCATCATTACCGGCCGCCCGGCCGCCGGCAAATCCGAAATCATCGATTTTCTGAAAAAAAGCGATCCCATTGTCCGCCTCGAGCGATTCCACATTGCCAACTTTGACGAGCTGGACGATTTCCTCTATGTTTGGGAGACCTTCGAGCTGGATGACCTGATGAGCCAGATGGGAAAAGATCGCATCTGGAGCGACGAAAAATACTGGTTTAAAGACGCTTATATCTGGGACCTCTATATTAAGCGCCTGGCGCTGGAGTACCGGAAAAAACTAGTCAAGGATCCTTGCTATCACGAGCGAATGACATCCCTCGTGGAATTCGCCCGCGGCGGCGATGGCGCTATTCAAAACGCGCTGTCGTTTCTCTCCGATGAAATGCTGAGCCGGGCTTCGCTGATGTATATCCGGGTGAGCTACGAGGAATCGGTGCGCAAAAACCGCCGGCGCGCCCGCCCAGGGGAAGAGGACTCCATCCTCTATCATTCCCTTCCTGACGAAAAGATGGAGTTCTACTACCGCACCAATGACTGGGATGAAATCGAGTCCAAAAACGGGGAGGTCATCGAAATCCGCGGACACCGCATCCCTTATGCGGTCTTCGAGAATATGCCCGAAAAGACCGCGGATCCCGCACTTCTGGCAGCCGAATTGGAAAGGGTGACTTCCCGGCTCTGGGATATGCAGGCCCGCCGGGGTTGAAACGACATCACTTTTCAGTGTGCGGAGCGGCTTTGGGGCACCACATTCCAGAGGAAGATCATCAGGATGGCGCCGACCATGGCGAAGCCGATCATGCTCGGCCCCCATGCTCCCCACCCGAAATGCTCGAGAAGCCATCCCATTCCCACGCCGACCACCGATCCGCCGATGTACTGCATTCCGTCAAACATTCCCGTGGCCGTAGCGGCTGCTTTCTTTCCCCCGAAATCCATCGAGGCGGTGCCCGAGAGCATGGAGTGGACCATGCTGATGGCGAAGGAATTCACAATGAAGGCCCCGATAATGACCGTCGTGCTTGGCGCCCACCAGATGATTCCCAGGCATATTACTTGCAGCGCATAGCCGATGAAGGCTACCGGCGGGCGGCGCGATTTGAACACCCAATCCGATATCGTACCGGCAGCGAAAGCCCCCAGGATGCCTGTGGCCACAACTGCGAGAGCGCCGGACTTGAAGATCGGGGAATCGAGCCTCAGATGCTGGGCTTCCTGCATGTAGCGTGGGAACCACTGTTCGAATCCGTGCCGAACGAATCCGGTGCAGAACTCTGCCACTGCGATGGTGATAGTGACCGGATTGGTGAAAACCTTTCTGAACAGGTACTTCAGGTCGGCTTTTTCGGTGTCGCCACTCGATGCGTCGGCCGTGTCGAAGTCCTCGAAGCCGGCATGCCGCGGTGAGTCCTGCACAAACAAGAACGTCATGATCACCATGACTGCCATACAACCGGCCGGGATGAAGAAAACCCACTGCCAGGGAAGCACGGTCACCGCAATCGGGCCGATGAGATAAATCAAGAACCGGCCGCTTTGGATCATCGATCCGAAAATCGCGGAAAACACGCCACGCTCCCTCACGTGGAACCAGGCGGAATTCACCTTGATCAGGGAAAGGGCGCTGTAGGATTGAAAGTATCCGTTCAGGGCCCAGACGGTCGAGAAATAGGCGAGAAGAAGCGTTCCTGTTCCCAAAAAACCCGCATAGGCTCCCATACCGAAAACAAGGTTGCACACGATGGCGCCCGAAACCCCGATCAGCATCGCTTTGCGTCCGCCGATCCGGTCCGCGATTGGCCCGTTGAAGAGTGCGGAAAATCCGTAAATGGTCAGCATGGTGGAGATGATGGCGCCGATTTGCGTTTTATCCCAACCGAAGGTGTCGGATAGCGACTTGTTCGCAAACGACAGGTTGTAACGCGCCATGTACATGGTTGCGTAGGTCGTGCCGAGCGTCAGCCAATTGAGTGCGCGGCGTTTCCTGAACTCGCGGCTGTGGACGGGTCGTTCGGAAATCATGGCCATAGGAATCGGTCTGCATCAAATTGTTGGAGAATTAGGAGCCCGGCTAAACCGAACCGGGCACGAAGCGCGATCATACCCGAATCTCATCCCAAGGTCGATCTCCGTTTCCCGTTGCCTGGGTACGCCTGTTCATAAATGCCGTGGCGTTTGCGGAGCGGCCCGCGAGGCGAGGTCAAGGAGCGAGGCGGAAGATTTTGTGGTACATTGATCGGCGAAGCGCCGGTAAGAAATCTGATCGGCGCGACGAGCGGCGGACCGGGCTTCCGGGCCGAGCCGAAAGCAACAGGAAGGAGTTGTCCGAACCTATGCGAATTAAAACCATCGTACTTTTTGTCTTTTTGGCCGTTTTAGTCCCTCCCCTGACAGCACAGACATCTTCCAGCCAGGAAAAATTCCAGCCCACAGTCGGCCAGGAAGGTAAAGACGTCATCTGGGTTCCAACCCCTGACGAGATGATCGAGGCCATGCTGGATCTGGGAAAGGTGACCCCCGACGATTACCTGATCGACCTGGGTTCCGGGGACGGCCGTATCGTGATCGCCGCTGCCAAAAGAGGCGCCCGCGCCCTGGGCGTGGAATTCAATCCCGATATGGTGGAGCTGTCCAACGCTAAAGCGCGCGAGGTTGGCGTTTCCGACAAAGCAAAATTCGTCCGCGGTGATATTTTCGAAGTCGACTTCAGCCAGGCGACGGTGCTCACGATGTATCTCCTGCCCGATTTGAATCTGCGACTGCGCCCCAAAATCCTTAACATGAAGCCCGGAACCCGCGTCGTGACTCACGCTTTCGATATGGATGAATGGGAGGCGGATCAGAAGATCCAGGCTGCCAGCCGCTCTGGCTATCTCTGGATTGTCCCGGCCAAAGTGGAAGGGATGTGGGCATGGACGACCGCTGCTGGTGAAGCTGAGCTTACGCTCAGGCAAAAATTCCAAAAGATTGAAGGGAGCCTGCGACTGGAAGGCAAAACCCTGCCCCTGCAGAGCGCCGTATTGATGGGAGACCGGATCAGCTTCAGCGTGCCGGACGGAAATCCGAGCGCCAGAAATTATGCCGGTGTCGTCAAGGCGGGCGGCGCCATAGAAGGAACCACCCAGAAGGGAAGCGGCCCGTCCGAAAAGTGGGTGGCCAGCCGCAAATCAGCTGCCCGATGATCAAAGTCAAAAGGGCTGCCCCTTTCGGGAGGCAGCCCTTTCGCTGGAGGGAGCGAATTGGTCCGGCTTAAGTCCGGCATATTCGCTGTGGAAGAATCCCGGCAGGCCTGATTGCACTGCCTGCCCTCCGTGCCCCGATCTTACCGGGGCTACTACTTGGATCCGACAACCACACTCTGGGGGGCAAGCGCCTGAGCCAGAAGTTCCCGCTCAAGAGGGGTTGCCTTCAGGCTGGCCTGCAGTCCGCTGCTTTCCACCTTCGCCAGGAAATACTGATTGCCATAGCGCGAGAAATGCAGGTGGTCGTCGGCCATGACGTAATGTTCCGGGCATGGTCGGGATCCGGGCGGCAATCCCGCCGTCCTTCGTTCGGACCACTATCGAGCTTGAAGTGGCGGCATAAGCGGAGATAGGTCGCATCTCGAAGACATAATCACCGGCGGCGAGGTGTGCATTCCCGACGTAAAAGTCAAAAGGTATCGTTACACGAAGCAGCCCCGTATTCGCATAAACTGCTCCCGCAAAGATCATGACCAGCACTGCTAGACTCAAAACCAACAATGACTTCTTCATAAATCCCTCCAAGGTTTTTTCGTGACTTCCTTTGCATTTCGTCATCGACTTCATTCGCCCAGTAAGACGTAAATAGCCCGAACAGGAGTTGATTAGGATTGCCTGAGGAAATCGATAGCTTCACGAATCCCGGTCATGCCGGTGATTTGGGGCGGGCGCCGATTCCCCTGCGGGGAATGCAGGCAGTCCCCGGCGACGGATGGGGAGATGCCGGAGATCAGGTGGTAACGTATTGCATGTAAAAGGCTTACATTCTTCGTCCGTGTAGGTCCGGGCTGGGCGCCCGGACCTACACGATTAAGCGAAAGGATGCATGTTGCGGGCTTTTAGCGCTGAATTCTCGCGGAACCTCCCTTAGCGAATGCGCGCACCTGTTCAACGGTGGCCATGGTGGTATCGCCGGGGAACGTCGTGAGCAGGGCGCCGTGAGCCCAACCCAGTTTGACCGCCTCCTCCGGGGTTTCACCGTTCAGAAGGCCATAGAAAAAGCCGGATGCGAAGCCGTCGCCGCCGCCAACCCGGTCAAGGATGTCCAGCTCGCAGGTAGGCGCGACGTAGCTTTGCCCGTCTATCCATGCGACAGCGCTCCAGCCATGGCGGTTAGTGGAATGTACTTCTCGGAGTGTAGTCGCGACGATCTTTACCTGCGGATGCTCCTGGACCACGCGGTCGATCATGCCGAAAAAGGTGCTGGGATCGAGTTTGGATTTGGCGGCAACCTCGGGTCCCGGAATTCCCAGGCCCATCTGCAGGTCCTCTTCGTTACCGACCAGCACATCGACGTTTTTCACGATGCGGCCGATCACTTCCAGGGCGCGCTTGTGCCCGCCGCAACGGTTCCACAGTTTGGCCCGGTAATTCAAATCAAAGGAAACGATAGCCCCGGCCGCCTTGGCCGCTTCCATTCCTTCGATGATCACGTCCGAGGTCGTTTCCGATAAAGCCGCAAAGATCCCGCCGCTGTGGAACCATCGAACGCCCCCGGCGAAGATGCCTTTCCAGTCGAAATCACCCCGCTTGAGCTGAGCGGCCGCCTCGTTGCAGCGGTTGTAAAACACGACCGGAGCCCGCACGCCCTGCCCACGGTCGCTGTAGACGGCGGCCATGTTGGGGCCGGTCACCCCGTCGTGCGCAAAACGCTTGAAGAAGGTCTTGACCCCCATGGCTTTCACCCGCTCCGCGATCAGGTCTCCCACAGGGTAATCGACCATGGCAGTGACTATGCCGGTGTTCAGCCGGAAGCAATCCGCCAGGTTGGCTGCACAATTGAATTCACCGCCGCTTACGTGGATCTGACATTCGGTCGCCTTGCGGAAAGGGATGATTCCCGGATCCAGCCGGTGGACCAGGGCTCCAACCGAAACAAAATCCAAAGCTCCATCGGGGCGGATGTTTAGACCGTATTTCATTCTTTTCTCCATTCAATTCAGCTTTCGGATGAAACATGACGTCTCGGAATCCTCTCGACGGCTCAGGGATCACGTTAATCCAATGAGTCGCCCGGATCAGATTCCAAACAATTATCGCACTTGCGGCCGATTCAGCTCGACGCCAATCATGACGGCCGCCAGAATTATAGGCCATTGTCTCTGCAATCCGTAATCCGGAATTTCATTCGAGGTACCGTATGGTTCCATGGCTGGCGACTTTCGCCGTGGCTGTAATTATTCCCGTCCGACAGGTATCATTTGGCATGGTCAACCTAAAAATTACAGATGGGGTGAGGCTGGGCATTCTTTGCTTATTGCTTTGTGCCGGAGTCACAAAGGGGATGGACACGATGGAGAAGAATAAATCAGTGCCGGCGGATGGCCGCGAAACAGTCACTTTGGGAGGCGGATGCTTCTGGTGCACGGAAGCTATTTTTACTGAGCTCAAAGGGGTGGATAAAGTGGAATCGGGCTACTCCGGCGGACACGTGGAGAAACCCACCTACGAACAAGTTTGCACCGGAAAGACCGGGCACGCCGAAGTCATCCAGGTTACCTTCGACCCCAAAGTCATATCCCTGAAAGAACTGCTGGAGATTTTCTTCACCGTTCATGATCCAACGACGCTGAACCGGCAGGGCGCCGATGTCGGGACCCAGTATCGATCGGTGATTTTCTACCGCAGCGCGGTGCAAAAAGAAGTCGCGGAGAAGGTGATCCGGGACATCACCTCAGCCCGGCTGTGGAATAACCCGATTGTCACCGAACTGGCCCCGTTCCAATCCTTCTATAAGGCCGAGAACTATCACCAGCGCTATTTTGAGCTGAATGGGCAACAGCCGTATTGCCGGATGGTCATCTCGCCCAAAGTGGCCAAATTCCGGGCGCACTACCGGGAGAGGCTGAAAAAGTGAAGCGGTTGCGTCCCGGTCCCGCGCCGCATTTCATCATTGCGGCTGCCGGGACGCAACCTCGATAGAAATGTGGCTAGCGAGCCGCGGCCACTTTAGCATTCGTCCCTTCTATTTGGGCCCGGAGGATTTTCTCGGATTTCGAAGGATTCATATTGGCCTGCAGACCCACATTTTCGACCTTTGACAGATAGGTTTTGTTGCCGTAGCGCACGAAGTGAACGTGATTTTCACCCATATTGCTCGTCCCGGGATTCGTCAATACTATCGCGACAACGGTTTTGTTACCCCGGAGTATCGCGATGGAAGATGCTGATGCGGCGTTGCCCGATATCGATTGCATCTGAAAGATGTAATCTCCAGAGGGCATCAGCTGGTCCTGAACATAGAAATCAAACGGGATCGTGACCTTCAGTCTGTGCACTTGCTGCGCGAAAGCCGCGGCGGTCAGAGTGGTTAACATCACACCAACGCTCATTAACGCAAGAAGTCTTTTCATAAAACCCTCCGCTTTCCTTGCCGGCTTTGGCGGTTGCGGCTTCCAGCCGGGAATGATGATCGTTTCATCCGGATAGACGCACAGCGGGAGATTTTAGTTGTTAGGATTTCCTGAGGAATCTATCAGCTTAGTACTCTTGTTCGTAAATACGATAACGTATGCGCCGAGCGCGGCGGCCCTGGATGCGCGAAGCGACGACGAAGGCGATGCCAGCCATCGTCGAGGAGGAGCGACAAAGCAGACAGGGCCGCCCCGCCGGCGCCCGAAGGGCTGGTGGGCTTCAAGAAGCCGATGGCAGTGGCGAGGACCAGGATAGGGTTTTTAGCTTATTGCGCGATCTTTGGAGCCCACCAGCAGACGTTATCGTATTTACGAACACGAGTACTTAGGCGGTCGTGTCTTCGCGAAGGCAATGCGGGACCCCCTTGGGGGCAGGGGCAACGCGGCTGCGTTGCCCCTGCGGTTGCAGCCGAAAGCAAAGTCACAGAAATGAGCTCATCTGGCTGCGTTGAATCTTCGGAGATTATTTTTCAGACCGGAATTACTTTGCCGCCTTGATTTCCAGCGACCAGCTGCGGTCTCCCCAGGACATTAAAAGCAATGCCGATTCCGGAGCAAGGGATTTGAAGGAGATGGTAAAGCGATCCCCGCCGGCTTCGGTCCCCTTCTTCATCGGGATTCTTGCCACTTCCTGGCTGCCGATTTCCTTCTGGTATTCAAAATGGGGATAGGGCTCGTTGGCCTGGGCGGCGGGAGCAGCAGCCCAGATTTTGCCCAGCGGCTGCCCCAAATCTTTATTGACGAGCAGGGAATATTCTCCTTCGACCGGGCAGTGGACATAAAGGGAGTATTTTCCTGCAGGCACCATTTTCCCGCCGATGGTGAGCGCCGTTTCGGAAGTCATAGTGGTTACGGCCCCGGATCCCGCGCGCCAGACCCGATCCGCAGGCAACTGCTTGGCTAAATCATCGAAGGTTCGTCCCTTCAGCGATGGGTTGCCGTAATCGACAGATATCTTTTTGCCGTTGAGTGTCAAAGATGCAGTTCCACGGCCCCCCGGCTCCTGCGCAGCTGCCAGGCTCAGGCTTAGTGCGGCACCCACAAACCATGTTCGCAAATTCATTTCGCTCTCCTTGGATTTTGAACGGTTGATTTTCAATTATTACAGGAAAATCCCGCTCGGAAAACCCCGAGATTGCAGGCGGCTGCTGCCGTCAACAGATTGGCTCTTTCCCAAGGCCGAAGTCGGCTGCTCCCCGGCCGTTGGTTGATTACTGCGGCGGCACGGCCGACAGCACCGACAATGAATGGGTTCCGAAAACCGCGAAACCCGCCACCGGCTGGGTGGAATGCACCGTGAAAAACCCCTTGGTCAGAGATGGAAGATTCGGCACCAGCTGCGACAAAAGGAGCGAAAAACGGGCGCCCTTGGCCAGGGTGCGGGTGCCACTCCCTGCCAGGCGGCCCTGCGTGTCGTAGACCGAGATCGTCAAGTCGGCGGGGGACTCCCCGGGATTCAGAACGGCCAGGCCCGTAAACCAGGTATCGTCCACGGCCACCTGCGAAAACAGCAGATCGGTGCGGCTCTGCACGGCGCATGGGAGAGCACTTCGGAAGCGCAGGCCTGAAGCGTCGCCGAATCTCACGAAGCTTGAAATCCGCGTGGCGCTGCTCAGGATCCGAATATAGCCCTGCTGCAACTCCGGCGGATCGATCGGCAGACCGAAAGCCGAAGGATCCGCAATTTCCAGGCGCCCGTACCCGGCCAGATCGAATGATGCGGTCTTTCCGATTTCCAGGCCCCCGTCGGAAATGAAGGAAACGGTCAGGCGTGTGGGACTCGCCTCCGTATTGACGATGGTCAGGTTGCTGCTCCACGTCCCGCCTCCTGCCGCAAATTGGGGCAGGTACACCTGCTGTGCGGCCGATGTGACGTCAAAGCCGTTCAGAGCGGCATTTTCTCCCCCGGCTGGCCCGAAAAATTCGGTGGCTGCCACGGCCGGATTCGCATTTACCATCAGGTATCCGCTGCCGGCCGGCAGCCCTGATGAAAAGAGCGCTTCTGTCGTCGATGCATACCGCCCGTTGGCCGGGATGGAAACAGTCACGGTGCTTTTTTTCTGTCCATTATCGTCGAACAGAGAAAGGTCGGCCGAAGCCTGCCGGCTGTCGCTGGTGTTCACCAGCGATACCTCCGCGTTCTGAAGGATGGGAATCACCTGGCTCGATGCTCCTGCCGCAGCCCCCGCACCGTCCAGTGTTGTCAGGCGGTCATCGAATATCAGGAAGAAGCCGGTGATGCCGGTTTGCGGGCTGGTCAACTTCATCCAACCGCCGCTTAATTGCAGCCCCGATCCGAAGAGTTCCGAGGCCAGATTGGCCAATTGGCTTTGCGCCGGCATTTTTTTCACGCTGTAATTTGTAACAGAAGTGCCGGTGGCTCCCTCCTGTCCTGAATTGAGGAGGAGGCTCAGTACAACGGTTGCTTCGCTGGAACCTGTATTGACGATCGCAAAGCTTGTCGACTTTGGTGCCATTTGAACCGTGATAGGGAAGTACAGGCTGGTTTTGGAGTAGTCCTTGCTGTCTCCCGGGAAGGTCAGGCCATTGAACTCGTTCAGGTTGGTGAATCCGTCCCCGTCCGAATCGAGGGCTTCCACGGCGGCAAAGTTCCGGCCGGCGCTTCGATAGGCTTGGCCATAGGCATTCAGCGACGGCGCAGTGGTGTGGCATACGGAACAGCTTTCCAGCCGCGTGCCGGCTATGCGCGGGTATCGCTGCCGCATGGAACTCATGTAGGAGTTGGTAGCCAGCGCGTATTGGGTTGCGAATAGAAAGCACATCAAAGATGCAATCGGTGCAATTCGGCGGTTCCAAGGCATTCGTGATCGGCTCCATTTCTATTGTGGCCCCGGACCCGCTCGAGTCCGGGGCGGGGCAACTTAAAGGGGAAAAGATGGATGAAACCGGCGGATGGTTCAATCCGAATTGAGCCGCGCCAGCCTTTGTGCCAATCCTGGATTCCGACTTGCGGCCCGGCGTGGAGGAGTCATTCTCCCGATGTTTCCTTCATCCAGTGCTGCAATCGCTCTCGGTCCCGCGCGACCGTTGAGGATCCCGCAAACAGGAAACCTGCCAGAAGCAGCCCAAGGACCGGGATGATATAAAGCGCCTGCTGGAGCCCCGCGACTTTTGCTGCCTCTGACCACGCCCCGTTCCCTGAGCGCAAAGCCAGGCGGTCGCTCAGCCATCCTGTTGCCAGCGGGCCCAGGGATCCGCCCAGCAGATACATGGCAAAAAAATAGACCGCCATGGCCGTTCCCCGCAGCCCCGGCTCGATGATGTCCTGGATGCTGGAATAAACCGTCGGATAATAGATGTATGCAACCAGCGCGAAAAAGAGAAGGGAGACGATGAATCCCGATAAATCGCCTGCTGGACGGGAGAAGGCGAAAGCTGCAGCAGGCACGCCGAGAAGGGCCGAAATGGACGACACCAGAAGTCGACCATTGGCGCGCTTCTCAGCCATCCAATCCCCCAACCATCCACCGGCCAGCGAGCCGGCGGCCCCGGCTCCGCCGATCAGCAGGCCTGTGATCCATCCGGCTGCCTGAAGGGAAGTGCGATGGTGCCGCATGAGGAAAGCCGGCAGGAAACTTGTGAGGGCATACATGATGAAATTGTGGATGACACCCGAGGCTACGATCCACTTCATGGTTGCCGGGCCGAACACGAGCCGATAGGGAGACCCGGGCCGCCGTTCCGCACCGATGCTGTAATTTTCGACGCCTCCTCTTGCCGGCTCGCGCAGGAAGAGTGCGGCGGCGGCGAGCACCAGGCCGGGGATCCCGGCGATAAAAAAAGCGTTTCGCCACCCATAGTGCTGGGCGACAGACCCGCTGACCGCAAAACTGAGCGCCCCCCCGCATGGCAATCCCAGCATGAAAATCGCCATAGCCCTGGAACGAAGCTGGGGAGGGAACAGGTCGCCAATAAGTGAACTGGCGGAAGGGGCGCAGCCTGCCTCACCCACACCCACTCCCAACCTCGCCAAAAACAGGCTGGAGAAATCCCGGCAGAATCCCGAGATGTATGTAAGCCCGCTCCAGAGGGCAAGACTGGCGGATAGGACGAAGCGCCGCTGCCAGAGATCGGCGACACGCCCCAGCGGGATGCCAACGAGGGCATAAAGCAACGTGAAGGATGTGCTGAGGAGCCCGATCTTTGTGTCCGACAGATTCCATTCCCGCCGAATGGGCTCCACCACCGCGAAAAGGACCTGACGGTCGAAGAAATTCATCGTGTTGACGGCGAAAAGCAGCCACAGCACCAGCCAGCGACGATGATTATCTTGACCCTTCAAAAGCCCGTTCTCCTTCCACGCCTATTTATCTTAGGGACATCAGGCATTCTATACCCTCGCCAGGCCGGCCGCAGCGCCTGGAACGACGGAAAAAATTCCCTGAATCCTATTCCGGAATCCGGAGGCTGAGGACAACAAATTGTTACGCATGCTGCTGCAGCGCTACGATAAAGGCAACGGATGCAATCTCTTAAGCAAAAACGATTTTCAACCGGCATATAGGGCAGTGTTGGTCTATCTCTTGCATCGGTAGAGCTATCAAGGTTTGGCTAAAGCTCTATCCCATTGGTATCCCCGTGGGAATCGGGTCCCGCGGACTGTTTTCGGTGCTTTCCCATGATTCTGGATTGGTTATCCGGGGAAAAAATTGCATTGTGGGGTGAGGCATAGGTTTCAGTGTCGCAAGTATAAGAAATTCTTATCATAAAGATAAGGAATTGCAGAAGTTTCGGCCTCTACATACCAAAGCCGGCATGAAGTGAAAGGAGGGATCGCATGCAGTTAATGGGTGGAAAGCAAGATTGGGGATCCGGATGGAGGACCGTGATTCTCCACCGATTACTGGTGGTTGTTGCCCTGGGGATGGTTTTGGCAGCTCTCCCGGCCTGCAGCCGTAAACCGGGCGCGGGTCCTGCAGACAGCAGCCGGATGGTGGCCGCACATGGCAGCGCCGCCGCGACGCTACCTGCTGAAAAGGACCGGCACGAGGAAAAAATGCTGGCGGAGGTTCTCAAGAAGAAACCGGATCATGTCCCGGTTCTTCTTCGCATGGCCAGCCTGGCCATGGAGTCCGGAAAAAAAGAGGAGGCGGCGCAGTTACTCAAAGAGGCCGTCATCAAGGATCCATCCAATATCCCGGCCCGACTCGACCTGGGCAAGATCCTTTTTGAAACAGGACGCATACCTGAGTCCATTCAAACCACGGAAGAGATTCTCAAAATCCAACCGGACAATCCGGATGCCCTGTACAACCTGGGCGCGATCTATGGGAATTTGGGTCAGGACCACAAAGCCATCGAAATGTGGAGCCGCCTGATCTCCTCCAGCCCACAGTCTGAAAGCGGAAAGCGTGCGCAGCAGATGATAGCTGAGTTGCGGAAACCCTCCTGATATCCACACCGGAAACCGGAGCAGGAACCTGTAAATGAAGGGTCGATGGATCGTGTTCGCATACATGGCGTTTGGAGCCGGTTTTTTGAGAGCTCAGTTGTCTCCTGGAGCTCTTTCAGCGCCGCACAGCTTCTTGAACGGTCCGTCGAATTGCACCAAGTGCCACGACCTGGCCAAAAGATCTCCATCCTTTGAATGTCTGAATTGCCATCAGGAAATCAGCCGCAGGCTGGACGAGCGGCGAGGGCTCCATCCATCCCTGGTCGGGGGAGACCGGACGGGGCATATATGCGCCAATTGCCATTCCGAACACAACGGCAAGGATTTCGCGCTGGTGCGCTGGGACACAGCGATCGCGAAATTCGATCATCGTCGGTCCGGTTATACGCTGGAAGGAAAACATGCATCGCTCTCCTGCAGATCCTGTCACCAGCCATCGCGCATGAATCCCGACCGTTCCCAGGGAATCATGGTGAAGGATTTGAACCGGACATGGCTGGGACTGCCGGCGAAATGCAGCGATTGCCACCAGGACGAGCACCGCGGGCAACTTTCCAAGGATTGCGGAAACTGCCACAACTCCTTGCGCTGGAAGGATGCGGGGCAGTTCAATCACGAAAGGGCGCGCTATATTCTCAGCGGATCTCACATCAAAGTGGAATGTCAGAAGTGTCATTCGAAAGTCGAGGATCCGAAGCCCTATGTCAAGTTCAGGGACCTGCCGTTCGCCGATTGCACTCCCTGCCACAACGACCCGCACAAAGGGGCATTCCGGCAGCCATGCCAATCCTGCCACCAGCCCCTCAACTGGAAGCCGCTGCAGTTAATCTCGGCTTTCAATCATGGAACCACCGTTTTCCCGCTCGAGGGCAAACATGCGCCGCTCGGCTGCCATGCCTGCCACAACAGCGCCAATTTCAAAGTCCCGGTGGCGCATGCCAAGTGCCTTGATTGCCACAAAAAGGATCCACACAAAGGACAGTTCAGCCGGCGAGAGGATGGTGGAGATTGCTCTGCCTGCCACACGGTGGAAGGTTTCAAATCCACGACATTCACTCTTGAGCGGCACATGTCGAGCAAATTCCCCCTGTTGGGGAAACACAGCTCCCTTGCCTGCGCCAAATGCCATCGGAGCCGCGCCCAGGAGTCTGTCTATCGCTTCGATACCCTGGTTTGTGCAGCCTGTCATGCTGATGTTCACGGAGGACAGTTCAGCGGCCTGCCTCATGAAAACAAGTGTGAAGATTGCCACTCCGAAAAGGGTTTCACACCTTCCAGTTTCACTTTTGTTCGGCACAGACAGCTCCGTTTCCCTCTTACCGGCGCTCATGGGGCAGTACCTTGCGGCGAGTGCCATAAAAACCGGGCAGATCAGTATCCTCCCCCGCCTATTCCCTATCACTTTGAGGGATTGGCCTGCTCTGACTGTCATCGGGATCCCCACAATGGCGAATTGGCACAGCGGATGTCCGCCCGGCGCTCGGACGGGAATCAGGCAGGATGCGAGGCCTGTCACATAACCAGAGCGTGGCAGGAAATCCAAGGATTCAACCACGATTCCACTGCCTTTGTACTGGAAGGAACCCACAAGGCGGCAGCCTGCGAGTCCTGCCATAAAACCGCAACGCTCAAGCCGGGTTTGAAGAATGTCTCTTTCAAATCGGCGCCCAAGGTCTGTTCGGGCTGCCACGACGATATTCACGGCGGGCAATTCGCCCCTTCCAGCGGGGCTGCGGACTGCGGCCGTTGCCATAAGCCCCTTAAATGGCGGCCTTCCATCTTCAATCATGAGACCGGTTCGAGTTTTCAGCTCTCAGGATCGCACCAGAATGTTCCGTGCGCCATGTGTCATCGAACCACCCGAGAGGTTTCCGGCCGCACGGTCGTGATGTACAAACCCACAACTCGTGACTGCAGAGGATGCCACGGCTATTTGACAGCTGGAAAGTGAGCAAGGGAGCGACCATGGGGCCGGGTTGGTATCAATCGGGAGTTCCATCAGCAGGGGCACAAGGCGGGGGACTTCGTTTTCGAGGGATTCTGTTGGCGATGTTCCTCGTCGCATTCCTGCCTGTGGTATCCGCTCAGACTGCTACGGTCCGGACCCGGAGTCCTCATGGAACCCTGGCGATCTCCTGCGAAAGCTGCCACACCTCTACCAGCTGGAAGCCTATTCGCCCCAGCCCCGATTTCAACCACAATGAAACCCGTTATCCTTTGCGCGGGATGCACGTTTCGGTCAATTGCCGGCAATGCCATCTAAAACTGGTGTTCACCGATGTGGGTGGCAAATGCGCCGATTGTCACGCCGATCTTCACAAACGTCAGTTCGGCGGCCAATGTGAGGAGTGCCACACGGTTCGCGGCTGGAGCGTGTCTCTTCAATCGATAAAGCAGCATGCCAATCGCTTCCCGTTGCTCGGATCTCATGCCGCGGTGGATTGCGGCTCCTGCCACAAGGCTGCTGCGGCAGGGATATTCGCCGGCCTGAATACCGAATGTGCTTCATGTCACCTGAACGAGTATCAAAACAACGGCGTGTTCGACCATCGCGCGGCCAACATCCCCCCAAAGTGCGACAGCTGCCACAACATGGATTCATGGCGCGGAGCGAAATTCGACCACATCCGCTTTTCCGGCTTTGCGCTCAATGGCGCCCATTCCAGCCTGGATTGCTCGAATTGCCACACCGGCACAAATTTTGCCGGCACTCCGGCGAATTGCTTCAGCTGCCATGCCAAGGATTTCACTGGAACTACGGATCCGGATCACGTTAAAGCGGGATTTCCCCATGAATGCGGCGCGTGCCATAATTCCACCGTCTGGGTGGGCGCCACTTTCGACCATGCCTCGCGCACTAAATTCACGCTTACCGGCGCTCATAGTTCACAGGCCTGCGCCAAATGTCATGTGGCAGGCCGGTTCGCAGGGACACCCCAGGACTGTTACAGCTGTCACGTAGCGGTCTTTGAATCCGCCAAAAATCCGGATCACAAAAAATCCAATTTTCCAACCGACTGTTCGATCTGTCATACAACAGCAGGATGGCAAGGAGCCAGATTCGACCACAGCCTGACCCATTTTACCCTGACCGGCTCCCACGTTTCCGTAGGGTGCAAATCCTGCCATACAGCGGCCAGTTACGCCGAAGTATCCGCCACTTGTTCATCCTGCCATATCACGGCCTACAACGGCACCCGCAGCCCCAACCATGCGGCTCAGAGCTACCCGTTAGACTGCTCGATTTGCCACACCACGGAACAGTGGAAGGGGGCCAAATTCGACCACAATGCCGGAACCAAGTTTCAGTTGACCGGGGCGCATACATCTGTGGCCTGCCAGGATTGCCACAAAAACAATGTCTTCAAGGATCTGGCTTCAAACTGCGTCTCCTGTCACCTGGCTGCATTCAACAATACAAAGAACCCGAACCATGCCTCTGCCGGCTTCCCGCAGGATTGCACCGTTTGCCATACGACGGCGCAGTGGAAAGGGGCGAAATTCGACCACAACACCGGAACCAAGTTTCAGTTGACCGGCGCCCACGTGTCGGTGGCCTGCCAGGACTGCCACAAAAACGACGTCTTTAAGGGCCTGGCGTCAAACTGCGTCTCCTGTCATCTGACTGATTTCAACAACACGAAAAACCCAAACCATGCCTCTGCCGGCTTCCCGCAGGATTGCACCGTCTGCCACACGACGGCGCAGTGGAAAGGGGCAAAATTCGACCACAACACCGGAACCAAGTTTCAGCTGACCGGCGCCCATGTGTCGGTGGCTTGCCAGGACTGCCACAAAAACGATGTCTTTAAGGGCCTGGCGTCAAACTGCGTCTCCTGTCATCTGACTGATTTCAACAACACGAAAAACCCGAACCATGCCTCTGCCGGCTTCCCGCAGGATTGCACCGTTTGCCACACGACGGCGCAGTGGAAAGGGGCGAAATTTGACCACAACACGGGTACCAAATTTCAGCTGACCGGCGCCCATGTGTCGGTGGCTTGCCAGGACTGCCACAAAAACGATGTCTTTAAGGGCCTGGCGTCAAACTGCGTCTCCTGCCACCTGGCTGCATTCAACAATACAAAGAACCCGAACCATGTTTCAGCCGGTTTCCCACAGGATTGCACCGTTTGCCACACGACGGCGCAGTGGAAAGGGGCGAAATTCGACCACAATACCGGAACCAAATTTCAGCTGACCGGGGCCCATGTGTCGGTGGCCTGCCAGGACTGCCACAAGAACAATGTCTTCAAAGGACTGGTTTCAAACTGCGTCTCTTGTCATCTGACTGATTTCAACAACACGAAAAACCCGAACCATGCCTCTGCCGGCTTCCCGCAGGATTGCACCGTTTGCCACACGACGGCGCAGTGGAAAGGAGCCAAATTCGATCACAATACGGGAACCAGGTTTCAATTGACCGGCGCCCATGTGGCGGCGGTTTGCAGTGATTGCCATAAAAACAATGTTTTCAAAGGTTTGGCTTCAAACTGTGTCTCCTGTCACCTGGCCAAATACAACGACACCAAGAACCCGAATCATGCCGCCGCTGGATTCTCGCAAGAGTGCTCCTTCTGCCATAACACATCGCAATGGAAAGGGGCGATTTTCGACCATAGCAAAACCAAATTCTCGCTCACCGGGGCACACGGTGCGGTCGATTGCCAGCGTTGCCATGCTAATAGCCAGTATGCAGGCTTGAATTCGGCTTGTATCTCCTGCCACCAGACCGATTTTAATCGCGCCGCCAATCCCAATCATGTTTCAGCGGGGTTTCCGCAGGATTGCACCGTTTGTCATACTACAGTGCAGTGGAAGGGCGCGAAGTTCGACCACAACACGGCTACCAGGTTCACGCTGGTAGGCGCGCATGTCACGGTGGCTTGCACCGACTGTCACAAGAATAATGTGTTCAAGGGGCTTGCTGCGACGTGTGTGTCATGTCATTTGACAGATTTCAACAATACGAAGAGCCCAAATCACGTTGCAGCCGGATTTCCGCAGGATTGCGCCCTCTGCCACACCTCGGTGCAGTGGAAGGGTGCGAAGTTCGACCACAATACCGCCACGAAGTTTGCACTGGTAGGAGCACATGTCACCGTAACCTGCGCTGATTGCCACAAGAACAACGTGTTCAAGGGGTTGCCTTCGACCTGCGTGTCGTGCCACCTGACGGACTACAACAACACCAAAACGCCAAACCACGTTGCAGCCGGATTCCCGCAAGACTGCGCGCTCTGCCACACCCCGGCGCAATGGAAGGGCGCAAAATTCGACCACAACACGGCCACTAGGTTCACACTGGTAGGCGCGCATGTCACAGTGGCCTGCACCGACTGTCACAAAAATAATATATTCAAAGGGCTGGCTGCGACGTGCGTGTCTTGTCATTTGACCGACTACAACAACACCAAAACACCGAACCATGTTTCGGCCGGATTCCCGCAGGACTGCGTGCTCTGCCACACCCCGGTACAATGGAAGGGTGCGAAGTTCGATCACAATACTGCGACGAAATTCACGCTGGTCGGGGCGCACATCACCGTAGCCTGCGCCGATTGCCACAAGAACAACGTGTTCAAGGGGCTGCCATCGACCTGCGTATCCTGTCATTTGACGGACTACAACAATTCGAAGAGCCCGAACCACATTGCAGCCGGATTCCCGCAGGACTGCGCGCTCTGCCACACCCCGGTGCAATGGAAGGGTGCGAAGTTTGATCACAATACCGCGACGAAATTCACGCTGGTCGGGGCGCACATCACCGTAGCCTGCGCCAATTGCCATAAGAACAACTTGTTCAAGGGACTGCCTTCAACTTGCGTATCGTGCCATTTGACGGACTACAACAACACGAAAACGCCGAACCACGTTGCGGCCGGATTCCCGCAGGACTGCGCGCTCTGCCATACGCCGGCGCAATGGAAGGGGGCGAAGTTCGACCACAATACTGCGACGAAGTTCGCGCTGGTCGGGGCGCACATCACCGTAGCCTGCGCCAATTGCCACAAGAACAAAGTGTTCAAGGGACTGCCTTCAACCTGCGTATCGTGCCACCTGACGGACTACAACAACACGAAAACGCCGAACCACGTTGCGGCCGGATTCCCGCAGGACTGCGCACTCTGCCACACCTCGGTGAAATGGAAGGGTGCCAAGTTCGATCACAATACTGCGACGAAATTCACGCTGGTCGGGGCGCACATCACCGTAGCCTGCGCCGATTGCCACAAGAACAACGTGTTCAAGGGGCTGCCATCGACCTGCGTATCGTGTCATTTGACGGACTACAACAACACGAAAACGCCGAACCACGTTGCGGCCGGATTCCCGCAGGACTGCGCACTCTGCCACACCCCGGTGCAATGGAAGGGTGCGAAGTTCGACCACAATACTGCGACGAAGTTCGCGCTGGTAGGGGCGCACATCACCGTAGCCTGCGCCAATTGCCACAAGAACAACGTGTTCAAGGGACTGCCTTCAACCTGCGTATCGTGCCACCTGACGGACTACAACAACACGAAAACGCCGAACCACGTTGCAGCCGGATTCCCGCAGGACTGCGCGCTCTGCCACACCCCGGTGCAATGGAAGGGGGCGAAGTTCGACCACAACTCAGCCACCAAATTCCCGCTGACGGGCGCGCACATCACCGTAGCCTGCGCCAATTGCCATAAGAACAACGTGTTCAAGGGGCTGCCTTCGACTTGCGTGTCGTGTCATTTGACCAATTTCAACAATACTAAGAATCCCGCTCACGTATCCGCTGGCTTTCCTCAGGACTGCACCCTGTGCCACACGACTGCAGCGTGGGCCGGCGCGACCTTCGATCACAGCAAAACCGGATTCATCCTTGCGGGCGCACACGTCAAGCTGCTTTGCGCCCAGTGCCATGCGAACAACCGGTTCGCCGGGACACCGGCACAATGCAGCGGCTGCCACCTGGCCAAATACAATGCGACGACGAATCCGAAGCATTCCGCCGCCGGATTCCCTACGGATTGTTCGCTATGTCACACGACGACGGCCTGGACTCCGGCGTCGTTTAATCACACCACGGCGACGAAGTTTCCGCTGACCGGGGCTCACACGACAGTCAGTTGTTCGAATTGCCACTCCAGCGGAGTTTATGCCGGACTGAGCACGGCATGCGTAAGCTGCCATCTGAGCCGCTATAATGCGACGACCAACCCCAATCATGTTGCCGCCGGATTCCCGTCGAATTGCTCGATCTGCCATACCACAACCGCCTGGACTCCGGCATCGTTCAATCACACCACGGCGACGAAGTTTCCGCTGACCGGGGCGCACACCACGGTCCAGTGCGTGAAGTGTCACATTGGCGGGAAGTATGCCGGCACGCCGACCGATTGCTGGTCGTGCCACCAGGCCGTATTCAACGCGACGACCAACCCGAACCACGTCGCGGCTAATTTCCCACATGACTGCAGTCTGTGCCATACCACTACCCAGTGGCCGGGTGCCAAGTTCAACCATACCTGGTTCCCGATTTACAGCGGTGCGCACGCGGGAAAATGGACATCCTGTGCCGACTGCCACACCAATTCGAGCAACTACAAGATCTTTGCCTGCACGAACTGTCACCAGCACGACAAGACAACCACCGACAGCCACCACCGGCAGGTGAACAATTACGTTTACAACAGCGCCAATTGTTATGCCTGTCACCCACAAGGGAGGGCCGGTTAGATATGTTCCTCAGTCATGGGCGCTCCAGCCT
The DNA here is from genome assembly GCA_963839475.1 of uncultured Acidobacteriota bacterium. Lineage (GTDB taxonomy): Bacteria > Acidobacteriota > UBA6911 > UBA6911 > UBA6911 > CAWIVH01. The sequence goes on along the minus strand of CAWIVH010000001.1, from coordinate 213,733 downwards.
TCCTGCAAAGATGTGTCGGGTTGCGCCCTTAAAATCCATCCGCAATCGCTGGGCAGCGACTTGTATCTGGAATCGCCCCCGGTTCAGTGCCGTGTTACTGATGCTGTTCATATGGGCAGGCCTGGCGTCTGCCAAAGAAGATGGAGCCATCCCGACCAAGTTCAAAGTCAAGTTTGTGACCGCAGGCGCCGTCTATCTCGAAGGCGGCCGGGAGGACGGGCTCTCTGAGGGCCAAAGGCTGACGGTTCTGCGCGAAGGACTGGACGCATCGGGAAAACCGATGAGGGGAATGGCGGAGATTCTGATAATTTCGGTTGCCTCCACATCATCTGCGGGCGAGATCCTTAACTCCGATCTGGAAATTCGCGCTGGAGACACCGCATTTTTATCGGCTGCCGATATCGAAAAACTGAAGCTGCAAAAGTCCGCCAGGGATTCCCGCAAATATCCCCAGGTCATCACTTTTACAGAAGGCGACCCGATGGATGAAGAGGTGCGCGAGTACATTCCGAGGCCCAAGCTGCCCGAAATCAATCGAACGAGAGGCCGCATCGGCGTGGATTACAGCAGTATCCAGGAGCCGCCGCCGGGCGTGAAATCCGCTCAGGTTGGGATTGTACTGCGAGCCGACATGACCCGCATCGGAGGCTCATATTGGAATCTGAGCGGCTATTATCGCGGGAGGTTGAATTCCCGTTCCGGCGGCGACGGCCCGGCAACACTCAATGACCTTGTAAACCGCACCTATCACCTCAATCTGACCTACAACAATCCGGGGTCCAAATGGGTCGCCGGTTTTGGGCGCTTTTACCTGCCCTATGCGAGCAGCCTCAGCACAATTGACGGAGGCTATGTCGGGCGCAAAGTCGGGAGAAACACGACCGTCGGCGTTTTCGGCGGTTCCGCTCCCGATCCTACCGCCTGGAGCTACGATCCCCATCGTCAGATAGCTGGAGGGTTCGCCTCATTTGAAGGAGGAAGTTTCGAATCGCTTCGCTACAGCTCGACCTTCGGGCTGGCCCTCTCCCGCATTAACTGGCACCCGGACCGGCAGTTTGCGTTTTTCGAAAACGGGATCTTTTACAAACGCTATCTTTCTGTCTATCACAATATGGAAGTGGATCAGCTGCACAACAGTAGCGCTCCCGATCGAGGAATAGCTTTGAGCCGGGATTACCTGACCGTCAGGCTGCAGCCCCACCGCATCATCAGCTTTGATGTCAGCGAAAACTATTTCCGCGATGTTCCGACTTTTGACACGCGGCTGATTTCGACCGGGTTGGTGGACAAGCTCCTCTTCCAGGGCCTGAGCGGAGGAGTCCGCCTGGAACTGCCATATCATGTCGGGGTTTACTCCACCTTGGGAAAAAGTCACAGGACCGGCGATGAACGGAGTTCGCTCAACCAAATGTATGGCATCACCTTCGGGCAGATATGGCGCACAGGATTGAAGGCGGATGCCCGATATTCAAAATTCGACAGCTCGTTCGGAAGGGGCACCTACGAATCTGTCATGTTCAGCCGCGCACTCGGGGAGAACCTCAGGATCGATTTTCAGGCCGGCCAGCAGGATTTCACTTCGCCGCTGACAAACGAAAGCCGGACCCGCTGGATCACCAGCAATTTTGACTGGTTTGTCGGCAGGCATTATTTCCTGGGCAGCGGGCTCACGATTTACCGGGGCAGGATTCAGAACTATGACCAGTGGTTTCTGAACCTGGGCTATCGGTTTTGAACCTATCGCGCCTTTTTACTTTAGCTTGGGGATGTGATGTCCATGGAGCCTGAACGGGAGGAATTGAAATGAACGCGATGATCATCTTGATGCTGGCCCTGCTCAGTCCCGAGTCGGCGAGCCCGCCTTCTCTCGAGACTGCGCTTGCCCGGACCGCGAAATCAGCCGATCGTTTCTGGAGCCAGTTCTCAGCGGTTAACTGCATGGAAACGGTACAGCAGGAAAAACTGGGAAAAGAGGGGAAGGCTTTGTACAGGCATGACTCCACCTTTGACTACCTGATCTTCATGAATCTGCAGGGCGAGGAACTGAGCGTAGAGGAGTCTCGAATTCTACAAAAGGAGGCCGGGAAGTCGTCCAACCTGCCGCTTTTGATGACCAGCGGTTTCTCAACCCTCCTGTTGGTTTTTCATCCTTATTATCAGGGGAGCTTCGAGTATCAAAAGCTTGAGGACGATGTGGTCGACGGGAAGAGGATGATCCGGATCACTTTTCGCCACCTGCCCGGTACCCGTTCCACCGCGGCAATCAGGCTCCGCGGTCAGGATTATCCGCTCGATCTTGAAGGGACAGCCTGGATCCATCCGGGCAGTTGGGTGGTGGAACGGATCGAGGCGCACCTCGCGGCTCCCATGGATGATCTCAATCTGAAAAAGCTCAACTCCGTGGTCCGTTACTCCCCCCAAATCTTCCCCACCGGAACCGAAGCGGAATGGCTTCCCTCCGAAGCCACGATCGATGTTGAGACAGCCAAACAACACTGGCGGAATATTCACAGGTTTCTGAATTATCGCCATTTTTCAGTCAACGCGGAGAGTGTGGTAACGAAATGAGTACGAACACAGCGCAGGTCCGGCCCTGGCCGGTTCAAATCGTGGTCAATGGCGAAACGCGGCATCGTTTTCTCGTGGGATTATGCGTCTTCGTATGCGTGGTATTGCTTGCAGCCATTGCTCTTTATGGATGGAATTACTATAGCCTTGGGCCGGCGGAACGTCCCCTTTCCGCCAAGCACGCCCAGCTTAAGCCCAGCGGCACCGTCGGGTTGAAGCTGGGGATACTGGGATTTTTCCTATTCATGCTGGTCTACCTCTATCCATTGCGGAAGCGATGGCTATGGCTGTCTCGCCAGGGGAAAACGCAACACTGGCTCGATTTCCACATGCTCCTCGGCCTGGTTGCCCCATGCGTCATCTGCTTTCATTCTGCGTTCAAGATCCAGGGATTTGCCGGAATGGCTTTCTGGACCATGATGGCCCTAGCTGTCAGCGGTCTGGTAGGTCGGTATTTTTATGCCCAGATTCCCAGGTCGCTGAATACCGTCACCCTGACATTCAAGGAGACCCGGGAACTTCTCGATCAATTCAAGAATGCCCTGCAGATGCAGGACATCTTCGATCCGGCCGAAGTGGCGCGATTGTTCCACATTCCGGAATTGCACGTGGTGCAGGATATGGCGGTATGGCGGGCTCTCCTGGCTATGATTGCGCTGGATCTCGAGCGCCCCTTCAAAGTCTGGTCGCTCAGAAGGCGCAAGGAGAATTTCAAAGGAAAAATCTTATCGCTGGGAGGGATCCTGCCCACCAAACATGCAGGCCTTGAAGGAGCCATCGTGCTCGTTTCCCGGCAGGCATCCCTGGCGAAACGCGCCGTGTTTCTGGCGAAGACGGAACGGCTTTTCCATTTGTGGCACGTGATCCACAGGCCATTCAGCCTTTCGTTTGCGATATTCGTGCTGATCCACCTCGGAGTGGTGTTAGCTCTCGGCTATTTTTGATCCCGCAGGGTTCTAACAGCGGCCATCGTCACATATTCATTGGTATCTCCGCCTTCGCATCCTATACCCTTATAGAGATGAATGACGGGCTATTGAACGTTTTGCTTTTCTGCTGCGTCACGGCGCCTCCCCTGCTCTGGTATATCTGGAATTGGAGAAGGAAGCAGGCCCTCGTCCGCGGAGCTGTGGAAAAGGGCAAGCTGTTTTCCGAGGGCCCCAAGGCCCAGCATCCGCAGATCGATGCCTCGAACTGCATCGGCTGCGGCGCTTGCGCCGACGTCTGTCCGGAGGGAGACGTTTTGGGTTTGGTTGCCGGAAAGGCGGCCATCATCAACGGGCATAAATGCATCGGGCACGGCCTCTGCGTCGATGCGTGCCCGGTTGGCGCCATCAAGCTGGTCATGGCGGCGCCATCCGTCAGTGCGGATTTGCCTTCCCTTACTCCTGAGCTTGAAACCAGCTTGCCCAACCTCTTCATCGTGGGGGAGCTGGGAGGTCTGGCCCTGATCAAGAATGCCATCAATCAGGGTAGAGAATGCATCGACACCATAGCAGCCCGTCTGGCCGCGGATAACCGGTCGGCGCCGGAGGGCGGCATCGTCGATGTCTGCATCGTCGGAGCCGGTCCGGGCGGCATAAGCGCTTCGCTCCGGGCGATAGAAAAGAAGCTAAGCTACGTTACCCTGGAGCAGGATGAGGTCGGGGGAACCGTTGCCAAATATCCGCGCCAGAAACTGGTTATGACCAGCCCCGTGGAGCTGCCTCTTTATGGCGGCTTCAAGAAGCTCGAAATCTCCAAAGAAAACCTTCTGGAGCTTTGGAAACAGATTGCCCGGAGAGCTGATTTCAAAGTCAGGACCGGGGAAAAGGTCGAAGAAATAATACGGGGCGAGGACGGCATATACAAAATCGCCACGCTTCAGGGCGAATACAAAGCTCGGATGGTCATCCTGGCCCTGGGCCGGCGGGGCACCCCTCGGAAACTGGGTGTGCGCGGCGAAGAACTTCCCAAAGTCATGTACTCGCTTATCGAAGCGGAGCATTACACCGGGTGCAGAATCCTGGTGGTTGGAGGGGGCGACAGCGCAGTGGAAGCCGCCATGGGACTGGCTCTTCAGAAAGGAAACGAGGTTACGATCTCCTATCGCAAGTCGGGCTTCAGCCGCATCAAGGAAAGAAATTCACGGCGGATACTGGAGTGCGTCGATGCCGGAAGGCTCAAAGTGGTCTTCAATTCCTTGCCGGTGGAAATCCGGGACAAATCGGTGGTGCTGGAAACCGACGGCGTGCTGGAGGAAATCCAGAATGATTATGTCTGGATTTTCGCCGGGGGAACGCCGCCCAATGCCTTTCTGGAAAAAATCGGAGTGAAGCTGGGCAATCGCGATCTGACTCAGGAGGCGTATGCCGAAACCCGGGTCTGATCCACATCCTTATATTTTTCAGGCCATTGAATTGAGTTTTCCGGTGATGCTGCATCTTGAACTTATCAACGGCTATCCGCTAACATAACGATCAAACAACAAGCTGTTCCGATCCAAAGGCGTTCCAGACAGGTGCTCCATGAAGTTGACGTGTAGCCGTTCAGCTTTTCCTCAACCACTGGGTGAAGACTCTCTCCGTGTTGCGCAATCGCAGATCCACGGCACCGGCTGCTATGCCGCGACCAACATACGCTGCCACCAGGTCATCATCGAATACTCCGGGGAACTCATCGGTCGCGATGAGGCTGTCGAGCGCAACGATCCAGCTTCTCCCAGGCAGAGCAGCTATATCATGAAGGTCAGCGACTTGCTGTTTATCGATGGGGCGCGGGATGGAAACGCGGCGCGCTTCATCAATCACTCCTGCACCTCCAATTGTTATGTCCGGATCCGCAAAAACCGGGCATTCATCGTCGCCAGACGCAATATTCCCCCCGGCACGGAGTTGACGCTCGACTATGAATTCGATGCGGAGTTCCGCGAACCCTGCTTTTGCGGCAGCCGGGGATGCCGCGGTTACATGTAGGGCCATGCCGCCTTCCAGGCCCATCCCATCCATGGTTTTTGAGGCAGCTTTGAAATCGCCGGCAGGTCGGTTTTGTCCGTCCATTATTCGTTTCCATCAGATTCAGCCGCCCGGACATCCATGCACCGTTCCCATGGATTTTGATATTTCCATCCAAAAATTCCCTGATTTCCCCGGTTGGAATCCATTCCGTGCCCCGGGATCTGACCCGGATTCCGCCCCTGTAGCCTCCTGAATTTATTTAAATAAATAGACTTAGACGGTATCGGATCTTCAACCCCATGGGTTGGCCCTCTCCTTGCATCCATGCGAATGGTACAGGGGTCTTCATGCGGCAAAGGGTGCCTCGTGGAGTGCCGGATGATTCTTCAAGAGTTCCAAGCCCGCGTGCCAAGGGACCCGGGCTTATAGCCGCGACGAAAGGATTCCATGAAAATGGCTCCCCAACTCGATAGCCAGATGATTAGGGAATATCTCGACAATTGGGCGAGGCAGGTTTCGGCTATTCGCAAGGCGGTTTGCCTCGTACATGTGCTGCCGAAAGACCGGCAAATGCTTCATCGAATTGCTTCGTCGATAGCGTCCTTGTGCGAAGAGATGAGCAGGCTGGGATTTTTGGATCTGTACGAGGAGTCCCTGAAAGCGGAATGTTTAGTCTTCGACGCTGATCTGGAAACGGCTCCCGGGGAGTTCATATCCACCCGTCCAATCCTGGCGAGTTTGGATGCACTCAGGATAAAGATCATGGTCAGCGATGAGGAAATCTGCTGGAGACAAGCCCATCCTTTGGTGCCCAGGGATGGAATTTCCGGTTCGCTGAACACTCAGGGTTTGGTGTAAACCGGACCGTATTGCCCCGCCTTGATTTCGGCCTGCATTTTTCACGACTGAGTCCTAGTTTGCCCCGCCAATTCAGCAACAGCCTGACATCCTCCTATCTTTCTGTATAATAGATTCGGGTCCCATCCTTTGCCTGACCTCGATCCTGAAGGCGGGAGAGGATGGGTCGGTTTTGAAACCCGGAAGATTTTCGCGCCATTGAAGGAGCGTGAGAATGAAGTCATGGAAACTTTTGCACCTCATGCTCATGACTGCGGCTGTTTTCCTGCCGTCTTCGCTCCCGGGGCAGAATCGAAGACGCGTGCTGGCAGAGGACGAGAGTGAGTACGGATCGAAGTTTTTTGAACAGCTGAAGGGAATTTTTGGCCGGTTCCGCAACGATGATTTGCAGCGGGTATTCCAGCAGGCCAAGCCGATCCAATGCTCGGAGTTGGCGGGGAGGAAAGGGGAATGGCGGCCGGTTGCTTTTTTCAATGAGGACCGAAAACTCGGGGATTGGTGCCGGGAGAGCCTGGATGAAGTGCGAGGTGATTTATCTGTATATACCTTCAAAGGGGAATGCAGGACTGATCAGAGCTCTGTCCAGATCTCAACCGAGTTTCCGATCGCATCCAGCATGGAGGCTTACAATCAGGGCACGATTCCATTCGAACAAGTGGATATCAATGTGAATGATCCGGTCACGGCATCTTTCAATCCCCGGACCATGGCTTACACCTTCGATCTACCCTATCTGTTCCAAATCGAGCGTCGTGGAACCAACTATCTTTACAGCTTTATCGCTCCCAACCGGGATTCTGCCTATGCCTCGAATGTTTCAAGCCGCTGGGAATGCAAAGCTGTTTCCTCCCAGGACGTGACCTACCGGTTCCTCATCTGCCGAACGTCGACCATTCCGAGTGGCGCCTCCGCCAGGGGGAGGAGCTATGAGCCGTCCTTCGGGGCATCGGCGTTTTTCATATTATCGGATGGGACGGAAGCTCAAACCAGCGTCAGTCTTTCGTTCAGCACAGGGAACCAGCCTCCGGCAAATCCGTCGGAACCAGTTGCACCGCCTGAGCCCGAGCCGTCCACTGCTAAGGTTCCCCGGCCTGCACTTTCGCGGGCAAGCCGGCCCAGGGAAGGCACGGCCTGGCACGCACCCGCTGCGGGTTCAAAACTGGCTGAAGTGGGAATTGGAGACTTCCGTCTGCGCTTCAACAGCCAGACTTGGGCGGGCAAAATCGGATCGCCGCAGTTGCTCTCCGGGCAAAAGCTATCTGTGCTGCCTGCGAATGAGACCCCGCAGGGAGTGAACAGCTGTGTATGGCAGCCCGGAAAGCCACAGATCGCCGCGCGTCTTCTTTATGTGCCGCCGGCTGAAGACATCCTGTTCTCCCTGGAAACCTCCGGCGGAAGCGGTCGCGCGCCCTCGACCATCGTTTTTGACGTGAGAACCCGGGGAGGGGATCAGCTCGGAAAGCTGCAATGCCAATTCCCCAAGGCAGGCTCGCCGGGCGAAATTGCCGTGGATCAGTGGAACGCCATTGTCGGCATCCACCTCACCCTCGAAACCCGATAGAAAAACCAACGGGCACCTTTCGCTCGATCCTTGATTTTTCAAATCCGGAAAGTAATCTGAACTGAAATCAAGCCGTCGATTGACCCCCAAAGCAATGGATTCCAGGCGGTTTGTGGGCTAATATCGCCTCAACCTGCCTGAGGCATCCTGAGGGGCTGTGCCAACCACGCCGGCAACTCGGGACAATGAATCAAGGAGCTTTTTCTGGGCAAAGACACTACGGGGGATGTCACTCAGCTTTTAAAAGCCTGGTGCCGGGGAGAAACCTCCGCGCTGGACCGGCTTGTGCCGCTGGTGCATGGCGAGCTTCACCGGCTGGCGCATCGCTACATGGTGCGCGAAAAGGTCGGGCATACCCTTCAAACCACAGCACTTCTGAATGAAGCTTATATGCGGCTAGTCGATGCCAGCCAGATCGAATGGCAGGACCGGACTCATTTCTTCGCGATTTCCGCCAACCTGATGAGGCGCATTCTGGTCGATTTTGCCCGGTCTCGCGGCTATCAGAAACGCGGTGGCAACGTTGTGAAGGTCGAATTCGACGCCGAAAGGATGCCTTCACCCCAGCAGGGAGCGGATCTGGTTGCGATCGACGATGCACTTATAGCTCTGGCGGAATTCGATCCGCGCGAGGCGAAGGTTGTCGAATTGCGTTTCTTTGGCGGGTTGAGCGAAGAAGAAACCGCAGAAGTGCTGGGGGTATCGTCCCGGACAGTGAAACGGGACTGGGCACTGGCCAAAGCCTGGCTGACCCGTGAACTGAAGCGGGTTAAAAATTAAAGGTGCCGGGCTAAAATATCCCCCATTACAGCATCTCAGTGCCCGGCTGCGGGAGCGAATTCTCACCCATACGCTTGCGCACGCCGTCGCCAGGTTGCATCAAAAAGGGCAATTCCAGCCTGTCGCCATTTAATTCAAGTTGAAAGCCGAGAGCACCACTGATCCACCCTGAAGTTCGCGCAGGATTTCGGTTTCAGCCGCTTCCGGCTGCCGCTCGATCTCTTCCGTCATGCGCCGGATTTTTGTCAAGCGCGCCATCGTTCCTTCGTCGAGTGACTGCCCGACCCGGCCCCGGCGATAGGAAACCAGATCCAGAGTTGCCTGGTCCAGATTATCCGCGAGAAGAGCATAGTCTCTGTTCGTCAGGGTGAGGAGCGCATGCACCAGCTCATGTCCCAGGACCTCGGCATAGCGGTAATTCTTCTTGTTCAGATTTTCGAAGGGCAGGAAACCGCTCGACCGGCGGGAGAGGTCCGAGGTCCCGGCATTATCGATCACCTCGAGGTACAACCGGATCACGCCGGCTTTCACTTCAGTTCCTGCCTCGGTCTTCTCGACCGAAAAGTTGCCGGCAGTGTGGGGGGTATTGCTTTTCGGCTTCGGGAACTCGATGTAGATGTCCTGACCGATGGCCTGGGCCTTTTCCCAAAGGCTGTTAAGGGTTGGGTGGAGGATCCGGCCGTTCTTGTCCCGGGCGGAAATGATCTGTTCCATCGCGTTCCAGGTCTTCATATCTTTTGCGGAGAGCCGATCGGTCCGGATGCCGGCTGCCCGGCTTTCCTGTGCTGCAAAGATTCCAAGCATTGTCACTGTCGCAATTCCGATCGCTAACCGTCCTGCCATGGGGCCTCTTTTCCGGCGGCTCACATGTCCGCGCTCAGGCCCTAATGCGGGAAGGGTTGGAAAAAGGGGACACGGCTTAAAAGTTTTTGTATTGCGGGTGAGCGATAGCCCGGAAAATAGTTGTATTAGCAGTACTTAGAGGCAGAGCATTAATTGCGGATTGCGGATTGCGGATTGCGGATTGCAGATTTCTGCCGGTCGCGGGAAGAAACACCGAATTTGGCGATGCCGATCATGAGTAGGGCAGAGATGGTTATGCCAGCCAATGCAAAGATCGTATATCTGGGTTATAATCTCCTCACTTTCAAACCGTTGTTTTTCATCCATCAAGGAGAACAGTTTTGAGGGCGGATCTGCCCGAGGCATGTCTCGTCTTATGAATCCCGAACGTTGGAAGCAGATCAAGCAGGTCTATGGGGCGGCCCAGGAGCTGGAGCCTGCACGGCGCGAGGCTTATTTGATCGCAGCCTGCGCCGGAGATGAGCTTCTTCTGCAAGAGGTCCGATCGCTTATGGCGCAGGATTCCGCTTCGCAGGAACCGCTGGAATCTCCCGCGATGGAAGTGGCCGCCAGGGCGCTGGCAGAAGACAAAAGCTCAAGGCCGGGGCCCGACCTCGTGGGCCGGACAATCCTGCACTACCGGATCGAGGAAAAGATCGGCGAAGGCGGGATGGGAGTGGTTTACCGCGCGCGGGACGAAAGACTTAAACGGTACGTCGCGATCAAGACTCTCCCTCCCGAGCTTGTAACCAATCCTGAGAGAAAGAAGCGTTTTGTTCAGGAAGCACGGGCCGCCTCGGCTCTGAGCCACCCCAACATCATTACGATCCATGACGTACCATCCGACGGCGGGAACGATTTCATCGTAATGGAATATCTTGCCGGCCAGACGCTGGACCGGAAGATCGGCCCGAAGGGAATGAAGGTTGGCGACCTCCTGAAATACGCAGTCCAGATCGCCGATGCGCTCGCGGCGGCGCACGCGGCTGGGATAGTGCACCGCGATCTGAAACCGGGCAATATCCTGGTATCGGAGGATGGCCGGGTCAAGGTGCTAGACTTCGGCTTGGCGAAGCTGACGGAGAGGGAAGCGAAGCCAGGCCGGGAGTCCTCGATATCGGTTCTGACCGAAGAAGGCCGGATCATGGGCACGGCGGCCTACATGTCGCCGGAGCAGGCGGAAGGCAAGCCGGTTGATGCCCGGTCGGATATTTTCTCTTTCGGATCGCTGCTTTATGAGATGGCCACCGGGCGCAAAGCGTTTCAGGGCGAGAGCAGTGTTTCGACCCTGTCGGCGATCCTGAATCAGGAGCCTGGGCCGATGAATGGCGGCACGCCGGCAGAGCTGGAAAAGATTATCCGCCGCTGCCTGCGAAAAGATCCTGCACGAAGGCCTCAGCACATCGTCGATGTCAAGATGGCTCTGGAAGATTCGAAGGCAGATTTCGAATCGACCCGGCAAGGGGCCTGGCTTCCGCCTCGACAAAGGGGATCGCAACCTGGATTGCTACAGCCTTGATGGTTTTCACTGCAGCCGTTCTTTTCGTATATTTCCGGAAGGCGACACGGGATGAATTGCCATTCAATGTTGTCCCGCTCACAAGTTACAAGGGGATACAGGCGTATCCCAGTTTTTCGCCCGATGGCGGACGTATCGCGTTCAGTTGGAACGGAGAAAAACAGGACAACATCGACATATATGTAATGGCGATCGCGTCAGGGACGATGCGGCGGTTCACCACTGATCCCGCATCTGATGGGAGTCCGGTCTGGTCGCCGGATGGCGAATGGATTTATTTTGGCTCCAATCGCTCCGGGAAAAACCAAGTCTGGAAATCGTCCCCAGCCGGCGAAAACTTACAGCAGGTAACCCGGGACGGAGGACTGGAAGCGTTCGAATCGCCTGACGGGAAGACCCTGTATTACACCAAGGGAAATTATTCGACACAGGGACTTTGGAGCATGCCCGTGCAAGGAGGAGCTGAAATTGCGATCAGGGAACTATCCCAAGTGTATCCGGGACATTGGGGAATCGCAGACCGCGGCATCTACTTTGTTGACTATTCTGACGCACCGCCGGGAACAGCAGCCTCGATCAAAATCTACGATTTTAGGACACAATCGACCGCCCGGGTCAGTTCACTTTCGAAAATCGACTTTCTCAATCACGCAAAGTTTTCAGTTACTCACGACGGCCGGTGGATTGTCTGGCAACAGCGGGACCGCACCGAATCCACACTGATGCTGATCGATAACTTCCGCTGACTCAGCCTGAGACAAATCCCAGGCCGAGCCACGCGGGTCCTGCGGATAGGAACATCCGGAGCCTATGGGGGCGGGCAGATCGCACCCGCGTCAGACGAAATGCATAACAATATGACATTTCTTGACATCCTTAGGCATATAAATTAAGGTCATTTATATGCGTACAACCCTTGATTTGCCCGAGGACCTGCTGAACGAGGCGCAGCGGCTGCTGCAATTTAAATCGAAAACGGATACCGTGATCTTCTCGCTGCGCGAATTGATCCGGAAAAAGAGAATTGAAGAGCTCAAGGAAATGGCAGGCTCGATCCGGTTGGATCTCGACCTTGACCGTTCAAGGCGACGGCCGGCCAGGGTGAAATGATGATCCTCGTGGACACTTCAATCTGGATCGACTACTTCCGAGGGAAGGATGACCGGCTCGTATCACACATGTGGGAGCTTCTCGAGGACGACCGGGTCGCCCTGGCGGCGCCGGTTAAGATTGAAATCCTGTCGAGGAGTTCTGCCAAAGACCGGGTTGCACTGCGGCGCGTGCTGCAGGCATTGCCGCTGCTGATGCCTCTGCCATCCACTTGGGAACGGATGGAAACCTGGGCCGAGAATGCGGCGGACAAGGGAGAGCGATTCGGCGTAGCCGATCTCCTGATTGCCGCATTGGCCGCAGACCGCGATATTCCTCTGTGGTCCCGGGATGAAGATTTCAAACGAATGCAGAGGCTCGGGTTCATTCAACTCCACGTTCCAGTCTAAACCAGTTTTTCGCTATAACGGGTGTTTGCGCTGAGCGTTCTTGAATGCCCCCGATGGCGCACTCGCATTCGGATTCTCTGCCTCGTCCATCCGCCCAGGGCTGTGTTTGCCAACGGAAGCACGGCGGTAAGGCATAGTTTGCGCCGAGCATTTTCTTGCGAGTGATCCAACTGAAGAGCGGCGCCGATATTTCGGGGCATCCCCCGAAAGTTCCGAGTAAAGGAGGCCCGTAGAGTTGGTTTTATCCCTTGAGCTCACGCCCGAATTCCCCTAAGCTGCGGATTACAGCTGGACCTGGGTGGCAGGTTAAGGGACGAGAAAATCAACAACCGGTGAGGATTGTAGGAAGCGAAGCAGTCTAACCCAAACTTGTCGCATCAAATTCATATCATGAAATTGGGTTTGCAGGTGTTGAGCCTGTAAATCACATACAATTGAAAGAACATTTTTGAACATACTTCGGTGAGCGCCGCCTTGGTCGAAGTAAGCTCGACTAAGTTGCTGGTCGACAACGACAAGAGGTGATTTATGGGAAGAAGTGAGCGGTCGAGCGTTTCCGTCACGCGTCGGGATTCTCTGAAGATGATGGGCATGGGGGCCGTTTCCTCGGCCTTTGGAAATAGTGTTGCCACTGGAGCGGCTGCTGCTGTTGCGGCCTCGGGGACCCAGACAGCGGGGAATGCCGGCGCACCATACAACATACTCTTTATATTGACCGACCAGGAGCGCTGCTTCGTCCCCGGCGAGTTGCCGCCGGACTATCGGCGACCGGCACACGACCGTCTCGCAAAAAAGGGCATTGTCTTCGAGAACCACCGCATCAATTCGTGCGTGTGCACGCCGTCGCGTTCCGTAGTCTATACGGGGCGGCATATCCAGCAGACGCGGATGTTCGACAATACGAATTTCCCTTGGATCGAGAGCATGTCGACCGAGATTCACACGCTCGGCCACCTCCTGCAAGAGGCTGGATATTACACTGCCTATAAGGGGAAGTGGCACCTGACCAAGGAATTCGAGACTGGTCAACGAGCTCGGATCGCCGACCAAGATCTTTACCAAAGAGATGGAAGCCTACGGCTTCAAAGATTACTACGGTGTAGGAGACATCATCGGGCACACCCAGGGCGGCTACCTGCACGACGGGATCATTTCTGCGATGGGAGTCAATTGGCTGCGCGGTCGTGGAACCGAGCTCGCGACTCAGGGGAAGCCATGGTTTCTCGCAGTGAACCTGGTAAATCCACACGACATCATGTTCCTGAATACCGACCGTCCCGGCCAGCCCGTGCAAGCCCGGAACATCCTGGGCCACGTCGCTCCGGAGCCGGCGCATTCGCTCTATGCGAAGCAATGGGGTTCGAATTGCCGGGGAGCTATACGTCAACCGCTCGACGCGCCGGGCCGGCCTCGAGCGCATGCCGATTACCTGAAGTCGCACGATGCGCTGATCGGCAATATCGCGAATGAGGATTGGCGGTGGCGCAAGCGGCACAACTACTACCTCAACTGCCTGCGCGACGTCGACAGCCACATTGTAACTTTGCTGGACGAACTCGAGGCGCTGGGGCTTGCTTCGAAAACGATCATCGTGCTTACGGCAGACCACGGCGACCTCGACGGGGCTCATCGGCTTCACGCGAAGGGTGCAACTTCCTATCGCGAGCAAAACAACGTGCCGCTGATCGTCGTCCATCCGGCGTATCAGGGCGGCAAGCGGTGCAAGGCCGTGACCTCGCACCTCGACATCGCGCCCACCCTCGTCGCCCTGACCAACGCAAGCTCCGCAAAGAAAGCCGCTATCACCAAAAGCTTGCCTGGCAAGGACTTTTCGCCGCTGCTCGCTATTCCGGAAAAAGCCGCGTACACCGCGCTGCGGGACGGGTCGCTTTTCTGCTACAACATGTTTGCGTACATCGACGGCGATTTTGCGCTGAAGGCCGTCGACGTCATGCTTCAGCCCGACGGCAAGGCCAAATTCCAAAAAGCAATCAAGGAAGGTGCGTTGCGGCCCGATTTGACGAAGCGCGGGGCTATTCGCAGCGTGTTCGATGGCCGTTACCAGTTTACTCGCTACTTCGCGCCCAAGCAACACAACCGGCCGACATCGCTCGAAACGCTGCTCCAATTGAATGACGTGGAACTGTTTGACCTGCAGGCCGATCCGTACGAGCTCAACAATCTGGCGATCGATCCCAAAAAGTCCGGTGAGCTTCTTGTGGCGATGAGTGCCAAGTTAAATGCTCTGCTCGACGCTGAGGTCGGTGAGGACGTCGGGCAGATGCTGCCAGGCGGCGTGGACGGTGGTTGGGTAGCTACCCATGCAGCTCGGGATCTGTGAGTCGATCGCCGCTGGCCCGGAACATCCTTCCGTTTCTGAGAACGGCATCGCGGCATTGGAGACATCGAAGGCATTGGGGACTGGCGAAATGCCGCCAACGCGTGGCTTCGTGCGGCTGTTTGATTTTCAAAGTCGCCGGTTGAGCGAAATAGGATGCATAGGTATTGTTGCACGACACGCCGGGAATATGTTTTCGGTGACCGCACACAGCCGCTCCATAATCTGGAAACAGTACGACAAAACCGAATCCAACCTGATGCTGATCGACAACTTCCTCTGAAACCGCGAAGTCCAACAAAGCCGCAAAAAAAAGGCAATTAATAAAGTTAAAAGTCTTCGCGAGCTTCGTGGTTTGAGTATGGATGATCCTTCTCAGGTTTCCTGATCCTTGCAGGCGATCTACCCTTGTCCCCTCAGGAGGCGGACGGGGCCGAGCAAGCCCATCGGCTGCGCAGGGATGTTTCGTGTCCAGCGCTGGACTGCCGCATTGCCCTTCAGTGACTTGCAGTAATTCCCCAGCACCGTTGTCACCTTGACCTCCAGGACATTCGCGCCCGCCCGTATTGCGTTCTCGAGGCTGTACAGATGCCTCCCGTACCAGCGGCAGCCCAAGGAGCGGCCGTTGAGCGCAACTTCCGATACGCCGGCGACCTTTCCGAGGTCGATAAAACGCAGGGCTGGGTTGGCTGCGTTAAACTCCTGGCGATAGGTTGCCGTTCCCGCGAAATCTGCGCAGCCGTCCGTTTGCCCCAGGTCGCGCAACGCTTCAAGTGTGATTTCCTGCCGGCGCCCTTCGACATGCGCCAGGGCCAGATGCCATGGCCCCGAGAGCGATTGGGACTGATCGTCGACAGGCTTTTCTTTGCGCGGCGACGCCGCATCTCCGGGCTCGAAAACCAGCAGGAGCGACTCGGCGGGCTCCAGTCGCAGATCGAGCTTTTCTTTCGATTTCCCATAGGGGAAAACCGACCTCTCACCCGTTTCCGGGTCCCAGCGCCACGGGGTTTTCCCGCCGGATCGGAACGAAGCCTGCAATTCTGCCGGAAAATCGCGACTGACATTCACTAAGAAGAAAATGTCGCGCTCCCCGGCGCGATACCGCATCTGCATTACGTGCCAGCGCGCCGGTGTGAGCCGCACATCGGGCTCCAGCTTCAGGCGGCTCTGCACCTGTCCGAACCATTCGACAATGTCGTTCTCTGGCGGCGCCACTGAGATGCAGTTTTTGGCATGGTTGTCCGATATCCGCTGCATCGCACTGCGCACAGTTCGATCGCTCGATTCCGCCTCGCGCAGGCCCGGCGAGCGGTACGGCCTTTTCCCGATGAATACTATTTTGCCTCCCGCTGCGGCGAAGGCTTCGAGGGCCCCAGCTGCCGCGGCGCTGATGGTCTCCACCTCCATCAGTATGATTGTTTCATAGCTCCGGCTGCCGAAGTGCGCCGCGCCGGCCTTCATCGAGCAGCGCGACAGCAGGCCATCGGTCAGGAAATCACAGTTGTGCCCGTTCTGGTGGATGGCCTGCCAGAGATTGTGGGCATAGGGCGGATGAGCCAGCTTCGGGAAGGGATCGCGTTGCATCCCCCACCGGCTCCACATATCGGCGAGAGGGTGCACGACGGCGATGTTTGCTTGCGGCTCGGCCGCCTGAAGCAGCGCACTCAGGCGCGCCTTGTAGTCCATCCAGCGCCGGACGAAGGGCCACCAGGTATTCCGTTCGTTGAAATAGGTTCCGTAGCGCACCCAGCCGGGGAAAGCCGTCTCGAGCGGTGAGTAATTGAAGCCGTGCAGGATGGAGTGCGTCACACCGGAGAGGTTGCTTTCATCTCCGGTGATCTTGATCATTTCCAGAGGGGCGAAAAAAACAAAGCTGGTGTTGGTGATCTCCTCACAGCTCACGAGGCGCTTCGCGGCAAGCCGGGCGCCGGAGGCGACGAATTTGTTGATCATCGTATAGCCGCGGCTCCGAGTGGTTCCGATGTCGCGGTTGAGCCAGGTTTCGCATTCCGGGATATCGATGAGCATGCTGCTCTCGACGGGGTCGTACCCATGGCCATATGCCTGCACGCGCGACTTGCCGCCCTGGTCGCGGCACCATGCCGCAAAGGGCAGGATGAATCGTTCCCGGAATAATTCGATCAGCGTGATCCAATAGTCGTGACGAGCCCGCCGCACCATGTCCTCAGCCGCCGGACCGAGTTTGGCGGCCTGGGTGTCCTCCACGGCGTTTCCCATTTCCCCGGTCTTGAAGAGCACGAAAGGCAGCAGAGGCGCGAGATCGTACCCGCGCCGTCGCTGGAATTCAGGGATCAGGTCGTCGCACCAGTTGGCGCCTTCCAGTTCGAGGCTGTCGCAGAAGAAAGCACGGAAATAATCGCCCAGCCGGCCCAGATGCGGCCGCATACCGTCGGACATATGCCGGAGGTAAAACTCGACCGCTTCACGCTTGAAGTGGTTCACCACGGGGCCGTCCGAGCCGGGGGCGCCGTTGATCACCGCCATGAAACCGGTCTGAATAACCAGGTAGTGGACGATATGAGGGCCCGGCGGGATCTCGAAGGTGAATTTCCCATCTGTAAAGGATCCGGTCACGTCGAGACCCGGCTCGATCTTCTCGAGCGACGCGGGTGTCAGGTAAATGCGCCAGATCTGCTTGAGAATGTCGTCGTGTTTGGAGTGCATCGACAGCTCGACGCCGGCGAACATTTCGGCTTCGGTGATAGTTATCTTTCCCGGGCCCGTACAACCGTACCGCCCGACCGTAAGGATCTGCGTCTGTTGGTCGCGGGAGAGGAAGCGGCCGCCGAACGGCCACCCGGAGCCTACAATGATGTCGGCCGTGAGCCCGCGCTCCCGGGCGCCGACAGCTGCGGTTCTGACGGCCGCGCACCACTCCGGGCTGAGCCAGGTGAGGACGGGGACATGGAGCGGGTCGGAGTCGTCCGGAAAACGGATGGGATTCAACTCGAAGCCGCCGATGCCGGCCGATTTCATGACGTCAAGCTCGCGCAGGATTTCATTCGCGGTCACCTTGTCGCCATTCCACCACCATCGGACAAACGGCCGGGCAGACATGGGCGGTTCGTGAAACACCCGCCAGAGTTCATCCTCGGCCGCGGGCGCAGCGCTGCCGGGCGATTTCAGAATCCCGGTAAACCCCGCCCCCGCAGCTACAGCGCCTCCCCGAACGAATTCTCGACGCGTGATGGCGCACTTTTTGCGGTTCATGACTTTCCCCCCGTGGAATTCCCTGATTGGGCCTTCCTCCAACAAGGCAATGTGCTGTCTAACGCAAGTGCGACCACGACTCCGATTGCGTTGGCGATCAAATCCAAGGGATCGTAGGTATTCGCGGTCACTCCGAAACCGTTAAAAACCTCGAACATTTCAACCGCGGCCAAAGCAAGCCCCGCGGCAGCCGGTTTCCTGAACGGGACAGGGATGGGGAGTTGCAGAAGCACAAAGTAGAGCGCAAAGGACACGCTCAGGTTTCCGCCATAGTTGTGCACCGCCTCCTTGCCCGGGCCGGAATAGTGTCGCTTGAGGAGGAGCACCACAATGCCTGTCAGAGCGCAAAGCACATTCCTTGCTTTGTCCGCTGGAGTTTGGATTGGGTGGCGTGTCATTTTTTATTCGATCCTGGCTACGCCGTCCCCCGGCTTCGGGAACCGTTGGAAAACCGCCGGATCATGGCCCGGAAGGATCAGGCGCGGGCTCGAGGCCAGCTTCAGCATTCGCTCCTGTGCCCGCAGGTCGGCATCACGATCCTCGGTAAGCCCCAACGGCAGATGCTTTTCGAGGTTTTCATACATGTAAATGTTGTCGGAAGCGATCACGACCGTTCCGGCAGCGGTTTTCACACCGACGTACTGGGCTGAGAAGGTGTGCTTGCCGCCTGTGTAAACGGTGATGCCGGGGATGATTTCGCGGGCATCTCCGTCGACCTGCACGAGGCGGCCGGATTTCTTAAGGGTCACAAGCAACGCGGCGTCGTCGGGGCCGATGGCCTCGAAACGAGGTTTGCCGGCTGTGTCCACATAGTGATCGAACTCATCCCGCTGGATCCAAACCCGGGCCTTGGGGAAAAGATCCACGCCGCCCATATGATCCCAGTGAATATGGGTGATGATGATATCCGTGATTTGATCGGGCTGCAGCCCGACTTTGCCGATAGCTTCCGAAGGCTTGATGAATTCACTGAGCTTCCACTTGTCGAAGTCCGGCCCGCGATAGCATCCGGCGTCCACAAGGACGTTTCGGCCACCGCCTTTGAGGACCCAAAACATGAAGGGTACATCCGTCTTCCTGGATGGATCGGCCCCGACGACCAGAGACGAAACCTTGAAATCGCGGGATACACCATAGCGCACGACGAAGACTTCGAATGTCGCGGCGGCTTTGTCTTTCCGGGCTTGGGCCGCAGCCCGGTCCTCGAGGGAAGTTGCAGGAAGATAAGCCGGCAGAAAGGCCAGTCCGGCCAGAATCATGAACCTTTTGACTGCATTTTGTACCATTCGCGCCATCACCGATTACCTCCGTCTTGAAAGGAAGAGCCTCAATCCGGCACCCCAGCCAATCAAAAAGGCTTGCCGCGAACCGTTTACTGCCGGTTCAAAGCTTCAGTCGGAAAAGCGGATCGCTTCATGGCGGCATCCAAGGATTCTACCTCGATTTGAAATCGGCGATCCTGGATTAACTCAAATTTTCTCTTCCGGGCAACCGGGATTTTCGGCAGCCAAGGGCCTGAAAATACTGAACATAGATGGGCCAGCGATCCCATCTCATGGATTTTTAGCTGAATTTATAATGGTTTTGGAAAATCTTGAAAAGATATTTCATAATAATCCTTGACAGCAGAAATGATACGGGCCATCCTTTGCCCCTCGGTGTGTCGCCAAATCTAACCCCAAAAAACGGCTTGTTGGAAAATCATTCCGAAAGGAATGCAAGGAGAAATGCATGAACATTGCACGCAGGAGTGTCTTTACGCTGCTGATAGTAATCGCCTTCTCAATCGCGGCTGCGGCTCAGACGCCGCCCCCCTACATGAACATTTCACGCGTTACGGTGAAACCGGATCGCGTGGGAGAATGGATGGACATCCAGAAGCAGTACATGGAAGCCTACAAGAAGGGCGGAGGCTCGTGGATGACGGTCTGGCGGAACACCATAGGCAATCCCTACGAATTTCTGGTGATCACCCCACTGGACAATTATGCCCAGCGTGACGGGCAGTCTCCTACGCAAAAGGGGATGGCGGATGGAGATTTGGCTCGGCTCAATGCACGGCGCAACCAGGCCACGGAGAATGTTCGCACGACGATTGAGAAGCCGGTAGCGGAACTGACCTATGTAAAAGAGGGAGCGGCTCCTCCCAAAATGCTGAGAGTGAACCACACCCGGGTGCTTCCCGGCATGGGAGATCAGTACATCGCGCTCATGAAGGATCTTGTGGCTGCATATAAGAAGGTCGGCGTGCCGGCTTTCCGGGTTCGAAGAGTGGAATACGGCGGTTCCAGGCAGGATTTTCATACTGCCATGCCTATGGAGAAATGGGAAGAATTGGACGGACAGAGCATCGCGATCAAAGCTCTCGGGGAGGCCGGTTTCAAAACCTGGTCCGAAAAGCTCTACCAGACTATGGCCTTTTCCGAGTACTTGATTTACAGCTTTGTACCGGACGCCAGCTTTGTCCCCAAGCAGTAGCTGCGGAGGATTCCCGCGACGATCAGATGGGCGGTTGGCATGCTGAATCGTCTGGATGATTCAAAGGGGCCGTTTCATCAACGGCCCCTTTGATTAGCATCGCCGAATTCCCTCGCCACCAGTAATCACGGTGGGGCAGATCTGCCTGCGGTGAGAGGCCACCCTGCAGCTGCTATTTTGTTTTATTAAGGATTTCGACATAGCCCTTCCGTCCCAGAAATTGGAAGTAGCCGACATAGTCGAAGTCCTGCTGCCCGAGTTCCAGTTCTGTCCGGCGAATCACCTCGGCCAGGTCCTTTTTGCCATCGCACCAGTAAAGTGCGGTCTGCAGCAGATTGTCCCATGCGCCGGCCGGCCAGCCTTCCCGTTGCTCCACAGGCAAGTCGTCGAATGTTACGCTGCCGATCCGATTGCGCTTCACGATGATTTGCGCTGCGGCCGAGCGTCGCGGATCCTGCGCTGGTGCAGTTGCTTGGATCGGGCCAGGGAGGCCTAGTTCAACGGCGCGCCGGTTGGCCGCTGCGCGCAGCCGTTCGGATTGTTCGTCGGCAAACCGCTGGATACTTTTCAGCATCGGGTCCATGGAGGCGCGGAGATTCTGGCGCCGGGCTTCGGGAGCCAGGCGCAGCGCCGAGAGCAGCGCTTCCTGATCGCGTGCGGAACAATAGGCGACTTTGTCGAGACCCGTGTATAACTCGCGGCTCAATGCCTCGGATTTTTCAGCCATCGCCAAGCGGTTGAAATAGGGTTCGGCCGCCCGGACAAGGTTTCCAAAGCCCCGGTTTGCCGTGATTTCACCCAGCCAGGGAATTTCCGTTTCTCCCGCAGAAGCCAGATAATAGAGGTAAACCGCCAGCATCGCGCTCAAATCGCGCAGCGACCGGCGGTCGACACGGTCGATGGTATCAGCGCCATTGTGATGGACGTTGACGCCCGCGCTGCCGCTGGCAGCGAGGTTCGGTATGCCGATCATGGGATCGCTGAGGAAGGTGTCGGTTCCGGGTCCCCACGGAACCCAGTGCGGAAACCGGCGCCTGACAGCGATGTACGAATAATAACTCTCGGCAACCCGCATCACCAAAGCGTCCTGATAGGAGCGCGCGACATCCGGATTCAGCCTGAAATTGAATTCGGTGCCTGCGAATTCATAAGGGCCCGCTCCGGAATCGACACAAATCGCACCGATCGTTTTTTTGATGCGGTCCGGGTTGCTGGCGACGTAATGCATGGAACCGTAGAGTTCCGGCATGGCCAGAACTCGAATGCTCCGGCGCGGCCTTTTCAGTTTGCCGGAGTCAATCAGGCGATTCAGGGTTGCGACCGACTCGAGCATGCAGGCAACACCGGTCGCGTTATCGTTGGCGCCCGGTTCCGTCGTGTGTCCAAGTTCCAGGACTTCTTCCTCCGAACCGGCACCTTCGATGATCCCGGTCGCATAGGGATAGGAGCCGGAGTAGAGGCGGCTTTCCACCAGCGCTTTGATGCGGACCTTGCCGTAGCGGGTCAACAGGTTGCGCAGATAGGTTCCCTGCCGCGGCGTGATGGAAAATGCCGGCATCGGGGTGCTGGCTTTGGTGAATCCCCATCCGCCGTCGCCGTAGGAATTCACCCAATAATGATCTGTGGCAAGGTCCGGGTTTTCTGTGGAATCGCTGATAATTCCCGCGACTCCAAGTTTGGCCAGGGCGGCCTTGATTTCTCCCAGTTTGATGGTGGCGCTGTCGCGCACATTGGGGTTTTTGATTTCGGTAAAAAAGACGATCTTTCCTTTTACATCGACACGGGCGATGTCTTCAGGTGCCGAGGATTTCAGCTCCACCACTTCAGCCACGATGCCTCCCGGCGGCGTCGGCCCGCTCCACATTACCAGGGAAGTAGGTTGTTGGCGGTAATCGGCCAGGATGCGCGCTTCCGAGGGGACCGCAGGCTCCACGATTTCGAGTTTCGCCTGCTTCACATCCCAAGCCAACGGCATGGTCCAGTAGCCATATTGGGTGACACCATCGGCCGGAGTCTCCACCAACTCGACCTTTTTCATGCCGATCGCGTTCATGGTTTTCTGAATGTATTCGGCGGTTTCATGAAACTTCGGAAAGTTGAACCAACGATCGTTGTCCCGGATCCGGACCGCGAAATCGAGCGCCTCATTCGAATTCACCTCGGGTCCCACCTCCCGAATCAGTTTGTCGAGCTGCGGATCGATACGCAGCGTCTGAGCCGGTGCTAGAAGATAGGATAGGAACAGGCACGTGCAGAGTCTTAGAAGTTTCATACGAACTCCAGGTGTAATGGTCCATTTTCGTATCATCAGGGCAACTCTTACCTGACATCGTTTGGTATTCATGCTCAAAGCCAAAAGAGAATAGTCCTCTTCCTGTTTTGGAGCGGCCATTCAAGGGGAGAAAAAGGACATAACTTCCGATATCTTGTCTTTAGAATCGTTCATTACCGCCGAGCCTAATAGGAAGGAGCGGGGGTTTTCCACAGAGCACACATACCGCGAGATTCCGCTGGATCCAATCTCCAGTGGATGAGAGGGCCTCCGATTTTCCGGCTCCTTAGTGGGTCATTGCATAAAGGATCACGTTCACGCCCAATCTATAGGCGGCCAGCCCGTATTTGAGCGGGTATCGCGGATCATTGATCCACTCCCACGCATCACCCAGGTCGCAGTTTCTGGCAATGAAGGCAATCAGCCGGCCCGCGTTGTCGGATATCCCCATGTAGTGAGGAACAATTCCGCCCTTTTCATGAGTTACGCCGCGCTGAAGCCAGGATCCAATGCCGGGAACCTGTACAACTTCGTCGATGTCAAAGTAGGAGTGAAAAACCGGATGGTCAAGCGGCAGATCCTGGATAGCGTATTCCGGGAATGCCTTCCGCAGCTGCAGCCGGACGTTCTCCCATTCTCGGTCCCCCCAGAAGTCGTCCAGGAAGAGGAATCCCCCGCGTGATACGTACTCGCGCAGTCGTACCGCCTCCTCTCCGGACAGATCCATATAGCCGGGCTCAACGAAGTAGATCAGCGGATGGTGGAAAATTTTGTCGTCAAGAATTCCGATCTGTTCCGGCTTTTCAGCGACATGAAGGTTGATGGTCGTCCAGAGTCGCACGCCCTGAATGAAGTGGTAATCCGCCTCGGGAAAGTCGGTGGCCCATGAGCCCCAACCTCTGCCTCGAAAAGGCGAGGAATATATCGTTCGCACGAAGGTGAATTCGCCGGGCCCCTCCAAAGCTTTTGGCTCGCGCGCGGGGCGGCGCAAGGCGCCGCCCATCCGGGCCTGGCCCCAGGCTGAAACAAGGATCAGAAAAACTGCAGCGGCGCCGAGCCAGCGTTTCATGGGTTTAACCGTTTTAAAACATTAGGCTCCTCAGGAAGGACAAAAATCCATTCTTTTTTGTTCGCGAGCTGAAAGGAGGCACGCATCCAACACCTGCTGGGTCTTCAAAGCGATTTCACCCCAGCTTTCGTCGATTCGGCCCGCAAGCACGAGATCGGCAAAGTGGCGGATCATGTTGGATTCCTGCGAAGGGGCGAAGCTGTTGCTGTACTCGGGCACAGCCAGCCGATGTGTTCGGCTCTGCATGTTGAAGTCGCAGCCCCGGACATCATAAAAAGAATTTGTTACAGTGAAACCCAGTTCAGAGCCGTGCCAGGGAAGAACGAAGTCCGGTACCTCGAGATAGCCCTTCGAACCGCTCACGATGGCCCACTGCTGAATTTCGGCGATGAATGAACAGTAAAAGCTTGCCGACACACCTCCTGGGAAAAACAGCTCGCCGGAAAAATCGGTCGGTACGGCCTGTCCACCGTCCGGACGCCTATGCTCCTCCAGCAGGTTGCCAACCACGCGTTCCGGGAGTTGATACTTCATCACCCACAGCGCAAACCGGATGGTGTACCAACCGAGATCGCCAAGGCAGCCAAGGGGTTCGAGTTGGCCGCTCGTGCGGATATTTTGCTTAAAAAACTCATCATCTCCCCGGAAGGTGAATTGCGTCGCAATGCGTTTGAGCCGGCCTATGCTGGATCCGTCTTCCAGCACCTCGCGCAGCCTGGTCATGCGATCACTGTGCATGAACATCACGGCGTCCATGAACTGGACCCCGTTTCGCCTGCACGCATCCAGCATCTCCCGAACCTCGCCGGCATTGGAGCCGCACGGTTTTTCGCAAAGAACATGCTTTCCCGCCTCCGCTGCGCGGATCACCCACTCTTTCCGGATTCCGGTCGGCAGCGGCACATAAACCGCGTCCACGTCGCTTCTCTGCAGCAGTTCACCGTAGCTCCCGCAGGCTTTCGGGGCGGGGGGGCTAGGCGCGCAGGCCTGGCAGTCGTCGATGAACTGGCGAGCCCTATCGGCGCTTCGGCTGGCGACCGCTGTCAGGGTCGAGTTTCCCGAATTCCTGATGGCTTTCCAGTTTTTCCGGGCGATATTCGCGGTTCCAAGAATTCCCCAGCGGCAACTCCCCCTGGTTTTCATGAGGTTTTCCATATTTGCCTTTTTGTTTATTTATCTTTTCCAGATTCATCGAGAATATCACCCTTGCCTTGCCAATCGGTGTGGAATCGGATGCCTATCCATCGCATGTTCTCTATCTGAATGAATGCGGAAGTCCGCGGATGGATTCCGACCAGCAATGAAGAATCGGTCGCCCCCGGGTCCGATTCCGGGCTTCTTCCGCTATACTGGGCTCCCGGAGGTGATGCCATGGCGAAAATTCGATCTATCATAATGTCGGGCCTGGTCCTGGTTTTTTGTATTGCACCATGTGAAATTGCAGGAGCAACCTCGAGTTTAAAAGGCCGGGGGGTGTGGGCCAGCCCGCGGGACGCCGGCACCACCGAGCAATCCGTTATTAATTTTGCCGCCCAGCTCGAAAAGGCCCACATCAACACGGTCGTCATGCAGGTGAAGGGCCCGGCGGGTTTGTACTGGCCCAGCACGGGATTCGCCGACGCGGTTGTGCCGGAATATAAGAAGTTCGATATGCCCGGCATTTTGATCCGGGAGTGCCACAGCCGGGGCATCCAGGTCCACGCCTGGTTCTTTGATTTTGCGGAGGGGGCCAACTCTTACATCGTCAAGCAGCACCCGGAGTGGGTGGCGCTCAATCCCGAGGGGAAGCCAACAAACTCCGAGATCCTGCGCGGACAGCCCTACCAGATGGCGTGGATGTGCCCTGCCCGAAGACCCGGTTACACCGATCAGTGGCTCATTCCCGTTATCAAGGAGTTTGCCCTCCAATACCAGGTCGATGCGATCCATCACGACTACATCCGATACCCGGGTGATTTGGCGCCCGACACTTACTGCTTTTGCGATTATTGCCTGAAGCATCTCCCGGAGTATGCCGGGTATGTGACCAAAAAATATCCTGACAGCGCTTTCTACCCTCCCATCGACCGCCCTCACCTCGAGGCACACTGGGAGAAAAGCCCTCGAATCCTCCCGGGCAACTGGAGCGACCTCACCCGCGAAATGAAAAGCCGGTTCCTGCTTCAGGGCAGTTCATTTCCTGGAGGAAACCACGACCTGGACTATTTTTTCTACGAGTACCGCATCAACGCCGTAATAGATTTTGCGCGTCAGGTTTTCGAAGAGGTCCGAAAGGTGAAGCCCACGATGGAGTTTTCCGCCGCCATTTTTAAAAATCCGGTCCTCAGCGGCCGGTTCATAGGCCAGGACTGGCGGCGATTCCCGGATTGGGTCCAGTACGCCATGCCGATGGACTACCGGGGGCATTTCCCGGGTAATTTCGAGGTCTTTCTTGACCTGCTTCAGGAAACCATCGAGCAGCAGAAAGAGTGGGCGGGCAACTATCAGCACCTCTGGGTCGGGATTGCTACCTACGACCTCTTTGGCGAAGAGCGGGATGCACTGGTGAAGTTGAGGGATTCGATTGTTCGAGGCGCGCCGGCGGCAGAGGTCAGGGCTTCCTTCGAAAAGGTTTCAAGCAGGCTGGCGGAGTTCGACAAGAGCACGGCATTTGCCGTCGAAGAATATCTGCGCGACGCCAAAAGCCGGGATACGGCAGTCGCCAAGCTGAACGAATTTTTGAAGCGCCTGCCCCCCGGGTATCTGCCGGCTGAGAAAGTAACGCGGACGCTGGAGCGGATCCGGAGCACCGGCGTTGAGGGGATAGTCATCTTCTCTGCCGGAGGACTCAGTTCGGCCCGTTTGTGGGAAGCTGTCGGCGACTTTTTCTCCAAATAGCGCCGGGGTCCGGACCCGCCGCGGTCAAATCCAGTCGAAGAAACCCAATTTTTCCAGGCGGGTTCTCAATTCGATGTCCTGTCCCGGTGCCAGGGAGGCATTCGGCAGCCGAGGGGGCCCGACCGGCACTCCCAGCATGCCCATGACCGCCTTGGCCGCCGCCATGTAGCCGAAGTCGCTCAGAAGCCGGATGATACGAACCGATTTATATTGCTCTTCACGGGCTGCGGGCAGGTTGCCTTTGTGGAATGCATCAATCAGGCGCAGGTATACGGCTGCTGCAAAGCAATAGCTGCTGCCGACTCCGCCCTGGCAGCCGAGGGCCAATGCCGCCAGGAGCCACTCATCAATCCCCCAGAGAATATCGAAGCGCCCCTCTTGGCTTTTTAGGCAGCGCTGAAGCGCCATCATATCCGGATTAGAGAACTTGATCCCCGCAAGCGTCGGGATGCGATCCACGGCGGCGTCCAGAAAGTCCGGCATGGAGAGGGTTATCCCGGTGAAGGCGGGGATGTCGTAGTAGTAAAACGGAATTTCCGGCGCGGCTGCGGCCACAATACGGCAACTTTCAACCAGGGTCTCCAGCATTCTCGGCTTGAAGTAGCTTGGGGCTACCGCCGCAATTGCAGCGGCACCGAGCTTCTGTGCCTGCCCAGCTAGGGTGCGCGAATCTTCCAGACAGTTGGATCCGACGTGCATGATGACTTTCAGGGACGAACCCTTCGCCACGGCGGCCCACTCCCCGGCGAGATCGAGCCGTTCCTCCAGAGTCAGCGAGTGGCTTTCACCGGTGGTTCCGCCGATGAATGCGGCGCTCGCGCCCTTGTGTTGCAGAAAGGCGGCCTGCCGTTCGACGACGGCAAGATTCAACCGGCCATCTGTGTCAAACGGCGTGTGAGTTGCGGCTACGAGTCCCTGCAATTTCTCGATCATAGGGCTTGCTCCCGCTCGATCAGGTCTTTTCTCGGATGGATGAGCAATACCAGGACTATGGAAAGAATCGCTACGCTCGCGAATGCGCTGAAAATCATGTTGATCGGAACGTGGCGGTCACGAAGCGCGCCGAAGCCCCAGTCGGCCAGTCCGCCGCAACTGATGCTTACCAGGTTCATGAAGCCGTATCCTGTCGCCCGCAATTTTGGCCGCACGATCTGGCATAGAATCGGCATATTGTTGCAGTCGAAAAATCCCCAGCCGAGGCCAAACAGCATGAGGAAGGCCACGGCCATGTTGAGCGAGCCGGCGTTTCCCACCCCGAATATCGCGGGCACGATAAAGCTCATTCCAATGGCGCTGATAAATATGCGTCCCCGTTGGTGCCGCCGCATCCAGCGGTCTGCAAGCCAGCCGCCCACCACGGCACCCACGACGGCCGCCCCCTGCCAGTAAAGAGTTGCGGCCACCCCGGCTTTCCCCTGGCCGATGTTGAATTGCTGCTTAAGGATGGCGGGCATCCAGTCACGCACTACCCATCCTGCCAGAGCCGGCAGCGTGAAGTAGAGAACAAGAAGCACGAAGTAGAAGTTGGTAAACAATTCCTTCGCGGCATGCAGCGGTGAGGGCTTGGGATCCGCCGATAGATCTACCGGTTTCTGGATGTCCCGCAGAAGGAAAACCAGCGGCAGAGCATAAAGCATTCCGAAGATGCCGCAGGCGTCGAAGGCGAACCGCCAACCCAGCGCGGGAGCGTCGGCAACATAACCGCCAAAACCGCCGGCGATCACTCCGCCATAGATCGCCATCTGGTGCAATCCCACGGCGCGCGAACGTGTGGATCCGATATGGTAATCGGCGATAAGGGCAAGTGCCGCGGGGATGTAAAACGCCTCGCTGATGCCCATGAGCGACCGGGCCATGAGCAAAGCCGAGTAGCTCTCCACGTGCCCGGTCCACCACGTCACTGCCGACCACACGAACAGGCTGCCGCAGATAGTCAGCCGCCGGCTGAATCGGTCCGCCACGTAACCGCCGAGGGGGCTGAGGAAAGCGTAAACCCATTTGAACTGACCCAGCATGACTCCCCAGTTTTCCTCCGTGCCGATGCTGGGGATGGATGTCATCACGGAGTATTTCATCGTCGCCAGCATCTGGCGATCAAGGTAGTTCAGAAACGCGACCGGCATCAGCAGGATGACCACGAGCCATGCTGTGTGCGAAAGTGTCGACCAGCGGGATGTTGTGGACAAGGGACGATTCAACTTTCTCTATCGATATCGGACCGGGCGCCCGGCAAACTCCGGCGCGGGCTGGTCTTGCGGAATCGACGGGATGATGGTGATTGTCATCGACGGGTTCCCTGTTTCAATAATCCGGGGATAGGCTACTCAAACTCAAAATGGGAATCCAATGAATTGCGCTATTCATGGGAGCCGGGCAAACGGGCACTCGCCGGTTCCCTGGCCTTCAGATCCTGACGAATTCTCTTTTGCAATACATCCAATAAAGTATCAGCCAGACGATGGCGAATGCTGCAGACGCCTCCACGAACCGGTCCCATGGACCCAGGCGGGGCAGCAGATGGCCTACGAAGATTTTCCCAATAAGCCTGAAATCAAACACCTGAGTGGCGAAGTAAACCGCGATCGAATTCATTCCAATAACTTTGAAACCAAAGGCCCACCTCTTGTAGCCCTTTACATCGATGATCCAGTAGAAAACCGCCAGCAGGAGAAAGCTCAGGCCGCCGCCAATCAGCACGTAGGAACTGGTCCACAACAACTTTATCACGGGAAACCACAGGCTCCAGAGAAGCCCCAAGGTCAGGCTCGCCGCCCCCACGCCTGACAGCCGGCGAATCTTGCTTTTTGGAGTGCCGCCGGCCATCAAGATCTGCCCCGCGATCACGCCCAACAACACAGAGGCACCGAAACCCAGGTAGCTCACAAACCAGGTGTTTTTTCCGTAATGGAACCGGCCGAGAACCAGTTTATCCACATAGGTCGCCAGGTTTCCATCTGCGGTCAATACACCTCTTCCGATTCCAGGCACTGGAATAAGCATGATCAAAGCCCAGTACGCCAGAAGGAATGTCCCGATCAGCGCGGGGTGCCATTTCTCCTTCACCTTCAATGCCACGATGGTCGCAATCAGGTAGCCTGCGGCCAATCCATGCAGCACGCTGTAGCAGGGGCGGAATTTCGAAAGGTCGAACAAGAGGAGGTTTCCCTGCGTTATGGTTCCCAGCGCGAACATGATCAGGGCCCGCCGTGTCGCGTGGAGAAGCAGACTGCGGTCCGATGCGCCGGCGGTTCGTCGCTTGGCGACTGAAAAAGGTATGGCCGCACCCATGACGAACATGAACAACGGCCAGATAAGATCATAGAAGTGGAGACCCTGCCAGGGCACATGCTCGAATTGCTCGAGGAACTTGTCGAACATTGGATACTGGAGGCCCTTCCCCAGGCCGAATAGGATAGAGGTACCCCCGATGATCCAAAGCATATCGAACCCGCGCAGGGCATCCAGGGAAACCAGTCTCTCGATAGGAACTGTGTGGTTCATCCGCATTTTTCACCTGATTTCAAAGCGAAGCGTCAGCCCCCGGCTTTGGGGCGTTCCTCGCCAGTGCAATACGGAGTGCCGCACTAAGCCGATCCCGGTTGTAAGGCTTGCTAAGGAATGCTTCGGGGCGTTCTGGCCTCGGGACAGACATAACGTGCGCTTCACTGGAACCACTGGCAAGGATTACAGGGATGCCGGGCGCCATTTGTTTTAGCGCTGCCATCGTCTCCCATCCGCCCATCCGCGGCATTGTCAGATCGCAAATAATGCAACGGATCTCTTCCTTATGACTCCGGAAGACTTCCACGCCTTCGATGCCGTCTTTGGCCGTGAGCACTTCAAATCCGAGGCGCGAAAGCATGGTTGCAGTCATCCTGCGGATCATTTCTTCGTCTTCGATCAGGAGCACGGTTGCATCCCCAAGTAATTTGCCTGAACCGGCGGCCTTTTCCATCAGCGGGGCAACAGGTGCCTCAATCATCGGCAGGTAGATATGGAACGTGCTTCCTCGGCCCAGCTCGCTTTCTACGGTAATGACTCCCCGGTGCGCCCTTACAATCCCGAGTACCACGGGCAAACCCATCCCGCGTCCGGTGAATTTCGTGGTATAGAACGGATCGAACAGATCATCCATCTTATCCGCTGCGATCCCGCCACCGCTGTCCCTTATTTCAAGGCAAGCATAGGAGCCTGCATCGGGCCTGAAATCGACGGGGAATCGATGTGACCTGGCGATATCCCCAGAAGCAGCCGTTCTAACCGACACCCGGATGGAACACGGGGCGCCCTGGCTGGACTCCCAGGCGTTGGTGATCAGGTTGGCCAGAATCTGTTGGATCTGGTTCGCGTTGGCACTGACCGCAGGGCCATGAGCCGGAAAGTCCATTTCCAGTTCCGCAGCCTTCGGCATTGCCGCCTGGAGCATGGGCATACAAAGACGGCAAACGTCGGTGAGGTCAGCCGGTGTTTGCGCTGGGCCTGATTGTCCCAGGTAAGCCAACATCAGCCCGCTCACTTCTGAGGCGTGGCGGCCCGCGTCGATAGCGCTGGTCAGGAACTTGGCCGACTCTCCCGCTTCCGGCGGCAGTTCGATCCGGGCGAGTTCGAGGTTTCCCAACACGGCCTGAAGCCTGTTGTTGAAATGATGCGCGATCGCTGCCGCCATACGGCCGAGGCTTTCGGACTTCTGAAGCTGGCGGTTTTGCGATTCCAGCATTTCCTTCTCGTGCTCACTCCGCTTCCGTTCGGTGATATCGCGGATGACACCGACCATCGCGGTGATCTTGCCCTCCCTGTTGCGGATTGCCCTGCGGGTGTCGCCGAACCAGCGGTATTCGCCGCTCTTGACCTTCCAGCGGTACTCAGCCGGAGCCGTCAGTTCCTCTCCTGCCGCAACTCTGCTCTGCTGGGAGATCAACCTCTCCCGGTCTTCCGGGTGCACGCGCTCGAAAACCTCCTCGGCGGGGAAATTGCGCAGCTCCTCGATGCTGAAGCCGGTCAGTTCGGCCTGGGCGGGAGAGATGAAGGAATAACAGCCGGTTTCGAGATCCAGCAGATTGATGCCGTCGCGGGAATTATCCAGGATCGTGCGCAAAATCTCTTCGTTTGCCTCGAGTGCCTCCTCCGCCACTTTGTGTTCGGCGACCTCCTTGCTCAAATCATCGATGGATCGCACCAATTGCTGGGTGCGTTCTTCGACCTTTTCTTCCAGTTTGGCCTGAGTCTCTTCCAAGGCCGCTTCCAGGGCCTTGCGTTCGACAATTTCCTGCTCGAGCAGCAAGCTGTAATTGATATTGTCGGCAAATGCCGCCATGCTTTGGCGAACCATTTCTCTGCCCGGGAAATCCATCGTCTCGATCCCGAGCCAGGGCAGCGGAGCGACCCGCTCTTCCTTCCCCCAGATGATATCGAATTGTCCGTCCGCCTTCAGCCGGCCGATCCGGACCGGCAAGCTGAGGTGGTGGTTGGACTCGATCCTCACTTCACCCATCGGACTTAGCAGCGAGCAGCCTTCCAGGTAGCGTCGCACCTCCCTGGGAACAAAAGTGCCTGCCCGCTCGACCGCCTGTTTCCAAAGGTAAAGCTGGCTATAGGCGGTTACCACGGGTGCCGATACGGACGAACTCTGGCCGTGCCGCCGCTTGAACCGGTCCAGGAAATCGCGGTTTTCGGGAGTGTCCAGGCTCTGAAAATAGCTCCAGCAGGCGAAATTCCCCTCGGCGAACGCAGCGATGGGTCTCAGTTCTGTTTCCGTTACGCTGGTGGCGATCACCGGCGTCCGCGCGGGATCAATGCCGGCTTCTCGATACTGCCGGTAGAATGCAAGATTACTGTCACCATTGATAGTGTTGATCACGGCACTCGGTCGAGTCTCACGAATGCGGGCGATGACCTCGTCGAATACCCTGGTCCCCAGCGCGAAATACCTCTCGTCCACTATGCAGCCACCGTGGCTGGTAACCAGGGAGCGGATGAGCTGATTGGCGGCGCGGGGAAAAACATAGTCCGATCCGAGTAGCAGAAGGTGATTTCCAAAATTCTCGAGAGTCCATTCGACGGCCGGCAGGATCTGCTGATTCAGGCAGCTGCCTGAATAGCAGATACATGAAGATTCCTCCAGCCCTTCGTATTGCACCGGGTACCAAAGCAGGCTTTCAGCTGCCTCCACGATTGGCCGGACGGCTTTGCGCGAGGCGGAGGTCCAGCAGCCGAACAAGGCCATCGCCCCGCAGGCGAGGCAATCCTGCGCCTCGCGCACAAATCGCTCTGGCAGGGAAGCACAGTCGGGCACCAATGCTTCTATTTCCGATCCCAAGACGCCGCCCTGCCGGTTGATTTCCTCGATTGCCAACAGCTCGGCATCGAGCAGAGGCCCTTCGCTCAGCGCCATTGTTCCGCTCAGCGAGTGGAGCAAGCCGATTTTTGCGGAGCGGGAAGGGGATTCGGAGAAGGAGGGCGGCGCATCCGTTGCGGGTGAATTTCGGGTTTTCATCAGGACCGGATCCTTTGAACCGGCAGGCCAATTGGTCCGCCCGTTGCATCAAACCCAAAGGTTATGGCCGCAGGGACGATAACCTGTCCGCGGAGAACGAGCATAACATTTCCAACCGGGAGGTCGAAAGAATATCGCAGTCGTCCGGCCTTTTCTTCATCGAGATTGATTTCCTAAAACTGATTTCCCGAACTCCGGCAACGGTGATAATCATGGTTCAGGCCCCTCCCCGTGAGTGTACTCTGCTGGCTCAGTACCCCTGTTGATAAATACGGCAGCGTTTGTAGCGAGCGCGATGAGCCCGGATGCGCGAAGCGATTTCGTGCCGTTCTCGGGGGAGCCCGAATGCAATCGCAATCAGCACCGAGGAGGATGACATTCGCAGGGCAGCATCATGGACGCGACAGCTGCTCCTCATTGCGCGGCGGCAGGTCATGCAGATCCAATTATGCTCCCGAGCACCATCCGCGAACTCTTGGACATGAAAGTGCGACGAGGCGCCGAGGGCGTGACTTCTAGCCCATTCGCCCCGACTCCGAAAAAAGGTATTGTTTTCCATGCACCACGACCACGAAGACTTGGTCGGAGCTTCCCGGAAAATGGACGAACTCTGGCGGATGCCGCTCGCGAATGCCCGCCTCTGTGATTGCCGGTTGCAGCATCCGTCGGAGCCCAACCCGGGGTTTTCCCTTTCTCCGTGCCGGATTCGCCCAATATAATACAGATGCCGCGTAAGACAGAGCTACTGGTGGAGAACATGCCTGAGATCGGTCAGACGTTTTCGCATTATCGACTCGTAGCGAAGTTGGGGCGAGGCGGCATGGGTGTCGTTTATGAGGCGGAGGATCTTCGCCTCCGGCGCCACGTCGCCATCAAATTCCTGCCGGAAACATTAGCCGCCAATCGCGATGCGTTGGAAAGATTCTCGCGAGAAGCCCGCGCCGCATCGGCTCTGAATCATCCGCATATCTGCACGGTCTACGATTTGGGGGAAGAGCAGGGCAAGCCCTTCATCGTCATGGAACTCATGAAGGGGCAGACTCTGAAAGATCAGATCCTGGGAGGGCCTCTTTCGACGGAGCAGATAGTCACACTGGGCTTGCAGATAGCCGACGCGCTTGAGGCGGCGCATGGCGAGGGTATGGTTCACCGGGACATCAAACCGGCGAACATCTTCGTCACGGCTCATGGAGAAGCCAAGCTGCTTGATTTCGGATTGGCTAAACTATCGCCAGCACAGGTGACGCGGGAAGCGGAAAGCACAGATCTGACCGTGACAGGTGTCCACGAAGTCACGCTGCCGGGCACGACTATGGGGACGGTATCCTATATGTCTCCCGAGCAGGCGAGGGGCAGAGCGATCGATTCCCGCAGCGATCTTTTTTCGTTCGGCGTGGTGCTGTACGAGATGGCCACGGGAGTCCTGCCATTCCAGGGCAACAGCGCGACCGAAATAATAGACAAGATTCTCAACCGCCAGCCGGCGCCTCCGGTACGGATTAATCCCGAGGTTCCCGCGGATCTCGAGCGGATCATCTCCAAGGCTCTCGAGAAGGATCCCGCAGTTCGATACCAGGTGGCCGCGGAGATGAAAGCGGACCTCAAAAGGCTCCTCCGGGAATCCGCCAGCATTCCAGTTTCTGCACCGGCAGATGTACCCGCGCGGTTCCGGCTTTCACCGCCGGTGATGGCGGTTGGCATTGCCATACTGCTGCTGGTGATCGCCGGCGGCCTCTGGCTGCGTCATGCGAGCCAGCCTGAACCCTCTCAGGGCGGACCGATCCGGATCGCCGTCCTCCCTTTCGAGAACTTGGGGCCCGCCGAAGACGCCTATTTCACCGACGGCGTGACCGACGAAGTGCGGAACAAGCTGGCCTCACTTCCTCAGCTGGCCGTGATTTCGCGCAACAGCATGACCGGCTACAAGGGGACCTCCAAATCGCCCCAGGTCATCGCCAAGGAGTTGGACGTCGGATATCTGCTGACGGGTACCGTTCGATGGCAAAAGGGCGATTCCGGCGCCAACCGGATCCGTGTGGCGCCCGAGCTTGCGGAAATCGGCCGCGGGAGTACACCGGTGATGCGCTGGCAGGATTCGCTTGATGCAGTCGTCGAAGACGTATTCCGGGTTCAGAGCGAGATTGCGTCGCATGTCGCGGGGGCGCTGAAGGTTACGCTCGGTGCGCAGGAGCAGAAGCAGCTGGCTGCCCAGCCGACGGCGAACCTTGCTGCCTATGATGCCTATCTGCGCGGGGATGCCCTCTGGCGCGCTGCCGGAACCGACGCCAAAACCACCCGGGATGCTGTCGTGCAGTACAAGCAAGCGGTGAAACTGGACCCCTCTTTTGCACTAGCCTGGGCTCGCCTCTCCCAGGTTCATTCAAGCCTCTACTACAATTCTGTGCCGGACCCGGCCCTGGCGAAGAGCGCCCTGGATGCCGCAGAACGATCTCTTCAGCTGTCGCCCGGCTTGCCGGAAGGCCGCCTTGCCATGGCTACGTACTTCAGTTCCGTGGAAAAAGACAACCGCCGCGCCATGGAGCAATGCAGCCAGGGGCTCGCCGTGGACCGCAGTAACGCGGAACTTCTAACCGGCGCCGCCATGTCCGAGATGGGCCTCGGGCGTTGGGACGATGCGCTTGGCCATATAGAACTGGCCAAATCCGTCGATCCCAGGTCGGTTGCCAATGCTTATCGGAAATCCGTAACCCTGGTCTGGATGAGGCGCTATCCGCAGGCCATAGTGGCAGCCGATGACGTCCTGGCCATTTCTCCCGGCTACACGCCTGCTGTCCAGCTGAAGGCCATGGCATTCCTGGGTCAGGGCGATTTCTCCGGGGCGCAGTCGGTGCTGAGCAAGGCGTCTCCCGAAATACCCGTTGAAGACCTCGTGTTGAATTTCGGGATGTACTGGGATCTCATGTGGCTTTTCAACGATGCGCAGCGAAAAGTCTTTCTCCAGCTGCCGTTCGCAGCCTTCGGCGGGGCCACTGCCGGCCGGTCTCTGGCGTTCGCGCAGATATACGCCCTGGCCGGGTCGACCACAGAGATGCGACAAGCGAGCCAGGAAGCGGAACGCGCCTATGCCGCCGACCTCACCCTGACTCCGGATGATGCGCAGCTGCACACCATGCGCGGCCTTGCCCTCGCATACCTCGGAAGGCGGGACGAAGCGGTGCGGGAAGGTAAACGGGGCCTGGAGTTGTTGCCAATCTCACGCGATGCCTATGTGGGTCCCTACATTCAGCATCAATTGGTGCGGATTTACATCGTCCTCGGCGAAAAGGAAAAAGCTCTTGACCTGCTCGAACCATTACTGGGGCTTTCGTACTACCTCTCCCCTGCCTGGCTGGCGATCGATCCCAATTTTGCTTCCTTGAAGGGCCACCCGAGGTTCGAGGCACTGCTCCGCAAAGGCCCATAGATCGCAGGTACCCCAGGCAATTTCTGATCGAGCTGCCGGGTTGCCCGCATGCGGTCGAATTCCACCAATCGGAAGAGCTTGTTCCAAAAAGCAAAGGAGGCGACTAGGGCGCGACTTCGATCGTCAACGGCAGCCGGACGATCAGGTTCTTCCCGGGCGCAATGTGGAAGTTCGTCACTTCCAGTTCCAGTTCAACCTTTTGCCTGCCGGGCGGAGCGTTTTTCGTCAGGCTCAGCGCCCCGGCCATGATACTCCTGCCGGGCAACTGCACTTCCCGGTTGAAGCCGCGAACCCAGTCAGGCGCTTTTCGCAGAACGATTTTTAGCGGAATGGAGGATTCATTCCGAAAGCGGATCCCGGCAGGCGGACCGCCCGGTCGGATAGCGGATGCCGGCGCATCCAATTTTACTCCGTTTTCCCAAAGCCCGCGCAAATCGGATTCCCTGCCCCAGATCTGCCCGCCCATCCAGGCGGCGGTGCGTCCTGCATTTAGTGCCTCTCGAATGCCTGCGGTGTCACGTGTCGGGGCGAAGACCAAGGTGATGGTTCGGACGGTTCCTGGCGCCGGGGGCGGGAGAGGCTGGTGAGCATCGCTGTTGGCCAGGATGGTGAGCTTCTTCTCTTCAATCCAGGGGAAGGCCTCCGGGTAAAAGTCCTGCCCATTCACGAGCTCAATTCCCTGAAAAAGCTTTTTATCGTAAGCCTCGGCAACCGGCGGAAACCAGGCCGCGGTCTGTTTCCAGCCGGGGTGGTTCCAGAAAACAAATGCTTCCTGTGCTCGCGCTTTTTCGAGAGCCTCGATCAGGCTCTTCCCCTGGAGCACGGCGGTATCTTTGACAAAAAGAGCATTGAAATGAATGTCCTTCTCCGCCACCTCGATTGCGGGTATGAGCAGGATACCCAGCCTTCCGGCCAGAGGTGCGGCCAGCTGGTAGACCCGGGAGATGTCAGGTTTGATATCGTCCTTGTGGGGATTGTAGTCGGAATGATCTGTGATGGCGATGGCATCCAGCCCATCGCGCCAGGCTTCCTGCACGCGTGTCGTGGGCCAGACTTCACCGTCCGAGACCACGGTGTGCATGTGAAAATCGCATTTCAGAGTCCGGAATCCCGGGATGTCAGGCACTGGGAGCGGCTCCCGCAGTTGGGCCGCACACGGCAACGAAACCAGGAAGGTCAGGGTCAAATAAAGCCGGATTTGTTTTTTCATGTTCGCATTCTAGATTCATTATTGGATCCTGAAAACATCATTTTTTACCGCGATGCGGATCTCCGCGGATCCCTGTGGGCAAACGCAGGTCATTCAGCCAATCCCCGGGAGCAGCAACCCGAGCGATATCGCGCGACGGCTCGGCTGCAAAGAGCACCAATCCGGCAACTTCTCCTGGTTTTTCCTTTCGTGCCGCCGGAATTGCCACCTATAATGACCCCGCGCAAAAAGCCTCGAAGCAGGCAGCGGCAATACCGGAGATCCCTATGACAGGAACGCAGGTAGATGCAGGAGCCGGCCGCGAAGCCGGCCAGGAAATAACAGACCGGTTTCCAGTTCGAATTTGGCTGATTTCCTTCGTCGGTTGGATGTTCGACTTCTATGATCTTGTCCTGTTCTCGTTTTTGCTCATACCCATCGGACACGACCTTCACCTGACCACATCACAAGAAGCGGTTCTGCTGGGAGTCGCATTGGGCGGTTCCGGGCTGGGAGGCATTCTCTTCGGATACATGTCGGATGTATATGGCAGAAAACGCATCATGACTTGGACTATCCTGCTTTACTCGCTCGGCACAGCCCTAACCGCCTTCTCCACCGGCCCGGTCAGCCTGCTTGTCTTCCGGTTGTTGACGGGGCTGGGGGTCGGCGGTGAATGGGCGGTAGGACACGCGCTGTTAGCCGAGTCCACTCCCAGGCAGATGCGAGGACGGGCGGCTGCGCTGCTCCAGGCCGGTGAGCCGGTGGGCGTGGGCTTGGCTGCCGTCATCGGTCTGCTGGTCACGCCGTTCGTCGGCTGGCGCACGGTTTTTCTTGCTTCTTCAGCCACCGCCGGGATCGCCTTGATCGTACGCCGTCATATGCCGGAGTCAAAGCTTTGGAAAATGCAAAAGGAAGAGCGGCTCTCTCCTCTGGCTGCCGTCCAGCTGCTGTCGCGCTATCATCTGATCAAGCCGCTCCTGAAAGGCTGGGTGCTTGGCGTGTTCAAGCTGGGTACTTACTGGACTTGCTACACCTGGCTGCCCAAGTTTCTGCAAAATCAGCTGCACCAGCCGATCGGCCGGTCCGCGCTCTGGATCCTGACGGCCCAGCTGGGACAGTTTTTGGGAATGATGGCGTTCGGTTTCTTCGCGGATCGCTACGGCAGGCGGCGCGCCTTCACGGTCTATTCGATTCTGACCGCTGCCGCGCTCTACCCCCTGGCTTTTCATTGGGAACAGATATTGCCGCATCCCACGATTTTCTGGAGCGTCATGTTCGCCCTTGGTTTGGGTTCGGGGTGCACGGCCGGTTTCGGAGCCTTGCTGGCTGAACTGTTCCCCACGGAAGTCCGCAATTTTGCGATGGGAACTGCTTACAACTGCGCTCGGGGGGTTCAGTTTTTTGCCCCGATCGTGGTCGCGTATTTTGTCTCCGCGTACGGGATAAAGGGGGGCTTGAGCATTCCCCTGATGCTGGCACTGGCGACGGCAAGTTGGGTTTGGACTTTGCCGGAAACGCGCGCCCGGGATCTTGCCCATGTGACCGAAAACCAGGGGAGCCCGTCAAAATAAAGCAGCCGGGAACCCGGGAAATATGAGGGCGCCGTGATGCGCAGCCCCTACGATGAACCCTGATCCGAGGGGCTGAAAAGGCGTGCGATGCCATCCTTCCATTTCGAAAGCCGCAGGCCCACGCCGGCCAGAAAAGATCGCTCCTCGAGCTCGGCGAAGAAAGAATAAGCCACCGGCGTTACCAGCAATGTCAGCAGCAGGCAAAGGCTCTGGCCACCGATGATGGTGACAG
Organism: uncultured Acidobacteriota bacterium; assembly: GCA_963839475.1. Taxonomy (GTDB): domain Bacteria; phylum Acidobacteriota; class UBA6911; order UBA6911; family UBA6911; genus CAWIVH01. The sequence goes on along the minus strand of CAWIVH010000001.1, from coordinate 173,992 downwards.
CAATGGCCGAACGCTGCGCCGAACCCGCTCCGATTCCGAGGGCTGTGGGGGTCAATCCTGCGATGATCGAAGTCGTTGTCATCAGGATGGGACGCAGCCGGACGTGGTTTGCCTGCAGAATGGCTTCGCGCAAGGGAACCCCGGTGGCGCGCAGACGGTTCGCGTAGTCTACCTGCAGTATGCCGTTCTTCTTCACGATGCCGAGAAGGAGGAGAACTCCGAGTGCACTCCAGAGGTTCAAAGTCCGGCCTGTCGACCACAACGTAAGCAGCGCAAACGGCACGGACAGTGGGAGGGCCAGCATGATGACCAGGGGATGCAAGTAGCTCTCGAACTGCGCCGCCAGCACCATGTACATGAAGATCGACGCAAGCAAGAAGGCAAGGATCAGGTTGGCCGTCGTCTCATCGAGGATCCGGACCGTTCCGGTGAATCGCGAGGTAAAGCCCGGGGGAAGCCCGACCTTTCGAATTTCCTCGGTGACGGAGCGCGCGGCAAGGTCCAGGGGCAAATCCGCAGCGTTGTTGGCGTTGATGGAGACCTGATACTGGCGATTGTATCTCTCGATGCGAGCCGGCCCGACACCGCGCTCGATGGTGGCGATGTTATCCAATCTTACCTGCCCGATTTTCGACGAAGGAATCATCAGGCGTGACAGAACTTCGGAATTCCGCTGCTGTTCGGGGAGCAACTGCATGGTGACATCGTACTGCTCGTCCTTTTCTTTGTAGGTTGAGATCTGGTCTTCTCCTGCGATCATCAGCCGAAGCGCGCTCGCCACGTCCGATGCCCGTACCCCCAGGTCGGAGGCGCGTCTCCGGTCGATCTTCACCTGGAGTTCGGGGTTATTGAGGCTGACCCCGGAATCGACGTCGAGCAGCCCCGGAATCTTCCGGGCATTCATCACCACCTTATTGGCTGTTTCGATGGCCTGGTTGAAGTCGGGGCCCAGGATGAGGGCCCGGATCGGGAAGAAGGTTTCGCCGCCGCCCAGCGCGGAGGGGATGATGATGCGGCTGCGCACATTCGGCATCTGGGAAATGACCGCGCGTATCTCATCGGCGATCACAAGGTTGGATTTTTTCCGCTGGTCCAGATCCTTGAGGCGGATATAGACATGCGAGTGGCTGCTGCTTCCCTCGTGGATATACGGATTTACGAACTCCACGCCGTCCAGCCGGTTTACCTGTTCCGCGATCTGGAGGGTAATTTTGGATGTCCCTTCGAGTGAAGTCCCCTCGGGCAGGTTCAACATGATGTTGAGTTCACTCTGGTCGTCTGGCGGGATGAAGTCGCGGCCGACAAGCTTATTGAGCGGAAACGTCATGGAAAAAGTCAGAACCGCCACCAGGAGCACGACAAATCGATGGCTCAGCGACCAGCCGAGCAGGCGCCCGTAGAGCCGGTCGATCCAGGAGAACCAGACCACGTCCTTGGAGGCGTGCGCTGATTTCCGGGCCAGGCCATCGCCACTGCCGGATTCCTCGCTTCCCAGGCGCTTGAGAAGCCTGGAGCTAAGCATCGGGGTCAGGGTAAAGCTCACCAGCATCGACACCATGACCGCAAAGGCCATGGTCCAGCCGAACTGGTTCACGTAACGGCGCGCATAGCCGGTCATGAAAGCAATGGGGACGAAGATGATGACCAGCGAAATGGTGGTCGCCATTACAGCCAGCGCGATCTCCTTGGTCGCTTCGATGGCCGCGCGCTTGGGCTCGAGGTGCCTTTCCTCCAGGTGACGGACGATGTTCTCCAATACCACGATCGCATCATCGATCACGATCCCCACTGCCAGGGTCAGGGCGAGCAGGGTCATGTTGTTCAAGGTGAAATCCATTATTTTGAGAAGCGTGAAGGTGGCGATAATGGAGGTCGGGATCGCGATGGCAGCGATGGTTACCGAACGGAGATTCCGGATGAACAAAAGCACCACCAGGCTGGCAAGCAGGCTTCCCATCAGGAGATGCTCTTGCAGGGATTTGATCGAAGCGTTGATAAAGACCGATTGGTCCCGGATGACGCGAAGGGTGACCCCGGCCGGCAGAGTCCTTTCAATCTGTTTCAGCCGCGCTTTGACCGCGTCCACAATTTTCACCGTATTGGTGCCGGACTGCCGCCGAATGTCGAGGGTGACGGCCTGCTTGCCCTCGAGCATGTTCCATGATCGCGGTTCCGCGAAGCTGTCCTCCACGCGGCCCAGGTCGGTGATCCGGATGGGCGTGTTGTGCACGTTGGCGACGATGATGTCGCTGAACTGGCTGACGGCGTCCACGCGCCCGAGCGTGCGAACTCCGAATTGCGAGTCGCCCCGGATGATGGTGCCGCCGGGGATTTCGACATTTTCGTTCTGCACGGCCCGCTGCACCTGGTTGATGGTGATGCCGTAGGCATTTAACTTTTCGGCGTCCATCAGCAAGCGGATCTGGCGGGCGCGCGCCCCCGTCAGGGTTACCTCGCCCACGCCGTCGATGGTTTCCAGGACTCGCTTGATTTGCTTGTCGGCGATCTCGGTGGTGACGCGGAGGCTCTTGTCCCCCGCGACCACGACCGAAATCACAGGATCGGCGTCGGGATCCGCTTTCGCTATCACGGGCGGAAGCATGTTAGGTGGGAGGCTGCGCAGGGCGCCGGACACCTTCTCGCGGACATCCTGGGCGGCGCTTTCGATTTCGCGCTCGAGGACGAACCGGCACATGATTCGGGCGCTTCCCTCGCTGGCCATCGCGGTGAGTTCGTCCAGCCCGCTGATGGTGCTGAGGGCCTGCTCCATCGGGAGCACAGTCTGGGTGGTGACTTCCTCGGGCGTCGCACCCGGGAGACGCAGATTGATCGTTACGGTCGCAGGATCGGCCTTGGGAAAAAGGTCGACGCCCAGGTCGCGGAAAGAGAAAATCCCGAGCACGACCAGGAAGCTGATCAGCATTACGGCGAAAACCGGGCGCTTGACGCAAACTTCAGCAAGATTCATGGATAGTGCCTTACCCTGGAGTTACAGTTCACGGAACGACTTCGACCTCGACGCGATCCTGCAGCTGGCTCCCGCGGTAAGGAAGCGCTACTCCATCCCCTGCACGCAGCCCGTCCACGATTTCAACCTGCTGGTTCGGATGCTCGCCAATGCGGACCTCTCTCTCCCGGAGAACGTTCCCCTCGATCAGGAAGACCTTGTACACCCCGTAGGAATACTGAACAGCCCTTTCCTGGACAAACAGAGCCTTATCGATCAGTTCCGAGGGGATGCTGGCTTTGATGAAGAAACCGGGTTTGAGCTTCCCTTCGGGATTTTCGACCAGCGCTTCCGCTTCGTAGGTGCGCGTCTGCTGGTCCACCGTGGGATTCAGCCGCGAGATTTTTCCCGTGAAGGTGCGGTCGGGATATGCCTCCACGCGGACGCTCACCGTCTGACCGATCTTGATCCATCCGGCCATTTTTTCCGGCACCTTCAGCCGGGCTCGAAGCGGATCGACGCTGACGATGACCACCACGGGGCTCTGGACCTTCAGGTACTGCCCCACCGTTACGTTGCGCTCTTTCACTTGCCCGGCGAAAGGAGCGAGGATCGTGCAGTCACTGAGCTTCTTTTGGGCCAATTCCATGGATGCCCGGTACTGAACCAACTGGGCGCGAAGGTTTTCCACCAGCTGGATCGCCAGGTCATAGGCGGCGCGAGCTGCCTTTAAACGAGAATCGGCTTCATCATAGGTTTCGCGAGCGACCAGGCCGCGGGCCAAAAGCGTTTTCGCGCGCTGGTACTTCTGCTCTGCATCGTTGAGATCAGCCAGCGCTTTCTTGACATCCGCAGCGTCGCGCACGTCCCGCAATTCTTCACCCTTGTCCGACAGGCCCAGCCGCGCCCGCACTTGCTGCACTGAAGCGCGGGCTTGCTCGAGCGCGAGGGTGAGTTCGACGGTCGATATCTTTACGAGTGGCTGTCCAAGGGTGATCCGGTCACCCACATCTGCCAGGACCTGTTCGACCTTGCCCTCGACCTCGGAGCTGACCGTCACTTCCTCGTCGGGGAAGAGCGATCCGACCGCCTCGACGGTCCGGCGATACTCACGAGATTCAACCCGGGCAAGCTGAACCGGGACGGTCTGTTTTTTCGGAGCGACGACGCCTTCCTTCTTTTCCGCGGTGCGGTTCGAACAGGAGATCCCGGCAAAAACCAGGCAGGCCGCCAAGCCTGCCGACCACCAACGGGGAACGGCATTGCGATGCGCGCCTTCGGGCTGCGCGGATGATTTATGAGAGCGCATTACAAACCTTGTCCTTCTGAAGATGATTTAAGCTCCAGGACTGGAATTCACAGGGAGACAATACAGCCAAAGTCGGCTTTTAAGCAACAATGCCTTCACGCGGCACCCGGTGATGCCGTGGTTTGCCGCTGCAGTTGGGATTGCCCTGGTGCGAGCAGATGTGCAAAAACTCATGCTACCTCATCTCGCAGATTCTCTTCTGCTTTGTTCAGCCCGGCTGGCATGCGCGTCAAGCTAATCACATAAATTGCTCGTTTTCATAAGTATGGATTCGGTATCGTCGAGGAATGTGGAGCGCTTTCTTTTGTCATAGGTGCAATACCGAAGCAAGGCCTGGGTCAAGGTCGCGCAAAGCCTGTGAGCATGCAGAAGCCTTATGAGTGCCGGGATGTTCTGGGTCACATAGCGTGTGAATTTGATGAGGCTGAGGAGCCTACCGGTTGTTCGAAAGACTGGGCCTACGAGAGGGGAGAAGAGTCTTTCATAAACCAAGGTAATCATGATCAGCCTTGCGTTCAGAAGGACCCGAAGTTGGATCTCCGACACGTTGTGGATTTTTTCGAAGTTGAAATAGCTTTTCCAGGTTTTGAAAATGTTTTCGATACGCCACCTCAAGCGATAGAGCGCCAGGATCTCCGGGAAGGTGAATGTTGGATCAGGAATTGTCGTCCAGAAAATTGTCCAAGACATTAGCTTGAGATATTCCCGAGAGGGAGCATGTCCCTTGGCTTCTCTTTTGGCCTTCATTCTTCGGAGGTTAGCCGTTTCTTCGGAGACGGGAGCCGCAAGCAACCGAATTCTCATTTGCGGGTCCGTGCCCACTAGAACCTGCTGATCGATGGAGCCACGTAGGGTCAGCAATGCCAACAAGTCGATTCTGTGTCCTGTCGTTGGGTCGTACAGAATTACATCGTGCCTGTGCCTGTAGATTGAATCGGCCCCCTGCTGCTTGTGTTGCTGGATTGCCGGGACGTTGACATAGCCTCGATCTCGCAGCACCAAGTCTCCGTCTTGGACATCGATGTCCAGGCTCGCAGCCTGATCATTTCGACTATAAGGGTCGATGGAGAAATGCAAGAAGCGGCCGGAAAGCAGGTCATAGATTCCTTGGATCCGGGCATTGCAGACGGCTTTGTGAGCATTCTTCACACCGGAAAAAGCTTGAAAGAGCCGTAGGGGCAGCCGGATGACTGTGCTGTCCTGAAGTAATATCCGCCGGAATCGCCCTCGTTTTCTGAAATGCTCAATCTCCTCGGGGCGGCATTTGGAGAGCATCACGCGCTGCAGAATGGTCTGGAAAAACCGCACACAGGACTCATCCGTTCGCTCCCAATAGGCTTGGCGACTCGCCGAGACGCCAGTAGCGGCTTGCATCCGAGCTGCCAAGTCGTTGTAACTGACCACGCCGGTCACGGATTGCAGGCAGAGATGAATCAGGAAATCGGGCGCAGGAATCTTGCCTGAGGCTCTTTTACAGAATCCGCTCTGGAAGGCCAGTCGTCGAATCGTCTCTCGATCCAAGCCGGCACAAGACAGGAGGCGCCACGGGTTGGGAGGCGTTTTTTTTCATGGTAGGGTCCTAGATATATAGTATATATACTATATATCTGACAGAAAATCAAATGTACGGTACAATGCGACTGGAAAGCGGGAAGGAGGCACGCCGTTGGGCTATATCGTGAAGATCCAGAAAGTGGAGCGACCCACGAACACGTCATTCTATGTGAATCTGCCTGCGGCGATAGCCGAGGCAGCCGAGGTACAGAAGGGCGAGTCTATGGAGTGGTTAGTAGAGGATAGGAATACCTTCATCCTCAGGCGAACTCGTTCCGTCCGCTCTTTCTTGAAGAAAAGGCAGCCTTAGCTTGACGCGCATGCCCGGCTGGGGCGCTTGAAGCGTACGGGTCCGATGTTTGAATAAAATCCATTCATACTTGCGCAAGTCCGGTCTTGGAAATCCAACGACTTACCTGTACAAATTGACAGCTATCCTTATGTTCCGCTGTAGACTATCCTTAAAACGGAAAAGTGCGGGCGAGGCTATCCGGAAGCGTCAGGACCTCGGTAAGAACCGACTAAAGCGGCCGTAGGATCTTGAGATAGAGCTACTCATCCATTTGCCCTCTGATCAGGACAGATGTTCTGCTCAGCGGCCAGCCGGAAAGGGCTGGGGCAATTTAAAGTCGGGGAATTCGGAGCCAAAATTGCCCTTTGAACATTTTTCACCACGTGAGGGCTCGTGCGCTTTATGGAGCAAAAATATTGCGGGGCCCGACAGACGTTCAGGTCTCAGTTTTGATTGCACCGACGGCCTTGGCGGAGACGCGGGATAGAATTCGCCGAGCCTCTGGATAACGCCGATTGCCTCCACTTGAAGTAAAGGAGGGTGTAATAGGCAGGCGAGGAGGAGAGGAACCATGGCACAGCAGGAAATCATCGACGTCACGGAACAGAAACGATTGAATGATGCGCGCGAGAAAGGAATCCCGTGGAAGAAATGGGGGCCCTACCTCAGCGAGAGACAGTGGGGAACGGTCCGCGAGGACTACAGCCATGACGGCAACGCCTGGGATTATTTCTCACATGATCAGGCGCGCTCACGCGCGTACCACTGGGGAGAAGACGGGCTCGGGGGGATCTGCGATGACAAGCAGCGGCTGTGCTTTGCCCTCGCGCTGTGGAATGAGAAGGATCCAATCCTGAAAGAGCGCATGTTCGGATTAACCAACAGCGAAGCGAATCATGGGGAAGATGTGAAGGAGTACTACTTCTATATCGACAGCACCCCCACGCACTCCTACATGAAGTACCTGTACAAGTACCCCCAGCGGGAGTACCCCTATCGGGACCTCATCGAAACGAATCGCAGCAGGTCGCGGGAGGAGTTCGAGTACGAGTTGCTCGATACGGGAGTGTTCAACGAAGACCGGTACTTTGACGTATTCGTTGAATACGCCAAGGAGGGCCCGGAGGATGTACTCGTTCGTATTACCGTTCACAATCGAGGGCCTGAGGCGGCCCGGCTTCGGTTGTTGCCGACGCTCTGGTTCCGGAACACCTGGTCGTGGGGAGATGACGACCGGAAGCCTTTGCTGCGGGAGGCGGGTCCAGGCGTCATTCAGGCCTCCCATCATGAACTCGGCGAGAACTGGCTTCATTGCGATGGCGGGCCGGAGCTGCTTTTCACGGAAAACGAGAGCAATGCCAGCCGCCTCTGGGGCCAGCCCAATGCTTCTCCCTATGTGAAGGACGCGTTCCACGCTTACATCGTCGCGGGACAAGGCGACGCCGTAAATCCTGCCAAGGCGGGAACCAAGGCCGCGGCCCACTACACCCTGGAAGTACCCGCCGGCGGCAGCCGGACCGTCCGGTTGCGGCTTGCGGCCGCGCGGACGGATGATGCCTTCGGCAATTTCGAGGGTATCTTCGCAAGCCGGATCAGCGATGCGGATGAGTTCTACCAGAGGATCACACCGCAATCACTGACTGAAGACGAGCGCCGGGTACATCGCCAGGCGCTGGCGGGTATGCTGTGGAGCAAGCAGTTTTACTACTTCGACCTGGAAAAATGGCTGAGTGAACACCAGAGTAATCCCATGCTCCAAACCGCCCGGCCCGGCGTCCGGAACACGGAGTGGTTCCATATGCTGAATGCCGATGTCATCTCGATGCCGGACAAATGGGAGTATCCTTGGTATGCGGCCTGGGATCTGGCGTTCCACACCGTTTCCCTGTCACTGGTGGATTTCGATTTCGCCAAGGATCAGCTTTTGCTGATGCTGCGCAACCTCTATTTCCACCCCAACGGCCAGATCCCCGCTTACGAGTGGAACTTCAGCGACGTAAATCCACCGGTACATGCTTGGGCTACGATTTTCTTATACAAAATGGAGAAGTCACTCGGCCGTGCGGACCTTCGTTTTCTGGAGAGGTCCTTTCAAGGATTGATGCTGAATTTCAACTGGTGGGTGAACCGAAAAGATCCCGCCGGACGCAACGTTTTCGCCGGCGGGTTCCTGGGATTGGACAACATTGGCGTATTCGACCGGAGCGCACAGTTGCCGACGGGCGGATCCCTGGAACAGGCGGACGGTACCGCCTGGATGGCATTCTACTGCCAATCCATGCTGGAAATTGCCCTGGTTCTGTGTGACTACGACCCGATGTACGAGGAGATCGCCTTCAAGTTCATCCAGCATTATATGGGGATCGCCTATGCCATGGACCGGATTGGTGATCACCACGACGAGATGTGGGATGAGCAGGACGGATTTTTCTATGACCTCCTGCGGCTCCCCGGTGGCCAGGCCATGCGTTTAAAGGTACGGTCCCTGGTGGGACTGCTGCCATTGTGCGCTTCCACGGTGTTTCGAGTCCGAGGATATCCTGCGCCATCCGAAACTCATGGAGATGATCGCCCTGTACCGTAAACGTCATCCGGAACTGGTTTCCCAAGTGGCCCCGACCGATGAGGGATTCATTGGATACCGAGGCCGGCGGCTGCTATCGATTCTCAACAAGAATAAGCTGGAGCGGGTACTCGGCTACATGCTCGACGAGAACGAGTTTCTCGGTCCCCACGGGATCCGTTCACTTTCGCGGTATCACCTGGACCATCCGTTCATTTTTTGGGTGGGACATGAAGAGTACAGAGTCAAATACCTACCGGCTGAATCGAATACCGGGATGTTCGGCGGGAACTCCAACTGGCGGGGGCCGGTTTGGATGCCGGTCAATGCGCTGATCATCCGGGCGCTCATGAACCTGTACACATTCTACGGCGAAGATTTCAAAGTTCAGTGTCCCAGCGGTTCCGGTCAATTCATGACCCTCTTCGAAGTGGCACGGGAACTCACCCGGCGGCTGGCGGGATCCTTCCTGCGTGATGGCAGCGGACGACGTCCGGTTTATGGGGGAACAGCCAAGTTCCAGGAAGATCCACATTGGCGCGACCTGATTCTGTTCTTTGAGTACTTCCACGGTGACAACGGGGCGGGACTCGGTGCAAGCCATCAGACCGGATGGACCGGCACGATCGCAACCCTGATGGATCTCTTTGGCCGTATCGATGCCAAGAAAATGCTGAATACCGAACGCGGCCGCCTCACCGCCAGGATCGTGAAAGAGCAGGTGGGCGGGGAATCGATAGGGGGGAACTAAAAGCCCGATTGAATAACTCAGTTGGCATGACGATCGGGACGCGGATATCCGCGGATGAATTCGCAAGGTGGATGGGCAGTCTGCGTCCCCTGATGCCGGGTGGGATGGCGTTCAAGGGAATGCTTCCGCATGCCCCTTCTCCTTTGTGGTTCTGAGATTTGGCCGCGGCAGCAGGCTGCGTTCACTCAGAAAAGGTGTTACCACCTCAGTGTCGATGCGATTGCTCCGGAAAAGGAGCGCTTTATCGGGAACGACAAGCCCAACGACCTGCTCAAACGGGACTATCGAGCTCCTTTCATCGTACCCGAAAAGGTTTAGTCCGACGTTTTAATAAGTTGTGATTTGCCGTGGAATGGTTGGATTTTTGACGCCAATCGCTTTGACAATTACTCTGATAGGCGCTCCGTGCCTGTCTGGCGATTAAAATGGCAGCTTGGGCTCCGAAGTCGTGGCGCTGTCACCCAAACGGCAATACTTCTAAAGCTTAAGCATAAGCCGGCGCAGCCGGTCCCAGATCTGAGTGACCACACCGGCGTAAGCGGTTTCACCTGATCCCTGGACAGCGACCCGTGCCAACTCCCATCGCTCGCCGCCCAGCCGGAACAGAACTCTGCAAAAGCGCGCTCCAGCACCGTCATCGGCGATGCCGCCAGTCACGATCATCCATCGGCCGCCGGCCGCTTCAGCCAGCGCCTTCAGGTTGTCCGATTTTTCTCCTGAGTCTTCGTTGACCTTCAGCAGTTGACGCATGGCAGTTTCACTCGGTGATATATGGGCGCCTTTCAACAGCCGCGGAGTTTCCGGCAGGCCGGCCAGGCTCGCTGCCAACCGCCCGCCGGTGCCGATTTCCACGAGCGTCAGCTCGGCCCCGCGCGCCAGTAGCGCCTGTGCGATGTTCTGCTCCAGCGAAGAGCCATCGTCGGAATAGATAAATTCCCCGAGATGCTCGCGGACCATCACGGCCAGTTTATTTAACCGGACTGCCTCCTCGGGGCCGCTCCCGGGCAACATGAAGGTAAAGTCCACCCTGGCGCCCTCGAACTGCGAGCCGACCACCACATCGGGCGGCAAGGGGATGCTTCGGCTCATGGTCTGGTCAATCTGCGACTGGCCTATGCCCACGAAGCGTAACGTGATCGAGCTGCCCGGAGATCGGACGCCGAATTTCTTTTGCAGGTAGGGCACGAGCTCGTTTCGAACCATCGGCTGCAGCTCTCGGGGCGGGCCCGGCAGCGCAACGATGACTTTTTCGCCCCATTCGAAGACGAGGCCGACAGCTGTGCCGGTGTCGGCTCTCAGATAGGTGCCGTTCGCTGGGACGAGAGCCTGGCGGCGTAAATTCGGGCGCAGTTGGTCGCGCGACGTCTTCGAACGCCGTTCCATTTCGGTCAGCACTTCAGGCTGCTCACGCAATTCGATGCCGGTGAATTCCGCCAGGGCGTTGCGGGTGACGTCATTGACGGTGGGGCCAAGACCGCCGGTGACGATTACCAACGGCGCTTTCTGTGTTGCCGTGCGGAGCGCATCCTTAATGTCCGCAATTTTGTCGTCCACAATATTCGCGGCTACGCAATGGCAGCCGAGCGCATGCAGTGTGCGCGTAATGAAAGCGGTGTGCGCGTCGGGGTAGGTGCCTCGAAGCAATTCTTCCCCCGTCACCACAACGACGTATTCGAGCTGACGGTTCTCCGCAGCATGCGTGCCAGCCGCTGTGAGCAAAAAAGCCAAGATCAGACTCCTGAAATTTCCTTGCATGACCAGAGTGTACCAGATCACCTCGCATGGCTGATCGCAGGCTTCACATTCATCCTCTGCGGAATGCTTTTCGGACCCGGTTGTCCCGGCATGGGAATAGTCGAATTCGGATGAAAAGTTCCAGCTCTGGGCATATCCAAAAGAGGAATCTTGTGCTCCCCAACGCATGGTGCTAGGATGCCCGGAGTCGGATCCGGCGCCCCCGGAGGCCTTATGCGATCGCTCGCCATCGCGGCACTGCGTGTTGCTGTTTTGGGATTTGCAGCAGCTGCAGTCGCCTACGGACAGCCAAACATCTGGGGTGGAGACTATCAGACTTCGTCCGTAGACTATGTTAACTTCCCGCAACCGCTCCAGGTGCGAACCCAAATCTGCATCGACCAGCCTTGCCCCCAGTACAGCGTTACTTTCACAACACCGGACATACGCTATGGCGGGTTCTGTCCCAGCAGCCCGTGCCAATTATCCACATCCATCACCGTTCAGAATCCGACCAATTCCGAGATTGCGAGCGTGACCCTATACGTGGGCTCGCTGGCCGGCAGTTACCTGGTGAGTGCGGTCACTCGGGCTACAACTCTCTACTTCCACGAAACGAACATCGCAGGAGCTCCGGCGAACATAACCGCGACCGGGGGCACACCGCAGAGCGCGCGCATCGGCAGCACCTATGCCGGACTGCAGGCGACCGTCACCGACGCTTATGGCAATCCGAACAGCGGGGTGTTGGTAGCCTTCACCGCTCCGTCACCTTCCGGGCCGACCGCTCTTTTTCTCGGCTCCTCACTAACTGCCGCCGCCAGCACGAATAGCAGTGGGAACGCGGGTTCTCCGTATCTGGTCGCGAACACGGTGGGGGGAGCGTTTACAATTTCGGGCACGGTGCAAGGCTTGACCGGTGCTGCCAACTTCTCACTTACCAATTTGATTCCCGTTACCATCGGGACGAACCCCTCCGGCCTCTCATTCTCCGTGGATGGTGCGAACTACAGTAGTCAGGCCATTTTCGACTGGGCTCCGGGCAGCCGACACCGCATTTCGACCTCGTCGCCGCAATCCGGCGAGACGGGCATGCGATACGTGTGGGACAGTTGGTCGGACGGAGGTATCATGTCGCACTCCATCACGGTGCCAACCGCCACGTCCAATTACACGGCGAACTTTACGACTCAATATTTGTTGACGACCATTGCTTCACCCTCCTCCGGAGGGACGGTCGGACCGGCCACCGGTTTCTACAATGCCGGCCAACAGGTTGCGCTCTCGGCGGCGCCGAGTTTGGGCTACTCGTTCAGTGGTTGGAGTGGCACCGGATCCGGTTCGTACACCGGGACCAATGCAGGCGCGATGGTGACCATGAATGGCGCCATCCAGGAAACGGCTTCCTTCGTGGAATCGAACGCGTCGGTTACCGTGGGAACATCCCCGCCCGGTCTATCATTTAGCGTGGATGGTGCGAACTACACTGCTCCGGCCAACTTCAACTGGGTTCCGGGAAGCCGGCACGTCATCTCGACTTCATCGCCGCAATCCGGGGAGACCGGTACGCGATACGTGTGGGGCAGTTGGTCGGACGGAGGCGCCATGTCACACACCATCACAACGCCATCCGGTGCGACCAGTTATACGGCGTACTTCACGACCCAGTATTTGTTGACGACGATTGCCTCACCTTCTTCCGGAGGTGCAGTCGGGCCGGCCAGTGGCTTCTACAATGCCGGACAGCAGGTTGCACTTTCCGCGACGCCGAATTCAGGCTACACGTTTAGAGGGTGGAGCGGCACGGGATCCGGTTCATACACCGGGACGAATGCAGGCGCGATTGTGACCATGAATGGGGCGATCCAGGAAACGGCTTCCTTCGTCGGATCGAACGCGTCGGTTACCGTGGGAACATCTCCTTCCGGACTATCGTTCAGCGTGGATGGTGCGAACTACAGCACTCCGACCGCCTTCGACTGGGCTCCGGGCAGCCGGCACACTATCTCGACGTCGTCGCCGCAATCCGGCGGGACCGGTACGAGATATGTTTGGAGCAGCTGGTCGGATGGAGGCGCCATGTCACACACCATCACAGCGCCATCAGGCGCGGGAGCATACACGGCGAACTTCACGACTCAGTACCTGTTGACGACGATTGCCTCACCTTCTTCTGGAGGCACGGTCGGGCCGGCCAGCGGTTTCTACAATGCCGGGCAGCAGGTCGCGCTTTCGGCGACACCAAATTCAGGCTACTCGTTCGGCGGCTGGAGTGGCACGGGATCCGGTTCCTACACTGGGACCAATGCCGCTGCGACGGTGATCATGAATGGCTGGATCCAGGAAACTGCTTCCTTCAGGCTAGGTGGGCAGAATCGGCGCTATGAACTGATCGGGACCTGGACAGATGACGGGGTGTATTACCTGAACTCGGACACAGGGGCCTGGACCCGGTGGTCAAGCCCTGCGTCGATGGTTTGCGCAGCCGATGTGGATGGAGATGGACAGGATGATCTTGTGGGGGCATGGCTAGGTTCGGGCGTCTGGGTGAGATTCACCGCTTCAGGTCAATGGACTTTGATCACCCCATCGGTTCCTGATTGGATTGCCGCCGGCGATCTGAATGGAGACGGGCGGGCCGACATCATAGGCATCTGGCTGGGTAAGCTTTGGGGCTGGGATTCGGCAACTGGTTCCTGGAATATCCTCTCCGCAGGAGCAACGATGGGTGTTCTCGGCGACTTGGATCGAGACGGGAGAGCAGACCTGATCGGAGTCTGGCCCTCCCAGGGAGGTTTATGGATCAAGCCTTCGTCCACCGGCCAGTGGGCCAATATTGCCTCTACGCCCGACTGGATTGCTGCGGCGGATATGAACGGGGACGGTAAAGATGACCTTCTGGGGATTTGGGGCGGCGAAGTTTGGATTCGGGATTCCGTTTCCGGAAACTGGGACAGACGCGCAGAGGCGGGGGGTGCCACCAAAGTCGTGGCAGGAGATTTTGACGGCGACAGCAAGGCCGACCTGGTAGGTATCTGGCCGTCCGGAGTCTGGGTGTACTACTCTTCCGATGGATCCTGGAAAAGACTCAGTTCTTCTGCAGGCTGGATTGCCCTCGGCCGGTTCCGCTAACGGCCAATGATGGGACTGGGACAACAATCCATCAGCATTTTGAAATGAGGTTTCCTGGGCATCTCATAGACTGGCCCGGCTTTTTTCCGCCATGGATGAAGACGGGTTCCTGGCCATCACCAGCCGTTTGAGCCGCTTCCTCCAAATCGGCGGCGAGACGGTTCCGCACATCTTCCTAATGGCGACAACATATCGGCCGCGCCCCGCCCGGGCTCATACGCTGGATAAGCTCGCCGGGTAACGCCGGTAAAACGATTTCTGGAAAACCCGCTCCAAAACGCTCCATTCGTCGACGGTTCATGACCTCTCGTCGGAGAATTCGCCCCCTCGTCCGGCACTCGCCGGCGCGGCGATACGCTCTACCGTACTATGCCATTGAAAGGAGACGGACATGCAAACCATTGTGGAAGCACAGAACCTGACCCGGCGGTATGCACTCGACCACTCTATTGTGGCGGCACTCGAGGATGCGACCTTCGATATCCAGGCCGGGGATTTCCTCGCAGTCGCTGGCCCGAGCGGGAGCGGCAAAAGCACCCTTCTGAATTTGATCGGGTGCATCGATCGACCCACGGCCGGCACCCTCCGCATCGGGGGCGTGGATACGGCCAAGCTCAAACCGAGGGAATTGTCCGCCCTGCGCCGAAAGAAAATTGGGTTTGTTTTCCAGTGCTTTAACCTGATCCCGGTTTTTACGGCGCTGGAAAACGTCGAGTACCCCCTTATCCTGCAGGGTCTGCCGGCATCTGAGCGACGGAACCGGGCCTCCCAGGCTTTGGAAGCGGTCGGGCTGTCCGGTCGAGCGCGGCAACGCCCCGACCTCCTCTCCGGCGGCGAGCGCCAGAGAGTCGCCGTCGCGCGCGCGGTCGTGCACCGTCCCGAGCTGGTGCTTGCCGACGAGCCGACTGCCAATCTCGACACTCGAAACGCAACACAGCTGATCGACCTGATGCGGTCGCTGAACCGGGAACTGGGGCTGACTTTCCTGTTCTCAACCCATGATCCGCGTCTACTGGATAACGCCGACCGGGTCCTTCGGCTTTGCGATGGCCGCCTGCAGAAACCGGAAGGCACCGTTGACTCGAATGCAGCTGGAACCTGGGGGGCTTTTCCTGGGGGCATTCTTCAACCGGTTCCGGTCCATCCCTAAATTGACTGAGAGGTATGCCATGAGACACTTCCTATTGCTTGCTTTTCGGAACGTATTCAGGAATCGGCGCCGGACGGTTTTGACTTTGGTAATAGTGTCGGGTGGAGTGACGGCGCTTCTTCTGGCCGGTGGTTTCTTTGCGCTGATTTTCCAGGGCCTTCGAGAGACCACAATTCAGAACGGCCTCGGTCACCTGCAGATCTACAACTCCGCTTTCTTCACCTCTGAAGAGAAGAAGACACTGGAGAACGGTCTTGCCGACTACCGCGAGATCGCGGCCCAGGCTGCGGCAACACCTCATGTGAAGGGAGTGGCGCCACGGATCGAATTTTTCGGGATGGTTTCCAATGGGGTCAAATCCACCACCTATATGGGAATGGCAGTGGACCCCGGGCTGGAGGAGAAAATGGCGTTCCGCCCGAAGATGACGCAGGGCCGCAACCTCTCGCCCGACACATCCGCCGGTAACGAGGTTCTGTTGGGGACCGGACTGGCGCGATCAATGGGGGTGAGCCCGGGTGACGGGCTAACCCTCATGGGAGTCACGGCCGACGGCGCCTTGAACGGCATCGATGTGGACGTGGTGGGCGTATTCACCACCGGCTTCAAAGAGATGGATGATCGTGCCCTGCGGCTAACGATCCCCGCGGCACAACAATTGCTCCAGTCAGATCGGGTCACGAAGTTGGTCGTCGGGCTCGATCGAACTGAAAACACCGATGTGGTCTACCCGGCCCTGCATTCGAACCTCGGCCGCAAGGATATTACGGTCAAAAAATGGGCTGAACTGGCAACGGTCTACCAGCAGGTGACCATGATGTTCGGTGGGATCTTTCTATTCATGTCCACGATTGTGTGCTTCATGGTCGTGACATCGAGCGCGAACACGATGCTGATGGCGATGTTCGAACGGACGCGCGAAATCGGAACGATGCTGGCCATGGGCACGCCCCGATCGTGGATATGGGCGCTGTTCGTCACCGAAGGGGTCATCACCGGCGTTGTGGGGGCCGCGATCGGTCTGGCGGGCGGAAACGCGCTGGCGGCTCTCATCAACAAGGCCAATATCCAAGTGCCTCCTCCTCCGGGCAACGTCGAAGGATTCCAGCTTCAAGTGATGCATGTTCCCGCGTTGATGGTAGCGGCTTCAGTTCTCGTGGTGCTCACTCTTGCTTTTGCCTCGATCCTTCCGGCCATCCGGGCCGCGCGGCTTCGAATCGTTGAGTCACTCGCGCATGTTTGACAGAAGAATGGGGAGGACCACGATGAAAAACTTACTTCCTTTTGCTCTCCTGATCATTATCGCTGCTTCGATTGGGCTATCAGCTTCTGATCCCGATCCCGTTGCGCTGCTGAAGCGCTCCGACGCCGCCCGCAATGGCTGGACCTCGTTTGTCGCGAGGGTGAAGATCGCCGTTTTTGAGTCCGGGACCGAGGACGAGGAACACCTCTTTGAGGTCAGCCAGAAAGGCATCGACAAGACCTATGTCGAGTTCCTGAGCCCGAGAGAGAAGGGACGACACATGCTCATGCTCGGCGACGACATGTGGGTTTACCTGCCGGACACGAGCCGGCCGATTCGCATAACTCCGATGGAGCGCCTTGCCGGGACTGCATCAAACGGCGACGTCGCGCGCACAAACTATGCGGCCGACTACGACGCCAGGTATCTCAGGATGGAGACGGAGCAAGGTTCCCCTTGCCATGTTCTCGAACTCACTGCGAAACGGAAGGGCGCAACCTACCGCAAGGTCCACTATTGGCTTCGGGTTGACGACGGAACGCCACTGAAGGCCGATTTCTTCCTCGCCTCGGGCAAATACACCAAGTCGGCCACCTTTGACGAGTACCGGACGGTCGCTGGCCAGCGGGTTCTCAGGCGCATGACCATTCACGACCGCATCCGGAAAAACTCCTACAGCGTGATCGAGTACCTCAGTTTTGCGCCCAAAGAACTGCCGGACAAGCTCTTCAGCCCGGGCCGGCACGAACGGTTCTAGCGGTTTTGCGGCACTTTGCGGGAGATCGTTTATGACCTCGACTCTCAAAAGTAGTCATGGCTTTTACGGGTCTAGCGGAATCCTCCTGTTGATTTTTGCATTTGCCGCGCCGGCTGCGGCTTTGGCTCAGGATACTGAAGATGCCGGTGAGCGTAAGGGTGAGATGCGATTCTCGCTCTCGGCTACCGAGGAATACTCCGGCTTTATATCACGCTTAGCGATACAGCCGGCCCAATCGAATCTGCTTCTGGTCCAGCCGTCTTTCTCCTACCGCCATGATCAGCAATGGCGGTTCGTGGCGAGTCTCGCAGGCTTAGCGTACACCTATGGGGAAACTTACTCCAGGTTGCGCGTTAAGGAAACCTATGTCAGCGGATCCCTGGGGGACTGGGACTTCACAGCAGGAAAGAAAATCCTGCGCTGGGGGACAGGATACGCTTTCACTCCGACCGGCGTGCTGGACCCTCCCCGCAATCCCGCCAATCCTGCCGACCGGCTGAACCTCAATGAGGGGCGTGAGATGACTGAAGTGAACTGGGTGCGCGGCAAACACGCGGTGACCGCGGCTTGGGCCGCCGCCGGCTTGGCCGAAAGACACCGGTTCTACATGCGGGAGACGGCCGCTTTCCGGTACAACACTCAGGTTTCCGGCTTCGATACTTCACTGATCTATGCCCGCTATCGCGGCGGCGCCAACTTCGCGGGGGCTAATTTCACACGTGTGCTCGGCAGTTCGGTTGAAATCCATGGAGAGTATGCCCGCCGGTCCGGCAGCGAGTATGTCAACGTCCCGGGCGAATCGGGCCCGGTCCTGCTGACGGAAAACCGTCGCAACGCGCTTCTCCTCGGCGGGAAGTACACGCATCGAACCGGGATCAGCGGGCTGTTCGAGTTCTTTACATCCAGCGGCCTCGTTGCCGTGAACGGGTTGTTCTCCCCGCCTCTCGGCGGACCGCCACTCACGGAACGGCGCTCCTATGCCTTTGCGCGGATCGGCAAATCACGGCTGCGCGAACTCCCGGGGTGGAAAGAGTGGGACGCCGGGGGCATGATCCTGGCCAACCTTTCGGACGGCAGCCAGATGCTGATCCTCGACGCCGAGCGGCGGCTCGGGAACCGCCTGACGGCCTACGCTCACGCCACAATTCCGCGGGGAAAGAAATGGCGATCCGAGTATGGTATGATCCCCTACCGGGCGCAGTTCACCATCGGCCTCCGCTTCCATTTATTATGAACATATCCTCCAATCCAATCCCCGGGGTAGGTCTCAACTGGCGACAGATCATTGCTCTCAACCTTGCCGTCTCTTTCGGCGTATCCGTAATAATCTCGTCGTTCGGGCCGGAAGCAGGTCTGCATGCGCTCGCCGTTAACTTCGCATGGTGTCTGGTATTCACGAACTTGGTTGGCCTGCCAGCGGCATACATCCTGAGCCGATGGGGTGCCCACACGGCAAAAAGATCGCTTCCACTCAGTCTCTTAATCGTGGTGGTGGAAATCCTGGCGTTCACGACTGTGGGCACGATTCTCATCGCCTTCATCATGCAATGGATGACACCATTCGGCCCTGTGAACTACTGGGGCAACCTTTGGACAAGCCTCCGGTTCTCATCTGTCGTCGGTCTGTCGGTGGGGCTTGGCACGTACTTTTGGCTCCGGAAGAAAGAAGAGTTAGAAGAGGCGCGCCGTGAGATCGAGCGCCACGAGTTGGCCGAAGCCCAGGCCAGGAACCTGGCTGTAGAAGCACAGCTTTCTTCGCTGGAGTCCCGCATCCACCCGCACTTTCTCTTCAACACGCTCAACTCGATCGCGGCTCTCATTCCCGACGACCCAAAACTGGCCGAGGAGACGGTTCAGCGGCTGGCCGCCCTGCTGCGCTTCTCGCTGGATGCCGCACAAGAACGTTTCGTTCCGTTCGAACAGGAGTGGAAGGTTGTTCAGGACTATCTGGCGATCGAACAAGCGCGATTCGGCGACCGTCTTCGCTACAGTCTCGAGCTTGACCCGGGCGCGGCGGCAAAGCACGTCCCGCCCCTCGCCCTGCAAACCCTTGTCGAGAACTCCGTCAAACACGCCGTCGCCCGTCGCCGCGAAGGCGCCAATATCCGGGTGTCGGCCCGCGACGTGGGCCCCGACATCGTGATGGAGGTCAGCGATGATGGGCCTGGTTTTGATCTCGCAGATTTGAAGTCCGGCCACGGACTTGCCAATCTCCGGGCCCGCTTGTCGGGGCTGTTCGGCGACCGCGCGACGTTGGAGGTGCGGCGGGGCGGGGAAGGCGGAGTCTCCGTCTCGCTGCGAATGCCCGGGTCCGTAACCACGCCGGGGGTGCCATGACCTCGGGAAGCGAAACCTCGTCAACGCCGCTCAGCGTCTATGTGGTTGACGACGAGCCCTTGGCCGTCCGGAGGCTGACGCGACTGCTCGAGGCCACCGGGCGCGTGCGGATCGCGGGCAGTAACACCGATCCGGAAGCTGCCCTGGAGTTCCTACGGCACCACCCAGTGGATGTGCTTTTCCTCGACATCGAGATGCCCGGCCTGGATGGATTCGGGCTGGTTTCGAAGCTCAAAAGCCAACCCTTTATCGTCTTCACAACCGCCTTCGACCGCTACGCGTTGAAGGCGTTTGATGTCAACTCGATCGACTATCTCCTGAAGCCGGTTGAGCCCGCGCAGCTCGAGCGCGCGCTTGGAAAGCTGGAACGTATTGGCGCGGGAGGACGACAAAGCTGGGCAGGTCGCGCCGAGGTGCTCGGCGCACTCGCGGAAATCTCGCGGTCGCTCAGATCCGGACATGCCGAATACGCTACCCGCATTTCTTCAAGGCTGGGGGAGCGGGTTCTGCTGCTGGAAACCGCAAATATCACCCACTTCTTCGCCCAAGATAAACTGACCTATGCCGTGTCGCGGGGCCGGCAGCACTGTGTGGACCACAGTATCGCGGAACTCGAACGCCGGATGGACCCAGCCAGATTCGTGCGGATCCATCGAGCCACGATGGTCAACCTCGACTGGGTGCTCGAGATCGATGCCTGGGTCGGAGGCGGGGTGCTGGTCCGACTCCGCGACGAGAAACGCACCGAGCTGGCGGTTGCACGCGACCGCGTGCGCGTTCTCAAGGATCGCCTCGGCCTCTAGCAGGAGGTTCTTGGTGCCCTGATCAAGCTCGATATTCCGATGCCGAACTCGGAGTTCTGCATATCGACCCTCGAGAACCAACCTTCGGCATTCAAGATCGGGCTCCCTTTTTGTTATGAAATCGACAGGGGGGAATCATGGAACATGCCGTTTTGATTACTGTCAGGGATAATCCTGGCAAATTGTTTCAATTGACCAGAGTTCTGGCTGAACATAATGCCAACGTACTTTATGTCGACATCATCCACCGTTTGGCAGAAGAGGTTCAGGTCTACTTCGAGTTCGAGTTGGAAGGGCAGGCTGGTGATATTACCGAAGATTTCAAAAAGATCGCGGACGTAACCGATGTCGAGCCGGCACTACCTTTTTCGAAGATTTACGGCAAGCGGATCATCATAATCGGCGGCGGTGCACAGGTTGGGCAGGTGGCGGTCGGTGCCATCGCCGAAGCGGACCGGCACAATATTCGGGGGGAGCACATCTCGGTGGACACCATTCCCCTGGTGGGCGAGAAGCAGCTGGCCGCTGCCGTTCGCGCGGTGGCTCGTCTGCCTCGGGTTCGACTCCTCGTGCTTGCCGGTTCGCTAATGGGGGGAGACATTACCCGCGCCGTCCAGGAGGTGCGCCAGAAGGGCCTTCGTGTGATTTCTTTGAACATGGCGGGGAGCGTTCCTGAAGCGGCCGATCTGGTCGTCAGCGATCCGATCCAGGCCGGCGTCATGGCAGTCATGGCGGTGGCTGACACGGCCAAGTTCGACATTCTCCGGCAACAGAAACGGCGGTATTAGGCGCCATTTCGAGGGGCGTTTTGCCTCCCCGGATATTGTATGCAGGAGGGAGCTACTGCCTGTTCCAGTTCCCTTTCAGTTTCGCGATATTTTTCTCCGCCAGGTCCCTGTGACTGTAGCCAAAAACGTGGACGCCTTTATTCTCCTTTTGAATCCATCCATACATCTTGAGAATGTGATCCTGGCGGCCGGAGTCTGTTATTTTCTGGAAGACATCGAAATCTTCGTCCGCTTCCTGCTCATTTCTATAGCCGTCGGTCAGACGCTCCAGCGCCTTGTAATAAGGATCGTTAGTGACGCTGTCATTCCTCTCGCTCAGGATACGCCAGGCGTTTTGGAATACCGCTCCTGATTCCTCCGAGTCGATCGCGCGCCGGGCCCAAACCGAAGCCTCCCGATCAAAATGCTGACGCAGAAGTTGGTGCGCTGAGTCCAGCTGCGAAGGCCACTCGTGTGAAAACAAGCTGATGATGAAATCAAAAAGGTGACGGTCCGGAGGCGAAGCGCCCCGCTCGATGGCGGCCCGGTACAGCCTGATCGGGTAGGATTCCGGCTCTACCTTATCTTCGAGCGCGCGGGCTAGGGTGAGAGGAACATCCGACGAATTCGGGTATCGCGTCAGCAGCGCCGTCACTCGCGCATCCATGTCTGCGTAAGCCAGGCGCTCCTGAACGATTGAGTTGGCAGTGACCAGAGCTTCCAGATGAGGGATTTCCGAACGGAGAGGCTCCAATTTGGTGTTCTGCTCCAACTGTTTCTGGAGCCACTCGAGCGCAATGACGGCGCCCTGGGATTGAAGCAATTGTTTCAATTGCTTTCGGGCAACCTCCAGGCCGACTGCTTCGGTTTCCGATCTTGCTCCGATAACAGCTTTCTCCTTCCCCGGGGTACCGATTTCTTCTTGCTTGGGCAGGGAGGGCTTGGGTGCCGGCATGGGGAGCGAGGTTTGGGGCGCCTGGACGTTTTGGACCTGTGGCTGCTTCGGGCGGAATAGCCAGATAAACAGGATCAGGATCAGGGCAAATCCTCCGGCGACGACCACCCAGATCCAGCGCATGTGACTGGCTTTAACAGTCGTTTCATGGAGCCCGCGCAAGACCGGCCCACGGGCTGTAAGTCGAACTCTCTCCGCAAGCCGACGAGCCAGTTCCGAGTTGGGATCTTGAACAACCCGATAGATGCGCACCGGGTAGGGGATGCCTGCGAAGGTGCGCTCCCCTATTTCCGTGGAGGGTGCCTCGCGTCGATTCATCGCCAGGTACACGGCTTCTGTGAAGTAAACTTCCCCCGCTTCGGCAATTCCCTCCAGCCGCGAGGCCAGGTTGACCGTTTCTCCCATTACGTCGCCGTTGATGAACTCGACATCGCCGGCGTTGATAGCGACCCGGACCTCGATCCTTTCTTCCTCCTGGACGGATCTATTATGCTGCCGAAGCACCTCCTGAATGGTTACCCCGCAAAGCACTGCATCGGTTGAGCTGTCGAAACGGGCAAGGAAGGAGTCCCCGATGGTTTTGACAATGGTTCCCTCGAAGTGGCGAATGACCGGTGCCAAAAGGTGCTCGTGAACGGAAAGGAGGTGCTTGAGATCATCCCGCCTGCCCCGGGACACGCGCGCTGTGAATCCCTTGACGTCGGTGAACATGATCGCTGCATTGCGTGTAGGCATGGCGGACCTGCCGATCAGCTTCACGACCGGATGCGATGGATTCCCGTCGGGACGGATTTTCCTATCCACCACCCGGTTCCGAGCCGAGAGCCAATATACACCCAGGCGCTGTGACCGAGACAGCCCAATTCAGCCTTTGGCTTAAGTTCGGTTTTAGGCTGAGGCTACAATGGCTTCCCTAATCGAGATAATGCAGAATGGGGTCGGACCAGGACAATCAGTTGGACGAAAAACAATAAGGCTTGATAAACATCACCCCAATCCTGCTTGCAGCTGTTTTTGGTGCGGGTTTTCGTGGACAGGCGTCCGATTTTTCAGTTGTCGACGGTTTGTTCGGTGATCGGGCTGGCAACTTTTCGAACAGCTTGTAGTGAGGAAGGCTTCCCGCTCATTGCGTCTTGTTTGCGTGACAAAATCCCCTATACTTTCGAAATGGGTGAATCAACTCGGGTCCTCCGTCCTGCCGCCCCCATTGCGGCCAGCGCGAATACTCTGCGACATTCTACGACCATTCGTGTTGCGCACTGGGTCACGGTGCTGTGTTTCGGCGCCCTGCTGGTAAGCGGCGTTGAGATAGTAATTTCTCACCCGCGCTTTTATTGGGGCGAAGATGGCAACGTAGGAACTCCCGCACTTTTCGCCTTCTCCATTCCGGCCTCGCGATCCTCCGTCCCTACCGGCTACAACTACGTGCTGCCGGACCAGAACGGCTGGAGCCGCTCTCTCCACTTTCAATCTGCCTGGGCCCTGTTGTTGACCGGTTTGATATATGTGATATCCGGCCTGTTCACGCGGCATTTCAGCCGAAACCTGTTCCCGGGCCGGGCTGATCTGTCATGCCGGCTGCTTGTGAGAGAAATCGCGAAGCATTTACGCTTCAAGAAGCCGGATGAGGCGGACGCCTGGTCCTACAACATGCTCCAGCGTCTTACCTACCTTGGAGTGATATTCGGCCTTTTCCCCCTGGTGATCTGGACGGGCCTGGCGATGTCTCCTGCCTTTGTATCCGCCGTTCCTTTCATCGTCACCGTGCTCGGGGGCCAACAATCCGCGCGCACGCTGCACTTTTTCGCTTCTGTTTCGCTGGTCCTGTTTCTGCTGGTCCATATCACGATGGTTTTTCTCGCCGGATTCAAGCGGCGTATGTGCGCCATGATCACCGGCCGAATCGCGTTGCCAAGGGAACCCCTATGAGCAAAATATCACGCCGCAAACTGATCACCACCGGGCTCGGGACGGTAGCTGGCGTGTCTGGCCTGGCCGCGGCAGCCCGGCTTGCAGACCGTTATGGGCTCATCCCGCCCGATCACGGCGGCATCTATGGCCCCGGCAAAACTCTGACCTATGCCTCCCAGAGGCTTCTGACGCGCCACTCGCTGGCCCGCGAATTCCCGCGCAGCAAGATTTCGAAGGCCCCATTCGCCAATGGAACGCCGCCCGCGGACGAAGCCTACAAGCGCTCCAGGGAGGTGTCGTTCGCCGACTGGCGTCTTTCCGTTGACGGCCTCGTTGCCAACCCGGCGTCGTTCTCGCTTGCCGAGCTCCGGGGCTTTCCCACCCGCAGCCAGATTACACATCTTGCCTGCGAAGAAGGCTGGTCGTATATCGCAGAATGGATTGGAGCCCCGCTTTCATACATATTGAACCTGGTAGGAGCGGCACCGGAGGCACGCTACGTTATCTACTTCTCGATAGATCGCGATTGGTGGGAAAGCATCGATATGGCGGATGCATTGCATCCGCAGACGATCGTGACTTACGGGATGAACGACGGCGACCTTCCCCCCGGCTTCGGTGGCCCCCTTCGACTCCGGGTTCCGCGCCAACTCGGCTACAAGAGTGTAAAATATGTCACGCGCCTGACGGTCACCGATGACATGAAGGGATTCGGCAAAGGCCTGGGTTCCGCGTCGCCGGAAGCTGGTTATTCCTGGTACGCCGGCATTTGAGATTTTTGAAGGTCACATAACTTCCGCTCGCTCATTTTTTCGGGTAGCCCACCACCTGCATGAGGATGATTTTCTGATTATCCCGAAGGTTCAGCTTTTGGGCCAGCGCTGGGCGATCAATGCCCGCCCGGACAACCGTTCCGAGCCCCTCCGAGGCGCAGAATAGGTATATATTCTCTGAGATGAAGGCGGCGTCGGCCGCCGCATATATATCGGCCTGTGCGCTCTTGGTTTTGCTCATGTCGGCCACATAGATGAGGTCGAGCGGTGCTGTTGCGACGAACTCCTGCGTACCGGTCGCGGCTCGCAGGTCGCCCGCAGCCACTGGCTGCAGTTGGTTTCCCTTTGCATCGTAGACATATGCACCGTCGGGCGTAACGACATAGATTTCCATCTCCTGATTGTTGGATGCAGAAGGTGCGGTGCGTCGGCCGTCCGGACGATTGATGCCCCAACCCGCCCACAGTAGATTTGAAAGCAGTTGAGGATTGAGTTTTTCACCGGTGAAACTGCGGGTTGATTGACGCTCGCTCAATGCCTGCATGAGCGGCTTGCCGCCGGTGGTCTGCGGCTTGGGCAAAACCAAGGGTTTGAGATCTTGGGCGTGTGCGTTTAGCGGCAGAATCGCCGCAAACAGCAGAATCATGAAAGCCGATTTGTTTTTCACGGGATCCTCCTGCTGGAGTTCGCCGGCCTGCAGACTCCATCCGGCGTTTATGACTGCAAAGCTAACAGGTAGCCACCATTTTCTCGCGCTCTGAGGTCAGGCGTAAATCACAATTGCGGTCGTTTCCAGCCCACCTCGCGTATTTCTGAAATCACCCCACAGCCGCGGCCAAACTCTGCACTCCTTATTTTTTGAATTGCGGAAATAAGGTCTCCGCCGCGATGTTGTATCCCTCGATTTCCAGAACGGCAGGTTTGCCGCCCGCGCTGGAAGTGGTGTAGCTTACCTCCACCGATTTTTCTTCGCCCGGGAGGAGCGAAAAATAATTGTCGTCCCAGAATATTGGAACGATGTCGAACCCGTCCTTCCCCTGTGTGAGACGCGGGTGAACCATGAAGGCGACGCTGGTGGAAGGGTTTTTTATTTTCATCCGAACTATGCTGCGATCGCCGGCCACACGCGCGTCCGTTGTGACTGCCAGTTTAATCTGAGGCAGGGAGTTCAGGCCGCTCAGGTCGCCGAAATCCTTCTGCGGCGTATAGGCGGTACCTTTCTTTTTGGCCCAATCCATCGTATCCGGTTTGGTTGAGAGCCAATAGAAGTTGTCGCTCACGAGTTTCCCGGCGGCATCGTGCAGCCGGAGCTTCAGGAAATAGGTCGTGGAAAGACTTTCCGGCCTGGGCAGGTCAAAGGCTTTCACAGTGGAGTCGGCAGGCAGGTTGATCACACCGTCTTTCGCGGCGGCTTCCTTGCAGTTGATATTCAGCAGATGCGCGGAGACTTTCATATCTCTGAAAGCCTCGTGTGTGATGTTTACGATCGAGACCGAATGGCTGTCATAATCGTATTGGACATGGATCGGCTCGAGGGCTTTCCTGGTCCCGAAGAAGCCGCCGGCGGGGACGAGATAGTAGTCGTAGAGATGCCAGATCAGCGAAGGCCAGGAATTGTTGAGCATCCACTGAATGACGCCCGTGGAGGTGTATCGGTTGCGCCCGTACGCCTCGAACATGGCGCGCTGGCCGTCATAGGTCATTGCCTGTGCCTTGCGCTCGTAATCATCGAGGGAAGTCGCGGTGCCGTAGCGGCGGTTAAGCCCCTCGGTGAAGACGTTGACGGTGGTGAAGCGTCCGCCGCCCGCGTGGTAGTTCCAGTATTCATCGATTGGCCAGAGATGTTCCTTGGGGATGAATCGCTTTAGGCTCTCCTTGGGAGGAATCGCGGGGCCCGGGCTCGTTTCCGTGTTATACCCATAGGCTCCTCCGGCCTCGGTATCGACGAGCCAGTACATTGGCGGGACGTATTCGTAGGGCCCGGTCATCTTCACGCCGGACTTTCCACTGACGGTCGTGGAATCCGCCGCAGCGGAAGAGATGGTCGGATTCGGCCAGCGGAGCTCCTTGAGGATTCCAAGGTACATTGTCTCGATGGGAGCGGGCGGCGGGCCGTCGCTGCCGTTGAGCCAGACGAAAACGCTGGCATGAGTGCGGAGGCGCGTGATCTGATCTACGAGCGAGGCTGCGGCAATTTTCTTTGTTTCATCCGTCCAATTCTGCCACCTTTCCCAAACATCGCAGCAGATCCAGCCGGGCATGACGAGGATGCCAAGGCGATCGGTCTTGTCGAAGAAATCATTTCGATCCATTTTCCCTTCGAGGCGAATGGTGTTCAGGCCCATGTGCTTGACATAGGCGAGATCGGCATCGAGCTTCTTCTCCGACCAGCGGAGGAGAAGGTCCGGAGCCCAGGCCGCACCCCGGATGAGAATTGGTTTGCCGTTGATCTTGAACAGTCGGTGGCCTTTGTCGGTGAAATCAGAGGTGACTTCGCGGATGCCGAAGGTAACTACAGCGCGGTCGGAAACCTCCTTGCCGGTTTCGACTCTGAAATTTGCACTGTAGAGCTCGGGTTTGCCCATTTGATAAGGCCACCAGAGACGGGGCTTGGCGAGTTTGAGGGGAGCAAACTGTTCGGGCGTGAAGGTGACGATTTTGGTCTCCCCTGCGGCGAGCTCGACAGGCTGGCTGATCTTGATGGAGTCGATTTCGGCGTGGAGCGCCGCCTTGACGGGCTGGTCCGTGGCGTTGCGGACCTCGACGCTGAGGGTCAGTTCGGCGGACCTATATTCGGAATCGAGTTTTGAGGAGACAAAGGGTGCGCGGAGCGCGACTTTCCCGCTGGAGGAGAGGAAGACTTCGCGCCACATGCCCATGTCCTTGTCGGGAGGCGTCGGATTCCAATCCACCCAACCGAGGGCGAGGTCGTTCTTTTCCGGCGCGAAGATCTCGACCGCGAGCGCGTTCCTGGCACCCTTCTTCAAGAGTTCGCCGATCCGGAATTCGAAGGTGCGATAGGCGCCGGCAACATCGTTTCGGTCGCCGATCTTTTTGCCGTTGAGCCAGATATTGGCTCGGTAGTTGATCCCGAGAAAATGAAGATACTGGTAGGGGATCGGGGACTTCGCCGGGATACTGAACTCGGTGCGGAACCAGTGAGAACAGCGGTATGGGCTGTCGGCGGGCATGTCCGCATTGGCGAAGAGGCGAGCGGTATAGTTCATGCCAGGAAAACTCTTGAGGTTCATTCCGTAGTTGGGATCAGGAAGAGTGCCTTCTGTGACGAGCGCACCCACGACAGTTCCGGGAACCTCAGCTTTGTGCCAGGTGGAATCGGCGAATCCGGGGATAGATATTGTCTCGGGTGCCGATTTATCGACGCAGGAAGACTGCATGCGCCAGATTCCATGGAGCGACAGCTGTTCCGGGGTGCGGGCCTCGGGTTCGGCGCGCGCAAAGATCGAAACAGGGGAAATCATCCACAAGAAAAAAGAAACAGGAAGAGCAAAACGGGAAAGAGTTCGCATAAAGCCTCTTGAATTATGGGTTGCGGAGCGAGATTAAGCCGATTCACTACCCGGTTCCAGTCCTTTTTATCGGGCTTCAATATCTCCGTCCGACCATATCCTTCAACAAGGGCTGCGGCAATTTCGGCAGGGACAGGCTTATACTTGCTACTGACCGGAGGACGACGGCGGAGGCAATCATGAAATCTGTAGAGCCGTTGCGATTCTTGCTGTGGTTTTGGGATTGAACCGCCTGGGGCTGGCCCAGGGTGGAGAGAAAGATGCCAGCCTCAGCCTCCGAGGATTGGCCGGGATACAAGTGGTAGTATCCCCGCTCCCGGCTGTCTTGGAGGCGGCTGGCCTCACCGATGTGGAACTGGAGGTGGCAACGGAAAAGATGTTCAAAATGTACGGAATCACTGTGGTCGAGCGCGATGAGGTGATCACTTCCTATAAATGACCGATGTTTCATATCCGTGTGTCGGCCGTGGAAATTCCTTCTCAAAATCCGCCCGCGCTTGTCATGGTTGCCGAGCTTCTGCAAAATGTCATCCTGGAGCGAGACCGTTCAAACACCGTAATCGCCGCCACATGGTTTACGCATAGTGTCGTTCTGGCTGATAGCTCAAAGATTCAAGAGGAGACCAGGGCTGCCGTCACTAAGGCGACTCTTCAGTTTATCGGCCGCTACAAATCGGTGAATCCAGTCATTTAATCTCCGGGACTTTCATGGTTTTATCGATCTGAAGCGGCTCGTCGAATGTGACCTTGGCCGAGACCTGCGCCCGCTGAAAATTGCTGTTTCTCAGGGAGACGGCGATCCTGCGCTTGTAGAGAAAGAGTGCCTTTATTTCAAATTCGGACCCATAGGTAGCCGGGAACCAAAGTCCCTCAGCGGATTTTTCGTAGGTAACTTTGAATCCCAACCCCTTCAAGTTTGTGCCGAGGAGGGTTGTTACCACCTTCGGCAATCCTTTTGCGAGCCGGGTGGTCACAACCACAGGCTGAAAATCGTGAACGTCGACGAGAATTTCGCCTTCCCAGGGAGTTCCATCTTCGTTCCCCGATCCCTTGCCGCCAGGCTTGAACGTGATCCTGTAGATCTCCCGGCCGCGATAAATTTGACGCCCCACCAAAGTGAAGGCGTATTTCTTCTGTTCGCTGGTCGTCAATGGGAATAGATCCTTTGCGATTCCATCCCGGGATTTCCTGTCGTCTGCGAGGTCGTTTGCCAGATCATCGATGAGTTCGCCGTCGATATCCAATTCCTTGTACGTATATCCTGGTTTCTCGTAGTCGATCAGCTTGCCGTCTTTTTCATATCTGCCTGAAAAACTGGTCATTTGTTTCTCGGTGCCAGTGGGCGTCGGGGTCACGGTGTACTGCCGTTCTTCTTCGCGTGCGGTTTTTCCGTTTCCGCGCAGCATTCTGAGAAGAAGGTCCTGATGGTAGACGACCGCTGCACGCATCTCCTGAGCCCGATCCTGGTTCTCTGCGACCTTCGCCATAATCTCTTGCACCGATTCATTTTCCCGGGCGAATGCGGGGGCGGCAAATGCCACCGCTGCAATGGCAAAAAACGCAAACAGACTTGGAAATCGCATAGCTGAAACTCCGAGCGTTCAATCTATAATTTCTTTACGCAGATTTAGAGCTGATTGTTCACCAAAAGATGTTTTCCCGGATTTCAGCCTTCTGTATTACCCTGAAATCGCGGAGGATTCAAAGAGCTCTATTCCAAAGCTCATCCGCAGGTGGAAACTCCGAATCTCCTGCATACCATGCGGCAGGTCTCGGAGGAACAGGCAATGCCGCCCGCTATGAGGAAAAACCATGCTATACACAAGACGAGACATTGGAAAGCTCACCGTCGCTGCTCTCCCTGCTATCCCGGACATTGGGGGCGGCGTTTGCTGCAAATAAAATAGAGGCTGTGTTCCGGGGCGTCCGGGTCGGCGCCATAACTTACAGTTTCGGCAACGCCACTCTGGACGAAGTCATCAAGGCTTATGTCGCTATCGGCCTAGGCGAAATGGAACTCGAAAACACCAAAGCCGAAGATGATGCCGGCCTGCCCAAACCCGCGCCCTCCCGGCAAGGCGACGGTCCGGGCCGCGGCGGAGGCGGGGCTCCGAGCGCCGGCCGCTCCGGAGCGGTGCCCGGCACACCAAGGCCTATCCGCCCGCCGATGACCGAGGAGCAGATCGCCGCGGCGCGCGCGACACCCAGAGCGCAGGAGGTTCTCAAGTGGCGTAAGTCTGTTTCCATGGACAAGTTCAAGGAAATACGAAAAAAGATCAACGGCGCGGGGATCAGTATCGGCATTCTCTGCTTTAACATGGGAGAGGCCATAACCGATGACGAAATGGAATATGCTTTCGTGATGGCCAAGGCGCTCGGCGTAAGGGCGATATCCACCAGCACCCAGATCACTGTGGCCAAGCGGATCGCACCCTTTGCCGAGAGGCACAAGATGATGATCGGCTTCCACGGGCACGACAACAACGCCGATCCGAATGAAACCGGTTCGCTGGAAAGCTATGCTAAAGCGCTCTCCTACGGGAAGTACAACGGCGTCAACCTCGACATCGGCCACTTCTCGGCCTGCAACTACGATGCCGTGAAATTCATCCGGGAAAACCACGCCCGCATTACCAATCTCCACATCAAGGACCGAAAGAAGGACCACGGCCCGAATATGGAATTTGGCCAGGGCGATACGCCGATCACACAGGTTCTCCAGCTGCTGGCAAAGGAGAAGTATCACTTCCCAGCGGACATCGAACTGGAGTACCCGATACCGGCAGGTTCCGACAGGGTCGCAGAGGTCAAGAAATGCTTTGAGTACTGTAAAAAGGCTCTGGCCTGATTTGAATTGCGGGACAATGCAAATGGTCCGGGCCAGAATATCCCCTTTGAATCCTCTCCCGGGAGGCATCCGTCGACAAAGGGGTAATTCTAGCCTGACACCATTTACAGCTTCCCCGAGTATGCTCGACAATGTTGGGCTGGCCGCGGGTGTCTGTCATCAGCAGTTGGATGAGACCGTAAAAGCGCCGGATATCGCCTTTGCTCCCTGTATCCACTAACCCTGATGGCGCCGGGCGAGTATAATGGCCTCAATTTCACGTGCCTCAGAAAGTCGTGCGTGCGTTGCCGGAGACAGAGAAACTCGCCATGAAACCGGAGCTTTGGCGGCAGACCGAGGAACTTTTCCACGCTGCTCTGGAGCAATCGCCGGAGACTCGCCGGACATTCCTCGATGAAGCCTGCGGCGGAGACGCCGAGCTGCGGCGGCAGGTCGAACTGCTTGTTTCCAAGGATGAGCAGGCCGGCGCTTTCCTGGAGAAACCGGCGCTTGCAGACGCGGTCGAAATGCTGAGCGCCGCGGGATCGCTGGCGGGAAAGCAATATGGGCCCTACAGCATTCTATCCCTGCTTGGCGCGGGCGGCATGGGCGAGGTCTATCGTGCGCACGACAGCAAGCTTGGCCGCGACGTCGCCATCAAAGTATTGCCAGAAGCCTTCGCAACCAATGCCGACCGTATGGCGCGATTTGAGCGGGAAGCTCGCGTCCTCGCGTCGCTCAATCACCCCAACATCGCCTCCATTTACGGCCTCGAAGAATCAGGGACCGTGCGCGCACTGGTGATGGAGCTGGTGCATGGACAAACGCTGGCGGAACGTATCGCGACAGGGCCCATCCAGGTGGGAGAAATGCTGGTCGTCGCCCGGCAGATAAGCGAGGCGGTCGCATATGCGCACGAACGGGGCATCATCCATCGTGACCTGAAGCCGGCCAACATCATGATCACAGAAAGCGGCCTCGTGAAGGTCCTCGATTTCGGACTTGCGAAGCTTGCGGATGCCAAGGAAGCTGCCTTCGGGGATACCGTCGCGTTTCCCCGGACCGAAACCGGGACCATCATAGGCACAAGCGGCTATATGTCGCCCGAGCAAGTGCGCGAACTGCCCCTCGATCACCGTACCGATCTCTTTTCGCTCGGGGCGATCCTCTACGAGATGGCCACGAGGGAACGAGCGTTCACCGGAGGTTCGCCCATAGCTGTCGCCGACACAATCCTGCACGGCCAGCCGCGCGATTTACGGCGACAACCCGGTACCCGCAAAGCTCAAGGCCATCATCAAGAAGCTCCTACAGAAGGATCCGTCGAATCGCTACGGCAGCGCCGCGGAGGTCACCCGAGAGCTGAAAGCCTTGGAAACCTCGCTGGCGCCCGCACAGCGAGTGAGCCTCGCGAGGAATGCGTGGATCGGTGTTGGGGCCGCGGTCATTCTGGCAGGAATTATTGCGGGGTGGCTCTGGCGCGGGATGTCACGCGAGCGGTGGGCGCTTCAAACCGCGCTGCCCGAGATCACGCGGCTGATCGATGCGGGAGAGTATGTCAAAGCTGCGGCTCTGACGCAGGAAGCCCGCGCAGCGCTGCCAAAGGATCCGATGCTCGAAAGGCTCTGGATGCGCTCGACGGGTGAGGTGTCTGTTACCAGCGAGCCTTCCGAGGCGGTGGTTTCGGTCCGGCCCTATCGCGGAGATCCGAATGCGTGGGAGACGCTGGGAAAGACACCGCTCCTGAAGATTCGCCTGCCTCGGAACGCTTACGTTTGGAGGCTCGTCAAGCCCGGATTTGTCTCAGCATTTTTTATAGCCGAGCCCCTTGGCACGCCTCCACCCGGTTTTCCTTCCGGTCCCAATGTCAATATGACGTTTCTAACCGCCCCCAATTTAAGTATGGCCTTAAAGCTTCGCCCGGAGGGGGCGGTTCCACCCGGGATGGTTGTCGTCCCGGGAGGGACGATTGGCCTCGGGTACCCCCTCGCACAAGCGCCCGCTGCCAAGGTCAACGATTTTCTAATCGACCGGCATGAGGTCACCAACGAGGCCTACAAGAAGTTTGTCGACGCGGGGGGATACCGGAAGCGCGAGTTCTGGAAGAGGTCCTTCGTGAAAGACGGGCGGACCGTTCCATGGGAAGAGGCAGTCGCTCTTTTTCACGATGCGACAGGGCGCCCAGGTCCCGCGGTGTGGGAGGCGGGCGATTACGCGAAGGGGCACGAGAATTATCCGGTGGCTGGAGTGAGCTGGTATGAGGCGGCGGCGTATGCGGAGTTTGCAGGGAAGAACCTCCCCACAGCGTACCACTGGACACGCGCATCGCAATCGCCGGGTTACACACCTCTGATCACCGCCGGAAGCAACTTCGGACAAGAAGGAACCCGCCCGGTTGGCAGCATGCTCGCCTTGAGCGGATTCGGCACAACGGACATGGCCGGCAACGTGAAGGAATGGTGCTTGAATGAGACCAGGGATGCCAAAAGGCTGATCCTGGGCGGAGGGTTTGGCGAGCCGAACTACATGTTCAACCACACAGATGCGCAATCACCATGGGAGCGCCGGGCGAACTTCGGTTTTCGCTGCGTCAAGCTCGATTCGCCATCCTCGGCCGCCGCGGTGGCGCGCATAGAGGTGACCGTTCGCGACTTCTGGAAGGAGAAGCCGGTCGCAGATGAAATCTTCAAAGCCTATACCGCCCTGTTCGCTTACGACAAAGGGGATCTGAACGCGAGGGTGGAGGGAACGGCGCCAATGGATAGCTCGTCACGCGAAAAGGTGACCTTCGATGCGGCATATGACCGCGAGCGCGTGACCGCGCATCTCTTTCTGCCGAAAAACGCGTCCCCGCCGTTCCAGACGGTTGTGTATTTTCCGGGCGTGTTCGCTTTTTTTGACGACAAGCTCGATTTGTCGACCGTCGATGAGACCCGTGGCTTCCTTATGAAAAGCGGGCGGGCGCTGATCTTCCCGATTTACAGGGGCATGTATGAACGGCGGGATGGATTTTCGCCCTACACCAGTCCGCCTGCCCTGAGTCGTGACCACCTGATGGCATGGGCTAAGGACCTGAGCCGATCGATCGACTACCTCGAGACGCGAAAGGACATCGACAGCACGAAGTTGTCCTACTTTGGCGACAGCATGGGCGGGATTTATGGGGCGCTCCTGCCGGCCGTCGAGAGGCGAATCAAGGTGGCCATTCTGGCGTCCGGAGGTTTTCCTCCTGTAATCCAGGCTCTCCCGGAGGCCGACCCGTTCAATTTCGCCGCGCACGTGACCATTCCGGTGCTTATGTTGAACGGACGGTACGATACCACTTTTCCGCTGGAGTCTTCGCAGCGCCCGCTCTTTCACTTCCTCGGTGCGCCGGGCAGCGACAAAAAGCATGTGATCTACGAGGGTGGGCACGGCGCCTTTCCGCGTCCGGACGCAGTTCGCGAGTGTCTCGACTGGCTCGACCGATATCTTGGGCCGGTGAAATAGCGGATCCAAGGCTGTCCCCGACGCACCTCCCGACGCACGCCCACTGACAGGGCTGTTCTACTTATATATTTGATACTTACAAAACTCCCCATCTGGGAACAGCCTTTTGGAGTGCCCGGTTATGACTGATGGGATGGTCGTGCCGCTGGGTAGTGTGTTGGACGTAAAAGTCTCGAAAAGCTCGTTCCCGCCATTCATCAGCACAAAATCCTGAGTCACCGTGTTAAGCAAGTTCCCTGACGGGTCGTAGCTTTTGGTGGTTTTTGAACCCGTGCAGTCAGAGTTCAGTGTATACGTTCCTCGGAAAGTGACACGGCTGACTGTGCCGTTATTGCTGCGGGTCTGCGTCCCCCAGTAATTGCCCGCAAAATCGTAGGTGGCTTTGTTGACGGCGGCGAAGGGAACCGCGCCAGTCGGAAGGATGATCGTTCCCGTCATAATGGTGCCCCACTCGCCTGCGATATCGTTGTTTGAGCAGGTGCAACCATCTTGCTCCATCGCTGTTGCCGCCAGGCTCAGCAAGAGCATGGCGCCGAAAAACATTGTCCATATGATGTTTCGTTTCATGGGTGTTCTCCTGTCTCGAATTTTTTTGGGGGTTCTCCGCACTCTTCCCTGCTTGAGCCTTTGCTTGGCTTGCAGGCCGGAGTCCCAGGCATTACCGTGAATTCCGGCGATCCCTGAAGTTTCGTCCTTTTGAAACTTCTTCTACTGTTATTCCGTGAACGGGCGCAAGAATGGTTAACAGGAGAGGTTCATTGCGATAAAATTGCAGGGGAATGGCAAACTGGGACATGCAGGGTATCACCACAATGCTCGCTGCCTGGAAGAGCGGCGATACGGCCGCGTTGGACCGGCTGACAGATCTTGTGTATCCGGAGATGCGACGGATTGCGCACCAGAACCTCGAGCGCCGACGCGCGGGCGGGAGCCTGGAATCAGCCGACCTTGTCAACGAAGCGTATCTCAAGCTGGTGCGGGCCGGGGGGATTCCCTGTGAAAACCGAGCCCATTTTCTGGCTCTGTGCGCCCAGATCATGCGGCGCATCCTGGTCGACCACGCGCGCCGGCGGGGATTCGCCAAGCGCGGAGGAAATGCGCTCCACGTCTCCCTGGATGAAACACCTCTTGTGGCGCAGACGCGGGGTATTGAAATGCTCGCCCTGGACGAGGCCCTCCTATCACTTGCCGAGATCGACAGCCGCAAAAGCCGCGTGGTCGAATTGCGTTACTTTGGCGGATTGAGCATCGAGGAAACGGCGGAGGTGCTTGAGGTCTCGGTGGACACCGTGAAGCGGGACTGGAGGATGGCAAGGGCCTGGCTAATGGCCGAGCTTACCGGGAAACAGGTCCCTGCCGGATCGTAGGCTGCCAAGCCGGGCACACGAAATGTTCAGGAAGACAAATGGAACGGTTCAAGCATCCATTTCAGAGTAACCGGCGCTGGTTGCACGCCCGGCTGATATTCGGAGCTTACTTCACGACATAATTCAAGGGCGGCTTTGCCTCCGGGGGAATGCGTGTCGTCCAGGTTCGGCCCGCCCGCCTCTTTTCGAACGAATCGCGCGCAGCCTTCAGTTCAGCTGGATTTTCGAAGAGGTCCATTCCCGCAAGAGCAAGCGTCCGCGCCGCCACCAGCATGCCCTTACGCCCGATGCTGGTCCCGGCGCACGCAGCGGCCTGCCACGTGTGAGGCGCGGTGCCTGGGACGAAAGTCGCCGCTACAAACTGCGCGGTAGGGACTACCCAGCTCACGTCGCCCACATCGGTGGAAGCTGAGCCGACACCTTCGGATACTCCCGTCATCACCTTCTCCGGGCCAGGACGCTTTCCGGAACCCCCGAAGCTTTTCTGAATTTCCTGGGCGAATTGCCTTTCTTCCGATGAATATTCGTAGCCGCCGGCTTTCTGCATGCTGCGTGACAGCACTTCCGCCAACGAGTCGTTAGGGAGGGTGTTGGCATAATTGGTGCCCTGCTCGAACTCCATGCGCGTCTCCGAAGCCAGCGCTCCCGCCTCCGCGCATTTCACGATGCGCTTCCAGACACCGTCCAGAATGGTCGCGTCCGGGCTTCTTGCGATGATCGAGGCTTCCGCAAAGGCTGGAACCACGTTGACGGCGCTGCCGCCGTTGGTAATGACGTAATGAATGCGCGTCTCCTGCGGTACATGCTCGCGCAGCAGTTCGACGGCATTCAGCATGATCATCAGGCCGTCGAGGGCCGAGCGGCCTCGCTCCGGCGCAGCCGCGGCGTGCGACGCGATCCCGTGAAAGCGAAACTTACCCCCGTTGTTCGCCAGGCTCGAACTGAGGTTGACGGCGTTTGCATCCCCGGGATGCCAGGTGAGAGCGGCATCGACATCGCGGAAGAATCCGCCATGAATCATGTAGATTTTGCCCCCTCCACCCTCTTCCGCCGGCGTCCCGTAATAGCGAATGGTTCCTTTCAAACCGCGCGCCTGCATCTCCTCCCTGATCGCAACCGCCGCGAGAGCCGAAGCCGCGCCCAGGAGGTTGTGGCCGCAACCGTGGCCTGGAGCGCCGGCCTGGACCGGTTCCTGAATCGGAGCATCTTTTTGGGACAGAGCCGGCAAAGCATCGAACTCGCCCAGAATCACGATAACCGGCGCGCCACTCCCCCAGGAGGCGGCAAAGGCGGTTGGCATTCCTGCCACGCCTGTCTGAATCGTAAACCCGTTCTCGCGAAGCTCCTGTTGGAGCAGCGCCGAACTCTTTGTCTCGTGGAATCCTAATTCGGGAGTTTGCCAGATCTGACGGGCGACCACGCCGAAACGTTCGCCGTGAGAGGCGACGCGTGCCAGCACGCCGTCAGCAGCGGCAAACAAAGCGGTATTGAGCAGCAGAAGAACCAGGGTTTGCATGGTTGCTTATACACCTTCCAAACGGCGCTGCACAAGTTGTCCTTTGACACAACCGCTGTCGAATAGAAACGGTTGATTTTCTCCGGATGCTGCAGTTTGTAGGCAACCCTGCCGCCGCTTTTGCCGATATGAATTTCGCAGGTGCATCGGCAGAGCTTTGCCGTTCACGTTATCACTGGAGGCATTCCCATGAGCCGTCTTTACTCGTCAATCATCATTCTATTGCTCTCATGTTTCTATCCCGCAGCGGCTATTAATGCAGGCAAGAACCTGCAGGACCCGGTCGCGAACCGACAAGCTGCAGCGGCCAATACCCTCACCTTTCCCCACACTGTCAACGGCCAGCTCGGAAGCGTCAAGTATCAAAGCAATATTTTCCTGTTGAACAATTCCGCCGCCTCGGCCCATGGGATGGTTTATCTCTACAAGCAGGACGGCAGTGCCATGACCGTCAACACCAACAAAGGTCGCGCAAGCAGTTTTGCATTCACGCTTCCGCCCGGCGCCACCTATCGTCTGGAAACCGACGGGCTTGGACCAGTGTCCGTCGGCTGGATTGAGGTGACATCCGACATTCCGCTGTCGGGTTCGGGCAGTTTCGTGGTTTTCGACTCCGCGGGGAACTTCCAAACGGAGGTGGGCATCGGAGATTCGGTTCGGGGCAGGGAACTTATGCTTTATGTCGACTCGGACCAAAACCGCTACACGTCCTATGCTGTCTGCAATCCGAGTCCCACGACAGTTGCTTCACTGACCTTTGAACTGCGCAGCCTGGACGGCAGCGTCATAGCCACCAAAACCGGGATTCAGCTGAATCCAAGGGGACAGCGGGCAGAGTTTGTCACCCAGACATTTGCGGAAAAGGGGCTGAGCTCTTTTTCCGGCGTTCTGGTCATCAAGAGCCCGGACCTCGACATCGCAGTCACGACCCTGCGCAGCCGCGGCACAGGCCTCACCTCGCTGCCTTCGGCTCCGCTGGTTTCAAATACGAGTAGTTCTGGAACCCTGCTTTTCTCCCGCATTGCCGATGGTCTGTTTGGCACCCTGAAGTATCAGACGTCTTTTATTTTGCTCAACAATTCGGCGCGCCCCGCCACGGCCTCCATTGAATTCACCGCCGACACAGGCACCCCGCTTTCGTTGAATATCGGCGGAAACCGCCGCTCCACTCTGACAACGACAATACCGGCAAGAGGAGCCTTGGAACTCGTGAGCGACGGTGGATCAAATCCCGCCGCCACCGGATGGGCATCGGTGAAAAGCGACATCCAGCTTGCGGGCTGCGCACTCTTCACCAGTTCGAACGCAAGCTCGGGCGCATTCGTGGAACAAGTCGGCGTTCCGGATTCACCACTGACTTCAAGAGCCACGATCTACGGCCAGGTCAAAGATGATATCGACACAGCCTTCGCACTCAACAACCCGGCCGACGCCTCGCAGGACTTCAAGTTGAGGCTCATAAGACAGGAAGGTGCCGGGGGCTCGGGTGTTATCCTGTCAGAAAAGACCCTTACACTGGGCGCCAAGCGGCACACCGCTATGTTCACCTCGGGCTTTTTCAGCGAAGTGCCCGACATCCAGCGCCGCTATTTCGAAGGATGGATCGAGATTGAAAGCTCTGCCGGAAAAACTCTAAACGCCCTGACGCTGCGCACCCGCGGGGCGTCGCTGACTTCGCTGCCGGTCGCTCTCAGAACGGAAGCCAGTGACCGATACACCGTGCAGTCTCTGGTACCAGCCACGACGACTTCCGAAACCAAAGGGCCGGTCACTCTGACAGCTTCTTCCAAGACTGCCAGCCTTTCCGACGGTACAAGCGTCGCCCTATCCGACCTTACCGGATCTAACTCAATCACCCTGAGCCTGAAGAAAGAAAGTAACACTGTCAATGTGGGGAGCTCGCAGCTTTCGCGAACAGGAAGCATGCGAGTGCTCCAAATCGATGCCATTTCGCATGGCGCGCTGGATTCCTTCAATTGGGGTGAGTACTCTCCGGTGCTGACCATCCCCGCAAAAGAGGTGGGTAGCATCGATACCGGAAGCATCCAGATCGTGAGAACCGGACCGGATCCCGTCACCGGTGCTGAGGTCAGAAACCTGCTGACGGCAAGGCGCGACACTGCCGGGAATCTCGTCTTCAAGGATCCCTGGCTGCCGGACGATTTGTTTGACGGTTCAATCTCCGATCCCGGTGGGCTAGTGGGATCGCCCCAAGCCCCTGCTGCTTACCCCAAATCGATCAAATACACCCCCGTGACGGTTCAAAGCGGCCTGAATTACAACCGGGAGTCGATGCTGGTGCGGATGGTTCCCGACGGCAGCGTGCCGGCAAAGCGCAAACCATGGGAGTCTCTCAGCCCCGCCGAACAGCAGGTTCAAAAGAAGAAACCTGTACAAAACGTGATTGTCCTGGTGCACGGGCACAACGAGGTTGAGAAAGGCGGGATTTACCAGGCTGAGGTTGAGCGGCCCTGGTACTTCCAGTACAAACGAGATGTTTGGACGAACTTCTACGACACCTACAACACGTCCCATCGATCGAAGAATTGCGCTACGGTCTTCTATGAATTCATCTACCCAAGCTACAGGGCCATCTTCGGCGAACAGGACCGGCAGCTTGCCGCCCTTCTCCAGCAGGAGCTCGCACCGCAGCTGACCAACGGCCTCAAGTTCAATCTCTTCGTCGTGTCGCACTCCATGGGGGGGCTGGTCTCTCGCGCCGGATTCCAGCAGTTTGATTCCAAGCTGGTCGACAATCTTAGGCGCTTTGTGTCGTGGGGATCGCCTCATGCGGGAGCTTCACTCTACACGTTGCGATTTGCGATTACGTCGGACACCTACGGTACTACCAGCTGGCTGAACTGGTATGTTCGGAGACAGCTACGCGCCCAAGCTGAGTCCAGCATTCTCATGACTCCTGGAATTCGAGACCTGCGGTGGGGCATCCCCGGCCGGGGGATCCATCCTCTCAACCTGGATACCTTCTTTAGCGGGGGCGGATCCGATCCGGTCAACAGTCTCATTTTCGGCACCTTTTTATACAATGAAAATGTGGCGCAACTGATCTCGGCTGACCAGCTTTGGGACCGGTACACGTTTTTGTACGGCCTCACGAATAAGGGTTTGAAGCCCTTCGCCGGCGACAAGGATGCCTGGGAGAGATTGGGGAAGCTAACCAGCGAGCTGGGAAAGGGAGCGACTCTGAACCGGTGGATGACCTTTCTTCCCACAGATCCATATCTGGGCGCCGAACGTGGTGATTCTGACGGCGCCGTTCCGATCGTCAGCATGACGGGAGGATATGCCGGTACAAGTGCCACAAGGGTTAGCCTGGGCGACGTCGATCATGAAGAGTATTTTGGCGCTCCCAAGGGGAGTACTTTTACAGCCGCCGCCCTTGGCAAGAGTACGGCTACCCAAACATTTACTTCCATGGATTTCGGGAACAGCATCTATAACTGTCCGTCAATCACCGTTACACAACCCAATGCGTCCGGTTCCTATGGCGACACCGACAAGGTGCCGGTGGATGCGCAACTTGTCTGGCCCGGAGACCAGGCGCCGGGGCTCAGGGTCCGCGAAATCCTGATCAAGGACTCATCGGGCGACAGGTCCTTCAGGCTGTCGGGCAATGTGCAGCCGGATGGACATATCACCGGGGATCTTCAGGCCGACCAATTGGGCAAGGGAGGGCCGGCATTCAACGGGATGAGAATTGTCGTGGTGTTTCTGGACGGCACAGAACTCGAGACCTTCGCTATGACCGGCGCCGTGTTTTCCTGGAAGGACAGAGTCTATCTGACGATAGATGTGGGCGGCTCGAGAACTTACTTTCTGGCAACCTGCTACGAATGCGCTTTCAAGGCCGAGGTCTCAGCGCCGATTACAAAGGTCCGCGATGCCGCGACAACATTCACCGACTATGCGCACTACTGGATGATCGATGCCGCGGCAAACCAGGACCCCATCCGCATAACGGGTTCCATGAAATGCTCCTTAGTCGGAAGCAGCCAGGGGTCCTTGTCCTTTCCGAATAACACCAAAATGGACTGGATTATTCGGCCCGTCAGGGACGAGATTTTTGACGGGACGAATTACGTTTATCAGCCCATCGTGGATGGAAGATTTGATTTGAGGGCCGAGGCATCCCAGAAGAACTGGTACCTGGAATATACGATGGCCCAGGATTGGGGCGCTGCGGTCAACGGCGCCACCGTGCATCTCAGCAGCGGCGGCTTCCAACGAATAGGATCCCTCGTGCTTTCATTTACCCGGAAATGAGGAGGGGCAATCGGGGTTGCATTTTGATACGTCATTGAATTTTTGCGATAAAGATCGTATCTGCTGATGATCGGCCTGAAGGATCTCTAGGTCGGGATGAAGCTCCGGAAGACCATCACGACCATGGCTATCCCCAGGACGCCCGATCTTCGTGCCGGCCAACCGCGCGAGACCAGGCCAGGGGAATTACGCCTATCCACGGGTAAAAACCCTGGGGAGTCATACTATCCTTTGGTACAGTTGTCTTTCCGCATCCCGCAGCGCATAAGTATGAAGATCGAACAGTGTCACTGCGTGTCGGACGGCAAGGTCCAGAAGGCTCCCCTGACCGCCCCACCGGAGAAAAAAGAGATGCGCGGGTTCAAGAAGAAGGGTGTCGAGAAGAAGACCGACGAGATGAAGGATTGCATGGAGCGCGTCGTGTCCCTCATCGGCCGCTACATCCCTCCCTCGCGGCGGTCCTAATCCCGGCAA
Organism: uncultured Acidobacteriota bacterium; assembly: GCA_963839475.1. Classification (GTDB taxonomy): domain Bacteria; phylum Acidobacteriota; class UBA6911; order UBA6911; family UBA6911; genus CAWIVH01. Next base: position 131,530 of record CAWIVH010000001.1, on the reverse strand, counting down.
TAAACCTAACAAGAAAGGCGATCGATAGATGGTGACTACATTTCGGAAACGATACTTGCGAATCCGGCCTATGCTGCATGCCGCCCTGGCAGTCCCTATGCTCCTGGCGCTTACCACATCCGCCATGTTTGCTCAGTCTCAGAGTAGAAGCGGGAAGAGTCCTGATGACTGGAAGTTTACGCTGGCGCCGTACCTCATGCTTCCTTGGATGGACGGCACAACTGCCGTTCGGGGCCATGAGGTCGAAGTGGATGTCAGTCCGAGCCAGGTCTTCGAAAATCTCCAGTTTGGCGCGATGGGCAGCTTCGAAGCGCGGAAGGCCAAGTGGGCAATTGGGATCGATGCGGTCTACATGGCGTTGGGCACCGATCTGGCCCGGCCTTCCGCGAACGTCGATTTCAACCAGGGGGCGTATACGTTCACCGGAGTACGCCAGCTCAACGACAAGGTCGACTTTCTTTTCGGGGCGCGCTGGAACGTTCTTCAGGGAAAGCTCGACTTCAAAGGACCGCTGCTCCTGGGTACGTTCGAGCAGACAAAACAGTGGGTCGATCCGATCGTCGGCCTGAAGCTGAAGCAGCGCCTCGGCGGCCGGTTGAATTTCACGCTCCAGGCAGACATCGGGGGATTCGGTGCCGGCTCGGATTTTGCCTGGCAACTGTTTCCCGTCATTGGCATCGATGTCGGAAAGCGCGCCACACTTGGCATCGGCTACCGGGTTCTGAGTGGGGACTATACGACTGGGAGCGGAAACCAGCAGTTTAAATACGACGTCGTCACCCAGGCCTTCGTTCTCGGGGCGGCTATTCGTTTCTAGGATGCTGGGGCCGAACCGGAGAGACCTTTGACTGCACCAAGATCTAGTGGAAGTGCAATGTGTATCACATCTGTAAATTCTTGTTTTTCAGGCAAGATTTATTGAATCGTGAAAACGGTGGTGAAAGCAACAAGTTCGCAGTTCTCAGTATCAGTTCGCAGTTCCTCATGCGACTCCGAACTGATACTGAGAACTGAGAACTGCGAACTCTCAGTCTAATTTGGTTGCGGCCACAGGCTGCGTCACGGTCTTAGTACTCGTGTTCGTAAATACGATAACCTCTGCTGGTGGGCTCCAAAGATCGCGCAATCAGCTAAAAACCCTATCCTGGTCCTCGCCACTGCCATCGGCTTCTTGAAGCCCACCAGCCCTTCGGGCGCCGGCGCGGCGGCCCTGACTGCTTTGTAGTTCCCCCTCGACGATGGCTGGCATCGCCTTCGTCGTCGCTTCGCGCATCCGGGGCCGAAGACGCGGGCGCCGGTCCGCTGGATGCTGCTGCTCCTGGATTCCTATTTTGGCCGCGCGGTTCCCCACTTGGCCACAACCCCCACCACGATCACCCAGAAGGGAAAGACATAGAGGCCTGGGATTGCCTCCAGGATCAGGCCGGGCAGAAGGATCCATTGCCGGCCCAGCACCACAAATAGTAGGATTGCCGTCACTAAATCGATCGCCCACTCCACCGGCGGCGCAAGCGCAAAAAGGATCGAGAACCCATCGGCCAGCGCGGCTAAAGCAAAAGCCAAGGCCAGCCGTTTTGTTGAGAAGCGCGGCTTGGTCGCAGGCTGGCGTCCCTCGCCATCGGGGATGGGGCTTTCCCGCGGCTGAACCGCGAATGGCACCTCATAACTCATGGATAATCTCCTCCCACTTTAAACCGGTAATTCTCAGGCGAGTACCTCATGGCTCTCTTTCGAAGACGGCCGTTCTCCGTCGTATTCTCCGATGGATTGTCACTTCCGCCGCGATCAGCAGCGGGAGTGCTACCAGAAAGCGGCAATGCGCCTCAACGTCGTAAGGTAGGGGAACAGTCACCCGTGTCCCCGGAGCAGGAGCTTGTGGCCCATGCGGCCGTTCCACGATCACCCGTCCACCGAACGCGACGATTATCTTGGGGAAGAGGAATGCGCCGACGCGCTGGCGCACCCTCCTGACCGCTTCTTCCCGGTACTTTCTTGTCTGGGCGTTGGGTGCCATCCCGATCAGGGTTTGCGCATCCAAACGCCTGCTTCCACCGCGGGACGATCGGCCCGCTGGCGCGCACATGCCGGGCAGAGCTCGCGATCCAGAAGCCCCGCCATGTGATCCGGCAGACGTTGCCGGACGAACTCCCGGTGCGCCGGCGTCTGCGTTGGCGAACCACATTCGCTGCAGGCCAGCAGCGGCTGCTCACGCACCACGGTTCCCGTGATGATCGTGCGCCGCACCCCGTCTCGATCCTCGAGGCGGATCGCCCCCGTCGGACAGACCTGCGTACAGGCGCCGCAGCCGATGCATAGCTCCGCGGGCCGCGTGAAGTCGAAATAGGCCAGCCGGCCGGCCTTCGTGTCGGCCATGCGCAGCGCCTCCACCCCCATCTCGCTGCAGGCGGCCATGCAGAGCCCGCAGCCAATGCAGATGTCACAGCGCAGGCAGCGCCGGGCCTCGTCGTGCGCCATCGAGTCGGTCAGGCCCTCCTCGATCCGGACGTAGTTGCCCTCGCCGACAGTCTCTTCGACCGTTCGCTCGGGCATCGAGGAGCGGCGGAGGTAGCTCCGGGTCTGCGCCGCAACGATTCAACGGATCCACCTCGGCGCGGCGAAGAGCCGTGCCGGTGGCAGCATCCATGGGCTTCCCGCGCAGCCAGGCATCGATGGAGGCTGCGGCGATCTTTCCGGAGCGGATCGCCTCCACAGCCGTTCGCGGTCCGTGCTGCCCGTCGCCCCCGGCGAAGATGCCCGGCACCGTCGTCATCTTGGTCTTCGGGTCGGCGACCACGTAGCCGCGGTTGTTTTCGACGCCGCTGCCTTCGAGGCACGCCAGATCGGTGCCCTGGCCGGTGGCGAGAATGACGTGGTCGACTTCGAGTTCCAAGAGACGGTTGCTCTCGAATTTCGGATCGAACTTGCCGGTCTCGTCCTTGACCCGCGCGCAGAACTGGAAGACGGCGACACCCTCCTCCTCGAAACGCAAGGGTCCCCAGCCGGGGTGCAGCTGCACGCCTTCGGCGACCGCGAGCTCGATCTCGCCCGGGCTGGCCGGCATGTTGCGGCGCTTCTCGAGCGAGGTCAGGTCCACGTGCGTCGCACCCTGGCGCAGGGCGGTCAGGGCGACGTCGATCGAGACGTTGCCGCCGCCGATGACGACAACCCTCGGCCCGACGCGCACCTGTTCTCCGCTGCGCGCGGCGCGCAGGAAATCGATGCCGCCGAGCACGAAGGGAAGGTGGGCCCCTTCGACAGGCAGAAGGCGAGCCTTCTGCGTGCCGAGCCCGAGGAAAACGGCGTCGTACTTCTTGCGGAACTCCTCGACGCTCGCGACCGGGGAGCTGGTGAAGATCCGCACGCCCAGGACCCGGATCTGGTCGATTTCCTTTTCGAAGAGGTCGGGCGGGTTGCGGTAGGCGGGGATGCCATAGCGCAGCATCCCGCCGGCGTGCTCCTGCGCCTCGTGGATCTCGATGTCGTGCCCGAGCGTGCGCAGGTAGTAGGCCGCGGTGAGGCCCGACGGCCCGGAGCCGATGATACCGATCCGCTTTCCGGTGTCGGGCGCGATCTCGGGCCTCGGATAGCCGCCCCCGGCGAGACAGTGCTCAGCCGCCTTGGCCTTCATCGGCCGGATGAAGACGGCCCCGTCGTGGCCGCCGCGGACGCAGGCGGACTCGCACGGCGCCGGGCAGACCAGGCCGCAGGTCAGCGGCAGCGGGTTGTCGCGCCGGATGACCTCGATAGTGGAACGATAGTCGCCACGACCGAGGTGGGCCATGAAGGTCGGGATGTCGATGTTCGCCGGGCACGTCCGGTGGCAGGGTGCGGAGTTGCGCTCCAGGCATAGCCCCTCCGGGCAGGACTCACGCCGGACATGGCGTTCCCACTGCCCGCGGTAGTAGCGCAGGGAGCTGCCCAGCGGCCAGGCCGCCGCCAGCCCTTGCGCGGAGAGTTCCATCGTCACCTCTTCGAGTGCGGCGAGGTGGGCGGGCTCGCCGCGGCCGAGCGTGATTTCCGTCACCAGTCGCGCGCCGCGCGCCAGCAAACCGCGCACCGGCGCCGCTTCGCTTTCGGCGAGCTGCCAGTGGCGATAGAGCGCACGCCGGGTCTGCTTGACGACGCAGACACCCTCAGCCATCACCATTAAAGTGGACGGTGCCGGGACGATGCCCGCCGACGCAAGCGACATTGGCTCGCACGACAGGTCCGCCTCGGAGAGAGGAAGGAAACCGCCCAAGCCGTCATCGAAGACGAGCACGGGATCCAGGCCTTTCACCTCGACCCCCCCGCCCCAGTCGTCGATCTGGCGCCGCAGGTTGCCGGAACGCACGAGCTCGACCAGGCCGCGCTGCCTCATGCCGCGCCGCAGCGTCAGCAACGACGTATCGAGGGCCAAACCGCCGGCGAACAGGAGGGCAATCCGGCACCAGGTCTCCGGTGTGTGGACCAACCGTGACCCGGCGGCGGCCTGCCATTCCCCCCAGCAGCTTGGCCGGCAGTTGCGTTGCACCTCCAACTGCATGCGGGGAGCGGACACCTGAGCCAGCGAACGTATGGCATCGGCAGTATTCAGGAAGGCCGCTTCGTGACCGGTCAATTCGGCCGGCAGGCGCAGTTCGACCTTCCGGCTGTCGCGCAGGCCGGCAGCGATCAGCACGCCTTCGGCCAGCAGCCAGGAAGCGCCATCAAGAACGGCGGCCGCGCCGCGTGCCCGTGCGTCGAAAGCGGTCGCGTCGATCACCAGAACCGACGGACCGCGGCCGCGCAGGAATTGCCGCCAGGCGAGAAAAACCGGTTCGCCGGCAGCGCCGCATTCGGTGAGGCCCGACTTCTGCAGCCGCTTGAGTCGCTCGAGGGGCGTCAGCGCCCGGGCATGGGCGAGGCCGGGCAGCGCGCCCTCAAGAGTAGGCGCAGGCGGGACGGCGCCCGCCAGAGCGGCGGCATCCGCGTCAAGCCAGGCCGGCAGTTTCTGGAGTTCGCTCATGGCTCCTCCTTTGTGGCGCCCAGCGACTCAGCGAAGATGTAACGGGCGTAGCGCTCGCGGCGCGGATCCAGCGCCTCGGTGGCGATGCCGAAAGACAGGCAGCCGGTCACGCACTTGGTGACACAGGCCGGCTGCAGCCCGGCATCGAGGCGGTCCTTGCAGTAGTCGCACTTGACCGCTTTGTGCGTGGCCGGATCCCACTGGGGTGTGCCCCAGGGGCAGGCGGCCATGCAGCTCTTGCAGCCGACACAGAGACTGGACTCGACGAAGACGATGCCGTCCTTCTCGCGCTGCTGCATGGCCCCCGTCGGACAGGCCTTTACGCACCACGGTTCCTCGCAGTGGAAACAGGGCATGAAAACGAAACGCATGCGCGGCTGTCCGCCGACTTCGATGGGACCGAAGGTGAGGATTTTGCACGGGGCCGGCCCGGGGCCGAGCTGTTTGTTGGTCTTGCAGTGAACTTCGCACGCCTGGCAGGCGATGCAGTTGGCCTCATCGTGGCGCAGGATGTATTGGCTCATTATTTGTCCCCTCCCATCACCCGCCGCTTGATCTGAACGACGGTCTCGGTCATGGCGCAGCCGCCGCCGGCCGGATCGAACTCATAAAGCTTGCCGTGCTGCAGGCGCTGGTCGGCCACGCCCAGGCCGAAGGCGCGTTTGGCAAGCGGCACCGTGGCGCCGTAGCCGTGCAGCATGAAAACCACCTCGGGATGGATCCAGGGCGTTACCTTGGCCTTGATGCGGCCCGAGTAACGGCCACCCCCGTTGATCTCCACCTCGTCGCCATTCGCGATGCCGAGCGGTCTGGCACGGTCGGGGTGGACCCAAAGCTCCTGTTTCGGCGCGATTTCATTCAGGATCGGGTTGTTGAGAGACTGGCCGTGCGCCAGCGTCGCCGGCCGCGCAAACAGCAGGTGGAAGCGGTCGCCCGTCGGTGCCGCCTTCGGCTCATAGGGAGGCAGGCTCGGCAAGCCGGCCTTCTTCAGGACCTCGCTCTCGATTTCGATCTTGCCGGAAGGGGTTGGGAATTTGAGCTTCTCGCGCGATGTCAGCGTCGGCGTGTCGGCCAGGCTGACAATTCCCTCCTCGCGCATTTCGGCGACGGTGACCCCGGTGCCCTCGAGCTGGTAATTCCAGAGCTCCTCGATGCTCTCGAAGTCGAGCGCCTCCTTTTTGCCCATTCGGCCCAGAATCTCCCGGAAAATCCACCAGGCCGGGCGGCTGTCGAAGCGCGGCGCAATCGCCTGGTCGCGCATGCCGAACACCGGAACCGGGCCGTTCATCTGGCACAGGATGTTGGCGCGCTCCAGGTAGGTCGCTTCGGGAAGGATGACGTCGGAGAACCAGCCCGTCTCAGAATAGCGCACGTCGATGGAGACGAGCAGTTTCAGCTTGTCCAGCGCACGTTGCGTCGCCTCGGGATCGGGCATGCCGGTGAGCGGATCATGGCGGTAGGCGAAGTAGGCGCCGATGCCGTAGGGTTTCGCCGTCTCCATGGCGGCGAACAGCTGGTGCAGCATGCCGATGGACGGATCCCATGAGGGCCGGTCTGTGCCGGCACCGTCCACGCGCGGCTCATTAACCTTGGGCACACGGTTGGTCAGTTGCTTCAAGCCCTTGCGGCCGTAGTGCTCGGGTGGCTTCCCAAGTATACAGCCTCCCGGGACCTCGATGTTGCCCATCAGGGCGTTCAGGATCAGCGCCGTGCGGCTGACGTGGAACGACTGCTTGTGGCGCGCCGTCATCCAGCCCGGATGGAAGATCACCCGCGGCCTCTCGGCGGCGATCTCTTGAACGAAGGCGCGAAGCTCTCCGGCGTGCACGCCGGTGTGGCTCTCCTGCCATTCCGGCGTCGTGTCCTGGACCGCCTTGCGCAGGTAGTCCACCCCGGAGACGAATTGAGCGACGAATTCCTTGTCGTAAGCCTCCTGTTTCAGGACTTCGTGGATGATGGCGAGGTTCAGCGCGTAGTCGCTGTTCGGGCGCACCTGCCAGAAGCGGGTGGCCTTGCAGGCGGTGATACTGGCGCGCGGATCGATGTAGGTGACGCGCATTCCGTTCGCCACCGCGGCCATGAAGGCCTTGGCCTCCTTGACCATGAGTGATTCGACGATGTTGCGGCCGTAGAGCACGAGGTGTTTCGTGTTCTTCAGGTCAAGGATGAGCCCGGAGTGACTGAAGCCGAGAAGCGAGCGCGCGGCGTTATGGACGTTGCCTCCGCAGGAGGCGTCGTGGTTGAAGTAGTTCGGCGAGCCGAGCGCCTGCAGGAAGGTCCGGGTCAAGTCGGTGAATAAGCCGCCGCGATCGGAAAGCGCGATGCCGCGCCCGCCGAATTCCTCGATTGTCTCCTTCAGCTTTCCGGAGATATAGTCGAGAGCCTCGTCCCAGGATGCACGCCGCCATTGTCCACTGCCGCGCGGGCCCTTGCGGATCAACGGCGTTTGCGGCCGCTCGTCATCGTACTCCAAGGCCAGGCCGGCAGAACCCTTGGCGCAGAGGCTGGCGCCGATAGCCTTGTCATGCGGATTACCCTGCAGCCAGGCCACCCGGCCATCTTCTACCGTCACCTCGATCGGACAACGTACCGCGCACATGCCGCACATGCTGTAGACCGTGTGTCGGCCCGGGGCGCTCACGCCATGCACGTTTGGTGCCATGATTGAACTCATTAAAGTCTCCTTTCCTCTGTTCGCCTTCGGTCTTCTATCCTGCGCTCAGTGTAGCGACTATTGCAGCATCTATCAGTCTCCGCGACTGCTTCCAATTCCCAAACCGGCAATCAACTTGACCGGCTTGAAAATCTTGTCGGCGACGGATGAGGCATAGGTGCGGACTACAGGCCCAGGTAGTACTTCCACATGTCCATTCTCAACACGATGCGGCCGATGATGTGAAACGCTCTGACGTGTTTCGTGAAAATCACCATCTCGCCGGTCGCGCCCAGATTGAGCGGCAGCGCTTTCCGGGACTCTTCATCGAGCCTGACCTTTACAGCAAAAAGCTGCAGGTCGCTTTCGCTCGGCGTCACCGGAGTTACCATCCCATTGACCGGAAGCTGTCCCTGGCCGACCGCCCGGATGATGTACTCGACAGTCCCGCCGAAGATACGGCCGGGATAGAAGCGGAAAATCATCTCGACCTCATCCCCAGGCTCGACCAACCCCAGCTTGCTCTGCTCAAACAGTCCGTAGATCCACCAATCGTCCGTGCTCACCAGGCTCAGAACCGGCTGGTTCAACCCGGCGATGAACCCTTCCTTCAATTGCACGTCGGGGATGAACCCATTCGCGGGAGCGTAGACGACGGACTCTTTCAATTTCCATTCGGCGCCGGCGAGGTTTGCCTTGACCTGGACGACGCTCGAATGTTCGCCTTCAATCGTCGAATTGACATTGAGGACTGCGATATCCTCCTGGTTTTTGGCCTGGCGAATCGCCTGCTCAGAGAGTGTTACTTTTTCGACTGACTGCTTGAGGCTCAGCTCGGACATCTCCTTATTCCTGACCGCCTGTTGCAGATTCAACTCGGCGACAGCCTGCTGGTCGGTTGCCTGCCTGAGCGCCTCCTGACTTACATCGCGTTTGGCTTTGGCGCTGTCCAGGTCCTGGGCTGCGACGGCCCCCTCGTCAAAGGATTTTTGCACCCGTTCCAGCGTCGACTGCGCAAGTGCAAGGTCTACCGCACGCTGCTTCACGCTCAATCGGGCGACCTCGACATTCCTCACGCTCTGTTCGATGGCGGTCTGAGCCTGGGCGATGTCCTTTTCGGCCTGGCTCACGGCCAGTTGGGCGACCGCCAGGTCTTTCTGTCGCTGAATCAAGGCGGATCTGGCCGAATCGAGATTTGGCGTGAGCTGCCGCGCTTTCTGCCGTGTGTCTACCAGCGCACCTTTCAGCGCTTCTACGTCGTATCGGTAGGGGTCGGAGTCGACCTCAAACAACTTGTCCCCGGTTTTCACCATCTGGGAGGCATTGACATACACTCTGGTGACGCGACCACCGGAACGCGACCCGATCGGGATGACATAGCTGGAGACTCGCAGGTTGCCGGTCATCGGCGATGTTCGCATGATCGTGAACACGATTGCCAGGATCGCGATTACGCCAATGCCGGCGACGATGATTTGACGTCTGGGGGTGAACTCCATGATTTTCAGCTTGTAGAAGGCCAACCAGACGAATCCGCCGTAGATCAGCGCCAAAATGAGCAGCATAATCGAATCTCTCCTCGCAGGGCGATCAGTTCACAAGGTTCAGCTGGCCTCAGCCGCTTCCGGTTTTCCGGGCGGGGGGGCGAGTTGAACCGGCTTTGGATTTACGTAGGCCCAGATCAAGGCTACGGCCCACACGATACCGCCCGTCAGCAGACCAAGCCATCCCGTGATATTGATGGCATCCGCCTGCGGGTGATTGCGCTGCCTGGCAATCCGGCCAGGCAAGCCACCGAGCACGAAGACCAGATAAACCGCAAACGCGGTGACAAAAATCAACATCAGCAACGCCAGGATATTCAGTGCCATGACAACCTCATCAGACTAAAAGCCTCCGCCCAATGCCTTATAAAGCTGAGTCACGGTCACGACCCGGGCGAGCCTGAGCCGAGCCTCCCCGATCTGAGCGCTGTAAAGTTCCCGCTGCGAGTCGAGAACGGGCAGGAAATTAGACAACCCGTTGCGGAACTGAGACTCCGCCACCTGACTGGCCCGGCGGAAGGCGGCTACGTATGCTTCCTGGTGTGTGAGCGATTCGCGCGCCTTCCTGTGCGCCACCAGCGAATCCTCCACCTCCCGGAATGCCTGCTGGATGACCTGCTCGTACTGAATCAGGGACTCTTGCCGAACTGCCTCAGCCGCTTTCACCGACGATTTGATCGCCCCGGCTGTGAAAAGAGGCTGGGCGATTTTCAGCGGAAACTGGTAAAAGGCACTCCCGGCGCCAAACAGACCGGACAATTGCGTGCTCTCCGTTCCCATCGGCCCGGTCAGGCTGATCGCGGGGAAATATGCGGCTTTGGCCACGCCGATCTGCGCATTGCTTGCGATCAGGATCTGTTCCGCCGACCGGATGTCGGGGCGCCGTTCGATCAATGACGAAGGTAAACCAGCCGGCACATCGGGCGGCACTGTGAAATCCTTCAGCTCGAAGCCGCGCGCGATGGAGCCGGGATATTGTCCGACCAGGATACTCAGCGCGTTTTCGGTCTGGGCGATCGCGCGCTCGAGATCGGGAAGCGCGGCAGCGGTCGCGGCCACTGCGCCTTCGGCCTGCCGCAGGTCGAGCTCGTTGGTCAGGCCGTTGCGATACAGCACGCCTACGATCCGAGCCGTCTCCTGCCGTGTGGCGAGTGTGCTCCGGGTGATCTGCAGTTCGAGATCGAGTTCGCGCAGTTGGAGATAGGCCTGCGCGACGCTGCTTACCAGTGAGATAGCGATTGCCTGCCGCACTTCTTCTGTTGCCAGCAACTCCGCCCGTGCGGCCTCGGTCGCGCGGCGATATTTGCCCCACAGGTCTATCTCCCAGGCGAAGGTGAAACCTACGCGGTACAAGTGAGCCGTGCGGTCTTCCCCGGCCGGGACCGGACGCGCGCCGGTCTCGCTGCCGAGCGTGGCGGTCCCGCTCGCCCCCGCGCCGACCTGCGGATAGCGGCCTGCCCCCACAACCCCCAACTGCGCGCGGGCCGCGTCCACTCGCGCCACGGCCAGCCGCAAATCTTTGTTCTGATCGAGTGCGGTGCGGATCAGCGCGTGCAGTTGCGGGTCCTTGAAGAGGTCCCACCACTTCGTGTCCACCAGCGGCGCCTGATCTTTCGCCACCGTCGCGGCACGGTAATCGGCGGGGATTTCCACCTTGGGACGCTTGTAATTGGGGCCGACCGTGCAACTCGTCAGCGTCAACGTCAGGACGAGGCACACCCGGCACAGGCTATGCTGCCTGAACCTTATCCGGGCCCTTTGCCTTGTGTTTCGGTCGCTTTCATTCATGAAAGGTCCTGCTTGCTGTTTGAAGGGGTCCGCGACGCACTTCCTTTTCCCTGCTCCAGCGTTTCCTGAGCCTCAGTTGAGGCAAACAGATGCATGATCCGCGCGGTCGCCCCGGACCATCCGGTCTGGCGGCTTGCGCCGACCCCCGCGCCCGTGTCTCCGCTTTCGCTGTTTTCATGCTGCGTCTGCCTTCTATTGGGCTTTGGGAAGCAGCATCCGCTCGGGGGTGAGACTGTATGTCCAAGGGCATCCCGAATTCTTCCAGCCGTTCTTCAGACGCTGGCCCGTGAAGACGCTGTCGGGGTCCTCGACCGTATCCCCTTCCATGCCGTCCGTGATGTTGTAAACGTGCTTGAACCCGGCCCTGGCCAGCAGGTTGACGGCGATGGCACTGCGGCCGCCGGAGCGGCACGTGACCAGGATCGTGTCGTCGGGCTTGGCCACCTCGGTCACGCGGGAGACGAAATCCGGCAGGAGCTTCATGGGGAATTGCCCCTTTTCGGCGTCCCACTCATACACCTGAGCAGCGATAGGGATTTTCCAGGCCATAGTCGGATGGCCGACGAAAAGGAACTCCTCCGGGGTGCGGACGTCGAGAATCATGACATTCGCAGGATCGGTCTTCCACTTCTCGTAGGCCTCCTTCGCCGTCACATAGAGCCCCAGAGCCGTCTGTTTTTCCTTGGGAAGGTTCACTGCCTGATCACTCATTGGAATTCTCTCCTTCGATAGTTGTTACTGTTGGATATGCACCTCGAATGCGAGGCCACTCTACGGACCTATTTTGTTGCGCAGCGTTTTCCTGGGTTTCCCGGCTCTATGGGAGCCGGTCGAGCCGCGCGCAAGACTCGTCATGCCCATCCTTCGGAACAAACCTGTGCTTGCTTCATGCCTCGGAAAACTGAATGACTACCTTGATGTCGTCAGGTTGTCGATTCAACGCCTGCTGGAAATTCTCCGGCTTTTCCCGACGCGTAATTAGTTGGCTCAGCCATTTCCGGTCCGCGCGCGCCAGGGCTTCGCCGGCCTTGAACCAGTGCCGCTTGTTGGCGTTCACGCTGCCGACCAGCGCCAGGTTTTTCAGGACGATGGCTGCCGAGAAGTCCGCTACAGACATACGGCTGGTAATACCGCCGCTTCCGACCCCCGTGAGGCAGATGACCCCTCCCGCGCGGAGCTTCTGCATCGAATCGCCGATCACCGATCCGACGCCGGTACACTCGAGGACGACTTCCGGCTCGATGGGGAGATCCGCGGCGCTCCCGGAGTGATACGTCGCACCGAGGGCTCTCACAAGGTCGGGCTTGGGCCCCGAGGTGACGCGATCCAGAACGTGGACGTCCAATCCGCGCTGAACACCCAGGAGGGCGGCGAGAAGGCCGATCGGCCCGGCACCGGTCACCAGCACGCTCCGCGGTTCAAAGAACGAGCGCTGCCCAACCGCCGCGACCATCTCCCAGGCCTTGGTCACGACCGTCGTGGGCTCGAGCAACACGCCGAGGATTCCCAGTGTGGGATCCACCTTGATCGTGTACTCGGGTTCAATCCGCCATCGCTCGGACATGTACCCGTCAATCTGTTTGATACCGCGCTCGGTGTACTGGCCGTTGTGACACATGTCCCACTCGCCCACCGCGCAGTTCGAACACGGCGCCGAGTCAGGGCGGCGGACGATGCCCACGACGAGATCGCCCTTTTTTAACCCGGTGACCGGGCCCGGGTCGATCACACGGCCAAGCGACTCATGACCCAGAACAAGGCGCGTGTTTCCGGGAGGAGCCCAGCCGTACTTGCCCTCCACGATCTCGACATCGGTCCCGCAGACACCCACGGCAACTGCTTCCACGAGTACCGAGCCGTTCCGTGGATCCGGTTCTGAGATGTCTTCCCACCGTGCGGTTCCTGGTTTCTTTGGTTCTACAGTGATGGCTTTCATTTGAGTGTCTCCTTCGGTCGTTGGTTGTCCGTTGCTCTATCCACCTTGTGCCGCCCTGCGTGTTGATATGGCAATGCAATAGATAGTTTCTGTCGCGAAATTACATGTTCAATTGAACTGGACCTGGACCCAAGAAATCGCGCATGTTTTGGTAACATGACCGTTTCATCCCTGATCTTGTCTGTGTTTTTTCGTCCACGTCCACGTCGAGGTCCATGTGCACGTCGAGGTCCACGCCCAAGACCAGATCCAAATCGAGGTCCAGGATACAGGGATTGATAAGTTTCGCGACAGAAACCAGATGATGCCGTGTCGTCATTGCTTACTTTTCGGTTTGGCGGTCCCGCCCACCGATTGCTCCTTTTTCTGCTCCAGGATTTTCTGTGCATCCAAAGACGCAAATAGATGCATCAGACGCGCGATCCCCCCGGACCATCCGGTCTGATGGCTCGCTCCGACCCCCGCGCCCGTGTCACCGTGGAAATACTCATAGAAGAGGGGGTAATCTCTCCAGTGAGGATCCTCCTGGAATTTTCGTGCGGTCCCGTGCACGGGCCGTTTCCCCTGCTCATCCTTCAGGAAGATCCCGGACAGGCGGCGCTCGATCTCCCCGGCCACCTCGTAGAGGTTCATCTGCCTGCCTGATCCCGTCGGACATTCGATTGTGAATGAAGGCCCGTAGTAGAGATAGTACTGCAGCAGCGCCCGCACAATCAGCATGTTGACCGGCATCCAGACCGGGCCGCGCCAGTTCGAATTGCCGCCGAACATGCCGCTGTCCGAATCCCCGGGGAGATACGACACCCGATACTCCCGGTCGCCGGCCCGATAGATGTAGGGGTGATCCTGGTGAATGCGTGATACGGCCCGGATTCCGAAGGGGCTCAAGAATTCCTTCTCATCGAGCATGATCGCCAGCACCCGGCGGAGATTGGCTTCATTCAAGATCGATCCCAGGAGCCGCTCCTTATACCCGGGCTTCAGCGGGTCGTGGATGAAAGCCATCAGTTCAGGGCGCGCCTCGAGATACTCGTGCACGGTCGGACCCATCTCGGGGTATTTCGTTATCAGCTTTCTTTCGAAGATGGTCACCGCACAAAGGGGAAGCAGCCCTACCATCGAGCGGACTTTCAGGCGTTCGGACCGCCCGTCCGGCGAGCGGAGCACATCGTAAAAGAAGCCGTCCTCCTCATCCCACATCCCGCCTTCGTCACCCGGCCGAATCATCCCCGAAGCAATCAAGAGGAAATGCTCGAGGAATTTCATCGTGAGATTGATATAGGCCGGATTGGCCAGGGCCAACTCTGAGCCGATCTCCAACATGTTCTGGCAGTATAGGGCCATCCAGGCAGTCCCATCGGCCTGCTCCAGATAGCCGCCGGTTGGCAACGGCGCAGACCGGTCAAAGACCCCGATATTGTCCAGGCCCAGGAATCCCCCTTCGAAAGCATTGTTCCCGGAGCGGTCCTTTCGGTTTACCCACCAGTTAAAGTTAAGCAGCAGCTTGTGATAACATCGCTCGAGCCAGGCAAGGTCTCCCTTCCCACCGGACGCTTTCTCATTCAAGTAGGTGAAGATCGTGGACCAGGCATGAACCGGGGGATTCACGTCGCCGAAGTTCCACTCGTATGCCGGGATCTGGCCGCTGGGGTGGAGGTACTGTGACTTCAGAAAGAGCTCCAGCTGTTCCTTGCCGAAGTCTTTATCGACCAGCGTCAGAGCCGTTACATGGAAGGCCAGATCCCACGCCGCATACCACGGGTACTCCCACTTGTCCGGCATCGAGATCACGTCGGCGTTGACCATGTGTCCCCAGCGGTCGTTGCGGATGGAACGCTGATTCGCTCTATACGGCTGAATCCCGTGCTGTTTGAGCCACCGGCCCACGTCATAGAAAAAGAACTGCTTGGACCAGAGCATCCCGGCCAGGGCCTGCCGCATGACACTGGCTGCGTCGGAGTTCAACGAGGGAGGAATGACGGTCGCATAGAACTGATCGGCTTCCCGAAGCCGGGTCCTGATAACGGATTCAAACGCCTTTGCGGAAAGCCCGCCCAACGCCTTTGGGGCGTCCTGCACCGGCTGGTCGCTGAGTCGCAGGCGAATCGTGCGGGACTCCCCAGCGCCAAGCGTGAGCGGGTAATGGGCTGAGACTTTGGTACCTGTCTTCTCGGGATTGACCGCGTCTTTTCTACCGTGAACGATGAAATTGCCGATGCCGTCTTTCACGTAAGGGGAGAGATTGGGAGTTCCGACCAGCCGCTCCGTGTTGGTTTCATTCTCCGTGAAGAGGAGCGCCGCTGCGCCTTCCGCGTAAAAGCAGCGCTCCCCGAGATCCCGATGCGAGAGCGCGACGATCCCGCCGCTCCTGGTTTGAGCCACCTGACGCAAGGTCGGGCGGGCGACATCCTCCCCCCACGACCAGTCATTGCGGAACCAGAGTGTGGGCAGGAGCTCGAGCGTCGCCGGTTCCGGACCCCGGTTATGGACGGTGATCTGAATGAGAAGGTCCTCGGGTGACCGCTTGGCATATTCCACGAAGACATCAAAATAGCGGTCCTGGTCAAAGACGCCCGTGTCGAGCAGCTCATATTCCGGCTTGCCCCGGCCGCGGTCACGGTTCGTCGCGACCAGATCGTCATACGGGTAGGCCGCCTGAGGGTATTTGTAGAGGTACTTCATGTATGAGTGGGTCGGCGTCGAATCAAGATAGAAATAGTACTCCTTCACGTCCTCGCCGTGGTTCCCCTCGCCGTTGCTCAAGCCGAAGAGCCGTTCCTTGAGGATCGGGTCCCTGCCATTCCATAAGGCGATCGCGAAACAGAGTTGCTGTCGGTCGTCGGAAATGCCGGCCAGGCCATCCTCGCCCCAGCGATAGGCGCGCGAGCGGGCCTGGTCATGGGTGAAGTAATTCCAGGCGTCCCCGCTTTCGCTGTAATCCTCCCGCACGGTGCCCCACTGACGTTCGCTCAAGTAGGGTCCCCACTTCTTCCAGGGAGCTTTCTTCGTTCGGGCTTCTTCAAGACGGGATCGTTCGGCATTCATCGATTGTCTCCTTCCTTACCGGGGGAGGAACATCCGGACGGGCGTGAGCTTGCACGTACGGGGGCACCCTGAGTTCTTAATGATCCCATGCGGCAACAGCGCAAGGCCCGCTTCCCGATCCCAATTCCCAAACCGGCAATCACAGGATCGTAGTAAGCGGTTCAAGGTCGGTCCAGCTGAGAACCTGCGTTTCCTGGCGTTTCAGCCCTTCCGGGCCACCGTAAATCAGATAGGAGCGAGGCGGGTCCGGTGCCTGCAGTGCGGCAAAGTAGCGGAGCTGTTGTACCAGTCCGAACTCAACGTCGCTCCGGACTTTATCTCTACCGGCAACAGCAGTCCCGCCTCATCCACCACAACGTCTACTTCATGACTCTCCCGATCGCGCCAGAAATAAAGGTTCGATGGCAAGCCGCGATGCGCGCGGGCCTTGATCATTTCCGTGATGATCAGCGTCTCGAACAGGGCGCCTCGAAGCGGGTGAGTCTCCACTTGTGCCGCGGCTTGAATCCCCAGGAGCCAGGTGGCCAGGCCCGTATCGAAAAAATAGAGTTTCGGAGTTTTCAGGAATGATCTCGGGTCCTCCTCCGCATATCGTCTGGTGTCCGGATTTTCGAGGGAAAGATGGGGTTTATCCGGAAACAGGGCCCGTGCCAAAGTCGTTTTGCCGGACTGCCTGGGGCCGGCGATAGCCAAGGCCGGATATCCATGGCTCAACTCAAGGATTTTTTGCGCAACCAGCCTGGGAATCATAGCGTCATCGTGCATCTCATATCCGCTAATTATCAATTGAATTTACAATTAGCGGATTTCTCGTGATCTCCCCGCCGACGTTCACCAGCCCCATCGTGACGTATGTCTCGCACGCCACACGTTACTTCTGCGCTGCCATATACTCCAGGCGCCTCTCTTCCCATTCCTTAAAACTGGACGGAACATGGAACCACTCCTCTTCCGATACCGGCTCGAGGTGAAGCGAGCCCGTCGGGCAGCCCATGCCGCAGGCGCCGCAGCCGACGCACCTGTCCCGGTGGTAGACGGGCTTTTCATCGGTAGCCTTGTCGAAGGTGTGGGCGAAGAACTGGCACCGCCGGACGCATTCTCCGCAAGAGTGACACGTGTCGTATTCCTTGACGACGCGGTAGTTCGATCGCTGGATTGTCTCCGCCAGGGGGGCCAGCCGTGCCGCATTCAGGATCGTGCAGCAGCAACCGCAGCAGTGACAACCGCCGACGAACTGGGGCTCTTCGGCCCCCATGGTGAAGCCGTAGAACCCCTCGACGACCATCGTTCCCATGGCGTCGAGCTCGTTCCAGAGCTTGACGGCCTCCTCCCGGCTGATCACGGTCTCGGAGAGAGGGACCGCGGGCGGCATGCCGACGAAGCCGCAGCGCTTGTTGGGCAGCGCGCAGCTCTTGCCGTGCGCCGCGACCTTCTCGTGCTTGCAGACGCAGTCGAGCACGAGAAAGCGGTCGTGCCTCTGGAAGTGCGCATCGACGTCGTTGTGAGGCTCGCGCTTCAGCCACTCGGGCTTGAGGGAGCCACGGTAAGGGATGACGCCCTGCGGACCGGGCCGCGGACAGAACACCTTCTCGCCCCCACCCTCGATCACGTACTGCTCGTAGGTCCGGGCGAACTCCGTGGAATCCGGCCCTAACTCCTGCAGGTAGGACTCGTACCATCCCACGAGGAACGGATTGATCCGGTACTTCTTCACGGTCTTGGTCTCGGCCTTGGCCTGGCCAGGCTTCGCCTCGATCTTGCCGAGCCCCTTGACGCCGCTCTCGAGGGCCAGCGTGTCCACCCGGACCATGCGCCGCGGGACCATGCTCTCGAGGAGCACGGTGACCTTCTCCTCAGGAAGGCCAACCCGCTCGGCGATCTCGGCGGCGGTCTCGAGCTTGCGGCTCATCGTGCTGGCGACCAGCGCCTCCTCGGGCGTGAACACCATCCGGAGCAGCTTGATCTCCAGCTTGTTGGGCGTCCGGGTGAAGCCGGCGGGCTGGGCGTCCATCGCGTCTGCCAGTCGTTCGTAAACATCTGCGGAATTGTCAGGATTGCTCATGGTTGACTCCCTTTCATATTCTCTTCGTAATTTCCCATTTCATAACCGATGCCCAAGGTAGACGCCGAGCGACTGGGCGATCCTCATAAACTCGCTGTCTATGGGCACCTTCCTGACTTTGTTGACCGCTTCAGCCAGGGGGACGAACTTGATGTCGGGAGGCACAAAGGCCACCATCACCCCGTTTTGGCCGGCTTTCAGCACCTGCACAGCCCCGGCGCCGTATGCCATCCCCAGTTGATGGTCTAGTGCAGTGGGGTTACCACCCCTGGCCCAGGGGCCAATGACGAGTGGATAGAATTCCGCGTTAATCATCGATTGCAGGGTGGCTGCCACGGTCGCGGCGATTTGACCTTTTGTTGGAGTCGATAAAGAAGCTGGTGGCTGATCCGTTTGCGTCTGCGAGTAATCAACCAACCTCGCCCCTTCAGCCACCACTACCAACCCATAAGGCCGCCTGGGTGATAACTTGTCCTTTAACCTCGCGGCCACTAATTTCAGATCGCAGGGAATCTCCGGCATCAGCACCACATCGGCGCGCACGGCAATGCCGGCCTGTAGAGCAATCCATCCGGCCTGCTCACCCGGAACCTCCACTACGGCAATCTTCCGGGCCGATCGTGCCGCCTGAGAGGCCTTGTTGAGCATTTCGATGGTAACGCTGAGGGCGCTGTTGAACCCAAAGGACACTGCGGTACAAGAAATGTCGTTCTCGATCGATCTTGGAATGCACACCGTATGGAGCCCTTTGCGGTGGAGCTTATAGAGAATACCCAGCCCCTGGCCACCCACGACAGAAATCAAGGCATCGATCTCCTCTGCCTGCAGCCTTTTCAACAACTCATCGGACAGGTCGACTTCCCCTTCATTTATGGTGTGGACCTGAAACGGATCCACGCGGGGCGCCTGGCCAAGGATCCCGCCGGTGGAGGGATCGAGGTTTTCGATAAGCTCGGGGCTGAGGGTGACCAATCCACCATCGGGATAACGATCCGGGTGCAGCAGCCCTTCAAACCCGTTCCGGATGCCGACCATCTCCCAACCCAATTTACCTCCTGCGATGGCCGCACCCATCACCACGGCATTCGTCCCCGGGACGAAGCCCGCTCCTACATTGATAGCAACGCGTCTATGCGTACCTGCATGACCTAGTGTTTTGATCATAAAAGTCCTTTCATGGTTATTTCGAAGCGGGGGCTTTCTGGCCCGTGCGGCCGAAGGCTTCGTCGATAATGGCTTGCAAGTGCCGGACCAGGTCGTCGGACGGTGTTTTATAATCGTCCAGTTCGTACACCTTGCCCAGGTATTCATACTTGGACAGGCCAAACCGGTGATACGGCAAGAGCTCATAGTCGATTACATTCTTGTAGGGGCGAATGAACGCCAGGACCGCCCGGATGTGCTCCTCATCGGCATTCACGCCGGGAATCAGCGGCGTGCGGGCGATGAAGTCGATGTCGGGGAACGTTTCGTAGGCCTTCTTGAAGTTCGCCAGGATCCGCTCGTTGCTCACGCCGGTCCACTTCTTGTGCCGTTCCGGAATAGTGAGCTTGTGGTCATGCAGCATCGTATCGACGTGGGGAAGGACTTTTTCCAGGAAAGACCAGGGCGCATTGCACGCGGTTTCTACAGCCGTATTGAAGCCACGATCGTGTGCTCCTTTCAACAGGGCTGCAGCGAAGTCGGGTTGAAGCATCACCTCACCGCCACTGATCGTCATGCCGCCCCCGGTATTACGGTAGAAGGAGCTGTCCTTCTCCACCTCGTCCAGCACCTCGTCAACGGTCATCGACTTGCCATACATTTCGAGCGCTCCGGTCGGGCAGAGCGAACACAACGCCTGGTCGCAATTCGTGGCCAGATCCCAATTGACTTTGACTTTGTCATCCGCGCCACCTTCCACCGCGTAAAACGCACCTTCGGGGAATGGCGCCTTCAGACACACGCCGCAAGCCTTCTTGCCGGTGCACTTTCTGGGGTCGTAAGACATTTCCGGCTTCGGGCGGATGCTCTCGGGATTGCCGCACCATTTGCAGCGCAGGGAGCAGCCCTTGAGGAAAACGGTCGTGCGGATGCCCGGACCGTCGTGGCTGCAATAGCGCTGGATATTCAGCACGGTTCCCCTGATATCGGATGGGTTGATCGTTTGATTTTTCATAGCTCCCTCCCGAGGCAGATACCCAAGTGACTGCGCGATCTTGACGAATTCGCTGTCCGCGGGCACCGTTCGGACCTTGTTGATCGCTTCCGCCAGCGGCACGAATTTGATGTCTGGAGGAACAAAAGCCATCATGACCCCATACGTGCCGGCGCTCACGGCCCGTAACGCCCCGGCGCCGTAGCCCAGCCCCAGCTGGCGGTCGACGGCAGTGGGAGCGCCGCCCCTTGCCCAGGGACCCAGGACGAGGGGAGAGGTTTCCTCGGCAATCAGCAGTTGCAGCCTGGTCGCCACGGTCTCAGCTGCCTGACCCGACCTTCGGATGACGTGCTCACTGGCATCACCGGTTGCCAGCGGCGACAAAGTATCTTTAAGGGAAGACGCCTGTGGCTGCGTGGCTTCCGGCTTATCGAGTAATTTCGCCCCTTCGGCTACGACCACAAGCCCGTAAGGCCTCCTGGACGTTACCTTTTCCTTCAACCTTGCTGCCACCATCTGCAGATCGCAGGGAATCTCGGGAATCAGCACCGCATCGGCACAAACCGCAATGCCGGCCTGAAGCGCAATCCATCCCGCCTGCTCTCCCAGGACCTCCACCACGGCAATTTTGCGGGCAGACTGGGCCGCCTGGTGAGCCCGGTCCAGCATTTCGATGGTGAAGCTGAGCGCGCTGTTGAATCCAAAGGACACCGCGGTGGCGGCAATGTCGTTCTCGATCGAACGGGGGATGCAAACCGTATTGAGCCCTTTGCGATGGAGCTTATAGAAAATGCTCAGCCCACGGCCGCCGACGACTGAAATCAAGGCATCGATCCTTTCCGCCTTCAGCCGTTTCAACAACTCATCGGTCATGTCCACTTCCTCAACCATTCCGTGTTCATTGACCGTGCGGACGTGAAACGGATCCACCCGGGCTGATTGGCCGAGGATTCCCCCGCCGGCCGGATCGAGTTTTTCAGCCAGTTGGGGGCTCAGCGGCACCAGGCCGCCCTCGGGGTAGTGTTCCGGGTGCAGCAACCCGTCAAACCCATCCCGGATGCCGACCATCTCCCATCCCAGTTTGCCCGCCGCCATGGCCGCACCCATAACCACGGCATTCATCCCGGGAACGAAGCCGGCGCCTACCATGATGGCTATGCGCCTAAGGAAAGTGGCATGACCTGCTTCTATACTCATAATGTGCCTCCCTTGTTGATGCGTCTTTTGCCCGTATTCATATCCTTACCGTCTTCCCCCGTCGTGATGCTCATCAGGGAATTTCAGGTACGGCGTGACGGAGCGCCACGCCGTACCTGTTCCGTTGTATTTCAGCATTTACCGAAAGACTGCAAGGTCCGCTCGATGATCTCGTTCTGCACGCCAGGGTGGAGCTTGGTGAAGAACGCGCTGAACCCGGCCACCCGGACCACGAGGTCGCGGTACTTTTCCGGGTGCTTCTGGGCGTCCCTGAGGATCTCGGTGTTCAGCACATTGAACTGGATGTGATAGCCGCCGTTTTCGAACAGGGTCCCGATCAGTTGCCGCACATTCTCCCGGCCCTTGCGGGTCTGGAGCTGATCGGGCGGGAGCTTCATGTTCATGTGCGTGGCGCACCACTTCACCGCATCATTGCCTTTGGCGGCCGACATCACCAATGCGGTCGGTCCGTTGACATCGGTTCCCGGCATGGCCGAGAGGCTTCCGTCGGTGAGCGCCACCCCGGCTTTCTTGCCGTTCGGCAGCGCGCCGGTCGCCATGCCCATCGGGTTGTGGACGCTCTTGGTGTACTGGTCGAGGGAGGACTTGATGTCCTTGCTGATGAAGTTGCCACCGCCGTCCACATTGTTGAACGCCGTGAGGATGCTGTCGTTGACCCTGCGGAGGAGCCGGTTCACTTCGGGGATGTCATTGCCGTGCTTGGGTGCCTCGAAGCACATCTTCCCGACCTTCTCGTATTCGCCTTCGAAATTGGCCGCCAGGGCTTTCCTCAACTCGGCCATGGTCAGCTTTTTTTCGTCGAATACCAGATGTTTTACCGCCATCAGCGAGTTGGCGGCATCCACGCCGGCAACCGAGATCTGCGCGACCGTGTAGTAGTTTGCCCCGCCTTCCCAGACCTCTTTGCCGGTCTCGATGCAGCCTCCTGTCAAGATGGAACGCCAAGCGACCGGAAGGACTTCAGCGTTCAACATGCTCGCGATCCAGGCACCCCGCCGGAGGGTGTCCTCGCAGAACTGCAGCTGCTTCTCAAAGGCTGCGTACAATTCCTCGAAGCTCTTGAAGTCTTCGGGATCGCCGCTCTTGGGTCCGATCTGCTTCTTCGTGCGGGGATCGAAGCCATTGTTCATGGTCAACTCGATCACCTTGCCCAGGTTGGGCTGGCCTTCCACCGGATGGCCGGTCTCGTATGGGATGTAGCTGCCCACGCAGGCCCCGACACAGGTGCGCCGGGCTTTCTCCAACGGGAGATAGCCTTTTCGTTCGGTCCAGCCCCAGAGATGCAGGGCCCGCTTGAACATCACCTCGGCGTTGAGGAACTGAGGCATGCCCAGGCCGGTGCCGATGACATCGAAGCATTTCTCGATCAGCTTGCCAGGTGTGAACGGGGTGACAGCACAAGACAGCGGAGGCTGGGGCAAGGCCAGGTAGCCGCAGGCGTCGAGGATCACGTAGTCCATTTCCGCGGTCGCATCTCCACCGTCCTCGGAATAGCCACCTAGCGTGATGCTCTGCCCCAGATCGGCCGAATTCTGCTTAGCGACCTCCTCGCCGTAGTAGTAGCTGATCTCGTTCAGCTTGATCGCGAGGTTTTCGAACATGAAGACCGCGTCGTCATAGGTGACGAGCCCGGCGGCCTTGTCGCGCTGGTAGAACGGCTCGAAGTTCTGGCCCAGGAAGGCTTCGGAATAACCGCAGCCGATCTGCTCGAGTTCTGCACACAGGTGGCAGAGGAAGTGGCACTGCATGGCCTCTCTCAAATTCCGGGCCGGGTGCTCGGGAATCCACTCGCAGGTTTCGGCAAGGGAGAGCAACTCGGCCT
This sequence comes from uncultured Acidobacteriota bacterium, assembly GCA_963839475.1. Taxonomy (GTDB): domain Bacteria; phylum Acidobacteriota; class UBA6911; order UBA6911; family UBA6911; genus CAWIVH01. The sequence goes on along the minus strand of CAWIVH010000001.1, from coordinate 108,338 downwards.
TGCGGGTGGCGTCCTTCTCCTTCGCCGCCATCTCCCGGGCCAGCTCGGCATAGCGGTGGGAGAAACGGATGATGGCCTTCATGACGATTTGGCAGGCCTCGTAGAAGTAGAGCTTGGAGGTGTTCGGCTGCCGCATCTCGAGGGCCATCTGGCGCTCTTTGACGTCCTTGAGGATGCTGGCCAGGCCCTCGTTGAAGACCTTTGGGTAGTTCAGGTTGCCGCCGCCACCGGGCCAGCTGAAGAAATCGGCGATGAGGCCGGCCTGGTAGACCGGTCTGGGGTCAAATCCATACCGCTTCTCAAAAATCTCCAGCACCCGCGGTCGCATGGAGCGTTTTTCCCAGTACTTGATGACCCACTCGTTGGCCTTCCGGTCTTCCGGGGTCTTCGTCTTCTCAATGGTGTTCTCTTCCTTCATCCAGTCCACGTTCCACTCCGGGAACGTGTACATGGCGTTGACGCTGCCCGCCATGGCGCCCACGAAGAGGTTGTCGTCAATGTAGAGCTTCTTCCGCTCCAGCACGGCCGCCAGTAACTTGGCACGGCGGATGATCTGCGGATCTCCGGCGGTGTCTTCGTACACGTCCGCCATGATCCTGACCCGCTCGAAATCGACCTCGTAAGGCGTGCTCCTGAGTTGTTCTTTCAGCCGATCGATCCGTGCGTTATCGGCTTTGACCCGTGCTGTGGAACTCTTACTGGTTTCCGTCTTCATCTCACCTTCTCCTTGTTCTCGTGGTTTGTGTTTGAAAAACAGTCTTGTGGTTTAATTCCGGAAGAAATGTGGTTTTTCATTTCCAGGACGGCATCAACGGCCGGCAACAAGTCCGTCGCAATCGCGCGCTTGAGGACATACCCATCGGCTCCGGCCTCCATCGCCGACCGGCTGACACTTGGTTCGTCGTGGACGCTGAGCAGGATCAGCTTCAGCTCCGGACAGAGGAGCCGGAGTTGTTTCACCCAGCGGAGGCTGCTGCCTGGCGCCAGTGACAGATCCACCACTGCAACCGCGGGCTGGAGGCGCTTTGCGCTTTCGAGCAAGGAGGCCTCATCATCCACCATCACTACCGCGTCGAAAGCTGTTTTGAGCAGCCCGCACACTCCTTCCGTAAGACCGTGGTGCCGGTCTGCAAGAAGGACGCATTTGATAATCTCCTGGCTCATTGTGCCGCTCCTGGCTCACGGTGCCTGGGACCGCCCCGCGGCAATCCTGAACCGTGGATGCCATCTTCGCCGGTAACCGCCCGGGTGTGACCTCGCAAAATTACTGGGTTGGGCGCTGAAAGATTACGGGGCACTCGAAAGGTATGGTTGAGCCGGAGTCTTTCCATGCAGATTGAGCAGGAGGACGTCGCCGCTTCCGATGTGTTAAGCCGCGTGTGGGATGGACTGGATGAACCGGAATTGGTACCATGTGAACCATGTCATGATCACAGAATGGTTCAGAAAGGGGGATCGATGAAGTCATTGACTTTGCATGCGCTGGACAGTCAATTGGCTGCGCTGCTCAAACGCTGCGCGGAGGAACAGTCCATCAGCATGAATGAGCTTGCCAAAAGAATTCTCGCGGAGGGACTCGGGATCAAAGCGCCGAGCATCGCGTCACCGCACCGGGACGAGTTTGCCGATTTCTGTGGCGTGTGGACCGAGAAAGAAGCGAAGGATTTCGAGGCCAAGGTATCGGATATGGGTAAAGTCGATTCTGAGGATTGGAAATGAAGAAGATCCTGCTGGATACCAATGCCTACACACGATTGTTGTCCGGAGACCAGAGAGTTCTGGATGCGCTCGGACGTGCCGACATGACGTTTATGTCGGTGTTTGTTTTGGGCGAGCTCTACGCAGGATTCCGGGGCGGACGGAAGGAGTCCGAGAATCGCGGGCGACTCGACGATTTTCTGCGGCGAAGCACCGTGCGCATTCTTCCCGCTACCAGGGAGACAGCGGATATCTTCGGCATTATCAAGCATCGCCTGATGAAGGCCGGCACGCCCATTCCTATGAACGACGTCTGGATCGCCTCCCATGCCACGGAAAGCGGATCGCATTTGGTTACATTCGACGCGCACTTTGCCCGGGTGCCGGGCCTCCTATTATGGGGTGCGGGAAGGTAATGGACTAAATCGCCTTAGTGTTCCCATCGAGGATGGTGAACACTCCTCGCCCTGCAGGCGAGGGTCCTTGAGGCATTCGTGAGTTGGCCCTCAAGGGTAAACGCTCTTATATTGACATGGCCATATGGCCATGGCTACTATATGAGCATGAAAACAATTCCGGCAGGCAAGTTCAAGGACCAATGCCTGAAAATCATGGATCGCATTGTACAGACGAGGGCTCCGGTCATCGTGACGAAGCGCGGCAACCCGATTGTGCGCGTCGTGCCATACTCGCGGGACAGGACAGCCTCCTCGTCCCTGGCCGCGAGCATTCTCAAGGAGGAGGGCGACGTGTTCGGGACCGGGGAAAAGTGGAATGCGGACCTTCCTTGACACCCACGCATGGATCTGGTGGATCACCGCCGACCACCGTCTTTCGCGCCGGGCCAAAGCCGCAATCCGGCGGGCCGCCGCGGGCGACGGAGTCTGGATCTCCGCAATCTCGATATGGGAAATCGCCAAAAAGGTGGAGAAACGGCAGCTGACCCTGGACCGGCCCTTTCGCCAATGGCTCCAGGAAGCGTGTGGAGCCGCAGGGCTCTACGTGGCGGAGCTAACGCCCGAAATCCTCGTCGAGTCTTGTGAACTGCCGCAGCCATTCCACGGCGATCCGGCGGACCAGATGATCGTCGCTACCGCCCGTCACCACAACGGGATTCTGCTGACCCGGGACGAGGCGCTGCAGAGCTACACCCACCTGCGCACCCTCTGGTAGATGGCACTCGTGCTCCGGGTGACGGGCCCGCTCCGGGATGGCAGCAGATAAGGGAGATCGATCCGGACTTGGAAGCCTGGACGCCTTGACTTTGCATGCGACTGGACTATTCTGTCCATCGTGAACTTCCGCTGCTGGATGTCTTCAAACAGCGATGCGTTTCTTCGGTGGCAGCAGTCATTGCTGATAGCTTGCCCCCCGATATACAGTAATGGCTGATGAACTCCGTCGTGCCTCCCTGTCCATTCCATTGAACATTGCCGAGGGATCAGGGAATCGCGTCACCGGCACCGGGACGAGTTTGCGGATTTCTGTGGCGTGTGGACCGAGAAGGAAGCGAAGGATTGCGAGGCCAAGGTATCGGATATGGGCAAAGTCGATTCTGAGGATTGGAAATGAAGAAGATCCTGCCTGAGAGACATCAAGCTTGCGGAAGTTCAGGTTGGACAGAATAGTCCAAGTCCAGGTCCACGTCGACGTCCAGGTCCAGGTCCAGGTCGACGTCCAGGTCCAGGTCCACGCGGCGGAAGCTCCTAAGTCAGCGCTTACAGGATGGAACCTCAGATTTCCACGATGCCGTGCTTGATCGCGAAGTGAACAAGTTCGGCGCTGGTGTGCACGGCCAGCCTTTCCATCATCTGGTATTTGTGGAACTCCACCGTTCGGGCCGAGATCTCCAGCGCGGCGCCGATCTCCTTCGCCGAGTGACCTTCCGCCAGCAACTGGAGAATCTCCAGTTGCCGCGGTGTGAGCGATGCCACGGGATCGCTGGCTTTTTCGGGCTCGCGTTTCATGGACTGCAGTACCTCTCCCGCCACCGCAGGAGTCAGCCAGGTCTTGCCGTCCAGAGCCGCACGAATGGCGGCGATCAACTCGGACGGGGCCGAGTGTTTGAGCACGTAGCCCAAGGCACCGGCTTCAAGCGCGCGCCTTGCGTAAGCCACCTCCGGGTGCATGGTGAGAAAGACCACCCGAACCTGCTCGTCGTCCTGCTTCAGTTGCGCGAGCGCGTCGATGCCGTTCAGGTGCGGCATGGTGATGTCGGCCACGATCACGTCGGGCCGAAGCTTCCGCGCCGCTTCAATCAGGGCACGGCCATCCTCGACCACCCCCACCAGTTCAAACTCGGCGCTGAGCAGGCTCTTCACTCCTTCGGCCACCAGGCGGTGGTCGTCGGCCAGCAGTATCCGGGGACGCCGCACGCTGCTCATGACTGCCCTTCCTTCCACGGCGCCCAGGCGAGGATGGTCGTGCCCTTGCCGGGTGTGCTTTCAATCTCGAGTTCGCCGCCAAGAAGACGCAACCTCTCCCTCATACCGGCCAGCCCGAGGCTGTGACCGGCTCGCGGTGTGGCGGGCCCGAAGCCGATGCCGTCGTCAATAACGGCCAGCTGGAGACCGTCTTCCACGATCCTTATCGAGACTTCTATCCCGCGAGCCCGGGCGTGACGGGCCACGTTACGGAGCGCTTCCTGCGCCACGCGAAACAGGCAGAGCGCCGTGTCAGGCGGAATGAAAGAGGGTACCTCGCGCAAGTTCAGGGCGGTGGCTACGGACTCCTGCCGCGAGAACCGCTCGCACTCCGCCTTCAATGCTTCCGCTAGACCAAGATCCTCCAGCAACGAGGGATGAAGCCGATACGACAGGGAGTGAATGTCTTCGCTCAGGCGTACCAAACCGTCGCGTACTGAGCGCATCGTCTCTCCTGCCGAGACTCCGTCGGAGCCGCCTTGGACGCGGCCTGCGTCAATCGCCAGCCGGGCGAGCCGCTGGGTAATGTCGTCATGCAGTTCGCGCGCGAGTCGGGCACGCTCCGCCTCGTGAGCGTTTATCAGACGCCCGGTCAAATCGTGCAGCGTTGCCTCGGCCTGCTTTCGCGCCAGGGCATTGGCAAATATCTGCGCGACCATTCGCAGCCGTTTTATCAGCGGGTCCGGCCAGTCGTGTTCCCTCCGCAGGGCATTGAAGCCCAGGATGCCAACGGGTGGCTTGCCCCCCACCGAGAGCGGGAGGGTCAGATTCGATTTGATGCCCAAAAGGCGGCAGGTTTCCCGGTCAACAGCTGCCTCGGCCGGCAGCTTATCCAAGGAAGAAACGACGACTGTGCGGCCAGCCAGCATCTGCTGTTCATACCAGGGGAACTGCTCTTTGCGCATCTGCCCGGGAGCTTGCAGACCTTGCCGTGTGTAGACGTGGGTGGGCGTAAGGACACCCGGGGACTCATCCGACCACTGCCAAAGTGCCGCAAGATCGAGGTCGAGCAACTCACAGATGCGGCGCTCTGCATCCATGATCTCGCCGTCCACTTCACCGGGTGGAAGATTCACAAACCTTGACGAGATATCGGCGAGCAGTGCCGCCTCCACCTCACCTTGGCGTCGTTTGGCCCGGTTCACCAGCAAACCGACGATCAAAGCGGCTTGGAGAAGGGAAAACAAGAAAGTGCCGGCGATTGGCCACCGGTATAGCTCCCAGAAGCTTGGCTGGCGAAACCGGATGATGCTGCCGGCGGGCAGGCGTTCCTCGCTGATGTTCCAGCGTTGGAGTTCGCGCCAATCATAGGTTGGGGCCGTCGCCTCGATCAGATGAGGCATGACGCCCTCCGGCCTCTCACCGTCGCAGCATCCGGATCGCTGCGCGGCCTGCCGCGCTACCGATGGCGGAATCCGGATAAAGCCGGCCGCCGATGGCCCCCATACCCAGGTCACTCGCGAAATATCCAAAGATCGGCGCATTGGCGGTTTCGTGCAGGCGCCGGATCGCCTCCTGGTTCTCGAAGGTAACGCCTTCAGCATCCGCCAGGAACATCACATGCAGGATGAACGAGTGTGGCGGGAGTGCGGCGCAACGCTCCAGTAGTTGCTTCAAAGACAAACCGTCAAGCCATGCGAACTTCACCCGATTGGTGAAAGGCTGAAACTCGCGCCGGCACTCCTTGACCCAGAACCTCTCCAGTTCGGAAGAGCCGAACACCACCGCGATGTTGGCGGTCTGCGGCTCCATCTGCAGGATATCTTCGATCATGCCCGGAAGATTGACCTTGTGAGTCACGATGGCGTCATGGGTCCCCAGAAAACCGGGTGGCACCATCCGCGGGTCCGGAGCGACCAGCAATACCGGCGTGTCCGGGAAAAGGCGTCCGCGATGCGAAGCGGCAAACTGCACACTCGCCCCGCCGATGGGCACTACGAGATCCACCGGATGGTTTTTGAGCCGGCCTTCCAGGAATGCCACCAAAGGACCTTCCTTTTCCGGGTCGTCAAATCGCCCCAGGTCCAGGGGGACCTCGTAGAAGTCGACCCGCTCTCCTAACTCCTGCGCCAGCGTGCTGCGGAACGCCGATACCGGGGCATGGAACGGAGCGACATCGCGTTCAAACGGATCCAGGATGAGGACCCGCTTGGGGCCGGCGGCGGAAGCGCAGGGCGTGTCGAGGATCAGCAGGAGCAAACCGATGCAGATCCCGGATAATCTTTTCATGCAGGGCAATCTCGTCACAAATTCACCTGTCAAAAATCGGTGTCCTGAGCACGGGTGTCGTAGTGGGGCTCGAAAGTCAGTCCTTTCACTGGATTCGGAGCCGCGATCGATACCGCGCCATGGCGAGAATCAGACGCCCCAACTAAATTGCCCCAAGATTATGGTTCGCTTAGTTGTGCCCAATCTTCGCGAGAACCAGCATTGGTAAATTTACAGGATGTTTACAGCTTTAGGAAACCATCAAAATTGACGGGCAGGCCGGCTACCGAGGCATTCCGCGAGGAGAATCCTTCAGTTCGAATTGCCGCCGAACATGCCGCTGTCCGAATCCCCGGGGAGATACGACACCCGATACTCCTTTTCACCGGCCCGACCACCCGTGCTGTCAGCGTCATTTTCGGATCAGCACGCCCCGGACTATTTCTTCTGGCGACGATGACCTGCTTCGCGACCTCGATGACCTGCGGGTGCGTCGCGCCCGTCTTCTTGGCCTCCTGCTCGGCTTTGTCCATGGGCATCCCTTCCTCGAGCGCGTAATAGATCATCATGAGGGCAACGACGCGGGAGCCAGTCCGGCAATGGACGAAGACTTTTTGTCCTTTGAGCGCCGATATGGCGCGTGTGCCCCTGACATTACAGGGAGAGATTAGAGGAAATCAGGAAGGATGGTCTACTAAACGTTGGTACAGTCCCCGGCAATTCGATTTTTCCTGGCTACACGAGCGTGTCCCGACCCGGCTCTGGGGGGATCCGAAATGCCGTCACTGATTCCGCGGCTGCGTTCAGCTTTTTCAATCCGGATCTTTCCTACTTTTCCACTTGTGTTTTAAAGAATCGACGTTTGTCGCTTTCGAAATGATAGAGTTTCGCGATTTCAATTCGTTTTACCAGGAAGCTGCAGCCCAGGATGCCCGCCAGCATCCCCACTACCGGACCGATCCAATAGATCCACCATCCTCCCCACTGCCCGGACACGATCGCCGGACCGAAACTGCGCGCCGGATTTGTGCTGGTCCCAGAAATAGACGCTTCCAGAGGCACCATGACGGCATAGAGAAACGGCATCATCAACGGCGTATAAGGTCGAATCATCTTGAAGCCAAGAAACACGCACAGCGCCACTATCAAGGCGAACGTTGTGACGATCTCGCCCATCAGGACCGTCAGGGTATCGTAACCCTGGCCGGGCAGTGTGGCTCCGAAAGCAACACTCTTTCCCAGAGATCCCCAGATCAGAAGCGGCCACGAGCCGACCACCGCTCCCGCCAGCTGAACGATGATATAGCCCAAAGTAGTGCGTACATTGAGCTTGCCCATCAGACGGAATGCAAGCGTGACGACCGGGTTGATATGCGCTCCACTGACTTTGCCGATAGGGGAAATCGCAATCGATGCACCGATAGACCCAAACAGGAAACCGGTGATGATTTGCCGCATTTTGATATTCGGGATGACCTGTGCCGCGGGGCTGCCTTCTCCAAACATAATGATGACCAAGGAAAGCCCGAACAGCAACAGCAGAGCTGTGCCAAGAAACTCAGCTGAATATTCTCGCCAATGGAGAGTGAAGTTTTTCATATCCATGGTTTCGTATTCCTCTCCAACCGTTCAGGTCACGAGGGCCGGTTTGAATTCCCGCCGGAGTCGTTCTGATGCTCGAGATACGATTCGAACTCACCTTCCGTGGACTCGCGGCTCACGTGGTCGAACTTGGCATCAGGCTCCTCCTTCCTGACGCTTAGGCAAATCCCCGGCATCAGACACCGCAGCTGCGCTCTCCGGAGCCTGCCGGAACGCCTGAGCCGCGTGCCGGTTGGTCGGATAGAATCGGCCCGGGGCGATCAATTCCATCAGATCGTACCGCTCTAGCCACGAGCGGAAGGACCGGTCGGCTCGGCTGACGGCAACCGTGATGTTCCGGTTCTTCAGCATGGTGATTGCCTGACGAAGGACCCCCGCGCCAGTTGTGTCGACATCGACCATCGCCTGCGCATCCAGCACAAACCAACGGACAGGGGCGGGCGCCTGAGAGACCAACCGCTCGACGTCGTCGAGGAAGAGGGTGGCGTTGGCGAAGTAGAGCGGAGCGCCGAAGCGATACACCATCAGGCCGGAAGAAGCGGCGGACTGCCCGCCCTCCGCGGGGAGAAAATGACTGCCGTCGGGCGCTTCCAGGAGCGCCGAAGTTTCCGGACGGGACGCGCGCCGGATCACATCGATGACCGAAAGAAGAAAGGCAATCATGACGGCGCGCAACGGACCCAGGGCCAGCACGCTCAGCAGGCAGACCGTGGCGATCCAGAATTCCGAACGGCGCATCCGCCAAAGCTCGCGGAACTCGTGGACCTCAATCAGCGACAGCACGGCGTTGGCCACGATCCCGGCCAGGGCCGCATTCGGCAGGTACGCCAGCAAGCCGGTGAAGAAGAGCATCACCACCGCGATCGTGCCGGCCGCCACCAGGCTGGGCAACTGGCTGCGCGCGCCCGAGGCATCCATCGCCGCCGAGCGGGACGGGCTGTTGCCCGTGACCAGCGACCCGGTGAAGGCGGCTGCCAGGTTGGCCGCACCGTAGGCGAACAACATCTGGTCGCCGTCGGCCTTGTAGCCGTACTTGTTGCTGTAGCTGCGGACCACCAGCAGGCCTTCGCACAGGAGAATGGCCACGATGGCCAGGGCGCCCGGCAGGAGCCGCAGGTAGTCCGCCAGCGGGATGGTGGGCAGGGTCAACGCCGGGAGCCCCGAGGGGATCGTGTTGCCGAGCACGGCGACCCCTTTCGACGGAAGGTCGAGCATCGCGACGAGGGTCGTCAGCAGCACCAGGGCCACCAAAGCCCCGGGGACTTTGGGGGCATACCGTTTCATCAGCCGGATGATCAGGAAGGCGCTCACCCCGACCGCCACCGAGTAGAGGTTGGCACGCGGAATGGAGTGGATCAGGGCCAGGACCTCCACGAAGTAACCCTCGGTGTTCACCGAGGTCGCCAAGGTCTCCTTGAGGTGCTCCGCCACGGCCAGCAAGCCCGACGTGGCGTCGCTCACATGGGGAGCGGCGAGGATCTTCCTGACCTGGTTGGTGAACACCTCGACGCCGAGCCCGGTGATGAATCCCGCCATCACGGCGCGCGAGAGAAAGTTGGCGAGGAAGGCCAGCCGGAAGATCCAGAAGATGAAAAACAACAACGCGCACACCACAGCCAGCGCCAGGGCGTATTGCATGCGCAGCGGGTCCCCGGGCGCGGCGAAGGCGACCAGGGCGGCCCCGACCAGGGTGGCCATGGAAGCGTCGGGGCTCGTGACCAGGTGTCGCGAGCTGCTGAGCAGGGCGAAGACCACCAGCGGGATGATGGCCGCGTAGAGACCGGCTGCGGGGGGCAGGCCGGCGACCTGCGCGTAGCCGATGTTCAGCGGGATCATCAGGGCGGCCAGGGTGACGCCCGCCGAGACCTCCCGCGGGACGTCGGCCAGCGTGATCCCCTGCAGTCCCGCGAGCGGGCGGGGCCAGCGGATCTTGGAGAGAATAATTGTTCATGCCGCACCTCCCACACCGGTCTTGCCGGCCTGTTTGGCGAATATTTTGGCTCCAATGGCCGCGAGGACAACCGACCACAACGTCCACATGATGGTCATCACCACGATGCGCGGGTCCGCGTTCGGAATGGCCAGTGCCGCCGCCAACACCGCGGCGACGTTACGCGTGCCCATCCCCAGCGCCATGACGCTGCGCTGATTCTGTTTCATGCCGAAGCCGAAGCGATACGTGATCAGGCCCATCCCGACCATGAACAGGGTCATGGAAAGGAGGGCAAATTTGCCCGCCGTGTTGAGCATTCCCCTGCCGTAGATCACCAGGCACCACAAGATCGTCAGCAATGTGGAGAGCAGGGCCAGCCCCTTGACCGCCGGGAAGATCCTGGTTGCCACCGTTGTCGGCGTAATGCCGGATCGCCGCTCCAACCACCAGTGGCAGCAGGATGGTCAGGAGGAGCGGTTTCGCGAGCGCCCAGGTGCTGATCGTCAGCCCCTTGATCAACAGGGGGGCCATCAATGGCATCAACACCACCGTGCCGACCGCCACCAGCGGTATGAGGGCTCCCGCGAAGCCCATGTCGCCGCGGGCTTTTCCCACCATCTGCTGGAGGAACGGCGCGCAGGGCGCCAGGCTGGCGAGGAACACCACGACCACGTAGGGCTCCTCCAGAGGAAGAACCCGGGTGATCAGATAGCCGAACGCCGGCCCCAACACCCAGCCCCACACGAAGATCAGCGCCAGGGATTTCTTGTTCCGCAACGCCACGGCAACCTCGGGCATCCTCACTTGGAGGCCCATGGCCGCCAGGTTCGACACGGTGAAGATGAACACCAATGGGCCGAATGTGGTCTGAAGAAACTGCATGACATCGTTCATGGTCTGTTTCCTTTCAGACGAACCGGCGTTGTTGTCCGAGTTTTTCGCATAAAGAGCCCTCCATCATTTCATTTCAGCGATGGCCCGCATTGCGCGTGACAGCATGCCGCCGGAGATATTTCGGGCTTTGAATCCGTTCTGCAAAAGGATGCGCGTCGTGTAGTAGGCGCGCTGGGCAGAGCGGCAGATGACGTGGATCTCGCGGTCGCGGGGCAGTTCGCATAGGAAACGAACGGTCCGCGCTCCACCATGAGGATCTCGGCCTTCTCATCCAACCTGCGCAGGCGCGCTGCGCACGACGCGCCGCCTGCCACGCCGCCAACGATGATGACGTTCATAATTTCTCCAGTATTAGAGTTGGGCTTAGATTGATCCTATGCCCCGCTTGCCGGCGTTTTCCGGCGCCTGTTGGGTCAATGACCATGGCCAAAGGCCGACCCAACATAAGTTTGGATCGAGAATCCGTGAAATCCGTGAAATCCGTGGCCTGCATTGGTTTTTCAGGAACTTCGTCTCATCCAGTGTCTGAATCACAGCAAGCACAGCAACCGGCGAAGCGCCTTCCGCATTTCCAGTTCTTCATCAAGCACGGCAGCGCCTGCCTGTGCCTTTATCATCGGCGGCTACTCCGATATAGCGGCCATGACAATGCGGAAGCGCCCGTTACTGGATCGGCGTAAACAGGTCCTGCAGCTTCCATCGGCAACGCGAGTGGGGCAAATGTATAGACTCCAGGGCAGCGCCCTCCCGATCGGGAGGGCGCCGCTGGCATTGTAAACCAACGATTCCGGCACAGCATTTCCTGTCTGCCGGATCGTAGTCTCAGCATTCTGCCGGCTAGCCAATCCGTTTCGTTTCTGCCAGCAGCTTGGTCGTTTCGGGAAGTTTGGCCGAAGTCACCTTTTTCCACTGTTCCTCGAGCAGTTCCTTCGCCGCCTGTTCGAGGAACTCGGGTGCTGCCCACGCTTTCACGTCGAAGTCGTTCTTGATGTAGCCGTGGCTCAGCATGAAGTTCTTCCCGATCTCGACGGAGGCCAGGTTCTGGGGCGAAAGGTTGGGCACCATGTCGATGTGCTCGATGCCCCGATACGTGTCCTCGACGTCCAGGTAGAACGTCTGCTTGTCGAGGATTGCGGCCGCGGCATGCTTGTGTTGGTTGGCCCAACGGCCCACCTTGATCATGCCTTTCATGAAAGTGACGGCGAGTTCGGGGTGCTTCTCGGCCATCACATCGCTGCACGTGATCGCGGCCGGGATGTTGGCCACCTGCAGGCGCCAGTCCGGGTACTTGGACAAATCCTCAATCGACACGAAGTTGCCGGTGGCCTCTGCGAGAACACTCAGCACTTTGCTTTGACAGTACAGTGCATCGATGACGCCCTTTTCCAGCGCCGTCTCCAGCGGACGAAATGCCAGGTCATGCTTGTGGTCACGTTTAAGCCACAATTCGGATGGATTTTCCATCGGATCCAACATCTTGGGATTGTTGTACCAGTCGTCCGCGTAGGGGAACTCCACGATCTGCACGTCATTCAGGCTCATGCCATTCATCCTGAGCATCAATTCGATACCTTGATGCTCCTGAATACGCCACCAGTCGTTCTTGATCCTGTTCAAGCTCTTCGAGAGGCCTATCTTCTTGCCTTTCAGCTCGGTCATCCGGTAGATGTCGTCCTTGGCGCGTACCATCATGACGCCACCCTCGCGGGGTGCGTGCGTCACCCCCAGGAGCCTGGTCCGGCGGATGTCCGCATGAACGTGGACGGGAGGGAACAAACCGCCGAAGCGGATGAGGTTGTCAAGGTTGTGGATGTAGTGCGGATACCAGTCGTTCTCGCGGACGGAGCGCATGAAGGCGTACTTCACCCCAATCTTCTTGAACTCTTCCCGGGTCCAACCCAGCTCCTGATCGACGTTGCTGGCGGATACGAGTGGGCAATTCGTGTAGTACACCTCTTTCCAATTCAACTTCACGGTATTCAGTTTTGTGTTTTCGAACGTCGTCTCTCGGATTTTCGTCTTTGAGAGGTCCCCCGGAGAACATGCCGTCGCATCTCCGCTCTTTTTTGTTTTATCAACCATGATCACGTTTCTCCTTTGAAGTGACTTCCCATCACCGGACCGGCGGTGATGGCAGATTGTTTGCACTCAAGCCCGGCCACAAATAGGAATTGTCGGCTTCCCCCTTCGCTTGCCTTTCTGTCATTTTTCCTGTTTACCGGCCATAGTTTCCGCGATGACCGAAAACAGTACATCCCGGTCCACCGGTTTCTTCAGATAGGCGGAAGCTCCCAGTGCGCGAACCCGCTCATGAATACCTGGCTCATCATGAGCGGTGATGACGATGACCGGCACGGCAATCTGCCGGACCCTGAGGGCATCCAGCACCTCGAAGCCGCTGAGTCCCGGCAACTGAAGATCCAGCAACACACATCCCAAGGGCTGGGAGCGCAAGGAGGCAAGAAAGTCCTCCCCGCACCCATACTCCTCGGTATGGAACCCGCGGCAGGCGAGCAGCCGGCGAAGCGCCTTCCTCATTTCCGGCTCGTCATCAAGCACCGCTATCACTGGTTGGTCTGTCGGCATCGCATCGTAAGGCTAGGGCAGACGGAGGGTGCTCCGCTACTAGACCTTGGTGTAGTCCGCTGAGATGGGTGGTGAGAATTCCTCGCACCTCGGGCAGTAACCGACCACGGCCGGAAGCAGGAGCTTTGGCTTGCCGCGCAGAGCAGGGCGAATCGAAGCTACTGTCGGGGTCGGATTGAATAGCCTGTGACTCGGGAATCACGGGCTTGCGAAGCGCAGCCCGGGGTATGCTGATCCAATCAACGGAAGACCCAGCAGGGGCGACAGAATGGCTGCACCCTTTTCAGTATCCATGGATGCTTATGGCCTGCCCATCCAGCGATACTAACGGTTGCCAATACTAACGCATCACGGTATTATCGATCGGTGCCGATACTCTCGTTCAAGTGTGCGCATACCCAACGTCTGTTCGAAGGTCATCGTGTCAGGGGTTTTGCGACCATTGAGTCTGTAGCCATGCGCGAACTGGCGATGCTCCATCGCGCGGGGAGACTCGCAGACCTGCAGATTCCACCGGGCAACCGGCTGGAAGCCCTAAAGGGCAGCCGATCCGGGCAACACGGCATCCGCATAAACGATCGGTTCCGGGTGTGCTTTATGTGGACGGAAGAGGGTCCGAGGAATGTTGAGATCGTGGATTACCATTGACGGAGGGACGACATGCGCAAGGTTCCTTACCCGCATCCGGGTGAAATATTGCTGGAGGAATTCCTGAAACCCCTCGGCATCACGCAATACAGGCTGGCCAAGGAAATCGGTGTGTCCCAACGGCGTATTGGTGAAATCGTAGCCGGAGTGAGAGCGGTAACTGCCGATACGGGTCTCCGCTTGTCACGATTTTTCAACATGTCCGAAGGATTCTGGATCGGTTTGCAGATGGATTACGAAGCCGCCAAAGTTAAGGATTCTCTTGCCAAGACTTTGGCCAGAATCAAGCCATGGGCTGCTTGAAACTCCGAGCTGGGTTTCCAAAATAGCGGAAGAACGATCCTGTCGCCCTTCAGGGCTCAATTCCTTTGCCGATAGCGAGTTCGACGCCGATTCCGTCGTCGAGCTGCAGGATTCATCGCACTTGACCCGCCGAGTTTTGTGCCACCCACGGCCTGCCGGAATGGCGGCGCCTGTCGGGGTCGCACGGCCGGAAGCCGTAGCTTTGAATTGAAATAAGAGGGGGAACTGAGGGCGAGGTTTTTTCTATTTTCCCATGCCGAGCCGCTCGGCCATGCGCACGAGATCCGCGAGCGAGCCGGCGCCCATCTTGCGCATGATCTGCGCGCGGTGCAGCTTGATATTCTGCTCTCCTGTGCCGAGGTCAAACGCTACCTGCTTGTTGAGCTGCCCGGAGACGATGTGCGCCATCACCTCACGCTGTCGCGGGGTAAGGCTGGCCAGGCGGGTCTGCAGCGCCTCGATCTCGGCGGACGCCTGGCGCCGGCTCCCGGCGATCTGCAGTGCGGTCCTCACGGCTCCGGCCAGAGCGTCAGCGTCGACCGGCTTGGTCAGGAAATCGGTCGCGCCTGCCTTGATCGCCCTCACGCTCATGGGAATGTCACCATGACCGGTAAGAAAGATGATGGGGATGAGAATTCCCTGGTGCGCAAGCTGCCGCTGCAGCTCCATGCCGTCCAGCTCCGGCATCTCCACGTCCAGAACGAGACACGCCTGGTTGTCCGGCCGGTGCGATTCCAGGAAAGCGCGCGCGGAAGTGAAACCGAGCACTTCGAACCGCCTGGCGCGCAGCAGGCGTGTGAGCGCCTTGACCATCTCCGGCTCGTCGTCGACGACGTATACGATGCCGCTTGGGGAGCTCATCGATGGTACCCGGACCCGGCTACAGGCAGTTCGAAGAGGAAAACGGCGCCGCGCTCAGGGTGGGGCTCGGCCCAGAGGCTGCCGCCGTGGGCGTCCACGATGGACCGGCAGATCGACAGGCCCAGACCCAGACCCTGGGTCTTGGTCGTATAGAAAGGCTGGAAAAGGAGCTCAGCATCTGCGGTCAGCCCGCAGCCCTCATCCCTGATCGAGACTAAAATCCTTGATTGGTTCCCAATCGTCCGGATGTGGAGCCTGCGTGTGCCGGCCGGATTGGCGGACATGGCGTCGGCACCGTTAAGCATTAAATTGAGTATAAGTTGCTGCAACTGTACGCGATCAGCTTCAATCGGAGCCAGGCGCGGATCGAGGTCCTGGACCACGGTTACGCCGCGCCCGAGCATGTCGGACCGTGTGAGATGAAGCACTTCCTCAATGACCTGGTTGAGCTGAAGCGGCTGCATGGGCATCTGTCCGCGCCTGAGCATGGCGCGCAGTCTGACGATGACATCACCGGCGCGTCGATCCGCAGCCACGATATCCGCAAGGATGGACTGAACCTCGGCAAGATCCGGTGGTTCCTGGGCAAGCAGCTCTTGCGCCGCCTGGGCATTGCTGAGGATGATACCGAGGGGCTGGTTTAGCTCATGGGCCAGCGAGCCCGAGAGAGCCCCCAGGGTGTTTACACGCGACAAATGCATCAGGTTGTCACGCAATTCCAGGGTCTCCCTCTCAGACCTCCTCTGCGAGGTGATATCACGAACCACACCGAAGGTGTGAACTGCCTGGCCGTTGGCATCGCGTATTGCCGCGCCGGCCACATGATGGATCCATTTTTGCTCGCCCCCCGGGAGCAGGTATCGATACTCGACCGTGACCCGGTCGGCCCTGCCCTCATGCAGCTTTCGCCGCTCCTCCATAACATTTGCGTAATCGTCGGGATATATATGATCCATCCAGAACTGCAGGGGCCGCAGATCCGAGTGCGGACCCGGATCAACACCACAGATCTGATGAAATCTGTCATCGATGAACATAAAGGGCCGGCCAAGGTCCACCTCGTAGCATCCCAGAGAAGCCAATTCGGCTGCCGCCGCAAGGCGGGTCTCGGAAGCGCGAAACGCCTCCTCCGCCTGTTTCCGTTCGGTGATATCTTCGACTACGGAAATGAAATGGCGGGGCGCACCCGAGGCGCTCCGCACAAGCGAGACGCTCAGGTTGATCCAAACCAGGGAACGATCCTTGCGGAAGTAACGTTTTTCCATCGAGTAGGTTTGGATCTTCCCGGACAGCATCTGCTGCAATAAATCGAGGTCTTTCTCGAGGTCGTCGGGGTGAGTGATGTCCTGGAATGTCCGCCGCAACAGCTCCTCACGCGGATAGCTGACAATGGCGCAGAGTCTGTCGTTGACCCGCAGCCAGCGGCCGTCGATTCCAACGTGGGCAATGCCCACCGCGGCCTGCTCGAAGGTGACCCGGTTTATTTCCGCGCTTTCACGCAACTCCTGGTCCGTATGCTTCCTGGCAATGGCATTGGCGAAGATTTGTGCCACAAGCTGCAGCCGCTTTACCAACTCGTCAGGCCATTGGCGTTCCTTCTGCGTCGTGTTGAAAGCCAGCGCACCAATCGGCCGATTCCCTCCCACCGAGAGCGGGATAACCAGACTGGACTTGATACCCGATTGGCGACTGCTTTCGAGATCGACGGAAGCCTCGATGGGCAACTCCTCCATCGAAGCTAGGATGACGGTCCGTCCGGCCAGCATCTGCTGCTCACACCAGGGATAGGAATCTCTTGCTCTGAGCGGTTCGGGAAGCGGATGCGTTTCCTTGGCGTCGAACAAATGGCTGAGTCTGAAGATTCCTCCGTCTTCATCCGACCACTGCCATAACCCCGCGAGATCCAGGCTGAGCGCTTCACAAATACGACTCTGAGCCTCCAGGATCTCACGGTCCACGTCCTGAGCCGGCAGATCGACGAATTTCGAGGAAAGATCGGCGATCAGCGTTTCGAAACGAAGGCGATCTTCAAATTCAATGCATGGGTTGCGGTCTTCAAGGCACATCGAATTATGCTCTCACGCCAGCGACACACCAATGCATGCAGCATCGCCTCCCTCAACACACGCACGGCTGGTCCATTATAGACCGCAAACTTGTTATCCTGCGCCTGTGGTGAATCTCCCGGCCCAGCTGGCATTCAGGCTGATACCAGTAAGGAATTCTCTTCAAATGAGTCACGCAAGTCAATGACCACAAGCTCTTGCTGGCTCTCGCGGCGCTATACCGCGGCGGCTGAAGATTGGGTGCGCAGCGTGATTCCCCGGTTGGCCGTCGCCTCCACCTTGGGGCCAACCGTGAATAGTCGGCTTGAGCTGATCAACGTTCTGGTCCGCAGCCAGCGCTCTCCGGAAACTTGGAACGCTCGAGAGATTGAAACACGAAGGCGCGAAGACCGCAAAGATATATAAATAAAACCTTTGCGGCCTTTGTAACCTAGCGGTTTGATTGGTTTTACTGTATTTGCTGCAGGTGGATGACTCCCGCCGTGCGCTAGTCCAAGTTTCTATTCTCAATAAACCGCGTAGCCGCGGCAGGAACTCTCCGTGGGCGGCAACCTTGCTGAAGGGGAAGCCTAGCGCTTGGCTTCCCCTGGTGTTCGTCGCAGAGTCTCCGAGGGAAGCTCGCCGAAACAGTCCTTGTAAGCGCGCGCGAAGTCACCGAAGTGCCAAAAGCCCCAGTCAAGCGCCAGAGCCGAGACCGTGGCCGATCCGTGAGTCGCTGCCAGGAGCGCCCGGCGCACGCGATGCAGTCTGAGCCGGGTCAAGTAAGCCACTGGCGTCAATCCAATGACGTTCTTGAACGCGTATTCCAGGGCGCGCTCACTCGTCGCGGCGGCTCGGCAAAGGTCGCCGACATAAACGTGATCATTCGTGTGCGAAAGGGCGTAGTCTTCGGCGGCCTTCACGATGAACGTCTGAGTCTGATGCACCTGGTCGGCGTGCGTGGGCTCGAAGTCCCTAGCCGCGCCGAGGGTCGACAGAAGCGTCTCGACCATCTCAACCTGGGCGGCGGCCCTCGCCTCCTTCCGGCCATTGAATAGAGAGGACTGGAGTGCGGCCTTACGCACTAGCCGTATCGCCCAGTCGAAGAGCCGACGGACCATGGTCGTTTCGACTCGCAGCGCCTCCACGCCACGCGGCATCCGGAATTCTTGCTCCCGGCGTCGGGCAATTAGATGCGCGCGAACGTCCCCCGGAGGGAGCAGGATCGAAATGCTCTCGTGCCCCGCGTTGGTGACGAATACCACCTCGGTTTCCGGCTCGACGGCAAGCAGCAGTTCGGGGCGGATGGGCAGCCCGTTCACAGTCCCCTTCGCCCGGGGGCTGAAGGTGACGTAGGCCAGCAGTCCCTGCTGTGTCTTCGTGCGCGTCCGAATGCGATGGTTGGTCGACTGGTAGACGACCACCCCGCCTTCGAGACACACTACCACCCTCCTGGCTCGGAACGGCTTCGATGTCAGCTGCACAGCATCCTGGTCAATGAGTTCGATGCCGTGATTGGCAGTCGTGGGATCGGTGATTTCGGTCACCGTGACCGCTGGTCGGTCTCTGTCGAGGCTCCGCTCCCGCACTTTCGGCCCCATTCTGCGGGATTTCGAGGGACAGTTGCTCCTTACCCGCCGGAAACTGGCACCGGTCCGCATCCGGGGGGCAACGGTACCCGACGCCAGTGGAAATAGTGCGCAAAGTTTATCAATCGGCCGCTGGCAGGTCAAGGATCCGAGCCGCTCGGAGCCAAACCACAAGACCGACATCATGAAGATAGAGCAGGTAGGTGTAAGCTGTTCTGCCGGTGGGGAAATCAGCTCGAGAGCGGCACCACCACTGCGCGAGTGCCAGGCACCGTTCGTGTGCACCACCCCCGAACGGTAGGACGCTTTTCGCGGGCATCCGCCGGCTATTTCCAGTATATGCAGGGAATCCAAATGGGAAGAATTGCCACGCCAGCCTTGGTAGGAACTTTTGCGGAATTCCGATAGACGGTCTCGCCTGATCCGCCGCAAACTGGCAAATGCCTGAATCTGCCTTGCAGGTCCACGGCTGAATTGTTCCGAAGTCAAGACTTGGACCGTACGCGCATTGGCGCGGCCTGGCGCGCCTGTATACCAACGTCGAGCGGGCCTATCGCGAATTCTGCAGCGAACCGGCGCACGTGCCCTGGGATTCGGCGAAGACATTCGATGCGGTCTGCAAAGTCGCGAAGGCAAAGGGAGTCGAAGTTGAGTTCTGATCCGGCTGGACCCAGGCGGGAATATCTCAGTCCTGGGCCGCTCCTTCGGCAACCGCGAGGGGCAACGCTGCGCGCGATCCAGGACGGATTTTTTCCGACCAACGGGAATGGAGTGGGCAATGGAGACGTGCACGATATCGAATAATCCGGCCAACATGGGCCGGTTGGTGAGAAGACGGGTCCTCGTGGGCATGTTCGCAGCGCTCGCCGCGGTCGCCATCGCCGCCGCAGCGAACGCGCCGCGCCGGCCGAACATCGTCATTATCCTCGGCGATGACATGGGCTTCTCCGACATGGGCTCGTTCGGCAGCGAGATCAAGACGCCGAACCTCGACTCGCTGGCGAAAAACGGCGTGCGCTTCACGACCTTTTATACACACGCGAGCTGCTCGCCGACGCGGTCGATGCTGCTCTCCGGCGTCGACACGCACCTCAACGGCCTCGGCAACATGAGCGAGTTTACGGCGCCGAACCAGATGGGCCTGGACGGCTACGAGGGCAACCTCAACGACCGCGTCGCCACGCTGCCGCAGCTCCTCAAGGACGCCGGCTACCACACCTACATGGTCGGCAAGTGGCACCTGGGGAAGGAGCCCGGACAGATCCCGGCCGCGCGCGGCTTCGAGCGCGACTTCACCCTCCTCGACGGGATGGGCAGCTACTGGGACGACTGGAACTTCTCGGCCGCCAACCCCAAATCGCTCTACACCGAGGACGGGCGTTACCTGAGGAGCCTGCCGAAGGACTTCTACGCGACGAAGACCTACACCGACAAGCTGATCTCCTACATCGACGCCAACCGCGGCGACGGCAAGCCGTTCTTCGCGTACGTCTCCCACCAGGCGCCGCACGAGCCGTACCACCTGCCGAAGGAGTGGCGCAACCGCCACGTTGGCGAGTACGACAAGGGCTGGGACGCGGTGCGGCAGGAGCGGCTGAAGCGGGAGGTCGAGCTCGGCATCATGCCCGCGGGAACCCAGCTCGCCGAGCGGATGTGGTTCGTGCCCGATTCCATCCTGCTGGCGCCGGCGTCGCGCGCGTTTTTCGGAAAGAAGATGGAGATCTACGCCGGCCTGGTCGAGAACCTGGACTTTCACGTCGGACGGCTCATCGACCACCTCAAGGAGATCGGCGAGTACGACAACACGATCTTCATCGTCTTCGGCGACAACGGCGCCGAGGGCAACGACCTCTACGAAATGATCGCCGGCTCGCCTGGCTCACGCGACTACCTCTTCGCCGCCGTGCACTGGTCGCAGAACGATCCCAACGCGTGGGGCGACCCGGGCTCCTGGCTCGCCTACGGGCCCATGTGGGCGCAGGTCTCCATGACCCCCTTCAGTCAGTACAAGGCATGGCTCGCGGAGGGCGGCATCCGCAACGCGCTCATCGTCAGCGGGCCCGGGGTCAAGCGTCCCGCGGGGAGCATCAACACCCGGGCGACCATGCACGTGGCCGACATCATGCCGACGCTCCTCGAGGTGGCCGGCACGAGCTACCCGAAGACGTACAAGGGGAAGGACGTGCCCCCGGCCCTGGGCAAGTCCTGGGTCCCGGTGCTGGAGGGCCGGGCCGAGTCGCCGCGAACAGACCAGGACGCCCTCGCCTGGGAGCTCTTCGGCAACCGCGCCGTCCGGCAGGGGAGCTGGAAGCTGCGCTGGGAGTGGATACCCTTCGGAAGGGGTGACTGGGAGCTCTACGACCTCGCGGCGGACCAAGGCGAGACGAAGGACCTCGCCGCCGAGCGCCCCGACAAGGTGAAGGAGATGGTCGCGCTCTGGGAAGACTACGTCCGGACGAACAACGTGGTCCTGCCGAACCGCTCGCCTCACGAGGCGCTGGAGAAGGTGCTCCCGCAGCGCGTCCCGGTCCAGGCCGGCTACCCGCCGCTCAACCTGAAGCGCCAGTACGTGCCGCCTAAGGACATGATGGCTGAGCCCAAGAAGCGTTGAGGGTGGACGATCCCAAGTATTAACGAAGCGGGATGGAGAGGTCCCAGAAACTGAAGGAGGTCCGATGAAAAAGGTTGTTTGCTTGCGGTTGGTCGTCACAACGATGCTCGCCATGGGAGCGCTCTGTCCGCCGCAGGCTGTAGCCCAGGTCCCGGCGCGCTTCTACTGGAAGACACTGTCGAATGCCAATGCGGTGCCGCTCATATACGAATCGCTGAGCGGAAACACGAACCCGTTCGACCCGGCTCATATCGTGACGCCCGGTGCGAGCCTGGACGCTTCCATCGCGCTGGCGGGGTATGCTCGCACCTTCACTTTGTTCAATCGCTCGGCCATGGTTGCGGGAATTGTGCCCATGGGGCGGGTATCGGGAGAAATCTCGGCGGCCGGCAAAACAGCGAAACAGTCCACCAGCGGGTTCGGCGATCCGATGGCCGAGTTTGTCTTCAATATCATTGGACCCCCTGCGCAAAAGAACATTCCCGACGTGCTGCGCTATAAGCCGGGGTTCTCCGTGGACCTGCTCGCCGATCTGGCAATACCGATCGGCGAGTACAACAGCAGCCAGTCCCTGAATCTCGGACAGAACCGCTGGTATGGACGCATAGGCGCACCCATTATCTGGCAGCTCGGCCCTTGGGTTCCGGGACGGCGAACGACTCTGGAATTCCTGCCCGCTGTATGGCTATTCGGAACCAACGACAACTTTGTCGGGGGGACGATGAAGACCGATCCAATGTTTCAACTGGACGCCCATCTGACGCGCGACTTCACCGAGCACTTCTGGGCGTCGCTTGACGGGACCTGGTACGGCGGCGGCCAAGCGACCATCAACGGCGTCACGGGGGAGAGCCTCAATAACGGCGGCATCGGGTTCACTCTTGGGTACCAACTCAACGACAACATGGCCCTCACTGCCGGCTACAAGTCGATGGTTAACGATGGTGCACCCGGGGATCTTCGCATGGACCGTTTCATGGTGTCGTTCGTCTATGGATGGCACCCGCTGGTCGAAGGCATGAAACGGTTGAAGAAACCGTAGGAGTCATGACTGATGGAAGGAAGGCCATCTTTTGATGTTTCATCGGGTAATCCCAGAGGGCGTGAGAGAGATGCGATGAATAAATGAAGTCAGGCACCGGGAACCCATACCCAAACGCAAAGGGAGGAAAAATGAAGAAAACATTTTCGATTCTGTGCACGTTGCTTTTCAGCGCCGTGGCCGGTATCGGTGCGGAAATCTCGACTTTTCATGCCTACGTTGACTCGGATGTGTGTTCCCGTCTCATGCTCGGCCCCATCACATCTGAACGCATCGGATGCAGCCAGCAGACACACAAGGATGGGGCACTCCCGGTCCTGATTCGACTTCAGGACAACACTGTTTTTGAAGTCAACAAGCAGAAGATGCTGAAAGATCACGTGGGCAAGTTTGCCTCGGTCACAGGTGAGGCCAAGGCGCAAAACGGGACCATGAAGCTGGAATCTCTGACCCCCGAGGAAACATCCAGCATCCCGCAGGGGGACCCGGCGCGAAAGCTTCTGGATGTCAGGACGTTCCGGACTCCATCCGATAAAGTATTTGAGAAGGTGCGGCACGAACTGGCCATGATGCCTTACATCACGACGTACGACTTCATCTCTTTCAGTATGGTGGGCAGCGAGGTCATTCTGACGGGCTGGACGGTACGTTCTACGAATCGGAGCGAGGCTTACAATCGAGTCAAGACGATCGAGGCAGTCGAAAAGATCATCAACAACATCGAGGTGTTGCCGCTGGGCTCCATGGACAATCAAATCCGGGCGAACGCACGTGCGAAGCTGCAAAAGGTACTGTCGAGATACTTCTGGGGCAGCGGTTCGGATATCAAGATCGTCGTGAAAAACGGCAACATCATCCTGCTTGGGACCGTGGCAACGAAGGAGGATTCGGATCTCGCAGCTTTACAGTGCAACTCCGTCCCGTCGGCATTTCACGTTTTCAACATGCTGCGCGTGGAATCGCCAGCGGCAAAGAAATGAACTAGTCCGGCAACATAGTGGAAATTTCTGTCATGGAGGAAGACATGCTTAATAACGATGACGTCTTGGGAAGAATATTGGCTTGTTGCCTGGCTGTGTTGCTTGTTGCTATGGCGATGGGTTGCTCTCAGTCTGCCCCGCCCCCCGCGCCGCCGAAAGCCACCTTCAACAAAATTCCTGCCGGCCAGGAATTTTCCGGATTTCTGAAGGACTACTCGGCGTTACAGCCCAATCCGAATGTCGAAAGCGCTCTGACTTATGTCAGTTCGGATGCACAGAAAAACCTGCGCAGCTACTTCGCCATCGTGGTCGACCCGGTAGAAGTCTACGTCGCCACGGACGTAGATGAGACCAAGATCTCAGAATCGTCGCGGAAGGCAGTGACGAATTATTTCGAGCACGCTCTGAAAAGCGCCGTCTCAGACGCTTTTCCGATAGTAGAAGCGCCCGGGCCTCTGACGCTTCGATTGCGCGCAGCCCTGGTCGGCGTTGATGTCGGAGGACCGGTGCCCGTTGCAGATTTGCCCCCGGACGTCGGACCGCTGGACCACCCTCTGAACATTGGAAAGCTCCGCGTTGAGATGGAACTCCTGGATTCACAAACAGGCGAGCGGATTGCGGCAATGGTCGATAAATCCAACCTGGGCGCCGGGGCCGAGGTAGGCGCGCAGTATTTCTCGCGAGTCGAGAGATTCGCCGCGGCGAGGGAGGCCTTTGACCAGTGGGCCGGCAGGGTTCGTGAATTCCTGGATTCGTCACACACGTTGACCGGCCAGGATGCCGAGCGTGCGGACAAAGCCTATAAGCCCTACGGTGCGGCGACGGTTAGCAAGTAGGTGCTCGGCCGTTAGCAGGCATGGCCGGCGTGCGCCATGGGAAGGTGGGTGCGAGGAGGAACCGGCAGATTACGAGGGACTGCCCGTAATCTGCTGAAGGGTCTCGCCCACTAGCTGCCGGATGGCATCGATTCAAGGAAGGCACGCGACGGCTGGAGAGCGATTGCCAGCCCGGATGCCGGAACAGGCGGTCGACACATGGAGCGAGGCCTTGTGTAGACTTGCTTGTCTATTCGCTTCAGGGGTAAGTGATGGTTTATCAGGCTCCCCCATGGCCCCAACAGTGGAAGGTTATTCTGCATCTTTTGTGTGGATCGGTATGGTTGGTCCTCTTCATGGTATCGTCCGCGCTCCCGGCCCGTGCGCAGTCGAACCAGGTCTGGCCCGAATCAGACACATTTATCAAGATCAACGACAAGATGCGTTTTCTTTTGCTGGCGACTACCGTTAAAGAAAACAAAGATTCCACCGAAGCCGAAATCGGCCCCAATTTTGATTTCTATCTCTCACCCATTAAGAAAGCCAAGAGATGGGCATTCGTCCCTCTGGATCAATCCAAGAGCCAGATGCTGCTTGTGAGGGTGGGGTATCGATATATCCTTCCTTACACGGAAGAAGGTTCCAGTGAACACCGCGGCGTAGTGGAGGCAACGGCACGCTATCCCCTGGTATACGGAGTTCTCGTTTCGGATAGAAACCGCCTGGATATCCGATCTATCGAAGGAGCCAACTCCTGGCGATATCGCAACAGACTGACTATCGAAAGAGAATTCTCTTTCGGACGCTTCAGATTCGATCCCTATATCCGCGGGGAGATTTACTACGACAGCAGATTTGACAAAGTGAGCCGGAACGCGCTGATCTACGGCTCGTCTTTTCCAATCACCCGACATCTCGAACTCGAATGGTATTTTGAGCATCAGAACGACTCCGGCGGGAGCTCGAACCGGACCGTGAATGCCGTGGGAATAGTCGCCAACCTTTACTTCTGACCCGGACAGGGAGGACGTCAGTCAGTTGTTTGAAGCCGGTACCATCTCCAGAAATCATTGGAATAGGGAGGAGTTTCAAACGACCAACAACTCAAACCAAGAACTACCCTCCGCCGGTCAAGAGCTAAATCACTGTCGCTGAAGCCGACAGGTTGTTTTGCGGACTGAAAGTCCGGTTGCGGCTAAAGCCGCCGTCGACTTGGTCGTCGGACTAGCGTGGACAAAAAATTTCGAATGCGGCCAAGTGCATAAGACTTGGTGAATTTTTATCAGTCCACGTCACGCCACGACATGTCAGAATCCGTTCGAAAAACCTGCAAGGCGGGCAGCCAAGTGCTCCTGACTATCAGGAAGGCGTTTGTTACCCCATCTGCTTCATAGGGAGTATGACCCATGGAAATGAAACAAGTCAGCGACAACTGCTTTGCGGTTCTGATCGAGAAGAACCGCGTGTGTGACGCCAACTCCGGTCTCATCAACCGGGCCGGGGGTGTTGTGATCGACACGCAGTCGGACTTGGCCCATGCGCGGCAGATGATCGAGATGTTCAGCAAGGTGTGGCCCGCCATGCCGAAGCGCGTGATCAACACGCACGAAGACGCGGACCACGTCTGGGGCAATCAACTTTTCGAGGGCGCGGAGATCATCGCCCACCGGTCGGTGCCCGAGCGGATGAAGCATGTCGCCAATCCGGAGGAGTTCCAGAAGTTGATGCACGGTGTCGCCAATGTGTCCACTCGCCAGGCACTCCAGGCGCTCCACCCCGGCATCGTGGCCGCGGGGCAACAGTTGCTGGAGGACTATAACTTTGACGGGATCGAGTTGGTGCTGCCGACGACCTTGTTTGACGCACGCTACGAGTTGAACCTCGACGGCACGGAGGTCCACTTGATTTATGTCGGGCCATGCCATCAGGTCGGAGACACGATCATCCATGTGCCTAAGGAACGCGTGGTGTTCGCCGGCGACGTGCTTTTCCGGCAGTGTACACCGATGGGCTGGACGGGATCATACGAAAAGTGGTTCCAGTGCCTGGATTTGATCATCCAACTCGACCCGGAGGTCATCGTCCCTGGCCACGGCCCGCTCTGCGGGATCGAAGGGGCAATGGACATGAAAGCGTATCTCCAGTACCTCCGTGAAGAGTCGAAGAAGTGCTTCGACGCCGGACTCGCTTCGCTGGATGCCGCCAAGCGGATCGAGTTTGGCCCCTACGGCGAATGGGCTGCCCCGGCGCGGCTGTACATGAACGTCGAACGGGCGTATCGCGAGTTCCGCAACGAACCTCCTGACGCGCCCTGGGATTCCACAGGAACTTTCGACGCCATCTACGAGGTGGCCAAGGCGAAAGGGATCGAAGTCGAATACTAAACCAGTCCAGACACAGAAAGGAACGCCGCCATGAAACTGATTCGCTTTACCATCGCCGACTCGCCGAACCCTTGTTTCGGCGTGGTCGTCCGAGACCAGGCTGTCCCGTTCGCGGTGCTGCAAAGCAAAGCAGGGAAATCCTCCCCCCATCTGGCCGACAGCCGATCCTACCTTGCCAATCTTCCCGACAGCCAACGGGCGGCAGAGGAACTGCTCACCTGGGGCGAACAGCACCTCGGAGAACTCGGAAATGGCGAACGCTTCCCGCTCAACGCCGTCTGCCTGCTGGAGCCGGTGGAGGTCGTCGCCATGTTCGACTTCGGCCTGACGCCGCGGCATCTCAAGAACTCCATCGATACCTGCATGAAGTATGAGAAGGATAACCCGCAGACCGCGCCGCTGTTGCGGGCGTTCGCCAAGGCCGTCCTGGCCCCGAAACCCAAGCCCGTCCCCGGTCGGCCCGAGCCACTGCCCTATTACAAGAGCAACATGAACGCCATCGTCGGCGACGGGGAGACCGTCCCCTGGCCGGCTTACACGTCGCGGTTGGACGTCGAACCTGAACTGGCCGTCGTGTATGGGAACGAGAAGCAGCCGGTGGCGGGCTTCTGCATCTTCAACGACGTCTCGGCCCGCGACGTTCAGGCCACGGAGTTCATCGGCGGCTTCTGCTTGACGAAGGACATGGCGAAGGGCAACCAGCTCGGGCCTTACTTGGTCACGCCCGATGAGGTTGGCGATCCGTACAACCTCAAAGTGACGGTTGTGGTGAATGGGCAAGTCAAGTACCAGGGATCAACATCCGAGATCAGCCACAAGGCCGAAGACGTGTTCGCCTGGTTGCGATTCATGGCTCCCATCAAGTCCGGCTCCGTGATGGGCTTCGGCACCATCCCCGACTGTACCGGCCTTGACAACGACAACTTCATCGACCCAGGTGCCGAGATTCAGATCACCATCGAGCGTCTCGGAACGCTCCACTGCCGTTTCGCCGAACCGACGGGTAAGCTGCTGCCAAGCCGCTGGCCGGTGCGTGAGCCGCTGCAGAAGTACCACGGGTAGCTTATAACCCGCCTCGACCATCGCGCCACGGGCAAACCGGACTGCTACTTGCGCCTCAGCAGTCGCGAAGCCTTGGACGAGCGGGTACCATGGGGCCACGCGCGAGACTATGAAACGGTCATGACCGAGCCGTCGTGACCCGAACGGAATCTGGTATCCAGAAATGAAAACCGGGATATCACACAGATTTCTTCCCGTGTATTTGATGATTGTGTCCGTTTTCCTGGGCGGAAACCTCCACGCGCAGCAAACGGAAGTGCGGACCTATCTGCCAAACACGGCCGACGAGGACTGGAGCTTTCTCAGGGAGCATTCCAATTCGAATGATTTCTGGGATCCGCTCAAATATGTCTCGCTCGGCCGGAAGGGCCGTTACCTTACGCTGAGCAGCGAGATACGGTACCGGGTGGAGGGGTTTCATCTGAAAGGAGTCGACGGGATTCCGACGCGGGACAACTATCTGCTCCAACGCTATCTCGTCGGGGCTGATCTGCACCTTGGACCTCGTTTTCGCTTTTTTATGGAATTCCAGAGCGGCATCATCAATGGACAGCTACGATCCCCGCGGCCGACGGACCAGAACATTGCCGATTCCCACCAATCATTTTTCGAGTATCGGCAGCCGATCAACGGGAAAAGCGTTTTCGGGGTGAAAGCCGGGAGGCAGGAACTGTCGATCGGAAGCAGTCGCCTGATCTCAGCCAGTCCCGGCTTGAACGTCAAGAGAAGCTTCGACGGGGCGCTGCTTTATTTCAGGAACAATGCCTGGAGGATTTCCGGAACAATTGCGAAGCTGGTTTCCGTCAATCCGAGCGCATTCGACGACAGGCCGGATCACGAACAGACCTTCTGGGGCGTTGCCGCCAGCAGGAAGTCCCCGCGTTTCCAAAAGGGGGAACTGGGTTTCTACTATCTGGGTGTCGATCGCGCCAATGCCGAATACGAGCAGGGTGAGGGGCGGGATCTGCGGCATACCCTGGGGGTGAAGTTGAGCGGGACAGGAACACGGCTTGACATGAACTACGACATGATCCTGCAGTGGGGATCGTTCAAGGGATCAGCCGTTTGGGCTTGGGCATTTTCGACCGAGACCGGTTATCGTTTCCTCGATGTCCGCTTTAAGCCGAGGATCTGGTTCCGGAGCGATATCGCGTCGGGAGATCGGGACCCAAGGGATCCGAGACTTCAATCCTTTAATCCACTGTTCCCCGGAAACAGCTATTCCGGGCTGGTGGGATTCCTCGGGCCAACGAACCTGACCGACTTTAATCCTGCCGTAACATTCGTTCTGAGAAAGAACATTTTTCTCACTTTTGAGGCGCCCAGTTACTGGCGTACCTCGACGGCGGACGGGGTATATTCGCCGGACCTGAGACTTCTTTTGCATGCTGACGTCGGGCAGGGGAAGTACGTCGGCACCAACCCCGGTGCGGTTGGTATCTGGCAGGTGACGCGACACATCCAGTTTCAGGGAGCAATCACCAGGCTCATCTCAGGTGCTTTTTTGGAAGCGACTGCTGTTGCCGGAGGATTTGGGTTTTACTCAGCGACCGTGATGTATCGCTTCTGAGACCAGATTCGGATTCGGCGCCATGAGCGAGACTGAATCCCTTGAAATTTACTATGACAGCAGGTATGAAGAGGTGAGCCGGACGGCGCTGATTGCTAGCTTGTCGTTTCCGATCACGAAACACTTCGAGTACGAAATGTGTTTTGAGCATCAGAACGACTCTGGCGGGAGTTCAAACCGCACCGTGAATGCCTTGGGAGTGGTGGTCAACCTCTACTTCAGATGAGGAAACGACGGTGAGGGGTCAAAGAGAGTTTTTACCAACCAACTGTAATGGAGTGGACAATGGAGACCGTATTGCGGTTCTCGGCGTGCGCCATAGTGAGTAAGCCGGCCAACCTGGGCCGGTTGGTGAGAAGACAGGTCCTTGTGGGCATGTTCGCAGCGCTCGCCGCGGTCGCCATCGCCGCCGCAGCGAACGCGCCGCGCCGGCCGAACATCGTCATTATCCTCGGCGATGACATGGGCTTCTCCGACATGGGCTCGTTCGGCAGCGAGATCAAGACGCCGAACCTCGACTCGCTGGCGAAAAACGGCGTGCGCTTCACGACCTTTTATACACACGCGAGCTGCTCGCCGACGCGGTCGATGCTGCTCTCCGGCGTCGACACGCACCTCAACGGCCTCGGCAACATGAGCGAGTTTACGGCGCCGAACCAGATGGGCCTGGACGGCTACGAGGGCAACCTCAACGACCGCGTCGCCACGCTGCCGCAGCTCCTCAAGGACGCCGGCTACCACACCTACATGGTCGGCAAGTGGCACCTGGGGAAGGAGCCCGGACAGATCCCGGCCGCGCGCGGCTTCGAGCGCGACTTCACCCTCCTCGACGGGATGGGCAGCTACTGGGACGACTGGAACTTCTCGGCCGCCAACCCCAAATCGCTCTACACCGAGGACGGGCGTTACCTGAGGAGCCTGCCGAAGGACTTCTACGCGACGAAGACCTACACCGACAAGCTGATCTCCTACATCGACGCCAACCGCGGCGACGGCAAGCCGTTCTTCGCGTACGTCTCCCACCAGGCGCCGCACGAGCCGTACCACCTGCCGAAGGAGTGGCGCAGCCGGCACGTTGGCGAGTACGACAAGGGCTGGGACGCGGTGCGGCAGGAGCGGCTGAAGCGGGAGGTCGAGCTCGGCATCATGCCCGCGGGAACCCAGCTCGCCGAGCGGATGTGGTTCGTGCCCGATTCCATCCTGCTGGCGCCGGCGTCGCGCGCGTTTTTCGGAAAGAAGATGGAGATCTACGCCGGCCTGGTCGAGAACCTGGACTTTCACGTCGGACGGCTCATCGACCACCTCAAGGAGATTGGCGAGTACGACAACACGATCTTCATCGTCTTCGGCGACAACGGCGCCGAGGGCAACGACCTCTACGAAATGATCGCCGGCTCGCCTGGCTCACGCGACTACCTCTTCGCCGCCGTGCACTGGTCGCAGAACGATCCCAACGCGTGGGGCGACCCGGGCTCCTGGCTCGCCTACGGGCCCATGTGGGCGCAGGTCTCCATGACCCCCTTCAGTCAGTACAAGGCATGGCTCGCGGAGGGCGGCATCCGCAACGCGCTCATCGTCAGCGGGCCCGGGGTCAAGCGTCCCGCGGGGAGCATCAACACCCGGGCGACCATGCACGTGGCCGACATCATGCCGACGCTGCTCGAGGTGGCCGGCACGAGCTACCCGAAGACGTACAAGGGGAAGGACGTGCCCCCGGCCCTGGGCAAGTCCTGGGTCCCGGTGCTGGAGGGCCGGGCCGAGTCGCCGCGAACGGACCAGGACGTCCTCGCCTGGGAGCTCTTCGGCAACCGCGCCGTCCGGCAGGGGAGCTGGAAGCTGCGCTGGGAGTGGAGGCCCTTCGGAAGGGGTGACTGGGAGCTCTACGACCTCGCGGCGGACCAAGGCGAGACGAAGGACCTCGCCGCCGAGCGCCCCGACAAGGTGAAGGAGATGGTCGCGCTCTGGGAAGACTACGTCCGGACGAACAACGTGGTCCTGCCGAACCGCTCGCCTCACGAGGCGCTGGAGAAGGTGCTCCCGCAGCGCGTCCCGGTCCAGGCCGGCTACCCGCCGCTCAACCTGAAGCGCCAGTACGTGCCGCCTAAGGACATGATGGCTGAGCCCAAGAAGCGTTGAGCGTTGCCGACCCGAGTACTAACGAAGCGGGATGGAGAGATCCCAGAAACTGAAGGAGGTCCGATGAAAACGGTTACTTGCTTGCGGTTGGTCGTCACAACGATGCTCGCCATGGGTGCGCTCTGTCCGCCGCAGGCTGTGGCACAGGTCCCGGCGCGCTTCTACTGGAAGACACTGTCGAATGCCAATGCGGTGCCGCTCATATACGAATCGCTGAACGGCAACACGAACCCGTTCGACCCGGCTCATATCGTGACGCCCGGTGCGAGCCTGGACGCTTCCATCGCGCTGGCGGGGTATGCGCGCACCTTCACTTTGTTCAATCGCTCGGCCATGGTTGCGGGAATTGTGCCCATGGGGCGGGTATCGGGAGAAATCTCGGCGGCCGGCAAAACAGCGAAACAGTCCACCAGCGGGTTCGGCGACCCGATGGCCGAGTTTGTCTTCAATATCATTGGACCCCCTGCGCAAAAGAACATTCCCGACGTGCTGCGCTATAAGCCGGGGTTCTCCGTGGACCTGCTCGCCGATCTGGCAATACCGATCGGCGAGTACAACAGCAGCCAGTCCCTGAATCTCGGACAGAACCGCTGGTATGGACGCATAGGCGCACCCATTATCTGGCAGCTCGGCCCTTGGGTTCCGGGACGGCGAACGACTCTGGAATTCCTGCCCGCTGTATGGCTATTCGGAACCAACGACAACTTTGTCGGGGGGACGATGAAGACCGATCCAATGTTTCAACTGGACGCCCATCTGACGCGCGACTTCACCGAGCACTTCTGGGCGTCGCTTGACGGGACCTGGTACGGCGGCGGCCAACCGACCATCAACGGCGTCACGGGGGAGAGCCTCAATAACGGCGGCATCGGGTTCACTCTTGGGTACCAACTCAACGACAACATGGCCCTCACTGCCGGCTACAAGTCGATGGTTAACGATGGTGCACCCGGGGATCTTCGCATGGACCGTTTCATGGTGTCGTTCGTCTATGGATGGCACCCGCTGGTCGAAGGCATGAAACGGTTGAAGAAACCGTAGTAGTGATGACTACATCCAATGCCCCGGATTATTTGAACCTTCATACGATGAAAAAGGAGGTAAACAGACAGGGGAAAGGGATTGACCCGGTGCCGGCGACGCCGGTTGATGCCGGGCGACACGCCACCGCGCAAGCACAGGCCGAACATTGGCAGTCATGTTAAGAAGCTTTCGCGACGATCCTGCCCAAATCAATCGCCCTCGGATCTACCAATTCTCCTTTAACATAGCGGTGGAGAACGCTACTGATCAATGTTTGATATGGAATCCCAGGCCGCTCCGCTTCCGATCGCGGATCAGCAAGCACTGCTCCATCCAACCGGATCCTGATGAGGGTCTTGGCCGCACCCTATTGTTATCCGAGCATTGGGAAAACGAAGCCGCGCTGAGTGAACATATCCGTCCGGACATCTATCGTCCCGTTCTCTCCGCCGCCGAGCTCTCGAGCACGACGCCGGAGATCCGATTCCACCGGGTCTCCGATACCCGGGACTTGGAAGAGGCCGAAGAAATAAATGTTCAACATAAAAAGGGGGATTCGATTTATGAAAAGGATGACGCTGGTTGAGTGGCTGTGCCTGGCGTTCGGCTTGTGCCTGACTCTGACAGGACCGGCCAGCAGCCAGGATCAGAAGCAGGCGCTTCAGGAAAAAGTGGCGGCGTTCAAGCAGGCTGCCGCAGCTAACCAGAAAGCTTTGCTCCAATACACCTGGGTTGAAGACACCCAGCTGAGCCTGAAGGGGGAAGTGAAGAGTACGAAAATCGAGTCCTGCCGTTACGGCCCGGACGGCAAGGTGCAGAAGACTCCCCTCAGCGCCCCGCCGGAAAAGAAGGAGATGCGCGGCCTAAAAAAGAAGGTGGTGGAGAAAAAGACCGACGAAATGAAGGATTACATGGAACGCGTCGTGTCCCTGATCCAGCGTTATGTGCCGCCTCAACCCGAGTTGATCAAAGCGGATGTGTCCAGTGGAAACGCATCGTTCAGCCCCCAGCCTGGCGGCATCCAGCTCCAGTTCAAAAACTTTGTGAAGAGCGGCGATCTTGTCTCCTTCACCCTCGATACCGCAGCCAAAGCGATCCGCCAGGTAACGGTTGATACTTACCTGGATGATGCAGATAAAGACAAAGTGGCGCTCGCGGTCAATTACCAGACTCTTCCCGACGGCACGAATTACGCGTCGAGCAAGACTTTGGATGTGGCAGCCAAAAAGATTGTCGTTGCGATCACGACCAAAAACTTTCAGAAGCTCGCCCAATAAGAGGGCAGTAGCTCATCCTGCTGTGCGGGACCCAATCGCACGAATATTCTCCCCGGTAAGGGGCGGCGCGCATCGGGGCCGGTATATGCATTGTCATCGGGACTCTTCAAATGAGGGAGTCGATACCGGTTCCGATACCGATCACACGTGCGATCGTTTCTCATGGTTGCTGATCTGAGTAAGGGGATATTGGCACAAACTGCGGCCTGTGCAGATGCTCTTGCGAGTACTATGTCGGCCTGGTGGTGAATAGGCTTCTCAGAACGATAAGTGGTGGAACTGGAGACATCGGAATGAAAGACAATGTTGGAGGACGCATGACTGAGACGAAGAAATCCAAATCGAGTACGATTCGCCAGAAACCGGCGCCGCCGGAAGCAAATGCCAAAGGGACTTATGCGGAGCGATACGCCGCCGGGAAAGCCTTGCGCGAGAAATGTCCCCGAAACGCGCACGCCGACTGGAAAGCCCCCGCCAGACCGCCCCGACCCGGTCGAACTGATTCTGAGGGCCGAGAAAGGGCGGGTGCCCGACCTGCTCCCCCTCCGCCACGGCCGCATGGTCCGCTCCGCGTTTACGTTTTACCGCGGGGCGGCCCTCACGATGGCCTCCGACCTGGCATCCACCCCGGTTACGGGGATCCGCGTCCAGTGCTGCGGGGACGCCCACCTGTGCAATTTCGGCGGCTTTGCCACCCCGGAAAGGCGTGTCATCTTTGCCATCAACGATCTCGACGAAACTCTCCCGGCCCCCTGGGAGTGGGATGTCAAGCGCCTCGCGGCGAGCTTCGTGGTGGCCTGCCGCGATAACGGTCTGAGAGACGCTACTGCCAGGGATGTGGCGATGACCTGCGTACGCAGCTACCGCGAGTCCATGGCGGAGTTCAGCCGGATGAAGACGCTGGAACTGTGGTACTTCGCAATCGGGGCGGACGAACTGGTGGCGAGCATCAAGGACCCCGAGTTCCGCCGACGGGCCTTGAAGCGCCTTCAGAAGGAGAGGGCGCGCAGCATCGCCGAGGACATCTTTCCGAAGTTAGTGGAGCACAAGGGGGACCTGCCTTTCATCAAGGATCAGCTGCCGACGATCTTCCACGCCGAGGACCGTTCTCCGGGTGACGTCCAAAAAATACTCATGGACGCGTTCCTCGCGTACCGCGACACCCTGTCGACCTCCCACCAGGCCCTGCTGGACCGGTACCAGATCCGCGACGCCGCTATCAAGGTAGTGGGGATCGGCAGCGTCGGGACCGTCTGCTGGGTGCTCCTTTTAATGGCCGGCGAAGGCGATCCCCTGTTCCTCCAGGTCAAGGAGGCGCGCGCTTCGGTGCTGGAACCGTATGCCGGTGCGAGCGTTTTTCCCAACCACGGCCAGCGCGTCGTACACGGCTACCGTCTCATGCAGCCGGCCAGCGACATGTTCCTCGGGTGGACCAAGGGTGCATTAGGTCGCCACTACTTCTTCCGCCAATTGAAGGACGTCAAAATCAGCGTCAGGGTGGAAACCTTCGGCGCGCCCGAGATGGACCTCTACGCCACCTGGTGCGGCAGAGCGCTCGCCCTCTCGCACGCCCGATCCGGTTGCCCGGTCACGCTCAGCGGATACATGGGCAAAAGCGATGTCTTCGACCGGGCCATTGCCGCATTCTCAAAGGCCTACGCCGACCAGAACGAAAAGGACCACACCGCCCTCGAGCGCGCGGTTCGCAAGGGCAAGGTGAAGGCGGTCTTCGAGGACGCGCGGTGAGTTGCCGGGGAACGCTCGAGAGATTGAACCACGAAGGCCCAGAGCAAAGATTTATAAACAAAACCTTTGCGACCTTTGGCTTTGGCACGGTCGGTTTCTTCCGGACTCTCCGGGAGAGATCCGCAACTCCCATTGGAAGGCAAAAGCGAAGACCGTTTGACCCGGTCGGAATTGCTGATTGGCATCATGAACTGAATCGAGAGAGGCGGCGCCGCTACAGCCGAATGGCGCCAGCCGCCAGAAAGGAATGCACCATGCGCTCCGAGATGCTCTCCGAAGACGCGAAGGGTTTTTCCCTGGTATTGGGCGGCCCTATTTATCAGTTTCTTGTGCGTGTCGGGCTGGTGAAGCCCCCGTTTGACCGTGTGGCTGGACGGATCGTAGTTATCACATTGTTCGCGTGGCTTCCATTGCTTGTGCTGGCCAGCCTGGGAGGGCGCCTCACCAGCGGCGTCAAGATCCCTTTCCTGTATGACGTCGAAACGCATTGCCGGTTTCTGGTAGTGCTCCCTCTGCTGATCGCGGCGGAAGTGACCATCCACCGGAGAATGCGGATGATGATACTCCAGTTCGTCGAGCGGCAGATTATCACGCCGTCGGCGCTTCCGAAGTTCGAAGGCGTTATTGGATCGGCACTCCGCCTCAGGAACTCCCCGGTCATCGAGCTGGGGTTCGTCGCTCTCGTCTTTGTCGGCGGAAACTTCTGGCTTAAGGGGGTCCTGGCTGTTCCATCCGACACCTGGTACCTCGCGGTTACTGCCGGCAAAAAGGTGCTTGCGCCCGCCGGCTACTGGTACGAGTTTGTCAGCTTGCCCATCGTCCAGTTCATCGGGCTGCGCTGGTATTTCAGACTGTTCATCTGGAGCAGGTTGCTATGGCAAGTCTCCAGGTTGGATCTCAAACTCGTTCCCAGCCATCCCGACTCCTGCTGCGGGCTGGGGTTTCTCGGCGGGAATGCGATCACGCAAGGGCCATTCTTGATGGCACACAGCGTCCTTCTCTCCGGTTTTATTGCAAACCGCATTCTCTACGAAGGCACCAAGCTGCCAGACTATCGGATTGAGATCCTGGCCATGGCGCTTCTTGTGTACATCGTTGGGTTGGGGCCGGTGTGCGTGTTTGTTCCCCGGCTGCTTCGCCAGCGCCTTCACGGCTTGTACACCTATGGTCCGCTGGCCAGCGAGTATGTCATTGGGTTCGAGAAGAAGTGGATGGAGGGCCAGCGGCCCCATGATGAGCCTCTGGTGGGAAGCGGCGACATTCAGTCGCTGGCCGATCTCGCGAACAGCTTCGCGGTCGTTCAACATATTCAACCATTCCCCTTTGGCAAAGAAGCGATCATTGCCGTGGCGGTCTTCATCGTGTTGCCGATCCTGCCGCTGACTCTCACCATGTTTTCGCTCCAGGAACTGGTTGCCCGGCTTGTGCAGGTTATATTGTGACCGCCTTCAGCGCATTCTGCCAACCGCGATCCAGTCCGGGACCGGGCAAAGGCGCTCCCAGGTGCCGGAGACTGAGTATTTTACCCAGACCCCATCACCGGGCCAGGTACCCACGATATCTCCCTTGCCGTCTCCATCCATGTCGCCTGCAGCAACTTGGCTGGCGCCAGCGGAAACCGTCTGCCATGATCCTGTTGCCGTGTCGCGATACTTGAGGGAACCGCCCCAGATTCCTATTAGATCCGCTTTGCCGTCCGCGTTCAGATCCGCGGCGGCTATCCATTCAGCAGGAGCGGCAAGGGACTCCCACAGGCCGGTGGATGAATGTTTCACCCAGACGCCCGAGTCTGGCCAGATGCCCAGAAGATCCGCCTTCCCATCCTTGTCCAAGTCCGCGGCTCCGACCTGAGTTGCGCCCGAAACCAGGGCAGCCCATGAAGATGAAGTGGGATCCCACGACCAGATGGTGGTGCCCCAGATACCGACCAATTCGTCCTTCCCATCGCCATTCAGATCGCCGGTGGCGAGCCATTGGGGCGCGGCCGAGGTGATTTTGACCCATTGACCGGAAGTTGAATATCTTGCCCACACCCCGCCTGCGTTTGGCCATTCGCCGACGGGATCATCGATACCGTCCCCGTCAAGGTCCCCTGCCGCGATCACGGATGCGGGCACCGAAAGGGAAACCCACTCCCCGGTATCAGAGTCCCTAAATCGCAGCCCATTGCCGGAAGATGTCGTCAGCAAATCCTGTTTCTGGGTATTTTTGGCCGCAGTATAGGTATAGTCGCCATTGAACCAATATCCACCATTCTTGGTCCACAGGCGAACATATACCGTGCTGCCATCCAGCGGCAGATTGGTGACGGTGCGGGAAGTGCTCAAGCCGACGCCAGCCCCGAAGTAGTTCCCCACCCCGAGTTCACTCCCTACATCCAGCCAGTAGGCGGCGGCTCCGGCAGCCGAATTCCAGGTAAAGGTGACCGTGGAACCGGGCAGAGTCGAGCCGGGCGCAGGCGTGAGAATGCTGGCTCGGGGCTCATGACAGATGCCGGCGCATTGAAGGCTCATGCGATAGGAGCTCGATCCGCCAAGCACGCGGAAAGTGTACTGCCCGTTCTGTAATAAAAAAACCGGCAGGGGGCCAAACCAGTTTTGACCGGATAGGATTAGAACCCCTGCGGGATCGTACATATCGAATTCGAGATCGCTTCCGGTGAGTACACTGACATTTGCGGTAACCTCGTCACCCTCATACCCGGTGAAGGTGTAATAATCCGCATCACCCCCGGGATTTATTTCATTTTCGATGGTTTGTCCAAACCTCAGCGTCGGCATTGAGGGGGATGGCGGCGTGATTCTCTCAAGGCCAAACGAATAGTATGGATTGCCATATGTCACCTCGGTGAATTTGATCGTGTATTTCCCGGTTGCCTGGAGTTTCCGCGAAATGGTACCGGAACCCGCCGACTCAATGGTATTGCCAAAGGGATCCATTAAGGAGACGGCGCTGGCACCGGTGTTGGCATAGATGTGTATAACCTCTCCGGCCAGGCCCGAAAAGTAATACAGATCATCGCTGTCGGCAGAAATTTGACAGGTAATCAAATCCCCGTAGGCCGTAGACATATTAACCGGCTTGATGCTGCAGGGACGGCCCTCGGCCTGTGCCCAAGCGCTTACGGATAGTAAGGGACTTGCCATCACTAAGAGGAACACCATGATGTTTCGCGGCTTCATATTTTTGATACCTCCCCATCAGACTGTTCACCTCCAGCCCGGCTTTGGGCCTCCTGGCTGCTCTTTCACTACACTAAAATGGCCTGACGGCAGTCATTCCGATATGCCTCCTGCCATTAGGTATTGAACTGCTGAAATGTTAACTTCGTTCTCCAGGAGCGCGTCGGCGGCGCCTTCGGCGATTGGAAAGCTGATGCTGCCGTGACTGGCGGACTCGCAAACCCCCGCCAGGTTTGAGTAAAGAATCCAGGTGAGGAGTTGAACGTTCCTGCGGGCTCGCATGCCGACATCCGGACAGGGAATGACATTTCCCGGCAGGACCTTTTGGGAAATGTCGCAGCAAAGGCATAAATCACGGGAATTGCAGACTATTCCCGTGCCGCCCTGACCGGGCTTCGCACTGAGCGTATCGTGGCCGCGCGATTGGCTGTTCATGGAAAATGCCTCTACTGGCATTTCGAGCACTGCAATCAGAACGACCTTGCGTTGCGGATATTATAGTTCTTCGGGTAGGCCTCTCGAAGCTGAATTTGCAGCACCCCTTGCTTCGGATTCCACCACAGACCGGGTGCTGAACCCGACTTCAGCTGACGGGGCCCGAACCGTATTGCACCTACCTCCGATCATAAGGCGCACGGCGATGTTCGGCGGTGCAGCCTATTCTCGAGAATAAGAGCGGCCGTTGTTTACGGCTTTGTCACGTTTATCGTTATCGAGAAGGAGAAGTAGAAATTTCCCAGGTTGATTTGCGCGGGCTTTTTCCCGGTCGTAAGCTGAACAAGCCGGGCTTTGCTCCCGAGATCAGGGTCCGCCGACACTATGCTCCATTGCTTGCAGCCATTTGTACCAACGCCATTGCAGGTGACGTTGACCGTCTCCGTTTCGGAATAGTTGTTGATCCCCAAAGGATTCATCACAAGACGGTAATCGTTGCCGTTGTAAGGAATGTGGATCACCAGCCCGCAGGAGACAGTCTCTCCATTGGTGAGTCCCAGCATGCTGTATCCATAGGTTGGACATTGCGTGATCAGGCGGGCCTTCACCAGAGCGGCGTATAAACCAGTGTGAGGGTCGTAAGGGAAAGGAGGGACAGGAGCTCCTCCATTGGGACCAGTGCCCGCGACAGGCTGGCTAAAGTTCAACCAAACGCTTCTGGTCGACAGCAGGGAATAGTTGGTGTCCAGGACCCAATCTCCGATGGGCTGGATGATGGACTGTACGGCCTTGGAGTTCGTGTAAACTCCGCCATCATCGCTTTGAATCTGAAAGTCGGCATCGGCGACTGTACTGGTGACGGCCACATTGCTTTGCTTTTGCGCGTTGGCCATGGGCGCCACCATCAACCCGATCGCGATTAAAACCAGGAGCACACAGGCCATCTTTGGAAACGTTCGCATAGTCTTTTCCTTTCTTGGCTGCTGGCAGCCGCGACATGCATCACCTGCAAGATATCCGGGACATCCGCAGCATGCGACAGTCATGGAATGCGTTGGTGCACTCGATTTCTATAACGACGACGCGCCAGATTCCGAACGCTCTACCTTGAAAATGTTTCGGTCTAATCGGATGAATGCTATGATTAGCGCAAGCGGTCCGGGTGAGGAGGCTCTATGCCCAATAGACGCGATCCGGCCGGTACTGTTCGACCGTCAGAAGCCTTCATTGCCAATGAGGCAGAATCTACCCGCAGCCTGATCGAGCGGCATCGCGCAGGAGATCGTGAAGCGCTCGATCGTCTGTTCAGCCGCTATCTCCCTTCACTCAGCCGCTGGGCGAGCCACCGCCTCCCACAATGGGCCAGGGACATCGCCGACACGCAAGACCTTGTTCAGGAAACCCTGCTCCAGACGTTTAATAGAATGGATGTCTTTGAACCCGTGGGGGAAGGAGCGTTCCAGGCTTATCTCCGGCAGGCTCTTTTCAACCGGATCCGGGACGAAATCCGAAAATGCGGCCGCAGGCCGGGACGGGGAGAACTCGACTCACAGCAGCAAGATGACAAGCCTTCGCCGCTCGAGGAAGCGATCGGCAGCGAAGCGACCGATCGTTATGAAAAGGCCCTCGCCGCGCTCAAACCGGAGGAGCGCGAGGCGATCATCTTCAGGGTCGAACTCGGTTTCAGCTATGCAGAGCTGGCGCTAGCGCTGGATAAGCCGTCGCCCGATGCGGCGCGCATGGCCGCTCAGCGAGCGCTGGTGCGTCTGGCGGAGGAGATGGGGCGTGCAGAAAAAGGATGAGCCGCTGGCAGATCTTGCAGGCGCCATTCTCGATGGGACCGCCGTTCACTGGCCGGCGGTGGAATCGACAACGGACGAACCCACAAAGGCGGTCATCCGCCAGTTGAGGGTTGTTGCCGAGATCGCCGAAATCTACCGCAGGGAGCCTGCAATCCCGATCGCAGAGGGCGCGAGCGACGGAGTGCCGGCCCAGCCTCCGGAACTCCTCGAGCAATGGGGCCACTTCAAGATCCTGGAATTCGTCGGCAGCGGCTCGTTCGGGGAGGTCTATCGCGCCTGGAACACGCGGTTGGACCGGGAAGTGGCGCTCAAGCTCCTGCACCCTTCGCGCACCGGGCAGGATTCCCTGGGATCCTCTGTCATCCAGGAAGGCCGCCTCCTGGCGCGCGTCCAGCACCCGAACGTCGTCACAATATTCGACGCGGACCGCCTCGATGGCAGAGCCGGACTGTGGATGGAGTTCATCCACGGCCGCACGCTCGAACAAATGCTCCGCGCGGGGCATGCCTTCGATGAAGCAGAGGTGATCCGGATAGGCGCCGACCTGTGCCGCGCCCTCGCCGCGGTGCATGAGGCAGGACTGCTGCACCGCGACGTCAAGGCGCAGAACGTGATGTTCGCCGACAGCGGCCGTCTGGTCCTGATGGACTTCGGCACCGGCCTCACGCTGGACGATGATTCGAGTGCGGCACGCGGCGCCGCCGGAACGCCCCTCTACATTGCGCCGGAAATATTTGCAGGAAAGGAGGCCACGGCGCAGAGCGATATTTACAGCGTGGGTGTTCTGCTCTATCACCTGCTCACCAATTCCTATCCCATTCAAGGCGCCACAGCCGATGAATTGCGTCAGGCTCACGCCCGCGCCGATGGAACGGAGCTCCGCATTGCCGGTCCAGGTATTTCAGACAAGCTGGCTCAAGTCATCAAGCGTGCCCTGCAGGCTGAACCGGAGCGCCGCTTTGACAATGCGGAATCCATGGCGGCAGCGCTGGAGGCGCTGAGGCCAGGCAATGAGCATTTACAGTCCTGGAAGACCGCTCGACCCTACTGGCTCGGGATTGCCGCCATCGCACTG
Organism: uncultured Acidobacteriota bacterium; assembly: GCA_963839475.1. Taxonomy (GTDB): domain Bacteria; phylum Acidobacteriota; class UBA6911; order UBA6911; family UBA6911; genus CAWIVH01. The sequence continues at coordinate 66,408 of CAWIVH010000001.1, read as the reverse complement.
GCCACAGTCTGCATGCTTCTATTTCGGGGCGGCTGGCCAGGAAGAATTTCCAACGATGGGGCCAGGAAAGGCCAGGATCCCGGCATAACGTCGCCGCTGGCTGTGCCCGGCTCCCACAGGCTCCAGCTGCCCAACGCACCCTTTTGGGGCAAGCCCTCTCCCGATGGCGGATATTTCAGTTTTGCCAAGGGCGATCTGGGTGTCCTTGAGCTCAGGAGCGGCGCGACGAGGTTCCTCACCCACAGGAAGCCTGGCGAATCGCAGGACTACGCTGGAGAATCGGTTTTTTCACCGGACAGCCGGCAGGTCGCTTACTGCTGGTGGTCGGAGGAGTACCAGTGCTTTCAACTCCGCACTGTCGGTATCGATGGTGGACAGCCACGGGTTCTCATGCGTTCTCGCGGATTGGAGAGTTTCAATCCCGTTCAGTGGTCTCAGGACAGCGCGCAGATCCTTGGCTGTATGAAGATGGAAGAGCCGGGAGAAATGGGTTGCACCCTGAGTCTGGTCTCCGTCTCGGACGGTTCTCTCCGTCGGCTGAAGGCTCTGCCTCAACGCCCGTTCGCCGGCTTGTCTCCCGACGGCCGTCATATCGTGTATGACCGCCCCAAAGAGAACTCCGCCGGTGAGAGCGAAATCCGCATCCTCGCCACCGATGGCAACACGGATTCTCAGCTTGTTTCAGGACCGTGGAATGACTCGTATCCGATCTGGGCCCCGTGGAGAAATAGCGTGGTATTTGCGAGTACCCGCACAGGAACTCTCGGATTATGGGAGGTGCCGGTTTCCGAAGGCAGAGCGGTGGGAGAGCCCCAAAACATCGCCAGAAACATAGGCCGATTTGCGCCGGTCGGTCTGAATACACAGGGCGACTTTTTCTACCGGCTGCAGACCGGGTTGACGGATGTGTGTTCTGTCACGATCGATCCGGCCAAGGGCAAGGTGCAAGGCCCTCCCGCGAACCTGGCCCGGTCCTTTCTCGGCTCGAATGCCTCGCCCGACTGGTCGCCCGATGGCAAATCGCTTGCTTACGTTTCGAACAGACGGGAATACGGACCCAACGCAAGTGTGCTTGTGGTGCAATCCCTGGAAACCGGATCGCAGAGAGAATTCGCATTGCCGCTTTCGGCCATGCCTGCACCCCGTTGGTCGGCCGACGGCCGTTTCATCGCATTTCGTTCCGCGGCTGCTCTTGGAAAAGGCGAGATCAGAATTGTGGATATCGGGACAGGCGAAATTGTTTCCACCTACGGCAGAGCGGCGGACGTCGCCTGGACCCGTGACATGAGTCAAATCTATTTCCTCCGTATCCAGAATGGGTTGTTCAGGAGGGATATGCGTTTGCAGAGGGAGGAGTTGCTCTACGGGATACCCAAGGGGCACATCGGCGATCTGGAGGGATTCCGGCTCTCCCCCGACGGGCAATGGATCGCGCTCACCGTCAACAGCAACGATGAATGTATCCTTTGCCTGGTGCCAACCGGCGGCGGCCCGCAGCGGGTACTTTATCAGGCCAAGCAATCACCCCACGTGGCGGGCTGGACCCATGATGGAAACACGGTCTTGTTCACGATGCGAATCTCATGGGATGCCGCTCGCCTGGTCGAAACACGCGGCCTGTGGGGGATTTCCGTGACCGGGGGCGCGCCGCGAAGTTTCGATTTCCCGATCGAAAGTCTCCACGAGGCGCGGGTGTCTCCAGACGGCCGGCGCATCGCGTTCACCAGGGGTTTCCCGGTCGTGGAACCATGGGTCATGCCGGCTCTCCTCTCCGGCAGTCGAGAATGAGTTGTTGACAGGCTACGTGTCCCTATTTTCATCGGACTCGGCGGCTCTCCAAGACACTTCATTAGCCGCTGAATGCCAAAGGAAAAGGAGAAACGGGTCATGTTGAACTCCAGGGAATCCTCCGGGCATTTATACGCCCTCATCGTGTCATGGACGATTGGGACATGCCTCGGCTGGCAGCAGTGCAAAGCTCGGTCTTGTGCCCGCTCGCCTTGCGCCCAATCCGCGACGGCCACCCTCGACGTCACGGTGGTTGATCCGGACAGAGCCGCCATACCGGGCGCCCATATTTCGATGACCAATGCAAGCACCGGGGCCCGCCGGGAGCGTCTCACGAACAACGACGGCCAGGCCGCCGTCACACAACTCGCTCCGGGCCGGTATCGGATTGCGGCAGCACGGAGGGTTTTGAGGCAGCCGAGATTGAAGTCGTCCTGAGCGTCGGCGACCTTTTGCGTGTGGGGATCCAGCTCAAGATCGCTCAGATCAATACCTCTGTGACTGTCTCTGCCATCGGTTCGATCTATGACGATTCCAGTTCCGTCAGCTCACTGGTTGATCAGCAGTTCATTGAAAATATCCCGTTAAACGGGCGGAGCTTCAACGCTTTGATCGAATTAACGCCAGGAACGGTTCTCACAGCGGCTTCCTACAACGAACCGGGTCAGTACAGTGTCCATGGCCAGCGGCAGAACGCGAACTATTACATGATCGACGGCGTGAGCGCCAACGTGGGCATCAGCGGGGGTCCTCCCCTCAATGAAACCGCCAATGGATCGATTCCGGCATTTACCGCTTTCGGCGGCACGAACGGGATGGTTTCCGAAGACGCGATGCAGGAATTTCGTATTCAGACTTCGACGTATGCCCCGGAATTCGGCCGCACTCCCGGCGCCCAGATCTCGATTGTCACCCGCTCAGGGACAAACAGCTTTCACGGGACCGCATTCGAGTATTTGCGCAACGAAGCATTCGATGCCAACGACTGGTTCGCCAACAGCCTCGGGCTTCCGAGAGCAAAGATGCGACAGAACGATTTCGGCGGTGTTTTTGGGGGCCGCTTCGCCGGAATCGCACCTTTCTTCTTCTTCTCGTACGAAGGGTTGCGGCTGCTTCTTCCGAAGGTCTACGACAGTGTCGTTCCTTCGTTGGGTGCACGGCAATCGGCCATACCATCCATGCAACCGCTGTTGAATGCATTTCCGCTTCCGAATGGAAGGGACTTTGGCAGCGGCCTCGCGCAGTTCAAGAGCCACTTTATCGAGTCCTTCTGCACTGAACGCCACCAGCATTCGTATCGACCACTCCCTGAGCAGCAAGGTCAGTCTCTTTGGCAGGTTCAACTATGCTCCGTCGAACGCATCCATACGCGCGGCATTCCCCCCCATCAGTGCGAGTCAAATCTCGCTTGTCTCTTCTTCACCGTTGACCTTAACGCTCGGCGCGCAAATGACAACGCCGCGTCTCGCCAACGATCTGCGGGTCAACTTCAGCCGCGTCAGAAGCGCCATCGAGTATCTCATGGACGACTTTGGCGGCGCGGTCCCTCCCTCATCAGAGTCGATCAGGCCCGCCTCCGCCGCGGCCGAGACCTCGCTGTTTCTTGTTCACTTCGGGGACTCATCCTTATATTGGGGCAGCCAAGCCAATAATTACCAGCGCCAGATCAATGTCGTGGACAAGGTCACCACCTCCGCAGGATCTCATCAATTCGATTTCGGCATTGATTACCGGCGGCTGATGCCGATTTCCGGTGTCCACGAATACGATTCCTATTCAGTCTTTCAACGGCATCAACGCGATGATCCTGGGGCAGGCCAACGAGCTAAGGATTATCGCGAACTTTGGTCGCATGTATCCGGTCTTCACCAATTTTTCCACCTACGCTGCAAGACACCTGGAGGAAGAATCGCCGTCTCACCATAACCTATGGTGTGAGGTGGGAATTGAATCCTCCTCCACATGAGGCCAGGGGGAATGATCCATTCACGGTGCAAGGTTTGGATCAGCCGGCGACGGCAACGCTGGCGCCGCGAGGCACGCCGCTCTGGCAAACAACCTATGGCAACTTCGCGCCCCGCATCGGCGTGGCTTATCAGCTGAATTCCGGGAATGGGCGCGAAGCTGTCCTGCGCGGCGGATTTGGATTGTTCTACGACATGGGCAACGGACCGGGCGCGCAGGCAATCTTCGGCGCCAACTATCCCAACAGTGCGACAAAGGTATTGTCGAATGTTCAGTTTCCGCTGACTCAGTCGCAACTCGCGCCGCCGGCTTTCAGCCCCGACCCACCGTACACGACGCTTTACATCGCCGATCCACACTTGGTTTTGCCGCGCACGTATGAATGGCACGCAGGCGTCGAGCAATCTCTGGGAACCACACAGACATTTTCCGTTTCTTATGTGGGTGCTATCGGCCGTCGTCTGTTACGTCAGGAATGGTTCACTCCGAACGCACTCTTTCCTGACGTATATGTAACGCGTAACGCGGCCACGTCGGATTACCATGCGCTTCAGCTCCAGTTTCAGCGGCGCCTCTCCCGCGGATTGCAGGCAACGGCTTCTTATACCTGGTCACACTCGATCGACAACGTTTCGACGGAAAGCTTTCTCAATACCCCCGCCGCCAGCCTCAATCCTGAAATTGATCGAGGCCCTTCCGATTTTGATGTGCGACACTACGCGGCAGCGGCAGCCACCTACGATGTCCCCAGCCCGATGATGAATCGCTTTCTGCGCGCCGTGTTTTCAGACTGGTCTGTTGACACGATCCTCAGAGCCCGTTCGGCCACCCCGGTCCGTGTGCTTCAAAAGGGAAATCTCGGATGGCTATTCGGTGTATCGGGGGTGGCGCGTCCGAACCTGATACCGGGCGTCCCGCTGTACCTTTACGACTCAACCTCTCCGGGAGGGAAACGGATCAATCCGGAGGCCTTCGCCAACGCAGTTCCCGGTCAGCAGGGCACGCTTGGACGCAACGCGGTCAGAGGTTTTCCGGCATCGCAGGTGGATTTTGCATTACGGAGACGATTCGCCCTGCGCGAAGGAATGCACCTTCAACTCAGAGCCGAGTTTTTCAACATCTTCAATCATCCCAATTTTGCCATTGTCGGGCTCGCCACGCGTTTCGGCCGCCCGGAATTCGGCCGGGCCAACTACATGCTGAACCAGGCCCTTGGTTCCGATGCCACCGGCCTGAACCAACGGTATCAGTTGGGTGGTCCGCGCTCCATTCAGTTGGCGGCCAAGTTACAGTTTTGAGTCCTGTTCCTGGCGAATGACTCGTTCGAGGTACAATCGCGTGTGATCCCAGGTTTTGCCTCGATCAGAAAATGCGCAATTTTCTCCTCCTTTTCCGGGAGTGAAGGGCGGCTGGACAACGGCAGGCAATGAGAAGGAATTCAGCAAACTACCACCTGAGGGGGGACTCCTCCCGGCTTGTTGCCAGAACCTTTCTTCCGCTGATTTAGTTTTGGATGGGAAGCGGCACGCCTGCCTTGGCAGTCCAGTCTTTCAGATAGTCGAGAAACAGGAATTTGATCCCGGCCGCATCAAGCTTCGCCGGCAATTCCTCGTTCAGTTTCTTGTATTCCCCTGCGATCCGGCTGCAGTTTTCATCGACGTATTTCTGAAGGAGAGCCATGGCGGCATCCTGCTGTTGTTTCTTGAGGAGATCCAGAGCCCGGGCCTCGTAGTCAGGCTGCCGCTGGAGAATCCACTTCTCCGTGGCGTCGAAGGTTTGCCGAACCAGCGGGTTCAATGCCGGGAAGTTAAGTTCGCAGAGAAGCTTGATCCGGTTTGCCCACCACCAGGGTGAATCCTGCGAGTAAGTGCTGGTTCCGCGGGCATATTCAGCTGGTGCTTTGGGGCCGTGAAGATAGAACGGCTTGAAGACATTGCTGCAGGGATTCGAAAAGTTAGCCCAATAGACCTGCCGCAGGAGGGGCGGCATCGATTCCCTCAAGTGGCACACTTCGGATGCCGCCGAATGGTAGCTTGCCCTTGGTTTGTCATGCATGCAGAGAGTGGGCCAGAAAGACTCCGGCGCGCTCCAGCGGGGCGCGATGTTCGTTCCCTCGTTGTGGTTCCTCAGCAGGTTCATCATGGCCGCGGGATCTATTTTTCCGGAAATTGCCTGGCACGCCGCAATGGACGTATTCCGGCGGATCTGCATGGCTCCGGGATCGGGCGAATCCTTGCGCCAGTAGTCGCCGTAATCGCGGGCAAAGTTGAAATTCTTGGCCGATTTGGCCCAACCCATTTCGACGGCATGCTGGACCAGTTTCGGGTGCGCTTCGTCCCACTCGGTCTCAATCGAATAGATATTTGAAATGGAGTAAACGCCCTTCTGAATCCGTTTGGCAACCCAGTATCGGCCTGCTGTTTCAAGCACCCAGGCCGACTTCGGATCCGCAATGATGAAGCTGTTGTGATAGTTGGCTTTGCCCCACTCTCCCGCGCGTTCGCAGTCCCCGGACTGCCCGTATTTCTCCAACAGGCCAATGATCACGTGCATGGCTTCATAGGCCGTGGTCCCCCGCTCCAGGCCGAGCCGGAGCATGTCCATTCCCAGCAGTCCGTCGCCCCACTGGAACGGCTCTTTGGACCAGACGGCCTCATTTCCTATGGCGACTCCGTGCTCATTCATCCCGTGCTCGTAACCGAACGCCCACCATATCTTCGATCCCAGGTGCTCATAGGTCACGGCGACCTGCGGGATTTCGATGTAGGTGCATTTCAGAGTCTCGCCGGGGGCGTGAGTCGCGCGCGCCATATGGACCAGCGGCTGAGCTTCCATGGGAGGCCTGTCGCTGTTCTTCGCCAGGATAACCGAACCATCGGCGGTGGCATCTTTCATCGCTACCCAGGTGTCGCATCCCATCGGATAGGAGGACTGAGGATGTCCAGCCTTCAGCGTAAGGAACATCAATCCGATCAGAATCACGTACTTGCGGCTCAACATTCTCGCCTCCTAATCAGGCTGACGGCTATACAGGATGGATCATGGGCGGCATGGGTTCACTGCCGGTCACAAAGCGATTATAAGTGAAAGCCGAGATTACGTGTATGGATCTTATCAGCCACAGAATCAACTGAGTTCCGGGCTCGAAGCTGGTTGATAGGTCTATAATCCTCCCCAACGGCACAAAACCCATGCCGTCAGACCCTATGCGCTACTTCACAAGGATGGTTATTATGATCAAAAAGGTATTTTGGGCGGGGCTTTTGGGCGCTTTGGCCATGATCGTCTTCTCGTTTCTGGTAAACGGGGGGTTCGGCCTCAACAGCCGGCTCAACATGAAACCTCTCCCCGCCGAGCGTGAAGTCTATGAAGTATTAAAAAAGGTAGTGACCCAGCCTGGTCATTACATCTGTAACCCGGCCTTGACGGCAGAGGGGCGCTTTCCCGACAGCGAACCGGTCTTTACCATCGTCAACAGCGGCTTCACCCACGGCGCCGCCGGCGCTGCCTTGCTGAAGGACTTGGGCCTAACCCTGCTGACGGCATTGATCTCCACAGGGATGCTGGCCATGGCTTCGCCCCGCGTCCTGGCCAGTTACGCCGGAAAGAGTTTGTTCTTCGTCCTGATCGGCATGCTATTCGGCCTGCTCACCGGTATACGCAGCGATTATCCGCCACCAGACGCCTTGCTCAAGGCTCTCTACGAAATCATGTTCTGGACGGCGACCGGTCTGGTGGTGGCCTGGAGACTCCGCCCCTCTCCAACGCCCCCGGCGGAACGATAGGTATTTGGAGCCTGTCCCCAAAGTGGCCCTGGATCAAGCGGCTTGAACGCCGGCTTGTACTCGCGGTAGCCGCCCGAGGACTGCTGGTGCGTGAACTCGGCGAACTCGCATGTGCGCCCCGGGCCCGTGATGTCCTTCACTGTTATTACGCAGCCATAGCAAGGCGCGAATCGTCCACGTTGACTAACAAGGCGAAATCAAAGAACACAGATATGACATTTCGCGGCGCATCAAAATGTATTGTTGCCGAGAAAATCTCCCTGAACTTCAGCCGCTTTTTCCAGCCAATTAGCCACCGTGTTCCATGCGATTCTCTTTACGCGCGAGATTGCGGACTTGTTCAGACCCTCAACACTCAGGGCAGCAACTTCGTCAAATTGTCCTACATTTTCGTGGCGCTTCACTGTGCTTCTTCTACTCTCTTGACATACATAGAGGAACAATGTATAAGAGTTCTATGTACCAAATGTACCGATCGCTGATCTCTCAACGGGCAGGCCGATGAACGTCGGCAAGGACCTTGTCGCCGCCTCTGCTACCCCGCTGATCCTGGCCATCCTCAGCGAGGGCGAGAGCTACGGCTACGCGATCATCAAGCGCGTGGCCGAGCTGTCGGGCGGCGAACTCCAGTGGACGGATGGCATGCTGTACCCCGTGCTTCACCGCCTCGAGCGCAACGGCTTCGTGAAGGCCGTCTGGGGGCAGTCGGAGTCCGGGCGGCAGCGCAAGTACTACCGGCTGACGGACAGCGGTGAGGACGAGCTGGCGAGCCAGCGGCGACAGTGGCAGGTGGTGGACATCGCATTGCGGCGAACAAGGTTCAAATCAAAATAAACTGGTGCTTAAGGGAGGCTGACTCGTGTCGCAGGAAAACGAAAACCCCAAGGAAAGGGCGCGCATCTCGCTGGAGGAAGGTATCGCCGAGTGGCGCTCGTACCTCCGGCGGCAGCCGGCGATCCACTCCGTGGACGCAGACGAGCTCGAAGATCATCTTCGCAGCCAGGCGAGCGCGCTCGTTGAGGCTGGGCTCACGGAGGACGAGGCGTTTCTCATTGCAGTGAAGCGCATCGGAGAGCTCGATGGACTCTCCCGCGAGTTTGCCATGGAGCACTCGGAGCGCCTCTGGAAGCGGCTGGTCGTCGCGCCCGCCGACGGCGTAGGGGCCGGTGCTGACGGCAGGGAAGCCCTGGTGGCGGTCGCCCTGGCGGTCGTCGCCGCCGCGGCCATCAAGGTCCCTGAGCTTTTCGGCGTGAGGATGCAGGTGGACCGGGAGTTGCCGGAGTTCTACGTCCGCAACCTCAGCCTCTTCGTGCTGCCGCTTCTGGCAGCCTTCTTCGCCTGGAAGCGATCGCTTTCGTCGGTGGGCCGACTGTGGCTGGCGGCGCCGTTCGTGGCGGGGGCGGCGGCGATCAACATCATGCCGTTCGCATCACGTGCACACACCGAGGTCCTTGCGGCGCTACACCTGTTCATCGCGCTGTGGCTTGCGGCGGGCTGCGCGTATGCCGGCGGCCGCTGGCGTGATCACGATCAGCGCATAAACTTCGTGCGTTTCTCCGGGGAGTGGTTCATCTACTACGCCCTCATCGCACTCGGGGGCGGCGTGCTGATGGGACTCACCGGATTCGTCTTCAGCGCCATCGGCCTGAAGCCGGCGCCGCTCCTGGCGACCTGGATTCTGCCCTGCGGCGCCGTAGGCGCCGTGATCATCGCGGCGTGGCTCGTGGAGGCCAAGCAGAGTGTCATCGAGAACATGGCGCCGGTGCTGACGCTCATCTTCACGCCGCTGTTCACCCTCCTGCTGCTGGCGTTCCTGGGGACCATGGTGTGGACCGGCAGCGGCATCGCCGTCGGGCGCGAGGTGCTCATCGGCTTCGACTTGCTTCTGGTGGTGGTGGTGGGCTTGGTTCTTTACGCTATCTCGGCCCGGGATCCGCAGAAGCCGCCGGGCTTCTTCGATGCCTTGCAGCTTCTCCTCGTCGTCTGCGCCCTGTCCGTCGACGCCATCGCGCTGTGGGCCATCGCCGGCCGCATCTCCGAGTTTGGCTTCAGCCCCAACAAGATCGCGGCGCTGGGCGAGAACCTCATCCTGCTCGTGAACCTCGGCTGGTCCGCCGTGCTCTACGCGCGATTCCTCGCCGGGCGGGTTACGTTCGCGCGGCTGGAGCGGTGGCAGACGGCGTACCTGCCCATCTACGCGGTATGGGCGTGGGTGGTGGTCGTGGTGTTTCCACCGCTGTTCGGATTCAGATAGGCAGAACGGGTGTTCGTTCGATCCTCCGGCTCGCAGCGCGCCCAAGTTTTTCCTCCCGTTCTTTTTGGAATTTATCGAACATGGTCGAGGCGCTGTTGCCGGGACCGGCTCTGGAGCATGTATCATGGCGACCCTCAAGTACCCGGATCACGTTGCGGTCGTCGGCAATGAAACGGCCGGGTGAAGTTTGGCATAATTCGTAGGCAAGAATGTTGGAGTGACAGTATGGCCGATGACACAGCGACTGATTCAGCTCCAGTGAGCAGCATCGTTGCGATGATCCGTGTAGCCGACGTAATGAACTCGGCGAAGTTTTATCGCCATCTTGGCTTCGAGATCGGTAATGCCGTACCGCGTGAGTGTCCTCCATTCAACTGGGCGTGGTTGTATCAGCCGAAAGCGCGGAACTGGAAAACTGGCGCCAACCTCATGCTCGTGTCCGGCGAAGTTCCCGTAACCGCCGAGAGCAATGCCAAGGCAATCCTGTTCTACCTCTATGCGCGAGACCTGAAATCGCTCCGCGAGAGGCTGCTGGCGGAAGGCTTCAACGCGAGCGAAATCTCCTATCCCGAATACCTGCCGGAAGGCGAATTTCGTTTGCAGGACCCCGATGGCTACACGCTAATGATTGCGCAGGCCGGACGCGACACACCTTAGGCTATCCACGCGCGATTGATGCTCGGACGTTCTGTTTGCCTGTCGCAAGTTTGGCAGGCGATTCCAGGTATCTAAACAAGCATCAAACATTCGGTCTTAACAGGCCGGATTTTTGTATAGCTGCCTAATCTTTATATTCCAAGATATCTCCAGGTTGACACGTCAAGGCCCTGCAAATCGCCTCCAAGGTGGATAACCGGACAGCTTTAGCTTTGCCGTTTTTCAACACGGAAATATTAGCCATTGTGATGCCGACTTTCTCGGAAAGCTCGGTGACGCTCATTTTCCGCTTCGCCAACATAACGTCGATGTTAATGATGATTGCCATGCTGGTCTCGTTATACTGTTAAGTCGTTCTCAGATTTTATATCTACGGCATTTTGCAAAAGTCTTTCAAATACAGCTGCAGCAACAGTAACAATAAGAGAGGCAAACGCAATCATGGTACCCACGAAAACACCGCCCGCCCGGTCATCGGAATCATTAAGCATGATCCATAATACTGCCACAGCAACAAAACCAATTATCATTGCCCCGCACTGTTTTATAGTCCGCAAGGCTTTCACAGAACATTGTGAAAATACTTCATTTCGTCCTATATACCCCAACAGCTTGAATGCCTGGCAGAGTGCCACGAAAAAAGGAATGGATGCGATATACGCATACGCCAAGAATGGATCTTTGAAGTAAATCTCAAAGAGCGTGGCGTGTACATTCCTGCCCTCAAGGTGGGGTTCCCAAAGCATGACGGCAAGAGCGCCAACGCCAATGACTACAATGACTGTCTGGAGAAATATGGTTGAGCCTCGTTTCATAAATGGTGCCCTTAAATGTTTAAGGTAACATCCTAGTCTGGTACTTATCGTTTATCAATATATATTTATCGTTATTTGTGGATAAAGGAATTGCTAATGGACCTTTTGGGCGAAAGCCGGATCGTAGAAATAGGCGTCACCGCAGGCAAAATTGCGCAGCAATTTTGACGTGCGAGGAGACGAGTAAAGCCGTGTTAAGGCTTTACGAGAGGGATTCGCGGAATCCCAAGCCCAATGAATCCCTTCCACCTCCCTCGGTTGCCTGTGCGAATCGGCCGAGGCCGGAGCAATTCAGCGAGAACCAGGATGGTTTCGTCTAAAGGTCCTGGGATGTCCTTGGGGATATCGGCGCTCGCTCTGCGAAAAGGGTTATTCCGCAGCTGGCTAGCGAAAGTTTTCAACGAGCATCAGGTCGCCGGTGGGCGGCTCCCATCCCGTAAAAAGAATCCAGCGATGGTCGGGCGAAATCGTAAGTCCCAGCAAAATGGCAACTCCCTGCCGGAAGAAATCCTTGTTCTCAATCATCGACTTTGATTTCCCGCTCGCGAAATCGAAAAAATCGAGGGAATCTCGCTTTGTAAGGTAAATCCCTTCTTCCAGAACGATGAAATCACCGAAATAGCTCAAAGGCCCCGGATGCACCTCACTTTCTTGCCCGCCTCCAGCAGCGACCTTCCAGATCGCGATGCCTCGCCCTTCGATCATTTTTGAGAAGTAGATCCACCTGCCGTCGGGCGATTCGAGAGCGCAGGCCCCGCCATTTTTTGTCACCTGAATGGCGGGTCCGCCTCCTACCTGCATCTTATGGCTCTCTCGCCGCCCCGTGCGTCCGGACATAAAATAGATCCACTTGCCGTCCCGCGACCAGGTTGCATGACCTTCATAACCGGGATCCGATGTCAACCGCCGCTGCGAGCCGCCATCGGGATTTATGAGATATAGATCCGCCGACCCCTCCTTGCGCGAGTCAAACACGATGGTCTTTCCGTCCGGGGACCAGCGCGCATTACCGGTCTGAGGCCCATTCATCGATGTCAATTGCCTTGGATTCGATCCGTCCGCATTACTGATCCAGATTTCCTGATTGCCCGAACGGGTCGATACGAAGGCGATGGACCGACCGTCTGGCGAATAATCGGCAGCATAATCGGGTCGCGTGGAGGTGATGAACCTCTCCGGGGTTTTGGTGCGCCCATCCTTACCCGGCAGTTCGCAGCGATAGATGTCCCTTTCGTGTGTGCTGCGCGAATAGGCCAAACGGCTGCCACTGGCTGAAATCGCGAGTGACCCGGCGCCTTCTCCAAACGATTCCTGGGTCCTGCGATATGCGCCACCGCTTTTCGGCTCTGAAAGCCTGATTCTGTGTACGAAGCTCTCACCGCTCTGGTGATAGCCGGAACTATAAAGCACATCTTTTCCATCGCGAGTCCAGAGCATGCCATGAACTCGTCGACCCACATATTCAAGGCGTTCCGGCTCGCCTTTTGGCTGCATTGCATCCGTCATAGAGAGCCGATAGATTTCGCACCGGTTGTAATCCATGATGCGAACAAATGCGAGAGTGCGCCCGTCGGGCGCGAACGATGCACCCTGGTCTCCGAGCGCGAACGGAGGGCCCTGTTCTCCAATCCCGGGAGAGGGCGAAGTCAATGCCCGGTTTTCACCCGTCTCAACCGAGAGTATGTGCAGGCCATATGCGGACGCTGGCGGGCGATCGGATGAAGTTGGCTGTGCCGGCTTATTCCGATCCGTGGTTACCAGCCATCGGCTATCGGGAGACCATGCCAGGCTCAGACAGGGCGCTCCGAACGTGCTCTGGCTGTCATAGGGAGCGATTTCGGCCAGTTTCTGCTTCTGAGCCGCCCAGGGCAGGCAGCAAAAAGACCCCATATCTGCCCCAATCCAAATATCGAAGGAACGCGATGTGGCGACCGTCCGGAGACCAGGCAGGCATCCCGTCAGCCGCCGGGTCTGAAGTCAGGCGCAACGTCTGCCCCCTACCGATCATTTTGCGATAGATATCGACGTTGTCCTGCTTCTCCCCGTTCCAGCTGAATGCAATGTCATTGCCGTCCGGGGAAAATGTCGGAGAGCCCGCGGTACCTGGATAGGTAATGAGGGGAACAATGGTGAGGGGGGCTTCCTTCGCCAGACGTGAACGGTTCAGAAAGAGCCAGCCTGAAGCGATGAGAATGATGGAGACTAATGCTATTCCGGCAGCTGCAATGATCCGTCGATGATTCGGCACTCTTCGGGAGTCCGGTGTGAGAGCCGGGCTCCGGGACTCCTCGATTTCGAGCTGGGCATCCCCAATGTCGCGCAAGCGGTGTTCTGGATCTTTCCGAAGGCAGCGTTTCAATAGATCACGCACCTTGTCAGGGATGCCGTGCGGCAGTGCATCCCAGGCTGGCTCCTCCTTGATTATCGCAGCCAGTGTCTCACTGATTGTTTCGCCCGGGAACGCCCGCCTTCCCGTCAGGCATTCGAAAAGGATGCAGCCGAAAGCCCAGATGTCCGTTCGCTTATCCACCGGTTTTCCCTTGGCCTGCTCCGGACTCATGTAGGCCGCTGTCCCCAAAATCACGCCGGTTTCCGTGCAGGTCTCGATCGGCCCGTCCTCCGATCCTTGGCCCCCGACCCCCTGGCTTTCGAGCGCCTTCGCCAACCCGAAGTCCAGGATTTTGACCTTTCCTTCCGGGGTGCGCTTGATGTTGGACGGCTTCAGGTCTCGATGGATGATCCCCTTCTCATGCGCCGCTTCGAGTCCGGCTGCGATCTGCCCGCAGATTTCGAGCGTCTCATCGAGCGGAATCCGCCCCTTTTTCAGTGGCTCGGCGAGCGTTTTTCCCTCGACCAGTTCCAGAATCAGGAAGCGTTTGCCGTCATACTCCTCCAGACCGTGAATCGAGGCGATGTTCGGGTGATTGAGCGTGGCCAGGATCCTTGCCTCGCGCTCGAAGCGCGCCAACCGGCTGGGATCCGCGGCGAAAATATCGGGCAGTGACTTGATGGCCACATGGCGTTCGAGACGTGTGTCCTGCGCCCGATAGACGATGCCCATGCCTCCTTCGCCGATCTTTTCGAGGATGCGGTAGTGAGCCACATTCCGACCTATCCGGCTTTCGAAGTTCGCATCTCCCTTATCCTTGGCCATGACCTGCGCAGCCACTTCCATGGCAGGCTGCTCAATGAAATGTTCAGCCCGGCCGTCGCACGCGAGGAGCGATTCCACTTCTTTCCTGAGGTTTTCGTCGCCGGCGCAGGCCTCGCACAGAAAGGTCTCGCGGTCTTCCGGTCTGCGTTCCAAAACCGAATTATAGATTTGCTCGATCTGCCGCCATCGCTCAGGATTCATGCGGGTGCTCCGGCTGTCAGTTCTCTCACCAGCCACGACTTGGCCAGTCTCCAGTCGCGGTACACGGTGTCGGGGGAAACATCTAGAACCTCTGCCGTTTCCTCGGGAGTCAATCCGCCGAAAAACCGGAGCTCGATGACCCGGGCCTTCCTCGGATCGAATTCGGCCAGGCTCTTGAGGGCATCGTCGAGCGCAACCAGGTCGGTACCGCGCCCCGGCGATGCGAAGAGGGCGTCGTCGAATGCCACTTTTGCGGCACCGCCGCCGCGCTTTTTGTAGCCGCGCTTGCGTGCGAAATCGACGAGGATGCGGCGCATCAGGTTTGAGGACACGGCGAAGAAGTGGACGCGGTCCTGCCAGGGCACTTGGCGTGCATCGATCAGGCGCAGGTAAGCCTCGTTGACCAGCGCGGAGGTTTGAAGAGTACCATCCGCGCGCTCGCGGACCATGTATCGGTGCGCCAATCTGTGGAGTTCGTCGTAGACGAGCGGCATCAGCTCGTCAAGTGCACGCTCGTCGCCACGGCGCCAATTCTGAAGCAAGGCTGTGACATCCTTCGGGCAGTTCTCCGCCATGAACACCCCCATCGAAAAGCGCGGCAAGCTCTGATAGTGGCCCGATTATACACCTGCCCAACGCTGCCGAATTTGGATTTCACGGGCAGCATCTGCGCCGTGGGGTCGGAAAAATTTTCGGTGCATTCAAGTTTTCCGGGAGGATTCCCGCATTAGGGGCCGAACGCGGCAAAACCAGCCGCCAAAAAGGAGGCCCCATGGCGCGGAGACCGGGATTCGCCACATTGGCGCTGATAGCAGGCTTGTTGACGACCATTCCTTCCGCAAGAGCCGGGCAGGCGGCAGGCGCCGGCATCCCCGACGCTCACATCCCGGCGCCACTACGACGTTCAGATTCGGCTGGACGAGCCAGCCTGCCACCCTGCAATCGCCTTCCACGGGTCACCGCCCTCTGGGGAGATAACTATTTGACTCATAGCAGAATCCTGTCATCGGAGAATCATCAGAAAATCGTCACCAGATCCTCGGGACTCCGCCTGGCACTGCCGGTACAACATCAATGGCTAGTCGCCCTGGTGGAAAGCATCGCTGTTCTGGCACCCGTCACCGGCAAATAAAGAATTTTCCCAAGCCTTACAAGTTTCCCCCCGGTTTTCGCAATAAGCGCCGTGGGCAGGCACAACCTGCCCCGAAAGGAGCGGCCCCATGAGACCCGGTTCGGCTTTCCTGATGACGGCAGCGATGATGGTTTTCACCAGTTTTGCAGCGGAAACACATGGCGGCGATAAACCCCATCAAAATGATGCCGATGCGGTAAGAGGTTCAGCAGGAAATCAGACAGGTGTCCGCACCGATCGGCTTTCGCCCCGACAACTGCAGAATTGGAAAAAGATCCAGGGAATTGTCTCAGCTCGTGATGCGGCTGGCCGGTTATTGCACCCCACGCTTGAACGACTTTGGCGGCAGGTCGAATCGAGCGGTCATACGATCTTTATTGACATGCGTGCCCCCGCGTTAGAGAGCACGGCCGGCATAGTCGTATTTGAAAGGATCGATCCCGAGGGCAAGAACCACACCCTGTCCATCTGCCTCTACCTCTCCGCCATAGATAACGCGGACACTTCGGATTGGGCCCGGCGCGCCGACGGATTCACACCATTCAAGCAACTGAACAGGGAAGAACGATATGCCCAGGTAATCGGGCATGAATTGGCACATGTGGTCCTGATTATGCAAGATCCATACTATGCAGCCCTCGTCCGGGAACAGAACGGGCTGCGTGCCGAGCTTCTTGCACGCAATCGCAAAGGAAGGAAGGTGGTTTTCGACAGCGAGAACATGCTGCGCCTGCGCCGGCTCGCTATGCTGACAGGTCAGCTGGAGGCTCCAGCTAACGCCATTGAAATCGAGATCTGGCGCGAACTGGCAGGGAGCTGCGGGAAGAACCGGGAAGGCCGCGCGATCAGTGACCTGTGCATGGCCAATTACTAATCTGAAGCGCAATCCCACCTGGGGGTCTCTCCTTGGCCCACATTCAGAATTTCATCGATTGTGACCGCAGCTGGAAAGAACCGAATTGCCCGTTCGAAATCGGTTTCCGTTCTGCGATTGCATGCCAGATCGCAATCGCTTCTTATCGCCAGGGGCGGACTGCGCGCTGGGACGCGAAGGCTGAGGAAATCGTTTAAATATATGGACGTCCCACTCATTTACCTACTTGATATTAGATAAACGATTGGGACATCCCCAACCCTATTTCGGGCCGGGGCGAGCTATGGGCTTGCCGTAGACCTCGATCCAGTCCAGGCGGGAGCATGCGTCACTCAAACCGCCGGGCATCAGATCGGAAAACCCGATTTCCTCCACCCGTGTCAAATCGGGGGAGTCCACGGGTTTGCCCTCGGTTACTCTGCTGATATCCAGGCTTCTCCAGTGGATTTCCTTGACTGCAAATTCCCTCACCCGCCAATCGGTTGAAGCCTCGTCGAATTTATCACTTACCAGCCAAGTGCCATGGGAGAGTTTCAGAATGATATGGAGCTGACGGAAACCGGCCTGTTTGGATCGCCATCGAATGGATCCCGAATTCGACAAGTCCACGTCTCTGCTTCTGTGCTTAAGGGATACCGCCCAGTTCCCAGGGCATGCGCCGGACCAGATATAAAATGGATCATTCGGGATGGTGGGATGATTGCTCTTTTTTATACCGTGCAGCCCGGGTCCGTAAAGTTGGAGAAGAAGGTTCGGGTTCGCAACGTGATCCTGGCTCGCGGGCATTTCGGCGGGTGTTTCTTTCCAGTCTTCTCGAAAAAACAGTTCCGGCTTCTCCGCTGCCCTCGGGCTGCCTGCAGCATTGTCCGGGAATGCGGCAGAGCGAGCGTTTCCATCCGCGGGACTCATCATGGGCATTCCTGTCAGGTGGCGAGCGAAGAACCATGCTGAGGCAAACAAAATCAGAAAACAGGGGATCCGAATTGACATAGCCCGTCCTTTTCGCCGAGAGATTCAATAGCAGTTCGGGCTAAACCTACCCCCAGTTGTGCAAAATACAAAATCAAATATCTGCTCGAAAAGGTTCGGGTGCGCTTCTTTTTGCATTCGCCGCCATACATAAAACTGTTTGAACGAGTTCGGTGAATTACCCCGTACGGTCAAGAAAATGCGGCGGTCTACTTCGCTCTCTCCCCGAAAAAGACCATGCGATGAGGGCACTCATCTTTCACGGCCGATCCCCAGAACCAAATCAACCATCTCCTTTGGCACCGGCGGGCGCCCGACGTGTATTCTTCTTCCACTGTGTCCCAGTCTCGGGCAACAAGGGCGTGATGCCAGCGCAGAATCGTATCTGGCGTGAAGACGGCGCCCAGTGGCCCCGGCATATTCCGTATTGAAACAGTGCCTTCATTTTCCTCCCGATTCGCAGTGATCAACGGGGGCATCCGGGATCGCCTTGTCCCTGTCGAGCGTCTCAAACATGGTGCGGGCTGAGCGTGGCGAAATGCGTTGTTTCAGCCACTTGCAGTCGTCTGAATTTCTTTACCATGCGGGCAAACGGAAGGCGTGTCTGGAGCGAACAAATGCGTGTGAATTTTAAGTGTTTGAAATTAAAGGAATTGTGGTGCCGGGGGGCGGAATTGAACCGTCGACACACAGATTTTCAGTCCGATCCACAGGCATTATCAAATCCTGCCAAACACCACCAATTAGTGGAACACAGCATTCAGCATCATGCGATTCGGTTTATTATCTTCCGGGAAAAGGTGGCTTTCGAACCAAAACCAATGATGAAAGGACTTTGCGGCGAGTTAGACCCTCTTCGGCTTACGTTCCGGCCCCTAACTCCCATCATCCAACTGAACATGGGCTTTGGTTTCCCCCCGCTTGATGGACGCCAGCAATGTGGCGTGGTCCTGCTCCGTTTGATCTCCGTAACTCTCGGCCCATTCCGCCAGAGCCTCATCCAGCACCGTGGATTTGCCGCAGTAGCCGGCGATTCGGGCTGCGTCCCCCGTCCGGGCGTGAGCCCGAGCGAGAATTGCGCCACACGCCCAGGCGTAGAAGTTGAACGAGGTGCCGGTCAGCCACTCGACTGGAATCGATGCTTTCAGGTTCTTCATCTGTCGCACCATGTAATCTCGCCCGTCCATTTCGGTGTATCCCAGCATCGGATCGGAAGATGCTTGCAGCGCAAGTTGTCCCATCACCACCCGCTTTCCCTGGTGGCGAATCTCATCCGGGAGGGGCGGAAGGTAAGGGGCATGAGCCGCGGGAACGGACTCCTTAACCTGTAAAAACAACGGATCGTCCTCTCCGTTTCCAAACAGCAGGGCAAGGTACGCACGGGTTCCCACCGAGCCGACACCCACCACCCGGTGGGCGACATCGGCCAGTTGGTAGCGGGCCAGCATCAGCCGGCGATCGCGAGAAATACTGTTGGAATAACGGTTTAAGCAATCAAGTATCGCTGCCTTGGTGGAATCCTTGACCCGCGTCAACACCGGCGGATCGTCGCGAAACTTCCACGACCCATTCCTCCCGCGCTCGGCGACCTTAGGCAGGAGTGTCCGATTGTGTGTATGCAGGGCTTTGGCCAGGGTCTTGGAGAATACCGCTCTCGATTTGGGATCGATATTGGCTATGGGGTTCTCGCGCCCCGGGTATGCATGCAGGTACCAAACCTCCAGCACTCCCAAGTTCTGCAGACGGTTGACATTGAATCGATAGCCTTTCACTGCCCGCATCACTCCCGCAGCCCGCTCGCGATGGTTCAGGCCGTTCTGGCGCCCGGCAACGTTTACGCTCGCCACGAGTCGCTTCAGGTCCCATTCCCAGGGGCCGATGGTCGCTTCATCAAAATCGTTCAGGTCGAAAACCACATCCCCTTGCGGCGTGCCGTAGAAACCGAAGTTGTTCAGGTGGGCGTCGCCATCCATCACAACGGGGATTCCGCTGATCGGCAAGGTAGAAAGATCGGCCGCCATGACGCACGCCGCGCCGCGCAGGAATGCGAACGGCGAAGCCGCCATGCGGCCCAGGCGCAGTGGAACCAGAAGCTTTTGCCTTCCTTCGTTGCTCGTAGCGAGCAATTTCAGCGGATCAGGCCGGTTCTTCACCGGCGCCCACTCCGCATGGGACTCACGCGGAACGGCCCTGCGAAGCGCCTTGCCATCGGCGCGGCGTTGCTCCCACGGAGCCAGCTTGATCCCCAAATCAAATGTTGGCAGTAGGTCAATTTTCGCGATGGCCATGTTGCCTCCTAAAGGTCCACTCTGACCATTAGACATTGTTCATTTAGACGAGCCGCATCCGATGGGACGAATGCGCCCGCTTCATTATTTAAATCCTTCCGTCAGTTGACCGGTTTGCTCAAGGAGTCGAGCTCGTGCATGCTTCAGCGCCCGGGCGACTTTGTGAGTGTGATAGTTGATCCCCGCTGCCATAAGTTATGTATGCGTGTGGTTTCATGGTTGTGCCCCTTCTTAGGCAAGTATCTTGATCAGCCGCATGAACAACTCCTGAAGCGAAAAGACCGTCAGCAGCAACGGCAAAAAAGGGCAGGACCAACGCAACAATAAACGGCATCACATTTTCTATCCCTAATGGGACCACGCGCATCTCTTGAATGATTGCGTAACTGTTTCCAAGATCAGCCAACGACTGAATGTCACCGCTGCCCAATAGCTCTTCGTCTTCTGGTGCACCTCCGCAGATCCGCTCCACTAAAACCCCTGTATGTAGCGACCAGACGGCGATGTCCCTCGTGCGCTGCCTTCCGCAAGGCCATGATCATTATTTGACTGCTTTCTTCCCGGCCTCTTGTCTTCTCTGGAGCGTCTCCGCTGCCAAACGGTAACTTAAGTAGTACTTATATATGTTCGCAACATACTGGGTTGTTTCCCGGCCGATCACTTTTGCCGCTGAGACTTCGACGTTGTTGAACCATTTATTCGGATCGAAGCCCATATTCTTGGCCAGAGTCCGACAGCGTTCAATCTTTGCCGGGCCTGCATTGTAGGAAGCCATGGCAAATAACATGCGGTTTATAATGTCCAGTCCCGGTTCGTTGAAGTGATCCTCGATCAGGAACTTCATCAGGCGCACACCCGCCTGAATATTGTTCTCTTCGGTCTCGATATTTTTGATATTTACGGGAGCGGTTGCTGCTGTCGATGGCATCACCTGCATGATTCCTACAGCTCCAACCTGGCTTTTTGCACTCTGGTCCAGCCGAGATTCCTGGTAACCCTGAGCCGCCATCAGGAGGTAGTCCAGGTTGTACTGCGCGGAATACTTTTTAAAGTGAGGCAGGGTAGCTTGAAACTTCTTCATCTCGCTTACTTCGGTTGCGTTCCTGACGTATTTAGCCTCTTTCAAGTATCTGCGCATCACCGTGTTGCCGAAAGCCGTTCCTATTCCGTGCGTCTTGATGAAATCATCGAGATACGCTTTCAACTGCAGAGTCCCCTTCTGGATCGCCCATGCTAACTGCACATCTTCGGCTATCGTCAGATCAGTGTGGGCTTTTATGCTGCTGAAAACTTGCGCCCAAAACTCCGCCTGCATGCTTTGCATCAATGCGACCGGATAAACTCCTGTGTTTACCAGTTCCAGGACATCGCCCGGTTCCAGCACCGGGTCGGTCTCGCGTATTTTCGCGGGGGCTTTCCCCTGAGATTTCAGCCTGGCATTCAGGTCATCGAGATCTTTCTTCATGCGCGTTTGGGGCATCACCCACACTTCTTTGCCGCTCAAGTCCTCAACGCTCTTGAGTTCGGGAGCGCCCGGCCCCGTAACGGGAATGATCTTCAAACCAGTGACCAATGGAAGGGTGAAGTCCGCCAGGGTCTTGTTCGCTTCGGTGATCGAAATGCTCCCCGCCGCGATATCTCCATAACCGGCCGCCATCCGCTCTCGCATCTGGTCCATTGGAGTCGGCCAAAGCCCGACGATGATCCGGTTGGCTGCGGTCGTCTTATACTTTGAGTTCAGCACCGTTTCGAGCTCCTGGAAGGCCTCCTGCAGGATCCCTACCGGACGCCCTTCCATGTAGAAGAACTCCGGCCGCCGGAACGGCACCAGAACGCGTACGATTCGCCGCTTGGCCATTTCATCCAGGTCGCCTTTCCAGGGTGTTTTCATGATCGGTAGGATATCGTCATCCCCAGAAACAGGCGGTTGGGCGGTGCTCTTTTGAGCTGCGGGCGCCTGGGACGACTTTTGCTGCGCAGGGCTGCTTCCCCTCGAACATACCAGGATACATAGGCTCAGCGTGGCCGCCAGTTTCATGCCAACCGCAATCCGACTTTTAAACAGATTTATCACGACCATGGTCATTGGAAACCTCAAAGCCGTCGAGGTATGCCTCGAAGCCCAGTGCGAAAGTTTGGATCCGCTCGATTTCATCGGCGTGGCGTCCTGTCCGCGAAATTTGATGGAGGTATTCCATCAAAAGGTAACTTCAGGCCCGGCGACTGGGCTTTGATGGGTAAATCCAATGCCGATGCGATCGGCGCTGCTGTTGTTAGTGACCGCAAGCCGGCTTCCCAACCGGTAGCCGGCAGGTAAAGGAAAAACATGGAATCGCTTTCGATCTGCCAGATTCGTGGCTTCTTTCGGCTGCCTTCACGCATCTCATCAGTTCTCCGGTGGATGCTGCCTACCATCGGAGAGTCATCCCGATCATGGGTCCCTGCGACAGCGCGGCATACCTGAAACCGGCGCCATTGTCCTTGTAATCAACGTAGTAAAACTTCCAGCCCACGTTTAGGGTTCCACGCTTCCCGATCTTCCTGTTGAACAACGGTTCGGCATTCACGGCTATTTTGGAACCTGCGCCGAAGCCGCCGAGATCGATGCGTGCGGAGATGCTTGACTTCTCCCCGAGCGGAAGGATGAAACGGCCGCCAACGAAAGGATCCCACCACGACTGTTCTCCATGCACCTGCAGTGCCAGTGGGCCTTTGAAATTCAAGTCAGCCTGAAGGCTGTTGTAGCGGGCCCCGCCAAGAACCTCCAGACGCGGCATGACCTTGTACCCGAAACTGGGCTCAATGATCACCTGATCGACGCCGGCATCGGCTGCCGCGTTCGCCGCGCCCAACCCCATATAGGTGCCGTCGAGTCCGACAAACCATTTCTTGTAGACCACGCGAGCGCGGCCCATAAAACCGAATTGCAGGTTGCCCAGCACATCCCCGGCGCTCTGGGAGAAGGACGACTCGTGCCCTTTCACCGTCAAGTCGCCGCCCATTCCGCCAAAAACCAGGTAGGGCATCAGCTCGAAATGCGCCCGGCCGTCGTCAGCCGGCGCGGCTTGCTGCGCCGCCGCAGGCAGAGCCAAGGTGGCGAGCAGGATCAGGCTGATTGCGACCCGCCGAAATCGCCCACCTAGTTTTGTGCTGGTATCTGAATCCGATGCCGTTTCGAAAGGAGTTCTGTTCATCATTGCGTTCCCCGTTCCCTTTCCGCGTCCGCTTAGGTCGTCTCTCCGCCTATTGCAGACTCTGTCTTTCTTATTTGTGACCACCCGGCAAGGTGCCTCATCGCTTCAAATCCCATTCCTTGAGCTTCCTCGCCGCCGTGCCGAAAGGGCCGAGTTGATAAACAGCCGCGCCCGCCGGCGAGAAGGTGAAGTTCTCAAATGATTCGGCGAGCATCTTGTCGAGGTACTCTTTCGGCGCGACGCCGGTGCTGACGTGCGGGTTGAAATTCCTGCCGGACATCTTCGGCACGAATGTCGACACATATTGGATGATGGCCGCGTCGGTGGCGGGATCATCGTGCGGGGCGGTGAATGCACCGATGGGTCCGGTTTCCAACATGAACGGTTTCGCGGCGGCGATGATGTCCGCCTGCAGCTTGAGTATCTCCGGAGTCGGTTTCGCGCAGATGCCGGCAACGCCCGTCGCGCCGGCCGGGGCATAGTAGTATTTGAAAGCTTCCAGCTTCATGGCTCTGACGTTGGCGGCGGCGAGCACCTTTTCCTCAGCGGCATAAACCTTGTCCAGGTCCGCAGTGCGGACGAAACACTGGAGCATCGTAATGTGCGGAGTGTGGGTCGCATCGAGGGCGAAGCCCTTCGGGTATTCTTTGAGCAGCCGGGCGTTGTTGGCAGCGGCATGCTTGAGCATAGTCGCATCCGGCTCGAGCAGGACGTCGATGGCGGTCACACCGCTGGCTTGGTATCCCAGGGCCAGCGCGGCGGCTTCCGCCTCGCACTCACCTACTGGTGGAATGACTTTGGCGCGCAACGCCGCAAACTCGGCCTTGGCCGCTTCCAGATCCGCGAGGAACGTGGGATCGGCGTGCAGCCGCGCCACGGTGGCCGCGCCCATGAACCGGCCCCAAACCACGTCGCTAAACCAATGGTGGTTGCACACGATGCGGCTTTCGCCGAACGCCCTGCCGCGGGCGAGAATTTCATTGGCCCGGTCCGGCGCAAGCTCGGTCAGGATGAGGGCATACCCCCATCCTAACGCGCTGTGCCCGGAAGGATAAGATGGATCTTTCTCAAGAAAAGCGCGGGCGGCGGGAACGGCCAGGGGTTCGCGATTGTATTGAAACGGCCGCGTGCGCTGGTAGTGATTCTTCGCGGCGTAGGTTGAGCCGCCGATGTCACTGAACGAGCGGCTTAGCAAATTATACAGATACGGGGCATTCTCCTTCGTAATCTCGGCTTTGAGCGCGCAGGAAAACACCTCTATGAAGTGCGACACATTCAGTTCGAAGTCGGACGCCGCCAACGCGAAGCGCGGCGTGTCGCGCAGGGCGAACGTGTTTTGAGCCACTTCCACATCGAGCGCGGAGGCGGCCGAGCCGGCGGCGGGCGGCGGCGGAATCAAGGCGAGGCTGTCCGGCATCGCCTTGGGGTCCAGATAGCCTTGGAGCGCACCCAATTTAAGTTCGGGATGGAACTCAGGAATCGTGCCGAGCTTCGTCCGGGCGGACTTTTGAGGGGAGCACTGAACGGTGATTGTGGCGAAAGCCACCGCGATGAGGAGAGCGATGGCGATGTAGTTTTGTTTGCGTGTGGTTTTCATAATCGTGACTTTCTTGATGAAGCTTTATGGGTCGATTGGTGCCGTGGGTTGGCGTCCTGGCGCGGTCGTCGTTTTGATCCAGTTGCTGATCCAGCGGGTGACAACCGCAAAGAAGAGCCCGGTCGAGAGCCCGCACTTGCGGGTGCCGGTCAAAGGCCTTATCACTGTGCTTTTCAAGAGTTTCATCCTAATATGCGAATTGATGGCGGGGCACATACACCAAAGCGCCCCGCCTCAATCGTGCTACTCCCGCCGCTTTCCTGCATCTTGCGAAGAATGCTGTCCAGGTTGAAGCTGTCCGCCTTTTGTCGCTGCGGGTATTCCCGGAAGGTCGACAGGAACTGACCCGACATAAGCCTGCGCCGGGACGAGCAGGTACACGTGATCCATGAGCCATCGTATCCGTATTGGAAGTGCTGTCCGCTCGCTCGTATGGGTCCGGCGGAGATTGAAGATGGGCATTTCGGCACCCGCAAGGTGGTGAACGGGTTTGCCCAGATACGTAGCGTCCCCGGACCTCCTGCCCATGAAACCGAACTTCCAGTTGTGGAGCGCAGCGCGGTCATTTGCTGTATCGTCGTTAATGTAGATGATCGCTTGCCGCGGGCCTTGTCGGTCTTCCCTGTCAAGTAATGGATGAAGGCTGTCACCGTCCAGATGGATCTTATATGTCATGTCTCCGACCTTGTAGCCCTTGAGCAACTCCTCTTTCACTTCGTGTGTCGCCGGCCATGGCCAGGAACGTCGGCAGCCAGTCGTGGTGGGCGATCATCTCGTTGGACACCGTGCCCGGCTTGATATGACCCGGCCAGCGGACCATGGCGGGCACCCGGTAGCCGCCTTCCCATGTTCGTGCTCTTCTCGCCTTGCGGAACGGGGTCATTGCCCCGTCCGGCCAGGTATTCATGTGCGGGCCGTTGTCGGTCCCGTACATGACGAACGTGTTGTCCGCGATCTTGAGGTCGTCCAGCACCTCGAGGACCTTGCCCGACATTTTCATCGTGGTCCATCATGGCATCGCGGTAGAGACCTGCCAGCGCCCCGCCTGCCGATGCTCTCGGGGCTAAGTGTGCGTGAAGAGCGTGCATGTGGGTGAAGTTCACCACAGACGAAGGCCGGCTTGCCCGCCTTGTCCTGCCGCTGGATGAAGTCCACGGCCCGCGCGGCGATGTTCGTCACCATCGTCTCCATCCGCTTCCGGTCAGCGGGCCGGTGTCCTTGCACACCTGCTTGCCGACCTTGCCGAAGCGCTGGTCTACCGTCGGGTCGTCCGTGGCCGAGGCCTTGCAATCCAGCACGCCGCGGGGGCCGAACATCTCCGGAACGCCGGGTCCTTGGGGTAGTCCGGCAGTCTTCCGGCTCCTCCTCGGCGTTCAAGTGGTACAGGTTGCCGTAGAACTCGTCGAATCCGTGCACCGTGGGCAGGTATTCGTTGCGGTCGCCCAGGTGATTCTTGCCGAACTGCCCGGTCGCATAGCCTTGCGCCTTGAACAATTCGGCAATCGTCGGGTCTTCCTTCTGCATACCCGACCGCCGCTCCCGGCAAACCGACCTTGGTCAGGCCAGTGCGCAGACCGGATTGCGCCCGTGATGAACGACGCCCGGCCGGCGGTGCAGATTGCTGTTCAGCGTAGCTAGTCGGTGAACATCATGCCTTCTTTGGCAATGACGGTCGATATTAGGTGTCCTGGCAGCCCATCAGGCCATGCGAGTAGGCGCTGATATTCGGACTGGCCGATGTCGTCGCCCCAGATGATGACTATGTTGGGTTTTGTCCGCCGCAATCATCGGGTTTGCGACGAATGCAATCGCAAAGACGAATACGGCGATCACTGCTGCTGCATGTTTTCTCTGCATGCTTTACGCTCCTTTTTCGGGTGATTTTCGGTTTGTTCTTTCCGGAGAAATTGCCGTTGGGGATTGTGTCACGGGATCAGCTCCGGGTCGGGTTTCCTATATTTGTGAGCGGAACCGGAATCTTCCAGGTCGATAGCGCGCCTGATGGCAGCGAGGACGTCCGCACCGGAAGCCCTCTTGCGGAAGTATCCGGCGCAATCGGATGCCTCCGCCTGCGTCCGCACCTTGGGATCGTCATACGCCGTGATGAAAACGACTGGAGTGTTATCCTTGACCGCTGAGAGTCTTTGGTGCAGGTCGAGCCCGGACATGCCCTTGAGTTGGATGTCGAGCACCAGGCAGTCAAACTTCGGGCGCTTCTTGTCCGCGAGGAACTCTTCGGCGGAGGAATAAGTGATCGGCCGAAGGTGAGCGGCCCGCAGCAGCCGGCTCATCGAACGGCAAAGGTCCTCGTCATCATCAATGATCGCAATATAGTTATTCGAGGCGCTGCTCATGGAGCGCACTGTGGCACACGGCACGCAGGGCTGTATAGAGCCCTTTAGGGACAGTGGGGATTAGATGACACGCGGATGGGAAGTCGCAGCTATGCTTTGAGGCCGCCGGCCTCCATCCACAATTTCGTCAGCTCGGCGGTCGAGTGTGCCCCGAGCTTGGTCATGATGGAGGCGCGATGGCGTTTGACGGTTCGTTCGTGGATGCCGAGGTCACATGCGATTTGCTTGTTCAGCCTTCCCTGCACAACGTGCTGTAGCACCTCACGCTCGCGCGAGGTGAGCGCGGCAAAGCGCGCAAGCAACGACTCAAGCCGCGCATGCCCGGCGCGCTCACGGGAGTCGCGGTCGAGTGCGCGTTTCACGGCATCAAGCAGATCCTCTTTCGGCGCGCGTTTCGTCAGAAAATCCTCCGCCCCCCGCCGCATCGCCAGGACAGAGGTCGGAATATCTCCGTGAGCGGTCAGAAAGATGACCGGCAGCATGTGCCCCTCCTTTGCGAGTGCTTCCTGCAATTCCAACCCGCTCGAGCCAGGCATCTGCAGATCCACGAGGACGCACCCCGGCACATCAAGTTCCGGTCGGCTTAGAAACTCCGCCGCCGAAGCAAATGTCTTCACTGCGAATCCGGATGCACGTAACATCCGTTCGATGGCCGTCAGAAAAGAGATGTCGTCGTCCACGATCCGGACTATGGGGACCGGTACATTCACGTTGTGTCGCCTCCTTCCGCCCTTGGCAGGGTGATGGTAAATGTAGCACCACCGGCCTCGTTGTTTTCCGCCCAAAGCCGTCCAAGGTGTGCCTCAATGATGTCGCGGGAGATCGCCAGTCCCATTCCCAGGCCGTCGGGCTTGGAACTGAAGAAAGGCTCGAACACACGCAAGAGTTTGTCCGCCGGAATGCCCTGGCCGGTGTCACTCACCGTAATCTCGACCCATGCGCCGACGCGCCGCGTCCTCACTGTAACCAGGCGCCTTTCGGACGGGTTATCATCCAGAGCGTCCATGGCGTTGAGCAGCAGATTGAGCAAGACCTGCTGCAATTGCACCCGGTCGCCGTGAACAGGTGGCAGGAGCGGGTCGGTCTCAAGCGCCAGCCGCACCCGGCGCTGCTCGACATTCGGCCGCACCAGGGTGGCGACGTCGCCCACCAGGAGATTAAGATCGAGGCTGCGACGTTCGGGTTGACGCTGTTTCATGAAGTCGCGCATCCGATCAATCACATCGCCCGCGCGCAGGTCGTCTTTGCGGATGTCCGCCAGGATGGCGCGCAATTCGTCAAGGTCCGGCGACGGATCCTGCAGAAACAATTCCCCTGCCTCCGTGTTGCGCAGGATAGCGCTGAGCGGCTGGTCCAATTCGTGCGCAAGCGTGGTAGCCAGTTGCCCCATGGTGGAGACGCGGGAAACGTGAGCCAGTTCGTTGCTCTGCCGCTCGAACTCCTGTTCTGCCTTCTTGCGCGCGGTTATGTCGATCGCCGCTCCCATCATCCGGCTCAGATTCCCCTGCGCGTCCGGATACCTCCGTCCTCGGGCCGCGAGCCAACGCACTGCACCGTCCGGTAACAGTATGCGGTATTCGATTGCGAAATCGGCCCGGGTCTCCACCGCCTGATGCACAGCGGACTCCACCTTCCCGCGGTCGTCCGGATGAATCCGCTGGAAGACCATTTCATAACCGACGACCGCACCCGGTTCGAATCCGAACAGGCGGTGCCACTGGTCCGAACCCCAGACCCGGTTGGTCGCGATGGTCCACACCCAAACGCCGAAGCCCGCGGCTTCCGCCGCCAGGGTCATCCGCGCTTCGCTCTCGCGAAGGTCGTCCAGCAATTGCCCGGCCCGGAGCGCGTCACGAGTTATTTCATAGCCCATTGCCGCAATGATGCCCATGTAGAAGAAACAGGTCGTCAGCGGCGAGTCGATAATCTGCCAGAGCACCAGGATAGCCTGCACGGTTGAGGCTAGTGCGAAAAACAGGATGCTGCCACCCATTGCAATCGCCTGTCGCTTATCGCCGCGTCGCCAGACGGTGGTCGCGGCGTCCGCAATAAAAACCAACCACAAGACCAGACTCAGCTGGCCGACGAGCATCCACGGATTCGAGACCCCTTCGCCGATAGAGACGGATTCGCCCAGGAAGAGAACGTGCCGCAGCCCGGTGACCTCGCGAAAGTTGAGATTCTGCCCGATCAGAAAATTGAGCAGCAGCGCGAGAGTCCGCGCAACGCAGAAGGTCCAGGCAAGCCACAGGCGCCCCGCCCGCATGTGGAGATATACAAAGAATACCAGCGACAGGGTTGCTGCCCAGGCCGCGACATGGAGCCAGCGCAACGCCGTAGCGAATTGAGCGGGGTTCTCGGCACGCAGCATCCAGAACTCGCTGGCAGTAAGCGCCGCCGTTGCCACAGCCGTGATGGAAAAGAACAGACTCCCCCACGCCGTGCGTTGCTTGCACCAGATAAGAAAGTGCATTGCCGCAAGGGTGAGGCTTGCGGACACGATCATGGAAAAAGCAATAGTAATCCAACTCATAGCATGACACGGAGCCAACCAGTAGTGCCGGCCCAGCGGTAGCCGGGAAACTCTATTTCGATGGCATCCTCCAATCCCATGGTGGCCGGCATTTGCGCATGGTTTACCCCATTTCGATTCTCCAGCATGCGAAAAGGGTAACAGCACCTGTTGCAGAATTCACCCGGAATTGCCATTCCGGAGTGCCCGGCATCCTCAGGATTTAGTAGCGGAGATTCGTCCGTCGCAGGCGGTGCCCCTTTATCAGCATGCTGCCGCAACGCCCGATCTTCCCGAGCACCGGCGCAAATTCATCGAGGGTTTCCTACCTGTGCTCAAACAATGTGAGGTCCGGGAAATAGGACGAAGGCCGCAAAGCTCCCGCAGAAATCTGAGTTTCAAGCGGTCTTCGCAGTCCTGGCAGACTATCTTTCGACTGCCGGGGGTCAGCTGACCAGCAGAGACCAGAGCGCGGCCAAACCCAAGACAGCAAGGAGCATTGCAATCGTGATGCTGCATGGCCACTGAGTCAGTACCGGACTTTCGCCCTTCTGGAGCCTGCGCAGCGTGCGCCAGTGCGCGAGGCCGGAAAGCACCATCGACAGAATGCCCAGGATCAGGAGTGTGTATCCGAATTGACATTGACCGGCCTTTCCTTTCCTCTGAGAAACACCCTCAATCTGACCCGGCGTTTGCAGACATTTATGATCACGGCCGGAACCCGTTGAACGCCGTAGCCGACCACGCGGGAGAGTTTCCTGGAGTAAAGCCAGATCACACGATCACCCGGTTTCATGACAGTGCTCGCAATCCGGTGCGTGCAGAAACGCCTCTTTTCTCCTCGGTCTGATGACGGATCCACTCCTCACGCATCATCGTGGTCCATTCCGAGTCGGCCTTGATCTGGGCCTGATGCTGCAGTTCGCACGCGATGTCATGTAGCTCCTTGATGCTCGGAAACCGCGCATACCGGAGGACGGCGCGGTTGGAAAACTGCTCCCACTGCTCCAGAGTCAGGTGCCAGAGTTCGAATGATTTCAGGTATCGCCTGGTCGTCATCTCAGACGGTTCGATCCTGTAGGCGGCCGCCAGGTCCTCAAGCCACGCGATTCGATCTGGAGGATCCTGGATTCGGTTTTCTCCAAGATTGCCGCAGGGCGTTCCTCTCCTTCGTAGCAGCGGCACATCAGCTCGTTTGAGGGCTGGATCAACTGACTTGAGGTTGCCTTCTCCCGGACCGTCTTTGCGCAATGCCCGACATTGATCCCGCTCGGCAGTCCATCGGTCAGGGAAGCGACGTATGCCGGTCCGCCGGCGGCCTCTTCCTTGACCCGGCAGCGCAACTCTTCCGGAAGGGTAAAGAGGTCGATCGAGGTTTCTTCCTTGGCAAGGGCAAGCATCGCCCGGAAGATCTCGCGGAGCACCTCGAGGTAGAAGTCCAAGGCCGTCAGGACCCCGGTAGCCGGGAAGATCGCTTTGTGGTCGAGGATGATCGCACCGAACACGGCACGTTCGGATTTAATGCTGTTCGGGAGGGTTTTTTCAAGGGTGACATCGGCTCCTCGGTTCATCTCCGCGCTCCGCAATGGGACCGACGGGACGAAATGGCCAGCGCGTTTCGGATCTATCCGCGCCTATTTCCAAATCGGCGTTTTCGGTCAAATGCTCGGAGGAACCGCGGCAGGTACAAAAACGGAATGAGTACAATTTAAGTACAATGTGGAGGAAGGCGAATTGGCTAAGTGATTGATTTGATTGGTGCCGGGGGGCGGAATTGAACCGCCGACACTCACATTACCAATCAAATGATTAATGCCCGGTTTTTGGTGGTCATCTGCCCACCAAAAGTTGCCAACTCTTAGCCCAAAAATGGGAGGCAAACGGGAGGCGAATGCAGAGCAAAAATGCGCCGCAGAATCGAGGACTTTTCTCCATATCCATGAGAACCGAGCTAGTGCCCTGTGGATCTCCCCATCGACGTCTTCAGTCATCTATCGGCTGGCTGGCACCTGTCTCTGCTGATAGTCTGAATAAGCGCGTTTGGGGTCGAATTTGGCACGAGTGCTGCCTCCGATGGGGCGGAATTTTGCTGGTAATGCCGGTGTTATGTCAACTTGCCGGCATAAATGTGAGGTTGCGGAATTGATGCGAACTCGTGAGTGCGACTCATTAAATCTGGCCTGCCGCTCCGGGCCGGAGCAGCAGGCCATGGGCTCATTCCCCTGCAGGACTATCGCGTCCCGCTTGAATTTCCTACTTGCGCCAGGTGGAGCTGGCGTTGAAGGATCTCGCCAACACTCTGCGGGAGCAGCGGCAGCTTCATTGGGCCTCGAGCCTCACCCTCCCCCATGGCGATAGGAGATGCCAGGAAGGCGTGAACTTCGAAGGTATTTGTGTTAAAGCCAAACCCCACGATCTCGCCGGCATCATTGATGGAGAGAGCAGCCAGCAGAAACCACGGCGAGCCGGCACGGATGACGGTATTGAGATCTGTCAAGACGTTGTCTTTCCAGACAAACGCGCGCGGGCCGGTATCGTCAACTGAAAAACCAGCCACCTCGCCTCTGGCATTGATGCTGTTGCAGCAGGGGGCGATGGTTGCGAAAGCCCCGGGAAACGTGCCGAGGTCTTGCATACCTTTCGTTCTCTTCCACAGGAAGGCGTGCACAGTGCCGTCTGACATTAGCGATGTCCCGACCACCTCGCCCCGATTATTGATGCTGTTGGCGACATTGTTTCCTGCGCCTCCCGGCAGACTGCCGATATCAATGGGTGAGCCGTCCTTCTCCCACAGCACGGCATGCGGCCCGCCTGGTGGGTAATTGGGCGGCAAAGTGGTGTTGGAGCATAACCCGGAAACGCCGACGGCCTGGCCCCTGTCGTTGATGCCCAATCCGAATGAGACGGTATCGCCCTGGAGCGGTAGGAGTGGCGTGGGCTCACTACCCGATCCCCACTTTACGGCTTCAAAGCGATAGATCTGAAAAGCAATTGACGCGGAACAGGTCGCGTCGTATACACCATTCTCGGCGAATCCGATTACCTCGCCTCCATTGTTCACCCAGTAAGCCTGGGAGTTTTGGCCGTTCTGCAGGGTGGGGAGCGCCCTCAGTGACCCGTTCTGCCATATCGCTGCAAGGCATTGACGGTGAGTGCCAAAGCCGCAAAAGTCTTCCCCGTTCGGGTCTGGATTTGAAGTCTCGGAAATTAGCACCGCCTCTCCCCGCGCGCCAGAGGCCGCCTCACTGTTGCACCCGGGGCAGGCTGTTCCGCCCAGGGTGCCGAGGTTGATCGATTGTCCGTCATACCAAAGAAAGCCGGTTTGGGACACACCATCGGTCTGATTCGGTGTCGCGGCGCCACCGGCCACCACGCTCGAGTTGTTGATGCCATAGGCATAGCTATAGGTTCCGCCCAGGGTGCCGAGATCTGTGACGGTGTAACTGGCAAGCCTGCGCGCCTGTGCCTGCGCGGTTGATCTGACTGACATCGCCAGAGGAACCAGTAAGCCCAAAGAGATGCAAAGCAACAATCTGGATTTCATGTTCTTTCCTTTCCGGTTTTTCGCAACTGCGGGCTGCCGCAGTTGGCAGGTTTTGTACACTGCACGCGGGCCAGAAGTGAATTCAGGCAGACCATCGGAGACCCATCGGGTGACTGCAAGCAATGCAGCTCACCCGAATCGAGCCATTCCCCAAATGCAGTCCAATCGAAGTTCGGGACCGCATTCGGAATTTGCAGCGTGATCATCTCCTCTTCGGCGGCACACCGCGGACACCATACTGGTGCCCGACTGATGCCCCGCAGGATCAACAACGAGTTGGTCTCGATCGTGATCGTAATCTGCCTCGTCATAATGTTCTGCTCCTTAAAGCTGTCCGCGTGACTGAACTGGTGCATAGTGCTCGGAAGGCACGTCCTAAGTCCTTGGAACCGCGGTGAGTATTTCTTGGAATTTCTTGCAGCCAGCTAAACATTAGAAAAGAAAGGAGGTTCATCGGATGTGGCGAGAGGCGATTTTCCTGGCCGCAATCCGGATCGTGCTAAGATATTCTCTTCCAAGCCAGATTTCGTCCCAATTGGGGTCGTCTCAATGTCCGAGAATGCATTCCGGAGGGCCAAAGAACTCTATGAGTTCGGCTCCTTCCGCCTCGACGCCGAAAAGCAAACGCTGGTTCGTGGTGGCGAGCCCATCGCACTTACTCCAAAGGCTTTCCAACTGCTCCTGGTGCTGGTGCGCCACAGCAAACAGATTGTCCCCAAAGACGAGCTCATGAGTACAGTCTGGCCCGACACTTTTGTGGAGGAGACGAACCTCACGCGCAATATCTTTGTGCTGCGCAAGGCATTGGGCGAAAGCGCGCAGGAGCGCTACATCATCACGGTGCCGGGGCAGGGATATCGCCTGGCCGAAGATGTGCGCTTGCTTCCAGAACACGAATTCAGCGTCGTTGCCGCGAGCCACTCGGAAGTGCGAGTGCAGGTCCGGGAGTCGAAACCTTGGGTATGGGTCGTTGGGGCAGCAATCCTCCTGCTCGGCATCGGCGCCGGAACAATTCGGCTTCTACTCCATCGAACGCCGATTCTCACGGAAAAAGACACGGTAGTGCTCGCGGAATTCGCTAATTCCACCGGCGACCCGGTTTTCGATGAAATCCTGCGGCAGGGCATGGCGGTGCAACTGGAGCAGTCGCCGTTTTTGAGTCTTATCTCTGATGAACGGATCCAGCAAACACTGAAAATGATGGGCAGGCCGTCGGATGCACGACTTACACCCGAGGTAGCCCGCGAACTGTGCGAGCGAACCGGGAGCGTTCTGACGCTCGAAGGTTCGATTGCGGGCCTGGGCAGCCAGTACGTTTTGGGACTGAGGGCGAAAAGCTGCCGTAACGGAGAGGTCCTGGATGAAGAACAGGCGCAAGCGGCCAGGAAGGAAGACGTGCTCAATGTTCTAAGTCAGATGGCCAGCAAGTTTAGAACACGTGTCGGCGAATCACTCATCACTATCGAAAGGCACAATACCCCTCTCCGTGATGCCACGACGCCCTCGCTGGAAGCTTTCGTGGCCTACAGCCGTGGATGGAAGGAGATCTTTTCCGCCGCCGGTCCGGCTGATGCTGTGCCATTTTTCAGACGTGCTGTTGAACTCGATCCTCAATTCGCCAGCGCTTACGCCATGCTGGGCCGTGCCTACGCAGACCTCGGGGAATCCGCTCTTTCCGCAGAAAACACGGGCAAGGCCTATCGTTTGCGAGATCGCGCCACAGAGCGGGAGCGGTTCTTTATCACGTTCTCTTACGATCTGCAGGTCACAGGCAACCTTGAGAAGGCGCGACAGACTGCTGAACTATGGGGAAAGACTTATCCTCGCGATCCTGGCCCGCGCGGACTATTGTCGTGGGTCTACCAGGAGCTGGGCAAGTTCGACAAATCAGTAGAGACGGGGAAGGAAGCAATCTCCCTGGATCGGGACAATGTTCCCGGTTACGCGAATCTCGCGTGGGCCTATGTCCTTCTCGACCGCCTGAACGAAGCAGAGGCCACAGTTCAACTCGCGTTGGAGCGGAAACTGGAATTCCCCGACCTTTACATGCTTCGGTACGATCTCGCATTCTTGAAGAATGACCTCACCGGAATGCAACAAGCAGTGGCCCTCGCCGGCGGAAGATCGGGCACGGAACACTGGCTTGCCCAACGGCAGGCTTGTGTCCTGGCATATTCCGGCCGCGTGCGAGAGGCGAGAGCAATGTCTGATCGTGCTGTGCGGTTTGCCAGTCAATCGGAGCAGCGCGAAAGGGCGGCAATGTATCTGGCCGGCGCCGCGACCCGCGAGGCACTATTGGGGAATGCGGCAGAGGCAACGCAGGCTGCGGCTTCGGCGCTCCAGATCTCCATGAGCCGCGATGTAGAATATGGCGCCGCCTTTGCGCTGGCCACGTCGGGTGATCGGTCGCGGTCGCTCCCACTTATCGATGATTTGGAGAAGCGCTTCCCGGAAGACACTTTTGTGAGATTCACTTACATTCCAACTCTCCACGCCATTCTGGCACAAAGCAATGGTGAAGCCTCCGAGGCCATTGAGTTGCTCAAAATGACCGGTCAATACGACCTGGCTATTCCGGGAACATGGTTCGGTTTCTTTGGCGGCCTCTATCCGATTTACGTGCGAGGGCAAGCCCTAATGTCCATGCACCGATACCGCGAGGCGGCAGCAGAATTTCAGAAGATTCTCGATCACCGCGGAATCGTCGCCAGTGATCCGATCGGCGCGCTCGCGCACCTGCAACTAGGCAGGGCCCATGCGCTCTCCGGGGATACGACAAAGGCAAGATCGGCATATCAGGATTTCCTTATGCTGTGGAAAAACGCCGATTTTGACATTCCCATCCTGGCGCAAGCTCAGGCAGAGTATGCCAAGCTGCAGTGAACTTAGGAAATCCGTCTCTCATGGGGCAGGGAATGATCGCTGAAACGGTCGATCAGTGCCTGAAACACGCCGGGAGAATTTTGCGGGTCCGCGAGGGATTTCTCGATTTTCTGCCGGCTGGAAAATTTCATGCGTCGCCGTTGCGCGACAAAGGAAAACCGATACCGACCAACGATATCTGGATCGCGGCGTCGGCCATGCAGCACGGATTGGCGCTCGCAACACTCGGAGGGCCATTTTGAGGCGATGGACGGTCTTTTGCTGGAAGAAATCGGCGGGAGGGTTCCATGAAGATGCTCACAGTTCGAGGTATTGATAGCGATGTGCAGGAGGGGCTTGAAAACCTGGCCCGTCGTGAAGGTATCAGTGTGAATTCCGCGGTGATTAAAACTCTGCGCACGGCGCTCGGCCTGGATAAAAAGCAGCGGACCAAGCGATACCACGATCTGGACCACCTTGCGGGTACCGGACAGCAGCGGACCTGCGGAGCCGACTTTCACAAGAATACAGCAGTTTTCGGGCAGATCGACGAGGCCATCTGGAAGTGACTTGCTCACAAAACCGGGTTGCGGTAGGGATACCGGTCGCCCGGCACCCCCCGCTAGATAAGCAACAGAGGCACATGACATGCCATGTGGGAAAAGTCGGCATCGACGGAGAGCATGCGCAAGCCGTGCCGCAGACAGAGTTGGGCGAGCAAGGCATCGATTGTGCCTGCCTGAACCCCTTTCCGATGCAGGCTGTTCCGGAGCGCCGCCGCTTCGATGTGATCTTTCCGGTCGGGAGTGATTAGCGGAAGAGCCGCGAAAGTCTCGATAATCCGGCTCCTGGCCCTGGGGCCGCTGAAACCCTGAAGCAGTTCCTGCAAAATCAGGCCGGTGGTGAAAACCGCCTCTCCGCCCTGCAGAGCATCCTTCAATCGGACCACTTCCCTGGATTGCGCAGGAATGTCCCGCCGCAAGGCTTGAGACCAGACACTCGTATCCACCAGTATATTCATCGGGATCTTTCGCTTTTATAATTGTAAATCGCATCCCACTCCAGGGAGCCGAACAAATCGATGATCCGGCGCTGCTCCCTGCGCGCAATGAACTCCCGGAGTGCTTTGGTCACCGCAGCTTTTTTGGTCTTTTCCCCGCTCACCTTCAATGCCTTATTTAAAAGGTCGGGATCAAGGGATAAGTTAGTTGCCATGTGTAAACCTCCACACATAGTCTTGCACAGTTCCAGGAAGAAATCCATTGCATAGAGCCCGCCCATGGGTGACAGGAAGGATTGTAATTAGGGGAAGTTGTCAATTAGCATCAGGTTGGATTCATCCCGGTCTCTCTGCTTCCAAGCAATCCAGCGCCCGTCGCGAGTAACGGAAAACCCTTGAATAGGACTTGGCGAGATTTTGTCAAGTGCACCCACCTGGGACGACCGTTGATTTTGAAAATCGAAGAATTTGACCGGGACTATGTGTTTTCGGGGCGGAGCCGCCACCACCCTGACTCTGCCGCGCCCCTTGACGGCTCCGCAACTGCGCGCCACTCACGAGCCTGTTCGCCGGCAGATCGACGCTTTCATGGACGAGTACACCGATGCCCAGGTTGCCCGGATTCTCAACGAGCAGGAAATGCGCACCGGTGCCGGCGACCCTTTCGATACCGTCAGCATCAAATGGG
The DNA here is from genome assembly GCA_963839475.1 of uncultured Acidobacteriota bacterium. GTDB lineage: Bacteria > Acidobacteriota > UBA6911 > UBA6911 > UBA6911 > CAWIVH01. The sequence goes on along the minus strand of CAWIVH010000001.1, from coordinate 28,775 downwards.
TGCGCTACTCGGCCAAGATCAAAGGCCTGAAAGAGCGACTGCTCGACGCCGGATGGCTTACGGTGAAACAGGTATCGGCCAGGCTCGCACTCAGCCGCACCTCGATCTGCGGGCTCCGCCTCCAGGGAAAACTGCCGGGACGTATATGCAATGATCACGGCCAATGGCTATACTGGTTGCCAGAACCGACGCCTAACGGTCCCTCCAACGGACCCCACACTGTCAGTTCAACTGCAGGAGATGCAGTATGAAAAGTGATCCTTCGAGGTAGAGGTATTGAAATGTGAATTCTGCGGCGGCCGCATGAGAGTCCTGGCTGCTATCCATTCCAGAGAGGCAATCCGGGACATCCCTGAGTGCCCGGGGCTGCCGTCCAGGGCGCTCCTATCGCCCCCCGGCTGCCAACGAACCCGAATCATGCCTCATGTGGTAGTGTAACGAAGTCGCTCGTCAGGCCGGATCTGGAAGCGGGAGAGGGCTTTTGTCTGCCCCGGTAATCCGGATCCGGTGTAAACTGATGGTGGAAGCAACGGCAGGCTCGGTCCTCGTCCCGGGTAGTTGACATAAGACCACCTCTCAGAATTCGAGATTCGCGGTCGGGACACGGATCCTGGAGCCGGGACGGATGGAATTCGAGGGTTATCCTTCCTTCCCGCCAACACCCATGCACAGATCGGAGCTAAAACGGTAGCTTGATCTTCTCATCCGCAGGATCCCGCCGACGAACTTGTGTAGAGGCAATTTCATGCGCAGTCTCACCCCGTGGTCGACGCTTCTTCTGGCCGTTTTCTGCGGGTGCACCGGCCCGGACCGTCAGGCTCGGCTCACACCGGAGCAGTCGCAGGCGATCGATCAACTCGTCGCGCGTGAGATGAAAGCCGGCTCGATCCCCGGGATAGCAGTTGCCGTGATCCAGGGCGGTTCCGTGGTCAAGAGAACCACGCTCGGTGTCGCCGACGTCGCCCACGCCACTCCAGTCTCGCCTTCGACGCCTTTTCAGCTGGCATCGACCACGAAGTCGTTCGTCTCCACCGGAGTGCTCCTGCTCGTGAGTGACGGACGACTGGCTCTCGACGCTCCCGTCGGTCAGTTGCTCGATGGGCTTCCCGCCAGCTGGCAGCCCGTGACCGTCCGGCAACTGCTGTCCCATACTTCGGGGCTTCCCGACATCGTCCGCACGCCGGGACAGCTCGATCTGATCGCTGACTCCTGGGAGCAGGCGCTTCTGCTGGTGGAGCATGTGCCCCTGCAGTTCGCTCCCGGGCAGAAGTGGGCCTACACCCAGACGAACTACGTTCTGCTCGCCCAGATTATCCGGCGACTCTCCGGAAAGCCGCTCGAAGCATTCCTTGAGGGGCGTGTCTTCCAGCCCCTGGGAATGAGAGATACCTTCTATCCATCGCCCGGTACGCCGCGATCCTGCGCGGCGAATTACGCGCGAAGCACGGGCTCAACCGTCGCCCTCCGTCACCTCGACTTCCCTCCATTCGTGCATGCTGCCGGCGGGCTTTGCTCCAGCCTCGACGATATGATCCGCTGGAACCTCGCGCTCGATTCGGGCCGCGTGTTGCGTCCCGACCTCACTGCGGCGCTGTGGACGACCACTCGACTGAAGAGCGGTTCACCCGCGCGTATCTCCGGCAACATCGGGTACGGCCTCGGCTGGGTCGTGGACGACACGCCGGGCCACAAGGCGGTTGGTCACTCCGGGGGCAACTCGACCGCCTACCGGCGCTATCTGAGCGATGGGATGTCGATCATCGTCCTGCACAATGGCACGAGCGATCCGGACGGTCTCATCTCTTCGATCGCGGCGATCGCGATCCGAGCTCCGGGGGACACAGGCCCGAGCGCGCAGGAGAGGCTCTGGGACGCATCGGGCAGCGGCGACGAAGCGGCGATAGCGCGCGCTCTCGACGACGGTGCGGACATCGAGGCTCTGGACACGCGGAGAAGCCGGAACGGCCGTCGCCCGTTGAATTGGGCGGCCTTCAGTGATCGCCCCGAGGCTGTGCGATTGCTCCTGGCCCGCGGCGCCGCGGTCAACGCCACGAACAAGAGCGGCTACACGGCGCTTCATCACGCCGCCGAATCGGGCTCGATGGAGGTGGTCAAGCTGCTGCTCGCAGCGGGGGCGAATCCCGCGCTCACCACCAGGGACGGCGAACGGGCCGCCGACATCGCTCGACTGAAGGGACACCCGGAGATCGCTGTCGCCATCAACGCGGCGCGTGCGAAGTAGGTCGGTGCAATCGGCGTCGGACCACGATAATTTATGTGGACAATTGGAGATAGTTGCAGCCGGGTCCACTGAAACAGGCCTTTGCCCCCTTTTTCTCAGGTCGCGCCTGCTGTTTCCTGCGACGCCAAGCAGCTAATTTCCCAAAAAACCAGGATCACCCCTTCGAGTAAGAGCGGCTACCGGCGCTTGGCAGAAGCTTTCTATCACCTTTGCTCTCTCTCGGCCCAGCCAAGCCGGAGTCGAAGCCGTCACCCCGCGCTGCGGTCGAATGGCGTTCACGATGGCGTCAAGCAGCATCGAGCCCACCCCGTAATCGACAAAGTTTTGATTGAAGAGAAGGGCAACCGAGATGCGCTCGACAGGAGCGTAGAGCATCATCGTGGTGTATCCGACCATGTTTCCGCCATGACCCCAGAACTCGCGACCGGAAATCAGCGCGCGTTGAGCGCCCAGCCCATATCCGACGAGGGGCGTGGGCGCGGCGGATACAGCCCGAAACTCCAGCATCTTGCTTAGCGAAGCGGCGCTTAAGATCTTTCCTTCGAAGAGCGCGCACGCCCACCTCGCCACGTCGGCCGCGGTGGAAACTATACCTCCGGCCCCATAGCTGGCAGTGGTTTGAGACGTCCTGTTGATGCCGGAGAGATCGTCATACCTTCCGTCGCCATTCATGTCGGACCAACCGTGGGCTAATATTCCCGGCACGCCCTCTTCTGCCTTCATGAAGGTGTGGGTGAGTCCGAGGGGATCGAGGAATCGACTGCGAATCGCTGCGGACAACGAGGTCCCCGCTGCCCGCTGCGCGATCATTCCCAGCAGAACATAATTCGCATTAGAGTAGTTCCAGGATGCGCCAGGTGCGAAGTCGGGCGGACCGATGTAGCTCAGCACTTCTTCGGGGAGCCATCGGCGGGTGGGATCTCTGAAAACCGCGTCCCAGAAGCTCTGGTTGGTAGTGAAGTTGCTAATGCCGCTGGTATGGCCGAGGAGTTGACGAATCGTCACCCGGCCGTCAACGTTTTTATAACCCGGCAACCATCGGCTTATGGGGTCCTCCAGGTTCAGTAAATCCTCCTCGGAGAGCTTCAGGACCAGTGCTGCCACAAAGTTTTTTGCGGCGCTTCCGATGTCGAAATACATGTCGGACTTGATGGCAGCGCCGGGGTACGAGGTTCCACTGACGCCCGTCCACACCGGTTGACCCTGTACAACGACGGCCGCAGAAACCCCCATAATGTTGTAATCGTTTCTAACCTGATCCAGGGCATGCTGCAGGCTTTCCGCGGATATCTGCCGCGTGTGCGGGACTGCCGCGTCGGCTTGAACCGGAAAATTGGAATACTGGATTCCGCCCTGCACGCCCGCTCCCCAGGCGACTGTCAGAGCTTCCAGGTGGACCGGTTTGTTGACGGAAACCGTTGCATATCCTTCAAAGTTCGCAGGCAGGTCAGAGCGAAAAAGCTGATACACAAAAACGGCCAGCGGCCCGGTTGCAGAGCCTTTTCGCGTCCTTAATGTTGCCGTCAACCGAGGTGTTCCACCCGTGGAGGACCTGCTCAACTCCGGCGTCCAGGACGAACGATGCATCCCCTTCATAGACCTCTGCCTTAGGGGTATTCTGAGCCGACGCCGGAACGGATGTCAGGAGTGAAACGATGGCCGATAAAATGAATGTACGCATATGCTTTTCTCCTCCTGAAGTTCAATGGCGTGTCCGGCTCGATCCTGCCTCAGGGTCCGCACCGCTCTTGGATCGAGATTGAAGCAACTCCTCAGAAGCTCGAGGAGATTCTCGCCGTTGACGAGGTGTCCTCGCGCCTTAGGGGATTCGATCAGAACAGGCGCGATTCGTCGAAATGCGAATTTGCCGCTGAATTCAGAGAACGCCTGACGGCACTGGGTATCTCTTCGAGGACGTATGGAGTGGGCTCTGGCGAGCGCCTTATGCGACGAACATTCGCTCGCGCCGGACTGAAATGCCCCATGAAGCCGCCGGACCAACCGGCCGGACCATCGCGCACTCCGGACCCTCGGAATGCTGGGGCACGGTCAGCATGGAGTGGTCTACCGGGCCGAGCAACGAATCCTTTTCTGTTCATGTCGACCTCCTGGTCCTATGCAGAGCGGAATCTGCTCGCAGGCGATCCCGGATCGGCCGGCACGCTTTGATCGCGAAGCCATGGTTCCGTCGCTTCCCGGCCGATCAGTCACCCAACATCGCCTCTATCTATGCGACTGGCGCAGGTCCCGCCGGAAATCGATTCCTCGTTCCGCGAGCTTATTGAAATCGGTGTTCGCTGGCCCAGCGGATTGGAAGCGCCCGCTTGCCCCCCTTCGAGCAGGCTCTGAATATACGGCCGCCAGCTCGCCGTTAGTCGTGGAGGCGGCGGACCGAAAAAGGTGTACAGCATGATCTTCGCACCGCCCCTCGTCGTGTAGTGGCCTGCGAAATCGCCCTTGATCCCAAGCCAGTCATTAATGTTGCCGTTAACCGAGGTGTTCCATCCGTGGGGACCTGCCCAACATCCAGATCCGGAAGGTAAGGTTAAGATCCTCGACTTCGGACTTGCGCGAGCTTTCTGCGATCAGCCGGCGGAAATCGACCAACGGGATGCGCCGGCGATCACCGTACGCTATGTTTTCACGGCCGGGGTCATGGTGCCGGGCACGGCGGCGCACATGTCGCCGGAGCAGGCCGAAGGCAAGCCCGTCGACAAGCAAATTCCGACATCTGGGCTTTTGGCCCTGCATCCGTACGAATGCCTGATCTGGAAATACGTCCCTTCGAGGGGGAGTACGATTACGGAGATACTGGCGGCCATTCTAAAAGACGAGCCGGATTGGGACGCCCTCCCGGCTTCGGTTCCGGGCAAGGCTGCGGATCTGCTTCGTCGCTGCATGAAGAAGGATCCCCATGAGCGGTTGCGCGATATCGGAGATGCGGCGTTAGAGATCGCCGAGGCAGATGCTGAAAGCGTTGGAGAAACCGCCGTGAGGCCCGGTCGATCAGGAATCAGCCGGAGCCTGATGATGCCCTTGTTGTTTGGAGCGGCACTGATTGGAGCGGCTGCGGATTTGCTGATACTTTGGAAGACAAAGCCGGCGTTCCTGGGAGAAATGCTTACCAAATCTGCCGGCCAATCCCCTCCGGCCATCGCCCGCCGCGTGTCCATCCGTTTGCCCGAGGAGTGGCCACTTGCCCCGGTAGGTTCAGCGCCGGCCGGTGTGGGGCGCCCGGCCCTGGCAATTTCCCCTGATGGGCTGCACTTGGCTTATGCAGGCGAGCATGACAGTGAGACACAGCTGTATAAACGCCGATTGGACAGCATGAAAGTTGAATCCATGCCCGGTACGAGCGGAGCATACAACCCGTTCTTTTCCCCCGACGGCAAATGGATTGGTTTCTTTGTCGGAAATCAGCTAAAGAAGATCTCCACCGACGGCGGGCAGCCCATCCTGCTCTGCGAGGCCATCAATTGCTACGGGGGCACATGGGCTGATGACGGAAAGATCTATTTTGCTCCCCATGAAGCAAGCAGGTTGTGCAGCGTCTCGGCAGAGGTTGGGGCGGTCGAGACGGTGGCTGTTCCCGAGAAAAGCAAGGGAATCGCAGGATTCTGGTGGCCCCACGCCTTACCAGGCGGAAAGGGAGTGCTATTCCGGAACGGTTTGCTTTCGCTGCCGACAAAGAAGATACAGCGTATCTTCAAGGACAGGAATTCATATTACGTACAGGACCCACGATACCTATCGAGCGGACACATCGTGTTCTGGGCAGATAGTCGCCTGATGGCGGCTCCATTCGACCTGAATCGCCTGGAACCGACGGGCACCCCCCAGGTCGTTCTCGAAGATGTCCGGACTGAGACTTTTGGCGGCGCTCAGTGCGCCATTTCGGACGAGGGAACGCTCATTTTCGTCCCGGGCCAATCCGGGGCAGTCGGCCGTCCGGCACTGGTGAATTGGCGTGGAGAAGTTGAGCTCTTGCCATTTCCCCAGGACAGGTACGGATCGTTCAGGATCTCGCCGGACGGTACCCAGTTCGCCGTTCAGCTCGCCAGGACATCCAACCAGATATGGATTTTCGACCTTGTTTTGAAAGGAGCGCCAAGAAGGTTGAGCACCGAAGAGAAAGAGGATCAACCGATCTGGACCCCTCGGGATGGCTCCCGCATCACCTTTTCTGGTTTGGTAGACGGTTCCTGGGGCATCTTTTGGCGTCCTGCGGACCGTAGTAGTGCGCGTCAGCGATTGATAGAACGCAAGAGCAGCTTCGAAGTAGCCCCCGAATCGTGGTCACCCGACGGGCAGCTTCTTTCGTTTCGCGATCTAAGTGCCACCAGCTGGGACGTTTCCATATTCAATCGAAAAACCGGAGAAACGAATGCCTATTTAGCCCATGATTTTAATGAATGGGGATCTGCTTTTTCACCTGATGGTGGCTGGATTGCCTACACATCCGATGAGTCGGGCGACAATGAAGTGTATCTCCAGCAATATCCCAAAGGTCGCAAAGTGCAGGTTTCAACCGGTGATGGAAATGAGGAGCCGGTCTGGTCGCGGGATGGCCGGAAGCTGTTTTACAGGAACGGACGTCGTTGGCTCTGCGCAGCGGATCCTACAAATCCTAAATTTGCTCCTGGCGATTGCGGGCTGGTCTTTCGAGGCGACTTCATCAATATATCGGGCCTGGACTATGACGTAATGCCGGATGGTGAACGATTCCTCGTCCTGCAGCCCGCTGACACTTCACACCCCAGTGAATTGAATGTCATCCTTAACTGGTTCGAGGAACTCAAGCGCCTCGTCCCCACGAAATAACCGCGGCTACCCACAGCCCTTGCCACAAAAGTCTGAAAAACCGGGGACGCAGACCGCGTCACATAAGCATCACAGGCAGCTTCTTTGAGGAACTGAACCGCCTCTGCCCTGCTGGAAAGGGTTAAACAGACCGGCAAAAATCCGGATCCCTACAGGAAGACCCGGGCGGAGCCGCGTCACTGGAGCCTATCGAGCCCACGCTCCTGCGAAGTCCACCAAAGTCACAAGGAATCGCAATGGATAGAGTTGGAATTCTTCACGGGCTTTGTGGTTTAGTTTGGATGATCCAAATCCGGATTCATACTCATTACAGGGGAACTGGCTTTGTCCCCGCAACAGGCGGACGCAGCCGAGCATCCCCATCGGCTGCGCGGGCCTGTTGCTGAAGCTGGCGATGAGCGGCTGTGTCCTACTCCTGTGATCAGAGGACTCGATCGCCCAGTGTGGTCTGCGTATTGGCGGGTCCCTCGCCCGCGCGAGGCGGAGCGGGCGATTGACCACTGAGCAAAGAAGACGCCGGCGGGCGGCGCCACGTGGACACCAGCCACGTAGGCGTGTTCAGCAGCGCCGCTGCCGCCGCGGGGTTCACATGCAGTTTCGCTTGCACGTGGGCAGCCGCTCGTCGGCGAAGCCCGACCATCAACGCGATTCCCGCGCACGCGACCGCAAGCAGCAGTTGCTGGGGCAGCGTCCGCAGCCGGCCCACCCACATGGACCCTAACTGCAACGGGATGAAAACAGACCACACGTACGTCAGGAGCAGCCCCTTGGCCACCCGATACTGACGCAGTCTATGTGGGAGAAGATCCCAGACGTCACCGCGCCGCCGGAAGGATCTCGGGTACCACGATCGCGACCAGTTCGGCTGCTGGAGGGCTTTCACCAGGACGCTCTTCACGTCGAGTCCCTGAAGACGCAGCCGCACCACCATGACGACCAATATCAGAACCATCCCCATGGCCGCGCCGGCGAGTATGCCGGTCAGTTTCCTCGCCGCTCCGGAATCCGGATTGAGGACGGCGAACAACCTCACATAAGTGAAGGCGACGAAGGCCAGCGGCAGGAGCGCGGTGCCGATCGTGTTTGCGACACGTGCCGGCGGCGAGAAGTCGGCCTCCTCGTCCGATGGCATCAACGCCTCGCGGAGGCTCTTCGCATCGGGCCACCGCTTCGCTGCATCCCGCTGGAGGCAGCGGTCGATCGCCATCGCGAGATCCGAAGGCACCTCGGCAGCCGCCGATCCGAGCGGCTTCGGGTCGCGGGTCAGCCGCTGCGTCAGCGCATCCAAGGCGCTGTTGGCGTCGAACGGCCGGCGGCCTGATACCATCTCGTAGGCTACGACGCCGAGCGAGTACAGATCGGAGCGCGCGTCGATGTCGTTCTGTCCGCGCGCCTGCTCGGGGGACATGTAATGCGGTGTCCCAATCAACTGTCCCGCGGCCGTCAATTGCGTTTCGGCGAGGGTCGGTTTGGCGATACCGAAATCCGTCAGGAGCGGCGTGCCTGAATCCGTCTCGATCAGAATGTTGTCCGGCTTGATGTCACGATGCACGATGCCCCGGCGATGTGCGTAGTCGAGCGCCTCGCACACCGCGACGAAAATCCGGCGGGCCTCCTCCGATGGCAGCGCTCCCTCGCGCTTCAGCCGCGACGCGAGGGACTCACCTGCGACGTACCCCATGACGAAGTAGACTAGCCCTGACACTTCGCCGAATGTGTGCAACGGCACGATGTTCGGGTGACTCAGGCGAGCGGCGGTCCGCGCCTCGCGGCGGAAACGTTCGCGCGCCTGCGGGGTGTCGGCCTGCTCGGGAGGCAGGACCTTGATCGCAACGTCGCGATCCAGCGCGAGTTCGTGAGCGAGGTACACCGCGCCCATCCCGCCGCGACCGAGCAACCGCTCGATCCGATATTGAAAGCCAATCGCCTTCGTGAGCGCCTCGAGGAGCGGGTCCCTGTCAGGGGCCGGCACGGACGCGACACGAGCACCGCACGAGAGACAATATCTCGCTTCGGCAGGCAAAAGGGCCCCGCATGCATCGCACTGCATATCTTGAATCCCACATGCGCCTTCAGGCGCACTCGAAGTCTAACCCGTGCGCGACTGACCGTTGCTGCCAATCGAAGCCGGCAACGCGTCTAGAAACTTAATACAGGTGTTCGCAATTTCCCGGCCCACAGGGTCCGCCAGACAGCCGCGAGCGCGAGTGACCACAGGCTGGGCGTGACAAGAACCAGGCCCTTAAACCAGGCAGTACGAATTCCGTCCCGGGTAGCGTCAGGTCGCCAGACGGACAGGACCAACGCAGGTTTCGCGGACATGACCAGCCGGTAGCCGAACCACTGGATCAAGAGGAACGCCCACAGGATAAGAAGTTCAAGTTGCCTCTCAGGTTTCTAATCCGGCTGCCGTCGCCCCTCCGTGCGTGTCCTCCCTCAGGCGTTGATAAAGGGCATTCTCTCCACTTCGACTACACCTCGACTGCGGATGCATTTTAAACCTGAACTGTGTTGCTGGATACTACTTTTGGGCGCACCTCTACCTTACTGCAGAGCAGATTAGCCACTCCGCTCACCATAGATATTCTGGTAACGAAACACAGAGACTGTTAAGCCGTTAAACGCATTTTTCGTAAGGCATTGAAACATCAAGGTCAGATGCCTTGGCAGCCCGCAACCGACACGCTTTGCACGTACGGGGCTGCACACCGTGAGGTCTTTCCTTCGGTGATTCATCGGACTGATCGATACGAGAACAATCGAGCCGAGGTCTCACACCCGCATACCCGCCACCAGGAGAAACAGATGCGCCGATTCAAATCCCATCAGCAAGACCAACGGTTTCTCTCAATGCACGGTCTGATTCACAACGGTTTCCGGGTCGGAAGGAACCTTGTCAAATCAGTTCACTATCAACGCCTCCGTGATCGCGCCTTCAGTGATTGGAGAGGATCGACGTGTGCCTGCTGAATGAGGCGCGATCGTACCATCTGGTTCGCCCAAAACCGGCCCTTAGTCATTAACTTGACAAAGCCCTGCTATGCCCGATTTTCTCCGAATTATGCTGCCCGACGAGCACTTGAAGTCCTTGAAGGCGGAAAGGCCAAAGGCAAGGTTGGGGAAATTGCGAGGCAAACGAGAGGCACGTCCGAAGCTCCCTGTTGCGCGGGAAAGGTATGATTTTGAAGTGTTTGAAAGTATAGGAATTGTGGTGCCGAGGGGCGGAATTGAACCGTCGACACAGGGATTTTCAATCCGCTGCTCCACCGACTGAGCTACCACGGTACTGTCGGATCGAGGTGTCTGGAAACGCCAAAGCGCCAAGTTTATACCACCCCGATCAGCGCCCTGTCTCGAGGGATTAATCCAAATTCATCGCAGTTCGATAATTGGAGCGGAAATCAGGCTGCCGAATGGCTTGGGCGGATTATTTCCCGCTCGAATTGCCCGGCTGATCCTGATTCTCCGGACTGACAGGTAGGGCCAGCGCCAGGTACTCGCCATCCATCTGAATCACAAGGTTCTGCTGGGTCCATCGATGCAGGGTTTCCATTACCCATGCATGATCACCAAATCGACGCACAATCGCTTCCCTTCGGCGAGCTTCGTCACAATATTCATATAGTCCGACTTGTGGACCGGTTGCCGCATAATGGATAGGCGTGTCGCCGTGCCTCGTATCTTCTATGAAGAGCGAGCCGCCTTGTTTTGAGTAACGCAAAGCAGCGCGCGGGCGACGGTTCCATGCCGCGCGCCAGCGCTCCACGGCTTTCTGAAAAGATGCGTACACTTCATCGGGGAGAAACCCCTCCGGTGTTCGGTTAAAATGGTAGGCTACCTTGGTTAGATCAAACCGATCGGATGGGTAGAGATACTTGTAGGCGGGATCTGGATCGAGTCGCGAAATGCCATGCTTTTGGTGGTGAGCATAGAGCGGCGAGCCCCGGTCCGCCCGAGTAAATAAGGGATAGAGCGGCGGGTGCAAATGATACAGCTTGGGGAAAAGTTCGACTTGCCCGGCAAAGTCTGTTTCACACTCGCCAGGCAGGCCCATGAGCAGAAAGTAGATACACTCCAGCCCAAAATATGTGGACCACTTGATGAGTTCCACGTTGCGCATCGGCGGGAATTGTTTGTTCATAAGCCGCAAAAGGTTGCGGGAGAAACTCTCGACCCCTGGCTGTAATGATGTGCATCCCCCAGCGTGCAAGGTTTTGATCTGTCGCCGCGAGAGACCCGGCCACAGCGCGTAGTATATAGAATAGTCTGCTTTATCATGGGCAAGGCGATCAAACACACCCGTGACATACTCCTGCGGCAGCATGTTGTCGGTGGCGAAGAATCGGCGGCACTGATATTTTTGTGCCAGCTCCGACAACATCGCCAGAGTCTTTTCAGGAGCTTTATAGCGAAATTGGATCCCTGCTCGATTTCGACCGCAGAACAAACAATGATGCTCTTGTCCCCACCAGCAGCCGCGGGCCGTTTCTATCGGCAGCATGGTAGGTTGCCGGAGGTCGGGCACCTGAATCTGCATGACCGCGACGGTTGCGTAGTGTTCGTCAAAATCAGGCACCGGTGTTAAGTTGAGATCATTAAGCCCAGGTGCGGGGCCATTCGAAACTATTTCGCCCTTGTTCCTCCACACCAGGCCCGAAAGGCCCACCATGCTTTCTTTATGCTTGAGCCTGCGCAATAATTCGGGAAAGGACAGATCCGCATCGCCGCAATGGATGTAGTCGACGAAGGGACATCCCTTCATGGTCTCAATGGCGATGTCTTCGTCGAAGAATGCACCCCCCAAAATGATTGGCAATGCGGGGTGGCGCAGTTTGAGGGCTCTGGCCATAGCGAGGCTGGCCAGCATCTGCTGATAGGTCACGGAGAAGCCGACCAGGCTGTAGGTAGACCATTCCACGCTGTTGAGACAGTATTCGATGAAGCTGGGAATAACTTTATCGCGCAGATGCCGCAGTTGAGCGAATGTGCAGCCCGCTTGCCGGCAGAGGTCATCGAGGTCATCCCGATACGCCTCCACATATTGCTCGGGATCGCTCCAATCCCCAAAGGCTGCCTGCGACCACAGCCATTCTGCAATCATGCTGACTCTGGGCATAGCAAGGAAATCATTGAGTCGGACGCCGATACTTGTAAAACACAGATGCAGAGAGAGCGGCTGGACATCATAGCCTGCCCTGCGGATAATGGGGCTGAGCAGCGCCAATTGGAAATAGGGGGTGTGCGAAAAGAAGAACGGCATACTGACCAATGCAACTGGCCTCATGACTTGCTCCGGATTCGCCGCTGGGCCAGGCCATGCCTGCCAGGGGAGGAAAGTCAAAGCCTTCTCGCGGATCATGAACGATACGCGAGGCGTGGACGCGAACGAGGAGGCTTTTTGGGGAAGTCCCTCCAGCCAGCGCCTCCCCGATCCAATTATCTGCTGAAGAGAGCTTATGGGCAAGCGTTTGAGCGATCTTGCGCAATCGGAGTACGTGATACGCGATATGCTGCGACGCTTGGCGATCTTGCGCCCCACTGTGAATCAACCGATCTGGCTGCAACCTGGCAAGTCGGCGGCTTATCTCTTCTATCCGTGGAATGTGACTTTATCAGGCGCAGGATTGTCCCTTATTGCCCGTTGCCTGCTCGAGCGCTTGAAGTTCTTCCGGGGGAGACAGCTTGCCAACGTTGGGCTGGCAGGTGCGCCGCTTGTGAGCGCATGTGTGGCCCTGGGCAAGGGCCGCTATCAGGGCCTTTTCGTGCGCGAGCAGCGCAAAGCCTACGGTTCTCTGCGCCGCATCGAAGGTCCGGGAAATCGGCGCATCCCGGTGATCCTGATAGACGATACCATCGGCTCGGGCCACAGCGCAATGCAGGCTATCGCCGCGCTGGAAGAAGAGGGGTTCAAAGTCGAAGGAATGTTGGCGCTCGTGGAGTACAAGGACGCGGGCGGCAGGCAGAAACTGGAAAGCCTGGGCTATCGGTTTACTTCGGTCCTGGAGTTCACTACTGACTTCTCACCGCCGCTCCCCAGGACATATGCGAAAGGAGATTATCTCCCCTTCATGCCTGCGAGTTGGGGGGCAGAACGAATCCCAGACGGTTTCCATCCCGCTGTTGTCGCACGACGCGCGGTCGAGTATTTCTTGCGGACAGGTTCCTATCCTGTACCGCCAGCGTCCTTCGATCGTAATTACGATGCCCGTGGGGGAGTCTTCGTAAGCTTCCGCGAGCGCGCGAGCGACATCCGAGTTGCCCGAAATGGATTCTGGCATTTCGATTCTTCCCATGCCGAGCCGGGCCGCGACACTGTCCTGGCGGCCATCCACACTGTTCGTGCCAGCGGGAGCGTGATCCAGGCCGGGATATTGGGTTCCCTCAAAATTGGTGTGAGCTTCTTCGGGCCCCTCGAGGCCGTCCAGCCAGCCCAACTCGACTTCGATACCTACGGCATTGTCGTACGCAACAAAGCCGGCACTAAAATTGGGGGTGCCTTGCCCAACACGCAATACTTTGCCGACGAACTCGAGCAGTACGCCCTTGCAAGATCTGTCAATGCCGGCATTGCCACTCACGAGCCCCACACCCTTTATCGCCATAGGATCGAAAAGTGGGTTGAGCCCGGGGAGTATTGGCTTCCATTCGGCTCCCCGCGCAATCCGGAGACGGATTGGACACGGAGTGACGAAATCGGGCAACGCCTGACAGCTCGCGCCCGCCAATTCCTCCACCATCTTCTCGGTTTCGATCCACACCCTTCACAACCTCTCCCGCCCGATCTGATCGCAGCGCCGGTCTTTGGCGTGGGATTCCTGATTTTCCATCGTGGCCTGCAGGGATGCGGCCTGGGTTATGGAAGGTCCCTGGATCAAAGCCTTCGCCAAGCCGTAGTGAATGCCCTGGCCGACTACCGCCGCGCGGTGCATGGCGGAGGAATCGATGGACGAACCGCGGCTTTTTGCGTTTCCATCGTACACGACCGCGAGTGGATTGGGGAGCACCCGTATGCGCGGGCTTCGGCAAAGATGCGGCTCGGAATCGACGCTATCTCTGTAGCCGAGGGCAACCGCAAGGCAATGTTCCTGCCATTCGTCCCGCTTCTCAAGGGATGGTCCAAAGAACAGGCCGCTCGCGAACTGATAGCGAGAGCCGGAATCTCCCAGGTAGACCGTTGCCAGTGGGCCATCTACCCCACTGCATCGTGGTTCGAATGGCGAGGTCGCGTGCGCAGATTACGAAATTGCTTCCCCGATCGCTGCGACGAGCCGTATGGGGAGGGTCGGTGGGAGGCGGATATCAAGCTGCTGGCTGGCTACATAAGCAGACAGATTGGCTGCAATGGCCTGCCGAACTACTGCTATGACCCAGCAACTGGAGAGCACCTCCGGACCGGCGTCGCAGCACGCGTCATTCACGCATTGGGCGCTCTGGGATTGGCTGGCGTAGCGGTTGGTCGTTCGGATTGGCAAGACCAATCTCGAAAAGGTCTTGGCTACTGTTTGAGCTGTCTGCGCCTTGCAGAACCGAAGGACATCATACTGGAGATCCCTGGCTACACGGACGCTGGACTGGGTGCCGTCCTGCTGGCATGGTTGTGCCCCGCGCTCGGTATGGGCGCCCCACATTCAGAAAAAGGTCGGCTGCTGCAAGGGCACCTTGAGTCTCTCTTTCGCAGAGACGGCCGCATCACCGACCGCCCCCAGGCTCGCGGCCTGCAAGTCGACCATGACACATTGCCGGGGGTTGCCCTGCGGGCCCTGGCGGTGTGCCATGACACACTTGGGATGCGTCTGCCCAATTCTCTGGCGAAGTCCAGACGCTGGTATCAGCGGCGCTTCGATCTAGTGCATCCTTGGACGATGGTGGGCTGGCATGGCCAGGGGTGGGGAGCTATGAGCGCTGCAACCGCAGACTCTCTCCAGACCGAGTTTGTCATGTCGATGGCTCAGTGGGCACTCGACTTTCAGCATGAGAAATCGGGAGCATTCATTGATGCGCTATCAACTGATGGTTTTAGCTTTCTCACGGCCTTTTTTGCTGAGGGAGTTGCCGCGGCTTGGGCGGTGGCAAAGCGCACACGCGATGCGCGGTTGGGCTCCTTCCGAGCGTCGTGTCAACGAAGTCTGTGCTTTATGAATCGGCTTATCATCCGGCGCGAGGACACCTTCTGCATGGCAGATCCTCTCCGGGCAATCGGCGGCGTGCGCGGCGCGCCTCACTCGACTGAGGTCCGCATCGATTACGTCAGTCACACTCTGATGCTGCTGCTTACGTGCCAAGCGAACGCGACCGGCTGAGGAAACCTGCCCTCATCAACTATTCGCTTTCGTGCCGGAAATACACAGACCAGGCGATACTACTAAGTTTTGTCACATGTTACACATCAAAGATGCCTGGAACCTGCTGGGAAGAGTCCGAGCTATGCCGGGGGTCCAAGTTCGGGCCGCGGAGCTTTGGTCGGCACTGCTCCACCGGAAACGTTGTCCAGCTCATTTTCAGTAATTTCCCGCACGCCGGGAGGATTCTCTGGACGCGCCGGGGGCGCAAAGGGGCTCCGCACTCCGGTGGCTGGCTGCTTGTCTTTTTTCTTGCTAGGCTTATCTTTTGGCATGATTCCCTCCGACTTCTCGTATTGGAATTGCGGTGCAAAAATCGCCGACGATGGATTGGAGATCTGCTGTTAGCCTAATACTCCACAATCAGTGTTGCACCAGGTCTTGAGGGGTGTCAATATGGAAAAAATACCTTAGCGGGCACCGTCTTAAGCTTGGCATCGCGAGGATGCTGCGCCGCTCTTGAGGAGCGCATTATTGTTCAATGAAGTTTGGGAGGTTCGTTGCTTCCAAAGGCATAGTTCTTTGCGCCAAGGGTGGCATAAACGGCCGCTTCTTGCCTCCAAGTAACAGGATTGAGGTGCTCCAGGGTTGGAGGGTATTCCGCCTGCACAGAGATGTTCTAAGCCGAGCTTACCGGGCGAGCAAGGCCTGATCCAGCACATATCAACGGCGGCAGCAGATCGGTCGGTGATGGTTGGCTCCATCTGGGTGCAATAATGTGCACAGACACAACGTCAATGGTTCAGATGTCCCGTCGGCTTACGGACGCGGCGCATTTGCTCGCCGGGATCAATCCCGAGCATGGATATTTTGAAGCGCACACCCGCAACCCTTCCTGGACGCAGCACTGCATGCTCCTTGACCAGCAGTGGGCAGATTTGGAGAGAGTGTATCTGCGCCCCGCGCGCGCCTGGCGAAATCGATATCTCCGATATACAGCAAAACAATCGCTGCTGCTTTACCCCTTTAGCGGGCCGGATATTCTGAACGCGCGGGTATTTTTCCCGAACAGCAATTGCTATGTGATGTTTGGGCTTGAGGACCCAGGACGATTACCCGATTTAGCCGCAATGGCTGGTCGCAACCTCGACAGTTTACTGCAGGATATCCGTTCGTCGCTGAAGGACATGATGCTGCGCAACTTCTTCGTGTCCCGGCACATGATGAGGGATCTCCGGACCCATCGTTTGACGGGGACCATCGTTCTCCTGCTGGTTTTTCTCGGCCGGACGAAGTGCCGCATCAACTCGGTAGAGCGAATCTGGTTGACGTCGGCCGGGCACGTGGTTATCGCAGCCTCGGACCCGCCCCAAAGGCATCGTATGTGTGGGGTGCGCATCGTGTTTCGGACCGGCCGTGATCACCCGCTGCGGACCATCGAGTACTTCGCACTCGATGCGGAGAATTCATCGCTGGCACAGCATCCCGAGTTCAGGGAATACATTCGGCGCACTGCAACCGGCGCGGTGCTCCTGAAGGCGGCCTCCTATTGCCTGCATGAGGATGTTTTCTCTGACCTGCGTGCCTTGATACTCGACGCTGCGGTCTGCCTGGTGCAGGAAGATTCGGGGGTCCCCTTTTCATTGCTGCGATCTGAAGATTGGAATGTAAGGCTCTTCGGGCGTTACACTACCTCGATTTCGGACTTTCCTGGTCGATACCAGGGTGACTTAGATCACGCTTACCGAACAGTTCAGCATAAGCCATTGCCGTTTCCTTTCGGATATCATTGGAATGACGGCTATTCGAATATTCAGGTTGCTCGTCGTGTAAAGCCTCTGCCACGAAAGCGAGCGCGAACGGTGGATTGCGGATAACCCGAATGAACCGTGTTTTGTCAGTCATCTATCGGCTGGCTGGCCCTGTCTCTGCTGATAGTTTGAATGAGCGCGTTTTGGGTCGAATTTGAGCCGGGTTCTGCTTCCGATGGGGCGGAATTTTGCTTTGATAATACCGGTTTTATGTCAACTTGCCGGCGCAACAGGAAGCCTTCACGAATTCAATGTTCCTCAGCACAAGCACGATGCAAAATCTAAAGTGGTCGCCGCCATGAGACCCCTAGAGCAGACGGGGGCAGTTATCTCGATATTCATAACTTGGGAGTTTGCGGGCGTTAGGGCGAGGCTGCGATGCAAAATTCCAACTTGTCCCCACAATACGCTCGTGTCGAGTCGGGAGGGATAATGAAAGGCACATTGAATGTTAGGCACGTCGATTACGACCTTTCCACGTCCTGGGTGAAAATTGGTCCAATCGCCGGATTTCTGGGCATTGCGGCATATTTCGTGGCCGCAACGGACATTCTCCCGTCTCGTGTCACCATGGTACTGGCATTCGCTATGGGGCCTTTGTTGTCGGTTGCCTTCATCGGCTTCTATCACTTCCTCCGGGCCCACCGGAATTCCGTCTCCCTGCAAATCGCAACGGTTTTTGGCGTCATCGCTGGTACCCTCGTGAATCTGATGCTTGTCGTTCAGCAGTCTCTATTCATAGGACTGCCCTCTGCCACGCGTGCAACAATGGGGCCGGCTTGGGCAGGGCTGAACTGGGTACAATTGGGAATCGACGTCTCGTGGGACATATATATTTCGGTTGCGACCATCCTCCTGGGATTGGTGCTCTGCAAGCACCCCCGCTTCGGAATAGTTCTCGGCGGAATAACGATCCTCGCCGGTTTGCTTTTACTGATATTGAATCTCTGGACCTTTCCGACCCCGCCGGGCGAGTCGGGGCTCTTCGATCTCGGGCCTTTCGTAGGGCTCTGGTTCGTGGTGCTGTCTCTGCGTATGCTGTTTTCTGTCAAATGGTGGACCAATCGGTACGATCCGGCAGCGCCGATGCCCGAAAAAGCTGCCTTGTGAGATTCAAAGTTAGGCCCCATAAACAGCTGCGTTATGTCATTTTGTCCCGAAGTCGCAATGTGCATCGGTTATTCCATGACAAACCCTTAGTATCGGGCCGGCTATCAGGAGCACGACGCGAAGAATTTATGCCAATGCTGCGAAGTCAACTAGCATCGGCGGCGCTGATCCACAGTGGCAGCCACAACTCTTATCGGTCTCATCGGAGGGCGCAAGTTGCTAGTGGAGCATTCTCCATGATCAGACGGAGCGCGGACCTCGGACGGGACTTGACTCATATGTCTTAAATGTGCATATTGATGCATATGAGATCTACTTTAAACATTGATGACGAGATGCTTCGCAAGGCCGAAGCGTTGACGGGAGAGAAGGAAAAGACCGCCCTGGTGCGCATGGGGCTGGAAGCTCTGATCGCCAGGGAAAGTGCTCGGCGCCTCGCCAGACTCGGCGGCACGGAACCGCATTTGCCACCAATTCGCCGCAGACGGCCACGCCCGGCACAATGATCCTCGTCGACACTTCAATCTGGATTGACCATCTCCGCAAAGGCAATAACTTCCTTTCATTACTTTTGCAGCGGGATCTGGTCCTGATACATCCGTTTATCATCGGCGAACTGGCGTGTGGATCGATGGTGAAGCGTTACGAGATAATGGGGCTGCTGGAGACTTTGCCTGCCGCAGATACCGCTGATCACGTTGAGGTTCTTCAACTCGTCGACGCGGCGCGACTGTTCGGCCGGGGCATCGGCTGGATCGACGCGCATCTGCTCGCTTCAGCACAGCTTTCGCACGCCTTACTTTGGACTTCGGACAAGCGACTCAACCGCGTTGCCGAATCCCTCGGGATTGCCTACCCTTGTCCCTGAGCAGGTACTTTGGTGCTGTGTCGTAAGGCAATGAATGCACAGGCTGAACTTTCCTCGATAATGCTGACACGGGGTTAAGCGGCTTTGGCCATTTCCTCAAACTCGACCGGGCTCCGATAGCCCAAAGCCGAGTGTGCACGTTGACGGTTATAGAAGACTTCGATGTAATCAAAAACCTCTGATTGAGCTTCCACCCTGGTTTCGAACTTCTGGTGGTAAATCAGCTCAGTTTTAAGTGTCCCGAAGAAGCTCTCCATCACAGCATTGTCCCAGCAGTTGCCCTTCCGGCTCATGCTGCAGACCATGCCATGGTTTTTGAGCAGCTTCTGGTAATCACCGCTTGCATTCTGGCTGCCTCGATCTGAGTGATGCAATAGTCCCGGAGGTGGACGGCGGTTGGCGATCGCCATTTCCAATGCCTTCGTAACCAGGTGCCGAGCAATGCGACTGTCCATCGCCCATCCCACTACCTTTCTTGCATAAAGATCCATCACTATCGCCAGATAAAGCCAACCTTCTTTTGTGGCGATGTACGAAATGTCCGCTACCCAGGCTTCGTTCGGAGCCTCGCGCGAAAACTTCCGATCCAGGACATTTTCGGCTACGGCCAGGCCATGATTGGAATCTGTCGTGGCCTTAAACCTCCGTTTGCGCTTGCCCTGAATCTGGTTTTCGCGCATCAGACGCGCGATGCGATTCCTCCCATGGAACCTCGATTGGAATCGCAATCGCGAATAAATTCGCGGACTTCCGTATACACCACGGCTGGACCGATGGAGGGCTCGAATGGCCTCCAAAAGCTCAACGTTTTCCACCTTCCTTGGGCTCTCCGGTCGCTTGAGCCAAAGGTAGAATCCTCCTCGAGATACCTCAAGGACACGGCACATCAGCCAGACGCGGAATTCTTTCCTGTGTGCCTGAATGAATCGATATCTCACTGGGATTCTTTGGCAAAGAACGCCGTCGCTTTTTTTAAGATGTCGCGCTCCTGGCGCAACAGTGCGTTTTCTCTACGCAATCGGCGCAATTCTTCTTCTTCAGGTTTCAGATTCCCTTTTCCCGGAAATGCCTGCCGGGAATCATCTTGAAGTTCGTTTTTCCATCGACCCAGCATGTTGGAATTAATCCCCAGGTCTCTGCTCACCTGGGCGATTGTCAGATCTTGTTCCGTGATCAGGCGGACGGCTTCGGTTTTAAACTCGCGGGTATACTTCTTTCGTTGCATTGTCATAAACACACCCTCTGGTGGAACCATGATCCACCCTTTTCAGTGTGTCAACAAAATCGGGGGATGAACAACGGGCTATTCCAACACCACGGGCAACGGCAACTCGTTCGTTGGCATCCAGGCCGGCTACTCCAATATCAATGTCAGTGCCAACTCCTTTTTCGGGACAAACGCCGGCTACTCCAACGCCGAGGCTAATGGCAACTCCTTTGTCGGGTACTTTGCAGGCTACAACAGCACCACGGGCAGCAACAACTCCTTCTTCGGGAACAATGTCGGTTTTATTAACAACGCGGGCAGCGACAATTCCTTTTTCGGGTTTGGGGCTGGCACCTCCAACACTGTGGAAGACAATAACACTTACATCGGCGCCAGCTCCGACGGCGCCACCGGGATAACCAACGCCACCGCCCTCGGTTATCAGGCCAAAATAACGCAAAGCAACAGCCTGGTTCTGGGCAGCATCAACGGCGTCAATGGTTCAACTGCGGACACGACTGTAGGGATCGGAAAAACAAGTCCCACGGAGAGGCTTACGCTGAACCGGCAGGTTTTACCGGCCCGGACGGCCCAACAGGACCCACCGGTTCAACCGGGCCCCAAGGTCCCGCCGGCCCAGGCACCATTACGGCGGTGAATCCGGGCACTTATCTGACCGGCGGCGGCAGCACGGGAAACGTGACACTGGATATAGATACCAACAAGGTTCCGACTCTCTCCTCGAACTCTTTCACCGGCGCTCAGTATATACATAACGGAAGTTTGCTGCTCGACAATACCGGCAAGATTGGAGTTGGCTTCGCCAGTCCGGACCGCAGGCTCCAGATCGCTGAGACCAGCACCGCCACAGCGCGAGGCGTCACCTTTGACCAGTACTCCTCCGATCAGTTTGCCTCTCTCTTCGCCTTGCGTAAATCGAGGAACGTTTCTCCCGGTTTCCATACCATTCTTCAGAACGGCGATGCTCTGTTCAATTTCACCGGACAGGGCTCGGATGGGACGAAGTTCGTGGATATCGCGCGAATTCGCATGGAGATCGACGGCGTGCCCGGAGTGAGCAACATGCCCGGGAGGATGACGTTCTGGACCACGCCGAATGGCGCCGCATCGACGGCGGAGCGGATGAGGATTGACAGTGCCGGCAACGTCGGAATCGGAACCACCAGCCCGACGGAAAAGCTACACGTTGTTGGCAACATACGGGCTACCGGCAGCATTTTCACTCAGCCCAGTCCGGAGACTGAAATCCCGGATTATGTGTTTGAGCCGGGCTACATGCTGCTGCCCTTCGAGGAATTGATGAGCTTCGTGGAAAAGGAAAAGCATCTGCCAAACCTGCCGAATGCCGCCGAAATCAAGGCAAAAGGGCTGAACTTGTCCGACTTTCAGATGAAGCTTCTTGAAACGATCGAGGAGCGGACCCTCTACACCGCCCAGCAGGCGAAAGTCATCCGGGAACTCGAGGCGGCTAAAAAGTCGGAAACTGCGGCGCTCGAAGCGAAGGATGTGCGAATAGCGGCACTTGAAGGTAAAAACAGGAGCATCGAGGCGAAGAATATCGAGCTGGGAGCGCGCATAGCCGGCATTGAGCAGGTACTTCAACAACTGGCAGACCGGAAGGGGAATAAATAGCTTGCCGATGACCAACGAAGTTGGGAACCCGGCCCAAAACAAGATTAGCTTCTCCATCGCTTCCAGATCTGATTTGGAATTAGGCCGCATCGCTTCAATGCTAGAAGTAATCCTGGAGCTTGACTGAATGTTGGCCTGAGTAGGCTGGCGTTGGTTGCGTTTGGTTGCGAGTAATTTGTCGCGAGCACAACTCGGAACACAACTCCGGAATGAATCGTCAAATTGTCGCTGGTGGTCTGGACTGTCTATTTATCTCTTCCCATGCGCCTTGCTTCTTGGGATGATGAACATAATTTCGCAACTGATAGGCCGCCAAGCGATTCAGCCTCAGGTAACGCGGTTTTCTACAACCTCCGCAGTGCTCGGGGGACCGTTATTTGATCTTTAGGTCTACGGGTTGGATTTCAATGCCGATTCGACCGTGTTGTTGAACGGGATCAGCCGCCCAACTGCCTTTCTGACCAGCCGGGAGCTGCGGGCAGAAATGCCATCCGCGGATTTGCAACAGACAGGAACAGTTTTAGTGGCGGTACTGAACCGGGGTACCCTGCAATCGACCCCGTTGGTCTTCAACATCGTCGGCCCAGCCGCGATCATCACATCGCTGAATCCTCCCGCGTGGCTGCCGGGGCGGAGAGAGCTATGCGGCGGCGTTGCCGCTGGTATCAGGCTTGAAAAACAACCTGCTATCCCAGGATGGCACGGGGACCACCGTCAGCCTTGTAGTGTCCAGTCCAGCCGGTTTATTCCACTCTTTTCCTATATGGTTCGTGAGCTTCCGGCAGGCCGGGAATCTGCTTCCAATAAGACTGGTATTATGTCAACTTGCCGGTTGATGATAAAAAGGCCGAGTTTGGTGTGTGTTGGGGGAAATCCAACCTTGACGGCGTGATCGGGAAGTGGGAATTTGCCCGAAAAGGCACAATAACTGGTTCGCGACGCGGGAGAGATCCACTCTCATGAACTGTTCCCGGAATGGTCCAGGCGCCCTGATTCTGGGTGGAAGCTTTGCGTGTCTCGCTGCGGCCCGCAATCTCGCGAAGAACGGTGTGGATGTTTGTATCTTCGGCTCTGCGACCTCGGTCGCACGTTTCTCAAGGGTGGTAAAACATTTCGCCGTGCGCCCGCGGGATTTGAAAGATGACGATCTTCCCGGCTACCTGGCGGAGATGGCGGACAAAGGCGGCATGAAGGGATGGGTGCTCTTGCCCTCCTCTGACGATCAGGTGCGCGTTCTGTCTCGGCATGGGTCGTTCCTGGCGGAGCACTACATCGTGACCACACCACCTTGGGAGACGGTCAGTTACCTCTGCGACAAGCAACGGACCTACGCGCTTGCCCAGCACGTCGGAGTACCCTTTCCTCGTCTCTACGCTGTTGGAGATACAGAGCGGTTCGATCGTCTGGACCTCGACTTCCCGGTAGTCGTCAAGCCCGCCATCCCTTCAAAACTCCTGCGGGCGGCCAATCGGAAGGCCTACCGGGCTGACAACAGCAAGGAACTCCAAGACATCTGTGCGGCAATGTCTCGGATGATCGGGGATTCCCAGATCATCGTGCAGGAATTTCTGCCTGACCCTGGGGCAAACCTGTTCTCTTTTGCCGGCTATTTCAAGAAGGGCGAACCGGTCGTCGGCCTCTCGGCCAAACGGACTCGACAGCTTCCCAGGGACTTCGGACGCACCAGCACGTTCGTGGAGGCCGTTGAGGTCCCCGAACTCAGGGAACTAGCGAGACGGTTGTTGCGAGCGATCGGCTACACGGGCCTGGCGGAAGTCGAATTCATGTGGAATGCGAAGCGCGCCCGTTTCGAACTCCTTGAGGTGAATCCCAGGATCTGGGCATGGCACAGCCTTGCGATCGCCGCAGGTCTTGACCTGCCCTATGTGGCCTTTGCGGACGCCGTCGGTCTGAATCCGCCCGTCCCCACCATGCGTCCGGGCCTCAAATGGATCAGGTTGCTGACGGACGTACGCGCCGTCGTGCCGGAAATCCGATCGGGCAGGTTGAGTGCTGCGCAGTATGTGCGATCACTTTTCGCATCAACGACATTCTCCGTCCTTTCGGCTTCTGATCCCCTTCCGTTCATTGTTGAGCCCTTTCTCTTGCTGCTTGAACGCCTGAACCGCGTCGTCGCCCGGGGCCGGAGCCGTTGCTGACAAACTGGAACGAGCGAATTCACGAACCAGCGCCCGGTATGGGGCTACCGCGTCGCCCGTCAGCAGCGGCGTATTCCTGTCCAGACTCACAACCAGAAGTCGAATGCATGGCGGGAGCCGTATAGCCCGCTGCGCGGGATGAGTCTATCGAAATTGGTGAGGTTGCTGGAGACCGGCGATCGTGGGCGTATGCGGATTTGCGTTGGTTCCGGCTGCGGGAAGGACTGTTCGGGGAGTGGGAATAAAATCAGGACACCGTGAGCGGGCGGAATCGCAGGACGGCGTTGCGCACCGACGGCGGCGGGCTGACAGGCCGAACAAGCAGGTGGGAGGGTGTCTTTGCAGCAAAGTGCGCAGTCCATTATCGGCGCTGCGGGCACCGGAGAGTTGAATCCGGCTTTTTGATCGGATCGGATTCATTGAAATGGCCGGGATAGCGATTCGAACGCGGCACGATAGGTCTCCGTGCCCGCCTTCACGGCTCACCAGATGCGGAACGCCACTTGCGGAGGCGGGGAATACGCTATGCCAGCAATTCACCCGGAACCTGGGAAAAGGTAGTCTGTGAATTATTGAACCCGGATTCCGAAGTTGAGGGTCGAAACGGCTCCGTTTTCGACCCTCATAAGCATCCGCTCGCTGGCTCAAATTCCAACTTCGGCGATTTTGGAAAAACGTAGGTCATCGTGTTGTTCAGCCAAGAGATGCGCTTTTGTAAGCCACCCCAGGCCGAGGACAGGTGCAACACAGTTTTGTGGCCAGCACGGCCCAACAGAGCTCCACACAAAACCACCTGCACCCGAAGGGTTGCTGGCTGCCGATATGTGGTCAGCCCAATGACTCTCTGGAATTCGCTCAGCAGATTGAAAAGCAAAAGGATCGAGCAGAAGGCCGCTTCGGTTGCAAAAAATTCGCGAAGACAAAAGTCATCCGCGGCGAGATCGTATTTCAATTCCCCGATGCGTTTCTCCATATCGGCGCGCTTGTTGTAGTCGCGCCACACCTCTTCAGGACTGCACGAAACCGATGTGACGAAAACCCGAAACGTATATCCAGGCACATCGAATAACTTGCGTCCAACAGATGGTTTCTCCCTCATGAGCTCGCGAATCACCACGAATCGGCGCGCCTGGCTCCAGCCCTGCAGCTTCTTGGTGAATTCCGTCACCGAATAATCCGCATCCAGTTCACGCCAGTCTTCCAGATGCTTGAGCTCTTTCTTGATCAGGTATGTCAGGCGTGCCACGACAATGTAGAGCAGATGCCGTCCTTCCATGAAACTCAGAAGATCGTTATCAAAAAATCCGGAGTCGGCTCGCACTACTCGAATCTTGTGCCGCCCACCCAGCAGGGCCAGAGCCTCCTTCAAAAATTCCACTGCTCCTCGGGCAGAAGAACAATTCCCACTGCGCAGCCAGCCGTGCAATACAAAATACGCTTCGGCCAGCACGGCCAATAACGGATGATGACTCGGCCGGCCGTGCTTCTTGGGATTGAAACCTTTCTTGCTCCTTGTTGCTCCCCATAACGCTCGAAAACCGTCGAGTCCAGGTCGAGACTGTATCCCTGATCTCGTACCGGCAATCGCTCCATCATCCATTCCCAGAGCGGAGCATAAAACTCATACACCTTGCCTTGCGTGAAGCGCTTGAACAGGTTCCGAATCGTGTCATCCGTCGGAAACCTCGTCACCCCAATCAGGCTGTGCAACGCTTTGTCAGCACGGAGCATCGCTGCATGAGCGAACCGCCTTGCTCCTACCAATACCGAAATCAGAAACGCCGTGAAGGTTTGCGTCGGATCGATTGCATTGGGCGATTCATAGCGGACCGGCATGTGCTCGGCCACTTTCACCACATACTCGACTTTGGTCAAATACTCGAGGAAGACCGCCAGCCCGCCAAACGGCGTTACGGCGCGGTTGGTTTCTTGCAGAACTACTTTCTTTTCTCCGAAAATCGAGGTAATTTGTCGGCGCACTGTTTTGTTCCCTCCTCAGTTTTTGATAACCCAATTTCAATTTAACTGATTAGGGGCAAAACAGTGCACCTCTACTTCGGAATCCGGGTTGAACGAAGCCGCAAAATGCGGGAGCAACCTGCCTTCTCACAGAGTGCAGCGCCGGGCTGAGATTATTCACCAGAATCCAACTCTGCGACACACGGCACCAAGCCATATGATAATGGCCGGGGTGCCTCTGGCGGCAGTACAGGAGATCATGCGCCACAAGGCCATAGCAAGGACCCTGCGCTATGCCCACCTGTCGCCGGGGACCAAGAGATCGGCGGTGGATGCTCTTCAAATTGCACTGGCTGGGAATGCCGAAAAAGATGCTAAAACAGCGTAATTTACCCACGATTTACCCACAAAGGGAAATGGGCGATTCCGGAGCAACGGAAATGGAGCTTGTAAGTAAAGGGGAATCAAGAAGTTGTGTGGTGCCGGGGGGCGGAATTGAACCGTCGACAAACGGATTTTCAGTCCGATCCACAGGCATTATCAAATCCTGCCAAATATTACCAATTAAATGATTAATGCCCGGTTTTTGGTGGTCGGCTGCCTACCAAAAGTTACCAACTCTTAGCCCAAAAATGGGAGGCAAACGGGAGGCGAATGCGGAGCAAAAATGCTCCTCAGAAACGCGGACTTCCCACCATATCCATGAGAACCGAGCTATTGCCCGGTGGATCCTCCCCATCGACGTCTTCAGTCATCTATCGGCTGGCTGGCACCTGTCTCTGCTGATAGTTTGAATGAGCGCGTTTTGCGTCGAATTTGAGCCGGGTTCTGCTTCCGATGGGGCGGAATTATGCTTCCGATAATGCAGGTGTTATGTCAATTTCCCGGCGGCTTCGTATATTCGCCGAAAGAAATGAAGTTCGCCCTGGCAGGCGTGGATCTCTTCAAGAATCCCGCCGAGGTTCGGCTGGATCGCGATTCGTTCAAGAAACGGCGTGGGCCGGACAGGGACGACACGCATTGCCCCAGACGCCAAGCCGACTTTGAACTACGCAGTGCGGTAGCCTCGGTTTACTCAACTGTGAGGCGCGAGATTCTTGTCCGGGAAAAGGGAGTTCATGCCGCTTGCTCTTCCTACCGACCACTTAGAGGAATATGCGAGGATTGTCCTGGGAGGCGATCCCTTCTGGCTGAGCTTCGTCGGACCCCGGGACGGCAGGATGTCTGGCATGAGCTGGTGGTAGTTCCCCGGAACCTCGCACCCGGAGCGTAGCTGACTGCTGGTCCTTTACCTCAACCGCTGCCACTGAACTGAAGGCTTCGGGCGCTGCGGCGGGAGTCATCAGCAAAACATCAGAAACTCCTCACACAATCATCGGGACGGCGCACAGCGATCCCGGGCACATTCGAGCCTGTCGTTGACCGGCCAGTGGCCGTGATTCGCCGTTCGACCGGTGAGTAATCCATAAACCCGCAAACGGAGGGATTAATATGAGAGGCTTGTTTCGATTTGCTGTAATGACTTTGGCGCTGCTCGCAGCAGTCGGCACGGCAGCCGCGGCTGTCAACCCGGCCCTGATCGAGCACGTCGGTAACAGCTGGTACATCACACCTGCCAACGACATAGACGTCGATGGCGACGACCTCACTTGGGTGACCGACCAGGCTCAGCCTGGCGACACCTTGGTCCTCAGAGCTGGCACTTTCTGGCTCGGGAAGACCGGATCGTACACCTACACCGTCGTGCTGCCGGTGCCCGGGTTGCCCTCCTTTACAATGACCGTTGGATTCCAGGTCTTCGTCATCGACAAGAGGCTGACACTTGTCGGAGAAACGGACGCGGACGGCAACGTTCTGACGACGATAACTACCCACCTGAGTCCCAACAGTCACTTCAAGGTGTCGGCCGTCGGCGTGACCTTTCGTGGACTTCGCTTCTCCGAGGTGATGCTCCCGATCCATACACTGGTTGCCGGCACGACCGTCGACCACTGCGTGTTTGAAGATTCCGGCCAGTACGAGGTGTTCTATCCCAGCCTGGAGCTCAGGACGGTTTATCCGCACTACGTGCCCACCGGCGGAAACCCCGCCGCCGACCCGTCCTACCCGTTCGATTTTACTGATCCGGTGAAGACCTACTTCACGAACAACGTCTTGATCAACTGCGAGTATGGCATCTGGGGATACGGGTCGGAGATGGTCGTGACCGGGAACAGGATGGAATGCCGGCAGTATGCGATCTACCTGACCCCCGGGTGGGAACTGGCCCATCGGGCGAGATGGACGATGCTCGAGGCAGGGATTCTCCAAAACAACGTGATCAGGGACAACGCCTTCAGCGGGCAGCTCGTCCACCAGATCAACGTCTGTCTTGCTGCGTATTGGACCGGCATCCTGCGCAACAACGAAGTTACGCACAACAGCTTCACCGATGTTTTCCACGGCGTCGAGTTCTACGCCTACACGGCGTTCGGGCCATCGATTGTCGCCAGCAATACCGTTGCGCACAATCGGTTTGCGACCGACAAAGGATGTACTCTGGTCGCCAGCTACTGGCCGACGCACGAGAACTTCCTGGTGTCCAACAATCTCTTCCAGAAAGTCGGCCGCTGGGTGGTGCTCTTCCAGGCCACACTGAATTCCGCCATAGTCGGAAACAACATGCA